>NZ_UGTL01000001.1:0-2402153 GCF_900454955.1 Prevotella disiens | reverse complement strand
TAGAATAATGACAATGAAAGAAGAATGGGTAAGTACAAACGGAAACACTTGAACAATAACACTTATACACTTTTCTGCATTTTGAGATATGGCAAGATTGAGCGAAAAACGGCAATAGTTCCGTTACCAACTCGTAACCCATAGGGCACAAAGCAAAAAGGGGTTACGAATTGAATATAAACAACTGTGGCATAGGTTTTTATTCCTCATCTTTCATTTTTCTGCATAGCTCAAGAACTCTTGTTCGTATGTACCTTTGCAAGCAAAGGAAATTAGAAAAAAACGACAGAAAATGAAAGAACAAACTGAAAGTCCGTTTTTTCACACAGGCTAAACGAGCGGACAAAAAGGCATGGTGCCGCTTATCGGACGGATAGAATGGGCAGGAAGCATTCCGCCTTTTCCGCCAAAAAGAAAGTCCCATTATCTCTTTGGGATAGCAGAAAGCAACGTCTTCTCGGCAAGAGTGCCATCGCAAATTCTATCAACCAGTATTTGAATGAATGCACTGCACTCATTCATGCACGCTATCGGAACTTTGCGAAAGTGGAGAGTCATTCACGGCTACGGATGTGCGCAATGCCTATCAGGGACAGCTTTGTCAAAACGCAATGCTTTTAGAGTGCTATGCTGAGTACCTCACACAGATTCATGAAAGAGTGGGCATAGACCGGGCAATGAAAACACTGGAGCTGCGTACCTATCAGCAAACTCTTCTTCGGGATATGTGCGTAGAAATACAAGTTAAGTGATATTCCGCTCATGGAACTGGATATTTCCTTTATAGAAGGCTATGATACTTTCTGACATAGACCGAAAATTGAAAGTGCAGTATAGCAGTGCCTTGGCTGATTGAAGGCGGTTGTGAACAAGGTGTCAAAATGGCATGATAGACATTATCCGTTCATGGTTACAGTTACGAAAAGACGAAAGGAAGCCGAGAAACATCACGCAGGACGACTGCAAAGATTATCGACCTGCCATCAAATGGGAGAAATATCGTGTCGTCCGTGATTTGTTCGTTCTCCTGCTTCAGCGGCTTGCCATTCGATATACGCAATCTCAAAGAGGAAACATCATCATTGAGGAAGGAAAGCTATGTATTAAAGCAAGCGTGTCAAGACGAAGACCCCTTTTCGCGTAGTAGTTCTTCCCCAGCCAAGACCATTATGGAAAGATATAGGGCAGACGTGCGGGATATGTATTGACGTTCCCCCAAGAGACGTGGTTTACCAATGCGATGCACCACATACAGAGAAGTATCGTATGAAAACCCTCTGACCTTCACATGGCTCGCCATACTTTTGCTTCGGTCATTACCCCTGTCGGCTGGTGTTCCAATAGAACCGTAACGGTATGTTGGGAATACAATTTGAGAACGACACAAGTGTATGCAGCGGTCAATCAGAAAGAATAAGACAGGATATGCAGAAGATTCAACAACGGATAGAACACACTTTCACCTTAAAATTATAGCTTATGGCACGCAGTACATTCAAGACATTGTTTTACATCAACCGTTCCAAACTGAAGAAGAACGGCAAATGCCCGATAATGGGCGAACACCATAAACGGGCAACAAGTACAATACAGTATGGATTGGATTCAATCCAAACAATTGGGACGCAAAGCATGGCAGATGCAAGGCGACACTGATGAATGAAGAACATCAACCGCATACTGAAGAAAAGGAAGGACAGATACAAACCAAATACAATGAGCTGGTTTGGCAAAAGGGTATGTAAGTGCAGAACTGCTCAAAAATTGGTCTGACGGAGGATCACAAAGCAATGGAATGCTCATGGAAGAGGCAGACCGTTTTATAGAGGAAAACGCCCTTGTGTGGGAATTTCCATCGCCAATCCACTTTCCGCAACTACATCTATGACAAGCAGCTCATAGTATCCTTCCTGCTGGAAAAATACGGAATGTCCGATATTGGTTATTCACGGTTGGACTATGGCTTTGTCGAAAATTGGATTTCTATCTTAAAGCAAGCCAGATTATCACCTGCCACCATTCAAATGACGGTTATTTTCTTGAGAAAGCTCATCAGCATCGGACAACAGAAAAAATACATCCGCCGAGACCCGTTTGTGGATTTTAAGGCGGAAAAAACCACGTGGCACGAGAAGGTATCTCACAACGGAAGAACTCAAGCGCATTTTGCAAACGCCCATCTTAAACAAGCAGTTCGAGCGAGCAAGGCAACTCTTCATTTTCTGTGCCTTTACGGGACTGGCTCGTGTGGATATGTTGCGACTGACACCTAAACATATCCACCATTATGATGACGGAACTTGTGAGATACGTATCAAGCGACAGAAAACGGACGTGGAAGCCATCATTCCACTTCTGCCCATCGCAAAGGAGATACTTGACATTCATATAAAAGGGAAACAACACGATGATTTGATATTTCCAACATTGAACGTTAGCAAGGCATCTTTCGCCTGTATAAACATTGGTCAGATATGCCAAATTGAGAAGGGCTTGACCTTTCACATGGCTCGCCATACTTTCGCCACGACCATCTGCCTTTCCAATGGTATAGCAATGGAAACGCTCTGCAAGATGCTCGGACACAGCGACATTGGAACGACACAGATTTATGGAAAAATTACCGACCTGAAAATCAGAGAGGACATGAACCGTTTGCAAGAACATAAAAGTAAGGCTTTTTCTGACTATACGGAAGCTATCGAAAAGCAAAACGCAACAATATTTTAGAAATCAGCAAAAATTATGTATGAAAACAGATAATAGCAAAAAGGAACTTTCCTATTTTCGATTGAAGTTGGAAAGCTATATGAGTGAACATCACCCCGAGCGATTGGGAGACAAGGAGTTTATCACGGCAAGAGCCGACATAGCACTGACCGCCTACTGCGATGCCGTGGCGCAAGGTTTTAATCATTTAGAAGCAGAAAGAATAGCAAGTGAAGTGCTTTTCAGTGGACTGCATTTCTCAAAGTACGATACCCTTGTTTCTGTCTTGGAGGACGAGTTTGAGAGGAAACTCCCTGCACCGCTCCCCGAGAGGCTTTCGTTTTTATTGTTGGCGAACAAGGCTGTTCAAGCCACATTCGCTGGGTACGAACTGACGGACGAATTTGCCGCAAGCGAACAATACGACCGTCTTTACACCGAACTGACAGGCACGATAGTACTGCTCATCGAGAGCAACAACCTGCCAACGGTCAAACAGACGGAGGAAGCAAGCCCGAAGGCGTTGTAGGCAAAGGCGCACGCAAAGTTCCTGATGCCGTTTCTTATCGTGCAAAGGTACAACGGCAGCCTGTCTGCCCTGAAAGGTCAAGTCCTGCGGATGGAGAGTAGAATCTCCACCGCAGGATTTTTCTTTTTCAAGGCGGTACTACAATCCTCAATATCCGTGCGGTCGTATTCATCTCTCCCAACCTTGCAGGGCAGGGCTGCCGTAGAGAGTATAGGCACTACAAGAATACGGCATACTCAGGCTCTTTGGACGCAAAAGCGAATGATAGAAACAATAGTTAGAACTAACGATTGTCTTGACAATCTTATTATATGACAAGCCATTTTTTATACAACTTATTGTCTGTACAATTTGTTGTCATAACAATTTATTGTCAAGACTATCTATTGTCAAGACAAACTATCGTCATAACAAACTATCATCAAAACAAACTATCGTCAAAACAAAACTATCGTCAAAACAAACTATCGTCAAAACAAACTATTGATAGTTCGACATCTCGATTTGTCGAACTATCGAACTGTTGATAGACCAACAAATATGCAATAAAAGGAAAGAACCGGCACCTCATCTCATTACCGCAATAACGCTGAGGGATTTTCTCGTGGTCTTTTCTCTTGTCTTCCTGACATTTCCCTGCTTTTCCTCATCCCTTGTAGCGATGCTCTTGACCACTTACTTTTGCACCCGATAAGTACGGCAACGGGCAGCATAACAGCTCCATTGCCGAGTAACAATATAGTAATCAAAACAATATCAAAGCAATGAAACTCATTATCATCGACCGCAAAGCGTGGGAGCGGCATCGCTCCGAATTTGCAGACTTTATCCACCGTGTGGAAAAACTCATTGGTAATCCTCCTAAGAACGAGCAATGGCTCGACAACGAAGCCGTGTGCAAGCGTTTGGGCATAAGCAAGCGTACCCTGCAATCATACCGAGATACGGGAAAAATCCCTTTCTCCATGATTGGGCACAAGTGTTATTACAAACAGACCGACATCAGCGAAATGCTGAATGAAGTCAAAAAATGAATGAATTATGGCAGAGAATGAAATCATTACGCAGGAAGACCCTCAGATGCAGTTATTTTCACAACTGATGGAAGGTACTTTGAAGAAGTTGGAGCGGTATTGTGCCACAGCTCGTCCGATGTTAGATGGCGAGGTTTACCTTTCGAGCGAGGAAGTGTGCAGCCACTTACGGCTCAGCACACGCACGCTCCAAGAGTATAAAAATGCAAGAATACTTCCATTCTACAAAATCGGAGGGAAGATACTTTACAAACAGAGCGACATACAAACAATGCTTGAAAAGTATTATAATCCAATACCGCAAACAGGTAAGTTATGAGTTAAGTTAAGAAATCAGTCGCGACTTAAGTAAAATGGTCAGTTATGACTTTGGTCAAAAAAATAGTTTCGACCTAAGTCAAAATTAACTTTAGTCAAAAATATGTCAGCTCATAAAGTCAGTAAGTCAAGAAATTAGTCTAAACTTATCGCTTGATTTACTTCTTGAACTTTGAACTCTCGTCTATCAAAAGCACCCCAGAAAAGTTACTTTATGGAACATAACAAACTATCTCTTTCTTTATACTGGCAAGGTGTGTCTTTGTACCACAAATTGCCATTTGTACCACAAAGACCCTTGCCCCGAAAGGGGATTAAATCACTCCAAAGTCGTGATTAGAAAGCAATGAAAAAGCAGAAACAAAAGAAGCCAGACGGCAGATGTGCCACCTGCCCACGATGGGACAGATGGCACATCAGGATACCTAATTCCGAAGACCAGCAGAAGCTTATCAGACTCTACCGCAAGTCGGGAGCAAAAACGAAAAGTGATTTTGTCCGAACAAGGCTTTTAGGTGAAGCCTTTAAGGTCATCACCCAAGACCCTGCAAAAGAGCCTTACTTGGAGAAACTCTCCGAAATCGTCTCCATGACTCATAAGATAGGCATGCTATACAACGAAGCCGTGAAAGCCCTCAATACTTATCATTCTGTCGCCACTGCGCAACAACTGCTCAGTAAACTCGAAACCTATTCCCAACTTCTTATCAGATTCCAACATCAAGTAGTGCAACTGACAAAATCTCTTGAGAGTAAACAAGAATGAATGCTGATAAATCATAATACCCAACGTTAGTATCGTGCTGTGATTGCCCAATCCCTCTTTGGTCAGTTATCAATGTTAGGAAGATAGGCTTTGTATGTGTAGTCGCTGATAAAACGCTTCCGGCAATTCTTACATCATTAGCGTTGTTTACCTGTTACTTTACCTCTTTTGAGAATATTGTTTGAGTGGCGATGCGGACATTGAAACTCAACTCCCAATCTGGAGCATAAAGTGCCGAAGCATTCTCGTAAGCTCATTTTTCCTTTGTTTTGGGTTACAAAAATAGCAAAAGGCAGAGAATTTTCCCTACCTTTACGCCTATTTTATAATCAAATTGATAATCAGATGATTATTTCAACAACTCCCAATTTGGAGCATTACCCGAAATTTGTTATATTTTAGAACTCTGTTATTCAAAGATATTCTGAATTTGTCGAATTCACGTTAATTAGAATAGTCATCTATCTGAAATAATATCCAAGAACGCTTGTCAGTTTTGAATAAATATCTCATATATATTCCCGAATCATAGCCCTTTAAGATAACAGTATGCGCCATTGTATCAACCTTTAACATTATTTTTTGCCCTTCTATTATAGAATCGTTGAAATTTGTATATATCCAATCACTCTTGCTGATATGAAGGATCGAGTCTGTCTCTTCATAATCATAACCTTTATATATAATTTTCAACGGAAACAAAATGTGTTTCCGTTGAAAACATGAGTCTGACGCGAACTTTTTGAAAAAATCATAAAAAGTTGTTTTTCCTGTCACATTTCTTTTTAGTGATATCACAGCCCTATCCTTTAAAACTTGCTTTTTATTATTTGGTTGTGCACAGCTTATTAAACAGAGGAAAACAAATAGTATGTAAATAAACTTATTCATAATATATGATAACTTGATTTTTATGAGACGGGATTATATTACAATCCCGTCTCATTTTTTATTGCTCTTGTTGCGTGGAATTAGGTAAATTAATCTCTTTAGGAATATTTATAATCGGGGGGAATACGATATCATTCTTTTGGGGAGCATTTCCTATTACTATCACCTCAGGAAGCTGTATAGGAGATGACATGTTGATATCTACATCAGAACTTTTCTTGTTTATCCAAAGTTGGGGATCTACAATATTCTCTATCTTTTTTCCTTTACCTTGAGTTGGATCAAAATGTTCGTATTTTCTTGTTTTCTGATTTAATTTCTTAATTTGATAGTGAAGATGGGGAACATATCCACGTTCTTTACCTTTTCCAGAACCTCCTATTTCTCCAATAACATCACCCTCTGATATTTTTTGACCAACTTCTACATTTATAGATTTTAGATGAAGATAACCAGTTTGGAAGCTGCCGTCAGGAGAATTGATTATAATAAACCGCCCTCCTCCTCCTTTAGGACTGCTATTAATAGCCTGAACAACTCCATCATGAGTAGCTAATACAGGGGCACCATAATCAAAATCTTGAGTTCCAAAATTAATATCAAGTCCTCTATGGAATTTTGAACCATAGCTAATATTTCTTGGACCATACCAAGAATCTATATGCCTTGAAGCTCCTTTGTATGTAGTGTTAACTGGCCATTTTCTATTACCATCAGGATCTTTGTACTTTATTGGATTATTATCAGTATAACAATAGGCTGTTACCTGGGGGAAAAGCTCTGATAACATATCCGTACTCATCCACAAACTCAACCTTGGTTCATAGTATCTCGCCCCATAGTAATACAATCCCGTTTCCTCATCGAATTCCTTCGCATTAAAGAGATAAGGGGTATTCCAAGTGTTGTTGCGTTCTTCTATGAACACCTCTCCAAATGGTACATATTCGATATGCTGCGATACTTCGCCGTCCAAGTTGGTGATGTAATTACTGCTGCCTAAGTGGTCAGGGTGGTAGAAGAACTGCATCTTCTCGTAGTCGTCGTTGGGCTTAAAGTTGCCGTTTACAGCTCTTGTGCGTGCCATTGTACGAGCCTGTGCTGCCTCCGGTGTACCGTCGTTGCAGCAGAAGCCCTGACCATTCACATAGTCGTCGTTGTCCTTACCATTATATGGCAAGTCAAACGTTTTGTAATTGTCTTTAATGGATTGTAACTGCTGGTTGTACTTATCCTTGTAGTTAATGGTAAGACCATCAGCTTCATTGCCTGCATACGGTATTCGTCTTGGGTCTGCGCCATAAGATGCCAAGTCGCCAAGCTTGCTGACGATACGCTGACTACCGATATAGATGTGCTTGGTGTACTTGCCGCCTTGCCCTGCAACCAAGTATGGGCTAACATAGAGACTGAACCTTGCCGTACCAGTATTGCCTCCAGAGAACTCAGAGTTCACATAGATGGCTTCGTTCTCGCCTGAGGTCTTCACCGTTCGCTCGCCGTCGGCATCATACCAATAGTTGCTCACAAAACCATTCTCGTCGGCTGCTAATAAGCGGTTCTCCTCATCCCACTTGTACTTCTGCTCACTGGCCTTGTCGTCTTCCTTGTTGTCTTTCTTTACACGAGAGGTGTTAATGTAAACAAGATTTCCGTTGGCATCATAGGTGTACTTGTGTCCGTTGTTAATATTCGTGCTGTCCGTAGGAGTTTCTTCCGTGCGGTAGTTAATATCACGAACATTGTCGAGTTGGAACTTCTTACCATCTGCCTTTTGATAAGTATAGGTGAGTTCATAGCCTGCGTTGAGCGTGCCGTCGAACTGCACGTTATTTTGCGTGAGATGTTGCTTCTTACTCGTGATACGGTGCATATTGTCGTAGCCCATAGACAACGTATAAGAAGCGGATTTATTGTCCGTTCCCTTATAAGTACCTGTTGCGCTTGCCAAACGATACAATGGGTCATAAGTATAACTGTGGCTCATCTGTCCGCCTGCCTTACCACTCTGTGGGAGTGGAGCATTGTTCTTAATACCGAGCACGTTGCTCACTGCATCATAACTATATGCATTGTCCATGATGGTGCCTGCCTTAGCATTCACCACGAGGTTCTGCAACCGTCTGCGTGCAGGGTCGTAGCTGTAGAAGGTCTCCGCTCCGTTACAATACTTCAGATAGGTGCGCTGCTCGAACTTGTCATAGCCTATCTTGTTCACATAGTCGTAGCCATAGGACTTGTAACCACGCACATGGTCTACCTGTCCGCCGAGGTTGTAGCCGTAGGTTACTTTCTCCTCATCGGGGTAAATCATTTCCAATAGGCGATTATGGCTGTCGTACTTCCACTGTGTTACGTAGGTTGCCACTGCCTGATTAGGTACAATCAGCGTGCGCACCGTCTTCAAGACCTCACCCATCTTACCATAGTAATACTCGATCGCGCCACTGCCGTCCTCACGAAGCATCAGTCTGCCGATACGGTTGTACGAAGAGTTGATGCCACCATAATGGTACTTCACGTTGTTTTCCGGATGGTCAGGATAATTAATCGCCGTCAGACGACCGTAATCGTACTCGTAATTGATAGTCTTGCCCTCCTTTTTGAGGTTGGCTGTCTGCTTGGTGAGCACATTGCCCAAAGCATCGTAGGTAAAGGTGGTGATACCGCTTGCAGGGTGGTTTACCTCAGTGCGACGGTCGCCCATATCATAGACGGATGTCGTTACGTTGCCCTCAGTGTCTGTTACCTTGACGAGGCGGTCTATCCCATCATATTCGAAGGAGGTGGTAATCGTACCGTCAGGTCCGCTGAGTTGCTCGGTCTTCACGGTCTTGCCACTACCGTCGGTATAGGTTGCCTGACGATTACCCAACGCATCAGTAACAGTCGTTACGAGTGCATTGCTACCTGCGTCCGTAGAGTACTCCGTCTTGGTCTCAGCATTATCAGGAAGCGTTACTTTCATGGCACGGTCAAGCACGTCGTAAACCGTTACGGTTGGCGACACGTTATCAAAAGCCTTGTTGAAAGTTGTCTTTTTGCCCACTGCCTCTGTTGTTGGATAGTATGCCTTCGTCACACGACCGAAAGCGTCATAGACATTGCGTCCGCTGACAATCATCACGGTTTCGTCCTTGGGTGCACTGCCCTTGGCAGCTGTCGTTACCACACCGTCTTTCTTCACCTGAACGGGACGTCCGAAACCGTCCACGAAGGTGACGGTCTCCATATCATCGCTTGGGTGCTGTATGTCGTAATGCTTCGTCACTGCGTAAGCAGGTGCAGTGATGCCATTGGTGCCGAAAGTAGCCTTAGGCTGATAGTCAAAGGCAATGATGTAAGGCACACCTGTTGCCAACTCATTAGGACCACGCACAGCTTTCACACGTCCGAGGTTGTCTATATCCGTTTCATAATAGAAGTGGTTGAGATCCATACGGCGGAGTGCCATACCATAGCGGTAGTCGAAGTTGGCTGCCTCGCTACGGTAGCCAAATGCATCGTCTATGCGCTCCACATACATATTCATCACCGGCTCATAGCGGTAGGTGTACCACATGCGCTGTCCCTTGCTGTTAGCAGGAAGCGTAGTCTTGATAATGTTGCCGTAAGCATCATAAGTATAGTCAGAGACAGCTTCACCGCTTCCGAGTTGTTGCTTAATCTGCGTGATATGGTTGGCATAGTTCAAATCGTAAGTCGCAGAGACTTGATGATAAGTCTTACCATCACCGCCCGTTACGGTTACGTTGGTAGGTAGCCCGAAGATATGTTTGTTATCATTGTGAGCATATTGTATTGCGGTTTGGTAGTCGAACTTACCCGAACCGTCAGCACCCAACTTACCCTTATCACTGAACTTGTAAGACTTCAGCTCTCCGTGATAACCTGTGAGATAATACTCATTCCAAGCCTCTGAGGTGGTGATACCGGTTGCCTGCCCCTCATACTGCTTATTGGCGGTATAGCGGAGCGGCACGAAGGCAGAGGCGCGGTCGCTACAGAGCTTCTTCTGTTTGTTGAAAGTATAGCTGTCACCGTTGGCTGTGATATAATAGCCATCATATTCATTGCGTGTCTCGGTGTACTTGTTGCCTTTGGCATCCTCTACAGACGCTCCAAGCTCATTGCCCTGTGCATAGTAGGTGGACACATCGTAGAGTTGCACAGCCTGACGATAGACTGCGGATTCACCCTGTTCGGTGTCGATATTCTTGGTTACGACCTTTCCAAAGCCGAGGAACTCACGTTCGTGGCGATCCTTCTGTCCATCAGAATAGGCAAACATCGTCTTCATCATCGGTCCATCATCACGGATACCATCGTCAATGGTTACGGACGACATTACCCATTTACCACCGGGCAGGCCGTAGGTAGGCGTGCTGTGTTCGTAGTCCAGTGTAAAGGTTCCGCCAAGGGAGTTGGTCACGCTCTTGAGCATGTTCGTTCTGCCGATAGCAGAACGGGTTACTTTCAGTTCACTTTCCTTATCGGATTCCACAATGTCGAGGTAGCCGTCGCCGTCCACATCTTGCAAAGCATAGTTGTTACGATTTATACTATGACTGACAGAAACAACTGGATTTATGGAAATTTTGACAGGAATTAACTTTGGGGTAAAATTGACAGTAAATGCAACTTCAGCTCCCTCTGAAGTTGAGGCTGATTCGCTAAGAGAAGAAAGCCCTTTCCACTGAATGGCATCCATAAAGCCATTACCGATATTAAGTGCCACCATAATAGTCTTGCCATTGCGCCATACCTTATCTGGTAATCCGTCAGAATTTACATCAGAGAGATTATACTCTTCTCCATTCTTAGAGGTTACAACATTGTATCCCCCGGCGAAGCTTGATGACCCCTTATTGAAGCTACCACCTATATTGGCGTTATAAGTAATTCCCTTACCTCCTTGTATTCGATCAATTCCCCAATCAATCGGTTCTGTGAAGTTGTACCCTAAATTAAGTCGAACTTTATTTCCCTTAATAATTTTATCAGGTAGACCGTCTCCATTCACATCCATGAATGTTTCTGTGCTCCAATCCTTGTTAGAGGGAGGAATACTGACAGATCCAGACATACTAGCTTTTGCCTTGTTGCTGGAGCCTTGGTTGCTGGAATGATCCTTTCCTTTTACAATATGAGCAATCGTAGAACTTATCGAAATAATAGGGTCACTTCCCAATGCCCATCCTTCAGACTTATTTTCACTGCCAATGGTTCCGATTCCACTATACTTTTCGCCACTGATACCTCCTTGCGAATTTGTATATTGTATGATTCCCTTTTGAAAAATATCCGGGAAACCATCCCCATTGAAATCCATCATAGTGGAGCGAGTTACACTCTTACCACTTGCATCATTGTATGTAAAAGCAATGCCTGCCTGATTGACATCACTTGTTGCAACCATTTCCTGTGTTATAGCTACAGCACCGGTTCCTTGTAGACACGTACCGGAAACTCCTGTTATATCATCAATATGTTCGAAAGGGTTAGTTAATATTACATTTTGTTCAGTTAGTCTTGAAGCCCCAGCCTCTTTAGCTGTAAGGTACAATTCTGCTCGTTGTCCTATCCATCTGTCAAATGAACTTTGGTCTGTTCCTATTGGTACAAATGCCATTGTCAAAGGATCCATCTTGGCATCCTTGCTATCGGGGAGCTTCAGCAGTGATTCATCAATAGGTTTGCCATACCTACCTTCGGAAGCATTATAAACAAAGCCACCCCAACCACGATACATTGTGCCGAAGCCTTTGTTCTCTGTCTGGGCATAGAAGCCTGCCTGTGCTGTTCCTATGCCACTGACAGTAGCTGCAGAAGTTACTGTCTGACCTGAGATGTTACCTGAATAGAAGTAATCTATCCATATCTTGCCTGCACTGATACTGGTGATTATCAGTGGATCTCCTGAAAGACTGCCACCACTGAAAGTATAAGTCTTTTTACCCAGCAGTTTGTCTACAGTCTTGACAGTCATCGTTACCATTCCGTTTGCCGTTGGTGGTAGCATCGTGATACTCGGAGTAACTGTCAGGGTTGAAACATTGGAAGCAAGTACTACAGGCTTTCCTTCACTGACCATGTCAGCAAAGATTAGATAATGGGCAACTCCTGCCGTCTGCTGCTTGCTACCGTCTTTGGCTATGGTCTCTACTTGTGGTGTCCATTTTACTTTCGACCAGTCCACATTGGAAGCAGAACTGATTTCAAAGTTTAGATTTGTCAAGCCATCCGGATTAGGAATCGTCTGTTTAATTTCTCCGTCAAACGCTTCATTCCATGCTAAGGTACGGGTATAGATTTCTCTTTTTTTATAATTCGGATTATTATTACCCAAGCTGTCTTTTAACTCATTAGATGCGACAATTCTGAGCGTAACGTCATCTGTTGTGACGGGTTTGGTGAACTTACCTGACAGGTTCAAAGAAGTGCTCTCTGCCACATTGGTTAGTGTATTGGCATCATAAACAGCACCCTCCTGAGGTTGATAAACAGTGGTAGATAATCCGCCGGGGAGTGTTTCTGCCGCACCTGTATAGGTAATGACAGGCGCCCATTTCACGTTGTCAAAGGCACCGTTGCTTGTTTCCTCCGTACCAGACTGGACACGGAAATAAATGCGGTCGCCTTTCTTGACAGTGATATTCTGTGCCGTAGCATTATAAGCCGTTGCATCTCCTTTGGTAATTTTCTTGTTCCAGAGTTCCGTACGACCTTTCTGAATGGCTACGCGCACACCATCAGCATGAGCATACTCATCGGTATCGTATTCGCCTGTTGGAGTAATCAAACTAACTGTACCCGAGATGCTGATAATTCCATCTTTAGGTGCCTGCCATACACGTACCATATCTTCCATCGGAGAGGATTTAATCAGTTCTGCCTGCTCGGTAGGATCAACCTCTCCAATAGTTTTATCTATTTTCTTGGCATCATAGATGATGGGGCTTGGTGTATCGGCGCTGCTAAGCGTAAAATGAGGAATAGCATGACCTTGCGCATCAAATTCTATATGATTAAAATAAACCTTACCATTAGAAACTATATCTACAAGCCCATCACCATTAACATCACTGAAATATACAGAGGTTTTAGTAGTTGTGCGGGAGGTACTTGTAGCAACAGTAGCCATAATATACTGCCACCCAGCCTTGATGGCAGGTCCTCCGGAGAAAGTATTACTGGATGAAGCAGAAAATTTAGAGATACCAACAACTTTGATAGGTTCTCCATAGGTTATTTTCTTTTCGTCTGTGCATATTTGCGGACGATAGTACACAGAACCTCCATCCTGATATATCTTGTCGGGTAATCCATCTCCGTTAAGGTCTGCAAAAGTCAATAATCCCTTAGAATTATCATGAGAGTAATTAAAAGAACCACCAATAGTGCCACTTGTTGAAGAACTTTGATCATCAACTCCTGCTCCAGCATAGAAAGAGCCACCATAAGAAAGGCTTGTTGTTCCTCCTAAGGCAGTAGGTTTGTCGCTGAATATGCCACCAACTTCTTTGAGAGGACTTATAAATCCTGCGTCAAGTCCGTCATTGTGCGTATTCCATGTTTCCTGTTTTTCCTTAAAAGGCACATACCCCTTAGCAGCCTGTACATCATCATAATAGTCAAATTTTTGATAAGACACTTCTGTGCCTTTATCATCGAGTTGCTTAACACCCATAAGCACATCTTTGTTGAACGCACCCTCGCTATAGGTAAAGGCATAACTGCGGAGCGTACTTCCTTGGAAGTGCACCGTTAGCTTCTCTAACAAACGATTCGATGAGGTTAGGAAGCCATATCTTGCATTGTTGTTTTTGAGTCGTTTCTGTTTACTGCCTTCTAAGACAACCACCGTATGGGGTGCTTGTCCGCTATTACCAGCACGTACTTCCTTAAGATAAATGGCTTTTGCCACAAGTCCACCACGAACAGGTTCGTCGGCTGTCTCATAGACATATTCGATATAATCACCGTGTGTTTCTTCCACACGTTTGAGCTTCCATTCGGTAATCACCTCACGGCTTTGACCGCTTGCATCGGTGATGGTACCTTTGAGAACGGCACCTTCTCCACCATAAATATATTTGATTCCCTGTTTGTCGGTTACTTCCCAAGTATAGTCGGCAGGAGAATTACCCTTTCGGATAATACGGCTGAAATCTCCTCCCTGCCGAGTGTAGAACTGTCTGTCCGCTTTTCGGTTCATCTTCTCACCACGGTGAGCCACACCCATCTTGCCGTCGTCACCCATCGTGGAAAGCATAGAACCCGACATCAAATAGGTCTCGGTTTCTTTACTTGTATCGTATCTTGGTACGCCCCAACGTGTATCCAACGTAATAGAAGGAACAGAGAGATTCCAACCCTCTCCAAGCCATCCACTACCGCCTTCACTACTGTACTGTATGCCCAAAGATGGAGCCATACCATTGCGTGCGGGAGGCATTTCAAAGCCATACTGAAGATTGGCAGAACCTCGGTTGTTGGCTGTAGGAGGTGTAATGAGATTGATTTTTGATGTCGGATCCGCTGCCTTGATGTCGTTCATCATCGTCGGGGTAAATCCATCGGTCTGGGGTGACTCCGGTGCCTTGATGACACCGTTGATCATATCGGTGAAGTGCGTGGTGCGTGACACGACGCAGGTCTCTTTCTTATCCACCCTAACTCTTTCCAGTGCCACCCAGTGCTTAGTGTTCTTGTCGAAGTAATAGGTGTTGATATCGTCTTCTGTAAAACCGCTCGGGATTCGCGTGCGGTCGTATTTTATCTTCACCGTCGCACCCTTGCCCTCGAAGTGGTTGCCGTGGGGAAGGAAACGGTAGCCGTCTCCCTTGGCGGTGACGTTGGTCATGCCGTAGTCAAGGGCTGGAATGTCCGTCTCGCGGAGTGCCGTGACGGAGTATCTGCCATCCCTTGCGATGTCCGCAGCCTTCACGGAAAGGACGTTGCCGCCGATGGCGATGCTGTCCGCCCTGTGCGCGAGGAACCGCTTCTCTGCCTTTCCACCGACGGACACGAAGGCACGGGCGTAGTCCGCCCTACCTCCCTGTATGGGTGTTATTGTCCTGCTGATGTTCCTGCCCGCAATGGTTGCCGTGAGCGTGAGGTGTCTGCCCGTCGATGGCACGATGCCCTCGAATTCTCCGTCATGGACGGTGAGGATTGTGCCGTTCACTGAGACACGGCTTGCCTTCCCTCGCACGAAGCCGTGGAGGTAGGTCTGACCGTCATAGGCTATGGGGGCGGAGGAAAGGATTATTTCTTCCTGCTTATTGGTATTAGTCTTTGTCTTAGCATCCGCTACGGTCTCGATATGTACGTTCCTGACCGAATAGGCGTAGGAAGCATCCGTCGGAATGGTGAAGAGGACGGTGTTCCTGCCGTCCTTCAGCCACTCGGGGCTTATTTCCTCCCTGACGGTCTTCCAGTCCTTGGAAAGAACCGTAAGGTAGCCGCCGACAGCCGTGCGATCGTTGATGCTCCTGCTGATGCCCTGACCAGAACTTACGCCCTTGAGGTCATAGACAAGCCATGCGCGCATATTTGGAGAGACTTTCTCGACTGTTATCTCGAAGATGTTGTCCTCGGGGTTGTCCGAAACCCGTCCGTCGGGCTGTCCTATGATGCCCGAGGCATGGTCTGCCGTGTAGATGGTCTCCATAACGGAAGAAGTTGCTACTGCTGTCGTCTTTGACTTATCCTCCTTCCTTGCCGTCCGTGATATTCCCTGCGTAGCTTTTTCTGCATTATGGACGTTCTTCGTGGACGTCTCGGTCTGTGCTGTCTCCTGTGATATACTTGTGCCGTTGTTCTCACGTACACTGTCCTGTCCCTTGTATATATGCGTCGCAGCGATGGCTGCGGTGATGGCTATCAGTAATGTCGCCGATATGAGGTAATGCTTTGTCTTCATAGCCGTTGGGGTTTAGTAGTTTGCCATTATCTTCCTTGTGAATTCCTCTTCTAAGGTGAGTGCTTTAACGACGTACACGCCCGTCTGCGGTACGGTGAAGTCGGCACGCTTGATGGTGCCTCCCGTCATGTCCGTCCGGCTCAGCAGTCTTCCTGATGTGTCATAGACGAGCAGTTCGGCATCGGTCTCCTTGGCAAGTCTCAGCTCGGCACTGAACGCCATACCAGTCCCGTCCTTCCTTGTCACGGTGAGGGCAGAATGGGCTTGTCTCTCGATGGAGGAGGTGTTTTCTGCCGACCTTGCCTGTGCCTTGGGCACGTTCGGGCTGCACTCGCTGCCGATAATTACCGCCATGCTGTCCTCGACCGCCTTCTTCGTCTCGTAGGCCACGCCCCTCGAAACGCTCGTCAGGGCGAAGTCTCCACCGTCGATGCTCAGCCCGTCGATGGTCGAGAGTCCCTTGTTGAAGCCCATGCCGAAGAGCCAGCCGAGACCGGCTTTCTTGGCCGCACGGTGGACGACGATGCCGTTTACCGTATAGCTTACCGTGTCGGGGGTGAAGATGATGCCGAGTGCGTCACCTCCATTCAGGGTGACGGCAGCACCCATGGGTTTACCCTCGACCACGACTTGTGCCGTGGCATTCTTCACGTCGAAGCCGTGGAGGATGTTCTTTCCCAGTCCGAGCGTGGTGCAGAGTCCCGCCCTGTAGTCGGAGGTGAGCGAGGGAATAGTCCATGTGACCTCTCCCTGCTTTCGTCGACCGACCGCATGGGCATACTCGACGCCTCCCGTGCTCTCCGCCGTGATGTCGATGCCCGCGTTCTGCTTAATGAGCAGACTGTAGTTTCCCGGGAGCAGGTTCTTCACCGTGTATGTCTTCGTGGTGAAGTTTCCCCGTGAAGCTACGGCACCTTTCTCCATATTCTCCACGGAGTCCGCCAACAGGCTGTATGAAAAACTCGGCAGGCCGACCACCATGCTGATGTCAAGACTGCCGTCCTTTCGCGGCTTTCCGCCCGTGCAGCTCGCATCGTGCGGTGTCAGCCGTGTCAGTATGCCGTCGAAGCTGGCGAAGGTGAACGTGTCGGATCCACTGCCGTCGGTGTCCATGAAGATGTTGTCGAAGACGAGTTTTTCACGGCTCGCGTCCTTGCGCGAGCATCTGATGATGGTGTTTTCCCGTATGTCTGTCTTGTCGCCCGCACCTCTGTCTATGAGCATGAAGACGTTGCGGTAGTCCGTGCCTGCGAACTTGTTGCCTTTGGCGAGGACTCCATATCCGAGCTCGACCATGTTGCCGCTGTCTCCGAATCCATTTCTGCGCAGTCTGGGGATATTTAATGCAGTCTCGCCGCTTGCGATCTCGAAAATCATGCAGGCTGCCTTTGCCGTGCTTTCACCAGGTACGGTTATCTGCAGTTCCTTGCTGCCCCGGCCGTCTATGAGCAGAGTTACGCTGTTTCCTTTCCTGCGTACGATGAAACTCTTTTCGCCCGTATTGCCTGTTAAAACACGATTCTGTATTGTTCCGTCCTCTACGATTCGGATCTCGCCGCGTACGCTGACGTTGAAGCCGTAGGCGCACTTCGTGCCCGATGCCTCGGTGAAGCCCACGTTGTAGGCGGGATGGAGCCTCGGGTTGGTGTATTCCATCGTGCCGTTTCCTGTGTCGAGCGGGGAGCTGACAATATATGCCCCCTCCTTGGGTTCTGCCTGCGACACGGCATCCGTGAAGCCGTCTGAGGTGACGGTGATGCCGTTCTGCGTCCAGATGTCCTTCCTGTACTCGGTGGAGTCGATGTTCGTCCTGACGAGCCACCTGCGACTCATGACGTGCCACGGCGTCTTGCCTTCTGTCTCTTCGGTGGTCGTGGAGCCGTTGTCATCGCCCCATAGCATGTAGCCGCCGTCGGGCATGGGCGAGCCATCCTCGCGTCCCATGACGAGAAGGCGTTGGATCGTCGGCAGGCCGTATGGGTCTGCGTCTCTGAAGCTGTCGTATGTCTTTTCAGTAGAGTATCTTGGTGCTTCCTCGTAGCTCGTCGTGGAGAGGGGCTGGAAGAGGTCGCCCGCATCATCGCGCCAGATGCCCGTCACCCTGTGGTGGTAGGCGGCGCTTTCGTCCCTGTCCCATGAGAGGTCGCCCGTACCCGTGTAGTACGAGCCGCTGAGCGTGATGCCGTACCTGATGGCGAGGTAGGTCTCCACCTGCCTGCGCTCCAGCGGTGTAAGTGTCCTGCCGTATGCGATGAGCTCGGGCGTGTAGCCATTGAGCGCACCGCCCCCGAACAGGGACTTGTCAAAGGCTGTCGTGAAATTGACGTCTCCGTCCCGGTATATTCCCGTGGTGATGGTCGCACGTCTGCCTTCTCCCCACACGGAATGCACGGGGGCGTATGCCCTGATGTATGAGACGATGCGGGGACTCGTGGACTTGAACTCCTCTGCGGTCTGCCTCTCGCCGCCCGAATAAAGAAGATCCTCGCCGACGGTGCTTCCGTAGTTGAGCGGTTCTATGCCCTGCTGCCCGACCGCCTTGTCCCTGTTCACGAGGCTTCCCGCACCCTTGCGTCCGTTGACGGCATATAGCACCTCGTCCTTGTTATAGGCGATAGTCGTCGGGGCAAACACCCCGATGACGGTCATCTGCGCGAGGTTGGAGTATTTCAGCAGGCTCTCCTTCGGCTGATTCCCCTCGGAGAAGTTCAGGGCGGGGTTGAAGTTGAAAGTCCGTATCCATGTGTGCCGCTGCGTGAACTCACCACCGTAGGCTGCGCCCTTGGCATCGTAGAGGTTGGTTCTAACGGAGTCGCCCGAGAAGTCGCGCCAATGATAGTACCCATGCAGATCCATCGTCAGGGGGACGGTCTTCAGCCATGCCTCCGCACCGCTGACCTGACCGGGTGACTGCGCACGGGACTGCACGGGACTGAATAAGGCTGTAACTATTAGAAATGCTGTTTCGTGTAAATGTCGTCCCATAAGTTAATACTGTCTATGTTCTTTTTCAGTCTGATAAGATACCCGCAATAAAAACGGTAAAGAGAGAAAATCCGTAAAATAAAAGTGGGATGGATTGTATCGTGTGTGCGAAAATTGATTAATGCAAAGCCTTTTCAACGAGTCCTGCATATCTCTCTTGACTGCCGAAAGTGGCGTTCCTTATGTCAAGGGGGCTGAAATTGGTAAAATCAACGTTGTCTTCATAAGCATGAGCGTTTAAGTTGTTTTTTCCTAAGTTCAAATATAGGTTATTCTTCTTTAATTTGCAAGGAATTGCACAGAAAAATTTTATTTTTAACACGCAAAAGGATGATGAAGACAATAAAAAGGAAGTATTAGACAGCAAATTCACGATGAGATGGGCTTTGGGCATAAAACGGCAATTCAAGTGCGGAAAAATGAAACGGACTGATAAAAGTGTGGATTTCTTTTGTTTTCATCGAAAATAAAGACTACCTTTGCAACGTTAGATAAGTGGTCTTTGAGGCATTGCAGAATAAAGAGAGGGAAAGAAACTCGCTCGTTTCCAAATCGTAACCCTTTTCTTCTTTATTCGGTGTTATTCTATTGATTATCTGAAAGATATAAAATTCTGAAATCTTTTGCGGGGATAGGTCGTGATTTTCTTCTCATAGAGGCTCTGGGCAATCGAGAGGGTTTTGTCTGCAGAAAAGCCTTGGCGTCTGTTGGCTTCCTTCTGCAAGGCAGTGAGGTCGTACAAGAGGGGTGGCGACGTATGTCCCACCTTTTTTGCGACCGAAGTCACGGTAAGCCGGCTCTGTTCGCGAAGCATGGCGAGAGCGGACTGTGCATCGGCTTCATTGTCAAATGCACTTCCGCTCACGGCTTTCAGCGATACGCCCTCTTTCTCTGCTGCTACGGAGAGTTTCCAATAGGGGACGGAAGAAAAATCACGATTTTCTATGTACCGACGGCAGACCATAGCGAGTGTAGGGGTTTGTACTCGTCCCAAAGAGTAACCGCCTTTGCGTGCGATGGACAGGGCACGGCTTGCATTGATACCCACCAGCCAGTCAGCTTCGCTTCTTGCCTTGGCAGAATGATAGAGATTGTCGTAATGGATACCAGGCTTGAGGTTGGAAAGTCCTTCACGGATAGCCTTGTCTGTGAGTGAACTTATCCAAAGTCTTTCGAAAGTCTTTTTACAATCTAGATATTGATAGATGTAGCGAAAGATGAGTTCACCCTCTCGCCCTGCATCGGTGGCGACAATGATACGATCTGCCTTGTCAAAACAGGAGCGTATCACTTTGAGTTGCTTCAATGCCGCAGGATCTGATACATACTCCTTGTCCCTGCGCGCTTGTCGTACCACTAACTGAAAAGGATTGGGACGGATGGGTAAGTCTTCAGCTTTATAGGCAGAAAAACCGTAGGCTTCGGGCATGGCAAGGGCTATGAGATGTCCCATTGCCCAAGTGACGAGGTAGCCGCAGCCTTCCATATATCCGTCTTGCTTGCTCGTTGCTCCTACGATGCGGGCTATGTCTCTGGCTACCGAGGGTTTCTCGGCAATAATACATATATTCATTTGTTTTTATAATATTTATTTGTAACTTTGCAAAATATTAATTAGCATTTGTTTCGGCATAATGCTGCTCTTTAATGTTCCTCTTTATCCCAACTTAATAGAGCTAACTTTGAGTGTTTCGACACTATTTGTGAATTATATTAACATAAAGGATTATATTATGATGGATACAGAGAAGACTATAACTTTTGGAATTTGGGGAGAAATGGGAGTAAGAAGTTCCGTTAAAGCCAATATTACGTCGGTAAAAATAAATGATTTCCCCCTCCCTCCAATACGGAGAGCCACTTGTGTGGCTCTCTCGTTTTACATTTTGCGTCCACGAGACTTCTTCTGTTTGTTCTCGTCCTGCTTTTGCTTTTGGGCAGCAGTAGGCTGTGTCTGTCCCGTTTTCAGCGGTTCTTTCACGTTCTTGGTAGCTTCATTCGTCTTGCCGTGGTTGTTGACAGCTACCTGTGTTTTGTGTTCTTCGGCTACAGCAATCACCTTTTCTTTGCCAGTTTCCTGCTTCTTGTCAGGATTCCACTTGTAAAAACGTGGGCGGTTCTGTTCCTTGTCCATGCGAACATATGCGTTGAAAGGTTGTCCCTGTTTGTCCACCATATTCTTTAGATATAGTGTACGACCGCTATCCAAGGCTTCACGCTGTTTTTCTGATAACTCTAAGCCGCAAAGCTTATGCGGGATGCCTTGCTGCTGTGTCTGTTTGTGTTCCTGTCGTTCTCTTAAACTCTTGTTGTTGCCAAAGATGAACTCAATGCCTTTCTTCTCGGCATTAACTTGAAGCGTGGCATCAAAGGACTTACCACTCTTGGCAGTCATTCCTTCCACCTTCACGGCTTTACCTTCCACAAGGTCTTTATACTGAGTGTCAGAAAGTGTCACGCCCTTGATTTCTTTGGGGATGTTTACACGGTCGGCGCGCAGGGCGATAATCTCATTGGTCTGCGGATCGATAGAGACGTAAGCAGAAAAAGACTCAGCGTTCTTGGGAGTCACTTCTATGGTTTTACCGAGATTGCCCATAGTGAGGAGTGCCTCCTTTTCTTCGGGAGAGAACTTGTAACCCATATAGGGGAAGTCGAGCTGTGGCTCCTTGCGTAAAGGGTGGATAGCTAAGCCGACATTGCCATTGTCATCCGTGCGGAAAGCAAGGCGTGCTTCGGTGTAGATAGTTGTATCACCAATAGGTACGGCAATAGTAACAAGGTTACTCTTCTGCCAAGAAAGCATCTTTTCTAACTCTCCACTTTGTTCCAGTCGTTCACGGGTAAGACCGAGGTTGTCGAGTTGCTTCCAATCAATCTTCGACTCATCAATGACTGTGGCGTTCTTCTTTTTCGGCAGATAATCGTCAAAGGATACTCCAATCTCTGTCAGTTGCTGTTTGCTTTCTGGCTTTTCACGACTTTGCAACATGGTGCGAAGATTGTCCACACCTTGTTCTACATTGTTTGCCAAAACTTTGTACAGTCCGAAGCGAGATGGGTCGTTGAACTGACGGAGAAAATTGCTCATGAAGTTTTTTAGAAGTCCGTCCTTGTTGTTAAACTTCAAGAACGCTGCCTGATTCGCAGCGATTGCTTCGGTGGTTTTAAGGTTACCCTTGTCGTCAATACCAGAAATTACGGAGAGTTTACCCGCTTCCTTTTCGTTCTTTACCTCCGTGCGGTCTTCCAAGACCAGCACGTAATTGTCATTGCTGTTTGATTCCATTGCTTGATAATTTTAATGATGAATATTGTTATCAAGCTGCTAAATTATAGGTATATAAAGAGATGGAAAAGAGATTTGGAAAAGCAGGAAATAAAGGGAGATTACAGGAAATAGTCGTTTGTGTGTCGTAAGATCTTACTTACAGGATTTCTAAAATGCCGCTTTGCGAAGTAAGATATAGTTGCTATAATAAGAAAATCCCCAATTATCACGCTGGATAAGTGGGGAATCTCTTTGAACTGTATCGTTTAATCCAAACACTTTTTTATGATTTCATCACTGATGCCATTTTCTTTCATTCTTTCAGCCACTATTTTTTTATAATTATTAACTTCATGGTAGTGGAATATCATGTGTCCAAGTTCCTCTAAGGCATTTTCTATACGTTTTCTACCTTGTTCCGTATTCAAGTCAATGTCTGAGAATTTGGAACGCTCTCTGTGAAGGTTTAGGTAATAAATGCCACCGATTATCAGGGATGATATGGCGGATATATCTATACCAGTGTCCTTGAATTTCTCTTCATAGATATTGACAAGAGGTAAAGTGTGCATTTCTCTGAGCATGGCCGTACGGACTGTGGTCTCATTTCCTTCAGCAATCTCCCAGCGTAACAGTTCCAACATCACTGATTTATCTTGAAGTGCTTTCTGTACTTCCTTGAAAATACTGATATAGCCCAATTCTGAATCTGTAGGAAGTTGAACACCAGTGAGTACATCCTTAAACCAATAGTCGTATCTCTTAACGAATTCATCATAAAACTCGCTAAGATTGTCATATCTGTTATAGAAGACGAGCGGTTCGATTCTGGCTTTCTTGATGAGTTCTGTCACCAGCATTGATGCAAAGCCTTTCTTCTTGATCAGGCTTTCTGCTGCCTTGATAATGTCTGCCTGTATATCGACGTTTGTCCTTCTGTATCTTTTGGGTTTGTTTTCTTCTTCTGCCATCTAAAAAGGTATTGATTTTCTGATTTCCACAAGGGCGGTCACCAATTGTTCCAACTGTACTATTTCATGGGAAGCCAACACGCTGACTCTAAGCCGTGCTTCCTTGGTTCTTACCGCAGGGTATGTGATACCGCTTACAAAGATACATCTTTTTTGTAATTCACGTGCTATTTCATATACTTTTCTATTGTCCCTGACCATAATAGGAAATATGGCTGATACCGAGCAGCCTATATCAAAGCCTTCCTCTGTTAGTCGTTTGCGCAGATAATTGACATTGGTCCACAATTTCTTGCGAATTTCAGGACGTGTCTGTATAAGTTCCAGTGCCTTCAGTGAAGATGCTGTAACCTGTGGAGTCATTGCTGCGGAAAAGACATTACTGTCAGCATAATATCTCAGATACTGAATCAGTTTTTCTGACGCGGCAACAAAACCACCGACACATCCGAAAGACTTACTGAAAGTTCCTGTAATAATATCTACTTGTCCCAAGCAATTATAATAGTCGGCTGTTCCTCTGCCGTTTTCTCCCATAACACCAATGCCGTGAGCATCATCCATCATAAGAAGACAATTGTGTTTCTTGCAGACTGCAATATACTCTGGAAGTTTTGATAAATCTCCATTTTGAGAATAGACACCATCAATGATGACTAATCGAGTTTGATATTTTCCTATTTCTCGCTCAAGGATCATGTCAAGATAGTCAATGTCGTTGTGTCCTATATGCTTTACATTGGTTCCAATTAAACCACTTTTGGCACTGGTATGGATATACGAATCAATGTAGGCTATGTCATTTTTTCCCAATATAGCACGGAGCAAACCTGCATTGGCACCAAAACCTGATGAAAATAGAATGGCATCTCCTTGTCCTACAAACTTTGCAATGCCTTGTTCCAACTGCTGATGGATGTCTAAATAGCCTCCTATGGCTTGAGCGGCACTTGCCCCTGTACCGTATTTCAGGACGGCATTTATACCAGCCTCCTTGGTCTCAGTCCTTTGCGACATACCAAGGTAATCATTAGAAATATATGCGGAAACTTCACCGTCATAGCCCTCGATTTGCATCTTGGCTCCAACTCCTGTTCTTGCCATGACCCAATAACTTTTGCAGCCGAACTGCTCCATTTGGTCAATGTAACTTTGGAAATTATGGCTACGCTCGATAACATTCTCGTTTGGAGTAATCTCGAAATCCTTTAATGAAATAATATTTTTATTCATATAAACAATGTATATATAGTAAATAATGCCATAAATATAGCGAAAATACTAAGAAATTACAAATTTTGAAAAAATAAAACTGCTTTTACTTGTTATAAACAATATAGATTTGTATATTTGTCCCATGATTGTAAAATTAGTATTATTTATTTGTTAGCTTTGAATTATGAAATATACTCTTGGAAGAAATATATTTGTGAGCAAAGAGTCGGTAAAGAAGCTCTGTTCTTGTATAACCCTTATGGGCATTGAATATATACGACTAAATACATGGTAAAGTAATCTATTGATATTTGATCTTTACCTTTCGAATAGTAAAGAATATAATTTTATTTGAAACGATTAAAATATTAACTTTTAAACAAAATCACATGAAACTACATTTTTTCAGTTCACTAATGTGTGCAATCGTGCTATTTGTTACTATGACTATAGTATCGTGCCATGACGATGAATCGGAAATAGGTATATCTTGGTCGCAAGAATCAAGAAAAATGATTCATGATGGAATTAAAACTGACTATGGAAAGAAAAAACTTTCTCTTGTTTTCTATACTGATGATCAAGTGGGAGTCTCTGCTTCATCTAAAGATGATTGGATAAAGCCTATTCTAACATTCTCTAATGGGAAAGGCGAACTGAACATTGAGGTTTTGGAGAACAAAGATGTTACTTCGAGAGTTGGACATATTCTCTTAAAAGTTCAGAGGAAGACCATTATAATTGGTATTACTCAAGATGGTTCATCCAAGATTATCTCGGATCAAAATTGCTATTATCAAGATTCAGAAGGAGGGGATTTCGAGATTCGTGTAAAGGCGAATGGAAAACTTTCTGCTGAGGTTTATCCTGCTGATTGTAAGTGGGCAAGAGTGGTTAAGACTATTCCAAGTGGTGCCAATGAATACGCAATAACTGTTGCCATTGATAAAAATGAGGGATTAGGTAGAGTCGCTTCTGTTGATTTTAAAATTGATGGGAAAACTGCAAATCAGGATTGTGGTCCATGTCTGGTTCAAGAGCCTGCCCCTTTTACTAACACAACGACCATAATATGTAAGAAACCGGGCTGCCTACAAGTGCTCATGGGAAATGACTTAACTAATCTTCGGCGTATCAGATCGCTTAAATTAATAGGTAATATTAATGGTCTTGATTTTATCTTGTTGAGAAATTTATTCATGGATACAAATGAAAGCCTATACCAATATCCTGTAGATATAGACCTCTCAGAATGTAATATAGTTGCAGGTAATCAAAATCCATATGAGTATTTCGGTTGGCGCTCATCTAAAATATTTGAAGATGTTTTTATGTACAGTGAGATACCATCGGGAGTTTTCAGCAATGCTACTAATTTGAAGAGCATTATTCTCCCTAAAAATCTGAAAATAGTTGGTTATTCTGCTTTTGCTGGGTGTAAAAGCCTTAAGACAATAGATATCCCTGCTGATGTAGAGGAAATTAATAGTAAAGCATTTTATGGATGTATTAGACTGCAAGAAATCAAGCTTATATCCAACGTAAGCCTTACCTCCATTGGAAATCAAGCTTTCACGACAAAATCTACATTGAATGAACTAACAATTCCAGCTACAGTTGTTAATATGGGAGTTGAAGCCTTCTTAGGTTGTTCTGTTTCAAAACTTCACCTTAAATGGTTAGAACCTCTTGAGGTTCGCATAGTTCCCAAAATAGAAGGGTGTACTCTTTACGTGCCTAAAGGTACAGTAGAATTATATCATAACACGCGCAATTGGTCTAGATTTCAAAAAATTATTGAGGAATAAATCGCAAAGTAAGGGTTTGCACTTGTTTCGATTGGGGCAAGTTTGCTTTAAATAAGCTTTGTTGAAGAATAAAATAATCGAACATTAGTAATATGAAAATAATTCAATCCTTTTGGGGAGGACATAATAAAGATATAGAAAGCTAAATACAAAGCTATCTTCAAGTCAAGAAATAACTTTCTATAAAACAGGAACAAATATTATTAAACAATAACTTTGCTCAATAGCAATTGCTATAGAACCATAAGTAGTAAATCCAAGTAAAAGATGGCAGAAAAGACAAAACTAATAATAGGTATAATTCTTTTTAATATGGTGATTTGTTATGCAAATGCTCAAACGGACAGTCTTGCGACCAAGATAGACTCATTGGAGAAAGTCTATAATTTAGAGGGGGTCACTGTCACCGCGCATAAAAGGATTTTCACCCAAAAGCCCGACCGTTTGATCTTCAATGTTGAAAACTCTATTGTGAGCAATGGCGGTAACGCTTTGGCCGCACTGAAGATTACTCCCGGAATAAAAGTGCAAAATGAACAGATAACAATGATCGGCAAAAACGAAATGACAGTCATGGTAGATGAACGTCCTGTGAAGTTAAGTGGTGAAAGCCTTATAAATTTTCTAAGAGGAATTTCTTCAACAACAATTAAAAGCATAGAGGTTATTAGCACGCCTCCGGCAAAATATAAAGCACAGGGTAACAGCGGATTGGTTAATATTATATTGAAAAAGGCTAAAGTCGGTACTTGGTCGCTGATATTGAGAAATACCTATCAGCAGGCTACTTATGGGGATAATAAGAGCGGAGCAGACTTTAATTTGAGGAAGAAGAAGCTCTCCATATCCTCCAATATCTCGACAGCTTCTGGGAAAGACAGATATGTCATGGACCGATTTACTTATTACCCTGTTGAGACTTGGCATCTGTCAGCGCCATTAAAGCGGAGTTATAACTTCATGAATGTGAACTTTGGTGTTGACTATGATGCGAGCCGGACATTGACTATTGGCATGAATTATTTGGGGCATAAAACGAATAATCCCTTTAGGCAATACAAGTTTAATACCGAAATTATGGATGCAAATAACAATATGTCATCCTACATGGAGACTTTCAATGATAAAATACATAAAGGGTATACCCATGTCCTTAATGTTCATGGTATAGTCAGATTGGATTCGCTTGGAAAAAAGATAAAGATAGATTTAGATTATTTGAGGAACACCAATAAGGACTCCACGAGCGATTATGGGGCAAGCTATTTTCCTGATAGGGAGCAGATAGCAGGCAGTTATTATGCGAATATCAGCAGAAACAAGAGCGAAGTGTCCAACTATGCGGCAAAAGTGGATGTGGAATTGCCATTACAGTGGATAAATTTGAACTTTGGCGGGCAGTTGGATTTTACGACCAATAGCAATGACTACACGTTCTATGACAATCTTTCCGGTAGCCAGATCGTTGACAATAGCCAAAGCAACTATTTTAAATATAAGGAAAATATAGCAGCTTTATACTTGTCTGCCAGTAAAAGCTTAAGTAAAAGGTTTAGCATGCAATTTGGCATAAGGGTTGAGCAAACTTATACTGAAGGCCGGTCTCTTACCATTGATCAAGCCAATAAACATCATTATCTCAATGCTTTTCCCTCTGCTTATGTTTTGTATAAGTTGTCAGACATTAAATCTCTTTCCTTGAGTTACAGCAGAAGGATAAACAGACCGTATTTCTATGATATGAATCCATTTAAGACTTATACCAGTCAATACGACTACAGCGTAGGAAATACGTCTCTGAAGCCTTCTTATTCCGACAACCTGGATTTAATGCTTTCTTCGGGTATATTTGTCCATAAAGTATGGTATAGCCATGTATCTGACGACTATGCGATATACCCGACAATCGACCCGACCACAAAGATTATCAAGCGTTCCCCGAGCAATTTCATAAATTACTATAGCGTGGGGATGTCCGAATCCTATACATTCAACAAGTGGTGGTGGTGGAACTCCTATAATAATGTTACATTTTACTATATCAACAAGAGGGCAATTCTTTCGGAAGCTCCTCCAATGATAGATAGGATAAGCGGTAATTTCATGACCCAGAATGATTTTCTCTTGAATAAAAAGAAAACTTGGATACTGAATTTTGGATTTTACTATGAACTCCCTTACATTAGTTCATATAGTAAGGTGGCCTCCAATTATTATTTTTATATGGGAGTGAGAACGAATCTTTTGGAAAACAGGCTGTCTCTCTCACTTAATGTGAATGACATCTTCAAAACTTACCGCATGTGCGAAACCATGACTTCAAACGATGTCAGGTACAAATATGATAACCGTTCAGACACTAGATATTTGCAGTTCTCAGTGAGCTATATAATAGGTAACAACTCGATAAGAGGCAGAAGGCATGCAACTGCAAATGAGAACATTAGGCGTCGAATAAAATAAAGACCGAAAAGATTCTATGTCTATAAAAACTATGAATCAAATTTATTAATTAACATTTTAATCATGGAAATTTTAAGTAAATTAACCAAGTTGACACTTGAAAATGGTGTTCTTGACGGTGGGTTTGCAACTTTGACAGACAGTCAGTTGCTAAAACTCAAAGGTGGTGGTTCTGACTCAACATCTGGCAATAACTGCCAATGTAACGGTGCAAATAACTGCCAGTGCGGTGGTAATAATTGCAACTGCTTCTAAAAGTCTTATAAATTAAGAGAGGGTGATCTACTATTAAGTAATCACCCACTTTTCCCTTTATAATACAACATTAAGGAGAGTTTGTACCTCAACTTTCAAAAACTTTTTGAAAACAAGCTGTGATAATATGATGTAATCAGATAGGTAGGCGAATATTATTAGCTTATATAAAACAATCTCGTTGTTTCCCCGTTCCATCTTCTGTTAAGGGAATTTCATATTTTGTTTTGTATAGACTAATTATGTTCATTTACTTCTATTAGGTATTTTGCCTAACTATTTCTGCAAAAATAAATAAAAAAAATGAAGAATAGCAAATATAATATTTTCTTCCCATTCAAGGATTATATAGTAGGATACAATTCATTGGAAAATGATTTTGTCTTTTTATTACCGGAATTATATGCTATATTTGAAAAAGCATCGAATGACGACGTAAATAGATTAAGAACTATCCATCCTAATTTATGGAATGTTTTGGAAAATAAAAATTGGTGAATTCAACTAGCAAGTGCAAATTTACACTATATTGCCGTAAAAGCATTCTTGTGGTGTCTTATAATCCAATTTTTTTCTTGGTCTTGTGTTAATTTTATATTGTATTTTTGCATTTTGTTGATGTGTTATGTTGTCAAAATCTGTTCCCTTTGGTATGAATTGCCTTATTAATGCATTTTGATTTTCAATGAGCGGTTTCTGCCACGGCGAATGTGGGTCGGCAAAATAGACCGTAACGCCTAATTTCTTTGTAATATACTGGTGATTTGCAAACTCTGTGCCATTGTCTGTAGTTATACTTTTGAGGGTATCCTTAAATGGCATCAATAGTTTTACAACTATATCTGCAACCTCGTCCGCATCCTTTCCTTTGTTCGACTTTCTTATGAGGATATAGTTCGTCTGCCTCTCTACGAGCGTAACGATAACTCCTTTGTTTCCTTTTCCAACAATAGTATCCAATTCCCAGTCGCCAAATCTTGTCCCGTCAGCTTCTTTTGGTCGTTCAGCAATAGACGTCCTGTTTAGGATTGTTGTACGCTTACCCCCAACAGGTCTGTTTCTGTGTTTTAGCCTGTATCGACAGTACTTATAAAGGCAGCCTCCATTTCTTTTATCCTTGCGGATTAGCTTGTAAATAGTTTCATAAGAAATCTTCATCTCTCTTTTTCTCAATACGTTAGAGATTTGTTCGGGAGACCATTGTTCTTCTACCAATAAACGGATTACTTCCTTCCATACTTCTTTCTTTATAGTATGGTTGCCAGGATTACGATGCTTTCGATAGACAGCATTAGCTTGGGCTGTCTCCGCATTATATTTACCTTGTTTACCACTATTGCGTTTTATTTCACGATAAACCGTACTACGGTCTACCCCGATTAACTCTGCTATTTCACTTTTTGGTGTTGCAGATTCAAAATCGAAGTGCAATAAAAGAGTACCCCTCGCCGAGAGATGCAGACGTTCTCGAAGCGTAGCGAGAGGTTGTCTGCATCTCTCGGCGAGGTAAAGAAACAATCAGCAATACAAATAAAAAAAGGGAGACCGAAATCTCCCTAAGATTAATTAATTTTGTATTGCTATGTCAAATCAACTAATCGAAGCACAAAGATACGAAATCTATCTTGGACTTCAAAGGAAATGGAGCAAATCCCGTATAGCAAGGGAAATCGAAGTGTCCTGCTCAACGGTCATCCGTGAAATCAGGCGAAACTCCAAGCCAGACGGCACGTATGTGTGGAAGTATGCACAATCCAAGTGCGAAGCCCGCAAGCACGGCTTTAAAGGCAATCACCGCAAGCCTGAGGACTTATGGTGGCGTGTTGACCGCATGATAGAGGATGAGGACTGGTCTCCCAGCTAAATTGCAGGCGTGCTCAGACGTGAGGGTATTCACATCGTGAAGCAGACCATCTACAACCACGTCCATGCAGACACCACCGGAAAACTTGCTTCACATATGCCACATAGGCTCAAATACACAAAGAGGAGCAAGGCGTTGCGTCCTACGAAGGCTACCAATATCCCTAACCGTATAAGCATACACCAGAGACCAATGCAGGCTGACGGCACGCGCTTCGGAGACTGGGAACTGGACACTATCGTCGACTCGTACGGTCATGCCATTGTTACCTTAACGGAACGCTCGACTAACTACATTCTCATGGAAAGACTGCCGCAGGGACGGAAGGCGTTACCAACGGCAAAGACCGTGGCAAAATTGCTCTTTCCATATAGGGAATCACTGCTTACCATTACCACTGACAATGGATGTGAGTTTGCCGCACACGAGGAAATAACAAGGCGGCTCAGCATGAATGGAAGAAATCCGGTGGTGGTTTACTTCACCGATTCTTACTCCTCCTGGCAGAAAGGTGCTGTAGAGAACGCAAATAAACTCATTAGAAGGTACATACCAAAAAAGGCAAACTTCAACGATTTCTCTGACCGAAAAATAATGGAAATACAAAAGAAAATAAACAGAAGACCAAGAGAAAAATTAAATTTTGATACCCCTAAATACAAATTCTTCGAAAACTTTCCATAAATTTGCATTTGCTGTTGGACTCTACAAAATTGGTTTTACCTAGTTTAAAAAAGAAATTATAATGAAAATATGGAGGCTAAGAATATGAAGATTAATAATGAATGTTGTTGTGGATGCAAAACAGAAAAGCCGGATCAAATTAAAGACAATTGTCCTGTATGTAATAATGAAGGGATTTCCGTTAGTAAAGTAACTGTTGAACATCTAGTGGTAGATGATTATCGTAATGCTGTTAACGGAGATCAATATAAGATTTGCATGAACGAGGACTGCGACGTTGTTTACTATAACTTAGATAATGAAATAAAATTCTTGAAAGACCAAGTTAGAGTTCCTATCTGGTTTAAGAAAGATGCAGATCCTAAGTATGCTTGTTATTGTAGCGAAGTCACAGAAAATCAGGTAATTGAAGCAGTTGTAAAGCATGGCGCGAAATCCGTAAAAGAAGTAAATGCCATCACTGGGGCAATGAAAAATTCTAATTGTAAAGAAAACAATCCGTTGGGAGTTTGTTGTCATAAGATTATTCAGGAAGCTATCGATAAAGGCTTGAAAATGAAATAATTACAGTCGATATGTTCCTACAAACGAGAGCCAATCTTTGATATGTTTCCATCTACGAGCGTGGATATGTTCCCCATAACCATAGGGGTTGAGACTGTAGTATTGATGTCAAGAAAATAGAATAACAAGCTATAAAACTTATAAAATCAATGGCTTATAGGATTTTAAAAGAAATCAGTTTTATAATAAATTAAAAATCGTGTTGGTAGAAAAATCGTCTACTTCTACCAACACGATTTTACAAAGAGCCAGTACTTACATCTCTTTTTCTCCTGTAAAACTATTGTATCTTGATACTTTAAGGAGTTTCAATTATTCGATCTGTTAACCGTTATTTTTTGGATCTAAACTTAATAAAATAGCATTAATGGCGACGATGACTGTTGACACAGACATTAGAATTGCTCCTAATGCAGGGCTTAATGTGATACCAATAGGAGCCAAAATTCCTGCAGCTAGAGGGATAGCTATAATGTTATAACCAGCTCCCCAAAAGAGATTTTGTTTCATTTTACGAGTTGTCTTGTGTGCTAATTCAATAAATGATTCAATATCTCCTGGATCAGATTGAGTCAAGATGACATCAGCTGAATCCAACGCCACTTGGGTTCCAGCGCCTACAGCTATACCAACATCTGCCAAGGCAAGAGAAGGAGCATCATTGACACCGTCACCTACCATGATAACTTTCTTTCCTTCTTCTTTAAGTGTTTTTACTAACTCATATTTGTCTTGTGGAGATTGATTTGATCTATATTCAATCTCTAAATCTTCTGCCGCGCCTTGAGCTGCTTTTTCATTATCACCTGTTGCCATAATCGGCTCTATATTGTTCTTTTTAAGAGCTTTAATTAACTCTTTGCTCGTTGGTTTTAATTCATCACCTAAAGCTACAGCACCAATAGCATCATCGTTTTCTACTAAGACACTGAGAGTTGCTCCTTTTGGAATATCCATATCCAGATTACGTCCATATGCTTTTTGGCTGATTAATTGGTAACTATGGCCCTTGGCTTTGCCTTCTACGCCAGCACCGGAAATCACATCAATTGAATCAAAAGATACTGGACTTATACCTTGCTGCTTAGCGAAGCTTATAATTGATTGAGCAATCGGGTGGCTAGATCCTCCTTCAATACCTGCCAGTAAGGCAATGATTTCCTCTTTATTATATTTGTTATTAAAAAGTTCAACGTCTAATACTTTAAACTCACCAGTTGTTAAAGTACCTGTCTTATCTAAAATCATCACATCTGCATCTTGAGCTATTTCTAAGGCTTGGCGGTCTTTTACTAGTAAGCCACGACTTGCCCCTAAGCTTGTACTACGAGCGGTGACCAATGGAATAGCTAGACCCAAAGCGTGAGGACAAGCAATAACTAATGTAGTAGTAGTAAATATAACTGCCGTTGGCACATCTTCTATAACCATCCATGTTACAAAAGCAATTAGCGAGACAATAACAGCAATATAGAAGAGCCATCCTGCAACCTTTTGAGCAATATTTTCTGCTCTGGAAGGCTGACTTTGAGCTTGGCTGATTAAATTCTGAACTTGAGATATAAAGGATTGATCACCTGTCTCATTCACTTTAATATAAAGAACCCCTTCTCCATTTGTTGAGCCTCCGATTACTTCATCGCCAGGACCTTTTTTAACTGCTTTTGATTCTCCAGTTAGAAGAGCTTCATTTAAACGTGATTCGCCACGCTCGATAGTTCCATCTGCTGGCACATTTTCTCCAGCTTGAACTCGAATTAAATCACCTACCTTTAAGTCAGCAACTGGTCGTGTTTCTATTGAATCGTCATCTAATACTACATGAGCATCTTTTGGTACTAGCTTAGCCAGTTCTTCTTGTGCATCTCCTGCTTCTCCAATAGCTTTCATCTCAATCCAGTGACCTAATAACATGATTAATAGTAATGAAGCAAATTCAAAGAAAAAATCCATAATTTGTTCACCTGTTACGTAGCTTGCTATTACAGTATAAATACTATATAAATATGAAACACTTAAACCTAAAGAAACGAGAGCCATCATTCCAGGTTCTTTTTGTTTAAATTCGTCAACTGCCCCTTGATAGAATGGACGTCCACCATAAATAATTAATATAGTAGATAAAATAGCTACTACAATATCAGAATATGGAAAAGTAAACTGGAATGGTAGGTCAAACCCAGCCATAGGGGATAAGAGCATAATAATGATTCCTAGTGGCAATGACTTTAAGAAAAGTTCCTTAAAGTTACCGTGATGATGGTGGTCATGCCCACTATGCCCGCTGTGGTCATGCCCACTGTGCCCGCTGTGATCATGCCCAGCATGATGTTCTTGATGTTGATCCTTATAGCCTCCATGTTCTTCCGTGCTTACGTGCTCATGTTTTGAATGATCCATGTCGCCATGATTATGGTGACTGTGGGATAAATGTTTGTTGTAATTGTTCATTTTAAATTCCTCCTTATACTTAATAATGATGTAAATGACATTTGCATTGTCTATGCGATTCCTGAAAAAAGTACACAGTTGATTGAATATTACTGGGACTGTATACCGGTCATTGGATTAAGACCTGAGAGTGTACACACCCGAAACGGGTTAGGTGCCAACTCATATGCAAAGGTACATATATTCTCTCGTTTGGCAAAATCCGACTTTGCACAGAAACGATCTGTGGCGTCCCTTTCGGCTTAAATGATGCCGCAATAAATTATATTTGGAATTTGGCAATTTATGATTTGTACCGTAAAATTATTTCCTATGGTATTGAATATTTCTCCAGTGCGATTAATTGGGAGGGTAAAAAATTAAAAACAATTGAAGACTTAAGAGAAGTAAAAGATTATCAAATTATCTCTGGTACTTTTTCTCTCGGCATCATTCCACATGAGGCCCATTTCTATCTTGAACAGTGTCGAGAAATACGGAATAATTTCTCAACAGCTCATTTTCCTATGGGTGCATTAGATAAGATAGAGACATTTAATTTTATCAAGAATTGCATAAAGTATGTTCTTACATACGATCTACCAGCTCCAGGATTGCAAATTAAAGACCTCATAGAAAATTTGTCATCAGAAAAACTTGAGAAAGGTGAGGAGATATGTGCTATTATATAAAATCAGTCGTCAAAAATTCATGGTCCTATTTTACATAATTTGTTTTCAAATTATATCAAACCTGATTGTAATGCAAATTTAAAATACAATGTAAAATTGATTGCTCCATCATTATGGAATATTGTTTCTGAAGATGTAAAAAGTAGTATAGCTGTTAAGTTTGCATCTCTGCGAGAAGTTAAAGGGAAAGATGGAGCTAATGAAGCACTAAGCTTTTTAAAACTAGTTAATGGTGTTTCTTATATACCAGAATCTTATAAAGAAGTTATTTTTAAGAAACACGCTCAGTTTCTCATAGATGCTCATTATGAATGGAACAATTTTTATAATGAACCAAATTTTGCCAAAGAACTTGATACCTTAGGATATGAAATTCCAATTGCATCCTTAAACACCTATTTAAAAGCAGTTTTATTATCTTATTTAGGAAATTGTTATGGAGTTTCTAAAGATGCCCAAGAATATAATGAAAAGATGCTTTTAAATTTAACCCAAACAGGAATAAGAGGATTGTTTAGATTAATTGACAAAAATGTAGATATCGTAAGAATTTTATCAAGTATAGGTCCTGTTAATAGGCTCAAATCCCTTATGGATTTAATAAAAGAAAAAACAATGCTCCCCGAACAACAGAAAATTATGGCTTTTAATACATTGAGAACTCCTTCAGAGGAAAGTGAACATAAAGGGTTTAGCAATTTTATAAAAGGTTTTTTTAGTATGTATCGTAATCCAAAAGCTCATACTCCAAGAATGACAGAGGATACACAATTATCAGCCATGATAGAGGTTTTAGTCGTTGCTTCCATAATTCATAACAAATTAGATATAACATATAAGACAGGATATTAGTTATTTGGCTTTTTGTTACTTTTGAGCCGTCTCAACTCGCTGCCAAAAGTAACGAGGTATTTTTTGTTGGGGTTTCTTTGCTCCTTTCTTTGTCCGCCCGAAGCTCACGAAAGAAAGGAGCGGTCGGCAAATCTGCCGACCGCTTTACGTTGTGTGCTCTTTTTGAACGATTATCCGTCCCGTCTTTACTTCGGGGTGTGTGGAGAAAGCCCAATTGATTTCCTCATCGGGAAGTGTGCTGTGAATGCTGCTACCCATAACCAACCCACAATTTTGCAGGACTTTCTGCCGTGCGTCTTCTTTGTTCTCCGCAACCACATCAAACACTCCATCGAAGATGTATTGCGTCCGTACTCTGTAAACTTTCTTCTTCATAATCTTAAAATTCAACTTTTAATAATCTATATTCCTTTGGCTCTCCATTTGACAATCTGCGGTGTTTGAGCCAAAAGTGATGTGCACCATAGCCGTATGCAAAGAACTTGTCAAGTTCTGTTTCTTCGGCTATTTGGTTGATAGCCGACCTTAACTCCTCTTTGTTGTCGGATAGGGTTATTGCGTTGATAACCCTGATGAGTATGTGTGGTATCTCGTCCGCACTGTTATAGATAATGTTTTCAATCTCTGTTTTCATATCTGTGTCTATTTAATTGTTTGTTTTATGCAGTAGCTTGCATCCGCTGGCTGATTAGCCTACGATTGGCATTGACAAGGTTTACTATCTGTTCGTGGTACTCGGTATTCTTGTTGCACACTCCACGACTTTGCACCACCTCAAATGATTTCAGTGATACCTCTATTGTTTCTATCCGCTTGCCCTCAATGGTTGCCGACAGGATTAGTGAGTCCTCTTTAAGATAATATTCGTTGGAGAATACGCAATGGTGCATGGTCGCTCCCTCCTCCAAATGTTCACGCACGCTCTCCAATACGTGGACTTGGATTGTGCCGTCCGTGAAATGGATACCGAAGAATTTGGATTTGAGTTCCTTGAAACGTTTTTCGTCTTCCATTGCCTTCTGCTGTTTTTTGGTTATCTCCTCCCTTTCCCTTTGTCTATTGAGTTCCTCCTGTCTGCGGTCGTGTTCGGCTTTGAGGTTGGTGGGGCAAAGAAACTTCGGGCTGTGTATGTCCTTGCCCAAGCAGCTGAGCATATCCACATAATCGCACCAAAGGGAAATATCTGCCATCTCATAGCCGTTACGGACTGCAATTTTGTAGGACTGCCAATACTCGTCAAACGCTCTTCTTTTGCCAAGAAAATAGCGTAGGTGGTCTGTACGTCCCGACTTTATCAATGTTTCGGCACGGCTGTCAGAAAGCAAGGCAGGAATGAGTGTCGTCGGGGGTATATTGTGAAAGTCATCCTTGAAACCATTTCTGCGAAGTGTGTCTGATGCCTTGAACTTCGGATATATCTGCGAATAGGCTGCGTATCGGTAGGCTTCGTTGTCGTTGCGGATTGCCATAGGTGTACAATAGGAGAATGTATCAACGTATCTTCCCAATACTCTCTGAACGGCAACAATCGTCTTTCGTCCTTGTGCGTTCCACCAATACTGACCGATTTCAAGCACATAGTGTCCAGCCTTGCAACCTTTCTCCATTTCAGCCACGAGGAGGAACATCCGCAACACTTGGTATTCTCCGCAAGCGGTAAGTGTCGTGAAATAGTGCTTCTGCTGCAATTTCCTTTGGAATGTTTCCTTGACCTGCAACTTTGCCCTGCAATGAGGGCAAGTGCAAGTTTCTCTATGTTTGTTCATTACCCAACTATGCCCACAATCCATACAAGTGGTGCGACCTTTTGGCAAGCGGTAGGCGAAGTGGTCTATGCACTCACGGAATGCCCACTTACTTTGTGTCTTGGTTATCGGGCAAAGATACTTGCTTTGTTCCAAAACTGCCTTTTCAAATTTGTTTCTCGGTTTCATAGGCTTAAAAATCGAATAGTGATGGTTGTACATGGGTTGCTACATTCTCGGTCTTTTTAACTCGTGCGTTACGACTCTGTAACTTGGCAAGTTCCTCACGCTGATATTGCTTAATGGCTTCCTGCCTTGCTTCGACTTTTTCTTCCTCCGTTAGTTCCACAACGTGATTAACGGCAACTTGGCAAGAAACAGCCTTGCCGACCTCTATATCGTCCTCATCGTAGTAGTGAACAGCCATAGAGAAGATTTCATCATCATCAAAGCCGTTGCAACCGCTTTTCTGCACTTCATTAAGAATGTAGGTGATGCACTCCTCGATATTCTTGTTAGGTTTCATCAAGTTGGGGGCAAACAAGGGGTCTGTCATAGCACGCTGATTGAGATACTCGGCTATTGTCCGTGTGAAATGTTCTGTTCCTTTCATTGTCGTATATGTTTTGATGTTGTTAATACTTGGGAATTTCCACTATCTGATTGATACGTCCATATAGGTAGGCTCTTAGGCTTGTTCTGTCGGGTGCGTAATACTCTGTCCATTGTCCGTACTGATTGACAAGATATTTCTTCAGTACATCAAAGAAGTCAAAGCGATAGCCTTGCAGGGGAACGGCTGTGCGGAAATAGGTATTAGAGTTCACCGCTTCACATAGCCAATTCTTTTCTTCACGGCTCATACACTCGCCACGATTGAGTTTCATACGTAGGAGATATACTTTGCTGTTACAAAGGTTCTCCAAAGGGGGAACGTCCCATTGTACAAACTTAATTGCCAACACTTGCTCACTTTTTTCAGCCACAGGGTTAATGCGGTAATGAGAGGAGGAGCTATATCCTTTGCTGTTCATCGAAGATGTTGTATTTACCTTTTGCTTATCCATAGCGACATTTTTTTTTTGCGTCCAAAGATCGGAGTATGCTGATTCCTTTTTGTAGCAATAAAAAGGTAGGGGGCGTAGCTGGCACAAGGTTTTTCAGGAAAATACTACCCAGAGCGTAGCTGAGGTGTGGAGATTTTCCATGAAAACCGCAAGGCACTGGACCTTGTGCAAGCCGTAGTCCCTTACTACCTTTGCGGATAAAAAGGAAACCAGCACCGAGCCGTGGCACACGTATCGAAGTGGAATGGATGGACTTCAGAAGCGAAAGTGCAACAACATAAAAAGTTGTCTAACCCAAAATATCGTCATAGAATATCAGTTTGTCTTTAGACTTTATATATTAAAGTTTACAAATAACACACGTATGGTGCAGATAAAAGCCTCTAATTATCGTAATATAATACTATTAAAATAAATCTTTAGTTAAAAAACATACTAAGGTGAAAAAATTTATGCTATTATCATTTTTTTTTTTAACTTTGTATCAAACATCTATATTATTATAAAGATTTGTATTATGTACAAAGAACTTGTAAATGGAACTTTTATTCAGCAAGATATTAGTTATGTGTCACTTATGCGTAGACATATAAAGAAGCATCCTTCCTATTTACAACCTTTATTTGAAGCTATCAGTAATGCGCTTGAAGCGACAAATGGAGAAAATGATATTATCACAATAAGAATAAAAAGGTCTAAAACTCTATTAGAGAATAAGTTGACTTTTAATTCTATAGAAATTACTGACACAGGTGTTGGTTTTGATGATAAGAACTTCAAAAGATTAAGAAATATATATGATGAGTCAAAAAACTGTAATAATCTAGGTACAGGAAGGATACAATATTTGCATTTCTTTGGCAAAACAGATATCTATAGTTCCTACAATGATAATGGAGTTTTAAGAAATCGTAGGATTGTCCTTTCTACAGATTTTTACAGTAAAGAAAATTCTGTAATATGGATGAGTGATATGGCAGAGTCTGAATCTAACAACTTTTTAGGAACAAGTATTACTTTCTATTTTCCCAAATCTGATATAGATAGACAAAAATACGAAGAATTAACAACAGAAGAACTACGTAGAAAAATTCTACTACATTATTTAAGTCGCTTTTGCTTAAACAAAGATCATCTTCAAACTATAAAAATTGAAAATTATATCAATAATGTTCATGATTCTGAAAGTGATCAAGTTATATGTGGCAGCGACATTCCTGCCGCAGATTACCAAGAATCCTTTAAATTGGAATATTTACTATATAATAAGGATACTAAAAAATTTGAGAGACAACAAGAAAGAGAATCTTTCCAAATAAATTCGTACTTACTTCCAACAACTATACAAAGGAAAAATGAGATAAAGTTAACGAGTAAGGATGAAACTGTAGAGGTTAGTGGTTTAGATTTATCTTTTATTGATAAATCTTCTAAAATAAAAGGGAAATACATGTTGTGTCTTGTTTCAAGTACATTCTTAACAGAGCAAGATGGTGATCTACGAGGAAAACTACATTTAAAAACAAAAAAAGATTTTATTCGCCAAAATGACGCTTTTGAAATATCTGAACCTCATATTTTTATAGATGAGATAGAAGAACATATCGTTTCAAAAATCACAACGTTTTATCCTCAGATTAGAAAAATAAAAGAAGAATATGATAAGGAATTAGAAGAAATAATTGAATTATTTGCACTTGATAGGAATATTATAAAGGAAGTAGGTTATAAATATGGTGAGAATATCGCAGCTTTCTTAAAGCGTTATAAAGAATATAATGCAGAAGTCGCTGCTAAGAAAGAAGCTAGAATGAAGTCTGTTATTGATTCTCTTAAAACCCTTGACACTACTGCTAACAATTACAGGCAAAATTTCAACAAAAAGATTAAAGAGTTATCAAAATTAATACCTCAGAAGAATCGAGCAGATATTACAAATTATATTTCAAGCAGAAAAGCTGCGTTATCTATATTAAAGTTTATCCTTAAAAAACAGTTGGAGGTTCAGACCAATAATAAAATTAGCAAGCGTCAACAAAATGAAAAGTTAATTCATAATCTACTTTTCACACGGCATTCAACAGATCCTATAGAAAGTAATCTGTGGATACTTAATGAAGATTTTATCCATTATAATGGTATTTCAGAAGGTGAGCTGCGAAATGTAAAAATTCAAGGAGAATCTTTTTTAAGAGAAGATTTAACTGGAAGCGAACTTGCGAAACTAAAACGATACAATAGGGATCAATTAGGCAAACGTACAGACATTCTCCTTTTTCCACAGGAACATAAATGTATTATTATAGAACTGAAAAGTACAGAGGCTGATGTCACCAAATATCTTGACCAAGTAATAGATTATGCAGGACTAATACGCCAATACTCAAAGGATAAATTTGAAATTACAAATTTCTATGCTTATCTAATAGGTGAAGACTTTGACTTTGACGCCGTTATAAACAGGAATCCCTCATTTATTGAATCGGATTATCTGGATTATCTTTATATACCAGATCAGAAGATTAATGGTGGTAAACATCGAGAAAAAGGAACTATGTATTTTGAAGTTTTAAAGTATTCCTCTTTGTTAGAAAGAGCAGAATTACGAAATAGTGCATTTATATCCCCTTTATTCAAATAAGCCATAAAAGATATTTTAGAAATTTAAGTTACACATTATGGATCACAAATCTCCTAATAAAAACATTGCTGGCTATTCCTGGACTCTTGGATTGTCCTTGTTAGCTTCTGGTGTATTTGCCCTACTTGACAAAATGTGGCAGTTTGCGTTATATCTAATATTAGGATTTATTGCATTATCTATAGGTTTCTATTTTTGGTCGAAAAGGGACAAATAAAGACTGCTCATACTGTCAGTATACCGTTATTTTAAGAATATAATGCATACTCTCATAGCACACAGAGTAGAACTGCCGCAATGACAGCTGCCCAGAACAGGTAACTTAGCAGCGTAAAGGTTATTTGTAGAATAACTCTGACAATAAAGCGAAGAATAAGAAATCCGACAATGACTGAAGCTCCCGTTATGACTTGCGGTGTCAGAAGTCTAGATAGTAGGAGAACTGCACCGATGATGACGGAAAGCAGGGTGGCTAGTTCGATGAAGCGTGTCCAACCGAAGCGACGGACTTGCTTGGGAGAAGTCGGCTGCTGCTTGATATTTTCAGTTTTATTCGATGCGTCTGCCGTGATGAAAGCAGGAGTGTGAACGTCTTGATTCATGATGATTTTATTCATAATCGGAGCTTTTAATAGTTCAAGAGCAGTTACAAGATGCGCAGACTACACAAAGACAAGTGTTGGTGCAAACTCTTGGCGTGTGGAGCGGAGCGTTTATCTTGGCTCTTGACACTACAAAAGCTTCCGATGGTGCTGTATCAAGTCATATTCTCACCGCCTATCGTTGGCAGACCATTGACCTCAATGAGCAGAACGATTGTTCCTGTCAGTTCAGTGTAGAGTTTCTCATAATCTGGACTCGCCCCAAAGTCGTTCGTCAGTTCATACTTGTCAAAAACGCGTTGCACAGCCTTATTCTTCAGAAGCATTGGTGTTAGTCTTTCAGGAAGAGGAGAAGGGAGTTCTTTCTCGAACTCATTCTCTAAGACAGATACAAGCGTGTCATACTTGGAAAAGTGCAAACCTTGGTATAAGACTTCACTTGCCATTGTCTCAGCTTCGGGATGCGAGAAGCCTTGTGCCACAGCATCGCAGTAGGAGGTAAGTGCTTCGTCGGCTCTTGCCGTTATGAATGGTTTGTCACTCAGCATTTCGGAGAAATGCTCACTAAGATAATTCTCTAATTTCAATCGGAAGTAAGATAATTCTTTCTTTGTTTCCATAATCGTCTATCATTTTAGGGTTATACATTAATATATTATATGCCCATGGCTGTATTAAACTTACTGAGCTTTCCAGCCAGTTCTTCCATGTCACGTTCAACTTTCTTGTTTGTTATTCGTGCATAAATCTGAGTTATTCTGATATTTGTATGTCCAAGCATCTTTGATACAGACTCCATTGGTACCCCTTTGGATATAGACATAGTGGCGAAAGTATGCCTTGCCATGTGGAAGGTCAGATTCTTTTTTATGCCACAAAGGTCGGCAATTTCTTTCAAATATGAGTTGATACGCTGGTTGCTCAACATAGGAAAGACTTTCCCCCCTTTTCTATTGATGTCGTAGTACCTTCTTATAATGGCAAGTGGAATGTCCAGTAACATGACGTTTTCATCTACGCTTGTCTTATACCTCTTGGTGATAAGCCACTGTCTGTCTTCGACAGTAACAATCTTATCGTAGGTAAGATTATATACGTCAATGTAGGCTAATCCTGTGAAGCAGGAAAAAATAAAAATATTCTTTACTAACTCCAGTCTTTCTATGTCAAAGTGTTTCTTCATAATACGGAGAACCTCTTCTTCTGTGAGATAACCACGATCTACCAACTCGTAGTGTAGTTTGTGGTTTGCAAACGGATCATGCATAATAAGTCCTCTGTTCCTCGCATAGTTCACGACCGTCTTCAAGTTTCTCAATTTCTTGGTGGTAGTATTATGTGCCCCGCCTACAACTGAGGTCAGATACAATTCAAAGTCTTGGACAACAGCACTTGTTAGTTCTGACAACCCAATGTCCCTGCGGTGATATTTTGCCTGTAGGAAGCTTTGAAAGTTCTGCCTCACCACCTTGTACTTATAAAACGTTCCCTTTGTCAGCGTCTTGCCAACTTGTTGCGTGATGGAGTCAATATATTTATCAAAGACAGGGAGAAAAGTTGTAAATTCCTTATCTGTTCCAAGAAACACTGACCTGATAAGATCTAAGGACAAGCTTTCAGAGGTTTCATATTTCCTATAGATCTGCATCAAAGTTGTTGTCATTGCATCTATTGATGCATTGACGGAGAGAGCTTCAGCCGTTCTACCAATCATTCTGCTGGTTTTGTTGCTCCATTTAGATTTATCCACGAAAATTTTAGTGGATCCAAGATTAGCCATTTCGCCTCCGAGATACATTCGGAGCATTACAGGCGATTTTCCTTCTTTGTTCTCGTAGTTGGAACGTAGGTAGTAGGACACCTTGAAAGTCGTTTTCATAACGCATCATTTTTTAGTGTAGCTTTCTTGGCTACAAAGTTCAACATAAATTGTTGAAAACGAGATATTTGTATGCCGTCAATTAGGTAGTCATTTTCCATTCACTGCTACATTTTTTTGAGAGCCTGCTTTTGTGTAGCAGTTTCTGTAGCAGAAAATGACCGAATGATGACTATCAAAAGGTATGGTTTGGCTGTCAAACGGATATGGATAAAAACAAAAAAATCGCTGTAAAACCTCGATTTTACAGCGATTATCCTTGTTTTGAAGGCTAAAATGACGTGTTGTTTGACGTCCTCTTGAAACCTCTTTGTGGACCAGCCTGGGCTTGAACCAGGGACCTCCAGATTATGAGTCTGTTGCTCTAACCAACTGAGCTACAAGTCCTGATTTTTTAATTCGGGTGCAAAGATAATGAAATAAGTGGAAAATCGAGCAGTTATGAGGGATATTTTTTATCGTTTTAACACATTTTGCGGTGTTCAAGGGGAAAATGCGGGGGAATTGATGTATCTTTGCAAAGATTATGCGAGTAAGAATTCGGATTTTTAGTTTCGTGTTTATGGAATAAAATAATCCTTTGCAGCATTGTAACTTCCAAAATGAAGTGCAATTAAATATTCAATTGGAGTTGAATTCAGCGAAATTGTGATGATAGAAAGTGTTAAAAATATAATCTTCGACTTAGGAAATGTGTTGGTTGATTTAGATTTCCAACGCTGTATTCGTGCTTTTCAGGAAATAGGAGGTACGGATATTGCGGAAATTATAGCTGACGGAACTGCCGAAAGTTTATTTCTTGATACTGAATTAGGTCATGTAGATGTGGCTGAATTTTACAATCGAGTGCGTAAATTGGGTAAAAATGAGGCTACTGATGCGCAGATTTTATGGGCATGGAATGAGATGTTGGTGGGTGTTTCGGTGGAAAAGAAACAACGTTTGTTGGCATTGAATGCTTCTCACAATGTTTTTTTACTTTCTAATACGAACGATATGCATTGGCAAAAGTGTGCCAACGATTTCTTCCCTTATCTTCATTTTGGTGTCAAAGATTATTTCCAGCAAGTATTTTTATCGTACGAAATGCACTTAAAAAAGCCTTCATTAGAGATTTTTTCTGAAGTTTTAAGCGCAGCAAATATACGAGCTGAAGAGACTATTTTTATTGATGATTCAGCTGAAAATTGTCAATCTGCTGCTTCGTTGGGCATCAAAACTTTCCATAATGTAAATGTTAACGATTGGTTGGCGTTAGATTTTAAATCGTGAAAACCTGCAAAGAGATGAAAGTTAGATACTTAAAACATGGCGAAGACTTGGATATGAATCCTTCGATAGCAACGATAGGCTTTTTCGACGGAGTGCATCTTGGTCATCAATTTCTGCTCAATAAGCTTGCCGATATGGCTCAACAAAGCGATTTAGAAGCAACGGTTATCACTTTCGACCGTCACCCTCGTCAAGTTCTTCAAAGCGATTATCAGCCTAAAATGCTTTCTACGCTTGATGAAAAGTTGACAAAACTCCAACAAACTCGGGTGGATAATGTCGTAGTGATACATTTTGATAAGAATTTTGCACAACTTTCTGCTCGCATTTTCATGGAAACGGTGTTGAAAAACCAATTAAATGTGAAGAAATTGATAATGGGTTACGACAATCGTTTCGGTCATAATCGTTCTGAAACTTTCGAAGATTATGTTGCTTATGGTCAGGAAATCGGTATGGAGGTGATGCAAAGTTCAGCCTTAACGCTTGGCGATATGAATGTAAGTTCGTCGGTTGTGCGCAGATTGGTAGAGCGTGGCGACATGGAAGCAGCTCAAAAATGTTTGGGTACACCTTATATTATAAAAGGGAAGGTGGTAAATGGCTTTCAAAATGGGCGTAAATTGGGTTTTCCAACCGCTAATATTGAGGTTGATAGCAGTGAAAAATTGTTGCCGCCAACAGGCGTTTATGCTGTAAAAGTGGTGCTTGAAAATGACGAAACTACTTATGGCGGCATGCTGGATATTGGTACTCGCCCCACATTTAATGGTAAAAACCAAACTATAGAAGTGAATATTTTTGATTTCGAAGGCGACTTGTATGGCAGCATGCTGTCTGTTTCATTTGTGAAACGTTTGCGTGATGACGTAAAATTTGATAGTATCGAAGCCTTGATAGCCCAATTACATGAAGATAAAACTCAGGTAATCAGCATTTTGAACGCTATAAATAACAATTAAATTCAGCAATAATGGAACAAAAAAATATCCTTAAAAGCATTTTGCAAGCAGCCCTTTACGTTTCAACATTTATTGTTATTCAAACTACATTTCAGTTGCTTTCAATTCTTATTTACTCTTTTTTGAAAGGAATTTCCTTCTCTGTTATTGCGGCAGGATTGTCCAACGGAAAATTTTCAGAAGTGTTGATAATCAGTAATTTATTGTTTAGTATAGCTGCAATCTTACTCTTTGTAAAGCTAAAATGGACGCCCATATCGCGTACTTATTTACAATCGAAGCCTTGGGGTGTTTTCTTTTGGGCAGCAATGCTATCCATTGGTTTCATTTTACCAGCTGAATTTATCTACGAAAGGATACAACTTGAAATGTCAGACAATATGGTAGAGTTGTTTTCGGGCATCATGAGGCAGCCACTTGGCTATTTAATTCTCGGTATTTTAGCACCTATAACAGAAGAAATTGTATTCCGTGGTGCTTTGTTGCGTGTACTTTTGGAGACTTTTGGTCATCAAAAACGTTGGATAGCTATTGTGATTTCTGCTTTGATTTTTGCAGTTATTCATGGCAATGTTGCGCAAGGCACACATGCTTTCATTGGTGGAATTGCCTTGGGGTGGCTTTATATGCGTACTCGCAGCGTTCTTCCTGGCATTGTTTTGCATTGGGTAAACAATTCGATAGCCTACATTACGTTTAATTTGCTCCCCGATATGTCGGACGGAAAGCTCATTGATTTCTTCCACGGCGACGAGCGCATGATGTATGGCGGTTTATTTTTCTCACTCTGCATCTTTATCCCTGCTATTTTCCAACTTTCTATGAGAATGAAACGGGCAGACGGCAACCCATAAAATTGCACAGAACACCGCATGTTTTAGTGCAATAACAAGTCCTCCAATGGGGAAGATAATTTCAAATTCGGAGGCAGCGAGCGTACTTCATTTGGGGTACGCTCGTTTTTTATTTCTACTTTTAAATGCAAAAGAGCCTGTTTTGCATTCGAAAATAGGCTATTTGCAAAATCTGTTCTGTAAAATGAAAAATGAAAGTTGTAGGATTGGCTTTAACGTCCACCACAAAAAATGGTCATGATGCGGGGCGATAGTTTATCAAGAACGTAATGAATGGCTACGCTAACGATAAGCATTGTAAGCGGGGAAAGTAGATAAAGCACTGCGCCTTCCAAAGCGTTGTGAGGCGAAAGAATGCCCTGTTTGAACAAGAAGATGATACCTCCTTGCACAATTGTGTGGAAAGCAAAAACGAAGAATGTGGCATTCGTAAGAATTTCGGGAATAGGTTGTGTTATTTTTCCTTGACTTTGGCGATGGTTCAAGTAGCGTGTTGTAATGGAAACAACAAAGATGATGAGCCCAGCGTAGGCAATATTCATAAATTCTTGCTGCCATGCAAAAATAACAAAGAAGAGAGCAAACCATAGGAAGCGAGGCATTACTTCGGTAATCTTGATTTGTTTGATGCTAAAATAGGCACCAAACGAGAAAAATAGGAAACCTTGAAAACTCAATCCTGGCAAGTCATCGACCCACTTTGAGGCTAAAAGTAAACCTAAGAATAGGAGTACAGCAACTTGTATTTTGAATTTTGCAATTGCATCTATAAGTTTATAAATCAATGGTGTAGCAACACACAAAACCATTAAATCGCGTATGAACCAAAACGGAAGTACTACAGGAGCGGTAAGTCCACCTTGATTGTTTATTTTACTAATATCCCAAAAGGCTAAAAGCCAATCTTTGAAGCCAAATTGTTCTATAGGAGTATCAATAATAGCCGTCCAATTAGGAAGTAAACCTTCGCCTAAGGAAAGCAGAAAAAGGTAGGTTAAATTCCAAAATAAATAGGGAATAAGCAGCGAAAATACCCTTCGTTGCAACTTATGGATATACAATTCTTTCGTGAATAAGCCTTCCCGAAAGAACAATAAACCACTGATGAAAAAGAAAAAGGGGTTCGCCAGCAATGCCAACGAACCCGATAAAAAGTCGATAATAGCACCTAAGGTTGGGAGTTGTGGACCTATGTGGTTCGTACTTGATACCCATAGAGCGTCCCATGCCGTAGAGATGCCGTGAAAATTAGAATGAACAAACAAGACCAATACCACCAAAGGCAGTCGCAAAAAGCTGATGACCTGCGCTTGGCAGTCGGTTGTGTTCATTTGTATGCGCATGGTTTATGCTTTGTCAGCCAACAATTTTTTAGCCATTTCACGTCCCAATCGCCAGCATTCTTCCTTTACTTCAGGACTCAATGCTTGACGCATTTCAACAGGTTCGCCCACCTTTTCGAAATGACCACGGGTTTCGTTCCATTCGCCAATAGCGTGTACAGCTCTGCTTGCCCAACCATACGAACCAAACCAACCGATGTAGTGGTTCTTAATATCACGGTTGTCAATTTCAGAAAGCAACACTTCCATTTCGTGGTAAAGTCCATTATTGTAGGTAGGTGCGCCCACAATCAAGCCTTTATAGCGGAAAATATCACGGAGAATGTAGCTGTGGTGAGTCTTAGAAATGTTGTACATCACAATGTTTTTCACACCTTCAGCCGATGCAGCACGAGCAATTTGTTCGGCTACACGCTCGGTATTGCCATACATTGTTCCGTAACAAATCACCAAACCAGACTCTGTTTCGTACTTAGACATTTGGTCGTACAACGCAATCACGTCCTTAACGTATTGATTCCAAACAGGTCCGTGGGTAGAACAGATATAGTCTATCTTTTCATTCGCCAACTTTTTCAACGCATTTTGCACTGGTGTACCATATTTACCCACGATATTAGAGTAATAACGCACCATTTCCAACTTGTAAGGCATGGTGTCTATATCACGGTCGGTAACGCCTCCATTCAAAGCACCAAAGCAACCGAAGCCATCACCAGAGAATAATGCGTTTTCTTCTCCCTTGTAAATAGTCATCATTGTTTCTGGCCAGTGAATCATAGGAGTCATAAAGAACTGCAATTCATGCTCGCCCAACTTCATCACTTCACCGTTTTTCACTTCTACGGTATTCTCTTTAATACCATAAAAACCAGACATCAAGTCGAAAGTCTTTTTGTTTCCGATGATTTGAATATCAGGATAATACTGCTTTAACAAGGCTAAACCACCTGAATGGTCTGGTTCCATGTGGTGAATAACTAAGTAATCAATCTTACGGTCGCCAATTACTTCACGAATATTCTCAATGAATTGCACAAAAAAGTCTACTTCAACCGTATCAATCAGCACAACTTTCTCGTCGTCAATGAGGTAAGAATTGTAACTTACGCCATTTGGCAAAGGCCATAAACCTTCAAAAAGCGATTTGTTGCGGTCGTTTACACCGACATAGTAGAGTTTATTTGAAATTTCTATCATATTTATTTTATAGTATTTTTGTTCCTTATGATTGTTTCAACGATGCGCCAAAATCTTTGCTAACATAGTTGTAAATGTCTTTACAGCAATTGGCTGAAAAAGATTGGGCTAAGTTTATAAGCTCGTCCCATTGCGTTTCGCTAAGCCCTTGTGCTAAATCTTTGCGCTTGATGCCTAATTTTAAAAGCCCAAAGATAAATCCTGCATTGAAATTATCGCCTGCCCCCACTGTGCTAACCGTTTCGGTTGGAGCTACCTTGTATTGCTTTTTAAATCCATTTACACTTCTAACTTCCACAGGATTAGCCCCATCGGTGTAAATAAAGTGTTTGCAATAGAACGAAATTTCGGCATTATAAACCTTGTCAGCCTCCTCTTTGTTGAACAAATTGAGGAAGTCTTCACGACTGCCACGCACTATATCAGCGTAGTCAAGGTTCTCTAAAAGGTTGGGTCTTACCCTTATTACTTCGTTCTTATGCGATGAACGGAAGTTTACATCGTAGTAAATAATAGCACCTTTTGCCCTCGCCATTTCGAGAACACCCAATACTTGCTGACGAATAACGGGATTAACGGCATAATAAGAGCCGAAGATGACAATATCATCGGGCTGAATATCAGGACAAGAAAAGTCTAATTGGTCGTGTGGGTGGTCTTTATAAAAGATGTATTCTGCATCGTTTTGGTCGTTCAAAAATGCCAACGAAATGGGCGATTTAGACCCTGGGAACGCACTAACTCCGTCGGAATTGATACCATTTTCCTCTAAAAAACTTTTAATATAGTCGCCTACACGGTCGCTTCCAACCTCGCTTATAAAGGTAGTATCTACCCCTGAACGCCCTAACGATACTAAAGCGTTAAACGTTGAGCCTCCAGGATAAGCCCCAATAGGCTGTCCGTCTTTGAAAATAATGTCGAGAACCGTCTCGCCAATTCCTATAATCTTGCGCATGGAATTATCTTTTATATTACTTCCCTTCACCAATCTTTCTCTTTTGCCGAGGTTTCAAGGGTAATTTAATGTGCAAATATACCACAAATTGGGCAAATTTCAAAAAGAAAATCCGTAATTTTGCACACAGTATGGAATATAATACAACAAAGCTCAATAACGGTTTGCGCATCATACACCTGCCATCTGCTTCGCCAGTAGTCTATTGTGGCTATGAAATTAATACAGGAACGGCTGCGGAAGAGGCAAAAGAAGAGGGTATTGCACACTTTTGCGAACACGCAACTTTTAAAGGTACGACACGAAGAAATAGTATTGACATCATTACTTGCTTGGAAAATGTGGGTGGCGACCTGAATGCTTACACCACAAAGATTACGACTGTGTACCATTCAACCATACTAAAAGAACATTTTTCGTTGGCAGTTGATTTGCTTTCTGATATTGTTTTTCACAGTGTTTATCCACAAAGCGAAATTGATAAGGAAGTGGAAGTAATTTGCGATGAGATAGAATCGTATAACGATAGTCCTGCCGAATTGATTTACGACGAATTTGAAAATCTTATTTTTAAGGGACACCCATTGGGGCATAGCATATTGGGCGATGCCAAAACTGCTCGCTCCTTTACATCGGCTGATGCAAAACGTTTCACAGGAAAGTATTATCGCCCTAATAATTGTGTGTTTTTTATTTATGGAGATATTGATTTTGATGAAGCTGTAGCCTTGCTAACGAAGCATACAGAGGACGTTTCGTCAGCAGAAAAGGACGGAAAAAAGTACACAGAAGATGCTACGGCGACTTTGTTTCCTATCCATTCTGTCTATCAACCATCTAATATTACCATTCATAAGAAGACTCATCAAGCCCATGTTATGTTGGGTACGCGAGGATATTCTGTGCATGATGAACGTCGTATTGCCCTTTATTTGCTCAACAATATGTTAGGTGGACCAGGCATGAGTGCTCGTTTGAACCTTTCATTGCGTGAGAAAAACGGATTGGTTTACACGGTTGAAAGTACATTTGCAGCCTTTAGCACAACAGGTATGTGGAGTACTTATTTTGGTTGCGACCCTCAAGATGTAGAAAGGTGTATTTCCTTAGTACGAAAGGAGTTAAATCGATTCATAAACACGCCTTTAACCGATGAGGAAATAGCGGCTGCCAAACGCCAAATAAAGGGGCAAATAGGCATTGCTTGCGACAGTCGTGAGAGTTTTGCGCTCGATTTTGGAAAGAGTTTCTTGCACTATGGTTGGGAGAAGGATATTACAAATTTATTCGAACAAATTGATAAAATAACCGCAAGAGACATTCAGCAAGTGGCGAAAGATTTATTTGCGGAAGAAAAACTTACTACGCTCATTTATAAATAATATCCTTTCAACGTTTGGATATTAAATTATTTGTGTAAATTTGCACGAAATATCACATAAATATAAAGCATTATATTACGGCTGGTTCTATAAATTACCACCGCATATTGTCATTAAATTTTATGAAATACGTTTTGTTATCTTTTGGCTTCTTTTGGGTTCAAAATGTAAGTTCGTTCAGTCGTGTAGCTCGCTACACTCCTTCACTCTCTTGCATTTTGACCTCAAAAATAAGTTCAAAATCTAACAAAGCTAATTTATAGAACCAGCCTTAAAAGTTTCAGGATATGGAAGCAAATATAGCAGACAGCAATAAAGAGAGAATTGTTATCGTTGGCGGAGGATTAGGAGGCTTAGAGTTGGCATTTGATATGCTAAAGTCTGATTACCAAGTAGTTCTTATTGACAAAAACAATTACCACCAGTTTCCACCACTCATTTATCAAGTGGCTTCGGCAGGCTTAGAACCAAGTAGTATCGCCTTTCCTTTTCGTAGATTGTTTCAAGGTAAAAGCGATTTCTTTTTTAGAATGGCAACCGTAGAAGCGGTTAATCGTACTGAAAACACCTTACAAACATCTATTGGAGTGATACATTACGACTATCTCGTGTTGGCTGCTGGCGCAACAACCAACTTCTTTGGTAATCAAAACTTCGAGCAAAATACGCTCCCAATGAAGTCGGTTGCGGAAAGTATGTGCCTTCGCAATACGATATTGGAGAACTTGGAACGAGCTGAAACCGAAGAAGACGAACAAAAAAAGAACGCTTTATTAACTACGATTGTTGTGGGTGGCGGTGCATCAGGCGTTGAAATTGCGGGTGCTTTAGCTGAAATGAAGAAGAATATCATACCGCGCGACTATCCCGACTTAGATGCTAATAAGTTGAAAATATATCTTGTCAATGCTGGCGACCGTCTGTTGGGAGCTATGGACATCAAGTCTTCGCACCGAGCAGAGAAAGATTTGACGGAAATGGGGGTGATTTTATTGCAAAATAAGTTTGCCGTAGATTGTCAAAATGATGAATTATGGCTGAAAGACGGTACAAAAATTCCTTCAAAAACCATTATATGGGTGAGTGGTATCGTGGCAAACAAAATTGAAGGCATACCTGCTGAGAGCATAGGAAGAGCGGGTCGCCTGCTGACAGATAGATATTGCAAGGTAAAAGGCACTGAAAACATTTTTGCCATAGGCGACCAAAGTTTTGTAGAGGGCGACTCTGACTATCCAATGGGACACCCACAATTGGCGCAAGCGGCTATCCAACAAGCAAGATGTGTGGCAAAAAATTTCAAAGCAATGGCTAAAAAAGAACCATTAACGATGTTTAAATACAAGAACTTAGGTACGATGGCGACTATCGGACGTAAGTGCGCCGTGGCAGAAATTGGTGGACAGAAGTTTGGAGGACTCCCTGCGTGGATACTTTGGTTGGTTGTTCACATTCGTTCTATTCTTGGTGTGAAAAACAAAGTGGTGATTTTGCTGAATTGGATGTGGAACTATTTCAACTACAAACAGAGCCTTCGACTCATTTTGAAGGCTAAAAGTTCACAAAAATAAGCAGTTCTGTTGTTTTTAAGGTGGGCTCTAAAAATTAGCTTTGCTGTATTTTGAGGTTTTTATTGAGCAAAAATAGGCAGTGAATGAGGGAGTATAGTGAGTAGATTTCCTGCATTTTCTGCATCAAAATGTTTGCAAAACTCGTCTATTATACAAAATAATTCTGTAACTTTGTAATCGGCAGTCATATCAAATATTTTTGTAACTAATTGATTTTCACCTATAAAGATACAAAATATTTGTGAGACTACCAACTTTTTTATGAACTATTTCTTATCCCGAACTGGGGTATTTTAATAAAAAAATTGTATATTTGCAATCAATTAACAAAAAGTATTGTGCCTATGAACGAATAAAACTGATAACAGACATATTAGATAAAAAGCGTTAGCTTGCATTCTTGTTCTTGAAATTCGCCAAAATTAAAAGATCCACTAGAGTAAAAGTTAATGCTCACGTCAAACGGCGTGGGCTTTTACTCGTTTAAGTGGCAATGGTGTTTGGCGATACCTCAAGAACATAAGCGCAGTTATCAGTCCACGCTTTTTGTTTGTCTATCCCTTATTTTTTATGGGCTGACACGAATACTAATCATAAACACATAAAAATCAGATATAATGAAGAAAATTATAACAATGGCGTACCTTTCCGCAGCGGTATTGGGCGCAACGATGACATTTACATCATGTGGAAGTAACAATGATGAGCCAAAAGGTGAAGTAGTTGAGACTGGTACAAAGGTTAATCCTTTGAAGGTGTTCACAGGTGGACTTCCCAAGAGTATAGCTGGTATGACCATTCAGACAAATGAAAAAGGACAGGTTATAACCATTATGCGCCAAAATGGCAAGCCTATAACTTTCAAGTATAAAGATGCAGCTACACGCTCTACGGGACCGACTCCAGATGTAGTAATGACCAATGGAAATGGCGAAGAGTATTCCACCTATAACCTGTACCTCAACAAGGATGGTTTTGCCAAACATTGCGAGGAAGTAGTACACGATTTAGATGGAGAACATACTGTACCCTGGAATTTTACATACAACAGCAATGGGCAACTACTGACGATGCAACGCTCGGAGAGTGGAACCGAAGAGACTACTATCACATATCAAAATGGAAACATCGTAGAAACGAAAATAACGTATTCTGAGGAAGCGGAATTTAATCACTCCCACAAGATTTATTACACTTCAACGGATATAACCACACCTATAGAGAATAAAGGTAGCGTGATGCTCTTTGATGAGAATTTTGGGTTGGATAGTGACGATGTTCTATATGCCTATTATGCTGGCTTGCTCGGAAAGGCTACCAAGGATTTACCTGTAAAACTTGTTGATAACAAACACCATACTCAAAACTTCTCTTGGACACTAAACTCCGCAGGTTATCCAATCTCGTTCAAGGGTAACCACAAAACTTACTCTTTCTCTTGGTAAGTCGGAAATCTCCTAAGAGGTACCCACATAAAAGCAGTTAGGCTATATTTGAGGTGCTTCTAAGCATACTTTTCAAAGCTCCCAAGTATTCCCTCAAAAGCTCTTAAGCTTTCTTCAAAAATCTCCTAACCTTTTTCTAAAAAGCTTAGGAGCTTTTTCCTATCAGTCCTTGTACTTGTAAAATTTTATTACTACCTTTGCTGTTGGTTGTCCATGACAGCCGCCTTAGTGGGTCTTATGGTCTCGAACTCACGTATTAAATGGTTCTTTTGGGTTAACGAAATGGTCTCAATAATACAACAATCATAGTATTGCGATTTTAAAAGCAATCTGTATTGAAACCCAAAACAGCCTGTTTTGCACTTCAAAACAGGCTGTTTTGGGGTTCAAAAGTGCCTATTTCGTTTTTTAGCTCTATGTTTAGCGGAATGAATGTCGCCATCTTCCACCTTCTTTTAGCTTTTCTTGCGCCATGAAAGCAACTCAACCGAGTGCAAGGATTAGGCATTTATCTTCCCTTATAAGTTCTTTCCATGATGTATAAGATGTTTTGCTTTGTACAAGCGTGTATAATAGTTTGTACAAGTGTGTATAATGGATTATACAAACGTGTACAATGTTGCTGCCATGGAGTATCTTTGGAAGTGTTTTCTTAGTGCTTATAAGTGGTTTACCTATACAAAAAGGACTGACAAATCCACTTTGCCAGTCCTTTTTTCAATCTTTATTTTGCTATTATTTAGCGTTGATTTCCTTAATCAAGCGGTCAGCGTGTCCCCATTTGTCCATCATGTAAAGTACGAAACGAATATCAACACCGATGCAACGAGCAAGGTTACGGTCGAAATTAATATCAGAGCTGAGGCTGTCCCAGTTGCCATCGAAAGCCAAACCAATGAGTTCGCCCTTACCATTGAACATAGGTGAACCAGAGTTACCACCTGTAATGTCGTTGTTGGTCAAGAAACAAAGTTGCATTTTGCCCGAAGTTTTGTCAGCATACTTGCCATAATCGTTAGCAGTAAGCAAGTTCATCATGATAGGTTCTGCCTTGTAATCAGCAATCTTATCAGCCTTTTTGAACTTCTCAACAATGCTTTCCGAAGTGGTATAGTAGCCGCTATTGAAACCACCTATCATGTATCCGCCCACTTGACCATAGCTCAAGCGCATCGTAAAGTTGGCATCACTATAATGAGGCATATCCATTTCCATTTGAAGTTTAGCCTCTGTGAGTTTCTTTTCCTCTGCTTGGATAGCTTCCATAAGAGGGTTTGCCTTACCACCGAGTTCGTAATAAATAGCTAAAAGGTCTGTACCAACTTGTACAGCTGGGTCTTTCAAGAATTTTTTGCGGTTGTTAGGATAGAATTTAGCATCTTTATTGAGCACTTGACTCTTCTTGTAAAGCCATTCAGTGTACTTTTTAAAGTCGCCACCGAACTTTGTTTTTACAGTCTTGAAGAATGCTGGGTGATATTCAGCAGGCATCATTGTAGCATAATTGCGCATCATTTCAGCAGTCATTTCCTTGTCTAAAACATAATTCCACTTGTCGCTATTGTCTGCAAAAGTAATGTATTGTTTCTTGGGATTGTCCTTAGAACCTTGTTTAGGCATACCAGTATTGAGCTTCAAAGCACGAGTAAAAAACTCTGAAGTCTTCCAAAATGACTCTTCCCAGTAGCCTAAAGCTTGAACAATAGGGCGGCTTTGAGCATACAAATTCTCCAATTTGTTGAAATCAACATCTATTGCTGAGTTCTTATTTGGTTGCTGTGCCAACCATGATTTAATCTTTCCTTCGTATTCAGCCTTCTGGCGAATAAGCCCGATAGAATCAATACACTTGTTCATACCCATAGAGTTCTTCCAATAATTGGCAGAACTTGCATATTTATCTTCGTACTGAATGCGCACCTTTTGGTCAGCGTCCATGTGCTTTTTCATCAATGCAAGTTTGATGTCGCGGGTCTGTACACGAGTCGTATTCTCTATGTCGCGACGTTGTTGAATACCAAATGAAGAAAGATAACGGTTGGTGCTGCCAGGATAACCAATGGTCATGGCGAAATCTTTGTCCTTATATCCTTGCAAACTTACAGGTGCATAATGCTCAGGGTGGTAAGGAACATTGTCCTTAGAGTAAGCTGCTGGACCATTTGTCTTAGGGTCTGCATAGATACGGAACACAGAAAAGTCGCAAGTTTGGCGTGGCCACATCCAGTTATCGGTATCGCCACCAAACTTACCCATGCTCTTTGGTACAGTAAATACCAAACGAACGTCGGTAAAATCTTGATAAGTGGTAGCGTAATACTTATTGCCTTCATAGAAAGGAGCAATCTCAATGTGCAATGTTTTGTCTATCTTCTTGATAGAATCGTTCATTACTTTCTGAACAGAATCGATGATTTCGCCTTGCTCTCTCAATGATTTGTTGGCAATTAACGGAGCAATACGATTGGTAACGTCAGCTTGAGCGCACATGAAAGATACGAACATATCTTCGTTTGGCAACTCTTCGCTAAAACTTTTTGCTACAAAGCCATCACGCATGTAGTCGTGTTCAACTGTTGAATGGGCATTGATAGCACCGAAACCGCAGTGGTGATTGGTGAAAACCAAACCATCTGGCGATACGACAACACCTGAACAGAAACCTGAAAAATTAACAACATAGTTGCTAATAGCATTTGGGCTATTGTAAAGTCGGTCGCATGGCAATGCAAAACCATAATCAACCATTTGCGTATAAACCGCATCTGGTAAATTGTAGAGTGTCCACATACCTTCATCTGCCTTAGAAGCTGTGCTTAAAGCGAGCATTCCAGCGAGGACTAAAGTTGATTTTTTCATACTTATTTTGATTAATAGTGAATATAAATATTTTGTTTTTGACTCGTTCCGCAGGCTTTTACTTTTTAAAGCGTTTCCCTATGACTGGAATTTTGTCTAATGGAAAATCGCGTTTAACGATGATTGCAAGAAAAGCAAAGATAATTATTGTGTTCAAAGCTAATGCCAACGGCGTAGAGAGGTATTGATTGGAAGCACTGATAGCCACAAAGAAGACCAAAGCCACGACAACATAGAACGCAATTTCCTTTAAAGGATAAGCAATTGGATAATATTTTTGCCCAAAATAATAGCTGATTACCATGCTCACAGCATAGGAAACGAAGCCTGCCCAAGCACATGCCCAATAGCTATAATAAGGTATGAGCGCAATATTCATTACGATTAAAACCACAGCACCGATGCCTGAGAAGTAAGCACCCCATATTGTGCGGTCGGTAAGTTTATACCAAAAGCTAAGATTAAAGAAGATTCCAAACATAATTTCGGCTGCCATGACAATTGGAACAATCTCTAATCCGTCCCAATAGCTACGTCCTACCACATGGCGAAGTATGTCCATGTAGCCCATTACAGACAAGAAAGCCAAAAGCGTGAATATGATATAATATTTCATAGCCTTTGCGTAAGTATCTTTATTGTCTTTATCTTTCGATTTTCCAAACACAAATGGTTCGTAAGCATAGCGGAAAGCTTGCGTAATCATGACCATAATCATTGCTATTTTGATGCAAGCACCATAAATTCCCAACTGCGCTCGTGCTTCTTCTGTACTGCCATCGTAAGCATAAGGGAAGATAATTTGCGATGCACATTGGTTCAACTGACCTGCCAAACCCATGATTAACAATGGAAAAGTGTAGCTAAGCATTCGTTTTCCTGCTGCCCAATCGAAGCGATAGCGTAGTCCGCCAAGTTCTTTCCAGAGCATTAGCAGCGTAAGGAGCGTACAGAAAAGGTTGATATAGAATATCCAAACCACTTCAAGCGTGAAGTTTGCATCGTAAATGCCGAATGGATTGAGCTTGAAAGAAGGCAGTACAACCAAATAAAGCAAGTTCAAAGCAATGTTGAAAGTGATGTTCAATATCTTTAAAGTAGCAAACTTTATCGGTCTATGGGCATAACGTAAGTAGGCAAAAGGTATGGCTGCGAAAGCGTCAATGGCTACTGTAACGTACATGACGAGTATGTATTCAGGGTGGTCAGCATAGCCTAAAAGGTTAGCCAACGGCTGGTTGAACGCTAAAACCAATGCCATAAAGACGAGCGAAGTAGTACCAACGAGTTTTAAAGTGGTAGCATAAATGCGTTTAGGGTCTTCGCCCTCTTTGCTAATGAAGCGGAAAAAGGTGGTTTCCATGCCGTATGTGAGTATCACAATGAGCAATGCCACGTAAGAATAAACGTTGGTTATGATGCCATACTGCCCTCCAGCAGCGTTAAATTTGGCAGTTTGGATAGGTACCAATAGGTAGTTGATGAATCGTGCAGCAATACTACTTAGCCCGTAAATAGCTGTATCCTTTACCAATGATTTTAAATTTGCCATTTGTTTTGTCTTAAATTAAAAGAAAATATAGCATATTCCAATTGCTGCAATTACCCCCGCAAGGTCGGCAAGTAGTCCGCAAGCCACTGCGTGGCGTGTGTAACGAACGCTGACACTTCCGAAATAGACGGCAAGAATATAGAATGTTGTATCGGTAGAACCTTGGAAAATGCAGCTTAACCTTCCCACAAACGAGTCGGTACCATAGTTTTGCATGGCCTCAAGCATTAATCCGCGCGCTCCACTACCCGACAATGGTTTCATGAAAGCGGTTGGCAACGCACCCACAAAGTCAGTATTCAGATGGCATTGTTCTAACGTCCACTGTATGCCACCAATGCAAATATCCATTGCACCCGATGCTCTGAACACGCCAACACCCACGAGTATGGCTACCAAATAGGGAATAATGCGCACGGCAGTGGTGAAACCGTCCTTTGCCCCTTCGATAAACGCATCGTAAACATTGATTTTTTTGAACAATCCAGCACCTATAAACAGCACGATAATGGACATTAATATCATGTTAGATGCCACAGAAGTAACGGTGTTCATCGTACTTTGCTCCATTTGACCGAAGCCCCAAATCACGAAACCTACTGCTGCTATCATACCAAAGATAGTAGCCAACAAAATAGGTTGTAACAAATTGATGCGTTGCCATAACGAAGTAATGATAATTCCCGCAAGAGTTGCTACCATAGTAGCCAACAAAATAGGAATGAAAACATCGGTAGGCTGAGCGGCACCATTGGCAGCACGGAAAGCCAAAATGCTGGTTGGAATAATGGTTAAGCCACTTGTGTTTAGCACAAGGAACATAATCATCGGATTACTTGCTGTGTCTTTCTTCGTATTAAGTTCCTGCATTTGTGCCATTGCCTTCAGTCCCGTAGGTGTAGCCGCATTGTCTAACCCCAACATATTGGACGCAATGTTCATAAAAATAGACCCCATAACAGGGTGATTCTTAGGAATATCGGGAAATAACTTAGTGAAAATAGGACTCAACATGCGTGCCAATACATTGACAATGCCAGCCTTTTCTCCTATTTTCATGATACCTAACCAAAGCGCAAGTACGCCTGTTAAGCCGAGCGACACCTCGAAAGCCGATTTAGAAGAGTCGAATGTAGCATCGACCATCTTCTGAAATATAGTGGTATCGCCCATAAAAAGACCTACCACCCCAAAGGCAAAAGCGATGAGGAAGAACGCTATCCAAATATAATTTAATACCATGCTGTTATTAATCTCCTTGAATTGATATTCAAATGGCAAATGTACGAAATTTTAACGACACAGGCAAAATTCATATTATCTATTGATTGTCTTTTAAAAATATTTGTAATTTCAACGACAAAACTGCTCCATTTTTATGAAAAACACAACACTAAGAAATTGCAAACAGTAACCATTAAAAACAAAATAGGCTGTTTTGAAGCTCAAAAGAGCCTATTTTGCACTTCAAAACAGGCTCTTTTTTTTGATGTAGATAATATTTCAAGGTGAATGCGTTGGATTTGAAGAGTTGTGAAAAACTTAAATTCAGGAGTTAAAAAGATATAAACAAATAAATAATAAGAAGCGATTACAAAGAAATTATATACATTTGCAAGCAAGATAGATTTTGTCTAAATAATATTAGGCGAAATAAAATAGCCCTAATAGGACTACAAACTTGGTGGCTAATATTTTAGTAGCCATTAAAAAACAAGCGTAGAGTAAAAATGAAGCGTAAGAACCTTGCAAAACAATTGATAGCATGGGTGTTATTAATAACATTCATCGCTGCGTTGGGCATGAAAGGTTCGCATTATCATGATAACGATACCCTTAAACACGAGCATTCGACAACTACGCACGCAAGTCAAATAACGAGTAAATGTTTTATTTGCGAATGCTCAATGCACAAAGTAGGCGATGTAACGCCTTACAAGTATGTGTCAATGGTGGTTTGTACAATTATTCATAAACCACAACCACAAGAACCTGTCGTTATTTATCGCTCTGTTGAGTCGGTAAATGCGCATGCACCTCCTTATTTTTGCGCATAAGGTAGCTTCTTTTTGTTGGAAACAATAGGCTTTTAATGGTAAAAGCCACTATTCATCGTTTCACAAATGCTGGTTTTGCGATAGAATTTGTTGCGCTATATGGCGTAACATAGGCTCTATTCCAAAGGTTTTGGAATAGATAGACCGCAGCCTACCTTATGTTCACGCACTGAAGAAACACGAAATCATTTATTTTATTTTATAAAAAGCAAACTAATATGCAGAATTTTCGCTTATTAGCAATGGTGTTTGTTGTAGGCTTTCTACACCAAAACACTTTTGCACAAGCACCTAAAAATCGTGTAAAGGAACACACTTTGGACGAAGTTACTGTGGTTGGAGAAGGCAAAAAAGCAAGTATCAATGCCGTTTCTAATACACTTGGAAAGGAAAATATTGCGCAGGCTTCGGGTAAAACCTTAGCTGCTTTGTTGGAACAAGTAAGCGGTGTAAGTTCCATACAAACAGGTACAACCATAGCAAAACCCGTTATTCACGGCATGTATGGCAACCGTATCTTGATGGTTAATAATGGCGCACGCTTGACGGGGCAACAATGGGGTGCCGACCATGCCCCAGAAATTGATAAAAATAGTGCGCAACGCATTGAAGTTGTCAAGGGAGCAGAGAGCGTTCGCTATGGTTCTGAGGCTTTGGGTGGCATTATTCTTATGGAGCAAAAAGCCCTTCCATACGGTAGCGAATTGGTACATGGCAATTTAAATGGTATGTATGGCACAAATGGTCGTCGCTATTCGTTTAGCGGAATGGCAGAAGGAACAATGCCAAAACTATCCGATTTGGCTTGGCGTGTGCAATCAACTTATAGCAATAGTGGCGACCAAAGTACGGCAAACTATCTGCTGAACAACACGGGCTATCGTGAATTTAATTTCTCAACCACCCTTGGTTATCGTTGGAACAACCTCCGTTTAGAGGCATTTTATAGTTTGTTCGACCAAAAAATAGGCGTGATGCAGAGTGCACAAATGGGCAATGAAAAGCTATTGGCAGAGCGAATCATGATGGGGCGACCTGTGGAAATTTTGCCATTCAGTCGCTCTATTGGCTATCCACACCAGAAAATTACCCACCAAACCGCTATTCTTAAACTCTTTTATGATAACGAAAAGTGGGGAAACTTTGCGTGGCAAACGTCTTACCAATACGATAACCGCCGTGAAAATCGCATTCGTCGCATGAATAATTCGGATATTCCAACGGTTAGTCTACGCCTTAATTCGTTGCAAAACTCGTTGCAATGGTACAAAAACTATGGCGCATGGCGTACCGATGCTGGCGTTCAGTTGGTTAATGTAGAAAACCATAGTGAGCGAGGAACAGGCGTTGTACCTATTATTCCAAACTATACCGAAATGACTTTGGGAGCTTTTGCGCTGCAAAAATACATACAAGAGAAATGGGGAATGGAGGCTGGCGCACGCTTCGACTATCAACATACCGATGCTGACGGGTACGATTGGACAAGTAAACGCTATGGCGGCAAGCACAATTTCACTAACTTTACTTACAGTTTGGGTGGACACTATGCACCGATAAGTCGTTGGAAATTTACAACAAACTTTGGTGTTGCATGGCGTGCGCCACACGTTTACGAACTTTATAGCAATGGTAATGAGTTAGGTTCGGGTATGTATGTTAAAGGAAACGACCAACTAAAATCGGAGCAAAGCTATAAATGGATTGTTTCAATCGACTATTTAGGCAAGCTCATAAACTTTCGAATTGATGGCTATTTGCAGTGGATTAACAATTACATTTACGACCAACCAACGGGAGAAAATATAACGGTTATAGCTGGTGCATTCCCAATTTTTGCCTACAAACAGACTTCTGCGTTCTTCCGTGGGATAGACTTTGATGTACATTTTAATCCCATTTCATCGGTAGATTACCATTTTATTTCAGCACTTATATGGGCAAACGAACGCAAAACCAATCATTATTTGCCCTACATACCATCGGCACGATTTACACAAAGTTTGACTTGGAAACCGCAAGCCAAAAGAAACATAAAGCCATGGGTAAGCATTAGTCATAAATTTGTAGCCCATCAAAACCGCTTTGACCCTAAGACCGACTTGATAGAATTTGCTCCTGCGGCTTACAATCTTTATGGTTTTGAAGTGGGAATGAACTGCCGATTGGGCGATTATCAGTCGTTAAGACTATCAATTGTGGGCGATAATATTTTCAATAAGGAATACAAAGAATATACCAACCGCAGTAGATATTACGCTCACGACATGGGACGTGATATTCGATTCATGGCAATATGGAATTTTTAAGGCAGGTTCTATAAATTAGCTTTGTTAGATTTTGAACTTATTTTTGAGGTCAAAATGCAAGAGGGTGAAGGAGTGTAGCGAGCTACACGACTGAACGAACTTACATTTTTAACCAAAAAGAAGCCAAAAGATAACAAAACGTATTTCATAAAATTTAATGACAATATGCGGTGGTAATTTATAGAACCAGCCTTAATCGTAACAAAGAATAAAAAGAATAGAAAATGAAAACAAGAAATTATTTACATTCGGTGCTAAATATTATGGCACTTGCAGCCCTTTCCTTTATGGTTGCAGCTTGTAGTCCAGAAACTCCAGAGGACGAAAACCAACACAAATTGCACGAAGACCCTTTTAAAGCGGTGCTTACTTTGCAAGAAGGACGATTAGAAGGAGGCGTGTTTAATCAAAATCCAGAGATGAAACACTTTAAAGCCAACACAGCTTCGCCTGCTCAAACCATCGTGTGGGAAGTGAAAAGCGGAAAAGGGTGGGGCGTAACAAGTGCGACTAACTCGTTTAAAGTGAAAAACTTTGAGAAAAATCCCGATGTGGTTTACTATCTAAACTTTGAGTATTTCAATCAGAAAGGAGAATCAATGAACCACCAATTTTTTGACAATGGTCAGGACAAAATACACCAACATTTCTTTTGTGTGTACCGACAAATCGATGCTAACGGTGTGAAAAAAGAAGTAAGAGAGAAGAAAAAAGCCAATATTCCGTTCGATTATAATTATGCTGACGAATTGAATGGCACTTTCATAGGCAACACAAATCCAATGGGTTTCAAAGGTTTCTTCCGCTTTTTAAAGGCTGGCGAGAAGTTTACAATGAATATTGAACTTCTGCACGCTACGAAAACAAAGTTGGAAAAAGACGGAAAACCATCGCCTTTCTATATGCCTTCGGCTGAAAACAGAAGTACAGGCTTGTGGGATATACAAATTGCCGTGCCAATAGAAATCGAAAAATAATGATTTTGTTAAACCACACGAACTTATAAAATATTACAAGCGGAAACAAAGAATGTTCAAGCAAGTAATAATACCCTCTGTAGGGGCGTGATTTATCACGTTCCTCTCAGCAAAAATTTAGGGTGTTAGGAACGTGATGACGAGTTGATGAGTTTGCAAATAATCACGCTCCTACTGCTAACGCCCTTGTTCGCTGGTGGTTTTTATATTTTAAAATAGAGAACAAAAACAAATTTAATAATCATTTTTTTTAAAGTAACAATTATGAAAACAAAATGGTTTAAAACCGCACTATGCTTTGCCATGGGTGCAATCTTAATGATGGGTCTAGCATCATGTAACAAGGACGACGAAAATCCGATTCCTGTTCCAAATCAAAAGGAAACAAAGATGATTATGCCAGCATCAATTGAAATTAATATTTATGGCGGACATTTGCATGGGCCTAAAAAATTCCATCAAAATAGTTTTGCTAAAGAGGTAAAATACTTTGGTAAAAACTATAAATTGAAGTTTACACTCGAAAACGGCAAGTGGGTTGCTGACCCTGCAAACGAAATGGTAAACCTCATGGGCAATACATACGGAGAAGAAGTACATTGTGTAAATGCTTTCGATATTCACTATTACGACAAGGACGGAAAGGAAATAACAACACAATATACAACGCCTGAAAACAGAAAATTGTATCAACATTTCTTCATGGCAAAGAATATCATTTCTGGATATGCCGATACAGAAAAGATAGAAATGAAGAATGGACTCGACTTCATGCATTATACTTATTGTGATACCGACCCTGCCGACAAATCAAACCACTTTGACGGAGCAAAATTCTTAGAAAATGAAGAATGTGTAGGTATGAAAGGCTACTTTGAGTTTATGGCTTCATATAAGAAATTCAATTTGGAAATTCGTTTGATGCGTGCCAATGAAAGCAAATTAGTAGATGGAAAACCATCTCCATTTTATGAGCCTACTGGAAAACAATTAGAAAGCGAAGAGTGGTTGCCTGCAATTTCAATTCCTATCAATCTCTATATGTCGGCTGACGATCGTGAGTTAGAAACCAAGGATTTTGACGATTACGACAAAATGATGGGATATACTGAAGCTGATTTTACAGAAAAAGACCGTAGAATAATTCATGCTTTAATGGACGCTTTTGGTATTACTGATTTCAAAACAGCTGCAATGGAGTTTTATTGGAATATAGATGGCTCAGGAACTCATGAAATGAACAACTTCTGGTTTTAAGATAAGAAAGTGAGGATATAGCAAATTTGAAGTACACCCCCGAAAGTTGTTTTGTCCAACTTTCGGGGGGACTCAATAGGGTATGCCTCGCTTACTTTTAAAGAGAACTTGCTATGTGAACGAAACCTTTGGCAGTACGTTCCCCATTGTCTTGAAAATGATTGCCTTCGTTCCAATCAAATTTTACGTTCACACCTTGTGTTTGATAAATTTCGATTTGCTTTGCCATACATTCTTTCACGGTTGATATAATTTTAGTTTTGGTATGGTCTTCTTTGTCGCCCAAACTGAGATAGGCAAATTTCACTTTAGGCGTATTTTGCTCTGCATATTTCAACCAATCTTTATACCAAATAGAGGGGGAAGCCGAAACTATTCCATTAAAGAAATCTGTGTTGTAGGAAGTCCACAAGGTAAAAAGGCCAGCAAGTGAATATCCGCCTAAGATGATTTTCGGACGATAATTTTCGTAAAATCTTCGGAGTAAATAGGGGAGAAGTTGTTCTTTTATATATAATAAGGTGTTTGAAGCACCTTCGCCAAAGGGTGTTTTACCAAAAATAGGCGGTACGCCCCATGGGGTTAATTCCTCGTTCCATTTCGTAATTCTAATGGCAACGAAAATAAAATGAGAAGAAATATGTGCCTCAATATACGTTATTTCTTGTTCTAACTCTTCGACATCGTGGCTATCGACAGGCTGAAGGAAAAGAATTTCAGGCGGTTTATTGTCGGTAAGTATTTTTTTTGGAGAAAAAATGATGCACTCGTGGGTACCTATTTTTATATTTTCTTTCTCGTGTTTCATATCATTTTGTATTTTAGGATAGCACAAATATATATATTTTTTTTCGACTATTGAAAGTTGTTAGCAAAACTTTTTAAGTGAAACTATTGGCGATGCAATGTAAATTTAATATCTTTGTAATTCTAACCATTGAATTTAAAATATTAAAAACGTTTTCTATGTCTGCATTTCGTACCATTGACGAGCTTATACTTCGTTTAAATCGAGAAAAAGCATTGATAAAAGATTTATTTGAGAAGCGCAAAGATTTATCTATTCGTCGAAGTTATGCCGAAGAGATGTTAGATTATGATGCAGCGAGATTACGATTCCTTATAGAGTCGGGTATCATTCATGAAAGCGGAGAGTTTGTTGAATTGGAAGACGTTTATCTTCGCTTTTTTGAAGAGGTTTTAGAAGTAAATGAAGAGGTAAATGTTTCTTCGGTAAAAGACTATATTGACAATCTAAATGCACAAATAGGCTACTTTCTGAAAGAAAATAACGAGCGACAAAAGTATGGCTATCAAAAGGAAGTGCGAAAGATATTGAAGAAAATTTCGCTTACAACTTTGCGTAATATTATTGATTTGAAGCGTAATATTAATAATACTTATAAGAACGAACCCAATTATAAAATTAAGATTGACAAGCTGCGAGCGTTAGACGTGAAGCGTAACAATATAAAAATCTTGATTCATGAGTGCGAGCGAGTGTTAGACGAGCGACAGCCCACTTTCTTTTCTGTGGCAATGGATGTGCAAATGCGTGAAACGGTAAATGATGTGCGTGCAGAACTCATTGAGGCAGCCCATAGCTTGATTGAAATTCAAAAGCAAATAATTCAATATATTAATCTGATAGAGTTTCAAACTAAACGATTAAAAAAGCTGCGACGGTTAAAATACCTGCGCGACCAACTCATTATCAAGGAATATACAAACGTTGAGGCGGTAATGCTACGTTTAAATCCAGTGTGGCTTGAACCGCAAATGGGGTATCGATTAAAATTAAGTCTTGACTATCTGCGAACCTCAAACGAGGCTTTGGAGATATTGAAACTCTTAGAAAAGCGAAAAAATAATCGTATAACCCGACAAGGACAGGAGGCTGAGGCTTTAGACACTGCCTATTTGAAGGCTACCACTCATACGCAACAAAGTGTAAGTCAGCAAGAAGTGATAAATAGATTTAGGGCGCAGGCGCAAGATTTATTTACCTTTGTTCAGAACTATCGGTACAGAATTGAGGTTACGGAAGAAGAAAAGTTGGTGCTTTTCTGCCAATTGGCATCGCAATATGCCGACCAATTGCAATTTACCGATACCATAGCAACCCACAAACAATGGGAATATCCCCTCATTTATATAAAGTAAAAGGAAATGAAACGTTCAGAAGAAATATTCAACATATTAAGTAAAGGTGGCTTTATCGTGTCGAATAGCATAAAACCGCAAAACAATCAGTTGTACGACCTTATTGAAGAAGACGAGCAAGAGTATGCCGACTATTTTGCAGGCATAGGCTTTCAACTTGATAAAGGCGACGGATATTACTATTTTTCACGTAGAGAAGCAAAGGTTGATTTGCAAAGAAAATTAGAGGCAATGTGCAAATGGATTGACTATTTAGACTTTCTTACCACATTTAATTCCACCTTTGGCTCTGGTTTTGAATTTCATGTAGAAGATTTTCTAATTCAAATCAATTCCGATTTGGAACTGAAAGAAAAGGCGAAAAAACTATTTTTGGGAAAGAAAACCAATCAAGAGATAGTGGAAAAACTTATCAAGGAAATGGAAACAATGGGAGTTGTAGAACTTATTGATGAAACTGAAAGAGCCTATAAGGTTACGGCTGCTTTCCATTACTTAGAAGAACTTATCGATTGTTTAACCATTTCGGAGGAGATAGAAGATGAGATACCTCAATAAAATAATATTTATCAATAGTGCGCACGTTCCATATGGTGAAATAAAACTTGATGGTAATGTGCATTTTATAGGTACACAGGGAGTTGGGAAAAGTACTATATTGCGTGCATTGCTCTTCTTTTATAATGGCGATAAAAATAAATTAGGCATACCAAAGGAGAAAAAATCGTTCGATTCGTTCTATTTAGAATATGCCAATTCGTATATTGTCTATGAAGTAAAACGCGAAACGGGAACTTATTTTGTAGTGGCTTCTCGCATCAGAGGGCGTGTCATGTATCGATTTGTAGACACCGCCTACAAGCAATCGTATTTTATTTCGCCTTCAAATGAGGTGTCTTCAGAGTGGACAAATATTCGTGAACGACTGCCACAAGGGTGTTACGTTAGTCCTATTATTGAGCGTTACGAAGAATATAGAAACATTATTTTTGGTAATGTCAATGCTATTCGTCCAGAATATCGCAAGTTTGCTATTGCAGAAAGTGCAAAATATCAGAACATTCCACGCACCATTCAAAATGTTTTCCTCAATTCTAAACTCGATGCCAATTTCATTAAAGATACTATTATTGGTTCAATGAGTGATGAAGAAATAGCTATCGACTTGTCTTTTTTTAGAAATCAGGTTTACGATTTTGAACAAAAGTTTACCGATATAGCACGTTGGTATAAAAAAGACAAAAACGGTGTTGTAAAAATTCGCAAGGAAGCCGACATGGTTATTAATAGTTATCATGCCAATTTATATTTGCAACGTGAAATAAAAGTTGGGATTCAAAAGCTAAACTATGTTGAAGAGCGTGATAAGGCGTTACTCCCTGGTTTGGAACAAGAACGAATAGAACTGACAACACAGAAAGAACGCACGGAAAGACTGATTGACGAGGAAACAAAAACCTATCAAGCCAACCGTGATAAAGTGGTGAAAAGTCTGGCTATCTGCACTGATTCGCTCAAAAAGATAAAACTAAAAAGAGAAAAATATGAGCAGTTGCAGATAGAAAAAATTATTGAACGAGTTGAAAAAGAAGACCAAAGAAAGCAAGAAAAGAAGGCACAGGAACAAATTCTCAATACTTTAACAGCATCTTTTACCAACATTAAAGAAAAATACAATACGCTTGAAACAAAAATTAGACAAGCCTTTGAAAGTGCAAAGAATAGTAAAATGGAAAGCATAAATGCTCATAATGCAGAGTTGCAACAAGAAATATTGCGCTTGCACGATGATATTTTGCAACGGAAACAGGCTGTTTTGGACGACTTTTTAGTGCGTTTTAATGATAAAAACGACTTGATTGCGCAGATGAAAGGGCAGGTGGCTACCTACAAACAAGAGCTTGTAAGAGTGGAAAATCAAGTTCATTATAAAGAAGAAATAGAGCGCAAAGAGCAGGAAAGAACGCAGATTAAAGACCGAAAAGTTTGGCTGGAAAATCAAGTTGAGCTATTAACGCAGCAAATTAAAGGCTTGCAGCAGACGGCAGAAATAGAAATTTCAAATAAAAAGCAGGAAGCCAACGGACAAATTCAACCTATTGGGTTGAAAATAAACGAGTTGTTGAACAAGAAAATGCAACTCGACGAATTGATAGAACGCAGTAAAGGGTCGTTAGCTAATTGGATTTCGGTGAATAATCCGAAGTGGTTGGAAAGTTATGGAAAACTATTAGACGAGGAAAATGTACTTTATAATACATCGCTTGACCCGAAAATTACGGCAGAAAACGACACTATTTTTGGTTTGAAAATTAATGTTAATCGCATTAATAGGGTAGTGCGTACGCCAGAAATGGTAAAAAACGAAAAGGAAAGAATAGAAAAAGAAATAGCCGAAGCAACGAAAAAGCGAAACAATATTCAAACTTCGTTGGAAAAATCGATTGCTGAAAGTAATACGAAGTACACGAATTTGATAAAGAAAATAAGGGAGGAGAAATTTAATAATAGTGCAGAATTGAGCCAAATTCAAAATAAATTGAAGAAGGCTAATGCTGATTTTATGCAATTGGAAGCCAAAGAAAATGAGTGGAAAATTGCGGAAAAAGAACGTATAAATGCTGAAATAGGAAAAATATCGCTCCAGATTGTTCAGGCAGAGGAAGAGAAAAAACGATTGGAAGAGAAACGCATCAGCGATGAAAAGAATCTTGATAAGGTCTTGAAAAACAAAGAAACCGAAATAAGCACAAAGATTCAAGCAAAAATAGATGTGTTAATAACGGAAATTGCTGCCTATGAAACGAAAATGAAAGAACAAATAGCTGACAATGAACAGCAATTGTTGAAAGAATTGTCGGGGGCTGGTGTTGATAAAATTGCGATTGAAAGTACGCAAAATAAGATAAAAGCAATAGACTTCGAGTTGGCATTTATTGAGAAAAGTAAAGGGGATTATTACGGATATAAAAAGGATAAGGAGGAACTTTTTGATAAAGAGCCAACGTTAAAAGAGGAGAAACGAAAGGCAGAAGAAAAACGTAATTCGTTAGAAGAGCGTTTTGAACGGACACGCAAACAGCACAACGAAGGCTTAAATCGTATTAAAGGTAGTTTGAAAACTTGCTACGAACGAATTGACGATATACGCAAAGGGCTTGAGGCGGCTGCTCAATTTCGTGAGCAAGATAGTTATGCCGAATTTTTATCGTTTATTCTTGAGAAGCAAGAAACAACTGAACCAACCAAAGCTGTATTAGAAAATTTGCGAGTAAAGATACGTGACCAACAAGCAAAATTGCATAATTTTCACCAGAATGTAAATCAATTTAAGTCGAATTTTTCAAGTAAAAATACATTTAATTTTTCGACAGAACTTTCAACCGATAAGGATTACATAGTCTTTGCCGAAAAGTTGTATGAATTTATTGAGAATAATAAAATTGAAGAATACAAAAATCAGGTTAGCGAACATTATGTTTCTATTTTGCAGCGCATATCGAAAGAGGTAGGCGATATAAAGATGAAAAGTGGCGATATAAACAAAGTGATAAATAATGTCAATGCTGATTTTCGTGAACGCAACTTTGCAGGAGTTATAAAAAGCATTGAGTTAAGGTCGGAAAGGAGCGAAGATGCGTTGATGCGCCTATTGGAAAGTATAAAAGAGTTTAACGATGAACATCGATTTAGTTTTGGACAATTGAATCTTTTTTCGGAAACGGAAGATAAAACAGATGTGACCGAGAAAACAATCAATTATTTATTGCGATTGGTAAAGGTACTTTTGAATGATGAACATCGAGAGCTTCTGTCGCTTAAAGATACCTTTAAACTTGAATTTCGCATTGTTGAGAATGATAATGATACAGGTTGGATAGAAAAGATATCAAACGTTGGCTCTGACGGAACTGATATTTTAGTGAAGGCGATGGTCAATATTATGCTCATCAACGTGTTCAAGAAATCAATGTCAAGAAAGTTTCAAGACTTTAGTTTGCATTGCATGATGGACGAAATTGGAAAATTGCACCCTGAAAACGTAAAGGGAATACTCGATTTTGCCAATGCAAGAAATATTTTTTTGGTAAATGGTTCGCCAACATCGTATGATGTAGCTGATTACAAATATACTTATTTGTTGAAAAAGAATAATCGCTCAATGACAATGATAATTCCTTTGATGATACAAAAATGAAGAAAACTGCAATAACATTATCCCTATTGCGCAAACTTTTAATTTTAGAAGAAGGAAAAAGTTTGCCCGGAAGTCAGCTAAAAGGCGACTGGGTGGAGCAATTGCTTGGTGAAGCTACGCTTGTTTGCGATGTGCAAAAAAGTAGAAAACGATATTTTGTGGCAAATTTAGCAGCTTTTCGCCAGTTCGTAACATCATTTTTTGGTATTGAAAATATAGAAAATGCGATAAATGCACTGAGTGATGAACATTTGACAAGAGCTGAGGCGGTAAAAGCAACAGGTGGGTCAAAGCCGAAAAGCATACGTTCAATGACTGGATTTTTAGTTAATTCGTACCAGCCCATACAGGCTACGTTGAATAAAATGCCAATCGTTATTGCTCCGCCTAAAGGGAGTTTTTATTTCATTGCCGATTATGAAAATTTTGAAATACCTTCCTATATTACAATTGTTGGAGTTGAAAATGCGGAGAACTTTCGATACATTCGGCAGCAACAATACTTGTTTTCTGGAATAACTCCATTATTTGTATCACGCTATCCACAAAATGGGGATTTAATAAAATGGCTGCAACGTATTCCTAACTCATATTTGCACTTTGGCGATTTAGATTTGGCAGGAATAAATATCTTTCAAACTGAATTTAAACCTTATTTAAAAGAACGAGCATCGTTTTTTATTCCTAACGATAGTGCCTTACGTCTTTCTAAGGGAAATCGTGAGCGTTATGATATTCAATTGGAAAAATTTGGAAAAATTAAATCGACGGATAAGAATATTCAAAAACTTATCGATTTAATTAACCTTTATCATCGTGGATACGACCAAGAAGGCTTTATAGAATCAGAGAGATAGGGAAACAAAGGATTCTATATATATAAGGTGTTAACCTGACGATATTCTGTAAAAACAAAAAAAAGCACTTTTTTTTGAAAAAAGTTCTTGAAAAGTTTGGAGTGTATTGAAAAAAACTATACCTTTGCACTCGCTTTTCAGAAATACAATGGTTTTTGTAAAAACGAATAGCCGAGCGAAACTCGGACAAGAGTTTACCGCCGTAAAAGAAAGCGTTCTTTGAAAAGATTTACATAGACAGAGAAGTAGTACAAGAGTCATCTGCTGCGTTTTAATTAATGTGGTAGATGGGTAATAGAAACGAACCTATCAATTCTTAGGATTTTTATAAATCTTAAAGTGGTGTTTTAAACTTGATACTTTCAATATAAGGATATTTATCCCGAGCAGAGATACAAATTTATTTCTTAGCGATTATTTTAATTGTTTAGAAATACTTTCTATAAAGAGATTTTACAATGGAGAGTTTGATCCTGGCTCAGGATGAACGCTAGCTATAGGCTTAACACATGCAAGTCGAGGGGAAACGGCAAAGAGTGCTTGCACACTTTGGACGTCGACCGGCGCACGGGTGAGTAACGCGTATCCAACCTGCCCTTTACTTGGGGATAACCCGTTGAAAGACGGACTAATACCCAATGATATTCATTGATGACATCTGATTTGAATTAAAGATTTATCGGTATAGGATGGGGATGCGTCTGATTAGCTTGTTGGTGAGGTAACGGCTCACCAAGGCCACGATCAGTAGGGGTTCTGAGAGGAAGGTCCCCCACATTGGAACTGAGACACGGTCCAAACTCCTACGGGAGGCAGCAGTGAGGAATATTGGTCAATGGACGAGAGTCTGAACCAGCCAAGTAGCGTGCAGGATGACGGCCCTATGGGTTGTAAACTGCTTTTGTTTGGGAATAATCGACATTACGTGTAATGTTTTGCATGTACCATTCGAATAAGGACCGGCTAATTCCGTGCCAGCAGCCGCGGTAATACGGAAGGTCCAGGCGTTATCCGGATTTATTGGGTTTAAAGGGAGTGTAGGCGGTTGGTTAAGCGTGTTGTGAAATGTAGATGCTCAACATCTGACTTGCAGCGCGAACTGGCTGACTTGAGTACACACAACGTAGGCGGAATTCATGGTGTAGCGGTGAAATGCTTAGATATCATGAAGAACTCCGATTGCGAAGGCAGCTTACGGGAGTGTTACTGACGCTTAAGCTCGAAGGTGCGGGTATCGAACAGGATTAGATACCCTGGTAGTCCGCACAGTAAACGATGGATGCCCGCTGTTAGCATCTGGTGTTAGCGGCTAAGCGAAAGCATTAAGCATCCCACCTGGGGAGTACGCCGGCAACGGTGAAACTCAAAGGAATTGACGGGGGCCCGCACAAGCGGAGGAACATGTGGTTTAATTCGATGATACGCGAGGAACCTTACCCGGGCTTGAATTGTAGGAGCACGATACAGAGATGTTGAGGTCCTTCGGGACTCCTATGAAGGTGCTGCATGGTTGTCGTCAGCTCGTGCCGTGAGGTGTCGGCTTAAGTGCCATAACGAGCGCAACCCCTTTCCTTAGTTGCCATCAGGTAATGCTGGGCACTCTGAGGATACTGCCACCGTAAGGTGTGAGGAAGGTGGGGATGACGTCAAATCAGCACGGCCCTTACGTCCGGGGCTACACACGTGTTACAATGGCCGGTACAGAATGTTGGTTTCATGTAAATGTAATCTAATCTTTAAAGCCGGTCCCAGTTCGGACTGAGGTCTGCAACCCGACCTCACGAAGCTGGATTCGCTAGTAATCGCGCATCAGCCATGGCGCGGTGAATACGTTCCCGGGCCTTGTACACACCGCCCGTCAAGCCATGAAAGCCGGGGGTGCCTGAAGTTCGTAACCGCAAGGAGCGACCTAGGGCAAAACTGGTAATTGGGGCTAAGTCGTAACAAGGTAGCCGTACCGGAAGGTGCGGCTGGAACACCTCCTTTCTGGAGAGGATAGATACCTTGGAAGTTATGAGATAAGACATCATACTTTTGATAAGTTTTGTTTCTCTCTTTACTACCCACTCTGAATATGTTCTTTATATAATTAGAAGATAAGGTTTAAGGCCTACTTGAAAATGGTTCAAGTCCATCATCTTCCCTTTTGCAAAACATTTTATAATGTTTGCATAGAGTTCTTTGACATATTGACACAAGCAAGACTGTAAAGTAAACTAAAACAGTAATTACGATTTTTTGTAATTTAACTTTTACGATTTCAATATACAGCTAAAAGTATGAGCTATGCTTTGATGAGAATATTTATATTTTTGTTGAAGCAGCGAATAGAAAGTAATTAAGGGCGTATGGCGGATGCCTAGGCTCACGGAGGCGATGAAGGACGTGATAAGCTGCGATAAGCCTTGGGTAGGTGCAAATAACCTTTTATCCAAGGATTTCCGAATGGGACAACCCAGCACTTTGAAGGAGTGTTATCCTAGCATTTAGGTTAGGAGGCGAACGCAGGGAACTGAAACATCTTAGTACCTGTAGGAAGAGAAAATAATTTAATGATTCCCCTAGTAGTGGCGAGCGAACGGGGAACAGCCCAAACCTATGACGTAGCAATGCGCCATAGGGGTTGTAGGACCACGCTATCGTACTTATGCGGTGAGAAGAAATTTCTGGAAAGGATTTCCATAGAGGGTGATAGTCCCGTATTCGAAACCAATTAAGGCGTAGTGGTATCCTGAGTAGCGCGGAGCACGAGTAATTCTGCGTGAATCAGCCGGGACCATCCGGTAAGGCTAAATACTCCCGTGAGACCGATAGTGAACCAGTACCGTGAGGGAAAGGTGAAAAGCACTCCTATTAGGAGAGTGAAATAGTTCCTGAAACCATACGCCTACAAGCGGTCGGAGCATATTGTTTATGTGACGGCGTGCCTTTTGCATAATGAACCTACGAGTTACCATGTCCAGCAAGGTTAAGAGGTTAAGCCTTGTATCCGTAGTGAAAGCGAGCCTGAATAGGGCGTTTAGTTGGATGGGGTAGACGCGAAACCAAGTGATCTACACTTGACCAGGTTGAAGTTCCGGTAACACGGAATGGAGGACCGCACGGATAAGCGTTGAAAAGCTTCCCGATGAGTTGAGTGTAGGAGTGAAAGGCCAATCAAACTTGGAGATAGCTCGTACTCCCCGAAAGGCATTTAGGTGCCGCGTGCAATGTTTACCATTAGAGGTAGAGCGACCGATAGGTCAAGAGGGCTTCACCGCCTATCGAGACCTGACGAACTCCGAATGCTATTGGTTAGTAGTTGTGCAGTAAGGGGGCGGGTGCTAAGGTCCGTCCCCGAGAGGAGAAGAATCCTGACCGTCGTCTAAGGTCCCCAAATTCTGTCTAAGTTAGTCTAACGAAGTCTGGTCCCCGTGACAGCTAGGATGTTGGCTTGGAAGCAGCCATTCATTCAAAGAGTGCGTAACAGCTCACTAGTCGAGGGTCCGGGCATGGATAATAATCGGGTATGAAGTCAGATACCGAAGGCGCGGGATAGTATTAAAAAAAGTATCGGTAGGGGAGCATTCTATATGCGTTGAATGGTGATGGTGATTGATCCTGGAGCGTATAGAAACGCAAATGTAGGTATAAGTAACGATAAAGGGGGTAAGATTCCCCCTCGCCGTAAGACTAAGGTTTCCCGGGCTATGCCAATCAGCCCGGGGTTAGTCGGGTCCTAAGTTTCAGCCGAATGGCGATAGCGATGGCAGACACGGTTAATATTCCGTGACTTGCATATTCATCTACGTGGAGACGGAGTAGTGACACTGTCGCGCCCTGACGGAAATGGGCGTTAACGATTTTAGGCATTGATAGGTGCAGGCAAATCCACACCTTGAGCTGAAGATTTATAGTACAATAGTTTCTTCGGAAACTGTTGATAGTACAGGTAATCATACTTCCTAGAAAATCCGCTACGATTATGTTTATGCAACCCGTACCGCAAACGGACACACGTAGTCGGGTAGAACATACTAAGGCGTTGAGAGATTCATGGTTAAGGAACTAGGCAAATTGACCCCGTAACTTCGGGATAAGGGGTCCTCCTTATTAGTTTAAGGAGGCGCAGAGAATCGGTCCAGGCAACTGTTTAACAAAAACACAGGGCTGTGCTAACTCGAGAGATGATGTATACAGCCTGACACCTGCCCGGTGCTGGAAGGTTAAGAGGAGAGCTTAGGGTTATCCCGAAGGTTTGAATTGAAGCCCCAGTAAACGGCGGCCGTAACTATAACGGTCCTAAGGTAGCGAAATTCCTTGTCGGGTAAGTTCCGACCTGCACGAATGGTGTAATGATCTGGACGCTGTCTCAACCATGAGCTCAGTGAAATTGTAGTATCGGTGAAGATGCCGATTACCCGCGATGGGACGAAAAGACCCCGTGAACCTTTACTACAGCTTAGCATTGACCTTGGTCATCCGATGTGTAGGATAGGCCGGAGGCTTTGAAGCGGGTACGCCAGTATCTGTGGAGCCATCCTTGAAATACGGCCCTTTGGCTGTCTGAGGTCTAACTCGCTTTAAGTGAGGACATTGTTTGGTGGGTAGTTTGACTGGGGTGGTCGCCTCCAAAAGCGTAACGGAGGCTTCCAAAGGTACCCTCAGGTCGATTGGTAACCGACCTTATAGAGTGCAATGGCATAAGGGTGCTTGACTGGGAGGCAGACATGCCGAGCAGGCAGGAAACTGGGGCATAGTGATCCGGTGCAAGTGTATGGAAACTGCATCGCTCAAAGGATAAAAGGTACTCCGGGGATAACAGGCTGATCCCCCCAAGAGCTCATATCGACGGGGTGGTTTGGCACCTCGATGTCGGCTCGTCACATCCTGGGGCTGGAGAAGGTCCCAAGGGTTGGGCTGTTCGCCCATTAAAGTGGCACGCGAGCTGGGTTCAGAACGTCGTGAGACAGTTCGGTCTCTATCTATCGTGGGCGTTGGAGTTTTGCGTGGTGCCGCCACTAGTACGAGAGGACCGTGGTGGACAGACCTCCGGTTTACCGGTTGTGCCGCCAGGTGCACCGCCGGGTATCTGAGTCTGGTATGGATAAGCGCTGAAAGCATCTAAGTGCGAAGCCTTCCGCAAGATTAGAACTCCTTATAAGGGTCGTCATAGACTATGACGTTGATAGGGTGTAGGTGTAAAGACAGCGATGTCAAAGCCGAGCACTACTAATTGCCCAAAACTTTCATTCGTTGGATTATACTTTTAGTTGTATCGAATTAGGAATCTGATTCATATAGTAAAGAATTTGTAAATCATAAAAGCTAAAGATTTAGATTTACTGATAAAGTTATTGCTTGTGGAAATTGTCACCTATACGAGATAGATTTGATAATTATAATTTATTAGATTTATTCTTGCCGATTTAATCAGGTGGTTATTGCGTTGGGGTTCCACCTCTTCCCATTTCGAACAGAGAAGTTAAGCCCAATTGCGCCGATGGTACTGCAATGCAATGTGGGAGAGTAGGTAGCTGCCTTTTTTCATTAAAGCCTCGATTACAATAAGTAGTCGGGGCTTTTTTTGTTGGTATAGTTCAAAGTTTTACTATGCATCCTTTTTTTCTTAACCCAAGTTTAACACCTATCATCGTAGAAACTTGCTATTATTATACTTTTTCAGTTTTGGCTATGGACTCTGTGTCCTACAAATTTTTATTTTTCTGAATGGTGCATATTTCAGTTTTAATTTATCATATATAGCAGTTGCCTGCTTTGAGGGATTGCTGTATTGTCGCATCTGTACGATGTCTCCTAACGGGTTCCTACCTTCCGTGGTTACAAGTTTCTGGGTGCTCATCCTCCGCACGATTTCGGTCCAATAGCAGGATTCGCCTTCTCGCTTCAACTGGCAGCGGATGGTATTTACCACCCAGTAGGCAAGCAGACCGAAGAAAAGATGCGCATCGCTCCGGTCATCGGTCTGATGGTATATAGGACGGAGGTTCAGGTCGGTCTTCAACTGCCTGTTGGTACATTCGATTTCCCGTATGAGGTTGTAATAGTCCCATGTGGTACGCTCATCGAGTGTTTCTACATTGGTCCGTAGGAAGTATACGCCGTGTCCGGACTCGATGGCTGAGAGGTCTTTGAGCTTCCAGTCTACACGTAGCATTTCCTTTGGTTTTTCTTCGTTTCTAATGTAGTTTATCGCATAGTATCTTGCGATAGAAGGATATTTCTATATGGCTCGTCCCGTACGCTCTACAACCTTCTCGTAGAGTTTCGTTCCACCTTTCTTTGCAATACCATCATTTATCTTCTTCAGTTCTGTCTCAAACCTTTCACGCCAAAGTTTGTTCATTGACGATTCGGTCATAGCCTTAGATGGAGAGGTTATCTCAAGATAGTAGTCCTCACCTTCGGTGTGTACCTTGTTGAGCGTTATTGTTTGCTTTCGGGCGTCTTTTACCATCACGCTCTTGTGGTCCTCACTGAGCGTGTAATCTTTCAGCTTGGTGCGGGATACGCAGAGATAGTTGTAACCCTTTGCCTTAATAAGATTTAGATTCTCTCCGGTTGCAATACCTGCATCCATCACAATAAGCGATTTTTCTTTTTGTACAGGATTCCTGTCTGCCAGCGTATCTATCATATCAGGCAGTGATTTAGGGTCAGCCGTATTGCCTTCCAGGATAGAAGAATAGCGTATGAAGCCCTCCTTATTGATACACAGAGCCAGGACGAGAAGTTTACAATCTGATCGCTTCTCTTTTGACCTACCAAACTGTGCCTTCTTGTTTTCACGCTTACTACCCTCAAAGTAGAAGTTTGTCAAGTCAAAGAGCATCAGCTTGTTATCTATATTAAAAAGGTTATCTGTTACATTGCACAAGTGACGTTCTATCTTCTCTTTGAGTTCATAGAGTTTGTCCGTTACCTTGTACAGGGCATTGATACCCGGAGTCCAGTCTTGCAAACCAGTGTAAAGTTCGGCGGCAGCCGAATTATCCCTGAGATAATAATACGAGGAACGTTCAGATACGGCATACACAGTTCGGATGATGAGCGCAGAGAGTGCGGTGTGGATAGAATGGTTGCTCCATCCTTGGTCACGCAGGAACTCTTCTAGCCCCAGCTTATCAATGGTCTGCTTACAGAGCCATTCTGCACCAACATTCCTTGCGTCAGTATGTTCTGCCGTAGCAAGATCGATATAACGTTCAGACTCCTTTCTTGCCTTCTGTTCCTTCTTATCGAATCTATCAATTCCACCTTCCTCTTTCATCCGTTGCCACCACTCATCCGCCTTAGCCTGTTCCAGTTCAGTAAGCCCCTCCAAATGCTTGCCAAATAAAGAATTAGTTCCTCTGTTCTTAAAACGCTCTGTAAGTGCAAAAGCAATCCTTCTCACCTGCAAGGCTGTGAGAGAAGGTTCAAAACCAATATTGAGCAAGATGAGCGAATGTACGTGTCCAGCCACGTCACGATACGACTCTTTTAGTCTATAATAAAGAGCCTTTTCACCAGTTGCCGGATTAAAACGTGTCTGTACATTTGCGTGCATAGGTGCAAAGTAACAAAAAAAAATTGATATGCTGGTGTCCTACAAATCAGATTTAGTCCGTATTCAGAAAACGCTACGGCTGATTATTAAGTACTTAGCAAACCTGAAACCCTCAAAACACACTGAAAATTTATGAAAAATAATTATGCCCGTTAAACTTGGGTTAAGGCAGGTGCTGAAATAACCTTTGTAGGCTTTTCAGCACCTGCCTTAAATGTTTTCTTAAAAATAATATGAAAAGTAAACAATACAGAAAAGTAAAATAGGGGCATAAGCCCCTAATGGTTGGCGAAGGAGTCGAACCTTGCAATATTGCCGCTATTAACGCCACTCGCTACCGATGCGACCATCAACCATTTGCAAAGATAAAAAGAAAAGTTGAATATTCAAAATATAAAGCGTTAGAAATATGGAATTGTCAAAATATATGACAAGTCAGTCGGTAGAACTTAAACGTTCCGCCCTGCACTTGGGTGAATATAATCCCCGAACAATCACTGACGAGGAAAAGAAAACTCTCAAACGTGGTATTAAGAAATTCGGTCTTGTTGGTGGTATCGTGGTTAATAAACAAACAGGGCTAACCATAGTAAGCGGACACCAACGTATTTCAGTTATGGACGAACTACAAAAATACAACCCCGACACAAATGAAAATGATTATAAACTATATTTATGCCGTATTCGTCAAAATATTCCAGAAAATAATTGGTGATAACAAATGAATTGCTTACTTTTGTAAGCATATTATTATTAACGTCTTAAATATTTAAAACTATGGAATGTGTATCATTCGAACACTCAGCTAATAAACTCGAGGCTTTATTAGGCAAAGATGCCAGAGAGTTTACCAAGGAAGACATTGTTCAAGTTGTTGATAAGCTTGGCATTGAAATGTTAAACTTCATGTATCCTGCTGGAGACGGAAGATTGAAGACTCTTAATTTCATGTTGCATTCACGTGAGTATTTGGAAACAATTCTTACCAGTGGTGAACGTGTAGATGGTTCTTCTCTCTTTAGCTTTATTGCAGCTTCAAGCAGTGACTTATATGTCTTGCCACGTTTTGCAACAGCTTTTATTAATCCTTTTGAGGAGATTCCTACACTTTGTATGCTTTGTTCATTCTTTGACAGAGATGGTAATCCATTAGAATCATCACCAGAGCATACATTGACTAAAGCTATGAAGGCTTTCAATGATGTTACAGGTATGGAATATCATGCAATGGGTGAATTGGAATACTATGTTATCCAACCAGACGAGGAAGTATTCCCAGCTGAAGACCAACATGGTTATCACGAAAGTTCACCATACGCTAAGGTAAATGACTTCCGTATGCGTTGTATGAAGCTTATTGCGTCTTGTGGTGGTAAAATCAAGTATGGTCACTCTGAAGTTGGTAACTTCGTTGAAGATGGTAATTGCTATGAGCAAAACGAAATCGAATTTTTGCCAGTACCTGCTAACGAATGTGCAGACCAAATCATGGTTGCTAAATGGATTATTCGTAGCTTGGGCTATGAAGAAGGTTTCGATATAACATTTGCTCCTAAGATTACTGTTGGAAAAGCAGGTTCTGGTATGCATATCCACATGCGTATGATGAAAGACGGTCGTAACATGATGTTGCACGAAGGCAAGATTTCTGATGAAGCACGCCACATGATAGCTGGTATGATGGATTTGGCACCAAGTATCACTGCCTTTGGCAACAAGAATCCTACATCATATTTCCGTTTGGTTCCTCATCAAGAGGCTCCTACCAACGTATGTTGGGGTATGAGCAACCGCTCTGTATTGGTACGTGTACCATTGGGTTGGACTTCAGGCGAAGATATGTGCCACAAGGCAAATCCTTTGCAACCACATGAAGACCGCGATTATACATTGAAGCAAACTGTTGAAATGCGTTCACCAGACGGTTCTGCAGACATTTATCAGTTATTGTCAGGACTTTGTGTTGCTTGTCGTCATGGTTTCCAAATGGAAAATGCTTTGGAAGTAGCCGACGCAACATTTGCTGATGGCGATATTCACGATTCAAAGAATGCAGAACGTTACGCTAAATTGGCTCAATTGCCAGATTCATGCGTTGCATCTGCTGATTGTCTTGAGAAGCAACGTGGTGTTTATGAAGAATTCGGTGTGTTCTCACCAGCAATGATTGATGGTATCATCGCTCAACTTCGTGGCTTCAACGATAAGAATACTCGCAAGGAAGTAACTGGAAACGATGATGCTATTGCAGAATTGGTAAAGAAATATTTCCACTGCGGCTAATTGAATAGTAACAATAGGGAATTATCTTGAAAGATATTTGCCCTATATGCTTTCGAAAATAATGAAAAATTAAAGCTGATTCCATTCTTTGGAGTCAGCTTTTTTTGTCTTATAACCTTCAATTTCATAGATGAATTTTTTAATTCAATGGTATTTTTCTGTATCTTTGTAACGAGTTAAAACAAGCAACGTATGAAAAAACTATTTACGATATTAGCGGTAATTTGTTCAATTAATGGATTTGCGCAAACTAACACGGCTACATGGCATGGCGTTTTGAAGATTGCTGCGCAAGAGCTTACCTTACAATTGCATGTAGATGAAGCGAAAAAAGAGGTTTTGCTTGATGTGCTTGAGCAAGGTGCAGAAGGACAAGCTATGGAGGTAGTTCATTTAACTTCTGACTCTATCCATGTAACAATTCCTAATTTGATGTTGAACTATCAAGGTAAAGTTGTTGGTGATAGTATTTTGGGGACATTCAGACAAGGAATGTTCAAAACTTCGCTGAATATGGCACGGGGTGAGGTGAAATATAATCGTCCGCAAGAGCCAACAAAGCCTTATCCATACCAAACTATGGAGGTGATGTTCAGCAATAAAGAGGCTGGTATTACTTTGTTTGGAACATTAACTCTCCCTGTGGATTATAAAGGTAAGCGTGTTCCTGTCGTGTTGATGGTAACGGGAAGTGGTCCGCAAAATCGTGATGAGGAATTGTTTGGGCATAAACCTTTCTTAGTAATTGCCGACCGTTTAGCTCGAAATGGTATCGCATCGTTGCGCTATGACGACCGTGGAGTGGGGGTTTCCGATGGAACTTTTGAAAATGCTACAACAGACGATTTTAAAGCAGACGCCCAAGCAGGGGTAGCCTATCTCCGAAATTTGAAAATGTTTTCCAAGGTTGGCATTTTAGGTCATAGCGAAGGTGGGACAATTGCTTATATGTTAGCCAGCGAGCGCAAAACAGATTTCATAGTTAGCTTAGCAGGACCAGCTTGCCGTATTGATACCATGATGGTCGAGCAAATTAACGGCTTAGCGTCTTCGCAAGGTGCAACAACAAAAGTAGTGCAGTCGGTGGCAGATGCAAAACGAGTTCTCAAAGTGGATAATAACGTGTGGTTGCGCCATTTCTTCGAGTTAGATATTACACCTTATATAAGCAAAATCAGTTGTCCTGTATTGTCAGTTTATGGCGATGTCGATAGGAATGTGCCTGCGAGCATGAATGTACCTATTCTCAGACAGAATTTATCTCCCAAAAAGCATAATATCACAAAGGTATATCCAGGTTTGAGCCACATGTTTCAGCACAATGCTACGGGCAACCCAATGAAGACGATGAAGATAGAAGAAACTTTCTCGGAAGAAGTTTTAAAAGATATTTACACGTGGATAAATAGCTTATAAAACTGCTTGTGAATGGCCATTAGGTGGCTTGCAAAAGAAATTATTCCCGTATCATTTAATAGATATGGAAGGAGCCGATTTTTTTCGATATATCTTGCAGAGCTTTATTAAATATTTCTTTTTGCTCGTTATTGAGCGTGTACACCTGTCCTCTCACTTTTGTACCATTTATTCTCTGTGAAAGCCATGCGTGGCTTTTTCCAAAGTAGTGTTTGGCTATATAGGCTAATGGTAGAAGTTTGTAATCTTCATCATCAAATTGTCGTCTGATGTCTTCTATCTCTATTTCTATCTCTGTCAAGCCCTCGTTCATGAACGCACGAAAAGCCTTTTCCACTTCCTCTGTTTTGTTTTCCCTTATCCACAAAGCTATTTCCATTCTTCGTGCTTCGCTTTGTTCATCTTCTTTGCTCATGAGCTCTTTCAACTCTTTGAGCTTTACATCTACCTCATTCATACTATTCTTTTTTAAGCCCTCCCACAAAGGGGAGGGCGATGATTGCTTTTCTCTTTGCTTGTAAAGTTTGTCAAGCTCCTTAAGAAATCTGTCAATTGTTTCTTCTTGGCTTCTAAAACTGATGTTTGAATTGTCAGAAATTTCAGTATACCCTTAATAAGGTTTCAAGGATTCAGATTCTCATCTCTAAGTTCGTCCATAAATCCTTTTTATTAATACTCTTATTAATTATCACACTACAAAGATACATAAATTTTTCGTTATGTATAAATGTTTCCCTTATTATTTTCAGTTCTTTTCTTCATCAAGTATAGTGTTTTAGCAAGAAAGTAAAAAAATAAAAAACTTGCACGTTTCAAACTTATTTTTTATCTTTGCTTCCGTAATAAAAACAATGCTTATGTGGGAATTTCTTTCATTAATAGTAACACTTATAACCATGCCCCTCTTTATTAAAGCCGACGATTGGTGCTGGCTGTCTTGTCTTATTTATATCGGTTTATGTATGGTTTTTACACCCATTGTAGGCATAATTATTTATCTTTTAATAAGTCGCCGTTAGTCCTTAAAGACTTTGTCCTTTCGCATACGGCTGTCTATGATTATCTTTGCTCAACGATATCAACGATATTTTTTTGATGGACTGAGCCTTTTGTTTTTTTATTACTAATATTAAAACCCATTGTTTTGGAGCGCAAAACAATGGGTTTTGAACTTCAAAACAGCTACTTTCAAAAATAAAATAATTATGTCGTGAAAATTTATCTAAGAACAATGATAAACATTTGCGTTAATTAGAATTATTATAGGTCAAGTTAAGGCTTTTCTTTATGCTATAAACTGGCATTGCTACATGTGTTGGCATGGTTAAATGGCAGACTCCGCTTTGTTTTGTGCAACATTTAGCCCTGAAAGCTTTTGACTTTCAGGGCTATTTCTTTTATATTCTGCTTTTAAAAAGCTTACGTTTATTTTCTTATTTCTTTTTTAATGCTTTCTGAACCATCAGAATATTTATTTTTTATGATGTTTATTCCCTTAAATGGCTCATTGCTTTCTACTCCATATTGGTTGTAATATTTTGTAGAAACGATAGTCTTTTCGTTTTGAATGTCTTGTATGTCATTAACAGCGTCAGACCCTTCGTATAATTTCATATCTTGTGGATTGCCATTGAGGTTATACACTTGCCAATTCTTGCTATGTGCTAAAGCTACTTGTGCTTTTTTGCAATCATTCTTTTCACTTCCCAATGTTGTATCAACGATGATAAGCATTCCTGTTGCACGACCTTTTCTGTCAGGCAAGCTATTGAGCATGTTTGTCATGTTTTCGCCACTAATATTATTGCCGTAACAATTTAAATATTCCAAGTCTTTACATGCTGAAAAGTCGATACTTTCCAATTGATTCATTTCCCCACTGAAGGTTTTTAAGGCTCCGTTTTTGCTTAAATCAATCTCTTTTATTTGATTTAGTCCGCATAATAATTCCACTAAATTTGGCTCATGCGTAATGTCAATATGCGAAAGTTGTGCATAAAGTGCTTGTAACTTTGTTATTTCGGTGTATATTGTCGTTGTTTCTGCAGTTAAATTGAGTGTAAGGCTTTGTCCATTCCAGCCAGACAATGTTCCACCTTCAATAAATGGGGTGGTTGCAGGAGTTGTTGATGCTATATTCAGCATTACATATCCCTTTTCTGGACGTGAAATCTTGAAGTAAGTATCACCTTTCTTTACTTGTTCAAATTTTGCAGTTATAGTAGTATTCTCTTTAATTACAATTGCTTTTGTTGAAGTGATGTCTATGCCATTTGCTTTCAATTCAGTAAGTTCATAACCATTATCAGGAATTGTGTTGAATAATAATTCTGTTCCATATATCACTTTCGTTAAATCAATATTTTCGCCAACAGTTACTTTCCCATTTGCTGTTGATTCTATAGTTACAGAAAGGTAAGTTGGGTCTGAACCGTCGTAAGTTTTTCCCATACCGTACATTTCCCCATTAATATAATCTTTTATTGCCCAAGATTTTGCTTTTGCAATTTCAATATCGCTCTTCAATGCAATGTTATTTTCTGTTCCAGCAGGTGCCTTCGTGTCAATAATATAAATGTATGGGCCATTTGCTTTTCCGTCATATAGAGAATTTACCATTGCGGTCATCTTGCTTCCAATCAGTGCATTTCTGTAACAATTCACTCTAAACAAACCATCGGTACCCGTTAAATCAAGGGTTTCCAATTTGTTTTGTTGACAATGTAATTGTGATAAAGCTTTATGATTTTTCAAGATAAGTGCTTTGATTTCATTATTTGAGCAATCTAAATAAGTGATAGGGTTACCTTCATTAGAATTTAGTTCTGTAATTTGGTTTCCACTACATGTCAATTCGCCTACATCACCTTTTATAGTAACTGTTTGCTTGGTAAGTGTCAAGGTTTGTTTGCCTGAGAAAGGACCACTTTCGGCTACTCCTTCAATTAAAAACTCTGCATTATTAATCGCTTTAATATCTAAAGTTATTTTTTCACCAATTTGTTTATTGGTTGTAAAGGTAATGTTGTGCTTGCTTACTTGAGGAACATAATCCAATCCGTTATAAGTGTTACCAATCATACTGCCATTATCAGTTCCGTCAAGCCAATCGCATACTATCCAACCTTTTCCCTTTGCAGCTTCTACATCTTTAACATAACATTTATTGCCTTCATTGTTGTCTCTTGTATTTATGATGTACAACATTGGAGGTGCTTGGGCTGGATTAGGTAATTTGCTGATAAAATTATCCATACCTTGTCCTTCTATTTTGTTGCTGTGAATTTTAATCCACCATAATGAAGTATTTTTGCTTAAATCCAATGTCGTGAGTTGATTTTGTTCTGCGTATAAATCAACTAAAGCAGTACAAGTGCTAACATCAAGGCTTGCAAGTTGATTATTTCCACATTCTAAACGTGTTAGCGCAGTATTAGCTGTACCTGTTGTAAGCGTTGTTAGTTTATTTTTATTTGCAACAAGTTTTTCTAATTTTCCATTTAAGCTGACGTCTAATGATATTAAAAGATTATCGTGGCAATCTAATGTGTTCAATTCAGTACATTTTTTAATGTCCAAATTGGTTAGTTTATTCTCGTAACATTTTAGGATTTGGAGTTGTGGCGCATCAGCTATCAGTTCGTTTAACTGGCATTTATAGCATTCTAATTGCGTTAATTCTCCCGTGATGATGATTTCCTTTGTAGGGTCAATAACTTCATATTCCCCATAAAAGTCAGTCTTTTGTACGCCTCCAGAAACTGTAGCCCCATTAAAAGGCTGCGTATAAAGTCTTAATTTTGTTCCAACAGGAGCTTCTGTTTTCATTTTAATTGTTGCATTAGTTTGTGCTTGAGTTTTGTTCGGCACAATGGCGCATACAGCAATCATTACCAGTAGCATCATCATTTTTAATTTGCTACAATTTTCTCTCTGTTCTTTGCAGATTTTGTTTAAGAAAGCCTGTTTCATACTTTGTAGTTTAAAATGTTTATATATATGAAAAATAAGTTTTTCAACATAGATTGCCTTGTTGCTTTTCTAAGAATAGTTATTTACTTCTGCTTGCAGAAACTATTTTAATAACCTTACAAATATATTAAATAAATAAAATAATTGAGAGAAAAATTTTAGTTTTATTTTATTTATGATTTTAATATAACAAAAAATGTATTAGAATGTATTATATATTCATTCCTTTTAGTTTTATAATAATACATCTTTCATCAACAATTTAACCATAAATCATCAAATTTTATTAGGAAATATTTTCTTTTCTTGGATTATTTCACGATGCAAATGCCCTTTATTGTTGAATATCATCTATTATTTGCAATAAATTGTAAGGTTCTGCGTTATATTCAAAATGAAAAGATTTAAGATATTCGTATATATAATGCTTTTGGCAGTCGTTGGATTGCTGACGGCATGCAACGATGATGATAGTTTTACAACATCGTTAAATAATCAATTGACTTTCTCTTCCGACACAATTCGGTTGGATACTACTTTCTCGAAAGTACCTACTTCAACCAAAACGTTTTGGGTTTACAATCATTCTGGAGATGGTATAAAACTTGCAAACGTTCGTTTAGAACAAGGCAATCAGACGGGTTTCAGAGTAAATGTAGATGGTATTTACTTGGGACAAGCTATGGGCTATCAAGTAAACGATTTGGAAGTGAGAGATAAGGACAGTATTCGTGTTTTTGTTGAGCTTACTTCGCCTCTGAATGGAGGCACCGAACCCAAATTTATCGAAGACAATTTGATATTTACTTTAGAGAGTGGGGCGGTTCAAAAGGTTAATTTGAATGCTTATAGTTGGGACGCCGAAATGATAAAGAATTTGGACGTAACCCAAAATACTGTGCTTCAGTCAGAAAAACCCCTTGTTATTCAGGGTGGAATAAAGGTAGCTGAAGGTGCAACACTTACCATTGCAGCAGGCACAACGCTCTATTTTTCTAATAAAGCAGGTATCGATGTGAGTGGAAAATTGAAGATTGAAGGCACTGCTGACAAGGTCGTTACGCTGCGTGGCGACCGCTTAGACAAGATGTTTGACTATCTTCCTTACGACCATGTGAGCGGTCAGTGGCAAGGTGTTCACTTTCAAAAGTCAAGCTATGATAACGAAATAGCTTACGCTGATATTCATTCTGCTTACAATGGTATCGTTTGCGACTCTTCAGACATTAATCGTTCAACGTTGAAAATGCAACGAAGTACGATACATAACTGTCAAGGTTTTGGTATTTTGGCTACCAATTGCAACGTTGATTTGAGTAACTGCCAAATTACAAATACCCTCAACGATTGTGCCGCATTCATTGGTGGAAAAGTTGTTTTAAGCCATTGCACGTTGGCACAGTTCTATCCTTTTGACGGAAACCGAGGGGCAGCGTTGAAATTTGGCAATACTATCACAGGCAAAGATTACGCTCTCGTGCAATTCGATGTGCTTAATTCCCTTGTTACAGGCTATGCCGATGATGTTGTAATGGGCAGTTTTAACGATAAGACAGAGCAGCATTACAAGTTCGAGCATAGTATTTTGCGCACCATGGAGCCGAAAGAATTAGATGCAAACAAGTTTGTTTCTATCCAATGGGAAGACCCAAAAGACACTATTCAATCGGGCGAAAAGCATTTTATAAAGATTGATGCCGACAAGCAAAACTATGATTTCCATTTGTCAGAGAAGTCAAAAGCTCGTGATATAGGCTATACTTTGCCCAATGGAACCAGTAAAACCGACCACGATGGTGTTGCTCGCGACGACAAACCCGATGTAGGTTGTTACGAATTTAAGGAGAAATAATTATTTTAAAAAGATAGTTTATTAAGATGAAGACAATTGATATAAATATTAAAATTGGCGTTTGTCAGCCTGACGAATTGCCACTTGAAGAGCAAAAACTCATAGAACAAGCGATTGAAGCAACTAAAAACAGCTATTCACCTTACAGCCATTTCAGTGTAGGTGCCGCTCTTTTGTTGAACAATGGCGAGGTGGTCATGGGCGCAAATCAAGAAAATGCAGCTTTCCCTTCTGGACTTTGCGCTGAGCGTTCGGCTATTTTTGCTGCCCAAAGTACACGTCCCGACCAACCAATCCAAACACTTGCTATTGCAGCACGCAATGGTGGAGGACTTACCCCTCAGCCTATCGTACCTTGTGGGGCATGCCGTCAAGTTATTTTAGAGATAGAAGACCGCTATAAACAGCCTGTGCGCATTCTTCTTTATGGTACAGAAGCCGTTTATGTCGTTCGTTCAGTTAAAGATTTGTTGCCGTTACAATTTGTTAGCGACTCTATGAAATAAATAAATCCGCCTCCTTTGAGAGGCTTTTTCGTTATGGAACATTTACCCAAAGACCCTGCTATTCTCGTTAGTGCAGTCAATATGCTTTTGCGTGATGAGGAGTTTGACACCCTACATTCGCTTTGTGTCTATTTTAATGAAACGGAAGAACATCTTTGCGCCATGCTTTACAAAGAAGGTTACGTTTATAGTGAAGCGCAAAAGCAATTCCGCCCAATTGGTTTTGATTCAAATTAAATAAAGTAGAAATGGAAAATCAGATTTGCTTTTCAAATATATTTCGTATATTTGCACCATAAACATAAAAGCAAATATGAAAAAGACACTCTTATTTTTAGTGATGTTATGGGCTGCTGTTGCCAATAGTTATGGTTGTACAGCCGCTGTGATAACGGGTAAAGTAACTGCCGATGGTCGCCCTATGTTGTGGAAAGTCCGCGATACGGACAATCTTCAAAACTGCATGAAGTATTTTAAAGGTACGAAATACAATTTCTTTGGCATTGCCGATTGCCGTGCGCGTAGCAACAAAGAGATATGGATGGGTACAAATACCGCAGGCTTTTCAATCATGAATACCCAGTCTTTCAATTTGGAAAAGACGGTCAATGGTGTTGAACCTGGCGACAAAAATGGTGAATTTATGTTCAAGGTTTTGAATGTATGTGCCACAGTTACCGACTTGAAACAATACTTAGACACTGCAAAATTAGACGGTCTTTGTGCCAATTTTGGTGTCATTGATGCACAAGGAGGAGCAGGTTGGTTCGAGGTTAGTACTCGCAATTTTAAATATTTTGATGCTAACGACCCAGCGGTAGCCCCTAATGGCTTCATTGCACGAACCAATTTCAGCTGTACAGGTCCTGCCCACGAAGGCTTAGGATTTGTACGTTATCAAAACGATGAGGAAACTTTGACAGAAGGAGTGAAGAATAAATCAATTACTCCAGAGTGGATTTTCTCAACTTTGGCACGTTCTTTCAAAAATCCACAGTTAGGAATCGACCTTCGCGACGGCAATCATAACAAGCCGATTACGTCGGGGTGGTTTACCGATAACGACCTTATTTCTCGTAGCGGAACTGCTTGCTCTGGCATTATCAAAGGTGTGAAACCAACAGAAAATCCAGAATTGACCACCATGTGGACGGTTATCGGTTATCCACCAGTAAGTGTGGCATTTCCATTCTGGCTAAAAGACGCTGAAAAGCTTTTGCCAGTGATTTATACGGCGAATAATAATGAGCCAGTAACCATTTTTGGCAAGAAAGTTGATACGCTGAAAGAGCGTGTTTATGCTTTCCATGAAGGCATTGGGTCAGACCGTTATTTCAATTGGGAGGCACTTTGGAACAAGCAAGGTAATGGTATTATGCAAAAATTAGAGCCTGTTGAAACCGAAATTTTCACTCGTACCAACGCTGTAACAACCAATTGGTACAAGAAAGGCAAGGTGAATAGCAAGGAAATGGAAAAACTTTACGGCAACCTTTCCGACTATGTAACCGAGCAATACAAGACTTTGTTTGATTTGTAAAACCCTATAAACCAGCCTAAAAAGAAAGGCAATCCACGCAAAATGGATTGCCTTTTTTCTTTGTTCATTGCTTTGACTTTCAAAACAGGCTATTTTGAAGAACAAAACAGCCTATTTTCAACGGCAAAACATACGCTTTCGTTTTTTGAACATAAAAAACGGATAAAACACACGAGTTACTCGTTGCTACTTTTAGCAATATATTTTTGCAATATTTCGTTAATAAAGGCTTTAAATTCGTTGTTTTCTACGATTTCTATATCAGAATACAAGCCCAGTACAAACCGTCCGAGTCCACGAAAATCGCATACTTCAATATCCAATAACCATTCTTTTGAGTTCAGCGGTTGAATATATTTTGCTCCTTGCGAATATTCTTCCATAAAAATATTGTAGGATAATTGACCTAATTTCAGCTTTACTCGGTGGTGTTCCTCTCCACTGAACATAAAAATATCGGTGAAAATCTGTCGGTGTTTTTCCTCGTAAATCCACGGCGTATCCACTTTCTCAATGGTTTTTATGCGATTGATTCGAAATGTTTTATTCATACCAGTTTTGATTTCGTGGCATCTAACATCTTGATTATCATTCATCAGAAGGAAAGGCTCTACAATTCGGTCGGAAACAGTATGGCTATGTGGACTGGAATAGCCCACAAACTTCACCATTTTCTTTGTGTGTATAGCTTCTGAAATCAGTTTTAAGTTATTGTTTAGTAGCGTACTGCGCTTGTCTAAAACCCGTTCAGAGAAATTATAGGCACGGTCTAATTTTGCTCGTAACTGATTAACAGTTTCCGACCCATCGCCCGCCATGAGCAAAATGTTATAAATGGTGCGAATTTCAGCATCAGAAAACTGCAAGGTTTCTGTCAATTCGGTAAAAAATGGAGAACGGCGGTCAAGATGATACTTGTTGTTTCTTTTGAAAAGAATAAATCCTGCCGATTCTATAAATTCCAAAAGATAGTAAATATGTCGGCGTGACACCTCCATTTTCTCGCTCAACTCGGTGGCTGTATAACCCATATTATCGGCGAGGAGAAGGATAAGTTTCAGCTCATTTTGTAATTTAGAATGCCTCATTTGTCTATTCTTTAAATTCGATTGTCAATTCTTCGGGTGGCAAAAGCGTAAACGATTTGCGATGATAGGGCGTAATGCCGTGTTGGCGAATGGCTTCACGGTGTTTCTTTGTAGGGTATCCCTTGTTCGATTTCCAGTCGTATTGTGGATATTCTTCGGCAAGCCCTTTCATGTAATCATCACGATAAGTTTTCGCAAGAATTGAGGCTGCTGCAATAGACAGATATTTCCCATCACCTTTCACTATCGTAGAGTAGGGCAAATCCTTATAAGGTTTAAAGCGATTGCCGTCCACTATCACCGCTTCGGGGCGTGTTTTCAATCCGTCTAATGCTCGGTGCATGGCAAGAATACTGGCATTGAGAATATTGATTTCATCAATTTCTTCTGCCGTAACCACCCCTACTGCCCACGCTATGGCATCTTTTTCAATGATAGAACGCAGCTGATAACGCTTCTTTTCCGATAATTGTTTCGAGTCGTTGAGCAGTTCATTTTCGTAATTGGGAGGGAGAATAACGGCTGCTGCATAGACACTACCAGCCAAACAACCACGTCCAGCCTCGTCACAACCTGCTTCTATTTTACCAATATAATACGTATTCTTTAACATTTTACGATAATATAACAATAAAAAATTATTGATTGAACATATATTGCACAAAGGTAGTCTAATTTTGCCAACAGAAAAAGAAAATAATAAGAAAATTAATAATGAAAAGAGAAATTAATTTGTTGGCTACACAAAGCCGTAAAAGTGAATATTCTGATATGGTTCGTAACCTTTGGGCATGGGCAAAAGCCCCTAACGAGTGGTTGCGCAAATATTATAGTGCGGTATTGGAGAAGGAAATCAGTCTTTCGCAAGCCAATATCATTTCGCGTGCGCAAATCGCTTTCATCTTGTCGGTGTTCACAACCAACGACAATTTGCTTGTGAAAGCCATATTCGTCGCATGGTTTATTGTTGCCGTTTTGCGTGCAAAGAAAGCGTTTGGCGAGTGAATGGAAAGATAAGTTGGACGATTCGGACAAGTTATACAGGTAAGCGAAGAAATACATCACCTTTGTAATTACCTTTGCACGAGAAAAACAACTAAAAACCCCACCAAAATGGGTGTAAACAACCAAATTGGTGGGGTCTTTATGCTATTGATTTGCTTGACTGGTCAAGCTAAAAGTTTATCATTTAAAACATCTTTACAACACGATTGATGCCTGCTACCAACGCATCGACCTCTTCTTTTGTGTTATAGAGCGCAAAAGAAGCACGAACCGTACCGAGAATATCGAAACGTTCCATGAGTGGTTGGGCGCAATGATGACCTGTTCGAACGGCAATGCCGAGTTGGTCGAGTAGTGTTCCCAAATCCATAGGGTGAATATCGCCAATGAGGAAACTGATTGCCGCATCGTGGTTGGCTACTGCACCTTTAGTATCATTAGGAATACCAAAGAAACGAATATTTGGAATGTTGCGCATTTGTTCAATGGCGTAGTCAGTAAGCATTTGTTCGTGCTGATGAATATTCTCCATTCCGAGCGAAGTAACATAATCTAACGCTGTGGCAAGTCCGTGTGTAGCAACATAATCGGGCGTTCCTGCCTCAAATTTCAAAGGAGGACGTTCAAAAGTTGTGCCACTGAAGCTAACACGTTCTATCATTTCGCCTCCGCCTTGATAAGGTGGAAGTTTGTCGAGCCACTCTTCTTTGCCATAAAGCACACCGATACCCGTAGGACCATAGACTTTATGACCACTGAAAGCTAAGAACTCGCAATCTAATTCTTGCACATCAACAGAAAAATGAGGAACACTTTGTGCGCCGTCGAGCATGACTGGAATATTGTTTTCGTGGGCAATACGGATTATTTCTCTGACAGGGTTGATAGTTCCCATTACGTTACTAACGTGGGCAACGCTGACCAGTTTAGTGCGTTTGGTAATGAGTTTCTCGAAAGCATTCATATCGAACATGCCGTCTTCATTGATTGGAATTACTTTCAAGACGATTCCACGCCGTTGGGCAAGGATTTGCCAAGGCACAATGTTGGAATGGTGCTCTACATTAGAAACGATTACCTCGTCGCCTTCTTGCATAAAGCCGTCGCAGAATGAAGAAGCTACAAGATTAAGGCTTTCGGTTGTGCCACGTGTAAAAACGATTTCAGCGGTAGAACGTGCGTTGATAAACTTTCTAACCGTCTCACGAGCAGCCTCGTGCAAGTCGGTAGCTTGTTGAGAAAGCCAATGAATGCCACGATGCACATTGGCATTGACATTCAAATATTCATCGCGCATGGCATCTAACACGCAGAGCGGTTTCTGCGTGGTAGCTGCATTGTCGAGATAGACCAATGGTTTTCCGTAAATTGTGCGTGAAAGGATTGGGAAATCGGCACGCACTTTTGCTATATCGTACATATTCTTTTCTTTTATCGGCAAAGTTTACAACTTCCACACTTCTCAAGTTCGCCACGGAAACGTTTTTCTACTAAGTGATGGAGGCGGTCGCGAAGTGGAATAAGTTCCATTTTATCGATTACCTCATTGATAAATGCGAACTCAAGGAGGAGTTTTGCTTCCCGTTTATCGATACCACGCTGCTGCATATAGAAAAGAGCAGCATCGTTAAGTTGTCCTATCGTAGAACCATGATTACACTGCACATCATCGGCATAGATTTCAAGCATTGGCTGGGTGTACATGTGAGCAGTAGAGGCAGCACAAATATTTTGGTTTACCTCGTGAGAAAGCGTCTTTTGAGCATCTTTTGCCACATAAATAAGTCCTGCGAAAGCTCCCACGGCATGGTCGTCAAGCACGTATTTGTATAATTGATTGCTGGAGCAGTTGCTTACAGCGTGGTTGATGACCGTATTGTTATCAACATGCTGATGTTTATCAGCAATAACGCAGCCGTTCAAGAAACATTCGCTTCCTTCGCCACGGAAAGTTAAATCAAGTTTGTTGCGAGTTACACCATTATGGAGTGTTATAATATTGTGTGAAACACGACTATTTTTCTGCTGTTCGATGTAAACATTTGATACTCGAACGTTCTTCAAATGGGTTTCTTCCAAACAATTTAACTCCAATTTCGCATTGTCAGCAACGTAGGCTTCAATGACTTGCGTTGTTAAGAAGTTTCGGTCGTCTGTTGAATCATCACAAAAAAGCATTGAAGCTTCAGCCCCTTCTTCAATAATAATGAGTACACGACGATTAACCATGAGATTTACATTGGAACGCAAAATGTTGATAACTTGAATCGTGCGGTCTGCTTTAATGCCTTTCGGTACATAGATAAACAATCCATCTTGCGCTAACATCGTATTAAAAGCCGTTAGAGCGTCTTTGCTTGTATCGGCAATTCGAGCATAGTGTTGTTCTAAGAGTTCAGGATAGATTTTTGCAGCGTTGCAAATGCTATCAATAACGATTCCTTCGTTGAGCTGTGCTTTTGGCAGTTGCTTGTTATAAAATTGGTCGTTTACAACAAAGTAAAGTGAGGTACTAAGATTGGGGACATCGCATTTAAATGAGTCATAGGGATTGATTGGAGTTTCCAAACGCTGCAAATTGAGTCCGTAATCGGGCGCAAAGAGCTTTGGAATATCAGTATATTTGTAGCGTTCCACCTTTTTTGTGGGGAAGCCTTGGGCCTTGAAGTCTTCAAATGCTTTGTCGCGCACTTTATTCAAGACAGCACAGGAATGCTGTTTTATCATTTCTTGCGCCTCGTTGTACAAGTCTATGTATTGTTTTTCGCTTTGCATTTTTAGCCTTTCTATTTATCTACTTCCTCTTTAATCCAATCGTAGCCTCGTTTTTCTATTTCTCGAGCGAGTTCTGCCGTACCTGTTTTCACGATACGTCCTTTGTAAAGAATGTGTACTACGTCAGGTTTTATCATATCCAAAAGTCGGTCGTAGTGGGTAATAACGATGGTTGAAGTTTCCGAAGTGTGCATTTTGTTCACACCATCGGCAACGATACGCATAGCATCAACATCAAGCCCAGAGTCTGTTTCGTCCAAAATGCTGAGTTTTGGTTGTAACATTGCCATTTGGAAAATCTCATTACGTTTCTTCTCTCCACCCGAAAAACCTTCATTTACAGAACGATGTGAGAGTTTAGAATCTAAGCCAACGAGGTCGCGCTTCTCACGCATGAGCTTCATAAAGTCGGCAGCTTTCAAAGGTTCTAAGCCTTGATATTTGCGCTTTGCATTTATGGCAGCCTTCATGAAGTTCGTCATGCTTACACCAGGAATTTCTACTGGATACTGGAACGACAGAAAAATGCCTTCATTGGCACGTTCGTCTGCGCCCATTTCCAAAAGGTCTTTACCATTGAATACAGCCGAACCATCGGTTACAGTGTACAAAGGGTTGCCTGTAAGAACGGCACTAAGTGTTGATTTTCCAGAACCATTTGGTCCCATGATAGCATGTATTTCGCCATCTTTGATAGTAAGGTCAATGCCTTTTAATATTTCTTTATCTGCAATAGTAGCATGCAGATTTTTAACTTCTAACATATTGTTTTTGTATTATAATCGTTTTTATCTAAAAAATATTCCATTGAGGATTTCTACAAATGCGCTTCCAATGAAGTCAGCAATGATGTTGCGTGATTCATATTCGCCTCTTCGTATTCTTTCCAAATCTTCTGCCTCTTCCATTTCTTGGAGTATGCCTTTTGGTTCGGGTGCATAGAATGTTCCAAAATTCAAAACAGCAGGGTCTAATTTCTTCGACTTTATAGGGTGTTTTGCCATTATGGAGTAACATTTATTGAGCGTATCGGCTTTCACTTGTTGCTCTATGAGATATTTTTGCCATGCTTTTGGCTCCCAACTTTGGGCATTTGCACAAGAAATTGCCGCAAAGAATCCAAGTATTGATACCACCTGTTTCATATTCTCTAAAAAATAGTCGATTGTTTTTCCTTATCCTACCGTTCCTTCCAACGTAACCGAAAGAAGTTTTTGCGCTTCAACAGCAAATTCCATAGGAAGTTTGTTCAATACATCTTTTGCATATCCATTGACAATCAAGCCAATAGCATCTTCCATAGGAATGCCTCGTTGGTTGCAATAGAAGAGTTGGTCTTCGCTGATTTTCGATGTAGTAGCTTCATGTTCAACGATAGCCGAGTCGTTATGCACATCCATATAAGGGAAAGTGTGCGCTCCGCAGGTAGAACCCAAGAGCAACGAGTCGCAAGAACTATAATTGCGCGCATTATCGGCATTAGGTGTAACACGCACCAAGCCGCGATAAGAGTTCTGACTTTTGCCAGCAGAGATACCTTTTGATATAATTGTACTCTTTGTATTCTTGCCCATGTGAATCATTTTCGTACCCGTGTCAGCTTCTTGATGATTATTTGTAACTGCTACGGAATAGAATTCAGCCTGTGAATTGTCGCCACGCAAGATACAAGAAGGATACTTCCACGTGATAGCCGACCCCGTTTCTACTTGCGTCCACGAAAGTTTGGAGTTTTTACCACGAAGGTCGCCACGCTTGGTTACAAGATTCAACACACCACCTTTTCCATTCTCATCACCTGGATACCAGTTTTGTACAGTTGAATATTTCACTTCTGCATTTGCCAACACCACGATTTCAACAATAGCAGCATGGAGTTGGTTTTCATCACGCATTGGCGCAGTACACCCTTCAAGGTAACTTACATACGAATCATCGTCAGCAATAATCAAAGTGCGCTCAAATTGTCCTGTATTCATTGCATTTATACGGAAATAAGAACTCAATTCCATTGGACAACGTACACCCTTTGGAATATACACAAACGAGCCATCACTAAAGACAGCTGAATTGAGTGCCGCCGTGAAATTATCCTTATAAGGAACAACCGTTCCCAAATATTGACGTACCAATTCGGGGTGTTCTTTCACCGCTTCGCCAATTGAGCAAAAGATAATTCCTTTCTCAGCCAACTGCTTCTTGAACGTAGTCTTTACCGATACCGAGTCCATAATCGCATCAACAGCAACACCACTCAATGCCAATCGCTCTTCAAGCGGAATACCTAACTTGTCAAAAGTCTTTTCCAACTCAGGGTCTATCTCCTTATTCTTAGGCTTCTTCGCCAAAGGGTCAGCGTAATAAGAAATTGCCTGATAATCTATTTCTGGCAAGTTCAAATGTGGCCACTTAGGCATCTCCATTGTTTCCCAATGACGAAACGCCTTTAAACGAAAATCGAGGAGCCATTCTGGTTCCCCTTTCTTCTCCGAAATAAGCCTAACAACATCTTCGTTTAAGCCCTTCGGAATAATATCTGTATGCACATCGGTAGTAAAACCAAACTCGTATTTCTGTTCGGCAACTTTCCTTACATACTCATTGTTATTATTTTCTGACATTTACTTTTTACCTTTTTAGTGGTTCAATCCTCAAAAAGAATGATAACACTCTCTCTTTGTATTGTCCCACCTTCTATTTTATTTCGATAAAGATAGTGCCGCTATCATCAATAACCTTCTGTTACCATAAAGTAACAAACCGCCTCGCTTTTCCTTGGGAAATGAGAGGCGGCTTGGCACATATCTTAGAGTTTTTGTTCTACCTCTATTTCGGTGAATGTTTCAATCATATCACCCGTTTGCAAGTCGTTGTAGTTCACAAGTGAAATACCACATTCCAAACCTGTTACAACTTCCTTAACATCGTCCTTATAACGCTTCAAAGCACTAATAGGAGCAGTATGGATTACGATACCATCGCGAATGACACGTCCCTTGTCCTTGCTGTGTACCTTTCCTTCTGTAACAATACAACCAGCAACGGTTCCAACCTTAGAAATCTTAAAGACTTGTTGTACTTCAACCTGACCTGTGATGATTTCTTTCTTCACCTTGTCGAGCATACCAACCATTGTCGAAGTTACATCGTCAATCGCATCGTAAATTACCGAGTAAGTATTGATTTCTACGCCATCACGGTCAGCCAACTTTCGAGCATCAGCAGAAGGACGTACTTGGAAGCCCACAATCACAGCATCGGAAGCAGCAGCAAGCATTACGTCATTTTCTGAAATCTGACCAACCGCCTTGCTGATAACATTTACCTTTACCTTTTCAGTAGAAAGTTTGATGAACGAATCAGACAAAGCCTCAATAGAACCGTCAGTATCACCCTTCACAATGATATTCATTTCGTGGAACTCGCCACGAGCAATACGGTGAGAAATATCCGATAAGGTCAAACGTGTTTGAGTACGCAAGCCTTGTTCACGTTGCAATTGTTCACGCTTATTCGCAATGTCGCGTGCCTCTTGTTCAGTTTCCATGACATGGAAAGTATCACCTGCTGTTGGTGCGCCATTCAAACCAAGTATAATTACTGGTTCTGCTGGACCAGCTTGTTCAACACGTTGGTTACGTTCATTGAACATAGCCTTAATACGTCCCCATGAAGTCCCTGCAATCATGTTGTCTCCAATCTTCAATGTACCATTAGAAACGAGAACTGTACTTACATATCCACGTCCCTTATCCAATGATGATTCAATGACAGTACCTGTTGCGTTACGATTAGGGTTAGCCTTCAAATCGAGCATATCGGCTTCGAGCAATACCTTATCTAATAAGTCGGCAACGCCCAAACCTTTCTTTGCGCTGATTTCTTGGCATTGATATTTGCCGCCCCACTCTTCAACGAGTAAGTTCATTTGCGACAAGTCTTCGCGTATTTTGTCAGGATTTGCTCCTGGTTTATCAATCTTATTGATGGCAAACACCATTGGTACACCAGCTGCTTGAGCATGAGCAATAGCTTCTTTGGTAGTAGGCATTACCGAGTCGTCGGCAGCAATGATGATGATTGCGATATCGGTTACCTGTGTACCACGAGCGCGCATCGCTGTAAACGCTTCGTGTCCAGGGGTATCAAGGAAAGTAACCTTACGTCCGCTCTTCAGCGTTACACTATAAGCACCGATGTGCTGAGTAATACCACCAGCTTCACCAGCAATCACATTGGTATTGCGGATATGGTCGAGCAAAGAAGTTTTACCATGGTCGACGTGTCCCATGACTGTTACAATAGGTGCACGAGAAACTAAATCCATTTCATCGTCTACTTCTTCGCTAATGGCCTCTTGTACTTCGGCACTGACATATTCGGTCTTGAAATCAAATTCGTCAGCAACCATATTGATTGTTTCAGCGTCAAGACGTTGGTTGATAGAAACCATAATTCCAACAGACATCAAAGTTGAAATAACGTTTGTAACTGGTATATTCATCATTGTTGCCAATTCTGAAACCGTAACAAACTCGGTCAATTTTAAAACCTTGCTTTCCTTGCGTTCTGCCTTAGCCTCTGCATTTAAACGTTCGTGAACCGCTTCACGCTTTTCCTTACGATATTTGGCAGCCTTTTTATTTTGGCTCTTGCTGGTAAGGCGTGCAAGTGTTTCTTTTACCTGACGTGCTACTGCTTCATCATCAACTTCCAATGGTTTTTGGTTGCGGTTTTTCTTATTATTCTTTCCGCTACCATTGTTATTATTGTTGTTTTTCTTTGCGTTATTTTTCTTTCCGCCTTGTTGTTGGTTAGCAGCAGCATTGATATCAACACGTTCTTTTCCGATGCGAACGCGTTTTTTCTTTCCTTGTCCGTTTTGTGCAGACTTATCTTCACGTTCTTTACGGCGTTCTTCCTTTGTTTTTTTCTTAGGGCGTGTGCTTTGATTGATAGAACTCAAATCAATTTTACCCAAAATGTTTACCTTTGGCTGATTAAGCATCTTCTTCTCATTAGAAGTCTGGTAGATGCCATTGTTTTCGGATTCCATTCCTTGTTTGATTTCCTTTTCTTCCTTTTCTTTTTCAACCACAGATTCCTTCTTGAGAGATTCCGTATGAGAACTCTTGGCTTTTTGTATAACCTCCGCTTTGTGAGGCTTTGGTTGTATATCTTTTGTAGGTTTTTCCTGCTTTTGAGCTTTTTGTTCTACTGGCTTTTCCGCTTTTGCAGCAGTTTCTACCTTCTTTTCGTTACTATTTTTTACGGCAGTTTCTGTTTCTTTTTTCTCTTTTTTATCAGCATCTGGCTTCGCAGCAGGCTTGTTAAACTGGTCAAGGTCAATCTTTCCTACAGGTTTAAATTTTGGTTTATTATCCTGTTGTAAAAGATTTTCAGCCTTGTGGTTGACAGTTTTCTTGGTATGCACTTTGTCTTTTTGCTTCTTAGGGAATATTTTTGCAGCATTATCTTTTATTTGCTGGTCTTTTTTAAATTCCTTTTCAAGTGCTTTAAATTGGTCATCACTGAGTTTAAAATTAGGGTCTTCTTTAATTTCTCCTAATTCTTTTCTTGTATCTAAGTACTCCACTGCCGTTTGGAGTCCGATATTCAGTTCTCGAATTGCTTTGTTTAATCTGATGCTCATTAATATATTTTTCTTTTTGAATGTTGGTGTTATGTTAATTTCTCGAACTTATCATGATAGGTGTTAGTTCTTTTTTCTTTTTTCGATGTTGTCCCCAACACCTATCTGTCTAACACCTAACTTTCAAATTCTGCTCTTAATATGTTCAATACGTTATCAACGGTTTCTTCTTCAAGGTCAGCTTTTTCTATCAACATTTCGCGAGGAGCGTTTAACACTTGGCGTGCTGTGTCAAGACCAATTGATTTGATAGCGTCAATAACCCATTTATCAATTTCGTCAGAGAATTCATCTAAGTAGATGTCTTCTTCTGATGTTTGTTCGTCAAGTTCACGGAAGACGTCAATGGTATAGCCAGTTAGCATACTTGCCAGCTTAATATTCATACCGCCACGACCGATTGCTAGACTGACTTCCTCTGGTTGCAAGAATACTTCTGCCTTCTTGTTTTCTTCGTCAATAGTAAGGCTGCTCACCTTAGCTGGCGACAAAGCGCGTTGGATAAACAATTTTGTATTGGCTGTCCAATTGATGACGTCAATATTTTCATTGCAAAGTTCACGAACGATGCCATGAACACGACTACCACGCACACCGACACAAGCACCAACAGGGTCGATGCGATCGTCATAGCTTTCCACTGCGATTTTTGCACGTTCACCAGGCATGCGAGCGATGCCCTTAATGCTGATAAGTCCGTCTTCTATTTCAGGAACTTCAGCTTCGAGCAGACGTTCCAAGAAAGTTGGTGCAGTGCGTGAAAGGATAATCTTAGGATTATTATTTTCATTGTCTACACGCAAAATCACAGCACGTATAGTTTCGCCCTTGCGGTATTGGTCTCTTGGAATTTGCTCTCCCTTTGGAAGAATCAACTCGTTGTTATCTTCGTCTACGAGCAGCACTTCACGTTTCCACACTTGGTAAACCTCGCCAGAAATAATTTGACCCACACGGTCTTTATACTTATTATATAAAGAGTCGTGTTCCAATTCCAAAACCTTTGAAGCCAATGTTTGGCGAAGGTTCAAAATAGCACGGCGACCAAACTTTGCAAAATCTACAGGTTCAGAAACATCTTCCCCCACCTCATAGTCGGGCACAATTTTTTGTGCGTCAGTCAAACTTATTTCTTTATTTTCGTCTTGTACCTCACCGTCTGCAACAACGACACGGTTACGATATATTTCAAAATCGCCCTTATCAGGGTTTACAATTACGTCAAAGTTTTCGTCCGAGCCATATATTTTGGCAATAACGTTACGGAAACTCTCTTCCAAAACGCTTACCAATGTAGTACGGTCGATACTCTTGGTGTCTTTAAACTCCTTGAAGGTTTCGACCATATTTGGACGTTCTTCTTCTTTTCTTGCTGCCATAGTTTTACTTGAAACTAATTATATATTTTGTATATTTTACTTCATTCATGTTGTACGCATGGTCTACGTCCATCTTTACAGGGCGTTTCTTTCCTTCCACTTGTACTTTTTCATTGACTGAAACCACAAAGTCATCGCCTTCAACACTTTTCAAAATGCCTTTCACTTTGCGACCTTCTTTATCCAACACCTCAACTTCTTTTCCTATAAAGTTGATGTATTGCTGTGGAACTTTAAAAGGTTGTCCTAATCCAGCCGAGCCAACTTCTAATTCGTAATCTTCTTCATCGCGTGAGAGATGTTCTTCAATAAACTTACTCAATTCTACGCAATCTTCAATCCACACTCCGTCAGCATGGTCGATTTCGATTACAATTCTACTATCAGGACTCAACTGAATATCAACGAGGAAGTATTCTTTGTCTTCCAACCATTCTTCAACAAGTTTTTTTACAACGTTTTTATCTATCATATAAGTTTAAATATGAAAAATGAGGAACTTTTGAGAAGCTCCTCATTCCACTGAACGATGCAAAGTTACGAAATAAACTTCGCTTTTCCAAATATTTTCCACCTTTTCTATTAATTTTCAAGGGAAAACAATAGAATGTGGTGTTTCATCGCCTTAATTGTTTTAATGCTCCGCTTTTAAATTTTCGTAATAAGGCATCGCTATTTCATGTCCATTATCCAAATATATTCTCAGATGATAAGTTTCAACTGACCTTTATTGGTAACCTTGAAAATATCCCTTTTGGTAATAAAATATTTTATCTGTAATTTACAAAAATCATAATAGCCGCTTTTGAAGTGCAAAATAGGCTGTTTGGAGGCTCAAAACAACCTGTTTTGCGATTTCAAAGCGTTTTTTTACTTTTTAAAATTATTTGCATGGCGTTTTGGTTGAGCGTATTAATATAAATAGGTGAAATGTTGAAATGCGTTGTTTTTGCCTGTTCTTGTTTGGTTTTTAATAGAAATATTTGATTTATTCGAAAATTATGTCATTTGTTTTTGTTTGTTTGTGATATTTTGTATAACTTTGTAGAACTACTATCAAGTTTGAAAAATAAACCTAAATTACAAATAATAATGCAAATTAAAACATTAAAAAACAAATTCTTATGGATTTTTTTACTCGTTCTGTTGTGTGGAATAACTAATTTGCGAGCCCAAGGGCTTGATTTTAGTGTCCTGAACGACGATAATCCTGCATCGTCATTATCTCAGACGTCTGGCTATAGAGCTGCTCTGATTGTAGACAAAACGTGGAAAAGTATCAACTCTAATAAGAAGTATTGCTATTGGTCGGTTTCTTATGCTGACGAGTCGTTTAAGTTTAACCCAATGACTTTTGCTTTGTCAAAGACAACTGACACCTTTAAGAGTTATCTTGTTTCTCCTGCTTTAACGTTTAAAGACCTTGAAGGTAAATATTTGAGTTATGGTTGGAAGTTAGCTTCACCGAAAGGCAATTGCAAAGTATCTGTCATTTTGATAGATAAGCAAGGAAATGAACTTGGTAAGATTGATGAATTTTCTGTTTCTGAACGTACTTCTACCTTTACAAAGCGCACAGCGGCAATTCCAAAAGTAGCTGCTGAAAAGGGTTTTATCGCTTTCGTTTGCGAAGGTGATAAGGACAATCGTGGATATTTTGAATTTCAAAACATCGTAACAGGCGATGCGGCAGTTGCCCCAACGCTGAAAGTAGACCCTACTGCGCTCGAATTTAATCAAATCAACGTAGGAAAAGAATCAGACCCACAAGTCATCAATGTAACCATTGAAAACTATGACGGCGACATGATTAAGCCTCTTCTTGAAGGCGATGCCGTGGATTTCTCAGTCGTAACAGGCAATACTGAAGGTTTGGCGAATACTGGTGGCAAGATAACCGTAACATTTAAACCTACCACAAAGGGAGAAAAGAATGCAACCCTTACCATTATAGTGGGCGACCAAACACAGAAAATTACCCTACATGGTGAAGCTACAGAAGAAGGAGCAGCCGAAAAACCAAAACAAGAACTTTTGAACGATGGCTTCTTCTGGCATTTTAAGGCAGACGGAAAACCTGAATTTTGGGAAGCAGTAGGTGCTGAAGTAAAGAAACTTGAAGGAATAGATTCTTATCGCAGCGACGGCGGCTTCGCTGTTGGAATTAAAACAAAGGGAGAAAAGGGTTATTTGCGCCAAACTATCGACCTTGCTGCTGTCGATAAGGAAGTAACTGCGGGCGATGAAGTGCAATGCTCAATGAAGTATAAGACTGTTGCAAGCCCAGAAGGAAAGGCTCCTTTGCGCCTTGCTATGCGTTGGACAGACAATGCGGGCAATCTTATTCAATGTGCTGAAAAAGATTTCGTAGACAATCCTAATATTTTCTTCGGTAAGATGAAGACTTGGGGCAGCTTAACATTCCGTACAACTTGTCCTGCTGGTGCTACAAAACTTGAATATAAAGTTGAAGTAAACGAAAATAGCGAAGTTGCTTTCGACGAATTTACTGCTGAACGCATACCACAAAGCTATGCAAAGGGACACCCATTGGTAGCAATCCTTCCTCAATCTGCTACCATTAAGGGTAGAGTTTCTGTCCCTGCTGAATACGATATTGCTATTCAAGCAAGAAATTTGGCACCAGCACAACCTAAATTTAATGGCGGAGAGCGTCCAAACGAAGTTTTGAAACTTGGTATTGCAGAAATTAAGGGTACTACTTCTATTGCAACCAAACTCAATGTAACTCCTGTAAAGAAGGGTGCTTACACAGAAGGAAAGGCTTACAAAGTTTCATTCCTTGGCGGTGATACAGATTTGTCAAGTGGTTTAACCTTGTTTGGTTATTTCATGGATAAGGATAAAGACCCTACTTTGAAGTTGGCTGATGGTCAAAAACCACGCAAAATGAACGCAGGTAAAGGTAAAACGGATAAACAAACCATTAAGTTTACCGTTGAAAATGAAATCACTCATGTAAAGGTTGAGATAGTACAAGACCCTAAACACGCTTATTTCAAGAATGCAAAATCTGGATTCTTCTATTATAGTAATAAAAATGAAAAAATTATTGGCAACCCTGTAATGGAGATTACATTTACTCCATTGGAAGTTGGTACATTTGAAGCAAAGGCTTTGGTAACAACTATCTGTGGTGATACCTTGAAAATTCCGCTCATTGGTGTTTGCGATGAAGTTAATTCAGGTGTCAGAACAGAAAAATTCTTAGAAGCTCCAAAAGGCGATAAACGCTTTGACGGACGTCCTGAATGGAAAGGCTTCGGTATTTACGACCTTGGTTGGTGGCACATTGATGGCACATGGAATGCTGCAAGCGATGTAACAGTAAACAAGTCAGGCGAACTTTACTATGATGAATTGCTCGAAAATGGTATAACTACCATGAAGATGACACCAGTAGAGTCGGCTTCAAAATGTAATGCAGAATACTCTTTAGATGGTGGTGGACACTGGAAACCATTGCCAGCAGCTAACGCAGCAGGTGAATTTACAGTGAATACAATCCGTCCAACACTCGTTCGTTTCAAGAATAATAGCGATAGCGAAGTTAAAGTGAACACGATAGAGTTTATGCTGAACCCTGTGGACAAGCGTCAAGTATTAGATAATGTAGAAACTGCGATGTTTACAAATGCAGATAAAGAACCTTTGGCTAAGTTAGACCAAAACTTTGATGGTCGTCGCCATACCAGAATTTTAAGTATTGACGGCTGGCAAAACTTTGCAATAGCTGGTGATACTCCTTTCAAGATTTGGCACCAAAAGGCTGATATGGATCCTAACTCACCTGTAGAAAGCGAAGGCGCATATATTACATTCTTCAAATGGGGTGTATCTGACCCACGTCCACACGAAGCATGGTTGATTTCACCAACACTTTCTTATCAAAAGGCAGCAAGTAAGATTCTTACTTTCCGTGTAAGATTTGCAGGATTGAGCATGGAACAACGCAACCAAAGTTTTGTTGCTTACATCATTACAGAGAAAGATGGACAAGCAACAAGTCATTTCTTTGACTTGCGCAAGTATGCTCCACTCGGTGTAGTCATCGAAGAAAATGAAAAAGAATGGATTGACTATCGTGTAGACCTTGAAAAGTTGCAAAAAGACTTCGCTATTGAAGATAAATTCCACGTTGCATTTACTCAATGGGCTGACGAAGGTGGTAACTATTCTAATCTAAACTGGATGGTTGATAATGTAACATTCGGTCGTACCGATTTGCCAAAGATTAAAGTTGATAAAGAAATGTTCCATTTCCCATTCCGCAAAGATGTTCAAACGGAAGAAATGTCGTTCAATATTACAACCGAAAATGCTACTTACCCTGTAAGTGTAACATTGATTCCAAGTAGAATGAAAAGCTACTTCACGCTAAAGACTCCTAAAACATTGCCAGCAGCAGGTGGTACAGCAACATTTACTTACAAGAGCACTGACGATAAGGAGCATGCAGCAGCTTACTTGATTCAAACTCCAGGTGCTGACCCTGTAATGGTTAAATTGCTTGCTACTATCATCGATGGTGTTGATGGCGTAAATGCAGAAAATGGTAGCTTACAACCTATTGTAACCGAAAATGGCATTGCTATTGGCGGTCAATACAAGAACTATCGCATCTATTCGGCTGCTGGTCAATTGCTGAAACAAGGTGGTTACGAACCAAATATCAATTTGTCAGGTTTACAAAAGGGTATCGTTATCCTTAAACTTGCTACCGATACAATGGTTAAGACATTTACACTCAGTGTGAAATAAAAAGAAAATAAAACTTGGTTGGTTCTCTTTTAACCGAAAATAGAGAACATCTATCACAAAAAACTCCGATGAGGATTGCCTCATCGGAGTTTTTATTGTGCGTTATCTCAAACTATCCTATTTCCTACCTCCCTCAGTTTGCTTACCGAGTTGATATTTATGACTTTGTCCAATCATTTCTTTAGGGCTGAAAACAAAAAAAGAGAACTACCGAAGTAATTCTCTTTTTGCGCTCCAGGATGGGCTTGAACCAACGACCCCCTGATTAACAGTCAGGTGCTCTAACCAACTGAGCTACTGAAGCAGTGTTGCTATTTCTTTTTAGCGAGTGCAAAGATACTGCGTTTTTTTTATTCCACCAAATATTTTGCAAAAAAAATGGCATTTTTTTGTAAAAAAACTCTTTTATAGCTTTTGAAGGAGTATTTAAAGGCTTGTGTCGGATATTTTGTTTACTTTTGTATTTCATTCATACGCTTTAAGTTTGGCAACAAAAAGCAACAAAAGAAAATTGATATGAAAGTTATTAAGCAAACAGATTATAAAGTTAATCAATGGGCGGGGGGCATTACTCGCGAGTTGATGATATATCCCGAAGGCAGTTCGTTGGGTGAACGCAATTTCGATTTCCGTATTTCTTCTGCCATTATTGACCTTACAGAGAGTGATTTCTCGGACTTTTCTGGTTATAAACGCTATATTTTGCCTGTCGAAGGAGATGTTACGCTGTTTTGTGCTGACGAAAAGATAATACTATCGCCTGATGTTCCTTTCCTTTTTGATGGCAGTGAGGCAATACATTCAGAGAATAGCAAGGGAGCAATCGACTTTAATGTCATCTTCCGCGAGGGTTATCCGCTCGAAGTGGAGGTTGTTAATGATGTAGAGCGCAAGCAAACACGAGCAATTCTCTTTGCTTTGGAGGATATAGAAGTGAACAATCGTGTCATTGTACGCCACGATGCCGTTCTCATGAATGAAGATTATAGCATAAAAGGAAAAGCCATTGAAGTGCGTTTTTAACGACAAGGACACTAAATAGTGTTATATTTTTCAGTTTTTCCATTATAAAGATGTACTTTTGCAGTACTGAAGGTGCAATCTTCTTATCGGTTTGAGATGATTGACTGCCATTATTTTGATAAGAATATAATTATGAAGAAAATCTTTTTAGCAGTATTTGGCTTTTTCTTATTGACACTTAGCAACCCTGTAATCGCCCAAGAAAAGGCGCATAACTTTAAGGTTGCGAAGAATTTAGAAACTTTTTCAGCCATTTATAAGTACTTAGATATGATGTATGTCGATACGCTCAATGCAGATGAAGTCATAGGGACGGGTATTAATGCCATGTTGCAGTCGCTCGACCCCTATACGGTTTATTATCCTGAAGATAAAATGAAGGAGTTGAACATGATGATTTCGGGCAAATATGCAGGTATTGGCGCACTTATTCGTTACAATATGGCGCTTGACAATGTTGTCATTGATGAACCTTATGAGAATATGCCTGCTGCTGAAGTAGGTTTGAAGAAAGGTGATATAATATTGTCTATCAATGATTCGACTATGCTCAAAAAGCCTACAACCTACGTTAGTAACCATTTGAGGGGAGATGTTGGAACAAGTTTTCTTCTTAAAATAAAACGTCCTTCAACAGGAAAGACGATGAAATTTAAGCTCACTCGCAAGTCAATCCAAATGCCTGCTGTACCTTATTATGGTTTGCAGGGGAACGGGATAGGTTACTTAAATCTTAATTCCTTTACGACCGATTGTGCTAAAGATGTGCGCCGTGCGTTTTTGGAAATGAAAAAACAAGGTATGACATCATTGGTTTTCGACCTTAGAAACAATGGTGGTGGCTCGTTGCAAGAAGCCATTGATATTGTAAATATGTTTGTTCCAAAAGGACTAACGTTGGTTAAAACAAAAGGAAAGTTGGAACGTGCCAACCGAGAATACAAGACAACAGTTGAGCCAATTGATACGTTGATGCCGATTGTTGTATTGGTGAATGGCGAAACTGCTAGTGCAAGCGAAATTACCAGTGGTAGTTTGCAAGATTTAGACCGTGCCGTAGTACTCGGTAGTCGCACTTACGGCAAAGGATTGGTACAAGCTCCAATGGATTTACCCTACAATGGAAATCTAAAATTAACAACGAGTAAATACTATATTCCAAGCGGACGCTGCATTCAAGCCATTAATTACAAGCATAGTAAGGGTGGATATGTAGAGCATGTGCCTGACTCTTTAACCAAAGAATTTACCACTGCCAATGGTCGTATCGTTCGTGATGGTGGCGGAATAAAGCCTGATTTAGAGGTCTTACCCGATTCGCTGCCAAATATAGCGTTCTATTTAGTTAGCTCTGGAATCGATTCTACCGAAGTGATGCTCAATTGGGAGTTGGAATACATCAAGAAACACCCAACCATAGTGGCTGCCAAAGGCTTTGTAATATCAGATGCCGACTATGAAGACTTCAAAGCTGCCGTTTTAAAGAGTGGTTTTAAATATGACCGACAGAGCGAAAAAGCAATGAAAAACTTAATGGAAATTGCCAAATTTGAAGGTTATTATGACGATGCAAAACCTGAATTTGAATCTTTGGAGAGAAAACTAAAGCACAATTTAGCCAAAGATTTGGAGTATAATAAGCAAACAATCAGACAATTACTCACTGCTGATATTGTCGCAGCTTACTATTATCAGCGTGGAGCAATAGAGAATAGCCTCCAATTTGATAAACAATGGAAAGAAGCTGTAAAACTTTTGCAGAATAACGAAGAATATCGTAAACTCTTGCAACCGAAAAAGCCGACCGAAAAGGCTGCAAAATAGCCCATTTCTCCTTATAGAAACCAAACTCTTGCAGCGTTCAACAAGGAGAAACAACATTTCCCCAAAGGAGGGAACATTATTCGTTTCGCAAATTGGTACACCCCTATCCAATGGAGAAATTTGTAGAGAATTTATTTCCTTTTATGGAATTTAGACCAATACTCATTTTATTCAATTTAAAAAGAGCCTGTTTTGGAATGCAAAACAGGCTCTTTTGCGTTCCAAAACCTATTGTTTTGTGCGACAAAGCAATAGGTAAAAAAAAGGCTTTTATAATACGCTGGTTTTTAGTGGAATACAAATTGGTCAAAATTCCTATTACTTTTTACACTTATTAAAGCTTTCTGAGGGTTGTTTTATAGACGTTGGAACTTTGAAAAAAACGATTTTGTTAAACCCAAACAACTTCTTAAAAGTGTCAATACAACAAAGAATAAACTGCGCAAGTTAAAGTATTTTAACAAATAGGGGGTAAATGCTTTAATGTCAAAATAAAGTATTACATTTGCAACATCTTATAACTATAAAACCAATCTGAACAATAAATAAGTTGCATATATGATACAAAAGAAATGTTTATTTAGCCTTATACTTGCCCTATTGGCAAGCATACCCTCATTGGTAAGTGCAGACATTGTTACGGGTAAAGCCGTAGACGACAAGACGGGCGAACCGTTGGCAATGGCGTCGGTAAAGATTGAATGCAAAATGGGTGGAGCTACTTACTGGAGTTCTACCACTACCGACTCGTTGGGCTATTTCAGCAATCAGTGCTACTCCGAGGGGCGAATGACGGTAACTGTGAGCCTTTTAGGCTACCACGATGCCAAGAAGAGAGGGTACTGCGGAAGCAGTTCGACTGCCGACACCATTAAGTTGGGAGAGTTCAGACTGAAGCCGTCGGACGTTGTACTCGACGAAGTACTGGTGTCTGCAAAGGCAAAACGTTTCACCATACAGGGCGATACAATTGTGTTTAACCCCGCTGCATTCAAGCTAACCGAAGGTGCACGACTGAAAGAACTCATAGAAAAGCTGCCTGGAGTAACGAAAAAAGACGGCAAACTGTATTGGAACGACAAACCTTTGCGCCTCCAAATGAACGGACACGATATATTCGGGGGAAGCGGAATCGTTGCCAACCTGCCTGCAGAAGCCGTTCAGAACATTAAAAGCTACAACAAAGCAAGCGAATTTGCCAAACATTCGGGCAAAGACGACGGCAAGGAAGACCAAGTTTTGGATATTAAAATAAAGGCGGGCTTCATGGATAAATGGTATGGCGACATAAAGGCAAAGCTACAATCGCCCAAGAACTACCAAGCCTCCATAAGCTCTTCAAAGCTCAGCGATAAAAATCCGATAATGTTCCACCTCGATGCCAACAACGTAAACCGATATCAGAAAGTAGGTACAAACTGGTGGGAAAGTGGCGACTTCGACTATTTCGGCAAGGCGCAGAATGCAGCTTTGGGCTATCAGCACAACTGGAACAAAGGGAAAAATAACGAGAACTACATTGCTTTTGCTTCCAACTTCAACCACAAAGACGGTTGGGGAACCGACTATGAAGCAGCGCAATACTTCTCGCCAAACAACATTACGACGTGGAGCCTCAACCGAAAGAAACACTATAACCACGAAATAGCACCCGAAGTGCGCGCCGATTTGGTTTCGTACACCGACAAAAAGAACTTCTTGGGAATAAATCTTATGTTCAACTACACATTGGAACGAAACACCACCGAGACTGGTAGCGCACGCTTCGACACCGATACAAAGCCTTACGGCGACTTTCCTTTAGACTTGGCTTTGAGCGTAGGGCACGGCGACGCTATCTATCGGCACATCATAAACAGGGAAAGGTCGTACCAGCAACGCATAAACGAAGGTGGAGAGATGCAACTCTATGCCCTTTGGAAACACTTCATTGGCAAGAAAGCACAGTTAGAAATCAACACCACTCTTTCGTATGGAAATGGCAATAACCGCTTCGACGCCCACCGCGAATTGGAGTATATAAACAAAGGAACAGCCTCGCCACTCTACCAATATAGCCGTGCGCCTTTCCATAAAATAGAGGCAACCGGAAAAGTTGCATTAGGATACCACATCAACGACGCACTCTTGCTGAATGCCTCACAGCAGTTTAAAGCTGGAAACAATACCATTCGGCAGAGCTTCTACAGTTCTCCTATCGCTTCAAAGATAGAAGACGACCCCGAAAGCGTACTCGATGCGGCAAACAGCTACCGCAGCAAGCGACACGAAACCGCAACCACAAGCAGCGTAGGACTAACCTGCAAGGTGGGCAAATGGCAGTTTATTCCTAAGTTAGACTTCAGCTTAAACAGTGAAGAACTGAACTACCAACGTGGGCGGTTGGACACCGTGGCACACCGCAACAGCAATATGTGGACGCCCGAAATGCTCGTAAAGTGGAAGATAAATAAGAGCCACCGCTTCGATTTCGCTTTCAACTACACCACAAAGCTACCCGACCTGCTGTCTACATTGGGCTATCGCGACGATACCGACCCATTCTGGATAGTGGAAGGCAACCCCCTCCTGCGCCGCAGCCATCAGCACACAACCTCGCTAAACTATGTCGCAACGTTAGGAAAGCAGCAAGCAATGCTTCTCTTCAAAGCGGGCTACACACACATTATCAACCCGATAGCCACCGTCTACAACTTCAATCCGCAAACGGGTGTGTACCGCAGCCACAACAAAAACGTGCGCAGTGGCAACGATTGGTTCGTGAATCTGACCTTCGACAAGAGCTTTGGCGACTACATACACTTCTCCAACAAATTAGAAATGCATTTCAAGAAGTCGTATGGCTATCTTGCCACCCTCAACGAACACACTGCACAAGAAGAAAACGAGATGAAAATGTTCACTTTCATATCAAATCCCGAACTGTCGTACGAAAGCGATTGGCTGCAAGCAGGCATCTTCGGAGAAATTGATTTGCAACGAAACAGATACTCGTTGGCAAGCCAATACAACAACACACCTATCCGATACGCCTACGGTTTGCGCGCAACAGTGAAGTGGAAAGGCTGGGAAATAAGCAGCGAAATAAAAGACAGAGCCGCAACAGGCTATCTCGCACAGGAACTGAACCGCCACCGCATACTCTGGGAGGGCTACATTCGCTACGTCTGGAAGAAGAGCAAGAACTGGATTGGATTAAGTTTCGACGACATTCTAAACCAAAACCGCGAATACTCTCTCTATGTAAACTCATCGAGTCGCACCGAAAAGTGGAACGAAATACAGCACCACTATGTTTACTTAACCTTCAACTACCACTTCGATGCAAAGGGAAAGAAGAAGTAAAAAGTATGGTTGCACTCTGCAAAAGAACCGTTATAAAGAGATTTTTGCTGGTGGATTTTAAATTATCTAAAGTCTGATAAATATTTATTTAAGCTTAGATAAGAAATTATCAAAGCTTAGATAATTTAAAAATATCCTTTAAAAATCGCATTATATACTATTGTATTGAGAGCGGAACAGCACAAAAGAGAAAACGAAAGGCGATAAAGCTAAAAACCATAGAGGAGTTTTCAGAACCTGACTGATAAACAAAGCCCCCTTTTGAGCGTGTGCTCAAAAGGGGGCTTGCATATATGCTACGTGTCGGTGGCGGATTAGTCGAGCCACTTAACGTAAGAGAAGTCTTGACGATGTGGCAAGAGGTCGTTCTTTGGGTACATACGAACGGCACACTTGAAGGCTCCAGCGTCAGCAGAGTCGAATTCGAGTTGGAAAGTATAAAGGTTACCGTTATTCTTCACCATTTTGAACGGAAGAACCTTGTGGATAGTAACGTCATCGGTAGGGTTGTTATCGAGCATAACAAACTCTAAACCAACCGCATCTTGCAAGCCTTGTTCGTCAATGGTGTAAGTTAGCGTGGTAACTTCGCCTGTTACAGCATCTTGCAACGAGTCCATATTATTTTCAACAACATTGATAGCGTCCCAACGTTCTGCCACAGCTTCCTTCCAAGCTGCTATTTCCTTTGCAAGTTGGTTGTCGTTAGCGTGCAATTTTGCATAACGTTCAGCCTGTTTGTTGTAGAATTTTGAATAGTAATCGTCCAATTGGCGTTTCATTGTGTAATGAGGCGCAATAGTAGCGATTGAGTTTTTCACCACTTTTACCCAATCTTCCGAATAAGTTTTGCCCTTTGTTTTGTTGAAGAACAAAGGTGTAATCTCGTTTTCCAACAAACTATAAATGGTAGCAGCGTCCAATTGGTCTTGATATTCCTGATTTTGGTAAGTGCGTTTCTGTGGTAATGCCCAACCAGCACCCTCACGATAGCCTTCAACCCACCAACCATCGAGTACAGAAAGGTTTACAACACCGTTCATTTCAGCCTTTTCGCCCGATGTCCCACTGGCTTCCAATGGTCGAGTAGGGGTGTTCATCCAAATATCAACACCCGAAACAAGGCGGCGAGCAAGCTCCATGTCGTAATCTTCGAGGAAGATAATCTTACCAAGGAACTGTGGCATACGTGAAATTTCAAATATCTTCTTAATCAAGCCCTGTCCTGCACCGTCGGCAGGGTGAGCCTTACCAGAGAAGAAGAAGAGTACGGGGCGTTCTGGATTGTTTACGATTTTCTCCAAACGGTCTAAGTCTGTAAACAGCAAATGGGCACGTTTGTAGGTTGCAAAACGGCGGCAAAAGCCAATCATCAATGCGTTAGGATTAATCTTTTCAAGGATAGAAACCACCTTTGCAGGGTCGCCTTGATTGCGCAACCATTGTTGAGTAAACTTATCACGGATATATTTGATAAGTTTGTTCTTCAATGCCATGCGAGTTTCCCAAATTTCTTCGTCTGCAACATCGTAGATGGCGTGCCAAATTTTCTCGTTACTTTGGTCAGCCATGAAGTTTTTATCGAAATATTTGTTGTAAACCTTGCGCCATTCGGTAGCTGCCCAAGTAGGGAAGTGGACACCATTGGTAACGTAGCCCACACTATTTTCTTCAGGGAAATAGCCCTTCCAAAGTGGAGCAAACATCTTTTGACTTACCCAACCATGCAAACGAGAAACACCATTGATTTCTTGCGATGTGTTGCAAGCAAAGGTACTCATACAGAAACGCTCGCTATGGTCATCAGGATTGGTACGTCCCATGCCGATAAATTCGTCCCATGTGATGCCCAATTTTGCAGGATAACCCGACATATACTTGTTAAAGAGCGCTTCATCGAAGTAATCGTGTCCTGCTGGAACAGGAGTGTGAACAGTGTAAAGTGCAGATGCACGCACGAGTTCCATAGCCTGATTGAACGATAAGCCCTGTTCTACATAGTCGCAAAGGCGTTGCAGGTTGCAAAGTGCAGCGTGTCCTTCGTTGCAATGGTATATATCTTTCTTTATTCCGAGTTTTTTCAATGTGAGCATACCACCGATACCGAGCAAAATTTCTTGCTTAATACGGTTTTCCCAATCCCCTCCATAGAGCGCATGGGTAATAGATTTGTCAAATTCAGAGTTCATTTCGTTGTCAGTATCCAACAAATAAAGTTTGATACGTCCTACGTTTACTTGCCAAATCAAAGCATGCACCGTATAATTGTTGTAAGGAACTTCCACCATTACTTGATTTCCGTTCTCGTCAAGTACACGTTCAATTGGCAAAGAGTTGAAACTTTGAGCATCATATTTAGCAATTTGCTGACCGTCCATTGATAAACTTTGGCGGAAATAGCCGTAACGATAAAGGAAACCCACGGCGCAAAGGTCTACGTTTGAGTCGGAAGCCTCTTTAAGATAGTCGCCAGCAAGCATTCCTAAGCCACCTGAATAAATCTTTAGAACCTGATTTAAACCAAATTCCATGCAGAAATAAGCTACGGAAGGACGTTTGCTATTAGGCTTAACATTCATGTAATCTTTGAACATCTTGTAAACGTTCTTCACTTGCTTCATTAATTCCTTATCCTTTACAATCGCTTCTTTGCGGTCATAACTTAGTTGCTCAAGCAATAAAACAGGATTGTGTCCTACTGTTTCGTAGAGTTCTTTATCCAAGTTTGTGAACAAACTGCGTGCCTCGTGTGTCCAACCATACCAAAGGTTGTGGGCAATTTCGTCAAGGCAAGCCAACTCTTTAGGAAGACTCGACTTGATATTTACCTCTTTCCATTGAGGCTCGTTAGAATAATCAGACTTAATTTTCATAATTTTTTCTATTGTATTTTTTTACCTTTTTTACTTTTTAATAGTCGCCACGTTACTCATTCGCTCGTCCCTACGGCTCAATGCCTTAGCGTAAGCGGTTTCGTAAGCCTTGAAAAACTCGCTCCATAGAGCCTTTTTCGATAACTTTTGCGCATTGGTACGACATTTATTGGCAGTGGTTTTGTTCATTTTGGCATAACTTAAAATAGTTTCCTTAATGCTTTCTGCCACCTCCGAATAATTATCGTCAGTGCGATGTATCACTTTTACACCGTCTTCAATTTCACACGCTTTGCCTTTTGCACCATTCGCCCATAAGCCAAAGCCTGCAAGGTCGGTCGTAATGCAAGGCACTTTGAAAGCAATTGACTCCAAAGGGGTGTAACCCCAAGGCTCATAATAAGACGGATAGACACAAAGATCGTTGCCTAAAATTACGTCATAGTAGGACTTGTTCACGATACCATCGGCTCCGTCCAAATAGCAAGGCACAAAAATGAGCTTCACACGATTCTCTTTTTCATTGTTCAAGCCTAAGTATTGCGCCATTCCTAAGACGCTATCCGTGTCCTCATTGTGTAAACGATGGGTGAGCAGTGGCTGCTCCAATGCCGTTTCATATTTCTTTCCCGATAGTAAACGCTCTTGAAGGTCGGCACGAGGATTGGCTACCCACCCTGGTACTTCAATGAAAGCCACTACCTTTCGTTGCATATTTTCGTCATGGTTCAATCGATTTATAGCCTCAATGAACACATCAATGCCCTTATTTCTAAATTCGTAACGCCCTGAAGTAGACACGATAAGCGTGTCATCGTCGAGCGTGTCGCCTGTCAAAGCCTCCGCTATGTGCAGCAAATGCTTGCGTGCAGCCCTGCGCTTATTGGTAAAAGCAACACCTTTCGGCACGAAATCGTCTTCGAATCCATTGGGCAAAACAACATCAACAGGCTTATCCAATAGCTCTTTACACTCCAAAGCGGTTATTTCGCTTACGGTAGTGAAGCAATCAACATGGAGTGCTGTCTGTTTTTCAATCGAATGTTTACTTTCCATATTTAACTCGCCTGCCATTTGGTCGCCATTATAAGCTGGCAAATAACCATAAAGTGGCTTGTTATTGCCTGCAATACTGCGCCCAATGCCCGTTGCGTGAGTTGTAAAAAGGGTCGCGATTTCGGGTACACGATATTGCAATACCAATGCGGCGAAGCCCGTTTGCCATTCATTTGCGTGGAAAATAACATTTTTGTGGTTAAGCAAATAATGACGATAATAGCTTTCCACTACCTTTGCAGCGGCGTAAGAAAACATGGCAGAATCATCGTAGTCGCCATAAGCATGGAGACTATCTACCTTGTATTGTTGCCAAAGATTGCCATAAAATTCGTTTTTTTGAGCAAAAAAGGAAGTGTAATCTATGAGAATTGCAATGGGTAAACCTGGAATATCCCAGTGTCCTACCTTTATGCTTAGTCCTTCATCATTTGTAACTTGCACCCATTCAGCAAAAAGACTTTTGTCTTCCTTAAAATAGATATTTTCTGCGTCCTTTGTGCAGTCTGGACCAATAAAAATGATTTGGTCTTTTAATCTTTCTTGCATTGTCTTTGCGCGCATTGAAAGTACGGTGTAAATACCGCCAACTTTGTTGCATACTTCCCAACTTGCCTCAAAAATAAAATCCGGAAACATCTTTTTTATATTATAGTGTATGTTGCAAAGGTAAAATAAAAAACGAATATCCAAAAAAAAAAGTTATTATTTTAGATAAGGTAGGCTTAAAATATGATATAAATCACGTTTTAAGAGTGAAAAGGCTTAAATATTGAAAAAGAAAAGCATCTTTTCATGCGCCGAATAAGAAAAAAAAGTAACTTTGCAACAATAAAATAAAGAAGAAAGGTGAAGAGTATGAAATCAAAAATATTGATTATAGCATGGCTGTTTTTTATTCCATTGGTAACTTTTGCAACACCAATGAACAAATTAACGCCTGATGATAGGACTTTCAATAACGATACGACAACCTTTAAAGGACATATCGAGAATGCCGAATTTCAAGTTTGGTTAGACATTGACTTTTATAAACAAAACATCATTGTGCCGCGTCAAGAAGTGTTCGGAGAAGTTGCAGGCTATCTTGGAGCAAAGCGTGATACCCGTAAATGGATAATCTCTGACGTGGAAATTCGAGGCGAAGTGGCTACACTGACAATTATTAATGATTATGGTAGCGAAGATTTAATCGCAACACTGACACACAACATTGACGGAACATTTACATTTCGCCAAGTACAAGGCAGTATTATCAAGATTGTCGTAAATAGTAAATGGGTGAAATTACCCAAAACGATGGTCTTTAAACCTTAAATGCTTCCCAAACAAAAGAGAATTTTCTTATACCTTATTATATAAAGGAGACGGACATCTCCTTTTTTATACTTCGTTCACTGAGTTTCAATGCTCTATTCCTAATTCAAAAATTTGCTGTTTGCTCCTTTCAAAGAATATGTTTCGTTATTTAAACAAACAGTGATAAAATCTTTTTAAAAATTTCAATGAACTTGAATTCCTTTTTTTTGCTGCCTCGAAAACAATGTTTAATGAAATAATAATCGTTTACTTTCTTTTCTAAACTTTTTATCACAATCTTATTTTTATTTATAAAGGACAGTACAAACGCAAGGAACTACGCACAAAACAGCTGCAAGACTTTTCCATTTGCGCTACTTTTCTGTTTGGTTTAATTACTTTCGTGTTAATAAATGCAAAAAACATACTCATTTCATTAATTTTATTTGTTTCGTTAATTCTTATATACTATCTTTGCATTTACGTTAAAAGATGAAAACGCTTTCATTCTTTAACAAAAGCTATGAGAAATTGGGACGAGCTCCCATGCGAAAAAGAATTATAACTGTTAATAATTAAATTTTAAAGAGAGAGATTTTATGAAAAGAAGACTAACAATGTTTCTCGCCTGCATGTTCCTAAGTTTAGGAATGGCAATGGCACAGACACATGTTACGGGTGTTGTTATCTCGGACGAGGATCAACAACCTGTAATCGGAGCTTTCGTTAAAGTTTTAGGTACTCAAAATGGTACCCAAACTGACCTCGATGGTAAATTTGAGTTAGACGTACAAGCTGGTGCGATGCTCGAATTTTCTTATGTAGGTATGACGTCTAAAAAGGTAAAGGCTACCCCTAATATGCGCGTAGTACTTGAGTCAAACAGCAAAACTATGGAAGAGGTGATTGTTGTTGCTTATGGTACACAGAAGAAATCTGCATTTACAGGTTCTGCTGCTGTCGTAAAGGCTGATGACATCACTAAAGTACAGGTTACAAATGCTGTTGATGCTTTGAAGAATAAGGTTTCAGGTGTACAAATGGTACAAAGTTCTGGAGATCCAGGCTCTTCATCAAGTGTTAAAATTCGTGGTATCGGTTCTATCACCGCAGGTGGTTCTCCTTTGTATGTAGTAGATGGTATACCATTCGATGGTGATATTAAGTCTATCAACCCACAAGATATTGAAAGTTTGACCGTTCTTAAAGATGCTGCTTCTGCTGCACTTTATGGTGCTCGTGGTGCCAACGGTGTAATTATTATTACAACAAAGGCTGGACGTGCTGACCGTGGTACTATTACGGTAGATGCTAAATGGGGTGTTAAATCTCGTGCTATCCCTGATTACGAATACGTAACAGACCCTGCTGCTTATTACGAATTGTATTATAAGGGTCTTTATAATTATGCTGCTGACCCTGTAGATGGTAAAGGTATGACTCCTGAACAAGCATACGCTTGGGCTAATGCTAACCTAACAGCTTCTAACAGCTTTGGTTTGGGATATAATGTTTACACATATCCAGCAGGACAAACTCTCATCGGTCGTAACGGTAAGTTGAATCCTAACGCAACTCTTGGTCGTATGGTTGAAGGTAAGGACGGACAACAATACTGGTTGCAACCTGACAACTGGATTGACGCTATTTATAGCAACGCGCTTCGCCAAGAATATTCTGCATCTGCAGTGGGTAATACTGACAAGTCTACATTCTATGGCTCTATTAACTATTTGAAAGACGACGGTATTACTGTTGCCTCTGATTACCAACGTTTCACAAGCCGTTTGAAAGCTGACTACCAAATCAACGATTGGTTGCGCATTGGTGGTAACATGAACTACTCTCACTATTCTACACACTTTGCAAATGGTGGTGAAGGTACTTCAACTGACTCTGGTAATATGTTCGCATTAACTCGTATAGCTCCTATCTATCCTTTGTATCTCCGTGATAAGGATAAGAACATCATGCGCCACGAAGAGTCTGGTCTTCAGGCTTACGACTATGGTGATGACACTATGGCGCTCGGTTTGATGCGTCCATTCTTGGGTAAATCTAATGCATTGTCTGACAACCGCCTTAACCTTGACTTTACTGATGGTAACACTTTCAATGGTGTAGGTACTGTAGATATTCGTTTCTTGAAAGACTTCACATTCAAAAGCGTAAACAGTGTTTACTTGAAAGAATATCGTGGTAAGGGAACAACTAACCCTTGGTTTGGTCAATATGCAAAAGATAATGGTCATATCTCTGTTGCCCATAAACGTAACTGGTCTTATAACTATCAACAAATTTTGAACTGGAAACATCAATATGGCTTGCACGAATTTGACGTAATGGCTGGTCATGAATACTACAGATTGATTGGTACATCATTGAGCGGAACAAAGCACAACATGTTCGATTTGAACTATGCTGAACTTTCAGGGGCAGTTGTAACAAAGAGTACAGGTTCAAGCAATTCTCTCTACAATACTGAAGGTTGGTTCGGTCGTATCAACTATAGCTACGATAACAAATACTTTGGTGAAATGTCTTATCGTCGTGATGCTTCTTCAATATTCCACCCAGATCACCGTTGGGGTAACTTCTGGTCTTTAGGTGGCGCATGGCTCATCTCTAAAGAATCTTGGTTCAATGCTCCTTGGGTAGATGAATTGAAGTTTAAGGCTTCTTATGGTGCACAAGGTAATGATAATATAGGTAATTTCCTTTACACAAATACATATAGCATCGTTTCTTCTAACAATGAAGTTTCTATAGTTACAGGCTCACGTGGTAATGAAAAGATTTCTTGGGAAAAGCAAGGTATGTTTAACGTAGGTTTCGACTTCTCATTCTTCCGTCAACGCTTAAGCGGTAGCATCGTTTACTTCGACCGTTCTACAAAGGATATGCTCGCATTCTTCTCTTTGCCAGTATCATACGGTTGGAGCGGATACTATGCTAACGTAGGTGATATGAGCAACCGAGGTCTTGAAATCGAGTTGTTTGGTGACATTATTCGTACACGCGACTTCAAGTGGAGTGCAAACTTGAACTTTACAACTTATAAGAATAAGATTACTCGCATTGCTGATGCTAACAAAACAGCATGGCTCGATGGCGTTCCTGGATACAATAGCGGTAGCTACTTCTATGGTGAAGGTCAATCTATGTACACATTCCGTTTGAAGAAATATGCTGGTGTAGACCCAAAAACAGGTAAGTCTCTCTTCTACCAAGATATTTACAAGAAGGACGCAGCTGGAAAAGACATTGTTGAAAATGGTCAAAAGATAGTAGAAAAGACTATCACTGTTGAAAATGCAGAAGATGCTTCTTATCACCTCTGCGGTACAGCATTGCTAGACGCATACGGTGGTTTCGGTACAAGCCTCGCTTGGAAGGGCTTTGACTTCTCTATTGACTTCGGTTACCAACTCGGTGGTCAGGTTTACGATAGCAACTATGCAGCAGCTATGGACCACAACCGTGGTGGGGCTATGCACGTTGACTTGCTTAAGGCATGGACTCCTGAAAACACAGGTTCTAATATTCCACGTATACAAAGCCAAGACCAATACACAACAGCAAGTTCTGACCGTTGGTTGACATCTGCTTCTTACCTTAGCCTTCAAAACATTAACCTCGGTTACACCATACCAGCTAAGTACACACGCAAGTTAGGTCTCGCTAAGGTTCGTGTTTATGCAGTAGGCGATAATATTTGGGTATGGTCAAAGCGTCAAGGTCTTGACCCACGTCAGTCTATCTCTGGTAGCGTTTCTAACGTTCTCTACTCTAATGTTAGAACAATCTCTGGTGGTATTACAGTAACATTCTAAAATAATAGAAACAGACCAATATGAAAAAAATAAATAAATCAATTTATAGTGTTCTTTTTGCAGGTCTTACATTGTCTGCTATGACAAGTTGTATAGACGAAGCAATGCCACAAAATGGTACGGTTACACAAAAACAATTAGAAGGATCGTCAACAGCAATTGCTGCGGTTGTAAAAGGTTTGCCAGCTTATGGTAAAAGTATTTGGCGTGGTCAACATTGGGCTTATGGTACTTCTGCTATCATGCGTATTCGCGATGTCATGGCTGACGATTATGTAGTCGTAGACCACGACTATAACCAATTTAGCCCATGGGCAGCGACAAGATTCTTAGGTCCTTCATACCTCATTACACAGTTTGTATACACATACTATTATCGTTACATTTTAGCAACAAACTCTGTAATTTCTGCAGTTTCACCTGAAAAGGCAACAAAAGAACAATTGGGCTATCTCGGTTTAGGTTATGCTTATCGTGCAGATAACTACCTCCAAATGGCACAAATGTACGAGTTCTTGCCAAACGATAAGTTCCCTGATTCAAAAAATGCACAAGGTCATGATGTAAAAGGACTTACATGTCCTATCGTAACTGATACTTTGGCTGAATTAAAGTCTCGTAATAACCCACGTGCTACTCACGAGCAAATGTTTAAGTTTATTGAAAGCGACTTGAATAATGCTGAAAAGTATATTGTAAATATTGCTTCTAACAAGGGTAATACTTTACCTAACCTTGCTGTTGTTTATGGTTTAAAGGCTCGCCTTTATATGTGGAACAACGATTATGCAAAGGCTAAGGAATATGCTGAAAAGGCTATCAGTGCTTATGGTGGAGATCCTATGAAGGAAAAGGAAGCTACAGATACAAAGACTGGTTTCAATAATATTACAAAGTGGATGTGGGGCGCTCAATACACTGCTGAAGACGCCGCAGTTAAGTCAGGTATTCTCAACTTTACCTCTTTCGCTTCAAACGAAACTGTATTCGGCTATGCTGGTAATGGTCCTATGAACATGATTGGAAAATCATTCTATGACAAAATCAGTGATACTGACTGGCGTAAAACGATGTGGAAGGCTCCTGCTGGCTCACCATTGGAGGCAAAGAATAAGTATATAGATGGTTCGGCGGATAAGATTGATTTTAAGGAGCGTATTCCTGTATATGGTTCATTGAAGTTCCGTCCAGCAGAAGGAAACTATGTGAATTCTTCAATTGGTCCTATCACAGCTTATCCTTTGATGCGTGTTGAAGAAATGTACTTCATTCAATTTGAAGCTGCTGAGCGTTTAGCTGCTGGTTCAGGTATTCAACTTCTTACAAACTTCATGAAGAAATATCGTGACCCAGAATACAAATTTGATACAACTAAGGATTATGGTTTCACAGGCAACAAGGCTATCGACGAAATCCTCTTCCAAAAGCGTATCGAACTTTGGGGTGAAGGTCTATCATTCTTCGATATCAAACGTGCTAATGTTTCTGTAACTCGTGGTTATCCTGGCACAAACTTCTTCGAGCAATGGAGATTCAATACAAAGGGTCGTCCTGCTTGGATGAACTTCTGTATTGTGGACTTGGAAACAAATGATAACCCTGCTATTGCTGGTTACAATAACCCTGACCCATCAATGGCTTATAAGCCTTGGCAAGAATAAGAGTTGAAAATATTAATTTATTGTAAATAAAAAACTACACAAATATGAATAATATTTTTAAAAGTGCATTTTTCCTCATGGTAGGTGTGTTAGGCTTGAGCCTAACCGCCTGCACAGATAAGTATGAATATGATGGTCCTGGAGAAAATGCTGATGGAAAAGTATATTTCGAACAGACTTCACAGAAAATTCAGTTGAACAAAGAAGGAAACTCTTTCCAGATTCCAGTAAAGCGTTTAAAGGCAGAAGGTGCCCTTGAGGTTCCTGTTACTTTCACTGCTGGTAAGGGTAATATCTATAAAGTGGCTGAGAAAGCAATTTTTGAAGATGGCAAAACTGAAGGTTATATTAACGTTACTTATACTGTTGATGATGTAAAAAAAGGAAGTTATGTAGGTGGTAAAATTACTCTTGATCCTGCTTTTGTTTCTCCTTATGGTTCTGGTACATTGATTTTTGTTGCTGGTACAACAGAATTTGGAATTTCTGCTTGGAAGCAGATAGGTGTAGGTAGTTTGACTATTGCTGCTCCTGAAAATGACCTTGGTCATTTCTTGAATAATAGCGGAGAGCAATGGTTACTTTTTGACAAACCTGCGAAGTTAGGTAATAGAATTCTTTATCAAAATGAAAGTGCTCCTAATCAATATAAGATAGAGCCTTATATGATGGAAGAAGGTTTCCCTATGACATTTACTGTTGATCCTAAAACAAACCGCGTTACGTTCCAAAACGTTGATACAGGTTTGAGAACCAAGAAAAAGGAAGTTGTTTATGCTCATACTCTTAATGCTTTCCCTCAATTCAAGGGTAAAGATGCTGAAGCTCAAATTAAAAAGCCTTCATCTTTCGATAAAGAAAACAAGACGATTACTTTCTCTACTATTTACACAGGAGCAGAATTTAAGGGTATTTTTGCAGCTGAAGTTGAAGTATTTGTTTATGAATAATCGTTTTAGATTATAGTATAAATATTTTAATAGTTACGCTTTTATAGAAAGCGGTATAATAAAAAAGAGGTTTTGATAAATATCAAAACCTCTTTTTTTATTGATAGTTTTTTATTTTTGTAGCGTTATTTTGCTACTTCCATTGTTGTATTTGATGATATTAATACCACGCTTTAGATTACTTATTTGTTTGCCTTCTATGGTATAGATGGCTTTAATTTCGTTGTTATTTTTCTTTTCTGTGGTTGAAACTCCATTTGTTGTTGGAGTGATTTTAACGTATTTGTTTTTGATGATACTCTTGTATTTGTCGCATGCTGCGTGCATATCGTCCTTCCATGTTGCGCCTGTTGGTTCTATAATTTTACCATTGGTCAGCGTAAACGAAGCGAATGCAGAGAGCGAGGCCCAACTTCCAAATGCAGAAACGGTGGCGTTATCAATGATTAGCTTTTCGTTTTTCATGCCCGTAATGCCACTGATGCCCCAATAGCCATAGGTGTCAATGTTGGTTTTTGTTATGGTAAGTTCAGAGTTTTCGCTTGAAAAGATACCTGCTTGTTCCTGTACTTTTATTTTTGCGGTACCTCCCGTAATGGTCATTTTCCCATTTACGTCGTTGTAGATACCAGCACCCCAAGCAGAATTAAGTGTATTTGTGCCTTCAAAAACGATGTTTAATGTACCCATTTCGTTGCGTATGCAGTTGTCACTTTCGGTTGCTTCGAGGGTAGCATTGGTCAAAGTTAATGTTTTTGTAGCATCGTTGTAGGTTATTTTTCCTGCTTTTTTCCATGCACCTGTAATATCAGCGGCATTATCCGATGTTACTTCTGTTCCACAAACTTTCAGTTTGTAAATTGTTTGTGCTTGTGTTGTTGCAAATATGCTTGCAAAGAATAGCGTGAATCCACCAATAACATACCTGTGTTTTAATTTTTTTGCCATAAATATAAGTCTTAAAGTTAATGATTTTATTGCCTTTTTATGTTGCAATGTGTGATAAATGTGTTTTTTTTATAGTGCAATTTCTCGCTGCAACCATATTTAAATTTTGCTTTGCTTCATTTGCACCTTGCAAATATACTATTTTCTTTCATTTTTGGGGAATATTCCCATTTTTATTTGCCGTGTATGCATAAAAAAAGGAGCAAAACTAATGGTGCTTTGCTCCTATGGTGGGGTATGAGTTTTATTTCAAGATTTCAAAACTTGTTGCTTTTACGAAGTAGAGCGGATAGTAATCTTTTTTGTTTTTTGCCATCCATTCTTGCATTTTTTTATAGTTACTCATTACACTATTGCAGCGTTCTACGTTCATACAGTTTTCTTTTTCAAGTTCGGCTGCCATTTGTGCTTCTTGTTTGTCAATGGTTGCTTTACTAATGCGATGTTCTGCAACGCTTCCTTTTGCCCTGATTTGCTTTCCTGCAAGGTCTGTGCTAAACTTATCGATATTGCCACCTGCAAAAATCTGAATACTTTTGTTTTCATCGTTGGTAGCTATAAATACTTTTTTACCAGAGTTATGACAAACATGGGTTACTACTCCTTTTACATAAACCTCTTTGTTTACAAATTTTTCAGCTTGCTCTAACAGTTCATCAGAGGTAAGTATAGGACATTGTGCTGCTGTTGTTTTGTTTGTTTGTGCGTTCGCTGACATCAATGTTGCTATCATTGCGAACAAGAATAATATTTTTCTCATTGTGTAATATTTGTAATTTTCAGTTTGCAAAGTTAGGTGCTGAGCAGAAGAGTTGCAATACCTAAATTTAGTGATTTTTTTCAGCAAATAATGTTTGTTTACTGCAAATATAGTTTATTTATTTATGTTTTATTGTACGATAGAAAAATTATTATCTTTTTAGTCCTTTTATTCTAAAAAAATATGCTAATTTTACGACCGATTTAAATTTAATATCATATTACCTAAACGAAAATGGAAGAAAACCAACAAAATCAACAAACTAAAAGTAAAAAAATGATGTTTAGTGGTATCATTTGTCTTACTATTATTATTGCCCTTTTTGGCGGAATTGGCTGTGTTATGGGTGTTGCACCAATGTTAAATACTATCATGCACACGGCTCATGACCTTTTGCTCAACACTTGTTTTTATCTTATGGCAATCTGTGTTCTCACGGGTGCTTTAGGAAAACTTATGGTAGAGTTTGGGGTTGTCGACTTAATCGAAAAATTGGTACGTCCTTTGATGCGTCCTTTGTTCCATTTGCCCGGAGTTGCAGCTTTAGGAGCAGTCCTTACTTTTTTGTCAGATAATCCAGCTATCATAACTTTGGCACAAGATAAGCATTTTAGCAGCTATTTCAAGAAGTTTCAATATATTTCGCTTACCAATTTCGGAACCGCTTTTGGCATGGGACTCATTGTTATAGTTTTCATGTTGGGTCATGGTTATTTTGTAGAACCACTTATTGGTTTCTTTGGTGCATGTGTGGGGTGTATTGTTTCAACTCGCTGCATGCAACGTTTTGTGCTAAAAGCCTATCCACAATATCTTACAGAAGATGCGTTACAAGGTGAAAAGTTTGAGAAACAAGTAGAACGCCCAGAACACAAAGAAGAAAAATCAGTCTTTTTGCGCACTCTTAACTCTTTGTTAGATGGTGGAAAATCGGGAGTAGAAGTAGGTGTAGCTATTATTCCGGGTGTGTTAATCATTTCAACACTTGTCATGATTCTTACTTTCGGACCGAGCAAGAGTGGCGAATTTACAGGTGCTGCCTACGAAGGTATCGCTATTTTACCCGAAGCTGCCAACTATCTTAATTGGCTGTTAGAGCCGCTGTTTGGCTTTTCAGACCCTCACCAAATAGCTTTCCCTATTACTGCTCTTGGTGCGGTAGGTGCAGCACTTAGTTTGGTGCCTAATTTTGTTACTCAAGGTTGGATAGATGGCAACGCTATTGCTGTGTTTACAGGTATGGGTATGTGTTGGAGCGGTTTTTTGAGTACACACACAGCTATGCTCGATACCATTGGCTACCGTGAGCTTACTTCAAAGGCTATCATTTCCCACACTATTGGTGGTTTGTGTGCAGCTTTGGTGGCTCATTGGGGATATTTATTGTACACGCTTTTTTAGGGTAAAAAAATAAAACCCACTATTTTGTGCTTCAAAAGAGCCTATTTTGCACTCCAAAATAGGCTCTTTTGAATTTTGAAACGATTGTTGCTTTATGCAAATACCTCACGAAGAATATCGAAACTTTGCAAATCGGGCATATTCGGAACATGCAAACGATAGTAATGCAAAATATAATCAGTGATGCGGTTGCGCTCGTTGTGCGACAATTTAAATACTTTCATTGTGTCAAAAGTCATTCGCATGAGCGTGTACATTTGTTCCGACTCTTTTTGGGGGAGATAGTCAGCATGAAAAGGCAGCGAAGAAGTGAAGCAGCCATTGCGCAAATCGAAATAAGCCCCTTGCGTGTATTCCTCTAAATAAGGCTGAAAACCTAAGAATTTACCCAATCGAATCATGAAAACAAGGTGGAAATTAGCATAATCCTTTTCGCTATTGTCCAGCCATTCCAAACTATTGTATATATAATTAAATAAAGTGGCGTTCTGTTGCTCGTCCCGAGTTACATAATAAAGGAACTCGGCTAAAAACAAAAGCATGGTTGATTTTACAGGTTCGAAAGGTATCGACGTGTAAGGCAATGCAATTCTTACATCTTTCATGTTCTGAAGCGTATTCCTTTCCCTCCATTCATACTCCATATCTAACAAGGTCATCGGTTGGAAATACTGTCTTTTTAGTTTGCCTTTCGCCGTCTTAGGAACACGCACTGCGAAAGAAATGCGCCCCGAGAGTTCGGTCAGCACATCAATAATCAACTTCGCATCACCATAACGGACACTGCGAAGCACAATTCCACGCGTTTTTGTGTTCATAAGCCTTTTTACTGATACAAAAATACAAAAAAATGCACGATTGATGAAAATTTCTTTGAGAAAATTTGGTTGATTAAAAATAAACCACTACCTTTGCACCCGCAAAACAAATGATGGTCTCTTCGTCTATCGGCTAGGACACAAGATTTTCATTCTTGTAAGAGGGGTTCGATTCCCCTAGAGACTACTAATAAAAATAATAGAAGTAAAGATGGCAAATCATAAATCATCACTTAAAAGAATCCGTCAAGACAAAGTGAAGACTTTGCATAATAAGTACTACGCAAAGACAATGCGTAATGCTGTTCGCAAATTCCGCAATATCGCTGATAAGGAAGAAGCTATTAAGCTTTATCCATCAATACAAAAGATGCTTGATAAGCTTGCAAAAACAAACATTATTCATAAGAATAAGGCTGCAAACTTAAAATCAGGTCTCTGTCAGCACGTTGCAAGCCTTGGATAATAAGGTTTAGTAAGTCATAGCTAATAAAGAATAATTAAGGTCGTACTCGAAAACGAGTGCGGCCTTTTTGCATTTTAAAGATAAAAGAAAAACAATCAAAGGTTAAACATTTTTGGCAATAAATATTGCGAAAAACAAGGGATTTTTTGTATCTTTGCAAATAGATAGATGGGAAAGGTAGTTATTAAAAATATAAAACCAAAACTCAAAAACAACTATCAAAAAAAGAATAAGTACAATCTAAATAAAATGGCAGATAACTTAGAAAACGAGAACAATTACTCGGCCAGTAACATTCAGGTACTCGAAGGACTCGAAGCAGTAAGAAAAAGACCTGCAATGTATATTGGCGACATCAGCGAAAAGGGACTTCATCACCTCATCAACGAAACCGTTGATAACTCTATCGACGAGGCGATGGCTGGATATTGTAGCCATATTGAAGTAACCATCAACGAAGATAACTCCATAACAGTTGAAGATGATGGGCGCGGTATTCCCGTAGACGAACACGAAAAACTACATAAAAGTGCGCTCGAAGTCGTTATGACAGTGCTTCACGCAGGTGGTAAGTTCGACAAAGGGTCGTATAAAGTCAGTGGAGGTTTGCACGGAGTGGGGGTTAGTTGTGTCAATGCACTATCATCACACATGATGTCGCAAGTGTTCAGAAACGGAAAAATCTACCAACAAGAATACGAAAAAGGTAAACCATTATACCCTGTAAAAATAGTAGGCGATACAGATAAGACTGGAACAAGACAACAATTTTGGCCAGACGCCTCTATCTTCACAACAACAATATATCAATGGGATATTGTAGCAAGGCGAATGAGAGAACTTGCATTCCTCAATGCAGGTATTAAAATCACACTTACCGACCTTCGACCAAACGAAGAAGGAAAGACAAAGCAAGAAGTTTTCCATGCACAAGAGGGTTTGAAAGAATTTGTTAGATATGTAGACCGCCATAGAACACACTTGTTTGACGATGTTATCTACCTCAAAACAGAAAAGCAAGGCATACCTATTGAGGTAGCTATCATGTACAACAACGATTACAATGAAAATATTCACTCTTATGTGAACAATATCAATACAATCGAAGGAGGTACACACCTTACTGGTTTCCGCACCGCTTTAACGCGTACACTCAAGGCTTACGCCGACAATGATACGCAAATTGCAAAGCAAATCGAAAAAGCAAAAATTGAAATTACGGGTGAAGACTTCCGTGAAGGCTTAACTGCGGTAATATCAATCAAGGTAGCAGAACCACAATTTGAAGGTCAAACAAAGACAAAACTCGGTAATAGCGAAGTATCTGGTGCCGTTCAACAAGCTGTGGGAGAAGCACTTTCATACTATTTAGAAGAAAATCCAGCAGAAGCAAAGCTTATCTGCGATAAAGTGATTCTTGCTGCTACAGCACGTATCGCAGCCCGCAAAGCTCGTGAAAGTGTACAGCGTAAAAACGTAATGACAGGCGGTGGACTTCCAGGAAAGTTGGCTGACTGCTCTAACAAAGACCCAAAAGAATGCGAAATATTCCTCGTCGAGGGTGATTCGGCAGGTGGCTCGGCTAAACAAGGTCGCGACCGCTATACGCAAGCCATTCTTCCATTGCGTGGTAAAATCCTTAACGTAGAAAAAGTACAACGCCATAGAGTGTTTGAAGCAGAATCTGTAATGAACATTATTCAGTCTATTGGAGTAAGATTTGGCGTAGATGGCGAGTCAGACTTTGAAGCAAATACCGATAAATTGCGCTACGATAAGATTATAATTATGACCGATGCCGATGTCGATGGTTCTCACATTGACACGCTTATCATGACACTTTTCTATCGTTACATGCCTCGTGTTATCGAAGAAGGACACCTTTATATCGCAACACCACCACTTTACAAATGTACATTCAAGAAAGTAAGCGAATATTGCTACACTGAGCAACAACGTTTACAATTCTTAGAAAAATATGTGGGTGGCGATGAAGAAAATAAAGCACTCCATACGCAGCGTTACAAAGGTTTGGGTGAAATGAATCCTGAACAACTTTGGGATACAACAATGAATCCAAAAACACGATTGCTCAAGCAAGTAACCATCGAAAACGCTACAACAGCCGATGAAATGTTCTCAATGTTAATGGGAGATGATGTTGAACCACGTAGAGAATTTATTGAGCAGAACGCAACTTATGCCAATATTGATGCTTAAAGCATTGATTTCGTCTGTGTAAGGAGAAGAAGTTAAAAATAAAATCCCCTTTCAGAAAGAATAAAACAAATTGTGATACATATTGTAGCACATTGTTAAAATTCTTACTGAAAGGGGATTATACATTTGAAGCGAGAAGTTCATTTGTTTTTCTACGATAAATATTCTTTTATGTGAATGGGAATTAATCTCAAATCAATGCCAAGTAGTCGCTAAAAAAGTAATAAATTAGCCAATAATTAAGTAATTTGTGGAAATATTGAAAAACTTTATTGTTTTTTGAATTATTATTTGACCAATTTTTCCCAATATTTTTGCTAAATCTACAATATATTCATTAATTTTGCAAGCATAATAGTTTGAGAGAACCGAAATTTATTGATATGAGGGAACTTAACATAGACTTAATAAAGGCAAAGCACCCGTATGGATTTAACATAGAGAGCGACCTTGTTCTTTATGATCAAACAACAGGACTGCCTGTTTTAAGTGAAACGTCAAAGATGAAATGCCTATTATTGGCAATTTGTACGGACGGACAAATTGAATATACTGTGGATACAGAAGTTCATAAAGTTGTTGCGAACGATATTCTTATTGTGAGCGAAGGGCAAGTTATGGGCGATTATAAAATAGCACCAGGGAGCAAAGGAGTTTGTCTTTTCCTTTCTTATGACTTCTTTCAAGAAATCGTAAGCAACGTAAAAGAGCTTTCAACATTGTTCTTATTTGCACGCCGTCACCCAGTTTTTCATGCTGAAAATAGATTGGTTAAAGAATTAATTACCTATATTCAGGCTGTAAAACTCAAGATGCTTGACCTTGACCATGAGTTCAGACGTGAGTTAGTAGCGACCATGTTGAAGGTGCTAATATACGATATGTGCAACGTAATTTATCGTGTTCAGCAAGTAGAAAAGACGGGTAAAACGCGTGGCGAAACTATTTTTGCCGATTTTATCCACATGGTTGAAAAAGAATATAAATCGGAACGCCGTGTAAGTTGGTATGCTGAACAGCTTTATATCTCTCCAAAATACTTGTCAGAAACGATTAAGCATGTCAGCAAACGCACGCCAAGCGAATGGATTGATTACTATGTGATGATGGAAATCCGTGTTCTTTTGAAGAATAGCAAGATGAGTATCAAGCAAATAGCAGAAGAAATGAACTTCCCTAATCAAAGTTTCTTAGGAAAATACTTCAAAGACCGTTACGGAAAGAGTCCTTCACAATTCAGAAGAAGTTAAGCAAAAGCAAAAATAAACACCTAATGAAAGGAAAAAGGAGTTGAAAGCATATAGTTTTCAGCTCCTTTTGTTTTTAGCATATAGTTCTAAAATAAAGCTAAAGCATTGCGCAAAGATTAGAAAATAAGTGGAAATTTTGACTAATTTGTATGTCGTTGAAAATCAAAACCTTACAAAGCCTATTTTTTTATCCATTATTATTCAATTCAAAACAATAGGTTTTGAAGCTCAAAATAGCCTGTTTTGAACGACAAAACAGGCTATTTTATTTTTTTTAAAATCGGCATTGTTTTATATTCCATAAAATAATAGGGGAGAAGTCTATGAAAAAGAGTATATATCTCCCTGCCTATTGATGCTAATTGCTTAGCAGTTGAGCTGCAACAGCTTCCAATTCAGCATACCATTCAGCCCCAAAACGACGAATTAAAGGACCTTTTAAGAACTTATAAATAGGCAAATTGAGTTCTTTTCCCTTTGCCACTGCATCTTTACAAACGTCCCAACGATGATAATTCAAGCCTACAAGATTGTTGCCAAACTCCTTTACTCGAATAGGATACAAGGCACATGAAATAGGTTTTACGAAGGTTGTTTTCCCCTCACGATACAATTTTTCTAACGCACAAAGGCAGCAATCTTTCTGGTGAAAGGTGAAAACGCAATCTTTTCCGTTCACAATACTTGTTACTAAGTCGCCCTCTCGGTCGGTATAAGCGACGCCTTGTTTGTCAATAACGGCTTGAGCCGAAGCACTAAGCGTTTGCCATGCGTCATCAACAACATCTTCTATTGCCGAAATTTCGTCTAAAGAAATAGGCGCACCTGCATCTCCTTCCACGCAACAAATGCCCTTACACGCATCAAGGTCGCAACAAAACTTTTCGGTTATAATATCAGGCGAAACCAAAACATCGCCAATTTGCAAAATTGGCATCATCTTCTTTTCATTCATAATGTTTCTTTTATGTTTGAGGAAGTAGCCTACCAATCTATTTCGTCCAATCCCTGCGCCTTTAGGTAGGCATTGCAACGCGAAAATTGATGTTGGTCGAACCACCCTCCTCTATTGGCTGAAAGCGGAGAAGGGTGTACTGATTCGATAATACAATGACGATTGGTATCAATTAGTCGCTTTTTTGAACGTGCAAACCCACCCCAAAGCATGAAAACAATGTGTTCACGGTGAGCATTTAGTGCCATGATAGCCGCATCAGTAAAGTTAGCCCACCCCAACATTTGATGACTGTTGGCAGCGTGCGCACGCACCGTTAGCGTAGCATTGAGCAATAAAATGCCTTGTTTCGCCCAACGAGTTAAATCGCCCGATGCGGGTATTGGTTTTCCAAGGTCTTTGTTTATCTCCTTATAAATGTTTTGCAATGATGGTGGAAGCATTACTCCTTGCGGCACAGAGAAACTCAATCCCATAGCTTGCCCTACTTCGTGGTAAGGGTCTTGTCCAAGAATGACTACTTTAACTTTATCGAAAGGACAAAGATTGAAGGCATTAAAAATTAATTTTCCTGGTGGAAAACATTGATATTGACCATATTCTTGCCGCACACTTTCGGTTAGTTTTGCAAAATAAGGCTTACTAAATTCAGCTTCTAAATACTGTTTCCACGATGCTTCTATATCAACCATAATGCTCTTAAAAACAATTCAGCCCCAATGGAGTTTGCGTTCCAATGGGGCTAAACCTATCTTTTGTTTATTTATCTTCTATCAAGCACTCGCCTGTCATTTCCTTTGGTTGCTCCAATCCCATGATGTGGAGAATAGAAGGAGCCACGTCAGCCAAACGACCAGGTTTTACATGTGCCGAATTGTTGTCAGTAACGTAAATAAAAGGTACTGGATTCAACGAGTGAGCGGTATTTGGTGTTCCGTCTTCGTTCAATGCGTTATCAGCATTTCCATGGTCTGCAATGATGATTGCTTCATAATCGTTGGCTTTTGCAGCCTCAATCACGTCTTTCACGCAGTTATCTACCGCATAAACTGCCTTCGCAATCGCATTCATAACACCTGTATGACCGACCATATCGCCGTTTGCAAAGTTCACAACGATAAAGTCATACTTGTTTGTATTGATTGCTTCCACCAATTTATCCTTTACTTCGTAAGCACTCATTTCTGGTTTCAAGTCGTAAGTAGCCACCTTTGGCGAAGCTACCAAGATGCGGTCTTCATCTTTATAAGGCTCTTCACGACCACCATTGAAGAAGAATGTAACGTGAGCATACTTCTCGGTTTCAGCCGTATGCAATTGTTTTTTGCCTTGAGCACTCAAATATTCGCCCAAAGTCATGGTTACATTTTCTTTTGGGAAGAGGATATGAACGCCCTTAAAACTTGCATCGTATGGAGTCATACAATAGTATTGCAAACCTTTGATAGTGTGCATACCTTGTTCAGCCATATCCTCTTGTGTCAAAACATAAGTCAATTCCTTTGCACGGTCGTTGCGGAAATTGAAGAAAATAACCACATCGCCTTCAGCAATAGTACCATTTACACTTTCGTTGGTAATTGGTTTGATAAATTCATCGGTTACTCCGTCGGCATAGCTTTCCTCAACTGCTTTTACCATATCGGCTGCTTTCTTTCCCTTACCTTCTACAATAAGGTCGTAAGCCTCCTTAACTCGCTCCCAACGCTTATCTCTATCCATTGCGTAGAAGCGTCCAATGATAGATGCAATATGCGCATCGTTCTTGTCGCACACGCTCTGAATGTCCTTGATAAAACCTGCACCGCTCTTTGGGTCGGTATCTCGTCCGTCCATAAAGCAATGAACATAAACGTCTTTCAAGCCATATTCCTTACCAATTTCAATAAGTTTATGAAGATGTTCCAATGAAGAGTGAACGCCACCATTAGACGTTAAACCCATTAAATGAAGCTTTTTGCCTTCTTTTTGAGCGTAACTATAAGCGTTGATAATTTCTTGATTCTTCAGAATATCACCACTTTGGCACGCTTTATTAATCTTAACTAAATCCTGATAAACAATTCGTCCAGCACCAATGTTAAGGTGTCCAACTTCCGAGTTGCCCATTTGTCCGTCTGGCAGACCCACGTTTTCGCCCGAAGCCTCTAAGTATGAATGTGCTGAAACTGCATTTAAATAATCTAAGTAAGGAGTTGGTGTATTAAAAATCACGTCTTCCTTACCATGTTTCCCGAGACCCCAACCATCGAGAATCATCAGAAGTGCTTTCTTTGCCATAATTATTTTATTCTTTTTTTACCTATTTTGTGAGCCACAAAGGTACTGAAAAATCTCCTAAAATACGAATAAACCAACCATTTAAGTCTCTTTCGTTCTGCATTATTTATCTGTGTCAAGGCTTTGCAATATGGAGTTGGCAAGTAAAGCATTGAGATGATATTATTTTATAAGTCCTTGTCTACTTAAAACTACTGTAAAATATAGTAGGGAAAATTCAACTATCGCAAATTTTGAGACAGTTGAAATAGAGAAGAACTAACCACACGAGCAAAATAAACCGAAAGGTTTTACTCTAAATAGATGCACGCAGGGAACAAAAACTTTATAGTTCTGCGTTTTTTTGAATACCAAATCCATTTTGGCATTGTTTTCATTACTCGGATAATTTCCTTGTCTATCAATGGGTCTAAACCTCGAATTATCTTAAAACTGGACGTTTTTCCACTGCGATGTATCTTAAATGAAACAATAATTCTTCCTGCAATATTAGCATCAGCATACTCTGGTGGATATTGAATGTGCGCCTTTATATATTCTTGCAGATTGCCAGGAAACTTCACACAATATTCATCTTGCCAAATTGTTAGCGTGTCGCCTGGCTCCAAGCTAATATTGGTTGTGTTATTTGCTGCTATTGAACTGCAACAAAGTAGCATTCCGAAGATAAGATTTAGTATTTTTCTCATATTAATATAACAGTTTTATGAGCCGTTTATTGTCTTTTGAAACCTCTATATATTGTTTTAAAAAGCGTGAAACATTCAGTTTTGTAAAGTATTGAAAACAAGAAGATTATGAAAACCTATTGTTTTGAACAATAAAAAAGCCTATTTTGAACTTCAAAACAGGCTCTTTTGTATGAGATACTATTTATTTGCGTGTTTCACGCAAACATGAATTGCGTTTAGAATACTTAGGTCGCATACATTTTATTCTGCAATAATTTGTACGTTCTTAAAGTTTTGAGCTAATCCTTTTACATAAGTTTCTTCGTCCCCCTTATCAACACGGATAGTTTTTAAGTTCGTGTTTCCATAGAACAGCGCATACTCGTGGTTGTCCATGAAAGCACCATTTTTCAAATCGATACTTTCCAATGTAGGTATGTAAGTTAAATCAATATCACCGATGATATTATTTTGGGTAAAGTCGATTTTTGTAAGTTTGTTTTTGCTGATGTAGCAGCGGAACAACATAGGCATTTTGCTGAAATTGGCTTCGCTTATTTCATTGTCGTTAATGGTTAAGAACATCAATTTAGGAAGTTCGAAGTCAATTTTTGTAATTTTATTTTCGTAAGCTACCAAGTGTTGCAACTCCGGTAAGTTGCTTAATTTCAAACTATTAATTTGATTTTGTTCGATATACAACTTTTCGAGTTTTGGCAAATTGCTTACTTCAAGACTTGTAAGTGTGCTTCCTTTCAAGTCAATACCTGTCAGTAGCGGAAGGTCTACAAACTTTATATTTTTAAGTTGCGTATGGCTTGCAACGAAAGTATTGAGTTCCTTGAGTGGGGTAGGGTCTAACTCGCTGATAAGTGTGTTATGAATATCAACAATTTCCAACTTTGTGTTGTTTGTAAGATTAAGTGTAGCGAGTTCAGCGTTCTTGAAAACACGAATATCTTTTAGCTCCTTGAAGTTTGAAAGGTCTATTGTCTTGATGTTATTAGCACCGATGTGAAGAACTTTCAAATTCGTTAATTTATAGATAGGTGAAGCGTCAGCAATGTGATGGTAGTTTACAGCCAATGTTTCCAAATTAGTGAAGTACTGCAAACCCTCTAAACTCTTAATAGTTTTGCCCTCTTCAACTGCATCGTCTACCGAATAATCGAAGTCAAGTATTTTAACTTCTTTGGCTTCTGCGATAGAAATTTGACCATCTTTGTTTGTATCTGCACCAACTTTCTCTAAGAGCAGCTGCTTTAAATAAGGGTCAGTGAATGCAATTGCCTTGTTTTCATCTTCCACAACGGTAACTTCGCATACAGCTTCTGAAGAAATGTCGCCTTTTTTAGCAATTACCATGATTTTCGTAGTGCCAATTTCGAGTCCTTGCACTTTCCCATTTTCAACTTTTGCAACTTTTTCGTTGGCAGATTTCCAAGTCAATTGAGCATTTTGGGGGGCATCATTAACAGTTAAAACAGCAGTTTCGCCCACTTTTAGAGTTAATGTTTTAGGAGAAACTGAGATTGTAAATGATTCGTTTGCGTCGTTTTTGTCAGAGCAAGCTGAAAAGAAAATAATGCTGAGGAGCATTATTAGCATTGATAATTTTTCTTTCTTCATAATTGTTTTAATAATTCAGATTTTTAATAAAAATATAATATTCTTGTATAAAAGGTAGCTTATAAGTTACAAAAATATGAAAAAAGTATGAGTAAGCAAAATAAAGCTGATGTTTTGTATGTTTGTTATCCTCTTTTTTTAGTAGGTATGAATAAGCGATTTATTTCTATTCGGAATGAAAGTGTTCGTTTGCTTTGAAATATTACAAAAATAAAAGGTGCTTTCCGAGGAAAACACCTTTTATTTGTATCATTAAATATGTGAAAAACCCCCTTTATACAAAGCTGATAACACCTTGAATTTCTTCGGTTGGTGTGTCCTCTTTGTGTTCAGCAGTAGTCTTTAAATCTTTTATCATTTGCTTTGTACGCTTGTAAGTAGGCGTATTTTCAATGGCAAGGATAATGTCTTCGTTGTCCAAATCTTCCTGTGAGAACAAGAAAATGTGTGGACGACGCTTTGTTTTTCTAGCCTTGTTGCCACCATAGATACGCTCTCTGCGCTCTCTTCTTTCTGCTTCGCGTTCTTCTTCCTCTGCCAATCGGGCTGCTTCTTCCTGCGAGTGTTTCTTGATATGGTTGCCCATTCCGTCTACGTCCTTAATGCCAAAGCCTGTAGCAAGTATGGTTACTTTCACCTTCTTGTCAAGTTCAGGGTCAATTGCCAAGCCCCATTTCAGTTCAAAGTCGCTTCCAAAGCGGCTCATAAATTCATTTACATCGTTCATTTCCTCCATTGCTAAACCAGGATTCTCCTTGTTGTTGCTATTGAAGTTGATGGAAAGAAGTATTTTTTTAGAATTGTAAATGTCGTTATCATTGAGCAATGGAGAGTTCAAAGCGTCTTCAATGGCTTGTTTTACACGTCCTTCCCCTTCGCCATAGCCTGTACTCATGATAGCTACGCCGCCATCTTTCAATACCGTCTTAACATCGTTAAAGTCAAGATTTATCACTCCGTAAACGGTAATAATTTCGGCAATACTCTTGGCCGCAACGCTCAATGTGTCGTCAGCCTTGCCAAACGCATTGAGCAAGCTCATCTCTGGATAAATTTCTCTGAGGCGTTCGTTGTTGATAACCAACAGCGCATCAACGTGTTTTGCCATCTCTTCAACACCATCTAAGGCTTGGTCAATCTTTCTATCGCCCTCGAAGCGGAATGGAATGGTAACGATACCTACGGTGAGAATGCCCATATCCTTGCTTACTTGAGCAATGACAGGAGCGGCACCTGTACCAGTACCACCGCCCATACCAGCTGTGATGAATGCCATTTTTGTGCCGTCACTGAGCATAGCCTTAATATCATCGAGTGTTTCTTCGGCTGCTTCTCTTGCTTTTGCAGGTTTGTTTCCAGCACCAAGTCCCTCCTTACCGAGTTGTAAATGAACAGGAATAGGTGAGTCGTTTAATGCTTGTGCGTCTGTATTGCACAATACGAAGTTCACATCATGGATACCTTCTTTGTACATGTGGTTTACAGCATTTCCGCCACCGCCACCAACACCAATTACTTTGATGATTCTGTTGCTTGGTTCTTCTATGCCAAAATCGAGTATATCGCTTTTTATCGTGTTGTCTGCCATAATCTTAATTTCTTAGTTTTCTTAAATTTGTTATAAATCTTACCAATCAATTAGTCTTCTGGTTCTAACATCTGACCGCCAAACTCTTTGATTTTACGAGTGAATTTGCCCCAAAAACTATTTCGACGCTTTTCTTCCTCTTCTTTCTTTCGTCTTTCTTCTTCCTCTTCTCTGCGTTTGCGCTCTTCTTCCTCTCTACGTTTGCGTTCTTCTTCTGCCTTTTCTTTTTCTGCAGCAGTGAGAACTACGCCTTGTCCTATCTCGGTAGGTTTGCGAGGAGTAGTGTGAATATCGGTCGTAGTGGCTGTTGTAGCCTTTGTTGTTTCATCAAATAGCTTTTGGTCTGGATTGATAGCCGCTCCCGCACAGTTAATATCGCCTTTTGCTAAGAGTCCAAGAATGGTACACATCATCGCATTTTTTGCATTGATGTCGGCATTTGTAGAATTGATAGTTTGGGTTACAAATTTTGCAGTTCTTATTTTTTCAACATGGGAATGGTTTCGGAAAGCACGTTCCATGTGTTTCATGTTTGAGCCACCACCCGTTAAAACAAATCCGCCAAGGAGTTTATCTGCAAATTCTGATGGAATTTGGTAGATTACATTCTCAATGATTTCTTCTACGCGTGCTTCAATGACTTCAATAACTTTACGACTTTCAACTGAATAGTCTGCTGTAACAGGGTAAGAAAGATTGTTATCAATGTCGTTATCTTCGGTGTAAGCGCTTCCATGTGTGAGTTTTAGCTTTTCAGCGTCCTTCTCTTCCATTTGCAAACTTGCTATATCCTTTGTGATATTAGCACTTCCCAAAGGTAAAACTGCCAAATGTCGGAGTATGTTTTTGTAATAAACCGATACGGTAGTAGTTTCTGCACCAAGGTCAACGAGTACACAACCGCCTCTCTTTTCGTTTTCAGTCAATATGCTATCAGCCAATGCCAAAGGTGCTAAATACATCTCTGCAATGGCAATACCTGCTTTTTCAAAGCAACTATTAAGATTGTCGTAGAATGATTTGCGCCATAAAATATTTAAGAAGTTGCCTTCAAGGTGTGATGCTTTGATACCAACTGGGTCGATAGGGTCTTGGTTATCAACCTTATACTCTTGTGTGGCAGCGTCAAGAATTTCCTGTTCAGGGTAAGTCATATCACGATTTGCGTCCATCAATTCGTTTATCATATCGCTAGAAATGATGGTTTCGTTAGGAAGTTCTTTCACGATAACATTCTTCACACTACGAATGGACTGTCCTCCAACGCCAACATAGACGTGCGTAATTTCATGTTTGAGTTGCTTTTTCAACTTGTTTATGATGCTGGTTAAGCACTGTCCAGTCTTGTCGATGTTATAGACTACGCCCTTGCGGATACATTGTGAGGCGTCTTCCTTAACAACGGCATTCACAGAGATACTTCCGTCAAGGTTTTTCTTGCCAGCAATACCTGTAATCTTTGATGAGCCCAGTTCAATGGCTACTATGAATTCTGCCATACTATAAATTATTTTCTTTATTTTGTTCTTATTCAGTTACTTCCGTTGTACTTACTTCCTCTTCCATTTTTTGTTGTTTGAGGAGTTCAGCCTGTCGGTCTTTGTTCGTTTTTTTCTTGCAAATGATTTGATTATCAAATTCTACATTGATGTAAGAATACTTGTTCCACCCTGCTTGCGATAGTCCGTAGCGGTAGAACTTCTCTATACGAGCCAACTTTTTCTCTACAAATTCTGCAATACTCTTTTCGTTTGCGGCTTTGTTTTTCTTCATTGGCAGGTAGCCAATAAATATAATGTGGTCGCCAATGCGTGGTACGAGTTCAATTCCGTGGTCGTTACAAACGTGGATTTGCTCGATTTGGTTCAACCAAAATTCTGATTTATTAATTGCTTTCGCCAATGGCGCAACGCCATATTGTGCAAACCAATTGCTAATATTCCCTGATGCAATAATTAAATCGCTTGTATATTTCGAATTAGGCAGTATTCCGCCATTATCGTCCAAGTAGTAATCGCCACCACGGTTGCTTTTAATTCTGATGATAGGCATTCGTTGTGAGATTAAAATATTGACGTGTCCATTTTCAGTGATGTAGCATTGTGCTGTATCAACAAAGGGACCAACTTTCAAAGCTTCTTCTATTTTCCTTGGTTCAATGGTATTTAATTTTTTGTTGAGTGGATAAAGTTTTACTTTTTCAAGTATATGCTTTATTTCTGCGGCACTTAGGAATCCCGCATTGTTGGAATCGGAAATATTAATATCTACTTTTGAGCAGACACGTGTGGATTTATCAGGTGTATTCCACGATGTTACTGCCATGACAAGGTAGAATGCCAGTATGACATCCAATGCACAGAAGATTATTTTTTTCCAATTTGTGTACATTTCTTTACTTTATTCCTTGTCTTTTATCACCTTTTCAAGTTCGCTCATATAGTTGTCCAAGTTGCCAGCACCCAACACTACGAGTACATCGAAGTTTCTTTCTTTGGCAAAGGCTACTACATTGTCCTTTTCTATCATTTGTTTTTCGACACCTTCATCGAGGTTATCGTAAATAAGAGCTGATGTTACGCCTGGGATAGGCTCCTCTCTTGCAGGATAAATCTCCGTTAAAACAACTTCATCGAAATGGCTTAACGCTTTGGCAAAGTCCATGTAAAAGTCGTTAGTACGAGAATAAAGATGAGGTTGAAAAATCACTGTTATCTTTCTATCGGGATAGATTTCCTTTAAACTTTTCGCACTTTGGAGAATTTCTTTTGGGTGGTGAGCATAGTCAGACAATAAAACATGTTGGTCGTTCATTATCTTAAAGTCGAATCGGCGGTCTACTCCCGCGTATGATTTCATACCTTTGCGGAGTTCATCTGACGTACAACCACTCAATTGTGCCAATGCCATGGCAGCAATTCCATTTTCAATATTGATTGGAATAGGTTGTCCCAATTCTATATCGTTTATATTTTCGATAGGCGAAACCATGTCAAAAACGATAGTTCCGTTCTTTATTCTAATATTTTCAGCATGGAAATCGCCTTTCTCACGGCTATATTCATAAACCTTTACACCCCCTTGAACATTTGGTTTCATCTCCAAATCGGTGTGAATAACTAATGTTCCTCCCTTTTGAATCAGCTCTGTATAATGGCGAAAGCTTTCCAAATAAGCCTCCTTTGTGCCATAAATATCCAAGTGGTCAGGGTCGGTCGAAGTGATAACGCTCATGTATGGGCGCAACCAATGGAACGAACGGTCAAATTCATCAGCCTCAATGACAACGTAATCGCTACTATCTGAGAGGATATAATTCGTTCCATAATTCTTTGAAATGCCTCCCAAGAACGCATTACAGTCCAAATGGCTTTGGTGCATGATATGGGCGCACATCGTGGAAGTACTTGTTTTGCCATGTGTTCCTGCAAAACAAAGTCCTTTATGTGTTGTTGTTAAGCGTCCTAATACTTGCGCACGCTTTTCAATTTCAAAACCATTTTCACGGAAGAAAGCCAATTCTTTGTGCGAATTTGGTATGGCTGGCGTGAAAACCACCAAGGTTTCGTTTGCATTTTTACATGCTGTTGGAATTAAATCAACATTTTCTTCGTAATGTACACTGATGCCTTCCTTTTCCAATTGGCGTGTTAAAGCCGATGGAGTTTTGTCGTAACCAGCTACAATAAGTCCTTTTTGACGGAAATAACGAGCAATGGCACTCATACCGATCCCTCCAACTCCAACAAAATAAACTGCTTTAATGTCTTTAAATTCCATTCTTTTCTTATATCATAGAGGCGTTTTCGCCCGATTTTATTTTTTATTTATGAGTTTCATTACCTCGTCTGCTATTACTTCAGCCGAGTTTTGCAAGCCCATTTTCTTAACATTTTCGCTCAGTTCGTTCAACTTTTCGTTGTCAGAAACGGTTCTTATCGCCATTTCCAAAAGCGTATCGGGAGCTTCAATATCTTTCACAAAGAGTGCAGCATTCTTGTTTACCAATGCCATAGCATTCTTTGTTTGGTGGTCTTCTGCCACATTTGGACTTGGCACTAAGATAACAGGCTTCCCAATGAGTTGGAACTCGCTGATAGAACTTGCTCCCGCACGACTGATAACCAAATTGGCTGCCTTGTAAGCTGCTCCCATATCACTGATAAAATCCATTATTTTGAGGTTAGGAATATTCTTTCCTTTCATTTCATCGAGAATGGATTGGTGGTAATATTTACCAGTCTGCCAAATAAATTGAACATTGCTGCCTTCTACCAAGTTAAGATGTTCCAACACAGCACGATTGATAGTGCGTGCGCCAAGACTACCTCCTACGAGCAAGATTGTTTTCTTGGTAGGATTTAAGCCAAACGATTTACGAGCTTCTTCCTCTGTTAGCGGTGTGTCCAATACGTTTTGTCGCACAGGGTTTCCTGTCATGATGATTCTATCGGCAGGGAAAAATCTCTCCATACCTTCGTAGGCGACACAAATCTTCTTTGCTCTTTTTGAAAGCAATTTGTTTGTAACACCAGCGTATGAGTTTTGCTCTTGTATCAAGCAAGGAATGCCCATTCGAGAGCATTCGTATAGGGTTGCACCACTGGCATAGCCACCAACACCGACGGCTACTTGTGGTTTGAAATCTTTAATTATCGTGCGTGCCATGCGTAAACTTTTCCAAAGTTTCATCAAGACACTAACGTTTTTCAATAGATTGGCACGATTGAAACCTTTGATAGGAAGACCTTTAATGTCGTACCCAGCAGCTGGAATGCGTTGCATTTCCATTCTGCCTTCTGCCCCTACGAATAATATTTTTGCTTCTGGGTGTTTTGCTTTTATTGCGTTTGCAATGGATACAGCAGGAAAGATGTGTCCACCTGTTCCGCCTCCGCTTATTATGATTCTTAACTCTTCGTTCATAATATCTTATTATTAACTTACAAAGTTAATCATTTTTTTTGGTTTGCTATAAAATCGGCGTATTAAAAATGTGAAAATAATACCACCCTTGCAATCTTTCGCAAAAGAAATACTTCTACCTTTCAATCGGAGGAATTTGGGTATTCGTTTTTCCCTTGCGGAGTTCAAAATAAAAAACCTATTGTTTTGAACGTTAAAACCTATTGTTTTGAGTCTTAAAATAGGCTGTTTTGTTTTTTTAAGCGTATTCTTTTATACTTCTTCAACCACTGCCTGTTTTTCTTTCTTGCGTTTTTGAGCAAATCGACTAATACTCAAAAGCATACCAACGTACATGCAGTTGATGATGGTGGAGGTTCCTCCCTTACTGATAAATGGAAGCGGCTGCCCCGTAACAGGGGCTAACCCCACGGCTACTGCCATGTTGAACAAGGCTTGTGTAACCAATAAAAAGGCTATACCCATTGCGAGAAAGGCAGGGAACGAGTTTTCGCACCTATTGACAATCTTGCCAGTTCGGAAAAGCAATACGATGTAAAGTAAAGCCACGAATGCTGCGCCTTCAATTCCCATTTCCTCTATGATAATGGCATAGATGAAATCGGAGAATGCTTGTGAAAGGAAATCGCGTTCGTTAGAGTTGCCAGGTCCTTTTCCAACTACATTGGAAGTAGCAATAGCAATGCGTGCGTGTCCGATTTGAGCATCTTTGTCAAGGTCGAAATCCTTTGGTGCTATGTATTTATCGTCTGTAAAACGATTGATACGTGCTTTCCATGTGTCGGCACGGTGGAATACTTTTCCAATCAGTGAGTTGTCTTCTTGGGTTTCTTCGGCTGCTTGTTCTGTAAGATTTTGTTTGTTACTCTCAGGTGTTTTGTCTTTACCAACAGCCATGACAAGGACAATCACAAACACAACAGCTATGGTTATCACACCCAATAGTTTTCCAATTTGTTTCATCGGAACGCGCCCGACAATCATCATTAAAAGCACTGTCAAGAAAGCCAACATTGCCGTAGAAAGGTTTTCCAATCCCATAGGTACTATCATGAAAAAGGATAAAATGATGATGTATTTGAACGCTTTTTTGTCAGCCCCATATTCTGTTTGCATGGCGCTAAGTATTTGAGCAACAGCTAAAATAACAGCTGCTTTCGCAAATTCGGAAGGTTGAAATTGTAGCCCCATAAAAGAAACCCAACGGCTTGCGCCATTTGTTTCAGAACCTAAGAAAGGCAGTAATAAGAGCATACAGAAAGACAAAAACAATGCAAAAGGTGTCATTAATTTGAAGTAACGACACTTAATGTTCATGATAAAAATTAAAACCACAAAGCCAATGAAAATAGTTACGCCGTGTTTTATCAGAGGAGCCCAATAGTTTCCTCCCGTATATGATAAGGAACTTGAAGCCGAATAAACCTCAATTATGCTTATCATGCAAAGCAAAAAGAATATCATCCAAATTACTTTGTCGCCTTTGAATATATTGTTAAAGGACTTTAGCGTCATCTTTTTTCCTCTCGTCTTTTATGTTTTGGGTTGCTTTTCTCTTTATTTTATATTACTTTTTATAATGCGCGTGCCAATGTTTTGAACTGTTCGCCACGGTCTTCCATGTTTTTGAACAAATCGAAACTTGCACAACAAGGACTAAGCAAGACGGTATCGCCCGACTTTGCCATTTCGTAGCAGGCGTCCATGCACTCTTTCATCGAATGAGTATCGCGTACAGGTATGCCCAATTCATCAAAGTTTTCGTGTAATTTTTTGTTATCAGCACCAAGGTAAACCAAGCCTACGCACTTCTCTTTGACAAGTTCCTTGATAGGAGTGTAATCGTTTCCTTTATCTTTTCCGCCAATAATGAGGATTGTTGGGGTGCGCATACTTTCCAAAGCATACCAACAAGCGTCTACATTGGTAGCCTTTGAATCGTTGATATATTGCACACCAGCAACCTTGCAAACCTTTTCCAATCGGTGTTCTACGCCAGGAAAATCGCTCAAACTCTTACGGATATTTTCTTTTGTAATACCACTGATATTCGAAGCCAAACCTGCTGCCAATGAATTGTATATATTGTGTTTGCCCGTTAGCGATAAATCCTCCTGTTCCATATTGAATGGGGTAGGTGTTTCCAAGATGTATTGACCTTCTTCAATGTAGCCAATACTGCCTTTTTCTTTTAGTTCTGAGAAAGGATATTGCACAGCTTTTACATCAAACTTCTCTAATTCCTTTTTGATAACAGGGTCGTCGTTCCAATAAATGAAGCTATCTTCTTTGGTTTGATTCTGGATAATACGCATTTTTGCATCAGCATATTTCTCAAATTGGAAGTCGTAACGGTCCAAATGGTCGGGTGTAATATTGAGAAGAATGGCAATGTTGGCACGGAAATCGTACATGTCGTCCAATTGGAAACTGCTCAATTCTATCACATAATATTCGTGTGGCTCTTCGGCAATCTGCAAAGCTAAACTCTTACCAATATTGCCTGCCAAACCAACATCATAGCCTGCATTTTTGAAAATATGGTAGATGAGACTTGTGGTCGTCGTTTTGCCATTACTTCCCGTGATACAAACCATTTTAGAATTAGTGTATCGACCAGCAAATTCTATTTCGCTAATGATGTGAATGCCCTTTTCAATAAGCTTTTTCACCATCGGTGCTTCCTTAGGAATACCAGGACTCTTGATGATTTCGTCAGCATTGAGAATTTTTTCCTCTGTATGCTGTCCTTCCTCCCATTCTATAGCATGGTCGTTCAGCAGTTTTTTGTATTTGTCTTTGATAGATGACATATCTGAAACAAAAACTTCAAAGCCTTTTGTTTTAGCTAAAACGGCAGCTCCAGCACCGCTTTCACCTGCTCCTAATACTACTATTCTTTTCATTTTCGTCGTTCTTTTTTCGTCGTCGTGCAAGGTTTCACCTCGCTATATGTTGCCGAACTTTTCAGTTCTTACTTTATCTTATCTTTAATGTAATGATAGTTAATGCTGCCAAAATGATGGTTACAATCCAGAAACGAATCGTAATTTTGCTCTCATGCACTGCGGAATGAGGCTTAGTAATGAGATATTTACATTCAGGGTCGAGCTGTGAATCCTGCGTTCTGAAGTTATCGTGAATTGGAGTACGCTTGAAAATGCGCTGTTTCACTCCTCTTCGCTTGCCTAACTTGAAGTAATAAACTTGTAAAATAACACTTAAACTTTCGACAAAGAATATTCCACAGAGTATAGGCAATAGCAATTCTTTGTGAATAATGATAGCACCAACGCCAATAATACCTCCGATGGTTAAACTTCCAGTATCGCCCATGAACACTTGGGCAGGGAAAGCGTTGTACCAAAGGAAACCTATCAACGCACCAATGAATGCCATAAAGAAGACAACCAACTCCTCAGAACCTGGAATATACATGATATTCAGGTAGGCGGCATATTCAAAGTGGCTACTGACATAGGCTAAAATGCCTAATGCCACACCAATTATGGCGGAATTTCCAGCACACATTCCGTCCATTCCGTCATTTAAATTTGCTCCATTCGATACGGCTGTAACCACAAAAATAGTCATGATGACAAATAAAATCCAGCCTGCTGCGGTTTTATATTCGCCCATAAAGGACATTATTTCCGAATAATCTAAGTTGTGATTTTTAATGAAAGGAATGGTGGTTTTGAGGGTTTTTTCAGCCTCTTCACCATGTTTTACAACAATTTCCTTACCATTCTCGCTCTTCATTTGTAGGTTAATATTTGATTTTACATCGGGTGAAGCCCACAAAACCAAACCTACTATCAAGCCAATGGTGAACTGTCCAATAATTTTATACTTGCCTTTCAGTCCTTCTTTGTTGTGTTTGAAGATTTTAATGAAGTCGTCCATACCCCCTAAAAAGCCCAACCAAATCGTGGTAATAATCATGAGAATGAGGTAAATATTACGCAAACGCCCCAGCAGAATAACAGGAATGAGTAAGGCAACAATAATAATGATACCGCCCATCGAAGGTACTCCAATCTTATTAACCCCAAATGGGTCTATACTTGCATCGCGCTGAACCTCTGTTATCTGCTTCTTCTTGAGGTATTTGATGAATTTTTCTCCGAACCAAGCAGAGATTATCAGTGCTAAAATCATTGCCATGATGGCACGGAAACTAATGTAACCCCACAAATGTGAGCCACTAATACCAAATTGGTCGAGCCATCGGAAAATGTAATATAACATAATGTTTTCTTATTTTGATGGGTTCTTATTCGTTCAAACCAAATATTTCGCGCACCACTTCATGGTCATCAAAGTGATGTTTTACTCCATTTATTTCTTGATAAGTTTCATGTCCTTTGCCTGCAATCAATACCACATCGCCTTTATGTGCCATCATGCAAGCTGCACGAATCGCCTCTTTGCGATTAACGATGGTCAAAACTTTCTTCTTTTGGGTATTGTCCAAACCTTCTAACATATCGTTAATGATAGCTTGAGGGTCTTCATTGCGTGGGTTATCGCTTGTAAGAATGACGTTATCGCTTTTCTTTACTGCCTCAAGAGCCATTAAAGGACGCTTGCCTTTATCACGATTTCCACCTGCACCGCATACAGTAATGATATGACCACCTTTGCCTTCCAACACTTCATGGATAGCTAATAGTACATTTTCGAGTGCATCTGGTGTGTGAGCATAATCGATAATCGCTGTAATACCATCTAAAGAAGTGATTGGTTCTAATCGTCCATTCACGTTCTTCAAAGCACTCAATGCCACTAAAATATCTTCTGGCTTTTTGCCAAGCATAACTGCTGCACCATAAACTGCTAACAAATTGCTGACGTTAAACTTACCAATGAATTGTACACCCACCTCTTTTCCATCAACTTCCAAGTACATTCCTTCGAAATGGCATTCTAAAAGATGCGCTTTAAAGTCGGCTGGACGTTTCGTTGAATATGTTTTCACAGTGGCTTTGCAATTCTGAACCATTATCATACCGTTCTTATCGTCGGCATTAGTAATTGCAAATGCGTCTTTACCTAAGTCGTCAAAGAACATTTTTTTGGCATTTCTGTAGTTTTCAAATGTCTTATGATAGTCTAAATGGTCGCGTGTCAAGTTGGTAAACAAACCACCTGCAAACTTTAAACCACCAATACGGTGTTGATGAATAGCATGGCTTGAACATTCCATGAAAGCATATTCGCAACCTTCTTCCACCATTTTAGCCAATAAAATGTTCAATTCTATTGGGTCTGGGGTAGTGTGGCTTGCTGGAACTGCTTTGTCGTCAATGTAATTACAAACGGTTGAAAGGAGTCCAACCTTATGTCCAAACTTGCGAAACATATTGTACAGCAATGTAGCGACAGTCGTTTTGCCGTTTGTTCCTGTAACTCCGACAAGTTTTAATTTGTGTGATGGGTCGCCATAAAATGTTGTTGCCACCTTGCCAACAGCCTCTTCGGTCGATTTCACTTGTATGTAGGTAATGTTTTCGCTAAGCTTTTCTGGCATATCTTCTACCAAAATAGCGCAAGCACCCAATTCTATTGCCTTGTCAATGTATTTATGACCATCGGTTTGAGTGCCTTTTATAGCAACAAAAAGATGGTCTTTTTCTATTTTTCGGCTATCAATATTGATACCAATAATGTTTTTTTCTGTATCGCCAACAATCTGTATTGGCTTTACATTTTTAAGCAATTCGTTTAATTTCATATCTTGCTTCTCTCTATATATTTCCCTTTTTGAACTCTAAAACGATCGAAAATTATGCAAATCGGATTTTGCAAATCATGCCTTTCTTTATTCTATCGCCTGGTGCTAACGACTGTTCAACGGCTTTACCACGCCCTGATAGAATTACTTTTATACCTCTGCTTTCCATGAGAAATACGGCATCGCGCGCTCCCATACCATGAATATCGGGTACAACCGATTTGTTTATTTTTTCTTTCTTATTAAATGTTATCTTATTATTCTCTACTTCGACAGCTCCCCAAATATGGTTGCCGAATGGGTAATCCCCATTGAAACCATTTTGAACATTGAAACCGAGGAATGAAAGTACATAATCGGCTGCTAAAAGGTTACCTCGCTTGGGAATAGGTAGCAATGAAGCGGTGGAATCTTTGGCATCTGTAACCGATAGTTTTAGGTTTTGCGCCATAATCCCTTCTGCTATATGGTGGAAAACAACACCACTCATGCCACCACCAGAGGCTGGAAGACCAGATTTTTGGATACAAACGATACAACTATAACGTGGTTTGTCGGCTGGGAAGAATCCCGCAAAACTCAAAAGATAGTCTGTTACACCATTTTTATAGCCCACTGCACCTTTCGACATCTGTGCTGTACCCGTCTTTCCTGCAACCAAAAATTTGTCAGAACCTGCTTTTTTGCCCAATCCTTCCGATACAACTTCAGTAAGAATGCGCTGCATTTGAGCAATGGTACTTTCCTTTGCAATTTGCTCACGCTGTACAATTGGAGGATATTCTGCCAATACAACACCATCTTTTATCACCTTTTTTACAAAGCGAGGACGCATCATTTTTCCACCATTTGCTATTGCATTGTAGAACGAAAGAGTTGAAATTGGTGGCACTTGCGACTCATATCCAATACTCATCCATGGCAATGCTGTTGCACTCCAATTGGTATATTGTCCTCGGCTATTCTTTTTTGGCATACGAATTTTGGCTGGCGAATAACCAGTGATAGGAATTTGAAAATCATCAGCCAAGCCTAAATTATAAATTCCTTGTACAAATTTCTCTGGATTTTTGTGGTAAAAATTGTCCACAATCCTACTAACACCGATGTTAGAACTATATTTCAAGCACCAAGGCAATGTTAATGTGCCATAACCTCCGCGGCGCCAGTTGTGGTCTTTCATATCTCGCCCATACATATTCCATACGCCACCGCCTGTTTCAATGGTGTACATGGTATCAACGACACCTTCATCTAACGCTACCATCATGGAAGCAGTCTTGAAAACAGACCCTGGTTCAAGCAAATCGCTTACAGCATGGTTCTTAATTTCTCGGTATTGACCGTCTTCACACTTATCTAAATTGACAATTGCTTTAACATCTCCAGTCGCAACTTCCATTACAATGGCTACTCCAACGTTACCATTGATTTCTTGTAATTCCTCTAACAAAGCTCTTTCGGCTAAGTCTTGCATGCTGACATCAATAGTTGTAACAATATCCGAGCCGTCAATAGGAGGCGTTTCGGTAATGCTGAGGAACTTATTTCTAACCTTTCTGCGGTTTTCCACACCATTTGTACCACGCAAAATGGAATCGAACGACATTTCTAATCCGCAGCGTGCTATATCTTTAGCACCATAAAGGTCGCCCACAGTGCGTTGTGCTAACGAGCCAAATGGGCGTCGACGTGCATTAAATTCTTCAACATGGAAACCACCTTTATTCTTGTTTAACTTGAAAATAGGTAATTTTTTAACGTCTTTATATGTATTATAATCAATGCGATATTTCCAAATTGGATAGTGGCGGCGTTGTTCTTTCAAGCCTTTTAAGAGGTATTCTTTAAATTCTCCAACTGTTTTTTCTGGAAAAATCTCTCCCAATCCTTTGCAGATGTAGTCAATACTATCCACAAAAGCCGTATCTTTACCAGTTTCTTTGAGTGTAACAAAGTCCATGTAAATCTTAAATTCGGGTAATGAACTTGCCATTAATTCGCCGTTAGCACTCAGAATATTACCACGAGTAGGTCGGATAGGAAGGCTATCGTTCTTTTGTTTTGAAGCTACTTCCAACCAATAGTCTTTTTGTACCAACATGATATAGGCAGATTTGCCAAGTACAGCAAGGGCTACGAGAGTCATAAAGCTTGCTATTATGACATAACGTGGGAGTACTTTTTTGTTATTAAATTTGCTCATATTATTATTTTGTTGGTACGTTAATAATAAATGGTGGACGTGATGACATTTTTAACACACTGTCTTTTTTTGTTTTTAACAATTCTAAGACGTGGCTTTCTCTCGATTTTTCAGTCAGTTGGCTACTACTTGAGAGCGCTCTATATTTCGTGTCCGAAAGTTTATTTTCTAATTTATCAATTTCAATAAGGTCTTTTTGAACGCTGTATCGATTTGATATATATATAATGGTGAAAAACACCACGATAAGTATCAGCCAAATATTGTTTCTGAAAAGTTGTGCAGAGAAGATGTCTCCACCGATAATCTTCTTTAAAGTAAAGTTGTTCGACTGTGGTTGCTCGTCTTCTCGGGCTTGTTCTTCTATTGCATTCTTCAGTGCTTTCTCTTCCGCAGTTATTTTTTCAAAATTCTCTTGGGCTGCATTGTTATCGTTGCTTTCTTCTTTTGCAACAGATTTTGTGCCGTTTTGCGATTTTACATTGACTTTTTCTTCAATTTCAAGGTCTATTTCGTTGCCATCGTTTGCCACAGAATCAATGGATTGCCCAACAATTACATCTGTCTTGGCAACCTCTTCTTGTCGTTCTTTTATTCTGAAAATGGGCTTTGCAACCACTTCCTGAGTTTCATTGTTATCTGTAAGCTTATCGTTCATTTATATTTTTTCGGCTATTCTGAGTTTTGCACTTCTGCTGCGTGGGTTTTCTTCCTGTTCACTTTGGCTTGGCACAATCACTTTATTATTGATGAGCTTGAAAGGCGAGTTGATTTTTCCAAAGAAATCCTGTTCAACTTTTCCCTCAATATTGCCAGTTTTCATTATGTTCTTAACGATTCTGTCCTCCAATGAGTGGTAGGTTATCACAGAAAGTCGTCCGTTTGGCTTTAATACTTCACTTGCTCCGATGAGCATTTCCTTGAGAGCTGCCATTTCTTGATTTACCTCTATGCGCAATGCTTGGAAGAGTTTAGCCATTTCTTTTTTCTCTCTTTCGCGCTTAAACAAGGGTTCTACAACAGATTGAAAATCTTTTGTTGTTAAGATGGGCTTTGTTTTTCTACTATTTCCAATTGCCGCAGCTATTTTTCGTGAGTTTTTAAGTTCGCCATAGAGGTAGAACATATTTGCCAAATCTTCTTCCTCGTATTGCAAAAGAATATCAGCCGCAGTTTTGCCCGCTCGTTTGTTCATGCGCATATCCAGCGGAGCATCGAAGCGGAAGGAAAATCCACGCTCTTCATCGTCGAAATGGTGGCTGCTAACACCGAGGTCGCCTAAAAGTCCGTCTATTTGTTCAACGCCATAATAGCGCAACCAATTTTTCAAATATCTGAAGTTGGAACGTACAAACGTGAAGTTTTCTAATTTTTCAATGTTGTTTATCCCTTTTATGTTTTGCTCCGCATCAGCATCTTGGTCAAAACTATAAAGATGACCTTTCTTGCTCAAATGTGAAAGAATCTCTTTGCTATGACCACCCCCGCCAAAAGTAACATCAACATAGACGCCATCGGGATTTATGTTCAGCCCGTCAATACTCTCTTTTAGTAAAACGGGTACATGATATGTTTCTGCTGTTTTTATCATATTATCGGATAGCGTCAGTCGAAGTGCTCGATTCAAACGATGCGCCCATTATTTCTTCCAACGATTGGCTAAAATCTTCTGGTTCAAGGAAGACACTTTCGTTGTCATTATTCCATATTTCAATGCAATCGTCCATACCAATAAATTTTATTTGTTGGTTGATATTTGCCATTTTGAGGTACCGTTTTGGAATAAGAAATCGTCCGTTTCCGTCTAACGTAACGAACTCAACATCAGACACAAATTGGCGATAAATCATTTGGTCGCGGCTGTTCCAACGATTCAAACGGCTGCGAAGATTATCGAGCATTGTGTTCCAAACCGATTCAGGGTATATCACCAAACAAGGTTGGAAAACGTCTTTCTTCATAATCAACGATTCTTCGCCAGAGGTGTTCAACACCTTGCGGAAAATCGATGGCAAGAAAGCGCGTCCTTTTGCATCTGTTTTGGCTTCTATACTACCTAAAAATCTCATGTGTACTTCTTTATATTGGAATTTCGGTTCAAAGTTAAACAAAATTCCCCACATTTCACCCCTTTACTCCACATTATTTGTTTGAACTTCGTTTTTTTAAGTTATTTAACGTTAAAGTATTACTTAAATCAATCCTTACTTGATAGATAGAATCAGAAGGATAATCTTTGTAATCATTTGTTTATCAGTAAATGTGGTCAGGATAAAGCTGAAAATTTATGAAACCTTATGCGCAACGCTTTATTTTCGTGAAATTTGGTGCAATTGTGGCGTTAAAATTCTCCTTCTTTTTCGCTAAAATTTTCGAGAGAAAGTATCGCCCAAAAAGTAAACCTATTGTTTTAGAATGAAAAATAGGCACTTTTGGAGCTCAAAACAATAGGTTTTAAGTTTCAAATGAGTAAGGCTTGATTTTTAGCAGATTTGTCGTGAGCAAATAAAACGTGTTTGCTGAGCATAAAAATCAATGAAAATTGAGCGTGCGCAGCGAATAAAAAATCAAAAACCTTTGTTTCTTGCATTGTTCTATATTTCCTGCAATATTCTTCGAAGATTTTGTATATGAAAATCGTGTAAAATCACATCTTTTTTTGTAAAATTTTTGAATAATTCAAAAGGTTTTGTTATATTTGCATGCGTTTAAGAGCTCAAAGCGAATAAAAAGCACATAGCACCAATGGAGAAAACAATCGACATCGAGAAAATATTGCAAGATAAAATGGGTTCAAAAGCAAAATATGTTCCTAATTTTGTGGTGAATTGGGTAAAGAAAATTATCCATGAAGATGAGGTTAATAGATTCCTTTGGGAAAGCCGTGATAAGACGGGGACAGAATGGCTTACAGAATGTGTGAAATATCTTCAAATGACGATTGAGATAGAGGGATTAGAAAACCTTCCTGACAAAAACGATGGGAAACTTTACACCTTTGTATCCAACCACCCCTTAGGGGGGCAAGATGGCGTTGCGCTTGGCTCAATCATAGGTAAACATTATGATGGTAGATTTCGTTATTTGGTGAACGATTTACTTTTAAATTTGCCAGGGCTGAAACCTGTAAGCATTGGTATTAATAAAACAGGAAAACAAAGTCGTGATTTCCCACGAATGGTTGAGGCTGGATTTAGCAGCGATAATCACATGCTCATGTTTCCAGCAGGTTTGAATAGTAGAAAAATAAATGGTGTCATTCGCGACTTGCCTTGGACAAAGACTTTTATAACTAAAAGTGTTGAGTATAAGCGTGATGTTGTGCCGATACATTTTAGTGGACAGAACTCGGAACGATTCTATAAAATTGCACATTTTAGCGACAAATACATCAAAAAAGTGAACATAGCCATGTTCTTTTTGGTTGATGAAATGTATAAAAATGTTGGGAAAAAGTTTAAAATAAGTTTTGGAAAACCTATTCCTTGGCAAACTTTTGATAAAAGCAAAACACCAATAGAGTGGGCGAATTTTGTGCAAAATAAAGTGTATGAGCTTTAAAAAGTAAATGGAAAGCGTGCGATATAAAGCAAGAATATGAAGGAAGAAGAAATTATCCAACCCATAAGTAAGGAACTTTTAAAGAGTGAGCTTACTCCCAACAGATTGTTGAGAGTAACCAACAAGAGTCATAATGAAATTTATGTATTCTCGGCTGACGAAGCTCCGCACCTTATGGACGAAGTTGGACGATTGCGTGAAGAAGCTTTTCGAACAGCTGGTGGCGGAACAGGCAAGGCAAAAGATATTGATGAGTTTGACCTTATGCACAATTGCTGCAAACAATTGATAGTTTGGAATCCTGATAACGAAGAGGTTATAGGCGGCTATCGATATATCTTTGGTGGAGATTGGCAGTTCGGAAAGGACGGGCAACCTATCCTTGCAACCAGTCATATGTTTCATTTCTCTGACAAATTTCTCAAAGAATATGCACCTTACACGGTAGAATTAGGTCGTTCTTTTGTGTCATTAGCTTACCAAAATGCTCGTGCCAACTCTAAAAGTATTTTTGCTTTGGATAATCTTTGGGACGGATTGGGCGCACTTACTGTGCTAAACCCTAATTGTAAATACTTCTTTGGCAAGGTAACAATGTATCCATCTTATATTCGTCGAGGCAGAGATATGATTCTTTATTTCTTGAAGAAATTCTTTAACGATAATGAAGACCTCATTCTACCAATTAAACCATTAAAGATAGATACTCCTTCAACAGAGTTTGAACCGCTATTTAATGCCCCAAATTTCAAAGAAAACTATAAAATATTGAACCGAGAAATACGAAAATTAGGTTACAATATTCCTCCATTGGTCAATGCTTATATGAATCTTTCGCCTACAATGAAACTCTTTGGAACAGGTATTAATTGTGGATTTGGCGAAGTTGAGGAAACTGGAATCCTTATTGCAGTAGATGAAATTTTTGAAGAGAAGCGTCTTCGCCACATAGAAAGCTTTGTTATGCAACACCCAGAAGCGCTTCATCTCACCAGTGGAGCTAATAATTTGATTTATAAAGAAAAATAAATCAAACGGAAAAGATAATTCATGCAAAATGGAAATACCATAAAAAGCAGGACGAAACACCTATTTCGCCCTGCTTTTTATAGATTTTAGACCTTTTTACAACTCTATCTGATGAACAAAAGATTGACCTCTATGCCAAAAGCTTATTGTCTGATGAAAAAAAATAAACTATCTGACGAACAAGCGTTTGTTATCTGATGAACAAGAGTTCACGATATTTAGGCAATGTCCACATATCATCGCTCACAATCAACTCAAGTTTATCAATCTCATAACGTATTTCTTCCATTTTTACAGCAATGTTGTCGTGATAAGCAATGGCTTTCTCTCGCTGATTTTCTATCTTATTGGCAATTTTTCGAGCCTCAATCAACTCGTCAACTCCCATTTCTATCGCTTGCATACGTTCGGCTATTTCTTTCACAATCTTTACATTGCGTGCTGTAAGTTTCTTGGCTTCTTCTTGTCCGAATATCTTTATCATCGAATTAATGTTCTTTGCCAACCTACTTTGATAATGTGTTACAACGGGAATGATATGGTTCATCGCCAAATCACCCATAACTCTTGCTTCAATTTGGATTTTCTTTGTGTAGGTTTCCCACTTCACTTCGTTGCGTGCTTCTAACTCTTTGCGGTGCATTACATTCATGTTTTCGAACATTTTTACAGAGTCTTCACGCAGATAAGCATCGAAACAAATAGGGCAGACTGCCTCGCAATCAAGCCCACGCTTAGCGGCTTCTTGCTTCCATTCGTCGCTGTAGCCATTGCCATCAAAGTGTATTGGCTTTGAAATCTTAATGTCTTCACGCAAAATTTCTATCAATGCATTGTCTAATGGAGTTCCTTTCGCTGTCAAAGAATCTACCCTTTGTTTGAAATTTGTGAGTGCTTCAGCCACCGCAGTGTTAAGAACGATAAGTGCAGATGCACAGTTTGCTTCTGAACCAACGGCACGAAATTCAAATCTATTGCCTGTAAATGCAAATGGAGAGGTTCTGTTTCTATCCGTATTATCAATGAAAAGTTCTGGAATTTCAGTAATATCCAGCTCCACACCTTGCTTGTCTTTTATCGTGAAAATATCTTTTAAATCAGCCTTTTCAATGTGTTCTAAGATGTTAGATAATTGCTTTCCCAAGAACGAAGATATGATTGCGGGTGGTGCTTCGTTCGCTCCTAAGCGATGATCGTTCGTCGCACTCATTACAGAAGCCTTTAAAAGTGCGTTGTGTTTGTAAACTCCCATTAAAGTTTCCACCACGAAAACAATGAATCGAAGATTATCTTTTGCGGTCTTTCCACTCTTGTGTAGCAATACGCCAGTATCTGTTGCGAGGCTCCAATTATTGTGTTTGCCCGAGCCATTGATACCTGCAAAAGGCTTTTCATGTAGCAAAACGCGGAATCCATGCCGTGATGCTACCCTCTTCATCAGTGCCATTAATACCATGTTATGGTCTACTGCCAAGTTGCATTCCTCAAAGATTGGAGCCAATTCGAATTGTCCTGGTGCTACTTCATTGTGGCGAGTTTTGACAGGAATGCCGAGTTCTAAAGCATGAATCTCTAAGTCTTTCATGAACGTTTGTACTCTTTCGGGGATTGTTCCGAAGTAGTGGTCGTCCATTTGTTGGTTCTTTGCAGAGTCGTGTCCCATTAAAGTACGCCCTGTAAGCATGAGGTCTGGTCGTGCAAAGAAAAGGTCTTGGTCAACAAGGAAATACTCTTGCTCCCAACCTAAGTTGGTATGAACCTTTTTAACATCAGGATAAAAGTATTGACACACCTCCTTTGCAGCATTATTTACGGCTCTAAGCGAGCGCAAAAGCGGTGCTTTGTAGTCGAGCGCCTCCCCAGTATATGAAATAAAAATGGTTGGAATACAAAGCGTATCGTCTATAATGAACACTGGACTTGTTGGGTCCCATGCTGAATAGCCTCGCGCTTCGAATGTATTACGGATACCTCCTGAGGGAAAAGAACTTGCGTCAGGTTCTTGTTGTGCCAATAATTTTCCAGAAAACTCCTCCATCATGCCGCCTTTCCCATTCGGTTCGATAAAGGCATCGTGCTTTTCAGCTGTTCCTTCCGTTAGTGGCTGAAACCAATGGGTATAGTGTGTAACACCATTTTCCATTGCCCATTGCTTCATTCCTTTCGCAACTTCGTCGGCAATAGAGCGGTCTAAGCGTTCGCCACCGTCCATTACTTCCATCATCTTTTCATAAACATTCGACGGAAGATATTTGTACATTTTCTCACGGTTAAAGACTAACCTTCCAAAAAGTTCAGATGGTCGCACGTTAGCAGGGGTAATTTCTACAGGACGTTTTCTGAAAGCATCTTTTACAACTTCAAATCTTAAGTTATCCATATTCTTTTTCTTTCCTATTTTAGTTTCTGTGATGTGCAAATATAACTTTTTGATAACAAAATATTGTGTTTTTATTGGTTTTTAATATTTTATTTTTTAAAATATTTGACATAAGTCATTTCTGTGAAGTATTTGTAAATAATTTGCTAAGTGATTAATTTTATATTTTTCTTTATTCATTAATGACTGCTTTGCTTTAATTTTTGCAATAAAAAAGAGCCTATGTTTGCTCACGCAGACATAGGCTTTGCCACTTAACTAAATAACTCAAAAAATTACTTGACTCAATTCTCATTAGTAAATCTTCATCACGAGGAACTACCAATTACATTTGTTTGACTATTAACTTACTAATAACTATTTTGTCTTGTTTGTAATCAAAACTTTTCGAATTGATTTTACAAAGGTATGGATAAAAATGTAGAATACAAATTATTTCTATCTTTTTTTTACTGAATTATGAAAATTTATGTGTAACACCGCTCAATTTATTAATAATATGTTCTCTATTTCCTCTTTGATTTTATATTTTTTCTCTTATAATAAAGGGCTTTGAAAACTTTATTGCACGATTTGCATTTCATTTTGAAATTGGTTAAAATTACATTTTTCCTTTCTTTATGCAAAAATGCTTATTGTTTCGCCTTATTGATGTCTATCAATACCAGTTTTATTTCCTCGTAGGTGTAATCGCTTGGGCATAAGTCTTTGATTGCTTTTAATCCACTTTCGCTCCCAACTCCTTTTGCAATACGTTTGATGCGGTCTATTTTCTTTTCATCAACCAATTCTGTGATGCTTAAATCTCCACTTTTTACATATTTAGATAGATGACCATTAATGGTGCTGATAGCAAGTTTTCGTTCTTGTGCAATTTGTTCTACGCTTTTTCCGCTTCTGAATAAAGTGTATGAAACAACATGAGTTGGTATTTTTTCTTCCTTTATGGGCTTTTCTTTTTTTCTCTTTTTCCGTTTAGTTTCTATGTTTCCATCGCCTATTGCTATCAATGTTGCTTCTTGTTTGCTTCTTAAATAGGCTTGTGTCGTAAAGGTTTCGTCCATCATGTCTTCTAATAGTAAGCGTTTGGCAATGTAAGTTTGTTTTGTTTCTGCAATGTTTTCTTGCAATTTTTGCATACCCATTTGGTTGTTTCCCTCCACTTCCTTTGCTTTTTCCAATTGCATTGACACCAATTCTGTTAGGTTGCTATGGAAATAACGGGCGCCATTTTTCACTCTTTCCAAGAACTTCTCATCGTGCAAAGCACTTGCAGGCATGTTCTTTACAAGGGTTTCCCATTTCTCAGAAACTGCTATTATTTGTTTTTTCATGTCGTCCATTGTGGTTCGATGTAACGCAATGGTCTTTTGATACTTGTGGAAATATTCAACTAAGGTTCTGAATGTAGCTGACACGTTGTTGAAAATATCTGCAAAATTAAACATTTCTAAAAGCAAAAATCTGAAATATTCTTCTTTCAAAGCAGGTAAATTCTCAATACTTTGCCGTGCATTTACGTTTTGTTGTTCAATATATTGATTCACACGTTGGTCGTTGATGACTGCATTTTGGTTTAGAGTTGTTGCCAATACCAACCCTTCCAATGTGCGGCAACGGCTCAATGCCACATACGTTTGTCCTGATGCAAAAGCCAATTGTGCATCAATGATAGCGTGTTCGAAGGTTAATCCTTGACTTTTATGAATGGTTATTGCCCACGCTAAGCGCAAAGGATATTGCCGAAATGCACCAACAACCTCATCTTCAATCTGTTTTGTCTTCTCGTTGAGCGTGTATTTCGTGTTTTCCCAAACGTTCTGTTCCACCTCAATAGCTTCAGTTTCGTTTGGACAAAGCACTAATATTTGGTTTTCATCAATATAGGTTATGCGCCCAATCTTACCATTATAATATCGTCCGTGACTATCGTTGTGAATGAACATCACCTGTGCGCCCACTTTTAGCGTTAGCTTATAGTCGGCAGGATAGTTTGTTTCGGGAAATATCCCTTGCGTTTCAGCTGTGAATGTATAGGCTTTATTTTTTATTTGTGCTAATTTTTGGTTGTTATAGTTGTCAGCTATTCTGTTGTGCGTGGTGAGTTTGATGTAGTTACTGTTCTCATCTTCTTTAAAATTAGGAAGATAGCGTGAGTTTAATAGCTTGAAATCCTCATTCGTAACCTTTCCTTCTCTGAAATGATTGAGAATATCTATGAACTTTTGGTCTTGCTGTCGGAACACTTTTGTGAGTTCTATGGTAACGTACTGTATGCGCTGTAAAGCCCTTGAACCAAAGAAATAAGGTGTTTCATAGTATTTTTTTAGCAATTCTTCCTCGTCTGCTGTAACCACAGGCGTAAGCTGTTGCAAGTCGCCAATCATTAAAAGTTGCACGCCTCCAAATGGTTTGTTGTGTTCACGAAATCGTCTTAACACAGAATCTATGGCATCGAGAATATCGGCACGCACCATACTGATTTCGTCAATGATGAGAAGGTCGAGTGTGCGAAATATTTTGCGCTTCTCTTTACCGTAATCAAATTTAGATTTTACTCTACTTTCGGGTATGAAAGGCGATAGTGGGAGTTGGAAAAACGAATGAATCGTAACACCGCCTGCATTGATAGCCGCTACGCCCGTAGGTGCTACCACAACAATACGCTTTGTGCTATGCTCCTTAACTGCTTTAAGAAATGTGGTTTTACCTGTTCCAGCCTTTCCCGTAAGGAAGATACTGATACCAGTATGTTCCACAAAATCCCATGCGTTTCTGAGTTCTTCGTTCTTTTCCATGATTGTTCTTTTATGATTTCCGAACAAATTTAGTAAAAAATAGTGAGTTGGACAAATATGGTGGGTTCTAAAAATTAGCTTTGTTTTAATTTGCTTTTCCTTTTGTGAGCAAATTGTCAATGAGTAAGGGCGCATAGCGAGCTATGCAACTGCACGAATTGGCGATTTGAACCAAAAATAAACCAAAGAAAAACAAAACGAAATCCATATCCTAAGTATATTTCTTGCGGTGGTAATTTTTAGAATCTACCATATGTAATTGATAAAAATCAAATGAATTGACACATGGCAATAAATCGGCAATTTGTGGAGTTTCATTTCTTTTCTGTGCCTTCAAATATTGTAATTGTTGTAACTTTGCACACACAAACAGGATAATGAATGACGGAGAACAAAGGGTTCTCTATTTAAATTTAGGAGAAAATAGAAATGATGACATTAATTTTAGTGGTAGCTGTAGTTGCTACAAGTATTTTTCAGGTAATAAAAATTAATAAGAACTTAGTTTCATAGTTTTATAGATATAGTGGATTGAGAAAGCAAAACCCCATTTTCGTTTTTCGAAGATGGGGTTGTTTTTTTAGGGTATAAACCCTTTTGAAATGCGAAAGAGCCTGTTTTGAGCTTCAAAATAGGCTCTTTTGTGCTTCAAAACAGGCTATATTGAAAAATAAAGTCGTTGGTTTATCTTTGTGAAAAAAAAATTATTTTATTATCCTTTGGCTTGTTAGTTCGGAAAATATCCTTATTTTTGCATCGTATATTAATGTGTACACTATTCGAAACAAAATGGCTTAAAGTCATATATTACGGAGGTAATTTTTAGAAACCACCTTTTATAAATACAAACCCATAAATTGAATAATGAAAGAAGTTAGGTGCTTACGAAAACTACTATTAATTATAGCTTTGGTGTTGGTACCATTGATAGAAATACATGCAGATGAATTAAACCAAAGCGAATTTCCACCGAAAAGTTCACCTATTGTTTGCGATACTTTGAAGCAAGCGAACGATACCATTCCCACTGAAATAAAAGATACTCTTAAAATAGATAAGATTTCAGATAGTCGCTTTGGTCGGATAGTGAGCTATACTGCTCCGCTTTTTGTAGCTGGTATGGTGGCTGGTGGGCAAGATGCTCATTTCCGAAGTCTACGCAATACCTATCTGCCACAGTTTCATGACCATTTAGACGACTACCTTCAATATTCTCCCGCAGCCGTCTTGGTTGGTATGAAAGCGTTGGGTGTAAAGGGCAGAAGCAGTTGGACACGAATGTTTTTGTCAGATGCTTTTTCGGTAGCTATTATGGCTGGATTAGTCAATTCGTTGAAAATGTCAGCCCAAGTAGAACGCCCCGATGGCTCAAATAAACGCTCTTTTCCTTCAGGGCACACTGCTACGGCATTCATGACCGCCACCATGCTCACCAAAGAATATGGGCATCGCAGTCCGTGGATAGGCATTGGTGCTTATAGTGTAGCCATAGCAACGGGCGCAATGCGTATGGCGAACAACAAACATTGGTTGAGTGATGTCATTACAGGTGCTGGAATAGGCATCTTATCAACAGAATTGGGCTATTATATTGGTGATTTGATATTCAAAAATCGTGGCTTATATTACAAAAGAACGGCAGAAACATTCGAGAAAATGAGCAAACCTTCATTTCTTAGTTTAAGTCTTGCGGTGGGCATTCCATTAAGTAGCTATGATATTGAAGGAGTAAAATTGAAAACCTCGTCAGACTGCATGGTTGGAATTGAGGGCGCTTACTTCCTAAATCCTTATTTTGGAGTTGGGGGTAGGACTTCGCTTAGTCGCATGCGTATTATTGTCAATGATGTTAAAACTGAAGATAATTCAGTTGATGCCTTGAAATTGGGCATAGGAGCCTATTTCTCTTACCCACTTTCTAATCGTTGGTTAGTGGGAAGTCGCTTGTTACCAGAATTTGTACATTATCGCCCCAACCTAAAATCCATAGAAACAAGTACTCATTCAAGAATAGGAATAGGCACAGGTCTTTCGCTTACTTATAAAGCCAGTAAAAGTTATGCCGTTCGTGTCCTATTTGATTACGACCTCCTGCCTCCAAATAGCAAAAAGAGTGGTGAATACATGCATTTTTTAGCCATTGGAACATCATATCTTATTAGCTTTTAATGAATAAAATCTTATTATTACGGAAAAACAAACCATTTTTATATCTGTAATAAATATGTAATAATTTTGTAGGATTTTGATAAAATCATAGTAACGATTCTGTAATATTGCTCTCGTACCTTTGCATCGTCAATAAAAATTCGATAAATAAGGAATGAAAAGCAAAAAAAAATTAGTAGCAATCGCTACGCTACTTTTGGTAAATTTAAATGCTATGGCACAAGAGATTTGTGGCATGGTGAAGGATTCTAAAACAAAAGAACCATTGATTGGGGCTACTATAGAAATGGAAGGGGGTAAACTTTTAGGAGTAACCGATATTGATGGAAAGTTTTTGCTCACCAATTTGAACGAGCAAAGCTATGTATTAGTAATTAAATATGTGTCGTATAAACCCAAAAAAGTAAGTGGCATACGAGCAGAAAAAGAAGGTAAACAAGTTCTTAATATAGAGTTAGACCAAGACGAACAAATGTTAGTCGGGGTTACGGTAACAGCTAATGGACGACAAACAACCCAAGCATCGGTTGTACAAATGGCAAAGAATAGTCCATTTATGATGAGTAACATTTCGGCACAAGAAATAACAAAAACACAAGATTCCAATGCTGGTGAAGTTATCAGACGTGTTCCAGGAATCAGTTTGATAGAAGATAAGTTCGTAATGGTGCGTGGCTTATCGCAAAGATACAATAACGTATGGATAAATGGGGGAGCTGTGCCAAGTTCGGAAGCAGACTCACGCGCTTTCTCGTTCGATATTATTCCAAGTTCACAAATTGATAATTTATTAGTGGTAAAAACTCCCTCAGCTGAGTATCCTGCTGATTACAGTGGCGGCTTTATCATCGTTAATACAAAGGAAATACCATCAGAAAACTCGTTTTCGTTGAGCCTTGGTGGTAATTGGAATACAAAATCGGCCTTTCAAGATTTTAAAAGTAACAAAGGTTCGAGTACAGATTTTTTAGGATTTGATGGTGGTTTACGTAGTTTAAAAGGTGGAATCAATGGGGAATTAAAGAAGTTATCAGGCGATTTGACCGACCTTTTGAATAACGGTTTTAATAATAATTGGTTAGTTAGGACTAAAAAGCCATTAGGCGACTTTAAGTTTTCTGCCAATTGGAACCATCAGTGGCATATTGGTGACAACAAGTTGGGTATGATTGCAGTGGTAAGTTATAACAACGAGTACCGAAGTTACCGAAACATGGAAAATAATCTTTTTGGAATTTACGATGCTCAAAACGATAAGGAAAATTATCTAAGGCATTCGAAAGACGAACAATTTAATCACAACGTGAGATTAGGTGGTATGTTGAATTTAACCTATCTATCTGCCAATGGAAATCACAAATTTCATTTAAAAAACATCTTTAATCAGCTCGGCAATCAGCGTTATACTTGGCGAGAGGGCGTGAATGCACAGTCGAATAAGGAAAATGCTGCTGAAGAGTACTATCGTAGTAGAAGTATTTTTAATACGCAATTGACAGGAAAACACTTGTTGAATGAAGACAAATTAGATTGGAGTGTAGGATATGCTTTTGCAAATAGAAGCATACCAGACCGTCGTCGTTACTTGATGGACGATGCTATTGAAACTGATAAAATGGGACTTTCTACTGGAAACGATATTTCTCGCGAATGGACGAAGCTAAATGAGCATATCGTTTCAACAGGAGTAAACTACAAACACCAATTTAATTTTAATGGTTGGGAACCATTTTTGAAAGTGGGAGGCTATGGAGAATATCGCACAAGAAAGTATAAAACGCGCGAATTTATTTACAATTGGAATGTAGCATACAATGAAATGCCCGCTGGATTCAGATATATGGATTTACCAACCTTGCTGAGCGATGAGGCTAACTTTGGTGAGAATAAGCTCCATTTGTTAGAACAAATGCATTTCCGCAATGATTATGACGGACACAACACCTTGGGAGCAGGCTACATTACGGTATCTTTGCCTTTTGGAAAGTTAGGCGTTTATGCTGGTCTTCGCTTCGAACACAACAATATGGAGTTGGTTTCGAACACAAAAGACACGGAAATAAGTCATGTAAGTACTTACTATAAAACCAATGATTTCTTCCCTTCTATCAACGCAACGTATAAGTTTAACGACAAACATCAGTTGAGATTGTCTTACGGAAGAAGTATTAACCGACCAGAATTTAGAGAAGTTTCTTCATCAGTATTCTATGATTTCGACCTCGCTTCCAATGTTCAAGGTAATCCAAATCTTACCAATGCTTATATCAACAACGTTGATTTACGTTACGAATATTACCCAAGCAGAGGTGAACAAATTTCTTTTGCAGCATTTTATAAGAATTTCGAATCTCCTATTGAGTGGACTTATACGGTTGCAGGTGGTACTGATTTGATATATTCTTACAAGAATGCGCTTTCAGCCAATAACTTTGGAGTTGAACTTGATATTAAAAAGACACTTGATTTCATCGGACTTTCTAACTTTAGTTGGTCGTTTAATGGAGCATTGATAAAGAGTAAAGTGAACTTTGAGAAAGGTGCTAAAGAAGAAAACCGTCCAATGCAAGGTCAATCTCCTTACTTAATTAACACGGGAATATTTTATAATGATACAAAAAATCAGCTTAGTATTGCTTTGCTTTATAACAGAATCGGAAAAAGAATCATTGGTGTGGGACGCAGCGAAGGCACTTCTTCAGGTAACGATGTAAATTCTCGTGTTCCTGATAGCTACGAAATGCCTCGCAACATGATAGACCTTACTGCATCAAAGAAATTTGGTGAACACTTTGAAGTGAAGTTAAGCATTCGTGATTTGTTGGCAGAGAAGGTTTATTACAAACAATTTGCGAACGTTACTTATCCAAATGGTGACCATAAAGAGATAACAGAAGTTTCACGTTCATACCAACCTGGACAAAACATAGGTATCTCTGCAATCTATAATTTCTAAGATAAAACTTAAAAAAGGAAATAAAATTCATAAATAAAATCTCTTATTTAAAAGCAAATATTATGATGAAAAATTTGAAAACTTTAGGATTCATGGCAATCCTTGCCGTAGCAACAGGATTAACCGCATGTAGTAGCGATGACGAAACTGTTGTAACACCAACCCAGCCAACCGCTTATCAATGGGGTACAGAGGGCTCTATCAAAACATGTAGCAACGTTCTGTTTACCAATGGCAAAGAAGATGCTAATGGAAAAGAAATCGGTAATGGCGACCAAGAATTCATTTTCAAAGGAAAACAAACCTTGAAGCGTGGTACCTATTTATTGAAAGGTTGGGTCTATATTGCTGAAGGATCTGAACTTACCATTGAGCCAGGAACGATTATAAAGGGTGATAAAACTACAAAGGCTGCTTTGATTGCTGAACGAGGCGGAAAGTTGATAGCCATAGGAAATCAAAAAGCACCAATTATATTTACATCTGCGCAAGCAAAAGGTAGCAGAAAACCTGGCGATTGGGGCGGAATTATTCTTTGTGGACGTGCTGTGAACAACCAAACGGAAATGCAAATTGAAGGTGGGCCTCGCACAAAACATGGTGGAAATGACAATCAAGATAATTCAGGAGCGTTGAGTTATGTACGCATCGAGTTTGCTGGCTTCCCATTCGAGAAAGATAAGGAAATCAATGGCTTGACACTTGGCTCAGTAGGTAGCAAAACTCAACTTGACCATATTCAAGTTTCTTACTCAAATGATGACTCTTACGAATGGTTTGGTGGTACAGCTAATGCAAAATATCTTATAGCTTACAGAGGTTGGGACGATGATTTTGATACAGACAATGGATTTAGTGGTAACGTACAGTTTGGTTTAGTAATTCGCGATTCTAAAATTGCTGATACTTCACAGAGTAACGGCTTCGAAAGCGATAATAATGCTTCTGGTTCAGACGTAAAACCTTACACAACAGCAAAATTCTCTAATATAACATTCGTTGGTCCAAAGATGGACAAAAGTTTTGTAAATTCTGTCGATTATATTAATGGTGGTACAATGAATCCAAACAATGGTTCAGCACTCGGAAAATTCCAAGCAGCCATGCACATTCGTAGAAATTCTCGCTTGAGTTGTTACAACTCTTTGGCAGTTGGTTATCCTATTGGTGTCATCTTAGATAATGAAAAGGGTGCAACCCAACAAGCAGCAACAGCTGGTGCATTGAAATTGAACAACATTTGGCTTGCAGGTATGGATATTGTTGGTTCAGATTACAACAAAATCTACAAAGATGAGTTGGTAACTGATTACAAAAACAAGGTAACCGACCCAACAAAGCCTTCATTCACATCAACTTTCTTTAAGGCTCAAAGTGGTAATAATATCTTGCCAACATGGGAAACACTTGTAGGAATGAACGGTTACACACCACTTGCAACAAGTCCTATCCTCAATGCAGCTTCATTCCAAAATCTTACAGGTTTCATCTCTGTTCCTTACGTTGGAGCTTTCTCTGCAAACGACGATTGGACAGCAGGTTGGGCTGAGTTCGACCCACAGAATGCAGACTATTAATGGGCAAGAATAATTTTTAACTGACATAATTCAATTTGTTAGGCAAGCAAGTGAGGTTTTAAAACCAAGTTTGCTTGCTTTTTCTAATATATTGTTTGAAAGACAAAACAGCCTGTTTTGAAGTTCAAAATAGGCTGTTTTGAAGTGAAAAACAGCCTATATTGATAGAATTTGCCGGATTCAGATTTGGGCAATACTATCATCTTATGATAGAGTCGAAACTGAAACCCAACGAAAAATTATAACGTTTGACAAAATGCACCAGTTATTCTAATTTCATTAATATCAGATAGTAAATGAATATTTGCATTTCTAAACTTTATTCTATTTGCAATTGGTAACTGTTACGATAAAGTTCACAAAAGCGAAAAATGCCCAACAAAATGTTGAATTTGTGTATTTTAAATTATCTGTTAAAGTTTGCTAACTTATAAATGTTTGATAGCAAATTTTCCCTAACCAACTAATAATTTGCTACTTTTGCATCGTTAATCAAAGATGAAAGCAAAAAGTCGTAACAACAAATTGTTGGCACGCTCAAAGTAATGAAAAAGGCAATGCCAATATTTTGAAAACGCAATTGATAATACTATAAAAAGCAAATATTAAAATGGTGTCTACAACCAAGGCTTTGAGGTATTTTTCAATAATTTTTCACCAAGAAGAAACAAAACATACAACTAATTAATAAATTTGCAACTAACATGGCAAACGAAACAAACAACAAAGAGTTCCGTATTGAGAGCGACCTTTTGGGCGACCTTCAAGTACCAGCTAATGCATACTATGGTGTGCAAACACAACGTGCAGTGAATAACTACCACATTTCTAACACAAGAATGTGCGACTACCCAGACTACGTTATCGCAATGGCTTACGTTAAGTTAGCAGCAGTTGAAACTAACCGTGAATTAGGCGAAATTGATGGCGCTATTTGCGACGCTATGGCACAGGCTTGCCGCGAAATTATTGATGGTAAATTCCATGAAGATTTCGTTACCGACATGGTACAAGGTGGCGCAGGTACTTCAGTAAACATGAATGCTAACGAAGTTATCGCAAACCGTGCTTGTGAAATTCTCGGACACCAAAAAGGTGAACACAAATATTGCGCTCCTAACGACCACGCTAACTGCGGTCAATCTACAAACGACGCATATCCAACAGCTATCCACTTGGCTTTGATTCGCATGAACAAGACATTGGTAGAAAAACTTCAACTCCTCGTTGCTTCTTTCCGCAAGAAGGCTGAAGAGTTTAAGAAGGATATTAAGATGGGTCGTACACAACTCCAAGACGCTGTTCCTATGACAAGCGGTCAGGAATTCAATGCTTTTGCCAACTTGCTCGAAGCTGAAATTAGCAACTTGAACCAAGCTGCCGACATGTTCTTAGAAATCAATATGGGTGGTACAGCTATCGGTACAGGTTTGAATGCTGCTCCTGGTTTCCCACAAATCTGCGCTCGCAAGATGAGTGAGTTTACAGGTTACGCCTTCAAAGCAAGTGAAGACCTCGTTGCAGCAACTCCTGATACAACCGATTTAGTAAACTACAGCAGCGCAATGAAGCGTTTGGCAGTTAAACTTTCTAAGATTTGCAACGACCTTCGTCTTATGGCATCTGGTCCTCGTTGTGGTCTTCACGAAATCAACTTGCCTCCAATGGCTCCAGGTTCAAGTATCATGCCAGGTAAGGTAAACCCTGTTATTCCTGAAATTACTAACCAAACATGCTTCAAGGTAATTGGTAACGACACAACTGTAATGATGGCTGCAGAAGCTGGTCAATTGCAATTGAACGTAATGGAACCAGTTATCATGCAATGCTTGGTAGAAGATATTACATGGATGGGCAACGCTATGGATACTCTCCGTGAGAAGTGCATCGATGGTATCACTGTAAACCGTGAACATAACGCTGAAACTGTAAAGAATTCTATCGGTATCGTAACTGCTCTTAACCCATACATCGGCTATAAGAACAGCACAAAGATTGCTAAGGAAGCACTCGAAACAGGTGGTTCTGTTTACGACCTTGTACTCGCAAAGGGTGTTCTTGCAAAAGAACAACTCGACCAAATTCTTTCACCAGAACACATGTTGGATTCAGAAGAAAGAGTAAAGTAAGCTGAAAATAATAATTATATTATTATAAACAAAAAAGTTCCATGCAAACCAGCATGGAACTTTTTTTATTTATCTTATTGCTACTGAGCCATATACTTTTAAAATATCGCTCCAAATTTAATTAAAAATAGGGCATAAAAAATGCCCCGTTAAAGGTCGAGGCAAACCTAATGTTTTCACAACGGAATAATCCTTATTGTGAATGCTTTAAAATTAGTATTGCAAAAATACGCTTTTTTATGACATTTGCAAACTTTTTTATGTTAAATGTTGCTATTTAAAATGTTTTTCGTAATTTTACACAAAACATTAATACGTTAATCATGAAGAAAATCTTAGGTTTAGATTTGGGAACCACAAGCATTGGTTGGGCTTTAGTGAATGAAGCAGAAACCGAAAGTGAAAAATCGTCTATTATCCGTCTTGGAGTAAGAGTAAATCCATTGACAATAGATGAGAAAGGTAATTTTGAAAAGGGAAAAGCAATTACTACCAATTCTGATAGACAACAGCGACATAGTGCGAGAATAAATCTTCAACGCTATAAATTGCGTAGACAAAATCTTTGTGATTGTTTACAAATAGGAGGTTTACTCGGTTCAGAATCTATGTATGAAGAAGGAAAAGAATCGACTTTTGAAACTTATAAACTTCGTGCTAAAGCTGCAACAGAAAAAGTAGCTTTACACGAATTTGCCCGCATTCTGTTTATGCTCAATAAGAAGCGTGGCTATAAAAGCAATAGAAAAGCTAATAGTAAGGAAGATGGACAGGCTTTCGACGGAATGACTATTGCTAAGAAATTGTATGAAGAAAATTTAACTCCTGCTGAGTATTCGTTGCAATTGCTAAATAAAGGCAAAAAGTTTTCGCCAAGTTATTATCGTTCTGACTTGGAAAGTGAATTAAATAGAATATGGGAGGAGCAAAAGAAGTATTACCCTGAAATACTGACCGATGATTTTTACCAACAATTAGAAGGCAAAACTAAAGTCAATACAACTAAAATTTTCCTTGCTAAGTATGGCATTTATACTGCTGATTTAAAAGGATTGGATAAGAAAATGCAACCTTTAAAGTGGCGTATTGAAGCGTTGAATAAACAAGTTGATAAAGAAGTTTTGACTTTTGTCGTTAGTGATTTGAAAGGACAAATTGAAAAAACAAGTGGACTTCTTGGAGAAATTAGCGACAGAAGTAAGGAACTTTATTTCAATAAACAAACAGTGGGACAGTATGTTTGGGCTTCATTGAAAGAAAATCCACATGTAAGCATTAAGAATAAACCTTTCTATCGTCAAGATTATTTAGATGAGTTTGAAAAGATTTGGGAAACTCAAGCTGCTTTTCATAAAGAGCTAACACCCGAATTGAAAAAAGAAATTAGAGATATTATTATTTTCTATCAACGCCCATTGAAGAGTAAAAAAGGTCTTATTTCAATTTGTGAGCTTGAACAGAAAAAAGAAAAAGTTATAATTGAAGGCAAAGAAAAAGAAATACTTATTGGGTCGAAAGTTGCTCCTAAATCTTCTCCAATGTATCAAGAGTTTAGAATTTGGCAGAATTTAAATAATGTTTTACTTATTGATACAGAAATAAATGAAAGTCGTCCACTCGACGAAGAGGAAAAAGCATTGCTCTACAATGAATTAAGCGTTAGAGCAAAGTTGAGTGAAACAGAAGCTTTAAAGACGATAAATAAGAAAGGTAAGCATTGGGATTTAAATTTTAAAGAGTTAGAAGGTAATCGTACACAAGCTGTTCTCTTTGAATGTTATAATCGTATTATTACACAAACAGGACACGAAGAATGCAATTTTAAGAAAATTTCTGCTGAAGATATTCGTCATTATGTTGCAACAATTTTCAAGAATTTAGGTTTCAATACAGATATTCTTGATTTTAATCCATCGTTAGAGAAGCATGAGTTAGAAAAGCAACCAATGTATCAACTTTGGCATTTGCTGTATTCGTATGAAAGCGACAAGTCAAGAACGGGTAATGAATCGTTATTAAATAAACTGGAAGCAAACTTTGGATTCCCTCAAGAATATGCTTCTGTGCTTGCCGATGCTACGTTTGAAGATGATTATGGTAACATTAGTGTGAAAGCCATTCGTAAAATTTTACCTCATCTTCATGATGGATATGATTATAGTGAAGCTTGTGAAAGAGCTGGCTATAATCATTCGGTTCGTTCGCTTACAAAAGAAGAATTAGCACAAAAGGTTTATAAAGATAGATTGGACTTGTTGCCAAAGAATAGTTTGCGAAATCCTGTTGTTGAGAAGATTCTTAACCAAATGATTAATGTAATCAACGCTATTATTGTCGAATATGGAAAGCCTGATGAAATAAGAATCGAAATGGCACGTGAGTTAAAAAGTAGTGCTGCTAAACGTGAAGAAAGAACCAAATCAATTAATCAAAATGCTGCTGAAAATAAGCGTATTACTGAAATTTTGCAAACAGAATTTGGCTTATCTTATATTAGTCGCAATGATATTGTAAAATATAAATTGTATCAAGAACTTGAGGCTAACGGATTTAAAACCCTCTATTCGAATACTTATATTCCTAAAGAAAAACTTTTTTCTAAGGATTTTGATATTGAACATATTGTTCCAAAAGCACGTTTGTTTGATGATTCTTTCGGAAATAAAACTATTGAAGCACGAGATGTAAATCTTGCTAAGAGTAATAAGACAGCTTTTGATTTTGTTAAAGAAAAATACGGCGAACAAGGAATAGAAGAATATAAAAAGAAACTTGATACGCTCTTAAAAGAGAATGCAATAAGTTCAGGGAAATACAAAAAACTGATGATGTCGGAAGCTGATATTCCTTCTGATTTTATCAATCGCGACCTTCGTAATACGCAATATATAGCTAGAAAAGCCTATGAAATTTTGGGTGAATTGGTTAAAACAATAACCCCTACAACGGGAAAAATAACTGACCGATTGCGTGAAGATTGGCAATTGATTGATGTAATGAAGGAATTGAATTTCGAGAAATATGATAGATTAGGTCTAACCGAAGTCATAGAAGATAGAGATGGAAGAAAAATAAAGCGAATAAAAGACTGGACGAAGCGTAACGACCATCGCCACCATGCAATGGACGCTCTGACCATTGCCTTTACAAAACCTTCTTACATTCAGTATCTGAACAATCTTAATGCACGAAGTGATAAGAGTGGAAGCATTTATGCAATTGAAACAAAAGAGCTACATCGTGAAAATAATACTCTTCGCTTCAATGCTCCTATGCCTTTAAACGAATTCCGCAAAGAAGCTAAACGTCATCTTAGTGCCATTCTTGTTTCAATAAAGGCTAAGAACAAAGTAATGACGCAAAATGTAAATAAGATAAAAACAAAGAATGGTATCATTAAAAAAGTGCAACTTACACCACGTGGAGCGTTACACAATGAAACTATTTATGGTACAAAGATGCGTCCAATAATAAAAATGGTGAAGATTGGAGCTGCATTAGATGAGGCTACTATAAATAAAGTAAGTAGTCCTACTATTCGTGAAGCCTTGCTTAAACGTCTTAACGAATATTCTGGTGATGCGAAAAAGGCTTTTGCAGGTAAGAATGCAATTACTAAAAATCCTATTTATCTCAATGCAGAACACACAAAGACTGCTCCTGCAATGGTGAAAATAGTAGAATGGGAAATGTATTACCCTATCCGTAAACTTATCACACCAGACCTTAAAATAGAAAAAGTTATTGACAACGGCATTAAAGAAATTCTGAAAAAACGATTAAAAGAATTTGGCGGAGATGCAAAGAAAGCTTTTAGTAATTTAGATGAATGCCCTATTTATCTTGACGAAGAAAAGAATATTACCTTAAAACGTGTCAGCATAGAAGGCGTTTTAAGTGCTATTCCTGTGCATACGCTGAAAAATCATGCAGGCAAGGAAATTAAGGATGAAGATGGAAAAGCTGTATTAGGTGATTACGTTCAAACAAGCAACAATCATCATGTGGCAATTTATCAAGATGCAAAAGGTAATTTGCAAGACAATGTAATATCTTTCTTTGAAGCTGCTGAACGTAAATCGCAGAATGTGCCAATTGTTGATAAAAACTTAAATCGTGATAAAGGGTGGCATTTCCTTTATACAATGAAGCAAAACGAATATTTCGTATTCCCTAATGAAGAAACTGGATTCGTACCTTCTGAAATTGATTTGATGGACGAAAATAATTATGAAATGATTAGCCCTAATTTATTCAGAGTTCAAACGATGTCAAGAGTTGATTACGGAAAAACCATAATTCGAGAATATGTATTTCGGAATCATTTAGAAACGATTCTTAATGATAATTTGAAACTTAAAGGCTTAGTATTTAAGAAAATAAAATCCTTAAAGGCTTTAGAAGGAATAGTTAAGGTTCGTGTCAATGCCATTGGTAAAATAGTAGCAGTAGGTGAGTATGATTAAAATCATGGCTTATGATAAAGAAAACTTTATGCTTCAGCAATCCTGCTTATTTGAGTTTACATAACGAGCAGCTTCTTATTCGTTTACCAGAAGTTGAAACATGTAAAGGATTGCCAGATTGTTTAAAAAAAGAAACAGAGCGTACAATTCCAATCGAAGATATTGGAGTTGTATTGCTTGACAATAAGCGTATAACAATCACATCATCGGCTTTAGAAGCTTTAATAGAAAATAATTGTGCTGTCATTACTTGTGATAGTAAAAATATGCCTATTGGTCTTCTTTTACCTTTATGTGGAAATACTACGCAAAATGAACGTTTCAGAACTCAAATAGACGCATCATTGCCAATAAAAAAACAATTGTGGCAGCAAACGATAAAACAAAAGATAATCAATCAAGCTAAGATTTTAAGTATTTACACCAATACTGACGTGGCATGTATGTACGTTTGGGCGAATAAAGTTAGAAGTGGAGACCCTGATAATTTTGAAGCTCGGGCAGCAGCCTATTATTGGAAAAATATTTTTACTGATATTCCTAATTTTGTAAGAGGACGTGATGGTGAACCTCCAAACAATCTTCTTAATTATGGGTATGCTATATTGCGTGCAGTAGTAGCACGCTCTTTAGTAGGAAGTGGGCTACTTCCTACATTAGGAATTCATCACCATAACAAATATAATGCTTATTGCCTTGCTGATGATATTATGGAGCCTTATCGCCCATATGTTGATGGATTAGTTTTAGATGTCATGGAGTCAATTAAGGATTACAGCGAGCTTACAAAAGAGATAAAAATGAAACTCCTTTCTATTCCTGTACTTGATACAACGATAGGAAATAAGAAGAGTCCATTAATGATAGCTACCCAACAAACCACTGCATCGCTTTACAAATGCTTTAGTGGTGAACAAAAGAAAATTGCTTATCCTGAATTATAAACACAAATTGTGGAAACTTATAGATTTAGTCAATACCGAAGTATGTGGTTAATAGTATTTTTTGATTTGCCCACCGACACAAAGAAAGAACGAAAGGCAGCTGCTGTTTTTCGTCAAAATCTTTTGAAAGATGGATTTACTATGTTTCAGTTCTCCATCTATATACGCCATTGTGGCAGTAAGGAGAATATGGAAGTTCATACAAAGCGCATATCTACTTTTATTCCAACGTATGGTAAAGTTGGAATAATGGGGATAACCGACAAACAGTTTGAGGAAATAAAATTATTTTATGGAAAAAAGCCACAAAAACCAAATGCACCAGGAGCGCAATTAGAATTGTTTTAGCAAAAATAAAGTTCCACCTTTAACAAGTGAAACTTTATTTTGCTTGCATTTTTCTTTTCCTTGAATCTTTCGTAATACATCTATTCGTCAGTGTATTATACGATTTAGGATGGTTTTGCTAATGCAAAGATACTAATTTTAAAGCAAATCACAACCGTCGCTTTGTACTAACTCCATTGATTGGAGATGGTTTTGCTAATGCAAAGATACTAATTTTAAAGCAAATCACAACCTTTTAAACCTACCCCCGATGACCATTCTGGATGGTTTTGCTAATGCAAAGATACTAATTTTAAAGCAAATCACAACAGACATCACAAACGAATTTAAGTGATTTAGGATGGTTTTGCTAATGCAAAGATACTAATTTTAAAGCAAATCACAACATAATTAACTAGGGTCTGCTGAATTATTATCTCTTCACAGACAGAGGGTAGCAGACGTAGCCCCTCATAGTGACGATAATGATGAAAAACCACCAGATTTCGGTCAGGGCAAGACAAAGTTCCCTGAGGAACTTCATCACGTTTTTAACGAAGTAGCACATTCCTGTCCAGCATCGTGCTGTATCTGGAAGCTTGGCTCTTATGTCATTGGCTCGATAGATTCTCTTGCCAGTACCGAATGAGCATTCGATTTCATTGCGCTCCCCGATGGCTTTGGCCATTCTGGATTTCATCTCATCTGAAGGAGGATCCTTCGGTGGTCGCCCTAACGGTTTGCAGTATGAATGGATTTCAAAATCCTCAAGTATATCTCGGTTTGACCTGTTTAGGTAAATCTTATCCGCAAGGATGGTGGCCGGAAGATAGCCGAAGCGTTCTTTGAAAAGTTGAATCTGTAGCAAGAGATCCTGGCTCTCGTTGTAGGCATCCCAGCTGTGGTGGTCGATGAACGTATAGCCCTCGACTATGCTTGCACCTATCTTGGCCCCGAACTCAGTCCTTGCCTTAGCCTTTCCACGGACAATGGCACGGACGTGTGGCTGAAAGATGCTCAGTATGCGGTCTGCACAAGTATGAGTCTTTGACCTGTACATCTCCTCCTGCTGATGGTACATCGTGAGGATTGCAGTCAAGGTGCGTTTCTCATATAGGAATAGGCTCTCGTAGTACGTCTTGTTCTTTGCAAGCAAGTCCATTAAGATGCGGATGTCCTTGCGCAAGTAGTTGAGCATCACCCCGATAGTATCACGCACCATCTTGCCTTTCTTCTTGGCTTTCTTGACAAGCTGAAGGTATGCCTGACGTGCATGCTTGTAGTTCGTGCGTGGCTTGTGCAGCTCAAACATCTCGCACACCTTTATAATATAGTCGGTAACCTTGCGGCAACCATCATGTATTATATCAACGTCAACAGGATAACGCATCTCTGCATCGGCACAGGTAGCATCAATCTTCAGCACTCCCTTGTGCTCGCGACCTTTTGAGTCGGTGAAGGAAGCGGCATTCGGATCCTCTGGTTTCGGAGCCGGCGGGTCCTCATCATTCCTCTTCGCCTCTTCTTCTTCACGCTTGCGTTTCTCTTCAAGAAGACGCCTCTGCTTGTCGAGAAGCTTGACTGTCATCTTGTTGAGTTCTTCCTCTGAGATTCGCTTGCGTATCGTGACGAATAGGCTCGGGTCGAATATAGGCTTGTCGGTGAACTCATGCAATCCACAAAAGTACTGCATGTAGGGACTCTCTCTGATAATCTCGATGGTCTCGGCATCACTCAGGTTTAGTTTGTGCTTGATAATCATTGCGCCGAGAATCATGCGTGCCGGCTTGTTCCCTGCACCTTTCTTCTGATTGTCCAACCTTGAGTTGTATTCCTTCTCAAGTTCTGTCCATGGAAGAAGGTCACCGAGAGCCACCCATCGGTTTGTCTTGTCCAACTCATCAAGGGATGAGCGGAGCAAACCGAGGTCAAGTTGCTTGTATTTTGGAGCGTAAAACTTCATCTTGCTATGGATTTAACTATATAAAGGTACGATTTTCTAGTTAAACAAACAAAGAAATAAAGTTATATAAACTTAAATATCAGAGAGTTATAAATTATTCAGTAAACACTAACTAAATATTAAAGGGTTAGATAGATGGTTTTGCTAATGCAAAGATACTAATTTTAAAGCAAATCACAACATGATGAAGCAACAACAGAATTTGATGCGGATGGTTTTGCTAATGCAAAGATACTAATTTTAAAGCAAATCACAACTTTATGTTAAGTGTCGTAAATGTAAGTCAGATGGTTTTGCTAATGCAAAGATACTAATTTTAAAGCAAATCACAACTTAATCATTGTAAGTCCTTGAAATGGTAAAGATGGTTTTGCTAATGCAAAGATACTAATTTTAAAGCAAATCACAACTTAGCTGGCATTGGTTTTCAGAACGCAGCAGATGGTTTTGCTAATGCAAAGATACTAATTTTAAAGCAAATCACAACATATAAGTTATTCGCTTGCATCGCTCGCCCGATGGTTTTGCTAATGCAAAGATACTAATTTTAAAGCAAATCACAACGAGTTTTTTGCATTATAATTTATAAAAATAGATGGTTTTGCTAATGCAAAGATACTAATTTTAAAGCAAATCACAACTAGCTCCTTATACATAAGCTGTACCTTTCTGATGGTTTTGCTAATGCAAAGATACTAATTTTAAAGCAAATCACAACTTACTTGTGCGTTTCAAGGATATTGCTTATGATGGTTTTGCTAATGCAAAGATACTAATTTTAAAGCAAATCACAACTGCTGGTCGTCGGGTATATATGCCCAAAATGATGGTTTTGCTAATGCAAAGATACTAATTTTAAAGCAAATCACAACCGGGAAACCTTCACAGCGACTAGCACCTCTGATGGTTTTGCTAATGCAAAGATACTAATTTTAAAGCAAATCACAACTGGGAAGCCTTGACACAAAAACAATTCATGATGGTTTTGCTAATGCAAAGATACTAATTTTAAAGCAAATCACAACAAATGGACTGGAAGTATCCAGCCGAAGTTAGATGGTTTTGCTAATGCAAAGATACTAATTTTAAAGCAAATCACAACTCAAGCTGGAGTTCCACTCGATGCGATGAGGATGGTTTTGCTAATGCAAAGATACTAATTTTAAAGCAAATCACAACGCCTCCGACAAAACACTGACAATCCTCGCAGATGGTTTTGCTAATGCAAAGATACTAATTTTAAAGCAAATCACAACGGAAAGAGTGTGGTTATTACCCCCGCTTAAGATGGTTTTGCTAATGCAAAGATACTAATTTTAAAGCAAATCACAACACCCTGACGATAAACCTATAAATGCCTTTAGATGGTTTTGCTAATGCAAAGATACTAATTTTAAAGCAAATCACAACTGCAGTCGGTAAGGTTAGCTGCGAATTTCTGATGGTTTTGCTAATGCAAAGATACTAATTTTAAAGCAAATCACAACCCACTCTATATCCACTGTGATTTACTTTTAGATGGTTTTGCTAATGCAAAGATACTAATTTTAAAGCAAATCACAACAATTAAAAGCGTTGAAAGAGCAACAAGACAGATGGTTTTGCTAATGCAAAGATACTAATTTTAAAGCAAATCACAACTTGAAACGCGCCAAACCAATAGCCGGAATAAGATGGTTTTGCTAATGCAAAGATACTAATTTTAAAGCAAATCACAACTTAGACCTCCTTTTGCCGTTGCGGATATAGGATGGTTTTGCTAATGCAAAGATACTAATTTTAAAGCAAATCACAACACATACACGCAGAACTCGAACGTGGCAAGCGATGGTTTTGCTAATGCAAAGATACTAATTTTAAAGCAAATCACAACCAAAGCAAATTGGAATAAAAACTAAACGCAGATGGTTTTGCTAATGCAAAGATACTAATTTTAAAGCAAATCACAACTGGGTAGGCAGGTTATATAATGAGTGTAAGGATGGTTTTGTGTCTGCAAAGTTACTACAAAAAAGTGAAATGCGGAAAGATATAGTGATAGAATTGAGTTACAAGGGTTTTGGTTGAAGTGGCGATAATCCGTGAAGCCATTACAATCCCTGCCGAAGCCAAATCCTGACGCCGCTACGTTACTTGTTCGTAACCATGCCCGAAAATGCGACAAACGGGTACGAATAGCGAAACAAGGCTCTAAGGAATAGTGAGTTATCCATAACTCATGCGAAAAATCAGGTTACGGAAAAAGATTGCGCCGTTCCTCCCCGTTTTGCGTACCAACACCGGACTCTTCACCAACTAATTTTGAAACCCAAAAATTAAGGACAATGAAGAGTACATTTTCAGTAATCTACTACCTCAAGCGTCAGGTAGTGAAAAAGGACGGGACAGTTCCCGTCATGGGACGCATCACGGTGGACGGCAGCCAGACGCAGTTCAGCTGCAAACTGACTGTCGATCCGAAACTGTGGGACACCAAAGGTGGACGTGTCACGGGCAGAAGCACGGCGGCACTCGAAACGAACCGTATGCTTGACAAGATGCGGGTACGCATCAACAGGCATTATCAGGAAATCATGGAGCGTGACAACTTCGTCACGGCGGAGAAGGTGAAGAACGCCTTTCTCGGACTGGAACACCGCTACCACACGCTGATGCAGGTGTTCCGCCAGCACAACGAGGACTACGAGAAGCAGGTGGAGGCAGGCATGAAAGCCAAAGGCACGCTGCTGAAGTACCGCACCGTTTACAAGCACATGCAAGAGTTCCTCGACATCCGCTACCATGTGAAGGACATCGCCCTAAAAGAGCTTACCCCGGCTTTCATCTCCGACTTCGAGATGTTCCTGCGCACGGACAAGCACTGCTGCACCAATACCGTGTGGCTGTACGTCTGCCCGTTACGGACGATGGTATTCATCGCCATCAACAACGAGTGGCTGACGCGCGACCCGTTCCGCGAGTATGAAATCAAGAAGGAGGAAACAACACGCAGTTTCCTGACCAAAGATGAGATCCGCCTGCTGATGGAGGGGAAACTGAAAAACGCCAAACAGGAATTGTACCGCGACCTCTACCTGTTCTGCGCCTTCACGGGGCTGTCGTTCGCGGATATGCGCAACCTTACGGAAGAGAATATCCGCACCTACTTCGACGAACACGAGTGGATAAACATCAACCGCCAGAAAACGGGCGTGGTGTCCAACATCCGCCTGCTCGACATCGCCAACCGCATAATCGGCAAATACCGGGGACTGTGCGGGGACGGCAGGATATTTCCCGTTCCGCATTATAACACGTGCCTTGCCGGTATCCGTGCCGTCGCCAAGCGTTGCGGCATCACCAAGCATATCACGTGGCATCAGAGCCGCCACACGGCAGCCACGACGATATTCCTCTCCAACGGTGTTCCCATCGAAACGGTCAGCTCCATGCTCGGACACAAGAGCATAAAGACGACGCAGATTTACGCAAGTGCGCCCAGATTGGTCGCTTGATAAATACTTCTGTAGTAAGAAGTTAGGATTGGGTTCAATATAATCCTATCGTCAATCAGCTTATCCGACGGGGAAACCTAACGGGGAGTGTAGCATGCTGATTAAAGCCCTGAGTCTACTAATAGCCAAGTAGCGACTGAAGGGCAAGACGAAACGACATATATAAGGATGAAGCCTTGATTGGTTGAACGATAGTTCGGTGGTACCACATCTTGCAATAGCGGAAGGCTTTTATATACGCTATTTCATAGTACTCTGGCTATTTTGTGCGTTAGTGCAGAGCATTAAGAACCGACTATGACACAGCCGCAATAAGCGGACAAGAACGAAAGTCGCATCCGACAATATGTCACGCTAATAGTTATCAAGTGAAACTAACTGGGGATTGCCTAAGTCAGAACGCCTCAAAGGCTATGAGAGCTGGTCTCTGAATATCTGATATGGCAACGGAGTTCCCATAGTAGTCCGAGCAAGTTAACGGCTTGTACATGGCGAAGGGGAACAGTCCATAACTTTAGTACAAACAAAGGAAAACGTGAGAGACGTATGAGAAATCCCGAGCAAGTATTAAACATTTTAGCTGAACACAGCAACGAGTCAGGTTACAAATACGAACGACTCTATCGTATTCTGTTCAATGAGCAGATGTTCTTAGTCGCATATCAGCGCATTCATGCAAAACCAGGCAATATGACACCCGGTACTGATGGACAGACGGAGGACGGCATGAGCATTGACAAGATACACGCATTAATAGACAGTCTCAAAAGCGAAGTCTATAGGCCTAAACCGGCAAAGAGGGTTTACATACCGAAGAAGAGCGGAAAGTTACGTCCGCTCGGTATCCCTACGTTTGCAGATAAATTAGTGCAAGAGGTAGTGAGAATGGTTCTCGAAGCCATATACGAAGGATATTTTGAACGGACTTCACATGGTTTCAGACCACACAAAAGCTGCCACACGGTACTTAAGAGTCTACAGAATAATTTCAACGGAACAAAGTGGTTCATTGAGGGAGACATAAAAGGTTTCTTTGACAATATCAACCATGGCGTGATGATAGAAATTCTGAGGGAACGCATATCTGACGAGCGTTTCCTTCGGTTAATACGTAAATTTCTCAACGCTGGATATTTGGAAGAATGGCACTTCAATAGAACTTATTCGGGTACGCCTCAAGGTGGAATTATCAGTCCAATACTGGCTAATATCTACTTGGACAAGTTCGATAAGTATATGAAGAAGTATGCACAAGATTTCCATAAGGGTAAAGTTAGACACCGCAACAAGGATATCGGCAGACTGAACAATCGAGTTCACTATCTAAAGAAGAGAATGAAGGAGGTGACGAACGTTGATAAATTGGAAGCAATGCGAGAGGAAGTTCGTAATAAGCAACAGCAAATACTGACTATGCCGAGCGGTAACGATATGGATGAGAATTTCCGTAGATTGAATTATGTACGCTACGCTGATGATTTCCTTATAGGGGTCATTGGAAATAAAGCAGAGTGCGAGAAAATCAAGGCGGATGTTACACAATTTATGCAAGAAAAGCTAAAGTTGGAGATGTCGCAAGAAAAGACCTTGATAACCAACGCACAAGACAGTGCAAAATTTCTCGGCTATGAAATATCAGTCCGTAAAGATTACACAACGCAGAAAAATGCAAGAGGAGAAACTCGTAGACATCGTAATGGTAATGTGATACTACACGTATCACGAGAAGTAATAAAGAAGAAGCTACTGAGTCTTGAAGCCATGAATGTGAAAACACGAAATGGCAAAGAAGTGTGGAGTTCTAAAGGTAGAACATACCTGATAGACAATGAGCCACAAGATATAGTAGCACGTTTCAACACAGAAATCAGAGGATTCTACAACTACTACTCCATTGCAAACAATGCATCGGCACTTGGACGTTCATTTGGATGTATCATGAGGTTCAGTATGCTAAAGACATTTGCGCAAAAACTTAACAGTTCCGTCAGAACCATAACAAACAAGTATCGTGAAGATGATAAATTTGTGGTGTGGTATACGGACAAGAAAGGCGAACGCAAACCAAGGGTGTTTTACAATGAGGGCTTTAAGCGTATTACCGACTTGGGAACTCAAAAATGTGATAACTTGCCCTACCTGTTCAACACTCCATCTATGAGTCTGGTCGAAAGACTGACTGCAAATAAGTGTGAGTTGTGCGGAAAAGAAGGAAATGTTGTGTCACACCACGTCAGGAAACTCTCAGAATTAAGAGGCAAAACCGAATGGGAACGTAAAATGCTCAAAATGCATAGAAAATCTTTAATCGTCTGTGCAGAATGTCATAACATGATTCATGCGGAGAATAGCTAAAATGCCGTTATGGGCGGAGAGCCGTATACATGGAGACGTGTACGTACGGTTCGGAGGCAGGCTGTCGGAAACCTACCACCGTAAGGTGGCATGGCGCCGACAGCCGAGCCTACAGATAACCAAAGAGAAGCTCAATCAGGACATGGAGAACCTTGCCGCAAGATTGAACGGCGTCGAGGAATTTGCAGGTTGCACCATCTAAAAAGAAAAGCCATGAAACGTGACACAATCATCATCGAGGACAAGGCAGTCAGCGTAACCGGTAACGACGTGTGGATGACCGCCACCGAAATAGCCGGATTGTTCCATACGACCGTCCCGGCAGTGAACGCCGCCATCAGAGCCGTCCGCAAGTCGGACGTGCTGAACGACTACGAGGTGTGCCGCTACATGCAGCTTGAAAACGGGCTGCACGCGGACGTGTACGCCCTTGAAATCATCATCCCGGTCGCTTTCAGGGTGAATACCTACAACACCCACCTGTTCCGCACATGGCTGGTGGGAAAGGCACTCTCACAAGAGAAACGGCAGACATACGTGATGTTCATACAGAACGGAAAAGCCGGGTATTGCTGATTGCACATACCCCATAAGACAAGTAAACGGGTAGCACCACAAAAGGTGTCACCCGTTTACTTTTTCATGAAACCGCCTCACTCCAGCGGCTTGCGGTAGTTCGCTTCCAGTACCCCGCGCAGCCCCGTTTCCGGGTAAAGCACCTTCCCTCCCAAAAGTATGAAGGGCAACACGCGGTTGTTGCGGTATTCCTGCAAGGTGCGCCGGCTCACACGGAGCAGTTCCGACACCTCGCCGTCCGTCAGGTAACGTTCCCCGTCCAGCGGAGGACGGTAGCTTTCCAGAAATGCGGACAGCCATTTCGAGCCTTTGCGCATATCCTGCACCACAGAGGCTATCGGCTCGTCTTCCATCGTAAAAACATCGTTGTTCTCGTTCATCATAACTTCGGATTCAGTGGGTGAATAAATCAAATCATCTGCCGTGCGGATAGAGCGTGCCGACAAGCGGTATCAGCCGCTTCACCTCCTCTGGCTTGTAATAGAACCTGCGGTTTATCTGCGAGTAGCCGATAAGCCGCCTGTCACGCAGCGTCTGCAACGTGCGCGGGCTTATTCTCAACTGCCCGCAGACCTCCTCGCCCGTGAGCCATCTTTCCATGCGCCCCGTGTCGCTTTTGCGCCTCAGGGCGGCGACCTTCTCCGAGAGTGCGCCGAATGCCGCCACCATCATCTCGAAAGTCTTTTTCTCGATAGATACTATTTCCATATTCATGTCATTTAGAGTTTGCCGCAAAGGTAACGAAACGGCATACAAGACGTATCGTTTTCCGCTGAAAGGCTGCCTGTTGCGCCGTTTGACCGGGTTACGGAGCCATCTTCCGCAAAAATCTTACGTGAGTCACGTAGTGAGTTGTTAAAGCCCCTTTTGTTTATTGCCGAATTTTGTCGCAGAAACAAAAAGAAAGGACTGAACATGAAAGTGATAACAATGGAAAGTTCCGCCTACAAGGAGATGATGGCGCAGATTGCGAACATCGCAGGGTACATCCGCGAGGCAAGGGACGAGAAGAAACGGAAGCGGGAAACCGAAGACAAGCTGCTTGACACGGCACAGGCGGCGAAGATGCTCAACGTGAGCAAGCGCACCATGCAGCGTATGCGCACCGACCACCGTATCGAGTATGTGGTGGTACGCGGAAGCTGCCGCTACCGCCTTTCCGAGATACTGCGGCTATTGGAGGACAACACAGTAAGGAACGAGGAAGGGACAATAGACACCCTGTTCCACAACCACACGCTGCGCACGGGCGGCAAACCAAAAGGAAGGAGGACATAGGTCATGGAACTGCTCACACGAAACAACTTCGAGGGCTGGATGCAGAAGCTGATGGAACGGCTCGACCGTCAGGACGAACTGCTGCTGGCGATGAAGGCTGAGGGGAAACAGCCCACTATCACGGAAAGCATCCGCCTTTTCGACAATCAGGATTTGTGCATGTTGCTCCAGATAAGCAAACGCACCCTCCAACGCTACCGCAGCGTAGGCGCATTGCCCTACAAGACGCTGGGCAAGAAGACCTATTACAGCGAGGAGGACGTGCTGACATTCCTTTCCAACCATATCAAGGACTTCAAAAAGGAAGATATAGCCTTCTACAAGGCTCGTATCCATAATTTCTTTCATAAATAACCCATTAAAACATTTTTCAGATGGCAAAGAAAAAAGACGAAAAGGACGTGCTGGTAGTCCGTGACGAGAAGACAGGCGAGATCAGCGTGGTAGCCGGGCTGAACGCGGACGGCACACCCAAGCGCACCCCCGCAAAAGCGGAGAACGCGCAGAGTTTCCTGCAATTCGACCGACATGGCGACGTGCTGGACAACTTCTTCAAGAACTTCTTCCGGCAGTGCAAGGAACCCAGCCGCTTCGGTTTCTACCGCATTGCGGCAGACCAAGCTGAAAATCTCTTAGAGGTGATGAAGCAACTGCTGAAAGACCCCGAAGCGAACAAGGAGCTGCTCGCCCCTCACAAGGTGGACACCTCCGACTATGAGAAGAAGGTGCAGGAAGAGATGGCAGCACAACAGACAGAGAAACAAGAACCTCAAAAACAGGAGAACATGGAACAACGGAAAGAACAGCAACAGGACAAATCCGAACAGATGCAGGGCAAACGTGGCTACCAGCCCATCGACGAGAGTAAAATCAACTGGCAGGAGCTGGAGGACAGATGGGGCGTAAAGCGGGACAACCTTGAAAAGTCCGGCGACCTTACGAAGATGCTCAACTATGGCAAGTCCGACTTGGTAAAGGTCAAACCGACCTTCGGCGGCGAATCATTCGAGCTGGACGCCCGCCTCTCCTTCAAGAAGGACGGTGAGGGAAACATCAGCCTCGTGCCGCACTTCATCCGCAAGGAGCAGAAGCTGGATGAGTACAAGGAACACAAATTCTCCGACAATGACCGGAAGAACCTCCGCGAAACGGGCAATCTCGGTAGGGTCGTGGACATTGTGGACAGGGAAACGGGCGAGATCATCCCCTCCTACATCAGCATCGACCGCAAGACGAATGAAATCACGGACATTCCGGCAAGCAGGGTGCGCATCCCGGAGCGCATCGGCAAGACGGAAATCACCACGCAGGAGCGGGACATGCTCCGCGCCGGACTGCCCGTGCGCGACAAGCTCATCGAGCGCAACGACGGCAGAAAGTTCGTCACCACCCTGCAAGTGAACGTGGAGCAGCGCGGCGTGGAGTTCGTGCCGGGAACCGGCAAGTCGCCCCGTACCGCACAGACACAGGAAACCAAAGGCGACACATCGAAAAGTCAGGCGCAGGGCGGGGAAAATGCCGCACAGACCAAGAAGGAGCAACGCCGCAACACGTGGACGAACGAGGACGGCAGCATCCGCCCCATCAGCAAATGGAGCGGCGTGAGCTTCACCGACCAGCAGAAAGCCGACTATGTGGCGGGTAAAGCCGTGAAGCTGGAGAACGTGACCGACAAGCAGGGCTTCCATGCCACGATGTATATCAAGTTCAACCCGGAGAAGGGACGCCCGTACCGCTACGACACGAACCCTGACAATGCACAGCAGGTTGCTCCGTCCAACGAGAGCCGCACGCAGGTGGCGGTGAACAACGATGGCAAGACCAACGAGGCTACAAAGAATCTGAGAGAGCCGTTGCAGAAAGGTCAGACCAACCCGAAGGACGCCCGCCAGCAACAGCAGCAGGAGAAGCCGCAGAAGAAAACGGGCAAGGGCATGAAAATGTAATCCCGTGTCCGCCACTGAATCCAAAATAAAATCCAAAGTATCAACAAAAAAGAAGAAGACATGAAGACAATCATTGCAGAAAAGCCCTCCGTGGCACGTGAAATCGCCCGCATCGTGGGCGCGACAAAGAGAGAGGAAGGATATTTCGAGGGAGGCGGTTATGCCGTGACATGGGCATTCGGACACCTCGTTCAGCTTGCCATGCCCGACGGCTACGGCGTGCGCGGATTTGTCCGTGACAACCTCCCGATTATTCCCGACACATTCACGCTTGTCCCCCGTCAGGTCAGGACGGAGAAAGGTTACAAGCCCGACAGCGGCGTGGTGTCGCAGATAAAAGTCATCAAAAGACTGTTCGACACAAGCGAACATATCATCGTGGCGACCGATGCCGGACGCGAGGGAGAGCTTATCTTCCGCTACCTCTACCACTATACGGGTTGCACCACTCCTTTCGTGCGCCTGTGGATCAGCTCTCTCACCGACAAAGCTATCCGCGAGGGACTGCGGAAACTCGAAGACGGCAGCAAATACGACAACCTCTACCTCGCCGCCAAAGCGCGGAGCGAATCCGACTGGCTCGTGGGCATCAACGGCACACAGGCGTTATCCATCGCCGCCGGACACGGCACGTATTCCGTGGGGCGGGTGCAGACACCAACGTTGGCTATGGTATGTGAACGCTACTGGGAGAACCGCCGCTTTACGTCCGAAGCATTCTGGCAGCTCCATATCGCAACGGACGGTTGCGACGGCGAAGTCGTGAAATTCTCATCCTCCGAGAAATGGAAAGAGAAAGAACCGGCGATGGAACTATATAATAAGGTAAAGGCGGCAGGTTGCGCCACTGTCACGAAAGCCGAGCGCAAGGAGAAGACGGAGGAAACTCCCTTGCTCTACGACCTGACCACGCTCCAGAAAGAAGCCAACGCCAAGCACGGCTTCACGGCGGAACAGACGCTTGAAATCGCGCAGAAACTCTACGAAAAGAAGTTGATAACCTATCCGAGAACGGGAAGCCGCTACATCCCCGAAGACGTGTTTGCCGAAATTCCCAAACTGCTCGCTTTCATCGGCACACAGCCCGAATGGAAAGACAAGGTGCGGGCAAAAGCCGCCCCGACACGCCGCAGCGTGGACGACGGCAAGGTGACAGACCACCATGCCCTGCTCGTCACGGGTGAGAAACCGCTCTTCCTCTCCAAAGAGGACAATACCATCTATCAGATGATTGCCGGGCGCATGGTCGAGGCATTCTCTGAGAAATGCGTCAAGGATGTGACCACTGTCACGGCGGAATGTGCCGGAGTGGAGTTTACCGTAAAAGGCAGCGTCGTGAAGCAAACCGGATGGCGTGCCGTCTATGGCGAGGAAAAAGAGGAAATTACCATCCCCGGCTGGCAGGAAGGCGACACGCTGACACCGAAAGGCTCGTCCATTACCGAAGGAAAGACCAAACCCAAGCCGCTGCATACCGAAGCCACCCTGCTCTCGGCAATGGAAACGGCGGGCAAGGAAATTGAGGACGACGCACTGCGGCAGGCGATGAAGGACTGTGGCATCGGTACTCCCGCCACACGCGCCTCCATCATCGAAACGCTTTTCAAGCGCGGTTACATGGAACGCTGCAAGAAGTCGCTTGTTCCCACCGAAAAAGGACTTGCCCTCAATTCCGTCGTCAAGACGATGCGCATCGCCGATGTTGCCATGACGGGCGAATGGGAAAAGGAGCTGGCGCGTATCGAGCGCGGGGAACTGTCCGACGACACCTTCCGCAAGGAGATAGAGGCGTACACACGTGAGATAACCTCCGAACTGATCTCGTGCGACAAGCTCTTCGGCAGCCGTGACTCCGGCTGCGCGTGTCCCAAGTGTGGCACGGGCAGGATGCGGTTCTACGGCAAGGTGGTACGCTGCGACAACACGGAGTGCGGACTGCCCGTGTTCCGGCTGAAAGCGGGACGCACCCTGTCCGACGATGAAATCAAAGACCTGCTCACCGAAGGGCATACCAAGCTGCTCAAAGGGTTCAAGAGCAAACAGGGCAAGAGTTTCGATGCTGTTGTCGCCTTTGACGGGGAATATAACACGACTTTTGTGTTCCCGGAGGCTAAAAAGGACAAGAAATTTTCAGGACGGAAGAAATAGTATTAACTTTGCCACTTGTTCAGAGTAATGAATTGTTCTTCGATACCGGATTACACTCATACTTTGGATTTAGTGGTGGCACTCGGAGGGATACCGAGTGCCTTTTTCTTCCTTTTTCCAACCGATTATCCCGTTAATTATCAATCCGCTAAATCCAAAGTAATGAACAACAAGAAGAAAAACGAGGGTCAGACCGACTTTTCCTATTACGGTCTGTACCTGCTGGACTATCTCCGCACGAACAAGTTTGAACAGGCTGACGACACCGCTTTCATACGGGAACGGGCCGACCGTGCCGCCGAAACGTATGAGAGGGCACGGCTTGAAGGCTATCCCGCCGATGGTGCGCAGGAACTGGCGATGGACACGCTGCTGCGCGGGCTGCATTATTCCCGTTACGCCATCCTCCGCGAAGTCGTGGAAAACGAGTTTGCCGATGAAGTGCCGGAAGAGAAGCGTGAAGCCTTTGTCCTGAAACTGCTGCCGCTTGTCGGCAACGTGTTCTCCGTCTATGACCTCTCGGATGACAATTTCGCCCTGTCTTCCGATTACGACCTGCTCTACACGGAGCTGACGGGAGCAACCGTCCTTTACTTAGACGAATATGGCGTTTAACCGCAAACAGAAACTGCGGGACAACATCGAGGCGATACGGACGGCATTCATCCTTGACAGGGAAAATAGGACAGCGACAACCGAAGAGCGTGCCATACTTCAAAGGTACTGCGGTTTCGGCGGTCTGAAATGTATCCTCAACCCTGCAAAGGAACTGACGGATGCCGTCCGGTGGGCGAAATCCGACCTCGAACTGTTCGCCCCGACGGTGGAGCTGCACAGGCTTATCCGTGAGAACAGCAAGGACGAAACAGAGTACAAGCGGTTTGTGGATTCGCTGAAAGCGTCCGTGCTGACCGCTTTCTACACCCCCAAAGAGATAACCGACACCATCGCGGACGTGCTGGCAGATTACAGCGTCCGCCCCGCCCGTATGCTCGAACCGTCGGCAGGTGTCGGCGTGTTCGTGGATTCCATGCTGCGGCACAGCCCCAATGCGGATGTGATGGCTTTCGAGAAGGATCTGCTCACGGGTACAATCTTGAGGCATCTCTATCCCGACCAGAAAATGCGCACCTGCGGTTTTGAGAAAATCGAAAGACCGTTCAACAATTATTTCGACTTGGCGGTGTCCAACATTCCGTTCGGTGACATTGCCGTGTTCGACGCGGAGTTTCAGCGGAGCGACTCTTTCGGCAGACGCTCCGCCCAGAAAACCATCCACAACTATTTCTTTCTCAAAGGACTGGATGCCGTGCGTGACGGCGGTATCGTGGCGTTCATCACCTCGCAAGGGGTATTGAATAGCACCAAGACCTCCGTGCGTAACGAGCTGTTCAGTCAGGCCAATCTGGTATCCGCGATACGCCTGCCCAACAACCTGTTCACGGACAACGCGGGCACGGAGGTGGGCAGTGACCTGATTGTCCTGCAAAAGAACCTCAGCAAGAAGGAAATGTCGCAGGACGAGCGGCTGATGACCGTGATACAGACGGACACGAAAACCGCCCTGACCGACAACGCCTATTTCATCCACCACCCGGAACGCATCGTGCATACGATGGCGAAACTTGACACAGACCCCTACGGGAAGCCCGCTATGGTTTATCTGCACGAGGGCAAGGCAGCAGGCATCGCCGGGGATTTGCGCCGTATGCTCGACGAGGATTTCCATTACAGGCTTGCCATGCGCTTGTATTCGGGTTCAATCCGGCAGGCAGGAACGGAAGAAAAAGTTGCCGTTCAAAATAAAGTAGAGCGTCCTGCCATAAAATTGGAAACAGTATCCTCGGCGCAGACGGTGGAAACTCCGACAGAAAAGCCGCAACCCGCAGATGAAAAGCCGGAGATAGAACCGCGCCCGCAATATTCCGCAGGCGTGCAGCTCACCCTGCTTGACCTCTGGGGGATGACGGAAGAGGTCAGCCAACCGAAAACCTCCAAAAAGAAAAAGACGGTGAAAAAGGCAGTTACGGCAAAGTCCACTCCGCCCAAACCGAAAGTCACGGTTACACCGACAGCTCCAACTGCAAAACCCGCTATGGAGAATAAGGAGGTGAAAGCGGAGAACACCGCCAAGCCTGCCGACCCGGACGACATCTATGCCACACTGGACTGGGATACCAATCCTCCCATCAACGGTTTCTATGAAATGATGATGGGTTTGACGCCGGAGCGTAGGAAAGAACTTCGGGAACTGGCAAGGCAGCATAACGAGAAACAAGTGGCGGAAAAGACGGAAGTGAAAGCCGTGCCGGAAACTTCCCGTGAGCAGCCACGACAGGAGGAAACACAGCCGGAGGCAGTCGCCGCACCTGCCGTTACAGATACCCCATCGGAAGCGGTGGGGACTTTCCTTTTCCCCGACATCGAAGCGGAAAAGCCGAAGGAGGAAGTCGTGGACCTTTCTCCGCGTGCCTACCACCGCACGCCGGAGATGCACCTGCGCGAAGGGTCGCTGGTGGCTGACCGGGGGCGTCATAACATCGGCTACCTGAAAGACATCACGCCATACGGGGCGACATTCCAGCCGCTCGACCTGAAAGGATACCAGAAGGAAAAGGCGTTGTTGTATGTGTCGCTGCGTGACGCCTACGAGCGTCTGTACCGTTATGAATCGCTCCGGCGCGAGGCAAATGTTCCGTGGCGAGAGCATCTGAATACCTGTTACGATGAGTTTGTCATGCGCTACGGCAACCTCAACGCCAAGCAGAACGTGAAGTTAGTGATGATGGATGCGGGCGGGCGCGACATCCTTTCGCTGGAACGGATGGAAAACGGAAAGTTCGTCAAGGCGGACATCTTCGAGCATCCTGTTTCCTTCGCGGTGGAGAGCCATGCCAACGTAGGCTCTCCCGAAGAAGCCCTGTCTGCGTCGCTCAACAAATATGGTACGGTCAATCTCGACTATATGCGGGAGATAACCGACAGCACGGCGGAGGATTTGCTCACTGCCCTGCAAGGGCGCATCTACTACAATCCGCTCGTGACCGGTTACGAAATCAAAGACCGTTTCATCGCCGGAAATGTCATAGAGAAAGCGGAACGCATAGAGGCATGGATGGGTGACAATCCCGAAAATGAGCGTATGCCGGAGGTGAAGCAGGCGTTGGAGGCTCTGAAAGATGCCGAGCCGCAGCGCATCGCCTTCGAGGATCTGGACTTCAATTTCGGGGAACGCTGGATTCCGACGGGTGTCTATGCCGCCTACATGAGCCGGCTGTTCGACACGGAGGTGAAAATCGCCTATTCCGCAAGCATGGACGAGTTTTCGGTGGCGTGCGGCTACCGCACCATGAAAATCACGGACGAGTTTCTGGTGAAGGGGTATTACCGGAACTATGACGGTATGCACCTCCTAAAACACGCCCTGCACAACACCTGCCCTGACATGATGAAGTCCATCGGCAAGGACGAGCATGGCAACGACATCAAGATGCGCGACAGCGAGGGAATACAACTCGCCAACGCCAAGATTGACGAGATACGAAACGGCTTCTCCGAATGGCTCGAAGAGCAGTCGCCGCAGTTCAAGGAGCGGCTTGTGACGATGTATAACCGCAAGTTCAACTGTTTCGTGCGCCCGCGCTACGACGGCTCCCATCAGACCTTTCCCGACCTCAACCTGAAAGGGCTGGCAAGCCGGGGTATCAAGAGCGTCTATCCCTCACAGATGGATTGCGTCTGGATGTTGAAACAGAACGGCGGCGGAATTTGCGACCACGAGGTGGGAACCGGTAAGACGCTGATAATGTGCATCGCCGCGCATGAGATGAAGCGTCTGAATTTGGCACACAAGCCGATGATTATCGGGCTGAAAGCCAACGTTGCGGAGATTGCAGCCACCTATCAGGCGGCATATCCCAACGCACGTATTCTGTACGCTTCGGAGAAGGACTTTTCGACCGCCAACCGTGTGCGCTTCTTCAATAATATAAAGAACAACGACTACGATTGCGTCATCATGTCGCACGACCAGTTCGGCAAGATACCGCAGTCGCCGGAATTGCAGCAGCGCATCCTGCAAGCAGAGCTTGACACGGTGGAGGAAAACCTCGAAGTGCTACGGCAGCAGGGAAAGAACGTGTCGCGGGCGATGCTGAAAGGATTGGAGAAGCGCAAGCACAACCTTGAAGCGAAGCTGGAGAAGGTGGAACACGCCATAAAGTCACGCACGGACGACGTGGTGGATTTCAAGCAGATGGGCATCGACCACATCTTCATAGATGAGAGCCACCAGTTCAAGAATCTGACTTTCAACACGCGCCACGACCGTGTGGCGGGATTGGGAAACAGCGAGGGAAGCCAGAAGGCACTTAACATGCTCTTTGCCATACGCACCATACAGGAGCGCACAGGAAAAGACTTGGGTGCGACCTTCCTCTCCGGCACGACTATCAGCAACTCACTGACTGAATTGTACCTGCTGTTCAAGTACCTGCGCCCGAAGGAGCTGGAACGGCAGGACATAAGGTGTTTCGACGCTTGGGCGGCGATATTTGCCAAGAAGACGACGGATTTTGAATTTAACGTGACGAACAATGTGGTCCAGAAGGAGCGTTTCCGCTACTTCATCAAAGTGCCGGAGCTTGCCGCCTTCTATAATGAAATCACGGACTACCGCACGGCGGAGGATGTGGGCGTTGACCGTCCTGCCAAGAACGAGATACTGCACCATATACCGCCCACGCCGGAACAGGAGGACTTCATACAGAAACTGATGCAGTTCGCCAAGACGGGCGATGCCACCTTGTTGGGCAGGCTGCCGCTTTCGGAAACGGAAGAAAAGGCGAAGATGCTCATCGCCACGGACTATGCCCGGAAAATGGCACTCGACATGCGCATGATAGACCCGAATTACGAAGATCATCCCGACAACAAAGCGAGTCACTGTGCCAAGATGATCGCGGAGTATTATCAAAAATACGACGCCCAGAAAGGCACGCAGTTCGTTTTCTCTGATTTGGGGACATACCAGCCGGGCGACGGGTGGAACGTCTATTCGGAAATCAAGCGCAAACTGACGGAGGACTACGGTATACCGCCAAGCGAGGTGCGCTTCATTCAGGAGTGCAAGACCGACAAGGCGCGGAAGGCGGTGATAGACGCCATGAACGCCGGGACGGTGCGTGTGCTGTTCGGCTCTACCTCTATGCTCGGAACGGGTGTGAACGCCCAGAAACGGTGTGTGGCTATCCATCATCTCGATACGCCGTGGCGACCGTCCGACTTGCAACAGCGTGACGGACGCGGAGTTAGGGCAGGTAATGAGATTGCCAAACATTTCGCCGGGAACAACGTGGATGTAATCATCTACGCGGTGGAGAAGTCACTGGACAGCTACAAGTTCAACCTCCTGCACTGCAAGCAGACTTTCATAAGCCAGCTCAAAAGCGGTGCGATGGGTGCGCGTACCATCGACGAGGGGGCAATGGACGAAAAATCGGGCATGAATTTCTCGGAATACATGGCGTTGCTCTCCGGCAATACCGACCTGTTGGACAAGGCGAAACTGGAAAAGCGGATCGCATCGCTCGAAGGGGAACGCAAGTCGTTCAACAAGGGCAAGCGTGATTCGGAGTTCAAGCTGGAGTCAAAGACCGGCGAGTTGCGCAACAACACGGCTTTCATAGATGCCATGACGGAGGACTGGAACCGCTTCCTGTCGGTGGTGCAGACCGACAAGGAGGGCAACCGCCTTAATATAATAAAGGTGGACGGAGTGGATTCCGCCGATGAGAAGGTCATCGGAAAGCGTTTGCAGGAGATAGCCAAGAATGCCACGACCGGAGGGTTGTACACGCAGGTCGGTGAACTTTACGGTTTTCCGATAAAGGTGGTGAGCGAAAGGATACTCAAAGAGGGATTGGAGTTCACCGACAACCGCTTCGTGGTCGAGGGGAACTACAAGTACACCTACAACAACGGGCATCTGGCGATGGCTGACCCGTTGGCCGCCGCCCGCAACTTCCTCAACGCGATGGAGAGGATACCCTCCATCATCGACCAGTACAAGGCGAAGAACGAGGTGCTGGAGATGGAGATACCGCAGTTACAGGAGATAGCGGGTAAGGTGTGGAAGAAGGAGGACGAGCTGAAGCAGTTGAAGTCCGAACTTGCCGCCCTTGACCGAAAAATTCAGCTGGAGCTTGCGCCACCCACGCCCGAAGTCGCAGAAAAGGAGAATGAAGGGCAACAGCTCAAGCCGGAAGCGGAAGATGTGAGGAACAGGCAGGCGCAATATCCCGAAAATGCACCGCCGCAGATACGCAGTCCGGCGGATAGTATCGTTGCCAACCATGTCATAATCGGGCGTCCGGGACTGTATGCCAAGGAGGAAACCCGGTCCAAAGGATTGAAAATATAACCTAAGGAATTTTATCTGAAGTATTAATAAGGGCTATCCCAAAAGGTCTAAAAGTAAATTTTATCCTTTCTGCAAGTATCTATAGGATGGCAACTGCATTTTTTTCTTTTTGGGCAGCCCTTATTAAAATTTATTCTTATTTTAGGTTATATACATTCATGTCCATTTATGTAAAAAATTCCTGCTGACCTTGTTTATGTCTTGTCAGTCACCATTTGCAAAACCATATTTGACCCTCAAAGAGGCTGAATTTGATAAGTAACTTGCTACATACTCATAATAAGGAGCTAAATAGAACACGAATGGGAAATACACAAATGCTAAACTAAAGAAGATATTGGCCAAAATAAACGCTATACCGAGAGAGAAACTTGATTTTTCAACTTCCTAAAACGGTGTTGTTCAAACATTTCTACTTATTTGTACTTGCCAGTTGAACCTACGCTTCCCTAATAAAATGTCTATGGTAAAAAGTTAAAAAATCCTCCCACTTTTGTTAGATATATTTTTTTGTGTAATTTTGTAATCGTTATGCGGCAGTAATAATATACATATTAATACGAGTTAGTAATCCTGTAGTTCTCATATGCTACGAGGAGGTATTAAAAGGTGCGTTTCGACAATGCATCTACTGTAGTATATTATTGCTTAATCCAAATGAATATTATAAATTTAGGAATTCTTGCTCACATTGATGCAGGAAAAACTTCCGTAACCGAGAATCTGCTGTTTGCCAGTGGAGCAACGGAAAAGTGCGGCCGTGTGGATAATGGTGACACCATAACGGACTCTATGGATATAGAGAAACGTAGAGGAATTACTGTCCGGGCTTCTACGACATCTATTATCTGGAATGGAGTGAAATGCAATATCATTGACACTCCGGGACACATGGATTTTATTGCGGAAGTGGAGCGGACATTCAAAATGCTTGATGGAGCAGTCCTCATCTTATCCGCAAAGGAAGGCATACAAGCGCAGACAAAGTTGCTGTTCAGTACTTTACAAAAGCTGCAAATCCCGACAATTATATTTATCAATAAGATTGACCGTGCCGGTGTGAATTTGGAGCGTTTGTATATGGATATAAAAACAAATCTGTCGCAAGATGTCCTGTTTATGCAAACTGTTGTCGATGGATCGGTTTATCCGGTTTGCTCCCAAACATATATAAAGGAAGAATACAAAGAATTTGTATGCAACCATGACGACGATATATTAGAACGATATTTGGCGGATAGCGAAATTTCACCGGCTGATTATTGGAATACGATAATCGCTCTTGTGGCAAAAGCCAAAGTCTATCCGGTGCTACATGGATCAGCAATGTTCAATATCGGTATCAATGAGTTGTTGGACGCCATTTCTTCTTTTATACTTCCTCCGGCATCAGTCTCAAACAGACTTTCAGCTTATCTCTATAAGATAGAGCATGACCCCAAAGGGCATAAAAGAAGTTTTCTTAAAATAATTGACGGAAGTCTGAGACTTCGAGACGTTGTAAGAATCAACGATTCGGAAAAATTCATCAAGATTAAAAATCTAAAGACTATTTATCAGGGCAGAGAGATAAATGTTGATGAAGTGGGTGCCAATGATATCGCGATTGTAGAAGATATAGAAGATTTTCGAATCGGAGATTATTTAGGTGCTAAACCTTGTTTGATTCAAGGATTATCTCATCAGCATCCCGCTCTCAAATCCTCCGTCCGGCCAAATAAGCCCGAAGAGAGAAGCAAGGTGATATCCGCTCTGAATACATTGTGGATTGAAGACCCGTCTTTGTCCTTTTCCATAAACTCATATAGTGATGAATTGGAAATCTCGTTATATGGTTTGACCCAAAAGGAAATCATACAGACATTGCTGGAAGAACGATTTTCCGTAAAGGTCCATTTTGATGAGATCAAGACTATCTACAAAGAACGACCTATAAAAAAGGTCAATAAGATTATTCAGATCGAAGTACCACCCAACCCTTACTGGGCCACAATAGGGCTGACTCTTGAACCCTTACCGTTAGGGGCAGGGTTGCAAATCGAAAGTGACATCTCCTATGGTTATCTGAACCATTCTTTTCAAAATGCCGTTTTTGAAGGGATTCGTATGTCTTGCCAATCTGGTTTACATGGATGGGAAGTGACAGATCTGAAAGTAACTTTTACTCAAGCCGAGTATTATAGCCCGGTAAGTACACCTGCTGATTTCAGACAGCTGACCCCTTATGTCTTCAGGCTGGCTTTGCAACAGTCAGGTGTGGACATTCTCGAACCGATGCTCTGTTTTGAGTTGCAGATACCCCAAGTAGCGAGTTCCAAAGCTATTACAGATTTGCAAAAACTGATGTCTGAGATTGAAGACATCAGTTGTAATAATGAGTGGTGTCATATTAAAGGGAAAGTTCCATTAAATACAAGTAAAGACTATGCCTCAGAAGTAAGTTCGTACACTAAGGGCTTAGGCATTTTTATGGTTAAGCCATGTGGGTATCAAATAACAAAAGACGGTTATTCTGATAATATCCGCATGAACGAAAAAGATAAACTTTTATTCATGTTCCAAAAATCAATGTCATTAAAATAATGGAGCGGTCAGGAAATTTCTATAAGGCAATACGGTTGGGATATATACTTATCTCCATTCTTATCGGATGTATGGCATATAATAGCCTCTATGAATGGCAGGAGATAGAAGCATTAGAACTTGGCAATAAAAAAATAGACGAGCTCCGAAAAGAAATAAACAATATCAATATTCAAATGATAAAATTTTCTCTATTGGGTGAAACAATACTGGAATGGAACGATAAAGATATCGAGCATTACCATGCACGGCGTATGGCAATGGACAGTATGCTCTGCCGTTTCAAGGCCACCTATCCAGCAGAGCGCATCGATAGTGTGCGCAGTCTTTTAGAGGATAAGGAACGACAGATGTTCCAGATAGTCCGGTTAATGGATGAACAACAATCTATTAACAAGAAGATAGCCAATCAAATTCCGGTTATTGTACAGAAAAGTGTGCAGGAACAGTCCAAAAAGCCAAAACGAAAAGGTTTCTTAGGCATATTCGGCAAAAAAAAGGAAGTAACTCCAGCAGTATCAACCACTATCCTTCATTCGGTCAATAGAAACGTAATCAGCGAACAGAAAGTGCAGGATCGCCAATTGTCGGAACAAGCCGACAGCCTTGCAGCTCGTAATGCAGAACTTAACAGACAACTGCAAGAATTGATTTGCCAAATAGAAGAAAAGGTACAAACCGAACTGCAAAGCCGGGAAAACGAAATAGTTGCCATGCGTGAAAAGTCATTTATGCAAGTAGGCGGTTTAATGGGATTCGTTCTTCTATTGTTGTTAATTTCCTACATCATCATACATCGTGATGCAAAAAGCATTAAACAATACAAGCACAAGACAACTGATTTGATAAGGCAACTGGAACAATCCGTACAACGGAACGAGGCACTGATAACGTCAAGGAAGAAGGCGGTACATACTATCACCCATGAACTGCGCACACCGCTGACAGCAATAACAGGCTATGCCGGACTGATACGGAAAGAACAGTGTGAGGATAAGTCCGGGCAGTATATCCAAAACATACTGCAATCCTCCGACCGTATGCGGGATATGCTTAACACTTTGCTTGACTTCTTCCGCCTGGACAACGGCAAGGAACAGCCCCGTCTGTCACCCTGCCGGATTTCAGCAATCACGCACACACTTGAAACGGAGTTCATGCCTGTTGCCGTGAACAAAGGGCTGTCCTTGTCCGTGAAGACTGGACACGATGCCATTGTATTGACCGACAAAGAGCGAATAATACAAATCGGGAATAACCTGCTGTCAAACGCTGTCAAGTTCACAGAAGAAGGCGGTGTTTCTTTGATTACTGAATATGATAATGGAGTTCTGACACTGGTCGTTGAAGATACAGGTACAGGCATGACAGAAGAGGAACAGAAACAAGCGTTCGGTGCGTTTGAACGTCTATCAAATGCCGCCGCAAAGGAGGGTTTCGGGCTTGGGCTTGCCATAATGCGTAATATTGTGTCGATGCTTGGCGGAACAATCCGTTTAGACAGCAAGAAAGGGAAAGGCAGTCGTTTCACAGTTGAAATTTCTATGCAGGAAGCTGAAGAACAGCTTGGATATACAAGCAATACACCTGTTTATCATAACAATAAATTCCATGATGTTGTCGCCATTGACAATGATGAGGTATTACTTCTGATGCTGAAAGAGATGTATTCCCAAGAAGGAATACACTGCGACACTTGCACCGATGCTGCGGCACTGATGGAAATGATACGCCAGAAAGAATACAGCCTGTTGCTGACAGACTTGAATATGCCCGATATAAACGGTTTCGAATTGCTGGAACTGTTGCGTTCGTCCAACGTGGGCAATTCACCAACAATCCCGGTGGTTGTGGCAACCGCTTCGGGCAGTTGTAACAAAGGGGAACTATTGGCAAAAGGCTTTGCCGGATGCCTGTTCAAACCGTTCTCCATATCGGAACTGATGGAGGTTTCCGACAGGTGTGCCATAAAAGCGACACCGGACGGGAAACCGGACTTTTCCGCCTTATTGTCCTATGGCAATGAAGCCGTCATGCTGGAAAAGTTGATAACTGAAACAGAAAAGGAAATGCAGGCGGTACGGGATGCAGCAAAAGAAAAAGACCTGCAAAAGCTGGATTCCCTGATCCACCACCTGCGCAGTTCGTGGGAGGTGCTCCGTGCCGACCAACCGCTGAATGTACTTTACGGATTGCTTCGTGGCGATGCTCTCCCGGATGGTGAAGCGTTAAGCCATGCCGTGACTGCCGTGCTGGATAAGGGAGTGGAAATAATACGGTTGGCAGAAGAGGAAAGGAGAAAATACGAAGATGAATAAGACAAAAATAATTGTGGTGGAAGACAACATCGTGTATTGCGAATATGTCTGCAATATGCTGTCACGGGAGGGCTACCGCAATATGAAGGCTTACCACCTCTCAACCGCGAAGAAACATCTGCAACAGGCAACAGATAATGATATCGTGGTTGCCGACCTGCGTCTGCCTGACGGCAGTGGCATAGACCTTTTGTGCTGGATGCGAAAGGAGGGAAAGATGCAGCCCTTCATCATTATGACCGACTACGCCGAAGTTAATACCGCCGTGGAAAGCATGAAACTCGGCTCGATAGACTATATTCCCAAACAGCTTGTGGAGGATAAACTTGTCCCCCTGATCCGTTCCATACTGAAAGAACGTCAGGCAGGACAACGCCGTATGCCTATATTCGCCCGTGAAGGTTCCGCCTTTCAGAAAATCATGCACCGCATAAGGCTGGTAGCCGCCACCGATATGAGCGTGATGATATTTGGTGAGAACGGCACGGGCAAGGAGCATATTGCCCACCTGTTGCATGACAAGAGCAAACGTGCAGGCAAGCCATTTGTGGCGGTGGACTGCGGTTCACTCTCCAAAGAGCTTGCACCGTCGGCTTTCTTCGGACACGTCAAAGGTGCATTTACAGGTGCGGACAATGCCAAGAAAGGATATTTCCATGAGGCGGAAGGCGGCACGTTGTTTCTGGACGAGGTAGGAAACCTCGCGTTGGAAACCCAACAGATGTTGCTCCGTGCCATACAGGAGAGGCGGTATCGCCCGGTCGGAGACAAGGCAGACCGGAATTTCAATGTCCGCATCATCGCTGCTACCAATGAAGATTTGGAGGTATCGGTGAATGAAAAGCGTTTTCGGCAGGATCTTCTGTACCGCCTGCACGACTTCGGGATAACCGTTCCTCCGTTGCGTGACTGTCAAGAAGACATTATGCCGCTGGCAGAGTTCTTCCGTGATATGGCAAACAGAGAGCTGGAGTGTAGCGTGAGCGGGTTCAGTTCCGAAGCACGTAAAGCGTTGCTGACACACGCATGGCCGGGCAACGTGCGGGAACTTCGGCAGAAAGTTATGGGTGCTGTATTGCAGGCGCAGGAAGGTGTTGTCATGAAAGAGCATCTGGAACTTGCCGTGACGAAACCGACCTCTACTGTCAGCTTCGCCTTGCGCAATGACGCGGAGGATAAGGAGCGGATATTGCGTGCGTTGAAACAGGCAAACGGCAACCGGAGTGTCGCCGCAGAACTGCTCGGCATAGGCAGGACAACACTATACAGCAAACTTGAAGAGTATGGACTTAAATATAAATTCAAGCAATCATAGCCCGTAATTCACTGAATTTGGCTATCTTTGCATAACATTTGAGAAAAACGGCGATTGGCAGGAGCTTTTCGCCGCCAACATATAGGATAAGACCGCAAGGCGTTTCAAGCGAAAATCTGGTAAATTGGAACTACGGAGACGATTGCGTGATGCTTATGCTATGCTTACGCATAGCGTGCATTCACGTACTCTCCGTAAAGGCTTTACCAGAGCCATCGCTTGAAGGTAGTGTGAATTGCACGCTACTTTTTTACCCTTGCCTAACGAAAGGAAACGATTATGGGTAAAGTTCAGATTCTCGCCGTACTGACGATGGACGGATGTCTTTCTTCAGAGTTATATGATAAAGCACATCAGGATTTGTGCCTTGACCGTTGCGGTCTTGATGAAATCAGGAAGAAAGCCTTTTACCGTGTGACACCGGACTATTCCATTTCAATGCTGCACGAATGGAGAAAAGACTGCACAAACATCCGTTACCTCGCGGAAGCCACACCGGACACGGCAGACTATATAAACGGACTGCTGCGGATGCACGCTGTGGATGAAATCATACTATACACCGTTCCTTTCATATCCGGAAGCGGACGACATTTTTTTAAGTCGGCTCTGCCAGAGCAACACTGGACGCTTTCCTCTTTGAAAAGCTATCCCAACGGTGTATGTCGCATTATCTATATCCTTGATAAAAAAGCAAGATAGCCAAAATGTGCGGCAAGCATACATTTCTATTTTCAGGAATAGAATAAATGTTCCGATTACAAACAATTTAAGTCGGAGATAATTTGTCCTTGTGAAAAAATACTGAATTTTATACCTCTGAAATCCAGCACTTTGTAAAATTGAGTGTTGGATTTTTTATTTTCTGCCGCGTTTTTTGCCAATTATATTCATGTGCGCACGCAGAAAACAAAGTGTAATTTTCAAAATTGACAGAACCATGAATTATTTCTTGCTGGCGGAAACCGACTTTTTCCGCCTGATAAACGAAGCCGGCGACTGCAATATGGAAACGGCATACACGGCTTTCGCCACCCAAGTGATCGAACTGTGCAACGGCGGCATGGACATGAACCTTACCGTCATCGCGCTTGCCTACATCGAAATCGAGTTGCAGCACCATCCCGTACGTAATCTGTCAGAAGAAAAAAGAGAGATTGCCGCCTACGTCAGCAAGGCTCTGTCTTTCGTAAGAAAGATGCAGAAATTCCTTGCCACGCCCCAAGTGCCACCACTAATATCCGCCAACAACGCAACAGAAACCACCGCCAGCCTTCTTCAATGGACGGGCAATGCCATCGACCTCGTGGAACTTATCTACGGCATAGACGTGATGGGCTGCATCAACAACGGCAATATGCCGCTCAAACAGCTCGCCCCACTTCTCTATAAGATATTCGGGGTTGATTCTAAAGACTGCTACCGCTTCTACACTGATATCAAACGCCGGAAGAACGAAAGCCGCACCTATTTCATTGACAGGATGCAGGAAAAACTGAACGAGAGAATGTTGCGTGATGAGGAGTTGGAGCGGATGAGAAAATAAAAAATATCCATTACATATGAGAAGACAGGAATACTCGTATCCTGTCTTTTTATTTTCATTTAATTATATATTAATTAGCACAATATATGTGAGTTTTTCATTCCTATAAGGACAAATTTCAGAAACGTATGTCTGGTAAATTATTGAGTCATCATAGTATGAACATATATCATTACTAAAAACAATGAAACAACTTCCATAAGATTGTGGTTGTAAAAATCGCCATTTAATAGCCCGTTTTTTTTGTAAAATTCGCCAATTAAAAAAATATGATTATCTTTGCATTATATTTTATAAGGTATGGAAACAGTAAATAGAATACTTCAAGAGAAGATTACAGCACGAATCGCGCCCAATAAAGCAGTACTGATTTTTGGTGCTCGCCGTGTTGGTAAAACGGTAATGATGCGTAAAATTGTGGACAACTATTCAGGTAGGACGATGATGCTCAACGGCGAAGACTACGACACATTAGCACTATTGGAGAATCGCTCAATAGCCAATTATCGGCATTTATTGGATGGTATTGATTTGCTGGCTATTGATGAGGCACAGAACATACCACAAATCGGTAGTATTCTGAAGTTGATAGTTGATGAAATACCGGGAATAAGTGTCTTGGCAAGTGGTTCTTCGTCATTCGATTTGCTGAATAAGACTGGTGAACCGTTGGTCGGCCGCAGTACGCAATTTCTCCTTACACCATTCTCGCAACGGGAAATCGCACAGACGGAAACGGCACTTGAAACCCGCCAGAACCTCGAAGCGCGCTTGATTTACGGTTCCTATCCCGAAGTAGTAATGATGGAGAACTATGAACGTAAAACAGACTACCTACGTGATATTGTCGGTGCATACCTGCTTAAAGATATCTTAGCAATTGACGGCTTAAAAAATTCGAGCAAGATGCGCGATCTACTGCGATTGATAGCTTTTCAGTTGGGCAGCGAAGTTTCTTACGAAGAGTTAGGTAAACAACTCGGCATGAGCAAGACGACCGTTGAAAAATACCTCGACCTATTGGAAAAGGTCTTCGTTATCTATCGTCTGGGGGCTTATTCGCGTAACCTACGCAAGGAGGTTACAAAAGCTGGCAAGTGGTACTTCTACGACAACGGCATTCGCAATGCCATTATCGGGGCTTTCTCACCGCTGGCCATTCGGCAGGATGTCGGTGCGCTGTGGGAGAACTACATCATCGGAGAGCGGCGCAAAGCGAACTTCAATGAGGGACTGCACAGGGAGTTCTATTTCTGGCGCACCTACGACAAACAGGAAATCGACCTGATTGAGGAGAGTGCCGACAGTCTTACCGCCTTGGAGTTCAAGTGGGGAAATAAAATGCCGGCCGCACCGAAAGCCTTCCAAGAAGCCTATCCCTATGCCGAGTTTCATGTGGTAAATCGGGAGAATTATTTGGAGTTCGTATAATCAATAAATTACGTATATGGAAACAAAACTACAATCCAAACAGCAATATCCGCGGTTTATCCAAAATAAACCGTGTGGTATTGACAAATTCGATGGAGGTTCGCAAGAAAGGTTGGCAAAAACTATTGCTCGCCATTTTTGTCAGAATGATTCATTGGATGAGGAATGTACTTTACCTCGAATTATCGGCATCGAAGGTATTTGGGGATCTGGAAAATCCAACGTGGTTAAAATGTTGGAACGTGAATTATCAGACGACTATTACTTTTTTGAGTATGACGCATGGGGACATCAAGAGGACTTGCAACGCCGCTCTATATTGGAATTGCTTACAAGCAAACTTATTGATGATGGTATCCTATCTGGAAATGCAACAATAAAAGTCAAAGGTGGAGGTACGAAAACCGTATCATGGTCTGAAAAGCTGAAATATTTATTAGCCCGTAAAACGGAGACCGTAACCGAAAAATATCCCCTTATCAGTAATGGTATGGTTGCGGCATTTTTGGTTGCAGTTTTAACTCCGATATTTACATTTATTGCGTATGCAGTAAAACCTACACCCACAACATGGTGGTTTTCTTTATTGTCTATTATCATAGCTGCACTGCCAGTTCTTATTGCATTGTGCGTTTGGAAATGGGCATATAGCAAAGATCATAAATATGGATGGAGTTATATGTTAGCTATTTATCAAGATAAAGTCGAAAAGGACGTTTGCTATGAGACTTTGAGCGAAGACGAACCAACGGTTTACGAGTTCAAAACATGGATGCAAGACATTTCTGATTTTATCAAGGAAAAAGGACAACGTAAATTAGTCCTTGTTTTTGACAACATGGATCGTCTCCCCGCTGAAAAAGTAAAAGAATTATGGTCTTCTATCCATACGTTCTTCGCCGATAGCGGTTTTGAAAATGTTTGGGCTGTTATTCCTTTCGATGAAACACATTTAGCTTGTGCATTCGGAGATGAGACCGACGAACAAACGAAACAACTGACCAAGTATTTTATCAATAAAACTTTCCCTATTGTTTATCGTGTCGCTCCTCCTGTTATTACCGACTATCGAAGTATATTCAACAAACTGTTTGTTGAAGCATTTGGAGAAACAGAAAATGAAGCGAAAGAAACTATAAATCGGATATTCAGATTGGTAAATCCTAATGCCAATGTTAGGGAAATTATATCATATATCAATGAGATGGTCGCTCTTAAACAAGAGTGGTGTAACGAAATTTTGATGATAAACATAGCATTGTTCTGTTTGAAGAAGACGGATATTCTGGCAAATCCAGTAGAACAAATATTGTCCGGCGACTATCTGAATGGCATTCAAACAATAATTAACAATGATCTGCAAACACAACGCGAAATTGCAGCTTTGGTATATGGTGTCGATGTTGAAGATGCTCGACAAATTCCATTGAAAAAATATATTGAAGGCTGCATCAACGGAGAAGAAGACCACGACATAAATCAATATGCAGAGACTAATAAACAATTTGACACTGTATTAGAAGAAGTTATACAATGTATGGACAATGCGCTTATCGATAAGATTATACATTGTTTGCATAAATTAACTCGAAAGAGCGATGTTATTCTGCGTGTATGGCAAAGAATAGCACAATTGAAATTAAAAGAATCCATAGAGAAGCAGGTGTTCCCTGTCGAATACCAAGAACTGCTGTTGCATTTAGACACGGAAAGCCAAAACCATGTGATTGCTCAATTATATAAGAAGATAGTTCGGTTCAATGACTTCAATGGCGGCGACTATTTCAAAACGTTAGATGCAATAGACAGGTTTATTGCGCAAAATAAGTTGGCGTGCGATTTTACGTCATTGATTGAAGCAAAAACAGTCAAGCCAAATACATTTATCGATTATATTCAAGCTGCAAATGCAACAGATGCTGCCTATCGGGATAACGCGACAACTAAAGCATATAAATATTATCAAGTAGCAACAAATTCGGAGGCGCTCGATAATTATTTGGCAAACTTACTACCCGATAATTTCGACCATGCAGATATTGTAAAAACGTTAAAAGATAATTCTACCTATACGTTTCCAACGCTTTTGCAAGCGATCACGAATTGCATTGATGAACAGAATGTAAATAAAGATAATATAGGGGCTATATTTACAACCTATCGTTTATTGGCATCTGACGAAGAAAGACCTTTACCTGTAACGTTAGATTCAACCTACATAAATCAGTTGCATTCTGAATTAGAAACTGATGGCCGAAACATTAAAGAGTCTGGATATTACGATTTAGTCGCCATGCAATTGGCACATGGTCATTCCGTTTCCTTAATAGAGGGTGGAGATATAAAATATGTTGCAGAACTCATGGACTATTATGTGGATCATGGAGACTTATTAGTAAATAGTGTGGGATGGAATATACCGCTATTAAATGAAACACTACAATACATGGTAAATCATAAACTTGGCTATAAATTATTGCTCTCAGACATATTGCCCCAATTTGAAGATATTAAGAACAGAATAGGTGTAACGGATGAGGTATTTATCGAGCATTTAGCAGAGTGGAATACCGATTTGGATAAGTATATCACTAAGAACAATATTAAAGATGTAATTCCTGACGCATCTTTTTACGATTTGACCACTAAAATAAGCAATGTCCTGACCGATCATATCAATAAAATAGCGTTCGAAGCGTTGTCTGAAATAAGTGTTGATACATTATACGCCCAAAGAACAGCACATACATCATATTATTGGTTTGTCGCAATAAAACATTTACTGGCTAAAATCAAATCCTTGCCAGATAACTTGACTGAATTTGGCAAAAAGATTCTGATGGATATTGCTTCTGGAACTCAAAGTTTGAATCCTTTCCCTAATTGTTTCAAGAATATAGTTGAAAGATTGGATAAACGAAAAATTAAATCGACAGTTACCGATATAAGAAATGATTTCTGCATCGGTAAAAAGACTATCAATGCAATAAAGTTTCAATTTTTCGAAACATGGCTTAGATCGCATGGTAATTTGAAAAGTCAAGCTGGAGACGTTATTGATAAAATAGTGAAACCTGTAATTTCCGATGGGGCATGCCGTTCATTGATTCTGCAAAACAAAGATTTTTATATGGATTTAATAAATACAGCAGGGGATGATGCTTATGAATTGAAAAAGAGTCTCCGAAACCTCATACAAAAAGATTCAGATCCGCAATTGGTTAAATTTGTCAATTCGATAGATTCAGTACCTGAGGTTGAAACCGCGTAAGTATTTGTCTAACAAGTCCGAATTTTACGATTTTACCCGTCAGAACTGAAGTGCCCCCCAAAAAAATTGTATCCAACTTTTGGGGGTCACTTCAAACTTCGATAGGGATAATTTTCAATTTTGGGGACTTGTTAGACAGTCTCATTATCTGGTAGCAGTTTACACAGCACCGGATCGTTTTTGATACGCTCCAGTTCCTCCTGCACAATCTGCTTCACCTCTTCCTTGATGCGCCGGTAGTTCGCCTGCACCGTTTCCTTCATGCGGTCGTTGCCGTCCTCGTCCGTGAAGTTTGTAATGACGGGAATTTTCTTGTAGGCACTTTCTTCCCGTTTCACCTTTTCGGCATCCACCACAATCTCGCAATGAAAAATCTTCTGCTCGATACGCTCGTTGAAGTTGTCGGATACAGAACCGACAAACATTCCCTGCGTAAGCCCGGAAATCTTACTCGGTGGAATGAGCGCGTCCATCTGCGTGTTGATGGAGGTGGAAACATCCTGCCGGTTGATGGAGATGGACTGCCGTTTCTGCAACACCTTACCGAACCGCTCGGAGAGCGTCTTGGCTGTTTCCCCCACCACCTGACCGGAGAAAATATTGCCGACAGTGTTCATCACCACTTTCGCCTCTTTGTCCCCGTAGTCACGCACTAACTGGCTGAAATCCTGAAAGCCCAGACACACGGCAACCTTGTTGCTTCGGGCGGTAGCTATAAGATTGTCCAACCCTTTGAAGTATATTGTGGGCAACTCGTCGATGATGACCGATGACTTCAGCATCCCCTTCTTGTTGATGAGCTTCACGATACGGGAATTATACAGACCGAGTGCCGCACCGTAGATATTCTGACGGTCGGGATTGTTACCCACGCAGAGGATTTTCGGCTCTTCGGGATTGTTGATGTCCAGCGTAAACTCGCTGTCTGACATCACCCAGTAGAGCTGCGGTGAAATCATCCTCGAAAGCGGGATTTTTGCCGACGCTATCTGACCCATGAGCTGCTCCGCAGCCCCTCCAAGCCACGCATCCATGAACGGCGAAAGGTAGTTCTCCAGCTCCGGATAAGAGGTCAGTATCGGAAATATATCCTCGTAACGGCGGTTCAGAAACTCGATAGCATGGGGAAACGTGCAAAACTTCCCGTTCTGATAGATTTTGAGATACCAGATAATACTGGCAAACAGAATGATAGGTGACTCCACGAAGAAGTCGCCCTGCTTTTGCACCCACGTTTTATTGAGGTTGAGCATTATTGTGTAGGCACTCTCATAGGCATCCGTAATATCTTCCATAAAATCCGGGTGAATGGGATTGCACCGATGAGAGCGTCGCGGGTCGTCGAAGTTGATCACATAGAACTTCGGCTTTACCTTGTAGCCGTCCGGGTGGTTCAGCAAATGGTTGTAGGCAATAGTAGATAGGTCGGGATACTTGAAATCGTAGATGTATTGACTAAAGCCCTTTTCAATCTGTTGCTTGATAAAATTGTTTACCACGGCATAGGACTTGCCGCTGCCCGGCGTACCCAACACGATGGACGCACGGAAGGGATTAACTACATTGATCCAACCGTTGTTCCAGCGTTTCCTGTAATAGAAACGTGTCGGCAGATTGACCGAATACTCGCTTTCGATAAGCCTCGTTTCCTGCATGAAACTCTCGTTCTCGTTGTTGAAAACATCCTCCATCAAATTGTGTTTCAACAGGCGGCTCATCCACAGACCACCCATCAACAGGCAGACATAGCCCGTTCCAATGGTAAGGACATACAGTCCCGTCACCGCTTCAAGCGGCAGCGGCAGGGGCAGCAACCACCAGTTCAGGAAAAACAGCACGAACCCGACGGCAAATGCTGTCCAGATTCTCCCCCAAGTGATTTTCTCACCCTTGACACCCTTCGTACCCAGACAGGACAAGGCAAGCAAAAGGACGGAAAACAGCTTCGTGTAGAGAATGGAATGGAACAGCCCCGCCGTGCGGTCGAAGTTCAGAAGGATTTTGTCCACCACGCCGATGTTCACGCCCCACAGCCGGATGGCTTCGTAGCAGAACCAGTACACGTTCATGACCACTAAAATGATACTCACGGCACGCAGAAAATCCATGATTTTCGCCAATGCCCTCAAATCGTCTTCTTGTTGTGACATATATTGATTTTTTAATTGTTGATACTCTGATTACATACCCAAGCCCTTGCGTTTTTTCTTCTTTTTGCGCTTCATCGCCCGGATGAAAGCCTCTTCCTCGGCATCTACCGCCGGACCTTCGGGAGTGAGCAAGCCCATACCGCCCGATATATCTTCACTGTCGTAGGCGGTCTGCCCGTGTGCCTTGTCCGCAGCATCCACAGGGATGGATAGCGGTATCGGCGGTTGTCCGGCGTATGGCAGGGTGAAGTGTTCCTGCAAGGCATTCGCCGAAAGCTCCTTACCCATGCGCGAACCGTTCAGCACGCATCCCGTGCGGTGGTCGATGAAGGTAGCCCCATAGATGCGCCCTTCCTCTGTGTAGCGCAGTACGGTGTCGATGCCCTTCTCTTTGAGTTGGGATACAAATTTGTCCTTGTCATAAGTGCCTTGCAGCACGGAAAGGACGGTGCGTTTCGTCATGTCTGCCAGTTTCCTATCCTTGATTTCCGATTTGGAACGGACAAACTTCTTCTGTACGGCTTCATAGCCTGCGGACTTCCCGAAAAGCGAGGATTTGAACGGGTTGCCCACCTTGTTACCCTTGTCGTCCGTGACGGAATAGACCAGCCCGTGATACTCCCGTCCGCGCACGTTGCCCCTCGCTTCCTCCACCGTCATATTATATAAGGAAAGGAGCGCACGGTATTCGCCCATCGTCTGGAAACGGTACTGCCCATTCAGAGCCTTCACGGTGTTGCCTACCTGCTTCTTCACATCACCTGCCGATGCGGCCACCTTGCGCAACGGATTATCCAATCTCTGATTTTTACGTTCTGCCGGATGCAATCCGTACTTCTGTTCCAGTTCCCTGCGGATACGGTCGCTGCGGCGGTAGAGAAAATCCCGGTTGAGCCTTTTCCCGTTCTCGTCCACGTTGACCGTCACGATGTGCAGGTGGTGGCGGTCGATGTCCTCGTGCTTGAATACAAGATAAGGCTGGTTTCCGAAACCGAGTTTTTCCAGATACTCGCGGGCGATATTCTGCAACTCAATATCGGTCAGCACATCCTCCGGGTGCGGGTTGAGAGAGATATGCACCACCGGCTTCTCGATCTTCATCTGCGGTGGCAGGAAGGTGAGAAAACCCTCCATCGCCTTGCCTATGTCCACCGTTCCCGAACCGTCATTGTAGATGCGGTTGGTGGTGAGAAGCCGCCCCTGCGCCTCGTTAATCTTCTCCCCGTTGTAGGCAATCGCGCCGTACAACGAACTTCCTACACTGATTTTTGCGACCATTTTGCCTCCATTTCCCTTGAAAGTTCCACAATCCGGCGGCTCAGTTTCACGAGTTCGACGGTGTGTTGCTCTAATTTGTAGAGCAACGCCATCGCCTTTTTCTCTGAAAAATGCAGCCTCAGTTCCTTCACGACTTGGTTGTAATTCGTACCCACGGCACGGAATTGTGCATGAAAATCCGACAGTTTGGTGTAATAGTCCACCAACGTCTTGTCCACCTTCAGCACCTTGAACGGTTGCCCGAAGAAGTGCGCTTTGAGGAAAACAGACCGTGCATAGACACCCGATTTTCCGAACATGGCGAGGAAACGGTTGTGTTCCTCCTCGTTGAAACGGACGGTGTACCGGTACACCGCCGGATCAAGTTTGGGATTTCTCCCTGATTTGCTTTTCCTTTTCTCTTTCATATTACTTTGGATTTAGCGGATTGACGGCATAAGCCGCCGCTTCGGATTACAGCACCGCAGTTCTGAAAGGCTTCCCGACTTCGGAGGGAAAGCCCGCCCCCTGCAAGGGCAAGTGCTTTTCGTGGCTGCTCAAAATATTTTGAGCGGCTGAAAAGACATCTTGCTATGTTCAGGTGAACATAAAAATCCGTCAGGGGACGGATTGGGAAGATACCTTTCAGGACTCCGGCTGCGCCACCATCGGCGAACCCTGCTGTCCGGGGGCAAAGTTACGCCCTTAAAGCGGTATCGGACAGATGCTTGACCCGGTCAATGACTGCCAACCGGCGCAACGTGCTGCCACTTGCTTGGGAAGTGATACAAGTTTCAAAATATCATTGTTTATTTGCAGCATGATTCGGATGAAGGACTGAAAGCACACCCCTTCAATCGGATGTTCGGACAGCAATCCGGGCATCTGTCCAAACGGTCGGAAGCGGGTGTGAACGGACAACCGGATTTCCATTCCCGTATTCATGCGTATGAACCAAGGCTTGGACGGGTGGATATGCAATCGGATGTCCGCAGGCTTGGACGGATTGGTGAACAGGTAAATGAACGGACGGTAAAGCGTGCGTGCGTATGAATGGCAATACGCTGCCGTGACCGGACAGATGTGTAACTTAATAAATTATCAAACAAATGAAAGAGACAACTTATGTGGCAATCTCCACGCAGAAAGGAGGGGCCGGAAAGACAACCCTGACAGTGCTTGTGGCAAGCTACCTGCACTATGTGAAAGGCTACAACGTGGCCGTGGTGGACTGCGACTTTCCGCAGTACAGTATTCATGACATGCGCAAGCGTGACCTGAAAGCCGTCATGGAGGACGGGCATTACAAAGTGATGGCGTATGAGCAGCTCAAGCGGCTGAAGAAAAACCCGTACACAATCAGATGCAGCCGCGCGGAGGATGCGATAAGAACCGCCGAAAATCTGACGGAGGCACAGCCCGACCTTGATTTCGTGTTCTTCGACCTGCCGGGTACTATCAACAATGCCGATGTGGTACAGACTATCGCCAAGATGGACTACATCTTCACACCCATCATCGCAGACAGGGTGGTGATGGAAAGTTCCATCAAGTTCGCCACAGTCATTAACGAACAGATGATAAGCACGGGAAAATCCGGCATCAAAGGAATCTACCTTGTGTGGAACATGGTGGACGGACGCGAGAAGACGGAACTATACAAGGCATACGACAAGGTATGCGCCGAGTTCGCCCTGCCTATCCTCGAAACATTCCTGCCGGACAGCAAGCGTTTCCGCAAGGAAACAGCGGCGGAGCGCAAGGCGGTGTTCCGTTCCACGGCGTTCCCTGCGGACAAGACACTGGTACGCGGCAGCAACCTTGACCGCCTTGTGGATGAAATTCTCGGTATCATCAAAAATTGAGTGTCATGGCAAAGAAAGCAAGAATCGAGGACATCGACAGTGATGCCATAATCAACTCGTTCCGTATGGACGATGCAAGCATACCGCCGGAAGCAAGAAGCACGGACGGCAATGTATCGGATCTACCACCGAAGGAAGAACCGCAGTCGGCCGGACCCCAACCTGCATCACGTCCCAAAGAAGAAACGGAACGCAGGCGCAGGAACGGCAAGCCGGAGAAGACGGATTACGATTCCATGTTCGTGCGGGAGTCCAATGTCACGGCAAGGCTCGGAAAACAGGTGTACATCCGAAAGGAGTACCACGACCGCATACTGAAAATGCTACATATCATCGGAGGTAACGAGGTGACTATCGCCGGTTTTCTTGACAACGTGCTGACCTACCATTTCACACAGTTTCAAGACGAGATAGCGGAATCCTTCAAGCGACACATGGAGTCATACAATTTATAAACATTTTAATCAATAACAACATGAGAAGAAAGATGAATGACAGTCAGGCGGACAGCCTGCAAACAAGAAAGAGTGAGAGAAACGTTGCCCGTGCAGCGAAGTGTGCAACCGACAAAGGTCTGGGAAAGACCTGTGATGTTCCCGGAAAGGGAAAGGGCAGCAAGCCTATTGCGGCTTTCCTGCAATCGTCGGAAATCAAAACACGACAGTGCATATACATCTCCCGTGAAGTCCATGAGAAAGTCGCTATTGTCGCCAACCGATTGGGAAACGGATTGAGCATCGGCAAGTTCGTGGACAATGTTCTCCGTGACCATTTCAGACAATACGGTGAGAAGTACATGGAACAGATTGAAAACGCCAAAAAAGTGAGATTATGACAAAAGTATTCTTGATTGTATCGGTTGCCTGCAACGTCTGGTTCCTGCTCATGTTATTGTCTGACAGAATAACGGAAACAAAATTCGTCCGGTTCCTCAAAGGGGCTGTCGGATTATGGCGGTCGTTGGGAACGAAGAGTGAAAAGCAAGATACCTTGCATAGTGAAGCCTCGGATGAAGATGCGGACATCATCGGTAAGAGCCGTTTCAGGATGGCTCCAACTCGGACAACCGCTGCCATATCGACGCAAGAAGCAGCCATTTCGGAAAAAGGCATTGAGCTGTCGGAAGAAGAGGCTACTTTTGACGACGGAAACACGGAAACCGCATCGCGCCCGACACAAGTCCCGGAGGATAAACTCGATGAAACCTTCACGAGCATATCGCCGGAGGAACTGGAATACGGAGAGGATGAGCCGGAGGATGATGAACCGGGCAAGGGACAGGCTTCGGGAAGTGCATTCGAGGACATCGACATGGCAGTACGAACAATAAAGAAGGACTCACCGTCCGAAGCGGAGATGCGACACGCTGGAAAAGTCATGACGGAGCTTGACGGGACGGAGCTTTATTCCAGAATAACGGAACGCTTGACCGACGAAGCAATGAGCGAGAGGCTTGCCAAAGCAATGGCAGTCTTTGTGGACACGGTAAACACTACCGTGGCACAAGCAAAAAGCAAAGTGTTCGTCGTGCCTGACAACATCGAGGAGTTCGACATCCGCAACTATGTATGACAACTGAAAAAGGAAAGAACATGAAGGAATGACAATCAACCCACGCGGCGAGGAAGCGCAAGGCGCATCCGGTACGCAACGGACACACCCAAGTCCGTGGAAACAAAAGGGCGACCACTAAACCAAAGTAAAGTAAAAAAGTATCAACCGCCCGACAAAGGACCATCCACCCTTTCGACGGCAAAAAACAAGGACAGTTTATGAACAAGAACATCGTAAGAAACAGAAAAACAATCCTCTCTGCGGCACTCATCATCGCCGCAACCGCCTCCGCCTTCGCGCAGGGAAACGGCATCGCGGGCATCAACGAAGCCACCTCTATGGTGAGTTCCTATTTCGACCCCGGCACGAAACTGATATACGCCATCGGCGCGGTCGTCGGGCTTATCGGGGGCGTGAAAGTGTACGGGAAATTTTCATCGGGCGACCCCGACACCTCAAAAACAGCCGCAAGCTGGTTCGGCGCGTGCATCTTCCTGATTGTAGCCGCCACCATCCTGCGCTCATTCTTCCTCTAATATAATAATGTATGGCTGAATACCCGGTAAACAAGGGTATCGGTCGTCCGGTAGAGTTCAAGGGCTTGAAGGCTCAGTACCTCTTCATCTTCTGCGGAGGTCTGCTGGCTCTCTTCGTCCTGTTCGTCATCCTCTACATGGTCGGCATCGACCAGTGGATATGTATCGGCTTCGGCGCGGCATCGTCCTCCCTCCTTGTATGGCAGACCTTCGCGCTGAACGCCCGGTACGGCGAACACGGGCTGATGAAAATGGGAGCGGCACGGAGCCACCCCCGATACCTGATTAACCGGCGGCGGATACCCCGTCTGTTCAAACGACAACGAAAGGAAGAAAGACAATGAGGAATACATCGAAAATGACAACACTGGAAAACAAGTTCCCGCTTTTAGCGGTGGAGCATGGCTGCATCATCTCAAAGGACGCCGACATCACGGTGGCTTTCGAGGTGGAGCTGCCGGAACTTTACACCGTGACGGGCGCGGAGTACGAGGCGATACACGGCTGCTGGTGCAAGGCAATCAAGGTGCTGCCGGACTACTCCGTCGTCCACAAACAGGACTGGTTCATCAAGGAACGCTACAAGCCGGAACTTCAGAAGGACGACATGAGTTTCCTCTCACGCAGCTTCGAGCGACACTTCAACGAGCGTCCGTACCTGAAACACACCTGCTATCTCTACCTGACCAAGACGACAAAGGAGCGTAACCGGATGCAGAGCAACTTCAGCACGCTGTGCCGGGGACATATCATCCCGAAGGAGCTGGACAAGGAAACCACGACCAAGTTCTTGGAAGCCTGCGAACAGTTCGAGCGCATCATGAACGACAGCGGGCTTGTCAGGCTGCGCCGCCTATCCACCGATGAGATTGTGGGTACTGAGGGAAAAACGGGATTGATTGAACGCTACTTCTCGCTCATGCCGGAGGGGAATACCACCTTACAAGATATTGAGCTTTCGGCAAGGGAGATGCGCATCGGCGACAACCGACTGTGCCTGCACACCCTCTCCGACGCGGAAGACCTGCCGGGCAAGGTGGCAACCGACACCCGTTACGAGAAGCTCTCCACCGACCGGAGCGACTGCCGCCTCTCCTTCGCCTCCCCCGTGGGGTTGCTGCTCTCCTGCAACCATATCTACAACCAGTATGTGCTGATAGACAACAGCGAGGAAGCCTTGCAGAAGTTCGAGAAATCCGCCCGCAATATGCAGTCGCTCTCACGGTATAGCCGGAGCAACAGTATCAACCGCGAGTGGATAGACCAATACCTGAACGAAGCCCATTCCTACGGGCTGACCTCGGTACGGGCGCATTTCAACGTCATGGTGTGGAGCGACGACGCGGAGGAGCTGAAGCATATAAGGAACGATGTGGGCAGCCAGCTGGCAAGCATGGAGTGCGTGCCGCGCCACAACACCATCGACTGCCCGACGCTCTACTGGGCGGCGATACCCGGCAACGCGGCGGACTTTCCGGCGGAAGAGAGTTTCCATACCTTCATCGAGCAGGCGGTGTGCCTGTTCACGGAGGAAACCAATTACCGCTCTTCGCTCTCGCCCTTCGGCATCAAGATGGTGGACAGGCTCACGGGAAAACCGCTGCACCTCGACATCAGCGACCTGCCCATGAAGCGGGGCATCACCACGAACCGCAACAAGTTCGTGCTGGGTCCTTCGGGCAGCGGCAAGTCGTTCTTCATGAACCACCTCGTGAGGCAATACTACGAACAAGGTACGCACGTCGTGCTGGTGGACACGGGAAACTCTTATCAGGGCTTGTGCGGCATGATCCGGCGCAAGACAGGCGGAGCGGACGGCGTGTACTTCACCTACACGGAGGAAAAGCCCATATCGTTCAACCCGTTCTACACCGATGATTATGTCTTCGACGTGGAGAAGAAGGACAGCATCAAGACCCTGCTGCTGACGCTCTGGAAGTCGGAGGACGACAAGGTGACGAAGACGGAGAGCGGCGAACTGGGCAGTGCCGTGAGTGCCTACATCGAGCGCATCAAGGCAGACCGGAGCATCGTGCCGTCTTTCAACACCTTCTACGAGTATATGCGCGACGACTACCGCAAGGAGCTGGCTGAACGTGACATCAAGGTGGAGAAGTCCGACTTCAACATCGACAACATGCTCACCACCATGCGGCAGTATTACCGGGGCGGGCGTTACGACTTCCTGCTCAACTCCACGGAGAACATCGACCTGCTCAACAAGCGGTTCATTGTCTTCGAAATTGACAGCATAAAGGAAAACCGCGAGCTTTTTCCGGTCGTGACGATCATCATCATGGAAGCCTTCATCAACAAGATGCGACGGCTGAAAGGGGTGCGGAAACAGCTTATCGTGGAAGAGGCTTGGAAGGCTCTTTCTTCGGCGAACATGGCTGAATACCTGCGCTATATGTACAAGACGGTCAGAAAATATTACGGCGAGGCAATCGTGGTAACGCAGGAGGTGGACGACATCATTTCCTCTCCCGTGGTCAAGGAGAGCATCATCAACAACTCCGACTGCAAGATACTTCTCGACCAGCGCAAGTATATGAACAAGTTTGACCAGATACAGGCGTTGCTCGGACTGACGGAAAAGGAGAAGGGGCAGATACTCTCCATCAACATGGCGAACAACCCTTCACGGCTCTACAAGGAGGTGTGGATAGGCTTGGGCGGCACGCAGTCGGCGGTCTATGCTACGGAGGTCAGTGCCGAAGAGTATCTGGCGTACACCACCGAGGAAACGGAGAAAGTGGAGGTTTACCGTCTGGCGGAGAAGCTGGGCGGCGACATCGAAGCCGCCATCCGGCAACTTGCCGAAAAGCGGAGAAACAAGGAAACAACCAACAATTAAAAATGAATTTATCAACGAAAAAAGAAAAATGCGTATGAATTTACCAAAAGTGAAAATGCTGCAAGTCAGCAAGTGCCTGATCGGATTGGCGGTCATGATGCTGCAATCCTGCGACGTGGCCGACAACCGCCGTGACATGCTGTGCGGGAACTGGGAGAGCGTGGAGGGGAAGCCCGACGTGCTTATCTACAAGGAGGGCGAAGCCTACAAGGTGACGGTGTTCCGCCGGAGCGGTCTGCGCCGCAAACTCAAGCCGGAAACCTATCTCTTGCAGGAGGAGAACGGCAACCTGTTCATGAACACCGGCTTCCGCATCGACGTGTCCTACAACGAGGCAACGGACGTGCTGACCTTCTCGCCAAACGGTGACTATGTGCGGGTGAAGCCGCAGCCGGAGAACCAGACAGAAGAATAACAACCGCTAAAATCCAAAGTAAACATGAGAACAAGAATAACAATGATTGTCTGCCTGTGCCTGCTTCTCGCGGGCCGGGCAAGCGCACAGTGGGCGGTGATAGACCCGTCCAACATCGCCCAGAGCATCGTGAACACCTCCAAGAACGTGGTGCATACCTCGACCACCGCCCAGAACATGGTGAAGAATTTTCAGGAAACCGTGAAAATCTACGAGCAGGGAAAGAAGTATTACGACGCGCTGAAATCAGTGAACAACCTTGTCCGGGATGCCCGCAAGGTGCAACAGACCATCCTGATGGTGGGCGACATCACCGACATCTATGTGACCAACTTCCAGCGGATGATGCGTGACGACAACTTCACCGTGGAGGAACTGGGAGCCATCGCCTTCGGCTACACGAAGCTGCTGGAAGAGAGCAATGATGTACTGACCGAACTGAAAAACGTGGTGAACATCACCACGCTCTCCATGACCGACAAGGAGCGCATGGACGTGGTGGAACGCTGCCATTCCAAAATGAAGCGTTACCGCAACCTCGTGAGCTACTACACCAACAAGAACATATCGGTGTCCTATCTCCGCGCTAAAAAGAAGAACGACCTCGACCGCATCATGGGGCTGTACGGGAACATGAACGAAAGATACTGGTAAGACTATGGAGTTCGACAACCTTCACCAGATTCTGCGCTCGCTCTACGAGCAGATGATGCCGCTGTGCGAGGACATGGCGGGCGTGGCGAAAGGCATCGCCGGGCTGGGCGCGCTGTTCTACGTCGCCTACCGGGTATGGCAGTCGCTGGCGAGAGCCGAACCGATAGACGTGTTCCCGATGCTCCGCCCCTTCGCCATCGGTCTTTGCATCATGTTCTTCCCCACGGTTGTGCTGGGTACGATAAACAGCATCCTTTCGCCCGTCGTGCAAGGCACGGCGAAGATGCTGGAGGCGGAAACGCTCGACATGAACACCTACCGCCAGCAGAAGGACAAGTTGGAATACGAGGCGATGATGCGCAACCCCGAAACCGCCTACCTCGTGTCCAACGAGGAGTTTGACAAACAGCTGGAGGAACTCGGCTGGTCGCCCTCCGACATGGTGACGATGGCGGGGATGTATATCGACCGGGGAATGTACAACATGAAAAAGAGCATCCGCGACTTCTTCCGCGAGATACTGGAACTGCTGTTCCAAGCCGCCGCCCTCGTGATAGACACCGTCCGCACCTTCTTCCTCGTGGTGCTGGCGATACTCGGTCCGATAGCCTTCGCCATATCGGTGTGGGACGGTTTCCAAAGCACGCTCACGCAGTGGATATGCCGCTACATACAGGTCTATCTGTGGCTGCCGGTGTCGGACATGTTCAGCACCATACTGGCTAAGATACAGGTGCTGATGCTGCAAAGCGACATCGAGCGGATGCAGGCAGACCCGAACTTCTCGCTGGATTCGAGCGACGGGGTGTACATCGTGTTCCTCTGCATCGGCATCATCGGTTACTTCACCATCCCCACCGTGGCGGGCTGGATCATCCAAGCCGGGGGCATGGGCGGCTACAACCGTAACATGAACCAGATGGCTGGACGTGCCGGAGGCATGGCGGGCGGAGTTGCGGGAGCTACCGCAGGGAACGCCGTCGGACGCATCGGCAAGCTGCTGAAATAATCAATGTGCAATTACTACTGGTGCGATAAAATCGCATAGGTTTTAAATATCATCAAATAACGAGAGTTCTTTGACATTTTGGTTTGAAATGATTGACGAGTCCTGCTTGGTTATCAACGACCGTAGGTCTGTTCTTTCCATTGCAGATATTCTAATCAGGGTAGCCACTTCGGTAATTGAATAGGGACTATTGTAGTCGGCCTTTATTCTTGCCACTGTTAAATACGATATAATGGCAGTCCAAAGATGGACTTTGACAGCATTTTCCGAATACCCCCATAGGGTCTTTACGGAAATGTTCTGTTTAATCCATTTAAAGAACACCTCTATATCCCAACGATGACGGTACAAGTTGGATATTTCCAATGCGCTGACTTCAAAGTTATTGGATATAAAATCCACAATAGTATCATTTTCAGGGTCATAAACACGGACGAATCTCATGTCTTCGGGATATAGCTTACTTGAGTTATATCCTGTTACTCTGATACGGGAGTCTTCCAGTATACCGGAGTTGACGCTGGGAATGGTCATCTGCTCGACAGTATCGAATTTCATGTTTTCTTTGGGGCGTGATACCCAAAATGCCTGAGCCTGATGAAATCTAAAGAGTGCTTTAAAGTCAACATAGGCCTTATCCATCACGTAGAAGGCATAAGGTTCAGGTGTCAGCACATCAAGTTCGTTGCTGTCATGCCATTTGCCATCCGTGATATGGATATTGGCAGGTATGCTACCTCTCAAATCTAACAGTGTATGCATCTTGACAGCTCCTTTGCTGTATTTTCCAAAAGCCCACGTTGCAAGTTTTATACTGGTCGATATGGTTGTGGAATCAAGAGCATATATCACGTTATCAATGGTAACTTGAGTCAATTGGATATTTGAGTACATCGGTCTGACCGTGTCAATCAAATAAAGTCCCAATCCTTCAAAGATGCGATAATCCCTACTTTCGTTTGCACGAGACAAAGAGGTATGGTTCACTGTCTTGCGAAAGCCGAGATGATAAAGTATCCTGTTATGGGCTTCAAGGCATAGACAAATATCCCTCAGAGAATCACATCCCGTCAACTGTCCGAAAACAAGATGGAGGAGGTGATTGTAACTGCTGAGATTTTTGGAATGCCAGTCTCCTTTATATTGCTTGACAAGTTTGTCAAACTGGTAACGCGGTATAAACTCGACTACTTGAGAGAACACAAACTTACCTTGATTCATAATCCTGATATAATGTAACGTCAGGACTAATAAACCATTTTCAAATCAAAAAATCAAAGAACGCTTATATTTGACTAAATATTAATTGTTTAACTATGGTGGCGTGATTTTTATCGCACCACTAATAATGTGCAATTATAAACGGAAAAAGTAAAAATGGAATTCAAGTCACTCAGAAACATCGAATCGTCGTTCAGGCAGATACGCCTGTTCGGTATCGTCTTCCTCTCGCTGTGCGCCGTGGTGACGGTGTGGAGCGTGTGGAACTCCTACCGCTTCGCCGAGAAGCAACGGGAGAAGATCTATGTGCTGGACAACGGCAAGAGCCTGATGCTCGCCTTGTCACAGGACCTGTCGCAGAACCGCCCGGCGGAGGCACGGGAGCATGTGCGCCGCTTCCACGAGCTGTTCTTCACGCTCTCACCTGAAAAAAGCGCGATTGAACACAACGTGAAACGTGCCTTGCTGCTGGCGGACAAGAGCGTGTACCACTATTATTCGGACTTCGCCGAGAAGGGGTACTACAACCGCATCATCGCCGGGAACATCAACCAAGTGCTGAAGGTGGACAGCGTGGTGTGCGACTTCAACGCCTATCCCTACCGCGCCGTGACCTACGCCACGCAGAAAATCATCCGGCAGAGCAACGTCACCGAGCGCAGCCTCGTGACCACCTGCCGCCTGCTGAACGCATCACGGTCGGACGATAACCCAAACGGTTTCACCATCGAGGGTTTCACCATCATCGAGAACAAGGATTTACAGACAATCAAACGGTAACGGATTATGAAACGGAAAGTAAAAAGTATCAGAAAAACAATGTGGGGCGTGTACTGGAAGCTCCACGACAAACGGAAACGGCTGGTGGAAAGGCTCAAAGGGTATCTGGACGGCTTGCCGCCGGAAACATGCCGCCGCATCGTGCTGGGGATGCTCGCCGCCTTCGCGGTGCTTGCCCTATACACCTTCGGCAGAGCCGTCTATGACATCGGCAGGAATGATGGCTCACGCATGGAAACGGGACACGCCGGACGGGTGGAGCTGCCGACCCCGGCGGAAACAGACAATCACTTAACACCTTATTTATATGGAACAGAAGAAGAATGAACCAAAGAATGAACCGACGAAAGAGAACAAAGCCGCTCCCGACACGGGAAAGCCGAAGAAGGAGCGCGAACCGCTGACCGAGGCGCAGCGGCTGAAACGGCAGAAGATGATAGTCCTGCCCGCTATGGTGCTGGTGTTCATAGGGGCGATGTGGCTGATATTCGCCCCGTCCTCCGGCAAGGAGCAACAGCCGGGAACGGACGGCTACAACACCGAGATGCCCGACGCGGACAAGGCGAACCGGCAGATTATCGGCGACAAGCTGAAAGCCTACGAGCATGGGGAGATGGAGGAGCGTCAGGAGAGCCGCAACCGTGCCATCGGGCAGTTGGGCGACATGTTCGACCGAGAGATTGTGGGAACGGAGGACGGAACGGCCTTCGACCTCGCCAATCCGGGCGGCAAGGAGGAAAAGGCACAGCCCGCCACGCCGCAGACCATCCAATCCTCCGCTGCCGCCTACCGTGACCTGAACGCTACGCTCGGCAACTTCTACGAACAGCCGAAGAATGACAATGCCGAGATGGAGGAATTGTTGGAGCGCATCGCATCGCTGGAGTCGGAACTGGAAAGCGAGAAGGGCAAGGCTTCCGCCGTGGACGACCAAGTGGCTCTTATGGAGAAATCCTACGAGCTGGCGGCAAAGTACATGGGCGGTCAGAACGGTGGGAAGCCGGAACAGGCGGCAGAGCCTGCCACCGTGCAGAAAGGAAAGAAGAACACGGCGACACCCGTAAGGCAGGTGACCCGCCAAGTTGTTTCCTCGCTTGCACAGCCCATGAGCAACGCGGAGTTTGTCGCCACTTTCTCGCAGGAGCGCAACAGAAGTTTTAATACGGCTGTCGGCACGGCGGAGGTATCGGACAGGAACACCATACCGGCATGTGTGCATGGGGCGCAGAGCGTGACGGACGGGCAGACGGTAAGGCTGCGCCTGCTGGAGCCTATGGCGGTGGCGGGCAGGACAATCCCCCGCAATGCGGTGGTGGTCGGCACGGGCAAGATACAGGGTGAGCGGCTCGACATCGGGATCACCTCGCTGGAATACGACGGCACGATTATCCCCGTGGAACTTGCGGTCTATGACACGGACGGACAGTCCGGCATCTTCATCCCGAACTCGATGGAGATGAACGCCGTCAGGGAGGTCGCCGCCAACATGGGCGGCTCGTTGGGGAGCAGCATCAACATCTCCACCAATGCCGGGGCGCAGCTCGCCTCCGACTTGGGCAAGGGGCTGATACAAGGCACGAGCCAGTACATCGCCAAGAAGATGCGCACCGTCAAGGTGCATCTGAAAGCCGGGTACAGGGTCATGCTTTACCAAGAAAAAGATTGAGAACAATAAAAAAATTACCACTAAAAATCCAAAAGTAATGAGAAAAGTAATCATCATGTTTGCCCTCGCTATGGGCATCGCAACTGCCAACGCGCAGGAGAATGTAACCGTTGAAACGACCAACGGAAGTAATGAACAGCCGACCTTGACAAAGGAGGTCTATCCGCAGAAGGAGGCGGACGGTGACCTGTATCACGGGCTGTCGCGCAAGCTGACCTTCGACCGCATGATACCGCCGCACGGACTGGAAGTGACCTACGACAAGACCGTCCACGTCATCTTTCCGGCGGAGGTGCGCTACGTCGATTTAGGCTCGCCCGACCTGATTGCCGGGAAAGCCGACGGAGCGGAGAACGTCATCCGTGTGAAGGCTACCGTGAGAAATTTTCCCAACGAAACCAACATGTCCGTCATCACGGAGGACGGCAGTTTCTACACCTTCAACGTGAAGTACGCCGCCGAACCGCTGTTGCTCAACGTGGAGATGTGCGACTTCATCCATGACGGCAGCACGGTGAACCGCCCGAACAACGCGCAGGAAATCTACTTGAAAGAGCTGGGCAGCGAAAGCCCGATGCTGGTACGCCTTATCATGAAGTCCATCCACAAGCAGAACAAACGGGAGGTGAAGCATATCGGCTGCAAGCGTTTCGGCATCCAATATCTTCTGAAAGGCATCTACACGCATAACGGCTTGCTCTACTTCCACACGGAGATAAAGAACCAGAGCAACGTGCCTTTCGATGTGGACTACATCACTTGGAAAATCGTGGACAAGAAGGTGGCGAAGCGTACCGCCGTGCAGGAGCAGATTATCCTGCCGCTCCGTGCGCAGAACTACGCCACCCTCGTGCCGGGCAAAAGGAGCGAGCGCACGGTCTTCACGATGGCGAAGTTCACCATCCCCGACGACAAGTGCCTCGTGGTGGAACTGAACGAGAAGAACGGCGGCCGTCACCAGTCCTTCGTGATTGAGAACGAGGATTTGGTACGCGCCAGTACCATCAATGAACTTCAAGTGCGCTGACCATGAGAAAGTACATCGCAATAATCATCGCGTCGCTTGCCCTTTTCACGGGGCAGGCGCACGCCCAGCGGTGTCTGCCGAAGATGCAGGGCATCGAGGTGAGGGCGGACATGGCGGACGGCTTCAATCCCGAAGGCAAGGACGGCGGGTACAGCTTCGGGGCGGCACTCTCCACCTACACGAAGAGGGGAAACAAGTGGGTGTTCGGTGGCGAATACCTCCTGAAGAACAACCCCTACAAGGACGCCAAGATACCCGTGGCGCAGTTCACGGCGGAGGGCGGCTATTACTTCAAGATACTGTCGGACGCTCGAAAAATCGTGTTCGTCTATGCCGGGGCTTCGGCTCTCGCCGGATATGAGTCGGTGAACTGGGGGAGGAAGATGCTGCATGACGGCTCCACGCTGCACGACCGGGACGCTTTCATCTACGGCGGTGCGCTGACGCTCGATGTGGAGTGCTACGTGGCAGACTGTATCGCCTTGCTTGCCAATCTGCGTGAGCGTTGCCTGTGGGGTGGCGACACACGGAAGTTTCACACGCAGTTCGGGATCGGCATCAAGTTCATCATCAACTGACACGGGCATGGAACGGGCGGAAATAGAAGCTGTCAGACGGATACCGCTTGCGGATTTTCTCGCACGGTTGGGGCATGAGCCTGTAAGAAGGAGCGGTAACGAGCTGTGGTATATCGCCCCGTACAGAGGCGAGCGCACACCCTCTTTCCGTGTGAACGTGGCGAAACAGCTCTGGTACGACTTCGGTTTGGGCAAAGGCGGCGACATCTTCACGCTTGCCGGGGAGTTTCTGCAAAGCGGTGACTTCATGGCGCAGGCGAAGTTCATAGCGGAAGCCGCCAACATGACGGTGACCGGATGGGAAAAGCCCGTCTATCTCCCGAAACCGACCGAACCCGTCTTTGAGGATGTGGAGGTCGCTCCGCTGCTCCGCTCACCGCTGACGGAGTATCTGTCAGAACGGGGCATTCCTTACGCTATCGCATCCCGCCACTGTTATCGTCTGAACTACGGCGTTCGTGGAAAACGGTATTTTGCCGTCGGTTTCCCGAACATGGCGGGTGGCTATGAAGTCAGAAGCCGCTATTTCAAGGGGTGCATACCGCCCAAAGATGTGTCTTTGGTGAAGGCAACGGACATCCCGGCTGGCGAGTGCCTCGTGTTCGAGGGCTTCATGGACTTCCTTTCTGCGGTGACGCTTGGTGTAACCGGTAATGCTGACTGCCTTGTGTTGAACTCCGTCGCCAACGCAGAGAAGGCGACGGGATTACTGGACGGATACGGGCGCATCGGCTGCTTCCTCGACCGTGACGAAGCCGGACGGCGGACGCTTGCCGCACTTACTAAACGGTATGGGGCGCGTGTCACCGACCGTTCCTCACTCTATGACAGTTGCAAGGACTTGAACGAGTACCTGCAACAGACAACGAAAAAACAGAAAAACAACCATCTAAAAATCGAAGAACAATGAACATACTGAATAACAGAAACAAGAGAACATCCATCTTCAAGGCGGTGGCGTTATGCCTGATAGCCGCTGTGTCATTCACACTCGTGTCGTGCGACGACGACATGGACATTCAACAGTCCTATCCCTTCACGGTGGAGGTCATGCCCGTGCCGAACAAGGTGACAAAGGGGCAGACGGTGGAAATCCGCTGTGAACTGAAAAAGGAGGGCGACTTCGCTAACACGCTTTACACTATCCGCTATTTTCAGTTTGAGGGGGAAGGCACACTGAAAATGGACAACGGCATCACCTTCCTGCCCAACGACCGCTACCTGCTGGAGAACGGGAAGTTCCGCCTGTACTACACGGCGGAGGGTGACGAGGCACATAATTTCATCGTGGTGGTGGAGGACAATTTCAAAAATTCCTACGAATTGGAATTTGACTTCAACAACCGGAACGTGAAAGATGACGGCTTTACCGCCATTCCCATCGGAGGTTTCAAACGTGTATGAAGATGATGCGTGTATTCATGGCAATGCTCTGTTCGCTTCTGGCGGTCTGTTCCGTGTCCGCACGGATCAGCCGCCAAGAGGGAACGGACGGGCAGGCGGCAATCTACCGTCTGCCACTTTTCGAGAGGGCGGTGCGCTGCACGAAATATTTTGAAGGCTGGCACTCGGAGAAACACCACCCATACGTGGGTTGGGGGCACAAAATTTTGCCGGGCGAAAGGTATTCGGCACGAACCATGACGAAACGGCAGGCGGATGAACTTTTGAGGAAAGACCTGCGCAAATTTGTCGCCATGTTCCGTAAATTCGGAGTTGATTCGACTTTGCTTGGCACGTTAGCTTACAATGTGGGACCGGCGAAGCTCTTAGGCAGCAAGACAATCCCCAAAAGCACCTTAATCAAGAAGCTGGAAACTGGCGACAGGAACATCTACCGTGAGTATATAGCCTTCTGCAACTACAAAGGGAAACGCCACGCCATGCTGCTCAAACGGAGAAAGGCGGAGTTTGCGCTACTGTATATTCCATAAAAGGACTGACAAAACTGACAAAAGACGTGCCATATTCAACTTGGCACGTCCTTTGCTTATGTTAAGAAAAAACATTTATAACTCAACTTATGTCATATTCAAACGTAACAAAAGATTTTCAAGGCTTCGTTGATTCGATTGATATGAATTATCATGAGATATACGAATTTTACCAAGCATCTGTTGGTAATACAGAATCAAGTTCTTTATTCAGAGTTGAACCAGCAAATGGTAGTGAAGATACCATGATTGTGTATGAACCAACGAATAATGCTTTAAGGCTAACCCCAGATGCGGCAAAATTTTTACCTGAATGGATTGAAAGCAATCTAATGGAAGAAATGGATGCGGAGTCGTTTTATGGAATGAAGTATGCGCAAGAAAGAGATGAAGAACGGGAGGCAAAAGGTTTAGATTAGAGCCTGCCATACATAAACGAAAATCCGATGAAGTTGGGGCTTCATCGGATTTTCTGCTTTTACATTTCATACATTCGGGATTGTTCCCGTGTCTATCACGCCACCGTCCCTGCAATGCTCGATGCTGCCGGACGTAAATCCCATGCTGTTGATTGCGATGTGGCGAATATAGTCCGCATACTCCTTACCTTGAAAATTCTTTCCCGTAAGGTTTCTGAAAATCATCTTTATGCTTATGCCGTCGTTGCCGTGCAAGATGATTTTTCCGTTCTGTCTGATTGTTTCCATGATTAAAACTTGTTTTTTGTGAATGGTATCGCAGATTGGACAAAGGTTTCTTTGCTACTTTCTTTGTCCGCCATCATGCTCACTGAAAGAAAGTAGGGCGGCTTTCGCCGCCCCGCCACTCAAAAGCGTGTGTAAAGTCCTGTCACCATCGTGAATATTTCTTCCAGCATATCAAAATAAACTCCCTCGTGTACGGCAATGTCTTTCGTCCTGCACTCGAATGTCTTTTTGCTGAATGTCTTGCGGTAGAAGCGCATATTGTAGAGGTCTGCCCCTGCATCATAGATGATGTCAAGGCGGTTTGCGCTTGTCTTGTTCCTTGCAAGGCTCATCCGTAAGCCGTTGCCCATATCTATGAAGTCACGGCTTCCCGTCATGGCGGTAAAGCGTTTTCCGCCTATCTGCTGTAATATCGTCTTTGCTATCATATCCTTTGTTTTTAGAGTTTTTAAGTGTTGGCGGTGCGGACACCGCCAACTTGTTCAAAATTCTCGCATCTCGGCAATGGGTGTCTGCCGTTGCAGCCACTCTTTCACACATTCCATGTTGTACTCGCTCGTGATAACTGCCGTATGGCTGTCGGTGGCGGTGAAGCGTGTGCTTTCGTAATCATCTATCCACCCTTTGAGGGTGTTCGTTCCCCACGCTCCGGCATCGTCAAAGATGCCGTCCAATGCCGTGATAGATTCGCTGAACTTGACTATCAGCGTCTGATAGGTCGTGTTCATCGGTTGTCCTCCTTTCCCTGCTTTGCGTTCAGCCACTTGTTCCTTGCGGTTCGGCACTCGTCCAATGTGGGTTTGACACAAGCGAACAATTCTCCGTCCGTGTGGCGGTAGTCATACTGCACAAGTGTCCGCTTGCGTCTGCCTATACCCGATTGGAAACGCTCGTATTTCTCCGTACCTGCTTCCGTGCAGGTGCTTACTCCGTTGATGGTCATTCGTGTTGCCATAATGTTGCTTTTTAGATGGTTAAAAATGTACTGACAGAACTCTGTTCTTCATCACCATTTCGGGATTGCTCGTGTAGCGTTGATGCAGATAGAAATGGTGTGAGCCGAAGCCGTAAAGGAAGAACTTGTCAAGTTCGTGCTTCTCGGCAAACGCCTTTACGCTCTTTCTCAATTCCCCCTCACTCGTTGTGAGAGTGAGGAGGTTTACAAATTCAAGGAACAATGCAGGGATTTTATCGTCCCACACACAAATCATGCTTTCAATTCTTACTTCCATATCAATGTTGTTTTAGGGTTGATGCTATGCCGCTTTCAGCCGCTCACGGATAAGATTGGCGTTCTTGTTCACAAGGTCTATGATGCGCTCGTGGTATTCTGTGTTCTCGTTGCATAAGCCACGACACTGCACCACCTCAAAGGTTTTCAAGGACACTTCCACCGTTTCTATGCGTCTGCCGTCAATGGTCGCTGAAAGGATAAGGGAATTTTCCCGATTGTGGTAGCCGCCCACGCAATGGTGCATCATCCGTCCTTCCTCTATCATTTCCTCCACGCTCTCTATGACTTTAACGCAGATAAGGCTGTCGGAAAAGACAAGTCCGAAGAATATGCCTTTGGCTTTCAGATATTGTTTCTCGTCCTCAACCGCTTTCTGCCGTTGCCGTTCAGTCCGTTCACGTTCCCTTTGGCGGTTGCGTCTTGCCACCAACCTGTCGTGTTCGGCTTTGAGGTCTTGGGGGCAGACGTACTTCGGGCTGTTCGTATCCTTGCCGAAGTGTCGCAGGAGGTCTATCGTGTCACGCCACACAGAGCCGTCTGTGATGGTGTAGCCGTTGCGGATACATATCTTGATTGACGCCCAATACTCCCCGATATTGAAAGAGTGGTGCAGGTAGTAGCGCAACATCTGATATTGCCCAGCCTTCAACAGCGTTTCCGCACGGCTGTCGGAAAGAATGCCTTTGAAAAGGTCGTAAGGCAGGATATTGTGGTATTCGCCCTTGAAGCCGTTTCGCTTCACTTCGGGTATGAAACGCTGTCGGGGGTAGGTGCATCTCGGAGTGATGTCGTATGCCCGAATTTCTTGGTTCTTGCGTACCTCCATATCGCTGTATTCCGACCACTGGTCATAATATAACATCGACATTCCACGCAGTCGGGCAACGGTCGTTGTCCTGCCGTCGGGGGCAATCCACCTCTGCACTACCTCAAAGATGGAATACTCGGCAGGCTGTCCTGCCTTGTATCGGGAATTGACGGAAAAGAAGCGTATCACTTGGTACTGCTTGCAGGTGGTGACGATGGAGAAATACTCCATATCGCTGAAAACGCTCTTTCGGGTGCGCAACGCTTCCAACTCCATACCGCAACGGGGGCAGGTGCATCCGCAAACGGTGTCGGCAAGGTCGTGGTCGCTTTTCCACGAATGTCCGCACTCGGTGCAGATGTTCGTGCCGTTTGCCCTCTTGACCGCGTAATGCTTGAAGCAATGACGGAAAGCGTATGCCCTTTGTTCTTCGGTCAATATCGGTAGTCGCTTGCTCAAACGTGCGACTTCCTGCTGTATGCGTGTTCTCGGTTTCATAATCAGAAATTGAATAGGTTGGGTTGTTGTACTTCTTGTGCGCTCGCTTTATTGGCGGTTCTCGGCTTGTGGCGGTTCTGCAACTTGCGGAGTTCTTCCTCTTGGTATTTGCGGACAGCGTTCTGACGTGCTTCCGCCTTTTCCTCCGCCGTGAGTTCCACAACGTGGTTCACCACCACTTGGCAGTTCATCGGCTTGCCTACCTCTATCTCGTTCTCGTCATAGTAGTGGACGGCTTGCCCGAATATCTCTCCGTCCGTGAAGCCGTTGCAACCGCTTTTCTTCACGTAGTTCAGAATATAGGTCACGCAATCGTCTATGTTCTTGGCAGGGTTGCGGTAGTTCTTCGCAAAGAGCGCATCCTCTTCCGCCCGCTGTTCCAGATACATCTGTATCGTTCTCTTGAAATGGTCTGTTCCTTTCATATCGCTGTCGTTTTTAGATTGTCTGTTTCAGTATCTCTCTCCAATAGGTCGGCTCTACCTCGCTGAGAAGGAAGTCCATGAAGTCCCTCCGTGCGTCCTTGTTCAGTTCGTGGTAGAGTTCACGGAACACGGATATGTTGCCGTTGATGTACGTTTCCACCATATACACGAAGATGTTGTCCACCTCGTAATATCTGCACTGCTGCGCTGCCGTCTTGCTGTTTCTTTTTGCCATATCGGTAAGGGTTAAAGGGTGAATAACCAAAGAATGAAGCCGAAGAAGGCAATGGTGGAAAGGATAGCCACGATTACACCTATCGCCACTCGAAACACTCCGTTTACAATCTCTCTGATGATGCCCCAAAGGATGCCGAACACCCCGAAGGCGGTGCGCATCATCAAGCCGCATATCGCCAACCCGATGTATTGCGCCACTTGTCTGAAATTTGCCGTTGCTGTCATAGCCGTATTTACTTGTTAAGTTCCACGATGCTGTCAATCCTGCCGTAAAGGAAACTGCGGAGTGCGGTCTTGTCGGTAGCCTTGTATTCCGCCCAATGTCCGTACTGCTTCACGATGTAGGTTCGGAGAATGTCGGAGAAGTCAAACTTCCAACCTTGCAGGGGTACTGCGCTATTGAAATAGGAATTGCTATTCACGTTGCGTGTAAGCCAGTCCTTTTCCTCTCGGCTCAATTTTTCTCCGTTGTTGAGTTTGCTACGAAGTCCGTACACCTTGCAGTCTTGCAGGTTCTCCAAACTTGGTACTTCCCATGCCACGAATTTTGTTGCTATCGCTGTTCTCATATCCGTTGTTTTTTGATTTTTTGTTTTTTTATGCGGATTCAAGAGCTGAGGGAGTTGAGTTTCAAACTATCTTATCTGCCTCTCGTTTATCCGACATTTTTTTTATGCGTCTTTCTGTCGCATCGGTCGTTTTCGTTTCGGGTGCTTGAAAAGGTAGGGATTAGGGAATGCAAGGTTTTTCGGTCAAAATACTACCCGCAGGGCTGGAGATTTTTACCGAAAACAGGAGGCTTGACCTTGCTTTCCCGTCCAATCCCGGAATTACCTTTGCGCCCAGAACGAAAATGACTGACTGATGCGGCTCACTGAAAGGCGCAAAATGGAGGTAAACGAAAACAGAGGCAGATTGGGTAGAAAAAACTTCAGGAGAAAATCCGTAAAAAAGGAATAACCAAAAGGTAAAAGACATCACCGGAGCGTGAAAAGGGCAAACCACAACAAAGGAAGTATGAATGTTTCCGATCCGACAGGACTTGTCCAGCCGGGCGACAACAATCATTCTTCCCGGTTTGCCCGGCTGTGTGTGTCCGTCTGCTTCATTCATGGGGCAGGCTGACACACTCTGCATTCACTTTCCGCTTCCGGCAAAAGGGACAGCGAAAAAAGAAAAATCATTTGAAAACCCGTAAAAGCACCTCTTGGCATAGGCGCAAAAGAAAGGGGCATTGCTTCATCTGTCTAAACATCGTTTAGGCGTGAGGCAATGCCCTTTTCTCCGGCTATGCGGCAGTCTGCACACGTTTGTTCAAAACTCGTTTTGGGCAATGGTGTTCCGACGGATAAAACCGCTTTTACGGAAAATTCTTATGAATGAGGGGATAAAAAAACGGGAGTTTATATCAAAATCTCGAATTAAATAGCTACTTTTGCATACGAAGAGTTCTTTGAAGGTTACGCAACGCGCAGAAGGATAATGCAGTAGATAACTAACTAAATCGTAACCTATTACTATCAAGAGCGATTAACCTACGCTCATTTCCAATAAATTACACTCTTTTCGTAACTTCCTAATGCAAAGATACTAATTTTAAAGCAAATCACAACTAGAACCACTTAAAAGCCACACCAACCCCGATGGTTTTGCTAATGCAAAGATACTAATTTTAAAGCAAATCACAACAGTAGATATACATTGTAGTTATGCGTGTTAGATGGTTTTGCTAATGCAAAGATACTAATTTTAAAGCAAATCACAACACGCGTGTTTTCCATCTCCAAAGTAAAAAAGATGGTTTTGCTAATGCAAAGATACTAATTTTAAAGCAAATCACAACAGAAATACACCGCAGCAAGAGATGCACGTGGATGGTTTTGCTAATGCAAAGATACTAATTTTAAAGCAAATCACAACACCGATTACGATGTTATGTATTATAAAATAGATGGTTTTGCTAATGCAAAGATACTAATTTTAAAGCAAATCACAACTAACGTTGTACATTCATTCCATGAGTTCGGGATGGTTTTGCTAATGCAAAGATACTAATTTTAAAGCAAATCACAACTCACGTGCTTGTAACAAAAACTTTCCTTCTGATGGTTTTGCTAATGCAAAGATACTAATTTTAAAGCAAATCACAACAGCTTGATACCCTTGATATGGACGAGTTCCGATGGTTTTGCTAATGCAAAGATACTAATTTTAAAGCAAATCACAACCATTGGCACTCACCTATACAAGAATTGTTGATGGTTTTGCTAATGCAAAGATACTAATTTTAAAGCAAATCACAACGGACTGTCAAAACTGGTAAAACGAGGACTGATGGTTTTGCTAATGCAAAGATACTAATTTTAAAGCAAATCACAACCTGCTAAATGAAAGTATAGATTTACTATCCGATGGTTTTGCTAATGCAAAGATACTAATTTTAAAGCAAATCACAACTTTGCAAAGTCTGATGATCTACATATATAGGCTGGTTTTGCTAATGCAAAGATGCTATGTGATAGTATTTCTTACAAAATAAATGCTTTTGATTCTTGGATTTATAAAAATATGTGTATCTTTGTAAGTGGGATAACCCAAATATTATAAATAAATGAGGTAAGAATTATGAATATAGGAGACAAGATACCAGAACTTTTGGGAATTGACCAAGATGGGAATGAAATAAAATTGAGTGATTATAAAGGTAAGAAAATTGTGCTTTATTTTTATCCAAAGGACTCTACTCCTGGTTGCACATCAGAGGCTTGCAGTTTTAGAGATAACTATGAACTCATGCAAAAGCGTGGTTATGCTGTAATTGGCGTTAGCGTTCAAGATGAAAAATCGCATAAAAAGTTTATAGAGAAGTACGATTTGCCTTTTCCGCTGATTGCTGATGTTGATAAGAAACTCAACGAAACATTTGGTGTTTATGGTGAAAAGAAAATGTGCGGACGTACTTATATGGGTACTTATCGTACAACATTCATTATTGATGAGGAAGGTAAAATCGAAGAAATTTTCACTCCAAAGCAGATAAAGGTAAAGGAACATGCTGAGCAAATTTTAAAATTAGGCGCAAAATAAAAATATAAAAGTGAAGCAAACTATACGAATTACCAAAGCCACGAAGGAGAAACTCGTGGCTTTTTCGTTGCTATACGAGCGAGAAACATTTCTCAATGGCGACCCATCGTGGTTCATGCACCAAGTAGAGGGGAAGGAAAATCAAGAGGTAATGGCATTTATGGCTGCGTGTCTTAGTTATGGGGCGCGCACGCAATTTATGCCCCGCATCACCTATCTATTAGAATCTGCAAAACAAGAGCCTTATTCTTGGGTGAAAAATAAGTGTTTTTTAGACGAAATACCCGATAATTCCGCTTGTTTTTATCGTCTTTATAGTAACCAAATGATGCGCCATTTCTTTTCAGCTTTGTCAGAGATGTTGAGCCAATATGGTAGTATTTCGGGTTATATAAAAGCCTTCGCAAGTAAAGAAAACTCATTGTTAGAAGGAAAAATTAGAGCAATCGTAGCCATTGAAGCCCTCTGTATGTTCTTTTCAGAGCGAAAAATAGAAGGAATTATACCTAAGAATACCAAATCGAGCTGCAAACGTTTATGTATGTTTTTGCGTTGGTTAGTGCGCGAAAACTCACCTGTTGATTTGGGAATTTGGTGCGATTTCATCGATAAAAAGACATTGATAATTCCGTTAGATACACATGTTGTGAAGCAAGCAAACTATTTAAAACTTATTGACACCACATCAGCCACAATGAGCGTGGCACGCCGACTCACTGACGCACTGCTAAAAGTTTTTCCTGATGACCCTTTGAAAGGAGATTTTGCTCTCTTTGGCTATGGAATCAATCACAATACTTTTTAAAAGTGTGGGTATGGTGTTTTGAAATAGGCTTTTTTAAAGTTCAAAACAGTGGGTTTTATTTTTGAAGGATATTGTGTTTTTGTAATATATTGAATACCAATTATGTATAATGAATGTGGATTCGTCGCCATACCCAATTTGTTTTTGTGAAAATTTAGAAGAAATTTTGCTATTACCTATTTATATATAGATTTTTTTGATTTATCTTTTTTTTGCAGTACCTTTGTCGCAAATTTAGAGAAAGATGAGTTTAAAGGCGATAAGCAAAGTGTTTGAGAAAGTAAGTTACCCGATATGGAGCAATTTTACTTTCTTCTTTTTCATGTATCTGCTTGGTATTTTGGTTTCTTACGAGGAACTTCCTGCCAACCGAGATAATGTTGCTGTTTATAGTAATTTATGGTTTGAACTCTTCTTAGATGTGTACTTCGTCTGCTTGTTGCTTACTATTATTCCCAGAAAAGCAAGGCATTGGATAGCGTTTTTTTTCGCATTTCTGGCGTATGTAGTGAGTCTTGCCGACTTGTTTTGTTGGGTGAAATTTCAATCTACGCTCAATCCTTCGATGTTGCTATTGGCTGCCGAAACCAATAGTCGAGAGGCTGGTGAATTTCTGAGTAATTATTTGAATGCCGATATTCTTACTTCGAGCGTTTGCTTGGTGCTTTTATTAGTGCTTTTTCATGTGTTAGTAGTTGTCTTTCAGCTATATAACAAACGAAATCAGGTAATTAAGGTTTCGAATTTATGGAAGTTTAAAACTATCGGAGTTCCATTGAGCGGTGTTGTTGTGGCGGTATTATTGGTTTGGTCGGCATGTGCGTCTTATCATAACAAGCGTGAAATGTGTCAAATGTTTGGCATGCAGTCTATTGGAGATGTAGAGCATGAACTTACAACTGCCGAATGTGCCGATTTTTACCTGCCTACTTATCGCCTTGCATTTAGTATTTTTGCCAACGAATTGGCAGCCCAACAAGTTGATAGGCTGATTGAGGCAAAAGACCATGCAATGGTGGATAGTTGTTCGTTTGATGCTAAAAATATCGTGTTAATTGTTGGGGAAAGTATGGGACGTCACCATTCGCAGCAGTATGGTTACTTTATGGAGACCACGCCACGACAGGTTGCATTAGAAAAACAAGGGTTGTTGGTGCCATTCTCCGATGTTGTTGCGCCTTGGAACCTAACCAGTTTTGTGTTTAAAAACTTTTTCTCAATGCACGTCGTTGGGCAAAAAGGCGAGTGGTGCGACTATCCGCTCTTCCCACAATTATTCCGCAAAGCTGGCTATCATGTGTCATTCATAACCAATCAATTCTTGTCGAAAGCCAAAGAAGCGGTTTATGATTTTAGCGGAGGTTTTTTCTTGAATCACCCAGAGTTGTCTGAATCAATGTTTGATACCCGTAATACTCGTTTGTTTGCTTATGATGCAGGACTTTTGAATGATTATGACAATCATTTGAAATCTGAAAACAAAGAACATAACTTGATAATTTTTCATCTTATGGGTTCTCATGTTTCCTACAATCGTCGTTATCCTGCCGACAGAAAACATTTCAAGGCAAAAGATTACGCCGAGAAGCGTGCCGATTTATCCAAACAACGCCATTTTATGTTGGCCCATTACGACAATTCTATCTTGTATAACGATTCTATTGTCGACCAAATTGTAAAACGTTTTGCCGATGAAGAGGCTGTCGTAATCTATATGCCCGACCATGGCGAGGAATGTTACGAAGGAAATCGAGGCTTCATTTGTAGAAACCACTCGGCACAAATAGATTACGACTTGGCACACTATGAGTTTGAAGTCCCATTTTGGATATATTGTTCGCCAAAATATATCGCCAAACATCAAGATACTTTTGCACAGATAAAAGCCGTAAAAGATAAGCGGTTTATGACTGATGCGCTGCCACATTTGTTGTTGCATTTGGCTGGAATCAAGGCAAAAGATTATCATGCAGAATACGATATATTGAGTCCGCAGTACAATGAGATGCGCCCACGAATCTTGAAAAATACAACCAACTATGATGATTTGGTTGAGCAACACAAACGAAAAACGGTAAAACGTTACAATAATAGCGAAAATAAAAAGCAAAAATGAAAACAGAAATGCAGCAAACCATATCGGGGAATAAGGTAGATAAAACGCTCAGTAGAACCGAATGTCGCATTTTGCGCGGCTTGGCAATCGCAGGGATTGTGCTCCACAATTACTGTCATTGGCTTCGTCATGTGGTGCAAGAGAATGAATATCAATTCAATCAACACAATGTTGATTGGTTTAATCGTGTGATGGCACATCACTTTGACCATTATACCCTCTTGCATTTGCTTTCTTATTTTGGGCATTACGGGGTTCCTGTATTTCTTTTCTTATCAGCTTACGGTTTAGTTATAAAATATGAAGTGAAGATTCCACAAGAAATGGCTGTCAATCCCAGCTATAAGGAACCATCAATATTTAGCTTTTTTCGCTACCATTTCCTTAAATTGTTTCGCATGATGATTGTGGGCTTTTCTTGTTTTGTGCTTGTTGATGCCATCACACCTGGACCACATCGTTATCAAGTGTTGGATATTATAGGACAAATGGGACTCTTTAACAATCTTTTGCCCAATCCTGACGACATCATTTGGCCTGGACCTTATTGGTTCTTTGGTTTGATGATGCAACTTTATATTGTCTATCGTTTGTTTTTGTACAAGAAAAATTGGACGTGGGTAGTGGCATTTATTGCGATTTGTACCGTTTTCGAGTTATTATGCGACCCAAATGGCGAAACAATTAATCGCTTGCGATATAACTTTGTAGGCGGCATGTTGCCATTCGGGTTAGGTTTGCTTTACGCAAAATATATGCGAAATTTGCATATATCAGCCTTTTATCTTATCTTTGTAATATCGTTCTTTGGAGTTTGGTACGGTGATAATTATTATTTTACATGGCTTTTCGTTCCGATGTTTATCTGCTCTTTGGTCGTAAGCTTTGTGAAAATTATCATGTCATGGAACAGTAAAAACCCAGAATTGAAACTCGGTGTTGCAAATAAATCGGAATGGTTGGGTGGACTTTCAGCAGCAATGTTTATTTCTCACCCAATTACTCGTAAAATCATTATACCAATTTCAAAGTCGGGCGACCTTTATACAGGATTGCTACTCTATGTCATTACGTCAATTTGCGTAGCGTGGCTTTTCAAAGAATTTATGAAACAAGTGCCTTCACCTAAATTAAAATGAAGCTAAAGAATATAGAACTTGAAAATATAAGCCGCTTTCGTGGTGAATTAATGGGATTGGCAATTATTTTTGTCATACTCTTCCATGTGGGCTTATCACGCACCGATACTTTCTTTGGACTACGAAGAATAGGCAATATTGGCGTTGATATCTTCTTTTTTCTTAGTGGAATAGGGCTGTGGTATTCGTGGACAAAGATGCCAAATGCGATGAAATTTTTGAAAAAGCGCATACTTCGCATTTATCCTGCATGGCTTTTTGTAGCAATGTTGTATTATATTCCTGATACCATTTGTCCACAATGGGTAAATCATGGTGGGCATTCTGCAAATTTAATCGATTTAATCGGTGATATAACAATTAATTGGGACTTTTGGTTGAATGGTGAATTAACCTTTTGGTACATACCTGCCACGATGATGCTTTACTTGGTTACACCTGCTTATTTGCGATTAATCATAAAGCACCCTGTGTATCGTTGGTTGCCCGTAATGATGATTTCATGGTGCGTTATGGTGGAATATGTCATTCCTTTTCGCCAATCTTTGTGGCATTTAGAAATCTTTTGGAGCCGTGTTCCTATTTATTTTATAGGATTAAACTTTGGAGTATTGGTGAAAGAAAAGAGAATGATAGATGCAAATTCACTCGGTTTAATCGGCTTTTCATTCGTAGCTTTACTTTCAACATGTGTCTATTTGGAGCAGCAACGACACGGAATGTTTCCACTTTTCTTGGAGCGTATGCTTTACATTCCGCTGACAATAACGAGTATCATACTTATTTGTGTTGCATTAGATAGAATACCTCAAGCTGTGAATAAGGCACTTGTTTTTATTGGTGGCATAAGTTTGGAACTTTATTTACTGCACAATCACTTCGTTTTAATCTATATTGAACGATTGGGTTGGAGCTATTGGGCTAAGTTTTTTGCCACATTCATCATTGTTTTACCCTTTGCTTGGTTGCTGCACAAAGGCACCGATAAGGTAGCAAGCTATCTGGAACATAAAATGAAAGGAGAAGAAAAATGAAAGAACTCATCACTTTGATTCGCCCCTATCAATGGATTAAGAGCTTGGTAGTGCTGTTCCCAATCTTTTTTGGAGGCGCTTTAGGACATTTCGATGCCTTATCCGAAGGTTTTATAACGGTGCTTTCCTTTTCGTTTGCATCATCTTCTATCTATTGTTTGAACGATATTATGGATGTGAATGATGACCGCAGACACCCTAAAAAGTGTAGTCGTCCCTTGGCATCGGGGGCAATTAGTATCAGTCAAGGCTATTTTCTGATAATTGCAATGCTTGCCCTTTCAATTTTATCTTTATCGTTTCTCCCTGAACGCCGTAATGAAACAGGAGCAATCATAGGGTTTTATTGGCTGCTAAATGTGGCTTATTGCCTTGCCTTAAAGCAGCATGCCATTATTGACGTATGTATCGTAGCGTTCGGTTTTGTGCTTAGAATCCTTGCAGGAGGTATGGCTACCGATATAAAATTGAGTAAATGGATTGTATTAATGACGTTTTTGCTCATGCTTTTTCTTTCGTTTGCCAAGCGCAGAGATGATGTTTTGCGCATGAATGAAACGGGAGAAGCGCCTCGAAAGAATACCTATCGTTACAACTTAACATTTATAAATCAAGCGATAACGATTACTGCCAGCGTTACATTGGTTTGTTATATCATGTATACGATGAGTCCTGAAACGATAGCAAACTTTCATACAGAGAATCTTTACCTTACGAGTATTTTTGTTTTATTGGGACTTTTGCGCTATATCCAGTTGGCTGTTGTTGATAAAAAGAGTGGCGACCCGACGAAAGTTCTACTCCATGACCGCTTCATTCAGCTTATTGTATTAGGTTTTGGCTTAACTTTCCTCATCATAATTTATTTCTTGTAACAATGAAAGTATATGCATTTGATTTTGATGGAACGCTGACGAAGAAGGATACTTTCCTCGCTTTTATCGAATATGCGAAAGGGTACGGAAAAACTTTTTGGGGATTTTTCTTGTTTTCGCCTATCCTTATTTTGATGAAATTAAGACTTTTTCCCAATTGGAAAGCAAAGCAAATGGTATTTTCATGGTTCTTTAAGGGCATGAATATTAATGAATTTAATCAAATTTGCCACGAGTTTGCCGATAGAAATCAGTGCATTATACGAACAAGAGGCTGGGACACTATTCGAAAAGCATTGGCTAATGGCGAACAAGTCATTATCATTACTGCGAGTATAGAGAATTGGGTGAAGCCTTTTTTCAAGGAATTTGGTAATCAAATTAAGGTGGAAGGCACTAAAATAGATGTTAGAATAAACCAAATTACGGGGCAGTTCCTAACTCAAAATTGCTATGGTGTTGAAAAAACGAAACGCCTTAAAGAAGTGTTCCCTTATCGTCAAGCCTATGAACTAATTGCTTTTGGTGATAGTAATGGCGATAGATATTTATTAAATGAAGCCGATGAAAGTCATTATAAACCTTTTCGTAATGAAAAGACCGATAAAATCGGAGAAATTATACGATTTGGAATAGTCGGTGTAGCAGCTACAGCTATTCAATATGGGCTTTATTTGTTGCTATTAAAGTGGCTACAGCCACAAATTTCTAACACGATAGGGTATGCCATTAGTTTTGTTTTTAACTACATTGCATCTACAAAATTTACCTTTAAAGTGAAGTCTACGGCAAAGAAGGGAGCGGGCTTTGCCTTCTCGCACCTCATAAATTATGTTTTACAAACGGTTTTTCTTACGCTTTTTTTGTGGTTAGGGTTGCCTAAAAATATCGCATTAATTCCAGTTTTTTGTATTTGCGTACCTATAAACTTTCTATTGGTGCGCTTGTTTCTCAAGAAAAAATAAGAATGAAATAAGAACTTGTGAAGCAAAGAGTTATATTCTTTGTTTGGAAGTTATCTTTTTATTGTGTAACTTTGCAATTCGTTAATCAAAGAAGATAATCTGTGTTTGGTGTATTTGCAATAAAAAAAGAAGAAAGGCTCTTAGCATTTGCAATGCTATTTGTGTTCATAGTTTATAGCGCATTGCTTATAAGTGGTCATTTTGGCGTTTATACGATGGGAGCGAAAGGTGGCTTTTATTCGTTATTCACCAAAAATTTCCGCATGTCGGGCTATGATAATTGGTCTTGGATTACCATTTCTGGTATGCGCGTACACTTCGAAACTATTCGCCACCCTCTTTTTTTAACGCTGCTATATCCTTTCTATTGGCTCAATCATTGGCTCATTGAGGCGGTGGGAGTAAACTTTGCGGTTTTCTTTATGGCATTGATTATTCTATTTTCCGACTTCTATGCCGTTGTTTTTTCTTATCGAATTTTCCGTGAGGTATTAGATATGAAGGTTAAAGATGCTAATCTTTTAACACTCTTATTATTTTCTTTCGGTCATATTTTATTGCCAACTATGGTGCCAGACCACTTTGCAATTTCCCTAATGCTTTTGCTTTTAACGCTTTATTTGGTTGGGAAACGGCAAAAGGAAGGTCGGTTGCTCGCTGTTTGGGAAAACTTTTTACTTGTCTTTTTCACTGCAGGAATGGCAACTTCCAATGTTGTTAAAACTTTCTTAGCAGGACTTTTTACCAATGGGAAACATTTCTTTTCATGGAAAAATCTTATAATTGGTATTGCATTACCCTTGTTATTGCTTTTGGGAATACAACAATTACAGTACCAAGCCATAGAAATTCCGCAAAAAGAAGTTACGAAAAAAATTCTAAAGAATAAGAAAGAGAAAGACCCAAAGAAACTCATTGCACATCAAAAAGCACGCAGTCAGTGGTTACGTTCGCATACAGGAATGGCTGCAAGTAGTGAGGGAATTGGAAAATTAATGGATGTAACAACATCAAGACAAAAAACGTTGGTAGAAAATTTCTTTGGCGAACCCATTCAATTACATCAAGAATATTTATTGAAAGATGTATCTTGGGATCGCCCAATCTTTGTAAATTATAGTTGGATAGCTAATTATGTGATAGAAGGAATAATCGTTCTTTTGTTCCTTGGTGGTATGTTGGTTGGTTGGAGATACAAGTTTATGCGCATGCTTTTCCTTTGGTTTATGTGCGATTTCACTCTCCATGTTATTATGGGATTTGCCATAAACGAGGTTTATATCATGACTGCTGGGTGGGCTTTCATCATTCCTATTTCCATAGCTTATCTGTTACGAGGCTTATCAGAAACTCCTCGTCAATGGTTACGCGTATTTTTAGTAGCCTTAACGGGTTGGCTTTGGATTTATAATGGAGGACAAATCATTTATTATTTGATATGAAATCAGTAGCGAGGTTCTTGGTATTACGCAGAGAAGAGCGTCTTCCTGTTGCTTTTTTTCTACTTTGGCAACTCGTTTTACAAGCCCTTGCCCTTGTAAATTATATCCCATTATTCCTTCAACCTTGTACTTCTTACTATAAACTTTTTGTCAATAACTATCATTTATCGGGCTTTGACCCACTTACTTATTTGGTTATTTCCGATTGGGACTTAGTTTATGATGTTAATAGACACCCGCTATTAGCACTTTTTTATTACCCTTTCGCCTTGCTAAATCAAGGACTGATGAGTGTATCAGGTGTTAATTTTGCCGTATTCATCGTAACTTTCGTGCTGCTTTTCTTTACAGTTTATGGCTTTGTTTTAATGCTTCGTATTCAACGAGACTTACTGAATTTGCCAATTTACGATGCTGTTCTACTCTCCTTTTTACTCTATTCTTTTGCCCATATTCTTATTGCAAGTGTTGCACCAGACCACTTTATTTTGTCACTCTTCATGCTTTTGCTTACCTTATATATCGCTGGGAAGCAGCTAAAAGGAAATAAAAAATTATCGAATAGGCAAACTATTTTATTGTTTATCTTTACTGCTGGCATTTCGTTAAACAATGGTTTGAAGGTCTTGGTAGCTAGTTTGTTTACTCGTGGACGACATTTTTTCAAACCCAAACATCTTTTTCCAATCATCATTTTGCCTGCTTTCTTGATGGTTGGTATAGGTGAGGGACAACATTATCTATTCGTTTCCAAGAAGATAGAAACTGCAAAAATGAAAAAACGTAAGGTGGTCAGAGCCGAACGTGATAGTTTATTTGAAGCTTTTAAGGATACAACAGCGATAAAAGACAGTGCTAAGCAAGTTGCAGCCTTCGGAAAATTGTGGAAAAAACATAGGAAAGAAATTCGTAAAGCTGAGCTTAAACAGCCTGCAAAGGCTCATGCTGGCAAACCAATGAGTAGTAAACGTTTCTTGAATTGGACAGATGTTTCGACCTCTCGCACTAAAACTGTGATAGAAAACCTATTTGGTGAATCTATACAACTTCATCAAAAGCACACGTTGGAAGATGTTATGCGCACTCGCCCTGTGATAGTTTCTTACGATAATATTGTAAATTATGTTGTTGAAGGCATTCTTTTTTTGCTTTTTATAACAGGAATATGGATAGGAAGGCGTAATAAGTTTTTACAAATGGGGCTTGCTTTTGCTGCATTAGATATGCTTTTGCACGTTGGGTTGGGCTTTGGTATCAATGAAGTCTATATCATGACAGCTCATTGGATATACATCATTCCTTTGTCAATGGCAGTTTTACTTTGTCGCAGTGTAGGAAAAACACGGAAAATTCTCCGCCTGTCCTATTTCATTCTCACTATTTTCCTTATCGTTTATAATACTTCGCTTTTCGTTAAGTATTTGGATTTATAAATAAAGCAATTATGGCAGCAAAGGTTTCCATCGTTTTGTGTACTTACAATGGTGCAAAATATATCAAGGAACAATTGGATAGTATTCTCAGTCAAACTTATCCTTTGTACGAGATTATTGTTCAAGACGATGATTCAATCGATGAAACCGTTGAAATCCTTAATGAATATGCTACTAAAAATCCTTTGATTAAGGTTTATAAGAATGAATCTGGACATGGTGTAAATGGTAATTTCCTCTCAGCAATGCAACGTGCCACAGGTGATTTTGTTGCTATTTCAGACCAAGATGATATATGGGAACCCACCAAAATTGAGCAACAAGTACATGCCATTGGCAATAAAATGCTTTGTAGTGGTTTTTCTCGCCCTTTTTCCGATGACGGTTCGTTTGCTTATTTCGACAAAAGGCACCGCAACACCCATCTTCTTCGCATGCTGTTTCTTTGCTTGCCAGGACACACGCTGCTGTTTCGCCGTGAGTTAATAGACATGTTGCCTCCCTTGCAGCACCCAATTTTCACACATTCCATGTACGATGCAGCCTTATGTATTATTGCTTCTGCCCAGGAAAGTATTGTTTTTATTGATGAAATTCTTGTGAATTTTCGTCGCCATGCCGATGCTACCACTTATTCAGACTATCATAAAAGTTTGCCTTCTTGGCATAATGCAATCAACAATCTTTGGTGGGGTGCCACCCATTTTGGGGCAACTCGCAAGAAAGCACGCCTCCTTTTCAACTCAAAATTAGAACTTTTGCGTTATATAAAGGTAGCAAGCAAAGTTGCAAAGACGGCAGAGCGTGTCATGGAATTGGAACTAAAAAAAGGAGTTTTGCCCTTCCTTGAATTGCAATATCTATTCGCAAAGAATTACAAACATTTATTTCATACCGAAGGCAGTGGAGTTTTGCGCTTGATAAGAGCTTTGCTTTATCCTATTATGCAACTGCACATGTATGCCGATTAGAGTCTTTTGACCTTTATTTTCGCCTCTTTTTGAGCAAAAAACTTACGCATTCATCGAGCATTTTCGATTTTAGTAGCTTCATAACAATGAAGTAGAGTAGTGCAGCCAATAGAATGCGAACCACCAAGAGTAAATACAGGTTTGTAATGGTCATGGTGGCATAGTAAATGGCAGTCATTACGATTAAAGAAACCGCTATGTAAGGCACAATATCAAGTAGCACACTCCACAAACGGATACCGATTTCACGATTTGCAAAGTATTGCCACACGAAGAGCCAAAGTACAGTTGCCATAGTGTAAGCACTTACCATGAAAATCATTCCTTTGCTGTGGCATAATAAAACCAAAAGAAGTTGTACGCCAATGAGCGTTGTTGTACACCAAAGATATATGTTTGATTTTCCCCGACTTATCATTAAGTTTTGGTACATCGTGTAAAAAGGCAAGAAAGCCCCGCTAATACAAAGTATGCGAAGCAATGGAATGCTATTTGCCCATTTATCAGAAATCAACACGATGATAAATTCATGTGCCACCATACCCAATCCAAACATCGCAGGGAACGCTAAAAAGGCGGTGAAACGGAGCATTTTCCGAAATACTTGAACCTGTCTATCACGTTCTGAATTGACCTCTACTAAAATAGGTTGAGCCACTTGCGAGATTGTTCCCGACACCATTGTGCTTGCCATGGTATCCCATTTGAATGCTTGCGAGAAGTTTCCCACAGCATTAGCCGAATAAAGGCGGCCAAAAATGAAGGTTAAAAGGTTTTGACTTACTGTATTTATAACGGAAGTAATGAGGATTTTGTTGCTGAACGAAAACATTTTGCGCACTGGGGCAAAGTCTATTTTTAACGAAGGACGCCATGGGATAAGGAAAAAGCGACCTAAACTTGTCAATGTAATGTAAATCATCTGTTGCCAAGCCAAGCTCCAATAGGCGTAATCATTGAGTGCTAAAAGAATTCCCACAATACCTGAGATGATTAAAGACGATATTCTGAGTATTGTTGTTGCCTTTACCAACATATTTTTAAATAGGTAAGCCGTTGGTGCAGTGCCAATTGCGGAGAATAAAAGCGAAGCAAATAAAAATCGTGATAGATTGATTAATTCTTCATGATGAAAGAAGTTTGCAATGAATGGGGCTGCAAAAAATAATACAATGTAGGAACACCAGCTCACAATGGTGCTGAACCAAAACACAGAATTGTAGTCGTTGTCAGTAGGTTTTTCAAGGTTTGCCAATGCAGAAGTGAATCCACTTTCTTGCAAAGCTGCTGCAATAGCAGTAAAAACTGCCAACATTCCGACCAATCCATAGTCTGCTGTGGATAAGATTCGAGCCAAGAAAATTCCGATGAGAACGTTTAAAAGTTGCATTGTACCATTGTTCAATGCACCCCAAAACAATCCTTTTGCTGTTTTTTCTTTTAGCGTTTGCTCTGCCATATTTTGTTTTTTTGATGTTACAAAAATACGTTTTTATTTTTCAATAATTTATTTTTGGTGTAGAATAGTTAGCTCTTTATAGTATTTTACCACATCTTCCTTGATGCAATCGGGTACTAATCTTTCAATCGTTTTGTCTTTTTCAACTCTTTGTCTTACTTCTGTGCTACTAATATTGATAAGTGGAACATTGAGGAAAGAAACATTTTTAGGAGGATTAGTAGTGCTATTTTTCTCGATTTCATCGTTATTTCTTGGATAAATAACAATCTGATAGCTTGCTAAAATGTCCTCAGCATGATACCATCTGTTGAAGGATTTCCAGTTGTCGCCCCCTATTAACAAGGTGAAATCATGGGAAGAGAAATCTTTAGATAGGTTTTTTAGCGTGTTCCAAGTATAGGAAGGTTTGGGCAAATGAAACTCATAGTCGCACGCAACCATTTGTTTTTTATTTTCTAAAGCTTTTGCAACCAATTCTAAACGCAGGTTGTCGTCTAATAGTTTGTCGTTGATTTTGAATGGATTTTGCGGTGAAACCATGAACCAAACCTCATCTAAACGAGCTTGCCGAAGAAACTCTTCGGCAAGTCTTATGTGTCCATTGTGAATAGGGTTGAACGAACCACCATAAATTCCAATCTTCATTTTGTATCAAGATTCTATAAACTGTTTGACGATTTCGTAGGTATCTTCCTGTGCCTTTCGTAAATCGTCGTTCACAATAATATGGTCGAACTTATCGGCAAATGTAAGTTCATATTCAGCCTTTGCTATTCTGTTTTCAATTGCTTCCGCAGAATCGGTTTGGCGACCTACTAATCGTCTTTTTAATTCTTCGATTGATGGTGGCTGAATAAAGAAACTCAATGCTTTTTCACCATAAAATTTCTTGATATTGCAACCTCCTTTTACATCAACATCGAAGATAACATTTTGTCCTTTAGCTGCTTGGGTCTCCACTTGCGCCTTCAATGTGCCATAAAAGCGGTCGGTATAAACCTCTTCATATTCGAGAAAATCATTATTGTTGATTTTCTTTTTAAATTCGTCGGGTGATAAAAAGATGTATTCAACGCCATCTTTTTCGGTTCCGCGTGGCGCTCTTGTGGTACAGCTAATGGAGAAAGCCAAGTTTAATTCAGGGTGTTCTTTCATCAACCATTGCACAATTGTGCTTTTGCCTGCTCCCGAAGGTGCTGAAAAGATGATAAGTTTTCCTTGCATTGATTTTATTTTAGAGTGCGTTTAGCACCTGTTCTTTAATTTGTTCCAACTCGTCTTTCATCATGACTACGATGTTTTGCATCTCGGCTTGATTACTTTTCGACCCTGTTGTGTTGATTTCGCGCCCCATTTCTTGTGCAATGAATCCCAATTTCTTTCCTACGCCGTGTCCTTCCTCCTTCATTGTTTCACGGAAGTAGTTCAAGTGATTGGTCAAACGTTGGCGTTCCTCACTTATATCAAGTTTCTCAATGTAGTAAATGAGTTCTTGTTCCAATCTATTTTTGTCGTAATCGACTTTTGCAATTTGTTCTAATCCCTCAATAATTCTTTCCTTTATCTTTGGCACACGGCTTTCTTCAAATGGCTCAATGCTTTTAAGTAGTTGCTCAATGTTATCAATCTTTTCGTTAAACTTACGTTCCAATGCTGCTCCTTCTTGCTTTCTGAATTGGAAATGATGTTCAATGGCTTCTTCAATCGCCTTTTTTGCAGCTTCCCATTCTTCATCGTCCAACACTTCAACTTCCGTTTTTGTTGTTACGTCAGGTAAGCGTAAGAGCGTGGTATACCAATCCATAGGTTCTGGAATACCCGTTTGGGCTGAAATTTGCTTGATTTGATTGTAATAATTTTCTACGAGTTCTGCGTTGATAGGTGTAGCGTCTAATGCTGCATCTTTCTCTACCCATAGTGAAAAATCAACTTTTCCACGCTCCAAAGTCTTTGAAATGGTTTGTCTTATTTCCATTTCTTTTTCACGATAGAGTGGGGCAATGCGTGTAGAAAGGTCAAGGTTTTTGCTGTTGAGCGACTTTATCTCAACATTTATCTTTTTTTCTTTGTAGGTTACTACCGCTTTGCCGTAACCAGTCATTGATAGTATCATGTTCAATACGTTTAATTTATGCAAAAGTACAAAAAAGAGATGAAAGCACCAAAAAACGACTTTAAAAACGTTTTTTTGCTGCTTTTGAATCGTAAGAAACAGTGAAAATTGTTCTAAAATCCTGTATCTTTTAACTTATTGAATATCAAGCTGATATATGGAGTGTATTCTTTTGCGTGAAAAAAGAGCCTATTTTGAGCTTCAAAACCTATTGTTTTGCACTTCGAAATAGTAGGTTTTAAATGATGAATTAGCCGTATTGGTCAATTTTTCCTTATTCCATTTTCTTCTCACTACTGCCGTTTATGGCATTTAAATCGTAATGGTTTAAAGTTATTTGTATATAATAAGGAATAGAAATTAAAAATTTAGTGTTATCTTTGCAACTTATTAAAGATTAAAACGAATAACGAAGGTAAGAATATGTCGTGTATATTAAATATAGAAACGAGTACCAATGTTTGCTCAGTAGCTTTGAGCGAAGATGGTGCTTGTATATTTTCGCAGGAAGACCATAGCGGTCCTAACCATGGAGAGCGTCTTGGTACGTTTGTCGATGAAGCCCTATCGTTTGCCGATAGTCATGCCATTCCTGTCGATGCAGTAGCCGTTAGCAGCGGTCCTGGTTCTTATACAGGTTTGCGCATTGGTACTTCTATGGCGAAAGGTATTTGCTATGGTACAGATATAAAACTCATTGCTGTGCCAACCCTTGAATTGCTTTGTGTTCCCGTGTTGCTTCATCATGAAGAAATAGAGGAAAACGCATTGTTAGTACCTATGCTTGATGCACGCAGAATGGAAGTTTATGCACAAGTTTTCGACCGTGCTTTACACGAAATTCGCCCTATTCAAGCCGATATAGTAGACGAAAATACATATAAAAAATACTTAGATGAACGTCCTGTTTACTTCTTTGGCAATGGTGCAGAGAAGTGTATGGAAATTATTAATCACCCTAATGCGCATTTAATCAAGGGTATAGAACCTTTGGCAAAGAATATGTTGCCGTTGGCAGAGAAGCGTATGGCAATGGAAAAGTATGAAGATGTAGCTTATTTTGTACCCATGTATTTAAAAGACTTTGTAGCAAAAGCAGCTAAACCATTGCTGTAAATAGGGCGAAGAAACGAAAAGAAACAATAGAAAATATAAAATAGAAAATAAATAGCCGAATGAATATAGACGGACTGGATTACAATACACAACGCGAAAAACTATTATTGCCAGAATATGGTCGTGAAATTCAAGATATGGTAAACCATTGTAAGGCTCTCACCGATAAGGACGAGCGCCAGCAATGTGCCGAAACCATAGTTTCTATTATGGATAGAATGAATCCACAGAATAGAGAAACACCCGACCATGCGCAGAAGTTATGGGACCATTTGGCGATTATGGCGAATTTTGAGTTGGATATAGACTATCCATACGATGTGTCGCAGGCATTGAGAATAGCAGCAAAACCAGAGCCTATGACCTATCCCATGTCAAAAAACCCTGTGCGCCATTATGGAAAAATGATGTTCGACCTCTTCGAACAGCTCAAGACTATGGAAGAAGGCAAGGAGAAAGACGCATTGATAGGCGTAGTTGCCAATCAGATGAAGCGTTGTTTGATGCAATTTGGGCATGGTTCTTCCGACGATGAGAAGGTGGCTTCCGACTTGGCACGCTATACTGACGGAGCAGTACAGTTGGATTTGGATACGTTCAAGTTTGATAAAATTTCTGCAAAAGATTTGCAACCTGTACGCAATAACAAAAAGAAACGATAAAAGATATGGAGTGTTTTGTCATTGAAGGCGGACACCGTCTGTCAGGAACCATTACACCGCAAGGCGCAAAAAACGAGGCTTTGCAGGTCATTAGTGCAACATTGCTGACCACAGAAAAGGTCGTAATTGATAATATTCCAAATATCCTTGATGTAAATAATCTTATAAAATTACTCAAGGATATAGGGGTGAAGGTTGAAAAACTAAGCGATAATAAATATTCTTTCCATGCCAATGAAGTCAATTTAGACTATTTGGAAAGCACTCAGTTTGTAGAAAAATGTTCTTCTTTGCGAGGCAGTGTCTTACTTTATGGTCCTTTGTTGGGCAGATTTGGTAAGACAACAATTGCCAAACCTGGTGGCGATAAGATAGGTCGCCGCCGATTAGATACCCATTTCCTTGGTTTCAAAAACCTTGGTGCGCGTTTCATGCACAATGAGGAACGTAATGTTTACGAATTGAAAGCCGATAAACTCGTTGGAACCTATATGCTTTTAGACGAAGCATCGGTAACGGGTACTGCCAATATCGTTATGGCAGCCGTATTGGCAGAAGGAATCACTACGATTTACAATGCCGCTTGCGAACCTTACATACAGCAACTTTGCTCTATGCTTAACCTCATGGGAGCTAAAATTAGTGGTATTGGAAGTAATTTGCTTACCATAGAAGGAGTGAAAAAACTCAATGGAGCCAACCACCGCATTCTTCCAGATATGATTGAGGTGGGTTCGTTTATTGGAATGGCAGCTATGATAGGCGATGGCATCAGAATTAAAGATGTGTCGGTGAAAAATATCGGTATCATTCCTGATACTTTCCGCCGCCTCGGTGTGCAAATCGTGGAAGAAGGCGACGACCTTTTTATTCCACGACAAGAACATTATGTCATTGATTCCTTTATTGATGGAACGATAATGACCATTGCTGATGCACCATGGCCAGGTGTTACACCCGACCTTATCTCCGTTCTTCTTGTTGTAGCCACACAGGCTCAAGGTAGCGTTTTGTTCCATCAAAAGATGTTTGAAAGCCGTTTGTTCTTCGTAGATAAACTCATTGATATGGGAGCGCAAATCATTTTGTGCGACCCACACCGCGCTGTGGTTGTTGGACACGACCACAATCTCACATTAAGAGCAGGCAGAATGTCGAGTCCAGATATTCGTGCTGGTATCGCTTTGCTTATTGCTGCAATGACAGCAAGGGGAACAAGTCGCATCGATAATATCTCTCAAATCGACCGTGGTTACGAAAATATCGAGGCAAGACTTAATGCACTTGGTGCAAATATTAAGCGTGTAGATGTTTGTTAAGGAGAAATAATGATACGACAAGAGGACGTTTATAAAATAGGAGTATTGGGAAAACCACACGGAGTAAAGGGAGAAATTCAATTTCGCTTTACCGATGATGTGTTCGATCAATGCGATTCCGATTATTTAATACTCGATATGGAGGGCATTCTTGTGCCTTTCTTCATGGAAGAATATCGCTTTCGTTCTGACGAGGTGGCATTGATGAAGTTCTGTGATATAGATTCTGAACAACGTGCAAGGGAGTTTACAGGCATAGAGGTCTATTTCCCACGTGCCATTGCAGAAGAAAATAAGGAAGATTTGTCATGGGCTCAAATCATAGGCTTTACGCTATTGGATAGTAAAACACAAAAGGTTGTGGGTGAAATTATGTCAGTTGATGAAACAACAATCAATCTTTTATTTGATGTTAAAACCCAAAATGGCGAAGAAATTCTTATCCCTGCCAATGAAGAATTGATTACAAACGTTGATGCAGAGCAACGAAACATTGAAGTAGATATACCCAACGGCCTCTTAGAACTATAATTGATAAAAATGAAACAACAAATATGTATTCTTGGTTCAACAGGAAGCATCGGCACACAAGCACTCGATGTTGTTGAGCAACATGCTGATTTGTATGAGGTTTATGCCCTTACAGCCAATAATCGTTGGCAAGAATTGGCAGCACAAGCACGCAAATTCCAACCTGCGGCGGTGGTAATCGCCAATGAAAGCCATTATAAGGAACTGACAGAGGCTCTTTCCGACCAACCCAATATAAAGATTTATGCAGGCAAAGAGGCTTTAAACCAAATCGTTGAGGCTGAACCTATCAACATGGTCTTAACGGCTATGGTGGGTTTTTCAGGACTTGAACCTACGATTCACGCCATTCAAGCACGCAAAAAAATATGTTTGGCAAACAAGGAAACTCTTGTTGTGGCTGGCGAATTGATTTGCAAGTTGGCAGCAGAGTATCATACGCCGATTTTACCTGTGGATAGCGAGCATAGTGCTATATTCCAAAGTTTAGTAGGAGAGGATTATGACAAGATAGAAAAAATACTTTTGACGTGTTCGGGAGGTCCATTCCGCTTGTTCGATGCAGATAGATTAAAGTCGGTAACGGCAGCCGATGCACTCAAACACCCTACTTGGGACATGGGCGCAAAGATTACTATCGACTCTGCTTCCTTAATGAACAAAGGTTTTGAGGTAATAGAAGCAAAGTGGTTGTTTGGTGTTCCAGCCGAAAAAATACAAGTTTTGGTTCACCCACAATCTATCATTCATAGTGCCGTACAGTTTGTGGACGGTGGCGTAAAGGCACAATTGGGCGTTCCCGATATGCGTTTGCCTATTCAATATGCTTTCTCTTACCCTGATAGACTTACATTGAGTGGCGACCGCTTAGACTTGTTCAAGCAACCATTAGAGTTTTTTGAACCTGATATGGAGAAATTTCGCTGCTTAAAAATGGCTTATCAAGCCATAGAAAAAGGTGGTAATGTGCCTTGTATTCTCAATGCTGCCAACGAAATTGTGAACGAAGGATTCCGCAAAGGTGAATGTTCGTTCCTTCGAATGGGCGAAATTATTGAAGAAACGATGCAGAAAGTGAGCTTTGATGCTACTGCTTCGCTCGATGTTTATTTGCAAACCGATGCTGAGGCACGCAAGATTGCGAGTGAATTGATGAGGGTTAGACGTTAGAAATTGAGAGATTAGACGTTAGAATTTAGTTCTTAGACGTTAGAAAATTAGAAAATAGAAAATTAAAATAACGATTATAAAATAATTAATGGAAACAGTTCTTATACGATTGCTTCAATTTATCATGGCAATCTCGCTGCTTGTCCTTCTTCATGAGGGAGGACACATGTTCTTCGCAAAGCTATTTGGTGTTCGTGTGGAGAAGTTTTTTGTATTCTTCGACGTAGCCATTGGCAAATGGAATGGTATGCTTTTCAAATGGAAGCCTAAGAATGACGATACAACATACGGAATAGGGTGGTTGCCACTCGGTGGTTATTGTAAAATCTCGGGCATGATTGACGAGAGTTTCGACACTGCACAAATGGCAAAAGACCCTGAACCATGGGAATTTAGAGTGAAACCAGCTTGGCAACGCTTGCTCATCATGATTGGTGGTGTGCTGGTTAATTTTGTTTTGGCACTCTTTATTTATTCCATGATAATGTTTACATGGGGTGAAACCTACTTTAAAGTGTCAGACATGAGCATGGGTATGCAGTTTAACGAGCAAGCAAAAGCCCTCGGCTTCAAGGATAAAGATGTAATGTTAGGCACAAATGAAGGCGCATTCCGTGAATATGCCAACGTGAATGGTGATTTCTTCCGCCAAATAGCCCAATCAAAGTACGTTGAAGTGTTGCGTGATGGAAAGAAAACACGCATTGAAATGCCTGGCGATATTGATATGCTTTCAATGATAAAAGACCGCCCACTCTTTGCAGAACCTTATATTCCAGCTCGCATCGATAGTATTTTGGGCGATTCTCCAGCTAAGAAAGTGGGTTTAAAAGCAGGCGATTTGCTGAAATCTATCAATGGTAAGCCTGTTGAAACATGGGCAGATATGAATTATCAGATGGCAGTTTTAAGCGATGTGGCTGCTGTCAAGACCACCCATAAAGACTCAATGAAACTCCGCAACGTAATACTTACCGTGCAACGTAGTGGTACAAACAAGTTGGATACTATCAAAATGCAACTCAATCCTGAACTTAAAATGGGCGTAGCACAGAGTACTTTGCTTTCTTACTATAAGCCAACGAAAGAAAGTTACTCGTTCTTTGAAAGTTTCCCAGCAGGTATTAAGTATGGAGTAAACATTCTTCGTGGTTATGTTGGCAACTTTAAGTATCTTGCTTCAGCCGATGGCGCAAAGAGTTTAGGCGGATTTGGTTCTATTGGTAAGATGTTCCCACCTTATTGGGATTGGTACATGTTCTGGAATATGACCGCTTTCTTGAGCATTATCCTTGCTTTCATGAATATTCTTCCTATCCCTGCACTCGATGGTGGACACGTTATGTTCTTACTTTACGAGATGATAACACGTCGCAAACCATCTGAAAAATTCATGATTCGTGCCGAATATGTGGGCATAACCATATTGATTTTGCTCATGATAGTCGCCAATTTGAATGACGTTTTGCGTTGGATTGGTATAATATAATAAGGTAATGCAAAAGCAATTTAACACAGGCGAAACGCAAGAAACGCTCCGTCAGGAATACAATCCTGACGGTTCTGTGCTTCGTCGTGCCCAACTGCGCATGTTGGATATGGCTATTTATCTGCAAGAAACAGCTAAGAAAATTGGCGTTTCTTGTAGACTTGATGGCGGAAATGTGTTAGGAGCAATGCGCCATGGAGGCTTTATTCCTTGGGACGATGACATAGATATGGTTGTCAGTCAAAAAGAATTTAAAACTTTTTGCGATTATCTTAAAGCCCACCCACACCCCGATTATATCTTGCAAGACAATTCCACCGATGCTGGTTTCTATAAAGAATGGGCTTGTTTGCGAGATTTACGAACAGAAAATAGAAGCCATGACGATGCCGATAGTGAAGATAGACGAATGCACGAGGCACAAAAGTATCGTGGTTTGCATATAGACATCTTTCCATACGAAGGAAATATGATTCCTTGGTTGCAGCATTTGGCAGCAAAACTTTCGGTGAATTTGAATCTAAAATGTGCTGGAAAATATCCTTTCATAGCACAATTGGGATATGATATTTTGCATTATGCTGTTTTTCCTACCTTTAGAATCATTGGTAAACTTTTTGGAAATCCTAATTTGTATATGCATTCTTACGGCGCATGGTTCTATGAACAGAATCCCAAAAGTATCATGATACCCCATAAAGATATTGTTTTTGAGGGCTATACCTTTGAAGGTCCTGCCGATGCAGAAGAACTTTGTCGCATAGCTTATGGTGATTTTATGAAACTTCCTCCTCGTGATAAACGTGATAGGCACAAAATAGATGTGAAGTTCTTTGATTAGATAGTCTTTTTACATAATTACGAATAAATTTTAAAGTGTTCAAAATATGAATGTAGTTGTAATCTTTGCTGGTGGTTCAGGGCTTCGTATGCATACCAAGTCCAGACCGAAACAATTTCTCGATTTAAACGGGAAACCAATTATTATCTATACGCTTGAACTCTTTGACAATCACCCCATGATTGATGCCATTGTCGTTTCATGCATTGAAGATTGGATACCTTTCTTAGAGAAAATGTTGCGTAAATTCGAAATCAATAAGGTGGTAAAGATAGTTCCTGGTGGAAAAACAGGACAAGATTCTATCTATAATGGGCTTTGTGCCGCCGAAAATTATGCGAAAGGCGAGAATGCCGTTGTGCTTATTCATGATGGTGTTCGTCCATTGATAACAGAAGACACGATAACCGATAATATAAATAAGGTGAAAGAATGCTCTAATTGTATTACTTGTGTCCCTGCTACCGAAACGTTTATTGTCAAACAAAAAGATGATAGCCTTGAAATACCTTCTCGGGAAAATTCGTTGATAGCACGTGCGCCACAAAGTTTTTATCTTTCCGATATTCTTTCGGCTCATCGCAAGGCTATCAAAGAGAACCGCCATGATTTTATAGACTCGTGTACCATGATGAGTTATTATGGTTACAAGTTAGGCACCATTATCGGACCTATGGAAAATATAAAGATAACCACTCCCGCAGACTTCTTTGTTCTCCGTGCAATGGTAAAAGTGCATGAAGACCAACAAATATTTGGATTATAGAGAAATGAATCATATTCTCGAAGAAGATATTACCCAATTTGCCAATGATTTTCAGTGGCATAACGAACTATCGGGAAAAGTAATAGCAGTTACAGGAGCTACGGGATTGCTTGGCTCGTGTATGGTGCGCTGTCTTTTGGCTTTGAATCGTAAGTATAACACCAAGATATATGTTTTGGCTGTTGTCAGAAATGTGCAAAAGGCGATGGAAATGTTTGGAGAAGCAAATCCACAGTTAGGTTTCTATGCTTACGATTTTTCCTCAAACAAGCTATTCTCGCCAGAGAAAAAGCCTGATTTTATCATTCATTTAGCCAGTCCAACAGCATCTAAATTTTTCGTTGAAAATCCTGTTGAAACGATGAATATCGTATATGAAGGTACGAAAACGTTACTCGAATATGCGAAAAAGAATAAAGTAGAATCATTGCTATTGGCTTCTTCTTTAGAAGTTTATGGAGTCGTTACCGATGATAGTGCACCGCTTACAGAAGAAACTTTTGGTGAACTTGACCCAATGGATTCACGAAGTAGCTATCCAATGGCAAAGCGAGCAGCAGAAGCACTCTGCCATAATTATGCCATACAATATGGTGTCCCTGCAAAGGTGGCTCGTTTAGCACAAACATTTGGTGCAGGAGTTGCCAAAGACGACAAACGTGTGTTTGCACAATTTGCTCGTAATATTCTGAATAACGAGGATATTGTGATGTTTACAACAGGAGAATTAAGTCGAAGTTATTGTTATACGATGGACGCTCTTACGGCAATGTTCTGTATTCTTTTGCGTGGCAAAGACGGCGAGGCATATAATGTAGCTAACGAAACCACTTATATGTCTATCAAAAATATGGCAAAATTCCTTGTTCGTGAATTTAATTTTGCCGTGAAAGTCGTTGTTCAATTAAAAGAAAATATGGGCTATTCTCCAGTTACTCGTTTGAGATTGTCTACGCAAAAGATAACACAATTGGGCTGGAAACCAAAGTATGGACTTTCTGAAATGTTTCATCGTCTTATCGAATCAATGAAAGAAGAATGATGAAGCTTAAAATATTACAGCGAATTAGTCAGTCTATCTTTCATGTCTATAATCGAAAAGACTTGACTTCGTGGGACATTGCACCGCAACAACATCTTCCTATTTATGGTGTTTACCATATTATGTTAGATGAAGGGTGGGAAACTTTGGCGCAAGACCAACTCAAAAGTTTAAAAGAAAGTGGATTATTGGAAGCAACTACCAAGCTATTCGTAAGTTGTATTACTCCGAATAAGGCAATGGTAGAAAAGCTTAAACAAGTCTTGAATAGCGAAAAAGTAGAGATAATTGCAAGCTCAGTCAATCCTAAAAAATATGAATATCCAGCCTTGCAATACATCAAAGAATTGAGTTTACGCGAAGATAGTCTTATCTATTATTTTCATTCTAAAGGCATTTCCTATCAGTCTTTAGAAACCCACGACCGTCTTTTCCTATCTTTTCAACGAAAAATAGAAGCATGGCGCAAGATGTTAGAATACTTTGTGTTCCATAAATGGAAAGTTGCCGTCAATGTTTTGTCTAACGGCTATGATACTTATAGCTGCTATCGATGGCCGCCTCAAAACTATACAATGTATTCTGGGAGTTTTTGGTGGGCTACGGCTGCACATATTCGCCGTTTGCCCGATTTTAATTCGGAAATTATTTCGGCTAATCGCTTTTATTCAGAGATATGGTTGTTTGAAGAAGAACACCAACAATTCTCAGCTTTTGATACAATAGCCGACTTATATTTTGTGCGCATTCCAAATTCTATTTATATGGACGGCGTTCCTCGTTTGTTTGATAAGTTGCAATTCTCTATCGTCTATAATTTGCGAAAAATCGAGAAACATATTTTTCATTATAATTATAAGAAAGTTTGCCAACAACGTTTCCAAAAATTGAAAGCAAAGATATAAAAATCGCAGTTTTATGTTAGCTGTTTGTTAATAATTTGTAAATAATTCCCTTTGGCGGCTGCATCGCAACTCTACCTAATAAAAAATGAGTAATTTTGCAGACCGATTATTTCGAGGGTGAACTTAGAACCCTCAGCTCGTTGTGTGTTAATAGTGTAACTTTTGGCCGAGTCGCATGGTTAGTGAATCCAATGAGCAAGAATTAAAAACGTTTTTTAGTAGTAAAATTTAAAATTTAAAATGAACACTTTAAGTTACAAGACTATTTCCTTGAACAAGGAAACAGCCAAGAAAGAGTGGGTTGTAGTTGATGCTACCGACCAAATTGTAGGTCGTCTCTGCTCTAAAGTTGCTAAGATGCTTCGTGGCAAGTATAAGCCAACCTTTACTCCACACGTTGATTGTGGGGACAATGTAATCATTATCAACGCTGATAAGGTTAAGTTTACAGGCAAGAAAGAAACTGACAAAGTTTACACTCGCTATACTGGTTATCCAGGTGGTCAACGCTTCAATACTCCAGCAGAACTTCGTACAAAGAAGAATGGTGTAGAAAAAATGTTGCGTCATGCCGTTAAAGGTATGTTACCAAAGGGAATCCTCGGTCGTCATTTGCTCGATAACCTTTATGTAATTGAAGGAACAGAGTTAAACGGACTCGAGGCACAAAAGCCAAAGTCAATTGATATTAACCAGTATAAATAATAGGAAACATGGAAGTAATAAATACAATTGGACGCCGTAAGAGCGCCGTTGCTCGTATCTATCTTTCAGAAGGTACCGGTAAGATTACAATCAACAAAAAAGATATAACTGAATTTTTCCCATCTGCTATTTTGCAATACGTTGTAAAACAACCATTGCAGTTGTTAGGTGTTGAAGGTCAGTACGATATTAAGGTAAATCTCTATGGTGGTGGTTTCACAGGTCAGAGCCAAGCACTCCGTCTTGCTATTGCTCGCGCACTCGTTGAGATTAATCCTGAAGACAAAAAGAACTTGAAAGACCACGGATTCTTGACACGCGATAGCCGTGCCGTAGAACGTAAGAAGCCAGGTCAGCCAAAGGCACGTGCTCACTTCCAGTTCAGCAAGCGTTAATTTTTTATACATTGCGCTTGAGTTTAGTATCTAAATCGGTGAGATTCCAAATCGGGGACTACCCACTGGTTGATTCTAACGAGCCAGACGGAGCTTATTCGTCAAGAAAGAATTAAAAAGAAAGTAAACAAACAAAAAACAAAAGAAAGATGTCAAGAACAAATTTTGACCAATTATTGCAAGCAGGTTGTCATTTCGGACACCTCCATCGTAAGTGGAATCCAGCCATGAAACCATATATCTATATGGAACGTAATGGTATCCACATCATCGACCTTCATAAAACTGTAGCAAAAATCGATGAGGCTGCTGAAGTTCTCAAAGGTATCGCTAAGAGCGGAAAGAAGATTTTGTTCGTCGCTACTAAAAAACAATCTAAGGACGTTGTTGCTGAAAAGGCTGCATCGGTTAATATGCCATACGTAAACGAACGTTGGGCTGGTGGTATGCTTACCAACTTCCCTACCATTCGTAAGGCTATTAAGAAAATGACGAACATCGATAGATTGATGAACGATGGTACATTCTCAAATCTTTCTAAGCGCGAAATCCTCCAAATTTCACGCCAACGTGCAAAGCTTGAGAAGAACCTTGGCTCTATTGCTGACCTTACACGTCTTCCTTCTGCACTTTTCGTTATCGACGTAATGAAGGAACACATCGCTGTTAAGGAAGCTAATCGTTTGGGTATCCCTGTATTTGGTATCGTTGATACTAATTCTGACCCTAAAAACATCGATTACGTTATCCCTGCAAACGACGACGCTAAGGATTCTGTTGAGGTTATCCTCGGTGCTTGCTGCACTGCTATTGCTGAAGGTTTGGAAGAACGTAAGGCTGAAAAGGCTGACGAAAAGGCTGCTGCTGAACAAGCTGAAGAAGCTGCTGAAGCTAAACCAAAGCGTGCTGCACGCAAGGCTGAAAAGGCAGAAGAAACTCCTGCTGCTGAATAAAGAATATTAAAAACATTATTATATGGGCATTGGCGAACGCTCGTGAGGCATAATGCGACTCGCTACGTTTACCAACGCCCACATTTTTTAATCATAAATTGAAAGGAAAACAAAATGGCTGTATCAATTGAAGATATTAAGAAACTTCGTGCCATGACTGGTGCTGGTCTTGCTGACGTAAAGAACGCACTCAATGAGGCTGAAGGAGATTTCGATAAAGCAAAAGAATTGCTCCGTGAACGTGGTTTGGCTATCGCTGCTAAGCGTTCTGACCGTGAAACTGCAAACGGTTGTGTACTCGTAAAAGCTGTTGATGGCTACGCTGCCATGGTAGCTGTTAAGTGTGAAACCGACTTCGTTGCTAACGGTAAGGACTTCATCGCAATGGTACAAGAAATTCTTGATGCTACTGTTGCTGCTAAGGCTAAGTCTATTGACGAAGTAAAGGCTTTGAAAATGGCTAACGGAGACGATGCTGCTACTGCTGTTCAACAACGTTCAGGTATCACTGGCGAAAAGATGGAAATCGATGGTTTCAACTTTATCGAAGGCGAAAACCTTTCTGTTTACGACCACATGGGCAAGCACACACTTGCTACTATCGTACAATTGAGCAACAACAACGAAGAAGCTGGACACAAAGTAGCGATGCAAGTTGCTGCTATGAAGCCAGTTGCTTTGAACGAAGCATCTGTTCCACAAGAAGTTAAAGACGAAGAATATAAGGTTGCTATCCAAAAGACTAAGGAAGAGCAAGTTGAAAAGGCTGTTGTAGCTGCAATCAAGAAGGCTGGTATCAATGCAAACCTCGTTGATAGCGAAGAACACATCGAGTCTAACATCAACAAGGGTTGGCTTACACGCGAAGATGCTGACAAGGCACTCGAAATCAAGAAAACTGTTGCTGAAGAAAAGGCTGCAAACTTAAACGAAAACATGATTGAGAACATCGCTAAGGGTCGTCTCAACAAGTTCTTCAAAGATAACTGTCTTGTAGACCAAGAATTCCAATTCGCTGATGGCGACAAAATCAATGTTGCTGATTGGTTGAAATCACAAAACAAAGACCTCGCAGTAGTTGATTACAAGCGTTTCACTCTTTCTGCTGAATAAGCAAACAGAAGAAGAAATTACTTCAAAAACAAATACAAAAGAACCGAAAAGCGCAATCTTTTCGGTTCTTTTTTTTTGACACTTTGTAAGGGCGTGATTCATCACGTTCCTAACATTCTAAGAATGAGGAAAGTTATAGCTATGAGGAACGTGATAAATCACGCCCCTACAAAGTAGCATTACTTGCAAAAACAACTATCTTGCATTAAAAAAAATAATATTACGTCAAATTAAGGACATTTGCTTCACGATTTTTCAAAACGCAAATTACCATAAGGAACGTAATATTACGGTAAATTAAAGACATTCGCTTCCCGATTTAAATTTGTGTTTCGAATTTATACATTTTGTATGAATTATTGAAAAAGTATATCCAAAACATAAACTCGTGTTAAATCCTTTTTTCTTACCACGAGTTACTACTTCTTTATTACTTTTGCAGCGTGTTTAATAACAATAACTAATTTAAAATGCGTGTGAAAAAGAAAAATTTTACTCAGTTTTGTAGCACTGCTTGCATCTTGACATTTCTTTTTTTCTCGTAACCTTTGGACATAAAAAAAGGAGTACCGCTGTACTCCAACCTTTGTTAACCTTAAATCTAATACTATGAAAAACACAATGCAAAGTTAAAAGATATATCGAAATAATGAAAATAAAAACGCCATAATATTAGAAAATCGTCAGTTTTATTGACCTAAATCAATGAAATTCATGAATAGACGTTGAAAAAAGAAGCTGAATACATCTTGTTTTTTCAATTTTTTCGTTTGCTTTAATGCAAAATTTACTGTATTTTTGCATAAACTTTGACCTAAATTACAATGAAAAGAATATTTTTATCATTCATATTTTTGTCTATTTGCAACATTATATCTGCCCAATTTATACACCCATGGGAGGAGTATTACAACGAATTAACCCAAGCAGAACAAGCGCAAGAAACGCTTAATGAAGACGCTTACGAACTCTTATGCAATTTAGAAGAAGCCCCTCTCAATTTGAATACCGCCACACGCGAAGACTTAGAGCGCATTCCTTTCCTCACCCCCAAGCAGGTTGAGGACATTCAAGCCTACGTTTATCAATATCATGGGCTACGAAGTTTGGGCGAATTGTCCATGATAGAATCGTTAGATATGCCCCGTTGCCAACTGTTAAGGTACTTTGTTTATGTTGAAAACGCAGAGGAAAAAAGCCATTTTCCAACCGCTAAAAATATTTTAAAATATGGAAAACACAACCTCATATTTACAGGACAAATTCCTTTTTACACTCGAAAAGGTGATAGAAATGGTTATTTAGGCTATCAATATGCCCATTCTTTTCGTTATAAATTCCATTATTCCGACTACTTACAAGTAGGATTGGTGGGGGCAAAAGATGCTGGCGAACCTTTCTTTACCAACGGAAATCCAATGGGATACGACCATTATAGCTTCTATATTATGGCAAGAAAAATGGGGCGAATAAAGGCTTTGGCATTGGGAAGATATAAGGTAAAATTAGGACAAGGACTGATTTTAAACACTGATTTTGGGTTTGGAAAGTTGGCAAATGTTGCCAATTTAGAACGCACAACCAATATTATTCGTCCCCATTCATCACGTTCACAAGCCAATTACCTACAAGGAGCAGCTGCAACCGTGGCACTTTCGAAACATATTGACTTCACTTCGTTTCTTTCTTATCGCAAGATTGATGCCACATTGACCAACAATGGAGCCATTCGAACGATACTTAAATCGGGTTATCACCGCACACCGAACGAAATGAACAAGAATAATAATGCAGCAGAAACGATTATCGGAACCAACATTCAAGGTCGTTGGCAAAATTTCAACTTGAGTTTTGCAGGTTTATACACCCATTTTAATCGACCTTTGCAGCCGAATAAAAATGTAAAATATCGTGCCTTTGCGCCTGAAGGTTACAACTTTTGGAACATAAGCATGAGCTATGGTTATGTAAAACCACGTTGGAATATTAGCGGAGAGGTTGCTACAAGTAGCTCAGGAGGTGTGGCTATAATAAACAACTTATCGGTTCGTGCCAATAACTCTTTATCTTTCAATCTTGTACAACGCCATTATGGTTACCAATACAATGCCATTTTTAGTCGAGGATTTAGCGACGGAGGACACATTCAGAACGAAACGGGACTGCTTATTGGGGCAGATTGGCAAGCCAATCGACACCTTTCGCTCATGGCTTACACCGATTTTGCTTATTTTCCGAAACATACTTTTTTTACATCGAAGGCAAGTCATGCGTGGGACAACTGTATTTTAGCATCTTATAAAGTAGGAAAATTAGATTTTTCAGCACGCTACAGACTAAAAATTAGGCAACGCGACAACAAAGAAAAGACCTTCATGGAAACCGAAACCATGCAGCGGGGCAGACTTTCAACCACCTATCACGCAGAAAAATGGTCGGCAAAAACACAAATAGACATAGCTTTAAACAGTTTTCAGCAACAAAGTTTTGGTTATATGGTGAGCGAAAGTGCGATGTGGCAACCCACAAAATGGTTAAAATCTATCCTCAATATGGGCTACTTTCACACCGATGATTACGCTTCACGCCTCTATGTTTACGAACCAAACCTACTCTATTCGTTTACTTTCCCTACCTATGACGGCAAAGGAATGCGTCTTTGCGGAGTTGCACAAGCCAACATCACCGACCAGCTCATCGCTGTGCTGAAAATAGGTAGTACGAAATATTTCGACCGCAAACAAATAGCCTCATCATTACAACAAATCAATAGTTCTATAAAAACTGATTTGGAACTGCAAATACAATGGAAAATTGGGAAATAGGCTCTTTTGAAAACGAAACAAGGCAGCACCCGCATTTTTTTATCGATTTCTCTCAACAACAAATAACAAAAGCTATGAGTTTTTTTATGCAATGAAGCTTTGTTATTTGGGGTCGTGTTTGCGAAACCATGCCATAACGAGCGCAAAAAGAATACTTGCTGGGATTGCTTTCAAAAGTATTTCACCATATAAAATAGGTGCATCTTGTGGCAATTCAAACAAAATTTGAATAAGGCAATAGACAATATAATAGCCAATAGCGTCAAAAATAATACGCTTTTGAGTGGGTTTTAATTTCATCATAAGAACGATTTATTCTGATTTTGTAAGCGGAAAGTTGATTAACGCTTTATGTCCAATTGAATTCTATCGTAGTATTGTTCTAAAATATCCAATATATCATCGGGCAAATAACTAAAAGCTTTTTCGCTAATCCAATCAGGAATTTCGTAATAAGCCTCAGCAATTGAACCTGCTATGCACGCTTTTGTGTCGGTATCGCCATCACAAAGTACTGCCAAACGTATGGTTTCTTCAAAATTATTAGCGTCCATAAAGCAGCGCAATGCCATAGGAACTGTTTCTTGACAGGTGGCATCGAAATGACCTTGCGCCCCAATCTTGCGAATATCGCGCATAGATGGCAGCTCGTAACCATAGAATTTTTCAACTTTTTGCTCCACATCGGGCTTCGTAAAACGCATGTTTCGCAACCATGAAATCACTTCTGCCACACATTGCGCCCCCTTAATTCCTTCTTCATGATTATGGCTTACGACTGCCGATGCCTCTGCTTCAGCCACAACTTCTTCCCAATCGGTGAAGAGCCACCCTACCGAACTGACACGCATAGCAGCACCATTGCCATAAGAATTTTTAGGTTCGTGATTTTTATCTAATAACCATTCTACAAACATATTGCCATATCCTCCCATCGGATTAGGGTATCTGCCACACCAATCTAACAGCGAATCTTTGTAAGTACGCCCATTTAGTATGGCATCGGCTATGGCTACTGTGCAAATAGTATCATCGGTGAACGAACATTCATTGGTAAAAAACTCAAAATCACGTTCTGGTGCAGCACCAAACTCAAAGCGTGAACCTACAATATCGCCTATAATTGCTCCCAACATAATGAAAAAAGGTTATTAAATATATGAAATCAAAAGATGATAGTACCCCCGATGAGAATCGAACTCATATTTCAGCTTTAGGAGAGCCGTGTTCTATCCATTGAACTACAAGGGCATAAACGGCAACCGAATGTTGATTGGCATTGCCGCCTGCTACTATTTCTTTTGCAAAGATACCAAAAAAAATACGTTTTAATAGACTTTTGTGTCTTTTTTTACTTCCTCTTTTAAACTTTTATGGCACAAAAAAGTCATAGTTTCAATTATGAAAAGGTTATATCTATTTTTGTTTTTGCTCGTATTCAATGCGGTAATTGCGCTCGCACAGGGTTCTGTTAAAGGTAGAGTGTTAGACAAAAAGTCGAACACTGGGTTGGAATTTATCAATGTTGTCATACGGAAAACGGGCAGCACTAAGATACTTAAAGGGGCAATAACCGACACCGAAGGGCATTTTATCATCACCGATGTGCCTTATGGGAACTACACTTTAACGGCATCGTTTGTAGGTTATAAAGATTTAGTGAAACCTTTTGAAATCAGCAACACCAATACTAACAAAAATTTCATCGCACTTTATTTGTCGGAAGATGCAAAATCATTAGACGAAGTTGTCGTTACAGCGCAACGTTCCGACATGAAATTGGAAGTAGACCGCAAGACTTTCAATGTAGACCAACAGATAGCTAACGCTGGCGGAGTGGCTTCTGACGTGTTAGAGAATATTCCAAGCGTTGAAGTAGATAACGATGGCAATGTTTCTTTGCGTGGAAATTCGAGCGTAGAGATATGGATTAATGGCAAGGCATCAGGTCTTACAAGCGACAATCGTGCCAGTGTTTTGGAACAATTGCCTGCTGAAAGCATTGAGAAAATAGAAGTTATTGACAATCCATCGTCAAAGTTTTCGGCTGAAGGTTCGGCAGGTATCATCAATATTGTGTTGAAAAAAAATCGTAAAGCAGGCTATTATGGTAGCGTACAAGCTGGGGCTGACACCCGAGGAGGGGCAAATACATCGGTCAATATCAATTATAATAGTTCGCTTATCGATGCGTATGCAAGTGTAGGCTACCGCCACAGAAAGCATAAAGGCGGTTCGTGGAGCGAGCAAACTAACCTTAATACCAATACCTATCAACGTTATGCTGCCGAAAACGACCGACAAGGCAACAATCTTTTCACTCGTGCTGGACTCACTTTACACGCTACAAAGAAAGACGACTTCTCGTTAAGTGGTATGTTTATGTTGGGTGGCGGCAGCAGTAGCAACACCACTCCTTACCATTACGGTACAGTTGGTGCGCCATTCGATAGCCGTTTAATGTATCGTACCACCACTGGCGACAACGATATGCGCATGCTGCACGGCGAATTTGGCTATCGACACAATTTCACGGATAAGCATTTCTTAGATTTTACAGTAGGTTATAATAAATGGAAGTCGGACCATGGCAATATTTATCAGGACTCTACCACCTATTTTAACGCCCAAGGCGACGTAGTTCCATCGGAATATAACGGCACATACCAATATCGTCCAATGCACGTTAATAACTCTTCATGGGAAATAAAGTTGGACTATGAGAACCAAATTTCTAAGGCTCTCCGCCTTCAAGCAGGCTATCAAGCCAACCTATCTAAGGAGAATACGCCTCAAGAAAGTTTTATCGACCGCAATAGTTACGAGGGGAACAATCTTCAAGAGGACGAGGCTTATTACAACCGATTTATTTATAAGAACGACGTTCATGCCCTTTACACCACATTAGCTTATAACTTTGGCAAGTTCGGACTTATGGCTGGTTTGCGTGGAGAGTATTGGAAAGTAAATACAGAGAGCTATTCGTGGGCGCAAGAACACGATGCAAGTTTGCGTGGAACACCTTTCAAAAAAGATTATTTCCAGCTCTTCCCAAGTATTTTCATGAGCTATCAACTCACTCAGAACGACCAATTGCAAGTGAATTATACACGCCGTTTGCGCCGACCATGGGGTGGACAACTCAACTCTTTCCGCAATACACGCGATGCAACCATCACTTCTTTTGGTAATCCAGAACTTACACCTGAATACAGCAATTCGTTCTCATTGAATTATCTCCGCACTTGGGCAAAACATTCGCTATTGGTTTCGGCTTATTACCGCCCAACTACTGACGTAATGCAAAGCATAACTTATCGTGGACAGACTGATGGTAAGATGTATCAAACCACTTTCAACGTGGCAAAAAGCACCTCTACGGGTTTGGAATTGACGGCTCGCAACCAACTTTTCCGCATTCTCAATCTTTCAACCACAGCCAATTTCTATTATTACAAGCTCAATGGATTTGATTTCGATATTGAAGGACAAACCATAACGGGCAAAGGCAACAGCAGTTTCACTTGGAATGTGCGCTCGCAAGCCAGTATTATGTTGCCATACGATATGTCTTTGCAAATCACGGGTAATTATAATAGTCGTCAAAGCTTAGCGCAAGGCTACAGAAAGCCAAGCGGAAGTGTGGATTTAGGCTTCCGTAAGAGTTTCTTTAATAAGCAATTGATGTTGTCATTAAACTGTCGCGACCTCTTCAACACACGCAAAAACAAGAGTTACATATCCAACGACTCGTTCACACGCTATCAAGAAAGTTGGCATTCCGCCCGACGTGTTCGTTTAACCCTTACTTGGAACTTTGGAAACACCAAGAAACGTAAGGATAAACAGCGTGATAACGAAATGGACGACGACTTTGGCAACTCTCCATACGATACAGGAATGGGCGAATAAACGTTTATTCTTTCACAGAAAAAGACCAACACTTGTTTTAGTACCCAAGGTTAGAAAATGAAGTATCACGATTTTTCTAACCTTTTTTGTTAGTTTATACGCCCGTATAATCCTCTATATTCGCGCGTTCACAACCTACTTTATGCCAATAAAAAACTCAAAACAAGACAAAACTAATTCTTAAAAAACCCCTTAAAATACAAGAAATTTTGACCAATCTGTATTGTTTTGAAAATCAAGTGTTTATAAAACCATTTTTCAAACTTATTATTTCTCAATTCAAAACAATAGGTTTTGCGGTTCAAAAGAGCCTATTTTGAACCGTAAAACCGCCTATTTCAAAAATTTAGAAAATATGAATTGTTCCATATTCCACAATTCTGCATTAAAATAAGTGGAAGTTTAAAAGTTTATTTCTCTATCTCTTAGCCACCATTCGTTGCTCATATTTTGTGCAATAACAAATTGAAAGTCTTAATTTTACAATGCTCTTATGTTTTTGAATCATAAAAAAGTAGTAACTTTGCACCTTATAATTACTTTTTAAGCAATAAAAAATATGAGACAAAAACATTTTATAGCAGTTGCAATTGCTATGGTTACTATGATTTTAAGTAGTTGTGGCACATCGAAAAATGTAAAGAATCAGCCCGACACAATGCCTGCTCCGTCAGTAGCAGCAGTTACTGCCAACCCTGAAATCGTTAGTATTCCAGAAGTTATCACGATGTTAGACAATCCTACTTCCGTGTCTGAAGTTGCGAAAAAGTATGGCTACAAGCAAGTAAACGGCTACGAAATTTATCATTTCGATAAGTTTTCAAAACTCTTTTACAAGAATTGCCGCCTTGCAAAAGTCATCACAGAAGGTAAATATGAAGACTATCCAAAGCCTTTAAAGAAAGGTATTTCAAGCTATATCGCCTTCAAAGACGATGCCATCATCATAGGTGTGTTCAACAAACCAGCTTATGACAACCTCGTAGCACAGGTAAAAGCAGCTGGGTTTGTCCTCGATATGCCTGGCAATGAGGACGTTTACAAGAAAGGAACCCACACCATTGGGTGTCTTGAGAGTGCAAAAATTATTAGCATACGATAACTATTCAGCCTTCATAGGCTTTAAAATCATTCGCAACAAACAAAGATTAGGTCATTCCACCTATTTAATGTAACTTTGCAAATAGAAAAATAAAAGATTATGACAGATAAGAAATTTAAAAGAACCACCGTAACGGCAGCTTTGCCATACGCCAATGGTGGTGTGCATATAGGACACCTTGCAGGGGTTTACGTTCCTTCTGACATTTATGTGCGCTACTTGCGTTTGAAGAAACAAGAAGTTTTATTTGTAGGAGGTAGCGATGAACATGGTGTGCCTATCACTTTGCGTGCAAAGAAAGAGGGCATTACGCCACAAGAAGTGTGCGACCGTTACCACAAAATGATTAAAGATTCGTTCGAGGAATTTGGTATTTCGTTCGATGTTTATAGTCGTACCACGAGCGAAACCCACCATAAGTTTGCATCAGACTTCTTCCGTAAACTCTACGATGAAGGCAAACTCATTGAAAAAGAAAGCGAACAGCTTTACGATGAAGAAGCAAAACAATTCTTAGCCGACCGTTATGTAATGGGCGAATGTCCTCATTGCCATAACGAAAACGCATACGGCGACCAATGCGAGAAGTGCGGAAGCGACCTCAGTCCTATGGAACTCATCAATCCACACTCTACCATTTCGGGGTCAAAGCCTGTCGTTAAAACTACAAAGAACTGGTATTTGCCATTGAACGATTATCAAGAATGGTTGAAACAATGGATTTTAAACGACCATAAAGAGTGGCGACCAAACGTTTACGGACAATGTAAGAGTTGGTTGGATATGGATTTGCAACCTCGTGCCATGACTCGCGACCTCAATTGGGGTATCCCTGTGCCTGTGGAAGGTGCAGAAGGAAAAGTACTTTACGTTTGGTTCGATGCGCCAATTGGCTACATCTCAAACACAAAAGAGCTTTGCGACAGCAATCCAGAACGCTTTGGAAAATGGGAAAAGTGGTGGCAAGACGATGAAACACGCTTGGTTCACTTCATTGGAAAAGATAACATCGTGTTCCATTGCATCATCTTCCCAAGCATGTTGAAGGCACATGGCGACTATATTTTGCCTGATAATGTCCCTTCAAATGAGTTCCTCAATCTTGAAAACGACAAGATTTCGACCAGCCGTAACTGGGCAGTTTGGTTGCACGAATACTTAGTTGATTTCCCAAATAAGCAAGATGTACTGCGTTATGTGCTTACTGCCAATGCGCCAGAAACGAAGGACAACAACTTCACATGGAAGGATTTCCAAGAGCGCAACAATAGCGAATTGGTAGCAGTATATGGCAACTTCGTCAATCGTGCTTTGCAATTAACCCAAAAATATTGGGGCGGTATAGTGCCTGCTTGTGGCGAATTGCAAGACGTAGACCGTCAAACAATTCAAGAATTTAAAGACGTTAAGGAAAAAGTTGAAAGCTATCTTGATGTATTTAAGTTCCGTGAAGCACAAAAAGAAGCCATGAATTTGGCACGAATCGGTAACCGTTACATCACAGAATGTGAGCCTTGGAAGGTTTGGAAGACCGACCCAAAACGTGTGGAAACTATATTGAACATTTCGCTCCAATTGGTTGCTAACCTCAGCATTGCTTTTGAGCCATTCCTACCATTCAGTAGCAAGGAACTTAGAAACTTGATAAACCTTGCTGAATACGATTGGACACAACTCGGAAGTACCGATATCCTTGCTGCTGGACACCAGTTGAACGAACCACACTTGTTGTTCGAAAAGATAGAAGACGAAACTATCGATGCCCAACTCCAAAAGCTTGAAGACACAAAGAAGGCAAATGAAGCTGCCAACTACAAGGCTGAGCCAATTAAAAAAGACGTTGCTTTCGAAGATTTCGAAAAGATGGACATTCGTGTGGGACACATTGTTCACTGCGAAAAGGTAAAGAAGAGCAAAAAACTCTTGAAATTCACCATTGACGACGGTACAGGTACAGAGCGCACAATCCTTAGTGGTATTGCTGCTTTCTACGAACCTGAACAACTTATCGGCAAAGACGTCCTCTTCGTTGCCAACTTTGCGCCTCGCAAAATGATGGGTATCGAAAGTCAAGGCATGATACTTTCAGCCGTAAACTTTGATGGTTCACTCAGCGTAACGACAACATTGAGCGAAGTAAAACCAGGCAGTCAAGTAGGTTAATCCTATTCTATACAGCATAAAAAAGATGTATTCCGCAAGAATACATCTTTTTTTTTGTTTTATTCCTACAACTTTCGATGTGAAAGCAATATTGCTTTTTGAATTGCAAAAATACAGCATAAACAAAACAAATATATCATTTCTTCTTGATTTATATCAATAAAATTGCAACAATACAAAGTTTTACACCTTTTTCCTTTGAACTTTGAAAAAACTCCATTACATTTGCAATGTGTTTTTCATAGTATTAGATTTAAGGTTAACAAAGATTGGAGTACAGCGGTACTCCTTTTTTTATACATTGTATCAAAGTATAACTAATTGATAATCAAGTAATTAAGGATAAATAAGAATGATAGAATATAGTCTGGTTTACACTTCGGTTTACACTTTTACCGAGTGATTACCGAAACAGTATAATATAAAGAATAAGATGATGGTAAATAAAGTTTGAAAATTTGTCCTGTGTGTAAAGGAAAGAGGGGTGGGGTTTTGACGGTCCTTCTTCTAAAAAATCGGCCCCCTTCCCCTATATTGTTATTTTTCAATATTGTAAATATATTTTACTTAATTTACACAATAGTTTATATAATACATCATAGAAGTATTATCTATTTTACACTATCATTCATTGATAGTATTATAGTGTAATATAAAATGCTTTTATTTGCGTTTTAAGCCACTATAATATCTTTTATGTATAATAATCTACAAACATACTACATCGTCTTATATCGTCAGGAAATAGGCTTAAAATGAATTTATTGTTTTATTGGTGTGTTGGTTTAGTATTATATAGGGTAGATAATATACAATATGATTTAGTATTATAATTGTTGATAGGATAACCATACAAAAGAAGAAGGGGTAGCCGTTTGAAAGCTACCCCATCATAACATTAAAAATCAAAATTAAAAAAACTAAATTGAAAAAGATAAATTAAAAGATAATTTAATAATAAAATATATTATGCAACTTTGCCCACAACTATTTGGCTAGGATTTTTTAGACATCCGTTCTTGAATGTATTGATACTCAGTTCAATATAACCTTCTGCAATGTGTGTTACTTTGTCTATGACAATATCGGTCATACCCCAATCACCAATCACCAATTTAGATGCATCAATTAAGCACATATAGCCTTCTTGTACATTGTTTGTTTCAATTACCCTAATGCCGTTAATCATACCATTACAGAGTACAGGACAATTACCGTTTGTCATTAGCTTTAATGCTTTTGCAGCTTTCGAACTGCAAAGGTATGTAAGGTTAGCCATATCCTTTGTTGTTGCTTGATACTCCATTTCAACCAAATCTTTGTAACTTGTTACATTTGTGGGGGTTACACCATTAAACAATCCTTTTGGAAGGTCTATTGTTTCTTTTGTATCACTTAATAAAGCCTTTTCAAATGCTTGTTCGATGCTTGAAAGTAAGTCAGTTACAAAAGCGTTTTGCACATCCACATTGGTTGTGTTTACTAGGTCTACAGAATAACTACACAAAGCTACAATTCGTTTTGGCTTTAGCTCAATGTTGCCAAACTTCATTTCTTGAGGGTCGTACCCTACAGCATTAAATTGTACATTATCTTGAGTAATGTATGGGTAGTTGATGTTTGTTACTAAACCTTCAATTTTTGTCGCTCCTAGTCTCTCAAATATGTTATTTGTTGGTTTTACTACTACTTCTTGTACTTTTAGTGCTGCATCAAAAGATGATGCTTTGCCTATGTTAATTGCTCGTAGTTCGTTCGTTGGTATTGTAATGTTACCCTGTCCTCCCAAACGCTTACCTAAGTCATTTATTTGCTCAATATCACTTGTAAAACCTTTGCCGTTGTATGCTTGTTTTATGGCTCTATGTAACAAATTTTCGTTTGTTTGTTCTTGTACTTGTTTGTTCTGTGTTCTTTTTTCCATACTATTTGTATCTTTTATATTATTTAGATTTATATTATTTACTTGTATAGGTTTGTTGTTTGTTCTTATGCTTATTTTTGCATTGCTAAAAGCACATCTTTCAACCCCTCCGTTTTGTGCTATTCTTGCTTTTATTGCTTTTAGCTCTTTATCTTCTATCTTCATTTATTATTTTTCTATATTCAATATTATTTTTATTTGCTATTGTATGATTTATCTTTTCTATATCTTCTTTTATTTTGCTATATAAAACGAATATTTCCAACCATATACCAATAATACAAAATAATGGTATAAAATATATTATATATGTTATTATCATTTTCTTTAATATTAGTTTATCAAAATATTATATTTTCTTATTTTATTCTTAATCTACTATACCCTTCTGGCATCGTGGCTTGTTTGTGCCTCCGCTAACTGCTAAATAAGGTTAGCCATTTTGTAGTAATCTATCATTTCTTTATCTTTTAATTTCAGTTATTTTCATTTTTATTTTGCTTGATTATAGTACTTGTAGAATGTACCTAGTGTATATTGGTGGCCTTGTTCTATGTAATTTAGTGAAGTGTCGAAACACTCGTTTATTTTATAGGCATCATAACCTTTTCTTTGTTTCCTTATTGTGTGCAAATATTCTCTCCCTTCCTCTCCAAATACACTTGCCATACAATTACTTAAGTCTAATGTTTCTTGGTGGGTTTTTGTTATTATAAGCCTCCTTTCCTCAATGTCTTTTAGTGCCATTTCGAAGGTGGCTTTATCTTTTGTATGGTTAGTTTTGTATGTTGGTTTTGTTTCCTCGCAAGTTACTTTTGGAAAATTTATCTTTTTCTTTGTATAGATTTGTGCCTTCTCGTTATAATAGCTTTCTGTATCATAGCTAATAACTCGCAATCTGTTAAGATTTTTACAACTCTTATCTATTGTTATACCTATCTGTGAAAACTCATCTTGTAATGCCTTAAAGTGGGGTAAAAATGCATCCTTATCTCCGTCTACAAATATCAAACAATACAAACCTTTACCTCCAACGCTTTTGCTTGAATATAAAGTGTATGGGAGTTTATTTACCTTTTGTCTTATTTCCTCTATGTTTGTTTGTTGGTTGTCCTTTTCGTCTATGTCTAAACAAATAATATTTGTGTATTTGTCTATTTCTTTTGCATTGCAGCCACACGAACAGGAAACGGTAAACATCGGCATTTGCATCTTTTTTCTCTTATACTCCTTTTCGTTTGTATCTCTATCTATTGACCTTATTTGTTGAATATTTTCCTTGTATTTTTCACCCATTTGTATGGCATCAAATAATGATACATCACCTACCTTTGTTTGCCCTTGAGGTGTCAGTTGGAAAACACTTACTTTGGTGTCGGTTAGGATGCCTTCAGGAACTCTTTTACTTGTTTCTGTGTGTTCTTTTTCTTGTTTAATGCTAACCACATTATCACCAATTTTTATCGTTTCTAATGTCTTTATTTGGGGTGCTGCTGTGGTGGTTTTGTACATACTTTCCAAATAGGTTGTAAACGGAAGGTCTGTTTCTTGTGCCTCCATATATACTTTTGTTATTGGGTCGAACTGCAAACAAACACTTCTTCCACATACACCACAATCTATATTATTTCTGATTTTTAGCGTTGTTATTTCTGTTATAAAACGCTCTCTATCTGTAATTTGGACTGAAAAGATGTAGTCAGCTAAGTTAAAAAAGTGTGCGCTACCACTAGCCGAATAACCGTCAATCTCTTCACCTTTGTTCATTTTTCTAGTGTGTACAACTAACAAAAAACATATATTCAATTTCTTTGCTAACTGTGTGAAACTTGTAAGTATTTTTCCTATTTCATATGTTTCGTTACTGCTGCCATACAAATTTTGCAAGCAAGTGAAATTGTCAAGCACAACCATATCTATATTTTTTGCCTCCTTTGCCTCCTTAATGGTGTTGCACAGGTCTTCAATGTCGGTAAATTCGGTATCATCAAGTATTACGCTATACTCCGCCATCTGCTGTACATCTCCATAATATTTGTATAGGTCATTTACAAATCTACCCGTTGAGCCTTCAAACGGAATGTATAGTGTTTTCCAATTGTTTTCCTTCGCCATCAAGTAAGTATAGTAATTAACAAATGTACTCTTACCTGCCCCTGGCGTTGAAACACATATTGCCAATGTACTTCGGTCTAACCTCATTATATCATCTAGTGCCTTCAATCCACATTTGTACCCGTTATGGTCGGTGCTATTGTACTTCAAAAGTACCTCCGTTATTTGCTCTAAATTAAGAAAGTTTGCCATTTTGTATTGTGAATTTTTCTTTTAATTTATTTTCGTATTCCCTTCTTGCTGCTACTATATCTAAAAACTTTGTGTTTGTTGGTTTAGGTTGTTTTGTAGCGTTCTTTTTAATTTCGTTCGAGCAATTGGGGATTTGCCCTTGAGGGGCATCCCCTTGCTCTCTCTCTTTATGTGTGGTTGGTATGTTTTCTTTCTTTTCTTCTTTCTTTTCTTGTTGTTGTTCTGTTTGTTCGTTTTCCTCTTTTTCTATCTCCGCTTTTATTTGTAGTGCTTTTTCTGTTAAGGTAAATTTTGTTGTAATTACTTCTTTGTATTTACTTCTTGTATAATCTATATAACCTTCTGTTTTTAACCATTTTAATGACCTTGCAACGGTCATCCTTGTTAGTCCTAAATGTTTTGCAATATATGTTTGTTGGTAGGTATTTGTTTGGCTGAATAGTAGCATATTGAAAATATGTGCTATTACTAGATTGGGAAATATCTCAAATAATTTTGTATTTATCACGATATTCATTTTTTAGCTTTTTCTTTTAATATATTATTTGTTTAGCTTTTCTTTGGTTTCTTTATATATAAGGTATGGAGGGGGGGTTAGAAATAAAGAAAAGCTAAAATGAAAAATTTTACCCCCCTATTACTCAATACCTTTTATTTATTATTGTTATCCTTATTATATTTGTTTATTTCTTTTATAATCATTTCTTGTATTTTTTCATTTTTCGTTACTATTTCCCATATTTTTAGGATGGCCTCTTTTGTTGCTATTGTGTTTCGTTGCTTTGCTTTTATTTGCTCTTTTCTTTCGTCTGAAAAAAACGATTTTGTGCGTTTTACTGACCTTGATAATTTTGCTTTATGTTCGTCTGTTAAATGTCTCATTTGTATTTGTGTCTTTCTATATAATAAATACATCTTAAAATGTAAAAAGTCAATAATTTTAGTAAAAAATTTTTAATTATTTTATCAATTATTTTATAACTAACTGATTGTTAATAAATTATAAGTTGAAAATATTTTTTAATAGGAATAAAAAACTTTGTAAAATATACTTTTAATCCTTTATTGATGCAAAGATATGTAAAAAATATTAAAAACAAAAGTTATAAAGTAATATTTTCTTTTACGAGCAAATGGGGATTGCCTTGAGGGGTCATCCTCTTTGCTCTCTATCTGTGTGGTTCTGCTGTTTGTGTTCTTTGTCTGTGTCTGTCTGTTATCTCTGATATTATATATAAGACTAACCATACAAAAATAAAAAGAGAGGATGGGGGATTTGCTCCCAAAGCAAATATCCCCTAATCCTCTTTCTTTTATTTATTTTCTTTAATATAATAAGAATATCTTATTATATTCTTATTATATTCTTTGTGTAACATTTTATTACTACCTATGTAACATTTTGTTACTACCTATGTAACATTTTGTTACTATGTATTTTTATATATTTTACATTGAGGATTTACCCCTTGAGGGGTCATCCTCTTTGTTATCTATCTGTGTGGTTCTGCTGTTTGTGTTCTTTGTCTGTGTCTGTCTGTTATCTCTGATATTATATATAAGACTAACCATACAAAAATAAAAAGAGAGGATGGGGGATTTGCTCCCAAAGCAAATATCCCCTAATCCTCTTTCTTTTATTTATTTTCTTTAATATAATAAGAATATCTTATTATATTCTTATTATATTCTTTGTGTAACATTTTATTACTACCTATGTAACATTTTGTTACTACCTATGTAACATTTTGTTACTATGTATTTTTATATATTTTACATTGAGGATTTACCCCTTGAGGGGTCATCCTCTTTGTTATCTATATGGCTCTACTGTTTTTTATTCTTTATCTCTAAAAAGAACAAACCATACAAATAAAAAAAAATAAGGATAACCACACAATAAAAGAAAAGATGAGGATGGGTTTTGCCCCTAAAGGCAAATACCCTAATCCTCTTTCTTTTTCTTTTTCTTTTTCTATAATAATAAAAAATATATTTTAGTAATATATTTTATTATTATATGTGGCCACCATTTGGTGTATAGGGGTGGCCACCAATTGGTACATAGGGGTGGCCACCAATTGGTACATACCCTATTTTATATATAAAAAGAAAAACGGCATCCATATCTAAAAAGATATAAACACCGTTTACCAACTAATTGGTTTATATATAATTATTTGCTTGAACACAAAACAGCCCTGTGTATTTCCTCCGTTTCCGTTATATCTACTAACTCCCCACTATCAAACCAATATTGCAAGTATTTATCCCCAACCTTGTATATTTTGTATGGGGTCATCATCTGTAAATAATCTTCGTCAATCATAATTGTATTTTGTTTCTTTATTATAAATATCTATTGTATGGCAAAAACAAAACAAGCCATACACATATAAAATATATAATATAGGGACAAACAAACAATAAAATTCAATATAAGGCTATTTCCTGCCCCTACAAGCGTTTATGATGATATTATAGTATAGTTTATTACTGAAAGAAAAATAACGGCTTAAAACGAAAATAAACGCTATATATGACTATTTTTATATTATCTTATATTGTATGGTGTAATATCTAATAAATCAAACAAACAAAATATTTCAATATATTAGACAAATATTCAAATTATTGGAGGATGTATAAAACAATAAATTCGTTTTAAAGCTATTTCCTGCCGTTTTTAGCGTTTGTAGTGGTATTATGGTATAACTTACAAGGAAATACAATACAAGCCGTTAAAACGCAAATAAATAGCTAAATAATAAAAACACAACAACCATACAAATAACCATACACAATATAAAACAAATTGGGGGTAGCTTTTAATGGCTACCCCCAATTTGTGTTTCTAATCTATTTTACTAATGAATTATATATCTTTAGATTATTTTCAAGTAACTGATGGTCGAAGTATCCATCAAAATATGTGGCTTGTTCATCAACGCTATGTCCTGCCATACTTGCCAATTGCTCCTTATTTATACCATTCCTTAATCCAACTGTAATATATGTATGTCGCATCGAATACAAAGACATCTCCTTGAACTCATCCATTATATTATTAGCAATGTCCAATTTTTCAAATTCTTTTATCATACCTTTCTTCAAAAATGAAACACAGTTGGAAATGCGTTCTAATTGCTGCTTTGGGGTTCTTTGTTTGTCTTTACTCAAGAAGTTAATTAAAAAATCATCCTTATCTTTTAGTGTACCGTCTTTTTTGTATCTGTAAAATTTCAAAATTTCCTCCAATTCCTTTTTTAATGGTATTACAAGCTGTGCCTCCGAACTTGTTTTCTTTCGAAATAAACCATTTGGTAAAACAATATATTTTATATCATTATTATTCATTTCCTTTAGTTTATTTTTCATTTCTTCTTTTGTTAATCCTTTGAATTTATTTATTATTTCGTTTGGTTGTTTATTTTTCATTGACTCTTTTAATCTTGATTTAATTTCCAAATCTCCCATCTTTAGATTTGCCAAATCCACAGGAGCTAAACCTTGAAAGAAAAAATCTAACATATACACCATTAACCCGTTGCAAACATTGTGCATATTATAGGTTAAAATGTAATCTCTTTCGGGTTTGTGGCTAAATAATACTGCAGTTAAATGGTCAAACAGTGTCTTCAGTGCAATTGGTGTTAATGCTTTTTTTCCTTGTACTTTATATACTGTCATCTTCTTGTTTATGATTACTTTTCTATTATTTATCAAATCATTTTCCCTTCCGAAATTAAATACAATTTTGAAGTATTTTGCCAATTTTGCTTGTTGTTGAACGCTCTTATTTTCTGATAGATTGTTTTGAAATATATCTACCCATCTTTGGTTAATACTATTCATAGGTAGTTCATCACCATATATACTTTTTAGATAGTTCTTCAATTGTTTGTAATTTTTCAACGAACTTGCTTTTTGTGTTTGTGCTTTATAGTCAATGAGTTGATAGAAGTCAGTAAATTTAACATCATCATCATCTATATAAGATTGTTCTTTTTCTTTGATTATTGGTTTAGTAATATCACAAATCAAGCTGAAATCATATAATCCCAACTTGTTCCAACACTCATCACACCTATTGTATAAGGTATTATATACATCCTTAATGTTTTTATTCTTTATGGTACTCCTTGCATCTCTACTCCCTATCTTGCCACTATTTAGCCAATTGGATGGTTTGGCACTTTCCCCAGTACTGATTATCTTTCTTTTTTTGTTATGTGATAATTCCACCACAATAGGATTTTCACCGTTTGCCAATTTTTTGGACTTGTACAATTTTACCGTTACTTTCATATCTCTTTTTTTTATCTCTGGTTTACACTTGGTTTACACTTTTGTAGTATCTACAAAGATAATTTGAAAAAGTGAAACAACAAAGAAATTTTGTAACTAATTGATATATAGGTAGATATAATAATTCTAAATTTATGTTAAGGATTATTTAATAAGTACAGCGGTACTCCTTTTTTTATGCCTTGAAATGACGATTTTAGACTATAAAACCAGCCTTCCATCTTTCCTTTTTATATAATCAATCAGTTCGCTGAAAAGTTGATTTTGGCGCAATGTGGCTTCATTTCCTGTCAAAATGAGTTGCTTTCGGGCGCGAGTTATGGCGACATTTAGTTTGCGGTCGATTGCTTTTCCGTCTTCAACGAAGGTGTTGGCAGTGAGAAATTCCAATTGAAAGCGGTTTTGAATGGTGAACGAATAGATGATAACATCACGCTGACTGCCTTGATAACGCTCCACAGTGTCAATACTTATCTTTTCTATTTCGGGCAAATGGAGCTGTTCTAATTCCTTTCTTATCATTGCAATTTGGTTTCTGTAAGGCACAATGATACCAATTGACTTCTGTGCATCGAATGTTTTGCTCATTTGTCGGTGTAAACGGCGCACAAGGTCGGCTACAATGCGCGCTTCTTCTGTATTTACTTTCTCTGAAATATTAGCTTGACGGCACGATTTTGAAGGGATAAAAATCATGCGATGCGCCTTTAAAAAGTCATCAATTGCATCTTCACTTTCTTCGTTATAAGGCAATTTTAATTCCATTTGATGCTCCAAAGGCACACATTCTAATTGCTCACGAGCATAGAAATAAGCGTTTGGAAAAGCTGCAATATCGGGGTGCATACGTCCTTGTTTACGCAATATACCTATGAAATTGGTGCGTTGAGCTGCTCGCTCGGTCAATATGAGGCGTTCAAACAAGGAGTTTGCACAGTTAGGAAGGTGTATTTCTTCTAACAAAGGCGAATTGCTTGCCGACTCTTTACTGTCTTGTTGCACCACGGCAGGCAATTGTTTATGGTCGCCAATGAGGATAAATTTGTTAATTATCTGCTTTTTATTTCTATGTGCAGCAAGCAATCCAACGATATTTGGTTCAAGAATTTGACTCGCTTCATCAATGATAGCAAGTTCAAAGTGTTTAATATCAAAGATTGCCGTGTGTGTAGCGAGGCTTGCTGTGGTGCTGACAATGATGCGAGAAGCTGCAATGGTTTGTTTAATATGCTCTAATGTAGGGTTTGTTTTTATTGCATTGGTAAGCAAATTATCGGTAAATCGTGGGTCGCACGAGTATTCTTTCGACAAGCGGAGAAATGGAATTTCGTTGTCAGCGAGCATTCCGCAGATTTCGTCCACGGCACGATTGGTGTATGAAAGTAGCAATATATCTTTTCCTTCATGCTCTCTTACAAGATATTGCAATGCCATTGAGGTTTTGCCCGTACCTGGAGGACCGATTAAAAGAAAATAATCTGAAGCTTGTTTGGCACGCAAAATAATGTCATCATAGGTAGGATTATAACTTTTTGTAAGTCCTATTGTTGTGTCTTTTTGTGGCTCTCGTTGTCCTAAAAGCAAGTCTTTTCGTTCTTTGCTTGCCGTAACGAAAGTGTGTAGACCTTGAATTGCTGTTGTAGCACCTATATCACTGCTGCTATGTTCTATTGCAAATTGGTCGCCAGAGAGTAAATCAGGGTTCTGTTGTCCATCGTTCAAGCGCACAATGATGGTGTTACTATGTATTTCTTGTAGCGAACCACGAAAGAGAATGGCGTTTCTAACATCGGGGAGTTCGTTTTTTCGATAAGCATACAGATACACCATATCGCCACGGCGAAAGTTTGGCAGAAAATTATCGCCTTGTTCTGGTACAGAAAGTGTAACAATATCGTAGCCGCTATACTCTGAACTTTTTTCTTTTTGGACGATTTTCAGTCCTGTGTAGATGTTTCCCGTTTCTATTTTTCCTGCCAATGGCATGTTCCAAAGGTCGGCATTGCTGCTACCAGTTCCCTCTTGATAGCCCACTTTTGATATGATTTGTTCTTTGATAACGAAGCGCATCATACGAGAAAAATAGGCTTTTTCTAATGCTGTAAGGTGGTGTAGCGGTGCAAGCGTTGTGGTTAAACGAGGCAAAATATATTGTTCATAAAAACGGTCGTTACACGCTTCTATTTTTAAAGTGTTGGGTGTGAGTTGCGGAATGAGCTTTGAGAAGTCGTTTTCGCCTATCCAATACTCTGTTGCTACCACTTGATTGCGGAATTTTATCGCCTCCATGATGAGCGATTGCAAGGCTTCTACTTCTAAAAGTCCGTCAGGAAGTGGATATTTCGAGTAGAGTAAATGAATATTTGTAGCTCGTATACTGCGACTGAAATTGTATTGTAAGATGCCAAAATAGAGCAAAACTTGCACATAATGTTTCTCTAAATACATAGAGCCGTGCTTGTTAGGGCGTTTGCTTGCAATATGAAAATTCTTTCCCGACTTTTGTTCTACTAATAATTCAAAATCAGTTGTCATTAAATCGACACGTCCTTGTATGCCCAAACTTTCGCAAACGAACGATGGTTCGAGTATTGCTTTTTGCTTATCGTAGGTTTTAAACAAATCGTCTACGATACCTTGAATGTTTTTAGCTTGCTTTTTGCCGTCTTCTATAAATTCGTTTGGTTTAAAATCGGTGCAAGTAGCAAAGTCTAAAGCCTTATTTCGGAAGTTTGCTTTAAAGGCTTCTGTGATGTCGTATTGCGGATTATTGATGATTTCGTCGAGTGCTGTGCTGGCAAAATTGCCCAACAGAATGGCTGAACTTGACGCTTTCGATTGCATTCTATTGACCAAATAGAGCAACGGGTGGTGTCCATATTCTTCAAAACATTGGGCGATGGAAGAAATATCGACAAGGAAATCGGGTTCAACAACGATGATACGTGGCACGATGCGTTTCCGTTTTACACTGCAATCCAGTAAGTTTAATTGCATTCCTTCCCGCAAGATTTTTCGAATATAAGTTAGGTTTATGTGTTCTGGCGTATTGATATAATCTACGATAACCTCCTCTTCTCCAGCTTCTTGGTTGAGTATTCCGACCCGAATTGTTTGCTCGTCCCACGCGTGAACCGTACAACGAATGTAGCGATAATTGGCAATTTGAAAGTTAGTGCGCCTTCCAATGCTTGGAATCTTCCCAACGAGAAAAGCAGGGATAGGCATATTGAAAACCGCAGAAATGAAAATAGCCAATGCTCGGCAATCGTACAAGAGTTCTTGAGGTAGGATTGGTGCGACGGAATTGCTGTGGTGGCGCATCAAATGAATGGCTACCGTGTCTTGAGGGGTGATGTTGTGCTGTCGGCAAAGCCTATCAACTTGCGAAGAAAGGTTACCAAAACCGTGTTGAGTGCCTTTCAATCCTTCGTGGCAAGCCAATACTAACGTGTCGTGTATCAGCCGATTTTGTGTAGAAAAGTCATTATCAGAAAAGTTGATAATCTCCTGAATGCGAGCAAAAAGTTCGTGTGCTGTTATGTTTCCTTCGGTCATTGTCCTCCCAATCTTTCAAAATAAATGATGAGTTCTTCCCATGTTTTAAATTCATCGCTGCCAAATTGCAGCGTTGTCCCCATAAAACCATCATTTTTATTGGTAGAAATCAAGTAATCGCCTAATAAGAGTTGAGGTTCATTAGCAAATAAAACATGGTTCCAAGCAGGCGCACTGAACACCTCTTTTATCCATTTTTGCACCTCTATCATTGCTGTTGGATTGTTGGTTGGGGCAGGGGCTACAAAGTAAACATTATAGTGGTTCAACAGCATTTCGTAAGCCTTGAACAAACTTGATTTTGGTTTGCCGTAATTGTCTGATAGGGTAGACCAATCAATGAGTACAGTTTTGCGTTCACGTCCTTCTTGTTTGTCGTCAATCCACCGAATAACGGGCATGATGAAATGGAAGATTGCTTTCTCAACAAGGCGGTGTTCACCATGAAAATGAAAGGCTTGCGGATAATGTTCATGGAATAAATCGAAGGTATGAACAATCGGGTCGGCATCGCCAAAGAGACCGTAAACCCTACTTTTTTCCTCCTCTGTAATGCCCGAAAAACATTGTTCGGTAATCTCCTTATACTCCTTTTGCAACGCCTTTGTAACGATAATTTCTTGTACACCGTCTTTGCGTGGATTTTGAAAAACTTGTTTTCCCAACATATTACTTTCGCTAATGGTTGTTCCCATGTGGAAAGCTGGATTTACACAGATGCGGTCGGTGCCGTAAAGCATTTCGGTGTACATGCCACCCATTGATGTTCCAATGAATAAGTCGGGTTGTTCGTCTGCCTGAATTTGTCGTAAAAGCGACATCGCCTCTTCTGGGTGAATGGGCAAGTCGGGTGCAATCACCGTAGAATCAGGCATATATTCTTGCAGAATTTTAGCCGTATGGGTAGCCCCAGACGACATAAAGCCGTGAACATAGACTATTTTTTTGCCCACCATTAAGTCTGCAAACGTTTTTCTATATTGATTTTCCATTGTTATTTGTATTGAATTTGTGAAAGCGGAACACATTGTTATTCCACTTATTATCGTTTTCTTGAATCAATTGAGAGCCTTGTTCTTTGCTTATCGTGCAACTCCCTCAAAAGTCATACCTATTGTTTTGAAATTCAAAATAGGCTCTTTTGCGCTTCAAAACCTATTGTTTTGCGTTTCAAAACAGTAGGTTTTGATTTTTGGCATCTATGGAAAGGGTGTCAAGAGATACTATTTTGAAAAACACCAACAAGTGCAAAAATACAAATAATAATCGTAAAACAATTGCGTAAAAACATGAAATGGGATAAGCATTCCTATATTTTACGACTTTCATACAGCCGCCTCGTTAGTTTTTCTAATTTGGGTGCAAAAAATCTCCCATTATTGAGTGGTGCATTTTATAAGAAATCACTATTTTTAGGTATTGTGGAGAAATGTCATTATTTCTAACTTTGCAGCATCTAAAAAAAGTTTATGACAAAGGATAAATATCATATACAAAGAATTTCTGAATTGAAACAGCACAGTAGCGCATCATTCATCATAGAATGGTGCGCTTTTTTTGTGAACAAAACAGAAAAATGTCCGTTAATAAAATAGCGATGAAAATATTAAAAGAAGAAATAAGAAGCCGAATTGTCATGGCTGCTCGCAATGAGTTTATTAAAAATGGCTTTAAAAAAACGTCGATGCGCACGATTTCTGCAAAGTCAGGAATTGTCTTAGGTAATATCTACAATTATTTTAAGACAAAAGATGATATTTTTTATGCAGTTCTCAAACCTTTACTTGCCGTCTTACATGAAAGAATGGCTTCCTATCACATAGAAAAAGACAAGATAGACAAAGTTGGTTTCTCGATGCAAGACCAAAAAGATTTGCTAAGAGAAACGCTTAAAATAATTTTCTTGTATAAAGAAGAATTAAAGTTGCTGCTCTTTGAGTCAAAAGACACTTCTTTGGAAGTTTTCCGTGAGAATTTTATCGACGAACAAGTAGCAATAAGTAAAGAATATATTGACCACATGCAAAAAGTATATCCACAACTTCAAACAAATGTTTCACCACTATTCTTTCGGATTTCCTCTTTTATATGGGTAACAATTATAGAAGAAATTGTTTCAAATGCAAAAATCGGCAAAGAAGAGGCAAAACAGACTTTGTCTGAATATATACGCTATAATACGACAGGATGGCAAGCACTCATTAACCAATAAGATTATGAAAAGATTATTCATCGTAGCGATATTGTGTTTATGTCCAACGATTTTGGCTGCTCAAAATACATTAAGTGGGAAAATCATGGATAAGGATACAAAACTTCCAATATTTGGTGCATATGTATCAATCAAAAACACAAAACAAAAAACAGTTTCAGGTAAAACAGGCAATTATCAAATTGATATACCCTTAAAAGGAACATATATTGTTGAGATTTCATTTGTTGGATATAAACGAGTGAGGCAAGCCTTTGTGTCAAATGGTAATGCCACGAAAGACTTTTTTTTGGAAACATCTGCGAGTGCACTTGACGAAGTTGTAGTAAGAGCCTCCGCACAGAAGGCAGAAATAAACCGTATTCGGCAAAGTCCTATGGCTGTAACGGTCGTAGATGGAGCCAAGTTGAGGGGACGTTCAAGCGGTATAGAAGAAATTCTCACAAGAACGTCTGGCATCAAGGTGAGAAAGTCAGGCGGATTAGGAAGTGCCTCTCGCATATCTGTACATGGGTTGGAGGGTAAGCGAGTCGCTGTCTACATCAATGGATTTCCTTTAAATAGCCCTGACGGTTCCTTTGATATTAACGATATTCCGATTGATGTAATTAAGTACATAGAGGTGTACAAAGGAATCGTTCCTGCAGAATATGGTGGTGATGGACTTGGAGGTGCTATCAACATAGTGACACGAGAGGATGAATGTGACCTAGTGGGTTTTACGCAGGAATTGGCATCATTCGGGACATCTAAGACACTTGCAAGTGCCCAGAAACTTTTTGCAAAATCTGGAATATTGTTCAATGTTGCTTTCTTCAAGAACAAATCCAAGAACAATTATATGATGTCATGGCCAGTGTTTGAGACTAATCTACCTGCTTCTGAATACAGAAAGGTGAGACGAAACAACGACTATTATGACGCAGACTTCTATCATGTGGGCATAGGTTTTAGAAAGCAATACTTCGACAAACTGGATTTGGAATGTGCTTTTTACAGGAATAAGAAAGGCATACAGTCTCTCAACTTTGACTCTCGATATGCCTATACAAAAAGTCTTAATATTATGCCTACTTTGAATATGGAGAAGAAAAATTTCATTTTCAAAGATTTGGATCTGAAAAACACACTTGTTGTTCCCATCATACGTTCTAACATGACGGATACGGCAACTACAAGAACGCAATGGAATGGGACGGTCACGCAAGCTAATGGGGAGACAGAGGATAATCTTTTCAACGAGTCCCATGACCGGCAATTTGAGTTGCGAAATAAATTTAACTTGAAATATACACTTGGACGACATACTTTCAATCTGAATGATCAATTCGTATTCTCAGACTATAGACCTAAGGACGATCGTATGAATGAATACCTTGGCTTCGATCCCAGTTCATTTCCCAGCAAAATGACTTCAAACAACATCGGACTAAGTTATTTGTTTGCTTCTTCTAATAATCGCTTTCAGAATTCCTTGACAATAAGCATCTATTATCTGAAGTCAAAAATCTATAGAACAAGCGATGCCTTGTCAAAAGACAAGACAGAAAACGTATTCGCTCCCAAGCAGACCAACGTGAACAAAACGTATTATGGCTTTAGCGAAGGGCTTAGCTATGAATTATGGAAAGGTGTGAGGGGAAAAATCTCGTTTTCACACAATGTGAGAATTCCTGATACGGGAGAATTGTTCGGAAACGGAATGAGTATCAAACCTTCTGTAAATCTTCAGCCAGAAGTTGGAAATAATTTGAACATTGGGGTCATCATGGACAAGAGAAATCTATTGGGGCTTACTCGTGTGCAATGGGAAACAAACTTTTATTATATGTACATGAAGAATATGATAAGACTTTTCCCCGCTGACATCCGTTCCATATATATAAACTTAGGAAAGACAAGTACGCTTGGTTTCGATACTGACTTAAAGGTAGATATAACCCCAAACGTCTATGCATACTTTAATCTTACATTACAGGACATTCGAGACCGTTAAAAATGGTTAAACGATGAGAAAGGTTCGGATAATCCTACGTATGACAAGCATGTTCCCAACATACCTTCATTTTATTACAACTATGGCATGGAATATCACGTTGAAGGTTTGTTGGGAAAGACGGAGTTGTCCAGAGTTTATGTTGATGTTTCTCATGTCGGAGAATTCGATTGGGGCTGGCAAATGAGCACACTGCCCGACCAACGTAAGAAATGGATCATTCCTTCCAACGATGTGTTTACCATAGGGCTTCAACAGTCATTTTGGCATAACAATGTTTCTCTGAGTTTCGAGGTCGAAAATATTTTTGACAAAGAGAACTACATGGAATTCAAAATGCCACTGCAAGGCAGAACCTTTAAGGCTAAATTGCGTTTTAATCTGTTCCGAGACAAAGTCTCAGGAGGAGCTATGAGTATGTAAATTCTTATTATTCATTTCAAAAATTTATAGTCAAAATGAAACATTATTTCTTAGTCGCAGCCACGGCGCTGCTTGTGTTATCAGGTCTTTCCTCATGTAGTAAAGACACTCCAGATGTTCCTCCAACGCCACCAGCAAAGTCCGAGGCAGGATTTGTGCATAGCGTGAATATTGGAGAGAACACATATGTCAGTCTGTTCAAGGACTTGACAGCCAGTTCGCTCAATACGGACAATGCTTTGGTGTTTGCCAAGGGTGCATTTTCATTTGTACATGGTGGCAAGGTATATGTGACTGACACGGAACACCTTTACAAATATGCGCCAAAAGATGGCAAGCTCGTCCAAGAGGGCATGACTATGGTTTTCCCAAGTGGTGCAAAGGCAACGTACATCACGTTCGCATCCAATAAGAAGGCATATGTTTCTTGCCTTGGTATAGGAAAGGTGTGGATTATTGACCCATCCTCAATGACGAAGATAGGAGAAATAGACTTATCCGACTATTCTTTGGGAAAGTCCTCTGGTGACAATAATCCTGAACCATGTGCCTCTGTTATCAGAGACGGAATTTTATATGTGTCACTGAATGAAATGAAGTCTGCTTATTCTTGCGAAACTGGAGCCTATGTTGCATTAATTGACACGAAAACAGACAAGCCAATCAAACTTATTAGTGATAGTCGCGTTACGATGTCGTCCAGCGGAACACCTGCTGGTGATCCGTTTGTGGACGAGAAGGGTGATATCTATTTCTATTGCGTAGGAATGTTCGGTTATCAGATGGGGGCAAAGGAAGGCTTCTTGCGCATTAAGAAGGGAGAACAGGAGTTTGACAAGTCTTATTGCTTTACCCTTGCAGATGTAAATCTGGAGGGTGTAAAAGGAGGTAAAACTTCATATGCCTATAATAAGGTATATGGTGGAAACGGAAAGGTTTATGGATACCTAAATATTCCTGGGGCAGCAAGCAATCCACCAGATTACGTTCATGATAAATCGTTTCAGCCTTTTGAGATTAATCTCTATGATAAGACTTGCAAGAAGATGAACTTCTCAGGAACTACAGGCTGGGCGGCATCCATTTGCAAGTCGGGCAATGACATCATCTTCGGTATGTCAACTGATAAAGGAATGGGCTACTCTATCTATCATTTGAATGATGGAAGCTATGAAAATATAAAAGTAAAAACTTCTGGTGCACCATATATGATTAGTAGTCTGAAATAGAATATATTTCCTTGTCGAAAGTAAAATATTTCGACAAGGAAATTGTTTTCCTATCTATAAAATTTTCATTTATAATCGTCCCTTTTCTTCATTGCCAGCACCAGTGCCTTTATATTTATTTTTAGTGATGTTGAAATTATATTGAATTCACGTTGTTTGCGGAAATAAGGTATAATATAATAATGTAGAAAAAACATTTTCTTTTAAACATACTATATATATGCAATATTATTGATTATTTTTGAAAAATTGCTACATTTCGTAACTTATATTTTGTTTTTAACTTCATTATTTTTATCTTTGTATTTGAAATCATTTATCATCTAAAATAAATTATTATGAAAAAATCGTATGTATTAACCTTACTTTTTAGTATGTTGTATTGCTGCACCTTATTTGCACAAACAACAAAAAAAGTAAATGTGGACAAGCCTGGAACTTTAGAAACTGTAATCGGCGACGACCTTGAGAAAGTTACAAACCTTACAATCGTAGGAAAATTAAACAATGCAGACCTTTCTACGCTGAAGAGAGCAAAGATGCTTAGCGAATTAAACTTGCTTGATGTTACACTTGTCGATTATAAAGGGGCTGAAACAACTTTCTTGCCAGGAGCAACTTTTGGATATTATCCTGCACTTACAAGCATAATATTGCCTAAAAACATCACAAAAATGGGATATGGGGCATTTCTTAAAGCTGGAAAATTGAAAAAAGTAGTATTGCCTCCTACTATCAAAGAGATTGGTCAAGTGGCATTCATGAGTTGTTACGAGTTGTCTGAAATTAATCTTCCTGATGGTATAGAACTTATTGACAGAAGTGCTTTCTTTAAGACAGCACTGACAGAATTTGTTGCGCCTAAATCGCTCAAAACTTTAGGCGAAACTGCGTTCTATGGCACACAAATTAAGCGTGTAGTGCTAAACGACAAGTTGGAAACAATAAAGCGAGCTCCATTTGGAGGTTGCAAAAATCTTTCTAAAATCGAAATAGACGAGGCCAATGCTCATTTTAAAGTTATCGACAATGTGCTTTATGATAGTAAAGCAGAAACGCTCATTACCTTTCCAGCAGCCGACGAAAGAACATCTTACAGAACATTGCCTACCGTTAAATCGTTCTCACAAAGTGCATTTGAAGGTTCTAAAAACTTGAAAGAACTCTACATAAACGAGGGAGTAAAAACCATTCCTAACAGCCTATGCCGTGATATGGAGGTTTTAGAACGCTTATATTGGCCTTCTACGCTAACGCTTGTTGAAGCAAGTGCAGTAGATGTTTGCCAAAAATTACGTCAATTGCACGTTGCAGCCGTGAAAGCTCCTGAAGTTGCTACTGGTGCTTTCGGCGTGATGTATGCCAACTATGGCACAACTCTTTATGTTCCAGTAGGCTCGAAAGCAAGCTATCAAGCTAACGAAGAATGGGACAAAAACTTCATAGAAATAATAGAAGAAAGCACGGACGAAAGTACAATTGTTTTTAAAACAAACAAAGCCATTGGCGAAGCCTTCGCATTGTTAGTTGGGGCAAAAGAAGAAATAAGAATAAAGGGTGCAACCTATAATGACAAAGGACAGCTTGTGCTTACTGCAAATGAAGTTACGCTCTATGGAAAAATGACAAAATTGGATTGCAATACGAATAAAATTACTTCAATTGTCATTACCAATCAGCCACAATTGAAAGAACTCTATTGCGATGACAACGAATTAAAAACAATAGAATTTGACAATGTTCCTCAATTATCAACGCTTTATTGCGGAAACAATAAAGGATTAACCAATATTGATTTTAAGAAACTTCCTGCATTAAGCGATTTCAGTTGCTATAATAATGGTATTAAGCAACTCGATTTCAGTGCAAATCCGTTATTAACTTCATTGATTTGTCGCGACAACATGATTGAAGGAACATTAGATTTGAGCCAAAATCCAAAGATTCAGCAAATAAATTGTTATAACAATATGATTTCTGAAATCAAGTTGGCAGCTAATTCTGAATTACGTCATTTAGAAATGCAACGCAATAATATAAAAGGAGCAAACATGACTAACCTTATGAAGTCGTTGCCAACCTACATTGCATACGATGCAGACCAATGGGATGACTACGGAGGACTCAACTTGCAAGGCATTTATGTGGCAGAAACATCAAGCGATAAAGAAAAAAATGTAGCCTTAGCAAGTGATGTGAAAATTGCAAAAGACAAACTATGGCCTGTACTTGCTTTAAACATTGACGATTATGGAATGGTTTCGCCTAAACCATACGAAGGGGCTGGCACTGAAGGCATTAACACAACAATGGTTAAAAATGGCACAAAAGTGTACGCCAATGGTCAAATGGTTATGGTGGAAGGACTACCAAACGACGAAACTGTTATGCTTTATTCTGCTAATGGTATGCTCATCGATAAAGCAATGAGTAACAACGGTATTGCAAAACTCAATGCGCAAAACGTAGGAATCTATTTTGTAAAATTAGAAAACCAAACCATAAAGGTGGTAATAACAAGAAAATAAGGTTTCGCTGACCTATAATATTAGAAAGGTGGGTTCTAAAAATTACCACCTTATAAGAAACATACTTAAATTATGGGTTACGTTTTACAATCGTTTGAGTTCTTATTGATACAAATAGTCAGTTCATTCGGTCGCATAGTCCACTATGCTCCTTCGTTCACTGCCGATTTGTATTCAATAAATTCCTCAAAATATAGCAAAGCTAATTTTTAGAACCCACCTTTTAAAAGACTGACTTGATTAAAATTCAGGTCAGTCTTTTTAATTTTTTTCGAACACTTCTACTTACAAACTTCCATTTATCACGCTATATTTGAAGTGGAGTAAGCAGATAAAATAGCGTTTTAGGGCGTATATTTGTTAATAGAATAGGTAGTTTTGTTAAATCAATAATATTTATAGCAAATATATGTTAAAATAGAAAATTAGAATAGGGGTTTTCTCATTTTTGCCGTTTTATAATCGAAGTTCACAAGATGAATTAATAATTAGATTAGACTGATAAAATAAAATATATGCTTTTTTCTACAGATTAAGTTAATGTAACTATGTGATGAATGAGTTTAGCGCCCTTCGTTGGTTGAAACGAGGGGCGTTTTTTTAAGTAAGAACTTATCTACATACCACCTGAGTTACCACATAAACGAAACGACCAACAAGGTTCCGAGTACGGTATGTAAAATTTAAATGATGACCCTAATACATCAAAATGTAATCTACAAATCTATCGTAAGGTGAGCCTAAAAAAGGCTCACCTTACGTATTCTTATGAATAAAGTAAATTCTTTATATCTTCTTAACTACTTAAAAAACACTTACATTGAAAGAAAATCACTATATTTGTAATCGGATATAAACGTAAAACGATGCAAAAATACGCAGATTACATAGAAGAAATAGAAATAGAATCGCTTTGGGGTGGTGTGAAACATATTAAATGGACATTAGACCGCAAGGTGAATATCTTGAGTGGTATCAATGGGGTAGGCAAGAGTACCATATTAAATAAGGTGATTAAAGGGCTATCACAAGGAGGAGAATTTCCAAGCCACATGATTAAAGGAGTGAGCATAAAAGTTCAGCCACCAAATACAAAGTGGATAAGATATGACATTATTCGTTCCTTTGACCGGCCATTAATGAACATGGAAAGTATTACCAAAGCCGACTTGAATCTTACTACCGAACTTGATTGGCAGTTATTCCAATTGCAAAGAAAATACTTAGATTATCAAGTGAATGTAGGCAACAGAATCATAGAAATGCTTCAAAGTGGCGCCCCTGATGCTACCATAAAGGCACAAACTTATTCGGCTCCAAAGAAACTTTTCCAAGATATTATTGATAATCTGTTTACTGAAACAGGCAAAAAAATAGTACGTTCGGAAAACGAAATACGCTTCTCACAAGTGGGAGAAACACTTTTCCCTTACCAATTATCGAGTGGAGAGAAACAAATGTTGGCTATCTTGCTCACTGTTTTAGTGGAAGACAACCAACCATACGTGCTATTTATGGACGAACCAGAAGTAAGTTTGCATGTAGAATGGCAAAAGAAACTCATTGGGTTGATACTTAGTTTGAATCCAAATGTTCAAATCATACTTACCACACATAGCCCTGCGGTCATCATGGACGGCTGGTTCGATAATGTGACAGAGGTAAATGAAATCACAATTGATTAATTCACATAAAGAATAACAATGGGGAAACAACTCAGAGAAAACCTATCGTCGGAGTATATTCAAGCTGCTAACAGGCTTAATGGTCGCAATGCACGCAAGAAAATCTTAGCGTATGTAGAATCATACGACGATATATTCTTTTGGAGAACTGCCCTTAGCGAGTTTGAGAATGAGGAGCGTTATTTTGAAGTTATGCTGCCTTCACGGCAAACACTGACCCGTGGAAAGAAGTCGGTACTAATGAATTTGTTTCAGGAAAATGTAGGAGAAAGTATGATTGCCTGTGTCGATGCCGATTATGACTATCTTTTGCAAGGACTTACATCAACATCACAAGCCGTAAACTATAATCCTTATGTTTTTCATACATACGCATACGCTATCGAAAATTTGCAATGCTTTGCTGGAAGTCTGCACGATGTAACAGTAGCGGTAACGCTTAATGATAAAAATATATTTGATTTTGAAGAATACTTACGCCAATATAGCGAAGCCATTTTTCCGCTTTTCGTGTGGAATATATGGTTTTATAGAAACAATATATACGGAAGATTTACAATAACCGACTTTAATCACATCATTGAATTGGGCAATTTCTCATTCTCTACTGCCTTTCAAAACATACAAAGGGTTAGAAAAAAAGTGGCGAGAAAGATTCAACAGTCGTAAGTTCAATATAGAACTGCAACAAAATATGGCGTAACTCTTAATAATCTATGCCATAAAACACCGAGGGGTTTGGGGGCGAGTAGCCACCAAGATAGCCGCCGCCAATAGTGAATAACAACTAGCAATACGATAAAAAAGAAAAGGAGACTCTAACGAATCTCCCTGAAATCAATTAATTTTGTATTGCTTATGTATAAACAACTGACTTCGGGGCAAAGATACACAATTTCTATCTTACTCCAAAAGAAAACACCAAAAAGTGAAATAGCAGAGTTAATCGGGGTAGACCGTAGTACGGTTTATCGTGAAATAAAACGCAATAGTGGTAAACAAGGTAAATATAATGCGGAGACAGCCCAAGCTAATGCTGTCTATCGAAAGCATCGTAATCCTGGCAACCATACTATAAAGAAAGAAGTATGGAAGGAAGTAATCCGTTTATTGGTAGAAGAACAATGGTCTCCCGAACAAATCTCTAACGTATTGAGAAAAAGAGAGATGAAGATTTCTTATGAAACTATTTACAAGCTAATCCGCAAGGATAAAAGAAATGGAGGCTGCCTTTATAAGTACTGTCGATACAGGCTAAAACACAGAAACAGACCTGTTGGGGGTAAGCGTACAACAATCCTAAACAGGACGTCTATTGCTGAACGACCAAAAGAAGCTGACGGGACAAGATTTGGCGACTGGGAATTGGATACTATTGTTGGAAAAGGAAACAAAGGAGTTATCGTTACGCTCGTAGAGAGGCAGACGAACTATATCCTCATAAGAAAGTCGAACAAAGGAAAGGATGCGGACGAGGTTGCAGATATAGTTGTAAAACTATTGATGCCATTTAAGGATACCCTCAAAAGTATAACTACAGACAATGGTACAGAGTTTGCAAATCACCAGTATATTACAAAGAAATTAGGCGTTACGGTCTATTTTGCCGACCCACATTCGCCGTGGCAGAAACCGCTCATTGAAAATCAAAATGCATTAATAAGGCAATTCATACCAAAGGGAACAGATTTTGACAACATAACACATCAACAAAATGCAAAAATACAATATAAAATTAACACAAGACCAAGAAAAAAATTGGATTATAAGACACCACAAGAATGCTTTTACGGCAATATAGTGTAAATTTGCACTTGCTAGTTGAATTCACCAGTTCCACAAAGACTACCCCGATGCAAAGGAAAGTTATTTGGCAGTGAAAGAAGATATAAAGCATTTGGGGGTAACACCACAAACAACTTACCTTTACATACAAGGTCATCATTTGTTTGACAATGTGGTTGTGCCTGCATTAAAGCGTGTTTGCGATAGATTAATCCGTGATATGGAAACGGAAATTCAAAGAAATGCAGTACACATAGTGCAGCAACGCAACGAACTTTCAAGCTATTCACACAGCGTAGAGAATATTATTCCCATGTTAAGGCGCAATGTAGCGTACAATAAATGTGAACCTTACAAACGATTGAAAGCAGATTTAGAAGATTTTTTTAATAGAAACAAGGAAAGCAAAACGCCGCCTTTACAAGCATAAATTGTAAAAGCGGTGTTTCGTTTAATTCTCTTTCCAGAAAGAAGGAGAAAAAAGTACTAAGACTGTGAACAACTCTAGACGACCAACCAACATCAAAAACGATGCCATCCATTTTGCAAAATTGGGCAATTCGTTCCACGACATTGTCGGACCAATCTCTAATCCTAATGCCGGACCTACATTTCCTAACGAACTAAGTGTTATTGTAATAGAATTAGTTGAGTCTATTCCTGCAGCTATCATTGTGAAAGCGCATACCAAAGTAAGGAAAAGATAAAGTCCAAGGAACGATAAAAGGGTTACACGCTTAGACATTTGAACATTATAACCGTCTATTTTTAAAGGCAAAACAGCATTGGGGTGCAGAATTTGGCGGAACTCATTGCGCACAATCTTTATCAGCATAACGCCACGAATGCTTTTAAATCCGCCACTTGTCGAACCAGAACAACCACCGAAGAACATACAAGCAGCTAAAATAACCCATGTTACATGAGGCCATTTTGCAGCATCATCGCTGAATAAACCTGTTGTTGTTATGAAAGAAACTACTTGAAATATAGAGCTACGGAATGCGTGTTCAACGTCATAGTTATTGCGGAAAATAAGTTCCAGCATGATAAAAAGGCTGAAACCTAAAACAAGAGTCGTATAAAACTTAAATTCTGAATTTTTAAGAAATTGTTTGAACTTGAAACCAGCCACAGAAGTGTATAGCAAAGTAAAGTTTACACCCGCCAAAAAGCAGAAAAGCGTACAAACATACTCTTCCGCTGGCGATTTAAAGGTAGCTATTGAACCGCTTTCCGTTGCAAATCCACCTGTGGCAGTACTCGTCATGGAATAATTGAAGGCATCAAACCAATTCATTCCGCACACTTTGTAGCTTAAAATACAAGCAATAGTAAGAATAAGGTACACTATCCAAATCCATTTGGCACTCGTACTCAGACGAGGGTGAAGTTTACTCTTGATAGGACCTGTCGATTCGGCTGCAAAAACCTTGAGAGAACCACCCACAAGTGAGGGAAGAATGGCAATGGTAAAGAACACAATGCCCAATCCACCAATCCATTGTGTAAGCGAACGCCAAAATAATAATCCTTTAGGAAGGTGCTCTGGAAAGTCTATAACGGTAGCTCCCGTAGTGGTAAAGCCCGACATTGTTTCAAAAAAAGCATTCGTAAGATTGTCTATATACCCACTGATAAGGAATGGCAATGTGCCAAATAATGAGAAAATTACCCATGCTATGGCAACCACGAAATAGGCATCGCGACGCTCAATAATATTGTTTGAATGGCGACCCAGTAGGCGAAAACCTAAACCAGAGCTAATAGTTATGAGGATAGACCATGCAAAAGCCATTATATCATCGCCTTGATAAAGCATTGCAACAAAGAGGCAAAGCGTTAAAAGCGTTGCTTCTATCCACAAAAGTGAGCCTAAAATTTTGAAAATTGTTTTTAGATTGAGCATGATACCTCCTAAATAGCTGCTTAATTAAATAATTGTTCTACTTTCTTTTTGTTAACATTGTAGCAAAAAACAACCACAATATCGCCAGCTTCTATTTGAGTATTACCAGAAACAAGCATTCCTACTTCATTTCTAACGAGTCCGCCGATAGTCATACCACTTGGGAGTTGAATATCTTTGATAGGTTTGCGAGTGATTTTTGAGCCTTGAACAGGAATAAATTCAGCAACATCAGCATCAACAGCCATAAGGAAACGAACATTATCTACGTTGGCATCAAGTAACATTTGGTAAATGTAGCTGGCTGCAATCGCCTTTTTGTTTATAATCGTACCAATATCAAGTTTCGCAGCCATGTCTATGTAATCGAAGTTTTCAACTGATGCAATAGTCTTTTTTACACCAAAAGTCTTGGCAGCCATACAGGCAAGAATATTGGTTTCGGCATTAGGAGTTAGCGCAACAAAAGCTTGTGTATGACGAATGCCTTCTTCAACCAAAAGATTAGTATCGCGACCATCACCATTTATCACTAGTTGGTCTTCATCAAACATTTCGTTTAAGTATTCACAACGGTCGGGATTGGTTTCTATTACCTTCACATTCATGTACTCAGGTATGATTTTCACACTGCGAACCGCTGTGCGTCCACCACCCATTATCATGACATTTTTAATATCAACATAGTTTTCCTTGCCTGTAATCTTGCGCATATAAGGAATGTACTCCTTCTGAGTCATGAAATAAGCTAAATCTTCTTTTTGCAAAGTGTCTTCACCATTAGGAATAATGGTTTCGTTATGGCGTTTAATTGCTACGATATGGTAAGGGTCAGAAGGTCCACTAATATCTTTTAATGGGCGGTCTAATATTTTACAAGTTTCTCTTAATTTGATGCCGAGCATGACCAATGCACCACCATGAACGTCCCAACGTTGGCGAACCCATGACATTTTCAACCCATTAATAATATCTTTAGCCGCCAATAGTTCAGGATAAATAAGTCTATCAATGCCCAATCGTTTAAAAAACTCTTGGTTTTGAGGCTCCATATATTCAGGATTATCAATCTTTGCAACTGTTTTTTTGGCACCAAGGTGGTGAGCCATGGTGCAAGCTGTTATGTTATCGGTTTCTTTTGGATTGACGGCAATAAATAAGTCGGCATGCTTTGCGCCAGCTTGTTTTAATACATTAATACTCGTTGATTTACCTTCCAATGTAAGAAGGTCATAGTTTTGCCCAATTTTCTCTAAGTTTTCGGGCAATTCATCGATAAGAATGATGTCGTACTTATTGCGAGATAGGAATTGTGCAAGATAAGTTCCAATGGCGTATGCGCCTGCAATAATTATCTTCATAACTTAATTAGCTACTTTTTGCAACTTGTTTTCAATTTGTTGCTTAATATTTTCTTTGTCAATTCCGCATATTTGTCGGAGTTGTTGAACAGTTCCTTGTTCTATGAATTTGTCAGGAATACCCAATCTTTGTATGTGTGGGAAATATTCATGGTCGTTCAACCATTCCATAACCGCCGTTCCCAGTCCTCCATTGCGTACACCATCTTCTATGGTAATGATATGTTTGAAGTTTTTTCCCACCTCTTCGAGAATACTTTCGTCTATTGGTTTCAAGAAGCGCATGTCATAATGAGCAATGCGCCCCTTGTATTTTCCTTCTTGTTCTATTTCTTTTATTGATGATAAAGCATCGTTTCCGATAGGCCCAATCGTAAGAATAGCAACATTGTTTTCAGCGAAATTCCTTATTGTTTTATCATAAAGTTTGCGTCCTATTCCCACTTTTATTTCTTCAAATGGGCATTCCCAATCCACTAAAACACCCCCTCCACGTGGATATCGAATTACGAAAAATCCTTTATCAGGCAATTGTGCGGTGTACATCAATCGGCGTAACTCATGTTCGTTCATAGGCGATGCTATGGTAACGTTAGGAATGGGGCGCAAATAAGCTAAATCAAAGGAACCATGATGCGTTGCTCCGTCTTCACCAACAAGCCCTGCACGGTCGATACAAAGTACGACAGGGAGATTTAAGATAGCTGCATCGTGAATGATATTATCGTAAGCTCGTTGTGCAAACGAACTATATATGTTACAGAATGGTTGCAAACCGTCTTTCGCCATACCTGCTGAAAAAGTGATAGAGTGTCCCTCTGCAATTCCTACATCGAATGAACGTTCAGGCATTTCTTTCATCATGATGTTCATAGAACAACCCGACGGCATGGCTGGGGTTACTCCTACGATGTGTGGATTTTGTTTTGCTAATTCCAAAAGCGTTTTTCCAAAGACATGTTGGAACTTTGGTGGCTTATTGTTTGTGTCTTGAACGACACGTTCTCCCGTTTCTGGGTCAAACTTTCCTGGTGCATGCCAAATGGTGGCACTTTTCTCAGCAGGCTCGTATCCCTTTCCTTTCACAGTATGGAGGTGGAGAAGTTTAGGCCCTTTCATGTTCTTTAATTGACGCAAAAGTCTGACTACTTCAATCACATTATTGCCATCGAAGGGACCGAAATAACGAATATTCATTCCTTCGAAGAGATTTTGCTGTTGTGAAAGTGCTGATTTTATCGCATTATTCAGTCGGATAATTCCTTTGCGTCTTTCATCATTAAGTAGCCCTTTTGCCTTTAACCATTCTGATGCCTTGAATCTAATACGGTTGTAAGTGTCGTTTGTATCAAGATTTATCAAGTATTGTTGCATTCCTCCAACTGCTCTATCAATCGACATATCGTTGTCATTCAATATAATAAGCAAATCGTTAGGTTGGCTTGAGACATTGTTAAGCCCTTCGAATGCTAATCCTCCACTCATGGCTCCATCGCCAATAATAGCTACAACATGACGCTCTGGGTGATGAGTCATCTTTGCTGCTACTGCCATTCCTAATGCTGCCGAAATGGAATTGGAAGCATGACCACAGGTAAAAGTGTCAAAAGTACTTTCTTTTGGAGAAGGAAAAGGCATGAGACCGCCTAATTTTCTGTTTTCGCAAAAGCGTTCACGTCTTCCCGTAAGTATTTTGTGACCGTAAGCTTGATGACCTACGTCCCATACGATTCTATCTTCGGGAGTATTAAACACATAATGGCATGCTACTGTTATTTCGGTTGCACCAAGGCTCGAACCAAGATGACCAGGATTGACTGCAACCTCTTGGATAATGTCTTTTCGCAACTCATCACAAAGTAGCGGTAACTCGTCAATGCTTAGCTTTCGCAAATCGGAAGGCGAGTCTATCTTGTTTAAAATTTTGAAATTATTATCGTTCGACATTATTATAACGTGATAAGTTTCGCAAAGATATTGCCAACGAGTGCAATGCAAACTTGTTTGAACATTGCTGAGTGCAGCTATATCTTATGCAAAGATATTGCCAATGAGTGCAATGCAAACTTGTTTGAACATTGCTGAGTGCAGCTATATCTTATGCAAAGATACTGCAATTAGAACATTTTTCCAAATAAAAAGCAGTGCAATTATTTTTAGACTGCCAAAAGCGATGTAAATTGTAATTAATCTTGCTTGGCATATTCTTTTTTCTTGACCTATAATCATAAAAAAAAGGACTCATCATCACTGATTTGTCCCTTTTCTGTTATAGCGAAGCGGCAATTTAATGTATTGCCGTAAAACTTGTCATCACTGATTTGTTTTGCTTCTCTCTAAGAGTTTGGCAAATTGTCAGTATACCATCTTAGATATTAACATCAGAAAAAAATTTAAAAAGGATTTTATTATTACTTATTCATTTTCTAATTTCATTTTTGTGAGTTCGTCGTCTTCTTTCTTTCATTTTGTTTCGACTTACTCTTATCTTACAACTTTTGACAATTTAAACTTTATGAAGTTTCTACTTGCCATGTTTGTTTCAGTTGTTCCATCTAATAACATTATTTTTGATTGAATAATTTGCATCATCAATATTCCGCGTTTTAAAGCAGCTCCAGAAACTTTTCTGTTAAAGAGGAATCCTAGGAATCCTGTTTCATATTTTTTCGTTGTCCCAATGTAATTCACATTAAATGAAATAGGCAATGGCGCTACCACCATCTTTATAGGGTCAACCTCTGCGAAGTCAATTTTGTAATTTATATCGAATTTACCATATTTTGTTACGGCAGTTTTCAAATTGCTTGGTGCTACTTTTGCAACCAATACTTTTGAAGGCATATCGTGAATAACCATTGTACTATCGGTTAGGATATTTATGGTTACCTCGGCTGAATCTAATGTAAGAACATTGTCGCTTGTTTTTCTGTCATTAAAATAAACAAAACCTTTATATTCGCCTTTTGCTTCTTGAAATGCTTCTTGCTTTTCTTTTGGGCTAAGACCCATTTATTGTTTATCATTGGTCATATTGCATGACACAAGTCCCATTGAGATTATCAGTGCGTAAGCAGCTGACACGACTTTATTCTTATATTTAATCATACGATTTCATGCCTTTGTAAATTTTCTTCGTTTGACTATATAATGCTTCAATCGCAAAAACCTTGCCTATGAACTAAGAAAAAATCTTTATTTAACATCTTTTTGCGTTGTAATGGCAAGGAAATGTCTATTTTTGCATTTAGTTAGTAACAATTCCTCAGGGATTAAAACAAAAGCTGGGTGTTTTCAAACCCTTAGGCATTTTTTTCATAATAAGTTGAAACTTGTCCTTTGGTGAATTCACCGCTGCAGTGATTGCTTTGATAGTACAAGAGAAAGAAGAAGCTATAGTAGCAATGTTTAGACGCGGTGAGGCTGTGGCTATGGATAAATTATATGCAGCCTTTTCTGGCTACCTTTATGCAATCTGCTGTCGATACATTGCTGATGACGAAGTTGCTAAAGATGTGTTGCAAGAAGTTTTTATCAAGGCTTACACCAAAATTGATACGTTTCAATATAACGGCATAGGGTCTTTAAAAGCTTGGTTGCGCAGAATAGCAATCAACTTATCAATTGAGGAGTTGCGCCGACAAAACGCAATGAGGTTAGCAATTGAAGGAATGGCGACTGACGATGACGATAGTGAACCTAATACAGACGGAATGAACGAAGAGATTCTTCTTGAGTTAATAAGAAGTTTACCGCAAGGTTATCAAACTGTGTTCAATCTCTATGTCATTGAGGGATATTCGCATAAAGAAATTTCTGAAATTCTTGACATCAAGGCAGATACATCGGCATCGCAATACCATAAGGCTAGGGTTATGCTAGCAAAAAAGATTAAGGAATATAAAGCTAACGCAAAATGAAAGAAAAGTGGGAAGATAATTTTCAAAAAGTTTTTAGCGACTACGAACGCAAGGTGCCTGATGGTTTGTTGGACGATATAAAGCGTGAAATAGAGAAAAGAAAACTTATTCCGAATGTTAAAAAATCGTCTGCAACACTCATTCCATTGTGGGTTCAGCAGGTCGCAGCTGCTGTTGCTGTTGTTCTCATTGTCATGGGAGGATTCTTATGGGGAAGAAAGCAAGCTGCCGAAACAGAGTTTGCTGCTTTAACCCCTACTGCGTCTATGGCTACAAGCACATTGCCTCAAAAAGGAAATTCAAATTTTATGACCAATGCCTGGAAGTCAGTAAAATCAATGGTCAATGGTGTTCATGTGAATGGTGGAACTTTTTCAACCAACTTGTTTGCTGCTGCTTCCAATCCATTTCTTTCAGAAAGAGGTAATAATGGTGCGACAATAACAAATGTCGGTCTGCCATCAACAGAGTCTATTGAAAACATAGCCGATTTACACCGAGTTACGCTTGGCACTATGCCACAACAAGATAACTACAAACTCAAACAAAGTGATACTCAAATCCAAAATAATAGAGTCGACAAAGCAAATCGTTTTGAACGTTCTGCTCAGTTAGCGGCTGTTTGTGCTGGCAATTTGCAAAGCAATGAACTTTGTTATACAAATGTGCCGTTATATAGCATGCGAAACAACGATTTTGAAATGGCAGATAATATGAATTATTATCAATCTATGAATTTGGGCTTGTCAGTACGATATAATGTTACCAACAGATGGAGTCTCTTGACAGGGCTGACCTATGCAAAAATGCGCTCCGCAACAACTATGAATGATAGAAATGTAGGTTTCCATGAACAGGATTTACGAACTGTTGTAAATGCAAAAGAAATCCAACCACAATTGTCTGGGAAAGATGAATATAATTTCACCAAACAAGTGGGCATTTATTCACAACATGGTATCGGTAATTATGTTAATGGTGGCAATGTGGATATTTTTTACAAGAGCAACCCATTTAACGTTAATTTCAAATTGGGACAAAGACTAAACGGAAATAAATAAGAATGAAGAAACTTTTAGGTATATTCGCTGTCTTGTTATTTGCCTTTTCGTGTGCAACAAACCAAGATTCTACGGTGCAATACACTTTGGCGAAGAATTATTTTTTCAGCAGTGGGAATAAGATAACCGTGCCAACTTTGTTCAAAATATCGAACGAAAACGAGTTTTATCAATATTTTGGCGAAGCTGCTGTCAAAGGGAAAGACGGCGAACCAACCCCTATTGATTTTAAACGTCAATTTGTTTTAGCTAAGGTGTTGCCCGAAACCAATGTACATACTGATTTGATTTTTCACAGTCTAACAAAAAACGCTCATACTTTGACGCTGAAATATACCATCAAGCAAGGCGAAAAGCAGTCGTGGACAATGTGCCCTTTCTTCTTCGTGATAGTCGATAAGAAAGATATAAAATGTAGGATTAAAGAAATCGCATTATAATAAAAAACAAAACTTACTATATTAAAACAGAAAACGTGGGAAAAAGTCTTTTAAAAGAGCCTATTTCCCACTTTTTTATTGCGTGTTTTTCGCCTTGTCTGACTAATTTGTACTTTCTTATCACCTTTTATTTCTCATAATTTGTATTACTTTCATAAAAAAATATAGCGGTGAAATTCTTTCATCGCTATATTTTCCAATTCTTACGAACCTATTTTTATTTCGGAATTCTCCTTGTTTAATCTCTATTCCCAAAGAAGCGGAGCAAATAGAGGAATAAGTTGATAAAGTCTAAGTAAAGACTCAACGAGCCAAGCAAGGCGATTTTTTGTGCCGATTCGCCAGCATCAGGTGCCATTCTTACCATTTCTTTAATTTTCTGAGCGTCCCAAGCGGTCAAACCTGTGAAAATCAATACGCCTAAACCGCTGACAATAAGCTCAAACATTGTGCTATGTAAGAATAAATTTACCAAGCCCGCAATAATTAAACCAATGAGTGCCATAAATAAAATACCACCCATTTTGGTTAAATCTTTTTTTGTCGTTGTGCCAATCACTGCCATTGCACCGAATGTACCCGCTGTGATAAAGAATGTTTTAGCAATAGAAGCCATAGTATAAGCTGCAAAAATCCACCCCATTGTCAGACCATTCAGCGCAGCAAAAACGATAAACCACATGGTAGCACTCATAAGTGACAACTTCTGAATGCGTGCAGAAAGGTAAAACACGATACCTAATTCTGCTAAACCGCACACGATAAGCGGCGCCATGCCATTGTAAAGCATCATTAGCATCGCCTCAGAGGTACCCACTCCATACGCTACAATGCCTGTGATAGCAAGTGCCATCGTCATCCATGTATAAACCTTGCGCATTAACATTGGGAAAGTGCGTGACATTTCTAACTCTTGATAACCACGATTGTGATTACTTTCAAATCCTGGATAATTGTTGAATTCCATAACTTTATATCAATTTTTTATTTTTATCTCATTATAGCCTTGCCATTTTGGAAGATTATAGGGAATGAATCGCTACAAATCCTATGAAGAAAGGCTCAATAGGTTTATGACAAAGCCTGTGCCATTCATCATGCAAATATAGTTTAAACCATTGATATGGACAAATTGGCATACTCTTTTTATGTATTTTTAATTTCCTTCTTTGTAGTGTTCAACTCAATTTCTATAACTTCCATATTTCCACGAAGCTTTCTATAAGAGTAAAAAAGAAAAAATATGAGAATAAAAAAAGTCCTTCAAAAGAAAACTTTGAAGGACTTTTTCGCATTTTTGTTGTCCTAGGCGGATTCGAACCACCGCAAACAGAACCAAAACCTGTTGTGCTACCATTACACCATAGGACAAAATTGCGGTGCAAAGGTACTGTTTATTTATATTCCCTCCAAATTTTTTGTCGGTTTTTTGCTGAAAAATCTTCATCTTAGGGATAAAATAGCGTTTTTAGGGGCTTTTGGAGCATTTTTTATGAGTTGAATAGTACAAAAAATGGGAATAAATTGGCTTTCGCTTCTTTATTCCCTATTCTAAAAATAACCTTTTGTGGACTAAAATTGTACTGAAAATTTACTTTTTGACAATTCCTTTTATCGCTAATATTTAAATGATGAGCCACCGAGGAACTCGCGTAAGAGCGAAGTAGGAGGTAGACTGCGGAATGGGAGCGATGCAAAATAGCCTAAGAATTTGCGTAATCGGTAGGCTTCGGCATATTCATCGCAGTTTTCAGGTACTTGTTCTAAGACCGCTTCGGCTTGTGCTTTCAACACGGCAACTTCGTAAAGCATAGCCGTATTAAACATTACGTCAGCATTTTCTTGGTAAGGAAAAATCCATTTTTTCTCTCCTGCACGCACACTTGGCCATCGTTTAATGGTATCTTGAGCCGAACAACCACGATATTTATAGTCGCGAACAATGCGCCGAATGAGTCGATTGTCGGTTGTGGGAATGTAGTTATGGTCGTCTAAGAGAATCGTTGTGAGCGCAGAAGCATAGATGCGGAACTTTTTTTCGTCAGGTATATCCTTTGTAAGCAAAGGGTTTAAGGCGTGAATACCTTCGACAATGAGTATGTTATTAGGTTCTAAATGCAACTTTTTACCCTTCATTTCGTTTACTCCCGTTTGGAAATTATAGCTTGGTAATTGCACTTCCTCTCCACGGAATAATGCTTGAAACTGTTCGTTGATGAGTGGAATATTCAGTGCATAAAGGCTTTCGTAGTCATAATCGCCCGATGAATCGCGTGGCGTATCAACCCGATTAACAAAGTAATCGTCTAAGGAAATTTGCACAGGTTTTATGCCGCAGGTGAGTAATTGCACGGACAAACGCTTGCAGAAAGTGGTTTTTCCACTTGATGAAGGTCCTGCTATTAAGACAACTTTCACGCCTTCTTTGTGGGCAATAGTCTCTGCCATTTGCGAAATTTTCTTTTCTTGTAAGGCTTCGCTAACATTGATAAGGTCGTTAGAAAGTCCTTTTTTAACCGCTTCATTGAAATCTCCTACGGTGCGAACGCCTAATATTTGTTGCCAACGATGGTGAATTTTGAACACTTCAAACATCTTATCTTGGTTAATGTTCTCGCTCAATTTTCCAGGATTGTCGGTATCAGGAATGCGCAAAAGTAGTCCATCAAAGAATTTTTCAACCCCAAACAATTTTATAAGCGATGTGTTTGTGAGCATAGAGCCGTAGTAATAATCCACGTAATCGTCTAATTTGTAATAGAAAGTGTACAACGAGCCTGTACTTTCAAGAAGTTTCACCTTGGCTTCGTCGCCTAATTTGCGGAACATCTTTATGGCATCTTCTGTCGTAGTTTCAAATCTTGATATGGGTTTCTGTGCATCTATGATAGATTGCATGCACTTTCTAATCTTGTTTACATCGTCTTCCGTAACCTCACGACCTATGTTCAGATTACAATAATAACCATTTGACACGGGAATATCTATGATAACTTTGCTTTTTGGATATAAATCGTGCACCGCTTTACATAAAACCATGAAGAGCGAGCGTGTATAAGTGCGTACACCAGAAGAAGAATGGAGGTCGAGAAACTCAACATCTTTATTATGGAACACGCGGTAATTTAGTCCCTCCACCTTGTTATTGACTTTTGCGCTGACCGGTCCGTACTCCATTTTAAGATTAAATGCGCTATAAACATCATAAAGTGAGCTTCCGATTGGGACATCTAAAGTTTTTTTATTATTTTTGCAACGAATTTGTAATACTTGTTTCATCTTGTATTCTATTAACTTTTGTCTTTGGGTATAAAGTTAGTAAATTCTTAGTAAAACGCAAAAAGAAATTGCATTACAATAATATTAAATATGACTACAGGCGATTATTTTGCTATTTTTTTTAAGATTGTCGGCTCATTAGCGTTACTTATCTATGGTATGAAGGTAATGAGTGAGGCATTACAAAAGATGGCGGGTTCACAATTGCGTCACATTTTGGGCGCAATGACCACAAACCGATTTACAGGTATGCTCACAGGAACGTTCATTACTTGTGCTGTTCAATCTTCATCAGCTACAACCGTGATGACAGTTTCCTTTGTAAACGCAGGATTGCTCACTCTTGCTCAAGCGATTTCAGTCATTATGGGTGCCAATATAGGTACCACGCTGACGGCTTGGATTATGTCTTTGGGCTATTCTGTCGACCTTACGAGTTTTGTTTTTCCAGCTTTCTTGGTGGGAATTATTTTGATTTACATGCGCAAAATGCGTTATGTAGGCGATTTTCTCTTTGGTCTTTCCTTTATGTTCTTCAGTCTTGTGCTGCTGAGCGATGCTGGAAAATCGTTACATTTGGACACTACTCCTGCGGTAATAGAATTCTTTAAGTCGTTCGATGTCAATAGCTATTTCACGATTTTGGCATTCTTAGCGATAGGAACGGTTATTACTTGTCTTGTACAATCGTCGGCTGCGGTAATGGCGATTACCATTTTGCTTTGTTCAACAGGCGTTTTACCAATTTATTTGGGTATTGCTTTGGTCATGGGCGAGAATATTGGTACAACGATTACCGCCAATCTTGCGGCTTTAGCTGCCAATACGCAAGCTCGAAGAGCTGCCTTAGCCCACTTAATGTTTAATGTGATAGGCGTTGTTTGGGTGCTTATTTTGTTCTATCCGTTTGTGAATATGGTGTGCGGATTTGTTGATTACGACCCTACAAGTCATGCTATGACAAGCGCCATTAAGTTGAAACTACCTGTTGTTTTGGCTGCTTTCCACACCACTTTTAATGTTCTCAATACAAGTTTGCTTATTTGGTTTATTCCACAATTAGAGAAATTAGTGTGTTCAATGATACATATGCGCAAATCGGACACAGAGGAAGATTTCCGTTTGCGCTTTATTCAAGCGGGTATTATGAAAACTCCTGAGCTTTCAGTCTTAGAAGCCAGCAAGGAAATTCAGTCGTTTGCGGAACGTTTACAGCGCATGTTTGGCATGGTAAGAGAGTTGATGCACACCACAGACGAGTCAGCTTTTGTAAAACTTTTCACCCGAATAGAAAAATATGAAGGCATTTCTGATAACATGGAAATCGAAATTGCCAAGTATTTAGACCAAATTAGTAGTGCCCATTTGAGCGACGACACAAAGGAAAAGGTACGCTCTATGTTGCGCGAAATATCAGAATTGGAAAGCATTGGCGACTCTTGCTACAATATTGCACGCACAATGAGCCGCCGCATGTCGGGAAAAGAGAATTTCACAGAGAAGCAATACGAGCGTATTGATCAGATGTTTGAACTTACAGACGATGCTTTAACGCAAATGAACAGCCTTCTTGTGGGACACAAACACGAGAATGACATCAATTGTTCGTTTAATATTGAAAACGAAATCAATAATTATCGCGACCAACTTCGCACACAAAATATTCAAGATGTGAACGACCATAAGTACACTTACGCTATCGGTACAATGTATATGGACATCATTCAGGAATGCGAAAAGCTAAGCGATTATGTTGTAAATGTAGTGGAAGCCCGTATGGGAATGAAACAAACAGATGCTTAAAGGTTGAAAACGAAAATAAAAAAACGAGGAAAGTGCTGATGCTTTCCTCGTTTTTTTATTTTCGTTTCTTGGGTTTGGCTATCATTTTAGGTTTAGTAGGAAAACGGTGGGATTTGGATTTCTATATTTTACCTATTTGAAGTGCTTGTAGTAACCTTGTAAGGGCGGAATTTATTCCGTTCCTCACAAGTTTCGTTTCTGTTACTATCATGCGAAAACGTTTCCTTTTAGTTATGAGGAACGGAATAAATTCCGCCCTTACAAGTCCCTATTATTTTCGCAAATTCATTGTCCAAATGCACAAGATTAAATCATTTTCGTCTAACAAATTTGTAGAAAATACCCCTCAACCTTGTTTCTACTGGGTCAATTTCAGCAATGCTCTGATGCCTGCTTCCACTTCTTTCATATCGGCAGTAGGCTCAAATCGGTCAACAACACGACCTTCTTTATCGATGAGAAACTTCGTAAAATTCCATTTAATGCTTGGATTTTGAGCATAATTAGGGTCGTCTTCTCTGAATTTTTTATCAAGAAATTTCCCGATTTCGTTGTTTAAATCAAAACCTTTAAAGCCTTGTTCCGCTTTCAAATAAGTGTATAGTGGCGATTCGCCCTTACCGTTTACATAGATTTTGGCAAACTGTGGAAAGGTGATACCATACGTTCCTGTGCAGAAATCCTTGATTTCTTTTATTGTGCCAGGTGCTTGGTTTCCGAACTGATTACACGGAAAATCGAGAATAACCAGCCCCTCGCTTTTGTAAGAATCATACAATTTTTGTAGCGCTTCGTATTGTGGTGTGAACCCACATTGTGTGGCTGTGTTCACAATCAACAATACTTTGCCCTTATAATCCTTGAGTTTTACAATCTGTCCGCTACTATCTTTTACCCTAAATTTGTAGACATTCTTTTGCGCCATAGTAGGAATTGCCATGATAGCGCAAAGCATTGCCATGATGATTTTCTTCATTTTCTTTTTACCTTTTTATTATATTAATGTGTTGTTGTCCCGCTTATATCATTTCAATCAAGTCGTGCATACCCTCGCTTGCCCCTTTTTTTATTGACGTAATGTTGTTTACCTGAGTTGGGACCACCTCGTTTGGGTCAATCAAATAGATTGGAATATTGGGGCGAACATAGCGTACCAACCCTGCAGCAGGGTAGACATTAAGCGAAGTTCCTACGATAACGAATATATCGGCCTCTGAAACAGCTGCCGCAGCAGGCTCTATCATCGGTACACTTTCACCGAAAAACACAATGAAAGGGCGCAACAAACTGCCGTCTTTTGCCTTTTCGCCTGGTTTAATCTCAGGATTTTCTTCGGTTATTTCCTGTATAAATTCAGGATTATACTCATCGTTGCTCGAGCAAGCCTTCTTCAATTCTCCATGCAAATGGATTACTTTGGTTGAGCCAGCACGCTCGTGCAAGTCATCAACGTTTTGAGTTATGACCGTAACATCGTATTTTTCTTCCAAACTTTTAATGAGTTTATGCCCCTCGTTGGGTTGTGCTTGAAAGAGTTTTTTGCGCAAATTATTATAAAAATTATTCACTAACACAGGGTCTTTCAGCCACCCTTCGTGTGTAGCAACCTGCTCTACGGGAAAGTCTTCCCATAGTCCATCGCTGCCACGGAAAGTCTTAAATCCGCTATCGACCGACATTCCTGCACCTGTTAAGAATACTATTTTTTTCATTTCATTGTTGTTTATCATTCTACAAATTTAGTTATTTTAATTAGAATAATGCTTAACTATATCCTAAAATAATTATCTTTGCACATTAAATTATCATAAACAACAAAATTCAATGGATAAATTAAGCTATGCTTTGGGTATCGGCATTGGTACACAACTCTCTGGAATGGGTGCAAACAAACTCAATATTGACGATTTTGCACAAGCAATCAAAGATGTTATCGCTGGAAACGAATTGAAAGTTAGCCAGCAAGAAGCTCAAACACTTGTTAATAACTTCTTTGCAGAGCAGCAAGCAAAACAAGAAGCAGCAGCTGCTGAAGCTGGTAAAGTGGCAAAAGCAGTAGGTGAAGACTTCTTAGAAGAGAATGCAAAGAAGGAAAATGTAGTGGTATTGCCTTCTGGTTTACAATATGAAATCATCAACGAAGGCAACGGAAAGAAGCCAAGTGCAAAAAGCCAAGTAAAGTGTCATTACGAAGGAACACTCATTGACGGCACTAAGTTTGATAGTTCTTACGACCGTGGCGAACCTGCAACATTTGGTTTGAATCAAGTTATTCCTGGTTGGACAGAAGGTGTTCAACTCATGGGCGAGGGTGCAAAGTATCGTTTCTTTATCCCTTACAATCTTGGTTATGGTGAGCGTGGTGCTGGTGCATCTATCCCTCCATACGCAGCGTTGATATTTGTAGTTGAACTTATCGAAGTTCTCTAATTCGTAGAATATAAAAAAAATAATAAAATGAAGAAATTTACAGTAGCAGCCGTAATGGCTCTTGCAGCAGTAGGCTTTACCGCTTGCGGTGGAAATTCTACTCCAAAAGAAGAATTAAAATCAGATGTTGATTCACTTAGCTATGCTTTCGGTGTTGATCAAGGTCAAAGTGTGAAACAATACCTACAACAAATGAACATCGATACCGCTTACATCGATGAATTTATCAAGGGTATGAATGATGGTGCTAAGAACATGGACGACAAGAAAAAGGCAGCTTATAACGCTGGTATCGGTGTCGGCATGAACATGAATATGGTGATTAAAAACCAAATCAACAAGAGCATTTTCGGTGAAGACTCAACAAAGTCAATCTCTTTGAACAACTTCCTCGCTGGTTTCGCAGCAAGTGCAAAGGGTAAATCAAGCATGACAATGGAAAAAGCACGCGAAATTGAGCAACGTGTTCCACAAGCTATTCAAGAGAAAACAGCCGAAAAGAAGTTTGGTGCCAATAAGAAAAAGAACGATGCTTACATGGCAGCCGTAGCTAAAAAGGAAGGCGTAAAGGCTTTGAAACAAGGCGTTTATTATAAGGAAATAAAGGCTGGTACTGGCGCAAAGCCAAAGGCTAACGACATCGTAAAGATTAATTACGAAGGTAAAACCATCGATGGTAAGGTATTTGATGGTCGCAATGATGCAACTATGCAGCTTGGTCAAACCGTTCCAGGTTTCACAGAAGCATTGATGAATATGCCTATTGGTTCAAAATGGGAAGTATATATCCCTTATTCAGCTGGCTATAAGGCTCAACAGCCAAGCCCAGACCTCAAACCATTCTCTACTTTGGTATTTACTATCGAATTGCTTTCAATCGAAAAAGCACCACAAGGCGCACCAGCAGGAATGCAAATGGCTCGTTAATCATTTGTGATTTGAAATAAAAAAGTGGGTTGGGAATTTAAAAACCCAATCCACTTTTTTTTGTACCTATAAATGTTAAAAAAGAAAACAATAGGTTTTGCCCTTCAAAAGAGCCTATTTTGACGTTCAAAACAATAGGTTTTGCATTTCAAAACAGTAGGTCTTATTTTTTTAAGGTTGTAAAATCGACTTCGATAAGTTACACAAATGCAAATAAAAATATTGCAAACAAGAACAAAGGCAGTTTAAAGCAAGTAATGATACCTCGTAGGGGCGTGATTTATCACGTTCCTCTTAGCAAAATTTAGAGTGTTAGGAACGTGATAAATCACGCCCCTTTTAGCAACATTTAGAATGTTAGGAACGTGATAAATCACGCCCCTACGAGATAGCACTTATTGCTGACGGCTTTTGGATTCTGGAAAAAGAAGATAAAAACCTACTTGCATTGTATTTAAAAATAAACAAAACAGATTATGAAAAAGATAGCAATCGTGGCTTTGCTCGTTATGGGTGGTGCCGCAATCAATACTGCAAGCGCACAAAGCAAGCAAGAAAAAGTAATCAGTAGCGAAAAAGTAGCACCCGTAACCATGCCTAAAAGCCAATGGATAAAAACCAAAAGCGACTCGTTGAGCTACGCTGCTGGTATGGCATTGACACGTGGATTGGAAGGATATGCTACCCAACAATTGGGCGTTACAAAGGAACAATATCCTGAATTTGTAAGAGGTGTTCAAGAAGCCTTTGCACATGGCATGACCGACCAGTATGCTGCCTATATTGCAGGACAACAAGTAGCAAAACAAGTGTTGCAATCCATGTTCCCAAGCATGATGAACGATTTTAAAGGAACATCAACCAACATAACAAAACGCCTTGTAAATCTTGGATTTCTTGATGCTTTGAAGAAAGATAACTCGTTCTTTAGCCAAGAAGCAGCACAAGAATATTTTGAAGCAAAACTAAAAATTGCCAAAGAAGAAAAGGGCATGGAGGTGAGAAAAGCAGGCGAAAAATTCCTTGCAGAGAACAAAAAGAAAAAAGACGTGGTAACTTTGCCAAGCGGTTTGCAATATAAGGTGTTGCAAAAAGGTACAGGTGCGAAGCCAACCAAGAACGACCAAGTGGTAGTAGTTTATGAAGGACGCACCTTAGACGGCAAAGTGTTTGATGCAACAGCACGCCACGGACGTCAAAGCGACACATTCGGTGTTGGCAATCTTATTCCAGGTTGGACAGAAGCACTCACTTTGATGCCTGTTGGTTCAAAATGGGAAATCTATATTCCACAAGAACTTGCTTACGGAGCAAATGGTGCAGGCGAAGCCATTGCCCCTTATTCGGCACTAATCTTTACTTTGGAACTCAAAGAAATTAAGTCAGCTAACCCAACTCCAGCAACTAACAAACTCACCATAAAGAAATAAGTTTGAAAACTTAGCGCTTTCATTCCTGAAAAATGGTGAAAAATAGCGGTATTACTAACAAAATGCACCTTCGGGTGCATTTTTCATTGATTTTTGTTGTACAATTCATTTATAATTTCTACTTTTGCTTTCAAATTGTAAATTAACTTTCTTGCTTTAACAATACAAATAAAATCTAACAAGGAATATGGAAAAAATTGATAAATTAGACAGAAAAATTCTTGGAATCCTTTCGCAAAATGCGCGTATACCTTTCAAAGACGTAGCAGCAGAATGTGGTGTATCACGAGCAGCCATACACCAACGTGTGCAACATCTTATCGAAAATGGTGTCATTGTGGGCAGTAGCTTCGACGTAAACCCTAAAAGTCTCGGTTATACCACCTGTACTTATGTGGGATTAAACCTTGAAAGAGGTTCAATGTATCGAAAAGTAGTGGAAAGAATCAATACAATTCCAGAAGTAATAGAGTGCCATTTCACAACAGGGTCGTACACCATGCTCGTGAAATTGTACGCAAAAGACAACGAACAACTCATGGATTTGCTCAACAATAAGTTGCAAAGCATACCAGGAGTAGTATCAACAGAAACGCTTATCTGTCTTGAACAAAGTATAAAACGTGAAATTCCAATAGCAACAGACTTATAACAGTCGGGCTAAATGCCTCCTCTGCACCCCAAATTATAGAAAGGATAATGACAACAAATTTTGATTTAGACACACAGTTAGAAGACCTTTACGCAAGTTTTCCAGAGGCTTCGCATCAACCAATCATCGGTATTACAACCAATTTCTCGGACAAAGATGTTACCATACGAGAGGTCTTTCATAAGCAGGTGATAGAGGCAGGCGGCACACCCTTACTCATTCCGCCAACAACCGATAAAAAAGTGTTGGCGAGTATACTCGATCGCATTGACGGATTGCTACTCTCTGGAGGGGCTGACGTGAACCCTTTATGGGCAAATGAAGAGCCTTCGCCTCATGTAGGGAATATCAATGACAAGCGAGATTTGTCGGAATTGCTCACCACACGATTGGCTTTCAATCGACAAATTCCAATTTTGGCAGTTTGTAGAGGGATACAAGTATTGGCGATTGCATTGGGTAGCAAGGTGCAACAACATATCTATGATGATTACATCGTGGAAGAAGTGAAGGAAGAAAAGAAACTAACACGTTCGAAAAGTGTTACCACTTTGCGACCAGCACTGCTCAAACACGACCAACAAGCAGGCTTTAATGTGCCTACGCACAGTGTGTCTATTGAGCCAAACTCCATACTTAAAGCGATTTATAAGACGGATAAAATCTTTGTAAATTCGTTCCATCATCAAGCTGTAAGTGCGCCTGGTGAGCGTTTTCGTGTAACGGCTTATGCGCCAGACGGGGTTATTGAAGCAATGGAGAGTGCTGAATTTAAACCCATTCTCGGCGTTCAGTGGCACCCAGAATGGTTGGAAGAAGAGGGTGGAAAGCTCTTTAAATGGCTCGTTGGACAAGCTAATAACTTTAGTATTGCTAAGCATTTGCATGCAAGAATCCTTACTTTAGACACCCATTGCGACACTCCGATGTTCTTTCCACAGGGAGTTGATTTTGCAAAACGCGACCCCCGCATTCTCTACGACTTACATAAAATGACAGAAGGACACCAAGATGCGGTTACAATGGCTGCTTATTTGCCCCAACCACGTATAGGAGAAACCTTCTCATCGAAGATAGATGTGGCTGGATTGAAGCAGTTTAACCCTGAACTAACCGATGTCTTAGACCATCTTTCGCCTGCTGTATACGCTGATTTAATCTTCAATAAGATAGAAAAAATAGTGAAAGAAAACAGTCGTTACCTTAGTATTGCACGCACACCTGCTGACCTTTACGAAGACAAACGCAAAGGGCGTAAGAGCATTATGTTTGCCATTGAAAACGGATTGGCATTGGAAGGAAAGATAGAGAATGTAAAACATTTCGCACAACGAGGCGTAACCTACATTACACTCTGCCATAATGGCGATAACGATATTTGCGATTCGGCACGAGGGAGCAATCTTCATGGCGGAGTAAGTAAGTTTGGCATTGAGGTTATCCAAGAAATGAACCGCAATGGTATCATGGTTGACCTCAGTCATGGGGGTGAAAAAAGTTTCTATGATGCTTTGGAAATAAGTTCACAGCCTATCGTTTGTAGCCATTCCAATAGCAAATCGCTCTGTGATGTCCCCCGAAATTTAACCGATGACCAAATGAAAGCATTGGCAGCAAAGGGTGGTGTAGCTCATATTACACTCTTTGGAGGATTCTTACGCAAGGGGGGTAACACTTCAATCATGGACGCGATTGCTCATTTGGAACATGCTATTCGTGTGATGAGCATAGAACATGTGGGCTTAGGAACCGACTTTGATGGCGACGGAACCGTTCGTGGCATGGCTGATGCAAGCGAAATGATAAACTTTACACGCCATTTGTTGGCACGAAAGTATAGCGAACGCGATATTGAAAAGATATGGGGCGGAAACTGGCTGCGTGTTATGGCGCAAGTACAAGCTGCAAGAAAGAAATAAAAGGCGGTTTTGATACACTAAACAAAGCCTATTAGAACAATAAAAATGCGAGAAAGCTTGATAAAAGCAATCCCGCATTTTATTTTTTTTATAAACTATTTCGGTAGGAAAGTTATCCTAAGCCGTCAATTAACCTTAGAATAACAATATCATCCATTGTGCTAACATCACTCTGACAAACAATGTGAGCGGATAAATGGTGGCATAACGAATTGCTGGAATGTTGTTTTTTGAAGCATCAGGAGTTAGTGATAAGGCTGGAGCGAAGGTCATTGTTCCTGCAATAAAGCCCAATAGCGTGAAGTAATCTAACTTCAGCCAGTAGCGTCCCAAGACACAAGTAATCCATAACGGAATCAATGTGATAAGAAGCGCATAGCCCATCCAAAGGTAACCACCGTCAATCAATTTGCTAAAAAAGTCGCCTCCCACGCTCAAACCTACACATGCGAGGAAGACGGTTATACCAAATTCCTTTAACATAAGGTTGACACTTTGCGTATTGTGCGTGTTTAATTTGAAGCGAGTACCGAAGTTACTGATAAGAATAGCGACAATGAGCGTGCCACCAGAGAATCCAAACTTGACAGGCATAGGCATTCCTGCAAGCGGAATTTCGATACTGCCAATGAGAACACCTAATAATATTGCGAAGAAAAGTACGGAAAGATTAGGACGGAGAAGGTGATTAGCTGAATTGCCTAATATTTTCTCTACTCGTTTAACGTTTTCTTCTTCACCAACCAATATGACACTATCACCAATTTGGAGGTGTAAGTCATGTTTTCCAATCAAGTGAACGCCTGAACGCTGTACGCGTGATATATTAACATTGTAGATAGAGCGGAGCTTTAACTCCTCAATGCTCTTGCCATTGATAGACCCTTGTGTTACCAAACAGCGCCGTGAAATAAGTCTGTGGTCGAGTTTACCCCATAAGGCATCAGACATTTCGATTCTATGACCAATCAATGCGCAAATAATATCAACGTCTGTTTGTTCGGCAATGATTAAAAGTTTGTCGCCTTCGGTGATTGTTGTTTGAGGATGCGCCATATCTATCGTCCCAGTACTTTTGTACATGATGCGGGAAATCAAGAAATCATGCTTATCAAGCAACGTTTTTACTTCGCCAACCTTTTTGTTGTAAACTGCGGGATTGGTAACTTCCACTGAAAAAACGAGTGCGTCTTTGCGACGTGCCTTCTCTCTATCCTCAATAAGTTGCGATTCTTTATCAACTTTAACACGGAAAACCCACTTCAAACCACCTGTTGTAAGAATCATACCAACGATTGCCATTGGATAACCCAAAGCGTAGCCAATGCCAATGTCGGGTGAAATTGTTCCATTCAAGCCTTTAGCTGTTTCTTGAGTAGCACCCAAAGCAGGTGTGTTTGTTACCGCTCCTGCCATAATACCGACCATAGCCTCGATGGAAGTTCCTGAAAAATAAAAAATTAGATACGTCGTTAAGATTGCAATGAATACTGACAAGACTGAAAGCAGATTCAATTGAACGCCACCTTGTTTGAAAGTTGAAAAGAAACCTGGTCCAACAATCATGCCGATACCAAAGATAAACATTACCATTCCACTTTCTTTGACAAACGAAAGTACTGTGGGGTCGATTGATAAGCCTAAATGTCCAGCGAGAATACCAGAAAAAAGTACCCAAGTGACGCCTAAAGAGAAACCTCCTAATTTGATTTTACTAAGCAATAGTCCGACTGATACGACAAGTGCTAATACGAAAATTGATTGACCGATGCTCGTTCCTGTCAACAATTGTACAATCATATCCATGTGAAGTCAATATTTTTTGATGCTTTGCACCAACTTTTTTCTCGCTAACATCGTAGTTGGTAGACCACAAGAAAGCAGTTTGATATTTGTTGATGCGGTGCATTCTGTTTATGCTATGGAATATTTGCCACGTTTGCTGCGATGTTCACAACAAGTAGTAAATGGCTAATTGGTAATTCGGTGCAAAGGTACAACAAACTTCTTATTTCCAAAGTTTTTAATCCTTTTTTTTCTATCTAATATCGTTTTCGTTGTTATTGCTATTATCTGTATCTGACAAGTGGTTCTGCCTATAAAGCCGTTGTATCTATGGGGAAAATGGTGATTTTTTCATCAAGTACACTTGTTATTCAAATCAAAATAGTAACTTTGCAAACTATGTTGGCATCGTTTCCAATAGGACAAATGGAACGATACCACAGTATTGGGAATATTAATGTGTAAGATTTACGGCAGTTTCCCCACAGGGACACAGCGTTTAAACTACTAATAAAGGTGTAAAAAGAGTTTTGTAACGAACGAAAAGAAAAGCGATGAAAAGAAAAATGATGTATTATATGAGTGGTGTGGCAGTTGTTTTATTGGCTGCTTGCGCCTTTGGTTGTAAAGGAAAGTCTGCCAATAGCGACACGGCAGCTACTGATTCTGCGGCTATTGAAAAGCCTGTTGGACCAAAATTCAATCCAGATTCGGCTTATGCTTATACCGCAGCGCAATGCGATTTTGGTCCTCGCACGATGAATTCTGCGGCTCACGATAAGTGTGAACAATGGATTATCCAAAAGTTTAAGCAATATGGGTGCGAGGTACAAACTCAAAAAGCTGACTTAAAGGCTTACGATGGGACGATATTGAAATCGACTAACATCATTGCAAGCACCAATCCTGATGCACAACGTCGCATTTTAATCTCGGCACACTGGGACAGTCGCCCTTGGGCAGATAACGATCCCGACTCAACTAACCATCAAAAACCAGTCATGGCAGCCAACGATGGCGCTTCTGGAGTGGCGGTAATGATTGAATTGGCACGCTTGTTGCAAGCTGATAGTACGCTCAATGTGGGGGTAGACTTTGTTTGTTTCGATGCCGAAGATTGGGGCGTTCCTGAATGGGATACCGAACATCAAGCTCTATCGGGCGATAGTTGGGCATTGGGTTCAAACTATTTCTCACAGAATTTGCCGCTTGCTGTTCGTCCCGAATTTGGTGTTTTGCTTGATATGGTAGGTGGCGAAGGTGCTCAATTCTATAAGGAGGGCGTTTCAATGCAGTTTGCTTCCGATGTTGTAGACCGTGTTTGGGCAGCTGCAAAGTCGGCAGGTTTTGGCAATTACTTCCCTGATTCGCAAGGTGGAATGGTTACCGATGACCACTATTCGCTAAATAAAAATGCGAACATACCAACGATTGACATCATTCCTTATTACCCCGATTGTGCGCAAAGTACGTTCGGTCCAACATGGCATACCGTCAATGACACCATGGAACATATCGACCGCACCTCTTTACAAGCCGTTGGGCAAACGCTTATACAAATGCTTTACACCTTGTAAAGCCGAAGATAAAACAAAGAAATGCGTTCTTCTATGTTGAGGAACGCATTTTTTTATTTCCATTTAGTGAGTTTTTAATCGGGTAAGAACGTAATATTTGCGAACTAAACCATTCGTATCACGTCCTTGCAGCGTTTAAAAAACAGATTCAAACAGTCTTATTTTACAACAACTTTCTTGCCATTAACAATGTAAATGCCCTTTGCTAAACCCGAAAGCGAGGTTGTGCTGCGCTTAACAAGTGTACCGCTGATGGTGTAAACATTGAATGTTGTGTCAGCTTTGCTTACTATCTCTTCAATGCCAGTAGCCACCTTTGTGCTAACAGGGTCTGATTGCGCACCATTATCGTAAACGGCAATGACACTATAAGTATGCTCTCCGTCGGCTTTTGCCTTGTCGTCAGTGAAATTAGGCTTATCGGTTGTACCAATCAACTCGCCGTTACGATAAACATTATAAGTCTTTGCACTTACGCCAGCTTGATATTTCACGTCGTCAAGGGTAAGCACATAAGCGTTTGTCCAATCGGTTTTTCTGTGAATTGCAAAGTATTTTGCATTCTCAGGCAACTGTGATTTAATCTCCGTCCACTCAAATTTATCCAATGAATAAGTGTTTCCCACTTGTGTAAACTTCGCCAAATCTTTTGGAGAATCCTCTGTTGTATAAAGAATATCAAAGACTTCTACGCCCTTATCTGCCGAGTTTTTCATGTCGTTAGCAAAGAAACTAATTTCTTGCGCCTTACCTGAGAGTCTTGGACTGATGAGCCACATGTCTGCATTTGGTAATTCTGAACCCTTTCTATGGTAGATAGAAACGGCTGCACGCTTACCCGAATGAGGGAAAACCTTCGCAAAATTGTCTAACAATCCCTTGGGTTGCCAGTTCATAAATGCCAACTTTTCGCCTTGATGTGGATAGCTTACTTCGTCAATATCGCCGAAAGTGCCGCCATCAACGTTCTCTGTTGTCCAATTACCCATCGTGGTTGCCCATGCATCGTATGACTCAAAGTCATCGAAAGTATCTACGGTTTGCATCTTTGGAGCTGTCCATGTCAGATTAACAGGGGCGTTTTTGCCACCTTCTGCCTTCAAATTTGTTGGCGCATCAAGGGTTGCTGCATTGTAACCGATAGTTTTTTCCACCTTGTTATTGGTCATATCCTTGTCGCCTTCCATAATAATTTCGGCAATAACGTTGATGTTCTCGGTTGTAGGAAGTACATCAGCATCGAACGAAACAGGGATATTGATACTGCTCATTACGCCCACTTCGCCCTCAATAGCTTGTTCGTAAACAATTTTTCCGTTAGCAGTTACTTTCAATTTTGCGCCTTTCATGGCGTTAGCACCATTGTTTTTAACTTCCACGTTCATGGCTACTTTTCCACCCTTTTGTACTTTTTCAGGGTTTGTCATGGCGATAGCAGCATCAATTTCCAATGGGTCTATCACGTTGATATTATCAATGAAGATAGGATTCAATGAAATATCATCGTCAGCTTTGGCGATAAACTTCAATTTAAAGTACTTCTCATTCGTGAAACTTGCAGGGATTTTCACCACTGCTTGCCCCCATTTGTCGGTTGTTAGCGTGGTTGCTTGTGTGAAATCCAATGTCCAAACTTCCTTTTCTATGCCGTTTTCATGTTCCAAAACAGCCTTTACAGATGCAGGCATACCGCCTTTTCCATTGTAATTGAATACCAATACTGGCGAATGCTTGCCTTGTACTGAAATTTTACCTAAGTTACAGACTGCTTCACCATAGAAAGCAGTCATATAACGCAACGAACCATTGTCGTTATCGTAGGTGAAAGTTTTGTGCAAATTCCAAACATCACTGCCGTTAAGAGGGTCTGAAGAAATATAATATCCGTCAAAATCGGTATCGTTGTAGTTGGCAAAACTTCTGTGGAAAGGCGTTGCGTATGGTTTTCCACCTATATAATATACAAACCCCATGTTATCTTGTTTTTCCACACCATCGACAACGGGTGTTACTATCCATGCCAACGTTTGTTGTTTGTCGGCTGCAATTCTGGCATCATTAACGATATACTCCGTAACCGTACCATCTACTTCTTTCAATAGCTCAAAGTCTGTTGTTGAGAAATTATAATTAAAGATGCGATACTTGATGTTGCTTGCTGGTACATCGGTTGTTGCCACCGAGTTCCATTGCAAAGTTACCGATGATGTGTTGTCGATTAGTTTTACATCAACCGTGCCAATCTTTCCCGCAGTAAGTTTTTGAGCAACAGGTTGTTGCGCTACTTTTAAAAGTTTATGATTGGTTGTGGCATGAATCGGTAATGCCAATGACGTCAGGACAAGTCCTGACAAGAAATAGGTTTTAGTTTTGTTCATAGTTTGATTGTTTTTGTTGTTTTATGGGGGATTTTCTCTGTGAATTTCCCCTATGTTATAGAAACTTCAAAAGTACAAAAAATAGACTAAAATGGCAAATAAATATAATGGTTTTGAAAGAAATATATAAATAAAACACGAAATTTGAATAATATAAACATATTAATGCGTTATCCTTTTATCGATTCTTTCAGTAGACTTGTTGAGGCTTTGGAGTAGCTAAAGTTTGGAGCTTTTTCTGTCAAGCATCTCTTTGATTTCCAAAACAGGCTGTTTTGAAGTCCAAAATAGGCTGTTTTGAAGTGCAAAACAGGCTGTTTTGAAAATTAGTGCCAACTGGAAATTGGCGACTAATGATGTTTTTACTATTTTTGTTGCACGATGATGGTAACTTTTGCCTTGCCATCGTAGTTGCGATTGTAGCGTTTGAGCATATAGATGCGCACTTGTTGAGGCTTATTCAATACGAGTAGGGTCGTAAATTCATTGTTGGAAGCTTTATCTGTCCAACTTCCCGTGTGTGCTTCTTGCTTAAATGCCCTATAAAACGTGTTGCATTGCCCATATTCCACCTCCAAAGTCTTTACAACTTTCTCTACTTTTCGTGTTCGAGGATTGCGCTTTACGGCAGTGGTAAACGATGAACCACCCGTTGAGGAATAGCGTTCAACGAGGTTATCAATGCTATTTTGCGCTTTGATAGGGAGGATAGCAAGTAAACAAATTGCCAGTGTTATGATGTATTTCTTCATTTGTGGCATCAATATTGACACTTCCTCTGCTTACACCCGAGTTTATGAGTGTGAATTTGGAGGCTTTTATTTTGTCAATCTTGATGTTTACTACCCCTGAAAGCGTAAATTTTGTATCTGTTCCCTTCATGCTGGTTGCGTGAAAACTATTGACACCACACAAATTTATGATGTCTAATTGAGGCGAAGTAATTCTAATGGTTGCTTTTTTAGAATCTTTGATGTTCTGAATTCTTATGCCTGACTTTTCTTTAATATGCAAAATACCATTTTTATTGCTCACTTCCATAGCATCGAATACCGCACTTGGCGCAGTAATGCTTACACTATAATGGTTGCCTTGCGTGTATTCTACTTTGCCAGAAATATCAATTTGTAAACCATTGAAGCCCTTAATTTTGAAATCTTGGGTAATAAGGGTTGATGATGAAGTAATGGTGATAGCCTTACATTTCTCCTTTGGTTTTGTTGCACAACTGTTCATGACTCCCAAGAGTATGGCACAGCAAAAAATAATCGTTTCAAAAGCGTTTTATTTTGATAATTTACTTCCTATACGAGCAACAATTCGTTTTGTGACATCAAATGTATCATTTTTTTATAAACTATCCATAGTTTTATAAGATTCTTTTTTAAAGCACAATATAAGCGCTATATAATAAGGAGAAAAAGATATTTAAGCTAAAAAACAGAATAACAATGCAGTTAATATGATGATTTGTTAGGATTTAAAATAATTCTTTCCGATTTGTTTTGTTTTTTTATAATAAAGATTTATATTTGTGTCGTTTTTTCATAGAGTATAGATATTACGTCTAAATACTTTTGATGATGACTATTACTAAACGATATTATGCTGAGATATATTTCGAACAAATGACGCTTTGCTTTCTATTAGACTCTTAAACAGAGCGATTTAACAATACAGAATATTTTTTTAAATAATCAAACATGAGAAAAGTTTATCTATTATTATTTGCTTTACTGCAAATTTGCAGTTTTGCGAATGCTCAAAGTGGTAGTTATACAATTACCGCAGATGGTATCATGACAAAATGGAGCGATGCCTCAGGAGATATTGTTATCCCTGACAATGTTGTTGCCATTGCTGAAAATTGTTTTTATACGCCAGCGAGCACATCAGATGACGGCTGGGGTGGCGATGACGGCTGGGGTAGCAGTTCAAGCGAAGAAATTGTGAATACCAAAATCACAAGCATTGATTTCAAAAACGTTAAAAAAATTGGAAAGAATGCGTTGAAAGGTTGTTCAAGTCTTACCTCTATCACTGCAACAAAACTTGAAACAATTGGTGAAGGGGCATTTGACGGTTGCTCAAGCCTTGCTTCTTTGTCTCTTCCTGCTATTCAAAAAATTGGCAAAGATGCGTTTGCGAACTGTCATGGTATAAAGACAGTGGAGTTAGGTAGTGGTTTGACTTCTGTTTTAGGCAATTCTTTCAAGAGTTGTTCAGCTATGGAAAGCCTTACAATGACAGGTACTTCTACTGTTTTTACGGTTAAAAATAATGCTATTATCGACGCTAATAAGACGCTTGTTTATCTTGCTGGTGCTGCAAAAAGCATTGAATTGACTGAAAGTGAATGTACTCGCATTGGCGAAGCTGCTATGTATGGCAACAAAACATTGACGAAAATTAGTCTTCCTGGTGTTATTACAGTTGGTAATGATGCGTTTAATAGCTGCTCAAGTTTGTCAGAATTGTTAGTACCAAACCTTAAAGAAGTAGAAGATACAGGGTATATGACTTGGAATGGAGTTGGTTCTCTTAGTATTGTAGATATTCATAAAAGTGTAGATTTCAAGTCTTTTGCTTATTCAAATCCTCCTTTTGCAGACAAAGCATCTACTAAAATATTCGTTGCAGATGCTAATGTTCAGGCTCGTTTACAACAAGTTTTCAAGCATTGCCAAATCATTGTTGGTCCTGTAACACCTGATGCAGCTCAAACACACACCATTAATTTCTCTTCAAATGGTACAAATAATGAGTTTGGAGAGTTGAAAGCATGGACGACAGGTGGCATTGATGTTCTTAATAATGGTCAAATTCCTGACGGAAATATGATAACTATTCAGGCTATTCCGCGTGCAGGCTACATCATTGATAAGTGGGAGGTGAATAATCAAGTAGAAACTGCAAAGATTTCTACTTCTACTACAGGCTTTAATGCCCAACTTTACATTAATAAAAATGTAACTGAAGACCTTACTATCAAGGTTACTTTCGTAGAACAACCAAAAGGACACACTATTTTCTTCCGTTCTTTGAACCCAGCTGGTGGTACTTTGGAATGTAGAATTAAGGGTGGCGATAAGGTTGAAAGCGCAAAGGTCGTTCCTTTCAATAGTCCACTTGTGTTCACAGCTATTCCTAATCCAGGTTATCATGTAACTCAGTGGTTTGAAGAAAAGGACGTTATGGGTGATGATGGTCAGGTGCATATGATGAGAGTGCCTATCGAAGGACATGATAATCAATTGACTTACGAATGTACCTCATACGATATTTTAGATATTTCTGTAGATTTTAGTCAGAATGTAGGTTATAATACGGTTCATTTTGCTTCGTTGAATCCACAAGATAAAGTAACTGCAACTGCCGATGGTGTTGCTATTACAAATGGTGCATCAGTAAAAAAAGGTGCAAAGGTTGTCTTTACTGCTATTCCAGGCGAAGGTCGCAAGGTTGATAACTGGATGTTAGGTGATAAAGTAGTGCCTAATGAAACAGGTTTAACTTATACAATTCCAAGTTTGAATAGCAATGTTGAAGTTTATCTTATTTGTACGATTAATGAAGGTGGTGGCAGTACTGTAAACCATGAACCTACCATTGTGAATGGTCACTTGACAAAATGGAATGCAACAGGCGATGCTGTTACTCCTGCTGGTGTAGAATATATTGATGCACAAGCATTGAGTGGTTCTTCTGATTTGACTTCTTTCCATATCACTAAGGACGTTAAATATATTGGTGAATTGCCTTTCTTGTTTTGCTTCAAGCTGAATAAGATTACAGTAGACCCATTGAACCCATATTTCACAGAGGTTGCTGGTGTTGTTTACTCTAAGGACAAAACACGTTTGGTAGCTTATCCTGTGGGAAGAGAGGCTGCATCTTATGAAATTAAGGCAAATGTTACAAGCGTACAACCTGGTGCTTTCCTTACAGCAATGTATTTGGACGGTGGTGTAACTGTTGAAAATGGTAATGCTACATTTAAGGCTGAAAACGGAATTTTATACTCAAAGGACGGCAAAACAATCTACTACTATCCTACAATACCAAAGGGTGATGAAAAAATTAAGATTCAAGAAGGTGTAGAGAAGATTGGTCGTTATGCAATGGCTTATAATATTAATTTGAAAGAAGTAACTTTCCCATCTACTTTGACTGAAATTGAAGCCTATGGTATGGCTCAAAACTATTTCATATCAGCCTTTAAATGGGAAGATGGAGTAACTCCTAAACTTGAAACAATTGGTGATTTTGCTTTCTTCAACAATGGTGCTATGGTTATGTTGCAAGACATTCCTTCGCTGAAGAAGATTGGTGCAAGTGCATTTGAGCGAAATGCAGGTATGCAATCCATCTCTATTCCTAATGGTTGTACGATTGGCAAGAATGCTTTCTATAATTGTCGTGCTTTGACAGATGTATTTGTTTATAGTGTAACACCTCCAACAATTAACGAAGAGATGTTTACAAAGATACAATTCTTAGATGAAGCACGTCTCCATGTAGATGCAACTGCAACTGAGGCTTACAAGAATGCCAAAGGTTGGAATGTATTTAAGCAAATTATGAATGATGCTACTGGTATTAGCACTGTTGAAACAGAAGCTGCAAATATCGTTGTTACTGCTCAAAACGATGGTTTCATGGTTGAAGGTATGAACAATGGTCAGCGTTATGCACTTTACACTGTTTCAGGCATGAAGGTTGCAGCGGGTGTTGCAAACGGTAACAGCACATTTGTACCAGCTCAACGTGGTCAAATTTATATTTTGAAGGTTGAAGGTGTTAAGACAATCAAATTGTATTAAGCCTTATTAGATTTATAAAGATATTAAATTACGCTCCAAGTTTCGGCTTGGAGCGTTTTTTATTGTGTCTTCCTCACTTAAAGACTCGATTTTGAAGAATAAGCAATTGAATATTTATCGCTGAAAAAATAAGGGATAGAACTAATAGAGCTACTTGAGATTGCTGAGTAGTTACCTTTATTTTTACAAAATATTTTTAGTACTCTCAGCTTTACAAGTATATCCAATATGGATTGAAGTAAATGCTTTCAAAAGCAAAAGTGCCTATTTTGGTATGCAAAATAGGCACTTTTGATGTTCAAAACAATAGGTTTGGAATTTTGAAAGTTTTTTATTCGTTTTTCAACAGATGCACAATGCTAATGGCTGCGTTATCGGGTGCGCAATAATCGCCCAACTTTTCTTGCATGGTTTTGTAGTCGTCCAACATGGTTTGGCGTGCAGGTTTGTTAGGCAAGAGTTTGTAAACCTCGTTCACGATATTGTTGATTCGGAAACGTTCAGCCATTAATTCTTGTACAACCTCCTTGTTGGCAATAAGATTTACCAACGATATGTATTTCACTTTTATGATATGGTTGAAGGCAAAACGAATAAGATTAGGCAGCGGTGTCTTATAGCAAACCACTTGAGGAACATTAAATAACGCTGTTTCGAGGGTTGCTGTGCCACTCGTTACAATGGCGGTAGTAGCATGAGAAAGGAGTTGATAAGTTTCGTTTTTCACGATTTTTACGTCCTTATCGGCAATGTATTTCTCGTAAAATTTATCGTCTATAGACGGCGCACCAGCAATCACCAATTGGTAATCCTCAAACCTGCTACCTGCTTCGAGCATGGCTGGGAGGTTATCTTTAATTTCTTGCTTGCGACTACCCGACAGAATGGCGATGATAGGCTTGCTGTTCAAACCGTTACGGCTGCAAAACTCGTCTTTTGATTCGGTATATTGCGCTTTGAAAGTAGCCACCTCTTCGGCAGTAGGGTTGCCCACATAATGAATTTTATAGTTGTGTTTGCGCTCGTAAAAGTCAATTTCAAAAGGCAAAATAGAGAACATTTCCCTTACATCACGCTTGATTGCACGAATGCGCCACTCCTTCCATGCCCAAATTTTAGGCGAAATGTAATAATAAACAGGAATCTTTGTGTTCTTATGAACGTATTTTGCAATTTTCAAATTGAAGCCAGGATAGTCGACAAGAATGACTACATCGGGCTGCCATTTCACTATATCTTGCTTGCAAAGGTTCATGTTTTTAATGATTGTCGGTAGGTGTAGCAACACGGGAATAAAGCCCATATAAGCCAATTCCTCGTAGTGGCGAACACGTTGTCCACCAACTTTTTGCATAAGGTCGCCCCCAAAGAAACGAAACGCTGCCCCTTCGTCGAATTTACGAATAGACTCCATGAGCCGTGATGCGTGTAAATCGCCCGATGCTTCGCCAACAATCAAATAATATTTCATGCCTTTTTCTCCACAAATTTATTCATTTTTATTCTTCTTCCCAACCCTTCATAGCATTCAAAACATCGTAATCGGTAACGTCAATGCGTGTTGGTGTAACCGTAACATAGCCGTTTGCCAAAAAATATTGGTCGCTATCAGTCGCCGTTGGTTCGTCATTTCTGTATTCGCCCAACATCCAATAATAGTTGAAACCTCTTGGGTGGCTGCATTTTAGCGTTTCGTGAATCCAACTACCGAAGCCCATTCTACATACTTTTAAGCCTTTAAATTGGTCGGTTGCAGGAAAGTTTACATTCAAGCATACTCCCTTTGGCAAACCGTTTTCCAAGACTTGTTTCACGATTTTTACAACATAGTGGCGCAAATGGTCAAGATTGGCATTGGGATTGTAGTCGCACGATGAGAAAGCAATGGCTGGAACATATTTTAAACAACCCTCGCGAGCAATGCCCATCGTACCGCTATAATGATTGTTTACCGAAGAGTTGTCACCATGATTGATACCTCCTAAAACCAAATCGGGGCGGCGACCCTTTAAAATTTGCTCAAATGCAATCTTTACACAATCGACAGGCGTACCTGAACACGACCAAACTTCGCAATTTGGAATGTTGTTCCTTTGGGTTAAACGCAGCTCATCGCTTGCCGAAAAAGCACACGAGTAGCCCGAACGAGCACCCTCTGGCGCACAAATAACTACTTCGGCAAAATCGGAAAGGAACGAGGCTAACGTGCGAATGCCTACCGATTGGTAACCATCATCGTTAGATATGAGAATAAGGGGTCGCTTAAAATTCATAATTTTTATTTTCTTTTGACTGCAAAAATACGAAAAAAGGTTTATAAATACGGCTTTCTCATTGAAAATATGTATCTTTGTCGGCAAAACAATTTAGGAAAATCAGGAAAATGGGAAAAATAATCGCAATGGCAAACCAAAAGGGTGGTGTTGGAAAAACAACCTCTACCATCAATCTTGCCGCATCTTTAGCAACACTTGAAAAGACTGTTCTTGTTATTGATGCCGACCCACAAGCTAACGCTTCAAGTGGTTTAGGTGTTGATATTAAGGAGGTTGATTGCTCGTTATACGAATGTATCATCAATAATGCTGATGTTCGCGATGCCATTTACACGACCGATATTGAAGGAATGGACATTGTTCCAAGCCACATCAACCTTGTTGGTGCAGAAATAGAAATGTTGCAAATTGACAATCGAGAGCAGGTTTTAGAACGCTTGTTAGCTCCTATCAAGAACGATTACGATTATATTTTAATTGATTGCAGTCCATCTTTGGGTTTGATAACGGTGAATGCACTCACAGCAGCCGACTCAGTTATCATTCCAGTGCAATGCGAATACTTTGCATTGGAGGGTATTAGCAAATTGTTAAACACCATAAAAATCATAAAAAGTAAGCTCAATCCGAAATTAGAAATAGAGGGATTCTTGCTCACTATGTACGATAGTCGTTTGCGATTAGCACGCCAAATTTACGACGAAGTGAAGCGACATTTCCAAGAATTGGTCTTTAAGACCGTTATTCAGCGCAACGTTAAACTCTCAGAGAGTCCAAGTCATGGTTTACCAGTGATTCTTTACGATGCTGAATCGACAGGTGCTAAAAACCATTTGGCATTGGCAAAAGAAATCATAGAGAAAAATAAGCAATAAAAACGAACATAGTTTAACCTCCAGAAGTCTTAAAAATAAAAATGGCTGTACATAAAAAATACAATACAAACACAAAAACATCGGCATTAGGACGTGGCTTAGATGCTTTAATTTCGACCGAAACAGTAAGCACACAGGGCAGTTCTACTATCAACGAAGTGCCAATTAGTCAAATAGAAGCAAATCCAAACCAACCACGAAGAGAGTTCGACCAAGTGGCATTGGAGGAATTAGCCAATAGCATCAAGCAATTAGGATTGGTGCAACCCATCACTTTGCGACAAATTGACGATAACAAATATCAAATAGTAGCAGGTGAACGACGCTGGCGCGCCTCACAATTAGCAGGATTAACAGCCATTCCTGCTTACATACGCACCATAAAAGACGAGAACGTAATGGAACTCGCCTTGGTGGAAAACATACAGCGCGAAGACTTAAATGCCATAGAAATAGCACTTGCATACGAACATTTGCAAGAGAAAAGTGGCATGACACAAGAAAAAGTTGCCGAAAGAGTAGGCAAAAGTCGTGCTGCGGTTACTAATTATCTTAGACTTTTGAAACTTCCAGCACAGGTTCAAATGGCATTACAGAAGAAAGATATTGACATGGGACATGCTCGTGCATTGCTCTCTTTGGACAGTCCTTCGCTGCAATTGAAGCTATTTCACGAAGTAATCAAGAACAATTACAGTGTGCGTAAGGTGGAAGAACTTTGCCAACAACTCAAAAATGGCGAGGATATAACGACTGCAAAAAAGAAAATCGCAGCCAAATCAAAACTTCCAGAAGAGTTTAATCTGTTGAAAAAACGATTGTCTGACTTCTTCCAAACAAAGGTTCAAATGAGTTATGGCGCATCGGGGAAGGGCAAAATCAGCATTCCTTTTGCATCAGAAGAAGAACTTTTACACATTATGGAAGTAATGGACAAACTTAAATAAGTGTTCGCTGACGAAGGAAAAAATAAGTGAAACGAATAAAAAACATATTCAGTACCACGCTGCTTGTGTGCTTATTTTCAATGATTTGTAACAATAAAGCTGTTGCACAAGTGGTTTATGGAGATTCTGTAAAGGTGATTTACCCTGATAGCACCACCTCTACGACCATTGTTGGTGTACCTATTGAAAAGCAAGAACGCAAGTTTGAACTCACCACAACGAAGGATACTAAGCTGAAAAACCTTGCCAAAAAGGATAGTATTAAGCTGGCTAAGGACTGGAGCAAATGGCGTCCAAATCCTAAAAAGGCACTTTGGCTTGCTATTGCATTGCCTGGTGCAGGACAAATCTATAACCGTAAATATTGGAAATTGCCTATTTTTTATGGTGGAATAGCAGGTTGCGTGTACGCCATAACTTGGAACAATCAGCAATATCGTGATTATCAAAGAGGATATTTAGACCTTATGGACGATGATCCCAATACGCAAAGTTACAATAGCTTCCTCCATTTGGGAACTAAGATTACGGAAGAGAACAAAAGTTACTACCAAAATGTATTCAAAAAGCGTAAAGATAAATTTCGCCGTTGGCGCGATTTAAGCATTTTTGCAGCGGTTGCAGTCTATGCTTTATCGGTTATTGACGCTTACGTTGATGCTTCGCTTTCCGATTTTGATATTTCCGACAATTTGTCGCTACATATAGCACCAGCCATTTTAAACGATAATTCGTTTACCTCCAATAGAAATCCATTCAAAAGTTCGGCGGTTGGCATAGGTTGCAGTCTGACTTTCTAATGTAAAGGAAGGCAGATTTTCACCAAAAACAATAATTAATGTTCAAAAAAAGAGAGATAATTACCTTTGCATTATTTGCGTTTGGAGCTTGTGGAATACACGCTCAACAACAAACGGTTACCGATAATCGTGGCAAAACAATGCAAGTTTACATACCACAAGCAGAAGAAAAAGATTACGAAATAGAAGTAGAATACAGCAATACCAAATTCTACAAACAGCAGAATAATGGGTATGGAAGCCACAATGGCGCAGAAACTGAAGACGAAGCTGCTACAATTAGTCATTTATTGAGCCGAGTTTCGGGTGCGATGCAACTGACTTACCACCCCGAAGTACAGAAATACATCGACAGATACATAAAACAGGGACGGCGTTCAACGAGTTGTTTGTTGGCAAGAGCCGATTATTACAACCCAATCTTTGAGGAAGCGTTGTGCCATTATGGCTTGCCGTTAGAATTAAAGAATCTCCCTGTTATTGAATCGGGACTCAATCCGAAGGCTATTTCGGGCAAGGGTGCAGCTGGTTTATGGCAACTGATGCCTGCAACAGGCAAGCAATATAATTTAAAAATCAACAATTATGTTGATGAAAGATTAGACCCTATCAAGTCATCGTATGCTGCTGCAAAGCTATTGGGCGACCTTTACCAACGATTTGGCGATTGGACTTTGGCATTAGCAGCCTACAATTGTGGACCAACACGCGTGAGTGTAGCCATAGAAAAGGCAGGAGGAGCAAGCGATTTTTGGCAGATTTATGAATACTTGCCCAAAGAAACACGGGGTTATGTACCCGCTTTCATTGCAGCAAACTTCGTGATGAACTATCACGCTGATTACAATATTATGCCAGAATCAACTGGTTTGCCTGAACAAATAGGGAAAGTGGTGGTTACAGAAGATATACCATTGGCAAAAATAGCCAATTTAGTGGACATGGATTTGGCTGATTTAAAAACACTAAACCCTCAATACCGACAAGGAATAGTAAAGACTATCGATGGAAGTGCCACTATTTTATTGCCAGCAGAAAAGGCAAAACGTTTCACAGATAATGCTATTTCATTGACTCAAAACAATGAAATCAAAGACAAGCAACCCACTGATATAGCTGCAAAAATCGTTGGAAAACAACAGCATAGAACCAATAGTTAAAACAGAAAGCCAATATTAACTGAGGAGAAGCAATATGGAAAAAGAGAAAGAAGTAGGCGGAATCGACGAAGCAAAAGAAGATAAAATCATTGAAGATGCGTTCCAACATCTCCTTGATACCTATTTAGCATCGCCACATAGAAAAAAAGTAGACATCATAACGAAGGCTTTTCACTTTGCCAAACAGGCGCATAAAGGTGTAAGACGCCTATCGGGTGAGCCTTATATCCTACACCCTATCTCTGTTGCACAGATTGCTTGCGAAGAAGTTGGCTTAGGTTCTACAAGTATTTGCTCTGCCCTTCTACACGATGTTGTGGAAGATACCGACTATACGGTTGAGGATATTGAAAATATTTTCGGCTCAAAAATCGCAATGATAGTCGATGGTTTAACCAAAATTTCAGGTGGAATTTTTGGCGACCAAGCCTCTGCACAAGCTGAAAACTTCAAAAAACTGTTGCTCACAATGAGCGATGACATTCGTGTTATCCTCATTAAAATTTGCGACCGCCTCCATAACATGCGTACTTTGGCTTCGCAACCTGCCAACAAACAATATAAAATAGTGGGCGAAACGCTTTATATTTATGCACCATTGGCAAATCGTTTGGGACTCAACAAGATAAAAACAGAACTCGAAGACCTTAGTTTCAGTTACGAACACCCTGAAGAGTACAAAGCCATACAAGCCAAAATTGCTTCTACACAAGCACAACGCGACATGCTTTTCGATAATTTCACAGCACCTATCAAGGCAGAACTCGACCGAATGGGGCTTAAATACGAAATCAAAGCGCGTGTAAAAAGTCCATTTTCAATATGGAATAAAATGCAAACCAAGCATGTTCCATTCGAAGAAATTTACGATATTTTGGCGGTACGCATTATCTTTACACCTAAAAACAGACAGGAAGAAGCCAATGAATGTTTCCAAATTTATGTAGCAATCAGCAAGCTTTATAAGAGCCACCCCGACCGTTTACGCGATTGGGTGAACCACCCGAAGGCAAATGGATACCAAGCTTTGCACGTTACACTGATGTCTAAATTGGGACAATGGATAGAAATTCAAATCCGTTCCGACCGCATGGACGAAATTGCAGAACAGGGTTTTGCTGCACATTGGAAATATAAAGAAGGACAAGAGGTAACCGAAGATGAGGGCGAATTGAACGATTGGTTGCACACCATCAAGGAAATTCTCGATGACCCACAACCCGATGCAATGGATTTCCTTGACGCTATCAAGTTAAATCTATTTGCTTCCGAAATATTTGTCTTCACGCCAAAAGGAGAAATCAAGATGATGCCAGCTGGGTGTACTGCTTTAGACTTTGCATTCCAAATACATACATTCATCGGAAGCCATTGTATTGGCGCAAAAGTAAACCATAAACTCGTCCCATTAAGCCACAAATTGCAGAGCGGCGACCAAGTAGAAATTCTTACTTCGAAGGCACAACGAGTTGAAGAATCATGGATAAATTTCGTTTCAACAGCAAAGGCAAAGGGCAAAATTTTAGCAATTTTACGTCGTGAAGGGCGTGAAATACAAAAAGAAGGCGAAGAGAAATTAGAAAAATGGCTACAGAAACACGATTTCCAAATGACCACTTCAGTTCTCGATAAACTTTGCGATTTACACCAAATGAAGAAACATGCCGACTTGTTCATAGCAGTTGGACGCAAATCACTTATATTAGGTGAGTCGGACATTGACGAATTACATGGAAGAAATCGCTCCAAGAAAGGCTATCCGTCCTTGGCTTGGCGCAAATATGTACCTTTCCTAAAAACCAATAAAGGCAACGAGAAACAAGGAAACGCATTAGCCAACCCAAAAGTTGTGGGCGGTTTGATTGTTGTAGACGAAAAAATCAATAAGAAAAAACCTATCTATATCAACGAAGATAACATAGAACGCTACATTTTCCCAAATTGTTGCCACCTAATTCCAGGCGATGATGCCTTAGGATTTATTGATAATAACGGTCATATAGAGATTCATAAACGTGCTTGTCCAGTGGCTGCCAAACTGAAAGCCAGCTATGGCTCACGCATTCTTGATGCCAAATGGGATATGCACCGCAAATTATTCTTCGATGCAGCAATCGAAATTCGTGGTATAGACCAAAAGGGAATGTTACGTGAAGTTGCCAATGTCATTTCCGACCAATTAGGCATTGATATGCGAAAAATTACCCTCAATAGCGATAATGGTATCTTCGGTGGAACCATAGAATTAGGTGTACACGACCGTGACGACGTAAAACTCATTATGGATAGTCTGAAAAAAATAGAAGGAATGCAAGCCGTACTAGAAGTATTGTAGAAATCATCGCATCGTATCTATTATTTCATTTCCAAAACTGTCTTATCCTGAAATTTCTATACACATTTTCGGTGCATAAAATGAGTAAGAAATATGGTAAAAAATCGGAAACATTACAGTGATGAAGCTCGTTTAGGTTTGGTTCGTTTGTATTACGAATCAGGTTTGAGTAAGTCTAAGTTTGTTAAATTGCACAACATTTGCAATGTAACTCTCTTAAGTAGTTGGATAAAGCGTTACGCTTGTGAGAAAAAAGGCTTACCTTTGCCCTCTGAATCATTCGATATAGACATGGCAAATATAAGTAAAGAGGGTTATCGTAAAGAGTTGTCGGAATTGAAAAAGCAGTATGCAGAGTTAGAAAAAGCCTTGGAAATTTCTCGTTTAGAGACCAAAGCTCGTGATATGCTCATTGATAAGGCAGAAGAATACTTTAACATTTCAATCAGAAAAAAATGTGGGGTCAAGTAGCCACTTCACTGGTCAAGCAAGACAACCTCAGTGTTACGCTTGCTTGTAAGCTATTTGACCATCATCGTCAGTCTTTTTACCAGTTAAAGTCTGATATTGAAAAGGATATTGCCAACGAGCGTCGTGTACTTGAAAGTGTCTGCGAAATTAGGGCGGAAGACCCTGGTATCGGTGCTTATAAGCTTTGGCTCATGATGAGAAACATCTATGGTTATGAGGCAGTTATGGGTCGTGATCGTTTCTATGTCCTGCTTCGCAGACACAAGTTGATGCTTCCTCCCCCTAAGGTACGGCATACGACCAACTCCAATCATCGTTATCATAAATGGAAGAACCTTATAAAAGGCATTTCTCTAAACTCTGCCAACGAACTATGGGTAGCCGATATAACTTATATTTGGACGGCTCAAGGCGTTTGTTATCTACATCTTATAACTGATGCCTACTCCCATAAGATAATAGGTTGGGTATTAACCGATACCTTAAAAGCAGCCATGTCAATAGAAGCCCTCCAACAAGCCATCGACCAAGCAGTTCAAAGCACAGGTAATAGCTGCCTAAAGGGACTTATCCACCACTCCGACCGTGGCGTACAATACTGCTGCGATGCCTATGTTGAAGTCTTAAAATCGTATGGTATATCCATCTCTATGACAGAAGATTACAAGCCCACCGATAACGCCATAGCCGAACGAGTAAATGGTATTATCAAAGAAGAATACGTTTATCGTACCCACCAATTTGCAAACCAAGCACAAGCAAAAGAAGTTATCGGACGATACATACAATTCTATAATAACAAACGCCCCCACATGAGCATCGGCTACAAAACCCCTGCCATGGCGCATCAAGAGAAAGGACCACAACAAAAAAAGTGGAAAAAGAAAAAATATGATAAAAAACAAGAGACGAAAGAAAACAAAATTGTAACTTTACAGCGACAAACAACAAGTCAGGGGCAAAGCACATGCCAGCAACCCTGATAAGAAAGAAAAAAATTGCATGCCCCATTGAGGGGCATACAATTTTGACAAACAACAAGTAGGGGGTCAGCAAGTCCAGCTCTCATACTTTAAGTGCAACTTTAGGACTCTGTCTACTAATTTAGTATAGCAAAAAAGAAAGTGTATAGAAAGTTAGTTTATATAGCCTAAAAGTGTATAGAAAATTTAGGTAAAGTCAAACAGCCTGTTTCATAACTCAAAAGAGCCTATTTTACACCTCAAAACAGCCTATTTTACACCTCAAAACAGCCTCTTTTTAAAAATAGTAATCCAAAAAATTGATATTTAATTGAACCTTTAAAGAAAAAGCAGTCGTTTGAAGAAGTTCATATTACACTTCATTAACGTACCTGCCAAATGGATTAAGACGGGAAGGAGATACGTCTTAAACCTATACACACTTCCAAAAAGTATGATATCAAGATTTTTAAAGAGTAGCTTCAAACTTTTTGCTGAATTTTATCTTCCCCATTCCCTATGGGTGTAAGGGAGCTTGTGGTCAAATAACCAGCCTATTTGTGATAAGTTGAGCAAAAAAATAACACATCGAACTTTCTCATAGGAGTAAATGAGGCTCAAACAAGTTTTGAAACAAACAAGGAAATTGTTTGCGGAAATAAGGCACTTACAAAAATATCTGCACTTGACGAGTTTTGTTCAGGATAGGTTTTGATTATCTCAGAAACTATTAAATCTGTATTGTCTGCCTTTACTTTATATAGGCATGGGTGAGAGGTTTTGCGATTCTTTACCCTGTCTACATAAACATAAACCCCATTACTAATTTGATTTTCAGAAAAACACCTCTCCATTTGATTGATGTTTTGTATTGCAAAGTAATCTAAGTCATTATCTGCAGCCATATAAACGAATATAGCGTTTTTCTCGGAATACCTAACTATACCATCATCTTCAGAGCAACTCAATAATAGCACTAACAAAAGGCAGCATAACATAAATTTAGTATGTATCATTCTCGTTGAAAAATCTTAAAGGTATCAATTCCCTTCATTCCCGAAGTTGTATTAATAAACCAAATCTGTCCGGAGTTCCTTACAAAAGACTCAGGTTGTATTTCTCCATAAAATTTTATGTCTAAACGAGCTAGACCTTTGTACTTTTGACATTTTAAATCATAGTCGTTGTAGTCTGCAAATAGAGTTTTGCCATGGCTATATTCCTCTTTGTAGAAATTCATTATTTCTCGAATAGTATGCTTTATAGGTTTAATACCAATATTCTTAGCATAGGTACTTTCTACGGTTGTAAGCTTCCCATTCACACAATCCCCAATACTTAGCAAGATATAGTACTGGTTAATTTTAGAAAGTTCAGGCTTTAGTAAATATAAAATAGGAATACCTTCTGAATTAATAGGAGTTGGACTTTCTTTTACAACCTTGGTTTTATCTATCTCATTTAAATTGGTGAAATTATGGTATTCTTTTAAATTCGCAGGGTTATGGAACACAAGAGGCTGGTTACCGATTACGGCATACTCAAGGACTGTCGAAGACAAGTTCTTGATTGAAAGAAAATCTGCTCCGTTTTCTTGATAGTCTCTTTTCAAGGTAAGCTGGCTAAAAACGCTTTTCCCCGAATGTGTACCAACAATACTGTCATAGGAGACCAAGACGTTCTCTCCACCAATCACGCAAGGGGTAGAAATCCTCTCTGTTTTGACTTCGTTTTGACCATTATTGCCCAATATACTATAATGCACTTCCACTTCTCCGGGAATATCATCTTTTGTGGTTATTGCAATATAATTATGCCGAAGAATAGTTGTTTTGCGTACTCCTTCCTCTAAATCAACCTTTGTACATTGGGAAAACAATATTGTAAGAAAAAGCCAAACACACAATTGTAGCGGGAAGATCTTCTTCATTTTGTTACATCTTTAAATTAATCCCAAACCATTAACCAAGGATTACCCCAGTTCGGGATAAGAAATAGTTCATAAAAAAGTTGGTAGTCTCACAAATATTTTGTATCTTTATAGGTGAAAATCAATTAGTTACAAAAATATTTGATATGACTGCCGATTACAAAGTTACAGAATTATTTTGTATAATAGACGAGTTTTGCAAACATTTTGATGCAGAAAATGCAGGAAATCTACTTGAAGACAATAGCGGAGTCAAGCGTAGACGTCGCCAAGCGTCGTTGTCCGACAGTGAAATCATGACCATTTTGTTGTATTTTCATTTTGGTACATTCCGCAATTTCAAGCATTACTATCTGTTCTTCGTCAAGGGTACGATGAAGTCTTATTTTCCGAAAGCCGTGTCGTACAACCGCTTTGTGGAGTTGGAAAGCCGCGTGTTCTTCCAGCTCATGTTCTTCCTTAATCTGAGAGCTTTCGGAAGATGTACCGGCATAACATTCGTTGATTCCACGATGATACCCGTATGCCATAATCTCAGGAGATATGCCAATAAGGTATTCAAGGGAATTGCCACTGACGGAAAAGGAACAATGGGTTGGTGCCATGGCTTTAAGCTCCACCTTGCGTGCAATGACAGAGGCGAGATAATAGCCTTTGTCCTTACAGGCGCAAATGTCAGCGACAAGGATCCGAATGCGTTCAAGGTTCTCGCTAAACGACTGTACGGCAAGCTGTTCGCTGATAAAGGCTATATTTCACAGAAGCTGTTTGACTTCCTCTTTGAGGATGGAATACAGCTGGTGACAGGGTTGCGCGTAAACATGAAAAACAAGCTGATGCCGTTCTATGACAGAATGATGCTGCGCAAGAGATACATTATCGAAACCATTAACGACATGCTGAAGAATACGGCACAGATTGTACACTCACGCCATAGATCTGTAAGCAACTTTATCATGAATCTTATTTCAGCATTGGGAGCATATTGCTTCTTCGACAACAAGCCAAAGGCATTGCAGGGATACTGCATCGAAGACACCAAACAGCTGTCACTATTCTAAGGGCAAAACAATTTCTTTCAGCCTTCTGTTATTACCCACTCCTAATGGTATGGGGAGGAGGCGTATTCACGCTGCATTTATATCATATTAGACACTCAGTTATCCCGAACTGGGGTAAAAAAATAACACATCGAACTTTCTCATAGGAGTAAATGAGGCTCAAACAAGTTTTGAAACAAACAAGGAATTTGTTTGCGGAAATAAGGTAATACCTTAATTATTAGGAAAAAATACTTGTTAGCCTATCATTTTTTTGTAATTTTGCAAATTGGAGGGTTATGTACTCCCGTCATTTATGGAAATGAACGAGTGCATTGCTGTTATTTTTGCTTTTTGATAAGCATTCTACGCGAAATAAATAAAATAAAAAAGATATAAGAATGGAATACAACTTCACAGACATTGAGAAGAAATGGCAGAAGAAATGGGTTGAGAACAAAACCTATAAGGTTGTTGAAGACAAGAATAAAAAGAAATTCTATGTACTCAATATGTTCCCATATCCATCGGGAGCAGGCTTACATGTGGGACACCCTTTGGGTTATATTGCAAGCGATATTTACGCAAGATACAAGCGTTTGCAAGGTTTCAACGTCCTTAATCCTATGGGATATGATGCCTACGGATTGCCAGCCGAACAGTATGCCATTCAAACGGGGCAACACCCTGCTATTACAACCGATAAGAACATTGCACGCTATCGTGAGCAATTAGACAAAATAGGGTTCTCGTTCGATTGGGAACGTGAGATTAGAACCTGCGACCCTAAATATTATCATTGGACACAATGGGCTTTCCAACGTATGTTTGAATCGTATTACGATAATAACGAGGGCAAGGCTAAACCTATTTCTGAGCTTGTTCGCCACTTTGAAGAGGAGGGAACGCTGAATTTGAACGTAGCGCAAGGTGAAGAAAAGATGTTCTCGGCTCGCGATTGGATAAGCATGAGCGAAAAGGAACAACAAGAAACGTTGATGAATTATCGCATTGCTTATCTTGGCGAAACCATGGTAAACTGGTGTCCAGGGCTTGGAACTGTGCTTGCCAACGATGAAGTTGTAGACGGAGTGAGCGAGCGTGGCGGTTATCCTGTTGTTCAAAAGAAAATGAAACAATGGTGCTTGCGTGTGTCAGCATACGCTCAACGTTTGTTAGACGGCTTGGATAAAGTGAAATGGTCTGACTCTATGAAGGAAACCCAACGCAATTGGATTGGTCGTTCAGAAGGTACTGAAGTGGTTTTCAAAGCTGTTACACCTGTTGGAAGCGAAGAAGTAGAACACGATATTACTATTTTCACCACTCGTGCCGACACCATGTTTGGCGTAACATTTATGGTACTTGCTCCTGAAAGCGAGTTGGTTGCCGACTTAACAACCGAAGAGCAAAAGGCGGAGGTAGAGGAATATTTAGCGTATGTGAAGAAACGTACCGAATTAGACCGTATGAGCGACCGAAAAGTAACAGGCGTTTTCACGGGCTCTTATGGTATCAACCCTTTCACAGGCGAAAAACTCCCTATTTATATTTCTGAATATGTGCTTTCGGGCTACGGAACAGGCGCAATCATGGCTGTGCCAGCTCATGATAGCCGTGATTATGCGTTTGCAAAACATTTCAATCTTCCTATCCGTCCATTGATTGAAGGGGCTGATGTATCGGAAGAAAGTTTCGATGCAAAGGAAGGTATCGTCATCAATAGTCCTGAAACACCTACCGAAGGCGGTTTCTCTTTGAACGGATTGACCGTGAAAGAAGCCATTGCGGCGACTAAAAAATATATTACCGAGCAAGGTTTGGGCAAGGTAAAAGTAAACTATCGTTTGCGTGATGCAATCTTTTCACGTCAGCGTTATTGGGGCGAACCATTCCCAGTTTACTACAAAGACGGTATGCCTTATATGGTTCCACAAGAATGTTTGCCAATAGAATTGCCTGCTATCAATAAGTTTGAACCAACCGAAACGGGCGAACCACCATTGGGACGTGCTGAAATATGGGCTTGGGACGAACAGAATAAGAAGATTGTAGAGAAATCTTTGGTTGATAACAAGACTATTTTCCCATTGGAAATGAACACAATGCCTGGTTTTGCAGGTAGTTCAGCTTATTATCTTCGCTACATGGACCCACACAATGATGAGGCTTTGGTAGGCAAAGAAATAGACGAATATTGGCAAAATGTAGACCTCTATGTCGGTGGAACAGAGCATGCTACGGGGCATTTGATTTACTCTCGTTTTTGGAATAAGTTCCTTCACGACTATGGTTATAGCTGTAAAGAAGAACCATACGAAAAGTTAGTCAATCAAGGAATGATACAAGGACGCTCTAATTTCGTTTATCGTGTCAATTCAGACGACCATTCTAAAGCACCAGTTTTTGTAAGTTTAGGCTTGAAAAACCAATATGAAACAACGCAAATCCACGTTGATGTAAACATTGTTCATGCTGATGTGCTTGATGTTGAAGCCTTTAAAGCATGGCGACCAGAATATAAAAACGCTGAATTTATACTCGAAGACGGCAAATATCTTTGTGGTTGGGCAGTAGAAAAGATGTCAAAATCAATGTTCAACGTGGTTAATCCTGACGTGATAGTGGAACAATATGGTGCTGATACCTTGCGTTTGTACGAAATGTTCTTAGGTCCTGTTGAGGCAAGTAAGCCTTGGGATACCAACGGAATAGACGGTTGTTTCCGCTTTTTGAAGAAGTTCTGGAAGTTATATCAACAAGAATTGAACGACAACGAACCTTCAAAAGAATCGTTGAAGAGTGTTCATAAGTTGATAAAGAAGGTGTCTTACGATATTGAACAATTCTCTTACAACACGGCAATATCAGCTTTCATGATTTGTGTAAACGAGTTGGGACAGCAAAAGTGTAACAATTGTGGTTTATTGCGCAGTTTGCTCATCACAATCGCACCATTTGCACCACACATTGCCGAAGAACTTTGGGAAGTAATAGGCGAGAATGGTAGTGTTTGCGATGCTCAATGGCCTGAATATAACGAAGAATATTTGAAAGAAAGTGAAGTACAACTTACCATTTCTTTCAATGGTAAAGCACGTTTCCAAATGACTTTCTCGGTTGATGCAAGCAAGGAAGAAATAGAAAAAACGGCATTGGCAGACGAAAGAACAATAAAATATATTGACGGAAAAACTATCGTTAAGGTGATAGTAGTACCGAAAAAGATTGTAAACATTGTTTGCAAGTAATAATAACAAAGCGCATTCTTGGTTTTAGAAAGACCAAGAATGTGCTTCATAACGATAAAAAGATGACTATAAATCAACAATTAATTCGGAGCGAGGTAAAAGATTATGTATTTACAACCCTCGGTCTTTTTCTGTATGCAGCAGCATTCACAGTATTTTTAATGCCTTACGAGATTGTAACAGGTGGTGTAACAGGTCTTTCAGCAATTATTTATTATGCTACGGAGTTTAAATTGGAAAACACCTACATGATAATTAACGTTGCTTTATTGGGCGTTGCATTGAAAATTTTGGGTTTAAAATTCATGATGAAAACCATTTACGCCATTGTAGTGCTATATTTCATGTTGAAATTTGCCCAACAATTAATGCCAGTAGATGCCAGTGGACACTTTGTAAAGGTATTAGGCGAAGACCAAAAGTTCATGTCTCTCATCGTTGGTTGCTGCATTACAGGTACAGGAATGGCTGTTATTTTCCTCAATGGCAGTAGTATGGGTGGTACAGATATAGTGGCTGCTTGTATCAACAAATACAAAGACATTTCGTTGGGGCAGGTTTTAATGGCTGTTGATATTTGTATCATCAGTACTTGTATGCTCTTTCCACAATTTGGCACATACATTGAGCGTTTCCATAAGGTAGTTTTCGGTCTTTGCACTATGTTTATTGAATGTTTTATGCTTGACCATGTAATGAATTTACGCCGCCAATCAGTTCAATTTCTCATCTTTTCTAAGAAGTATGAAGAGATAGCTGATGCCATAATGCAGGAGCGCGACCGAGGCATAACCATACTTGACGGACACGGTTGGTACACAGGAAAGGACGTGAAAGTGATTTGCTTAATGGCTAAACGCAATGAAAGTCAGTCTATTTTCCGTATCGTTAAAATCATAGACCCATTGGCTTTTGTGAGCCAAAGTTCGGTAATTGGCGTATTTGGCGAAGGCTTTGACAGAATAAAAGTTAGTACAAAGAATGCTGAAAAGGTGCTTTCTCAGGTTTATCCTAATGGCGATTCAACAATAAAAGAGGAGCAATAAAATGAAAATAGTATTTGCAACGAACAATGAACACAAACTTTCAGAGATTAAAAACATACTCGGAAGTTGTTTTGAAATTGTGTCTTTGAAGGATATTGGCTGCAATGTTGATATTCCAGAAACTGCCCAAACGTTGGAAGGAAATGCGAGTATAAAGTCGCATTTTATCTATGATAACTATCATTTGAATTGCTTTGCCGACGACACAGGGCTCGAAGTGGACGCTCTTAATGGTGAACCAGGGGTGCATTCAGCACGTTACGATGAACATACCGACCACGATAGCGAAGCAAATATGCGCAAATTGCTGGCAAAATTGGGCGATAATGCTAATCGAAACGCCCATTTTCGCACCATCATTTCGCTGATTATTGACGGCGAGGAATACCAATTTGAAGGCAGAGTGGAGGGCAAAATAGCTACGGAAAAGTCGGGAACGGAAGGTTTTGGCTACGACCCTATCTTTATTCCAGAGGGCTATGACAAAAGTTTTGCTGAACTTGGCGAACAAATTAAGAACCAAATTTCGCATAGAGCTCGTGCTGTTCAAAAGCTCGCAGCCTATTTAAAACAGCAATAAACACTATGTTTTTGTTGCGAATTCCATAGAAAAGAAATGAAAAAGAGTAAAAATTTGTCCATTCTGCTGCCCACTTACAACTGCAATTGCACGTCGCTTGTTCGTGAATTGCAACGCCAGTGTGTGGCAGAAGGGGCTGACTTTGAAATTATTGTAGCCGATGATGCCTCGCCAGACAATAGTTTTATTATTGAAAACAGAACGATAACACGCCTTGAAGGAGTGCAGTATATTGAGCGAGAACACAATGTTGGGCGGTCAGCAATACGCAATTTCCTTGTAACACAATCCACAAAGGAGTGGATTCTGTTTATTGATGGCGACCTTTCGCTTGACAATCCAACCTTTATACACAATTATTTGCAAGCCGATGGCGATGTTATTGTGGGCGGAATTGATATTGTTGAAGACGAAAAAAAATGGAAAAGTAATCTCAGATACCGCTATGAGCAGGCGTCAAAAGAAGCTATCAGTGCCGAAAGCCGTAGAAAAACACCTTACCAACACCTTAGTACCAACTTTATAGCCCACAGAACGTTGGTTGAAAACAGCCCTTACAACGAAGATATAAAGCATTACGGATTTGAAGACGTATTGCTTGGCAAACAATTTAAAGCCAAAAAGGCAAAAATCAACCACATTAATAACCCTGTTTTGTTTGAAGATTTCGAGCCAAACGATGTATTTTTAAGTAAAACGGAGGAGTCTTTGCGCACACTTTCTGACTTTCAAACCGAACTAAAAGGCTATTCTAATCTTTTAGAAATGGTTGAAAAATTACGCAAAATCCATCTTTCCAAACTCGGGGCATGGCTGTTTAAAATCATAGGTAAACCACTAAAACACAACTTAAAAGGCAATAATCCTAACATTTTCTTGTTTAATATTTATAAGCTCGTTTACTTTTTACACTATAATGCTTTAAGAAAATGATAAAAAGAAAATACATATTCGCTCTCGTTTGCATGTTTTTCATGCTCCCATTATATACTTTTTCAGGTGGAACAGGTACGTGGAAACATTACATGGCATACAGTAATGTGCAATGGATAGAGAAGGGTGGCACCAAATTATACGTCATGGCGTCCGATAATTTGTATGTTTACAATGAATCGGACAATAGCATTCAAACCTTTGATAAAGGCAATGGACTCAATGGAACAGATATTGATTTCATTGCGTGGAATAATGTTTCAAAACGTTTGGTTATCGTTTATGCCGATTACAACATTGATATGTTGGACGAAAAAGGCAATATTATCAATGTGCCATACTATTTTCGTAAATCAATGACGGAAAATAAAAAGGTGAATAGCCTTGATATGTACGAAGGATTTTGCTATATTTCAATTGGTTTTGGCATTATTAAACTGAATACCTCTACGGCTCAAATCAGCGATACCTATAATCTTGGTTTCAATGTTGATTATTCTTACATTGAAGGCAAATACATTTATGCTGCAAGTAAGGATAAAGGCGTTTATAGTTGCCTGCTTACCAACAATCTTTTGGATAAAAATAATTGGCAGCGGATAGGAGAATTCAAGCCCCGCAATAAGAATATTGACGGCAATTATTTAGAAAAAGTAAGACCATTGCTCCCTGGTGGTCCTAAATACAACCGATTTTTCTTCATGAAATACCTTAACGACCGCCTTTATTCCGTGGGTGGTGCGTTCGAAATAGGAAAGGTTCAGCTCAACCAACCAGGTACAATTCAAGTATTACAAGGTGATGAGTGGACAATTTATCAAGACGAATTAGAAAAAATAACGGGTTATAATTATCATGATTTGAATTGTTTGGCAGTAGATCCAAAGAATTCTGAACATGTTTTTGTAGGAGGTAGAGCTGGTTTATACGAGTTTTTGAATGGTAAAATCAAGAAATTTTATAACAAAGACAATAGTCCTTTGCGCCCAACATGGTATAAAGGAAAGGAATTAGGTAACGATTATGTGGTCATCAGTGGTATGGCTTTCGATAAAGAAGGCAATCTTTGGGTGCTTAATAGCAAAACTCCTAATACTTCTTTGTTTAAACTTTCACCTGATGGAACATTTACTTCCCACCATAAGGAAGCCTTGATGTACGAACATTTTAGTTTGCCAGTAATGAGTAACGCCATGTTCGATAGTCGTAACCTATTGTGGTTTGGTAATAGTCATTGGAACAAACCAGGGCTATTTTGCTACCAACCTTCAACCGATGTTCTTTCTTCTTTCACCCATTTTGTAAATCAAGACAACACCACAGTGGCGGTTAATGGCGTAAATTGTGTTTTAGAAGACAATCAAAACAACATTTGGATAGGCACAAGTGTGGGGCCTTTGGTACTTCATAGTGCAGAAATTTCAAAGGGAGAGGAGGCTATTTTTGAACAAGTGAAAGTGCCTCGCAACGACGGAACCAACCTTGCCGACTATCTTTTGTCGGGTGTTGAGATTACTTGTATGGCGATTGATGGCGGCGGACGCAAATGGTTTGGTACACCAAGTAGTGGAGCTTATCTTATCAGTGCCGACAATATGACCCAAGTGCAGCATTTCTTGTCTACCAATTCGCCTTTACTTTCTAACAATATTGAGAGCATTGCTATCAACGACAAGACGGGCGAAGTGTTCTTTGGAACCGATAAAGGACTTTGTTCTTACATGAGTGACGCTTCAACTCCTGCCGAAGGAGATAGCGAAGAGGCATACGCCTATCCAAATCCTGTAAAACCAGGTTACAAAGGACTCATTACAGTGATGGGATTGGCAAACAATTCTGACGTGAAAGTAGTTACAACCAATGGCGTTTTAGTGGCACAAGGCAGAAGCAATGGTGGCACTTTTGTGTGGGACGGCAATGATTTAAGCGGAAAACGTGTTGCATCAGGCGTCTACATGGTGTTGGCTTCCGACCAAGAAGGCAACAACGGAACAGTTTGTAAGATTGCTATTGTGAATTAAAACCCTATGCAAAACGCCTATCGATATGTCAAATTCAACCGAGAAACCTCTGTGTTTCTTCCTCTTTTTATCCTAAACGATGCGTAAACGAGCAGTGATATGGCATTAGAGCAGAAGGAAAGAAAACATTGGGTCGATGCTTTGCGTGGCTTTTGTATGGTTGCAATATTGTTAGACCATACCGAAATTTATTTCACAGGCACAAATATCATTGATTATCGCCACTATGTGGGCAATGTTTTGGTGGTGTTTTTCTTTCTTTCGGGCTATCTTTTTTACCGCGATGAGCCTTTTTCGTTGCGCAAAAAGTTGGTCAGTATTGTCCGCAGTTTGCTCGTTCCTTACTTCATTTTCACCACAATCATTGCCATTCCCAAGGCTTTGGTACACGGAATGGATATTGGTGCAACACTTTTAACCGTTGTTACAGGGCAAGCATCGTGGTTTGTTGCTGCATTAATCGTTGCCGAAATAGTGTTTTCCACCGTGTTATGGGTTTTCAAGGGGAAAAGTCTTAGTTTATTAACACTTGCTCTCGTGGGTGCAACGAGTTGTTATTTTCTTTCCACCCACTATGATAATCTTTATTGGCAGATAGAAAATGCCGCTATGGCTATCGTCATTCTCTATCTTGGATACACTTACCACAAGTACGAAACAGTTATCAACCATTTCCACACCCTATCATCATTATTCTTTTTCTTTATTCTTTTTCTTATTATAAAAGTATATGAAGATGCCAATAACTTCAAAATGGTTGTCGAACCCATTATGATAGACAATTGGTATGTCTTTATTTTCGATGCCCTTGTGGGGACATTGTTCTTCGTTAGTTTGGCAAAACAAGTGGGCAGCGTAACATGGTTGGAATGGACTGGTCGCCGTAGTCTTGTCATTTACTTCCTCGCTGGTGGCATTCCCCTTATCACTGCTATGTTGTTACACCATTTCCACTTCAATTATACAGGTCATTACCAACAAGTCATGTTTGCCTTTCTGCTTGTCTATGCTTTTAGTTCGTTAGCGGCTTGGGTAGTTTTTCACTATTTTCCCTTTATGGTAGGGAAGAGAAAGAAATGATATTTTTGCATATCAATACCGAATCTGCAACCGATAACTTATGTCTTAAATTTCAAAATAGGCTCTTTTGATATCTAAAACAATAGGTTTTGAAGCGCAAAAGAGCCTATTTTGAGTGTCTTCTCCGTAAAGCTCGTTTGCGAGAAGATTAAAAGATATGTAAACTACTTATTTTCAGCATAATGAATATTCCGTGGGTGGTGTTCCAATATCTCTTGTCGCAAAGTGGAAGTATCTATGTGCGTGTAAATTTCGGTTGTCCCAATACTTTCATGCCCCAACATGGCTTGAATGGCACGCAAATCGGCACCACCTTCCAACAAAGCCGTGGCAAAAGAATGGCGCAACGTGTGGGGCGAAATGGTCTTTTTGATTCCAGCTTCTTGCGCATACTTCTTTATCATGATGAGAATCATGGTGCGAGTAAGGTGCGCACCTCGTCGATTGAGGAAAACAAAATCTTCTTCACCCTCTTTTATCTTCATTTGGTTGCGGTCGATGAACCAAAAGTTAAGCTCTTTTAAGGCACGAGGCGATATTGGTACGAGCCGTTCCTTAGAACCTTTACCCATGACACGAACGAATTGTTCGTCGGCATAAAGATTTGATAACTTGAGGTTTGTGAGTTCCGAAACACGCAATCCGCACGAAAACAACACTTCAATAATGGCTTTATTGCGGTGTCCTTCCCATTTACTCAAATCGATGGCATTTTCCAAACTATCAACCTCCTCGGTCGAAAGCACTTCGGGCAAATGTTGCGGTTGCTTAGGCGATTCTAAAAGTTCAGTAGGGTCGGCTTCAATGTAACCTTCTAACACAAGATAGCGAAAGAATTGGCGGACTCCGCTCAATATTCTTGCCAACGAACGCGCACCGATACCAAGGTCGCCTACCGCAGCAGCAAAGTTTTCAATATTTTCCAACTTAGCTTCTTCAGGATTTATCTTTTCATTGGCAAGATATTTCAACAACTTTTCCACATCACGCATATAAGCATCAAGCGTATTGGCAGAATATGCTTTCTCCAATTTTAGGTAGCGTTGATACTTACGAAGAACATTTGAAGACGAATCTTTGTTACTTTCCATTTTTTTTGCGTATTTTTGCAGTGAGCGCAACGTGAGTTTTAAAACATCACTTGCCTATCTTTGCAAAGATAAGTAATTTCTGTTTAATATGAAAATAATCATTATCAATGGTCCAAATTTAAATCTGTTGGGTAAACGCGAACCGACAATTTATGGCAACGAAACCATGGAAGCGTGTTTGGAACGCATCAAAAAACAATACAACGACATCGAAATAGAATATTTCCAGAGCAATATTGAAGGCGAACTCGTCGATAAATTGCAGGAAGTGGGTTTTTCGTATGACGGAATCGTGCTGAATGCTGGCGCATACACCCATTATAGCATTGCTCTTTTAGATTGTATTCGTGCCATTAAAACCCCTGTGGTTGAGGTACATATAAGCAACGTGGACAATCGGGAGGAGTTTCGCAGTCGCTCTTTTATTGGGGCTGCGTGCATAGGCACGATTCAAGGTTTCGGCATGGAAAGTTACAGATTGGCTGTTGAGGCTTTAAAGACAAAAAAATGACAGAAAACGAAGCGTTAGACCGATATATTCTCGACCATATCGAACCCGAAGGCGACTATTTGTACCGCCTTTATCGTGCAACCAATATTCACACGGTACACGGACGCATGGCAAGTGGGCATTTGCAAGGCAGACTATTGAAAATGTTGGTGCAAATGGTACAGCCTAAAAACGTGTTGGAAGTGGGTACATTCAGTGGTTATTCGGCTATTTGTATTGCCGAAGGATTACCCGAAGACGGCAAGTTGTACACGTTTGAGATAAACGATGAAATGGAAGACTTTACTCGTCCGTGGATAGAAGGCTCGGCAGTGGCTCAAAAAATAGAATTTCGCATTGGCGATGCTAACGTGGAAGCACCGAAATTGGGGGTAGAATTTGATATGGCATTCATTGATGGCGACAAAAGAACGTATCTTGAAACTTACGAAATGGTGCTGAAAATAATGCGTCCTGGTGGGTTTATTCTTGCCGATAATACACTCTGGGACGGGCATGTAACAGATGCAAACTACAATCATGACCGACAGACACAAGGAATTAAGGTGTTTAACGACTTTATTGCCCATGACGAACGAGTGGAAACTGTCATTTTACCACTGCGCGACGGACTCACCCTTGTGAGAAAGAAAAGGTAAGAAAACCAAGCGTGTAAGGGGATTATAGAGTTATAAGTAATTCCAGAGTTCCTCATTTAGCCTTGTCAGCCTAAAAAAACACCAAATAATTTCCTTAATTGACGATAATTTGCTATTTTTGCATTGATAACAAAGGGTAATATCTGTCCCTTACAAAAGAAATATATCTATGCAGGCAGAATATCATTTTTCAATTCTCATTCACGAGCAAGCAAAAAAGTACGGCACAAAACCAGCTTTGACTTTCCGAAATTTCGGAAATTTGAAATGGAAATCGGTTTCTTGGAATCAATTCTCTATGCGTGTAAAGCAGGTTTCAAACGCTTTGCTCAATTTTGGCTTAAAGCCACAAGAAAATATTGCGGTATTCTCGCAGAACTGCATACAATATTTATACACCGACTTTGGGGCGTATGGAGTTCGTGTCGTTACGATACCTATCTACGCAAATAGCTCTGAACAGCAGATACAATACGTCATTCAAGATGCTAGCGTGAGATATATTTTTGTGGGCGAGCAAGAGCAATACGACAAAGCACGCAGAATTTTTTCACTTTGCCCATCGCTTGAACGTATTATTATTTATGATTCAAGTGTGCGCATTAGTCCGCAAGACCCTAATGCTATCTTCTTTGAAGATTTCATCAAGTTGGGAGAAGGCGAACCACGCCAATCGGAAGTAGAAGCACGCTATGCTGAAGCAAACGATGAGGATATTTGCAACATACTTTATACAAGCGGAACAACGGGAGAGAGCAAAGGCGTTATTCTAACACACGGCATGTATAACGCTGCAATGACCGCAAATAGTAGGCGAGTGCCTGTTAATGAAAAAGATAGGTCTATGTGTTTCTTGCCATTTGCGCATGTTTTTGAGAAAGCATTCTCGTATTTGGTTTTAGGAAATGGAGGCGAACTTATTATCAACACCTATCCCAAAGAAATTCAAGACAGTATGCGAGAAACCAATCCTACCTGTATGGCAGCTGTGCCACGCTTCTGGGAAAAGGTTTACATTGCAGTAAAAGAAAAGATGAATAGTGCAAGTGCTGTTCAACGAAAACTCTTTCAACACGCATTAGAGGTTGGAAGAAAGCACAATGTAGTCTATATTGGACGTGGAAAGCGCCCTCCTTTGAATTTGCAAATAGAATACAAGCTTATCAATAAAACCATTTTGAGCCTTGTAAGAAAGCAGCTTGGACTCATTAATCCTAACCTTTTCCCAACCGCAGGCGCATACGTTTCGCCAGAAGTGGAGGAGTTTGTTCATAGCATTGGGCTTGATATTCTTGTTGGTTATGGCTTGACAGAGAGCTTAGCAACCGTAAGTTGCGATATAAAAGGAAAGGGATTTACAATAGGTTCTATCGGTTTTCCAATTGAAGGCATACAAGTAAAAATTGGTGAAAACGATGAAATTTTGTTGAAAGGTCCAACCATTACACCAGGATATTATCATCGCGACCACATCAATGCCAAATCATTCGATGAAGAAGGATATTTCCGTACGGGCGATTCTGGATATATAAAAGATGGTGAACTCTACTTAAAGGAGCGCATTAAAGACCTTTTCAAAACATCAAATGGTAAGTATATTGCTCCTCAAATGATAGAAGGAATGCTGTTGGTAGATAAGTTTATCGATTCGGTGGCTGTCATTGCCGACCAGCGCAAATATGTTTCGGCACTCATTGTACCAGAGTTCCGTGTTCTTGAAAACTGGGCGAAGGACTATAATATTGAATATGATAGCAAAGAATCGCTTTGCAATAATCGTCAAGTAATAAAAATGATGAAAGAACGCATCGATACTTTGCAACAATTGTTAGCTCCTTACGAACAAATCAAGCGAATTACACTCTTACCACACGCATTCTCGGCAGAGAGTGGGGAACTTACAAACACATTGAAATTACGCCGTCCAGTAGTAAATAAAAACTACAAGGAACTCATTGACAAAATGTACGAAGAATAAAGTAAGCATATTTTGAAGAAAAACAATTCTATTGAAATAAAAAAGAAGTGATTACAGCTGAACAATTGAAAGATGTAGTGGCGCGTGTAGACGCATTAAACCACTATCTCAATATAGATAAAAAGAAAATTGAGTTCGAAGAAGAGCAACTTCGAACACAAGCACCTGACTTTTGGGAAGATGCCGAAAGGGCGCAAGAGCAAATGAAGAAAGTTAAGGGCATTGAAAAATGGCTCAAAGGCTACGAAAACGTAAAAACACAAGCCGATGAATTGCAATTGGCTTTCGACTTTTATAAAGACGAATTGGTTACGGAAGAAGATGTTGATACTGCTTATGCAAAGGTAATTACCGATATTGAAGGATTAGAACTCATGAATATGCTCCGCCAAGAGGAAGACCCTATGGAATGTGTCATGAAGATAAATTCTGGAGCGGGAGGTACTGAAAGCCAAGATTGGGCATCAATGCTCATGCGAATGTATATGCGTTATGGCGAACAACATGGGTATAAGGTTACCATAGCAGATATTCAAGAGGGCGATGAAGCTGGTATTAAAAGTGTAACCATGAAGTTTGAAGGAGGCGAATATGCTTTCGGATTCTTGAAAAGTGAGAATGGCGTTCATCGTTTGGTGCGTGTAAGTCCGTTCAATGCACAAGGAAAACGCATGACAAGCTTTGCCAGTGTCTTCGTTTCTCCGCTTATTGACGATACCATCGAAGTGTTTGTAGACCCAGCACGCGTTAGTTGGGATACTTTCCGCTCAGGTGGAGCAGGCGGACAGAACGTAAATAAAGTAGAATCGGGTGTGCGTTTGCGCTATATGTACCAAGACCCTGACACGGGAGAAGAGGAAGAAATCCTTATCGAGAATACAGAAACGCGCGACCAACCTAAGAACCGAGCAAAGGCAATGCAACTTTTGAAGTCGCAATTGTACGACCGTGCTATGAAAAAACGCATGGAAGCACAAGCAAAGGTTGAGGCTTCGAAGAAAAAAATAGAGTGGGGTAGTCAAATAAGGAGCTATGTCTTTGATGATAGACGCGTGAAAGACCATCGAACCAACTACCAAACTTCCGATGTTGACGGGGTTATGGACGGAAAAATCGATGGCTTTATAAAGGCTTATCTCATGGAATTTCCGTTAGAAGAATAGAAAAAAGTAATGGGATAGTTGCTATCCCACCTTAATATAATATTAACCTGCGAGGAGGCACAGTGCTTCCCACATAAAAAATATGACTATGAGCAACAAAAGTAAACTCTACAGAAAGGCAAAAGAGGCAAAACAAGAGAAACAAGCAAGGTCAGTGATTAAGTGGATAGTAATCTCTTTCGTTGTGTTAGCTCTCATTCTCATGGCGTGGGCAATGTATATTTTTGCGTAATGAGCAGCGGATTAGAAATTGAAAGAAAGTTTTTAGTTCATAAAAACATAGACTGGAAACAGCAGGCATACAGCGTTAGCCACATTCAACAAGGTTATTTTGCTGCCACAAATACCGTTCGTGTTCGTGTAAGAGACCATCAAGCATATCTCACAATCAAAGGTCCGTCGCGCGATGGAGGTTTGTCGCGTTATGAATTTGAAAAGCAAATTACCTTGGAAGAGGCGAAAAACTTGCTTTTACTATGCGAAAAAGGCGTAATAGACAAGCATCGTTACTTAATAAAAAGCGGAAATCACACGTTTGAAGTAGACGAATTTCATGGAGAAAACGAAGGCTTGGTTATGGCTGAAGTAGAACTTTCAAACCCTAACGAAGCCTTTGTGAAACCAGATTTTATAGGTATGGAGGTTACTGGCGATGCGCGTTTCTACAATAGGCAGATGCGCCAGCACCCTTATCTTCTTTGGAAAGATACTTTGCCAATAGAATACCGATAATCAAAGCCAAGCTACTGCCAACAATGTCGGCTACGAAATCAAGAATTTCGCCATTTCTTCGCCCATTGGTGAATAGGAGTTGCATGATTTCCATTGCTCCTCCATAAATAACGGGCAATAACCAAACGCGCAAAAACATGCCTTTCGTGTCAGTATGATTAGAGCCATGAAAATATTCATGGGCTATAATCAGTCCAAGAACAAAGTAAAGCGCAATGTGTGTCCACTTGTCTATTAAATGAATTCCATTCAATGGAGTGTCAGGAATGTTGATTAATGATACTACGAGAATAGCGATTACAGACGCTAAACTGAATGGGTACTTTCTTAAAATGTCATAAGTTTTCTTCATAATAATTCTCCTTTGTATCCACAAATATAATAAATATTTTGTAAAAACGTATCATTTTGGAGAAAATAATCAAATATTAACGATATTATCGTATGAATATTCGAGATTTTTTTTATTTGCAAAAGTCTGATAGAAAAGTAATCATCTTTTTGCTTTCTTTGGGCATATTGGCTACAATAGCAATTTTTTTGATTGGCAATAAGCATGGAACTACTATTTTAACCGCTGCCGATAGCACAGCTTTTGTAGGTAATCAAACTGGAAAGATGCGTTATAATGTGCCTGAGGCTCGTAGTTTCATATTAGAAGACGGTCAGAAAATTGAATTGTTTCCCTTTGACCCGAACACAGCAGACAGTATTCAGTTGCAACGTTTGGGTCTTGCTCCTTACCAAATTCGTAACATTTATAAGTACAGAGCCAAAGGTGGCGTGTTCCGTTCGCCTCAATCGTTTGCAAAAGTTTATGGTTTGACACGAAAACAGTATCGGCTTTTAGAACCTTATATCACCATTGGCGACGATTATCAACCCGCTTTTACCATGGCAACCATACGAGGTTATGAGCAAGAACGACAGGAAGAACAGCGTAAATTACACGAGGCTTATGAGGCATACAAGCAGAACGATGCCTACAAACCTTATAAAAAGTATGACCGAGATACGATTCGTTATCCTATAAAGATAAAGTTAGGCGAACATATTAACCTTGCTTCGGCTGATACAACCATGCTGAAAAAGGTTCCTGGCATAGGCTCTGGTTGGGCAAAAGCTATTGTTAGTTATGGTGAACGCCTTGGTGGATATGTGAATGTAGGGCAATTGAAAGAAATAGAGGACTTCCCTTTGGAATCATTACCATTCTTTGAAGTGCGCAATATCCACACGAAACGATTAAATTTGAATACGCTTTCTGTTCAACAACTGCGTCGTCACCCTTACATTAACTTTTATATGGCACGCCAAATTGTTGATTATCGCCGCTTGAAGGGTAAGCTAACTAACCTTTCTCAACTTCGTTTGTTGAAAGATTTCCCTCCCGAAGTAATTGAAAGATTGCAGCCTTACGTTTGTTTTTAGCCTTCCAACACGTTTAAATCAAGTCTTCGTAGGCTTGATTCATTTCGTTCATGAGGGTTTCAAAGTTATCAGAGTTGAGTGAAACACGGCGGAAAATCATTTCAAGGTTGTCGCCTTCTAACGAAATGGGTTCATCGTGAAGCAATGTAACCATACCTTGCAACATTAATTTAAAGACAGTTGCTTGATGAAGGGTTTTGATTTCAGGGTTAGCAGCTTGCAAACTTGTGCTATAAGCCATCATTTGCGTGCGCACCATTGACCTTATAGCCAGCGGAACGCTTATAACTTCAAGTTCTTCTGTACCTTTTTCGTAGGTTTCGAAGAATGTTTTCATGGGTTGCAATCTGCCTATTAGCAACGCTGTCATTTGTGTTTGATATTCTTTGATGACTGCATCGTATATTGCTTTTGCCCCACAAGCATAACGAAGCAAAAGCTTTGGCGATGTTGCATTGCTAAATTTACGTTTCTTCATGTCTGCTGCAACATCTTCGAGGTTATCATAGTTTAGTCGAATCAATATTGGAAACATGACAGACACAAAACAAGCCGACAACGTTTCGTAGTTGTCGGCTATTATTTGTTTATATTCTACTGGCTTTAGGTCTGTTCTTCCAGGTTGTTTTGCATCGATTTGTCCGTTTATAAAGCCTTGAAAGAACCCTCTAACCATTGCTGCTACCACTTTAAAGCGGCTTATAGTTGTTATGCGCATATATGTTTTCTTTTATCTATGTCCTCCGAATGAACCACCAGAATTAGACTTACTGTTTGGTGCTGTGTTGGGTTGTGCCTTTGAATTAGAACTACCTGAGCCGAAAGAGCTGCGGTTGCTGCCTCCAAACGAACTGCGGTTGCCTCCAAACGAACTGCGGTTGCCTCCGAACGAACTATTATTTGTATTGCTTTTGCTAAAGTTTCCTCTTTCAAAAGTAGAGTTATTCCAATTGCGTTTGTCGTTTCCAAATTGGCTATTGTTTTTATTTGGTTTACGATTTCCAACCCCAAAGGTACTATTTCTATTTGAATTATCATTACGTCTTTGCGTTCCAAATCGACTTTGTTGGCTATTTAGGCTACCTTGTCCGTATGTTCCACCGTTTCTGCGTTGTTGGTTTCCAAAGGAAGAAGTGTTGCTGTTGTATCGGCTTGTATTGGCTGGCGCACTGTAACGAGAATTGTCATTTGCGAAATTGCCACGATTGATGACAACAGGGCTGCCGTCGCGTCTGCCAAAACGTCCTGCATAATAGCTATTTCCGTAACGGCTGTGTCCACCACGATATGAGCTGTAAACGCTTGGACGGCTGCGATAGTAATAGCGAGGGTTGTCGTAACGACTATAAATGCTAAATACGTAAGCATCGTTGTACCAATAAACAGGGCGGTAGAAGTAGTCCATGTTTACAAAATAATTGTATTGTTGCGGACTCAAAACATAGAAGATGTCTGTGTTTCTTAACGCCCATAAATCGCCATACAAAGAGCTTTCTCCGCGCATATTTAATAAATAATCGAGGTTAATCTCGTAGATTGCTTCGTATTGCAATTCGTTTAGCCCCAATTCGTAAGCCATTTTATCGGAAAGGAACAAGGCTTGCTGGCGAGCTTGCTCGTAATTTAAACTAGCATACCCACGATTAGCACCGTAACCCACACCGTAGCCAGCATCGTAAACGGCTCCACCAGTAGAATAAACTGTGCCTACTGAACCACCATCGAGGGCGAGTAATGTGTCGCAAGAAGTGAGGCTCATCAATGTTGCAATGGCGCTCACGAATAATATATACTGACGTTTCATGACTTTTATATTTTAAATTGTTCTTAATTCAATGTTATAGTGCAAAAGTAAGACTAATATTTTATTCTCACAAGGGTTAAAACCTACATAGAAGGGGGAAATCCCTACTTTTTATTAATATTTCTTCTATTTTTGAATAAAGGTGGATTCTATCATCTATTGTAGGTATGTGCTTGAAAAATATTTACTTAAAAATAGGTATTGCCTATATCCTATTATATAAATATCTTTGCGCCGTTTAAATTTATTAATTATATGAAACGGACTTTTATTCTATTTTTTTGGTATGCTTTGTAGCATTCTCTCGTTTGCACAAGGCACTGATGCTATGCTTTTTGGCGATGTTAAAGCCAAAGAAACAGGGGAACACCTTCCTTACGCTATGATTAGCGTAAAAGGAACTACCCTAAAAACAAAATGTGATGCAAGTGGACACTTTAAAATGTCTGATTTGCCATTAGGAAAGCAAATTGTTGTTGCTAATCTTGATGGTTTTCAAGAGCAAGAAATCGAAGTGGAAATGGTACAAGGAAAAGGTACTGCGGTTTATTTCAAGCTCGAAAAAGATGTTTTAGAGTTGAGCCAAGTGGTTGTAACGGGTACACGAACAGAGCATTTTGTAAAGAATGTGCCAATTCTTACAGAGGTTCTTACATCACAATCATTGAATCGTAAAAATGCACAAAACCTTTATGACGCTTTAGAAGGTGTGCCTGGTATTCGTGTTGAGCAACAATGCCAATTCTGCAACTTCTCTATGGTGCGTATGCAAGGTTTGGGTGCTGAACACACACAGGTGTTGCTTGACGGCGAACCAGTTTATTCTGGACTTGCTGGTGTCTATGGTTTGCAACAAATGGGTACAAACGATATAGACCGATTGGAAATTGTAAAGGGTGCAGGCTCTGCGCTTTATGGTAGTAGTGCGGTGGCTGGTGCCATCAACATTATCTCTAAGGAGCCTACTTTCGAGCCTTCTGTGAATGCAGATATACAAATGGGTAACTTCGGACGCAAGAGTTACAAGGGTTTAGGTTCTATGCGCTATAAGAATGTTGGTTTGTTAGTAACCGCTCAACGCACCGAAGACGATGCTATTGACCAAACTCAAGACGGATTAACTCGTAAGGAAGTTAAAAATAAAGACTAGGTTTCAGACCGTGTTTACAGTTTGATGAATAATGTAGGCGCAAGTATTTATTTCTACAATCCGTTTACTAAAAACGATAAACTCGTTATTCGTGCAAAGGCTTTAGACGAGTTGCGTTATGGTGGAAATATGAAAGACAATCTTTATTTAAACCCTTTTTCTGCTGGAACTGAGAATATTCGCACCAATCGTTTGAGTACTGATTTGGCTTATACACTGCCTATTGGCTCACGTTCAGAATTGAATCTTGCCATGGCATACGTTCACCATAAGCGTAACGCAACCAATGATACCTTCCTTTCTAATTATCAGGAAGCTACAAAAGATGCTGCTAACCCTGACGGAGTTAGTCCTGACGTAGAAATGATGCGCCCTTACATTGCAAAGGAAAATACATTTACTCCTTCGCTTACTTTCACTTCTATCCTCGGCAACCATACTTTGTTGGCTGGTGTACAAGGTTATTTCACACGTTTGCGTGAAACTGGTCTTTACATCATCTCTGCTGAAGAAGAAAAAGCTAACCCTTACTTCGGTGTTCCTTACACTTCTATCGGTAAGAAGCACGCTAACGAGGTTGGTTTCTTCTTACAAGACGAATGGAACATATTGCCAAATCTTACAGTAGTGCCAGGTTTGCGTGTAGATTCTCACCGCTCTGGTGAAGAATATGCTACAAGCGTAAAGGTTTCTGACGTTGCTTTCCCAAAAACTAAGTTCAACAAAACATCGTTCAACCCTCGTTTGGCTATCAAGTATGCGATAAGTCCTGCTTTCGTACTCCGTGCTAACTTTGGTACAGGTTTCCGTGCTCCATACGGTTTCTCTGAAGATTTGCACCTCTGTTCAGGTTCTCCACGTGTTTGGAAGTCATCAAATCTTAAAGGCGAACGCTCTATTAGCTACAATCTTTCTGCCGACTACTATGGTAAGAACGTACAACTCAGTGCTAATATCTTCCGTACTGACTTGCAAGACAAAATACAATTTGCTCCTGCAACAGAAGAAGTAAAGAAGTTTGGTTACACTTACCAATGGGAAAATGTTGATGATGCATACGTTCAAGGTATTGAATTGAGTGCAAAGTGGAATCCATTTAAAAATTTCAAGACAGGTTTGAATTGGACTATCAATGAAGGTAAATTCAAACACGAACGTGCAGAATGGTCAGATGCAGAATCTGACGAATGCAAAGAAGCTCCAGGACGTTTGGCATACGCTAAAGACAGCAAGTATATCTCTCGTTTCCCTGCTATGACAGGCGATTTGAGCCTCGAATATACTCCTGGTACATGGTCGTTCTCTATTACAAGCTCTTTGCAAGGAAGAATGTATATCGACTATAATTCAGAAGATGCACCTAAAACATCAAAGATTAAGAAGACCGATACCTTCACTTTGTGGAATGCTCGTGTATCAAAACGCATCGGTGTGTTCAACATCTATGCTGGTGGTAAAAACATCTTCAGTTACGTTCAAGACGAAAAGCATGGCGACGACGCTGCTTTCATGTATGCCCCTGTCTATGGTGCAACATGGTATGCTGGTGTTAGTATCACACTTTAAGCGAAAATAAATTTTTTAGCATACGCCTTAAAAAGCAAAAGTGCCTGTTTTGAAGTTCAAAACAGGCACTTTTTATGGTTAAAACAGCCTATATGCTATCATGATGAGAATATCGTTTTAGCCCATAGCATCAATTGACCTGCATAAAGAAATACTTTCTGCCCTAATTTCGTATTGAAATGTACTTTTAAGCAAAGAAAAATAAAATGAAAGGAAAGTGTTTGCGGAAATAAGGTATCACTCAAAATATCAAATGAACCTAAATAATTGTGTCTAAAATTTTAGGCAAATCTTCGTCAAGACTTCCATTATATTCAGTATAAGGAATATTAAATCGTTTTAACACTTGTGCAAAACGTTTGTATCCATTCTCATCCCTACATGCTACCCAGCTAACATTTAACTGATCACACTGATTCTTATTTTGCTGAGATAGTGTGTCTGCAACAAATACATGACTACCACGTGCTATTATTGCATCTGCACTTTCAGGATTGCCTTGTCCCATTAATTTAACTTCACATTTATATTGATGTTCTTGATTTATTAGATAAAAATCTATTTCTCTATCAACATCTAATTCTCTATTTCTTATAAAATGCTCTGCGTTATAGTATTGAGGATCAACTTCATAAAGCTTACAAAGCGTAAGCATTAAATATTTTTCAGCACGTTTTCCTGCTGTACTCCACATTCCTCCCCGCAATGCTGCTCGTTTAACCGCCAATGTGTTTATAACTATAAGACTTTCACTTACATTCAAATCAACACTAACCCCTTTAAATTTTATAGTAAGTGTCAATTCTATTTCATTCTCATTTTCAACCAAAGCCTGAATACTATTATACAACGAATCAAAATGGTCATTAGAAGCTTCGATTACGATTTGTCTTGTTGCTGAACGATACATATTACTAATGGTTTTCTTGTTTAAACCAGAATTTATTGCAATATCTTCTGATGGTAAAGCATCATTCATAAATGCATTTTTATACCATTCTATTGTAATATCTGTCGAATTAAGTTTTGCTTCAACAACTTTTTTAAAGAAATCAATCGCGAACTGTAAAAATTCTGCATTAATGAGATTTACAATCTCAATTCGGTAATCTTGTGATTTTATCACTCGACTAACGATGTTTTTAATTACTTGATCTGTCAGTGTCATAATATGCTATTTTTAAATTCTTCTAATGATAAAAACTTTGTTACTTCATTTTCAAATACGTTTGGCTTTGCTTGAAGAGTTTTCATATATTCAAAATATTTAGACTCCTTTTCAGTTAAGAAAAAACTTCTTCCTAAACTTTTTGCGGTTCGTCCCAAAGTTCCACTTCCACCAAATGGATCAAATACGAGATCACCTTTGAAAGAATAATATTCAATAACTCTTTGGCACAATTCTACAGGAAATATTGCAGAATGTATTTTGTCCGATTTAGGACAGATCTGCCACACATTAGTTGTTTCGAATCCATCTTTTATTTTGCTTACATTAACAGTCTCTGAATCATATTGATGAATATTCCAATCTATCAGTTTCTCTGTTTGCTTTCTATAAACCATAAGATATTCGGTTACTGAATTAGGTTTATATGCGAGCGGTTTTCTGTGCTGCTGAAATCCTCCTATTCTATTTTTTACACTATATTCAGGTTTCTCCCAAATAATATCATCAATAAATTCCCAACCCATTTGTACTAAACGATGATGCAAATCAAAGGGAATTGGATATCGTTTACTTGAATGAGATCTACTAATTCGAGGAATTATTACAGGCGAAGTATTCACGATTAGAAAACGGCCTTCTTTAGTTACCCTATAAATTTCGGAAAACACCTCCTCTAAAAACTTTAAATAGGCATCATAACTTGGGTAAATAGAGTAATCTCTCGCATTATAATAGGGCGGAGAAGTAAATGTTAAATGGATGCTTTCAGCTGGGACTAGCTTAAGAATATCTCTAACATCACCATTTACAACAACATTTTTTAGATACGAATATGTTTTAGCATGTGGTAATACAGATTTTGTATTTTTATTTTTAGCGAAGTACTCTTTATAAATCACAGTACGTACCATTTCATTTTCATGATTCACTAACTCTCTTAAAGTAGTATCAATAATGCGATCTCCTTTAAATACCAATAAACCTCGAACTGCTTGACATACAATTTTTGGATCTGAATCCGAAAGCATCTCCATCATCAAAGGAATACCTCTTTTATTTCTCATTCGGCCTATTGAAGATACAGCCTCTCTTCTAACCATTGTACTTGTATCATGTGTTGCAATTTTATATAATTGCTCTAAAAAAACATCAGAAGTTAGTTTACCTATATTCTTTACTGCCCAAAAACGAACATCTTCATTCGGATAATCTAAGAGATCAACTATCCATTGATAATTGAAGGTTTTAGGAATATGACCTAAGTTTTCAAGGATATAGATAATGTTCCTACTATTATGATAATTTTCCTTAACTAAAGTAGCTATTGCTTCATTACTACTTTGTTTGAGTCGTTTAATATACTCCTTTGATATACAATTTCCTGATCTATTTTCAATTACTTCCATTTTTAAATTTCTACTATTACCTTATTTCCGCAGCGTTTTTGCTTGCAAGAAATGCAAGTGCCTGATACATAAAAGTATTCAAACGCTTGCGTATGTCAGAAATTTCACTTATCTTAGTGCTATCAAACATATAAAACAATAAATCAACTGACATTACAAAGGTAGCAATAAAATCTGACAAAATAACCTCTTTTGGTGGAATTTTTCACGTAATGGATGTTTTTTCCAAACTTGAACTCAATCAAGTCATTGACTCCTCGCTTGGTCAGCGTGGCAGTACAGGTACGGCATTCAAATATAGTGATATTATTTCATCGCTGTTTTATAGTTATTTATGTGGTGCTGATTGCTTGGAAGATATTAACACGCTCGTTGCTCAGTTTTCATTATCTCCCAAATGTACACTTCCTGGGGCAGACACTGTTGGTCGTGGTTTAAAAGAACTTAAGGAAGCAAATGTGGTTTACACTTGTGATAAATCCAAGCACGCCTATAAGTTCAATAAGGCTGAGAAATTAAACCAACTTCTTCTGACGATGATTAAGCATCTTGGCTTAATACACGAAGGAAGCAGCGTTGATTTAGACTTTAACCACCAGTTTATTCCTGAACACAAATACGATGCAACATATTCTTATAAAGGCGATTACGGTTACTTTTTAGGTTGGGTACACCTGCCTTTCTCCTTTCTTGAGCAGAACACCGTCTTTATGCTCGTTATAGTAATGTTGAAGAAGTTCATATTACACTTCATCAACGTACCTGCCAAATGGATTAAGACAGGAAGGAGATACGTCTTAAACCTATACACACCAAAAAGTATTATATCAAGATTTTTAAAGAATAGCTTCAAACTCTTTGCTGAATTTTATCTTCCCCATTCCCTATGGGTAAGGGAACTTGTGTCCAATAACCAACCTATTTGTGGTAAGTTGAGCAAAAAATGACAAATCGACCTTTCTCATAGGGTTAAATGAGACGCAAACAAGTTTTGAAACAAACAAAGAAATTGCTTGCGGAAATAAGGTATTGTAATTCTTGCAGAATATTTCTTGAGGTGGTAATTTTTTAGAACCCACCTTAATAGTTTAAAACGAAAGAGAGTATGCCATTTTTGATAGCATACTCTCTTTTTTATGTCGGTTTTACTTACGCACCATGAAAAAGGTATTCGGCTTGAATATCCTTTGTGAGTTGTGTGAAGAGTTCTTCTTGCAAACGGTCAGCCAATTCGATTCCTTTAATGAGAATCTTATCAGAAAATTCTTGCAACATATCCTTTGCACGCAATGGCTGTGTTTTGTAGATACGCAAATACTCTTCTTCCATTTCGCGTTGGCGTTGGTCGGTTTCTTCCTCAAATTTTAAATAGGCTTCCTTAATCATTGGCGCATATTTGTTGTAGTTTACCATACCTAAAGTCATCACCTTGCGGAACTTCCAGTAAGCCGAATCAACGCTTGACACGTTAGTACCCTTTGTGTAAGCCTCAGGATAAGAGGTAATGCCTTGATATAATGGGAGGAAAAGTCCTAAGTCTGCCATACCCATTGCCACATAATTTACACAGCCAATTGCTTGTGGAAGCTCTGGACGCACTTGCAAAATATGGGTTTGTGTGGTACGGAAGATTGACACAGGACGATAAACTTCCTTTGGATTGTTGTGCAAATATGGGTCGTGGTCGGTGTTATCGTAGTGGAAACGGAACGCCTTGCGCATATCGCTGATACTAATTTTTTGTTCAGCCTGTGCGTAAACAGGGAACGTATTCTTTGTTACATCGTTCTGAATACTTGGCGAGAACATTCCTTGCAAACCCCAAACACGTGGGTAATTGTAAGTTGTGTCGAGTTTAATATCACGTGCGTATGCTTCGTGGAAATCAAATTCGCCCTTCTTTGGGTCGTATAATCCGTTCTTTTCAGCAAACTCTAAAAGGTCAGCCGATGCCATATAGTTTTCCTTATCCGTAGGGTCGTACTTGCGGAAACGGCTCTGATTACCTGTAACGAAATATTGGTCTTTAGGCATTTTGCAAGCTAACCAGCGATGACCGCAAGCAGTTTCCAAATACCAAATCTCTTTATTATCGACAAAACCAATGCCAAAACCTTCGGCAATGCCATGCTTTTCGATGAGCATACCTAAGCGTTCAACACCCTCACGAGCTGTGCGAACGTATGGAAGTACCACATTGAATACTGCATTTTCGGCAATTCCCGTTTCAACCAATGGGTCGTACTTCAAAACTTCATCGCTACTGAAAATACTTTCTGTTGCGCTCATGCCTACACCAGCAGTGTTGAAACCAGCACTACCCCAATGGTTAGGAAGGCTATAAGGAGCTAAGGCACTGTAACCAAGTGCTTCGGCAGGCAGCTCACAGCGGAACGGACTGTCCTTTGCAACATATTCGGTTGCGCCTTCTTTTGTATCTTCGTAGATTTCATAGTTCTTTGCTTCCATTGCGTCCCAATCTTCCGAACGTGCAACGAGCATAGAGCCGTCGGCAGTCATGTCTTGTCCAACTATTATGGTTGTACACTCTGAAGGTAAATTGCTTACCATTATCTTTTCTTTCATATTTTTGAATTTTAAAATTAAACTTTCTATTCGCAAATATAAGAAAAATATCTGAAAGCAGCCCAACAGAAAGGTTTAAAAATACCAATTTTACCTAATTGTAGGTAATAATTTAAAGTATTGAAACCAACTTTTTGCAATGTCTACCTTTTACTGTACCTTTGCAATGATAAACGGAAAACGGATATTATGAATATTCAAAAACTCTATAAGCTGTACAAACAGCACCCTGTCATAACGACCGACAGTCGTGAATGTCCTCAAGGAAGTATTTTTATTGCCCTAAAAGGCGCATCGTTCAATGGCAATAAGTTTGCTAAAATGGCACTTGAAAAAGGTTGTAGCTATGCCATTATCGACGAAAAAGAATATGCCGAAGAAGGCAACGACCGCCTTATTTTGGTGAAAGACGCATTGGTTACGTTTAAGAAGATAGCTCGCTTGCATCGTAGAGAGTTCCATATTCCTGTAATTGGTATCACGGGAACAAATGGAAAGACCACCTCTAAAGAATTGATTTCGGCTGTATTGTCTGAAAAATATAACGTGCTGCACACAGAAGGCAACTTCAATAACGATGTGGGCGTGCCTAAAACCTTGCTCCGTCTTGATGGTGAACACGAAATTGCTGTCATAGAAATGGGGGCATCGCACCAAGGCGACATTAAGAAATTGGTAGAATACGTAGAACCAACTTGCGGACTTATCACCAACGTTGGGCGTGCCCACTTAGAAGGCTTTGGCAGTTTTGAAGGCGTAAAGCTGACGAAAGGCGAACTTTACGATTACTTAAAGGCGAACGACTGCTTGCTTTTCCTCAACGAGAGCAATCCCGATTTGTCAGAAATGGCAGCTCAACGCAATTTTGAGCGCATCATTTCTTACGGACAAAACGATATGGTGAGCGTTCAAGGCGAAATCATTGACTGCGCTCCTTTCCTCCATTTCCGTTGGCGCGAGGTAGGCAGCGAGTGGAAAGAGGTGATGACCCATCTTGTTGGAGCTTATAATCTCGACAATATGTTGACAGCCATTGCTTTAGGTTTGCATTTCAGTGTTGCTCCACAACAGATTTGCCACGCATTGGAAACCTATGTACCCAGCAATAACCGTTCGCAACTGACAGAAACAGCGCATAATAAACTCGTTGTTGATGCCTATAATGCGAACCCTTCGAGCATGGCAGCAGCCATTGAAAACTTCCGTTTGATGAACGTAGAAAACAAAATGGCAATTCTTGGCGATATGCGTGAGTTGGGAGAAGTTACTGATGTGGAACATCAAAAGGTGGTTGAACAATTGAAAGCCGCAGGACTCACCAACGTTTGGTTGGTAGGCGAAAACTTTGGAAAGACCAATACCGACTTTAAGAAGTTCCATGATGTGGAAGAAGTGAAAGCTGAAATTGCGAAAGCCCAACCTCAAGGTCATTATATCCTCATAAAGGGCAGCAACGGAACCAAACTTTTTGAACTTCCAACGCTATTGTAAGTAAGTGGCGATACACTTTCTTCAATTAGTTGCGTGCAAAAATCCTCTATTTTGAAGTCTAAAATAGACGATTTTAGATTTCAGCGTGCCAACAGCGGCATACAAAAAGGTGTAACAACGAAAAGAAAAGTCGTTATTACACCTTATTATATAGGATTACAGAAATTCGACGAGTCGGAATTTCGGCTACTTTTTAGAACTCACCTATTATGATTTTCTTACCATTCTTGATGTAAATGCCTTTTGGCAATTTGCCTTTGGCATTCACTTTCACGCCCATTGTGGTATAAAGGGCATCGTTTTCGATGTTGTTGGTTGTCGAAACTTGCTCTATACCATCGGCAACAGGTGCTGCGGTCATTGAAATTTTATCAAGCAAGATACTGTTGTGAGTTTCGCCAAAGTTCACTTCAAAGGCAATTTGTAGGTAGGCTTCGTTCACAAGATTGCTCATGTCGAGTTCCTCTCTTTTCCATTCGTTTTTGCTGTCTTTGCAGTCTATCACTTTCAGTGTGCTTAATGTTTTTTCGTCTTTGATGATTTTAATCGTTAAAGTTTCGTCAGCCGATTGCGCTGCTTTATGGTAGAAAGTGAGGAAGGCCTTTTGGCTACCCTTTGGAGTGATTTTACCTGTCTGCAAGGATAACTGTTGGTTAGGGTCATTGCTCTTTAATAGGAACGAACCATTGTCGCCATCAAACGATTCAGATGAGGCCAAAACACCAACTTGTCCCTTTGATTTGTCCATTGCCCAATAGTCGTTTTCGATTTTTTGGTTGGCTACCGACTCTTGGAATGGCATGGTGTAAGGTTTACCGATGATAACAGGATTGGTATAAGCCAATTTACCTGTTCCACCCTTCGATGTTGGAATGATTTGGTAAGAAAGTTGTTGCTGTTTTGGTTGGCTATTTCCACCTACAATAGTGTAGGTTGAACCTTTAATATTGTCGGCTACTAAGTTGCGGTTGATGCCGTCAATGGTAGAATAAATCGTAATCGTAACATTGTCGGGATTGACACGTTCACCATTAAATCCCTTGTCTGAGATTGTCCATGTTAGTTGTACATCGTCGCCAACGAGTTGAGCCGCTGTATTTACAGGAGGTGCTGGCTCGTCTTCGCCCACAAAGGCAGTTAGATTGACCGCTTTTCCTGCGCCTGCCTCGTTGTAAGCCACTACGGTGTAAATGTTTGCTCCGTTTTTGGGTGTGGTATCGGTATATTTGAGGAGAGTTCCTACTGCTGGAGACTTAATGGTTGTGAGTGGAACGTTATTGCGAAGAATTTGAACCGAGTCTAATTGGTTGATAGCTTGCTCGTTAATAGCTTTTGAAGGTGTAGTAAATTCCAAGTCAGCTTTTAGCTCACCTTTCTCGTCAGGCGTAATTTTAAACCCTGTAACACCATCTGGAGCAACCGCTACGGCAGCTTCTTTAATCGAAATATTGTCTATGCTAAGCGTCATTTTATCAGGGTCGCTGACGCAATGGATTCCAAAATAATAGACACCTGCTTCGGTTACTTCAATCGTGTTGCCATAAATCTGTGGCTGCGCATTGGTAATTTCTTTTTTAGGCAAAACGCTGATTGTCATACCTTTGACTTCTGCAGACTTACCAATAAAGGCTTCCAATTTTTCGGTGGAGTCATTATTTTTAGCAGTAAAGGCAAAAGTGTACTTCTTACCTGCTTCAAGATTGAAACCAGGAGTTATCAACCAATCGTCGCCAGGGTTGTTTTCGAATATTTCAGTGAAATAATCCACTCGTCCACCGTCCTCTTCTTCCCATTTCCAAGTATTGTCATCGATATTCGCATCAATAATCTTAAAACTATTGAGCGATGCTTCCGTGTCGAAACCTTCAGAATAGGGTAGAATAACGAGCGTTTCGCCACTTGTTGGGGCTTTTACGACCTTTGAAGCAGGGGCATTCTTTTGTTGAACTGCATGAAAAGGAGCATTGCCATGAATGGCAAACATAGAGATTGGTAGTAGTAAAGAACCAAAAAGAATATTTTTTCTCTTCATTGTTTATTGTGTTATTAAGTTTAACTTATGTTGGTTGTATTCGGCAAAGATATTAAATTAAATACAAAAAAGGAGAAATTAGTAATTTTTATTACCATTTCTCCTTTAATTTATTCATTTTGTTGAGTTTTTTATAAGATATTCAACTATTTGTCAGGTCTGATAAGTTTGATAAGTCAGCATCGTTCTTAAGTCCTCTCACTTTTTATCCTATCCCCAATAGCTCCACCTCAAATATCAGCGTTGAACCACCAGGAATATCAGGCTGAGAAAACTTTCCATAGCCCATTTCGGCAGGGATATAAATTTCCCAAAAGTCACCAATACACATTTCTTGAAGGGCAATTTGCCAACCTTCAATCAATTCGTTTAAACGGATTGCTAGCGGAGTACCGCCTTTACTGCTATCAAATTTCTTGCCTCTGATAGTCCAACCCGTGTAATGCACGGTAACAATGCTGCGTGGGGAAGGATGAATGCCATCATTTTTGCCCTTTCTTACAGGCTTATAATAAACACCATTGCGCAACGCTACAACATCACTCTCTTTGGCTTTTTCTTCTATCCAAGCTAAATTTTCTTTGATATATCCTTGTTTTGACATCGTTTTCTTTTTTTTATAGATTATGCTTTGTCATGCCAATTGCTCTAACTCACATGAACTTTGCCACAAAAATACAACTTTTTGCAAGGATTTGAGCGCTTTTCGCATAGAACTTTTGTAGAAGAAAAGGAAAAATAGCTTTCTTTTTCTGCTTTTTTACCAAACTTTCCGCTTCCTATCTTTTCTTATAATGCCTGCTTCTTTCCTTTTTTTATTATTTCCACAAAATATTTCGTCTGACTCGTCCGACCTGTTTGCCTCGTTTAACAATATTATATTAATGTGTACCTCATTCTTTTAATTGATTTATATCAATAGTTTAATATAAATGAAACTTTTTTGAAATTTTCTTTTAAAATTATTTGGTTTGTATTTATAAAATCTATACCTTTGCACTCGCTTTTACGAAATACGCCACACGGCGCAAGAATAAAGGCAAAAAGAAAGAGTTCTTTGAAAAGATTTACATAGACAGAGAAGTAGTACAAGAGTCATCTTCTGTTTTTTTATAGGAGATGGGTAATAGAAACGAACCTATCAATTCTTAGGATTTTTATAAATCTTAAAGTGGTGTTTTAAACTTGATACTTTCAATAAAGGATATTTGTCCCGAGCAGAGATACAAATTTATTTCTTAGCGATTATTTTAATTGTTTTGAAATACTTTCTATAAAGAGATTTTACAATGGAGAGTTTGATCCTGGCTCAGGATGAACGCTAGCTATAGGCTTAACACATGCAAGTCGAGGGGAAACGGCAGAGAGTGCTTGCACACTTTGGACGTCGACCGGCGCACGGGTGAGTAACGCGTATCCAACCTGCCCTTTACTTGGGGATAACCCGTTGAAAGACGGACTAATACCCAATGATATTCATTGATGACATCTGATTTGAATTAAAGATTTATCGGTATAGGATGGGGATGCGTCTGATTAGCTTGTTGGTGAGGTAACGGCTCACCAAGGCTACGATCAGTAGGGGTTCTGAGAGGAAGATCCCCCACATTGGAACTGAGACACGGTCCAAACTCCTACGGGAGGCAGCAGTGAGGAATATTGGTCAATGGACGAGAGTCTGAACCAGCCAAGTAGCGTGCAGGATGACGGCCCTATGGGTTGTAAACTGCTTTTGTTTGGGAATAATCGACATTACGTGTAATGTTTTGCATGTACCATTCGAATAAGGACCGGCTAATTCCGTGCCAGCAGCCGCGGTAATACGGAAGGTCCAGGCGTTATCCGGATTTATTGGGTTTAAAGGGAGTGTAGGCGGTTGGTTAAGCGTGTTGTGAAATGTAGATGCTCAACATCTGACTTGCAGCGCGAACTGGCTGACTTGAGTACACACAACGTAGGCGGAATTCATGGTGTAGCGGTGAAATGCTTAGATATCATGAAGAACTCCGATTGCGAAGGCAGCTTACGGGAGTGTTACTGACGCTTAAGCTCGAAGGTGCGGGTATCGAACAGGATTAGATACCCTGGTAGTCCGCACAGTAAACGATGGATGCCCGCTGTTAGCACCTGGTGTTAGCGGCTAAGCGAAAGCATTAAGCATCCCACCTGGGGAGTACGCCGGCAACGGTGAAACTCAAAGGAATTGACGGGGGCCCGCACAAGCGGAGGAACATGTGGTTTAATTCGATGATACGCGAGGAACCTTACCCGGGCTTGAATTGTAGGAGCACGATACAGAGATGTTGAGGTCCTTCGGGACTCCTATGAAGGTGCTGCATGGTTGTCGTCAGCTCGTGCCGTGAGGTGTCGGCTTAAGTGCCATAACGAGCGCAACCCCTTTCCTTAGTTGCCATCAGGTAATGCTGGGCACTCTGAGGATACTGCCACCGTAAGGTGTGAGGAAGGTGGGGATGACGTCAAATCAGCACGGCCCTTACGTCCGGGGCTACACACGTGTTACAATGGCCGGTACAGAATGTTGGTTTCATGTAAATGTAATCTAATCTTTAAAGCCGGTCCCAGTTCGGACTGAGGTCTGCAACCCGACCTCACGAAGCTGGATTCGCTAGTAATCGCGCATCAGCCATGGCGCGGTGAATACGTTCCCGGGCCTTGTACACACCGCCCGTCAAGCCATGAAAGCCGGGGGTGCCTGAAGTTCGTAACCGCAAGGAGCGACCTAGGGCAAAACTGGTAATTGGGGCTAAGTCGTAACAAGGTAGCCGTACCGGAAGGTGCGGCTGGAACACCTCCTTTCTGGAGAGGATAGATACCTTGGAAGTTATGAGATAAGACATCATACTTTTGATAAGTTTTGTTTCTCTCTTTACTACCCACTCTGAATATGTTCTTTATATAATTAGAAGATAAGGTTTAAGGCCTACTTGAAAATGGTTCAAGTCCATCATCTTCCCTTTTGCAAAACATTTTATAATGTTCGCATAGAGTTCTTTGACATATTGACACAAGCAAGACTGTAAAGTAAACTAAAACAGTAATTACGATTTTTTGTAATTTAACTTTTACGATTTCAATATACAGCTAAAAGTATGAGCTATGCTTTGATGAGAATATTTATATTTTTATTGAAGCAGCGAATAGAAAGTAATTAAGGGCGTATGGCGGATGCCTAGGCTCACGGAGGCGATGAAGGACGTGATAAGCTGCGATAAGCCTTGGGTAGGTGCAAATAACCTTTTATCCAAGGATTTCCGAATGGGACAACCCAGCACTTTGAAGGAGTGTTATCCTAGCATTTAGGTTAGGAGGCGAACGCAGGGAACTGAAACATCTTAGTACCTGTAGGAAGAGAAAATAATTTAATGATTCCCCTAGTAGTGGCGAGCGAACGGGGAACAGCCCAAACCTATGACGTAGTAATGCGCCATAGGGGTTGTAGGACCACGCTATCGTACTTATGCGGTGAGAAGAAATTTCTGGAAAGGATTTCCATAGAGGGTGATAGTCCCGTATTCGAAACCAATTAAGGCGTAGTGGTATCCTGAGTAGCGCGGAGCACGAGTAATTCTGCGTGAATCAGCCGGGACCATCCGGTAAGGCTAAATACTCCCGTGAGACCGATAGTGAACCAGTACCGTGAGGGAAAGGTGAAAAGCACTCCTATTAGGAGAGTGAAATAGTTCCTGAAACCATACGCCTACAAGCGGTCGGAGCATATTGTTTATGTGACGGCGTGCCTTTTGCATAATGAACCTACGAGTTACCATGTCCAGCAAGGTTAAGAGGTTAAGCCTTGTATCCGTAGTGAAAGCGAGCCTGAATAGGGCGTTTAGTTGGATGGGGTAGACGCGAAACCAAGTGATCTACACTTGACCAGGTTGAAGTTCCGGTAACACGGAATGGAGGACCGCACGGATAAGCGTTGAAAAGCTTCCCGATGAGTTGAGTGTAGGAGTGAAAGGCCAATCAAACTTGGAGATAGCTCGTACTCCCCGAAAGGCATTTAGGTGCCGCGTGCAATGTTTACCATTAGAGGTAGAGCGACCGATAGGTCAAGAGGGCTTCACCGCCTATCGAGACCTGACGAACTCCGAATGCTATTGGTTAGTAGTTGTGCAGTAAGGGGGCGGGTGCTAAGGTCCGTCCCCGAGAGGAGAAGAATCCTGACCGTCGTCTAAGGTCCCCAAATTCTGTCTAAGTTAGTCTAACGAAGTCTGGTCCCCGTGACAGCTAGGATGTTGGCTTGGAAGCAGCCATTCATTCAAAGAGTGCGTAACAGCTCACTAGTCGAGGGTCCGGGCATGGATAATAATCGGGTATGAAGTCAGATACCGAAGGCGCGGGATAGTATTAAAAAAAGTATCGGTAGGGGAGCATTCTATATGCGTTGAATGGTGATGGTGATTGATCCTGGAGCGTATAGAAACGCAAATGTAGGTATAAGTAACGATAAAGGGGGTAAGATTCCCCCTCGCCGTAAGACTAAGGTTTCCCGGGCTATGCCAATCAGCCCGGGGTTAGTCGGGTCCTAAGTTTCAGCCGAATGGCGATAGCGATGGCAGACACGGTTAATATTCCGTGACTTGCATATTCATCTACGTGGAGACGGAGTAGTGACACTGTCGCGCCCTGACGGAAATGGGCGTTAACGATTTTAGGCATTGATAGGTGCAGGCAAATCCACACCTTGAGCTGAAGATTTATAGTACAATAGTTTCTTCGGAAACTGTTGATAGTACAGGTAATCATACTTCCTAGAAAATCCGCTACGATTATGTTTATGCAACCCGTACCGCAAACGGACACACGTAGTCGGGTAGAACATACTAAGGCGTTGAGAGATTCATGGTTAAGGAACTAGGCAAATTGACCCCGTAACTTCGGGATAAGGGGTCCTCCTTATTAGTTTAAGGAGGCGCAGAGAATCGGTCCAGGCAACTGTTTAACAAAAACACAGGGCTGTGCTAACTCGAGAGATGATGTATACAGCCTGACACCTGCCCGGTGCTGGAAGGTTAAGAGGAGAGCTTAGGGTTATCCCGAAGGTTTGAATTGAAGCCCCAGTAAACGGCGGCCGTAACTATAACGGTCCTAAGGTAGCGAAATTCCTTGTCGGGTAAGTTCCGACCTGCACGAATGGTGTAATGATCTGGACGCTGTCTCAACCATGAGCTCAGTGAAATTGTAGTATCGGTGAAGATGCCGATTACCCGCGATGGGACGAAAAGACCCCGTGAACCTTTACTACAGCTTAGCATTGACCTTGGTCATCCGATGTGTAGGATAGGCCGGAGGCTTTGAAGCGGGTACGCCAGTATCTGTGGAGCCATCCTTGAAATACGGCCCTTTGGCTGTCTGAGGTCTAACTCGCTTTAAGTGAGGACATTGTTTGGTGGGTAGTTTGACTGGGGTGGTCGCCTCCAAAAGCGTAACGGAGGCTTCCAAAGGTACCCTCAGGTCGATTGGTAACCGACCTTATAGAGTGCAATGGCATAAGGGTGCTTGACTGGGAGGCAGACATGCCGAGCAGGCAGGAAACTGGGGCATAGTGATCCGGTGCAAGTGTATGGAAACTGCATCGCTCAAAGGATAAAAGGTACTCCGGGGATAACAGGCTGATCCCCCCCAAGAGCTCATATCGACGGGGTGGTTTGGCACCTCGATGTCGGCTCGTCACATCCTGGGGCTGGAGAAGGTCCCAAGGGTTGGGCTGTTCGCCCATTAAAGTGGCACGCGAGCTGGGTTCAGAACGTCGTGAGACAGTTCGGTCTCTATCTATCGTGGGCGTTGGAGTTTTGCGTGGTGCCGCCACTAGTACGAGAGGACCGTGGTGGACAGACCTCCGGTTTACCGGTTGTGCCGCCAGGTGCACCGCCGGGTATCTGAGTCTGGTATGGATAAGCGCTGAAAGCATCTAAGTGCGAAGCCTTCCGCAAGATTAGAACTCCTTATAAGGGTCGTCATAGACTATGACGTTGATAGGGTGTAGGTGTAAAGACAGCGATGTCAAAGCCGAGCACTACTAATTGCCCAAAACTTTCATTCGTTGGATTATACTTTTAGTTGTATCGAATTAGGAATCTGATTCATATAGTAAAGAATTTGTAAATCATAAAAGCTAAAGATTTAGATTTACTGATAAAGTTATTGCTTGTGGAAATTGTCACCTATACGAGATAGATTTGATAATTATAATTTATTAGATTTATTCTTGCCGATTTAATCAGGTGGTTATTGCGTTGGGGTTCCACCTCTTCCCATTTCGAACAGAGAAGTTAAGCCCAATTGCGCCGATGGTACTGCAATGCAATGTGGGAGAGTAGGTAGCTGCCTTTTTTCATTAAAGCCTCGATTACAATAAGTAGTCGGGGCTTTTTTTTGTTTTATCGGGATGTAGTAGTTGATACCGCACACGTTGTAGAGATGGAACGGCTCAGTAGGAAAATATCCCCAAAAGGAGTGAGTTTCTCAGATTTAATTTGTATCTTCGCCATGTCTATCGTCGGATTCTCTTGTTTTTTTGCAACACTAAGATAAGTGAAAGTTCTGACATGGCAAAATCCTGAGCAACAAAAAGTTGCTCAAGTACTTAAAAAGTTTAATCTATAATAGTGTTGCGGAATTAAGATTTAATACAATAATTATAAAAATGAAGAAATTTACCACCTTATTGGGAATACTAACAATTACAACTTTAACATTTGCACAAACACCCCATTCCCTTCCTCATATATTAATAGAAGGACATCCTGGCGATGAATACACAAAGTGTAAATATTATTTTGTAGAAAATCAAGATAAAGACACTATTAAGCTACAAGCTAAAATAAGATGGCGTGGAAATACAGCAAAAGCATTTAATAAAAAGAGTTATGCAATAAAAATCATAGATGATAAGGGAAAAGGAAAGGACGTTTCTTTCTTAGGAATGCGCAAAGACAATAATTGGATACTTGACGCAATGGCAATTGATAAAGCAAGAATGCGTAATAGAGTATCATTCGATTTATGGAACGACTTTTCTAACAAATCCTATATTTTCAATTATGATAAAAAGGCTATAAATGGCACAAGAGGTAACTTTGTTGAAGTGTATTTAAATGGGGAATACAATGGAATTTATTGTTTAACTGAAAAAATTGACCGTAAACAATTGAGGTTAAACAAATATAATAAAGACGGTGTACATGGTATTTTATATAAAGCTGATGGATTTCTATATACAGGCTTTTGGGAAGTTGACCAATATGATAATTCTAAAATGACTTGGGGAGGTTGGGAAATGAAGTATCCCGAGTTGGATAAAGGCGAATCTATAGATTGGAAACCTCTATATGATGCAACAAGTTTCATTTTAAATTCTACCGATAAAGAGTTTGACGAAAAAGTTTCAAATGTTTTTGATTTACCAGTTTGGGCAGATTACTACTTATTTGCAAACGTTATTATGGCATTTGATAATAGCGCAAAAAATGTTTTTACCTATATTTACGACAATAAAACAAGTCAGAAATTAGGCTTTGCCCCATGGGATTTAGATGCCACTTGGGGTAGAAATCATATAGGAAAATTATTGTCAGCTCAAAAAAAGGTACCTTTCCATAAATTATACTCAAGACTTTTAAAGTCAGAAAAAATAAATTTTATGGAAAATATTGCGCATCGCTATTTAGAATTGCGCAAAACTATATTAAGTGAAAAAGCACTTAAAGAACGCTTCCATAATTATTTCCAATTATTTAAAGAAACAGGCGCAGCACAGCGAGAAACAGAAAAATGGAATGGAGTAAATGGAATTGAAATTGATTTTGACAAAGAAGAATCTTACATTAATAAATGGATTGAGGAACGTCTAACATATTTAGATGAAAAAGTTAAAGTTTTTTCAACAAAAATAAATACATTTGAAGAAGAAAAAGATATTTCAAACCATTCTAACATCTATACTTTAGAAGGAATTAAAGTAAACGAGAAAGACTTAAAACCAGGGATTTATATAAAGAACAAGAAAAAAAGTATAATTAAATAATGGTTATTAAGTGTGCATGAATTGCAACTATTTTTGATAAAACTTATATTTACTCCACCTAAGAATTTATATGAGCGTGATAATGAATTAAAATAAAATTCAAATTATCACGTCTTCATATAAATATTCTCATTAAATAAATCTATTTTTATAAGTTTTTTTGTTGTTGTTGAAACAATTGCTTTTGCACGCTCCAATGCTAAATTGATGTGGCTGCATATATTCTCTCTGCCAAGTCGTTCGTTAAATTTGGCTTTCAACAATACTGTTTCTACAGCTGGCAAAACTCCCGAAAGCACCACCTGTATGCCTTGTTCTTCCGACTGTTCGCACATCACGGAAAGGTTGTGTAAGCCTGTTGAATCGGTGAAAGGCACTTTGCGCATACGGATAATGCGCACTTTGGCTCTTAATATCATTTTTATTATAATGGAATATAATTTATCTTCCTTACGCTTTTTCTTGCTTATGCTTTTTAATAAAATGCTTTGCAACGAAGTAGAGGATAGCTATTGCCACAATAGCGAGGATAACGTACTTGATGTAAGCGTTGTATTCTTCTATTTTGGCAGTAAGTTGGCTTTCTGGAACGATAGAATGAAGATACCAACCGAGGGTAGCTAAAACACAATTCCATAGACCTGAACCCAGCGTAGTGTACAATAAAAACTTCCAAAAGGTCATCTTTGCCAATCCAGCAGGGATTGAAATAATTTGTCGAATGCCTGGTATCAAACGTCCCGTAAGCGTTGCAATGACACCATGGTCGTAGAAATACTTTTCTGCAGCTTTTACTTTTTCTTCGTTGAGTAAGCAAAAGTGACCAAATTTGCTGTTGGCAAAACGATAAATTATTGGACGTCCCAAATAGTAAGCTGCCACATAGTTGGTCGTAGAACCTGTTACTGCTCCAAGAGTAGCAATGATAATAACCCAAAAGATATTCAAATGTCCCGCAGCAGCGTGATAAGCAGCAGGCGAAACAATCAATTCTGATGGAAAAGGAATAACAGTTCCTTCGATGTACATACCAAGGAAAATCGTCCAATAATTAAGAGTGTCTAATAAAGATGAAAACCACGTCATGTTTACAATGTGCTTTAGATAATAATTTTATTTTGTTTTAACTCATCGCAGCTTTGATTTGAGGATTGTGAGCTATCTTCCTCATCCATTTACCACGATAGATTCTAACGAGGAACATCATTCCTCGGAAGGTAAGTTCTACTGCCATAGCAAACCAAACTCCTTGTAAACCGTAAGTTGAGGCAAGGAAGTAAGCTAAAGTAAGGCGTACAAACCACATCGAACCAAGGTTGATAAGTGATGGGCGGAAAGTGTCTCCAGCCCCCACGCACACACTATAAGAAACAATGGCTGCTGCAAAGAAAGGCTCGGCAAAGGCTTCGATGCGCAGAACCGCTACACCTAATTCACGAATTTCGGCAACAGGCGTAAGCATTCCTATCATTTCAGGAGCAAAAATATACATAATCACGCCCATTAACGCCATTACTACCATGCCTAAACTGATGGTCATAAAGGCAAAACTCTTGCATAAATCACGTCGTTTTGCTCCAACGCTTTGTCCAACCAAGGTGGTTGCCGCTTCTCCAATACCATATCCTGGCATGTAACAGAGGCTTTCTGCGGTTACGGCAAATGAGTTGGCAGCAATAGCAAAGTTGCCTAATGGGGCTACAATCATGGTAGAAATGACTTGCGCACCATTCATTAAGAGGTATTGCAAAGCCATTGGCGCACCGATTTTTACGGCATTAATGATGTAATTCCATGTCCAAACAAAGCGTTCTTTGTCTAAGTGCCAAGCCAAAATAGAGCTTCTAAATATAGAGAAATAGACCAAAGGAATAGCTGCAACAGCGTATGCCATCAACGTTCCTAAGGCTGCTCCTTCCACACCTAAGCCTGCTCCATAAATGGTAAAGTGGTAACCAAGAACGGAAATAGTACGAGTTGGGAAGATTAAAAAGAAGTTGAACACCACATCCATGACACACATCATGACCGAAATGAAGCTTGGGTGGCGCATATCGCCAGATATTTTCAGCATCGCAGCCGAAAGGTACTCTATCAAATGGATAGGCATGATGAACGAAAATATCCAAAAATAAGTGGACGCATCGGCTTGAATATCTTTCCCACCACCCAACCAAATGGGTAAAGGGGTAGCTAAAAGTCCTGCTATAGCCATGAGAATAAAGCTGAAAGCAAGTCCAAAGATGTAGCCATGGCGCATGACTGAACGTGCTTTTTCAAAATCATTTGCCCCAATAAAATGGGCTGCTTGCACGGAAAAGCCCATACAAGTAGCACCAATGAGCGAGCCAAAGAGCCATGTTGCAGGTTCTACCAACCCGATAGATGCTGAGGCTTCTGCTCCGAGCGAGCCTACCATGGACGCGTCAATGTAAAACATCATCACCGATGTAACCTGTGCGAGAATAGAAGGAATACTTAATTGAACGATGAGGCTTAGCTTTTCGCTATTCGACATCGGTTCGCCTCCTCTAATTTTTTCTAAGAGTGCATCGGTTATTGCCTTACTGAACACCATCTTTTATAATAATATGAGAATAGGGCGGAATATTTTTTCCGCCCTTTATGCTTTGCAAATGGGTAATAAAACCATTAAAAAATATTTGGAACACTTGTCCCTGCTCTGTAAAAAGAGTGTAGACGCAAGTCGAAAATTAAGTTGGAATAGGCTGGCACTCCTTCGATTTTTTTTGCTCCGTAACCTAATTGATAAGGAATGTAAACCAGCCAATGGTCGCCAACGTGCATGTTTTGTAATGCTGTAGCGAAGCCATCGACTACGCCACCTTTTTCTCCGCCGATGAGAAGTTGGGCTGGTCGAGAGGTCAAAGGGTTGTAAACTAAACCATTAGCACCGCCAAAGCTACTGTCAAAGATTAGTCCTGCCGTGTAAGTTTGGGAAGGAATAAGGCGACCTTGGTAGTGTACCAAAACAGAATCGGTGTATAAAGGCGATTTTGTTCCCGTGCCTTTTTCTAATTCATGTACAATAATATGGTCTTCTGGCTTATAGGTTATTTGTCCACTTGGGTCTGTTTGACCTTGCATTGAGTAGTTCAAGAAGATTTTCCATGACTTATCGCCATTGGCAATCTTCTGTTTTGTTTCGCTATAAAGCTGGTTCCAATAGTTTGTATTCTTCTCTTGCCAATTGGCAAATTCGTCGGTTTCGTCCTTGTCTTCCGAGCAAGAAGTTAGCAAACCAACTGAGAATAAGGCTACAAAAAGCATGGTAGCCGTGAGGAAGAAACGTTTTGTTTGCGTTGTTACGCTTGTATTCAATCGCATCATGTATTTTCTAAAATATATTGCTTATTTCACGTCCAACTTCTTCAATACAGAAGTAATTGAAACGCGGTCTTCAATGATTTCGCGAAGTTTAGCAATTGGAACACGTACTTGCTCCATTGAGTCGCGATAACGAAGGGTTACAGAGTTGTCGGTCAATGAATCTCCGTCCACAGTAACACAGAATGGTGTACCAATAGCGTCTTGTCGGCGATAGCGTTTACCGATAGAATCCTTTGCTTCGATGGTTGTATTGAAATGGAACTTTAAGTCGTCCACAATTTCTTGTGCCTTTTCTGGTAGTCCGTCTTTATTTACTAATGGTAGCACAGCGCACTTAACTGGTGCTAAAGGCTCAGGCAATCGAAGTACAACACGGCTTGAACCATTTTCCAATTGCTCCTCTGTGTAGCTATGACACATCACTGTAAGGAACATGCGGTCTACGCCAATTGATGTTTCAACAACGTAAGGCACATAGTTTTCATTGCGTTCTGGGTCGAAATATTTCATTTGACGACCTGAGAATTTCTCGTGTTGTGAAAGGTCAAAGTTGGTGCGTGAGTGGATACCTTCTACTTCCTTGAAACCGAAAGGCATACGGAATTCAATGTCAGTAGCAGCATTAGCATAGTGAGCCAACTTCTCGTGGTCGTGGTAACGATAGTTTTCGTTGCCCATTCCCAATGCTTCGTGCCATGCTAAGCGATATTTTTTCCAATAGTTAAACCATTCCATTTCTGTACCAGGTTGGCAGAAGAATTGCATTTCCATTTGCTCAAACTCGCGCATACGGAACACAAATTGGCGTGCTACAATCTCGTTGCGGAATGCTTTACCGATTTGTGCAATACCAAAAGGCAACTTCATGCGACCTGTTTTCTGCACATTCAAGTAGTTTACAAAGATACCTTGGGCGGTTTCAGGACGCAAGTATATCTTACTTGCCGACTCTGATGATGCGCCCATCTCTGTTGAGAACATCAAATTGAATTGACGAACGTCTGTCCAATTCTTACTTCCACTGATAGGACACACGATACCTTCGTCTTCAATAATTTTCTTTAACTCTTGTAAGTCAGACGCTTCCATAGCGTTGGCAAAGCGTGTGTGGAGTTCGTCCCACTTAGCTTGATTGGCTAAAACACGAGGATTGGTCTGACGGAACTTCTCTTCATCGAAGCTATCACCAAACTTTTTGGCAGCTTTAGCCACCTCTTTGTCCATTTTTTCTTCATATTTTGCCAACTGGTCTTCTATCAAAACGTCAGCTCTGTAACGCTTTTTAGAATCACGATTGTCAATCAATGGGTCGTTAAAAGCATCAACGTGTCCGCTGGCTTTCCAAATGGTAGGATGCATAAAGATAGATGAATCGATACCCACGATGTTGTTATGGAGCAACACCATAGATTGCCACCAATATTGTTTGATGTTGTTTTTCAACTCAACACCATTCTGTCCGTAGTCGTAAACCGCAGCCAAACCATCGTAAATATCACTACTTGGGAAGACAAAACCATACTCTTTGCAGTGGCTTACTATCTTCTTGAATACATCATCTTGTGCCATATTATCTTTATTTTATCTTTTGTTTTATCGAAATTTGCTACAAAGTTACTGCTTTTTAACCGAATATGAATTAGAAAAGTTGTGAAAGTTTGCGAAAGAAGATATTAGAAACTAATAATTCCTATTTTGCTCAATTACAGGCAGGTATTAATCCTCTTATTGTTTCCCCGTAGGGGCGTGATTTATCACGTTCCTAAAATCCCAAAAACAAGCTAATTTATTGCTAAGAGGAACGTGATAAATCACGCCCCTACAAGGTATTAATTAACAAAAAAGCATATCCTCGCTAAACGAAAATATGCTTTTTAAACTATTTTTTGCGTTAAAATGCTAACTTTATATTCTTATCTTATGATAATTTTGCGAACCTGATTACCTATTTTTACGAGGTATATACCTTTTTGAGCAAAAGTAAGTGTAGCTCTTCCGTTCTGTAAAGTAGCTTGTTGAACCTTTCGCCCTGTACACTCATAGACACTTACAAGTGCTTGTTGTTGCTCATTAGATGTTATTTCTAAATTTCGTCCATTTGTACGCAACGTTAATTGACTGCTCGCTTGTATCGTTTCTATGTCTGTGGTGTTGATAACCTCGCCAGGTAACACATTACCCATAATGAAAGTAGCCTCATCGGTATTGGCTATCATTGCAGGCAGAGCAAGCAAAGTGGTAGAAGTATTACCATTTGTAGCGTATGCCACGATAGGTTGCGCTACCATAACATAATCTTTTGCCGAAATATTTAAGGCAAATGTAACAGTTAATATTGTGAATATTTTTCTCATCGAGTGTCGCTTTTATTGCTTTATCAAGATATAATTTTCATTTCTGTCGGTATCGATAATTGGGAACATACATTTATCCTCAGCAATTTTTACTATTGGAAATTGGTGTGCATGATATTGTCGGGTATATTCTCTGTTCTTCTCTCCCGTGCTTTTCTCCAACATATTGGTTAAAACCAAAATACCAGTTGGGGTTATTGCCCATTTAAAGGTATATGTTTTGTATTTTTCAACAGTGTTACCGTGTCCTTCTGGTTTTTTCACTTGTATTGATGTACCTGTGCCGTTTTCATTAAAAGTATAGCTTAATTCTGTAAAATCCTCTATATCTTCTCCATTATCAATATCTGCTGTATTCCCCTCTGTATTTGGCACAAGTTTCCATGTTCCGATAAGTTCGCTGCGAGTAATCACTCCGCTAAGTTCGTTTGCCATGAGTGCATAAGGCACACTTGCAATGCGTGATGCGCCAGAAAGTTTTCCATTGATAAGTGTTGCAAAATAATAGTCATCTTTCGACCAGTCCATATTCTCTGGAATATCAAGCGAAATGTTACAAGTTCCGTTTTTATCAGTAGTGGTGTTAAAGTCTTGTCCGAAAACCACATTGCCGCTCTCGTTTCCTTGACGAATTTCAATGCGCAATGCAACTTTTTCATTTGCCATAATGCGACCGTTTTCAGGATTTAAGACCATAATTTGGTAAGCAATAGACTTTGGTACGCCTGCAAAGGCTGTCATGTTAAGACCTAAAAGCATAAACATGAATACAAGTAATGTTTTCTTCATTTTTAATAAAAGTTTTTTTGATAAAAATTGATAATTTAATGGTTCAAAGGTAAGATATATTTTTCTAATAAACAAAAAATATATTATAAAATATTAATTATCTCCCCTTGTTTTATTCCTTGCATGAAAGTTTGCGAAAGAAGATATTAGAAACTAATAATTCCTATTTTGCTCAATTACAGGCAGGTATTAATCCTCTTATTGTTTCCCCGTAGGGGCGTGATTTATCACGTTCCTAAAATCCCAAAAACAAGCTAATTTATTGCTAAGAGGAACGTGATAAATCACGCCCCTACAAGGTATTGTTTCTATGTCTGTGGTGTTGATAACCTCGCCAGGTAACACATTACCCATAATGAAAGTAGCCTCATCGGTATTGGCTATCATTGCAGGCAGAGCAAGCAAAGTGGTAGAAGTATTACCATTTGTAGCGTATGCCACGATAGGTTGCGCTACCATAACATAATCTTTTGCCGAAATATTTAAGGCAAATGTAACAGTTAATATTGTGAATATTTTTCTCATCGAGTGTCGCTTTTATTGCTTTATCAAGATATAATTTTCATTTCTGTCGGTATCGATAATTGGGATTGCATGAAAGTTTGCGAAAGAAGATATTAGAAACTAATAATTCCTATTTTGCTTAATTACAGGCAGGTATTAATCCTCTTGTTGCTTCCCCGTAGGGGCGTGATTTATCACGTTCCTAAAATCCCAAAAATAAGCTAATTTATTGCTAAGAGGAACGTGATAAATCACGCCCCTACGAGGTATCTAACTATCAAAAAAATATATCTTTACAAAACGAAAATACGGAAATTTTGACCATTTTTTTATTTGTCTGATAATCAGTGGTTTATGTTTTTGTTTTTAAGACCTATTCTTTCGTAATTCAAAACAGGCTGTTTTGAAGCAAAAAACAATGGGTTTTGAATTGAAAAAGCGTAGGTTTTGAAAAGTTGAAAAATCGGTATTGTTCTAAATTTCCGTAAAACGGATTAGAGTTTAGATTGGAGAGGGAAGAAAATAGAGGTTAGAGAGTTTAGATAGAAGAGTTTAGACCTTAGAGAGGGAGAGGAATTAGGTATTAGAGGGTAAATATTAATTGCGCTCATTTGCACTATCTTTACAATATTAATACGGCTTTCAAAGTTTCTATTTGCATATTTCGAGTTTTATTCGTACCTTTGAGGCTTAAAAATACAGACTTTCCAAACATTTATGGACGACGATAAAAGAATAGAAAACAACGAGGAAGAGGCGGTTTCTAATGATAATATTGCTGGCGAAGAAGGCGAAACCAATAGTGAGGAACGTGATAAATCACGCCCCTACGTTGATGATATTGCTGGCGAAGAAGGCGAAGTAAACGGACGTTTCGATGCTTCGGCAGTGAAACATCTATCGGGAATGTATAAAAATTGGTTCTTAGATTACGCAAGTTATGTAATTTTAGAACGTGCTGTACCGCATATTGATGATGGTTTAAAACCTGTTCAACGCCGCATACTCCATTCTATGAAGCGCATGGACGATGGGCGTTACAACAAGGTTGCCAACATTGCGGGACACACGATGCAATTCCACCCTCACGGCGATGCTTCTATTTGCGATGCGTTGGTACAGATGGGACAGAAAGATTTGCTCATTGACACGCAAGGAAACTGGGGAAATATTTTCACTGGCGACCGTGCTGCTGCGCCACGTTACATCGAATCACGTCTGTCGAAGTTTGCTTTGGAAACTGTATTTAATCCGAAAACCACTGAATGGCAACTTTCTTACGATGGTAGAAACAAAGAACCTGTTACGCTGCCTGCTAAATTCCCTTTGCTTTTGGCACAAGGTGCGGAAGGAATTGCAGTAGGTTTGTCGTCTAAAATTCTGCCTCACAACATGGTGGAAATATGCGATGCAGCTATCAACTATCTTAAAGAAAAGCCTTTTGCCCTCTATCCCGACTTTCCAACGGGTGGCAGTATCGATGTTGAAAAGTATAATGACGGTCAGCGTGGTGGCACTTTGAAAGTGCGTGCCAAGGTGGAAAAGATTGACAACAAGACCCTTGTCATTCGTGAAGTACCTTTCACAAAGACGGCAAGTTCGTTGGCAGAATCGATTACCAAGGCAGTTGAAAAGGGGAAACTCAAAATTCGCAAGGTGGAAGATATGACGGCATCGGAAGTAGAAATACAGTTGCATCTTACACCAGGTACATCGAGCGATAAGACCATGGACGCTTTGTATGCCTTTACCGACTGCGAAGTTTCTATTTCGCCTAACTGTTGTGTTATTTCCGATAACAAACCGCAATTCTTAACCATTTCCGATGTGCTTCGCCATTCGGTCAATCACACGCAAGGGTTGCTCCGTAGAGAGTTGGAAATAAGGAAAGCCGAACTGGAAGAGCAACTCTTTTTCAGTTCATTGGAACGCATTTTCATTGAAGAACGCATTTACAAGGAGCGAGGTTTTGAAACGGCAAAGACCATGGACGATGCCATAAAGTTTGTTGATGGCAAGTTAGAACCATTCAAAAAGAACTTCATTCGTGAGGTGAAACGTGAGGATATACTCCGACTGATGGAAATAAAAATGCAGCGAATTCTTAAATTCAACAAGGACAAAGCTGACGAATTATTGAAAAATATCCAAGCCGAAATCGCCGAAATCAATAAGGATTTGAGCGAAATGGTGCGTGTTACCATAGAATGGTTCAAACATTTAAAGGCAAAATACGGTAAGGATTATCCTCGAAAAACCGAAATAAAAAGCTTCGATACCATTGTTGCTGCGAAGGTTGTCGATGCCAATGAGAAGTTGTACATCGATAGAAAAGGCGGCTTTATCGGCACTGATTTAAAGAAAGCAGAGTTCGTTCAGAACTGTTCTAACCTTGACGACGTCATTGTTTTCTATCGTGATGGCAAGTATAAGGTAGTGCATATTGCCGACAAAGTGTTTGTCGATAAGGGCGTTATCCACGTTCAAGTGTTCAAACGCAACGACCGCCGCACAATTTATAATGTCGTTTACAGAGACGGAGCGCAAGGTCCTTACTATATAAAACGTTTCAATGTCGTTTCGGTAATCCGTGATAAGGACTACGATTTGACACAAGGAACGCCTTCTTCACGTGTACTTTATTTCACAGCCAACCCTAACGGAGAGGCTGAAATGGTCAAAGTAATCTTAAAAGACCAACCAGGCAGAGCGCGTTTTATGCGTTATCTTGAACGCGATTTCTCTAATGTGCTAATCAAAGGAAAGGGAGCGAAAGGTGTTATTCTTTCAAAAGATGTCGTTGAAAGAGTATCTTTGAAAGCGCATGGAACGTCTACTTTAGGCGGTAGAAAGGTATGGTTTGACGCTGATGTAAACCGTATCAACTACGAGGAACAAGGTACTTTGTTGGGCGAGTTTAACGACAAGGACACCATTCTCGTTGTTTTGGACAATGGAGAGTTCTATACTACCAATTTTGATGCTGCCAATCACTATGAGGACAACATTTTCCGATTAGAGAAATTCGACCCAGAGAAGACTTGGACAGCCGTTGTTATTGATGCCGACAATCAAGGTTATCCTTATTTAAAGCGTTTCTGCATGGAAAATGCGACTCGTCATCAAAGTATTATAGGTGAGAATCCAAAGTCAAAACTTGTATTCTTGACCGATGTTGCCTATCCTCGTGTTGAAATAACATACGGTGGTAGCGATGCAAATCGTGGTGCTGACATCGTAGATGCTGAAGAATTTGTTGGCATTAAAGGCTATAAAGCCAAGGGAAAACGACTCACTACTTTCAAAGTGAGCAAGATTCAGGAGTTAGAACCTACTCGTTTCCCTAAACAAGATGAGCCTGAAGATGCGGAGGAAGTAGACGAAAACGAGTTGGAAACTACAAACGTAGAAGAGAAAGCAGAAGGCAATAACTCTGAAACGCCTATTACAGAAGCAGAAAACAACGCATCGGAAGGCAGTGAACCAAGCGAAAAGTCTGCAAAAGCAAATGGAAAAGAAGCTGATGAAGGGCAATTAACATTGCTATTCGAGGAATAATAAAACGTAAAACAATGGTAAAGAAAATAATTTCCCTTGTCGTTCTGTTGTTAATGAGCATTGTTTCATTGGCGCAAGATACCTTACGTTCGGGCAAAGTAATTACCAATGCGCAACTGATAGGCATGGGACACATTAACCAATTGGACACTTATCTGTCGCCAAGCGAATATACGGGTGGCGAATTGCGTTATGTTTCGCATACCATACGAGAGAACGGAACTCCCATTTCACGCGAAATAATTCATCAAGCCCACCTTTCCTATACCCACAATCCGTCGGGAAGAAATAGGAATATAGGCGGTTTGTATAATTTTCAGTACAATGTTCTTTACGCCATAGGGCAGTGGAAAATGGGCAATGGAACGTTGGCAGCAAAAGTAGGCGGTGGCATTGATGCCAATTTAGGCTTTGTTTACAATATGCGTAACGGCAACAATCCTGCACAAGCCTATATGAATTTAAACCTTGCACCCGTTGTTTCAGCTCAATATTCGTTCCGTTTGTGGAAACGACCTTTCCGCCTTTCTTATTCGGCACAGGTGCCATTGGTAGGTTTAATGTTTACACCTAACTTTGGACAAAGCTATTACGAAATATTTTCGGAAGGTAATTACGACCACAATATCGTACCAACAACCTTCGGTGTAGCTCCTTCTTTGCGACAAATGCTTACCTTTGATTTCACCATTCACCATACTACGCTGCGTTTAGGCTATTTGGGCGACTTCCAACAAGCTAAGGTTAATGGATTAAAATACCATACATGGAGCAATCTTTTCATGGTTGGCATTGTTCGAAAGTTCTCTATTACAAAGTTTTTGCCATGATGTTTCAACTATTTAAATATCGCTTTCACGCCTTTGTTGCGCTACTTTCCACATTATTTATATTGTCGTTTCTTTCGTCGTGCGTTACCAATGACGAGCAACCCGATACGGTTCAAGGTAATGTTGAGGCACTTTGGCAAATCTTGGACGAGCATTATTGTTTCTTTGAACAGAAAGGAATTGATTGGAAAGAGGTGCGCCAACGTTATCTAAAGCAGATAAATGGGAATATGACAGAACGCCAACAATTTGAAGTAATGGCTAATATGCTCTCTGAATTGAAGGATGGACACGTCAATCTTTTTACATCTTTTAATATTGGACGCTATTGGTCGTGGCGTGAAAACTATCCTCAAAATTATTCAGATTCGTTGGAACGCAAGTATTTAAAGACCAATTACCTTATTGCAAGTGGCATGGATTACACCATTTTGGATGATAACATAGGCTATTTGCGATGCGAAAGTTTTCAAAATGGTATTGGTGCGGGAAACTTAGACGATATATTATTGTATTTTCAACCTTGCCGTGCTTTGATAATCGACATTAGAAACAATGGCGGAGGCGCGCTCACCAATGCAGAAGAGTTGGCTGCTCGCTTCACCAATGAGGCTGTTTTGGTGGGTTATATGCAACACAAAACAGGCAAAGGGCATACTGATTTTTCGCCTATGCGGGAGCAAATATTAAAGCCAGGGAAGGGTATTCGTTGGCAAAAACCTGTTGTGGTGCTAACCAATCGTAGTGTTTTCTCGGCGGCAAACGAGTTTGTAAAGTACATGCGTTGCTGTCCTATGGTGAAAATCGTAGGCGACCGCACTGGCGGAGGGGCTGGTTTGCCTTTTTCAAGCGAACTTCCTAATGGTTGGGGCATACGTTTCTCGGCTTGTCCGATGTATGATAAAGATAAAAATCTTACCGAATTTGGCATCAATCCCGATTATAAAGTAGACTTAACGACAGAAGATTTCAATCGTGGGCGTGATACTATCATTGAGTTTGCAAGACATCTTTTGGCTCAATAATAGCTATTTTAAGTTGTAAAAAGCTAACTTTGGCGGATTAAAGCCACTCTAACGCAACAACAAAACCCACATCTTTCCCTTTAAAAGCAATATTCCCATGCGCATTCCGTTATTCTATCGTATGCAATGGACTGATAGAATTCGACAAGTAAAAATCATTCTCGTTGTAGCGGCAATCGTTATAGCGGTCTTATCGTTGTGGGCAAGTAACCTGCTAACGAAAGATTTGGCACGACAAGAACGTGCTAAAATGGAAGTATGGGCGGAGGCTATGCGTGCTTTAAGTCAAGCTGACGAGAATACAGACCTTGCTTTGGTTCTCAAAGTAATTAACGAAAACAACACGATACCTGTCGTTGTATTGGACTATCAAGGGAATGTAACCGATTATAGAAACGTAAAAATCAATGCCAAGAACCAAGAAGACAGTTTGAAATATGTTTCATCAATGGCTAAACGACTGAAAAGCAACAAACAAATCATTAAAATAAACTTTTCAGAATCGCCACAAGACTACATCGAAGTGTGCTATGACGATTCTTTAATTCTCAAACGGTTAGCCCTATATCCGTATGTTCAACTCGGTGTTGTAATGCTTTTCGTGGTGGTAGCAATCTTTGCACTGCTCACATCAAAGCGTGCTGAACAAAATAAGGTGTGGGTAGGATTGAGCAAAGAAACCGCCCATCAATTAGGAACACCTATTTCATCACTAATGGCATGGACAACGATACTGAAAGAAACTTATCCTGACGATGATTTGCTGCCCGAAATGGACAAAGATGTGAAACGTTTGCAACTCATAGCCGACCGTTTTTCAAAGATTGGTTCGCTGCCCGAACCAGTCCCAACCAGTCTAAACGAAGTGTTAGACCATGTCATTGATTACATGGACAAGCGCACTTCGAAGAAAATTCAGATGATTAAAATCTTCCCCGAGCAAGATATTATTGTGAAACTCAATGCCTCTCTCTTTGAATGGGTGTTCGAAAACCTATGCAAGAATGCCGTTGATGCAATGGGAGGTGAGGCTGGAACGATAACATTAAAGGTGGAAACGTATAACCAACAAGCCATTATTGAAGTGAGCGATACGGGGAAAGGTATTAAAAGGAAAGACCTTCGCAATGTGTTCCGCCCTGGCTTTACCACAAAAAGTCGTGGTTGGGGCTTAGGGTTGAGCCTTGCTAAACGCATCGTAGAGGAATATCATAACGGTAAAATCTATGTAAAAAGCTCCGAATTAGGTAAAGGAACAACGTTCAGAATAGAATTAAGGACCGATGAAATGCAGCAAAAAGCATAAGCGATAAAGCTGTTTGGTTCTCCTTTTTGGACTAAAAATGAAATAAAGGCTGATACTTCTCACGAGGTGTTAGCCTTCTTTGTCGGCTTCCGTGTTACTTTCAACTCCTCATATAGACATTAATTCTCACATTTCAGTATCTTTCCTGTCATGAAGAGCCTTGGTTCGTGCCAATACTTCTATAAGCGTACTGGAGTATTTTCATAGAAGTACTGGAGTCTTCTCATAGGAGTACTTGAGTACTCCCGTTAAAGTACTGCTGTTTTCTCGTTGGGAAACTGCCACGAAAGTAGTTATATCGTGGCAAGACTTCTGTAAGGCGGATTGCAAAAGAAGCTATTCTTTCGTTCCAAACGTTCCTTTTGAGTAGTGTTTACGAAAAAAAGCCACCCAAAGGCGGTGCAATCGTCTTTGGGTGGCTATTATATAATGTGTTAATTCTTTAAAGTTGCAGAGTCAATTCCTTACTTTTTCTCTCTTCGGCAACAATTGCTTTTGCACGTTCCAAAGCTAAGTTGATATGGCTACAGATATTCTCACGTCCTAACCGTTCATCGAATTTGCATTTTAACAAAATATTTTCTACTTCTGGTAATACACCCGATAGCACCACTTGTATGCCTTGTTCTTCCGATTGTTCGCACATTACAGCGAGGTTATGCAATCCTGTTGATTCTATGAATGGTTTGTATGTTAAAAATGCGTTAAAAAAAAGCAAAAGAAACAGGAATTTTGACCAATTTGTAACCTCTTAATATTCAGCAGATTAGAAAAAGAAAAATAAAACCTATTGTTTTGCGTTCTAAAACAATAGGTTTTGAGGTGCAACTAATCAGCGAAAATGAAGAAATATCGAAGTTGGTGCAAACAGACTGATAATGAGTAGGAAACGGAATAATTTGCATAGAAGTGCTCTTTTCAAAAAGGGCAGGAATATGCAGATTTAGGCAGAAGTTCAGTTACTAAACCGTTACCCGATTTCGTCATAGGTAACGATGGAGTAATGTTCGGTAACTGAATTATTTTCGCTCGTGTGGCTGTTGCTACGGTCGGCAGTTTTCTGCATAAGTGATGAACGCTTTGAAATTGGTATTTTTGCCACAAAACATCAAAGCGTATGAAAACAGAAAAAATGAAGGTGTTGCTCTACCTCAAAAAGAGCGGTCTGGACAAGTCGGGCAAGGCTCCGATTATGGGACGCATTACCATTGGACGTTCCATCGCCCAGTTCAGTTGCAAGCTCTCCTGCAATCCTGACTTGTGGAATCCCCGTGAGAGCAGAATGGACGGAAAAAGTCGTGAGGCGGTGGAGGTGAATGGCAGGTTGGAGAACTTGCTGCTGTCCATTCAGTCAGCCTATCAGTCTTTGCTTGCAAGATGTTGCCCATTTGACGCAACCGATGTGAAGGAACAGTTTCAAGGCAGTGTGCAGACACGGTGCATGCTCATCGAAAGGCTTGATATGCTCATAAAGGAGAAAGAAAGTCATGTCGGTGTAGACCTCAGAAAAGAGTCAATGGCAAGCTATCACTCCACGAGAATCCACTTGCAGGAGTTCATCCAAAAGAAGTATAAGGTTTCAGACTTAGCTTTCTCACAACTGACAGAGAACTTCATCCATGAGTTTCAGCAGTACTTCTTGGGGGAGTGTGGATTTCAGGAGAGCTCATTCTACAATGTCGCCACCCATTTGAAAACAGTTTGCAGGCAGGCTTACCGTGAGGGGTTGGCAGACATCCTGCTTTTTGACAAAGTCAAAATCAGCAAGGGTAACAAGAAACTCCCCAAAGCACTTGACAGAGGAGCATTTGAGAAGTTAAAGACTCTCCACTTTGAGGAATTGGAGGAGGAAATGGAAACGGCAAGGGATATTTTCCTCTTTGCCTGTTATACGGGTGCTGCGTATTGTGATTTGATGGAACTGGACAAGTCCCATCTTGTGCGTGATGACGAGGGTAGCCTTTGGCTGAAGTTCAACCGTCAGAAGACAAGTGTGCCTTGCCGTGTCAAACTGTTACCCGAAGCCATACGGCTGATGGAGAAGCTCCACAGCGATGAAAGGGAAACATTGCTCCCTTTCATGGGATATACCACTTACCAATCTTATTTGAAAGCCCTGCGGCTTCGTGCAGGCATCTCGTTTCCTTTTACCACACATACGGCAAGGCACACATTTGCCACGCTCATCACGCTTGAACAGGGTGTACCCATTGAGACCGTGAGTAAGATGCTGGGGCATTCCAACGTGAGCATGACCGAGCGTTATGCAAAGGTAACACCGCAGAAACTCTTTGAGGAATTTGACCGTTTCCTTTCTTTCACTGAAGATATGCAGTTGACTATTTGACCATTTCTTTCATTCAACATTGTTTTATAGCTAAATAACACATGAACAATTCAATCAAGACCATTATGAGAAGTACATTCAAGATACTGTTTTATATCAACAGACAGAAGATAAAGGCAGACGGCAATACTGCCATTCTCTGCCGTATCACCATCGACGGAAAGAATACCGCCATTACCACAGGAGAAGAGTGTAAATTCTCCGAGTGGAACACCAAGCAGGGTTTGACAACCAACAAGAAGACCAATCAAAGAATTAATGAGTTCAGGGATTTGGTGGAAAAGACTTATCGGGATATTCTTGTAAAGGATGGAGTGGTAAGTGTGGAGCTTGTAAAGAACTGTTTACAGGGTATTGCCACCAATCCGACCACGCTCCTTGCCATGAGCAGGGCGGAACTCCAAGCAGTCAAGGAAAATGTTGGCAGATCAAGGGCAGAGGGAACTTATCTGAACCTGTTCTATTCTGACAGAAATCTCCGTGAATTTGTAGAAAACAAAGGAGTACAGGACATACCCATCGGAACAATTACAGAGGACTTGTTCGAGGAATACCGCTTCTTTCTCAAAAAGCGTGGACTGAAAGCATCTACCGTCAACAGCAACCTCTGCTGGCTGAGCCGACTAATGTTCCGTGCTGTCAGCAAGAGGATTATCCGCTGCAATCCGTTTGAGAATGCCAAGTATGAGAAAGAGGAAAAGAAGATACGCTTTCTGCAAAAGAGCGATGTAATGAAACTTATGGCAATGAAGATGAACGACAGAGAAGCGGAGCTGGCAAGACTGATGTTTGTCTTTTCCTGCTTCACAGGCTTGACTATCTCAGACATGGAGAATTTAGAAAACAAGCATATCCAAACGACAGCGGACGGACAGAGGTATATAAGAAAGGAACGTCAGAAGACCAAGGTTGAGTTCATCGTACCATTACATCCCATTGCGGAAGCCATCATCAGCCATTGTCGGAAAGAGCGGGAAAGAAGCGAGGAACAGCAGACGGTGAAAGAAAAAGATGACCACTTTGTCTTTCACCGTAATTGTAGCCGTAGTGTCATGGATGCCAAACTGAGCATCGTGGGAAAGGCTTGCGGTATCCGCCAAAGACTTTCCTTCCACATGGCAAGACATACATTTGGCACGATGAGTCTGAGCGCAGGTATTCCTATTGAGAGCATAGCCAAGATGATGGGGCATGCTTCCATATCAAGCACTCAAGTTTATGCGCAGGTGACGGACAACAAGATTTCGGAGGATATGGACAGGCTTATTGCCAAGCAATCGGCAAAAGAAAAGGAAACTTCGGAGAGAGAGGTTTATGAACCAAACTCTCGTATTTCGTTGTATATAAACGTCCTATATATTTCGATAAATCATCGGTGTAGCATTTTTGTAGCAGTATTCTGACCGCCTAATGACTACCATTCTGACTACCTTTTGAAAGCTCAACCACTCTCTTTTCTTGGGTACAAAGGTATATAAAATTGTACTAACCTCCAAATCTTTGTACCATAAATATTTAGAGATTTTACTGCTACACTTTCCAGTGCAAGGTGCAAGCCCTTATATATAAAGGGGCTTGCACCTTGCACTGGAGGGATTTTGTCTATGAGGCAGACGATTGAAATTTTAATACTTCTCTATATGATTCACAACAAATCGTCAATTTATAAATAAATGCCCTTTGCATCCGCCACTAAACAAACAATTGCATCTGAAGCATGACGACTTGCAGAGGGTACATAAACTTGCGTGTGACGGGTTGCTCGTGCAGAGATGTCTCTATAACTTTATATTTATGAAAAAGTTACTGGAATTTCTTAGAACTGAGAGATTGAACAAATGTCTAAAACAAGCGTATCTAGCTGAAAAGTTGGGAGTTGATGAAAGTACAATATCCCGTTGGGAGTCTGGTCAGATTACAATGACTTTTCTTCAAATAGAAAGCTATGCCTCTGCTTTGGAGATAGATGTATATGAGATGTTTGCATTTCTCGCAGGCAACGGAGAAGATTTTCCCAGACCTATCGCAGAGGTGTACGTTGAAGTATATACGCAAGATGCCTATAACTCACTCATGCAATATCTTGCGAAGTTAGGGCTGGATATAGCAATTAAAAATACTAAATTGAAAAGATGGAAATAATAGCAGTAGAAAGCCAAGCCTATCAGGAACTGATAGACAGGCTCAACCGAATTGAACAGTATGTCGAGCGCACTTCCCGTCTTATCCAAGACATTGACGACGAGCTGGAGATGACCACGAAAGACCTTATCGGGACTCTGAATGTTTCAGAGTCCACCCTTTACCGTTGGCGCAAGAAGCAGTTAGTGAGGTATCGCTACACCGAGGGTGGTGATGTGCGTTATTTTTTCAAGTCTATCGTGATTGCCACGAAATGCAACCGCCTCCGTGTTTCCGGTATGAGGAATGACGAGGTTCTTGGTCGGCTCAACCGTTTCAAGGACAATCTTATCATGAGTTCATGTCTTAACCCTAAAAATAGACAACTATGATAGAAAAAGAACAGATTCTTTTGCTTACCCAAGGAGGTTTGAATGTATTTTCCCATTTCCTTGGTTTTGAGGTGAATCTTCACCGAAACTTCCGTAGCCCCTTCTATGACGATAAACGGGCTTCCTGTCATATCTACTATGATAGGAAAACTTCTTCTTATAAATTCTATGATCATGGCGATACCACCTATTCAGGGGATTGCTTCTGGTTTGTGGCAAAGTTGCGTAGTTTGAATCTGAAAACGAGTTTTCCCGAGGTCTTGGAAATCATCGTACAAGAACTTGGATTGTATTCTTTATGTGATGCCGAAAAGCATAACAAGCATATCACACCGTCATATAAAAATCCTATAGCCTCCAGTCCTACGGTCGAAAAGACCAAGCGGACGGAAGAACGACCATATAGTTTCGAGATACAGCCATTTGACGATGGACTGCTGAACTATTGGGCGCATTATGGTATCCATGAAGATACACTCCGGCTTTTTCGGGTACGGAGTCTTAAACGGTATGAGAGCGTATCTGCCGAGGGCAAGAAGTTTGAACTTCACAGTTCACCGACAGAACCGATATTTGCCTATATCGGAAACGGCTATGTAAAGATATACCGACCACACAGTCCGAAAATCCGCTTTCTCTATGGTGGAAGAATGCCTGCCACCTATTGTTTCGGTATGGAGCAGATTCCCACCAAAGGTGATATTCTTTTCATCACAGGTGGAGAAAAGGATGTGCTCTCGTTATATGCACACGGCTTCAATGCTATATGTTTCAACAGTGAAACGGCACAAATACCGACAAGTATCATTGAGAGCCTTCAACTTCGCTTTCGGCATATCATACTCTTGTATGATGCGGATGAAACAGGTGTAAGGGAGGCGCATAAACAGGCTGAACATTTTGTAGAATTCAAAGTGTTGAATCTTACACTTCCACTTAGTGGAACCAAGACAGAAAAGGATATTTCTGATTTCTTTGCCTTAGGAAATGGAGCAACGGAACTGAAGGATTTACTTGCCAAAATGTTTACAGACCTATACAGCCAAACAATGATGATGTTGAGTTCCTGCGAAATAGACTACGAAAACCCTCCTGACATTTCCAAATCGGTGGTGGCTGTGAATGGTGTCCCATTGGGAACCCAAGACAATCTATTCTGCATCACCGGAGGAGAAGGTACGGGCAAGAGTAACTATGTAGGAGCCATTCTTGCTGGAACATTGGGAGAAGAACAACTGCCAATAGAGAAAACCTTGGGATTAGAGATTGCCGCTAATCCCAAAGGCTTGGCAGTTCTGCACTATGACACTGAACAGTCAGAGGCTCAACTTCATAAGAATTTAGGCAAGACACTCCGTCGGGCTTCACTGGCAGCAGTACCTGAGTATTATCATTCTCTGTATCTCGCTTCGCTTTCCCGTAAAGACCGGTTGAAACTTATCCGTGAAAGTATGGATCTGTTCCACCACAAGCATGGGGGCATCCACCTCGTGGTGATTGACGGAATAGCTGACTTGATACGCTCTGCCAACGATGAGACGGAAAGTATTGCCATCGTGGATGAGCTTTACCGTCTGGCAGGAATTTACAATACCTGCATCATCTGCGTGCTGCATTTCGTGCCGAATGGTATCAAACTCCGTGGGCATATCGGCTCCGAACTTCAACGCAAGGCGGCAGGCATTCTCTCCATAGAGAAAGATGATGATCCTGAATACTCGGTGGTGAAAGCTCTGAAAGTCCGTGACGGAAGCCCGTTGGACGTACCGATGATGCTTTTCGGATGGGACAAGGCAAAGGATATGCACGTCTATCGTGGTGAGAAGTCCAAGGAGGACAAGGAAAAGCGTAAGACCGATGAACTCGTTGGCGTTATAAGAGAAGCCTTCCGAAATTCTTTCAAACTCACCTATCAGGAACTTTGTGATGTTCTGATGCGAGAAATGGAAATCAAGGACAGAACGGCTAAGAAGTACATCGCCTACATGAAAGAACAGCATATTTTGGCACAGGATATCAATGGCAACTATCAAAAAGGAGAATTATGCCGTACATAAACTATAATACAGAAGACACTTGGCAAAAACGCCTGTTCGATAAGCTCATGAATGTTGAGGACAAACTCGACCGTCTGCTTGTCCTGCAAGAACAATCCGTCAATACGACTGTCCATCCACCATTGAAACCCGAATATTTGGATATCATAGATGTGTCCAAGATACTCAAAGTGGAACAAAAGACCATCTACAACTGGGTGTGGGCAGGGAAAATTCCTTATCTCAAGGCCAATGGACGCTTGTTGTTTTTACGTAAGGAGATAGATGAAATGGTACGAAAACGGGAGGAGTGAGGAAGAACTATCTCACCTTTTCACTCAATCAAACTTTAATCGTTATGACAATTCAATAACAATAAAAAGAAACTTATGAAATTACGAAAATTATCAAATTCACCAGCTGTGGTGTTGTTAGTCTTTATCCTGTTGGGGATGGTATCTTGTTCTGATGAAGAACAGGTTGTATCCAATGTAGCATCTCCTTCTGACTTTATCAACTTTTCTGTTGCAGAGAACAATCAAACTCATACACGAACAGCGTTTGACTCGCAAAACTATGTCAAGAAATTGAAAAACTTTTATGTGTATGCGTTCCTTGACGACCCAGGAGAAGAAGAACCATATATGGATAATGTAGAAATAGTCAATCAAGGTAATGGCAAATTCTCATATAAAGACGATAATATGAAAAAGAGATGGCTGGAAGATGAATCCCTGCATTTTGTTGCGGTCAACTCTCCCAATAATTTTGGAAGCAGACCGGAAATAGATGTATGGAGCAACCACGAGGTAAGCCTTGGTGTATATTCGGGAGGAAACGAGGATTATATGGCAGCTTTCGAATCAGACGAATATAAACAAGCAAATCATGGTACCGTAAAATTACAATTCCATCACCTCCTTTCACAAATCAAGTTTGGAATTTCCAATATGTCAAACAATCTTGAAATCATGGACATCAAGCAAATCGGCTTAAAGGGGGTGTATCATGAAGCAGAGTTTACAATGTTGGGAAATGGGGTGGTTCAAACACGCATGGCAAGGGATTATTTAGGACTTGGCGAATATTCATTTGATATAGAAAACTTTGAAAAAGCAGACAAATCATATCTTAATGCCAGCAAAGACATTTTTCTCGTTCCGTTGAATCATCAACCGTGGAATCCCAAGTCAGGCGTTAGAATTGCAGACATTAATAAGGCTATTGGTGAGAATGACGCACAAAACGTTTATTCCTATGTATGGGTGAAATGTAAAATTTATAACCACAGCACAGGTCAATATGTTGTTGGCGACTACAATAGTTATGGCATTACTTATTTTCCTTTCAAAGCCGATTTGAAAGCAGGAAAAAGATACAAATACACGATTACTATTATGGATGACTTTATTGGCTACCCAGACCAAAATACAACACTCCAAGAGCCTAAACTTGGTTGGGTGATATCCGATGCTGGCAATATTTTCTCCACTTGTGAAGAAGCAGACAATGCAGGTGAGAAACCCGTTGCCATGATTGCATATATAAGTGATAATGGTAATGGCCCTGCACCTTATAGAAGACATGGACTTGCCATGTCTTTGCGAAATCTAAAAAGCCCGGACAGGACCAACTTGTTTTTAATAGAGGAATTGGAGAAAGTAGACACATACCTTTCTGAATATCAGAAAGTAGCGCCATCTTGGACCCAATGGTATGTGCCAAGATTCAAAGATTTTGATTTAATATTTGATGCTTTAGGTGGTACTAAATATAGTAATAAACCACATTATACAACCCAACCGTGGGACTATGGAAGACTTAATGATTTTATGGAATCAACAGAACGGTATGGTGAGGACGAGGTTTATCATGATTGTTTTATAGGATACCTACCACCGTATTACGATTGGCAACCATCCCGTTATTGGATTAATGTTTCCGAGAATTCAAACTCATCATTTTTGTGGTTATATGATATTAAGGGTAAGCAGTACTTACAATGGCACCGTACAGCACTGGGAGGCTGTTTTATACGTCCTGTATTTAAATTTTAATTCTTAAAATGTAAAAAGATGGAAACAAAAAAAATAGAAATAAATAATCAGATAAAGAAGAAATATATAGCACCAAAAATTACGATTTTTGAAATGGGCGAACCTGTACTGGCAGCAACTTCGTCAAGTGAGAATCCGAGGATGGAAGTCGGAGTAGACGACTGGATCGATGATGAAGAAGTAAACTCAACAAATGCAAAACATTTTTTGCATGTCTGGGAAGATGAAAATAGAGAAGAACTTTAATGATTAAGATACTTTACAACTTGGTTTGGGCAGGAAAAATTCCCTATCTTAAAGCCAATGGCAGGTTACTTTTCCTTCGGGAAGAGATAGATGAAATGGTATGGAAGCGAGAAGGGTGGTAGAAGTCAGTTCTATACAAGTATGTTGGAAATGCTCATTTTTTATTTCATTCTTTTTTTCTCACTATGGTTGAAATATTATCCTGCAAGTCAACTATTAGTTTACTTTCGGGAAAATAATTCAACCAATCGACTGTAATTACTAAAGTCTTTTGTACCTTTGCGGTTGGTTTTAATTACAGCAAGTAAACTATGAATATACTAAAAGGGAAAAAAATAAACCAAATGCTTCAATCCGGGCAAAAGAACGGATTGCTGTTTGCGACATGGCTCGTAGAGCATGGCTATTCCAGGCAGTTGTTGAGCAGATATCGTTCTTCCGGTTGGTTATCCTCTCTATGTAAGGGAGTCATGTACCGCACAGGCGACACGCTGTCCGCTTTTGGTGCTTTGCAGTCCTTTAACGAACAAGTAGGAAAGAGTTTTCGTGTTGCAGCGCATTCTGCTTTGGAGCTTTGGGGCTTCAACCATTATGTTCCTATGGGCAAACCCCTGTTAATGGTATCAACGGCAAGTGATAAAATGCCACAATGGATGAAGCATGACATTTTCGACCGTGAATTTAAGTTTTTCAAGACAGAGGTGTTTATCAGTGCACAGATAACAACTTTAACATACTTGGACTGGAGGCTGCTTATATCCTCCCCTGAGCAGGCCTTTATGGAATGTCTGCTGCTTGCACCACGCCAATATGATTATATGGATTTATTCTATATCATGGAACAACTGACTACTCTGCGCTCTAATATTGTTCAATCGTTATTAGAGACGACAAAACACTACAAGATGAAGAGATTGTTTCTATATATGGCTGAAAAGGCAGGGCATTATTGGTATGAAGAGTTAGACCTTACAAAAATTGAGTTGGGGACACACAAGCTTCAATTGGTTAAGTCGGGTGTATATATCAGTAAATATAAGATGGTTGTCCCAAAAGATTTAAATGATTATGAATAACCAGCAATATAAAAAACAGGTGGCATTGTTACTACGCATTCTGCCTTTGGTTTACAAGATAACGGACTTTGCTGTTCATGGAGGTACGGCTATTAACCTGTTCCACCAGAATATGCCGCGTTACTCGGTTGATATTGACCTTACCTATATTCCGATAGAGCCACGCACAGCGAGTTTGGAAAAGATAAATCAACATCTAGGAGAACTGAAAACAAGTATAGAACGTGCCATTCCCGGAATACATGTGGTACATAAATCCGAAGTGTGGAAATTGCAGTGCACGCATGATGGTGCTACGGTGAAAATAGAGGTAAATGGTACAAAACGGGGTATACTTGGAGAGGTTGAAATTATGGAACTCTGTCCGAAAGCGAAGGAAGAGTTCCAAGCCAGCTGTAAGGCACGTATAGTTCCTTATTCTCAACTTTATGGGGGGAAGATTGCAGCCGCCCTCAGCCGCCAGCATCCACGTGACATGTTTGACTGCAAATACATGAAAGACCAAACGCTTGAAAGTGTAAAAGACGGACTCATCTTATGCTTATTGGGAAGCGACAAGCCTATCGTGGAATCCTTGTCTCCTAATAACATAAACCAAGAGGAGGCACTTGAAAACCAATTCAAGGGAATGTCAGATATTCCATTTACCTATACAGACTATGAGCAGGCTCGTGAATCCATTATTAAAAAGGTAAATGACTGCCTTGCAAATACAGACAAGGAATTCCTCGTTTCCTTTGAGGATGGAACACCACTGTGGAATAAATGTTGTGCAGGTGATTTAAGCCTATATCCATCTGTACAATGGAAATTACTGAATATAGGTAAACTCAAGAAGCAGACTCCCGATAAGCACAAAGAGGGAATAGATAAACTAAAAGGTTATTTGCTGATATAGTGATAAAAGTCAGACATTCAATACGGATGTCTGACTTTTAGCCCCTCGGCATATGTTTAGTGCCTCCATTTGGGTCTGAAACTCTGCAAACGGCTATTCTCTTCTTTATCTTGGACAGGATTATTCTCATTTTTCATCTCGACAGAATAATTATTGTTGGGTAAATTCTCTTCTTGCTCCTTTTTTTCCGTTTCATCTTTTTCCTCATCAGGTGGAGCAAGTGTAAGTGCAATCTTTCTGTCCAGCTCCGCAGCTTCACTTTTAAGTGAGCGAAGCTCGTCCTCTTTCTTCCAAGAACTGTTGGCAATATTAGTATAAACTTCTTTATTGGCCACAACCTTTGCTATTTCCTTCTCATGTGACTCTATCACCTTAGGGATACGCTCCAAGGCATTTACGAAGTTCTCGCAGGCAAGTTTCGGGTCTGTCGCTAACTTACCGTTATTATAGGTATAGTAGATGCTTTCCTGTCCCTTGACAAAAAAGCGGTTCACCGAGCAGTCGAACAAGTCCTTGGAAGTGCTCTCCGTCTTGACCATGATGGAAAAGCCGTAAACCTCGCCAATCTTGTTGTACTCGCTCTTGGTACGAGCCTTTTCCTCTATCTCATGCAGACGAGCGGCGATGACCTTTATGTCGGTGCTGTCCTCTACACCTTTGATTGTCAGTTTATTGACGGGCAGTCCCTCCGTATCACGCTCCACGCGCTGCTCAAAGCAAGCCAAGTCAGCCTGCGCTTCCTTGATTTTATCCGAATGGAAGGACACGGAACTCTCAATCTCCGCCAGCTTGCCCGTTGCGGCATCACGCTCACGGAGGAAATTCTTGCGCTCGGATTCCAAGGTGGTAATCTTCTTGTCAAGCCTCGCTTTTTCCAAAAGGTCGGTGTTGCCTGAAAGTACGGCTACATATTCCGAGAAGTTCATACCGCTGTCCTCGTCCATCGAACCCTCATCAATGGTACGACTACCAAGCGTGTTTGTCTTTAGTTGGTTGATGAAAAGCTGCTTGTTGTGCAGCAGGTTAAACTTGTAGCTATCCAAGGAACGTTCCACGGCATAGATAATCACATCGACTTTGTTGTTCGCAAATTCCTTGGCGATAAGGTTTCCCTTGCGCACCGCTCGTCCGTTGCGCTGTTCCAAGTCCGATGGTCGCCAAGGCGTGTCCAAATGATGGATGGCCACGGCACGTTGTTGAGCATTCACACCAGTACCCAACATAGAGGTAGAACCGAAGATAATGCGAATGTCTCCACGGTTCATGGCATCCACCATTGCTTTCTTGGCTTTCTCGTTCTTGCACTCCTGAATGAAGCGTATCTCGTAGGACGGGATATGATAGTCATCCACCAGTTTTCTTTTGATTTCTGAATATACGTTCCATTCGCTAGGCTTGTAAGTACCCAAGTCAGAGAAAACAAACTGCGTCCCTTTCTGTGCATCGAACTTTTGGTAATAGTCATTGAGCATCTTGGCACAATGGCTTGCCTTGTTGTCGATATGGTCTGAGTACCCATTTTCATCAATCATGCGTAAATCAAGGCTCATCTTGCGAGCGTAGTCAGTTGCAATGAGCATCTTTGCCTTTTCCTCACTCTCACTTAGTGGTGCACGTCCCAAGAGTGTGGCATTACCCGTCTTGGCGAACTCCATCAGTTTGCCGATAAATTCTTCCTGCTCTGGCGTGGGCGGTATGTTGTGCAGTATCTCGTTTTTCTCGGGACGGTCAATACCGATGTCCTTTGCCGTGCGGAAATCGCAAATCTCCGCATAGAACGAGGCAAGCTCCGGCACCTTGATGAATGTCCTAAACCGCTCTTTCTGAATGATGTCGTTTGTGATGGAGAACTCGTAGTCAGTCGATTTCTTGGCAAAGACTGCTGCCCACGCATCAAAGCTGTTGATTCCCTGTTTCTCTAACGCTTGCGGGCGCAAGTATTTGAACAGAAGATACAACTCCGTTAGGCTATTGGAAATGGTCGTTCCCGAAAGAAACGTTGCCCCCAAGTCCTTGCCAGAACGCTCCTGTATGGTGCGGATGGCAAAGAGCATGTTTAAGGCACGCTGTGAGCCATCCGGATTGCCCAAGCCCGACACTCTGTCATGGCGAGTGTTGAACATCAGGTTCTTGAATTGGTGTGATTCATCTACAAAGAGGTGGTCGATACCCATCATCTTGAAATCTACGGCATCGTCCTTACGCTCAGCGATGCTGTCCTGTATGTTCTGTAGCTTGGCTTCAAGTGTCTGCTTGCGCTTTTCCAAGCCTTTGAGCATACCACGGGAAATCTCCGCTCCTTGCATACGCAGGACTTCAAGGTTTTCCTCCACAGAGTCCTTCTCCTTCTGCAGGATAGCCTCTTGTACTTCCAAGGCTTGCGGTATCATGCCGAACTGCTCGTGCGTGAGTATGATACAATCCCAGTCGTTGTTCTTGATGTCGTTGAAAATGCGTTGTCGGTTCTGCTTGTTGAAATCGTTCTTACCCGGATAGAGAATCCTTGCATTGGGATAAGCTTTCCTAAAGGTATCGGCAATATCGAATACATTTGCCTTCAGTCCGATAATCATCGGCTTGTTTGCCAGTCCCAATCGCTTCATCTCATAGGCAGCCGTACACATGATGAGTGTCTTGCCCGCTCCCACCTCGTGGTCGCATATACCGCCACCGTTGGTTTTGAGCATCCACACGGCATCCTTCTGACTCTTGTAGAGGTCGGCAATGCCCAATCGTCTGAGGTCAAGATCGGGAAAGGTCTGGTGCGTACCGTCAAAGTTGGGTCGCACAAAACAGTTGAAAAGGTGGTTGTACCTGTCGGAGAGTTGCTGCTTGAACGTGTCGGGTGTGCGTCCGAGCCAATCAACAAAACCCTGCCTGATTTCCTCAATCTTGGCATTTGCCATCTGTATGGCGTGTCCATCACGCACTTTTATTGTTTTTATTTCTCCCGTGACCTTGTCCGTAACTTCCTTACTCTTGTTGATGTCTGGAATGGTATTGTGCAGGGCGTGCTTCAGAAGATTGATGCCGTCATAGCGGCGGAACTCACCCTGTACGGCATACTTGTGCCAGATATTGGCATTCTTTTGGTCGCAGACAATGCTGTACTCGTCCATGTTGGAATGGTAGGATACGTTAATATCTGTCTCGAAGAACTCTGAGGCAAACCTGCCATAGACTTTAGCAGGTATCCAGCGTTCACCGAGATTGAAGTCAAGGTCTGCAAATGGAATGGGGGGTGGCGTGGCTGCGCGCAGGGCAGCAAGGCTCTGCTTTGCCTCTTCGTGGTCGGGATGGTCCAATAGCCATGACTCGATACGCTCCGCCTTTTCTATTACATTGCCCGAAATGAACTTGTCGGCTACCTCGTATGCGTTTTCTTCGGGATTGAAATAGATGCGACCTTCCAAGGAAGAAATGATGTCGCTTTCCTCCATATCAGGTAAAAGCGAACTCATGTAGTCAAGTTCCACCGTACCATACTTGTTGAGCGATGCACCCAGTGCCTCCATCGGGTCTGCGGCAACGGTCAGCTCTGTGGTAGAAAAAGCTGTTGGATGGTCAAAGATGTCTGCCTTGACGTACCTGCCGTTTTCGGAGCGTTCCAAGAAGAGCATTTCCATACCTGTGGCATCCATCTTGATGATGTCGGTGTTCGCCTTCTGGTTAAAGTAGCCCCAGCGTGCAATATAGTCATTATAAAGGTGGTTGAGTCTGCTGCGGTCCTCCTTGTCTTCTGCATGGTTCTCCGCCTCGTAGTCATAGAGACGATGATAGCACTCCCGTATCTCGATATAGCTTTTTAGTCGGGAAAGCTGGGCATACGGCAAGTCCATCGGATTAAAGGTTGGATGTCGCTTTAAGTCAGAAAGAAACCCCACCTGACCTTTCTGCACGACAATGGAACCATCTCTCTGGTGAGAGTCCGGCAATGATAGAAAAGGGCGTGGTGAAGCGTCAAACTCTTTTTTAACCTCTGTTATCGGTTGTGGCTTCCGCTCTTCGGCTTCGTTCATAAAGTCAAAGAGGGATGGCTCAAGGTATGAAGGGGAGGCGGTCTTATTATTGCCCTTTCTTTTGGTTTTACGCCCCGGAATGACAGTCGAGTGTGTTTCCTTGTTCTCCTTTCCTACTTTGTTTTCTGGATGCTTTTGGACTGTCTGAACCTGTGTTTTAGGAGCTTCCTTGATTTCCTTGTTCACGCGCGTTACTTCCTGTGTCCAAAGGTTGTATTCTTCTGGTGCAAACAGTGAGGGCTGTTCCGTTTCCTGTCGCTCATCAATACGGTCTATAATGGGGTGATGATCCTCATCGAAATAAACCGTCTGCCCGTTCATCTCCCGTGGGGCTTCCACGTCAGTGTGAATTCCTTTCGTTTCCTGCTCATACTGACGATGTAGCGTCAAAGTGGGCACACCTTCGGGAGCGGATTCGTAGGGAACTTGGTCGGCTACTTGCACGAATTGCTCATACGACTCTTCCTTACTCGGCTCATCAACTTTTTCAACTTGAACGTCCTCCTTGACATCGTCTGCGGAAAGTTTCGTTTCTATTGACTGATCCAGAATAGTCGGCTCGGCTTTTTCCTTGATTTCCTCGATAACTGGTTCCTTTGTATATTGTCCTCTGACAATCTCCTCCAGTTCGGCAATCTCGTGCAATTTCTTCGGACTAAAGAATAAGTCGCGCTCGATGCCCAGCCCATGAATCTTCACTTCCTCCATCTCGTCAAGCGACATATTGCCCAACTCCCAACCGTAGCCCATCGTGACAGCACCGAAACCTATACGGCTCTTAGGGTCGTACTCCAAAAGATAAGCCGTGTAAGCTCCCATCGGGAAGAAATAGCGTGCGTAGGCGACCTTATCGCCTATCAATCCTTTCTCTGTGCTGTACAGTTTAGGTAGTCGCTTTCTGATGCTGTCGGGCATCAGATTATAGGCGTTATCTGCCTCCTTGTCCGTTTTTGGGTCCTCTTTGGGCAAATCAACCGTTATCCCTAACTTATGCAGTTGCTTCTCGGCTTCTTTCTGCCGTTCCTCCTCCGTCATAGGTATGCCTGTTTCATAGAGTTTTCGGTCAAAGCGTTGCTCAACTTCCAAGGAGAGCTGTGTCCTGATACTCTCCGCCATATCATCAATGCTGCCATTGAAGCGATACTCCCATGCAGGTTTTCCATAAGGGTCTGTACCCATTATGCGCTCTGTGGCAATAGTGCGATGAGATATGTCTTTCCAATCTCCTACAAAAAGAGAGTTATGCTTGAAGACGACAGAAGAGCCTTCTTCCTTGGGAACGGAAAGCGTTTCTACAAACTGCTGTTCAATCCCCTCGCTGATTTCTTTACCAGTCTGCTTCTGCAGGACGATGAGGTCACTGCCTACGTCTGTTCCTGCATTGTCTGAAAACATACCTGATGGCAGTCGGAGAGCGGAGATAAGGCGGCTGTTCTGCATAAGATAACGACGTATGGCTTCATTGCGGGGACTGTCCAATACACCCTGCGAGGTGATGAATGCCAGCAAGCCACCTTCCTTGATGCAGTCCAGACCTTTCACGAAGAAGTAATTGTGAATGGCACGTGTGGACTCACGTTTAAGAGTGTCCTTGCTTTTGCTGTATTCTCGGTCATAGACCATGAAATCGCCGAAAGGAATGTTACTTGTAATAAGGTCGTATTTGTCCTTATCTTCCAACTCTCCGATGGCTTCAAAGGGTTCTTGGCGGACAGTGATATTGCCTTGCCCATAAGGATGAATGGATTGTGAGATACGGGCAGTGAGCAAATCTTTTTCCATTGCATCGACCATTCCAGCCCTTTTAGCAAAAGTCTCGGTAAAGGCTCCCATGCCTGCCGAAGGGTCCAAGCAGCGACGTATGGGTACATCTACAGAAGTAAGCGCATCGGAAATGGCGGCAACGATACGGGTATCTGTATAGAAAGACGTGAGTACGCTTGCCTTGATGCTCTCCCAGTACCGCTTGGCGATATTGGCATCGACGGCATCACGGTAAATCATCTGTTTTAGCCTTTGGGTAGGCTCGAAGAGTTGTTGCTCCGACTGGCTCCAATAGCGGAGGTCATCAGAGCTGTCGCATCGGTTCAGCACGCATTTCAAGCCACCGAATCCCTGATAGTTGCGCAATATGTTTTTCTCGGCTTCGGTGGCTTCGCGGCGTTCTTTTTCCAAGCGAAGCACAACACGGATGGCTTCTGTGTTGGCTTCAAGGACGTTTTTCTTATTATATGCCATAGTGTTTCTTTTTTAATTAAGGAGGAAAAAGGTCGGAAGATAACAGTATATCACCTTCCGACCTGTTCTGTTCCGCTTTGTTTCTATAGGGATTATCTCCCTCGTTGTTTTCCTTTCCTTTTTTCAAATTCAAAGGAAGTGGTGTAATCTTCATTAAGGACAAGTCGGGCGTTGAACTTTTTACCTGCCTTGCTGGTTAATCCTTTGAGAATGGGTGTACGTCCTGTGGTTAGCAAATCCCGGATGTAGTCCTCGGTGAGAAGCGTGCCACAAACCTCACGGAAGATATGAAAGTCACAGCCCTCATGTCTGCATTTGGCAACCTTGGCATAGATGCCCACGCTCTCAGTGCCACACTTGGGGCAGCGATAGGTGGGATAAGACTTCTGTTTGGGAGCCAGCAAGAGGAGTTCCTCGCAGATGGTACTAACGTAGGAGTTAATGCCTTGTGCAAACTTTTCGGGCGGCATCTGTCCTGCTTCGATGGCAGCAAGTGTCAGTTCCCAGCTTCCTGTCATCTCCGCATTGGCGATTCGCTTGTCCTTGACAATCTCATAGACAGCCAAGCCTTTCTCGGTAGGTATGATTACTTTCTTGTCCCTTCGAATATAATCACGAAGGATTAGTGTTTCTATGATGTTGGCGCGGGTAGCAGGTGTTCCTATACCGCACTCCGCCATTGCCTTACGCTTGTCTGACTCCTCCACATCCTTACCAGCATTCTCCATAGCAGAAAGTAAAGTAGACTCCGTATAGAGTGGTTTTGGCTTGGTCTTATGCTCGGTGACTTCTGCATCAAGGACTGGCAAGTTTTCTCCCTCTGTCAGGTTTGGTAATGAAGACAAAACCTGTTCATCACCATCTTCTTTCTTTTCAGCTTCCGCTTCTTTACGTTTCTGTAAGCTTTTCCAACCCAAGGAGATTTGTCGGCACGCTTTCCAAGCAAAAGTGCTGTTGCCGTCCGTGAAACGTGCCTGCATACGCTCTTCTTCCGAATTTGGGGAAAAAGCTTCGACAAATCGATTGAGCACCATTTGATAGATAGTTGTTTCATCTGCCGACAATCCAGATGGCGTTTCTCCTGTAGGAATAATGGCGTGGTGGTCAGTTATCTTGGCATTGTCCACAGAATGGCGGTTAAGAGGTGGCGTAATTCTTGCACCTGTCTTGCGGAGCAGGGCGGGTACTTCCTCGAAAACATCCTCACTGATGTATCGGCTGCCTGTGCGGGGATAGGTCGTGATTTTCTTTTCATAGAGGCTCTGGGCTATCGAGAGGGTCTTGTCCGCTGAAAAGCCGTGGCGTCTGTTGGCATCCTTCTGCAAGGCAGTAAGGTCGTACAAGAGTGGTGGCGACGTATGTCCCACCTTTCTTGCGACCGATTCAACCTTAAGCTGGCTCTGACTCCGAAGCGCAGCAAGAGCAGTCTGTGCCAATGCTTCATTCTCATAGTCTTTACAGCCAACGGCTTTCAGCGACATGCCCTCTTTCTCCATGAGTGCAGAGAGTTTCCAATAAGGAACGGAAGAAAAATCACGGTTCTCTATGTACCGACGGCAGACCATAGCAAGGGTTGGGGTCTGTACCCGTCCTAACGAATAACCACCCTTGCGTGCAATAGACAATGCACGGCTTGCATTGATACCCACGAGCCAGTCGGCTTCACTCCTTGCCTTGGCGGAATAATAGAGATTGTCGTAATGGCTTCCCGGCTTAAGATTGGCAAGTCCTTCACGGATAGCTTTGTCCGTCAGTGATGAAATCCAAAGACGGTCGAAAGGTTTCCTACAACCAAGATTTTGATAAATGTAACGAAATATCAACTCTCCTTCACGCCCTGCATCGGTGGCGACAATGATACGATCTGCCTTGTCAAAGCAGGAACGGATGACTTTAAGTTGCTTTAATGCGGCAGGATCTGATACAAATTCCTTGCCTTTACGCACTTGGCGGACAATAAGTTGGAAAGGATTGGGACGAATGGGCAGGTCTTCGGCTTTATAGGTGGAAAAACCGTAGGCTTCGGGCATGGCGAGGGTGATGAGGTGCCCCATCGCCCAAGTGACGATATAGCCACCTCCTTCCAAGTATCCGTCTTGCTTGCTGTTTGCCCCAACGATACGGGCTATATCTCGAGCTACCGAGGGTTTCTCGGCGATAACACAAGTTGTCATAATCGATAATAGAATTAAGGGTTACATCTTACGTCCACGGGACTTCTTTTGTTTATTTTCTTCCTGTTTCTGCTTTTGGGCGGCAGTGGGCTGTGTCTGCCCAGTCTTCAAAGGCTCCTTCACGTTCTTCGTGGCTTCATTGGTTTTGCCGTCATTATTGACCGCTACCTGTGTCTTGTGCTCTTCAGCTACGGCAACCACCTTTTCCTTACCGGTTTCCTGCTTCTTGTCAGGGTTCCACTTGTAGAAGCGTGGGCGGTTCTGCTTCTTGTCCATACGAACGTAGGCATTGAAGGACTTGCCCTCCTTATCGACCATGTTCTTCAAATAGACTGCGCGACCGCTATCCAAAGCTTCACGCTGTTTTTCTGATAGCTCCAATCCGCAGAGCTTATGCGGTGCGCCTTGCCGTTGCCCCTCTTTCAAGCCTTGCTTTTTGTCGAAGACAAACTCAATACCCTTTTTCTCGGCATTGACTTGAAGGGTAGCATCGAAGGACTTACCGCTCTTGGCTGTCATGCCCTCCACCTTTACGGCTTTGCCTTCCACAAGGTCTTTATATTGTGCATCGGAAAGCGTAACGCCCTTGATTTCCTTGGGAATGTTCACCCGGTCGGCACGCAGGGCGATGATTTCATTGGTCTGTGGGTCAATTGATACATAAGCGGAAAACGGCTCTCCGTTCTTGGGCTTCACTTCGATAGTTTTGCCAAGATTGCCCGTAGAAAGAAGTTGCTTCTTCTCTTCAGGCGAGAACTTGTAGCCCATATAGGGAAAGTCAAGCTGTGGTTCCTTGCGTAAAGGATGAATTGCCAAACCAATATTGCCGTTATCATCTGTGCGAAATGCAAGACGAGCTTCGGTGTAGATGGTCGTATTTCCTACAGGTACGGCAATCGCCACGAGATTGCTCTTCTGCCAAAAGAGCATTTTTTCTAACTCTCCACTCTGTTCCAATTGTTCGCGGCTAAGGCCGAGGTTGTCGAGTTGCTTCCAATCAATCTTCGACTCATCAATAGCTGTGGCATTTTTCTTTTGTGGCAGATAATCGTCAAAGGACACTCCAATCTCTGTCAGTTGCTGGTTGCTTTCTGGCTTTTCACGACTTTGCAACATGGTGCGAAGATTGTCAACACCTTGTTCTACATTGTTTGACAAAACTTTGTACAGTCCGAAACGAGATGGGTCGTTGAACTGACGGAGAAAATTGGTCATGAAGTTTTTGAGAAGTCCGTCCTTGCTGTTAAACTTCAAAAACGCTGCCTGATTCGCAGCGATTGCTTCGGTAGTTTTAAGGTTACCCTTGTCGTCAATACCGGAAACTACGGAAAGTTTTCCCGTTTCTTGCTCATTCTTCACTTCCGTGCGGTCTTCCAAGACCAGCACATAGTTGTCATTGTTGTTTGGTTCCATAATTGTTTGTTATTGAGTGAATAAATTGCTATCAAGCAGCAAAAATATAGGTATATAAAGAAGGTGAAAAATTTTCGGGAAAAACGGGAAGCATAAGGGAAAAGAAGGAAAAACAACACTTCTTCCCTTTTATTCCACATAAAGGGAAGAAATATTATATTTTTGCGCATAAAAACTTGGTTATCTGGATGTAATGTATTATATTTGCAACTGCCCCATTAGGGGTGAACTTAATAAACTAAAGTGCACAATGGATTATTTGAAGATTCCATTAGATTTTTCTGTCGCTTTGAAGGGGACTTTGGCGAGATGCTCCCCCGAAGAATCTATTGCGCAAAATATAATGCTGTTAATCGTGTCACATCCCGGAGAAATTTTCGGGAAATATGAATATGGATCGATTATTTGGGAGTTGGAATTCAATCAACTGGTTAAAGTCAGAGATTGGGAAGAAACGGTAAGAAATTCCCTCGTGCAATCAATCACGGCTTATGAGCGACGGCTAAAAGATGTTCGTGTGGATGTACATCTTTCTGAGATAGAGGAGGACCTGTTGGGAAAGAATCCCAATATTCGCCGTCAAGCCAGTATTACGGTTCATGCCCAGATAGAATCAACAGACATTCCTTTTGTTTTTAACACTTTGGTTTATATCAGTCCTTTATCTCAATAAATCTTTGTATCATGGCGACAGATAAGAATTTTACACGAATAAAAGAGAGGGTTTTAGACTATGCCATGTCTTTGTGGGAGATTGATGATGCAAGATTGATAGACCCTGTGGTTGATTTGCTGCTGGATGTCGTCGCTTATGAGTTTTACAAGTTGCACCAAGAGATCGAGAAGTCCGATGCCCAAATATTAAACCGTCTTGCCAGAATATTGATTCCGCAAATATGGTCGCTCCCATTCCCTGCCCACGGATTGCTGACAGTACATCCTCAGGTTGGCGACAATTCCGCAGTATTGAGAACAGAAGACCAATTCTATGCGCGCAAGGTAGCTTTAGGCAAGGATGATACGCCTTTCTATTTCACCCCTTTGGTGGAAGAGCCCTTATTTGACATAAGAATTCCATTCCAGGCATACGGGACAGAACTTCAATATAATATCCGTAAACGAACGGAACATATAGAACTTCTGCCATCCACTCATCGCATCGCAGATTTCACGTTGTGGATAGGTCTGTCCATCCCGGATTCTCAGTTGGGAAAAATCGCGACACTGCCTATTTGTGTTTTGCCGGAAGACAGGTCTTTACTCCCATTCATCCAGAATGTCAAGGCTTATGATGACCAAGGTCGTGAATTAAAGACAGCTCCTCATCTGTTGAAACAATCTCACGAAGAAGAACATTATTTTGAAGAAATATCGACCTATTATCAACAAGCATACATAGACTTAAATCTACCTGTAGATCCCGCAGCAAAGACGATAAAAGAGATTTTTCCGAGTGTTCTGTCCGAATTAGACCAGATTGAGGGAAATGAAAATGCGGTTTGGATTCGTTTGTCATTTCCTGAGGTCTTCAACAGAGAGGAACTGGGGAACATCAAGATTCTTTTTAACACCTTTCCTGTCGTGAACAGGCAGTTGGTCTTGGTAAATCATAGTTTCAGGACACATGGGAGAATAGTTTCATTGCCCTGCTCACATAACGCTTCATTGCTGAACATACACAAATTTGAGGACAATAATGGTTGTGTGTTTCGCAATAGGCTTTCCTTGTATCAAAAAGAGGTCAAAGGTGTCTATAGTTTGTATTTCGGGAATCTGGAGCGTTTCGACAGTGACAATGCCCAGAGTGAGATCAGCAAGGTTCTGCGGTTAATCCGAGAGGAAGGAAATGCTTTTGCCTCCCTTGACACAGACAGCCTTTCCTCCGATCTAAAAGTCCTGCAAGAAAAATTGGACGCTACTGAAAAGAGCATAGATCGTCAAAACTTCAAAGGGAACAAGAACAAGGCTTTTCTTTTAACTGTTCCGCACAAAGAAAGTCATTTTGCAGAATTGAAATACTGGCAAACCCAAGGAGAAAGTGCCAATGGCATCAATCAGAGAAATCTTGTTCAACAGTTGGACATGGATAAATTTGACCCGTCCAGTATTAGATTCCAAACATCAACGGTGGAAGGCAGGTTGCATACGGACGACCAAGAGCTCATCAATAGTTTGCGGTACGGCTTATTATGTAATAACCGCATTGTTTCTGAAGAGGACGTTAAGAGTTATATATACCACCGTCTGGGTTCAATGGTGAATGGGGTTGACATCAAGGACGGCATTTGCATATCCAACGGTTCACTTCAAGGAATAGTCCGGACTACGGATGTCAGCATACACCTGTCATCTGAAATAAAAAAAGTGGACTCCAAAATGAACCAATTAGATTTTTTGGCGAACACACTTGCCGAGGAAATGCAAAAGAAATCCATTAGTCACAGTACCTATAAAATTAATTTTATATGATGGAAAGAAACATAAGCAATAGTGTGCAATCCGCCATGCGCTTGTCAGCATCTATGGCAAACGCGGACAACCATACAAGCTACGGTATTTCCCATCTGGTGCTTGCTTTGCTTTCAGAAGGGACGGGGACAGGATTGTCCAATATACTGAGCTCAATGAACAAGGATGTCGGCTATATTCATGAATGGTTTGACGTGCGCCGTGAGATGTACGTGTCAGAGGAGCATGAAGGTGATGGTATTGTCGCAGACAGCCAAGTGACCCTTGTGCTTGAGGAAGCAGAACGCTCAAAGATAAAGTTGGGCTCCGACAGCATAGACGCTTTATGTGTATTTACAGCGATTATTCGCCAAGGTGTTGTTTTCTCGGACAGTCAAATTGAGTCCTTGTCCGTTTCTGAGGATGATGTCCTTTCTTTCTTCAATGCACAAGCGGTTAATCATTTTTATCAAGGAGAGGAGAATAAGCTCTTGGCAAGTTTCCCTTTCGCGTATAATCTAAAAGAAGAGGCATATATCCTTCGAGGAAGGATTGTTTTGGGACGTGAGAAAGAAGTACGTACTATCTTGGAAGGTTTAGAACGTTGTGCCAATAAAGCTATAATGCTTATAGGAGATTCCGGTGTAGGCAAAACGGCTATTATTCATTCTCTAGTAAAGGAGGTCTGCGAGAACCACGACGAGTTGATTTCTCAAATCAAACTTATCGGCTTACACACAGCAAAGCTGTTGGCTTCTTCCGGCAATGAAACAGAGCTAGCCCAGAAAATCTCCTATTTTCTTGGAAAATTGGATGAGATGGAGGGACAAACCGTTTTGCTGATAGACGACCTGCAAATGTTGTTGGAGTTTGGTGGGCAAACAAAATCGACAACCCTCATCAACATATTCAACTCCCAAATTAGCGACGGTTCAACAAGTATTGTATTCACGATTACTCCAGATGCATTCAGAAAGCATATCGAAAAAAACAGTATAGAGAGCAAATTGGATATTTTGGATATTTCGGAACTGGACAAGTTCACTGTTCTAAGTATGCTAAGGGAGCATTCCAACCGGATGGAAGAACACTATGGTCTTTCCATAAACGACAACGCCACGCAGGAGTCGCTGACATTATCCTCTCGATATTTTAAAGAGAAGAAACAGCCCGCCGCAGCAATAGACCTGTTGGACGCGACTGCTGCCGCAGTACGCTTGAGCAACAAAAATTCCCTAAACGAGTTGGATGTGTTCCTTTCCAAGTTTGAATCTCTCAAACAGGAGGATCCAAACCGTCAGCAACAGGATTTACGTCTTTTTTCTAATAGTCTGAGATCGAAAATCAGCGTAGTGCTGATCTCTAAGCTCCCTAATGGCATCAGTTTTTCAGAAGGTACTTTGGAAGAAGAACTGGCGAAAACGTCTGAGACTCTCCAGAACCTGTCCGTCCTAGCCGAGAATGGCATTCCGCGAGTTTCTCCAAGTGAGGTCGAAGCGGTTGTCGCGGAGATGACCGGGATTCCCTTGGGAAAGATTCAAGCCCAAGAAAAGGACCGGCTGTTAGGAATTGAGAGTCGTCTGGAGGAAAGGGTCAAAGGGCAAAATAAAGCAATCACAACGCTCTCGGACGCCATCATAGAGTCCAGAAGCGGACTCAGTGACCCTCGCAAGCCCATAGGTTCCTTCTTTTTCTTAGGTCCGACAGGTACAGGAAAAACTGAACTTGCCAAATCACTCGCCGAATTGCTTTTTGACGACGAGAACGCCATGATAAGGTTTGACATGTCCGAGTTCAAGGAGGAACATTCAGCAGCTTTGCTTTATGGTGCGCCTCCGGGATATGTAGGATATGAAGAAGGTGGATTGCTGGTGACAAAGATCCGCCAAAAGCCCTATTCTGTCATTCTTTTTGATGAAATCGAGAAAGCGCACTCAAGTGTATATGATGTCTTCCTGCAAATCATGGACGAAGGAAAGATACACGACAAGTTAGGGCGCGAAGGGGATTTTTCAAACGCCATCATCATATTCACCTCAAACATTGCAAGCAGTTGGATTGCAGAACAGTTCAATCAAGGAATCACACCAGACTCAAAACATCTAACAGAAGTCATGTCCCAGCATTTCAGACCAGAATTTTTGGGACGCCTAACAGAAGTCGTACCGTTTGCACCCATTAACGAAACGGTAGCCCAGTCTATTTTCCGCTTGCACTTCTCTCGTTTGCAACAGCAACTGCAAGAGCAAAAGAACATTCACATACAGATCACTGACGAAGCCTTGCGTTTCCTGTCAGCCAAGGGATACTCTCCCCAGTACGGGGCACGCCCCATCGCTGGCGTCGTACGCACTTATCTTAAAAAGAGCATATCTCGCTTAATTGTTTCCGAGGGTATCAAGGAAGGAGACAGTGTCAAAGTTTATTACCGAGACAACGGTTTGGAATGGAAAAGACTGGATATATAAGTAAGGAGGAAAGGTTGGCACTCTTCCGCAAAAGTGAGTCAAGCAATCTTCTGGCGGAAGTGTTCCTCGATGAGCTGCAATTTATCTTGGGCGAGGATATCCTTGAACAAGTGGTTGTGGCAAATCAAGGCATGAATCCTCGCGTAAAGTCCAAGGACATCCTTGATGTAAAGTTGCGCCACGTTTATGCCTTGGGAGAGTTGGTAGAGTTGGTTCTGGCCCGTAACAGCATCTATCACCAGCTTCCCGAAAGCCTCTTCCATCCATTGACTCTGAGTAAGCCAAATATGTCCCAGAGAGAATTGATAGAGGCTATCAGGCAAAATCGCAGAAAGGAGAAAGAAGCCCTGCACTTTTTTGCCCCTTTTGATACAGCCTTTTTCAAAGAACGGGTACGGATTCACAGGCGCTATCTGAATTTCTTTTCGGAAAAAGACGAGCATCCCATAAGAAAAGCATTGACGAAAGCCATTCTATATGACAATAAGACACTTACCCCGGACGAATGTCAACGCCTTTTCTTTTTTGCAGGGAAGTCAGATGCATCCAAAGAGAACCTCTCGGAGATAGGCATTCTCCTTCACGAGATTTTAAACTTGGATGTGAAATTACAATTTAAGTCATGCAAGGTGGAGAATTTGCCATATCCCGTACTCGGAAAGACTCAGCTTGGTCTTGATGCGGGTCTGGATGGAGTTATACAGTCCGAAATAGAGGATGTCGAGGGCATGATCCACTATCATGATAGCGTCCCCGCAATGAAAGTAGTACAAAAGCACATCGAGTCCGTCAAGTATGTATTGGGCTTCTTTATCTTGTCAGCGAGGAAAACTAACATCAAGTTCACGCTTGACGGGACTATGGATTTTATCTTGGGAAACAACCGTTTGGGATATGACGCCCAACTATAAATTAAAATAAGTGCAATTATGGAAGTTTTGATCACATATTTTCTTAAATATCTCCTGGCACCCTTTCTGGTGGCCGCCATTCTATTGATGATGAATGGAATCAAGGCAATAAAGAAGCAGTTGAAATTTAAAAATGTAATCGTATATATCTTAATAACAGGACTGCTTTTGGGAATACCCGGTTGCCTGTCCATCCTCAAAGATGAATTCGTCTGGGGAGGTGTCTTCATTGTCAACGTCCTGTACCTTTTCTTGGGGTGCTTGTTCGCCTATACGATGAACAACAATGTGGCAAGGAAGATAGGTGTTGACGGCAACATGGTGTCCCAGGTTCTTGTCATGCTGATTTGTGGGTTACTTGGGGGATGGATACATTTTCTGCTTTTTGAGAAATTGGGCGGAATGCCGTATGCCCCTTGGTCCATGCTGTCCGTTATTTGGTACACCTTGCCTTTTTTGACACTACTTAGCCTTAGGGCTTTCCACAAGATTCCGCCTCCTTTATATGAGCTGTGGTCTTTCGGTCAGAGTGGGTTCAACAGGAATCAATGGGATAATACGGATAATTTTCAAGCTATTCCTGTCAAAGTCCGAATAAAAAGGAGACAGGAAGACGAGGAATATGCCTCTCTGACCGTCCGCCTTCAGGACAACATAAGCCTAGGGGACTGGTTCAACTGGCTGGTGGAAGACCAGAACAGGCGTTCCCCGATGCACCAGATAGATGTCAATGATTCAAGTGTGAATGCCGGGTGGATTTTCTATACGACACGATGGATCAATTACCCATTGTTCATCAGGGTGCTGAATCCAGAACAGGACAGAAAGGAAAATGCAATAAGAAAGAACCAGATCATATACATAAAACGAATTATCGTTGAAGAATCAAAAGCACATGAAACAGATTAAATACCTTCCAATCAACTGGAGCAATGGACTGAAATTGTCCGGGCAGCACTTCATTGATGCCCACCTTCACATGGTAGAGTGTTTTCAACATCTCAGGGCAGAGCATGTCACGGAATACAATTACGGCATTGGTATGCCTTTGGAGCACCATTCATCTTCTGTATCAGTAGAGGTTGTCGGAGCAGGGGCAGAGAGCTCAACCATCAGGCTCAACCATTGCAATGCCATTACACTGGGTGGCAGCACCATCGTTTTTGAACCGGAACTTTATGGCAGTTTCTCTCCGGAGTTAACGCTTTCCGATCTTGGAAAAGATGCAGCTGACGGTGGCGTTTATATAGCGGTAACAGCTTCTTACGATCGTCTCATTCCTGTCGGTTATCCAGACCCGAACGAGATACCGCTTCGCCACCCCCATCTGCTTCCTGAGATTCGGATAACCGCCGTCCCGGTGCAGTCCGGCAACGAACATTTTCTAAACAAGGATTTTGTAATCATAGGAAAAGGCTTGCTTGAAGGTCGTGGATTTGTTTTGGATGACGAGTACATCCCACCTGTACAGAGGTTGGCCTATAGCCAAAAGTTAAGGACATCTTTGAATGGCACCATTGTCCATCTGAATCATATGGAGGATTGCATTGGTCAAATTTACCAAAAGAACGTAGATGACAGCCGAAGGAGTACTTTGACATCCAACGTATTTACTCTATGTCGGGCAATAGACGAGTATTACGCACACCAGTTCTTCCAAATTGAGAACATACTCATCGAAGAGCCGCCAATCCGCTATCTTCAAAGCATAAATATTCTGGCTCGTTCCATCTTCAACGCATTAAGGACAATCTCCAATAAGGAGTACGAATATATGCTGCAGTATTTCTATGAATGGACAGAAATCAGTCCGTCAAGTTTTGAGACAACTGTCGGAGATGTCCTTTCTTTGAAATACAACCACTTGGACATTGCAAAAACCAACCGTGTCGTCCAGAAGTTTGTGACCACACTTGACACTATCGTCAAGAAAATGAGTGAGCTGGATTACATTGGCTTAATTCGTGAGAATATCATTATCAGTGATGACAGCAATGTCGAGCAGGAGAAAACCCAAAAGACGTGGCGTTTCTTAGATTAGGCTTATGGAAATCAAGAATAAAGAAGATAGAAGAAGAACGATCCGGCAGTTCTGTCTGGTATTCTTCCTGTTGTTAACCGTCATGTTCGTGGCGGGAGCCGTCACGCTGGTGACAGCACAAAAAGGAGCCGCCCTCTTGGAAGAGAAAAAAGCCGCCTACGAACGGACCATTCAAAAGCAGGCAGAGATCAATTACCAATTGGAGCATATCTTCAAGGATTTGCACAATCTCAGGACGCAACCGCGGACCATCAACGAATACAAGCAAATGCAGAAAATCATCACGGAGCAAAGGATGATGATGGAGCAGGAAATTGTGTCCCTTTCTCCGGAAGAGCAGGAACGCTATGTCATATTCTCTCAGATACTGGAGGTAGTCAAGAAGACACAGGAGACATTGGACGCCTCTGACGCGGAAAGCCGCAAGAGAGTGTATAACATGGATCAGCTTGAGAAGTGCAGACAAAAGTATCAAGAACAAACCCGTCTAAAAAATGAAAAGAACCAATGACGAGCAGGCGTGGACGAATTTTCGTTTCACCCTGCTGCTAATCTTTTTTACAGTCGTAGTGTTTACATGCTTGTGTAAATATATTTTTCGAATACCTGAAGTAGAGAGTGACCATTATATCTCAGACATCAAGGAGACCGAGCGTCTTTTTGACAAGCAGAAAAAATGCGCCGAGCAGGTTAAGGAAATCGGGAACAAGATTGACTCTTTGGACTTTAGCGTCCAACAAGTTCAGCGGCTGGATGAAATCAAAGAAGAAATGTTTCTGCTACAAAACATCTACCAGAAACACAACAACAGTTCAAAATATCTTTTTGGCACTCACTCGTTTCGCATTGTCAAGGAATATTTTGATGTTAAGGAGGAGTTTTCCGCCACGACGGAAAACAACAAGGTGATAGTGCAGTATTTGGAGGAGTGCAAAGCAAATTTATAGTTATGACGGAACGACAAAAGATCCTATCGGTGTTTTTAGGCATACTGGTGCTTGGCGGCATCATCCTGATAATAGGGCTCCCCTTCCGTACGGTGAAGGGTGACCTAGACTTCAATATCCATGACAGCAACAACAATTTCCATTACGAGATTGGAGAGGTGCTGGAATTTACCGTAAACGAGCCGGAACGTGTCAAGGGGAAGTCAATTCTCTGGCAAATGGGTAACGGTGATTCCATCAGCAACAAGATGGTCGCCAAGTATGCTTACCCAAAGTCAGGCAAGTATCTGGTGACACTAAAGGTTGACGATCATACAGTAGCCAACCGCTACATACAGGTTGTGTCAGGCATAGAGGCGGCAGCAATCGACTCCGTGCCAAGGATCCATGCCGTATCCGAGGGATACCAGGGGGAGGAACTCACCTTTTCCGCGGATGGGGTCGGTGTGGACACATGGATGTGGGAGTTTGGTGAGACGGGGACAGTTGATGCTTATGAACAGCAAGTGACATACACTTACGAAACACCCGGGAATTATGTTGTACGCCTACAGACCAATACTACGAAATATCCAATAGAACACAGGATTAAGATTTTACCGAAATTTGAAAAAGTAGAGGAAACTATAACCGAACCACCTGTAGATTCGCTGGGATTAGCCCAAGACGACATTCGTAGGAGGCTACAGATTATAGCCAATCTTTCCGTAAGGGACAACAGGGCTTACAAAGAACAGGTCAACCATATTCGCGACACTTATTTCTGTACGCCGTCAAGCCAAGTCGTCGTAGTCGTCAATGGGGATAAATATAATGACTTTTCAGGGTATTGCCAAGGTTTGCACTTCTTGGAAAGCAGTCCCAATAGGCGAATTAAAATCCAAGAAGTAAAAATCGACAACCAGAACTGTGTGAGAACAATTCAAGTAACACAAAGCGTAGCAGACAAATGAAAAAGAAGATAGCCTTTATTACATTCCTTTTTGTGGGTTGTTTCCCCCTTTTCTCATTTGGACAGGTTTCCACTTATCAAGCGACACAAAGAATAAAGGGGAAAATATTCAACTTTTATCCCGATTCCAAGGCTCCCTCTCGCTTGCGGAATAATCACGATGCGAGAATTGTCTTTTCAGATAGGAACTCCAATAAGGCATTCTCTACCGCCTATGGACAGCATCCATTGGGGGAGTACAAGGTTGGCGAGGCTTTTTATGTCATAGGCGAAAAAAACGGATTTTATCAGCTGGTCAAAGCCGACCCGAAGTTGCTTGGCAGACCAAAAGGTTTGTTTGGCTGGCTCTATTCCCCCAAAAATCATTTTTCAGACAAGGCGAAAGTTTCCTATGTCGGATGGATGCCGAAGAACAACCTGCTGTACTATGACCACGCCTATGTGTCCCCGACCAACAACAGGGCTGTCCGTTATAGTGTAGGTGTCAATCGAATAGAACGGTTGTACAACTTGCGCCGATACTTGAATGGGGACAGTCTGATTCTTTTCTCTGATCCTTTTCTAAAGACACCATGTCCCTATAAAATCCATACGGGACAATCCGTATATGCATATAAACGGGACGACGTACACAAGACGGTCTTAATCTCCGATTGCCCCCAGCTTTCTACTGACAGCACTCATTTTATGGGATGGGTTTCTATGGATATGATAACCGCCGTCGGGCAGAACGAGGTTTACAGGATCATGCCCGATGCCCAGCACCTTGCTTGCACCAGCATCATCGGGAATGACACCATGTCCGTACACTCCGCTGACTTTCAAAGCCGTTATCTGTTTGACGCGGGGAGCTTGTCCCTTCAATCGTCTTCAAGCAGGAATGTTAGTTTCGACTCCCTGCATTCGGTTTGGTTGCCCGTTTCGATATGGGACGGCAAGGCAAATAAGTTCATCAATGTGAAAGGTGGGTATACCTATGTTTCGGATGTCCAGAGGATGAAGAACGGTCAGAAACAGATGAACATTCATGTCTTTTTCTTCGCACAGGACAAACATGAGGTCGGGAAACTCATCGGTGCATTACAAAATGTGGCACTCCGAATGTCTCCGAACCGGAAATATGCTTTTTCCGCGACAATGATTTCAGAATTGGGGAACCAATATCTACCCCTTACCGACAGTCTGGTGCAATGGCTGGATTTTATCCAATCCCCGCCCCATGTGACCAGGAATAAGGATGCAGGGGTGAAGGATGCCTTTAGGAATTTAGTCCTTCAGACACGAAATGACTGTTTCGAAGATAATCTCTTGTTCCTCTTTGGCAAGAGTCAGGACATATCCATTGATTCACATTTGCACCAGCAATTGGCTTCCCGGTCTTTCTCCATGACTTTCTTCCAACTCTCCAGTGACAACAGAGAGGCAAGTCAGGACTTTCTCTTAACGGCAAAAGAAGCTTTGGATAAAAATATTGCGGAATACTCACAATACATCCAGAACTATATAGTTGACCCCTTCCTGCTCAAGCCTTCTCTGTTTTTTGATTACGGGACTGATGCAAACGTTTATCTGTTGGAAACACCCAAAAGCAGCCTTGCCACTGGTGGAATAGTCTTTCCCCTTGCAGGACAAAAAATATCCAACGCTACCGTGGAATTGGTATTGGACACTTTGTTCTCGCAGATTCCCCGACGAGACGAGTTGCTGTTGAGCAGTCTGGAACGTTACGAGAATAGGCTGGGTGTACTTAGGAGCAAGCCTTCATGGCTAATAAGATATGTGCATCAATATGCGGAGACCCCAACCCCTTCCATTGACAACATAGACCGAAACTCTGTGTCTGACGTGTACTATATTCCTGCTTTAATGCCAGACTCGACTTTGAGCCATTTCCAAAAAGGATACGTATTCTCTAAAAATGAGATTTCAGGTTTCCTGCAGTCCTTCAGGGATTTATTGCCCGTTTTTTCAGAGGGCTTGGGCAAGCGTGAACTGAAGCTACTGCGTTCTCTCTACAGGCAAGAGCGTAAGAATATCAATAAGAGAAACCTCAGAAAGGTACTGTCTTCAGAATCTTCCCTTGCGGAGTTGTTCTACCATAAGACGGGAGTTCATGTAAATGACTCACTGTTTTACCACCTTTCTCCCTCCCGACTTAAACGGAATGAAGCTGCGTTCAAAGACTGGGAGATACTATATGACTTATCCCTGCGCAAATTGCAAAAAATGGAGGAGGATTATGTCGAGGCAAAGTTGGAGGAGGTGCTTGTCGGAAATGATGTTTATTACTTTATACCTCAAACTCTAATACCATAAGGAATGAAGAATGTCAATGAATTAGAGGAAAGGGTGCTGGAAATTCTATACCAAAAGAGTATATCCTCACCGCTCTGGATCACCGAAAGTGAAATCTATTGGAGTATCCCGGACATGAATGTAACGGAGAGAGACGTGCGGGAAGCCTTGGATCGCCTTGTTTACCAGCGCAGGGTTATGAAGAAGGTGGGGAAATATCAAATAGAGAAAGTCGAATTTCTTGCCATCAAGGAAAGGCTTGACTCTCCTGTCTCCTTGGGATTATCTGAAAGCGTAGGGCAAAACAACAATGTGGAAAAAGAAAGTGGAGAAAAACCCTGTTCCCGCCCCTCTGTCCGAGAATGGAATGTTCAAGGGCTTGTCAGTCTCTTGGTATGCTTGTCTTGTATAATCTTCGGTTTTCTTTTGTGCTTGTTACTCATGAATCACAAACAGGATCAACCATTCTCCTTCCCGGAACTTCAGCTTCCCCAGAACCAGCTGCAAGTATCTGACCGTTCCGTTTTTTTGTCGTCCAAGAAAGAAAACCAAACCAAAAATCTGCGAAAGATAGAGACAGAGTTTACGGAACAGCAGAAAGTCAACCGCCTGCTGAATCTGCAAGCAGACAGTGTGAGAATGTCCGTTGAAAGACTGAGGGCTTATGTTTCAGAAACGAACAACAAGCAAAATGCCCGTCTTCAGGAAGAAAGAGATTTGATACTTACAGTTTCTCTTCTCCTTGTCGGACTACTTGTCATATTGGTTATTGCCTTGCTGGTCAGGAAGAAAGAATGAACGGGCAAGAAAAATATATCCGATTTTCCTGCAATCCTCTGCTGATTTGTTAAATAATGTAATTGCAAGAAAATACTCGGTTAAAAATTTGGAGATATGAAAAGTAAATCATATATTTGCCCATGATATAGGACTTGCGTTTGTTTTCTTCTCTTTCTTCCGCATAACCAAGTCAATGGAGAATGGGAAATTTTCAAACAAGAGTTTGGAGGTTTCTTTTTTGCTTTAATACGTATGTTGAGCGAAATTGACCTTTTATGTTCAACTTTTTAATTTTACAAAATTATGGGATCATTCCGTGCATCACTGGAGTTGGGAGGAAAAGAATTTGACGTCCTCTTCTCAAATTATGAGTTCTCTCGCTCAACAGACAGTAAGGGTAAGCCTTCTTCAAGTATTACCGGAGGACGAGTTGTCGTTACCATTGAGTCCACAGAGGACACCTCTACCATCGAAGCTATGCTGAATAGCCAGTTCAAACCCGTTGAAGGAAAAATCATCTACAAGAAGACGGATGAGGACGCCAAGATGAAAGAGGTTGAATTCAAGAACGCCTATATTGTGCATTATAAGGAAACCTTGGATGTAAACAATGACGTTCCGATGACCATTACTATGACTTTTGCGGCAGAGCACATCACCGTGGGTGCTGCAGAACATGACAATCGTTGGCCTAAGGCTTAATTTGCCTTGCCAACATTTCTTTTCTCCATCATCCGGCAGATACAACTCTGATTGGGTGATGGAGAATGTTGCTTTTACTCATCAAAAAAAATGCATGTATGGATTTTTTGCCAAACAAACCGGTGGCAATTTGTATTGGTGGTGTTGAGTTGTCTTCGTTCAAGTCCCTTCGTCTGAACCAGTCAATTAACGAACACCATTATTTTGAAATGCTTCTTGACTATGAAGTCGGTGAAGTGTTTCAGGCAGCCACACTCACCAAATCCGCTGACTGGCTGGGAAAATCAATAGCCATAACTATTGGTGAGAGGAACTTTTACGGTCTTGTGGCACAGGTGGGCTTGCACAAGTCCGAGGGATATACTTTCCTGAAAGTCTCGGGTTTCTCCACAACCTACCGTTTGGAGGGCGATTTGCACTTTGCGTCTTGGAACGAGAAGACTTTGGCGGACATTGTCGAGGAACTGGCAGAAAAGTCCAATGTGCAGGCATTGGTGAAACCGGAAAGGAGCGCAAAATTGGAATATGAATGCCAATATCAGGAGAGCAATTTCGCATTCATACAAAGACTGGCGAGGCAGCATTTCGAATGGCTCTATTATGATGGAGAGAAATTGATTTTCGGCAAGCCAGAGCTACCCTCCTCGATTACATTGGACTCAAAGAGGGATTTGAATTCCTTGGACATCTGCATCCAGACAGGAGCACGTGCCCTTTCCTCCTTCGCCCATCTGTCGGGAAGCAACAATACGCTGAATTCCTCGTCCCCGGATGAGCCGACGGGACTGAACAAGCTCGGGCAGCACGCTTTTCAGGAATCCATCAAGATGTTTGGTCCTCCCGCCAATCATTATGCCACCTCCCGTGTCACGAACAAAGGGGAGTTGGACACCTATCTTCAGAAGAAACAGCAATCGGACGCCTCCATGTCCCACTTTATTACGGCGGAGAGTGACTATGTGGGTCTGATGCTGGGCAGTGTCGTGGACATAAAAAGCACCGTTCAAGTGACAGGCGTTTCCTACAAGGAAGAGTTGCTGGGAGCTTACCTTATCACTGAGATTGTCCACTTCGCGGAGGGTGACGGAGGCTATTCCTGCCAATTCACTGCGATTCCTGCATCCGTAAAGTCATTGCCGACCCCTGACGTCCCCCTTCCCGTTGCCCAGCCACAGATGGCAACCGTTATCAGCAATGATGACCCCAAGAAACAGGGACGTGTCCAAGTGAGGATGAACTGGCAGATAAACGGCATGAAAACCTCGTGGGTGCGCGTACTCTCACCGGATGCGGGAGGCAGCGAAAAAGTGTCCTCCAACAGAGGATTTGTCTTTATCCCGGAAGTCGGCGACCAGGTCATGGTTGCCTTCCGTTACAATGATCCCAACAGACCCTATATACAAGGAAGCCTGTTCAATGGAACCAACGGCGGTGGAGGCGGAGCCGACAATAACGTGAAGAGCCTGACCACAAGAAGCGGCGTTGCCGTCACGTTGGATGACAGCAAAGGAAGTGCTACCATCGTAGACCCATCGGGAAGTATAGTCGTGCTGAATGGAGACAACACCATTTCCATAAAATCTGCTGATAAAATTACTTTTGAATCAAAAGAAATTGAGATTAAGGGTAATGAAAAAGTTAAGATAGAAGGGACTACGGAAGTCTATATCAAGGGAGAGAAAACAAAGTTAGAGGGTATTACGGAAGTCGAAGTAACAAGTACCACCAAGGCTGGTGTCACTGCTCCCTCCACCAAGGTTGAGGGTACCGCAGAAGTTGCCATAAATGGTGCAACTGTAAATGTAGATGGTACAGCTATGACAAATGTAAAGGGAGGACTCCTAAATTTGAACTGATTTATGGACAATGAACACAACCCTATTTCTATCCGCATAAGGCAAGTTCAAGAACTTTGGCTAAAAGTACGCAGTGAAAAACCACACGCCCGTGCTTTTGTGATGAACTATACCCCTGAAGACTATGCTCTTATAGAAGGGTTTATCGGTATTGAATCTACTCCACATGGAATTTCAGATGACACATTTCTCGTTTTTCGCACTCTTCTTGACAACAAAGGAGATTTTTACAAATCCTTAATAGAACAATGGATTACCGCATTTGAGAAAGATTTGGAAAGTCATCCGGAATGGCATTGGAACGATTTTGCCTTTCTCAAGGAGCAATACCATAAATTATCCCCTAAGGATGAGCATAACCTGCTGTCCTTTTATTCCCAATTGCTACATAGCTTTAAGCGATTTGAGGGGGTAACAGGTAATCTGCTTGTTTTGGTTCTTCTCATTGAACGTGTTGAAAGCTTTGATGTACTGCACGAAGTCCTAAAAGAGTTCTTGGATGCTACAGACGATTATATCGGACTTTTCTTCATGGAAGTTAAGGGGGAAGAAATTTTTTCTCCTATCATTAAAAAGATGGAAGATAAGGGGTGTGTTGTAGAACTTCCAAACCAAAATATGGGAGCAGCCTATAAGGAAATTATCACACAGGGAGACCCTAATGATCCACAGGTCCAATATAGGAAGTTGTTGCTGGAAATGGGTGAAGAAACAGCCAAGAGCAATAGGAAACGACTCTATAAAATTGCAACAGAGGAGTTTTTCCCGTTATGCAAAAAGATAGGAGATACAAATCTTTGGATTTCCGGTTATTTGGCAGTAAGCGGGTTCCTGATGCATTTTATAAAAGAAGAAGCTGGACATTTGCAACAGATGCTTGACAAAGCCCTGGCTGTCATACAAGAGGCGACACCTGCAGATGAACCTTTGATGTATGCTGATCTTATGATTCATTGCTACCTGTATAAAGGAGCTGCCTATGCTATGGCAAAAGATTTGGAGAAAGCAAGTTCCCATTTTATGAATGCTATCCGTATCTCTAAACAGACAGAGAATCATGCACAAACCATCAATTGCTACAATAGTATTCTCTTGGTGCTTCTAAAAAAAGAAAGGACTGATTACACGCCTATATTGAAAGAAGCTTTTGAATATGGTTATTCCCTCACTGACGAAGAATTGAAACTTATCAACATTTCATTCATCGCGCAAGCTTTCATATCTAAGGGAGAAAATGTCAGCCGAAAGTTGGAGCAGGAAATAGATGATCGTATGGTCACTCTCTACGGAGTTCATTGGCAGGAAAGTCCTAAAGACGCCATCAGGCGCATAGAAAAGGAGAATAAAGTGCCGCAATAATAATTCTTTCAGCCTATGCTACCTACTAGTACCCATTTGACGCCCGTTATCGGTCTGGATTTGCATCTTGCGACCTCCGGTAATCCTTTCCATCCCTATGTAGGTATGGTCATAGACCCGTTTGACTATATTCCTTTCCTCGGCAGCAACGTCAACATCAACGGTCTCAAGCGCGGTGTGTCTGACACGAGCGGTGTACTCATTACTTTCCGGCACATTCCCTTGGTTGGTGCTTTCATCATGATGCCCATCATCGGGCACGAGAGCATGAACTTCTTCTCCTCCCAGACGGTTTTTGCAGAGGGGACGCGTTTAAGTCCCAAGGGATACATGGTAATGACCTGCAACGACGTGGGCATTCCTTTTTCGGGAGCATTGAGCAAGGTAGGCAAGAAAAAGTTCAAGTTCACTCCAACCCTCTTCGCCCCGACATCCTTCTCCATTCCCATTCCGACTGGTGCGCCCGTCATGGTGGGCGGTCCCTATGCCCCCGACTGGGGCGGTATGCTGACGGGGCTTTTGTCAAGCATCGGCTTCAGCACGCTGCTCAGTTTTGCCCCTGCCATATTGAAGGCTATGAAGAAAGCGGGGAAAGGAACTATTTCGAAACTCAACACCGAAATTTTACAAAGAATACCGGGTACTAAGTCTCTTACAGACTGGCTTTGCAAGCACGGTTTTGAGCCTGTGAACCTTGTCAATGGCGTCGTAGTCTATGAAGGTGAAGACTTCTTCTTCCCCGGCATGCCGTCCTTGTCATGGGAGCGTGTCTGGTATTCCGATTCCGACTATAAGGGCTGGCTGGGACACGGGGTACACTGCTCGTACGACAGGAGCGTCACCTTCCTTCCCGAAGAGGACATCCTTGTCTTAAGATTGAGTGACGGTCGCCTCGCCTCCTTCCCCGTGCTTGATGAGGGAGAAGACTCATATAACCGCCTCGAGCGCATCACCCTTTCCCGAACGAAGGAAGGGTACGTTGCATTTGAACACCGTAGCAACCTGTCCTTCCACTTCACCGTTCCCGGAAAGGACAGGGGATATTCCATCCGTCGTCTTTCCTCTGTTACCGACTTGGAGGGCAGGAGCATCCGCCTTTCCTATGAGAATGGCGTGCTTGCGACACTCACCGATGCCTGCGGTCGCCGGGTCACAGTCCGACATACGGATGCGGGATTCATCGAGAGTCTCCACCTGAGGATGCCGGACGGAAGTTCCGAGCAGCTTGTTCGTTATTCCTATGACGGACAGGGCGACATGGTAGGCATTACCGATGCTTTGGGGCAGACGACAGGAATTCGCTACGAGGATCACCGTATGGTGGAGAAGACCGACCGTAACGGGTACGCATTCTTTTGGGAATACGATAAAGAGGGACGCTGCGTCCATACACGCGGAGCCGACGGCGACCAGGAAGGCTGGATAAGCTATTTCCCCGAGAAGGGATACAACACCGTCCGTGATGCCTGTGGTGCGGAGAGTACATACCGCTACGATGCCAATCAGCTTGTCCGCTCCATCACCGATGCTCTTGGCAACACGACCCGCTATGACTATACCGAGGAGATGGAGCCCTACCGGGAAATAGACCCCGAGGGGCGCATTACGGGCTGGCACTATGACGGACGCGGCAACCAGACAGGCACGACCTATCCCGATGGCACATTATCTATGCGTGTGTTCGATGAGCAGGACCGCATGATTCTCCAAATGTCACCCAAAGGCACCAGACAGATCTACGTCTATGACACCGAGCACCCCCATAGGGTACGCACCGTCATCGAGGAAGACGACACCCAGACCAACTTTCACTATAACTCTGACGGCAGTCTCGCCATGATGGAGAAGGGTGGCAGGAGCATAGTCCTGCACTATGACGACATGGGCAATCTCAGCAGTTGCCATTCTGAAGGCAGGGTGCTCATGCGCCGGGAGTACGACTACCGGGGACGTCCTGTTATGGAGCAGGGTCCGTCCGCACGCCCCCTTCAATACGAGTACGACCTCCTTGACCGCGTGCGGCGTATCTACCGTCCCGACGGGAACATTATAGACATCGGCTACGACTGTTACGACAGCGTCACCGAGGTAAAAGACAAGGACCGCCATGTAAGGATGGACTACACCCCAATGGGTAGTTTGAGACGCCGTGAGGAACAAGGTACGTCTGTGGAGTTCTTCTATGATGCGATGGAACGCCTCACCACGCTTCGCAACGAGCGTGGCAGCCTCTATCGGTTCCTGCGCGACAAGGCGGGCAACGTCGTCCGTGAGATTGGCTTTGACGGTATGGAGCGGCGCTTCACACTCAACAGGTCGGGAGACGTCATCCGCGTAGACCGTCCCGATGGACGCCATACCATCTATGAGCACAATGCCTTCGGTCGTATCAGCAAGGCACGCTATTCCGACGGCACATGGGAATCCTTCTCCTACGACAAGGACGGCAGACTGTGTGGTGCCGCCAACGCACAGGGCGAAGTGACCTTCAGCCGCGACAAAAAGGGTCGTGTCATTAAAGAAGAACAGGTACTCCCGAACGGAGGCAAGGCAGACAGGATTGCCATTGAGCATGAATATGACCAATGGGGCGGACACACAGGACTGCGGAGTTCTCTCGGAGCGGAGCAGAATACCTCCTACACCCCACTTGGGGAGACGGAGACCCTCCATGCCTGGCAGTCAGAGGAATCAGACGCTTGGGAAAGCCGTATCCGCTACGATGAGAGGGGACGCGAGATAGAGCGCTTTGCCACGGGTGGCGTGCGCATTACCTCGGAATACGATTTTGCGGGGCGTCTGGAGGCAAGGTGTACCTATGCGGGGACGGAATCGCGCGGACACCGCTTCTATGCATGGAGAAGGAACGACAGGCTGCTTTCCATGCGGTCCCACCTGAGGAAGTCTCCCGTGATGTACGACTATGACAGCTTCGGCACCCTTGTCTGTGCATCGCTTGACATGAGTGAGTGTCTCTTCAAGACTCCCGACATCATCGGCAACGTCTATCGGGACAGGGATGCCAGGGGACGTGTCTATGACAGGAGCGGCAGGCTGCTCAAGGATGAGAAGAACTACTATCGCTACGACGGGGAAGGCAATCTTATCCTCAAGAGCACTCGCAATGTCTTGGAGCCTCCCGTGATGCCGCAACCCAAGGATTGGCTTGACAAGCTCTTCACGAGAACCACGCCCAACGACAAGGACTTACAGGCACATTATGGCTGGCAACAGGGAGATACCGCTTACGAGTGGTATGGCAACGGCATGCTCAAGAGCGTACGCACGCCCGATGGTGCCATCATAAGGTTTGAGTACGATGCCTTGGGCAGACGTACCCTTAAAGAGACGCACGACACATGCCATCGCTATGCTTGGGACGGCAATGTGCTGCTGCACGAGTGGAGTTATGGCAGGCGGGAAAAGCCGAGAATGGAGAAAGATGACCTCGGACGCATCCGCTATGACAGGCAGGAGCCGCATACTAACCTCATTACATGGGTGTATGACGGTGGTAGTTACACCCCGGTGGCAAAGCTCACCGAGGAGGACAGCTACACCATCGTGCAGGACTATCTGGGTACGCCCATACAAGCCCTTGATAGCAAGGGAAATGTGGTCTGGGATTGCATACTTGACATCTATGGGGATGTACTGGAACTCAGAGGAAAACGAGACTTCATACCCTTCCGTTTCCAAGGTCAATACGAAGATGGGGAAACAGGACTGTATTACAACAGGTTCAGGTATTACTCGCCACATACCGGAAACTACATTAGTCAGGACCCGATTGGATTAGCTGGCGGGAACCCCACGATGTATGGATATGTTTTTGATAATAATATCCAATTAGATATCTTTGGTTTAAAATGTAAAGCTAAACATCATCCAATTCCAAAATTTTTAGGAGGCAATAAAAAGCAGGATTTTAGTGAACTTGACGACGTTGTACACAAAGAATATCATAGTTTACTAAATAAGAAATTAAAACAAAATGGCTTGCCATTACCAGATAGAGGTCCTAAAGGAAGTGCTGCTCTTTGGGATAGATACATGGCAAGTAATCCAGGCTCTCAACGAAAAGCATTTGACGCAGTGCTAGATGCTGCTCGAGAGATTGATTTTAAGCATGGAACAGATATAACAAGTAAATTTTGGCAAAATATCTATAAAGGAAATTTTAAAGTACACCCATAATGGAAAAAATATTTTATCAAATTAGCGACCCCACACAAAATGTTCCCGAAGGAGATGACAGTTGGATAGCTCAATTGAAACAAGAGAATATAATGTGCGATTGTGGAAATGTCATTAAACATACAGCAATTGATGTCTTTCTAAATGAAAAAATAAAAAAAAGTTTTGCTCCAATTACCTACGCAAGAGGTACATTTATTGGAATGTTACATAAAGATATTGTTTCATTACTGGGCATTCAAAATATTGAGAATGTATATTTTGTAGGAAAGGTTTATGATGTAAACAAAACTGTATCCAAAGAATACATTTCAGTTGTTCCAAAATTTAGAATTTATATAAGGGGAGGGAAAGAATCAACTTGTAGTATATGTGAAAAGTGCGGAGTCGTTTTATATTTTCCTTTGCCATTAAATAGTTGGTATATTGTGGATAAATCTATCCCAAATCTCACTTTCTTTCCAAGCGCTTTAACAGGTATTATTGTGAATGACGAAATTTTAAAACAAATAAAAAAATCAGGAATTAAAAGAATTGGATATGAAAAATTGCCAGTATTAAAAGAAGCAATTGATGGTCACAATAGTTGTTTTGGGGCTTTGCCACCGGAATAATGACCTTTTCGGCAAAATCAAGAGTACTCGCAATGTCTTAGTTCCCTCAATGACAAGTAATTGCAGGCTCATTATGGCTGGCAGGAGGGAGATACCGCCTACGAGTGGTACGGCAACGGCATGCTCAAGAGCGTACGCACGCTCGATGTTGCCACCATAAGGTTTGAGTACGAAGCCTTGGGCAGGCGTACCCTTAAAGAGACGCACGACACATGCCATCGCTATGCCTGGGACGGCAACGTGCTGCTGCATGAGTGGAGCTATGACAGGCGGGAAAAGCCGAGAATGGAGAAAGATGAACTCGGGCGCATCCGCTATGACAGGCAGGAGCTGCATACCAACCTCATTACATGGGTGTATGACGGTGGTAGTTATACACCTGTGGCAAAGCTCACCGAGGATGATAGTTATACCATCGTGCAAGACTACTTGGGTACGTCTATACAAGCTCTTGGCAGCAAGGGTGAGATAATTTGGGACTGCATACTTGACATATATGGCGATGTGCTGGAACTCTGAGGTGAGAGAAACTTCATACCATTTAGGTTCCAAGAAATGTACTTCGATGAAGAACCAGAACTTTGCTATGTGCGACACCGATATTATAGTTGTGATACAGGTACTTTTAACAGCCAAGACCCGATAGGGTTAAAAGGAGATATGCAACTTTATGCATACGTTCACGATGTAAATAGTTGCGTGGATACAATGGGATAGAGTTCTAACCCTATTACATTTACAAGTAGTAGCGGACAAACTCATCAAGTCAGCATCTGCAAAAGGCAGTCTATCCCGCTTAATTATACCTACTTAATATTATGACTATATGGTGTAACACCGTTGAGTATCAATATTTTTACCGAGAAACAACAAAAAGTTCTATTTTTCTTTGGCAATCACAATCAAAAAGCTTATATTTGCGAGCAGCCTAACAACTTGAAAAATAAAACAGGTGTAAAATATAATTAAAATTATTATAAATTATGGGACTATATCAATACGGTGTAGGTGGCAATGAAGTAAAAGTAGATGCCAATGAGTCAATTGCTGAGATTCCTTCGAATCGAACATTGTTTGTTCAGAAACTTACGGATGAAGCTCCGGTAAATCCAGAAGCTGTCTATGGTTTAGAGACAGTCGAGGATGTCTTTGAGCGTTTTAATCCGACAGTTCAACTAGAACACCAAGATCAGGAAGGAACGCCTGTCGTGGAAACCATGAGTTTTAATAATCTTGGAGATTTTGGTGCCAAGAACCTTAAAGAGAACAGCCCTTTCCTTTCTCAATTGGATGTGGAAAAAGAGCAGTATGTAAAGATTGCTCGTCAGTTATCCTCCAATCGTGCTTTGCTGAAAGCAGTGGAGAATGCTGAAACACGTTCGGCAATGATTGAGCTATTGGAAAAAGCCATAGAAGAAATATCAAAGTCTAATCCATCAAATGAAGAATAACTATGGATACAGAGAAGAAGACTAAAAGCAGTCAGCAGGTAAGTTCAGTTGCACAGTCCTCTCAAGCAACATCGCCATCTTCATCTGCGCTAGACAAACTCAAAGAGTTTGGAGGTTTTGCTTTCATTGAGAATACAATTGACGGAATGTCAAACCTTAACCCCAATCGCAAGGCGAGGAGGAACATCTTTCTGACTGACGAACAGTGGGCAGGGGAACGAAAATTACTTTCCAGTCGTTTGAAAGTATGGATAGAACTCCTCAAATCTGGAGAGTCTGTCGAGAAAATGAGAGACGAGGCAAAGCAACGGGCTTTGCAAGTTGAAGAGAACTTAAATGCCAATCTTCTGGCGGCTCTCTCACGTACACGCGATTTGGAAGCTGCTTATCGTTCCATCGCTTTATTCTACAAAAACACAGAAGCAGATAAGGTCAAGAACATTACGATTGTCAATGCAGACCTTGAACAGCTTCGAGACTTAGACAATACTCTTTTCATTGATTATATCGGCAATGAATTGAAGCAGAATTACGACCGACTTGATTTGCGTCGTAACTATTCACTTCTAGTTGTCCCAGGCTATCTTGGCTCTAATGCCGTCTTAGACAAATGGTCTAAAATGGCACATGAAACCAAGGCAGTTCTGATTACGGATTTCCAAGACTTGGAAAGTCCAGATGATGTTGTAGATGTCTTTTTCAATGCTGATCACACAGGTGGCGAAGTCTTTAAGGCAAATACTATCATGACCTGCAACTGGTTGCTTGGCCGTCCGAAAGTAGATGCTGTTGGCGAAGAAGAGAACTTATATGTTGCCCCTTCTGGTGCTTTGGCAGGAAAAATCTACATGACATTGATGTCTCAAGTTGTTGCCGGAAAGAAATTTGGTGGATTGAACGAAGTGGAAAGTGTCCGCTTTGATTTAAAGAAAAGCGAAATTTCAGAACTGGAACGCATGGGACTCGTTCCTATGGTGAATGAGTATAGCCGTGTAATGGCATTCTCAGCAAAGACACTTTTCAATGGAGACAACATCGGTTTGCAGACCTATTCCGTTGTTCGTGTCTTTGACTATATCACCAAAGTGCTCTTTGACTTTTTGAACCGCAGGGCGTTTGAGAACTGGACAACACGCACAGAGGCTGATTTGCGTTCTCAAATTGTCAAGTTCTTAGATGGAGTTCAGGGACCAAGCAAACTCATCGAAAAGTTTAAGGTACTTAAGATTGAGCAAGATAAGAATCAGAAAGACAAGGTTCTCTTGGACATCCATATCACCCCATATTTCCCAGCAAAGAGTTTTGTAATTCAACTTGCAGGTCATAAGGGAGACAATCCGGAAGATACAGTTTGGGAAAGTGAGTATAAACAAGAATAATTTTATTATAAATATAATTAGGAGCAATAAGGAAAAGAAATCTTATTGCTCTTTTTTACTTATTGAATAAAATATCCTAATTATGAAGGTAAAGCACTGTCCATACATTTCAGTCATAGAAATAGCTCAATTTCTTTGCCGAGAAATACAAGTAAATTCGAAATCTTCTCATGTGAGAGAAATTCGGAATTTACTTTTTTCTTACAATAAAGGGAGAATTGTTACCCAAAAGGCATTGGGTTTAATGACTCCTTTGGGACGAGCCCTTGTGCTATCTAATCCTTCTCATTCACCTTTGTTCTCAGCAGCAATTTCCGACAAATTTGAAGGTAGAATTAAAGCATATGCCAAATGGAAAGGGCTTGTTGCGGCAGGATGTCCTTGGGATCATAAGAAAGCAATACAAAGGCTTCAAGGAAATAAACTTTGGTCTTGTGATAAGAGCAAACATATCTTGTTTTTCTATGATTTGTGGTCTAATATACATTATGGTTTTATCGGAAAAGCAGTTGGGTTTACAGAATGGGAGTTAACAGCCGGGGCAGGAGTAGCACAACTGAAAGATAATAATCGAAGTTGGGGAGCATGGACCTCTCAATACTTGCAAAATCGAATTAAGGAACTTGGGGATGCAGACTTTTTAGCAGCTTTTGATGATGCAAGTGATAATGAAGCAATCAAAATAGGTTTTAGATTGTATAATAGATATGGAGGAACTCCTTCTTTCTTAACGGCTCAAGCTATCTTAGATGAAATCTATAAATCTTATCAGAACAACAAACTTGTAAATATCAAGAAATGCCCAAATCATTAATATTCTTTTTAATTGCATTCGTTTTTTTACTTTTTGGATGTACAAGAAATAATATGCCGTCAGATCATCAAATGTTAGAGAATTTCAATCTCAATGAGTCTGAATTTGAGAGATTGAGAGACATTTCTGTTAAGTACGATAGATTTCATTACCCCCCCTATGATGAGACAGATAGTACAGCCTATATCATCTCATATAAAGATAAAAAGGAATTGGATTCTTTAATCAAGAAACTAGATATTATGAGTATACAGTATGATGGGATATCAGAAGTTTGCTTGCTCTTTCATACATGGGGAATTTCTGTCAGCGGAGGATATAAGGAGTATATCTATGCTCCAAATCTTGAGGATCATATAAAGAACTACAATAAAGAGGTTGCCTTAGATCCCACTACTGAAATGTATATCGTAGAAAGAATTACGGAGGAAGATTTGGATCAAGTTTCTCAAAGATATTCTGTAAATATAGAGTTATATCGTCCTATAAAAAATGGTTGGTATATACATCTCAGTCGAGAGAATTGATTCTTGAGATGTATGCTATTCTTTTATTAGGAGCATTTTACTCTCCAACGCTTGCCCCAAATATACGAAAAGATCCATATATTCAACCTGTAGATAATCTAAGAGTTGTCCTACCTATTCATTCTTTCCCACCATCAATTATCAAAAGACGTTTTAGCCCCAGACAAACTTTCATTGGTCCTGCATCAAAATCAAGGAGATAAGATTATGCTATTAAAAGAGATTGCATATTGGACATATTATTTTTTATCAAAAAATAAGAGTTATGGAAAATCTGCAGATACTCGCATAGACTCAGCCTTAATTGTTTCTGTCTTATTATTTGTAAATATACTTACTATAGTTTATATCGCAGAACAGCATATAGGATTAAATATATTACAACATCTACCCATAAAAAGCAGAAATGATTTACTTTCATGGGTATGGTCTGTCATAATAATCATGCCAATAGTAACATACATGTATAGATGCTATTTCAGGAAGTCAAGAATATCCCATCTTGTTGATGAATATCAGGAGAAAAGTCCTAAGCGTCTATTTTGGGGAAAAGTCTTTTTTGTTTTTTATTGTAGTTCAACATGGATAATATTTTTCTATGCTGTAATATAATCTTTTCTCATTAAAAAAAACTTTATTGAAGATTACTGTTTGATCAAATGAGAAAGTAATGGGTCATTTTTAACCCTTTCCATTTCAGAATCAACCAGCGAGAGTATTTCTTGCTTTACCTTTCGATAATTGGCTTCAATGGTCTCTTTAAGATTATCGGAGCCATCTTCATTTTTGAATTCCACTATCACTGGGATGGGCTGGTATGCTTTCATTTCAGCCGACACCTTGGCACTATCCACGACAATCTCCGCGTGGAAAATTTTCTGGTCGATACGTTCGTCAAAGTTGTCGGACACAGCGCCCACAAACATACCTTGTGTAAGGTTGCTTATTTTCGATGCAGGGATAAGGCTATCCATCTGGGTGGAAATGGAAGTGGACTTATCGTTACGGTTGATGGTCATAGACTGCCGTTGTTGAAGCACCTTGCCGAAACGTTCTGAAAGCGTTTTAGCAGTTTCGCCCACCACCTGTCCACTGAACACGTTGCCCACGGTATTTTGTATCACCTTACTTTCTTTGTCCCCATAATCACGGGTGAGCTGTGAGAAGTCCTGAAAGCCCAAACACACCGCCACCTTATTACTTCGTGCTGTCGCTATGAGGTTATCCAAACCACGGAAGTAAATCGTTGGCAACTCGTCGATGATCACGGAGGATTTGAGTTGCTTCTTCTTGTTAATGAGTTTTACGATACGGCTGTTGTACAGTCCGAGTGCTGCCGAATAGATATTCTGACGGTCGGGATTGTTACCTACAACCAGTACTTTCGGCTCATTAGGATTGTTGATGTCAAGTGAGAAGTCGTCGCCCGTCATCACCCAATAAAGGGCAGGGCTTATCATACGGGAAAGCGGTATCTTGGCACTGGCAATCTGTCCCTGCAACTGGTCTTGCGCTCCACCCTCCCAAGCGTCCATAAAGGGCGAAAGGTAGTTGGCAAGCTCATCGTAAGAAGTGAGTATCGGGAAAATCTGTGCATAGGGGCGATTCAGAAACTCAATGGCGTGCGGAAAGGTACAATATTTCCCGTTCTCATAGATTTTCAGAAACCAGATGATGGCTGCCAGCAAGATAATCGGCGACTCCACAAAGAAATCACCCTGCTTCTGAATCCAAGAACGGTTCAAGTTGAGCATGATGGTGTAGGCACTTTCGTAAGCGTCCGATATATCCGTCATAAAGGCAGGATTGATAGGATTGCACCGATGCGATTTCCTCGGATCGTCAAAGTTAATTACATAGAACTGTGGTTTTACCTTGTAGGCATCTAAATGATGAAGCAGGTGATTGTAAGCAATCTCTGAAAGGTCGGGAAACTTGTAATCATAGATATACATGGCAAAGCCTTTCTCAATCTGCTGTTTGATGTAGTTGTTCACAATGGCATAGGACTTGCCCGAACCGGGTGTACCGAGCACCATTGAGGCACGAAAGGGATTGACCACGTTAATCCAGCCCTTGTTCCACCTTTTCTTATAATAGAAGCGTGTAGGAAGATTGACGGAGTATTCATTTTGCATCAACCTTGTTTCTTGCATGAAACTCTCATTCTCCGTATTGAACACATCGTCCATGAGATTGTTTTTGAGCAATCGGCTCATCCATACACCACCCATCAACAGGCAGATATAGCCCACGGATAGCGTGAAAATATAAAGCGAAGCTGCCCCGACCTTTCCAATGGGCAATGCCAGCAGCCACCAGTTGAGGAAAAAGAATACAAAACCGACGAAAAGCACCGTCCAAATCTTTGGCCACGTGATTTTCTCTTCTTTCACACCTTTTGTCCCAAAACAGGATAAGGCAAGGAACACCACACAAAAGAGTTTCGTCCAAAGGATGGACGAAAACAATCCTGTGGTTCGCTGAAAGTTCATCAGTATCTTGTTGATGATACCGAGCGTGAAATGCCACTCGTGAAACGCCTCGTAACAGAACCAATAACAGTTAATAAGGAGGAATATCACTGATATGCCCCGCATAAAGTCCATAACTTTACCCAATGCTCTTAAATCATCTTCTTGTGCCATAATCGTATTGTTTTTGGGAAGCCTCCCCCAACCCCTCCTAAGGAGGGGAGTTGGAAATGCTCATTTATTTAACGTTTTCTTCGTTTAATATTCGTCTTACTTAGTTTTCGGAGTTTACGCTGCCATGCGGCTTCCTTCCAATCATCGTTGCCCGTAGATAGGAAAGAACCATCTGCCATACTTTCGATAAGTTCATCGACAACGATGTCATAGTCCTCCGTGTCACGCTGTAATACCTGAACCCTGTTCGTCTGCTCTACACTGACAGTCGGCTTACCATAAAGTTCCTCGTCCAAGAAAGGGTTATTTGTTGGATTAAAGAAATAGGCATTGAATACATTGGCGGCATATCCCTTGCCCAATCTGGATCCATTAAGGGCAATGCCCATTTCATCATCAATGAAAGTAATACCATAGATGCGTCCGCTTTCGTTCTTGCGGATTACTGTACGTAAGCCTTGTTCCTCCAATCGTTGTAGCAGGTCTTCCTCTGTCTTTGGAGAGGTACGCATAGTTTGTAACACTTTGTTCCTGACGGTTGGTATCAGCGGCTTGATGGCTTGTTTTGATTTCTGCATCCTGTTATGTACGGCAGTATAACCTACGCCACGCCCGATGTCCGAAGCATGAATGGGTGTGCCTGCCTTATTGCCCTTATCATCTGTTGGAACATAGACTAAGCCGTCATACTTCTTTCCCCGAAACTCCGTCTTCACTTCTTCCACAGTAAGATTGTAAGCGGAAAGAATGGCATTCAATTCACCCAAGGAACAGAAGCGATAATGCTTCAGAACCGTGCGGAGGGCACTTGCGACCTGCTCTTTGATATTTCCTTTTGTGGTATCCACCTTGGGCGTTTCTGTTACGGTTTTCTCGCTAACCTTTGAACTCGCAATGAGGTTATATTTCTTTTCTAAGGCATCGGTAATCTGCTTACTTCTCCGCTTTTCAAATTTATCGTTGATTTTCTTTCCACGACTGTCCACCCGAAGCGACACGATGTGTATATGCTCACGAGCGATGTCGCTGTGCTTGAACACGATATAGGGCTGCTTGCCATAGCCAAGTGCTTCCATATACTCTTTGGCAATCTGCGTGAGCGTTTCATCAGATAGTTTCTCGTCCGGATGTGGATTGAGCGAGCAATGGAATACCATCTTCTTTGTTCGGCATTTCTCAGGGATAAGTACTTGCATATCGGCAAACACCTCTGCCATCGTATATCGTTCCTCTTTGTTTTGATACAAGCCTTGAGTAAGAAGAATGCTTGCTTCCTCTTTCTCTACCTTTTTGAAGTTATAGCCGAGTGCTCCTCCAAGGTTCTCCGTTGCTGAAATCTTGGCTATCATCTCTTGCGGTAGTCAATGGTTAAACGGATAGCCTGTTCTTGCAAAGCTATGATTTGAGCCGACAGTTTCTCCAACTTTTCAAGCAGAATCTGTGCGGTCTTGACCGAATGATAGCTGTTGATGGCACGCACGGATTGGTTATACAGCACGCCAATTTTATGGATTTGTGCCGTCAGTTCGGAGAGTTTACGGTAGTATTCCACGGCGGATTTATCCACCGTTATCACCTTGAAACTCTCCCCAAGAATGCGACCACGCACGAAATCCGACTTGGTTTCTGCGCCCGAACGTTGAAACAAATCAATCGCCCTTTGCTGGTCTTTCGGGTTAGGAAGACGGGTGTCCCATCTGTCCCATCGTTCAATCTTGTCATTCATTATCTTTCCTTTTTGTAATTACGACTTTGGAGTAATTCTCTCCCCTTCGGGGCAAGGGTCTTTGTCGGCAAAAACGGAGTTTGTCGGACAAAGACACACCTTGCCAATATCAAGAGATGATGCAATAGAAGCATCCACCTTTCAGGGTGTCCGCTTCGGGGAGATTAGCTCCATGTTCTCTATCTGCCTGCAAAGTTACGGCAGATTTTCAAATATCTCATTATCAATGATATTCACTCTTTTTCCTTGCATATCCCTGTACTTCATAGGTGTCATAAAATCAGCCGAAATATCATTTATTTTGCAGTCAGAACGAGCGAACAATGGTATGATGTCACAAGCAAAAGACATATCATATTACCGCCTGCTTGCACCAAAGATGATAAGAAGGAACAATGCATATTCATAACAATTTATTGTCATGACAAACTATTGTCAGTACAACAGATTGTAAGAACTCGAAATCGTTCTTTAGGACTATCGTATGAACCAAATGTAGTCAAAACAAACTGTCTGCTGATAACTCTTAAGAATAAAAGAACATCCAAACATCAAATAGACAAATAATATAAACTAAGAAATTATCATTATGGAGAACAAACAACAACACCCCCTCTTCCTGGGGTTCTCTTCCCAAAAGGGAGGAGTGGGAAAAAGTACTCTTGCCGAAATCATAAGTAGCATCCTTTTCTATGAGAAGGATGTCAATCTTTTCGTGGTGGACTGCGACTTGTCACAGGATTCCTTTTACAAGCTCAGGGAGCGAGAGAAGAGTGTCATTCAGAAAAGCGAGGAACTGTCAAGGTCGATGGAAGCGTTTTTTCAGACATTCGGTAAACAAGCATACCGAATTTACAAGTCCGCCCCCCGTGATGCGGTCAAAACAGCCAGTAACCATATTGAGAGACTCCATGACGAGGAGTTTCAGGTGGTCGTGTTCGACTTCCCTGGTCATGCAGGAACCTCTGAGCTGATGGAGCTGTCCCTTCAGATGGACTATATCCTTTCTCCGCTTGAAGCCGACATCCAGTCCTTGGTCTCATGTCTGGCATACGCCAAGACTATCACGGACATTGGAGTTTCTATGTCCGATTCCCGGATAAAGGACATCATACTGTTTTGGAACAAGGTGGACAGAAGGGTAAGGAACGTCATCATCGACGAATATACTAAGTTCATCAACGAGCAGCAAATCACGCTCCTTCCCGGCTATGTATATGCCATGCACCGCTTCTCCCACGAACTTTCCACATACGGGCTACGAGGAGTGTTTCGCTCCACCTATCAGCCTCCCGCAAAGGGGTTGAGAATAGGCACAGGAGTGGATGAGCTCATATCAGATTTGATACAACGTCTCAAACTAAAAACGAAATCAGAAAATGGCAACGATTGAGGAGAGAAAGCAACAACTGGAAAACAAGCTGAAGAGAATGGCAGAGGACAACGTCGTTGTGGAACCAACAACGACTCCCAACTCCTTCGACCCGCCCGATGAAGCTGCGCCTTTGTCTGAAACATCACGAGAGGAGGAAAGAACCCCGAAAGAGGCAAAGACGCTAAAAGAGAAATTTGCAGAAAAAACCGAGGAGGAAACTGGGGAGAGAAGGGATAAGGAAACAAGAAGAGAAAGTAATCCGAGAATGGAAAAGCCCGGCGTGTCCTCCCTTTCCATAGAGGACTACCGCTCCCTGTACTTTCATCCCGTCCGCTCCCAAATGCGGACAGCCTTCTCTATAAATCTGGAAACGCTGCAGAATCTGCGCAACGTATTGCAGGACTTGGGGGAGCGTGTCTCCATAGCCGCATATATTGACAACATCCTTCGGGAACACCTGCGTGAACATTTGGAATTGCTCAACAGTGCGGCAGCAAAGCAAAGACGCAAGACAACAATAACACTATGATGGAAACAATACTTTTCAGTTTTATACTGATACTCATCATCATTTGGATAATGCTGGGTATCCTGTACTTCTATATGCGGTATGTATCTCCGTATGGCGTCCTTATCAAGAAAAATAAAAAGGGCAATGAGCAGACTAAGGAGAATGAAGCGACGAAGGAAAAAGACGGACAAAAAGGAGAAGGAAAAGAAGATCAAGCCGAGTTTGTACTGATTGGCAAAAGCCGTTCCATTTCCCCTATTATCCCACAAGTTCCCTCTGCTTCTTCATCTGAAAATTCAAAGCAGAATAGTAATAATTTTGCACCGCAAAACTCCGAAAATAAAGATGACTTAAAGGAAGAGGATAACGAGATGGAGGTTAACTACGATATGGAAAGAGAGGACGAAAACGAGGTTGCTCGCGAGGAGCTGAGTCTGCCCATTGAGTCCGCATCTGAAGATGGTGAGGTATCCAGTCAATCTATCCTCGCACGTGACTTAGGTCGCATGAGAAAGTGGCGTAAGAACAGTGATGAGGTAGATGATGCCGAAGTCGAGGAAATTGTCGGTCAACTTAAAGGCACTGACTTTATGGAGAAATACAAGGAGTATGTCGCCAAAATGCAAGGTGAGCAGTCCATATTGCTGGATAAAATCCGAAGCGCAGAGGAAGGAGAAGAGCAGACAGATGAATTATCCACTTTCGATGCCTCCAGAAAGAACACTTCTGACAATATGATGACGGAAACTGACGATATGGGCGAGCGTCCACTGTCATACTATCTGTAAAACCAATGTTCATATTGTAAAATTGTAAAGTGATGCGGGGGTGGCTCAAAAGTAAAACAATCTGCCAATATCTGTCATACGATAAAACCGAGCTACCCCTTGCCACTTTCACCCTAAAAAGAAAATAATTTGTTTAACAACTTAAAATAAAAACAGCAATGAACAACAAAAAGAAAATCACAATGCTGCTCCTGATGGCTGCCGCCACCGTAGGAGCTTATGCGCAGGGCAATGGAATGGCGGGCATCAACGAAGCCACGAAGATGGTGACCAGTTATTTTGACCCCGGTACCAAATTGATTTATGCCATCGGTGCCGTGGTGGGCTTGATAGGAGGAATCAAGGTCTATAATAAGTTCAGTTCGGGTGACCCCGATACGAGCAAGACCGCTGCCTCTTGGTTCGGTGCGTGTATCTTCCTCATCGTGGCTGCCACCATCCTACGTTCTTTCTTCTTGTAACAATGGCTGAGTGGGAAATCAACAAAGGTGTAGGTCGGACGGTGGAGTTCAAGGGCTTGAAGGCGCAATACCTATTCCTCTTTGCAGGAGGCTTGCTGGCTGTCTTCATCCTCGTGGTCATTCTTTATCTCTGTGGAGTGAGCCAGATAGCCTGTCTGGGCATAGGCGTAGTGGGTGCCACCCTCGTGGTGTGGCAAACGTTCGCCATGAACCGCAAGTATGGGCAATACGGACTCATGAAAAAGGGAGCCGTGAGAATGCACCCACGCTACCTTTTGAACCGCCGGACGGTCTATCACCTTATCCGTAACCTTCAACCCAAAAGAACGAAGCAATGAGAAACAACAGTAAGATAACTACCTTGGAGTCGAAGTTTCCACTGCTTTCCGTCGAGCAGGGCTGCATGGTGAGCAAGGACGCCGACATCACGGTCGCCTTCCGTTTGGAATTGCCCGAACTCTTTACCGTCACCTCCGCCGAATACGAGGCGATGCACTCTGCCTGGCATAAGGCAATCAAGGTGCTACCCAATTACAGCATCGTACACAAGCAGGACTGGTTTATTAAGGAGGACTATCAAGGAAAGCTCTCCGATGGCGGACTGAGTTTCCTTGCCCGTGCATCAGAACGGCACTTCAACGAGCGTCCGTATCTCCACCACTCTGTCTATCTCTTCCTTACCAAGACCAACAAGCAGCGTATGGCACAGCAGAGTAATTTCTCTTCACTCTGCCGTGGACACCTGCTGCCCAAGGAAATCACCAACAAAGATGAAGTGATGAAGTTTATGGAAGCAGTGGACCAGTTCGAGCGTATCATCAACGATACCGAACAGCTAAGGATTGTCCGCATGACTGAAGATGAGTTAGTTGGCACAAATGAAAAGGGTGGCCTCCTTGACAGGTATTTCTCTCTTTCAGAAGAGGGACATGCCTCCTTGGAGGACATCCGTCTGGGCGCAGACCTTGTGCGTGTCGGCGACAATATGCTTTGTCTACACACACTCTCCGACACGGATGACCTACCGACAACGGTCAGCACGGACAGCCGATACGAACGGCTATCCACTGACCGATCGGATTGCAGGTTGTCCTTCGCCGCTCCCGTAGGGCTGATGTTACCCTGTAACCATATCTATAACCAGTATATCTTCATCGAGGACAGCGATGCCAACTTGGAACGCTTCGAGAAGCAGGCAAGAAACATGCACTCGCTGGCACGCTACAGCCGTAGCAACCAGATCAACGAGGAATGGATACAGGAGTATCTCAATATTGCTCATTCACAGGGACTGACCTCCATCCGTGCCCACTTCAACGTGCTGGCATGGAGCAGCGATAAGGAAGGACTTCGCCAGATCAAGAATGACGTAGGTTCGGCACTTGCTCTTATGGAATGCCACCCACGTCACAATACCATTGATGCGGCAACGCTCTACTGGGCAGGCATTCCCGGCAATGCGGCAGACTTTCCCGCAGAAGAGTCATTCTATACTTTTATCGAGCCTGCCCTCTGTTTCTTTACGGCAGAGACAAACTATAAGGATTCGTTCTCTCCCTTCGGTATCAAGATGGCAGACCGCCTTTCAGGAAAGCCCGTCCACTTGGATATATCGGATTTGCCGATGAAAAAGGGAGTCATCACCAACCGTAACAAGTTCATCTTGGGTCCTTCGGGTAGTGGTAAGTCTTTCTTTACCAACCACATGGTACGTCAGTATTACGAACAGGGGGCGCATGTCCTCTTAGTTGATACGGGTAACTCATATCAAGGCTTGTGTGAACTTATCCATCGCAAGACCAAGGGTGAGGACGGCGTGTATTTCACCTATACCAATGAAAGTCCTATATCCTTCAACCCTTTTTATACGGATGATTACTTCTTCGACGTGGAGAAGCGGGAAAGTATCTGTACGCTGCTGCTTACACTTTGGAAGAGTGCAGATGAGCATATTACTAAGACCGAGGCAGGTGAACTTGGTTCAGCCGTAAACTCCTATATCGAGCTGATATGTGCTGACCATAGCGTTACGCCCTGTTTTAATACTTTCTATGAGTATCTGCGAGATGTGTACCGCAAGGATATGGAAAAGCGTGACATCAAGGTAACGCTCTCGGACTTCAATATCAACAACCTCCTTACAACACTCAAGCAATATTATCGTGGCGGTCGTTACGACTTCCTTTTGAACTCGGACAAGAACATCGACCTGCTCTCTAAACGCTTCATCGTCTTTGAAATTGACCAAGTGAAGGACAACAAAGACCTTTTCCCAGTGGTAACGATTATCATCATGGAAGCCTTCATCAACAAGATGCGCCGATTAAAGGGTATCCGCAAGATGATACTTATTGAGGAAGCGTGGAAGGCGATTGCTTCGGCAAACATGGCAGACTACATCAAGTATCTCTACAAGACGGTGAGAAAGTATTTCGGGGAAGCCATTGTCGTAACGCAGGAGGTGGACGATATCATCCAGTCGCCCATTGTCAAGGAGAGCATCATCAACAACTCTGACTGCAAGATACTGCTTGACCAGCGCAAGTATATGACCAAGTTCGATGGTATACAGGCGATGCTCGGCTTATCTGAAAAGGAAAAGAGCCAGATACTCTCCATCAACCAGAACAATGACCCGAACCGACTCTACAAAGAGGTATGGATAGGCTTGGGCGGTATGCAGAGTGCTGTCTATGCTACGGAGGTGAGCATGGAGGAATACCTGACCTACACCACGGAGGAAACAGAAAAGGTAGAGGTCATGCAGCGTGCGGAACAACTCGGTGGCGATATAGAGACCGCTATCCGACAGCTTGCCAATGAGAAAAGAAATAATAAGAAGAAATAAGTACGAACAATCAAAATAGCAGTAACAATGAAAAAGTTTTTATTTATGGCTCTCTTAGGATTGAGCCTTTCAGTTTCCAAAGCACACGCACAGTGGACGGTCTATGACCCGGGTAACTTTGCCGGCAACATTGCCAATACGGTCAAGGAGATAGCCACCGCCTCGAAGACAGTAAAAAATACCTTGGACGGATTCAAGGAGGTGGAAAAACTCTACAACGACACCAAGAAGTATTACGATGCCCTAAAGAAGGTGAATAACCTTATAGGCGATGCCTATAAGGTCAAGGAGTGTATTCTCATGGTAGGCGACATCTCTGAGGTCTATGTCACTTCCTACAAGAAGATGCTCTCTGACAAGAACTTCCGCCCGACAGAACTCGCTGCGATGGCTTCGGGCTACACCAAGCTTCTCGAGCAAAGTGGTGAGAGCCTGAAGGAACTCAAGTCCATTGTCAAGAGTAATGTCTTCTCCATGAACGACCACGAGCGTATGCAGCAGATAGACCGTATCTATACCACACTACGCGAGTACCGCTCCTTGGTGTCGTACTATACAAGGAAGAATATCTCCGTGAGTTATGTCCGTGCTCGTGAAAAGAACGACCTTGCCTCTGTTAAGGCGCTCTACGGCAACACGGCAAGCAGGTACTGGTAAATACACAGACTAAAAAAAACTTGAAAAAACTTTCATAAAACACTTTTGCTTATGGATTTTGCCAGTTTACACGAGCTGCTTCGCTCGACCTACGATGAGATGATGCCGCTCTGTGCCCAGATGACGGGCATTGCCAAGGGCATTGCAGGCTTGGGTGCACTCTTTTATATTGCCCTTCGGGTATGGGCTTCCATAGCCCGTGCCGAGGCGATAGACGTTTTCCCTTTGCTCCGTCCCTTTGTCTTGGGCTTCTGCATCATGTTCTTCCCGACAGTCGTACTGGGTACGATGAATGCCGTCCTCTCGCCCGTAGTGCAGGGAACGGAGATGATGGTACACCAGCAGGAGGGGAACCTTGCCGAGCTTACTGCCAAGCGAGACAAGCTGCAGGAGGAAGCCTACCTCAGGAATCCCGAGACGGCTTATTTGGTTTCCAACGAAAAGTTCGACCAGAAGATAGAGGAAATGGGCATTATCGGACCTGAAGATGCCGTGACAATTGCGGGGATGTATGCCGAGCGTGCCGCCTATCAGACCAAGCAATGGGTCATGAAATTGGTACACGACTTTTTGGAATTGCTGTTCCACGCTTCGGGGCTTATCATTGACACGCTTCGCACCTTTATTCTGATTGTCCTTTCGATACTCGGACCTATCGTGTTCGGCATAGCCGTATGGGATGGTCTTGCAGGCTCACTTACGGCATGGTTCTCACGCTATATATCGGTCTACCTGTGGCTGCCTGTCAGCTCTATTCTTACGGCACTGCTTACCAAGATACAGGTGCTGATGATGCAGAAAGACATCGATGCACTCAGTGACCCCAACTACCTGCCAGATTCGGGGACGTGGTACTACATCGTCTTCTTCCTTATCGGCATTGTAGGCTACTTCTGTGTACCTACCGTGGCAGGGTGGATTATTGAAGCTGGTGGCGGTATCGGCTCCTACGGACGCAATGTCAACCAGACTGCACAGCGTGGCGCGCAAGGCGCATATACCGGTGGCAAGGCTGCCATGGCAGGCGCAGGTGCCGCTGTGGGAAATGTCGGTGGACGTATCAAGGGTGCACTGCTCAAAGGAAAATAGAAATGGAGCAACTATGCTTAATTAATCAACAGGTATAAAAGAAAAAAAATGGAATTCAAATCACTTAATAATATAGAGACCTCATTCAGACAGATACGGCTCTATGCCTTTGTCTTTGCCATCGTATGTGTGGTAGTAAGCGGTTATGCTGTCTATGCCTCGTACAGCTTCGCCAAGGAGCAGCGGGAGAAAATCTATGTGCTTGACCAGGGAAAGTCGCTCATGCTGGCTCTCAGTCAGGATGCAAGTCGTAATCGTCCCGTGGAGGCAAGGGAACATGTCCGCCGTTTCCACGAACTCTTCTTTACCATTGCACCCGACAAGGATGCCATCGAGAGGAACATGGAGCGTGCCTTCCTGCTATGCGACAAGTCGGCTTTCAACTATTACAAGGACTTGGCAGAGAAGGGGTATTATAACCGTGCCATATCGGGTAATATCAATCAGCGCATAGAGGTGGACTCTATCCACTGCAACTTTAATACTTACCCTTATGCGGTAACGACCTATGCAAGGGAGTTTATCGTCCGTCAGAGTAATGTTACAGAGCGTAGTCTTGTTACGACCTGCACGTTGCAGAACTCAGTCCGTTCGGACAATAACCCGCAAGGTTTTCTTATGGAGAACTTCCTTGTGAAGGAAAACAGGGATATACAGACTTATAAACGATAAGGCTATGGCAAGGAAAAGAAACTTTTTACTCTCACGTCACTATCTGCGCTTTCACCTATGGCTTCGCCATCGGTGTGAAAGGCTCACGATAAGGCAGAGAAAGGAAATCGTCTATGGGCTGAGTTTCATCTATCTGCTCTGCTCGCTTTGGATGATAGCGCAGTTTTTCCTTCCTCCAAAGAAGGAAAAACTACCCATCCCCACGGGAAAGCTGACGGACAGTCCGATACGGACGGACAGCACTTTACAAGAGTTACACGGCAATTTTTATCTACAACATCATCAAACAATCAAAGAAAATGGATAATAAACAGAAAGAACAAATGAAGAAAGGCTTGGTCTTCGGAGGACTGGGACTGCTGTTTGCCCTCTCGATGTGGTTTATCTTCGCACCTTCGGGCAAGGATAAGACTGCTGCGGAGCAGGGACTCAATGACAGCATACCGCAGGCAACGACAGAAAAGCTCACCGAAAACAAACTCAAAGCCTATGAATTAGGCGACAAGGCACACGAGGAGGAACAGACCCGTGAGGAGATGGGCAGACTGTCGGACTATTTCGCACAGAACACTGCTCCATCAGAGGAGCAGCGTGCAGAGACAGCAGCATCTACGGCAAAGATAGAAAACTCCATGCATCGTTATGAGGAGAATAATCGGCTCTTAAACTCCTTTTACGCTCCCGACCCACACGAAGAGGAACGTGAAGCCTTGCGCTCGGAGATAGATAACCTTAAAAAAGAACTCTCTGCCAAAGACAGCAGGGAGGACAATGAAGAGAAACGACAGCTTGCTCTGATGGAAAAGAGCTATCAGATGGCAGCGAAGTATCTACCCAAGACATCATCTGTGCCACCGTCATTGAGTAATGCCTTTACGGAAAGCAAGGGAAACACCACTTCTACCACCGATATGGGTGTGACAAAAGGGCAGGCTGCGCAAGTTGGTACACCGTCAATGGAGGTCTTGGCGGAGCGCAAACAGGTGGTGACTTCACTCGGTCAGCCGATGAGCGATGCGGATTTTATCAAGGAATATGGAATAAGAGCAGGCAACATGGGCTTCCATTCGCTAACAAGTACGGCTGCACCCACGATGCGCAACACGCTCAAAGTGGTGGTGGACAGAACGACCACGCTCAAGGAGGGCGACAATGTGGTGCTTCGTCTGCTGGAAACCGCTAAGGTGCAGGGACTGCGTATTCCACGACAAAGCCGACTCATAGCCATTGCCAAGATTGAAGGCAACCGTATGCACCTGCTCATTAAGAGTATTGAGGTGGACGGGCATATCATAGCCGTCAAGCTCTCGGCTTACGACACGGACGGACAGGAGGGGGTGTATATACCAGGCTCGGAGGACATCAATGCGCTTAAGGAAGTTGGGGCGAACATCGGCGGTTCAATGGGAACATCCTTTACCTTCGCTTCCTCTGCCAAAGACCAAATTATCTCCGAGACTGCCCGTGGGGTGATGCAAGGTGCAAGTCAGCTGCTTCAGAAGAAACTGCGCACTATCAAGGTAACGCTCAAAGGGGGCTATCGCCTTTTCTTGGTTCAGTCCAAATAAAACAATCAAAAATTACAAGTAAAAAAATAACATCAAATCAACAGCAACAATGAAGAAACTTATTTTATCAATGGCTATGCTTGCCATGGTGGGAGCAACAGCCACAGCACAGGGAAACAATGATGGTCTTACACCAAACCGTCCGCTTACTTCGGGAGAGCTCTTTCAAGGTATGAGCCGTGCCATTCCTACGGGGCGTGTCGTACTGCCGTATGGTCTGGAGGTTACCTTTGACAAAACTGTGCATCTTATCTTCCCTTCTGCCATTCGCTATGTAGACTTAGGTTCGCAGAACATCATCGCAGGGAAGGCGGAGGATGCTGAGAACGTGTTACGTGTAAAGGCTTCGGTGAAGGACTTTGAAACGGAAACCAACATGAGCGTGATTTGTGAGGACGGCTCGTTTTACGCTTTCAGTGCGCCCATAATAGGGGCTTGATAATAATCACTTTGGCAAGTGATTAGGTTAGTATTCCAATTTATAAACCTATCCCAGACCGACTTATCCGAATGGGAAACCAAACGGGGAGTGAAGCATGTCGGTAACGCGATAAGTCAGTTAATTGCTAAACTGCGACTGAATTGCTATGGGAAAAGACAGACACGAGGATGAAACCTGATTGGTTGAACAATAGTCCTATGACTAATGTAGAGGTGGCAACGGAAAGCAGTTATATACGTTGCCTCGCAGTACCCACGCTTATTGAACGGAGTGATGGGCAAGGAATTTACTGCGACATATCCGTCAGAGAACAGAAAAGGATGTACGTTGCATCCGACAGTCTGTCAAGCCAAGTTATCAAGTCCACTAAATGGGGATTGCCTACACGGAGATGCCGAAAGGCTATGAGCACAGGCTCTGAAAACTCCGCATGGCAACGGAGTTCCCGTAGTAGTCTGAGCGTGGGAAAGCCACGTACATGGCGAAGGGGAACAGCTCGGTAATTTTAATATTGTCAAACGATAACGTGTGAGACGTATGAGAAATCCAGAGACCATATTAAACAGTTTATCTGCACATAGCAAAGATGTGCATTACAAGTACGAAAGGTTGTACCGCATCCTATTCAATGAACAGATGTTTTATGTAGCCTACCAGCGCATTTATGCGAAACCGGGCAACATGACACCCGGCTCAGACGGCAAGACCATTGACGGAATGAGCGTTGATAGAATAGGACATCTGATAGCTGCGCTAAAGGATGAAAGTTACATGCCAACGCCTGCCCGAAGAGTCTATATCCCTAAAAAGAATGGGAAGAAAAGACCATTGGGCATCCCATCAATCGAAGACAAGATGGTGCAAGAGGTCGTCAGACTTATTCTTGAAGCTGTCTATGAGGGACATTTTGAGAAATCCTCGCATGGATTCAGACCAAGAAGAAGCTGTCATACGGCTTTGCGTTCCATCCAAACTCTTTTCACTGGTGCGAACTGGTTCATCGAAGGTGACATCAAAGGATTCTTCGACAACATCGACCACCATATTCTGATTGAAACTCTTCGTGAGCGCATATCAGATGAAAGATTTCTTCGACTGATATGGAAATTCCTAAAGGCTGGATATATCGAAGATTTTACATTTCACAAGACGTATTCGGGAACTCCCCAAGGAGGGATAATAAGCCCTATCTTGGCAAATATCTACCTTGATAAGTTCGATAAATACATGCGTGAATATGCGGAATCATTCGACAAGGGCAAGAAAAAGCGGGAAAACCCACTCCACGCAAGTTACAGCCGAAAGGCTGTAAGATTACGCAAGACTATCCGAAACGCCACTGATGAGGATACGAAACGTGAATTGCTGACACAACTGAAAGAGGTGGAAGCTAAGACACGGAGAGTGCCGGCATCTATGGCAATGGATAGTAATTACAAGAGACTTAAATATATCAGATATGCCGATGACTTTCTAATCGGTGTAATTGGTAGTAAAGCAGACTGTGCGAAAATGAAAGAGAACTTTACAATATTCATGAGAGACAAACTAAAGCTTGAACTCTCCGAAGAAAAGACCCTTATCACAAATGCGCAGGATTCAGCAAAGTTTCTTGGGTATGAAATCTCTGTCAGAAAATCCGAAGCCATGAAGCGAAACAAGCTGGGATGGCTGAAGAGACCGTTCAGCGGACGCATAATACTGACTCTGCCTATCGCCTCCGTCCAAAAGAAATTATTGGAACTGAAAGCAATGGAGCTTAGGGTAATCAATGGAAAGGAAATCTGGTATGCCATGCCACGCAATTACCTGACCAAAGAAGACCCAGCCACAATTTGTGCACGCTATACAACTGAAATCAGAGGTTTGTACCAATATTATAGGATTGCGGACAACATCTCTTTTGCAGGAAGTAAATTCGGTTACATAATGCGATATAGTTTCTGCAAAACTTTGGCAAAGAAACTAAATTCATCAACTGCCAAGGTTATACGAAAGTACAGAAGAGACCATGACTTGGCGATACCTTATCAAGCAAAGAAAGGAGAAACCAAGTTCCGAATATTCTATAATGACGGCTTTGCAAGGCAAGAGCCGGACAAAGACGCAACCTGCGATAATCTACCTAACACGTTTGTACTTCCTTTCCCCACTCTTGCGGAGAGACTCATGGAGCACAAATGTGAATTGTGTGGAGCAACCAATGTCAAGACCGTAATGTATCAAGTCCGTAAACTCAAAGGTATAAATACCGATACGGAGTGGCACCGACTGATGATTAAGAAATGGCGTAAGACGTTGGCAGTATGCAAACATTGTAATGCAAAAATTCATGCCCATGACAAATAAACTGATATTACCAGCGGAGAGCCGTATGCAGGGAGACTTGCACGTACGGTTCGGGGGCAGGCTATGGGAAACCTACCACCGAAAGGTGGTAAGGCGCCCATCGCCGAGCCTACATGTCAAATATGCTGATGAGCCAAAGAAGCTCAGCATAGAGATGAAGGACTTCCTGTCACCAACGGACGGACGACTGCCAAGCAATCGCTCTGACATTTACTTTAAGGAACTTGGCAACGAGTCGCCCGTATTAGTAAAACTGATGATGCAGACTATCTATCAGAATGACAGACGCTGCATTAAGCATATCGGTGCACAGCAGTTCGGCATGAAGTTCCTGCTTCGTGGCTTGTACGCTCATAACGGCTTGCTGTATTTCCACACTCGTATGGAAAACGGCACGAATATGCCGTACTCGGTGGACTTCATCACGTTCAAGGTGGTGGATAAGAAGGTTGCAAAGCGTACCGCCATACAAGAACAGGTGTTGCAGCCCTTGCGTGCCTATCATCAGGTAATGCAAGTAAAGGGCAAGGATAGCGAGCATTCCGTGTTCGTATTGGAGCAGTTTGCCCTCTCGGAGGAAAAACAACTGGAGGTAACGATCTACGAGCGAAACGGCGGACGCACACTGACCTTTTATGTCGGGCAGGAAGATTTGCAGCTGGCAAAGAAGATTGACAACCTCAAACTCAAATGGTAGGCTTTATGAAGAAGAATTTCATTTTATCGGCTTGCGTGGCGGTGGCAATGGCTTTCAGTCTGCCGTTGCAGGCACAGCGACTTATCCCCAAGCAAAGGGGAATAGAGGTCGTAGGGAGTGTTCCGCTTATCAAGGGAGAGAAACTTTTTACAGGTGATAATTTCGGTGTAGGCATATCGCTTCCCCGTTATCTCAAAAAGGAGAACTACACCTTTGTTATGGCAGAGTATGAACAGCAGAATATGCCGTACAGGAGTTATAACGTAAAACTCAAGGATGCACTCTTACAGGTGGGCTATATGCACCCGATACTCTCCGACAATGGCAAGAACGTGCTTCTCTATGGTGGCATATCCGTATTAGGTGGTTATGAGGAAATCAACGAGGATCAGAAGCTACTGCCCGATGGGGCTACGCTGCTCGACCGCTCACGCTTCGTCTATGGCGGAGCCGTTCATGGCTCGGTGGAGGTGTTCCTCACGGACAGGCTTCTGTTTCTTGTCAAGGCACAAGGGCGGTTGCTCTTCGGCTCTGACGTGCATCGTTTCCGTCCTGCGCTATCAGCAGGACTTAGGTTTAATATTTAATAGAAAAGAAACATGAAAAAGAAGATATTAAGTTCGATATGGGTAATGGGCGTACTTTCCCTTGCCGTGTTTTGTTTATCTGCTTGTGATAGGGAGCTGGATGTTCAGCAGTCTTATCCGTTTACAGTGGAGACGATGCCCGTTCAGAAGGACATTGTCAAGGGACAGACGGCAGAGATACGCTGCACGCTCAAGCGAGGGGGTGAGTTTGCCGACACACGCTACACCATCCGATACTTCCAGCCCGACGGCAAGGGAACATTGAAAATGGACGATAGAACGGTATTTAAGCCCAACGATCGCTATCCGCTCACCAAGGACGTGTTCCGCCTGTACTATACTTCGCTCTCCACCGACCGCCAGACGATTGATGTGTATGTGGAGGATAGTTTCGGGAAGGTGCAGCAGCTGACTTTCAGTTTCAACAACGAAAAGGCGGAGGAAAAGAGAAAGACCACCACAGTAGTAACCAGAGCCTTGAACGATGCGAACAGCTAAACGTTTTGCTTTTTTCTGTATAATGTGCTTGCTCTGCCAGCCGCTACTTGCCCAGCGCAGGGTACGGTTGGCAGACTTGCCTCCTTTTGAGCGCGCCGTGGTGGTCGTGAAATACTTCGAGGGGCTACACGGAAAAGGTTGCTATCCGTATGTAGGCTATGGGCATCAGCTGCAACCTGGAGAGCACTTCTCTTCCAATATGACGGAACGGCAAGCGGACTCGCTGCTTCGTGCCGATCTTTGGAAATGTTTTGAACACTTCAAAGGATATGGCAAGGATGCGCTGCTACTGACTTTGCTTGCCTACAATGTGGGCGTGGGGCGACTGCTCGGTTATGGCAAGCACCCCAAGAGTCGATTGCTGAAAAAGATAGAGGCTGGAGACAGGAACATCTATCACGAGTATGTCTCGTTCTGCCGATATAGGGGCAAGGTCTTAAAAGGATTGGTGAAACGAAGGCAAGTGGAGTTTGCCTTGTTCTTTAATAAGTAAACAAGTTCATGAGGGTGGAGTGCCATAGTCTTTTCGTTATAACTCCTCTGGAAGATGATAAACTTTTTCACTCTTTATGTGCAGAATACTCAAAGCATCTTTCATCCATTTATGTAGTCTTGGATTATTCTGTTGTGGTCTAATTGCCGTATATACTTCAATAGCATCTTTATGATTCGAAAGAAATATTCCAAAGCTTGCAATAATAGACTTCGTATCAGCCCCTGAATTTAATACAATTTTCTGTCCCTCTTTTTCGAGAACGAATATGGCAGTATTCCAATCTTCTTCGTTCTCGGAGTCGGTTAGTTTGTATCCTGCTTTTATGTAGTCCTCTTTTAAACTATGAATTCTTTTACTTTTACCAGAGCCTTTTACACCCTCAATAAGAAATACGTCTGTCATAACTGTCAAAAAATTATGTAAAACCATTTCTTTCCTAAATGCAAAGACTATGCCAAAAGTAAACTCGTTTTATGGTTTATCATTGGGAAAGTTTTACATAGCGACTTTCTTTTGCTTCTTTGCTTTGGTCGCCTGCCTGTTCAAAGACAAAGAAAAGAAGCCACGCAAATTTTCGGTTTGCGTGGCTCTTGGTTTTATAAAAGCTGTTTTTTTACACATTTGTTATTCTGTCTATTCGTCTGTTAGGGTGTTTGTCGAAAGCCCAATTTATCTCATCATCGGGTAGGGTGCTGTAAATACTTCCACCCATGACCAACCCACAATGTTGCAGGACTTTCTGCCGTGCTTCCTCCTTGCTCTCTGCAACAACATCGAATACGCCATCGAAAACATATTGCGTATATACCAAAAATCTCTGTTTCATCTTCGCAATCTTAAAATTCAACCTTTAATAATCTGTGTTCCTTTGGCTCTCCATTGGATAATTTGCGATGTTTAAGCCAAAAGTGATGTGCACCATAGCCGTATGCAAAGAACTTGTCAAGTTCCGTTTCTTCGGCTATTTTGTTGATAGCCGACCTTAACTCCTCTTTGCAGTCGGATAGGGTTATTGCGTTGATAACCCTAATGAGAATATGCGGTATCTCATCCGCATAGTTGTAGATAATGTTTTCAATCTCTGTCTTCATATCTCTGATAATTTAATGGTTCATACTTTATGCTGTTGCTTTCATTCTTCGGCTTATAAGACCTCGATTGGCATTCACAAGGTTTACTATCTGTTCGTGGTACTCGGTATTCTTGTTGCACACTCCACGACTTTGCACCACCTCAAATGATTTCAGTGATACCTCTATTGTTTCTATCCGCTTGCCCTCAATGGTAGCCGACAGGATTAGTGAGTCCTCTTTAAGATAATATTCGTTGGAGAATACGCAATGGTGCATGGTCGCTCCCTCCTCCAAATGTTCACGCACGCTCTCCAATACGTGGACTTGGATTGTGCCGTCCGTGAAATGGATACCGAAGAATTTGGATTTGAGTTCCTTGAAACGTTTTTCGTCTTCCATAGCCTTCTTTTGCTTCTGTTGTATCTCCTCCCTTTCACGCAATCTGAGGAGTTCATTGTGTCTGCGGTCGTGTTCGGATTTGAGGTGGGTGGGGCAAAGAAACTTCGGGCTGTGAATGTCTTTGCCCAACCTGCGGAGTGTGTCTGCATAGTCGCACCAAAGGGAAATGTCTGTTATCTCATATCCATTACGGTTGGCTATCTTGTAGGACTGCCAATAATTGTCGAAGTTTCGAGGAGTATTGAGAAAATAGCGTAAATGTTCAAACCGTTCTGCTTTCATCAATGTTTCTGCACGGCTGTCAGAAAGCAAGGCAGGAATGAGTGTTGTCGGGGGTATTTCGTGAAAATAATCCTTGAAACCATTTCGGCGGAGCGTGTCTGATACTTTGAACTTCGGATATATCTGCGAATAGGCTGCATATCGGTAGGCTTCGTTGTCGTTACGGATAGCCATAGGGGTATAGTAAGAAAAGGTATCAACATATCTGCCCAATGTGCGTGGAATGGCAACAATGGCTTGCCGTCCTTGTGCGTTCCACCAATACTGACCGATTTCAAGCACATAGTGTCCAGCCTTGCAGCCTTTCTCCATTTCAGCCACGAGGAGGAACATCCGCAACACTTGGTATTCTCCGCAAGCGGTAAGTGTCGTGAAATAGTGCTTCTGCTGCAATTTCCTTTGGAATGTTTCCTTGACCTGCAACTTTGCCCTGCAATGAGGGCAAGTGCAACTTTCTCTATGTTTGTTCATTACCCAACTATGCCCACAATCCATACAAGTGGTGCGACCTTTTGGCAAGCGGTAGGCGAAGTGGTCTATGCACTCACGGAATGCCCACTTACTTTGTGTCTTGGTTATCGGGCAAAGATGCTTGCTTTGTTCCAAAACCGCTTTTTCAAATTTGTTTCTTGGTTTCATAGACTTAAAAATCGAATAGTGATGGTTGTACTTGGGTTGCTATGTTCTCGGTCTTTTTAACTCGTGCGTTACGGCTCTGTATTTTGGCAAGTTCCTCACGCTGATATTGCTTAATGGCTTCTTGTCTTGCTTCGGCTTTTTCTTCCTCTGTGAGTTCTACCATGTGATTGACCATTACTTGGCAATTGGTAGGCTTGCCAATCTCTATATTGTCCTCATCATAGTAGTGAACAGCCATAGAGAAGATTTCATCATCATCAAAGCCGTTGCAACCGCTTTTCTGCACTTCATTAAGAATGTAGGTGATGCACTCCTCGATATTCTTGTTAGGTTTCATCAAGTTAGGGGCAAACAAGGGGTCTGTCATAGCACGCTGATTGAGATATTCGGCTATTGTCCGTGTGAAATGTTCTGTTCCTTTCATATTGCTTAGTATTTTGGAATTTCTACTATTTGATTGATGCGCCCATATAGGTAGGCTCTTAGGCTTGTTCTGTCGGGTGCGTAATACTCTGTCCATTGTCCGTACTGATTGACAAGGTATTTCTTCAGTACATCAAAGAAGTCAAAGCGATAGCCTTGCAGGGGTACGGCTGTTCGGAAAAAGGTGTTTGAGTTTACCGCTTCACATAGCCAATTCTTTTCCTCACGGCTCATACACTCTCCACGATTGAGTTTCACACGCAGGAGATATATTTTGCTGTTACAAAGGCTCTCCAAAGGGGAAACGTCCCACTGCACAAACTTCGTAGCCACTACTTGCTCCCTCTTTTCAGCCACAGGGTTAATGCGGTAATGAGAGGAGGAGCTATATCCTTTTCTGTTCATCGAAGATGTTGTATTTACTTTTTGCTTATCCATAGCGACATTTTTTTTATGCGTCCAAAGATCGGAGTATGCTGATTCCTTTTTGTAGCAAAATAGAGGTAGCGGGGCAGGCTTGCACAAGGTTTTGGCGGAAAATACTACCCGTAGGTGTGGAGATTTTCCAGACAAACCAAGCGGCATAGACCTTTTGAAAGCCACAAGCCCCGTACTACCTTTGCGGATAAAAAGGGAGCAGCATCCGTCTTCTTGTTATCGCATATCGTGGAGCATCGGAAAAGAAGCAAAAGTGCAACGCTCGTAGTAGAATAAAGAAAAGGTGGCTATCTCAAAATGCGAGATAACCACCTGATGAAATAAAACGAAGGTTTTACAGAGTTGTGCTTCTCAAAGCACGCAGAGCAGGATGGCACAGACAATCGCCAGCCAGAAGAGAATGCTCAGCAGCGTAAATGCCACTTTCAGAATTACCCTGACTATAAAGCGTAGTATCAGAAAACCTGCAATAACTGACACGACAGTTACGACCTGTGGCGTTACTATCTTCGAGATAAGCCAAATGGCGCCGATAACGATGGAAAGCAGGATTGCGAGTTCGATGAAGCGTGTCCAACCGAAGCGGCGGACTTGCTTGGGAGAAGTCGGCTGCTGCTTGTCATTATCGGTTTTGTTCGATGCGTCTACCTTGATGAAGGCAGGTGTGTGAACGTCTTGATTCATGATGATTGTATTCATATAGGAGCTTTTTATAGTTTCAAGAGCAGTTACAAGATGCGCAGACTACACAAAGACAAGTGTTTGAAAAAACTCTTGGCGTGTGGAGTGGAGCGTTTATCTTGGCTCTTGACACTACAAAAGCTCCAGATGGTGCTACATCAAGTCATGTTCTCACCGCCTATCGTTGGCAGACCATTGACCTCAATGAGCAGAACGATTGTTCCTGTCAGTTCGGTGTAGAGTTTCTCATACTCTGGTGTTGCGCCAAAGTCGTCAGTCAGCTCATACTTGTCGAAAACGCTTTGCACAGCCTTATTCTTCAGAAGCATTGGTGTTAGTCTTTCGGGGAGCGGAGAGGGCAGTTCCTTCTCAAACTCATTCTCCAAGACAGATACAAGTGTGTCATACTTGGAAAAATGAAGTCCTCGATGCAAGACTTCACTTGCCATGGTTTCCGCCTCTGGGTGAGAAAAACCTTGTGCTATAGCATTGCAGTAGGTGGTAAGGGCTTCATCGGCTCTTGACGTTATGAATGGTTTATCACCCAGCATTTCGGGGAAATGCTCACTGAGGTAGTTCTCTAATTTCAAACGGAAGTAAGAAAGCTCTTTCTTTGTTGTTGTCATAATCTTCTTGGTTTAGGGTTTTACATTATTTTGAGTTGATGCCCATAGCAACATTGAACTTGTCTAACTTGCCAGCCAATTGTTCCATATCGTGTTCTATCTTCTTATTGGTTATACGGGCATAAATTTGTGTAGTTTTAATGTTGGTATGCCCCAACATCTTCGATACACTTTCCATAGGAACACCCTTGCTGAGCGACATGGTTGCAAACGTATGTCGGGCAAGATGGAAGGTCAGATTCTTCTTGATGCCACAAATGTCGGCAATTTCTTTCAAATATGCGTTGGTTTTCTGATTCGTTAGGATGGGAAATAGTTTGCCGTCCCGATAGGTCTTATGACTGTACTTGGCAATGATACTCTTGGGAATGTCAAGCAATAAAACATTTGTCTCCACATTTGTTTTCTGTCTCTTGGTCATAATCCACTGCTTATCATCAAGTGTTACGATATTGTCTGGTGTGAGATTGGAAACATCAATATATGCTAGACCTGTGAAACATGAAAAGATGAAAACATCCCTTACTAACTCCAAGCGTTGAATAGCAATTTCCTTGTTGGCTATCTTCATAATTTCCTCATCCGTGAGAAAACCTCGATTGACAGGCTCCAAGTGAAAACGATGATTGAGGAAGGGGTCGTGAAGAAGATAACCACGTTTTTGAGCATAGATAGTTACGGTCTTGAGTGCCTTCATCTTCTTGACTGATGTGTTGTAAGCGCAACCTGCCACTGTACTCAGATATAACTCAAAATCCTGTACCACGGATGGTGTGAACTCTGTCAGTCCTACATCCTTTCTTCCATACTTATGAATAAGGAATTCTGCGAAATGCCTTCTTAAAACGCTGTACTTTTGTAGGCTGTCTTTGCTGATGGTGTGTCCGACGCGTTGCCTGATGTCTTCGTTGAATCTGTCGAATACAGGGAGGAAAGTTGTATACTCTCTGTCTTTTCCCACAAAATAAGATCGGATTTTCTCCAATGACAGGGAGGAGTCGTCCTCAAATTTGTGATAGATGTTATTCAGTGTAGCAGAAATAGAGTCCAATGCGGCATTGGCGGATAAAGCTTCAGCCGTCCGACCTTTGAGCCGACTTGTGGCATTGTTCCATACTGTCTTGTCCACGAATATTTTCGTAGATCCGAAATTAGCCATCTCTCCGTTAAGGAATACTCGGAGCATTACAGGCGACTTTCCTTCTTTGTTCTCATAGTTTGAACGTAGGTAGAAGGACACCTTGAAATTTGTTCTCATAATGCATCATTCTTTTGTGTAGCACTCGGCTGCAAAGTTAATACTTAATACATTGAAAAAGAAAGAGTTGATGCCGTCAATATGGTATTCAAAATCCCGTCATTGCTACATTTTTTATTGCTACAATTTTTGTGTAGCAGTTTATGTAGCAGAATTTGACCGAATGATGATTGTCAAAACATAGGGTTATGCCGTCAGGCGATAGAGGTATATACAAAGAAAAATCGTTGTAAAACCTTGATTTTACAACGATTAGCAAATTTTTGAAGGCTAAATTGACAACCTTTGTGAAGTCCTTTTGAAGCCTATTTGCGGAGAGAGGGGCTTGTGAACCTTCGGATATTGTAACCTGTAAAATGGAGGAAACGGCATGAAGACAATCAATAATCCCAAAAGAAAAGTAAGCGTAACCAATCAGCGCAGTTATTTCGACTGGACTGATGGAATGCAGGTTGTTCGCAGGGGGAATGGCGAAATTGCCATGACGGAGAGTGAACTTGTGAAGTTCTTCGGGGTAACATGGAGGAAACTCAACCATAGGCTTCAGACAATTATGAAATCTTCCAACCTGCATCCCGATGAGAGGGTTGCAGGTGAGGAAGTTATCAAGAAGGGAAAGACCGTAAGTTATTCACCATTCTATCCCCTTCTTATTATCATCGCACTGTCCTTTCTATTGAACAGCATGGAAGCGCATTTGTTCAGAATGTACATCAGTAGAAGATTGCAGACAGAGGCTGTCATTGTAACGCCAATCTTCCTGTTGGACAATACCAAGAACTGATAAATATATTTCTTTTTCTTTCACTGATTATATCTTACTACATAACTACAATAAAGGATAAAGCGGTGAAAGAAAAAGGATTAACTTGTAGTAAAGTACTCGAAAATAATGGTACTACGCAGTAACTACATTTGCCTTTCTCTTTCATCGCTTTATTACGGATAAAAAGGAGATTATATGCTGTTTGTTATTTGCTTGACAATTCTTTGAAGCACGCTTTCATTGTTTACGAGTATGGATGTTGTGCCTGTCATTCCCTTGATAGTTTTATACCTGCAATCCGTTATCTTTACCTGTGCCGTGAACACACTACCTTTTGCTGTTTGTCGGGGTGTATGCGATGTGGCGGTTATCGTACCATTGGCTGTTCCGTATGTTTCGACATCGTAGCCCTCAAATTCTATGTTTGCCGTCATTCCTTTTGTTACCCAATTCACATATTTATAGGGAATGTCTATTGTTCCTTGATGTTCGTCTGCCATCTCAATCCTTGCACTGATGGTCTCAGGATAAGGGATAAAGTATGCACCTGTCAGCAGTCCCAATATCACAATGGTGATAATCGTGATACCATAACGGACTATCCTTGATGGTATCTCGCCAATAATATGCCTTACCTTCTCGCTGCGGAGTTCTATCTTATTGTCTACCATAATATTCCTTCCTGCTGTTAGTTGCCCAATTCCAATTGATTCTTCACGAGGTTATAATATGCGCCTCTCTTTGCTGTGAGTGTTTCGTGGTTGCCTGTTTCCACTACTTTACCTTTATCTAATACCACAATCTGGTCGGCATTCTTCACCGTACTTAGTCGGTGTGCCACGATAACTACCGTCTTACCTTTATAGAACTCGTCCAGATGTTCCACAATCATACGTTCGTTGTTGGCATCGAGCGAGTTGGTAGCTTCATCAAGGAAAATATAATTAGGGTTCTTGTATACGGCTCTCGCTATCAAGATGCGCTGTTTTTGTCCCTGACTTAAGCCCACACCATCGCGCCCAATCTTGGTGTTGTATTTTAGGGGCAGCCCCATCACATAATCGTGAATGCAGGCTATCTCGGCAGACTTCTGCAAACGCTCCTTATCTATCTCGCCGTCATCTACGGCAATGTTACGTGCTATCGACTCCGAAAAGATTACTCCATCTTGCATCACCACACCACATTGCCTGCGCCACCACTTCTTGTTGAGCGTGTTTACATCGGTTCCGCCAATAGTTATTCGACCGCCCAATACGGGATAATAGCCTAACATGAGCTTGATTAGCGTGGTCTTTCCGCTACCCGACGCTCCGACAATGGCTGTTACTTTGCCTTTAGGGATTGCGAGGCTTACATCATCTATGATAGTTTTCAGTGCGTGAGGGTCGTACTTGAAGTTTACACTTTCAAGTTCTATGCCTTTGTTTTCTTCTTTCACTGAGGTTTCCAATCCTTGCTTTCCGTTCTCATCGTCCATACGGTGGATTTCGTTGATACGCTCTAGGCTTATCTTTACATCTTGTACGGAGTAGAAGAAACTCATTAACTGCTCAACAGGTGAGTTGAGTTGTCCGATGATGTACTGCACGGCAAGCATCATACCCAGTGTGAGCTGTCCGTGAATGACAGCTGTTGCTGCCACCACGGTGATGACAATATTCTTCAGTTCGTTGATGAATATGCTGCCAGCTTCCTGCGTTTGTTGGAGCTTTAGCGATTTCATCTGTACACCGAAGAGGTCTGCCTGCACATCCTCCCATTCCCAGCGACGGCGATGTTCGCAGTCTTGGAGTTTTATCTCCTGCATGGAGGTGATAAACTCGTAGGTCTTGTTGTTGTTGATGGCTTGCTGCTCGAAAAGTTCGTAGTCGAGAACCTTTCTGCGCCTTAGGAAGAGCGCAAGCCAACCGCCATAAAGCAGACTGCCGAGCATGAAAATGGCGAAGATAAGCCAATTATAGGATAACAATACAATGCTGAATACCACAAAGGTAAAGAGCGAGAACACAATACTGAGTGTTTGTTGTGTCAGGAACGAGTTTACACGGTTGTGGTCGCCCATACGCTGCATAAGGTCGCCCATTAGTTTAGTATCGAAGAACGACATGGGTAGCTTCAGGAGCTTGATAAAGAAGTCGCTTACCAATGAAATGTTTATGCGCAGCGAGATATGCAGCAGCAGCCAACGACGGATAAAATCAATAGCGGTACGGCTCACCGTAAGCATCAACTGTCCCAAGAGAATCAACCAGATAAAGCCGATGTTTTGGTTTTTAATGCCCACGTCCACGATGGATTGTGTGAGGAAAGGCAGGATAAGCTGCAGCAAGCTGCCCACGAGTAAGCCTAAAATTATCTGTCCGAAATACTTGCGATATTGCTTGATGTAACCAAAGAGGAACTTAAACGAGCGTTCCTCTGTTGGCTGTTCATTTGTCTGTTTTTCATAAAAGGCAGGAGTAGGTTCTAAGAACATCGCGATACCCTTTTCCTCACCGCCCGATTGAGTACTAATCCAATGCTTCTTAAACTCCTCAAGATTGTACTTTATAAGTCCTTTTCCAGGGTCTGCAATGTAGAAAATCTTGCCTTTCTTTACCTTATATAGCACCACAAAGTGGTTTTGATTCCAGTGGAGGATACAGGGAGAAGATATTTTCTTTATTCCTTTTATATTAACTTTCCCACAATTACTTTTTATTCCTAAAGCAAAAGCTGTATCCCTGATGCTAAGCATAGAAACGCCCTCTGCCGTTGTATTGCACAGGCTGGAGAGATAATTTGTGGAATACTTTTTATGATAGTATTCACAGATCATCTGTAAGCATGCTACACCGCATTGCATGGAATCATGTTGCTTTATAAATACAATATTCATTATAGTCTATTTAATTCATTACTTGATTTTTCCCCTTTGTATTTATTTTTAGATGGATTTATCTGATAACTTGCAGTGAAGGTAAGCGTACATCTATTGGCATCGTTCCATTTATTCAAAATGATATTATTGGTGTTTTTACTCCATTTTTCACGACTTGTATTAAATAAATTATTAACTGCTAATTTTAATCGTAACTTTTCGTTAAAAAATTCTTTTACGCAATAAATATTACAATCGAAATTTTGAGAATAATAAGCTAAGTCTGTATCTAAATTTCCACATGTATTAAAGCTCATATTTACTCCTATTTGGAAATGTTTAGGCAGAGTTATTATATTATCCAATAGAAAAGAATAAATGGGCTTATTATATTTACTGTTATTGTATACCAAAAAAGGTTTTGTAAAATCTATTGTAAATGATGGTCTCCATATTTTAAACCATATCGGTGAATAATATAAAGCAATATCAAAGGTTTGATTGCTTCTTATATTCTGAGTATGAAAAATAGCAATGCTATCACTTCCATTGTATCTGTCGTAAACGTACATCGTACTATTCTTCATCATCGAATAATTTGCCATTACTTGTAAATCTTTCCACCCTAATGAAAATGAAAGCATATTAGTTTTTTGTGGTAAAAGGTTAGGGGTTCCACCTTCATATTCATAGGGATTATTATACTCAACAGAATTTCTTAGCATAAAATAACTTGGACGTAATGTCATATAACGGTATGCAAGGGTCATCTGTACATTATTGTTTTTGTAATTAATGACAGCAGAAGGATAAAAGCCCTTATCTCTCTGAGAATCTTTCGTTGAATAATTGCTATTGTTATAATAATTAAAATTCATATATTCAAACCTGATCCCCATACTTATATCCCAGTGCGCACCAAAAGATTTTTCATATTCTGAGAAAATTGAATACAGCTGTTGTTTAGCTACATTGGAAGTAGGTGATAGGCTATTTCGCAAGGTTGTACCATCTAGTATTGAATAACGATTTTTGTTTGTAGTAAAAGCTCCATCAGTTCCAGATGTCAAAGTTCCACCAACCAAAGGGCTTATTACCTTTGCCCGATAAGCATATAGCATATTATTACTATGATTCTTTGAATGGATTTCTTGGCTTGTAAGAAAATAATCTTGGTTATTCTCATTAGATGAGTTCATATAATCAAAATCAATCTTGAGATATGCGTCTTTTGTGAAATAATAAGAGAAATAACTATTTATATAATGACTGTATAAGACCGATTTTCTTTTATCGTTTGACATAAAACCTCTTACGTGTCCCAAATATTTAACTTCCACATAATCATCAGTCGTGAAAGTTTCATCAGGTACAGAAGTATACTTGTATATAGCACCCATAGCCACCTTATCTCTGTGTTCGTAATTAAGCCCTACTGATCCGTTCCAAGAGAATGCGTTAGTTTGCATATCCATATTCTCATTTACCTGCCGAGTTAATAAACTTCGATCTGAGAGCTGCTTAGCTTCAGCTGATGTTTGATTATATCGCAAATCCGCAAAAACGTCAAATTCTTTCTTTCGATATTTTATGTTTAGTCCACTATAATGAGACAACTTGCGCTCCATGCTTAAACCTGCATTAGCAAAACAGCCAATTCCTTCTCCTATTGGTTTTTTTGTGATTATTTTTATCACAGCACTTATTGTAGCGTCATACTCCGCTCCGGGATTGGTTATAATTTTTACTTGTTTAATATCCGAAGAATTTATTTGATTCAATTCGCTTTGATTCCGCACCAATCTATTATTGATAAAGATTAAAGGCTTTCCCTTACCCAAAACACTAATATTTCCATTCTTATTTATAATAAAGGGAAGATGAGATAACACATCTAAGCCATTACCAAGTTTAGCCAATGGTCCAGAAGCAATATTAGCGATGATACCTTTTGATGTATGTAAGTAGGTCTTACCTTTTACTATAACTTCTTTTAAAGTATTTTCATTGGGCTGTAAGAAGAAATTATATACGCTATCTTCAGGCACTATTTGCCTAAATTGGGTATTGCAGCCAATGTAACTTACTTTTATAATACCGTTGGGTATGTTGTTTGGAATTATAAACATGCCCAAAGAGTCCGTAGTGGTTCCTGTTATAAAAGCACTATCAGATGCTGAAAGGATGGTAACATTTACAAACTCCATAGGTAAATTGCTATCTTTTTCTCTTACTATTCCTTTTATTTGTCCAAAAGTACAAAGCGAAAGCATAAATAATTTTATAATCAATATGCTTCGCATCTTATTATTAGTATTCATATAGATTCTGTTTTTTATTGATTTCATTAACATATTCCTGCCACTTACCCTTATTTTTTCTCAATTTAACAATAGCTATTAGAATCTTTTCTATATATTCTCGCTGATATTTACATTTATCAGTATTAGGGGTAAGAGAATATTTTTTAGCTTCATTATCATAAAAAAAACTTTTTGGACAACATTCACATAAATTCTGACACCAACAGTTAGGACATAGTTTTTCCTTGTTATTTATCAGATTAAATAATGGGTAATGGTCTTGTATATGTTTTGAGTTAAAGATATTATCCCCTTTAACATCTCCAAGATTTAAGCTTTCGATTCCAACATCCATATGACAAGGATATATTAGTCCAGATGTTGATACCGCAAACTGTAACCTAGATATTTGGCAAGACTCAAGATGGTGCTTAAAAGAAATAGCCCATAAAATGTCTGTAAAGCATTCTGGTAAATTATCAACGTTTTGAACAGAGAAATCTATTTTATGATTATCTTCTTCAATACTAATTTCATCTACTAAAAAACCTTCAATGTTAAATCTTTTTCGAAAAAACAAAGATATATCATCTTTTGTAATATTCTCTTTAATATGCTGCTTTGTATAGGTAGCTTCGTATTGAACCTTTACACTAGGAATATGCTTTATATAATCAATGAACTTTGCAATCCTGTTATATGTACCTTTTCCTTGTTTATCAACACGATTACTGTCATTTATTTTTTTTTCTCCATCGATACTAACAGTGATAAACGTTATATATTTTTTTATAACACTAATTAATCGTTCATTCCAAATTGTTCCATTCGTTATTATGCCAAATTTAGGTAATTCTTCAAGTGATTTATCAAATTTATAGTTATAAAATAACGAGCATAGATACTCCATGACATCAACATTAATACATGGTTCTCCTCCAAAAAAAACAATTTTCTCAATGTGATGAAAATTATTAATACAAAAGTCATAAAAATTCTTTGCCGTTTCTTTTGTCATCAAATGACGATGTAAATTGTAATTACCGCCATTCGCATAGCAATATTTACATCGAAGATTGCAATCATTTGAAATATGTAGTGTTATTCTATGAATAGCCCCTTCTTTTATTTCTTTTCCTTTTTCTTTGCAAAGAAGGTTTTTGGTAATAACCTTATTGAGGCTTACTAGTAGCTTTTTTATATCTGCTTCTAGTATATTTTTTTTAAGCGAAATCTCTGACAAAGAAATCCCAGATTTGATCATCTCAAGTATCTCTTTGATATGGTCATTGATACTTATTAAAGTATAAGAAGGATAATGAAAAAGTATAGTTTCATTATCTTTTGTTATAATATGAGTTTCTTTAAGGTTCACCATTTGTTTTATTTTTAAGAGGTAAATCAAGATAGCTTGTCATAAAATCACAAGCTACCTTGATATTGATATAAAGTACTTAAGGATTAGTTGTGCCTGTACTTGTAGAATCCGTAGGGGTAGAAGGGGTACTTGGTTTTCCATTACCACAACTGCATTGATGGCCATTAGCACCAACAATTTTAATTCCAAACTTACCACCAACAATGGCATCCAATTCTGTAGGTGCGAGTTCCTCTACATTAAGAACTTCGCTAAATGAAAGTGTATTATTCATTTTGTAATTATTATTATATTTTGTCTACTCTTATAGATTTTCGACTTTTTCTCCTTTTAAATTACAGTGAGGTCTGTTTTTATAATCTTGTCGACTTGATTATTTCTGTTGCAAATATATTTATATCTCCAAATTATATCGTTACACTTTTGTGTAATTCTGAATTTGTTGTCTGAAATATTACACAAAAGTGTAATCATGCTGCCTTGCAAAGCTCACCATATTTGGAAAAGAAACCCTTGATACCTCTTTTACTGGAACATACAGGAACGGTCTCTGATGTAAGGTAGTCTATGGGTTTCCCTATTTGGTGTGTGCCAAATCCCAAGCCCTTCATTACTTTCAATAGTTTGCTGTCAATCTCTGCAATCATATAGCTGTACTTATCCTCAACTATCGGCTTTACTGCCAATGCCATTAACCGCTTGAATAAAGTCAATGTGGATATTCTCGAATCCTTTACAACGGCAAAGCGTCCGATATGCCAAAAACTATATTTACTTTCCTGATGAATAGCATTCAGCGGGTTTATCCCATATATTTTTTCGATAGGAAGAGTCTTGTGCTTATCCCAATGAAAACTCCTGATGCAGCCAATTATATTCCCAAAGGCATCCCTTGCAATATAGATATGAGATTCGTTATCATACAGATATTCCTCTTCTTCAAGCACTGATTTGATATCTTCATTTATTTCTTTCTCTGTAAATGAAGATAAGTGATGGGAGTAATTTTCCCTGACTACAAACTGTGCTATTTCCAACAGACTCGTTTTGTCTGCCATGAAGATAGCGTAGTCCTTAAATGTTGCAATCTGTTTTTCCATAATGCTTTTTAATTCTTGATTTATACGGCAAAAATACTTCCTATGCAAATATCATCTATTACACTTTTGTGTAATTTGGCATCTCTCTCTTTGTTTTTTACACTTTGTGTAATCTTTTTGCAGTATTCCGCATTAAAAATGTACTTTTGTAGTGAAATATATCAGAGAACCTTAACACGTTTAGCATATATGACAGACATAAAAGATTTTTTATCGCATCAAATACCGTACGCAATGCACCAGATTATGACTCACATGTATTATCTACATTAGTACAAACGTTAGAGGCATTTGCACGTGTGACTTATCAGAGCGTTTACTTGATAGACTATTACAGGCAGGAGTTTCTTTATGTGTCGGACAACCCTTTGTTTCTTTGTGGGCATACGGCAAGGGAGGTGAAGGAATTAGGGTACAGTTTTTACTTGAAACATGTGCCGGAGGAGGAACAAAAAATGCTCGTGGAGCTGAACAGCAGTGGTTTTAAGTTCTTCGATACTTTCGACAACGTTGATAAATACCAATGCTCTATGTCCTATCATTTTCATCTGAAGAGTGGAACGAGGAGCAAACTAATCAATCATCAGCTTACTCCTATACTATTAACCGATGAGGGCAAGATATGGATTGGAATGTGTGTCGTGTCTCTGTCTTCGCATAAAACAGCTGACACGTTGAGTTTCACAAGAATGGACAACAGAAATATTGGAAATACTCTTTCGAGGGACATCGGTGGCAGGAATATATTAGTGTATCGCTTAAAGAAGAAGAGCTTGAAGTTCTCAGACTATCTGTGGCTGGTCTTACGATGGCAGAAATTGCAGACAGAATGTGTCGGTCGTTAGACTCCATTAAATTCTACAAACGCCACGCCTTTGAAAAATTAGGTGTGGCGAATATTACAGAAGCTATTTCAAGGGCAACCTTAAACAAATTGTTCTGAAAACTATACTTCGCTTATTGCAAAAGTGAGGAGAAATAGAATTTTGGAAAATAGTTCACAGGTTTTCCTGTGGCAAGATTGTACATTGCTGTTGTACACAATCCCGCTGCAATCCAGGATGCTATGGACAGTTGTGGAGGTGGTAGCATTTCGCTTTCTTCTCTATATTGAGTAACGATTTTATCCAGCCACTCCTTTGGCTGATTCCAAAAAGCTCCGTGTCCGGTAACATACTCAGCTACCTTTAATTCAAATCCCTTAAATCCGTCTGACAATTCTGATATGGAGTGTCCCAATGGGTCTGCGATTGTAACAAAACCTGCCCAACCAAAGTTGTATGGGTGCAGTACGGGAATTTTCTTTCTTTGCATATTTCATCAAAGACGAATGGGTCTTATCCTTAAAGTCCAAGGCATTGATAGCCACATCATGTCCATTCAGCATCTCTTCGATGTTATCAGGAGTCAAGAACTCTATATGGAAATCTATCTGTGCATCAGGATTGATGCTTAGCAAACGCTCAGCCAAGCACTCTGCCTTGTATCTACCAATGTCATCCTCCGTATAGTTCTGCCTGTTAAGGTTGCTTCTCTCAACCTTATCACCATCGGCAATTGTAATATGCTCGAAACCAAACCGCAAAGCACATTCAGCCACGATACTACCAATGCCTGCACCACCAAGGAATATGTTATAATCCTTAATCAAACTTTGTTCCTTCTCGCTCACATAGAGCCTGTTTCTACTGTATCTGTCTTCCATAACTACATATTTAATTTGTGACAAAAGTAAATGCTTAAACACACACATGCACTACACAAAAGTGTAAAAAACTCTCATTCCACTGATTATTTTAGATTTTATAACATATTCAGAGCGTGATATGCTATTCCTGATAATGTTCGTCTAATAATCTCTCCAAGTCCGACATCTTATAGAGTATCTTCCCTGCGAATTGCGTATAGGGGATAACTTTCCTGTCCCTATAGTCCTGCAAGGTACGAGGGCTGATATACAGCCGCTCACATACTTCCTTGCTCGTTAGGAAATGCTCACCGCCAAACAGCGGTTTATGTGTCTGTGCCACTTCCTTTATCCGTCTGTTGACTCCTTCAAGTGCGGACAGCACCCCCTGCATATCATCCGCTTCCATGTTCAAGTCCTTTACTGATTCCATAATATCCTTCTCTTATTTGTTATTCTTTATTCTGTCTGTTTTCGATTTCTCCGATTTGCTTTGGAGCAATAGCTCCACATCCTCACGCCTGTAATAGCACTTATGCCCGATTTGCGAGAAAGGCAGCACGCCTGTATCTCGATAGTGCTGCAATGTGCGCTTGCTGATGTTAAGCAACTTGCACACATCACCGTTGTGCAGCCAATCGGTATGCTTGCTTTGTTCTCCAAATGCCTTATGGCAGGTTTCAGCAAGGCTAAGTATCTCATTTCTGAGCCTTGTCCAATTTGAATCCGTAATGATAAAATATCCCATAATTCTATTGTTGTTTTGTTTGTAATTCTGTCTTATTGGTATTGACAATACCTTTGCCTGTTTTGCGTATCATTGCACGTTTATGTCTGCAAAAGTATGATGAGTTTATTATACTTCAAAGCAGCAGGGAACAGCAGGGAAATATCGGGAACTTCAAGGAAAAAGACAATGCATTTTATCAGCAGCCGTTTGCACCTTCTTACCCTATTTTTTTTCTTTCACCGTCCGTTGGGTACAAAGATATGGTGCTGTATCTCCTATTCAATCGTTTTTCGCCCAAGTGGCAGCTTGTGACACTCTTGGTGTGGACAAACGCTACCCTATTTCTGTGCTGATTCTATTGTTTGCAATATTGGTGCTGAATACTGCAAACGTGTGCAGAGGGTACACTTCTACCTCTGTCTTTCCTTGCTATTTTATCTTCTGTTTTGACTTAATTTGGGCTTCAATCAGTCATTTCTTTTCCTGTCTCCTCAAAAATCCGTGCGAACTTTATTGCGAATGAACGCAACATTATGCAAGCACTCTCCGAATGCTTGGAACTTTCATCTTCTCGTAATAACTTCACTCTCTGAAACCAAACCAAGCATATAATGAAGAAGAATGCAGATAAAAGTAAATCGAAGGGAGGAAACAATATGCCTAAGCAAAGGAAGACTTCCTCCAAAAACGGTGAGATAGAAACTTATCTCTCCTCTTATTATGAGTTCAGATACAACACGGTGTTGGGAAGAACTGAATACAGGGGCAAGGATGATACTCACTTCTCAAAAGTGGGTCGCTATGAAATCAACACGCTCCGCAGGGAACTTGATAACTATGTGGGCATCGTTACTTCTTCCGACAATCTCTATTCCATCATAGAAAGCAGCTTCTCTCCACGTATCAATCCCATACAGGAGTATTTCAAGGGATTGCCCTTGGTGGATATTGATAATAGCAGTGGTAATAACAGTGGCAATAGCGATAGTTATGCTTATGGCAGTAAGAGTAATGGTAATAATGAAAACAATAGCTGTTGTGATATTTCTTCCCTTTCATTGAAAGCCATTCCCGAATTGGCAAGTTGCGTAGTTGTGCGCAACTCTGACAAGTGGCTGCCATACCTTACCAAATGGCTCGTGGCAGTGGTCGCCAACGCCATGGACGACCGTGAATGCCGTAACCATACCTGTCTTGTACTGACAGGCGAGCAGGGCAAGTTCAAGACAACTTTCCTTGACTTGCTCTGCCCACCTGCCCTGCATGGTTACAGCTACACGGGAAAGATATATCCGCAAGAGAAGGACACGCTTACCTATATAGGGCAAAACCTCATCGTAAACATTGACGACCAGCTCAAAGCCCTCAACAAGCGTGACGAGAACGAACTGAAAAACCTCATCACCTGTCCGATGGTCAAGTACCGTATGCCTTACGACAAGTATGTGGAGGAACATCCACATTTGGCGAGTTTCGTTGCATCGGTAAATGGTAACGATTTCCTTACCGACCCCACAGGCAGCAGACGGTTTCTGCCCTTTGAAGTGCTTTCCATAGATATTGAGAGAGCAAAAGCTATCTCGATGGACAATGTTTATGCGGAAGCCAAAGCCCTGTTAAAGTCAGGTTTTCGCTATTGGTTTGACGATGACGAGATTGCCGAACTATATAGAGAGAGTGAAGACTTTCAAGTACAAACTGCAGAGATGGAGCTTTTGTTGCGTTGTTTTGAAAAGCCAACGGAGGATGAAAGTTATTCGTTAATGACCACTACGGAGATACTCACTTATTTGGGTATTTATACTCACCAACCACTTGTTGCCAAGCGTATGGGCGAAGCCTTGAAGAAAGCAGGATACATAAAGGTGAGCAAACGAAGAAACGGTAGTAGCCCTATTTATGTCTACAAGATTAGGAAAATCTTGCCATGCCCGCTCCTTCAAACTTGTAGTAGCCAAATGTAGTAGAATGTGTAGTATTGTCTTATACTACAAAGTAATACTGATTATCAATCACTTATTACAAAATAGTATGTAGTAAGAAGAAAGATGAAAAAGTTTGGAGGGGAAAAACTTTGGAAAAGGTAAAACCACAAAAACAGACAAACATAAATAATTATTATTCAACCCATTAATGTATCAAAACAATGAAAAAAGAAGATTTATCACGTATCAAGCGATACCCCATCGTGGAGTATCTTGAAAGGAAAGGCATCAAGCCTGTACGTAGGACTGCTGCCTATGCCCTGTATTGTTCACCGCTCAGGGAGGAAACGCATCCGAGTTTTAAGGTGGACACAGAGAAGAACCTCTGGATAGATTATGCCGAAGGTAGGGGCGGAAGTATCATTGACCTCTGTATGCGCTTGGAAGGCTGCACGCTATCGGAAGCCATTTGCTGTTTGGAACAAAACGCTTCCGATAATATAACATATAGTTCTCGTAAAGACTTCGTGCCAAATAATTCCCAGCCTGTGATGGCTATAAATGGAGCAAGGAGACTGATAGAAATATCAGACACCCTGCCACCACATTTGCAGGAGTATCTTGCGAGGGAACGCTGCATTGACTTGGAAAAGGCAATGCCATTTCTTAAATGTATCACTTATGAGGTAAGGGGCAGATGTTACGAAGCCATCGGCTTTGCCAATCTCTCTGGCGGCTATGAGCTTCGGGACAATAAAACGTTCAAGGGAACGATAGCTCCGAAAGACATTACTCCTATATTCACCGACAAGATAATAAACCAAATACAGCCAACTTGTGTATTCGAGGGTTTTATGGATTTTCTTTCTTTTCTTTCAATGAAAGAAGAAGTAACAAGTGCCTGCCTTGTGCTAAACTCCGTGAGCAATACCGCCAAAGCAATTCGGTATATGAATGCGCAGGGAATATCTTTCATTCGTGCCTTCCTTGACAATGACGATGCTGGGCGGAGAGCTGTGCAGGAGTTTGCAGGGGCAGGCTTTCATGTTGAGGACATGAGCATACACTACAAGGATTTCAAAGACCTCAACGAGTTTCATGTCAGTCATGTCCGTGAGCGACAGAAGCATAAAGGGCAGATACAGGCACACATGTCGATTACAGACCAAAATCAAAACAAGGAATCAAAACAAGTCAAACATAAAATCAGATAGAGAAATGAAAAAGAAAACAATGATGAATGACAAAGACCTTTCGTGGTTCTTGGACAACCAAGATGATGAAATGGACAATGAGGTAATCCCACAGACGGAAGCACACCCCGTTCCTGTAGAGGAAACAACAACGGACGTAGAAATGAATGAGGACAGTGTTAGTCAAGGAGAAGCGGATATCACTTCTGGGAAATCCGAGCATACACGGCATACTGAGAATATGGCTGTTCAAAGACGTATCAGTGCCAAAATGAGAAAGGAAACGCTTGAAGCCTACAAGCAAGCCTACCTTGTCCCAACAAAACTGAGCAACCGAAAGGCGGTCTATCTAAGCCTAGAAACGCATGAGCGTGCCGACTTCATCGTGCGCAGATTGGGCGACAAGGGCAGCAACCTTTCAAGTTTCGTGGAGAACATCGTGCGCATTCATTTGGAGGAGTATGGTGAGGACATAGAGAAGTGGAGAAAGCTGTGAGGCACAGGAAAAGGGAGCGAGGACTTTTGGGAAAAGGGGCTATTATTCCACTTAAAACCCTCAACCCTTTTTTAGAGAACATATCAACAGACATTTGTCAAACATACTGAATGATGAGAACACCACGAACACAGTTAAACACGGAATGCACAGCATTCACTTTCAAGCAGCAAAACGCCTTGTGCGTAAACGTTTCGTTAGCTGATATTGCAAGACGTCAGTTTGTACCCACAAACTGCGCCCAGCTCCCCTCGTCAGACTATCGGGGAGATAAGACCGTAATCACTCCGTTCTCATCGGTCAGCATTCAGGAATTAAACAACAACAAATCATATTCAATGATTAACTTTCAAGGAAACTTATATGAACAGATACAAAGGAAAAGCTGCCCGATGGCAGCAATGGGATAAGGAAGAACAGAGGATGAACAAGACAGAGTTCATCAAGGTAAGATGCACCTTAGAAGAAAAGCAGCGTATTAAGTCAAAGGCAGAAAGTGCGGGACGGAAATTCTCCGATTATTGTCGGGAAATACTCCTTAACGGAGAAGTAACAGCCGTTCCCAAGATGACCGACAATGAGAGGGAAGCCATTGCCATCCTCCAACATACAGGAAGATTCTATGGGCAGGTTTCCAACCTCATCAAGGTCAAGGACGAAGATTGGCTACATATCACAAAGAACCTCTCGCTATGTGCCAAAGAAGCATTTAAGCGATTTTACGACCCGCATTTTCGTGTGGACGATGAGGTATATAAGGTCTTAAATCTAACAAGAAATGATAGGAAAATGTAAGGCGATAGCGCACGGCAGCACAGCTTTGGACTATATTTTCAGGGAAGGCAAACTCGGTAGTCGGCTTGCATTCCACAATCTTTGCAGCAGAGATCCAAAGACTATCTATGAGGAAATGAAAGTGGTCAGTGACTACAACAGCCGTTGCAGGAACAAGTTTCTCCGTATCGAAATCGGCATCGCACCGCAGGACGAGAAAAAGCTGTCTGTGTCCGAATATATGTGGATAGCCCATTTGTTTGCCAAGCGAATGAGACTTGACAACCACCAATGGGTGGCAGTAACGCACAAGGACACCGACAACACACACATTCACATCATCGCCAACCGTATCAGTCTGTACGGAGAGGTCTATGATACCACTTTTGCGAGCAACAGGGCAGCGAGAGTGGCAGAGGAAATAAGCAGAGAGAAAGGCTTGACTATCGCAAAGGAGGTCAAAACAAACAAAAAATACCAAAAGGAAAAATCTAACCCAACGAGAGAGCAAACAAAGAAAGAGGTACAGCAAATCTGTTATTCCCTGCTTGACAAGTACAAAGGAACAGGTATCACGGGGCATTCCATGTTCCTTTATGAATTGAACAAAAACGGCATTACCATAGAGCGTATGAAGAACAAGCAGGGCAAGGTATATGGCTTGAAGTTCTCATACGCAGGGCAATCCTTCAAGGCTTCCGAAATCGGCAGGGAGTTCGGCTACCATTCCTTGCAGAAGAACTTTGAAGCAACCAACAAGGAAGAACAGAAGAAACCACGCCAAACGATACAAGAGCCAATAGAAAAGGAAGAACAACCTGATAAAGGCTACCAACTTGTACCTAAAAGCCGTTCATACATACCAAAAGCATCAAAAGAAACTCCGCAGATTGCACAGGTTATCGGTACAATGGCAGATGCAGCCATTAGCGCAGCCGATGAAGCAGTGGAAGGATTGGTCGATTTGATTACACCATCCGCACATGGTGATGACTATGCCGAAGCAGCATGGCAGCGTAAACTCAGATACCAAGCCAATAGAAAGAAAAGACGAGGAAGAGGAATATAACCCACAACCAGACAATCAATCAAAAATGCAGAAAGAAGAATATTTCATCAAAAACGCTTGTTATTCGGTAACAAAGTCTTATCTTTGCAAACAGAATAACAAGCGTTCTTTGTTAGGCAGAAAACAGCGAAGCCAAGTAGCTCGCTCGTTTCCAAATCGTTACCTGTTTAGTTGTATCAATAAGGTAACTTCTTTATTTTCAGATAGATATATTTTTATAATTATCTTAGGCTGCGAAAGTGCCTGTTTTGAAGTCCAAAACAGGCACTTTCAAATTTGATAGAAATAGGCATTGTTCTAAATTCCATAAAATTAGGGTTCTTCATTAATTTGAAACGAAGAATAAAATATAACTGAAAAATTCATTCACGAGTCCATTTCTCAATTATTATAGTGCATCAACCAAATTAAGGAAAGCCCGTTTTTGCATTCTCAATATATTCTTTTACGTTTTAAAGTAAAGTTTAAAACAAATATTAGTACCTTCGCAAGGGTACATACAAGTGCCTATTGCTACTACTTTCGGCATAATTATTCCTATATTGATGCACAAGCATACAAAATTCAATAGAATTTATAAACTTGATACGCTCTTAAATACTTCACAACAAAAATAAAAAAATACCGCTCAAGGGTTATTATACATTCCCCTTAAGCGGTAATTTGTTCTTTGTCGGTCTAAAAAATAAATTCGTACTTATTTTGTTGTCGTTGAAGCAATTGCTTTTGCACGTTCCAAAGCTAAGTTGATATGGCTACAGATATTCTCATGTCCTAACCGTTCATCGAATTTGCATTTTAATAAAATACTTTCGGTGGTATTGTTCCGTCTGGAAGATACCACCTTTTTTCACTATAATCAAAACTATCATGACTTTTTGCCTGCAATAACTTCATTGTACAGAAAAAAAGTGTACCTTTGCGCTCGCAAAATCAAATTATATCATATAAATAAGGTAAAAGAAAATTGAATTTTAGCTATCTAAATAGAGGCGAAAGCAATAAGTCTACAAAATATTTTATGAGAAAAAAGGTTATATATATTCTTGCTCTGTTCCTTACAGTGCCTACGTTGTTCGGCTTATTAGCCTTCACAGAAAAAGGAAAGGAAACCGATTGGAGTAAAAAGCATATAGCCATTCTTGGTGATTCAAACACATGGTTGGGAGGAGACGAATGCGATAAGCCCAAAGGGTGGAACAAATGGTTTAAAGAAACATTGAAACCAGCAAGTTGTAAAAGCTACGCACGGAGTGGCGCAACGTGGACAAACACACTGAATACTATTAGAAATATCTCGGATTATTCAGAACGTTTGTCGGATAATAACGTTATTTACAATCAGATAGAACGCCTACACAATGCAGTTGAAACAGGAGTTCAATCTGTACCAGACATCGTTATCATTGCTGCTGGCACAAACGATGCGTGGTTTCAAGCCAAACGCCCACAAGCATTTGCAGAAACAAACAAAGAAGTGTTTGCTATTTCGGAAACAGACTTGTTGCAACGCAAACCGTCTGAGGTGCTTTCAGTGGCAGCTTCGGTTAGATATTCTTGTTTGTTAGTAAAAAAATATTTCCCAAAGTCGGTCATTATCTTGCTAACACCTATGCAAACCACGGCAACAAGTTTGCAGAACATTACAAAGACGGGCAACATTATTGAGGAATGTGCCAGAAAAATGAATGTATTGGTTATCAGACAAGACAAAATAAGTTGTGTGAAACGTTCCATAGAGTTGCGCCGAAAAACATATACTGCCGATGGTACACACACAAATAGTAAAGGAGCGCATAAAAATGGAGTTATGCTCGCTCAGGAAATAAAAAAAATCATACCTTAAAATAGAAAAAAATAGAAAATGGTATTCTCTGATTTATTTTTCTTATTCGTATTTATTCCACTTTTTGCATTGTGCTATTTGATAGCATCATTGATAGAAAAGCCACGCGAAGACTCTGACAAAATAGAATCTTTTGCCTTTAGAAATTCGATATTGGTAGTGTTCTCGCTCATTTTTTATGCATGGGGCGAGCCTGTTTACGTTTTTTTGATGATAGGTAGCGTATTTGTCAATTACTTAATTGGACTATTAATTCATCGCAATAAGAACGGGAAACGAAAAGCTGCACTCGCTTTTGGCGTAACTTTCAACTTAATTTTGCTCGGAACATTCAAGTATTTAGGCTTTTTTGCAGCCCAATTTTTGTCAATAGGCATTCAGTTTGATGTGCCTTCAATAGCTTTACCAATTGGAATTAGCTTTTATACGTTCCAAACACTGTCTTATCTTGTTGATGTTTACCGCCAAGAAGCACCTGTACAGAAAAGGTTTTTAAACCTACTTTTGTACATTTCGATGTTTCCACAACTCATTGCTGGTCCTATTGTGCGATACGATACTGTGGCAAGAGAAATTACAAATCGTAAGGTTTCAAGCACCGATGTTTCGGAAGGATTATTCCGTTTTCTTATTGGATTGGGTAAAAAAGTGATTCTTGCCAATCAGTTTTCAGAAATAGCCAATCAGTTTTTGGTGTCAGGCTTGCCCAATTTGTCTACTTCGGGAGCATGGATAGGCATATTTGCCTTTACTTTCCAAATCTATTACGACTTCTCTGGCTACTCGGATATGGCTATTGGCATTGGACGTTGTTTAGGTTTCCACTTTAATGAGAACTTTAACCACCCGTATTGCTGCAATTCTATAACCGATTTCTGGCGACGTTGGCACATTTCTTTGGGAAGTTTCTTCCGCGATTATGTCTATATTCCGTTAGGAGGGAACAGAAAACATCAAGCATTCAACATTCTTTTTGTGTGGACACTTACAGGAATGTGGCATGGAGCAAGTTGGAATTTCATTATTTGGGGACTCTATTTCGGCATTATTATCTCGATAGAGAAGTTCACTATATTGCGTTTGAAAAGTAAAATCTTTGCTCCTTTCTTGCATCTTTACAGCCTTTTGTTAGTTGTAATAGGTTGGGGCATTTTCTATTTCGATGACTTTTCAAAAATGCAACACTTCTTTAATGCTTTCTTCGGGAATGTTCCAAATGGTATAGACTTTCTTACCACAACGGCATTAACCGATAACTTTTGGCTTTGGGCTGCTGCTATTCTCTTTGCCATGCCAATAAGAAGAATCATTGCTTCGCTTTTCGATAGATTTTTGGGTAGATTCCAATTTGTACACGGCACATTGCTTTTCACAACTCGTTTGGTTATCAGCATTTGCCTATTAATTTTGAGCGTTGCACTACTCGTTGGTGCAACCAATAACGCTTTCATTTATACTCGTTTTTAAGAAAAATGATGAAACAAAAAAAGATATTTCTCACTGCTTTATTAAGTATTTTAACCGCCTTTGCATGGGCGCAAGATGCAGAACAACCTGCACGCCGCACCAATAGAGGCATTATCGTTGTTCCAAACGGAGCGCAAACCAGAGCATTTGAACCTTTTTCAGGAAAAACGGAAAACGGAATTAAGTATGCAGAAGCCGTAAATGCGTTTGCAAAAGCATTTGAAGGACAAGCTAAAGTTTACATCATGACGATTCCAAATGCCGTAGCTTTTTATTGTCCACAAAGTGTATCAGAATGGACAAAAGACGAAAAGCAAGGGATAGATAATATTTATCATCATCTTTCGGAGGAGGTAATACAAGTTGATGTTTACGGTGCTCTGCTCCCACATGTCGAAAAACCGATTTATCTTAGAACAGACCACCATTGGGCACCATTGGGAGCATACTATGCAACAGAGGCTTTTGCACAAAAAGCCAACGTAACGTATAGAAATTTAAATGAATATGAACCTCGAACACTCTCTAATTTTGTTGGTACAATGTATAAATTCTCGGGCGATATAGCAGTAAAAAATGCTCCAGAAGATTTTGTTTACTATGTTCCAAAAGACTCTAATTACTCAGCAACCTTTATAAAATATCAAATGAAAGGTAGGAGCGTAATCGGTGAAAGTAAACCTACACCCGACCATTTCTTCTATTCTTATAAAAATGGGAGTTCATTAGCCTACATGACTTTTATGGGGGGAGATGCGCGAACCGTAAGTATCAAAACAAATACAAAGAATGGAAGATACTTAATGATACTAAAAGATAGTTATGGAAATGCCATTCCAGGCTATCTTTTTGGCTCATTTGAAGAAATTCATGTAGTAGATTTTAGATATTTCCACCATAGTATCAAGGATTTTGTTATACAAAATAAAATTACGGATATTCTCTTTGCAAATAATTTGATACACGCTTATTCACCTTCAACAGCAGCAGCCTACCAAAAATTGCTCGTAAGAAATGATTAATTTTTAGCCTAAAATTGAAGCAAACATAATGAAAACTCATAAAATATATTTGGTTGTAATCGCAATAATATTGCTTGCAATTACAATTGTCTTCAACTTTTTTCCTCGCACACGTATTTCGATTTTAGAAAAACGTGAACTAAAAAAATTCCCAACATTCTCGTTTGAAAGTCTGTGGTCGGGTAATTTCACAAAAGAAGTTACTGCATGGTTCAGCGATAGCGAGCCTTATCGCGACGAAATTATGGCACTTAGTATGGAAGTAAAAGGAAAAATGCGTTTGGCAACAACCGAAAATCAAGTTACATTCCATGCCTCTAAAGACGGAATGCAACAAGATAATTCGCCAAAAGGCGACCGCAATATCACTGAATATAACAACGAAGTTACAGCCGATGAAAACGCAAAAATAGCCAATGCTGGTATCATCGTGGTTGGAAACGGACCAAAAGTGCGTGCATTAATGGCGTTTGGTGGGTCGGCAACAGGCGGTGTTAGCTATGTAGAGGCAGCCAATAAATATAAAGAAATCTTTGGAAATAAGGTAAATGTATATTGTATGGTCATTCCAACTGCCGTAGAATATTACTGTCCCGAACAGGTTAAGAAAGCAAGCAATAGCGAACGTGCCACAATTCAAAACATGTACACGCATTTGCGCCCTGATATTTACGCCGTTGATGCTTACACAGCTTTAGGACGCCATGCCAAAGAAGACATTTTCTTAAGAACCGACCACCATTGGGCACCTTTAGGAGCTTATTATGCGGCAGAAGCATTCTGCAAAATGGCTAAAGTGCCTTTCAAATCATTAAAAAGTTACCAAAGAAAGGTGGTAAAAGGATACATCGGAAGTATGTACGCTTACTCAAAAGACATAGCAATAAAAAATGCCCCAGAGGACTTTGTCTACTACGAACCCCAAGGAATAAAATACCAAACAACGTACATTGATTATACGATTAATAAAGATTACAAAACAACAGGCATTGGAAAGCCACGTCAAGGTTCATTCTTCTATCATTATAAAGATGGAAGTGCAGGCGCATATTGTACATTCATGGGAGGCGATACACGCTTGACAGTTGTAAGAACTGGTAATAAAAATAAACGCCGACTCATCATTTTGAAAGACAGTTTCGGCAATGCTTTACCAGGTTTCTTATTCTATTCCTTTGAGGAAATTCATGTTATAGATTCAAGATATTTCACAGATAACATGAAAAAGTATGTAGCAAAAAATAAAATTACGGATATTCTTTTTGCTAATAATATTTTTAAAGCCTATTCAAAACACACCTACGAGGCATTTTTACGTTTCCTTTCGCAACCTGACGGAACACTAAGGGGAAAGGAAACAAAGGCTACAAAGCAAGAAGACAATACTAAAAATAAGGAGAAAGCAGAGAAAATAAAGGCTGAAAGAAAATCGGTTGAAAAGAAAGAAATGTCCAAACAGCACGAAACGCAGCCGCAAAAGCCAAAACAACCTTCAGCAAATGAAGAAAAAAGAAACACGTCTACTCAGAATAATAGCGAAGAACGTTTAAATTAAGACCAATTTTGACTTCTTTTCGTTAATTTACCTCACATCATAATAAAAAGTTTTTCATAACAAACCAACCCTTAAAAAGTTTTTTATATCTAACAATTCGATATATAAAATACTTTTTAAGGGTTGATTCGTTTCGTTTTTTTCAATTTAAGTTGCTACTGCATTCCCGCTCAACTTGCTCAAAATATTTTTCTTACAAGCGTGTTTTCTCTTGATTACCAGCACCCTTGCCCTTATATTTCGATTTGGTTGTGTTGAATTTATAGCGCACAGTGCATTCAACGCCTCGTGTGTTTACATCACGTTCTTGATGTACAACGTTGAGTTCGCTGTACATATCGAACCACGTTTTGCGTGCTGAGTTGAAAATATCGCTTACCGTAAGGCGCAATTCCCATTGTTTGCCAATATTTTTCATTGCTCCAGCATTGATTTGCCATGTTTGTCCAATTCTAATATTTTCGCCATCGCCTTTGCCACGCCAACTAAAATCGGCAGTGAGCATACAGCTTGATGAAAGTTGGTAGATGTTATTCATGCGAATAATTCCCATTGGGTGATTTAAATGCTTGATACTGCCACGGAAATCTATCTTGTTGAAAGGAGCAGCAATGCCTAAAACCAAAGTTGGATAATAGCGTTTGAACTGTGGAGAAAGCTGAATCATAGCTTGTAATTCGCCCATTCTGTATTTAGAATTCATCTTTTTATACAAAGTAGCATTAGGGTCGCCCTCGTATTGCATAGCCGACGTTATGATTTTGTCTTTTGTAGACGAATAGCCGAGTATCAAAGTTGCCCAATTATAACGGAGGATTGCAGAAATATTGTCGATATAAGAAGGACGGAGCAATGGGTTTCCACTTTCGTAAAGATAGCGATTTATGTAGGCAACAGTGCTACTTAACTGTGAATAGAACGGACGGAAATATTTTTTTGAATAGCTCAATTGCATCATTACTTTGCCAAAGTTTGTGGTAACCAATGCCGTTGGGAAAAGTTTATCATAGATGCGCGATTGTTCTTCTACCTTTTTCCCAAAGCGGAAATACTCACTATTGATGTGTTCATAGCGTAACCCTAACTGAACCATAACTTTTCCTAAACGTTGCATGGTTTCTGCATAAACGCTTGCACTACTTTCTTTTACAAAAGGATTGTCGTTATTAAGCAAACCACCTAAGGCAATAAAGTTTTCTTCACGGCGACTGTTTAAAAGTTCAGTACCGAAGTTTAATTGTCCTCGCCAAAAAGGTTTTGACAAATGGAGTTCGCCAGCAAGCATACGAGAGTTTACTTTGGTTTCGGTAGTAATATTGCGTTTTCCGCCATTCTTAATAATTTCATCAGATACATTGTCCGAATTACTCTTCTTCCATAATGTATTGAAAGTGGCATTGAGCGACCATTTTCCAAACTGACCTGAATAATAAGCATCTACGAGGTGGCTTGTTGAAAAACCTTTGCTATAATGCTCCATAGCACTTTCTTCGTTCAAAACATCATTTACAAAAGAATTAGCATGAAGCGTAGTCCATTTTTTAGCTGGCGTGTGTGTTACCTTATAATATAAGCCCAAAGAATGTTCAGGCGAAAAGGTGTAGGCAAAACCTATTTTTCCGTCATAAAGTTGTTGTCGTCCACGTTGCGAAATATCAAAGTTTTGATGTAAAGTTGATGAAAGCCATGCGGTTTCGTCGTTACTGTTCAATCCTCTTTGGCGATTATTGGCATATTCTAAGTTGGCAAAAATATCAAGTTTGTTCAATCGGTAGTTCATGTTTACTTGTTCTGAACCATAAACATAATCAAGATAACCTACCTTTGTATTACTATCGAAAGAGAAACCAGCCCCTTGTTCACGCTCAGTAACAATGCGAATTATTGCTTTTACAGAAGCATCGTAGCGTGCACCGGGATTCATTACAACCTCAATTTTCTTGATTTTGTCAGATTTCAATTGATCTAACAACTGTCCATCGTAAACCTTTCGCCCATTGATATAATAAATAGGTGTGCCTCTTCCCAGCACTTCAATACTACCCATGTTGTTCAAGACCCCTGGTAATCGACCTAATACATCTTTAGCAGTACCAAGTTTTTCAAATAGACTGCCCTTTATATTTGTAACCAACGCATCGCCTTCAAGGTGTGTAACAGGTTTAACCGATTGTACTACAACCTCGTCCATTTGCACAGCGTTGGGAGTTAAAACGATTGTAAGTGGGGTGTTTGTTTCGCCTTTAACCATTTTCGAATCGTAGCCCATGTGTGAAACTTTCAGCAATCCTTTTGTTGGCGCATTCAAGTCGAACACTCCGTCTACGTTTGCAACAATACCTGTTATAAAACTCGAATCTTTTTCGTTAAGCAATGCGATGTTCGCAAAAGAAATGGCTTTGCCTTTATCGTCCATCACCTTTCCTTGGTAATGTTCTTGCGCCTTTACACTCAACGCAATAAAGGAAATCAGCACACTAAAAAATAGCTTTTTCATTATTTGTAGTCTTTGTTCGAAATGCAAAGATAAAGATGTTTTTGTAAAATAAATAGTATTTCTGTTTTTTTTCTTAATTTTTTTCTTCAGAAGTTCCTCCTATTTGGGAATTACAATATTCTATCGTTTCAAAAAGAGCCTATTTTGAGCCTCAAAATAGGCACTTTTGCACTTCAAAATAGGCACTTTTGAAAAAAATACCAGTTTATTCCTTTGCCAACCAATGCTTTTTGCGTAACAATAGCATCAAAAATAGAAACATTTTGACCATAGAATGACAAACAAAGCATCTTGGTCTTTCACCTTATTTCTATATAAGCATGTTGGCAAAATGCTTAATCTGCATTTTTTTGCTTTTAATTTGCTAATTATCAGAAAAATATTCTTACCTTTGCACACCGATTATGGACTTGGACAACCTTAAAATAGATTTGAAAGGTCTAAGCGATGGGCTAAATAGCTTCGCATTCGACCTTGATGACGCTTACTTTAAGGCGATTGACGCTCCTGAAGTGAGTCGTGGTAGCGTGCATGTTGAATTAGATATTGTGCGCCATACCGATGATGATTTCACACTAACTTTCAAAGAAAAAGGCATGGTAATTGTGCCATGTGATATTTGTTTGGAAGATATGGAGCAAGAAATTGAGACGGAACAACAACTCAATGCTAAGTTTGGAAACGAAAACTCAGAGGAAGACGACCTTGTTACGGTGGCCGAGAACGAAGGAATGCTCGATGTTTCATGGTATGTCTACGAATTTATATTGCTCGCACTCCCTATCAAGCATGTGCATGCACCTGGAAAATGCAACCCTGCTATGATAAGAATGTTAGAAGAACATTCTGCTGCCCGAAGCGGTTCGGAAGACGAGAAACCAATAGATTCGCGCTGGGAAGCTCTATTAAAATTAAAAAAATAAAAATAATAAAACGTTTAAACAATTATGGCACATCCTAAAAGAAGACAGTCAAAGACTCGTACACTTAAGAGAAGAACTCACGATAAGGCAGTAGCCCCAACATTAGCAGCATGTCCTAATTGCGGTGCTTACTATGTTTATCACACAGTTTGCCCAACTTGTGGATACTATCGTGGTAAAGTTGCTATCGTAAAAGAAATAGTAGAATAAGAAAAAGATGGAGAAAATAAATGCCATTATCTCTGGTATCGGAGGATACGTGCCTGATTATGTTCTTACCAATGAAGAACTTTCACGCATGGTTGATACCACTGATGAATGGATTATGGAACGTGTAGGCATCAAGGAACGCCGAATCTTAACAGAGGAGGGACTTGGTACCAGCTATATGGCTCGCAAAGCTGCAAAGCAACTCTTAGAGAAAACAGGTGTAGACCCAGATAGCATTGATGCGCTTATCGTTACAACAACTACTCCAGACTATAAGTTTCCTTCAACAGCATCAATCGTAATTGGTAAGTTAGGATTGAAAAATGCTTTTGGATTCGACTTCTCAGCAGCTTGCTGTGGATTTCTTTATACGCTCGATGTGGCTGCCACAATGATACAAAGTGGACGTTACAAGCGTATCATCGTGATTGCGGCAGATAAAATGTCGTCAATAGTAGATTACACTGATAGACAAACTTGTGTACTTTTCGGCGATGGTGCTGCTGCAGTACTCGTAGAGGCTACAACGGAAGAGAATGTTGGTGTTCAAAATTCATTCCTTAGAACAGACGGAAAAGGATTGCCTTTCTTGCACATGAAGGCGGGTGGCTCGGTTTGTCCACCATCTCAATTCACAGTAGACCGCCGCTTGCACTATCTTTATCAAGAAGGTCGTACAGTGTTTAAATACGCGGTTACAAGCATGAGCAACGATGTTCAAGAAATAATGAAGATGAATAACCTACAAGCAGACGATGTTAATTGGGTTGTTCCACACGAAGCGAACCTCAGAATTATTGAAGCTGTTGCCAGAAGAGCCAATGTTTCATTGGAAAAAGTGATTATCAATATTCAGCATTATGGTAACACCAGTGCTGCAACCATACCACTTGCACTTTGGGACGAGGAATCTAAACTGAAGAAAGGCGATAATGTTATCTTTACGGCTTTTGGTGCTGGATTTGTTCATGGTGCTTCTTATTACAAGTGGGCATACGACGGAGCAGCTGCTGTAGCAAAAAAATAATACGAAGAACGTAAAATAAGAATTAACGCATCTTTCTTTGTGCGCAAAGATTGATGCGTTTTTTTATCAAAGCAAATGCATAAAGCAGGATTTGTAAACATAGTAGGCAACCCAAACGTGGGAAAGAGTACGCTGATGAATCAACTCGTTGGCGAGAAAATTAGTATTGCAACTTTTAAAGCGCAGACTACTCGCCACAGAATTATGGGCATTGTGAATACGGAAGATATGCAAATCGTATTCTCAGATACACCAGGTGTACTGAAACCGAACTATAAAATGCAAGAAATGATGTTGCATTTTTCAGAATCTGCCCTTGCTGATGCTGATATTCTTCTCTATGTTACTGACGTAATTGAGAAGCCTGAAAAGAATAGCGAGTTCCTTGAAAAGGTGGCAAAGATGGATATTCCTGTCATTTTGCTCATCAATAAAATAGACGAAAGCGACCAAAAAACGGTTGTAGAACTTGTTGAAAAGTGGCACACCCTATTGCCTAAAGCTGAAATTCTGCCTCTTTCGGCAAAGAATAAGTTTGGTACTGATGCATTGATGCACCGTATTCAAGAATTATTGCCCGAAAGTCCTGCTTATTTCGATAAAGACCAATTGACCGATAAGCCTGCTAAATTCTTCGTAACGGAGATTATTCGTGAGAAAATCTTGCGTTATTACGACAAAGAAGTGCCTTATTCGGTTGAAGTAGTGGTGGAACGATTCAAAGAAGACGAGAAGAAAATCCATATCAATGCGATAATTTATGTAGAACGTGATAGCCAAAAAGGCATCATTATCGGTCATCAAGGACAAGCATTGAAGAAGGTTTCGACTGAAGCACGCAAGAGTTTAGAGAAGTTTTTTGATAAGAAAATATACTTGGAAACCTTTGTAAAGGTGGACAAAGATTGGCGTAACTCGCAAAAAGAGTTAAGCAATTTCGGTTACAATCCTGAATAAAAAAGGAGAATAGAGCATTTTTCGCTTTTCTGTTCTTTGGAAAATGTAGCTAAAAAAAAGAGATTTACAACGCCCTGACTGTATGTAGGGCAAACTCTCGCATGTTGCGAGGGCTGGAGACGTGGTCATCTTCGGCAAATATTCATAAGGTGCAGACCTCACCTTACCCCCTAACGATATTTCTTATAAGGGGAAAGACCATCAATAAATGGCAAATTTAGTAGCAATAGTAGGCCGTCCAAATGTGGGAAAGTCTACGCTTTTTAATCGTTTAACCCAAAGTCGTCGCGCCATTGTGAGTGATACGGCTGGTACAACACGCGACCGCCAATATGGAAAATGCCAATGGAACGGTCGTGAATTTTCTATTGTTGACACTGGAGGTTGGGTTGTTAATTCTGATGACATCTTCGAAGATGCTATCCGCAAGCAAGTTTTGGTTGCTACGGAAGAGGCAGACTTTGTGTTATTCTTGGTAGACAATGAAACAGGAATAACCGATTGGGACGAAGATGTAGCGCAAATTCTTCGCCGAAGTAAACTTCCTGTGATTTTAGTAGCTAACAAAGTGGACAACAGCGGAGAATATTATATGTCGGCAGAGTTCTATCGTTTAGGACTTGGCGACCCTGTTTGCATTAGCGCACAGACAGGTAGCGGTACGGGAGACTTGCTCGACTTGCTTTTGGAACGCATGAAAGACCTTCCAGATGAAAACATTGAGGAGGAAATACCACGCTTTGCCGTTGTTGGTCGCCCTAATGCTGGCAAGTCAAGCCTTATCAATGCGTTCATCGGAGAGGATAGAAACATCGTTACAGAAATAGCAGGAACCACCCGAGATAGCATTTATACACGTTACAATAAGTTCGGTTTCGACTTCTATTTGGTTGATACTGCGGGTATTCGTCGTAAGAATAAAGTAACAGAAGACCTTGAATTTTACTCTGTTATGCGCTCTATTCGTAGCATTGAGAACTCAGATGTTTGTATTTTGATGATTGATGCGACTCGAGGAATAGAGGCGCAGGATATGAATATCTTCCAATTGATTCAGCGAAACAACAAGAGTTTGGTTGTCGTTGTTAATAAATGGGACCTTGTTGAAGACAAAGACCAAAAGGTTATCAAGACCTTTGAAAATGCAATTCGTGAGCGTATGGCTCCGTTTGTAGACTTCCCAATCATTTTTGCTTCAGCTTTGACCAAGCAACGTATATTCAAAATCCTTGATGTAGCTAAGCAAGTTTACTTGAATAGAAACATTCACATTGGTACAACCAAACTCAATGAAGTGTTGTTACCTATCATTGAGGAGACTCCACCACCATCAGTTAAAGGTAAATACATTAAGATTAAGTATTGCTCGCAGCTGCCTAATACGCAAATTCCTTCGTTTGTTTTCTATGCAAACTTACCGCAATACGTTCGTGAAGCCTACCGCCGATTCTTGGAAAACAAGATTCGTAGCCATTGGAACCTAAATGGTTGCCCTATCAATGTGTTTATTCGTCAGAAATAAAACTTGGAGTTGAAATGAAACGATTACTTTTTTGTTTGTTCATTGTTGCGCTTTCGTTCACAGCATGCAGTAAAAAGGAGGAAATAGACCATGGTGCTATTGCCGCTCAAGCTGCTAAAGTGTATTACGAAGACCTTATAAATGGCAAATACGACCAATTCTTAGATGGTATGAATCTGCCCAAGAAACTGCCAGAAAGCTACAAAAAGCAGATGATAACCAACTTTAAAGTCTTCTCGGAAAAGCAAGTTGAGGCACGAAAAGGCATCACGAAAGTAACTATTAACAGTGCTCAATTCTTTCCGAAAGATAGTACGGCGAGTGTTTTTCTCCTCCTCCATTATGGCGATAGCACTACCGAACAAGTGGTTGTTCCGATGGTAAAAAAGAATCGTTTGTGGTATATGCGATAAAGAACGAACATAAAATGCAACATAAAAGAGCATAAAATAAAGTAACAACGAGCATGAACCGTAACAACAAGGAATATGCTATGTAATAAAAATGCCGCCCTTCAAGACGCAGGACGGCATTTTTTGTATCTATTATCTACGGCTTTATTATCCGTTATGGTTTTCCTCATTCTCCACTTCCTTTACTTTCTTGAATAAATCGGAAGCAAATACGAGGTCGTTTAATTTCTTATTTTTTGCTGTCATTACCGAAGCTTTGTTGCCTTGCCACTCTGCTTTGCCGTCAGCAATAAAGACAATGTTCTCGCCAATGCCCATTACCGAGTTCATATCGTGCGTGTTGATAATGGTTGTCATATTGTATTCGTGCGTAATTTCGGTAATCAATTGGTCGATAACCAACGAAGTTTTAGGGTCAAGACCAGAGTTTGGTTCGTCGCAAAACAAATATTTAGGGTTCATAACGATGGCTCTTGCAATGGCAACACGCTTTTGCATACCGCCAGATATTTCCCCTGGATATTTATCTTCCGCCCCTGTCAGGTTCACACGGTCAATACACTTTTGTGCTTGTTGGTCTCTTTCTTTTTGGGATAGGCTTGAAAACATATCAAGTGGAAACCTTACGTTCTCAAATACCGTTTGTGAGTCGAACAAAGCTGCTCCTTGGAAAATCATACCCATTTCTCTGCGCATGAATATCTTTTCCTTTTTCTTCATTTTCACAAAGTTTCGCTCATCGTATAGTACCTCTCCACTCGTAGGGTCTAACAATCCCACAAGACACTGCATGAGTACAGTCTTACCAGCACCACTTTGTCCAATGATAAGGTTGGTTTTTCCGCCCTCAAACACCGTATTAATGTTTTTGAGAACCTCCTTTTCGCCAAACGATTTATATAAGTTTTTTACCTCTATCATAATGTTTTTCTTTACTTTGTTACTGATTTTTAGCTAAGTAGTTGGGTTAAGAATACGTCGCTGAACAAGATAAGTACGCTTGAACTTACCACTGCATCGGTAGAAGATTTACCAACATCGAACGAACCGCCCTTAACGGTGTAGCCAAAGTAGGAAGAAACGCTGGCAATGATGAATGCAAAGAACAAACTTTTCATGATGCTCATGTACATAAACCATGAGTTAAAACTGTGTTGAATCCCCGATGTTAAATCGACAGGGGTAATGATGTGCGCAAAATAAGCCGTTGCATAGGCTCCAACAATGCCCATTGCTGCTGAAAAGATGACCAAGAACGGCATGATAGTAATGAGTCCTGCAATCTTTGGCAAGATTAAATAGCTTGCAGAATTGATACCCATAATTTCTAAGGCATCTATTTGCTGGGTTACACGCATGGTTCCTAATTCCGAAGCAATGTTAGAACCAACTTTTCCCGCCAAGATAAGGCACATGATACTTGATGAAAATTCGAGCAACATGATTTCTCTTGTAACATAACCCGATACCCAAAGTGGCATCCAAGGGCTTTGTACGTTCAATTTTATCTGTATGCAAATAACTGCTCCAATGAAAAAAGATATAAGCAAAACGATGCCAATGGAATCAACACCCAGTTGCGACATTTCTTTAACGTATTGTTTTAGGAACATGCGGAAACGTTCTGGACGACTGAAAGTGCGCCCCATTAGAAGTAAATATTTGCCGAAGTTTGTCAGCCAATTAATGATAAGCATGCTTTGTTAGTTTATGAATATGGTACAAAAGTAACCAAATTCCGCTAAAAATCTGCAATATCTACCATAGTTTTATTTATTCTCAACGTTATTAGCATTTATTTTACTACTTTTGCATGTAAGAAATGAAATTGCAAATGCTCGACACTGAAAATATTATCATTCCTGCTGAAGAAGAAAAAAGCAGTATTCTTCGCACTGAAGGTCTTGTGAAACGTTACGGAAAGCGCACTGTGGCAAACGGTGTGAGTATCAATGTGCGTCAAGGAGAGATTGTTGGCTTGTTAGGACCAAATGGTGCAGGTAAGACAACGTCGTTCTATATGACCACAGGATTGGTTATCCCCAATGAAGGTCATGTTTATATTGACGACCAAGAGATTACGAATTACCCTGTTTACAAGCGTGCGAAGGCTGGTATTGGCTATCTTCCGCAAGAAGCAAGCGTATTTCGTAAGATGAGTGTTGAGGACAATATCATGAGCGTTTTAGAGATGACGAAACTCACAAAGGAGCAGCGTATTGAAAAAATGGAAAGTCTTATCAAGGAATTTCGTTTAGAGAAAGTGCGCAAAAACCTTGGCGACCGCCTTTCGGGAGGTGAGCGTCGTCGTTGCGAGATAGCTCGTTGTTTGGCAATCGACCCAAAGTTTATCATGCTCGATGAACCTTTTGCGGGTGTAGACCCTATTGCAGTGGAGGACATTCAGCACATTGTTTGGCGATTAAAGTTTCGCAATATTGGTATTCTTATTACTGACCACAATGTACACGAAACGCTAAATATTACCGACCGTGCTTATCTTTTGTTTGAAGGGCAAATTCTTTTTAAAGGAACACCAGAGGAATTGGCTGCCAACAAGATAGTAAAGGAAAAGTATTTGGGTACAGATTTTGTTTTGCAAAAGAAAGATTTCCAATTGTTAGACGAGCGAAAACGCGCCAAAGAAGCAGCTTTAGAACAAGAATAAATAGCTAAAAAGTTTTTCTAAAGACAGTAAAATCATAAAAACAAAATATAAATGGCAACAGTAGACGACAAGAAGATTATCTTCTCAATGGTGGGCGTGTCAAAGATTATCCCACAAAATCAAAAGCAAATTCTGAAGAACATTTACCTCTCGTTCTTCTATGGTGCCAAGATAGGTATCATCGGTTTAAATGGTGCGGGTAAATCAACTTTGATGAAAATTATTGCTGGTATTGAACAGCCTACATCGGGCGAAGTGGTATTTAGTCCAGGTTATTCTGTGGGTTATCTTCCTCAAGACCCACCTCTCAACGAAGAGAAAACCGTAAAGGAAAACGTGCAAGAAGGTGTTCAACACGTTTACGACGCATTGCGCGAATACGATGAAATCAACGTGAAATTCGGTTTGGAAGAATACTATGGCGACCCAGACAAGATGGATAAGCTCATGCAACGCCAAGCTGAAGTACAAGATGTTATTGATGCTACCGATGCGTGGAATATGGATTCTAAACTTGACCGTGCCATGGCTGCCTTGCGTTGTCCTAATGGCGACCTGCCTGTAACCAATCTTTCGGGTGGTGAACGTCGTCGTGTGGCTCTTTGTCGCCTATTGTTGCAAAAGCCAGATGTGCTTCTTTTGGACGAACCTACCAACCACTTAGATGCTGAAAGTATTGATTGGTTGGAGCAACATTTGCAACAATACGAGGGTACAGTCATCGCTGTTACCCACGACCGCTACTTCCTTGACGATGTGAGCGAGTGGATTTTGGAACTCGACCGTGGCGAAGGAATCCCATGGAAGGGTAACTATTCTTCATGGCTCGACCAAAAAACAAAACGCATGGAGCAAGAAGAAAAGACCGCCTCTAAGCGCAGAAAGACACTTGAACGTGAGTTGGAGTGGGTTCGACTTGCACCAAAAGCACGTCAGGCAAAGGGTAAGGCTCGTTTGAACTCATACGAACAAATGTTGAATCAAGAGCAAAAAGACCGTGAAGAGAAACTCGAAATCTTTATTCCAAATGGTCCTCGCTTGGGTAATAAGGTTATTGAGGCGCAACATGTGCAGAAGGCTTTCGGTGAAAAAGTATTGTTCTCCGACCTCAACTTCATGCTTCCACCTAACGGAATCGTAGGTGTTATAGGTCCAAATGGTGCTGGTAAAACAACACTCTTCCGTCTTATCATGGGCTTGGAAACCGCTGACGGTGGTAATTTTGAAGTAGGCGAAACCGTAAAATTGGCGTATGTAGACCAGCAACATAAAGATATTGACCCTAAAAAGTCGGTTTACGATGTGATAGCACAAGGCAACGAAACCATCAGAATGGGCGGTCGCGACATAAACGCGCGTGCTTACATTTCACGTTTCAACTTCTCTGGCACCGACCAAAGCAAACTTTGTGGCGTGCTTTCAGGTGGTGAACGCAACCGTTTGCAGTTGGCTTTGGCTTTAAAACAAGAAGGTAATGTGCTTCTTTTGGACGAACCTACCAACGATATTGACGTAAACACCTTGCGAGCATTGGAAGAAGGTTTGGAAACCTTTGCTGGTTGTGCTGTTGTCATCAGCCACGACCGTTGGTTCTTAGACCGTATTTGTACCCATATACTTGCTTTTGAAGGCAATGGCGAGGTGTTCTTCTTCGAAGGAACCTACTCTGAATACGAAATCAACAAGGCTCGCCGATTGGGCAATGAAGAAATAAAGAAAGGTCGTTACCGCAAATTGATGGAAGATTAAACCCTATTTATTCGGGGAATAAATACAGCAAAAATAAATCGAACACGGCACATCGAAAGAAATTCGGTGTGCCGTATTTTGTTTAATCGAGGTTTACTAAAATTCCATTGTTATGGCTTAGTAGAAAAAATGTAGGATTTGTATTTCTATATTTTGCCTATTTGGACTGCTTGTAGTAGCCTTGTAGGGGCGGAATTTATTCCGTTCCTCATAACTAAAAAATGATTTTTTAATTAGTAGTAACATGATAAAAGCTTATGAGGAACGGAATAAATTCCGCCCCTACAAATTTCCATTACTTCGCAAGCCCATTTCCTAATACAAAAAATAAATTATTTTCGTCTAACTGAGCTTGTAGAAAATATTCCCAACCTTTTTTCTTCTAAGTCTTCATTATTTGTTTGAAATCGCAAAGTGCCTATTTTTTACTTCAAAACAATAGGTTTTAGCGTGCAAAACAATAGGTTTTAATTTTATTCTATGTTTAATAGCGCCATCAACTCTCCTTGATAACGCCATCAAAATCGTTTCATGGGCTATCAAAATGAAGTTACCCAAAATGTACACTTGATGAAGCGAAAAATTTTGCAGTTTTCTTTTCATTGTTTTATGGTGGAGATGAAAAGTAAAACTTTGTTTTTATTTTAACAGTGTAACAATACAAAATTATAGTGTTCGTATAAGAATACTTAAAAATTGCAATGTGTGGTTTACAATACCATTACACAATGAGGAAAATGTGTGCAAAGTGTAAAAAAATATAATAAAAACATGATAAAATACTTGGTGGAAAGTAATAAAATACCTAATTTTGGCAACAATAAACCTAAAATATTAAATATTTTCCTTTCATGAAAACAGATTTTGAAATAGCCCACGAGGCAAAGCTCGAACTCATTGAGCGCATAGCAGAAAAAGCGAATATTCCAGTAAAAGAACTCGAACCATACGGAAAGTATATCGCTAAAGTGCCTTATCGACTCATTGATGATGAGAAAGTGAAGAAATCAAAATTAATACTCGTTACCGCTATCACACCAACAAAGGCGGGTATTGGTAAAACAACAGTTAGTGTAGGCTTGGCACTCGGTATGAATCGCATCGGAAAGAATGCTATTCCTGCCCTTCGTGAACCTTCATTGGGGCCATGCTTCGGTATGAAGGGTGGTGCTGCTGGCGGTGGTTACGCACAGGTGTTGCCAATGGAAAAAATAAACCTCCATTTCACAGGCGACTTCCATGCCATTACTTCTGCTAATAATATGATTGCAGCCCTTTTGGATAACTATATTTACCAACACCAAGACGAAGGCTTTGCCATGAAAGAAATATGGTGGCGTCGTGTCTTAGACGTGAACGACCGTAATTTGCGTACAATTATTACAGGTTTGGGTGGTAAAACAGACGGATTGCTAACCGAAGGCGGTTTCGATATTACCCCTGCATCGGAAATTATGGCTATCCTTTGTTTAGCAACCGATGAAGAAGACTTGCACCGTCGCCTTGATAATATCATTCTTGGTATCACTATTGAAGGCAAACCGCTTTACTTGCGTGAACTCAACGTAACGGGTTCTATCGTAGCTCTTTTACATGAAGCTATCAATCCGAACCTTGTTCAAACAATAGAAAATACACCTGCTATCATTCATGGTGGACCATTTGCCAATATTGCGCATGGTTGTAACAGTATTTTAGCTACGAAAATGGCAATGAATGCAGCTGATTATTGTATTACAGAAGCTGGTTTCGGAGCTGACCTTGGTGCTGAAAAGTTCCTTGATATCAAGTGTCGCAAGGCTGGTATTTCACCAGTTTTGACCGTTCTTGTAGCTACTGCACAAGCGTTGAAGATGCACGGCGGTATTGATGTAGCCGAAATTAGCAAACCAAACGTTGAGGGTTTGAAAGCTGGTTTATGCAATTTGGACAAACATATTGCCAACTTGAAATCTTTTGGACAGACAATTGTGGTTTGTTTGAATCGCTTTGCTACCGATACAGACGAAGAATTGGCTATCGTTAAGGAACATTGCGAAGCACAAGGCGTAGGCTTTGCTATCAATACAGCCTTTGGTGAAGGTGGTAAGGGTGCTGAAGATTTGGCACGTTTGGTAGTTGAAACCATCGAAAAGAAACCATCTCAACCTTTGAAATATGTTTATGAAGAAACAGACGATATAGAAACAAAGGTTCAAAAAATAGCAAAGAATATTTACGGAGCAGATAGAGTGATATTGCGCCCAGCAGCTAAACGTGATTTGGCACGTATCAAAGAACTCGGTTTCGATAAATTCCCTGTATGTATTGCTAAGACCCAATACTCATTCTCGGAAGATGCAAAGGCATATGGTGTACCTACCGATTTCTCAATCACCATTCGCGATTTCGTCATCAATGCGGGTGCTGAAATGATTGTAGCCATTGCAGGTACCATTATGCGTATGCCAGGATTACCAAAAAGCCCACAAGCAGAACGCATTAACGTCGTAAATGGAGTAATAGAAGGCTTGTCATAAAGCATTATCCATAATTGCAAAGTCTCGGGGAAGTTTCTTTCTCGAGGCTTTTTTTGTTTATTAATTACAAAATTAGCTACCCATTGGCGGAATTAGTTTGGCTATTATTCGGATAACTCATGTCATTTTGTTATCAGTTCACCAGATTTGAAGTAATAAAGCTGCTATATGATGTCATATTGTAAAAAAACATCTCATAAGAACCATTCCTTTTATCGTAAGCAACGATTTTGCTAAGTCATACGAAGCATATAAACGAAATAAAATGGAGTTGAATATGGTCGTGGCGAGAAATCTAAAGTTGCAAGCAAGCAATGATACTTTGTAGGGGCGTGATTTATCACGTTCCTCTCAGCAAATTATAGGGTGTTAGGAACGTGATAAATCACGCCCCTACAAAATACCATTACTTGCCAAACGTCAGCTATTGTACACTTTGAAAAAGAACATTATATTACGTCAAACTATGGTCATTTGTTTCCGAATTTTAAACAAGATTACCATTACGAACATTATTTTATGAGCATTTGCTTTCTTGTCAAATTCTTAAAAAACTTTTTTTTCTTATTATATATTGTGTAGTTAGGCAAAATTTGAGTACCTTTGCGCCTCGAAGTCTTTAGCGTAATTTAGTTTTACACGAAGGCGGATATACTTTTGATAAATAAATAATAAAATAATAAAACTTCAAAGATGAAAATTTCATTTGAAAATCCCGACAAAATCAATGGTCTTTTGACAATTGTTGTCGAAGAAGCTGATTACAAAGACGATGTTGAGAAGGCACTCAAAGACTATCGCAAGCGTGCCAATATGCCTGGTTTCCGTCCTGGACAAGTACCTATGGGCTTGTTAAAGCGTCAAGTTGGTCCACAAATTAAAATGGATACTATCAACAAGTTCTTAGGTGAAAACCTTCAAAAGTATATCGTTGATAACAAAATCCACATGCTTGGACAACCAATGGCATCTGAAAAGCAAGAAGCAGTAGAATTGGAAAATCCTGCTCCTTACACATTTATGTTTGACATTGCAGTAGCTCCAGAATTCAATATCGAACTTACAAGTAAGGATTCAATTGAATACTACGATATTAAAGTAGACGATAAGCTCATCGACCAACAAGTAGAAATGTTCGCAAGTCGTGCTGGACACTACGATAAGGCTAAAGAGTTTGACCCAGAAAAGCGCGATATGCTCAAGGGTGATATTCGTGAATTGGACGAAAAAGGCAATACACTCGAAGGCGGTGTAACTGTTGAAGGTGCGGTAATGATGCCACAATATATTAAGGTAGAAGACCAAAAGAAACTTTTTGACGGTTGCAAATTGGGCGATATTATTACTTTCAACCCACGCAAGGCTTACCCAAAAAGTGATGCAGAAATCTCTTCATTGTTAAAGATTGACCGTAAAGAAGTTGGAAACCACACTGGTGATTTCACTTTCCAAATCACAGAAATCTCACGTTTCGTAAGTGCTGAAAATAACAAGGAACTTTGGGACGCTATTTATGGTGCAGATGCAAATATTAAGGACGAAGCTGGTTTCCGTGCTGCTATCGCTGAAGGCATCAGCAAGCAACTTGAAAACGATTCAAACTACAAGTTCATGCAAGACGTTCGTGCATACGCAGAAAAGAAAGTTGGTGAATTGAAATTCCCTGATGAACTTTTGAAGCGCATTATGCAGGCTAACAACCAAGATAAGGACGCTGAATTTATTGAAAAGAACTTTGCTCCAAGCATCAATGAACTCAAGTGGCACTTAATCAGAGAAAAAATTGCAGTTGCTAATAATATTAAGGTGGAAGATGCTGACGTTCGTGAAAGCGCAATCCAAATGGCACGCGCTCAATTTGCACAATACGGCATGGATAATGTTCCTGAAGAATATGTAAACAATTACGCTAATGAAATGTTGAAGAAGCGTGAAACTATTGATTCATTGGTTGAAGCTGCACTTAATCGTAAGCTCTCTGCTGCATTGAAAGCGGTTGTTAAATTGAAGAAAAAGTCTGTTACAATGGACGAATTTAACAAACTTCTTGCTCCGGAACAAGAAGCTGCTGCTGAAAAACCAGCAAAGGCTAAGCGCACAAAGAAGGCTGATAAAGCTGAAAAAGAAGAAAAATAAACCGACTTTGCCTTTTTATAAGGTAGAGAAAGTTTCCTCATAAACAACAATATCCTTACTCAAACCATCTCGCTTGTAGATGTGTTCGATAAGGATATTGTTGTTTTTATTTGTTCTAAAAGTAAGAAATTAATCAAAATAAACCCACTCACCCAACAAAAAAGTTGTTATTTTATGCACTCATTCTCTTTTTTTTTATTATCTTTGTGTTAGAATACGGAAATTTGTCATGTTCGACATGGCATGTTTTTTGTATGAACGACTCAGGAAAGCAGATGTTGTTTCAGCTTTATAGTCAAACAAAATGAATAAAAAAGAATACGCAATGAACGATTTTAGAAAGTTTGCCACCCAAAAATTGGGTATGAACGGAATGGTATTAGATGATGTAACAAGCATGCAAAATCAGTACCTTAATCCATACATCTTAGAGGAACGTCAGTTGAACGTTACGCAAATGGACGTGTTCTCACGTTTGATGATGGACCGTATTATCTTCCTCGGTACGCAAATCGACGATTATACAGCCAATACTTTGCAGGCACAGCTCCTTTATTTGGACTCTGTTGACCCTGGAAAAGATATTTCAATTTACATCAATTCGCCTGGTGGTAGCGTTACAGCAGGGCTCGGCATCTATGATACGATGCAATTTATTACGAGCGATGTTGCTACTATTTGTACGGGCATGGCAGCTTCAATGGGCGCAGTGTTGCTCGTTGCAGGTCAAGAAGGCAAGCGTTCGGCCTTGCCACACAGCCGTGTTATGATTCATCAACCACTTGGTGGCGTGCAAGGACAGGCATCAGATATTGAAATAGAGGCAAAAGAAATCTTGAAATTCAAGAAAGAACTTTATACCATCATTAGCAATCACTCACACCAATCATACGAAAAGGTTTATCAAGATAGCGACCGTAACTATTGGATGACCGCAGAAGAAGCAAAAGAATATGGTATGATAGACCAAATATTAATAAGAAAAAAATAAGTCAATGCCACAGAAAAAATGTAGTTTTTGCGGAAGAAGTGAATCAGATGTACGCTTGCTCATAACAGGTTTGACAGGCTATATTTGTGAAGATTGTGCGCAGCAAGCTAACAACATCGTGCTTGAATCTGGGATATTAGGTGCTAAAGACGAAAAATTCAATGACATCGACATAAAAAAAGTGCCGAAGCCAAAAGAAATTAAAGCCTATTTAGACGAATATATCATTGGGCAAGACGAAGCAAAACGTTATCTTGCAGTGGCGGTTTATAACCATTATAAACGATTGCAGCAACCCAAAGAAGACGATGATGTAGAGGTTGAAAAGAGCAATATCATTATGGTGGGCTCAACAGGTACAGGTAAAACTTTGTTGGCTCGTACTATTGCAAAACTTTTAAACGTACCTTTTACAATTGTAGATGCTACCGTTTTTACAGAAGCAGGCTATGTTGGTGAGGATGTTGAGAGCATTTTGTCGCGTCTTTTACAAGTGGCTGATTATAATGTTGCAGCTGCTGAACGTGGAATCGTATTCATTGACGAAATTGACAAGATTGCACGAAAAAGCGATAATCCAAGTATTACACGCGATGTGAGTGGAGAAGGCGTTCAACAAGGTTTGTTGAAACTGCTCGAAGGTACTATGGTGAATGTTCCACCAAAAGGCGGACGCAAGCACCCAGACCAAGATTACATTCACGTTGATACTCGAAATATTCTTTTTATCTGCGGTGGCGCATTCGATGGAATAGAGCGCAAGATTGCTCAACGCCTGAATACCCATGTTGTGGGCTATAATTCAGTGCAGAATGTGGCAAAAATCGACAAGAAAGACTTGATGAAGTATGTACTTCCACAAGACTTACGTTCGTTTGGACTTATTCCTGAAATCATCGGACGTTTGCCAGTTCTGACCTATCTCAATCCTTTGGACAGAGAAGCGTTGCGAAAAATTTTGGTAGAGCCTAAGAATTCTATCGTAAAACAATATATTAAACTTTTCAAAATGGACGGTATAAACCTTTCATTTACTAATGAAGCATTGGATTATATTGTGGATAAAGCCGTAGAATATAAGTTAGGAGCGCGTGGATTGCGTTCTATTGTTGAGGCTGTGATGATGGAACAAATGTTTGAATTGCCGTCAAAACGTGTGAAAAAATACGAAGTTACGGCTTCATACGCAAAAGAACAATTGGACAAAGCGAAACTCAATAAAGTTGAGTAAGCTGAAATAAATATGCAAATTCGTCTCCATGGTGCTAAAAAGCATGGGGGCGAAGATGCAAAACCAACACTTTAGAAAGGAGAAACTAAACTTTAATATGGCACAAGAAGTCAATCTTACAGAGAAATTGAAGCACTTCTTTGGATTTGATAAATTCAAAGGTGCTCAAGAAGCGATTATTCGCAATGTCTTGGCAGGCAACGATACTTTTGTATTGATGCCTACAGGAGGCGGAAAGAGTCTTTGTTATCAATTGCCTTCGCTCATAATGGAGGGAACGGCAATTGTTATATCACCTTTGATAGCATTGATGAAAAACCAAGTCGATGTGATTAATGGGATTAGTGAGGAAGATGGTGTAGCTCATTACCTCAACTCTTCGCTCAAAAAGACCGAGATTGACCAAGTGAAAGCCGATATTCATAGTGGCAAAACAAAACTACTTTATGTTGCGCCAGAGTCGCTTAACAAAGAAGATAGCATTGAGTTTTTCCGCACTGTGAAGGTTAGTTTCTATGCAATTGATGAGGCTCACTGTATTTCTGAGTGGGGACACGACTTCCGACCAGAGTATCGCAAGATTAGACAAGCTGTAGACCAAATCGGGAAAGCGCCTATTATAGCTCTTACAGCAACGGCAACGGACAAGGTAAGGAGCGATATTGTGAAGAGTTTAGGCATTGAAGGTTGCAGCGAATTTAAGAGTTCGTTCAATCGTGCTAACCTATATTATGAGGTAAGACCAAAGAAAAACGAAGAAGATACCAATCGTCAGATTATAAAATTCATCAAGCAAAATCAAGGCAAAAGTGGTATTATCTATTGTCTTTCACGCAAAAAGGTGGAAGAATTGGCTGCGGTTTTGCAAGCAAACGAAATAAAAGCCGAACCTTATCATGCTGGTTTAGACTCTGAAACACGTTCCAAGACGCAAGATGACTTCCTCATGGAGAATATTGATGTCATTGTTGCTACCATTGCTTTTGGTATGGGCATTGATAAACCCGATGTTCGCTTTGTCATTCACTACGATATTCCAAAAAGTTTGGAGGGCTATTACCAAGAAACAGGGCGTGCTGGGCGTGACGGAGAAGAAGGAAAATGTATTGTTTTCTATTCTAAGAACGACCTCAAAAAGCTTGAAAAGTTCATGGAAGGCAAGCCTGTTTCTGAGCAAGATATAGGTCGCCAACTGTTACAGGAAACTGAAACTTACGCTGAATCATCGGTTTGTCGTCGTAAACTCCTACTTCATTATTTCGGAGAAGAATATCTTAAAGATAATTGCGGTATGTGCGACAATTGTTTGCACCCAAAAGAAAAGATAGAAGCGCAAGCACCATTGCTCATGGTACTAAAGGCTGTGAAAGCATTGAAGGAGAATTTCCGTCAAGAATATGTTATCGATTTTGTGAAAGGGCGTGGTACTGACGACATAAAAGACCATAAACACGACGACCTTGAAGAGTTTGGATTGGGCGAAAAGGAGGATACAAAAATTTGGAATCCTGTTATTCGTCAAGCATTATTGGAAGGGTATTTGAAGAAAGATGTAGAAAACTACGGACTTATTAAACTTACCGCAGCTGGCAAACGCTTCATGAAGAGTCCAAAATCTTTCATGATTGTTATGGACAAGGAGTTTAAAGCCGACGATGTAGACGAGAGTTTGGTAGGCGGAATTAGTGTTGCCGACCCAGAATTGTTTGCTATGCTTAAGGATTTGCGCAAACAAATGGCACGCAAATTAGGCGTTCCTGCTTACGTAATTTTCCAAGACCCATCGTTAGACCAAATGGCAATGATGTATCCAATCACGGAACAAGAGTTGCAAAACATACAAGGTGTTGGTGTCGGTAAGGCAAAACGTTATGGCGCAGAGTTCTGTAAGTTGATTCAAAAGTATTGTAAGGAGAAAAATATAGAACGTCCCGAAGAGTTACGCGTGCGTACTGTGGCTAAAAAGTCAATGCAAAAAGTGAAAATCATTCAAGGTATTGACCGCAAATTGCCATTAGATGACATTGCCATCGCCGAAGGATTAAGCTTTGACGACCTCCTTTCAAAGATAGAAGAAATCGTGTATAGCGGAACAAAACTTAACATTGACTATTTTTTGGAAGATGTTTACGATGATGACAAGATTGACGATATTTACGATTACTTCATGAATAGCCATACCGATGATATTGACGAGGCTCTGAAAGAACTCGATGACGATTACAGCGAAGAGGATATTCGATTGGTACGTATCAAGTTTATATCCGAAATGGCTAACTAAGCACGCTTTTTTAACATAACATTTGAGGGCTCATGATTCTTATTTGAATGATGAGCCTTCATTGTTCGAGACGATACAAATCCGTTGTGGATAGAAGAAAGCAATCCTTTCTTGCATAGAAGTCATCAATATAAAAGTGCGCTTACTTATACTTGTACTTTACCAAAGCAACAAGCCGTTTTGATGATGAAAGCAGGTTATACTCGAAACATCAATCCAATAGCTTCGGTTTACTATTTTAATCCAATAACGGGCGTATATCGAACGCATGAAGAAAACGTGAAAGGTGGTGATGACTATGAAATTAAGCTTGTTTTTGACAAAGGATTAGGCGACTCTTTCCATTCGGTAACCAACTTGACGACTAATATAGCATCGGATTGGATTGTATGGCGAAGTTAAAGCATTGGGAGTTTGTAAATCAAATGACCGATGAAATCCATTCAGGCTATCTTACCCCGAAATGAACAAACACCGCTTGATTTGGACTGCCAGTGCGAAGTGGTTGTTCTGGAAAAATAAAGGCTCACTTCAGTTAGGATATAACGATATTCTCAACCAACTTGTCTTCAAGCGCAGTAATATTACACCTACTTTGCGTTCTGAAACATGGCAAGATTTTATGCACAATTACGTTAGCCTCACGTTCAAATATACTTTCGATGCGAAAGGAAAGAAGTAGAAAAAGTCAGCTAAAAGGATAGAAAAGGGCTGGTGTTTTTGCATACAAATGCAAACTTAAAATTTAGTTCCTATTCTTTCGAAATTTAAAACAGCCTGTTTTGAAGTCCAAAAGCTATTGTTTTGAGTTCCAAAACAATAGCTTTTTTTTATGGGGATTTTTATCCATTTTCTTTGTATAACACAATTTACCCTCTCATTAGCGTCTTGCAGCAAAGACGATGAAGAAAGTTCTGATGGCTCTATCGTTGGCATTTGGAAAGTCGAAGAATATGCATTGAATGGTGTTAAGATGCCTATTGCTCCAGAAGACCTCTCATATTCAGAGTTTAAAAACAATGGAACAGTTGTAACCTATGAACTTGATGAAGATGGAAAAACATTTTTTGCAAACTCTCCAGAACCTTATTCTTATGATAGTGAAAAGCATCTCTTGACTATAGGTGATGAAACTGTAAAGGTTTTGAAATTGACTCAAAGCACAATGATAGTTGATGGTCAAATTATAGACGAAGATACTCATACCAAGGGAATGCAGAAAATGACTTTGAAGCGCGTTTCTAAAGTAGGAGAAAAATAATAATTGATAAAACCAATGCTATGAATTGCAAAAAATAGCATTGGTTTTATTTTTAGTTTAACTCTTTTAGAAGTCTATTTACTACCACTAAAAGCCTACGATTCTCACAAGCAAAAAAGAGTTTGTGCCGAACTTGCCGACTTAATCAAGTAGACTTATAATCTTTTGTCGTTAAATACTTTTAAATTCATGGTAGAAATTAGCAAAAATAATAATCTATCTGAAGAATAATTAGTAAATTTGCACGCAATAAATTTTCTAATATACACTATGTCTTCATTTGTTGCAGATAAAATCATCATGGACGGATTGACTTACGATGACGTCCTTTTAATCCCAGCTTATTCTGAGGTACTACCCAAAGGGGTAGAGTTGAAAACCAAGTTTTCTCGTAACATAGAACTGAATGTTCCTTTTGTTACGGCAGCAATGGATACCGTAACCGAAAGTTCTATGGCAATTGCCATTGCACGAGAGGGTGGTATCGGTGTGATACATAAGAATATGACCATCGAAGAGCAAGCCCGTCAAGTGGCAATCGTAAAACGTGCCGAAAACGGAATGATTTACGACCCTGTTACGATACGTCGTGGAAGTACCGTAAGAGATGCTTTGGCGATGATGGCTGAATATCATATTGGTGGTATCCCTGTTGTTGATGATGAAAAACATTTAGTCGGAATTGTTACCAACCGTGATTTGCGCTTTGAACGCCGTTTCGATAAGACGATTGACGAGGTGATGACACATGAAAATTTGGTAACAACACATCAGCAAACCGACCTTACTGCTGCTGCACAAATATTGCAAGAAAACAAAATAGAAAAGCTACCAGTTGTCGATAAAGACAATCGTTTGGTAGGTTTGATTACTTATAAAGACATTACCAAGGCAAAGGACAAACCAATGGCTTGCAAAGACGAGAAAGGTCGTCTGCGTGTAGCAGCTGGTGTGGGTGTTACTGTCGACACAATGGAACGTGCTTCAGCTTTGGTGGAAGCAGGTGTTGATGCCATTGTGATTGACACTGCACACGGACATTCACAAGGTGTAATTGGAAAATTGCGTGATGTAAAGACTGCCTTCCCTAATCTTGATGTTGTGGTGGGTAATATCGCAACAGGCGAAGCTGCAAAATTCCTCGTTGAAAATGGGGCTGACGCAGTGAAAGTGGGCATTGGTCCAGGTTCAATCTGTACAACTCGTGTCGTAGCAGGTGTGGGAGTGCCACAATTGAGTGCTATTTACGATGTTTATTCAGCCTTGAAAAGCACAGACGTTCCTTTGATTGCCGACGGTGGTTTGCGCTATTCGGGCGATGTTGTTAAGGCTTTGGCAGCTGGCGGTAGCTCTGTAATGGTAGGTTCGTTGGTTGCAGGTACAGAAGAATCTCCAGGCGACACCATTATTTTCAATGGTCGTAAGTTTAAGAGCTATCGTGGTATGGGTTCATTGGAAGCAATGGAACAGAAGAACGGCTCTCGCGACCGTTATTTCCAAGGCGATATAAGCGATAATAAAAAGTTAGTTCCAGAAGGAATTGCAGGTCGTGTACCTTACAAAGGCACTGTTCAAGAGGTGATTTACCAACTTGTAGGTGGTTTACGTTCAGGTATGGGTTATTGTGGTGCTGCTTCAATCGAGAAACTTCACAATGCACGCTTTACACGCATTACCAATGCAGGTGTCATGGAAAGCCACCCACACGACATAGCTATTACAAGCGAAGCACCAAACTATTCGCGTCCAGAATAATAAACACGCTCCACCCTCGTTATTTAAGTAAAGAGGGTGGGGCTTTGTTCCACTATAAAATAAAAATAATACAGCCTTCTTGATAAAAAAAGAGGAGGCAAAGAATGATAAACGTTTGAAATGAGAATAATATCATTGTTGTCTGCCGTAATGCTCAGTGGCACTATGGCTTTTGCACAGCAGGTTGACCCCGTCATTATGACAGTGAATGGTCAGCCTGTAAGTCGTTCAGAATTCGAATATTCTTACAATAAGAATAATTCGGAAGGGGTGATAGATAAAAAAACGGTAGCAGAATACGTTGATTTATTTGTCAATTACAAGTTGAAAGTTCAAGCGGCATTAGATGCAAAGTTGGATACGCTTACTTCTTTCAAGCAAGAATTTATGACCTATCGCGACCAACAAGTGCGTCCGACAATGATTACTGATGCTGATATTGAGGCTGAAGCACAAAAGATTTATAAGGAAACACGTGATAGAATAGAAGGTAGCGGTGGCTTAATACGCTGCGCCCACATCTTACTTTCTGCTGGACAAAAGGCAAGTGTGGCAGAACAAAAAGAAATTGCCGACCGTGCTGACTCTTTGTATAATGTTATTATGAAAGGAGGCAACTTTGCTGAATTGGCAAAGAAGTATTCAAAAGACCCAAGCAGTGCTGCTCGTGGTGGAGAATTGCCTTTAATTACAAGGGGACAGACGGTTCAAGCCTTTGAAGAAGCCCTCTTCTCAATGAAACCAGGTGAGATAAGCCACCCGATATTGTCGCCTTTCGGTTATCACATTATTAAATACGTTGCAAAAGAGCAATTCCAGCCTTACGATTCACTGAAAGCAGACATACATCAGTTTATTGAAGCAAGAAATTTACGCGAGCAAATTATCGACCAGAAGTTGCAGAAAATGGCAACAGAAGCAGGAAATGGTGTAACACCACAACAGTTGGTTGAGCAAAAACTCGCTGAAATGGAAGAGAAAGACCCTAACTTGAAGAACCTTGTGAGAGAGTATCATGATGGACTTTTATTGATTGAAATGAGCAGTCGTGAGGTTTGGGATAAGGCTTCTAACGATGAGGCAGGATTGCAAGCATACTTTAAGAAGCACAAAAAGCACTATGCTTGGAAAGAACCACGCTTCAAAGGTATCGCTTACCATGTCCAAAAGAAAGAAGATGTAAAGGCGGTCAAAGATTGTGTGGCTAAAATTCCATTCAAAGATTGGGGCGAAAAACTTCGTACCACCTTTAATAATGATAGTACAATCCGCATTCGTGTAGAAAAAGGATTGTTCAAACAAGGCGATAACCCATTGGTTGACAAGGAAATTTTTAAGCAAAATACAACTGTAAAGCCAGTTGAAAATTATCCTATCGATGCCGTTTATGGTAAAAAGTTAAAGAATCCAGAAGAAATGAATGATGTACGCAGCCAAGTAATCTCTGACTATCAAGAAAGTTTAGAGAAAGAATGGATAAAGGCTTTGCGTAAAAAATATACGGTAAGCGTCAATCGTGAAGTGTTGAACACCGTCAATAAACATTAAGGAAATAGGTTTTATGAATTTAAAGAAATATTGTGTTGCAGGAATCCTCGTTTGTACAGCCTTCACAATGATGGGTGTACCAGTAGGATTGTTATCAACTTCAAGTTACAGACCATCGACTGACACTGTGAAAACGGAGAGCGAAACCGCTGATAATGTGGTTGACCAAGTGCTGTGGGTGGTTGGTGATGAGCCAATATTGAAGTCTGATTTAGAAATGATGCGACTACAAGGAGAAGCAGATGGCATGAAATGGAAAGGTAATCCTAATTGTGCCATTCTCGAACAAATTGCTGTTCAAAAACTTTTCTTGCATCAAGCTGCATTAGACAGTATTAATGTAACCGAAGCAGAGATAACACAAGGCGTTGAACAACAAATCAATGCGTGGATTGCTATCCCTCAAATTGGTTCAAAAGAAAAGTTGGAGGAGTATCAACATAAGAGTATTGCACAAATTCGACAAGACCTACACGACGATTTTAAGAATCGACAGTTGGTGCAACGTATGCAAGAGAAACTCGTTGGCGATGTGAAAGTATCACCAGCTGAGGTGCGAGAATACTTTAAAAAGTTGCCTGTTGATAGCATTCCTATGATTCCAACAACGGTTGAGGTGCAACTTATAACGCAAACGCCAAGAATTGAACCTACCGAAATAGAAAGAATTAAGAACCAATTGCGCGATTATACCGACCGAGTTGTAAAGGGTGAAACTTCGTTTGAAACGTTAGCACGCCTTTATTCAGAAGACCCAGGTTCGGCACGTCAAGGTGGTGAGTTGGGATTTATGGGACGTGGTATGTTAGACCCTACTTTCGCAGCAGCAGCTTTCAATCTTACTGACCCTAAGAAGGTGTCAAAAGTTGTTGAAAGTGAGTTTGGATACCACATTATTCAGCTCATTGACCGCCGTGGAGATAAATTAAATTGTCGCCATATCCTTTTGAAACCAAAAGTTTCGGCAGATGCTCTGAATGCCGCAACTAATCGTTTGGATTCTATCGCCAACGATATTAAAGCTGGAAAATTTACTTTCGATGAAGCTACGATGATTATTTCGGACGACAAGGAAACTAAAAACAATCATGGATTGATGACCAATGTGCAAGGGCAAGCACGCACTTCACGTTTTGCAATGCGTGAATTGCCATCGGAAATAGCACGCAAAGTTGAGAATATGAAGGTGGGCGAAGTGTCAGAGCCTTTCTCTATGATTGACGGAAGAGGTAAACTTGTTGTCGTAATTGTGAAATTGAAAGGTAGAATAGACGAGCATCGTGCGACAATAACAGAAGATTTACAAGCCATGAAGGATATTGTGGCATTGAAAAAGCGTCAAGATATAATTCACAATTGGATTGTGAAAAAGGTGAAAGACACTTATGTTAGAATGTCGCCAGAGTACCGAGATTGTGATTTTGAATATGAAGGTTGGATTAGATGATTCTCTTGAATAAAGGAATAAAAGATATTTGCGGGCATAGAATCATAATGTTGATGATTCTATGCCTGTTTGGACTAAGTGTTTCTCTCCCTGTTTCGGCTCAAAAACCAAAAAAACAGCAGGGAGAAAAACTCTTTATTGACCATGCTGAGAATGTGCGTCACAACCAAATGGAGTTGCCTGATGTGCAAATTGCAAAAGGAAAAGTGAAGTTTCGCTACAAGGATATGACCCTATTATGCGATAGTGCATACCTCAATGAAAAGCAAAGTTCGTTCCAAGCATTTGGTCATGTTGATTTAAAACGCAAAGATGGAACTCACTTAACTTGCGGTCGTGCTTATTATGAGGGTATCTCTCAAATGCTGAAAGCCCGCGTAAAAGTGAAAGTTCGCCAACCTGGAAAGTCGTTGATTTGTGATAGTTTAGACTATAATATGGTGTCAAATATCGCTAATTATTTTGGCGGACGTGGCACTTTAAATTATGCGGGCAACGTGGTTGTAGCCGACCAAGGCGATTATAATACAAAAACTCATGACGCCAACTTTTACGGAAATGTGTTTATTCGTACACCCAAATATCGAATAAATACACCGACTGCACACGGAAATACGGACACTGGATTGATGCATGTAGTAGGTAAATCGGTGATTAGAACTACAAAAGGCGAGGTGGTAAATACCAATGATGGTATTTATAACAGCAGAACTGACAACATGCAACTGAATGGTTTCTCGACAATTAAGTCGCGTGAACGAGACGTTGAAGGCAATAATATTGTTTATAACAGTGCTACTGGCGATGCTGAAGGTCATGGAAAAGTGAAGATTTATGATAAAATAAATCAGCGAACCATGACGGGTGAGGACATTTATTACAATAGTAAAACGGGTCAAACCAAAGGAAACGGCAATGTAAAGATTGTTGACCATAAGCTAAAACGTACCATAACGGGCGAATCGGTCGTGTATAATGCGAATACAGGGCATAGCGAAGGGCATGGGAATGTGAAGATTGTGGACGAAATTAAGCAGCGTACCATAACGGGCGATGACCTTATTTACAATAATAAAACCCGTGAAGGCGAAGGAAAAGGCAATGTTTATTACATTGATACAAAAAGTAAACATGCTTTTAAGGGTGATTTTATTCATTACACCGATTCGGCTGCAATTGCTTACGGAGGTACTCCTGGGACGGTAGCCAAAGACTTTTCACAAGGCGATACGCTCTTTGTGCATGCCGATACAATCAGTATGAAGGCTTTTAACGTGAATACTCCACAAGTTTATCGTAAGATTTTTGGAGTGGATAACGTGCGTGCTTATCGTACAGATATGCAAGCTGTTTGTGGGTTCTTTATCGCAAATACGAAAGATTCGTGCCTGACAATGTATGATGAGCCTATCGTTTGGAATGCAAATCGACAACTTTTGGGCGATTCCATAAAGGTTTATATGAACGATTCTACCATTCGAGAAGCCCATATTTATGGCAATGCGATGTCGATAGAACAGCTTACAGACAAGCAATACTACAATCAAGTGCGTTCAAAGACCATGCATGCACAATTTATTGAAGGTAAAATTAGGACTGGTCAGGCCATAGGAAATGTTGAAACAATCTATTTTCCAGTAGATGACAAAGATAAATCGTTGACGGGATTGAACTATTTGGAAACCGATACGATGCGTTTTTTCATGTCGCCTGAACGGCAATTGCAAAAAATATGGACGAATAAATTTACGTCAACACTCTATCCGATGACGCAAATTCCACCAGATAAGTTGCTATTACCCAACTTCCATTGGTACGAAGATGTACGTCCGAAAGATAAAAATGATATTTTTAGGAATGTAGCACGAAAGGCGAAAACAGATGTTAGACCCAAAGAAGTGGCTGCTCCGCCTATTCAACAAATTTCAAAATAGTATCAAATAAAGTCCAAATGATATTCTTTCATCAACCTAAACCGCGTCGTTTTCATCATGAGTTCATCTATTACGATGAACGAAAGGAACGATTGAAGAAGATGAAAGAATATGTTCAAGCTGAAAAGGAAGGTTGCAAAGTGGAAAAGAAGTCGGAGAAACAGGGTGGTGAATATCACGAAATTAGTTTCCGAACCTCACCCAATAGACGGCAAACTGCCAATCATCGGTTCATGACAATTGTTGGAATTACCACATTGTTAACCCTTTTGATAGTTTTTTTATTTGCCTATTTTATGTAAAGATAATAAGAATGAGCGATATAATTCAACTTTTACCCGATAGTGTAGCCAATCAAATTGCGGCTGGAGAGGTGATTCAACGACCTGCTTCGGTTGTAAAAGAGTTGGTTGAAAATGCTATTGATGCTGGCGCAACAACGATAAACGTAATTATTGTTGATGCAGGGCGTACTTCAATTCAGGTTGTTGATAACGGAAAAGGTATGTCTGAAACCGATGCGCGCATTTCTTTTGAACGCCATGCAACCTCAAAAATTAAAAAAGCTGACGACCTTTTTGCATTGACAACAATGGGATTTCGTGGCGAGGCGTTGGCTTCAATCGCTGCGGTGGCACAAATTGAATTGAAAACACGTCAAGAAACTGAGGAGATAGGTACACTTCTAAATATTTCAGGAAGTAAATTCGTGGGACAAGAACCCTGCTCGTGTGCCGTTGGGAGCAGCTTTAAAGTGGATAACTTATTCTTTAATGTACCCGCAAGGCGTAAGTTTTTAAAGTCGGATACAACCGAACTCAACAATATTATTTCGTCTTTCGAGCGCATAGCCTTAGTCTATCCGAACATTTCTTTTACACTTCATTCGAATGGAGTAGAAATCTTTTCATTAAGAGCATGCGGCTTGCGTCAAAGAATCGTGGAAGTTTTTGGTAAGAAACTGAATCAAGATTTGCTTCCAGTAGAGGTAAGTACAACGCTTTGTCATATCCATGGGTTTGTTGGTAAACCAGAATCAGCAAAGAAAAAAGGTGCGTTGCAATATTTTTTTGTCAACGACCGTTACATGAAACACCCTTATTTCAATAAAGCCATCGTTACAGCTTTTGAACGTTTATTGCCATTTGGCGAGCAAGTGCCTTACTTTATCTATTTCCAAGTGCCTGCTGAAAATATTGATGTCAATATTCACCCGACCAAAACGGAAATAAAATTTGAAAACGAACAGGCCATTTGGCAAATCTTAATGGCTGCAGTAAAAGAAGCGTTAGGTAAGTTTAATGATATTCCTTCAATTGATTTCGATACGGAAGGGAAACCTGATATTCCTGTTTTCAATCCTTCGGCAAATACAAACGCACCCAAAGTCAATTATAATCCCAATTATAATCCTTTTAAAGAAACGCAAGTTGGTCGAAATACCATTCCTGCTGACGATTGGCAAACATTATATCAAAATCTTGGAGATGATGAAATGATGCCCAATGCAACCCCTCGTACTGATAATAATAATGGGGAGCAACACATTTTCACCCCTTCCGAATCGGGGAAAAGTGATTTAAGAAGTGGAAATGTAGCTGAAGAACGCTCGCCAGCCCACTATCAATACAAAGGTTGTTACATTATGACAGCGGTAAAATCAGGCTTAATGATAATAGACCAACATCGTGCACATGTGCGTATATTATATGAGTTGTATTTGAAACAGCTCAAAAACCATACGGCGCACACCCAAAAATTGCTTTTCCCTGAAATGATTACGTTTCCAACTCATAACGTTTCATTATTAGAAAAGGTCATTTCTGAAATGAAACTCATGGGTTTCGACTTGAGTAATATGGGGAGGAATAGCTATGCCGTTAATGGAATTCCAACGGGAATAGAGGGATTAGATATTTCAAAGTTGGTAGGCGAAATGGTCAATTCTGCCCTCGAAGAAGATGTTACTGTTGATGAAGAAATAAAGAAATCATTAGCTTTAAGCCTTGCAAAGAACGCTGCAATTCCTCATGGACAGGTGCTAAATAATGATGAAATGGAGAACATTGTTAATCAATTGTTTGCATGCAGTAATGTAAATTATACACCAAACAGAAAGGTAATATTAACAATATTACGGCAAGTTGATATAGAAAAAATGCTGAATTAGGGTTGTTTTTTAGTTGATTACTTAAAATTTTTACAATAAAAGACTTTTTTTAATAAGAATGACTCGCAATATAAAAAATAATGCTTACCTTTGTTGCGTGATTTGAGTTTTAACTTACTATAGACTTAGAGATAATAGATTATTTGATATTATAATAAATAAAGGTTATGAAAAAAATTTTAATGGTATTGGCATTTGCTGGCGCATCGGTTGCTGGCTTTGCTCAAGAAGAAGTGCCTACTTTAAAGAATAGTGTTGCCACTAACTCTTTTTGGGACAATTGGTTTGTTCAAGTAGGTGGACAATGGAGTGTGTGGTACTCAGGTCAAGAACATGGTGCTGATTTCAAAATTAATCCATTTAAGGCATTCCGTGGTAACCCTGGAGTAGGACTTTCTATTGGTAAATGGTTTACTCCTGGACTTGGTCTTCGTGTTAAGGCACAAGGTATTTGGGGTAAGCGTGTAGGCGATACTGACGATGTTAACTCAAAGGTTGACAATGGTAACAAGTATTGGTTGGCTCAAGGTCATGCTATGTTTAATCTTAGCAATTTGTTTTGTGGTTACAATGAAACTCGCGTATGGAACATCATTCCATTCGTAGGTGCTGGTATAGGTCGTTCTATGAGCAAGGACTATTATGGTATGGTTCTTAGTGCTGGTATTCAATCTTCATGGCGTTTGAGCAAGGTAATGCGAGTATATGCAGAACTTGGCTATAACCGTATGGAAGGTGATATTGATGGTTACGACCAATACTATGGAAATCGTGGTTGGGACTCACATGATAACAACCTCTACGCTGAATTAGGTCTTCAATTCAACATTGGCAAATCTACATGGTCGCATACTCCAGACGTTGATGCTATCAACGCTCAACACCAAGCAGCTCTTGACGCTTTGAATGCACGTCTTCGTGATGCTGAAGCAGAAAATGCACGTCTTCGTGATGCTCTTGCTAACCAAAAACCTACTGAAACAGTTTCTCAATCAGTTAAGGAATTGATAACAACTCCAATTTCAGTATTCTTTAATATTGACAAGACAAATATTGCATCTAAAAAAGACCTCGTAAATGTACAAGCTCTTGCTAAGTATGCAATTGACAACAACAACAACCTCCTTGTTACAGGTTACGCAGATAGTGCAACAGGTTCAGCTAAACACAACCAATGGTTGTCAGAACAACGTGCTAAAACTGTTGCTGGTGAACTTGTTAAGATGGGTGTAAGCTCAGATAAGATTACAGAAGTTGGTAAGGGTGGTGTAGACACATTGTCTCCTATCTCTTTCAATCGTCGTGCAACTGTTCAAGTTACTGACTAATTTAGAAGAAGAACTAAAATAAATAAAAGTGTTTGCCAATTTGGTAAACACTTTTTTTCGTGCTGATAGTTGAGGTCGATACGATTTACAAATTCAAAAGTGCCTATTTTGGAGAGCAAAACCTATTGTTTTGAAGTCAAAAACAATAGGTTTAAGTTTCGTGGATAGCAACCGCTTGGGTATGTAACATCAAAGAACAAACATACACTCTTGATTTTAAAATAAGAATTACTATTTTTTAGTCCTCTACAAAACTCTATTTATTTCCAAACGATACGATTAGTTATTAATGAGTTGTGTTAAGAAAAACTTTGTATAAGAGGGTTTTATAAAGGTTTCATTTTGTATATTATGAAAAATAAAAAAAAACAACTACTCTTTGATATTTTTCATACCTTTGCATCTGATAAATGTATTAAGCAGCGTGGCACTCAAGACGCCGATGCTCCCTATTCGTTCACCACAGAGAGAAGACGATAACAGGTGAGCGGCTATCAAACACAAAAGTGGGAGGGAAACCAACAGTTCCCTCCCACTTTATTTCATGTCATGAGTAGTTGCATGGCTATTCTCGGCACGCATGCCGAGGGTTACCACACGCTTCCCCAATTCTTATCGTTGCTGCCTTCCTCTTCGTCCCACGAGTCCAAGTCGTCGCCCTGCCACTGCTTTCCATTGGCTTCATCCGTATTTTCATCTTTTCTTGGAATTCCTAAACTTTCCGCTAAGGGGTTAATTGTTTCCATTTTGATGATTTCGGTGCATGGCGACAGGTAGGTGCGTCTGTCGCCAGCTGTGCTGTTTACATTTATATTATCTCTGTTCATCTTTATTTCGTCTTTAATGTTTTCTTACCCTTCATGATATACATGCCCGATGGCAGACTGTCGAAGTTGGTGCCAACATAGCGCCCGTCGATGGTGTATATGCGCTGTGCGCCTTGCTGTACATCGGTGTTTCCTGTCACATCGTTGATGCCCGCTGTTTGATTGTCCTCCTCAGTGAGTAACACAAACTGATTGGCGGCAGCAATAGTCGACTTAGGCATAATGATTCCGCGGAAAGGAGGTATGAGTTTATCCACACCCGTCTTACCTGGCATTCTTTTCCACATATCGTTTCCATTTTCATCGCGACCCAGCGTCCAAGGGTTGTTAGCCGACGTATCCTGTCCATCCCCACGTTGAAGCTTTTCGGTGCTTCCAGTGAACACGTAGCTTTGGTCATTTTTTCCTTCAGTAAAGAACTTTGGCTTGAGTCTGTTAAATCTCTTATCCTTGTCATTGCCAGACGCAGCTATTACCACTGTATTGTCAATCGCTTTGAACTCCTGAGAGGTGTGGTTCTTATTATCTGTAATGCGCAGCAAATAGGGTCTGTTCGCCTCAAGCTTGCTACCGTCGGGGATTGAATTGAACATATAAACTTCTTCCATTATATAATTACCAGTGTATTCGTTTATTTTACCCGTGCTTCTCTCTGTTTGTAAGTCCAAATAGTATGCGCGAATGCCCTGTGGTAATGTCACGGCGTATGGCAGGAAAATGGTGAAACAGTTCTTGCCAGAGGCAAAGTCAGAGAAGTCGCGGTAGGAGGTTAGAGAATTGTCTCCTTCATAATGAGCAACCGTTAAATCAGTGTTGTAACCACGATTTATGGTTGTGTTGTTAATGGTCATGTTGCATCTGTTGTAAACCACCTCATTGGCTTTGATGTCACAAAGGAACTCGTATTCTGCACCATCTTGCAAGCTCAGCTTGGTGCATGTACCGTTGCTCTTAACAAAGTTCACATCTTGACCATCCGCAATGGTGATGCCCGTTGCTTCAGGAAGAAACACGAGAGTATGAGTTGGCAGTCCTGCCGTGATAGTATGCGAATTAGATTCGCGTGACAAATTCTGCAGTTTGTTTTTGAACTCAGTGTTGTTGACGTTGCGCAAGTCTATAAATTCCAAATCGGTGCAACCTTCAAGAATTCCCACACCAATCTTGCAGTTGGCACTGCCCTTCAAGGTAAATCCTGTCAGATTGGTATTTCCTGCAAAGGCACCATTGCCTACTTCCTCAATTTGCTCTTCAATTACAAAATCACCTGACATAACGCCATTTTCGAAAGCCCTTGCGCCTATTTTCGTTACGTTAGACAATTCGTTGAAACTTTTGATACCAGTATTTGCGAAAGCTCTTTCTTCTATTGTAGTCACAGAAAGAGGAATGTAAAAATTTTCTTTTGCAGTAAAGGCTTTTTCAAACATGCCTGCAGGAATCGTTTTTGGACCCTCTTCTAAAACAGGTGTAACTTTTTTATGAAGTTTATAAGAACTTAGATCAAACGAATATTCTGCAAAGGATTCCACACCCGAACGTTGGTCAGTGCCTGCGGGCAAGTTTTTATACATCGCCTTAATTTTGTTATCTTTGGGCTGTTCACCAATCTTCGCTGTTGCAGGAATAGGTGTTGTTATATCAAATTTGTCTCCCTTGAAAGCCTGATACCCCAAGAACGTTATATTTGAACACTCAAATTTTGACTTTGAAAAACTTCCCTCAAAGGCTTGGGGACCGATGGCAGTTGCACCAAGAATTTTGATTGGTTGAAATTTTTTCGAATATTTATATTTTTTCGGTTTTCTACCCTTTAGTTCAATCTCACTATAAGGTGCCAAATTGGTTTTGTAGAAGGCACGCCAACCGATGTACTTCAGATTTGCTGGGAAATTTATCATCGTGACACTGCATTGATAAAAGGCGGCATCCTCAATGGCTTCTATCGATTCAGGAAGCTCCACATTATCAATTCCTCTTTCATTGATGAATGCATAGGAGCCGATGGCTACCACTGTCCAGTCCTCATTGTTATACTTGACAGTAGCAGGAATTATTACTACAGGAATTTCATGTTTTGTATCTGCTTCTGAATTTTTTGAATCAAATGGTTTGTCTGTTATAAATTCTTCTACTAACGTAACTTTCGGTGTCCCGTTGTAGCCTTTCCACTGGTCAGGGAGTTTAGCCGTTGCATTGGCTAACTCCTGCTGTGTTGCTTGCTCCGTTGCAGCATTTGAGTTTGCCCATGTCACTTTCACGGTTTTGGCTGTGGCATCTACCACCTGATACCAATAGCCATCGACTTGGAATCTGTCGCCCACGTTCTGTGCAGTGATAGGCAGAGCCGTTATCATTAGCAGCACAAGCGCAAGCCATGCGCTGCGGTACTTCGCTTTGTTGTTGTAATTTTGTTTCATCATTCTAAATAATATTTAATTGTTGTTTTATGTCGTTGGACTGTTACTCCTGAAAAGAATTGATGAATACCTGTTTTATGAGACTCCACAATTCGATGCAAAGATACACAAAAGCATCGGTTGTAACAAATACAACTTGTATTATTTGCACATATTTAACAGAAATATGATAGCAACGGATTTACACGGAGTAACACGGACAACCTCCGTGAATATCCGTGAAGCTCCGATGCAAAAGTTTTATTGGTGTTCGATAAAAATAAAAGTGCGTGTGAATATCAAGCGTATTTCTAAAGCGAAGTGAAAACAATAGGTTTGCTTTTTCCTTATTTTTCTAAGAATTTAGAATCAATGTATTTCGTGAATGTTTCCCGATACATATCGCCAATAGGAATATTTGTATTATCGCCAAGAATTACTCGGTTTTTAATAATTTCCTCTATTTTTAGCAAGTTGATAATCCATGAGCGATGTATGCGCATGAAATTTTTTGGTAAGTTTTCTTCCATTTTCTTCATACTTAGAAGTACGATTAATGGTCGTCGTTCGCTATCAAAATGTATTTTAAGATATTCTCCCATTCCCTCAATGCAGCGTATTTCGTTTACATTGATACGCACAACTTTATGTTCATTTTTTAGAAATAGAGTGTCGTCATTAGGTAAAGCTACTTCTTCAACTTCTTTGTTTAAAAGTTCGTATTGACGTTTTACGCGCTCGGCAGCTTGCTGTAAATCGGCTAATCCAAAAGGTTTTAAAAGATAATCGACTGCTTCGACTTTATAACTTTCTATCGCATAATCACTGTATGCGGTGGTGAAAACGATGAGAGGACGTTCTTCTAAGGAACGAACAAAATCGAGCCCATTTAGGTCAGGCATGGTAATATCAATAAAAATAGCATCTATTTTTGTTTTTTTCATTACTTGCTGCGCTTCAATCGCATTTTGGCATTCGCCTACAAGTTCTAAAAAAGGTGTACTTTTAATATACGATGCTAATTGTTGTAGTGCCAAGGGTTCGTCATCAATGGCGAGTGTTTTAATTTTTATATCCATATTAAATTTTAATCTGTTGTTAAAGTTTTCATTTTAAATTTGTTTTATCGTTCAGAGGCAAATCTAATGTAACTTGATAGAAATCTTTTTCTTCAACGATAGTGAGTTTATGATTGTTTGGATAAATTAAATTTAATCTTTGTTTTGCACTTTTTAATCCTAAACCACCTTGCTCGTTCTTGGCATTTTGTGGCTTTTTATTAAAACAAGTGAAACATATTTTTTCGTCTTTTACATTTAACGAAATATCTATGGTGCATTCTTGTTGATAGGTTACACCATGTTTGAACGCATTTTCAACAAAGCAAATGAGCAACAAGGGAGGAATTTCTCCAACAGAAAAATAGTCTGGTATCTTGAAATTTACCTTCACTTTCTCAGTGTATCGCATGCGCATGATAGTGATAAATCTACCGATAAATTCGCTTTCTTTTTGCAATGGGATTAGTTTATGGTTGCCTTCATACAACACATAACGCATCATTTTCGATAATACAATAATTGATGTTTTAGCTTTTTCAGGGTCAATATCCACCAATGCATGAATATTGTTGAGCGTGTTCATGAAAAAATGCGGGTTTATTTGGTATTTCAAGTATATTAACTGCTGCTCTAAACTTTTTTGTTGTAATGCACGCAACTTTTCAAAGTCTTCATTCGAATAGAAAAACATCTTCACACCGAAGTTCATACCAAACATTAAAATAACGATAAGTACATGAACGACTAATACTTGTGCAGCAATGTGGGGAGGAAGAATTGATATGTCGTTGTGTAAGTTGGCTGCAATTTCACTCTCTGCTATACTTTGAAAGAAATGATTATGAACTAATACAGGATGAAAAAAATATTGTGCAATTGTAAAAAGAATAAGTAGAACAAATAAAAAAGCAAAATATTGTTTGCGTTTTTTTTGGTAAACAATTTTGGGAAGTAGGAAAATATTATGAATGAGAAAAACAATAAAGAATAATGCCAATATTTTCCAAGCACTTATGACATGATTCCAATTGAAAGGTTCATAGGTGTCTGTAATGCGTAGCAGCATAGCCATAATGGGGATTGTAAACACTACAAACCAAATTGTAAGATATAAGGTATTTTCTTTATGTTGCTCAATGTAGTTACGAATAGATTTTATCATTTTTTTATTTTTCTACATTTAATAATTCTTTAAGGGGACTCAACCTTTCGTATATATGGAGGTGTTTTATTTGACCAACATTGTTTGGAAATGAAATAAATAGCATTCTTATAGCCTATTGGTTGTAGCCCTAACTATGTTTTGCAAAGTTACAAATTTAAATCAAAGCAAATGCTAATAAGCAACCCAAAAAGAAATAATAATTTTATCTTTAAGCATAAAAACACAAAAAAGATAATAAATAATTTGTGTATTAACAAAAGTTAGCGTAACTTTGTATCCGAAAAATGCGCCTGTGGCGGAATTGGCAGACGCGCTAGACTTAGGATCTAGTGATTTACATCGTGCAGGTTCGATTCCTGTCAGGCGCACATTTTTTATCATTTACGGATAACTCTCACCGATTTAATTCACTTTTAAGAATTATGACTTATTCTAATAAGGGCTTACTTGCATTGGTAATAACACTTTTTTTTTCACCAATGTTAGCTAAAACGTATGGTCAAAAAGTAGCACTATACTATAATAAGGTTGAAAATTTAAAGTTTGGCGACCGATTAAGTCTTCGTACAAATGTTATTGATTGGATTGTATTGACTCCTAACTTCGGTTTGGAATACATACTCGGCAATAAAAGTTGGAACAAGTGGACATTAAGCCTTGACGGTAAGGTAAATTGGAAGACACAACCCAAAGATTTAACTTATAATGTTTATGATATTTACGATGGAAAAGTGGCGTTGCGTAAATATTGGCATGGAAAAAATCCACGCCGTGTGTTCTATTGGGGTGTATATGGAGGTGCCAATAAGTTTGATATAAAGTTTTCGGAAACTGGAAAAAGAGGAAATGCTTTTACAGGCGGATTGATGTTTGGTACAGTTACACAACTTTATGGTTATCAAAATGGAGCAAGTCTTGATCTTGATTTGGGCATTAATGCTGGTGTGGTTTATGCAAAATATGATGAATATCACCGAGAGGTGCAAAATAATCAGCATATTTACAATATTACAACACCGCAAAACGGCTACAAATTAACATTTGACCCATTGGTTTATGCTGCCTCAACCGACATAGTACGTGTAGGATTGGTTTATCATTTTGGAATAAAAGTTGCCAACCGATACAAGAAACGCATTGTTGTTGATGAACAATATCGTTTAGAAAAAGCCAATGAGGCATATCGCAAAGACACCTTGCGTGAAGCAAAAGCAGAGCGAAAGAAAGCTAAAGAAATAGAAAGAAAACGCAATAAACGTTTGAAAGAATACGACAAAGCACAAAAACAAAAGGAAAAAGCTGCTGAGAAAGCAGCAAGAAGAAACGAGGAAGAAAAGAAAGGAAATAAGAAATGAAGAAAATAATTACCACTTTCTTGAGTTACATGGCAATGGTTGCTGCTCATGGACAAGCGATTTCGGTAAATACAGACGTGGCTATGGCTGCTTTACAAACCTATAATATAGGCGCTGAAATGACCATTGGCAATCGTTCTACTTTGGGATTAAGTGTCTTTACAAATAATAAACCTTATTGGAACAAAGAAGCAAAAGCTATAGGAGTACAACCAGAATATCGCTATTATTTTGGTGGTCGCCCTATGTATCACCACTTTGTGGGGGTGAGTGCATTGGCAATGGATTACGATGCGAAATGGAAAAATACTCGTCACGATGGTTTTGCAGTGGGAGCAGGATTGACTTTTGGTTATGTTGTTGCCTTGTCTAATCGTTGGACTATTGATGCTCATGCTGGTGTAGGCATGATTATATTTCATGAAAAGAAAATTACTGATGGATTTCCCGACCTAAAAACAACAGTAGGTTCTGTTGCAAGAGATGGTTTTAAAGGTACAATCTTGGCTCCAACAAAAATAGGAATAACCCTGTCGTACATAATTAGATAAGGAGAAGATATGAATATTAAAACAAAACGTTGCCTTATTCTTTTTGCAATATTACTATCTGTCATCGGAAAAGCTAATGCACAGGTATTGCATATTACTGGTAACATCTATAAAAACATGAAATCAGCTGAGGGTGGATATAGCAAAGTACCACTTTCAGTGCCCGTTTATATTTTCGATAATCGCAACGAAGCCAATAAACAAGCTGATAGCTTTCGTAAGAAAAGTAAAGATATAAGTCAAGAGGTTACTATCCGCAGCAACGCAACGGTCAATTCTGATTATGAAGGACACTTTGAAGCTGATATTTCGGCTAAGGGGGCTATCATGGTTATTAATGAGGGCGAAGTGAAAGTGGTAAACATCAGCTCTAAATTGCAATATGATATTGTATTTGCAAGTAGAGAAAAAACCATTTTATTAAAAGGAACAACAGTCTTTGGTAAACGAAACGGATTGGATATTGTTGAAATGAAGCCAATTGACGATGGACCTAACTTACATTGGGACGTTACAGTGAAGTTGCCAGAGTGGTACACGAAAGAGCATTCACGATTGATTTTCCAACCAATGGTAATTAATTGTGAGGAAGAAGATACCATTCAGTATCTTGAGCCATTGGTTTATGAAGGCAAAAAATATCATAATAATCAAATAAGAAGAAAGAGTTTCGATTACAATCGCAACGATTCCTTGCACAATTATTTCATTGAAAACAACCCAACAACCACTGACGAGTTTACTTTTCATTGGGAAGTAACCTATCCAAAGCCTAATCCTAATAAAAGTTACAAGTGGGGTTCGGTATTGAGATTAGAAGATTATACACACATTTATTTTGAAGATAAATCGAAAAACGGTACTTGCAATACTCGAAAACCATGGAAATTATTAGATGTTTCAATGGCTATGAAGGAAATAAAACTAACGCCTGATTATTACGAACAGGCTCGTGCGCAGTTGAGAGAAGTGCCACGAGATTTGCAATTAACCTTCAATGTGGGTAGTGCGGAACTAACTCCCGATGCTTCAAACCAGCTGAATTTAGAACAATTAGTAAGAGAATTAAAATCATACGGTCGAGCATTGATGAATTTCACCGTACAAGGAACATCGTCGCCAGAGGGTAATGCTGTGTTTAACACTAAATTGGCGAATGCAAGAGCAAATAAAGCATTGCAAATCATTGGTAGTCAGATTTCAAGTGCAGGCTTAGAAGTAAAAGAACCATTGGTTTACACATGGTTTGATGTTGCCGATTCGCTCAAAGCACGAGGTTTGGAGGAAGAAGCAAATACACTTCGCAATTACGCTTTCAATAATAATGCAAGTGGAATAAAGGAGATGCAAGCCAATTCGGCAGTGCAAGAAATCATGCAAAACCAGCGTTTAATGCGTTGTACTTACACTTTAAGACAAAACAAAGTACTCGAACCGCAAGAAGCATTGTGGACTTACTATAACGATAGAGATTATCAAAAAGGTGGGAAAAGTGTTTTTTCAAATGGCGATTACTATAATTTGTTTACACAAATAAAAGATTCTACTGAATTGCGCAAATTAACTTATCGTGCTTGGGAGGAAATAAAAGTGCGCAGAACAGCCGCTTATAGTCCCTTTGCAGCCTATATTGCCAATCGTGTAGCTTGTTATGCAATTCAAACTGACTCAGTAGACCTTTCTATTCTTGCCCCTTTTGTAGATATGAAAGCAGGTTTAGAAGTTACACGCCCTATATCTTTCGACAATAATTACCGATATATGGTAAATAGAAAAGAAATTGTAGCTAATCAAGCCATTATGCTTTTCAAGTCAATGAAATTGGGCGAAGCCTATCATTTGGCAAGCAAATTGCCTGATACCAATGAGTTTAAAGAAATAAAGATGTTCATTGACCTTGAAACATTATTCTTTAAACAAGGCAAAACACCCGATGAGGAACGCAGAGCAAAGGAGGCTTTAAGCTATGTTCTTAATTCTAATCCAGAGAATTATGCGATATTGAATTTCGAATTGGCACCTGAGTTAGGTAAAACATACGAGGAATTAGAACCATTAATTGATGCTTTGCCTGATAATAGTGCAAAAAAATGGTATATGAAAGGTATCATTGAAGCAGGGAAACCAGAGATGAGTGATGACGAATTTATGGAATTGACAGGAAAATATGGTCCAGATGTAGCTTTGAGAATGAGCGATACAAGCAATCCAGCCCACTTGGCTTATTTCCAACATAGTTTCGATATGAATCCACAATATAAAGGTTATTTCAATTCTGATGCAAATTTACCTGATGATATACGCAAAAGAAACCCATACGATGAAAAGAAAGCTGACCAATACAGGCAGAAATTCATAGATTTAATGGTTTTGGCAGGTAAAATGGAAGCACCAAAAAATGAGGAAAGCGGAGCTGAAGCGAACAATAATAATACATTTGAAGAAGAAAATAGCACCGAAATGACAAAGAATGCAACAAAGGAGGTTGAAAAATGAAAAGAATAACAACATTGTTCATTGCGCTTTGCAGTATTTCAGCAACCTTTGCACAAATACCAACCACACTTCCGACCGACACTTTGGCAAGAGATTTGACCGATTTGGAGGAAAAAATGGTTGCTGCAGACATTACAACACAGAGCGATACAGCTTATTATGGATTCAAGAAACAACAAAGTTTCAATGCTTTAGATTATAGTTTAGACAAAAGACACCGTTATGCTGGCGACAAATGGGCAAGGGGAAATTTTGGCAAACATACCTTTTTTCAATTTGGGGCTAACGCTATAATGTATCAACACAATAACGATTACGAGCTAACAACACAAGCAGGATTGCATTTTAAGGTTGGAAAAGACCTGAGTCCGATGAGTTCTTTGCGCATTGGAGTAGGGGGGGAGTTAGGTTATATCACCAGTAAGCCAAATGTAAGCTGGACAATGCGTGCTGATGCCGACTATCTTTTCAACTTTTCAAACTATCTTTTGGGCTATCGTCCTGACCGTCCTTTAAGTGTTTCTGGTATTCTTGGTTTTGGCATACAACAATCTCATCTTACAAAATATGCAGGTTCTGAAATAGTTAATGCTATGAAAGAAAAGGCATTTTCCTTTAATTTACATACAGGTTTGCAGTTTAAATTTCATGCTGGAGCCCATGCTGCAGTGGCTATAGAGCCTTATATCATGGCTGGAACAGAAGGAATGGATTTAGCAAAAGCAAGCAAATTCAATCATTTTGGTATTGGTTATGGGGTAAATCTTTCTTATATTTGGTATTTCTACAATAATATGTCAGCAGAAAATAATGCTGGCGATTTTAAAAAACGTTTCAATTCGCATAATCGTTTGTTTCTTAATGACCCAAATAAAGCCTCATGGCGTCGTCCATGGTTCTTCCAATACAGCATAGGACCAGCCTATTGGCAGCGCACACCATTAAAAACAAGCGAAACTTTAGGATATAGCATTAGTGCAAGTTTAGGTCAATGGCTTTCTTCAGCGATTGGTGTGCGTGGTGGTGTTGTTATTTCTAACGCTCCATGGACTAAATCTGAAGAGACAATATCGTTGCTTGGCAAGTCTGGAATATTCTTCGATGCAATGGTAAATCCATTTGGTTTCACACGATACTATAATTGGGATACCCCATTTGGAATCAATTTCTTTGGTGGATATGAAATGGGACAGCTCCAAATGGTACATGCTGATATTGATGAAAAAACCTCTGGTAAATATGCAGGTTATCGTTTGGGCACTCAATTATGGGCAAAACTAACTAACGACCTCCGTCTTACATTTGAACCAAGTTATATTTTTACGGAACATTTCGACCGCAATGATGGGCGAGTACGTTATGACCAAATGGATTATAAGTTGGGTTTAACGATGCTTTTCCGTGGTAAATCACATCGTAATTACGATATGCTCCCTGCTAAAAACGACCTTCCTGAATATGGATTTTTTATGGGTGGAGGTTTCGGTTGGAACACTACTGTTAGTAAATGGAGATATGCAGAAAAAAATCGTGGCCTAATTTTAAATGCAAACGCTTTTGTTGGCTACAATTTTAATATGTATCATGGTGCAAAAATCATGATGGATTATGTTGCAAATCCTATTTGGCAACGCAGTGGAAATCATGATTTTGAGAAATTCACTTATAAGAATACGTTTATTTCAGCCGACTATCAATTTAATCTTCTCAATGCTATGGCGGGCTATAAACCAGGACGTCGTTGGGGAGTAAATATCTATGCAGGACCTTCTTTGGTATTAAGTAAGACTGGAAAGAAAATAGATTTAGGTGGAAACTTTGGCGGTATGCTTTCTTATCGTGTCCTTCCTTATCTTTCATTGTTCTATAGTCATACGGTTTATTGGATGCCTGCTGAACATTATAATTCTGCCCAAATTTATACAACCCCAGGGGCTGTATCCAATGTACTTACCTTTGGTGCGCTTTATCATCTTGATGGATTCTTCAAAACAATAAAGAACTTGCCTTGGAAAAATGCTCCGTCAGCTGGACAATCACGCTTTTTCTTAGATTATGGATATGGTTACGCGCTCTATCCTATGTTGCCAAGCAAAGCGAAAGACTCGTGGGGAACAACCATGCAACTGTCTTTGGGGTGGTGGTTAAACTCATTTTTGGGTGCAAGAGTGGGTTTAAATATGGCAAAAGGTATCGATATGACCACTACACACACTGAAGATAATCGAACAGAAGATGTGCATCACGCTATTGGTTTAGGTTCTATTGCAGGCGATATTCTATTAAATCCGTTCGGACTTAATAAGAATTACAATTGGAAATCGTTAGTTGGTGTAAACTTTTTAATGGGTTATCAAAATGGTTGGCTCGTAATGAACGATGCAGAACATACTATAAAAGGTTCTAAAATTACCGTGAGTGGCTTCCGTTTAGGTTTGCAATTATGGACACGATTGAGCCGTGATTTGCGTTTTACAATAGAACCAATGTATTCTACTTTGAATGCTCACAATAATATTTACATTAGCGAAGATGGGAAAAATCTTTATCGCACAGCCGAAAACACGGCTACTCCTTTGCGTTTAGGCAATACTTTTTCGGTGCGTTTCGGACTCTCTGCGCCACTTAATCGTATTGGCAGACACGAAGATGCCGATATGACCTCTTTTGCATCGAAGAACCCTCAACGCTTCTTTGCTGGCATTGGTGGTGGTTGGAACATACTTTTAACCAAACATCGCTTGGCGAATGATGGTGCAAAGATAAACTTTACAGCCTTTGCAGGTTATCGTTTAAATGAAGTTTCAGCTCTCCGTTTGGGTGCAAATTATATTATGGATAACAATAAGTATGCTTATATTGAAAAAGATAAAGCTTATTTTGAGGAAGATAAGAAGAACATTGCCTTTATAGCAGCTGACTTCCAACTCGACCTTTTGGCTTATTTTAGAGGTTATAACCCTAAACGTCAGTGGAATGTAAACCTATATGTTGGTCCTGCAATTGCTATTGAAACGAGCAAAGACCACAATAAAGATGGTGCTATTAATTTAGGTTTGACTGCGAAGCATCAACTCTCTCGTAATTTTTCGTTGTTTTACAACCACGATATATATCTTATGGGATTCTTAGGACAGCCTACTTTATTACCAGGAACTAATCTTGTTGGTAACGTAACCGCATTGAATTGTATCAATTTTGGTTTGATGTATAATTTTAATCTTCCACTATTCTAACCCAAGTTTAACGGGCATAATTATTTTTCATAAATTTTCAGTGTGTTTTGAGGGTTTCAGGTTTGCTAAGTACTTAATAATCAGCCGTAGCGTTTTCTGAATACGGAGTAAATCTGATTTGTAGGACACCAGCATATCAATTTTTTTTTGTTACTTTGCACCTATGCACGCAAATGTACAGACACGTTTTAATCCGGCAACTGGTGAAAAGGCTCTTTATTATAGACTAAAAGAGTCATATCGTGACGTGGCTGGACACGTACATTCGCTCATTCTGCTCAATATTGGTTTTGAACCTTCTCTCACAGCCTTGCAGGTGAGAAGGATTGCTTTTGCACTTACAGAGCGTTTTAAGAACAGAGGAACTAATTCTTTATTTGGCAAGCATTTGGAGGGACTTACTGAACTGGAACAGGCTAAGGCGGATGAGTGGTGGCAGCGGATGAAAGAGGAAGGTGGAATTGATAGATTCGATAAGAAGGAACAGAAAGCAAGAAAGGAGTCTGAACGTTATATCGATCTTGCTACGGCAGAACATACTGACGCAAGGAATGTTGGTGCAGAATGGCTCTGTAAGCAGACCATTGATAAGCTGGGACTGGAAGAGTTCCTGCGTGACCAAGGATGGAGCAACCATTCTATCCACACCGCACTCTCTGCGCTCATCATCCGGACTGTGTATGCCGTGTCTGAACGTTCCTCGTATTATTATCTCAGGGATAATTCGGCTGCCGCCGAACTTTACACTGGTTCGCAAGACTGGACTCCGGGTATCAATGCCCTGTACAAGGTAACGGACAAACTCTATGAACTCAAAGAGAAGATAGAATGTCACTTGTGCAATGTAACAGATAACCTTTTTAATATAGATAACAAGCTGATGCTCTTTGACTTGACAAATTTCTACTTTGAGGGTAGTAAGCGTGAAAGCAAGAAGGCACAGTTTGGTAGGTCAAAAGAGAAGCGATCAGATTGTAAACTTCTCGTCCTGGCCCTGTGTATCAATAAGGAGGGCTTCATACGCTATTCTTCTATCCTGGAAGGTAATACGGCTGACCCTAAATCACTGCCTGATATGATAGATACGCTGGCAGACAAGAATCCTGTACAAAAAGAAAAATCGCTTATTGTGATGGATGCAGGTATTGCAACCGGAGAGAATCTAAATCTTATTAAGGCAAAGGGTTACAACTATCTCTGCGTATCTCGCACCAAGCTGAAAGATTACACGCTCAGTGAGGACCATAAGAGCGTGATGGTAAAAGACGCCCGAAAGCAAACAATAACGCTCAACAAGGTACACACCGAAGGTGAGGACTACTATCTTGAGATAACCTCTCCATCTAAGGCTATGACCGAATCGTCAATGAACAAACTTTGGCGTGAAAGGTTTGAGACAGAGCTGAAGAAGATAAATGATGGTATTGCAAAGAAAGGTGGAACGAAACTCTACGAGAAGGTTGTAGAGCGTACGGGACGAGCCATACAGAAATATCCTTCTATCGCAAGATACTATGCGATAGACTACATTAGAAACGAAGAAAAACCAAAGGAAATGCTACGTGTAGACTGGAAGCTCAAAGACCTCTCAGCCATCGAGTCCGGACACGGCGTATACTTCCTACGGACCAATGTAGAAACACTCGACGAGCGTACCACATGGGACTATTACAACCTCATACGGGAAATCGAATGTACCAACAGGCAGTTGAAGACCGACCTGAACCTCCGTCCTATATATCATCAGACCGATGACCGGAGCGATGCGCATCTTTTCTTCGGTCTGCTTGCCTACTGGGTGGTAAATACCATCCGCTGCCAGTTGAAGCGAGAAGGCGAATCCTGCTATTGGACCGAAATCGTGCGGAGGTTGAGCACCCAGAAACTTGTAACCACGGAAGGTAGGAACCCGTTAGGAGACATCGTACAGATGCGACAATGCAGCAATCCCTCAAAGCAGGCAACTGCTATATACGATAAATTAAAACTGAAATATGCACCATTCAGAAAAATAAAAATTTGTAGGACACAGAGTCCATAGCCAAAACTGAAAAAGTATAATAATAGCAAGATTCTACGATGATAGGTGTTAAACTTGGGCTAAGTAAAAGATAAACCAAAAAGAAAAAATGGATTCTCATTAATAAAACGTTGAGAATCCATTTCTTTTTTTATTTGATAAAATCCTCTCATTATAGAGTTTATCAATACTGAAACACTATTTATCAACTTTTGAACAATATATTGATGAAAGAAAGTGGTAAGGCTACATTGTCTAAGTGCAAGGCATTGGCAAATAAAGGGGCTATTTCTTCATCTTTAAACCCTGCAATTCCGCAACCAATGCGTGTAACAAGAAATGTTTTTTCTGTGTGTTGGCATGCAAAATCTATGAATTGGTCAATATAAGGTTTTATTACTTCAACGCCACCGTGCATGGTTGGAACGGCATAACTTTGTCCTTGCATTCCAACTCCGTTTCCCCATTCTGCTCCAAACTTTTCTAATGCTATTCGGGCAGCACCGCCACCATGATAGCCTTGCAGGTTACTACCAAAAACAAATATCTCGTTGGGTTCAAGCGATGTGATATGACTGCTTGCAACCCTTACTACATTCATTGTTTTTAAATTGTCCATCGGTTTATTGATTTAAGATTATTGCCCTGAAAATATTATTTATTCGTCCTCATCGTCAGGGTCAGCCCATACCACTTGTACACCTGTTGCGAAATCTTGTGTACTTTTGCGGGTATGTGGGTTGCGTCGGCTGGCTGGAAGGAACTTACATTTCACACCTTTTATATTCTTTTTTATATCGAAATCTTCACGATTTTCTACGGGGTCGCTCTCTACTGTAAGGTGGAAACGACCTAAACCGTCTAAAACGACAGTATTTCCTTGGCTAAGACTGTAACTTATTTCGTCTACCAAAGCCATAATAATGCCCGTAACTTCGCCTCGTGTGAATGAAGTGTTCTCTTGAATCGCTTCGGCAAGGTCTTGTGTCGATGTTGTACCACTGCTAACGACACGAGCATGCCATTTTCCACCACGATTTTCTTCTTTGAATTTGCTTTGTTGTAATCTGATACTTATTGCCATACAATATGATTTAAGATTTGAATGTCATTGCAAATTTACATATATATATTGCAATGAAAGAATAATTAATAAACTATTTGCACTTAAAATTTAATTTATTTTTCCGCTAAAAGTGAGAAAAATTAGAAAAAAGGAGTAGGCGTATATAAAAATATACTCACTACTCCTTTACTCAATTTTTTGATTTTAAGACTAATATTTTATTTTCAATCCTACATAATAGCAGCGTGGTAACTGCGGACCATAGATGTAATTGGCATCACGATTCCATCCTTTGTCAATATCACGTTGATAAACGTTGCCAATATTCTGTATACCCATGTTCAATTCAGCCTTTACTTGTTTGTAAATTTCAAAGTCGTAACTTGCTTTAAAACTTAAAGTAAGGAACGAAGGTGTATTAACGGCTATTGGTTTTGATACGCCTGACCCTGCGGCATGACCTATTAACATTTTGCCATTATAGTTTCCAGAAAGCGCAAACGATAGATTTTTTACAGGCGAACTTTGCATCGTGAAGTAGCCATATACATTAGGTGTACGTAAAAATTTCTTTTCTGCTGGTGCATTTTCGTCCCATTCCACAGCATTTTTATATTCGCTACGCTGCAAAGTGAGTCCGCTTTGTAGTTGGAACCACTTTGTAAAAGCAGCTTTACCTTCTATATTCATACCCCATACTGATGCTTTATTGGCATTGAAACGCTCCATAATTCTAATATTGTTGTCGTCATGTTCGTTTAAAACACGTTGTGCGAAAACATTATTTAGATGAGTATAAAACATTTCAACCAACAAATTGGCTTGCACATTGCCAAAGTTGTGATACATATCTGCCGATACGCTGATACTATTTGAACGTTCTTCTTTCAAGTTTTTTGCCAAATAAGTCTTGATACGCTCGCCCCCTGCCATACTTGTATGGAGGTCTTCATCGAATGTTTGTGGCGCACGGAATCCAGCAGCGTAGGTTAAACGTATGTTGAAATTGCGACTTGCATTAAAACGAATGTTGGCTCGTGGACTAAAAATCAAGTGGTTTATCAAGTTGTGCTTGTCGAAACGACCGCCTAAGAGCAATCCCCATTTATCGTTTTTCCATTCGTTCTGCACAAACATACTACCTGTTCTAACCGTTTGGCGTGTAACAACATCATAGCCCAAAGCATGGTCTTTCAACGCATCGTAAGTATATTCAGCTCCCAAAGTCAAGGCTGCTGGCATGAAAAATAATTGTCCAAAATTATGAACAAACTGCATTCCACCCATGATATTCGTATCATGCGTTTTGCTATATGCCTTCAATGCCTCCGCTTTACTTTCGTCAGAACCATCGCCTGTGCCGCCATAATAACTATCGCGCGACACGATTTGGAACGAAGTATAGGCAGTAAAATGATTCAAACCATTCGGTGTAAAGAGGTCGTAGCTGATAGAACCACCATTAATATTATGGTCTAACTTTTCTGCAATGTTGGATTCATGGGGTGGCAAGTGAAGATTGTTGCCACCACGACGAAACTCGTTGAGCGCATGGTATTGCAATTTAAGTTTTGAAAAATTGTTCAATCGCAAGAAAGCACCCAAACCAATGGTTTTATTAATAAGCTTTGGCAAATCGGTAAACCCATCATTATCACGGTCATAGCCACCACGATTTCTGCTTTGTCCATAGACCGAAAAACCTATTTTATTATCGCTCGACACAATGGAAGTGTTCAAAGTGGTGTTGTTATCAACCGTATGCCCACCTTGAAAAGCGGTAAAAGTATGAGCAAGTTCGGCAAAATTGCTGATAGGCTCTTTGGTTATGATGTTGATAGTACCACCTATTGCCGATGAACCATAGAGCGCTGAACCACCACCACGCACCACTTCAACTCTCTCAATCATATTTGCTGGAATTTGCTCCAACCCATAAACGCCTTGCAAAGCCGAGAAAACAGGGCGTGAATCGATGAGTATTTGTGAATAGTGTCCGTCTAATCCATTGATTCTCACTTGCGAAAAGCCACAATTGGCACAGTTGTCTTCTGTGCGAACCCCTGGTTGGAAGTTGAGTCCTTGTGCCAAACAAGTAGAATTGGTAAGGTTAAACATTCTACTATCGATAACATTGACCAGCGTTGGAGCATTGCGGCGTAAGGAAAGACTACGATTGGAAGAAACTACTACTTCGTCTAACGAAATTTCATCGGCCGTTAAAGCAAAGTCGAGTGTAGTATTTGTATTTTCCTTTACCGTTATTTTTCGCGTTTCGGTGTGGTATCCTGTTGAGCGTATTTCAATAGTTTGCGCCCCTAAGGGGAGATTTTCTAAATGAAAATAGCCTTCCGCATTGGATACACTAACTATCATTGTTCCAACAACTTGTATCGTAACGTGCGACAAAGGGTCGCCTGTGGCTTTGTCAATAATATGTCCCACTACGTTAGTATTGGTTTTCAACTCTCCATTAGCACTTGCCATGAGTGGCAAGACCGACAATAACACTGCAAGAAGCCAGTGTTTGCCATGAATACATTTTGTGTAATGTCCTTTCATATCGTTTTTTTTAGTTATTAATTCTTTGTACTGTGAACCTTTTGCATAAATACTATTGCCCTTGGTCTGCAATTTTCCCCTGCAAAACTGCATTTTTTTTATGGGGGAATCATTTTTTGGAGCTTCCGCTTATTAGTTTGTAGCTTGCAGACAAATAAATCAATGAATTACGGTTGCAAAGGTAAGGGTGAAAAACGACTTGTGCAATACCTAAAATCGTTGATTTTTATTAAACTATTTAGACATTGTATAAATAATAAAATAACTTTTAAATCAATTAATCGATTGTTTTTCAATGTTTTACTCACTACCTAATAATTAGTAGTCTAATGTTTTATTTAAAAAGAAGATAGAAATAAAATCCGCATTTCTTATTCTCTGATAACGCTTTATACAACAAAAAGACAAGTAGAGAAATGGGTAAAATGTGAAAAATAACACTGAAATTATCCGTATTATGTGAAATTTACCCCTAATTTTATAGGGCATTATGTGAAAAACGACACTAAAAATGGCGGTTTTATGTGAAAAAAGCACAAGAAAGCATGCCAAATTCCGTGAGAATGGTATATTTGCATTATCATAAAATGCGATTAAGATATGGAAAAACTCCTTAGAAGAAAGATAGATACTTATTTGGAAGCATGGAAAAATAACCCTGAACGAAAGCCACTTATTGTAAAAGGTGCTCGTCAGATAGGGAAAACTCGTTCCATAGAAGCCTTTGCAGCGCAGAATTATAAGCACGTTATCGAAATAAACTTTGTAGAACAAAAAAAATATAGAGAAATTTTTGATGATAGTTTTGAGGTTGATACCATTCTCAAAAACATCTCTTTGCTCAATCCTGCGTTTGAATTTGAGCCTAAGGAAACCATATTTTTCTTTGATGAGTTGCAAGCATGCCCTAATTGCGCCACATCGCTGAAGTTTTTTAAACTTGACGGACGTTTTGATGTTATTTGTTCTGGCTCGCTCATGGATATACATTACAAAGAAATAGAGTCGAATAGCGTTGGTTACAAAGAAGATTACGAAATGCACTCAATGGATTTCGAGGAGTTTCTATGGGCGGAGGGTTATGATGAGCATTTTATAGCCGACCTTTACCAATCGATGATAGACCTAAAACCGCTTTCTCAGTTGCAAATGGATATTCTTTTCAGTCTTTTCCGTGATTATGTAACAATAGGAGGAATGCCCGAAGTGGTCAATACATATATAAAAAATAAAAATTTCAGTGGCACATTGGCTATTCAGAAGCTGTTGCTGAAAGATTATGAAGAGGATATTACAAAGTATGTTGAGGGTTTGGATAAAGGAAAAGTTAAGGCGGTATATAACCATATTTCCACCTTTCTTGCCAAAGAAAACAAGCGTTTTCAGGTTACAAAAATTGGCAAAAATGCTCGAAACAGGGATTACATCAGTTGTGTGGAATGGCTTGCCGATGCAGGCGTTATCAATATGTGCTATTGCTTGAGCCAACTCGAACTTCCTTTGAAGGGGAACTACGACCCTAAACTCTATAAAATTTATTATAAAGACACAGGATTGCTTATTGCGTCGCTTGACGAAGAAGCACAAGAAGACTTGCGAGCTAACAAGAATTTTGGTACATACAAGGGTGCTATTTATGAGAACATTGTAGCCGATATGCTTGTAAAACAGGGTTATAACCTCTATTATTATAGTAGCAATAAGCCTGCACTTGAAATGGACTTCTTTGTTAGAGATGCCAATTCTTTAATTCCTATCGAAGTAAAAGCAAACGATGGGGCAACAATATCGCTCAACAAACTATTAAAAGACAAGAAATATACCGATATAAAATACGGAATAAAGTTGGGATATAAGAACATTGGGTTTAATGGAAAATTCTATACTTTTCCTTATTTCTTGACTTTCCTACTAAAGAAATTTATTTCGGCAAGTTGAAAAAACATACAAATGAATAATTTTAGACGATTTTTAAAAAAACTTTCGTTGGCTTTGTTGTACCTTTGCACCCATGAATGGAAACGGCAAACTTGGGAAAGTAGGGGGGAGTGGCTGGATAGCGCATGTGGTAGCCCTCTGTGTGATTATGATTTGGGGCGGAACGTTTGTCAATACGCGTGTGCTGATTGACAAAGGGTTGCTTCCTGAAGAAATATTTGTATTGCGCACCGTGGTGGCTTACTTTTGTATTTGGTTTATATCGCCAAAGAAAGTTTTTAGCAACTCTGTGAAAGACGAATTGATAATGGTATTGTTAGGTATTTTTGGTAGTTCGCTTTACTTTTTGACAGAGAATTATGCGCTAAAATTAGCTGTCGTAAACGATGTTAGTTTTATTGTTTGCACGGCTCCGCTCATCACTTTAATCCTTGCTTTGTTCTTTTTTAAAAGTGTGAAAGCGAGTGTTCCCGTTGTTGTGGGGTCGCTGTTGGCTTTGGCGGGTGTTGGTATTGTTATTTTTAATGGTCATTTTGTGTTACATCTCGACCCGTTGGGCGATTTCTTAGCGTTAGTCGCAGCAACAAGTTGGGCGATTTACTCGTTGGTGATGAAGAATTTTTCGGCGCGTTATTCTTCTGTTTTCATTACTCGTAAAGTATTTTTCTATGGACTCATCACAATCATGCCTGTTTTTGCCGTACACCCTTGGTCGTTTGCTTTTGAAGATTTATTAAATCCGAGTATCGGACTTAACTTGCTCTATCTTAGTGTGATTGCTTCGTTTGTCTGTTTTGCTGCGTGGAGCTGGGTTATTTCACATTTAGGGGCATTGCGTGCGTCAAACTATATTTACTTCAATCCTGTAACAACGGTGATTATGAGTGAGTTGGTGTTGAATGAACATATGACTTCGATAGCTTTTGTTGGTAGTGCAATGATACTTTTAGGCGTGTTTGTTTCGAACAAAGCTAAGAATATAGGTTAATTCTTGTTGCAGTATTATTCTATTTTTTGCGTGAATAATTATTGCTTTTTCTCAAATAGGCTGTTTTATGGTTCAAAACAATAGGTTTTGCACAATAAAATAGCCTATTTTTTGATTTAAACCGCCGACCTCAATTTTTCTTGTCGGCTAAATCTTTTAAAAGGCCTCGCGATATTTATTTTCGTCCTTATCTTCCAACATGGAAAGATAGCTATTATAGCGACTTTCGGCGATGTAATGCTCTTCCAATGCTTTTCTAACAGCACAACCAGGCTCGTGCGTGTGCGTACAATTATTAAAGCGGCACGATTCAGAGAACTTGAATATTTCACGAAAATAACTCGTAAGTTCCTCTTTGTCAATATCGAATGTGCCAAAACCTTTAATGCCTGGCGTATCAATAACGTAGCCTCCTTCGGGCAATTCAAGCATTTCGCTGAAGGTAGTCGTGTGCATTCCCGTGTTGTGGGTATCAGAAATTTCGGCTGTACGTAAGTTTACGTTGGGCAAAAGTTTATTGATGATAGTTGATTTCCCCACGCCACTATTGCCACTCATGAGCGTAACTTTGCCAGCGAGCAACGGACGGAGTTTCTCTATGCTTTCTTCTGAATCATTTTCAGCAGTAGCTTGAACTGTAACACATTTATAACCAATGCTTTCATACAATTTTATAACAGCCTCTTGATACCTTCGCTCGTCCTCATTGAGTAAGTCGTGTTTATTGAATACCAGCACAACGGGTACACGGTAAGCCTCTGCGCCAGCCAAAAAGCGGTCGATGAATGTTGTGGAAGTCTCAGGATAATTGATGGTAACAATCAGGAATGCTTGGTCTAAGTTGGCGGCTATAATGTGGCTTTGCTTGGATAGATTAGACGATTTGCGTATAATGTAGTTCTTACGGTCTTCTATTTCTGAAATAAAAGCTGTACCTTCTTGATTGATAATGATTTGAACGTAGTCGCCTACTGAAATAGGATTGGTAGAGCGAATTCCTTTTAATCGGAAATTGCCCTTTATTTTACTTTCGATAGTTCGCCCATCATCGGTTTTCACCGTGTACCAACTACCTGTATTCTTTATTACTAAGCCGCGCATAAAAACAAAAATTCCCTTATTCTCCTATGAAAGAGAATAAGGGAAAGGGGTTATACAGTCATGATTTCTTTTTCTTTTTCAACGAGAAGTGCGTCTATTTTCTTGATATATTTATCGTGAATCTTCTGTAATTCCTCTTCAGCATCTTTTTCTAAGTCCTCTGAAAGTCCGTCTTTTATGGCTTTCTTGAATTTATCTTTGATGTCTGAGCGTACGTTACGTACCTCTACTTTTGTGCGTTCGCCAATCTTGTTGCTTTGTTTTACAAGGTCACGGCGGCGTTCTTCGGTAGGTTGTGGAAGACTGAGGCGAATAATTTCTCCGTTGTTGTCGGGTGTGATGCCAACATCAGAATCCATAATAGCCTTTTCAATGTCTTTGATAGCTTTTTTGTCCCATGGCTTAATGGCGATAGTGCGTGGGTCAGGTACTGTTACCGATGCTACTTGGTTCAAAGGAACTACAGAACCATACGAATTGACACGTACACCATCGAGAATTGCTACGTTGGCACGACCTGCACGAATACGTTGCAACTGCTCGTCGAGATACATTGCAGCCATTTCCATACGTTCTTCGGCTTCGCTTAATGTTTCTTTAACGTCTATCATATATTTGTCGTTTTAATTTTCTATTCTACAAATTTAGGTATTTATTCGTAATTGTGCAAAAATATAGTGTCTTTTTCTATCATTAGGCGTATATTTCTGCTGCCAAAATGCGCATAGCTTCTTCCAAATAGTGGGCATCGAGGTCATCGAAAGCATTGAGTTCTTTGCTGTCAATATCGAGTACGCCAATGGTTTTGCCCTGCTTGTTGTGAATAGGAACAACAATTTCTGAGCGTGAAAGCGAACTGCAAGCGATGTGTCCAGGAAACTCTTCAACATCAGCAATGACCAAAGTTTGGTTTTTAGCAAATGCTGTACCGCATACACCTTTACCCACAGGAATGTTGAAACAAGCTGTTGTGCCTTGGAAAGGACCTAATTTGAGCGTTTTTTCGCCTCGCAAAAAGTAGAAACCCGTCCAAAAAAATGTGTCAAAAGTGTAATGGAGTGCTGCCGCAACGTTGGCTAATACTCCAATTTCATTATCACTTTCTCCTTCTATTAAAGCCGCAATTTGCTTCAAAAGTAATTCGTATGTTTCTTTTTTATTCATTGACTTTTTTGTATTTTATGCTGAAAATTCTTTCAGTTCAGTTTCCACCATATTTGTTAGTTTAACAAACTGAGCAATGGTCAGTTGTTCTGGGCGTTTTGTCATGATGTCTTGTTCGTAAAAACCTTCTCGTGGCTTTGTAGTAAAGATTTGTCGAAGACTAACACGAAGCATTTTTCTGCGTTGATTGAACACTGTTTTGACCACACGCTTGAATAATTTTTCATCGCAACCAAGCTCAGTTACATCGTTTCGTGTAAGAGAAATGACGGCACTTTTTACCTTTGGAGGTGGATTGAATACGTTTTCGTCTACGGTGAATAGATATTCCACATTGTACCATGCCTGCATCAATACCGAAAGAATGCCATACGTTTTGTTTCCTGGTTGGGCTGCCATACGCAAAGCTACTTCTCGCTGAATCATACCCGTGCAACAAGGAATTAAATCCTTGTAATCAAGCATCTTAAAGAATATTTGCGATGATATGTCGTAAGGATAATTGCCTGTTAAAACAAATTTTCTTCCCTCGAAAACGTTTTCAAGTTGCATGCGAAGAAAGTCTTCTCCTAAGATGTTTTCTCGTAGGGTGGGGAACTTTTCGTTAAGATATGCAACACTTTCTGCATCAATTTCCACCGCTTTAACCTCTCGTGGCTTTTCCACAAGATATTGTGTCAATACGCCCATGCCTGGTCCAATTTCCAAAACGGGTATGCCTGGACATTCGTCCACGGTGTCGGCAATGCGCTTTGCGATGTTTAAATCGGTTAAAAAGTGCTGTCCGAGATTCTTTTTCGGCTTTACTGATTTCATAAATTATCTTTATTTGCCCACAAAGATAGAAATTTTATTTTGTATTTAAAAGCATTTATAGTATCTTTGCTTTCCGAATGGGAACGAAGAAATGGTTGAATGGCATAATAAAAATAGTGCTGCCCTTGATTTTGGGTGGTGGCATTCTCTATTGGATGTATCGTGGCTTCGATTTCTCACAGATAAAATATGTAATGCTTCACGAGATGAATTGGACTTGGATGTTGCTTTCCATGCCCTTTGGCGTTCTCGCACAAGCCTTTCGGGGGTGGCGTTGGAAACAAGCCTTAGAGCCAGCAGGCGAGAAAGCCCGCAATTCAGTTTGTGTAAATTCCATTTTTCTCTCTTATGCCGTTAGTCTTGTCATTCCGCGTGTAGGCGAATTTGCTCGATGTGGCGTGTTGAGCAGGTATGATGGTGTCTCTTTTTCGAAAGCATTGGGGACAGTGGTAACCGAAAGAGCTGTTGATACGTTGATAGTAGTGCTGATTAGTGCTTTAGCCTTTCTTTCGCAGATAAAAGTTTTTACTAATTTTTTCTTCAAGACAGGCACACGTTTAGACGATATCTTCACTTTTTTTACCCCAATGGGGTGGCTTGTAACAGGAATTTGTGGTATAGCAGTTCTGATTTTAATCTATTCGCTCCGCCGACATTTCCCTATATATAAAAAGGTGAAAGATACTTTATCGGGTATTTGGCAAGGTGTGATTTCGTTAAAAGGCGTAAAGAATATTCCATTGTTCATCTTTTACAGTTTGGCAATATGGGGAAGTTACTTTTTGCACTTCTATCTTACGTTCTATTGCTTTGCAGAAACAAGTTCGTTGAGCATAACTTGTGCTTTGGTTTGCTTCGTTGTAGGTTCTGTTGCAGTCATTGTTCCAACGCCAAACGGTGCAGGTCCGTGGCATTTTGCAGTGAAAACGATGCTCATTCTTTATGGAGTTGTCGATGTGCAAGCACTCTATTTTGTGCTAATTGTACATACTTTGCAAACACTTTTGGTTGTTTTCCTTGGCATTTATGCTTGGATTGCTTTAGCTTTCACACGGAAAATAGTAGCCAATATTCAATAATTTAAAAATCAAAAGAATAAGAAATATATACTAACCGTTAAAATAAAAATAACTATGAGTGAAATTAGAAACCTCAGCCCAGAATATCTCTGGCGCAACTTTGATGATTTAACACAAGTTCCACGTCCTTCTGGACACATGGAAAAGGTTCAAGCATTCTTGCTCGACTTTGCAAAGAAAGTTGGCGTAGAAGCTTTTGTAGACGCAGCAGGCAATGTGGTAATGCGCAAGCCAGCTACTCCTGGTTACGAGAATAGAAAAGGCGTAATACTTCAGGCTCACATGGACATGGTTCCACAGAAGAGTCCTGATAGCAACCATAATTTTGAAACCGACCCAATCGTAACTCACATTACAGATGGTTGGGTTTATGCTAACAATACTACTCTTGGTGCTGACGATGGTATCGGTGTTGCAGCCATTATGGGTATTATGGAAGACAAAACCTTGAAGCATGGCCCTATCGAAGGTCTTATTACAAGAGATGAAGAAAATGGTATGTTCGGTGCAAACGACCTCCCAGCAGGTGAATTGAACGGCGATATTCTTCTCAACTTAGACTCTGAAAACTGGGGTAAGTTTGCCATTGGCTCAGCTGGCGGTATCGATATTACTTCTTCTTTGGAATATAAGGAAGAAGAAAACGACCAAGAAACTGCTGTAAAAGTTACTTTGAAAGGCTTCCGTGGTGGACACTCTGGTCTTGAAATTCACGAAGGTCGTGGCAATGCGAACAAAGAAATGGTACGCTTAGTGCGCAAGGCTATGGCTGAACTCGGCGTTCGTTTGGCAGCATGGCAAGGTGGAAATATGCGTAATGCTATTCCATTCAAAGCTGAAGTAGTGCTTGCTTTGGCTAATGACAAGGTTGCAGCCCTCAAAGAAATGGTTGAAGCGCAACGCCAAATGCTTGAAAGCGAGTTCAAGACTATCGAAAGCAACATTGAATTCTTTGTTGAAGAAGTTGAAAAACCAGCTGCACTTGTTCCAACAGAAATCCAAGATAACGTTATCAATGCTATCTATGCCGTTCATAATGGTGTTTTGCGCATGATTCCAGTTTATCCAAATGTTGTTGAAACATCTTCAAACCTTGCTATCATTGATATTGATGCCAACAAGACAAACATCAAAATTTTGGCTCGTTCGGCTCGTGAAGACATGAAAGAATATCTTGCAACACAAATTAAGAGTTGCTTCGATTTGGCTGGAATGAAGACCGAATTTAGTGGTAGCTATGTTGGTTGGGACCCAAATCCAGACAGTGAAATTCTTAACTTGTTGAAGAAAATTTATAAAGACCAAACAGGTGAAGATGTAATTGTACAAGTTGACCATGCTGGTCTTGAATGTTCAATCATTCTTGGTAAGTATCCACACCTCGATGTTGTAAGTCTTGGCCCTACAATCCGTAGTCCACACACAGCAACAGAGCGTTTCAAGATAGATACAGCAGAACCTTTCTGGAAATTAGTTGTGAAGACTTTGGAAGAAATACCTGTAAAATAATTTACTGAATATTAGGCGATTATAAACTTATAAGTCCGTTAGGCAAGCTAAAAACTTAGTGTTTTACTTGGCTTAACGGATTTTTTTTTCTACATTTGCACTCGTAAACCAATATTTTAATTCAAAAATGGACGATTACCCTTCGAATATTTTAAACAAATAACGTGGGATAGCAATTTTATGATATTGCTAATCCCCACCTAACTAAACTTGGAGATTAGCAAATGAAGACATATTGGAACATTAGCGGAAAGCTAAACACTATAAAGGAGTGGCAGCCTAACTGCTGGATACAAGTAACTTGTCCTACCGAACAAGAACAACAAGAGTTGGAAGAAACTTTCAACATTCCCGATTATTTTCTATCTGACATTAGCGATACCGATGAACGTGCCCGTTATGAGTACGATGACGGTTGGATGTTGATAATCCTTCGTATTCCTTACGTTAAGGAAATACGCTCTCGAACACCTTATACCACTGTTCCGTTGGGTATCATTCACAAGCGCGATGTTACCATAACAGTTTGCAATTTCGAAACAAACATGATGCTCGACTTTGTTTCTTTCCAGCAAAAGCGAGGCGCAGGTTTTACCGACTATGTTGATATGATTTTCCGCCTATTCCTTTGCTCGGCTGTATGGTACTTGAAACGATTGAAGCAAATCAGTAGTTTGATAGACAAAGCCAAGCATAATCTTGATAAAGAAGTGAACAATGAAAGTCTTATCGGGCTATCACGTTTGCAAGATTCGCTCACTTATTTCGTAACATCTATTCGTGGTAACGAAAATCTTTTGGCAAAACTAAAGTTTAAGTTGCAAGTTGATGAACTCGATGCCGACCTTATTGAAGATGTAAATATTGAGATGAGTCAGGCGAGAGAAACAACCAGCATTTATTCCGATATTCTTGAATCGACAATGGATACTTATTCGAGCATCATTAACAATAATATGAATACGATTATGCGTACCCTTACGTCCGTGTCTATTATCATGATGTTCCCTACTCTCATTGCTTCGCTTTTCGGAATGAATGTTATTAATGGCATGGAACACAGCCGTTGGGGATTTATGGTTGCACTTACTATTTCTGTTTTCGTGTCAGGACTCACATGGTGGATACTCCGTCATAAACGTTTGATATAAACAGCAGCGTAAAAGCAATGTTTTCAGTATTCCCAATATATAAAACACGATTCATAGCATAACAAAAGACAATAAAAAAGTAAAGCCCTCTGCTTCGAAACAGAGGGCTTTATTGTTTTATTTTAGTTTTTTTCTACTTGGTAGTAGCTGTAGTTACTCTTTTGCAAGCAATAATAGCCTTTACATCTCCTCCAAGTATTGGCATAGTACCCTCGAATTGCAATTCAGTTTCTGTCAATTTCAAAATCTTACCATTGATAGAAGCCAATGAAATCGTGCCGTCTTTATCGTTATACTTGTATTCAACAGGTTGCTTGAAAATGTTAAGTCCTGGAAAATTAAAGTTCTCGGCATACACTTTGCCATCTGTCTTAAATTCCAATGTTGCAGCTGTACCCATTTGTGGGATTTCCATTCCGTTCACATTGATTTTTTCAATCTGCCACTTTCCAATAATTGAAGGTGTATTTGTTACTTCATCATCACTTCCGCATGATGCTAAAGAAAACGAAAATACTGCTAAGAGCGAGAAAAGAAACCAATTTCTTAAATTTGTTTTCATAAGTTTTGAATGATGTTTTTATTGTTAATTACAAATTAGACTGAATTATTACAATTCGATTTGCAAAGTTATAAAATTTGAATGGATTGTACGAATAAATCTATTGCTTTTTATTTGGCTCCGATTTAATACCTTTGCATTATTTCATTATTTTATTTAAAAAAAAGATGAGTCGTGTTGTTTGCGGCAATCAGTGGAATTAAGCTTATTTTTCTTATTATAATCTATTTAAATTTATGGAATATAGACCAATGTCATTTTCATTCATTTATTTTACCTATTGTTTTGAAGTTCAAAATAGCCTGTTTAGAGTTCCAAAACCTATGGTTTTGAGGAGTGAAACAATCGTTATGAAAATAATATTTGTAACACATTGATTTATAGAGATATACAAATTGGTCAAAATTTCTGTAAGTTTTGTCTTGAAAACAGTGGATAGTATAGGTTTTCGAGTAAATATACAGAACATAAATTTTTGATAAAATCAAAAGAAAAATATAGGTATTTTTGCTTATAATTTGTATTTATCGGTAAATATACCTATTTTTGCAGAAATATATGCAATATGATAGCTACAATTTCTGCCGATATTATCGAATCCACATCACTATCGCGAGAAGATTATAATCTTCTTTTGTCTGTTATTAAAGATGAACTCAGTCGATTGGAGATTTCCATTCCTGGTGCTTGGGGACGCATTGTGCGTGGTGATAAATTACTATTTTTTTTGTGGTAAACTTAAAAAAAGTCAATTAAACTTAGGTAGATTAAAAGTTTTTATCTAAGTTTGCACATTAATTAATATGTTGACTTATAGGAAAGCACAAATGTGTAAACTATACCAACAAAAGCAATGAATAATCGAATCATAAACTAACAGTGAAATGATGGACTCTCAAGAGAATGCCCTTAATCAGGGAATGGAAGAAACAAAGCAAGAAAATGCAGTTGTTTCACAAAACGTACAAGAAAACGAAAACCAAGAATTAAGGGACAATGACACCCTCGCCGAAAAAGTCTATACCTCTAAAAAAGAGATTGTAGAACGTACAAAAGTATTGGCAGAGAACGAGGAAATGCCAGAGAAAGCAGAAATTGACCATCTAAAGACATCGTTCTATAGAATTCATACCGCTGAGCGTGATGCTCAACAGAAAGCTTATCTTGAAGCTGGTGGTGCTCCTGAAAATTATCAAATAATGCCCGATGAAGAGGAAGAAGCCTTCAAAGCAGCAATGAATATTATAAAGGAAAAGCGACAAAAAGCATTCTTAGCACAAGAAGAACTAAAGCGCGAAAACCTAAAAAAGAAGGAAGCAATCATCGAAAAAATTAAAACGATGGTTACAACCCCTGAAGAAGCCAACAATAATTTCCAAGAATTTAAAGCATTGCAGCAAGACTGGAAAACCATTAAGCCCGTTCCTGCTGAAAATGTAAACGAATTGTGGAGAAATTATCAACTCTATGTTGAACAATTCTACGATTTGTTGAACCTCAATCGTGAGGCGCGCGAATACGATTTCAAAAAGAATCTTGAACTTAAAACTCAACTTTGCGAAGCTGCAGAAAAACTTGCAGACGAGCAAGATGTAGTAAGTGCATTCCATCAATTACAAGATTTGCATCAAGAATATCGCGAAATTGGTCCAGTAGAGAAAGACCTTCGCGACCAAGTTTGGCAACGTTTTAAGGCTGCAAGCACTGTTATCAACAAGGCACATCAACAGCATTTTGAAGCATTACGAGCAAAAGAAGAAGAAAACCTTGTAAAGAAAACCGAACTTTGCGAAAAGGTTGAAACCATTGTAAAGGCAGAACGTAAAAGCTCTTCCGATTGGGAAAAACATTCAAACGAAATTATTGAAATTCAAAAAGAGTGGAAAACAATCGGGTTTACACCACAAAAAATGAATACAAAAATCTTTGAACGTTTCCGCAAAGCATGTGATGACTTCTTCACAGCCAAAGGAGAATTTTTCAAAGAATTAAAGGAACAATTTTCAGAAAACGCAAAACGAAAGAAAGAACTCGTTGAAAAGGCGCAAGAATTAAAAGATTCAACAGATTGGAAGCAAACTTCTGAAAAATTAATTGCGCTACAAAAGGAATGGAAAACCATCGGAATGGTACCTAAAAAGTTAGGCGACCAACTTTGGAACGACTTCCTTACAGCTTGTAACCACTTCTTTGAAGCACGCAATGCAATCCATGCTGATGAGCGAAACGAGGAAAAAGAAAACCTTGTAAAGAAGAATGAAATCATCGAAAAGTTGAAGCAACTCGCTGAAACAACCGTGGATAACTTGCAAGAGGAAATCAAAAAACTCACCGATGAATTCAATTCTATTGGTCATGTGCCATTCAAGGAAAAAGATAAGATGTTCAAAGAATATCGTGAAATCCTTGATAAACTCTACAATACCCTCCATATTAAGGCGTCACATCGTCGTATGGACAACTTCCGCAACAACTTAAAGAAAGTAGCACAACGTGGTGAAAACGCTATTGACAACGAACGTGGACGCTTAATGCGCCATTTTGAACAGTTGAAGCAAGAAATAAATACTTACGAAAACAATCTTGGCTTCCTCAACATCAGTAGCAAAAAGGGCAATAGTCTTATAGATGAAATGAACCGTAGGGTTCAAAAACTCAAAGATGAGTTAGCTGAAACAAAGCAAAAGATTAAGACTATCGATGCTGAAAAGAAAAATTAATTCATAGAAAATATATTGTTTAAACGGCATTCCAATCTCATGGAATGCCGTTTTTAGTGCCGTTTTTTATGAAAAATTGGGCTAATGTGCCAAAACTCGATGCTGTCTTGCGAAAAAAAGTGCGATTTTAGAATACGAAAAAAGCCAAATAACAACGCTGTTATTTGACTTTCAATTTCGTTGGGATACTCGGACTCGAACCAAGAATGACAGGACCAGAATCTGTAGTGTTACCATTACACCATATCCCAATACATTTGCACTATTTTATAATTTCAAGTGCAAAGGTAATAACTTTTTTGCGAAGTGCAAAAATTATGACTGCTTTTTTTATTTTACCCCCTTTCGATGTATGTTTGCTTCTCTTTCGTTTCTCAAAAGGGCTTACATTTTCGCTTTTTTATTACGATTTGACAAATTGTCATATTGTTATCTTAATGCGACAAATATGTAAAATAAAACAAATTTATTTTGTGTATCAGTTCTTTTGCCGTACCTTTGTAACATATATTATTTAGAAAAATTGATGAACGATACAAAGAATTTAGTAGAAACCATAACAAAAGGTATTCAAGAGAAAAAGGGACATGGCATAGTTATTGCAGATTTATCAAAGATTGATGGCACAATCTGCCAATATTTTGTGATATGCCACGGAAATTCTCCACAGCAAGTGGAAGCCATAGCAGAATCGGTTAGCGATTATGTGCGTGAAATTCATGGAGAAAAACCTATTAATTGCGCAGGATTGGGCAATAATCTGTGGGTGGCAATAGATTACGCTGACGTGCTTGTGCATATCTTTATCCCTGAGACAAGAGAATATTACGACCTTGAACACTTATGGGAAGATGCAAAATTGACACGTATCGCTGATTTAGATTAAGGCTGTTGCCATCTCAACAACAGTAATTATTTTTATTAAGTGAAGTAAATGGACAAACAAAACCCAAACAACAAGCCCAACATGCCAAAGATGCCAAAGTTCAATATGAACTGGTTGTATGTTATGGCGCTTATCATTGCTATCTTGTTCTTCTCGTCAAGGGGAGTAGATGCAGTGTTTTCAAGTGGCGATGGAATGAAAAAAGATTACACAACTTTTGTTTCTTACATCAATAAAGGATATGCAACGCGTGTTGTAATCAACAAGAAAGAAAGCACTTTGCGCATGTATGTGGCTCCAGACCATGTGCGCGAAATTTTCAAACAAGGTGTCGATAAAATGGGAAAGAACCCTTCTATTAGTGTAGAAATTGGTTCTGTTGATAATCTTGAAGTGTTTTTGAATGCTGCTGTCAAGCAAAAAAAGATTACAGGGTATAGCTATGAGAACAAGGACGAGCATGGATTTTCTCAAATTCTAATAAATTTAATCCCATGGCTTTTAATCATAGGCTTTTGGCTTTTCATTATGCGCCGCATGAATGGCGGCTCGGGCTCTGGTGGCGGCGTGTTTAGCGTTGGAAAATCGAAAGCTAAAATCTATGAAAAAGGTGGCGAATTGGGCGTTACGTTTAAAGATGTAGCAGGTCAAGAAGGTGCAAAACAAGAAATCCAAGAGATTGTTGAGTTCTTGAAAAATCCACAAAAATATACCGAATTGGGTGGTAAAATTCCTAAGGGAGCATTGCTTGTAGGTCCTCCAGGAACTGGTAAAACCTTATTAGCTAAGGCTGTTGCAGGCGAAGCAGGTGCTCCATTCTTCTCAATGAGTGGTTCCGATTTCGTTGAAATGTTTGTCGGTGTCGGTGCAAGTCGCGTTCGTGATGCATTCCGTCAGGCAAAAGAAAAGGCGCCATCTATCATTTTTATTGATGAAATAGATGCCGTTGGTCGTGCTCGCTCTAAGAATCCGTCAATGGGCGGTAACGATGAACGTGAAAACACCTTGAATGCTTTGCTGACAGAGATGGACGGCTTTGGTACAAATAGTGGAGTCATCGTGTTAGCAGCTACAAACCGTGTTGATATGTTGGACAAAGCGCTGTTGCGTGCAGGACGTTTCGACCGTCAAATCCATGTAGATTTGCCTGATTTGCCTGAGCGAAAAGCAATATTCCAAGTGCATTTACGTCCTTTGAAGTTAGATAATAATCTTGATATAGACCTTCTTGCACGTCAAACACCAGGCTTCTCGGGTGCCGATATTGCCAACGTATGTAACGAGGCTGCCCTTATCGCTGCTCGACATAATAAACCTTCAGTAGGCAAACAAGACTTCTTAGACGCTGTAGACCGTATTATTGGTGGTTTGGAAAAGAAGACAAAGATTCTTACACAAACTGAAAAGCGCACCATTGCCCTTCACGAAGCAGGTCATGCTACCATTAGTTGGTTCTGCGAACACGCTAATCCGTTGGTAAAAGTTAGCATTGTGCCTCGTGGTCAAGCCCTTGGCGCAGCTTGGTACTTACCAGAAGAACGACCCATTACGACCAAAGAGCAGATGTTAGACGAGATGTGTTCATTATTGGGTGGTCGTGCTGCCGAAGAATTGTTTACAGGACACATTTCAACAGGAGCTATGAACGACCTTGAACGTGCCACAAAGAGTGCGTTCGGTATGATAGCTTACGCTGGTATGAGCGATAAACTGCCAAACATTTGCTACTATAATAACGATCCAGGTTTCCAAAAACCATATTCAGAAACCACTGGAAAGGTGATTGATGAAGAGGTTTTGAAGATGGTGAATGAGCAATATGCTCGTGCAAAAGCTATTTTGACAGAACACAGTAGTGGTCATGCCAAATTGGCACAGTTACTCATTGAGCGTGAAGTAATTATGGCTGAAGATGTTGAAAATATCTTTGGCAAGCGTCCATGGGTTAGTCGCACAGAAGAATTGCTTGATTTGCAAGAAAAAGAAAAGTTATCTTTAGACGCAATGCCCGATAGTGTGAAGCAAGCACAAGCTGAACACGAGGCTGCAATGAAGCAAAAAGAAGTGGGCGATGAGGCAGGAATAAAAGAAGGAACAGAAGATATAGAACCCAATAACGAGCAATAAACAATGACGGAAAAGCAGAAAAATCTTGTTACTCGTGCCATTACGGGAGTACTTTTTGTAGCGATTATGGTCGGTGGATTTACCGACCCACGCTTCATGGTTATTCTTTTTGCCATTATTACAGGTATGACTTTGTGGGAATACACAGGGTTAGTATCTGAAATCAAGGGTGTTTCGGTCAATCGATTCATCTCCACCGTGGCAGGTGTTTATTTCTTTTTGGCAATAGCAGGACAGCGTATGATGTTGGTTCAAGGCTTTAGTGTCTTTATACCTTATATCCTTACCATTGTCTATCTGATTATTTCCGAATTGTATCTAAAAGCAGAAAATCCTATAAACAATTGGGCTTATACCATGTTAGGGCAGATGTACATCACGTTACCTTTCTCGTTGATTAATGTTTTAGCATTCCAAAACGATGCAAACGGCAATCTTACTGTTGATATGCTTCTACCTTTGAGTATCTTTATCTTCCTTTGGACAAACGATACGGGGGCTTATTGCTCAGGCTCATTGTTTGGAAAGCATAAACTTTTCCCACGCATTAGCCCAGCAAAGAGTTGGGAAGGTAGCATCGGAGGCGGTATTTTCGTCATTGGGGCAGCTGCTTTAATCGGTTATCTTACATACAATCCTGAAGCACCTAACCTTCTTGGCATACCTCAATGGATAGGTTTGGGCATTGTTGTTGCCGTGTTTGGTACATGGGGCGACTTGGTTGAAAGCCTATTTAAGCGCACGCTTGGCATTAAAGACAGTGGTAATATTTTGCCAGGACATGGTGGAATGCTCGACCGTTTCGACTCATCGCTCATGGCAATTCCAGCTGCTGTGGTTTATCTTTATGCCTTGTCGATATTTTAATGCAAGTTCCAAAACTTGCTTGCGTCTCATTTAACCCTACGAGAAAGGTCGATTTGTCATTTTTTTGCTCAACTTACTACAAATAGGTTGGTTATTGGACACAAGTTCCCTTACCCATAAGGAATGGGGAAGATAAAATTCAGCAAAGAGTTTGAAGCTATTCTTTAAAAATCTTGATATAATACTTTTTGGGTGTGTATAGGTTTAAGACGTATCTCCTTCCTGTTTTAATCCATTTGGCAGGTACGTTGATGAAGTGTAATATGAACTTCTTCAAACGACTGCTTTTCATTAGAGGTTCTTTTTTAGAGTGCAAAATAGCTGCTTTCTGGCAAGTTATGATACTTTGTAAGGGCGTGATTTATCACGTTCCTAATACACTAAAATTTGCGGAGAGGAACGTGATAAATCACGCCCTTACAAAGTATCATTGCTCGAAAGGTTCTATTTCTCGTCACGAGCATGTACAAATTTCGCTTTGCTCATTTATATAGTTCGTGTGGCTTAACGAAATCGTTGGTTTAATTTCTCAGCCTTATTGAACTTATAGGCGTGCTTGGATTTATCACAAGTGTAAACCACATTTGCTTCCTTAAGTTCTTTTTAAACCACGACCAACAGTGTCTGCCCCAGGAAGTGTACATTTGGGAGATAATGAAAACTGAGGAACGAGTGTGTTAATATCTTCCAAGCAATCAGCACCGCATAAATAGCTATAAAACAGCGATGAAATAATATCACTATATTGGAATGCCGTACCTGTACTGCCACGCTGACCAAGCGAGGAATCAATAATTTGATTGAGTTCAAGTTTGGAAAAAACATCCATTACGTGAAAAATTCCACCAAAAGAGGTTATTTTGTCAGATTTTATTGCTACCTTTGTCATGTCAGTTGGTTTATTGTTTTACATGTTTGATAGCACTAAGATAAGTGAATTTTCTGATATACGCAAGCGTTTGAATACTTTTATGTATCAGGCACTTGCATTTCTTGCAAGCAAAAACGCTGCGGAAATAAGGCGATGAAAAAAATAATTAGTCTTTTCTTGATATTTTTGGTTTCATGTATGCCATCGAATCTATTCGCACACCCTTCTATAAGGAGGGAGTACATTGGATTTACTCTCTGCAAAAATTATATTGGACATACCCACTCCTATCCATTTGGAAAAAGAAAATTATGAAGAGGGTGTGATATATACATTTATTTTTAAAGATGGTGGATGTATTCTCATTCATGAAGGGGCTTTAATGCAATTTGACATAGATACTTACAAGCCTTCAAAAGTGATACATAAAAAAAAGTATTCTATATATTGGGGAAGAGAAAATGGTAAATTCTGGAAAAAATATGTTTGTGGTAGTGTTCGATTATATTACTGTAATGTAAATAAAGACAACAAATTGAATTACGAAAAAATATTCAGAACAATAAAAATATTAAAAATGGAATGAGAATTTCATGACCATTCAGTATGAGTATGACTACGGCAGATTGGTTGGTATCAGCTATCCTGACCACCCTGAAAACAACGTGAAGTATCACTATGGTGGTATCAACTCGTCTTACAACCGCATCGGCAGATTGATGTTGCGGGAGGACGGAATCACGATTGATTACAAGGCGAAGTATGTCAAGCAACAGCAATCCATTAAGGACAGCTACAAGGACTTCGGTGTGGCTTATAATGGCGAGGACAACGACAACTATGTCAATGGCGAGGGCTTCTGCTGCAACGACAAATCATTAGAGGCTGCACAGGAAAGAGCGAAGGCTGCACGAAATGCCAAAACACGTGCCGTAGATAAAATTGCTTATCTGCTGCATGCTCTGACAACTGGCATAGAGACTGATGCTCTTATCAGAAAAGCCCTTGGCAAGAATGGTCTGACGCTTCTTGATAGTCGCTGATTCGAAGCTCCGTCACAATCATGGGAAGTCTCAACTTCTACAAGACCGTACTCGGTCTGTACCTGCTTACGCATCTTGCCGTTACAACCGTTGCCACTAAATGGTTTTGTATCTTCAAGATCGCTGTCCATCCCATCTTCCATTGCTGTATTAAGGAAGTCCTCTCAAAAATCTTGTGAAAGGAACCATTTTTACCAAACAAAGGCTTGCCCTCCTTAAACTGAGCCTTGCCCATTGCAAGCATCTCTTTGTACTCTTCTTGTGTCATTGAATAAACTATTTATGCTCCATAAACAGAGCAAAGTTAATAATTAATTGTCATTACTCATGACACAGTTGAGATGACATCCTCGGTCAAAAGCCTCTATTTTGAAAAAATAGCGCAACTGCTATTTTTATAGATGCTTTACTCGGTGATTTTACTACGCCAATATTTGGCTTTTTCCAAGTCTTTTTCTACTCCAAGACCTATTCGTAGCGGCGTGCCAATTCCTTTTGAGCATATTCATTGCCCCACTCTGCCGCCTCTTTTAAAAGTCGAACGCCTTCTTCTATATTCTGTTCAACGCCGTTACCTTCTATAAAGCAATCAGCCAAGAAGGCTGCGGCATCTTCAGATAATCCGCTTTCAGCTTTCCAAAGCCATTCTATTCCTTTCTGTTTATCAACTTCCAAACCTAATAAGCCTAAGAAATAGGCTCGTCCGAGCAAATATTGTCCCAAAGCAACACTTGCATAAGCCGATTTTTTATACCATTCTAATGCCTTTTCATTATTGATTTCTACTCCCCAACCTTGCTCATAACAGTCGCCCACCTCTACATAAGCATCGATGTACCCTGCTTTAGCCGATTGAAGATAATACTTAAAAGCGGCTTCATCGTCTTGATTTTCAAACGCTTGGTTGGCTTTTTCAAATAAAATTTCGCCTTTTGTCTTCATTTTACCAACATTGTTCGTAGCAACACGAGGTGGTACTTCCGATTGAGCCGATACCATTTGCGAAACACAAAAGGCACAAAAGATAAGACATAAGATTCTCATAAAAAAGTAATGCTATTTCCCCAATTCCACAAGTCGAATACTCAAAGGAGCAACCGTAATGAGATGACGTTTGTAAAGATCGCCAACAGCTTTTTTATAGACCTTTTTTGAAACTTGAAACGTGCGCTTTATATCTTCAGCATCGCTCTTATCGCTTAATTCACAAACGCCTCCATTGTCCTTTAAATATTGCAAAAGCACTTCGGCAAAGTCTGTTGCAAACTTTTGTCCTGTCGGTTGAAGGGTGCAATCAATCTTTCCATCGGGACGAACATTGGCAATATATCCTTTCATTCGGTCGCCCGTGTGGACATATTGAAACACTTGGTCGCCATAAACAAGCCCCGGATATTTGTTATCGATGATGACTTTAAAGCCTAATTCGGTCTTTTGCCATATCATTAAATCTACCTCTTCACCTTGATGATAAGGTGGTTGTTCTTCCGAGAAATATCGTTCCACCTTTGCCGAAGCCACCAAACGATAGGTTTCTTCATCAAGATGAATGTGAACAACGTAGGATTCGCCCAACTGCATACGTTTTTTCTGCTCACGGAATGGGCAGAATAAGTCTTTTGTAACACCCCAGTTAAGGAATGCTCCATATTCATTTACCCACGAACATTCCAAATAAGCAAAGCTATTCACCACTGCTAACGGCTGTTCAGTGGTTGCTATTGGTCGTTCTTCTTGGTCTAAATAAACGAATACACGCACGTTATCACCAATAGAAATGCCCTCGGGAACATATTTTTGTGGCATCAATATTTCGCCTTCACGTCCACCGTCAAGATACAAACCAAATGGGTCGCCGTTGCCTTCACGCAATGCTACCTTTAATACCGTTAGGGTATTATAATCACCAATTCTTATTTTTGTCATTTTTATTTCCTTTCTTACTTTATTATATGGTTTCCTCTTCACAGTCGTTATCCATTATCTTCCCATCTTTTAGGTGGATAGTGCGGTCAGTTAAGGTTGCTAAAGTTTCGTCATGCGTTACAATTACAAAAGTTTGCCCAAACTTATCGCGCAATTCAAAGAAAAGTTTGTGCAATTCTTCCTTATTTTTTGTATCCAAACTTCCCGATGGTTCGTCAGCAAGAATAACTGCAGGATTGTTCATTAAAGCTCTCGCCACAGCTACACGTTGCTTTTCACCACCCGAAAGTTCATTAGGTTTATGCGTAGCACGGTCGCTTAATCCCATAAATTCTAATAATTCTTCTGCCCTATTGCGTGCTTCTTTCGGTTTCATACCTGCAATATAAGCAGGAATCATGATATTTTCAATGGCAGTAAATTCTGGTAAAAGTTGATGAAATTGGAACACAAAGCCCAAATGTTTATTGCGAAATTCGCTCAGTTTATTAGCCGATAGCTTGTTCGTTTCTATTCCGTCTACCACCACCGACCCACTATCAGGCTTATCTAATGTACCAAGAATTTGCAACAATGTAGTTTTTCCAGCACCAGATGGTCCTACAATGCTCACTATCTCGCCTTTTTCGATGCACAAATCAATGTTTTTCAACACTTGTAGTGAGCCAAAACTCTTTGTGATACCTTTTATTTCTATCATATTTTATTAATTTTTCTATACGTCCAATCACGGAAAACATCGTATGCACTACGTTCCTCTGTGTGTTGCGGTTGTGCAAATGTCATGTCGTCCATGTGGTTTCCATATTGGTCAGGGAATATTATCATGAGCGTTTTGCCCTTAAAGAATTTATTTACCTCGTCAGGAATACGTTCCATGGCATTCTTATAGGATATGGTACCCTTTCGTGCCGCAATGATTACAAACAAATGGTCTTCTTTAACCTCCTTTGCCAAGCGTGGAAGTTCGTTCCAATGTTCCATTTCTGCATACTCTGCTCGCACATTTGCGTGTCTATTGCGAATGTAACTACGTATCAAATCTATAGTTTCTTGCCGTCCGTGGAACACAATTCTGCAATCTGTATTCGATGCCAAACGTGAAATTCGTTCCAACCAACGATAAAAGCCTGGTTCAAATTCGGCTCTTGATGGCACAGCCACTTGTATTCTGCGAATGGTATTGAGCGGTTGCACAATGCGAGCAATAGAAATTTGGCGACTTAAACCATTGTAAAGACTCTGCGTGAACTGTCCCCAAAAGCCTTTGGTGATGACTTGTCGTGCATGCAAACCCATTACTATTTCCGATGCTTGAAACTCTTTGAACGCATGTTTTATGCCGTTTGCGATGTTGGCAGCAATACGAACTTGTGTTACCATAGGCACATTGACAGATGATGCTTGCTTTTGTAAATGCTCTAACAATCGCTTTCCTTCTTCTTGGTTAGCCACTGCGTTCACATCATCGTAGACAACATTGAGACCAACAATCTCGCTTTTGAGTTTTGCATTGCGCATCATCATCGCCAAAGATAATAAATTATCGGCATATTCAGGGTATTTTACAGGAATAAGGATACGTTCATCACCATTGGCACGCACCATTTCGGGTTCTTCTTTCTTCGTTAAACGTATTTGTTGAGCCGCTCTTTCGGTTACAATGGTAGAAATGACACAGGTAAAGAGTATCATTATCACGATTCCGTTCAGCACTTCGTCATTGAAAAGATAGTGTCCTGGGGACGTTTCCAACTTCATTCCTACCATTACAATAGCAATTGCACCTGCCGCATGGGCGCTTGTCAAGCCAAACATCATGTTTGCCATATTGCGAGGCAACTTGAAAAGAAATCCAGCCAAATAAGCTGCCACAGCTTTTCCAAACGTTCCGAAGAACACAATGCACAGCACTACCCAAATGATATGACCTCCCTCAAAGAGCAAACGTACATTAATGAGCATACCTACGCCTATCAAAAAATAGGGAATGAACAAGGCGTTACCCGTAAATTCAATATGGCTCATCAATGGGGAAAGACGTGGTATAAATCTGTTAAGGATAAGTCCAGAGAAGAAAGCACCGAAAATGCCCTCTAAGCCAATAATATCAGAGAGCGCAGCAGAGAAGAAAAGTACGCCAAGAACGAAGATAAATTGCATTACCGCATCAGCATATCGGCGTAAAAACCAGCGTGTAATGCGTGGTATCAACCATATTAATCCACCAATATAAAGGGCTAATTTCAACAAAAACCACACCCAAAAAGCTCCGCCACTGCCTCCTTGAAACGAATTAACAATCATTGCCATGATGACTAACGACAAGAAAAGTGCAATCATTGTACCCCCAACACTCAACGTAGAAGCCGTGTGTTGCGACAATCCGTAACGCCCTACAATAGGGTAGGCTATCAATGTGCTTGACGACATGATACACCCTAAGAGCAAAGACGACATAGTAGAGTAATGCAACAAGTAGACTCCCATGCAAAATGTTAATATAAAAGGAGTTACAAAGGTCATTAAACCAAAGATAGCCACATGTCCTTTGTTCTTATTAAAGCCCTCTAAATCCATTTCAAGTCCTGCCAAAAACATAATGTAATAGAGTCCAACTTTTCCAAAAAGTTCAAAGGAAGCATCACGTTTCAATATATCCAACCCATATTCGCCCACCAAAACGCCAGCCAAAACCATTCCAATGATGTGCGGAATGCGCAAGCGTCCCATGATAATAGGCGACAATAAAATTAACATCAATACAACAAAGAAAATCAATGTTGGGTCGGTTATGGGGAAATATTGGGCAATATTGAACATCTTTTATTATCGTTTTTAATGTGAGCGTATTGTTTCTCCTTTTTGGGGTGTACTTTGCCCTTTGTAGGGGCGTGATTTATCACGTTCCTCATTGCAAGATTTTAGCTTATTTAGTGTTTTAGGAACGTGATAAATCACGCCCCTACATCTTGCCGAATGCAGCTATATCTTCTGCAAAGGTAGCAAAAACTTATGGGTTGCAGCGGTATAGTGGTTAGTTTTTTATATTTTTGCAATGTTTTAAATAAGTTGTGGCACAATCAATACATTATGTTGAATAAAAGTATTAATTTTGTCCACGAATAAAAATAAGATAAATAGGATAATGAAAGTTGCAATTGTAGGTGCCAGCGGTGCGGTAGGACAGGAATTTCTCCGCATATTGGCAGAGAGAAATTTTCCATTAGACGACCTTGTTCTCTTTGGTTCAAGCCGTTCGGCTAGTAAAAAATATACCTTTAAAGGTAAAGAATATGAAGTGAAACTCCTTCAGCACAATGATGATTTCAAGGATATTGACATCGCATTTACCAGTGCTGGCGGTGGAACATCGGCTGAATTTGCTGAAACCATTACGAAATACGGTGCGGTGATGATTGATAATTCAAGCCAATTCCGTATGGAAAACGATGTACCATTGGTTGTTCCTGAAATCAATGCAGAAGATGCGTTGAATCATCCTCGCGGTATCATCGCCAATCCTAATTGTACCACTATTATGATGGTTGTAGTTTTGAATCCAATCGAAAAGCTCAGCCACATCAAACGCATTCGCATCAGCTCTTATCAAAGTGCTTCGGGTGGCGGTGCGGCTGCTATGCAGGAGTTGGAACAACAATATAAGGAAATTCTTGAAACGGGTAAAGCAAAGACTATCAGCAAGTTCCCACACCAATTGGCTTACAACGTGATTCCTCAAATCGACAAGATGACGGAAACTGACTACACAAAAGAGGAAATGAAAATGTACTACGAAACGCAAAAAATAATGCACTCTGATGTTCGCACGAGTGCCACTTGTGTTCGTGTTTCATCGCTTCGTAGCCACTCTGAGGCTGTTTGGTTGGAAACAGAAAAGCCATTAGCGGTTGCCGAAATACGCAAAGCTTTAGAAAATGCTCCTGGTATAACTTTGGTAGACGACCCTCAAAACTATGTTTACCCTATGCCTTTAGAAAGTGCGGGCAAAGACGATATTTACGTGGGACGTATTCGTAAAGACCTTGCCGACGAAAATGGCACAACGCTTTGGCTCACAGGCGACCAAATTCGCAAGGGTGCAGCCCTCAACGCAGTGCAAATTGCAGAATATTTAATAAAGGTGGGCGATGTAAAGTAATGCCCCACAATCCGAAAGAATACCAAAAACGCCACGATGCAAGTTGTATCGTGGCGTTTTCGTGTTTTAAATGTAGCTTTATTTATGCTCTTTATAATATTTCACAGCAGCCTCAACATTGGCTTTTACTGCTTTTGAAGAAAAAGTAGCACCTGTTACACCGTCTACCGAACCTACTTTAGAAAAACTTTTACCACTAAATTTTGGTAACATTTGTTTGTTTACTCTATTGAAATAGGCAGGTGTTTCACGATTTTTCAATGCGACAACCTTCACAACTTTATTGTTTTTAATGTAAACTTCCAATGGAGTTGCACCTTTATATCCTCGCACATTGGCTACCAACGATGTTGTATTTACAACGTATGTTCCGTTCGCCTGCTTGCGCATAACGTTATCTTGCCCCAATGCAGCAAATGCTAAACTCGTAGCAAAAAGTATAGCAACTGAGAATACGCATAATTGTTTTTTCATTGTCTCTTTTTTTTAATTTGTTACAGATTTCTTATTGTTACAAAATTAAGAAATTATCTTGACCAAATATCAGTATTTTCAATTTTTAACCCATAGATTTGATTTTTTACACACTCAGAATATTGAACTATGCAAAATATTTTTTATAACAAATATCACTTCAAGTTATACCCTACTGATTATCAATAGAACACAAAATAGGCTGTTTTGAATTAAAAAACAGCCTGTTTTGAAACGCAAAACAATAGGTTTTGATTTTTAGTGGAGAAGATGACGCAAAAAAAAGAAAATCGTTCCTACTTTTTATTTGTCAGAAAAACTTTCAAAATATCTTGATTTTTTCAAATAATACATATCATTTAAATAATAACTTTGCAATTTCTTTTTCCAAAAAGAAAAATAATAAAATATCATTATGTAATCATTATACGGCAAATTTAGCCATCTAAGCCTACAAAAAGTAACATTCTGTAACGAGAAAAAACTTATGTTCAGTTTTTTTGAAATAATATTCGGAAAATATTAGGTTAAATAAAAAGTTTTTTTTATATTTGCCACACAATCTATTAGGAAATATCAATATCACATACAATCGTTAACAAAATCACAATGACATGAAAAAAAGATTTACTAACCTTTTCGCTTGTCTGATTGCTGTAGCTTTTGCTTTGCCTGGTTTTGCTCAGTCAAAGTATGAAATGCAGAAAATTCACAAGCGTGAAGTCCAAAAAAGGATTTTAGAAATGAGAGGACAAGCAGTTGAAAACCATGAACTGCTCGACCAAATGGCACAACCTACAAAGGGTGTTCGCGCTGCTTTCAAGCAAGCAATGCAACCTGTTGCTGTGCCACAAATGCTTAAAACACCTTTAACAGCACGCCAAATTGAAATGTTGGGTAGCTGCCTTATGGAAGACTACGGAACCTTAGTATCATTCTCTCCAGCAACAACCATTACCCTAAACAAACTGGCTCAATATGGTTATGACAACGTCTTTACAGGTGGTAGTGCGCTCATAGGCGACACATATTATGGCATGGCAGTTCAAAGTCTTGCAGGTATGACCATGCTTACGCTTTATGTTACAGATTTGAACACATTGAAAAGCGAAGAAAAATATGTGTTCGAAAAAACACTTATGGCAACAGAAACAGCCAAAGACCCTAATTCTAATACTGTATTTGGACAATTTTATAATGCAGATATGACCAAATTAGAATGGGGTATCATAGACTATGTGGCACAAAAGAGAACCACTATCAAAGCATCTGAACGCCGTTATGTAGCACTCGCATACGCTAAAGACGGAATGGTTTATGGTGTTGCAGTAGACGGAAAACTTTATAAAATTGAGCCAACTACGGGCATTGAGACTCCTATTGGCGACACTGGTGTCAAATTACTCACAGCTAACAAGAAAGTTTTCCCACAAAGTGCAGATATAGACCCTGTTAGCGGAACATTCTATTGGGCTGCAACCGATGCAAACGAAGTTTCTAAACTCTATACAGTGAACCTTCAAACTGGTCTTGCAACAGAAGTTGGTACCTTGCCAAACTCTATTTCAGGTCTCGCTATTCCTGGTGCTGCTGCTCAAGACGGAGCACCTGACCAAGTTTCAAACGTAACCTATGATTTCGTTGAATCTTCTCTCACTGGTAAAGTTACCTTCACTGCACCAACACAAACATATGGTGGCACACCTTTAAACAAAGCCGTTGAATTGAAATATGTGATTTATATTGACGGGCAACAAGCTGCAACAGGTAAAGTTCTGCCTGGTGCGGTAAAAACTGCTGACGTAACAGTAACAGAAGACGGACTTAAAAACTTCAAAATCGTTGTTTCTAATGCAGTTGGCAATGGTGCAAAATTCAATGACAACCACTATGTTGGCTTCGATGTTCCATACGCTCCTGAAAATTTAGTCCTTACTCATAGTACAACAGGACATGTAAAACTTACATGGACAGCTCCGATGGGTGTTGAAAACAATGGTTTCATGGGACCAATCACTTACAACGTCATTAGAGAATACAATGGAACAGGTACAATCGTAGCGTCTGGCTTGAAGGCTTTGACCTATGAAGAAGATTTGACAGCTGGCGAATATAGCTCTTACAAGTACATTGTAGAATCGGTTAATGGACGAGTTACAGGCGATTACAACGAAACTGAACCATTCTTCTTCGGAAGCGCTATTGAACCAAACTATGTTCAACCATTCGATACAGAAGCAAGCGCAACACTATGGGCAGATGTAAACCCAGTGAAAGGCAGCTATAACGAATGGAAATGGGACGAAGATAATCAGTATATGAAGTGTGGATATAGTTTTAAAGGAAAGAGCGACAATTGGTTAATCTCTCCTCCTATCCACCTCAAAGCTGGTTACACTTATTTTGTAAAGTATGATGTCATAACCCCTGCTGGTTCTGAAGAAAAAATTGAAGTAAAATGGGGACAAGATGCTGGCACAGACTTCAAAAAATTAGACAAAGAATTGATGCCTATTACTGCATATAAAGAAAAAAGGAACGTTACTCACAGCATCGAAAAGGAAATTAAAGTAGGTCCTGAAGGCAACTATAATTTCGGTTTCCACGCTGTTTCAGAGAAGGGCTCATATTTTATTGCAATCGATAACTTCCAACTTCTCCTTGGTCCATTGCCTACTGCACCTGACTCTGTTACTAATATCAAAGCTGTTACAGAAGCAAGTGGCTTAGACCAAGCTACCATTACATTCAATGCACCTACTAAAAATCGCAAGGGCGAACCAATTACATCACTCACAAAGATTGAAGTTAAGAACGGAGAACGCTTGGTAGGAACAATCCAACCAGCAGAAGTTGGAAAACAATATTCTATTACTGACCCAAGTGCAACCCATGGTGAAAACACTTATTCTGTATTTGCTTATAACGAAAATGGCATCGGAGAAAAAGCAACGGTAAATGTAAAAGTAGGACAAGACCGTCCTGGAAAATTCAAATTGACAGCCATTGACCAATTGAACTCTGTAAAATTAACATGGACAACCCCTACTGCGGCAGAAGGAGGATTCGTTAATCCTGACGGAATCACCTATTATATATACAAAGTTACTCCAGAAGGCGAAATGATTGAATTAGGTCGATCTGCAATGGGAGCAAAAGAATATGTAATAGAAAACTTCAAAACCATCGAGGGTCCTCAAACTGTAGCTTATTTTGCAGTAGTTCCGAAGAACGCATCAGGCAACGGAAAACTCCAAGCAGTAGCACTCCTCGTTGGAAAACCATATCAAATGCCTTACAAACAAAGCTTTAAGAACAATTCAGACCAAGGTCAATACTTACAAAGTGGACCATCTGAAGCTGGAGATGAATGGGTTATTACACCTTCAGCAGCTGCTGATAACGATGGTGGCGCAATGTACTTCAATCCAAAGGCAGCAGGTAAAGCACTTGCATTGTTTGGAAAAATTAGTTTGCGTGGTGCCGTTAAACCACAACTTTCATTCGATTATAAGTGTGAACCTGCTTCAAAACGACAATTAGTAATCATGTTAAAGGGTGTTGATGGTAGCGTTAAACCTCTTTATAGTAAGGATTTTGCAACCAGTAAAGAAGATAATGGTTGGCACAGAGCAATTGTAAATATACCTGCAGAGTATACAGAAATGGCTTATGTGCAAATACTTTTGTTCGGTATTGCTGCTGACCCTACAAAAGAAACAGCTCCTATTTATATCGACAACATTAACATCATTGACCCACTTCCTACTGATGCGGCAGTTCAACTCGTTGCTCCAAAGAAAACATTAAAAGGACATGAGGTAAAATTCAATGCAGAAGTTACCAACTGTGGTACTACTACATTAGACGAAAAGACTATGGTGAAAATCTTTGTAAATGGTAATGAAGTTTCACAACACCCATTGACAAAGAAACTTGCAACTACTGATATGGAAGAAATACCAGTAACTTATCAAACTTCGTTGAAAGATGCAGGAACACAGTTCATTGTAAAAGCGCAAGTAGTAACAGTGTCTGACGCAGACAAGCGTAACGATGTAAGCGAAAAGACGATTACATTCAATAGTTACGATGTTCCACAACCACAAAACGTTACGACAACTGGCAATAACAAGCCTACTGTTGGATTGCGTTGGGAAGCTCCACAAATTGAAACCCCAAGTGTTGTAGAAACATTTGAGGATTACGATTCATGGACAACCTCATTTGGCGATTGGACTCTCCTTGATATGGATAAGGGTTATGCCATCTCTCCAGCCCCAAAAGAATTCCAATATCCTCACAATAATGAACAATACGCCTTTATTATTGCTGAACCAAACGAATTCTTCTCGCCTGATAGCAAACTATACAATTCTGTTCAAGCTCATGGAGGACAAAAGTATGCAATGAATACTTATCAAGTAAATTCATTAACGTCTGGTGCAACACCTATAAATTCTAATAATTGGATGATTAGTCCTATTTTGCCTGGCAAATCTCAGACTATTAATTTCTGGGCAAAGAATATTAGCCGTTATGCAGAAACATTTGATGTACTCTATTCTAATGCGGGCAATCCTAGGGATATAAGAAAGTTTATCAAAATTGGCGATACTTACACAGTGAAGGAGAACAAATGGACAAACATTATAGTTGATCTTCCTGAAGGTGCACGTTATTTTGCAATTCATCATAATACATCATCAAAAACAACAACGATGTTCATGATTGATGATATCAGCTTTACAAAGGGTAATTTGCCTCTAAGTTACAACATCTATCGTGATGGAATTTTCATCGGTAATAGTTCAACGTTGGAATTTAACGACGGACAACCTGGTGTTGATGGCAACCATACTTATAGTGTTGCAGCCGTTTATGCTGACGGTTCAGTATCAACCCCAGTCGATGTAAACGTTGTTACAGACATTCACGAGATAGAAGAACTCAGTTCAGACAGTTACAATGTTTATACAATTGACGGTGTTCAAGTTCTTAAGAACGCTAAAGACCTCAAGTCATTGAAGCGCGGTCTTTACATCGTTAATGGCAAAAAGGTAATCATTAATAACTAATTTAACATTCCGAGGCAAGGCGACCATCGTTAATCGCCTTGCCAAAGCTAATTAAAATACAATATGACCATGTATAATAAAATACGAAATATAGCTTGCATGGGACTCTTATTGAGTTTAACCCTACCAAGTTCAGCTGCACCACGTAGCAAATCGGCTATCATGGCTGCTGCAAAACGCACATTAATGGCTAATTTTGGACGCCAGACACAACGTCGAATGGCTCCAAGCACTCCTCTTAAAGTGTTAAAGCAGAATGAGGCTTTCACAATAGTAGGCACAAAGCAAGGCGGCTTTGCTATCATTAGTAATGATGACCTTGTTCCTGAAGTATTAGGATATTCTGACGAAACATTTAATGCAGAGCAAATCAACGACAATTTCCGTTGGTATCTTGAAGCAGCAGAAGTTGCTATTAAGGATATTGTAGCGAAAGGTGAGGTTGTAAAAGGCATCAAACCAGACCCAACACTCTTCCAACAACGTGTTGATAACTTTATTACATCAAACTGGGGACAGCAATCCCCTTACAATAACCTTTGTCCTACAGCAACAAAGTCTGCTGAAGGCACATGGCAATCTTACAAACAGAGCAATATTGCCCTAACAGGTTGCGTAGCAACAGCTATGGCGCAGATTTTGCGTTATAACAAATACCCAACCAAAGGTATAGGTTCTGTAACGTTGAATGTCAAACAAGCAGATGGTACATCTAAAGATTTTACCGTTGATTTAAGCCAAAGCACTTATGATTGGCGTAATATGCGCGACGATTATAAGGCTAAAAATTACACTGATGTCGAAGCTAAAGCAGTAGCAACTTTAATGCGCGACTGTGGATTTGCGGTTAAAATGGATTATCATACCGATGCTTCAGGTTCAACAAATATAGTAGCAGCCGAAGGTTTAAAGAAACATTTCGGTTACAAAAATGTTCAATTTTATGAGCGTACCAAATATATAAGCAAGCCAACAGAATGGATGAACCTTGTCTTTAAGGAATTAAATGAAAAGCGCGCTATTCTGTACGGAGCTATAGACCCTAAAAAACGTGCTGGTCACGCTTTCGTTTTCAGTGGATATAACGAAGAAGGTAAAGTATATGTTAATTGGGGTTGGGACGGCTCTAACAACGGTTTCTATGATGTTTCTATCTTGAATCCAACTGGATATGAGTTCCGTTCAAATCAATCAATGGTCATCGGTATTGCGCCAGACCGCCCTGCTAAGGATTTGGTACTTAAACTTAACGTTACTACTCCTGGTTCTTTGAAAACTCAAATCACTGCGGAACAGATTGCAACCCTTAAAGGTGTTGTCGTTACAGGTAGTTTAAACTCTACGGATATTAAGTTCTTGCGCAACCTTGCAGGTCTTGATGAAGCCAACCAACAGACTCCAAACTCTATCGAAACTATCGATTTGACTGGTGCAAACATAGTTGAAGGCGGCGAGCCATACCTTATCGAGAATGACATTATGTTCACTACCACGAACAACGAAATGCCTGAACGTGCATTCTATGGCTGCCAAGGCTTGACAAAAATAGTACTTCCTAACTCAATAGTCAAGATTGGTGATGGCGTATTTGGCAACATTAATTCTTTGTCAGAGGTAGTTGTTCCAACAGGAACTGACAAGCAATTTAAGCTCATTGATAATGTTCTTTATTCACAAGACGGAACTGAAATTATCGAAGTAATGCCTATGGCATCAAAGAAGCTCAACATTAAAGCTCCTATCAAGAAGATTCACGCTTACGGATTTGCTGGTTGCCAACGCATTACTGATATAGTTTTGCCTGAAACCATTGAATCAATTGGTAACAAAGCATTTGCTAATTGCTTTACTTTCAACAGCATTCGCACATACAAGAAGGCTCCTTGCAAATTAGGAAAAGATGTTTTTGCTGATATTAACAAGGCCATCACTCCTCTCTATGTTCCTCTTTTCACTGTTGATACCTACAAGGAAGCTGCTCAATGGCAAGACTTCTTCAAAAATTATGGTAACTTAAAATCGTTCGGTACACAGATTACAGCACGCAACATAGTACGCCCTTATGGCGATGAAAATGGAAAATTTGGTTGGATTACTGTAGGCGATGAGTTTATAGGAACACCTGAATTTACTTGTGCAGCAGTAATAACATCAAAGGTTGGCACATATCCTATCCAAATTTCAAAAGGTTCTGTCGTTTCTGATATGCTCTTCTTGGTTCCTGGCGAACTCACAATCGTTAAAGCAAAGGCACAAATCAAGATTGTAAACAAACACGTTTATATTGCTGACAATTACAAACCAGAGTTTACTATCGAAGGTTTGAAGAACAACGAAACTGCAAGTGTACTCACCAAGCAGCCTACTTTCATCATTAAAGATAAGGACGGCAATGTTGTAAATGATTTCTCTAAGGAAGGACTTTACACTGTAACAGCATACGGAGCAGAAGCTGAAAATTATGATTTCGAGTATGTTCTTGCGAATGTAATGGTTTACAAAGATGCAGCAGGTATTGAAACTATTACGGAAAGCGATATTGATGACGCACCTTATTATAACTTGCAAGGTGTACGCATTGAGAAACCTACTCATGGCGTATATATCCACAACGGCAAGAAGGTGGTTATCAAATAATTAAAGTGATTATTTATCATCTATAAAGATAGAGTGCAGCCCCACAAGTTGCACTCTATTTTTATACCATATTTCATCTTTTTCACATTGTTCTTCTTTTATATCATAGTTTATCAGTACCTTTGTGTCCACATCACATAGCCTTAAAAACTTCTATCCAATATTAATATAGAGAAGATTAAATAATCGTAAACATTAATTCATATAAAAAACAAATGAAAAAAGTTTTATTTTTTTGTGCAATAGCACTCTGTGTAGGCTTTGCATCATGTTCTGACAATGACGCAGATGACTTTGAAAAGACTGACGGAGTTTCAACTTTTACAATGGGTGGCTTCCTTTTGAACGAAGGTAACTATGGTACAAACGGACACCTCGCTTACATTAACCGCAAAACGGGTGCTTACACCGACAGTGTTTACTACAAAGTAAATGGTAAGATGTTGGGAAACATAGCTCAAGCAATGACTTTCGCAAATGGTAAAGTTTATATTGTTTCTCAAAAGGGTGAAAATAATGGTAGCGAAGGTTTAATTGTTATTGCTGATGCAACGACTTTGAAACGTATCAAGTCTATATCACCAGCAGCATTAGCAGAAAAGAACCCAGACCAAATCTCTGTGCTTGGGGAAGACATGTACGTTCATAGTACAACTTACGGAGAGAATTATACTTCTATTTACGCTTTATATCGCATTCAACCTGATGGTAAAATCATAACCATTGCAGGTGGAGAAGATATTACCAATCTTCCTATGGTAGTTTATAATGGTAAAATTTATGCAGCTTCAAAGAATAAAGAAATCATCGTTATCGAAGCAGGTAAAATCATAAAGAAAATTGCTGTAGCAGGTACGCCTACTGGTATTCAAATAGACAACTATGGAAAACTTTGGGTTTCTACTGAAGGCGATTTCCAAGGTATTACACGCATTGATATTCGCAATCTTGATAATCCTGTCGCAACCCAGCATAAGTTAGAACAGCCTATTGGTCGTGGTTATGCTCATGCTCCAGCATTCGGAGTAATAAGAAATAAAGTTTATTTCTGCAATGGAACTTCAACTATCTATAAGCACGATTTTACCAACAACCAAACTTCTAAAATGGTAGATGTTACAACTTTTAATCCAAATGCTACAATCAACTATAACGGTGTAAGCGTTGACCCTATATCAGGCGATGTTTATTATTCAGGTATTAAGAGTTTTGAGCAATGGCAACAAAATGCAACATTCGTATTCTCTGATAGCGGAGTTGGTTTGGTTAAGAAATGGGAGTTTGTTAACAAGAATGCTTTTCCAGCAGGAATGTTCTTCAATAGTTCATTCTAAAAGTATGGCACATCAAAAGGTGGGATTTTTCTAACACAAACATACACAAAATTTATATTAAAGGTGGGATAGATTGCAAATCTATCTCACCTTTTTTTGCGCCTATATGGAAAATTTTGAACAATGTCTACCCCAGTTCGGGATAAGAAATAGTTCATAAAAAAGTTGGTAGTCTCACAAATATTTTGTATCTTTATAGGTGAAAATCAATTAGTTACAAAAATATTTGATATGACTGCCGATTACAAAGTTACAGAATTATTTTGTATAATAGACGAGTTTTGCAAACATTTTGATGCAGAAAATGCAGGAAATCTACTTGAAGACAATAGCGTAGTCAAGCGTAGACGTCGCCAAGCGTCGTTGTCCGACAGTGAAATCATGACCATTTTGTTGTATTTTCATTTTGGTACATTCCGCAATTTCAAGCATTACTATCTGTTCTTCATCAAGGGTACGATGAAGTCTTATTTTCCGAAAGCTCTCAGATTAAGGAAGATGTACCGGCATAACATTCGTTGATTCCACGATGATACCCGTATGCCATAATCTCAGGAGATATGCCAATAAGGTATTCAAGGGAATTGCCACTGACGGAAAAGGAACAATGGGTTGGTGCCATGGCTTTAAGCTCCACCTTGCGTGCAATGACAGAGGCGAGATAATAGCCTTTGTCCTTACAGGCGCAAATGTCAGCGACAAGGATCCGAATGTGTTCAAGGTTCTCGCTAAACGACTGTACGGCAAGCTATTCGCTGATAAAGGCTATATTTCACAGAAGCTGTTTGACTTCCTCTTTGAGGATGGAATACAACTGATAACTGGGTTGCGCGTAAACATGAAAAACAAGCTGATGCCGTTCTATGACAGAATGATGCTGCGCAAGAGATACATCATCGAAACAATCAACGATATGCTGAAGAATACGGCACAGATTGTACACTCACGCCATAGATCTATAAGCAACTTTATCATGAACCTTATTTCAGCATTGGGAGCATATTGCTTCTTCGACAACAAGCCAAAGGCATTGCAGGGATACTGCATCGAAGACACCAAACAGCTGTCACTATTCTAAGGGCAAAACAATAGGTTTTGAAAATAAAAGCATATCAACCATTATTTCAGAGGAATTTTTCTATTTTCCAATAGCAAAAACAAAAATTGGATAGGAAAAGATTTAAAAAGTTTGTATTATCTCGAATAAAAAAATTACCTTTGCATAAATTAAATAAAAAGTAATTATGAAAAAAAATATTGTCTTTTTGCTACTTACAATTATATTAGGTGCCTGCTCTTCAGATCAAACTCCCGATGTTCAACAACAAGTTTTTCATTCATATTATGTAAAATATGAGGTTAAGGATTTAACATCTCTTCATTTGTTTAGAGGCAATCATGGAAGAAAAGTAATTATGTTTACTACAGAAAACGGACTAAAATCTATTTCAAGGGAACCACATCAAAACTGGGAAGCAACTTATGGACCATTTAAGAAAGGAACAACCGTAAAATTAATTTGTCCTTCAGGTGATTGGACTGCTTTATCAGCGCGCATCTATGTTTCTCGAGATAAAGAACCATTTATCATAAAAGCAGAACAATTTGAAACACAAAATCCATTTATATTAAGTTATACTATAGACTTTTAATTATTCCACCTTTTAGATTAAGGCTAATTAAAATATAGCAATAGTTCGTTAAAATTTGAGTATATGGCTACGCAGCCTTAGGCTGCCAGCCAATGAGTTCTTTGACAATCTTACTAATTAAAGTTCGGTTCGGTCGGCATCGGGATATGTCGAAAATTAATTTCGTATAGTTCGCATTGAACATCAACGACTTAACTTTTGCCATGGAATTGTCCATGCCATTGTCTTTCATGAAGACTTGGCGGCATTTAGTGAGGCGAACGATGCGTTGAATGCAAAGTCCAGCTGGCTCTTGTGTCTCGCCTGACAATCCATAAGTCCCGTAAACTGCTTGCTGTCGCGATAGCAGAACTCTATCTGGAAACGAGTGCGGTATGTCTTCAATACTTCCTCACCCGTCATTGAGAGTTTTGTCGAGAAGAACAACTTGCACTTTCCACCGGGCATTCGCCAGATGACAAGTCGCACCCTCTTCTTCAGAGCCTTGGCATAAGCCTTGAGGGTGTACGCCTTTCCGTCCAGTCCATCAATGTGCAGTTCTTCCATACATGAGAGGTTGAGGTTTGCCAAGTCAATCTTGTCTCCCTTGACTCTTGGTCGTCCACGCCTCTTTTCCCTCTTGGGAATGTAATGCAGACAAGCGTTGTCACGGAAGCGGCTGACCAGATAGAAGCCAAGCTCCGATATGCCCTTCTCGAACGTGGATGTGGAGAAGAATGCGTCAGCCACTACTATATCAGTGATACTCAGCAGTTTCTTTGAATACCGCTTTATAACACTGATGTAATATTCGACGAGTGTCTTGTTCCTCATCTTCAGCGCGGAGTTCCCTATTGTCTGATGGGCACGCAGCATCATGCACTTGTTGTTGGCAACATCCAGCAAGCCGATGCCCATGATTTCAAATCCGTGTTTCACCGCCCTTGCACATCCCGACTAGAACCGTCCGATATGAGGAATCTTCTTCCCGGCCTTGCTGATATAGCACGGGTCTATAGCAATGGCAAGTAAGCCATCCATGTCCAACACACGCCTTGCAAGAGACAGGTTCAACAGAAGCCAAATTGCCACCAATAAATTGACCATCTTTTTGTTTGTAAATTCCAGAGCAGCCCAAAGAACCTGTAATATAAGTATCTTTATCTTTGCGTTGATATTTTCCACCAACATGCAACATAACAGATGAAGCGAATCCTATAATTCCACCAGGGGGAGGGGTTCTTTCAAGACTTGCTTCTAATTTATTTGTGCCTTTTGCATTTAACAATAAAACTGCTTTTAAATCTGAGCAAGAGAGCGCAGGATATGCGGAGAATAATGCACCGAATAAAAAGTAACTTGCTTTCTGTGGATTTTTTGAACTTTGTGACGGCAGAGAACTTATATACGATGCCATAAGACATAAGGTGATGAATGCAACATATTCTTCATTTGAAATGAAATAGGATATTGTAACTTCCTTAATATTACAAATGTAGGCTATATTTCTATAAAATGCAACTCTTTGCGTAATTATTTTAGGATTAAAAGAAGGTTTTTGGAAATAATGAATATTTTTAAAGAAAATATTATAATTATAAAACGGTGAGAGAATTTTAAAATTAATGAATATTGTTGCATAAAATACAAGTATACCTGAAAATAAAATTAGGGATTTTTTTGATAGTTTTGTGATTTTTACTTGTTGATGATAGTCATTGTGTATTTGTTTATCATTCAGATGTCGTGAAGTTAAAATTCCATCTTATTTTTACTGAACACAAAAGAGCCTATTTTGCAACTCAATATAGGCTCTTTTGTCGTTCAAAACAATCTGTTTTATAAAATTGAACCAATTTATTGGGTGCAAGGTTGTGCAATAATGTTATTTGCTCAACCTTGCAACTATCCATTTTTTTGAATCAAAATGTTCCATCAATGTTCCGTTTGAGCGTTTTAAATAAAAAAAGGAATCACAACTGTTGTTGTAATTCCTTGTATTTTTAAGGCTTTAATCTTTGTAGCGGGACGGGGCTACGATCCCCGGACCTCCGGATTATGAATCCGACGCTCTAACCAACTGAGCTATCCCGCCATCATTTTCAGCTTTTGTTCTTAAAAGCGAGTGCAAAGTTATAGATTTTTTTTTAATCGAACAAATCTTTTTATAAAATTATTTTAGTATTTGTGATTTTCTCTATGTTTGATGAAGATTTTGGTGTGCTTCTGCTGTTGAAAGTTTATAAAAAAGCAAAAATAGGTGGTTACATTGATTATTTTATGTACTTTTGCAAGGCAATTGTGCGTATGTATATGATTGCCCGAAAAAGAAAATGTTTCGTATCAAAAAATTAGATATATTCATTGCGAAGCAGTTTGGAATGCTTTTCGCAGGAACGTTTGTCATCAGTATGGTTGTGCTGATGATGCAATCTTTGTGGAAGTATGTTGACAAACTTGTGGGAAAAGGCTTGTCAATTGATGTTTTGGCTGAGTTTTTTGGATATTTGGGATTAATGTTTGTGCCGCAAGCTTTGCCGTTAGCGATATTGTTATCATCGTTAATCACGTTTGGTAATTTGGGCGAAAGTTCAGAATTGACCGCCATTAAGGCTTCTGGAATTTCGCTTGTGAAATCGTTTCGTGGTTTGATAGTGATAATTTCGTTCATAACGATTGGTTCTTTTTATTTCCAAAATACGATAGCTCCTGATGCTCAAAAGCATATTTTTCAGATGATTCTTTCGATGAAACAGAAGAGTCCTGAGTTGGAAATTCCTGAAGGAATATTTTATAATGGTATTCCACAAACCAATCTTTATGTTGAAAGGAAAAATTTGGAAACGGGACACCTTTATAATATAATGATATACCGCATGACTGATTCGTACGAAGACCAAGCTATTATTTTGGCGGATTCGGGTATGTTGCAGTCTACGGCAGAAAAAAAACACTTGGTGTTGAATCTTTGGAATGGTGAATGGTTTGAGAATATGCGCTCACAAGAGTTAAGTAGCAGTGCCAGTGTGCCTTATCGTCGTGAAAGTTTTTCTAAAAAGAAATTAATTTTAGACTTCGATTCCGATTTTAATCTTACCGATGTTGCTGGAATATCGAACGATGCTCGCACCAAGAGTATCAGTAAGATTCAGCATGATAAGGATTCGCTTATTCAAGTTTATGACAGCGTTGGCAAAGAGTATTATCAAGATGCACAGGTATATTATCCTACTTTCAAATTGAAAGCTAACGAATTAGCACAAGCTAAGCGTATGGCATCTTCTGAGGAGTTAAATCTTGACTCCATTTATGGAAAGATGAGTCCAGACGATAGACGTCGCACCATTGACCACGCTTTGAATAATGTTCAGCACGAGATTTCAGACCTTGATTTCAAGAGTATGATAACCAGCGATGCCGATAAAATGATAAGACAACACGATATTGAGGAAATCAATAAATACACTTTGGCTTTGACCTGCTTGATTTTCTTTTTCATTGGTGCTCCTTTGGGTGCTATTATAAGAAAAGGTGGACTCGGTGTGCCTATTATTGTCAGCGTGTTGGTCTTCATTATTTATTATATTCTCGATTTCACAGGTGGGCGTATGGCAAAACAAGGCTATTGGGCGATATGGTTTGGACGTGGATTGTCGCCAGCGGTCTTAATACCAACAGCCATTTTTGTAACCTATAAAGCCAACAACGATTCGGCAGTATTTAATATTGATTTGTATAAAAACTTGATGATGCGCATGTTGGGATTGCGTATGAAGCGCGGCATCAGTAGTAAAGAAGTGATTATTAATGCACCAAAGTATTTGGAAAATGCCAACTTGTTGCGCAAAATGAATAAAGATATTGCAATGTATGCGATGAAGAAGAAATTGAAATCGCCACCTAATTATATAAAAGTCTTTTTCAAATTTCACCCAGACCACGTTATAGAACGAATCAATGCAGAGTTGGAAAACATTATTGAAGATTTGGGAAATACTCGAAATAAAATTATCATGGGCGAATTGAACAATTACCCAATTCTTGTAACCAAAGCGCATACAAGACCATTCGAACGCCAATGGATGAATATTATAGCGGGAGTTTTTCTGCCTGTTGGACTTTTCTTATATATACGAATGTGGCGTTTCCGTTTGAGGTTAAATCGCGATTTGCAAGTCATTAAAGCAACAAACGACAGCATTCTTGCAGAGATAGAAATGATAATAGATAAGCAAAAATAAAATAAGTAACATAAAAAATAAAATGAAAGGGAAGCGGTTCAAGCAATTTCACCTTTCTATATAAGATAGAATTATGGAGAATTTCAAACTCAGTAGCATTGAAGATGCTTTAAAAGACTTTAAAGAAGGTAAGTTCGTTATTGTGGTAGACGATGAAGACCGTGAGAACGAGGGCGACCTCATCATGGCTGCTGAACTGATAACACCTGAAAAGGTGAATTTCATGTTGAAAAATGCGCGCGGTGTGCTTTGCGTTCCTGTAACACTCTCGCGAGCAGATGAATTAGATTTGCCACACCAAGTGAGCGATAATACTTCTGTGTTGGGAACCCCATTTACGGTAACTGTTGATAAACTCGAAGGATGTTCTACGGGTGTGTCTGCTCACGACCGTGCTGAAACGATTAAAGCATTAGCCGACCCAAATTCAACCCCTCGAACATTTGGACGTCCAGGTCATATCAATCCATTATATGCACAAGATAACGGCGTTCTGCGTCGCTCTGGTCATACCGAAGCAGCTGTTGACCTTTGCAAAATGGCAGGTTGCTATCCCGCAGGAGTGCTGATGGAAATAATGAACGACGATGGTACGATGGCTCGAATGCCAGAACTCATTGAAAAAGCCAAAGAGTGGAATATGAAAATTATAAGCATTAAAGATATTATTGCTTATCGATTGGCAACAGAATCAAGTATCGAAGTGGGCGTAGAGGTTGATATGCCTACCGCATTTGGCGACTTTCACCTTATTCCATTCAGACAAACAAGCAATGGATTGGAACACATGGCATTAATAAAAGGTACATGGGAAAAAGACGAATCCATACTTGTACGTGTTCATTCATCATGCGCAACAGGCGATATTCTTGGAAGTAAGCGATGCGATTGTGGAGAGCAGTTGCACAAAGCTATGGAAATGATAGAGGAAGAAGGAAAGGGCGTTCTGATTTATATGCAGCAAGAAGGTAGAGGCATAGGATTAATGAACAAAATGGCTGCTTACAAACTGCAAGAGCAGGGTCTTGATACTGTAGACGCCAACTTGCATCTTGGTTTCAAACCCGATGAACGTGATTATGGTTGTGGAGCGCAAATGTTACGCCACCTTGGTGTTCATAAAATGCGCTTAATGACCAATAATCCAACAAAGCGTGTAGGATTGGAAGCCTACGGATTGGAGATTCACGAAAACGTACCTATTGAGATTACTCCCAACCAATACGATTACCGATACCTCAAGACAAAAAAAGACAGAATGGGGCATGAATTGCACCTATAACGAGCTAACTTTGTAAGAAAAAGAACATATTTTAGATATTTTGGCATTATTTCATTGCATCGTAATGAAATAATGCCATTTTTTCTTCGTTAAATAATAAGAAATTCAGTATATTTGTACTTGAATTTAGACAATTTATGCAACTCATAATAATAATAATGTAAAACAGATGAAAAATCACACTTGACGCATGTCGTAAGAACCATAACAAAATCTGTAGACTAGCGAAAGTAAAAAGGATTTTACATCAATCAAAAGAAAGTAAAAAATAGAGCAAAAAAAATAACAGTTAAAAGATATTAATTGCAAGATTAGTTCTTCATTAATTGTTATCTTTGCCGAAAATGTGCGGAAAAATTTCGTCTTTATATGACGTTATATTATCCAATCAGTTTAAAATCAATAAGATAATAATAATTCAATTCATTTATAACTTAAAATTAAAATTTTATCAAATTATGGCAACTACACAACAAAAAGCAGCCCCACAAAAGAAATCAGAGGGCTTCACAGGAGTTAGAGGCGCATTTTGGATTATCGCCGTTTGCGCAGTCGTAGCATTCGTACTGTTCTTTACATGGTTCGGTCACGACATGCACTTCCAAGATCCAGGAACAAGAGAAACTCCTGCTGATGTATGGGGTACAATCTTTAAAGGTGGTATCGTTGTACCTGTTATTCATACATTGTTGCTTACCGTACTCGCTATGTCTATTGAGCGTTGGTTAGCTTTGAAGACCGCTTTTGGTAAGGGTGCTCTTCCTAAGTTCGTTGTAAACATTAAGCAAGCTTTGAGCGCAAACGATATGGCTAAGGCTAATCAACTTTGTGACAAGCAAAAAGGTTCAGTAGCAAACGTTGTTAAGGCTTCTTTGAATGCATATGCCTCAATGGAAAGCGGTGCAAACGCTAACTTGCAAAAGGCTCAAAAGATAGCTAAGATTCAACAAGCTCACGAAGAAGCAACTCAACTTGAGATGCCTACTCTTACAATGAATCTTCCTATTATTGCAACTCTTGTAACACTTGGTACACTTACAGGTCTTCTCGGTACTGTAACTGGTATGATTAAGTCATTCTCTGCTTTGGCTTCAGGTGGTGGTGCAGACTCTGCTGCTCTCTCTGCTGGTATTTCTGAGGCGTTGATCAACACCGCATTCGGTATTGCAACTTCTTGGTGTGCAGTAGTTTCTTACAACTACTTCTCAAACAAGGTTGACAAGTTGACTTACGCACTCGACGAGGTTGGTTATTCTATCGCTCAGACATACGAAGTAAATCACGCAGAAGAAGCTTAATTTTTGCTAACCCTTTTAATACATTATCGCTATGGGTAAAGTAAAAATTGAGAAAAAAGACACATGGATTGACATGACGCCGATGTCAGACGTTATGACCTTGTTGCTTACTTTCTTTATGCTCACCTCTACATTCGTAAAGAATGAGCCTGTGAAAGTGAATACACCAGGTTCTGTTTCTGACATGAAGGTGCCTGAAAATGGTGTCTTGACCGTGCTTATTAGCCCTGAAAAGGATGCTAATGGAAAGCCTACTGGCGAAGGCCAGGTATTTATGAACTACGACAACACTAATGAGTTGGGACAGATTGTTGATATGGTTGCAACATTAACACCAGAGCAGAAGAAGACATTCTTGGCTGAATCTACATTTGGTGCACCTATTGACCAACTTGCAGCTTATCTTACAAAACCTGCTCAAGCTCGTAGTAAAGAACTCCCAAAGATGGGTATCCCTCTCGATAGTATCCAAGGAAAGGACATGACAGAATTTCAACAATGGGTGAATGCAGCCCGTCAAGTAAATCCTAAAGTTAGAATTGCTTTGAAATCTGACGCAAACACTCCTTATGGTACAGTTAAGAAAGTGATGAGTGAACTCCAAGATATGGACGAAAGTCATTACTACATGATTACACAGTTGGACGCTAAAAAGGCTGTACAAGCAGCTGGTAAGGAGGAATAAGTATGGATATGATGAAAACAGGAAAAGGCGGCGGAAAACAAAAAAAGATAACCGTTCGTGTAGACTTTACGCCTATGGTAGACATGCTTATGTTGCTTATCACATTCTTCATGCTTTGTACATCTCTTAGCAAGCCTTCAACTATGGAGCTGACCATGCCAAGTAATGACAAAAACACTGATCAAGTGAAGAAGAATGAGGCTAAAGAATCTCACTCTATCACGATTTTCATTGGTGAAGATGATAAGATGTTCTACGGAGAAGGTAAACCTGAGCTTGGCAATCCCGCTTGGTTGAAGCCAGCTGATTGGACTACTGGTAAAACAGGTATTCGTTACATTCTTCAACACAAAGAAGTTGATAATGGCGCAAGTGTTCCTTATAACGACTTGAAGATTGCTGTTCAAGAACTTCAAAAGAAGAAGAATGCTAACCCAGATGCTTATCCAGATAGTATCTATCAGGCTGAACTTGCTAACATCAAGATGGGTAACGTGAATGGCAAGAAGGTTTCTACTCTGACAGTTATCATTAAGCCAACTGATAAGGCTTCTTATCGTCACCTTGTGGATATTCTCGATGAAATGCAGATTTCATATATTGCAACTTATGTCATTGATAAGTTGACCCCTGAAGAAAAAGAAGCACTTTTGAAGAAGGGTATCAACGCTTAATTCATTGATGTATAACAATTAAAGAAAAAGAACATGTCAAAAATAGATTTATACGATCCTAAATGGGTCGACATGGTGTTCGCTGACAAGAACAAGGCATACGGAGCCTACGAACTTCGTAAGTCTGTTTCTCAGCGTAATGTCAAGTCTTTAGCTATTCTGCTTGTTGCTGCATTCCTCGGTGGTGGTTACTTGGCTTACCAAGTAAAAAAACACAATGATGACCTTGCAGCGCAAGAAGCATACGCAGCTAAAATGGAATTAGCAGCTCTTGAACAAGCTAAGAAGGAACAAGCTGAACGTAAGAAGAATCAACCAAAACCAGAGCCAAAGAAGATTGAGCCTGAAAAGGTTGTGCCTGAAACACGTGCAACTGTGAAGTTTACTGCCCCTGTCATCAAAGATGATAAGGACGTAAAAGAGGAAATGCCTCCAATGGTCAAGATGAACAAGGAGACTAAAGCGGTAGGTGTTGAAAACAAAGAAGGTGTAGACGATCGTGCAGCGGTTGCTAATCGTACAACAGTAGTTACACCAGAAGCGATTCCTGAGATAAAGAAACCTGTAGAAGCTCCTAAGGTAGAAGCTCCAAAGGAAGATATCGAAAAGAAAATCTTTACTTTCGCTGAACAACAACCTGCTTTCAAGGGTAATGTAACCGCTTGGTTATCTTCACACATCGTTTATCCTCAAGTAGCTCAAGATAATAATATTCAAGGTAAAGTAATTGTTAAGTTCGTTGTAGGTCGTGATGGTTCTGTTAGCCAAGCAACTGTTGCTCGTGGTGTAGACCCAGCTCTTGACCGTGAAGCTCTTCGCGTTGTGAACAGTATGCCTAATTGGACTCCTGGTATGATGAATGGTACTCCAGTTAATGTATGGTTCCAACTCCCAATTACTTTCAAGTTGAACTAATTTGAAATTTATGAAAAGAACTAAATTCTGCATTTTTGTAGGATTGATACTATCCTTAAACTTTCTTTCCTCTTGTGGGGAAAGAAAGGCTAAGGACGGTAGAACAGATACACCGACGTCAGGGACGATTAAGTTCGCCTCTGACGAAAGTTTTAGCAACTTCATTGAAGAAGAGTTGCAAGTATATCAATATCGTTATCCTCAAACTCATCTTCTGCCAATTTATACTGATGATAACACAGGCATGAAGTTGTTGTTAGACCAAAAGGTCAATTTATTCTTTACCTCGCATGGATTGCTCAAAGGTGAAGATGCTATTTTACGCGGTAAAGGTCCAATTCCATCGGTTTTCCCTGTGGGTTATGACGGAATTGCTTTTATCATTAATAAAGATAACAAGGATTCTTGTATCACAGTAAACGATGTAAAACGCCTTCTTAAAGGTGAAGTTACAAAATGGAATCAACTTTATCCAACGTCAAATCAGGGCGATATAAAGATTGTATTCGACAATAAAGCATCGGCAACATTACATTTTGTTGTTGATTCTATCTTAGAAGGAAAAAATATTAAGAGTCAAAACATTGTTGCAGCAACGAATAGTAAGGCTGTAATTGAATATGTGAAGAAGACTTCTAACGCAATAGGTGTAATTGGTTCTAATTGGTTGAACGACCGTAGCGACCCTACCAACACCACTTTTAGAAATGATATTCGTGTAATGGCGGTATCAAAAACAAGCAAAGCGACTGATTCAAATAGTTGGCAACCTTATCAAGCTTATTTTCTTGATGGTCGTTACCCATTTGTACGGACGATTTATGCCATTGTAGCCGACCCACATAAGGCTTTGCCTTGGGCTTTTGCTAATTTTATCTCAGGTCCAATAGGTCAAAAAATCATACTAAAAACAGGATTGTTGCCTTATCGTGGCGAAATAAACATTCGAGAAGTAAAAGTAAATAGAAAATAATTGATTAAACTAAAAGGGATATTGTTACGTCAAAGTTCCATTAAGTTTAACTAAATGATACAGAGATTATGAAGACGAAAAAATATTTATTAGCTGGAGCGTTGGTACTAAGTTTATCAACTCCTGCAATGGCTCAAGAAGGTGGCTATAAGGCTGCTCTCAACCCAATTATTAGTGCAATAGAAGCTGCACCAAATGATGCTAAAGCTGGTAAAGACCTTATTAAGGCTTACATGAAAAGTTTCAAAAAGGATGAAGAAGCTCTTGCGGCACTTGGTAATGTGTATTTGGCTCAACGTAATTTCACCGAAGCTAAAAAGGTTGCAAATACCATTATTTCAAACAAAAAACTGAATGGTAGCAAAGGTTATCTTCTTCTTGGTGATATTGATGCGTTACAAGATAGTGTTGGTAACGCTGGTGCTGCTGCAGCATCTTATGAAACAGCAATTAGTTTAGACCCACATAACATTCCTGCTTACGAAAGATATGCAAAGATTTATCGTCATGTAAGCCCTGAAACTTCTGTAAAGAAACTTGAAGAATTGCGCAAAGTAGAACCAAATTACCCTGTTGAAGCTACTGCTGCTGAAATTATGATGGGTGATGGTAAGTATGAAGAGGCACTTCAATGGTTTGATAAAGCTAATTGCGCTAATCTTTCTGAAGATAACTTCTACAAATATGGTTACACAGCCTTTATTCTTCGCAAATACGACAAGGCACTTGAAGTAGTGCGAAAAGGTTTGGAAGCTAACCCAAGTAGTGAATATATTGCACGCGTTGGTATGTTGGCAGCGGTTGAAAAGGGTGCTTATCCAGAAGCAATCGAATTTGCCAATAAGATGTTTGCAGGTTCAGGTAAGAAAGTAGCTAACGACTATGCCGTTTATGGTAAGGCTTTGGTTGGCAATAAGCAATATGCTGAAGCTTTAGAAAATTTGAATAAGGCTTTGGAAATGGATAGCCAAAATCTTGAACCAATGAAGGCTCTTGCTGATGTTTATGCTGCACAAGGGGACGATGCAAAGGCTTTGCAAACTCAAATGGATTACCTTGCAAAGAATCCGAAGGCTAAAACAACCGATTGGTCAAAGCTCGCTCAAACTTGGATTTCAAAGGCTGAAACACTTGAAGATAAAGCACAAAAAGACGCATGCTTAGATAAGGCTATCTTGATTTATGATCGTATGGTAGAAAAATTCCCTTCAATATCTGACTGGATTTGGTCTAACCAAGCTAATGCTGCCCAAATGAAGAATGACGCTGATAAGGTAGCTGAAATTTATAAGAAGATTGTTGCTTTTGAAGAAGCTAAACCTTCATTAGACGCAGATTCTAAGGCTTATTTGGAACAAGTTTATTATGGTTTGGGTTATTATTACTCAAAGACTAATAAGCCTGATGAAGCTAAGGCATATTTCCAAAAAGTATTGTCAGTAAATCCTAATAACGAAAATGCTAAAAAGGCATTAGGCATGTAATGCACACAAATATTGTATAAAAAATAAAGAAAAAGAGCGATGACAATTATTGTTATCGCTCTTTTCTTTTATGCTTTTATTTTCAAAACAGGCTATTTTGAATGTCAAAACCTATTGTTTTTCACTCCAAAACAATAGGTTTTTAAAAAAAAAGAATTTGAATACCCCTAATTAGACGAAAAGAACTCGGCTAAACACCGAGTTCATTATAGGTGGTTCTAAAAATTACCATCGTTAATAGGTTACGTTTTGCTTTCTTTTGTCTTTTTATTGATACCAATCGTCAGTTCATTTGGTGGATAGTCTACCATGCTCCCTCGTTCACTGCTTATTTGTGTTCAATAAAAAAACTCAAAATAGGCAAACTATTTTTTAGACCCCATCTATAGAGAATTAAATAATTAAAACGCTTTGAAGTGTCAAACTTTTGGAGACACTTCAAAGTGTCTTATTTATGGCTCATCCGACATTTCGAGTGATACGTTGCAAATAAGTCAATAGAAAAGAAGAAAACTACCGTTTTTATGTATATTTGAGTTGCAGCAAAACAAAATGTACAAGATGAACAGTAGTTTTCTATATCATGCTTGGTGGATTTATAACCTTGAATGTAGTAGAGAGGAATACAAAGGTAATACAATTTTCCTGTACACCCACTCTAAAAAGCCACAAACCAAATGTCCCAAGTGCGGCAATTGCAGGTCAGCTAATAAAGACCAAATATTTGAAGCTGACAATTAAAATTTAGGTTAGTTATCCTTGATACAATCAAAAAAAGGTTCTAAAACCACATTTTTGTAGTTTTAGAACCTTTTTTCTGTACCTATTATATAAATAAGGTAGTTTTTTTTAGAAAGGCAGGTCGTCCGCATTTTCCTCTGTTGCTGTTGGAGGGAACGGAGCGGTTGCGCCTGTGGTTGGTGCTGCTGGTTGTGGAGTCGCTGTTGGTATAGGTGCGCCAGCTTGTGCTGCAGCTGCATCAATCTTTTGAATGTTCCATGCGCGAATGTTGTTGAACCAACGACCTTGATATTCGTGCGCGTCAATGTCGAAACTTACGATGATTTCTTCGCCAGATTGAATATTAAATTGTGCTATTCTGTCTGCTCCAAAAATGTCGAATACCATTTTCTTAGGATATTGGTCGTGTGTTTCGATAACATATTGTTGCGACTTCCATGGTCCACGTGCCGATTCTCCCTCACGAGCAGGCAATACTGCGATAACTCTTCCTTGTAAATCCATCTTTTGCTTTATTTTTTTATTTATTAGTTCTTTATTTTGTTTTGCGAAATTACTAAAATAGTTCTAAAAATAAAAACTTTTATCCTTAATTTTTGTTTTTCACGTTGCTTTTTCGTATTTTTGTACGGCAAAGAGGATTTTTCTTCTTAGGCGAATGCCTTTGTTGGGAAGTCCTTCATCAAAAAAGAGTTATAACTAAAACAATAGGATACTAATGAGATTTACTATTTCAAGCACTGCCTTGAGCAGTAGATTGCTGTCGCTTTCACGAGTTATTAACAGCAAGAGTTCTTTGCCAATTTTAAATTGCTTCGTCTTCGATGCTTCTAATAATCAGCTTGCCATTACTGCTTCTGATAGTGAAGTTGTCGTTCGTATGTCGTTGAATTTGGAAACATTGGATGGCAACGGAAGTTTTGCTGTGAACAATCAGAACATACTTGATGCTGTGAAAGAATTGCCAGAGCAACCGCTTACAGTTGATGTAAATATGGACGAACACATGATTTACATTAGCTATCAAAATGGTTCATATAATTTCCCAATCGTAAATTCAGATGAGTTTCCTATTCCTCAATCATTGTCTGACGATGCCACTAGCATTTTGATTAGTTCGGATATATTGGTTGATAACATTACACGCTCTTTGTTTGCAACTGCTCAAGACGAATTACACCCTGTGATGAATGGTATTTACTTTGACCTTACTGCTGAAAGTCTTGCCGTTGTTGCAACCGATGGTCATAAGTTGGTACGCAACCGCATTTTTGCTCTCAGTAGCAACGTTCCTGCATCGTTCATTTTACCAAAGAAACCAGCAGCTTTGTTGAAGAGTTTTGTTGCTAAAGGTGGTGGCGATGTTGTTGTTCGTTTCGATTCACGTTCGGCAGAGTTTACTTTTGCTGATGGTAATTTGATTTGTCGCCTCATTGATGGTAAATATCCAAAATACAATAGCGTAATTCCAGAGAACAATCCTTATCAAATTACGATTGACCGCAAGTCGCTCATCGGTGCTATTCGCCGTGTGCTGCCTTTCGCAAGCGATTCTTCTCAACTCATTCGCTTCCATATTGCTAACGGACAATTAGACCTCAATGCCGAAGATATTGATTTCTCAACAAGCGCAAAGGAAAGTATGACTTGTTCTTATGAAGGCAATCCTATGAGCATAGGCTTTAAAGGCAGTAGCATGTTGGAAATCCTTGGCAATTTGCAAAGCGAGGAAGTTAATATACAACTCGCCGACCCTTCACGCGCAGGCTTGGTTGTTCCTGTTGAACAACCTGAAGGCGAAAACGTGTTGATGTTGGTGATGCCAGTATTGCTCAACGATTAATCAAAACAAAATATAACGTATGGGCGGGTTTTTTGAAATCCGCCCATATCCATAAATATAAACCCACAGCATGTTATTAAATCTTACGAAGCCCCTCATTGTTTTCGACTTAGAAACAACGGGACTCGACCTTGTAAAAGACCGCATTATCCAAATTTCATATATAAAGGTTTCGCCTAATGGTGATGAAGAACGCGAAAATCTTTATATCAACCCTGAGAAAGAAATACCGAAAGAGGTGGTAGAACTTACAGGAATTTCAGATGCTGATGTGGCTTCTGCACCTACTTTTAAGCAAAAAGCAAAAGAATTAGCCGATAAATTCATAGGCTGCGACTTTGCTGGCTTCAATTCAAACCGATTTGATGTACCTATGTTGGCAGAAGAATTTTTGCGTGCAGGCGTAGATTTCGATTTTTCAAAATGTCGTTTGATTGATGCGCAAAACATTTTCCACAAAATGGAACGCCGCAATCTTGCTGCTGCCTACGAGTTTTACTGTGGCAGAAAAATGGAAGAAGATTTCACAGCCCATAAGGCTGACGAAGATACCGAAGCCACATGGCGTGTGCTGCAAGGACAAATAGAGATGTATTCTGCTGAGAAACAAGACGAACCAGAGCGCATTTTGAAAAACGATATGGACGAATTGGCCAACTTCTCAAGCATGAACGACAATGTCGATTTTGCTGGTCGTATCGTGTGGAAAGACCTTACCGACAAGGACGGCAACACACTGCTTGATGATAATGGCAAACCACGTCGCCACGAAGTGTTCAATTTTGGTAAATATCGTGGCTGGGACGTAGCTGAAGTGTTGCGAAAAGACCCTGGATTTTATAGCTGGATATTGGCAAACGATTTCACTTACAATACAAAACAAATTTTGACTCGTATTCGTTTGCGCGAATTTAACAACCGATAAGTTATGCTTACAGGAAAGAAAATTGTACTTGGTATTACGGGTTCAATAGCAGCTTATAAAAGTTGCCTTATCATTCGTCAACTCATTAAGCATGGTGCTGAAGTACAAGTGGTTATAACCTCATCAGGAAAAGAGTTTATCACTCCTATAACACTGTCAGCTTTGACGCATAAACCCGTTATAAGCGATTTCTTTTCACAGCGCGACGGTACATGGAACTCGCATGTTGATTTAGGATTATGGGCTGATGCTATGCTCATAGCCCCCTGTACGGCAGCTTCGTTGGGCAAGATGTGTCATGGCATAGCCGATAATATGCTCATTACAACTTATCTTTCCATGAAGGCGCCCGTGTTCATTGCTCCTGCAATGGATTTGGATATGTACAAGCACCCTTCAACACAAGAGAACTTAAAGACACTTGTTGAACGTGGAAATCATATCATTGAACCAGCAAGTGGCTATCTTGCAAGTGGTTTGGAAGGTAAAGGGCGAATGGAAGACCCCGATAATATTGTTGAGGCACTTGAACATTTTTTTAACAATGGAGTAGGGGAATATCAAGATTTGGCAGGTAAAAAAATATTAATTACCGCAGGTCCAACATACGAAAAAATAGACCCTGTACGTTTTATAGGTAATTATTCGTCTGGTAAAATGGGCTTCGCTTTAGCCGAAGAGTGTCGTCGTCGTGGTGCAAAAGTTACGCTCGTGGCTGGACCTGTAAGCCTAAAATGTGCCGAAGATATACACAGAATTGATGTTGAAAGTTGCCAACAAATGTATGATACTTGCATGGAGAATTTCGCTTCTTCTGATGTTGCAATACTTTGTGCTGCTGTTGCCGACTTTAAACCATTGGCTTATGCTGATAAAAAAATAAAACGCGAAAAAGATAATCTGCACATTGATTTGCAACCAACACAAGATATTGCTGCTTCATTGGGAAAATTGAAAACCAACCAGCAGCGCATAGTGGCATTTGCGCTCGAAACAAACGATGAAGAAACAAATGCTTCGGCAAAGTTGGTGAAGAAGAATGCTGATTTCATTGTGTTAAACTCAACGCGAATACCTGGTACAACGTTTCAAGCAGACGAAAACCAAATCACCATTATTTCAAAGGAAGGAAAGAAGGAATATGAAAAGAAAAGTAAAAGTTTGGTCGCTTGCGATATTATTGATAAGTTGGTTTCTATCCTTTAGCAACAATGCTTTTGCTCAAGAATTGCAAGCAAAGGTAAATGTGAATCATAACCAAATACAGGGTACTGATAACGCTGTGTTTGAGAATTTGCAACAAACGCTTGAACGTTTTATCAACGAACGACAATGGACTCATTTGAAGTTTCAAAAGAATGAACGCATTGTTTGTAATTTCAATATTACCGTAACACAGTATGACCAAAGCAGTAACACTTTTACTTGTACTGCGCTTATTCAAGCCAATCGTCCTGTTTTCAATGCGGCTTATTCGTCTACTTTGTTCAATATTCAAGATGCCGATTTTAATTTTGTTTTTGCTCAGTTCGACCAAATTGAGTTTAACGAGGAAAATATTGACAACCAACTTACTGCACTTTTGGGTTATTATGCTTACCTTATCATTGGGCTTGACTTAGATTCGTTTGCACCTATGGGCGGAGAAGACGTTTTACAGCGTTGCATGAATCTTACAAATAATGCACAAAACCTTAGTTTTACAGGGTGGAAAGCATTTGAAAATTCAAAAAATCGCTTTGCTATCATCAATGATTATCTTGACGGAGCAATGAAACCATTCCGCCAATTGCAATACGATTACTATCGTTTGGGCTTGGACGAAATGGCAAATAGCGTGGAACGCGGTAGGACAAATATTACTACTGCCTTGGAAAATAATTTGAAAAAAGCCCATGAAGACAAGCCTATGAGTTTGTTGCCACAGATTTGGACTGACTATAAAAAGGACGAATTGGCGAATATTTATAGTAAGAAGGGTACGCAAAAGGAGAAAGAATCTGTATATGATATTCTTTTCAACATCAATGCGAGCCAAAATGCAACATGGGATAAGATAAAACAATAAAGGGATATGCTCAAGCATCTTTATATTAAGAATTTTACACTCATCGATGAGTTAGACATTGATTTCTTTAATGGCTTTTCGGTAATCAGTGGTGAAACTGGGGCTGGTAAAAGTATCATTCTTGGTGCAATTAGTTTATTGTTGGGCAATCGTGCTGATAGTAAACAAATTAAACAAGGGGAGAAAAAATGTATCATTGAAGCTGTTTTTACGCTTGCGAAAGGTGTCTATGATGATTTTTTTAAGGCGAATGGCATTGATTTGGATATTGATGAAACCATTTTGCGCCGTGAAATTAACGATAGTGGAAAGTCGCGAGCATTTATAAATGATACGCCTGTGTCGCTTACTTTGATGAGAGAATTGGGCGACCAGTTGGTAGATATTCATTCGCAACACCAAAATTTATTGTTGCAAAAAGAAGATTTTCAGCTTAATATTGTTGATATTATTGCCCGAAATGAACAAGAATTGCAGCATTATAAGGAGGCTTACACTGACTATAAAAATACCGAAAAACGCTTAGCACAATTAAAAAAGCAGTTAGAAGAAAGTGCAGAAAACGAAGAATTTATGCGCTTTCAATACGAAGAAATAGCCAATGCTAACTTGGAAAAGGAAGAGCAGGAAGAGTTGGAACAAGAGTATAAAACACTTTCACACGCCGAAGATATAAAAGTTTCGTTATACGATGCTGATAACGAACTGAATGAAGACGAAATGGGAGTGGTGAAAAAGCTAAAGAAAACTGCCGACTTTTTGTCTTCAATCACTGCGGTTTATCCTAAGGCTGAGGAAATTAGTCAGCGTTTAGATGCGGTCTATATTGAGGTGAAAGACATTGCTGAAGAAGTGGGAATGGCAACAAGCGATGTGGATTTCGATCCTAAACGATTGGATTTTATTAATGAGAAGTTGGATAAAATCTATCATCTGGAAAAGAAATTCCATGTAGAATCAATTGCCGATTTGTTGGATATTGCTAATGATTTAAAGACAAAATTGAGTGCAATCGACAATAGCGATGAAGCTTTAAACGAAGTTGAGGCGGAAGTAAAAGCCAAGGAAAAAAGATGTAAAGAGTTGGCAATTGCTTTGACAAACTGTAGACAAAAAGCTGCGAAAATCATCGAGCAGGATATGAAAGAAAAGCTTGTACCAATGGGAATTCCTAATATTCAATTCCAAATAGCCATGGACAGCAAACCATTAGCAAGTGATGGTGCCGATAAAGTGGAAGTTTTGTTCTCAGCGAATAAGAATAGTCCGTTGCAACCCATAGCACAAGTGGCGTCAGGCGGTGAAATTGCACGAGTTATGTTGGCTTTAAAGGCAATGATAAGTGGTGCAGTGAAATTGCCAACTATCATTTTTGACGAAATAGATACGGGTGTGAGTGGCAAAGTAGCACAACAAATGGCATTCGTTATGCAAGAAATGGGCAATAAAAACAAGCAAGTCATTTCCATTACACACCTTCCGCAAATTGCTGCGTTGGGTTCTACGCATTACAAGGTAGAAAAACGCGATACAGAAAAGGGTACTACGAGTAGACTAAGACAACTCTCTGAAGAAGAGCGAGTAACCGAAATAGCACAAATGCTTTCGGGAACTGATATTTCTGAGGCAGCATTGATGAATGCACGCGAACTTTTAAAAATAAATTGATTATAACTTAAATAGAATATGAAATTACGAAAGATATTTTCTTTGCTTTTTGTCATGTGTTTTTGCGGCACATTGTTTGTAAATGCACAATCGTCGGCTGTGAAAAAGGTAGCCGATGCCACATTTACGCTTACAACTTTCGATAAAGAAGGTTCGATAATGTCTACGACCAATGGTGTTTTTGTTTCTTCCGATGGTGTCTGTGTAAGTACTTGGAAACCATTTATAGGAGCTGAAAAGGCTGTGATTATTGATAACAAAGGACAAAGATATGATGTTGAAATGTTGTTAGGCGCAAATGAAATTTACGACATTGTAAAGTTCAAAGTCAATGCAAAAACAATTGCAGCAAAGCTATCGTCAAGTGTTTCTGATAATTCTGAAGCGTGGATAGTTCAGCCTTCTAAAGTGGGAATGCCAGAAAAAGCGGTAGTTTCGAAAGTAGAAACTTTTATGAATAAGTATAATTATGCTGTACTTAACACTTCCGCACCAGAGAAAATGAATGGTGCTCCTGTGGTAAATGCACAAGGACAAGTCATCGGTATTTATAATAATTCGGGCGAATTGCGCAGCTCTACCGATGCAGGCTATGCCGTAGATTTTAAGCTTGTAGGACTTTCTCAAAATGATTTGACCATGCAGCAATGTGGTATTTGTGTTGGATTGCCTGATAATTCAGATGAGGCTGTCATTGCTTTGATGTTGTCTTCACGAGCAAAAGAGACGATAAAGCAACAACTTCTAAATGAGTTTATCAAGAAATTCCCAACGCTTAACAATGGATATTCTATGCTTGCAACCGATTTGATAGTGAAAGGTGATATTGCAAATGCCGATAAAATTTTGACAGAAGCAATCTCAAAAGCTACTGCCAAAGACGAAGCCCACTATAATTATAGTCGCCTGATTTATAAAGGAATAACACTTCCTTCATTAAAAGACAAGGTGAGTGCGCAAGGGTGGACGTTAGATAAAGCTATGAATGAGGTTGAAAAGGCTATAAAAGAAAAGGAATTGAATGTTTATAAGCATCTTAAAGCGCAAATTTTATATGCAAAAGGTGATTACAAACAAGCCAAAGACGGTTTTGAAAGTCTAACAAAAACTGATATAAAGAATCCAGAACTTTATTTGGAATTAGCACAATGTGCTGAACAAATGAAAGGAAATGATGATGAAATATTGGGGTATTTGAACAAGAGCATTGAACTTTGCGATACGCCTTATGTGCAAAATGCAGCACCTTATTTCTTTGCTCGTGCGCAGCAATACGACAAAATGGGGCAATATCGTGCAGCAATGAAAGACCTTTATGTTTATGAATTTCTGAACAGAGGGCGTCTTGATGCTTCGTTTTATTATATGCGTGAGCAAATAGAAGTAAAAGGAAAATTATGGCAACAAGCGATGCAAGATATTTTAATTGCCACACAGCTTGCCCCAGAAGAACCTATGTATTTTGCAGAAACAGGCAATTTATTCTTGCGATTAGGCAAATATGACGACGCTATTTTGGCTGCCCAAACTGCAGTAAAGCTAAATTCCGAATATTCTGAGGCTTATTTGATACTTGGAATTGCACAATGTAAAAGCAATAAAAAAGACGAAGGAAAGGCAAATATAGAGAAAGCAAAAGCATTAGGTAATCCCCAAGCTGATAACTTCTTGAAGGGATTACAATAAAATAAATACGCAATTATTTGGTAAAAACGAATAAAAGCAGTAATTTTGCACCCGAATTTAGGGGTTCCGTAGCTCAGTTGGATTAGAGCAACAGCCTTCTAAGCTGTGGGTCTTGGGTTCGAACCCCAACGGAATCACCACGCTATGAAAAGAGGATGTCAGCAATGATTTCCTCTTTTTTCATTTATCAATGCGGAATAGTAGGATTGGAAAGAATGGGTCGGAACTGAATGGAAGATTATAATTGCATTAAGCGCAACGGGTATTGAGCATTTTTAGCCTACTAAATGTCCATGACGCCTGAAGATATAAGAAGAGGAACTTTTCGGAGTTCCTCTTTTTTTTTGTTCAAATAGCCTTGCATTTGTTCATATTCGGTTATAATTCTGTTTTTATCTTAGCTTTTTTCTTTACCTTTGCAAACGATGTGCAAATCAGTGCATTATTTTATAGTTCATCTAAGCGTATGTCAAATCAAAATTCTAACAAGAAAATATCTCCTTGGGCGTGGGTTTCTACGCTTTATTTTGCCGAAGGTTTACCTTATGCAGCCGTTACTTTAGTTTCATTGGTATTTTATCAGCAAATGGGATTGACCGATGCTGAAATCACTTTTTACACCTCTTGGTTCTATCTTCCATGGGTTATCAAACCATTATGGAGTCCGTTTTTAGATTTAATTCGTACCAAACGGTGGTGGGTTTTATCTATGGAAATGTTACTTGGAGCAGCTTTTGCAGGTGTTGCATTTACTATTAATACTTCATTTTGGCTGCAAGGAACTATTTGTTTCTTTTGGCTTTTGGCTTTTTCCAGTGCTACGCACGATGTGGGAGCCGACGGCTTTTATATGTTAGGATTGGACGCTCACGAGCAAACTTTCTTTGTTGGCATTCGTTCAACCTTCTATCGCATTTCTATGGTTGTGGGAAAAGGTGGTTTGGTTGCCCTCGCAGGCTTGTTGCAAGAATATATGAAAGTGCAACTTTCGTGGGCTTTAGTATTCTACGGATTAGCTGCAATGTTCATAGGATTAAGCCTTTACCATAAATATGTCCTACCTAAACCTGATGCTGATGCCGAGCATTCAACGCTTTCGGTTACCGAATTATTGAACGAATTTGTAGGAACTTTCGTAAGTTTCTTCCGTAAAAAGCAAATCATTGTGGCTATTGCTTTTATGCTTTTGTTCAGATTACCAGAGGCTTTGCTTAATCCTGTTGCCCCATTGTTCTTGCGTGCTGATGTTGCAAAAGGTGGATTAGGACTTTCATTAGAGGCTTTTGGTGTGGCAAATGGCATTGTCGGAGTTGTGGGACTGCTCATAGGTGGTATATTAGGCGGATTAATGGCAAGCAAAGATGGATTAAAAAAATGGCTTTGGACGATGACTTTTGCAATAACCTTACCCAATATAGCTTATGTTTACCTTGGTTTTGTCATGCCACAAAGTATTTTTGCGGTTAGTGCTGCCATTTTCATTGAAAATTTTGGTTATGGTTTTGGTTTTAGTGCCTATATGTTATTTATGTTATATTTCAGTCAGGGCGAACATAAAACCAGCCATTATGCACTCTGTACAGGCTTTATGGCATTATCAATGATGTTACCTGGATTTTTTGCAGGTGCTTTAGCCGATGCCGTAGGTTACAATATTTTCTTTGTTATTGTTATGGCTTCTTGTCTTTTCCCTTTCATTGTTGCATCAATGTTAAAGATAGACCCAGCATTTGGGAAGAAAGGTAGAATATAAAGGTCCGAAAAGCCATATCAAAAGCCCCAATCCTCATCGTTTGAGGAGGGTTAGGGTAAAAAACTGCTATGGGGTAAAGGAATACCGCATGATACTCTATTCTGCCGACTGAAATACAGTAAACGAAGCACCAGGAATTTTCTGCCCCCAAGCCTCAAAGCATATTCCTCTTTCTTCTTTGATATCATTTTTTTCTACGAGTACTCTAATGTGTCTTTTATCCTTTGAAACAATAAAGGTAATCCAATCATAGTGAATTTTCTGTGTTCCATCACTTAAGGTAGAGATTTGTATCTTCTCTTTTTTATAGTTCCATCTTCATTATAATCTTCAGTATGCTTAGTGTGTGTAAAAGGATATTTTTCTAACCCTTTAAATGTCCATGAGATTTTTTTTATTTTTATTTGCACAGATTGCTCTCCTCCCTTTGCATCGAAAAAGAGTTTAGGAGTATTAACTTGAGGTTCTCCACTAATGTCATCGCATGATGATAGCATGGAAAGCGAAAAGAGTAAAATTAGCGTTAAGATGTGTTTCATACGTTTAATTGTTTCTTGGCCATAAAATTAAATATGCAACTTTAGAACGATAGTCCATTGCATCATTACTTCCTGTATATTTAAATTCATCATTTACATTTTGAACATATAAATAATAACCATTTGAAAGACCACCCCAACCAGCATTAACATGATAAAGATGTCTTATTCCATTTCTCCACTTTTTAAATAAGCCTGTTCCAAGAAAGCCACTGCCTTTTATTCTTTTTGTAAATTCTACCATTCCATCAATAACGAATGTATTATAATTAAGGCTACCAGCAGAGGCTGTCATTATGACAAAGGCATTTGGATGACTGAAAAAGTCTCTTGCGACTTTTTTGTCTTCAGACCAACCATACCCATCAAAGTCTCCATCACCAACGATACAATTGTCATATCGTGATTCAATATTTCCACCAATAATTTTTCTTAAAAATTTTGTAGCATTAATATTAAATACCATTGTACCTTTCTTAAGGTAAGTAGGCTTACAATTTGCAGCAAACCAACCAAGAAATCTCTTTCTTTCAATTCTCCAGTATTCCGAATTTTCCATGTTCTCCCAAAGAACTTTTTCTCCATTTGAGTACTTTAAATCTTTAAATCCAGGAAAATTCCTTAAGGCATACATAACTTGTCCAAAAGCAACAGGAGTGCATCCAAAAGCCGTTGCCTTACCAGCTGTGCTTCTTAAAGAAATAGAGATATTAGCAGAGATATTATTTATACCTTTATTAAAGTATGCTATAGCATACGGTACTCCATTGGCATTAAAATAAAAATTATCTCCATCTACATGTTGAGTCCAATTTGTTGTTAGGCGAATTCCTGTCTGTCTTTGCATCGCCCAACCATCTCGTAGCATATTATTTATTGCATTTTCGGTATTCTCACCTGGATATCCTTTATGCCCCCTTGTTGTATTTTGGGGTAAACTTTCTCTTATTGTATTATTAAAATCGTTTATTTCCATATTGCTTCCTCTAACCATACCAACTATACGAGAGCGTAAAGTTTCATTATTGTATAAGTCGGTTTCCTTAAACTCTCCTGAGTCTAAAATAGCATAAAGGGGAAAGGTTCTATTGTCTTTTGACACTATCGCATAACCCTGTTTATTCTTGAAAGTAATAACATAGAATTTTTCTGCGAATGTGTTCAGAAAATCATTAGTTCTGGTTTTGGGATTTCTTTCTAAATCTATAACTTGTTCAATACTCCTTGTGTCTTTTGAACTACGTGTTGAGATACTGTTAGAAAGAAATTCTCTTACAGCACTTTGTGCTTCAGAAGGTGTTCTTGTGAAAGGAGATGATTTTGTCTCAGACGTTTGCATTTCTTTTACACTTTGTTGCAACATAGTTTCGTCTTGTTGACAACTTACGATTGTACTCATAATTATACAGAGTAATGAGTACTTGGTTAATTTTTTTTATGAACATAATTTTTTTATATCATATTTTAATATTATATTAATGTATCATAGTTTTTTATATTACCTGCAAAGATAATATATTACTTCCTAACTACAAATATTTTACATCATTTTTTTATTTGTTGTTTACAACAATAGTTAGGGCGCAGAGTCAACCATGCAAGTTCGTGGTATAGAAAAAACTCCTGCAAGTCCATTGAATTTGACGATAATACTCTTTTTGAAGTCTCTCGACCCTGTTTTTTCAAAAAAGAGACAAAGAAGTCCCCTTAGGAATTTCATTATGTTTTTAGCGAAGAAGCAAGCTCCTATCCATGTGTCAGCCGTATCGTTTAGTTTCGCCCGGATGTTGTTTGCCCGGTAAATCCTCTTGGAGGTTCCAAACGTGGCTTCAATCCAGTTCCTCTCACCGACAGCCCTTCTCTTGTCCTCCGCATGCTCATCGTTTTCTTCTTTCGGTGGCCGACCAAGCGGATGGTTGTAACAGTCAACGTGGCATGCCTTGATATACTTTCTGTTCTCCTTTCCAAGGTAGAGTTTGTCGGCCTGAACCTCCCGCAGGAGCATGCCGAAACGCTTTTTGTAGAGTTCCATCTGGGTGACGAGGTCGGACGACTCGTTGTATGCGTCCCAGCTGAGATGATCCACATAAGTGTAGCCGTTGACGATGCTGGCACCAACCTTTGCCCCAAACTCGACCTTGGCCTTTGCCTTGCCCCTGACGATGGGACGGAGGTGAGGTTGGTAGATACTGATGATGCGGTCGGCACATCTGCGGACATTCTGCTCGAACATCATTTTCTGCTGCTCGAACATCTTGAATGCTGCATTGAGGCATTTGAAGTCATGCCGACTGAAACATGAGAGAAGGTCACTTGTGTGTCTACCGAGAAAATCAAGAAACGTTTGGAAATCAGCCTTCAAGCAACGTATCTGGATCAGCCTGGTCTTGTCTATGAGCTTCTTTCCCTTGCGCTTTTTCTTAATCAAGCAGATGAAAGCCTGGCTTGCTTCCATCCACCTCTGCAAGCATCAAGGTAAGCATGTTGAAGAAATCATGGTCAAGACGCTTGCGGACAAGGACGAACAACTCGGGAACGAATACCGGCTTTTCCGTGAACTTGTCAAGACCGAGCAGATATTGCATGTAAGGGTTCTCCTGAATGGCCTGAATGGTCTTCTCGTCACTCAAATTCTCCACATGCTTCACTATCAAGACACCTACCACCATGCGGACCGGTTTGTTGCTTGCACCGCAATGACTGTTCTTCAGGTGCTTGTTATATTCCTTCTCAATCCTGTCCCATGGAAGGTTGTCTGCAAGTTTGACCCAGCGGTTCAACTTGCTCAATCCTGAGAGGGACTCTTGGAGTTCAAACAAGTCGTGACTACGATATTGAGAGTAGTATTTCATTGTGCTTCGTTAATATTTTAACAACCAAAGTAGTCATTTTTGGTGAATTACACAAATAAAATAAGGCATATATTGTTGAATATCAGTGGCTTATATTTATTTAGTAGGCCCTAGATAAGTTTTTATTTTTGTGCCGAAATAGTCAAATTAGATGAATGTAGGAAGTCGAAAGCAAGTAAATGTTACCTGCTCGTTTTCAAATCGTTCCACAAGTTACTTTCTGATAATCAAAAGACGCTGATTATCAATTCTATAAATCCTATTATTTGCTTTTATGCGGAAACATCGAAGAATCCGAATTTATCAAAGATTCGAATCTATCGCCCTCTTCATCCAACTTGTCTTTGTTACTCCAAAAGCGGAAATTTTGACCAATTTTATATCTGTTTGAAAATCACAGGGTTACAAGTCGTTTTTTTAGACTATTGTTTTGCGTTTCAAAACAATAGGTTTTGGAGTTCAAAACAACCTGTTTTGAAACGCAAAACAGGTTGTTTTGAAAATAGCCTTATTTGCCATTATTTGCCATTGTTCTAAAATCCATAAATCTGCTATAATAATTTGGGGTAAAATATTAAAATTTTATTACAATTTTACAGTTTTTCAATCAACACTTCCAACAATCGTGGTAGAGCATAATTGTTAAGTTCATTTTCATTTATCCATATAAAATCCTCGGAAAGGGTAGGGCGTGTGTTGGTTTCTAAGAGATAAAAATCAGCAAAAATAATTTGGTGTGTAAGAATATGCTTTATCTTGCTAACTAAAAGTTGCAGTTTTTCTTTTTCCTTTTCTACCATTTCCAGCGTTGGGAGTTCCCAAAGTCCTTGCCAAATATCACCTTTGCCCCGTTTGCGAATGGCAATTTTATTTTTACACCTTATATATATAAAGGAGAACTTCCGTTCCTTCTGTTTTATTTTTTTCGATTTTATAGGCAATTCAGTTATTTTATGGTGTCGCATAGCATAGCAAGTTTCAACAAGTGGACACGATAAGCAATTAGGCGAAGTGGGGGTACATTGCATAGCCCCAAAGTCCATAATACCTTGATTGTAGGCTGCGGGGGCATCTTTTGCTAAATATTCCTCAGCCATAGCCTTAAATAGCTTTTTCCCTTCAGTAGAATCTATTGGGGTGTCAATACCAAAGTAACGAGCAAGAACCCGATAAACATTTCCGTCAACAACCGCTTTCTCTTCTCCGAATGCTATTGATGAAATAGCGCAAGCAGTATATTCGCCAATTCCACTAAGTTTTATTAACTCGTTGTATATCAATGGGAAATGTCCTATTTCTACGATTTGTTTTGCCGCTTTGTGCAAATTTCTTGCTCGTGAGTAGTAACCTAAGCCTTGCCATTCCCTTAAAACTTCGTCTTCTGTGGCCTTAGCTAAGTCTTCTACCCGTGGCCAACGCTTCATGAAACGTTCCCAATAAGCAGTGCCTTGTGCTATTCTGGTTTGCTGCATGATAATCTCACTCAACCAAATGGCATACGGATTTTTGGTTCTACGCCATGGTAAATCTCTGCCATTTTCGGCATACCATTGTAATATAGTATTTGTGAAGTCCATTTTGCAAAGTTACTTAAATACTTGAAGAAAGTAGTTCAAAAATTGTTTATTCACCTAAATTTGTTTATTTTTGTCCTATGAAGTGTAGAAACGGCGTAATGCGGAGGCGAAAAGTTCTGATGAATAAAATTAATCTTGCATAGAAAAAATATTTTCCAATCTGTTACGCAAAAATAGAAATGATATGAAAAAATCAATTTACGCCATATTAGTGGCAGTTTTTGTGCTTATGATAAGCTCATGCACAACCAAACAAAGTGCAATGAATAGTCTTGAGAACTTCTCTTATGAATTGCGTGACCATAGTCGTTACTATAACGCAGAGCAGTGGAAGAAGTCTTTCGATAGATTTGGACATATTAGAAAGAACATAGCAAAACACGATTATACCGCAAGCGAGAAGATGAAAATCGGAAAATTGGAAGGGCAATGTGCTAAATACATGGCACAAGGAGCCAAAGATGGCATTCTTGATAATGTAACAGAATGGGCCAGTGAGTTGCAAGGTATATTAGATGCTTTTGGAATAGGGAAGTAGTTTGGTAGGAAAGGTAACGTTTGGAGGATAAGTCGGACGAGTCGGACAAGTCAGACGAGTCCGGTTTTGACTTAAAACATTTTGCGAATAACGCAATAATGTCTATCTTTGATATGTATTCGCAATGATTTTCCTATATAATGTGCGTTCTCTTCAACTTGACTTCGAGCAAGAATCTTACTTGATTTATATTTTTTTTGTGTTATTCTCTTGTTTTAGCGTGTTGTTTTTCGTATCTTTGCACATCAATTTGAAATACAAAAGTACAAATGGCTGGTACAAAAAAAATTAAGACAGCATTAATCTCCGTATTCCACAAAGATGGATTGGACGATATTTTGAAGAAGTTGCACTCTGAAGACGTTAAGTTTCTTAGCACTGGCGGTACACGAGAGTTTATCGAATCATTAGGCTATGAATGCCAAAAGGTTGAGGACTTAACTACTTATCCATCAATTTTGGGTGGTCGAGTAAAGACCTTGCACCCTAAAATATTTGGTGGTATCTTAGCACGTCGCAACTTTGAAAGTGACCAACAACAAATGGAACAATATGAAATTCCGTCAATCGACTTGGTTATAGTTGATTTGTATCCATTTGAACAAACCGTAGCAAGTGGAGCAAGTGATGCTGATATAATTGAAAAGATAGATATTGGTGGTATTTCGTTGATTCGTGCTGGTGCAAAGAACTTCAATGATGTTATTATTGTGCCAAGCAAAGCTGAATATCCAGTATTGCTTCAGTTGCTCAATACACAAGGTGCACAATCAGAATTGGAAGATAGAAAGATGTTTGCCGAACGTGCCTTTGGTGTAAGTAGTCAATATGACACCGCAATTCATCAATGGTTTTCAAAGTAAACTATTAAGTTGCGTATAGAAAGCAGCAAGAATAGTAAAAAAGTAAATAAATAGACAATGGGATAATACCCATTTTTACTTCATATATTCAAATTTTTAGAATGGGATTTTTTTCATTTATCCAAGAAATAGCAATGGACTTAGGTACCGCTAACACCATTATTATCAGTGATGATAAGATTGTTGTTGACGAACCTTCAGTAGTTGCGCTCGACCGTCGAACAGACAAGATGATTGCTGTTGGCGCCGATGCAAAGATGATGTACGAGAAGGAACATCCAAATATTCGTACGATTCGCCCACTACGCGATGGCGTAATTGCCGATTTTACCGCTTGTGAGCAGATGATGCGAGGACTTATTAAGATGGTACATAGTGGTAATCGCTTGTTCTCACCATCTTTGCGAATGGTTATTGGAGTGCCTTCAGGTTCTACGGAAGTAGAATTACGTGCTGTGCGCGACTCTGCTGAGCACGCTGATGGTCGTGATGTTTATCTAATTTTCGAACCTATGGCAGCAGCCTTGGGTATGGGGCTTGATGTTGAGGCGCCAGAAGGTAACATGATTGTTGATATTGGCGGTGGTAGTACTGAAATTGCAGTTATTTCCTTAGGTGGAATTGTTTGCAATAACTCTATTCGTGTTGCAGGCGATGATTTAACAGCTGATATTCAAGAGTATATGAGCCGTCAGCACAATGTGAAAGTCAGTGAACGTATGGCTGAACGAATTAAAGTTCATGTCGGCTCTGCTTTGACAGACTTAGGCGAAGAAGCACCAGAAGACTATATAGTACATGGTCCTAACCGCATTACCGCATTGCCAATGGAAGTGCCTGTATGTTATCAAGAAATTGCACACTGCTTAGATAAAACGGTTGCAAAGATTGAAAATGCCGTGCTTTCAGCTTTGGAGAGTACTCCTCCAGAATTGTATGCTGATATTGTAAAGAACGGAATCTACCTTAGTGGTGGAGGAGCGTTGTTGCGTGGTATTGACAAGCGATTGACTGATAAAATCAACATACCATTCCACGTTGCTGAAGACCCATTGCACAGTGTGGCTAAGGGTGCTGGAATCGCATTGAATAATGTAGACCGTTTCTCATTCCTCATGAGATAACAAGATAAAATGCTGACTATTGGTGTTGGAAAATTCCGATGGTCAGTGTTGTTTTATCTAAATAGTAAGCATGAATAACCTAACTGAGTTTCTTGCCAAATATAAGCATTGGTTTCTTTTTGTTTTGCTGGAAGTTGCCAGTTTGGTACTCTTATTCCGCTTTAACAACTATCAAGGTAGTGTGTGGTTTACCTCTGCCAATATTTTAGTCGGGAAAGTCTACGAAATAAGTTCTTCGGTAACATCTTACTTCTCAATGGGTAAGATTAATAGCCAATTGACCGAGCGAAACGTAATGTTAGAACATCAGGTTGAGGAGCTATCAAAGAAACTTTACGAGAAGACACTCGACCCACAATATAAGCAAAAAGGACAATATCGCTTTCTTTCTGAATTTAAATTGATTCATGCAAAAGTAGTTTCTAACTCACTTGATAAGAACGAAAACTTCATTACCATTGATAAAGGTTCATGGGACGGAGTGAGAAAAGATATGGGTGTTGCTTGCGGAAATGGAGTTGTTGGCATTGTTTATATCGTTGGTACTCATTATTCTATTGTGCTTCCAGTGTTGAATGCGAAGTCAAATATTAGTTGTTCTATTCAAGGGCGAAACTATTTTGGCTATTTGCGATGGAATGGTGGGGCAAAAAATGTGGCATATCTTGATGATATTCCGCGCCATGCAAAATTTAAATTGGGCGATAGAGTTATCACAAGTGGTTATTCTTCTATCTTCCCAGCAGGCGTTTTAGTTGGGAAAGTAAAACATGTTTATAATTCCGAAGATGGTCTTTCTTATCGAGTAGCAGTGCAGTTGTCTACTGATTTTGGAAATCTACGTGATGTTTGTGTCATTGATGATGCCTCTATTAGGGAGAAAAAGAAGGTAATGGACATTGCGAAAGATTCTATTAAGCAGTTGAACACTGATTTTAGCACAACCGATTAGAATGGAAAAGACATAAATTCTTCGTGCTAATTTAAGTAATGTGTATTAAATTTTGCAGAGAGTTTTCTAAATAGCTGTCATATAAATTAAAGAATGAGTATAGATTTTGTAAAAAGTTTGGCTTGGTTTTTGGTATTGGTACTTGCTCAAGTGTTTGTACTAAACCATATCCATTTATTTGGTATTGCAACGCCTTTACTCTACATTTATTTTATATTTTTATTTAGAAGGAACTTTCCACATTGGGCAATTCTTCTTTCAGGCTTTATCATGGGTGTGGTGATAGATACCTTTACCAATACGCCAGGTGTTTCTTCAGCTTCTTTAACATTGATAGCTGCGGTACAACCTTATGTGTTACGTCCTTTCGTTCCACGCGATAGTGCGGACGATTTAGTGCCAGGTATTTCCACATTGGGTTTTGGTCAATACTTTTGGTATAGTATTACTTTGACCTTAATCTATTGTTTTATTTTCTTTACCTTAGAGATGTTCACCTTCTTTAATTTTGTTTATTGGCTTGAATGTATCGGTGGTAGCACGCTCTTGACATGGTTACTTTTATTAGTTATTGAACATGTAAGGAGTCGCGCATGAAGAATTTTGACCTTGAGAAACGTCGTTTGGTCCTCAGTGGAGTTGCAATAACTATCATTGTAGTCTATCTTATTCGGCTTTTTGCACTTCAAATTGCAAGTGATGATTATAGAAAGCGTGCTGATTCAAATGCTTTTTTAAAGAAAATAGAATTCCCTTCTCGTGGTATTATTACCGATAGAAAGGGAAAATTGCTCGTTTATAACCAACCTGCCTATGATATTATGGTGGTGATGAACGAAGAAAAGGGTAGGTTAGACACCTTAGAGTTTTGTAAAGCGTTGAATATTACGAAGGAATTCCTGATTCAACGCATGAATGATATTAAGGATAGAACCAAAAATCCAGGCTATTCTCGTTTCACACAACAACTCTTTTTGAGTCAATTAAGTGATAAAGAATTTAGTGCTTTCCAAGAAAAACTTTATCGTTTTCCAGGCTTTTATATCCAAAAACGCAGTATTCGCCAATATCATCGTCCCATTGCAGGACACGTTTTGGGCGATGTTGCAGAAGTTAGTCAAACCGATATTGATAAAGATGAATATTATCAGCCAGGTGATTATATCGGTAAGATGGGTATTGAACGTAAATATGAAATACCTTTGCGTGGTCAAAAAGGTGTTCAGATATTACTTCGTGATGCACATGGACGTATAAAAGGAAGATACAAAGATGGGCAATACGACCAAAAACCTCGTCCTGGAAGCGACATTCAGTTAGGTCTTGATGCCGATTTGCAAGCCCTTGGTGAGCGATTAATGGAGGGGAAATTAGGAGCAATAGTAGCTATTGAACCTAAAACTGGTCAGATTCTTGCTATGGTATCTTCGCCAACATTCGACCCACGAGATATGATTGGAAAAATGCGAGGTAAAAACCAACAAACAATGACCCTCGACCCAGCAAAACCTTTGTTGAATCGAGCTATCATGGGACAATATCCTCCAGGTTCAACCTTTAAAACAAGTCAGGCAATTACTTATTATAGTGAAGGTATTGTTAACGATTCTACTCGTTATCCTTGCCCACATGGGTTCTCGTTTCGTGGACTTCATGTAGGCTGTCATAGTCATGCTTCCCCTATTTCCATTGTTCCTGCATTGAGTACATCATGCAATGCTTACTTTTGTTGGGGCTTATATCACATGCTATCCAACCGACAAAAATATAAAAATCTTGATGATGCCATGAATCGTTGGCGCGATTACATGGTATCAATGGGCTTCGGTTATAAGTTAGGAATCGACCTTCCTGGGGAAAAACGTGGACTTATTCCGAATGCGGAGTTTTATAATAATGCTTTCGATAGGTGGAATCCATTGACGGTTATCTCTATTTCTATTGGGCAAGGTGAAATCAATCTAACCCCACTACAGATAGCGAATCTTGGTGCAATCATTGCCAATCGTGGTTATTATTATACTCCTCACGTTGTAAGACATATTCAAGGACAACGCTTGGATAAGAAATACACCACAAAACATATCGCCATGGGAACTCCCCAAGCCTATAAAGAAGTAGTTGCAGGTATGGCTTCTTCGGTTATAGGAGGTACTTGTGCCTTTGCACCACACCCAGGCTATACACTTGCTGGTAAGACTGGTACGGCACAAAACAGAGGCAAAGACCACTCTGTATTTATGGGTTTTGCTCCAATTGATACTCCAAAGATAGCCATTGCAGTCTATGTTGAAAACGGAGGCTTTGGCGCTGTGTTTGGTGTTCCTATCGGTGCGTTAATGATAGAGCAGTATATCAATGGAAAATTGACGCCTGCCGATGCTGTAAAAGCTGCTATTATCCAGAAGCGACACATCAGTTATCCTTTCAGACGAAAGTTAAGTTTAGCCGATTCGCTGCGATTAGATTCTATCAAGCGAGTGAACCAGATAAAAGATTCGTTGAAATTGGTTCGCGAAAAGCAGAAGATGAATGAGATGCAGAAGGATAAAGCACTAAAAGATTTGCAAGCAGCCAAGGACAAAGAAAAGAAAAAACAACCTCTGAACGACCCTGCAATACGAGTAGAAGAGGAGGTCAAGATAAAAACCGAGAAAGAAGATAAAGGCAAAGACTCCGAAAAGCCTACGAATGGCAAAAAGAAAGAAAATCGACCCAAAGACAGTTGATAATGAATAACGATTAGAAAGAATAGAAAAGTGGCAAGCAATTATAAATCAAATAAGCAACCTGGCGTGTTCCGTTCATTAGATTGGTGGACGATAGGCATTTATTTGGCATTACTCATCTTCGGTTGGGTTAGTGTTTGTGGTGCGAGTTACACTTACGGCGATACTGATATTTTCTCTTTATCATCGCGTTCAGGTATGCAAGTCATTTGGATTGGTACTTCCATTTGTTTGGGTTTTGTACTCCTTATGATGGACGACCGACTCTATGATACCTTTGCTTATGTGGTTTATGCGCTGCTTTTGTTATTGCTTTTTGCCACCATTTTCAATCCCCATTCCATAAAAGGTTCTCGATCGTGGATAGTTTTAGGACCAATTAGATTGCAACCTGCCGAATTTGCTAAGTTTGCCACGGCTTTAGCCATTGCTAAATTCATGTCTGCATACGGTTTTACCATATCGAATTGGAAGCATTTTGCTACTGCAGCAGGCATCATTGTCGTTCCTATGCTGTGTATTATTGGTCAACGCGAAACAGGTTCTGCTCTTGTTTACCTATCTTTCTTTCTTATGTTTTATCGGGAAGGAATGCCTGGTTCGTTTCTTTTTACGGGCATTGCAATGATTGTTTATTTTGTTGTGGGGGTAAAATACGACAATGTAATGCTTTGGGACACTCCCACTTCATCGGGTAAGTTCTTCGTTCTCCTATTGGTACAGCTTTTTTGTGCTGGTATGGTGTGGACGTATCTACACGATAAAGACAAAACTAAGAAGATTTTGTTGTTTGTTTTAGGTATTACACTGCTTGTTTTATTATTCTCCGAATTTGTAATACCATTCGATATTGTATGGGTTCAGCTTATTCTTTCAGCGGGATTGATAGCCTATTTGGTTTATGTTTCGATGAGTTCACGCATCATACATTATCTTTTCATTGGACTTTTTGCCGTAGGTTCAATTGCTTTCTTTTATTCTGCTAATTACGTTCTCAACGATGTGATGCAGCCCCATCAACGTGTTCGTATCAATGTACTTTTAGGCTTGGAAGAAGACCTTGCTGGTGCAGGTTATAATGTACACCAAAGTGAGATTGCCATTGGCTCAGGAGGTTTGCAAGGAAAAGGTTTTTTGAACGGGACGCAAACAAAATTGAACTTTGTCCCTGAGCAAGATACAGACTTTATCTTCTGTACGGTGGGCGAAGAAGAAGGTTTTTTGGGTTCAGCAGCCGTTTTACTTTTGTTTCTTGCCCTTATTTTGCGTTTGATGTATGTTGCCGAGCGACAGCCGTTTAAGTTTGGGCGAGTCTATGGCTATTGTGTGGCAAGTGTTTTTCTTTTCCATGTTTTCATCAATGTGGGCATGGTGCTTGGCTTAACCCCCGTTATTGGTATTCCGTTGCCTTTCTTTAGTTATGGTGGGTCGTCGCTTTGGGGCTTCACTCTGTTGCTTTTCATCTTCTTGCGAATAGATGCAGGGCGAAATCTTATCCGGCAGTAGTCATATATTGTTACTTCGAAAATAGCTCTAAATACTTTTATTTAGATGCTATTTCTTGTTTCTGCGTATTATAATTTACTTATTTTTAAGTATTGTAAGAAATTACAAAGCGTTGTAATTTTGTATTTGTAAAGTTAGAATACTAAATGAAACGAGCAAGATACATTCTTTTTATATATTTTCTTTTCTGCGCCATGGCTACTTTTGCGCAGAACATAACGAGTGGACTTGTTATTGAAAACCTAACAAATCAGCCTGTTATAGGGGCTTCTGTGATGTTTGAAAAAGGCAAAAGTGTATTGGCTATTACGGACATGAATGGGCGATTTCAGGCTAAAAACATAGAGGGAAAAACCATTCGCATTAGCTATATCGGGTACAAACCTTTGGTTGTAAAAGCTCAAAACAACGCTACCTACTATTTAGTAGCCGACACAAACGCTTTGGCTGAAGTTGTGGTTACGGCACAAGAGTCGCGTGGTTTGGCAGCTTCGTCCACCATAGGCAAACAAGCCATGGAACATTTGCAGCCATCAAGTTTCTCCGATTTGTTAGAGTTGTTGCCTGGTGGACGTTCGTCCGACCCATCGTTAAATGCCCCTAACAGCATTCGTTTGCGTGAGGCTACCCCCTACGGCAGCACCAATTACGGCACATCATCGTTGGGAACAAGTTTTATTGTAGACGGTGCGCCCGTGTCGAACAATGCCAACAAGCAAAGCATAGCAGGCGCATGGGAGTCGCAAGTAACGAAACGAGATTTTACAAATCAAGGTGTCGATATGCGTACCCTATCGACCGACGATATAGAAAAGGTGGAAGTGGTGCGTGGCATTCCCTCGGTTGAGTATGGCGACCTAACCAGCGGATTGGTAAAAATAGAACGTCGTCGTGGTGGACACAATCTTAACGCACGCTTAAAAGCCGATATGAGCAGCAAATTGTTCTACTTAGCCAAAGGATTTGAATTTGGAAAAACGTGGACACTCAACCTTAGTGCCGACTATCTGAAAGCCAATAGCGACCCACGCAATACGTTGGAAAACTATTCACGAATAACATTTTCGGCAAGAATGAGTGCTTTGTGGAAGAAAGACCGTTATAATATAATGTGGAAAAACAATTTTGATTATGGCGGTTCGTTCGATAGCGAAAAGTTAGATCCCGACCTTAACAGGGGAAAACGTGATACCTACAAATCACGTTACAATAGGTTTGCCCTCAACACGTCGCTCAATGTTACTTTCAAAAAGCAACAATGGCTGAAGAGCTTTGATGCTACGCTTTCCACAAGCTATCAACATGATGTTGTTTCCCGTTTGCGTTTAGTGCAACTTTCACGCATGATGCCAGCCCTAACCACTACCGAAGAGGGCGAACATACGGTGGCAATTCTGCCTTATACCTATTACGGTCAGCACGATGTAGACGGAAAGCCTTTCAATTTGTTTGCTCGAGTGAACGCAAAATTGCAAGTGCCAACCGACAGAATCGCCAATACACTGCTCGTTGGTGCCGATTTCTCGTTGGATAAGAACTATGGCGAAGGGCAAAAGTTCGACCCTTTAGCTCCACTTTATACAGGAACATCGGTTCGCCCACGAAAACTTTCACTCACACCAGCCCTGAGTACATTGGCTTTTTATGCCGAGGAACGCTTTAAGCTCCCTATTTTGCGCCATACTTTCGAGTTGAATGGTGGTGTGAGAGTGAGCCAAATGCTCAATTTACCAACCCTTTATGCCATGCACGGACAATGGTATGCCGACCCACGAGTAAATATTGGGTGGTCATTTCCACAATTTCATATTGGTAAATGGGTAGGAAAAATACGCTTACAAGGTGGAGTTGGTCAGCACACAAAGTTTCCAACAATGGGTTATATCTATCCCGACCCACGCTATTTGGACATCGTTCAGTTGAGTTATTACCACCCAAACGAGGCTTTGCGCACGATTAACGTTCGCACGTTTGTATTGAACGAGGCGAACAAAGACATTCAACCAGCACGCAATTTAAAGTGGGAAATGGGAACAGACGTATCCTTTGCAGGTAATCATCTGTCGCTTACACTCTTCCGTGAGGATATGAAATCGGGCTTTCGTGCCAATACTGTTTACCATTCCTTTAGCTTTAAGCAGTTTGATACGTCAGGTTTAGATGCCAATAGTTTGATAGCTCCGCCCGATGTAAGTATGCTTCCTTACAGCATGGAACAAGAATTGTTTGGCAATACGGAATATACAAATGGTAGTCGTACACTGAAAAGAGGATTAGAATATACCTTCTCAACCCCTCGTTTTAGGGCTTTGCAAACCCGATTGACCATTAATGGAGCGTGGTTTAAAACCCTCTACCGCAATTCACAAACGGTTGCTTATCGTCCGAGTGCGGTTTTGAATGGCAAACAAATTCAGTATGTGGGTTTGTATCGTGATAATGACGGAATAAAAACCGAAATGGCAAATACCAATTTTACATTCGATACCAATATTCCTAAACTCCGTTTGGGATTTTCTCTGTCGGCTCAATGCCTTTGGTTTACTTCTTCCCAACGTTTACCATTGAGCAATGAACCTGAAAAATACATGACTCCTAACGGAAATTTGCATGATTGGAAGGCGGAAGATGCTAACGATACTTATTTGCGTTTCCTTGTTCGCGACCATACGGCGAAGGAATACATCAAATATACCGTACCTTTCTCTATGAATTTGAATCTGAAAGTAACGAAAAAATTGTTGAACGACCGCTTGAATATAGCCATGTTCTGCAATCGTCTTTTAGACTATACGCCAAATTACGAGCAGAACGGAATAACCATTCGCCGTAGTGTGCGCCCTTATTTTGGATTAGAAATAAACTTGAAATTATGAAACAATATATTTTAATCATAGCATTAGCCCTCATGGCTTGCACTTTCAGTTCGTGTCATAACGAAGTGGACGAATATATGGCTGATGTTACCATTGCCATAAGCAGTGAGGAGGCAACCGAAATAGATAGAGTTCAAGCAACAGCAACGCTTACAAATTTGAATACAAAGCAAACTTTTACCTCAACAAATTTTATTGGTAACAGACTGACAGAAACGGTTTTGCGTGGCGCATACAAGATTTCGATTGATGGTGTGATACGTTATACTGACAAAAAAAACGAGGTTAGAGTGCGTTCTTTCCGCAGTACAACAGATTTTATTAGTGTTGGGGAAAGCAATAGCAAGCCTATTGAAATGCAAACCATATTTACCGACTAAATGAAACAGCTTCGTTTTTTACATATTATCTTCGGTATGGTGTGTGCAAGCTATGGTTTTGCGCAAGATTCAGCACGCATTGAACGAGCAACGCTAACAAATTTAAGTTGGCAAAGAGCATGGGAAAATCCTGCAAACTATGGAAATGCTTTTCAATATAGCCATTCCGAACTTACACTTAATGGTAATTTGGAACACAGCACATCGCCTTTCATACTTGAAAAGGGCAAAGGGCAAAGAAGCATTGAGGCAAAAGCAATATCTTATCTTCGCCTTACAGAACGCACAACGATATGGGGTAAAGCATCGTATCTTACAGGACGCAACTTAGGAGTCAGTTGGAATTCGACTGCCGACTATGATTTGCTTGCGCCATACATACTTGCTGATTCGGTGGGAGGTAATACCGAACGTGAAAGATACCAATTCTCAGGTGGTTATGCCACAAGCTTGGGACGTTGGAACATTGGTGCTGAACTGAATTTCCGTGCAGAACAAGAGTGGAGAAAGCAAGACCCACGCATGAAAGGCGTTGTCGCTGACTTGAATTTAAAGCTCGGTGCAACCTATTTGTTAGGCTCTTATCGTTTGGGAACAGCACTTTTAGGTAATGTTTACAAACAATCGAACGATGTAGATATTTACAATGAATTGGGCGGAACAGGCGAATACATCATGACAGGGTTGGGAACGCATTATAAACGCTTCTCTGGCGCAAACACAGATGTAAGTTATAAAGGAAAAGGCGGTGCGCTTTTGCTTTCAATAGTCCCTATTTCAAGGCGTGGAATTGTTGCTGATGCAAAATTTTCAAGGCAAAGTTACGAACGAATATCCGACGAATACAACTCGCTTCCGCTTACTACGCTGCACAATATTAAAGCCTCCACCCAATTAGGCTATCGATTTGAAAGTAAGAAAAGTGTACTTTGGTTGTACGGACACTATGATATTTTAAGTCAGCATGGTGTCGAACACATTGCAGGCGATGCTGTCTTAGGCGATTATCCTATCATTGCCGACCTCACAATGTATAAGCATTATGCAACAATGGCTTATCTTGGTACTACCTATACTGCGAAAAAACAAACAGAATGGAGTATTGGAGCAAAAATTGGTTTTGTTTCTAATCGTTCAAAATATGTATATCCTCACCGAAAAATAGAAGTTTCGCATTTTTTTAGTGAACTTTCAACACATATTTTGCAACCTTTTGCCAAACAATGGCTATTAGATTGTGGTTTAACGGCTACATATTTTGGAAAAAATAACAATAAAATAGAAATGCCATATGCTGACATTGAAACTTCATTTACACAATATATAAATTATAATTATTCGCAATTAAAAAGCAACAGAGCAGAAGTAAAAGCCAATATACGCACCGATTATAAGCTAAAAACACCTCGATATGGTGTATTTGCAGAATTATCGGGCGGTATTATATCCAATTCAGAACATACCCATAGTGCGGTAACAAGCCTAACATTAGGTTTTTCATTTTAAAATAATCAATTAGTAATAACTTAAAATAAAAGAAAATGACAAAGAAAATTTTAATGAGCATGACATTGCTCCTTACCTTATGTTTCTCTTTTGTGTCTTGTTCAGAAGATAAAGATGACCCACAAACACCTAAGACTTCGGCAAAAATTAATCTTGAATTGCCTATAAACATTCAAGCAAAAGACTTTAAAAACGCTCTTGTCCTACTTACCAACAAGGCAACAAAAGTGGTTTACAGTGTAAAAGAATTTAGTAAGACCGAAAAAGGTTACACTGCGGAGATTAAAGATATACCTGTTGGTACTTATTCTGTATTGGCACACGGCATTTTAACTTACGAAGCTGGTGGCAAAGAGGTGTCAATAGAGGTAAATACTATTAACGAAAATGTACAAATAACAGAAAATAGTTCTAACCAAATCAATCTTTTGCTCAATGTTTCGACAGGCAAAGAAGGGTTTGTTATATCTGAAATTTTCTTCCGTGGCACACAAACACCAAATGGAAAAGCTTATTTTGCTGACCAATATATCAAAATTACCAACAATACAAGCAAACTAATGTATGCTGATAGTTTGGTTATCATGGAGTCTGCCTTTACCAATGGTGTAAAACATAAGTATATCAAAGATTACAGAAATGAAGGTTTTGCTGCTGGTGCTATATATATGATTCCAGGAAAAGGTAAAGATGTACCTGTAAAACCCGGAGAAACATTGTTATTAGCATTGAATGGAAAAAATCATAAGAGTGTAAATGCTAACTCTTTCGACTTGAGTAATGCTAATTTTGAGTTCTATGATGTTTCAACTAACAACTATAAAGATGAGCAAAATGCCAATGTTAAAGATTTGGAACGCATATTTACCACCTCAGCCTCTATCCTTGTATTAAATATGAGAGGTAATAAAGCATACGCAATTGGTAAGATTCAAGGAACAATAAAAGACTTTTTAAAGAATAATTATTATGAAGCTCAATACAATAATGACGTAAATGGAAAATTAATGACACAAAAGGCTTACTTCCTTCCTTCAGCTTGGATTATTGATGCTGTCAATGTTGATATGAAAGATAATCCTCATGATTGGAACATTATCCCTGTTTCTATGGATAATGGTTTCACTTATTGCAGTGATAATGCTAAAGACAAGAGCGGTATTGGTACTGCCGTTGTACGCAAAATGAAGAATGGCAAGTATGTAGATACCAACAATTCTTCTGAAGATTTCACACCAAAGGCAACACCAACAGTAAAATAAAAACCCAACAACCTCCTCTAACAATAGGGTTGGAGGAGGTTTTTAAACAAACATTATGAATAAACTTTTTTCAACACTCCTTGTTTCGCTCCTTTTGCCGTTCTCTGTGGCTGCACAAACGGTAGAAATTGACAATTCGTACAGAGTGGGCAAGTTAGAAAACGGACTTACCTATTATATCAAACATAACGCAAAGGAGAAAGGATTAGCCGATTTTTTCATAGCCCAACGTGTCGGTTCTATTCTTGAAGAACCTCGCCAACGTGGATTGGCTCACTTTTTGGAACACATGGCATTCAATGGTACAAAGCATTTTCAGGGTAAAGGAAACTCATTGGGCATTGTTCCGTGGTGCGAAACCATTGGTGTAAAATTTGGAACAAATCTTAATGCGTACACGAGTGTAGACCAAACGGTTTACAATGTATCGGCTGTACCTATCAAGCGTGAAGGTATTGTCGATTCAACTTTATTGATTCTCCACGATTGGAGCCACTTTCTATTGCTCACCGATGAAGAAATAGACAAAGAACGTGGCGTTATTCACGAAGAATGGCGTACTCGCCGTGCTGGAATGGCAGTGCAACGCATGATGGAGCGTGTCATGCCTACCATTTATAAGGGTACAAAATATGAAGATTGTTTGCCTATTGGTTCAATGGATATTGTAGATAATTTCCCTTACAAAGACTTACGCGACTATTATAACAAATGGTATCGCCCAGACTTACAAGCCATTATCGTGGTGGGAGATATTGACGTTGATAAAATGGAGGAAAAGATTCGCCGCACCTTTGCTGATGTTCAAAAGCCTGAAAATCCAGCAGAACGCATCTACTATCCTGTGCCTGATAACGACAAAATGATTGTTGCCATTGATAAAGATAGCGAGCAACCCATTATGCTTGTTAATCTTTACATGAAACAGGCGGCTACTCCCGACAATGAAAAGAACCTTATAGCAACCCAACGCAAGAGTTATTTAAGTGCATTGGTTACGAATATGCTCAACGGAAGATTAGCCGATATGAAGAAAAAGCCCACGCCTCCATTCCATAGTGCATCGGTTGGTGCAGGTCAATTCTTCATTTCTAAAACCAAAGATGCTTTTTCTGTGTCGTTCGGTTGTTTGCAAGAGAATGTAAAAGGGTCGTTCGATGCTGTCATTGGAGAAGTGGAACGCGCTCGCCAACATGGGTTTACAGCAAGCGAATTGGAACGTGCAAAGCGAACTATCCTCAAGTCTGCCGAGCGAAAGTATACTGAACGCAACGACCGTCGTAATCGTTATTTAGTGAAAGCAGCTTTGCAAAATTTCTTGAACAACGAGCCTATCACGTCAGCCGAATACGATTATCAACTCACACAAGAGTTTAACGGCAGTGTAACCTTAGCCGAGGTGAACCAAGAAGCCATTGAACTTATTTCTGACAAGAACCAAGTGCTTACGGTTTATGCTCCTTTAAAGGCTGATTTCCCTATTGCTGACGAAGCAACTTTCGAGAAATATGTGTTGGAGGCACAGGCTAAGCAATACGAACCTTACAAGGAGGAAACAATGCAAGCCGAATTGATAACGAAATTGCCTAAGAAAGGTAAGATAAAAAAAGAAACGGATTGGGATAAATTTGGTGTAAAGAAACTTGTTTTGAGCAATGGCGTAGAGGTTTATGTGAAGAAAACCGACTTTGCGAAGGACGAAATCACGATGCGTTTCTATGGTGAAGGTGGAACATCAAGCTATCCTGATGCTGACGCAATTAACTTTTCTATGCTTTCAAGTGCCATTATCGATGCAGGAGTTGCCAACTTTGACAAGGTACAGTTAGACAGAATGTTGAACGGAAAGGCTGTTCGCATCAATCCAAGCATTGGTGTCGAAACGCAAGCTATCAATGGTAGTTCATCGGTAAAAGACTTTGAAACCATGATGCAACTTACCTATCTTTACTTTACTGCCCCTCGCAAAGACGAAGCGAAGTTTAAAGGTAGCATTGAAACCATGCGTTCGTTCCTCAAAAATCGTGAAGCCAATCCGCAAGTGGCTTATAACGATTCGGTTACGGCTATTCTTTACGGCAACCACCCACGCCTACAACCACTAAAACGCAGCACACTCGACCGTGTTTCTTACGACCGTATTTGGCAAATTTACAATGAACGTTTCAGCGATGCCTCTGGATTTAAGATGATTTTAGTGGGCAATGTCGATATGGAAACCTTACGTCCATTGCTCTGCCAATATGTTGCCACACTGCCCAATAAGGGGAAACGTAGCGTAGTGAAGGACTCTTATCCGCAAGTGCGCAACGTAAACGAAACGCATATCTTTAAAAAGAAGATGAACACACCATCTACTTTGGTAAGCGTTTTCTATACTTTCGATGAACCATTTACACCAAAAGCCGACCTTGCTCTTGATGTTTTCAAACGTGTCTTAACGATAGCTTACACCGATTCGGTACGTGAAGAAAAGGGCGGAACTTACGGCGTGAGTGTGCAAAGTCAGTTGGATAATACGGCAAAGCCTCACGGATTCGTTAAAATAAGTTTCCGCACCGACCCTGCAAAATACGAAATGTTGATGCCTATCATCTATCAGCAAATCGAAAACATTGCCAACAACGGTCCTTTGGCTTCAAGTATGGATAAGATTAAGAAATATTTGCTCAAAGCACACCGCCAATCTGTTAATACAAACGGTTATTGGGACTATGTCATCTACAATCGTTTGCACCGCAATATCGATTTCTTCACAGGCTACGAAGACCTTGTAAAAAGTCTAACACCGCAAGATGTGCAACAAATAGCAAAAGATATTTTGAAATCGAACCGACGGATAGAAATCACAATGATGTCTGAATAAATCAACATTCTCTCTCTGAATATTAAAAAAATGCTGTAAGCCACCATAGTTAAGCAAGTTGAAACTATGGTGGCTATTTTGTTTTCTATTAGGGCTATTCCATTTTTTGAAACTGTATATTATTTCATTCTCGTTGGTTATTTATCGAATAGTCCTTTAAATACTACTGAATTTTAAACCAATTTATATTTTGTTGAATTTCAACGCTTTACAGCGCATTTTTAAAACATTTTGTTTTGAGCTTCAAAACCCCTTGTTTTAAAGCTCAAAAGAGTATGTTTTGAAGTTCAAAACAAGGGGTTTTGAATTTCGATAAAATAAGCCTTGTCCTAAATTCCACAAAAGATTGTATATTCATTTATATTTTAACAAACAGTTTCTTAGCGAAAAATGAAACTTTGTAGGGGCGTGATTTATCACGTTCCTAACAGCATAATATTCGCTAAGAGGAACGTGATAAATCACGCCCCTACAAGACACCATAACTTGCTATATGCTATCTCATATTATGTTGAATTACAGACATTCGCTTCTCATTTCCCGACTTCGTCAATGTGTCCCTTTCGTAAAATAACGCAATGAGAATTGCTTATTTGGGTTATCAGTACGAGGAGTCTATTTTATATGAATTTCGGTGCATTACCCAAACGAAAAAAAACACCAATATTGATTATCAAGCACATATAAGGTCGATTGAGAAAAGTTATGAAGTCAGAAAAAGGTGGTTTTAATGTGTAATAAATATCTTTTGTCGTCAAGGGTCAATCGCTTTTCTGCTCAAATACAAAAAAAGAAGGCACACCGCCCACAGGTGCTCCATAATTAGTTGGCAATTTAAACAAGTTATTCGTTTTTATTTGCTAACTTTGTAGCCTAAGTATGCAATAAAAAAGGGGACAGAGCCCAATTTCGACAAAGCAAAAATGGATTTTTCAGAAGTTATAGGACAAGAAGAAACAAAGCAAAGGCTCATGAAAATGGCTGCAGACAAGCACGTTCCGCACGCGCTACTATTTTGTGGACCTTACGGAAGTGGCAAAATGGCGTTGGCTATGGCATTTGCTTGTCATTTATTAGAAATCTCATCGACCGCTCCAGAGAATACCAAAGCAATGTTGAATAAATGGGAACACCCCGATTTACATTTCACTTTTCCTACCATAAAAACGCCAAATATGGGCAGTGAACACCAACCCATAAGTAGCGATTTTGCAAAAGAATGGCACAATTTGATAAGCAAAGGTACTTATTTCAACATTCGGCAGTGGATGGAAGAAATGAATGCTACTAGCCAACAAGCCATTATAACAGCGGCAGAAAGTGATAATATTGCAAAAAACTTATCGTTAAAATCAAGCCAAGGAGGCTATAAAATTTCGATTATTTGGCTGCCAGAGAGAATGAACCAAACTTCGGCAAACAAAATTTTGAAACTATTGGAAGAACCATCAGAAGGTACGGTATTCCTTATGGTAAGCGAAGAACCCGAAAAACTATTGGAAACAATCGTTAGTCGCACCCAACGCATTGACGTAAAGCGCATTGATGACGAAGCCATAGAACAAGCATTGATAGCCCAAAGAGGATTAGAGGCTGATGCAGCACATCGTATAGCACGCATAGCACGAGGCAGTTGGCTCAAAGCAATAGAAACATTGAGCAACAACAACGAAGCAAACGAGTTCCTGCAACTATTCCAAAATCTCATGCGATTGAGCTATATGCGTAACTTAAAAGGATTGAAACAATGGACAGAAATGGTAGCTACGCTCGGAAGAGAAAAGCAACGCCGTATGTTAGTCTACTTTCAACAGCAAGTACGCGAGAACTTTATCTTTAATTTTGGCAATAGCGAACTCACCTACATGACAATAGAAGAGGAGCATTTTGCCAAAAACTTTGCTCGCTTCATCAACGAAACCAATGTGATAGAAATAAACGAACTATTTGAAACCTGCCACCACGATATAGGACAAAATGCAAATGCAAAGATTGTCTTCTACGATATGGCACTGAAAGTCATAGTTCTGATATTAAGAAAATAATAAATAAGCACATTTAAAATCAACATATACCCTTGCCATAATTGACAAACGAAAATTAGAAAGCAAGGCACAATCATTACAGAATGGATTACAAAGATATGAAATTTAAGCTATGGACAGGCTGCGACCGTGGGCTGTGCCATAAGGCTTGTGGACGTCAAGATAATAAATTGAATACATACGATTGGTTAGAAGACGTACCAGGCAATACAGATACTACCGACCTTGTGGAAGTGCAATTCAAGAACACACGCAAGGGATATTATCACAACGTGAACAACCTTGATTTGCAAAAGGGCGACATTGTTGCTGTAGAAGCAAGCCCTGGACATGACATCGGTGTGGTAACATTAACAGGAAGATTGGTGAAACTGCAATTAAAAAAAGCAACAGGGATAAAGTCGCCAGACGATATTAAAAATGTTTACAGAATTGCAAAAGAGGTGGACATGGAGAAATATCACGAGGCAAAAGCACGCGAACATCGCACCATGATAGAGAGCCGACAAATAGCGAAATCGCTCAATTTGGACATGAAAATTGGTGATGTAGAATTTCAAGGCGACGGCAATAAAGCCATTTTCTATTATATTGCTGACGAGCGTGTCGACTTCCGACAACTTATAAAAGACCTTGCGGCAGCCTTTCATGTACGCATTGAAATGAAGCAAATTGGCGCACGACAAGAGGCAGGACGCATTGGCGGAACAGGTCCGTGTGGAAGAGAACTCTGTTGTGCTACATGGATGAAAAGCTTTTCAAGCGTTTCTACCAATGCAGCACGTTGCCAAGACATCTCGTTGAATCCTACAAAGTTGGCGGGAATGTGTGCAAAACTAAAATGTTGCCTTAACTATGAAGTGGACGACTACATGGAAGCAAGTAAAAAACTGCCGAATAAGGATACTCATTTGTACACCTCTGACGCTGAATACTTCCTATTCAAAACCGATATATTGAATGGTCTTTGCACTTATTCTACCGATAAGTACTTAGCTGTGAACCTTGAAACGATTACAGCAGAGCGTGCAAAAGAAATTATTGAAATGAACCGCGAAGGAGAAAAACCTTTGTCGCTAACACATAACGGACAAGTCAAGCAAAGCAAAAAGCCTATTGACCTTTTGGAAGGAGCTGACCTTAGCCGTTTTGACAAAGAAAAAGCAAAGCGAAACAAACAAAAAAATAATAGAAAGAATAACAATCAGCAACGGGAAAACCGCAATCAGCAACGGGAACAACCGCAAGAACAATATAATCAACAACGCCCAAGAAGAAACGGAAGACCTAATCGTCGTCCTAATCAACAGGGCGACAGACCACAACGCAACCCAAACAGAAGAGATAATGAATAGGAAAAACATTTCCTTTTCGAGCTTTTTGGCATTGTTGGCTACCTTTTTTGCAATGGTAGCTTGCAATGATGGGCGCACGTTCGACCACTATAAAGCGGTGGCTTTAGAGGGTTGGGAACGCAACGATACGGCAATTTTTTCAATCAATAAGCAGAAAAAAGGCACGTATAGCATGGAGTTAGGACTACGAGCGACTCAAAATTATCCTTACAAAACTATCACGCTAATTGTTGAACGGACTGTTATTCACCCTGAAACAAAGAAAAAGCAAATGCAAGATAATTACCAAGATACGATTACTTGCAGGATTATTGACAATAATGGGCGTTTGGTGGGAAAGCGTGGGATAGCAAATACAGAATTAATGAACCATGTTTCATCATTTACACTACAAGAAAATGACTCTTTAAACATTGCTGTTCGCCACATTATGAGCCGTGATATGCTCCCTGGAATCAGTGATGTGGGTATTAGATTGACCCACAATTGACCTTGTTAAGCATAAGAGCAGGGCTACGCTCTCACACCTTTTTAGCATAGATTGGTAAACTTCAATAAAGAAATAGGCGGAATATCGACCCTCATTGGGTGATATTCCGCCTATTCTTATAGATTATATTTGGGCTTTTATATGCCTTGCATTTTTAGAAGCCCATACCGAATCTCTGCCACAATTTTCTTTCCATTTGTTGCCAATGATTGCTGGTATGTAGATATACATCGTAGGTATAATTGTTGAGAAGCGATGATATTTCATCTTTTGACGATGATTTTTTCACTTCTTGTTCCAGATTTGCCAATCCACGGAAAGCACGTTCTTGTTCGTCAAGGACAGCTTTATTCACCATTTTCTTGGTTTGCTGCCATGCTACAGTAGCCAATTTGTTAGCTTTGCGGTATTGCCACATCGCTACATCGTCGCCATAAACCTTGTTACCACAACGAGCAAAAGCTGAAGGCAATTTGGTAGTACCACAGAAAATTGGTATGCGAGGCGATTCTGCTGGATTGTCAAGACTCATCCATACTACACCACCGACAGCATCTGGTAAATCGCGGCGTAATTGAGCTACCCAACTGTAGCTACACCATGCCACACTAATGCCACGATGGAAAGTAACAGCCTTGCTATCAAGGTAGTTGAGCGTGCGCATCATGTTGCCTCCCATCCACGGATTGGCCACAGGACTTTGTATTGTATCTTTGTAGGCCTTACCGTCTTTATCTTTTTTGGTAACAACAGTCTTCAAATTCTTGCACATATCATATTGAGTTCCTTCGTAAGTAGCACGGAATAACTCCATAACTTTCTGTGCGCTAACCTTTTCTTTGGGCACAATAGAATAAGGAAGCTCGGGAAGATTCATGTTAAAACGTTCTTCTCCCAACAAACTATTGAAGATAAACATTTCACGTTCCAAAAAGTTTTTGCCCTTTGCATAGTCGCAATTATAGGCACGCCAGAAGCAAAATTCGCCCTTGCCGTCCCACAATTTATTCTTTAAAGCCACCTTTTCAACATTGTCGGAACACATAAAATCGGCACTGCCACGTTCTAATTTACCAATGCGAGGAATGTTGCATGATACTGCTACTTCGTTATCAGCCACACGTTTAGCCACCCAAACACCGCCAATAACATCTTTGCCAGCACCAATGATTTCCATTTGCCAAACTTCGTTGCGGTCGGCAATGGTCAAACATTCTCCATAGTCGCCATAACCATATTTTTTCACGAGTTCGCCAATTAATTTTATGGCATCACGAGCATTGTCGCAACGTTGAAGAGCTATGCGTTGTAATTCTTCAATAAAGAACCAGCCTTTAGGATTTTGCAATTTTTCTGGTCCAACGAATGTGCTTTCGCCAATAGCCAATTGTTTTTCGTTCAAACAAGGGTAGCCTGTGTTCAAATAAGCGTAAGTATGAGCAACTTCGGGCAGCTCTCCAATTACTTTTACGCCTACTGTGTCATTGCGAAAAGCGGTGTGTAATGTTCCACGAAGTACCTGATGCATAGCCCCTTTGGGGTAATCTCGCGCAGGTTCCATGGTCATCCATGAACGATAGTTGCCATCACAAGTGTGCGATGTAATCACTTCTCCCGTAGCGGAAGCATTTTTGCCCACCATAATACTGGTGCATGATTGCCCAACAGTCATATCTTCTGCTGTTACTTGGGCTGTAATTGATAGCGCAGCAAACCATACTGCACAAAAAAGCATTATTTTTTTCATCATAGTAGAGTTCAATAGTTCGTTAAAATTTGAGTATATGGCTACGCAGCCTTAGGCTGCCAACCAATGAGTTCTTTGACAATCTTACTAATTAAAGTTCGGTTCGGTCGGCATCGGGATATATCGAAAATTAATTTCGTATAGTTCGCATTGAACATCAACGACTTAACTTTTGCCATGGAATTGTCCATACCATTGTCTTTCATGAAGACCTTGGCGGCATTCAGTGAGGCAAACGATGCGTTGAACGCAAAGTCTAGCTGTCTCTTGTGTCTTGCCTGACAATCCATAAGTCCCGTAAACTGCTTGCTGTCGCGATAGCAGAACTCTATCTGGAAACGAGTGCGGTATGTCTTCAATACTTCCTCACCCGTCATTGAGAGTTTTGTCGAGAAGAACAACTTGCACTTTCCACCTGGCATTCGCCAGATGACAAGTCGCACCCTCTTCTTCAGAGCCTTGGCATAAGCCTCGAGGGTGTACGCCTTTCCGTCCAGTCCATCAATGTGCAGTTCTTCCATGCATGAGAGGTTGAGGTTTGCCAAGTCAATCTTGTCTCCCTTGACTCTTGGTCGTCCACGCCTCTTTTCCCTCTTGGGAATGTAATGCAGGCAAGCGTTGTCACGGAAGCGGCTGACCAGATAGAAGCCAAGCTCCGATATGCCCTTCTCGAACGTGGATGTGGAGAAGAATGCATCAGCCACTACTATATCAGTGATACTCAGCAGTTTCTTTGAATACCGCTTCATAACACTGATGTAATATTCGACGAGTGTCTTGTTCCTCATCTTCAGCGCGGAGTTCCCTATTGTCTGATGGGCACGCAGCATCATGCACTTGTTGTTGGCAACATCCAGCAAGCCGATGCCCATGATTTCAAGTCCGTGCTTCACCGCCCCTGCACATCCCGACCAGAACCGTCCGATATGAGGAGTCTTCTTCCCGGCCTTGCTGATATAGCATGGGTCTATGGCAATGGCAAGTAAGCCTTCCATTTCCAACACACGCCTTGCAAGAGACAGGTTCAACAGAAGCCAATCAATGCAGTCTTTCTTCTTGCGGTTGAAATTCTGACGATAGGTCTGCTCGCCATGCTTGCCGTAGCGAGCCATCTGTGTGAAGTTTATCTTTCTGGGTAGAATCATATATAAAGTCAGTATCTCGATGAGCAGAGTCTGGAAAGTTTTTGCTAACTTTGCACCAGATTCTTTCATTGATGTACGGATTGCACCCTTGAGGATCTCCTCATATTGGCTAAGTGGTTCTGAAATCATCATACTTTTAAAGTCTTGAATAAATTATAAAGGTACTGAAAATCAGGCACTTAGCCAAATTTATTTAGTTATGTTTTGTTAATCAATTCGCTCATTTTCAAACAATTATGTGATTATTAACAGAGTATTGAGAGTTAGATTGTCAGTAAAAACATTTCTTTTAAAAAGATGTTGCTAACGAGTGCAAAGGTAAGGTATTTTCTTTTATAAGCCAAAAGAATATTGAAAAGTATGGAAATTCTCTATGTTTATAAATTCATTTTGTTTCTATCAAGTATTTTTATGGTTTTGCCGTTTACCTCAATAGCCCCATTTTCTGTCAATTCAGACAGGCAGCGGAGCAGTGAAAATTTTTGTATGCCGAATGAATCAGCTATTTCTTGACGCGATTTGTCGAGTTTTACAATGTTCGACCCTTGCTCTTTGGCGGCTGAAAGAATAAAATAAACCACCTTTTCTCTTGCCGTAAGTAGCGATAATATGCGCATTTTTCGTGTCAAAAACACCTGAATGTTCGATAACGTTTGTATGTAGTTGCTACGAATCTGCTCGTTTGTGTCAATCAGTCGTTTTAGTTCCTGCGCACTCATACGGAAAATTGTTGTCGTTTCTTCGGCTTCCACCGTTACAGGGAGTTTGTTCTCTTTTGAAAAAATAAATGCTGGTGCTATCATATTGCCCGAAGTCAAACGACTAACTTCAACTATTTTGCCCGAAAGTCCCATCATTTTTGCCTTAAACTCGCCTTTTACTACGATGTCGGCATATTTTATAGGCATTCCCGTAATGCCGTAAATGTCTTTTTTAGCGTAAGTTACGAGTTCATATTGCACACTATCCAATAGATTTTCTATCTCGTAAAAATCCATTTCTGCAAATAATGGGCATGTAGCCAATGCGTTTATTATATCTTTCTCCATTTATGTTTCCCTCTGTTTTACTTTTGTAGCCTACAAAAATAGGGCTTTCACGCAATGTAACGAATTTATTTAACATCTTTTATGCAGCACAAGTAACATTTGTTACCTTTGGCAGATTTTTGAAAACGTAATTTTGCAACATAATTTTAAAACGAATAAGAAAGAAAAATGGAAAATCAAATGTTCTGTTATCAGTGTCAAGAAACTGCGAAAGGCACTGGCTGTACAATTAAAGGTGTGTGTGGTAAATTGCCTTCAACTTCAAAATATATGGACTTGCTCCTAAGTGTGGTTCGTGGTATAGCAACCATCGAGTATAATTTGCGCCAAAATAATGTTGAAAGTATTGCCGAAGTAGACCATTTTATTATGGACGCTTTGTTCTGTACCATAACCAATGCCAATTTTGACGACCCTTCTATTCTTCGTCGAGTAGATGCAGGCATTGCTTTGAAGAAAAAATTGATACTCATTGCAGAAACAAATAACGTAGTGTTGCCTTCTTATCGTGAAGTAGAGTGGGGTGGCGAAAAAGCCGATTACGACCATGAGGGCGATGCACAAACCATTCTTCGCACCGAAAACGAAGACTTGCGTTCGCTTAAAGAACTTACCATGTTGGGTTTAAAAGGTCTTGCTGCTTATTATGAACATGCCTCACGTTTAGGATTTTACGACAAGAAAATTACCGATTTTGTATGCGAGGCTTTGGCTATTATTACCAATCCCGATGCTGATATGAACACTTTGCTCAATACGGTTCTTGCAACAGGAACAAACGGCGTGAACGTAATGGCATTGTTAGACCAAGCAAACACTACCGCATACGGCAATCCTGAAATTTCAAAAGTTAATATCGGAGTGGGCAAGAATCCTGGTATTTTGATTAGTGGACACGACCTTCACGATATTGAAGACCTTTTAAAGCAAACCGAAGGCACAGGTATTGATGTTTACACACACGGCGAAATGTTGCCAGCTCATTACTATCCAAAGCTCAAGAAATACAAAAATTTAGTGGGTAATTATGGTAACGCATGGTGGCAACAGAAGGAAGAGTTTGCAAGTTTTAATGGTCCTATCGTTTTTACAACCAACTGTATTGTACCACCTTCAAAGAATGCCAACTATAACGACCGTGTATTTACAATGAATGCAACAGGTTTCCCCGGGTGGAAACATATTGAAACCAATACCGAAGGGCATAAAGATTTCTCTGAAGTAATCGAAATAGCTAAGAAGTGTCAAGCTCCAATCCAAATAGAAGAAGGCGAAATCATCGGTGGATTTGCCCATAATCAAGTACTTTCGTTAGCCGACCAAATTGTTGAGGCTGTGAAAAGTGGTGCTATTCGTAAGTTTGTAGTCATGGGTGGTTGCGATGGTCGTTTCAAAGACCGTAACTATTATACCGAATTTGCCCAACAACTACCAAAAGATGTAGTGATTTTAACTTCTGGTTGTGCCAAATACAAGTACAATAAGTTGAATTTAGGCGATATAAATGGCATTCCTCGCGTATTAGATGCAGGTCAATGTAACGACTCTTACACATGGGCGGTAGTAGCTTTGAAGTTAAAAGAAATTTTTGGAGCAAATGATATAAATGACCTTCCAATAGCTTTCAATATTGCATGGTACGAACAAAAAGCAGTTATTGTTTTGCTTGCTCTCCTAAGTTTGGGTATAAAGAATATCCACATTGGACCAACTCTTCCTGCTTTTGTTTCTCCAGCCGTTCTCAAAGTGCTTGTTGAGCAATTTGACTTAGGCGGAATTACAACAGTAGAAGAAGATTTGAAAACTATGATAGGTTAAGTGGATTGTCCCAACTCATTGGTGGAATACAAAATTGTTTTTCTCTTTTATTTAACAAATATATTTTAAAACAATGGGATAGTCTGTCAAGTATGATTTTTTCATAAACTCAACAACTCGTATTGTATTCTTTCACAAGAAATTAAAATTTTGAAAGTTAGAAATACAAGACGAGTAGTTGAGTTTTACAGTAAAATGACACTTTACGAAATAGTCTTCATTCGCTCACGTTTTTTGATGTTTTACCTAAAATAATGGTATGAGAGAAATAGATAAAAAATAAATCCACAATGATAGTCTTAGAAACTACCCATTTACCCATTGTGGATTTATGTTTTATATGAATAATTTTTATTTTACTTTTATGTACGAATGAAATTATTTTATTAGTTTTATATTCCCTTGTTCTGCTTATTTCTCGTTTTTTCTCACATATATATTAATAGCAATTTGTTTTTCAGGGTGTTGCTCTGGATTGTATTGACATATATACACTTCAAAAATATTACCCCAACCTTGGTCTAAAAAGATTGCAAGTTCTTCATTTTCATCGCTTGGAATGTACCCGATTTTACATTCATCGCAATATATCGCAATGGCATTTGGGTCGAATTTGTTATCTTCTTCGCGCACTAATTTAAGTTTCTTGCCATTTTTAAGCTCTTCAACACAGAATATAGCCTCATTATATTGTACTCCTGCAACTCTTGTGTTTATGTAATACTTTCTTTTCATAACTGTAATGTTTTTAAAGATTATGATGCAAAGTTAGGATAACACTGTGCTAAAACTTTTCCTATTGTGCAAAAATATTAATTTATTTGTTGATTTTTGCTATTTCTTCAGCTTTTTCTCGTACAGCTTTACGCAATGAAAGTGGTTCAATAACTTCGCAATGCGCGCCTAATCCCGTAATTGTATCAATTAATTCGTAATTTTCTATTAGATGAAACCGAAAGATGGTATAATCAGTTGTTCTTTCTTCAATTTCTTGTGAGTCGTGAATGGGTAGCGTTTCAATGTAATCTCTAACGTACCCTGTAACTTTTAGGCGTATCAATTCCACAGGACTATCCTCATTAGAATGCATTCCAATACAAGATTTAAATTTTCTTTTTGCCGAAAATGTAGGTGAAATTTCAAATGTTTTGTCAAGTTCTCTTACTTCAATGATGCGATCAAGTCCGTATGTAAATTCTTTATTGTGCTTGTCACTATGGGCTACGAGGTACCAACGTCGTTCATTTAATTTCAATGCGTATGGTTTTGTTTCAAAATCATAATCAGAATTTCCTCCAAAAGGCTTATATTTCATGTAAATTTGGTGATTATGACGCATTGCATTACAGATTATTTCCAATGTTTCGTTGGCTGTTGGAATATCTTCAAGCAGTATTCTTTCATGCAGCAATCTGTTTTCCGACATTATATTTCCAATAGAGTAAGCGTTCATTGTCCATTTTATTAAGTCGTTATGGTTACTCTCATCTTCCATAATATAATATCTGAACGGTGCTTTTCGGGCACATTCAACCCAAATTCCGAGTGCGGTTGGCAGTGCATTGAGCCAATTTCTAAATGTTCTTTTTGATAGTTCTGTGCCATATTCGTTTAAGCAACTCCTTTGCCAAGCATTGTTTATTTCTTCAAAAGTGAGTCCTTTCCCACGTCGTATGGTATCTACCAACCAAATGTATCGTCTAAAAATTTCTTTAGCCATTGTTTTTTATGAATTTAGTCTGTTTCTATTTTGTTTTATTGTTACATGGATTGGGTTTTGGATTACCTCTTATAAGATTTCTTTATTTTACGTTTAACCCCTCGAAAGAACCATTGGATTTTTTCGAGGGGTTAAATATAATGTGTTAATCTATTGTTTCTATTTCTCAAATAGCCTTAATTTTTTATTTGCTTTTGTGCGCCTATATAATATAATAAGGTGTAATTTGGCTTATTTTTTGTTCGCAAAGAATACTCCTACGAGGATTAAAGCACTACCGATAGCTGCTTCGATGGTCATTTGTTCGCCTAAGAAGATTGCACTAATGATGACGGTACAAATTGGACTGAGATAGTTGTAGTTGGCAATTTTCACTGCTCCTACTTTTTCTGTAACGTAACTCCATGCACCAAAACCAAAGAACGATGCCACCAAACCAAGGAAAAGAAGGTTGAAAGTAACAGGTAAGTCGGTCAAGAAATTTTGCAATGGATATTCCCAAGGAGTAATAATGAACAATGGAAGACTTGTCAATGCACCATAGAAGAACATTTTACGGGTGAGGAAAGCGGCGCCATATTTTTTTCCTAATGGTTTTAGCAGCAAGCAGTAAGCACCAAAACAAGCCGTAGAGAGCAATGCTAAAGCGTCGCCCAAGACACGATTGCTTGCTGTTTTGCATTCGCTATTGCCACCAAAGATGATGAACGACACACCGATGAGGGCTATGAGTGAACCTATTGCCAACGATTTTGTGAGTTTTTCTTTGCAGAAAAGTATCGCTAAAAACATGGTAAACAAGGGCGAAGTACAAAGGATAAAGCTAATATCATTTACGCTACCTACTTCTACCGCAAAGTTTTCTGGAATAAAATAGAGTGAACCTCCCAATACACCACAAGCTACCATTAGTAATTCGTCTTTGAGATTGGCTGACCATAGCTTCTTGTACGACAGTGTCCACATAGCGAGATAAGCAATGATATAACGTGAAAGAAAAACTTCATCAGGTCGCATGCCACCTTGAATAACAACTTTTGTATTTACCAAAGTTGCTCCCCAAATACTTACAACCAATATTGCGATAAGATGATAGAGTACCACTCTATTCTTACTCTCTTTAACTATGTTAGGCATAAAATTATTCTTGTATGATTTAAAGTAGCGCAAAGTTAGGAAATTTTAGATTAAGAACAAAATATTAACCGACTTAAAATTAGCAAAGATTGAAAATTATACGTTTTTTATGTTGCTTTTAACTATTTGAGGTCTAAAATCGGAAGAAAAGAATAATATATTGTTGTGATTTTACTATTTCTTTTCGTTCGATTTTCTTAATGTATTTTTTGAAATGCACAAATCTTTAATGACTTCACCGCCAATGATTAGTCCTGCCGTAGCGGGTACCCATGCGTTGGAAGCAGGTGTTAATCGTTTTTGGTGGGCTATGGTTTCTTCGTTTTCTTTGTTTGTGTTTGGCTTGTTTTGGCTTACTCTCATGCTTGTGAGCGGTTCTTCGGGGCTATAAACCACCTTTATATCGCGCACATTGGTCTTTCTTAGTTTTTTGCGCAATACCTTTGCTAATGGGTCGTTGATGGTCTTAAATAAATCGGTTACTATAAATTGGGTTGCATCTAATTTGAAAGCTGCTCCCATACTGCTTATCATGGGGACGTGTAAGTTGTGGCAACGGGTTATAATATCGAGTTTTGCTACGACCGTATCAATGCAATCTACCACATAATCGTACTGTGTAAAGTCGAATATATCAGCACTTTCTGGCAAATAAAACGTTTCAAATTTCGTTACCTTGCATGCTGGGTTGATGTCTTTAATGCGGCGTTCTGCTACGTCTACTTTCGCTTCGCCGAGTGTAGAGTGTGTAGCAATGATTTGACGATTGATGTTGGACAGTCCCACATGGTCGTCATCGACAATATCAATGTTGCCCACTCCGCTACGTGCCAATACTTCTACAACATAGCCACCAACTCCACCGACGCCAAAGACCAGCACATGGCTGTTTGTCAATGTTGTCATGGCTTCGCTACCCAATAAAAGTTCTGTTCTTGAAAACTGATTTTCCATAATGTATTTCTGCTTTTCGTGCAAAGTATTGCTGCTAAAATTTGATGCAAAGTTACGATATCATTCCCATAGAATGGCAGTTTTTCTGCTGTTTTTGTTATTTTTCTTGTGCTTTGCAAGCGGTGTGCTTGACGAATATATTATTTTATGGTTCATTGTACAATCGCTTTAAAATTTAAAATAGGCTCTTTTGAACTTCAAAATAGGCGGTTTTGCAGTGCAAAATAGCCTATTTGAGTTTTTGGTATGTTCTCTACTTTTTTATTTTCTTGAAAGTTTCATCAATTATTCTTAGCTTTTATCAACGAGAAATCTTGGTTTATTGTTGAAATGTGTTATCTTTGCAGCCATGAATAGGTATGCAATTGCAATGTTAGCATTTATTTTTTCATGCTTTAGTCAGCAAGTTTTGGCTAAAGTTTGGACAGCTAACGATATTCCTATGGTGCATTTGCAAGATGCACGCCGCTATGTTTGCGACCCTGAAAACATCATGTCGGACGCCTTACGCGATTCTACTGATTTATATTTGAGTAGGTTGGAAAAGGAAAGCGGCATTCAAGCCGTCTTTGTTATCGTGTCTAATGTTGAATCGGGCGATGCTTTTCGTGTGGCGCAAGATATTGGTAACAAACAAGGTGTAGGCGATAAGAAAACCGACAGAGGTCTCGTTGTGGTTGTTGCTGTGGAAGATAGACGCTACTTTATAGCCCCTGGCGACGGTTTGGAGGGCGACTTAACCGATGTGGATTGCGATGATATAGCCCAAGCATGTATCGTAAAAAATATGCGATTGGGTAACATTGATAAGGCAATGCTCAGTACTGCAAAAGCTGTTTATTCAAAGTTTAAAACAGGAAAAACGGGGGTAGAACAAGGCGAAAGCAATGATGCCGCAGACGCCATGAGTGCTATTATCTTGTTGATAGTAATCTTTTGGATTGTTTGGTCGATTAGCAAAGGAGGAAAAGGTGGCAATGGCGGACATGGAAGAGGCAGCCGCAGTTTTGGTCCTTTCTTTTGGGGTAACCCAGGACATATAAATGATGGACACTTTGGTGGAGGTTTTGGTGGCGGAAGTTTCGGCGGTGGCAGCTTCGGTGGCGGCGGTGCTGGCGGCGGTTGGTAAGAAAAACAGAATAACATTATTAACTATAAGGAAATGAAAAATAAAACATTATTAATTGTGATAGCGATTGTGGCTTTGCTCGGTATTTGGGCATTCTCAGGCTACAATGGTATGGTGGATAAACAAGAATTGGCTACTACTGCTTTAAGCAATGTGCAAGCGCAATATCAGCGCAGAACCGACATGATGCCACAGTTGGCAAAGATTGTGAAGGCATACGCAAAACACGAAAAAGAAACATTCGAAGCCGTAACGAAGGCACGCAACGCAGCTACACAAATACATTTGGACGCTGATAACCTCACACCTGAAAAGATGAAAGAGTATGAAATGGCTCAAAACCAAGTGACACAGGCGTTTTCACGCTTAATAGCTGTGGCTGAGGCTTACCCAGAACTCAAGGCAAGCGAGAATTTTAAGGCATTGCAAGTGCAGGAAGAAGGTACAGAAAATCGTATCAATGAGGCGCGAAAGAAGTACAATGAGTCGGTACAAGAATACAATCAAACAGTGCGCCACTTCCCTAATTCAATCTTAGCAGGCATGTTTGGTTTCGACAAAATGACCAAGTTTGAGGCTGCGACAGGTGCCGAAAAAGCACCAGATTTGGATATTTAAGAAAGTTTTTGGAAAGAGGAAGCATCGGATTTGTCTGACTTTGCGCAAATTAATACCCACGTCAGACTCGTCCAGATCGTCCTCTTTTTCTCTTGAGCTTTTTGTATTTTAATGAAAAACTACCATGTTGAACTAATGTAAAATTGGCTATCATTCTAATAAATGGACGTTAAGGTAGCTTTTTTAATTGTTAAATACGAATAAAGAATACTGACAAATTGGCAAGGTTACAAAAAATGGGTCTATATTTGCAACACGTTTAAGCAAATAAGACAAATAAATATAAAAGTAACAGATTATGAAAAAAATGGGAAATTTTTTAGTGGGTGCTTCTTGTGTACTTGCACTCACATTTTCTACAACAGCTTTCATCAAAGCATATGGAGCTGAAACAAAAGCTGTAGCACCAGGACAACCTGTCGATTTGACTTATGCTGCCGAAAAAGCATTGCCTGCGGTGGTGCATATTAAGAACGCACAAAACTCGAAAACACAGATGGTGGAAGTGCCTGACGACCCATTTGGAGGATTTTTTGACTTCTTCGGCTTCGGAAACCCTGGCGGTGGTTCACGCCAACAACAAATTCAAACTCCTAAACGCCAACTTACAGGTAGTGGTGTCATCATTTCGGAAGACGGATATATCGTTACCAACAACCATGTGGTAGAAGGTGCTGACGAACTTACTGTAACGCTGAACGATAACCGCGAGTTTTCGGCTCGTGTCGTAGGAACTGACAAAAGTACCGACTTGGCATTGATAAAAGTGAGTGGCAAAAACCTACCAACATTGCCTATTGGTAATTCTGACAATCTAAAAGTGGGCGAATGGGTAATCGCTGTGGGCAACCCATACAATCTTAATAACACTGTAACGGCAGGTATCGTGAGCGCAAAGGCACGCGGATTGGGCGCAACACAAGGTGGTGTTGAAAGCTTTATACAGACCGATGCTGCTATCAATCAAGGCAACTCTGGTGGTGCATTGGTGAACGTTCAAGGAGAATTGGTAGGTATTAATGCCATGCTTTACTCACAGACAGGCTCTTACAGCGGATATGGTTTTGCCATTCCTACTGTGATTATGAATAAAGTTGTTGATGATATTAAGAAGTACGGAAGCGTTCAACGTGTCATTTTAGGCATTCAAGGAGGCGATGTTATCAACTATATCAACGCACAAAAGGAAGAAGGAAAAACAGTAGACCTCGGTACAAACGAAGGTGTGTATGTTGATAAAGTTTCGGAAGAAGGCAACGGCGCAGAAATAGGATTGCATAAAAAAGACGTAATCGTTAAGTTTGACGGAAAGAAAGTTACCAAGATGTCTGAATTGCAACAACTTTTGAATACAAAACGCCCAGGCGATAAGGCTTCAATAACTTTCTTGCGTGATAAGAAAGAAATAACAAAGACCATTACTTTGAAGAATGCTCAAGGTACAACAAAGCCTATCGAACAAGCTGATATAGATGTTCTTGGAGGTCAATTCCGCCCAATTACAGATGCAACAAAGAAACAATTGAACATTAAGTTCGGTTTGGAAGTAATGAAAATCAATAGTGGTGCATTGCGCAATGCAGGCATTAATCGTGGCTTTATTATCCAAAAGGTAAACGATGAAGTCGTAAATTCAATCGAAGGATTACAGAGATTAGTTAAAATAGCATCAACAAGTAAAGACCCAGTACTTTATATTCAAGGTGTTTATCCAACAGGAAAGAAAGCCTACTATGCTGTTCCATTGGTGGATTAAAAGACTTGACGGTACATTATCATTTTAATTAATAAGAAAGCCTTGTTGTTAGCGCAGCGAGGCTTTTTATATTAAAAATAAGACTTTATTTGTTTTTTTTTCGTTTAACTCGCTGATTTTCCGTAATTTTGTGCATCTTAATGTCAATCCGCATACAGATGAGACAATTGAAAATCACCAAATCGATTACAAATCGAGAAAGTACAGCCTTAGAAAAATATCTTCAAGATATAAGTCGTGAAGCTATGGTGGGGTTGGACGAGGAAATAGAACTCGCAAAACGAATAAGAGAAGGCGACGAGAAAGCACTCGAACGACTTACAAAGGCTAACCTTAGATTCGTTGTGTCGGTGGCAAAGCAATACCAAAATCAAGGTTTAGCTCTGCCAGACCTTATTAATGAAGGAAATTTTGGACTGATAAAAGCAGCACAAAAATATGATGAAACAAGAGGATTTAAGTTCATTTCGTATGCAGTTTGGTGGATAAGACAAAGCATTATGCAAGCCATTTCCGAGCAAAGCAGAATGGTGAGAGTGCCTATCAACCAAATGGGGTCGGCAAACAGAATAAGAAAATTTATCAATCAGTTCGAGCAAGAGCATGAACGCTATCCGAGCCTATCGGAATTGACCGAACATATTGATTTGCCAGAAGAAAAAATTGTCGAAGCATTAGCAATGGCTACCACACAAGTGTCAATGGACGCACCTTTTACAAGCAATGAAGAGGGCAGTTTGCTTGATGTCTTGCCTAACAAAAACGCTCCTTCGGCTGACGATTTGTTGGTAGCAGAAAGTTTAAGTACCGAGGTAGCCAATGCTTTAGCATCGCTTTCGGAGCGTGAACAAATCATTATAAAATGCTTTTTTGGTATTAATCAACCCGAAATGTCGCTCGAAGAAATCGGCGAAAGGACAGGTTTGACACGCGAAAGGGTAAGGCAAATAAAAGAAAAAGCCATTATTCGACTACGCAAAAATTCACTGAGTGAACGATTAAAAAGTTTTTTAGGAAAATAAAAGAAAAATGAAATACGGAAAATTATTAATTATTTTGACAATGTTGATGGGAATAACCACAACGATGTCGGCAAAAGATGGATACAAAGCCATGAAAGTTTATATGTTTGGAGTGTCTATTTCGTTCAACGATTCCATTGTAAATTTTACGGATATACAAGCTGTTGATGTGTATATAGCCAATGATAAACCTCATTTCTTACTCAATCGTGAAGATTATTCCTACCAATTGCGTTATTGTATTGAGCGCATACAGGCAAATAATCACCCAACTTGTTTGGTAGTATACGGGAAAACAGAAAAGGAAGCAATGAAAAAGTACCTTAAAATGCAAGCAAGGTATACCAAAAAGGCAAAGAAAACTTATGTGATAAATGCTATTCCATCTACTCAATTTAAATTTCAAACGATGCTACCAGATGATTTGAGAGAAGAAAAGATAAAAAATAGTAACGTAAAACAAGAAGAAAAGAAATAAAAACACAAAAGCATGCAAACCTATAAATTCAGGATAGCCGAACTAAATATTCGCATTGTTATTGCAAACGATGCGTACAATGGAATGAAACTCATGTATTCGATGCAGCCATTCATGGTGGACGAGCATGACGACGAATTGTTTTTTCAACTTATTGTTGATGATAGTTTAGCAAGAGTACCTGAAACGGAATGCAGACGGATAAGAACATTTGATACAGGTAACGGAGATATCATTGTTGATAAACTTGAAAGTGGTGGCTATCAATATATTATAAAGGATATTAGAGGTGAAACATGTTGCTTATTAGTAACAAATAAAGACTTCTCTGATTGTAAATGTGCGCTCAAAGGGGGACATAACATGCGACGTTTTGGACTCAATAATGCACTGATGCTTATCTTCGCATTTGCTGGAGTCCACAAGAATACATTATTGATGCATGCATCTTTGGTGAGAAATAACGGCTATGGCTATGCTTTTATAGCAAAGAGTGGAACTGGAAAATCAACGCAAGTAAGCATGTGGTTGCGCTATATTCCTGGCTCAGACCTTATGAATGACGATAATCCGATTATTCGTTTAATTGATAATGAGTTCTGGATTTTTGGTGGACCATGGAGTGGAAAGACACCATGTTATCGTAATGTTAAAGCAAAATTAGGAGCCATTACGCGTATAGACCGTGCAGAAACGAACTCGATAGAGAAACTTTCACCAATTCAGGCCTTTGCCTCGGTGTTGCCATCATGTTCCAGTATGAAATGGGACAAGGATATTTACAATGCTTTTTGCAACTTAATAAGTAAAATTATAGAGACAACCAGCATTTATACTTTACATTGTTTGCCTAACAAAGAGGCTGCGGAAGTGTGCTACAATACAATAGCAAAGCATAAAGATGCCGAAGATGATAAAAAATAAAACGGAAATTCAATTTGAGAATGCATTAATTCTACCAGAAATAGTGAGTTTGTTGAATGAAGGGCATACTGTAACGTTACAGTTAAAAGGTTTTTCCATGCGACCATTTTTAGAAAATAATAGGGATAAAGCCTTGTTAGTAAAGCCGAAAGAAATCGCTGTTGGCGACCCTGTATTGGCTGAAGTGGAACCTAAAAATTACGTATTGCATCGCATTATAGCGATTGAGGGGGAGGAGGTTACCTTATTGGGCGATGGAAACTTAACGCCTGAACATTGTCAAAGAAAAGATATTGTAGGTGCTGTTATTGGATTTTACAGAAAAGGACGAACAGAAATAGACCGAGTAGATGGTAAAAAATGGAAAATATATAGTCGTGTTTGGACTGCATTGCGCCCCATTCGACGTTATCTTTTAGGTTTTTATCGTCGGTTATGGATACCCATCTTTGGTGTGATTTAAGCAGTACTAAATAAAAAAGAAAACGAATGAAGACAAAATTAGGTTTTAATTTACGCCAAGTTTGTGGCGAAAATATTATTGTTGCTGAGGGTGAAGAGAACATAGACTTTAGCAATATTATTTCAATGAACGAAAGTTCCGCCTTTCTTTGGAAAGAAGCACAACAGTTAGACAATTTCTCTGTCAGCGATTTGGTACGCATTTTAATGAATGAATACGATATTGATGAGGCTATCGCTACGGCTGATGTTACCAATTTATTAGAACAATGGGCGGGAGCAGGCATTATTGAAGGCGATGATATGCCTATTGTTGAAACATCAGAATTAGCAAATCAACCAGCAGAAAATGCTCCAATAGTTGAAAAAGAAGAGCCTAAGCCAGCGAAGAAAGGTTTCTTTAAGCGACTGTTTGATTAGAATGATTTGCCTAAAAAGTAGGGAAAAATTAAGCAACAAGGCAAATATTAGGGTAGGGATATTGCATTTTCAACATTGAAGTGTGATAAATGGAATCTTACCAACCAACTTTTTATAGCTTCAAGAATATTCCTATTTCTCTCAAATAGGTATAAAACAAAAACGAACACCTCTTCTCGAGATGCTCGTTTTTTATTTATTTCACTCTTATTTTACTTTACTTGAACTACAAGATACTTGCTTGTACTCCAGAATGTTTGTGGGTCGCTGATGCGTAGAACATATTGTCCCGATGCGTCCTTAGCGAGTGTGTAGCTATTGCTTGGGTGTGCCGTGAGCAATGTAGCACTCTTGCTGTACAATTTGATTTCCTTTGTTGAACGGATATCAATCTTTGTAAAATAGTTTTTGTTGAAACTACCTTGAAGAACCTTACCGCTTGCAAGAATTTTTTGACCTTTCAATTCACTCTTTGTACCGAAAACATACCAACCAGTGTTCAATTGCATGTCTTGAGTAGAGATAGTTTCGCTCTTTTGCTTAGATTCTGTTTGCAAATTAGCCTTTTCCGTCTCCAAGTTATTCTTTTGTGTTGTAAGATTTTCCTTGTCAGTTTTCAAGTTAGAAACATCGGTATTCAAACCTGAAATCGTTTGGTCGAGTTCCTTAATATGAATATTTTTTGATTCCAATTCAGCACGAAGTTGCTTTAACTCGTTGTCTTTTTGAGCCATTTGGGCAGTCATTTGTCCAAGCGTCTTGCGCATTTCTTCGCCCTTGAATCCAGTTTCTTGCAATTGTTGTTGAAGTTTCTTAATCAATTCTCGGTTCTGTTGCATGCGTTCTGCAATGAACTTGATGTTTTCTCTAATCTGTGTTGCCTTGTCAGAGCTTTCGCCTTCCTTGGCTAAAGTAACACGATTTTCAGCCGCGTTGATTTCTGCGAAGCCCTGTTGTATTTGGTTCAAAGTTGCCATCATGTCGTTTACTTCGTTGTCACGAGCATTGATGATAGCACGCAATGAGTCATTTTGAATATCAGCAGGGTTGATTGTAGGTTTGTTCTGGTTACATGCAGTGAGTGCCATGGCACCACAAGCTGCGTAAATTAATAGTTTTTTCATAATCTATCTATTTTCATTTATAATTCTGAAGAGTATTCTTCATTAAATGTTTTTGTTTAATTTCTTTTTCTCTTTATCTTTGCCTGCGAGTACAATTACAAATTCGCCTCGTGGGGCTGTTTCTTTGAAATGTTGGAGTACTTCCTCCAATGTTCCTCGTACACTTTCTTCGTGTAATTTGGATATTTCTCGGCAGCAACTCACCATTCTATCTGCTCCGAAAGCTTCGATGAACTGTTCCAATGTTTTTATAATTCGGTAAGGCGATTCATAAAAAATCATGGTTCGAGTTTCGTCTTGCAAACTTTCTATGTGGGTTTTACGGCCTTTTTTCTGTGGTAAAAATCCTTCAAAACAGAAGCGGTCGCATGGAAATCCACTTGATACCAAGGCAGGAATCATGGCTGTTGCGCCTGGTAGTGTTTGAACGGTTACTCCAGCAGCTATGGCTTCGCGTGCTAAATAGAAACCAGGGTCGCTTATGCCTGGTGTTCCTGCATCGGAAATCAATGCTATGGTTTCACCAGCTTTTAGTCTGTTTACGATATTTGCTGATGTTCCGTGTTCATTGAACTTATGGTGCGCCATTAAATGGTTCTTAATATCGAAGTGTTTAAGCAGAATTCCCGATGTTCGCGTGTCTTCACACAACACAAGGTCTGCTTCTTTGAGGATTCGGACGGCACGAAATGTCATGTCTTCCATATTTCCTACTGGAGTTGGCACAAGATATAAAATACCCATATATGTTTGCAAATGTAAAGGAAAACTCTTAATGAGCAAAATAAATTAGCATTTTTTACATGTCATTTTATTTCATATTCATTAAAAGTCTGCTTTAATCGAAGTCTATTGTTGCTTTTGTCGGTTTTCACGCTTGGTATTTGAATGACTAAAAGTGCCTATTTTGAAAGTGAAAACAGGCTCTTTTTAGCACCAAAATAGCCTGTTTTGAAATCTGCTGCAATAACCTTTTTTTATAAGTTTGTTATGAACTGACTCTCATTGTGTTGTAAGATTACGATTGCTAGAATAAGCAGAACGCCAATAAACTATTGATTTCTCAATGTTTATTGGCGTTCTTGTTGTCTTATTTTCAAAACTTATGGAGGCTTAGTCCACAAGTTTTGAATGTATTTCTTTTATTTTTTGTAGTTCTCTACACCCTTATCAAGGAAGTCGATATATGCTTTGATGTCTTCTTTGTAAGTAAAGCTACCGCTCAATGGGTTTCCGTGATTGTCTATTGTAACATAGAATGGTTGAGCTAAGTAGCCGAATTTTGACTCTTGGAGATAGCTCCACTTGTCGCCAATGGTGCGTAATGTGCGTGTTGTGCCATCAGGACGTTTCACTTTAACAGGTTGAGCTAATGGTGTTTTATCGTCTACATAGAGTGAAATCAAGATATAATCATTGTTCAACTTGCTTGCTACTGTTGCGTCAGTCCATACTGCACCTTCCATTTTACGGCAGTTTACACAACCAAAGCCTGTGAAGTCGAGCAATACAGGTTTGCCTGCCTTTGCCGCAGCGAGCATTCCTTCTTCGTAATCCTTATATTTTGGTTCTACTTCTTGGTGATGTAGGTTGAAATCCTGAGTGTAAATTGGTGGTGCAAAAGCACTAACTGCTTTCAAAGGTGCACCCCAAAGTCCAGGAATCATGTATACGGTGAATGCTAACGCCATCATACCGAGCATGATTGCAGGTACAGGCATTGCTTTTTGTTCAGGGTCGTCGTGTGGGAACTTCACTTTACCAATGAGATACAAGCCCATTATGCCGAAGATGACAATCCAAATTGCTAAGAAAGTTTCTCTATCGAGTATGCGCCAACTGTATGCTAAGTCGGCAACTGACAAGAATTTGAAGGCAAAAGCCAATTCGATGAAGCCTAATACCACCTTTATCATGTTCATCCATGAGCCTGATTTAGGTGCTTGCTTTAACCATGTTGGGAACAAAGCGAAGAGGGTGAAAGGCAAAGCTAAAGCAAAAGCAAAACCAAACATACCCACGGTTGGTGCTACCCAGTCGCCACTGGTTGCTGCTTGTACGAGAAGCAAACCTACGACAGGTGCTGTACAAGAGAAAGATACCAATGAAAGGGTGAAAGCCATCAAGAAAATAGAGAGCAAACCTGTTGTTGCTGCGGCTTTATTGTCAATAGCATTACCCCATGAAGAAGGCAAGCTAAGCTCGAACCAGCCGAAGAAACTTAATGCAAATACCACCAACATCAAGAAAAAGAATATGTTAAATGGAGCATTGGTTGCCAATTCGTTCAGTTTTTGTGGACCAAACAATGCTGTAATAATCGCTGCTAAGCCCATATAAATCACGATAATTGAAATACCATAGGTGATAGCATCGCGTATTCCCTTCTGTTTGTCGCCCTTTGCACGCTTCAAGAAGAAGCTAACAGTCATCGGAATGATAGGCCAAACGCATGGTGTTAGCAAAGCAACCAAACCACCTACGACACCCATAATAAAGATATACCACAAAGAATGGTTCTCTCCGTCTTGCCCATTGCTAAATGCTTTGAGTTCTTTTATTACAGGACGCCAAAGTTCATTAGGGTTTACTGAAGCGTTAGACGTAGCTGCTAACGTGTCATTTTTAACGGCAGAATCACCTTTTAGGGTAGCTGTTGAGTCAGCTGTTCCACCCATTAAAGCTGCAAGACCATCGGCTGCGGCATCGCCTTCAGCTGTTTCCGTTGTTGGAGTAGCTGCTGGTGCATCAGCAGGACCTGCTCCGTTGTAGCTAAATTCTACGCTGGTTGGTGGCATACACATTTCATCGTTACAAGCACCATATTCCAAATAGCCTGCAACCTTGTAAGTTTTGCCTGTAATTTTATATTTTTGAATGAAAGTTACTGCATGTTCAAAATAGCGTAACTTCATTTCAAACACTTTATCAAACACGTTCAATTCATTGCCGCGTGCCATTAATTTTCCCATTGCTTTTACGCCTTCCGCCTTGGTGGTAGTTAGTGTCGCAGAAGTAGGACCATCGGCTGGTAAACCAGTTGAATAAACGTGCCAACCGCCGTCAATCTTACCTGTAAAGATAACATCTACTTCGGTAGGCGATACTTTCTTTTGTTGTACACTGAAATGTACAGGATTTTGAGCAATCGCTGCTAAGTTGAATAATGCTAAAAGAGCTAATAAAATCTTATATTTCATTGTTCCAGTATGTTACGTTTTTCTTTTATTTTTTTTGAATTTAAGATTGTTTGCCTCCTTGTTTGTTAGAAATAAGTTCTGCATAACGAATTACAAAGGTAATGTTTTTTTTCAAAAACAAAACCTTTGCAGCTATTTTTTTTGTTATTTATTCATTTTTGTAAGTTCCTAATATCTTAAATATTAAGCACTTTAAGTATTTTTACATGTGAAAAGGAAGAATTTTCACCTTAATAAAATGTATTTTTACATCACTCCGTCTTCACGTAACTTCTGTTGCCATTTCCAAGCCGAAGCTAATACGTCTTCGAGTGGTGTGTTGGCTTTCCAACCTAACACCTTATTTGCTTTGGTGCAATCGCCCCATATCTTTTCAATATCTCCCTCTCTGCGTGCGCCATACTTCCAATTAAGTTTCACACCTGTAGCTTTTTCGAAAGTGGTAATGATTTCTAAGGTAGAGTTACCACGCCCTGTTCCGATGTTGAAATACTCAATCTTGTCAGTTTCTTTGTCTAATACGCGTGTCATTGCAGCCACATGCGCTTTGGCAAGGTCTACTACGTAAATGTAATCGCGTATGCAAGTGCCGTCTTCAGTGTTGTAATCGTTTCCGAAAATAGTGAGTTGTTGGCGTATGCCCATGGCCGTTTGCGTAACATAAGGAATTAAATTGTTCGGTACACCATTAGGCAATTCGCCAATATGTGCCGAAGGGTGTGCGCCAATAGGATTGAAATAACGAAGCACAATGCTCTTAATATTAGCTCCGCTGTGTATGTAATCGTAAATGATTTGCTCGTTTATTTCCTTTGTATTACCGTATGGAGAAGTCGCTTTTTGATGTGGAGCGTCCTCTGTAACAGGAAGATTTTCTTGATTAGGCTGACCATAAACGGTGCAAGAACTTGAGAAAATAATGCCTTTAACATTGTATTTAGGCATGAGTTCCAAAAGATTTATGAGCGAAACAACATTGTTACGATAGTACATTAAAGGCTTTTCAACGCTTTCACCTACTGCCTTTGAAGCTGCAAAATGAATGATTCCTTCAATGTTTGGATACTTTTGGAAGATTTTTTCTGTAGCAATTTTGTCTTCAAGATTGGCTTGTTCGAATGCTGGGCGCACCCCTGTTATCTTCTCAATACCATCAAGTACTTCTATTTTTGAGTTTGAAAGATTATCAACAATCACAACATTGTAGCCTGCTTCTTGCAATTCTACCGTTGTGTGTGAACCAATAAAACCAGTTCCACCAGTAACTAAAATTGTTTGCTTCATATTCTATTCTCGTTTATTTCCCAAGTAAATGTTTTTATTTTGTAGTGAAATGTAAGCTATTTCCAGCTTGATATAAGTGCAAAGGTAGTTAGATTTTACCATTTTGAGCCATAAAAGTGCTTGAAATAATTAAAAAAGGTGTGATATAAGAGTATTAAACAAAAAGTTTTCTTACCTTTGCGATAATTAATTTCGCATTCAAACGTTCTTGAAATACAATTATTATGGAACAAACAAAGCAACAAATTGAGCGCTTTTTAAAGAAAATTGCTCAAAAGTTTCCTACAACGGAAGAACCTACTTTAATGACAGATATTCACATTATGGTATCGCAATTTAGTGGCGACCTTATGGCTTTCAACGATGAAGGCGTGGAAATAACACGCTGTGTTGTAGAGAAATGGATTGAAAATACTGACGATGATTTCTATGAACAAGTAACTTCTTTGTTGAGATGCGAATTGTTAAAGCACAAAGATATTATTGAAAATTTTGGTATTATACAACCTTTCAACTTTGTTTTAGAAGACGAAGAAGGCGAACACATTGCTGAACTTTATTGTGAAGACAATGATACTATCATTGCAGACGGCGACTTGTTGCCTGGATTGGAAGAAGACCTTGATGATTTTCTAAAGAAACTAATTCCATAAAGAAAGGAAAGGTGATTCATGCGAAAGGAGATTAGGTTTACTTTTTTGCTTATATCATTCTTTTTCTCTATTGCGACAACTGCGCAACGACACGAAATTTTGAATGAAAACATACGTTCGTTGCAGGTGGTAGCCAATGGAGATTGGCTTTCTATGCCTATCATGGAACTTGGAAATGGAGGAATTGATATTGATTTCGATGACCTTACGCATGAATATAACCGCTATACTTACAAACTTGAGCATTGTGAAGCTGATTGGAAACCATCTACTTCATTGTTTGAAAGCGACTTTGTAGAAGGTTTTGCTGACGGAAATACGATAGAGGATGTGGAACAATCGTTGCTTACAAATACCATTTACACGCACTATCATCTTAGTATTCCGAACGAAAAATGCCGTCCAAAAATATCAGGAAACTATCGATTGACGATTTTTAATGCTGATAATGAAGCGGTTGTAAAGACATGTTTCATGGTGAAAGAACCTTTGGAGAACGCAATGGGGGTGGGTTTGAACATTACAACCAATACTGATGCAACTATCAACATGGCTCATCAGCAGGTTGAAATGGAATTGAGTTACGGTAAATACAATATTACCAATCCACAAATGCAGTTGAAAACTATCGTGTTACAAAACCGTCGGTGGGACAATGCACGTTGGAACGCTAAACCTCAATACGTTATGAGTGATGGATTGCGTTGGAATCATAATGCCGATTATATTTTTTTAGGTGGAAATGAATACCATAAATTCGAAATTCTTTCTACCGATGTAGCAACAACAGGCATTGACCATATCAGCTGGGACGGTCAGAATTTTCACGCTTATCCTTTCGTTGCTGTTCCACGCATGAACTATTTGTATGATGAAGATGCCAATGGAGCGTTCTTAATTCGTAATTCGGATAATTATAATATCCATACCGAGAGCGATTACATGTTGGTACATTTCCAATTGGAATGCCCTGAACCAATAAATGGGGAGGTTTATTTAAATGGCGATTGGACAAACGATAGTTTCTTGCCTCAATACAAGCTTGATTACAATGAAGAAACAAAACGCTATCAGGCAGTTGTTCCATTGAAATTGGGCTATTATAGTTATCAATTCTTGGTGCTTTCACCCGATGGGCGCATTACTTTTATGCCAAACGAAGGTAGCTATTTCCAAACAGAAAATACTTATCAATCCTTGGTTTACTATCGTGAACAGGGTGGTAGAACCGATAAACTTGTTGGGTATAACTCTGTTAAGTTTAGAGCAAAATGAGTTTTAACAACTAAATAATAACAAACCAAATGAATAGAATTTTAATTGCATTTATGGCACTTATTTTAAGCGGTGTGGAAGCAGCTGCACAGAAAAATATAACGATTAAATTAGTAGAAACATCAGACGTTCATGGCTCGTTTTTTCCTTACGATTTCATTACGCATAAACCAAAAGCGGGGTCAATGGCAAGGGTTTCTACTTATGTGAACGAACTAAGAAAGCAAAAAGGCGAGCAAAATGTTTATCTTTTAGACAATGGCGACATTCTCCAAGGGCAGCCTATTTCGTATTATTACAACTACATTGCAACACAAAAGCAAAATATTGCTGCAAGTGTTATCAACTATTTGAAATTCGATGTTTCGGGTGTTGGTAATCACGATATAGAAACTGGACACGCTGTTTACGATAAATGGATTCGTGAAATGAATTGTCCTGCTGTTGGAGCAAACATCATTGACACCGAAAAACAAGCACCATATGTCTTACCTTATTATATTATTAAGAAGAAAAATGGCGTAAAAGTGGCTGTCATAGGTATGCTTACTCCTGCCATTCCTAACTGGTTAGAAGAGGGATTATGGAAAGGTTTGCATTTTGAAGAAATGGTTTCATCGGCTAAAAAGACCATTCAAGCATTGAAAACAAACGAAAATCCTGATGTTATCGTAGGACTTTTCCACTCTGGTTGGGACGGTGGCATCGCTACTCCTACCTATCTTGAGGACGCTTCCAAGAAGGTTGCCGAAGAAGTGGAAGGTTTCGATGTTGTCTTTTTCGGACACGACCATAAACCACGCAACATTAATGTAACCAACAAATTAGGAAAAACCGTGCTTTGTCTTGACCCTGCCAACAATGCACAGAAGGTTGCTGTGGCTACGATTACATTGAAAAAGACGAAGAAAAGCAATAAGCATGAAAAACAATATGAGGTAGTTAGCAAGTCGGGCGAGTTGGTTGATGTAACTAATCTTGCAGTAGATGAGGCTTATATGAACCATTTTGAAAAAGAAATCAATGAGGTTAAAGCGTGGGCTGACCGTAAAATAGGTAGTTTTCAGAACACCATTAGCACAAAAGATTGTTTCTTTGGCAGTTCAGCTTTCAATGATTTAATTCTCAATTTAGAACTCCAAATCACCAAAGCCGATATTGCTTTTAACGCTCCTTTGGGCTTTAACTCTTCTATTTCAGCTGGTCCTATCACTGTTGCAGATATGTTTAATCTTTACAAATACGAGAATCAGCTTTACGTTATGCGACTAACGGGCAAAGAAATTCGTAACTATTTGGAAATGAGTTATAATCTTTGGATAAATACTATGCGCTCGGCTGATGACCATTTGCTATTGCTTTCTGAAGATACTCGTGATGATTCACAACGTTTGGGGTTTAAAAATTTCTCTTTTAACTTTGATTCTGCTGCTGGAATCGACTATGAGGTGGACGTAACGAAACCATACGGCGAAAAAGTTCGCATACTAAAAATGAGCAATGGAGAGCCTTTCGACGAATCAAAATACTACAATGTGGCAGTAAATAGCTATCGTGGCAATGGTGGTGGCGAACTTTTAACAAAGGGAGCAGGCATTCCGCAAGACCAATTGAAGCAAAGAATTGTTTGGCGCAGCGAGAAAGACCAACGCTACTACCTTATGGAAGAGATTGAAAAGGCGGGTATTATGAACCCACAACCTAATCATAACTGGAAGTTTGTACCAACAGAATGGACTGAAAAAGCCGCAGTACGCGACCGTAAAATTCTCTTTGGCGAATAAAACAAAGAACTGAAAAATAGAAAAATAAAGCAATGAAGTGTTATTGGTTTGTATTTTGCAAAACCGACTTGGTGTTAGAAAAGACCGATATAGGCTATACGATACCACTTTCAGAAGAATGTCCCATACCATTAAAGGCGTGGTCGCAGGTGTTAAGCATTGAAGCCATGCCTGAAGGGGAAAGCGTAAAGGCGGTAAACATTGATATGCCTGTTACGAACAATCCTAAATTGGAAATGTGTGGACTAAGAGCCAGTTATTACAAGCTGAACACTGAATTTTATTTAAAGGCTGGCAAATGTGCTGAACTACTTTATTGGAATCAGAATACCCAGTTTTGTGGTGTTTGTGGCTCCCCTATGAAGTTGCATACCGAAATATCTAAGCGTTGCACCAACTGTGGAAAGGAGGTTTGGCCACAACTTTCTACTGCCATTATTGTGCTGATACATCGAGGCGAAGAGGTACTTTTAGTGCGTGCCAATAGCTTTAAAGACAACCATTACGGCTTGGTTGCAGGATTTGTTGAAACGGGTGAAACCTTTGAAGAAGCCGTACACCGAGAGGTAATGGAGGAAACTGGCATTACCATAACCAATCTTCGCTATTTCGGTTCGCAACCTTGGCCTTATCCTTGTGGTGTTATGGTGGGTTTCAATGCCGACTATGTAGCAGGCGAAATACATTTGCAACACAGCGAACTATCAAAAGGGAATTGGTTTACAAAAGATAATTTACCAAATCTTCCCGAAAAACTATCAATAGCAAGAATGCTAATTGACCATTGGATAGAAGAAAATAACAAATAATACATATCATTTCAATCCAACAATCTTATGAAGTTTTTAGAAAAGACTTTGGGTTTCGACCCTAAAACCATGAAGTTACGCACCGAATTAATCGCTGGCGTAACTACATTTCTCACTATGAGTTACATTTTGGCAGTCAATCCGTCAATCCTTATGTCTACAGGAATGAGTCAAGGTGCGCTCTTTACCGCTACCGCTTTGGCTTCGGCAATTGCTACTTTGCTATTGGCTTTTATGGCAAAACTACCATTTGCCCAAGCACCGTCAATGGGATTGAATGCCTTTTTTGCTTATACGCTTTGTCAAGCAATGGGTTATTCATGGCAAAACTCATTGGCAATTCTCTTGATTGAAGGTATTGTGTTCATTTTGATTACTTTTTTCAATGTGCGAGAAATGATTTTCAATGCCATTCCTAACAACTTACGCTATGCCATTTCGGCTGGTATTGGTATGTTTATCGCCTTTATCGGACTCAAAAATGCTGAAATCATTGTGTCGAAAGAAGGCACATTCGTAGGTCTTGGAGCTTTTACTGCACCTTGTTTATTGGGTATTTTTGCCACTTTATTGAGTGGTGTTCTTATGGCACGCAATGTGAAAGGTGCTTTGTTTTGGAGCATTATCGCAGCCACTTTGTTGGGTATCCCAATGGGCGTAACCAATATTCCGTCAGGCTGGTTGCCAGTTTCTGCTCCACAAGATATTTCGCCTATCTTCTGTCAATTCGATTTCTCTGGTTTATTGACACTTAAAACAGGATTGGTGGTATTCTCTTTGCTCATTATCAATATTTTCGACACCATCGGAACGCTCATGGGACTGGCTGAAAAGACAGGTATTGTGCGCAAAGATGGTAGCATTCCACACGTTAGCGAAGCCATGATGAGCGATGCTATCGGTACTACTTGCGGCGCAATGTTGGGAAGTTCTACCATTTCAACCTACATCGAAAGTGCCAGCGGCATTGCTGAAGGTGGTCGTTCGGGCGTAACCTCGTTTGTGGTGGGGCTGTTGTTCATTCTTGCCTTGTTCCTTTCGCCAATTTTCTTGCTCATTCCGAGTGCGGCAACTAGTGGTGCGCTCATCATGGTGGGTGTCCTCATGCTCGATTCTGTTAAGAAAATAAATCTTCAAGATATGACCGAAGCCTTTCCAGCCTTCATTACCATGATAACCATGGTACTTTGCTATTCAATTGCTGACGGCATTTGTCTTGGTATTCTGTCGTTTGTCATCATGAAATTATGTACACGCCGTTGGCAAGAATTAAATTGGACTTTGTGCATTCTCTCCGTCCTCTTTGTGTTGAACTTCATTTTTGGATAAACGCAAAGGTATAAAACACAAAAGAGCCTATTTGGACGCTCCAAATAGGCTCTTTTTGTGTTCAAAACAATAGGTTTTGCTTTTCGTAGGGGCGTGATTTTAAAATCACGCCCCTACAAGGTTGAAATGTTGTTTATCTTACGTTGGTCAGCTTTATAGGCGAAGAAGGTAAGCAAAAAAGTTAATAGCAACTCTAAGGCGATGACCAATAAACATTTATCGAGTTTAAACTGATAGGCATTATGGTTAAGGTGCAATAGGTCTGTACCCAATATAAGGGGAAATGGAAAGTGGAAAAGATAGATATACATTGAAACATTGCCTAACAAAACGAGTTTACGAGAACGGAGTAGGGTGGAAATCTTTCCCCTTTCAAATGCAAAAACATAGACGAGAGCCGCCGCTAAAAGTATATCGAACGTGTCTTTTACATCTTCATATTGACCGTAAAACATAGCGTTTCTGCCTAACCACCAACCTATTAATAAAAGTATGCAGAAAGTTTCAAGCCTTGTTGCGCTCGACTTTTCTACCCTTTCAGTAGGCAATGCACTATTAGTCTTGTGAAAAAACAAGTCGCAAAGTAATATTCCTATTGTGAAATCGAAGATACGCAGCAGCGGTGAAGCAAAGTTTAAGTCGTTGAAACGTGTGTTGGAAGCAATAAAACTGAAGAAAAGCAGGCACAAAAAGCGAAGTAAAAAGACCCCAAAGAGGTAGCTTAGTGCGAGTCTTCGGGTCGATACAAGTTGGCGATTGGAGCCGTTCTAAAACGGGATAAACAGCGTAAAGAACAAGCAAAGCCGATAGAAACCAACCCACTCCGTTCAGTATATAGCTGAAATTAGACATGCTTGGAATTGTTTGGAGGAGGGTGAGCGACAAAGCAAACTTCGCTATGATGTTCGGAATAGCCATGATTCCTTTGTCATTCCATAAAGTTAGAAGGGTGGTAGGCAGCATGATGAGCATCGAAAGCACATACCACCGATATAGTTTTTGCAGCTTTCGCATACCAAACCGATAACCTCGTCATGGATTCTACGTGTCCATGCACGGCTGTTGCGTGGCGAAAGACTTGTAAGTGAGTCCGAAACCCGGCATGATGAAGAAGAAATCGACGGCTAAAGTGGCATTATGAAAACCAAATCATACCAATTTTGCGTCTGAGAATCCATGAATTCGAAGTGAGAAATCACCACCATTACCATCATAGGAAACCGCAAACCAGTCAAAGTATCAATGCGTTTTATCTTCGTTTTCATTTTTATCTTATTCCGTTTTAACTCACATTCCTTCAGGTTAATGTTGAAGGAGTGGCACAAAAGTACAAAATAAATTTGTAATGCAGCCTTGCAAACCTTTGTAAGCATGATAATTTATAAAAAAAGAGAAGTGAACTTTGAAAGTATTGTGTTGCTTTCAAAGTTCACTTCTCTTCTTATTGGTTTGGAAAGGATTAGAAAGTAACTACTCGTGTGCCGTCGGGCTGTTCTTCTATCGTTACTTTTATCGTATTTTCGGGTAGTATATCTTCTATCAACTCTGGCCATTCCAACAAACAAAGGTGGTTGCTGTAGAAATAATCTTCGTATCCCATATCGTAAACCTCTTCCAATTTCTTGATTCTATAGAAATCGAAATGGTAAATGGGTTGCCCTTCTCGGTCGGTATATTCGTTTACGATAGCAAAAGTAGGTGAGGTGATGACATCTTCCACACCCAAAACTTCGCAAATGGCTTTGGTAAAGGTGGTTTTTCCTGCCCCCATTTTACCGTAAAAGGCAAACACTTTGTTGTCGCCGATACCTGCTATGAATTGTTTTGCCGCCTCGTGTATGGTGGCAAGGCTTTCTATTTTAATTTCCATGCTGTTTATTTTATTTTTATTTCTTGTTGCTCAACGCTTCTTTGGAGTAAGTGTAATGAGTGGAACGACCATTTCTTCGATAGAAATTCCACCATGTTGGAACGTATCTTTGTAATAAGAAACGTAATAATTGTAGTTGTTTGGATAGGCAAAGAAATCGTTTCCAGTTGCAAAAACATAGGTTGTGCTAAGATTTGGAACAGGTAATTGTGCTTGACGTGGGTCTTTTATAACAAAGACTTCCTTTGGATTGTAATTCAAATTCTTGCCCAATTTGTAGCGCAAGTTGGTATTGGTGTTCCTATCGCCAATGATTTTCACAGGCTTAACAGTACGAATAGACCCATGGTCGGTAGTCAAAATGATTTTGTAATTGCTTCTTGACAACTCACGGAACACGTCGGATAAAACATTATGCCTAAACCAACTCAAAGTTAAAGAACGGTAGGCACTTTCGTCGCTTGCCAATTCTCGAATCATTTTCATTTCGGTGCGTGCGTGCGAAAGCATGTCTATGAAATTCACAACCAATACATTCAAATCGTTTTGCTCCAAGTTTTTGAGTTGTTGCATAAACTTTTCTGCTCCACTCGAATTGTTTATTTTGTGGTAAGAGAACTTATCATGACGGCGGAAACGGTCGATTTGCGTTTGGATTAAAGGTCCTTCATTCAAGTTTTTCCCTTCCTCTTCGTCCTCATCAACCCAAAGTTCTGGATACATTTTAGCAATTTGCGCTGGCATTAATCCACTAAAAATAGCATTTCTTGCGTATTGTGTTGCTGTTGGAATAATCGTCATATACAATTTTTCGTCTATGTCGTACAGCTCAGCAAGTTCCTCTGACAGTATGCGCCATTGGTCGAAACGTAGGTTATCCACCACAATTAAAAAGACTTTATTGCCCTCATCAATCGTTGGGAATACTTGTTTTTTGAAAATATCGGGACTCATCAGTGGGCGAGAATCGTCTGTTTTGCCCTTTCCGTTGGTTGGTGCTACCCAATCTAAATAATGCTTTGCAATGTATTTAGCAAATCCATTATTGGCATCTTCCTTCTGCATAGTGAGCATTTCCGTCATATTGCTATCGGTACTGCTCAACTCTAATTCCCATTTCACCAATCGTTTGTAAACTTCCGCCCAATCATTGAATGTTCTGCAATCGCTAATTTGCATTGCTAATTGCTGGTATTCTTGTTGGTACCCCGATTGTGTAACTTCGGTTACAATCTCTTTGCGGTGAATATTTTTCTTTAAAGTAAGCAGAATTTGACTTGGATTGACAGGCTTTATCAAGTAATCGGCAATCTTAGAACCAATGGCTTGGTTCATAATATCCTCCTCTTCGCTCTTCGTTACCATAACGATAGGCGTTGCAGGTTGTATCTCTTTGAGTTTCTGCAAGGTTTCTAAGCCCGATAAGCCAGGCATTTGCTCGTCTAAAAGGACAAGGTCAAAGGTTTGTGTACGAAATTGGTCAATGGCATCAGCACCATTGCTGACGGTTACAACCTCATAACCTTTCTTTTCTAAAAAGATAATATGGGCTTTTAAAAGCTCTATCTCATCGTCTACCCATAATAACAATCCATTTGTCATATTGCGTTTTTTCCTTTCTTTATGTTTTATTTGCCACAACCCGTTAGTTCTTGTTGGGAAACTGCCTTTAGAAACCATCTAAATCGTAGTATTCGTCTTCAAAATCGTAATCGAGTGTTGTCTGATTTTCCTGCTTCTTTTCTTTATTCTCGTCCTTTTTTGAATCGTCAGAGAAGTAAATATTTGGTCCATCAGGGGTTTGTTTCTTTGTTTCTTCCTTCTTTCCCGTTGTCTTTTTCTCTGTTGTAGCTTGCTTTTTAGACCCAGTTTTCGCTTTCTTTGGTTGCGCTTTTGGTTCGTCAATAGGCACTTCAAATGTTGTTTGTGGCACTGTTGGTTCAGGTTCCACTGGAATTACAAATGAATTGTCGTCTATTGGTACTGCCTTTTCTTCCTTTTTCTTGGTTGGTTTTGGCTGCCTCTTAGGTTCAACCTTCTGTGGTTCAGTCTTTGGAGCAACAGATTCTTCCATTGGAATAACCATTTCCGTGTTCTCAATCATGTTCTTTGGTTCTTCCTTCTTTGGAGTTTCAGGAACAGGAATAACCATTTCCGTGTTCTCAACATTCTCTTTTGGTTTTTCTTGCTTCTTTTCTTCAGCAGGAATAACCATTTCGGTAGGTGCAGAAACGTCCTCTTTCGTTGTTTTTTCCTCCTCCATTGGAATTGTTATACCATTATCAACAGGTTCTATTTCGCCTTGTTCTTGCGCATTTAATTCAGCTTCTGTTGGATTTTTACTTTCTATTTCTTCTTGCAAATCACTTTCTATTTCTCGTGGTGTAGCAATTTCGGCAGGTTCAGACAATAGGTAACGTGATGTAACCTTTAGTGGAGCGAAATGCTTTGCATAGAAGTCTTCATAATCTTTGTAACTGAACGATTTGCCAATAAGTTGCAAGTTTTTATCGCTAATGATAATGGCTCGCGTGTCTTTGCTGATTTGTTCTGTTACGTTTCGGCTGCTAAAGAGTTGTCGTGCATATTGATAAGCCTCGTCAAAACTTCTGAAACCTGACAATTTCATTTGATGTAAGCCCTCAATATTCTCAATTTCTATTTCAAAATTGCGTACATAGAAACTCGTGAAATTAAACCTTGCCATTTCGAAAAGCAACTTGTTTTCCTTTAAAGAATCAGGGTTGTAAACTAACAAGAACTTGAAATCAATGTCTCTATCTGGCGAGAACTTCACTTGCTTGATACTATCACTATCGTTCAAAACATTGGTTCTGTAACTCCAAACATCGCCTAAATCAAATTTACCATTTCTGATTTTCTTACCTGCTTGCACACCATTGACTATCATTCCAGCCATTTCACTAATGCGGCTTTGTGGGAACTTTTCGACAACTACCTTCATATCGCTCACGCAACCGTCTATATCGCCTTGATTTAACTTACTCAAACCACCGATAAACAAGAACTTATCACGGTTTGCACCCATTGGAAAACGACTGTCGGAAATGCGTTTATTGCCACTAACCTCACTAAATCTGTTGTTTTTAAAGGCTTCGTATGTAGCTGCATAAAGCGAGTCTTCGATGTGTTCGCCAAACTTTGCATTTTCTTTAAAGTATGGGTCGGTAAGCACAGCCGTCCATTGGCTCTTCGGATAGTTGGCTTTTAGTTTGTTGATATAGCTATCTGCCAACTGCGGTTGATTCTTCCTCATGTAAAGTAAGTACAGATGGTAATAAACATCGTCCATTTCTTCATAGTCAGGATAGTTGTCGCTCACTCGTCGTAAGTTCTTTTCAGCCAATCGTAGGTTGTCCAATCTATCTTTGAAAATAACACCAGCATGATGCAAACCAGTCTCTAAAATCTTATTGCTTGCCTGCATTTGCTCTTCTGTAAATGGTATTTGAGCCAAATAAAACTCTCTGCGGTGTGGGTCGTTCTGTACCGAATCGGTTTTACTTTCTATTGAATCTAAACGAGCTTCCTCCTTTGCTATGGAATCACGCTGCTCGTCTGTCCATTCCATGTTGTTGTTCATACCCCCGACAACGGTTTTATTAACACGCTGCCAGTTGTCTACGTTCTCACGTTTGCCCCATAGTTTCTGGAATTGTGCTTTACCTTGTTGCACAGCCATAGGGTTATAGAAATACCATGTGCCGTTTTCTTGCTGTTGGCTACGTGGCATTGGTGTTGCCATGTTGGAATTATCAGCATTTGCACCCATTCCTTGGTTCTCAGCCATACGCTTTTCAGCATCTAATTCGGCTTGCTTGTTACGCTCTTCCTTTTCCTTTTTCTTAAGCGCATCTATCACTCTGTCGATGGTTGCCAATCGTTCTGGTTCAGAACATTTGGCTAAATGCTGCAAAGAATCTTGCAATTCTATCGCCTCTGTATGCGGGGTCAAATCGTCCAATACCTTTGCGCGATTAGAAAGTTGTTCGTAATCTTTTCGGTCTTTGTCTAAAAGTCCGAGTGCTTCATTGTAACATCTATGTGCATCGCTAAATTTTTCCTTTGTCCAATATAAATCGCCAAGATGTAAAAGCAGAACACCCTTTTCTACACCGCCCCGAGTAGCCTTTTTATTGCCTTGCTCGTAAGCCGAAATAGCGTTCAATGTATCTTTATCCGCCAAATAAATATTACCCATTGCGTAATATACTTGGTCTAAATAATCCTTATTCTTGTCCGATGCCGCCATTCGTTTTAGTCGACTCACCATTTGTTTGGTTTGTCCTGCTGCCATTACTTCTGTTGCAGCTATGCGTGCATTAAATTCTAATTCGTAAGGAGGGTTGGCTTTAATGACGTGTTTAAACGAATTGTAAGCAGCTTCTTTATTACCCAAAGCAGCTTGCAATTGCCCCATTAAGTACCACTCTCTTGCTTTTTGCTTCTTGCGCATCTCGTGTTTGATGACTTTTTGCAAGTAGGGTACAGCTTTTTCAAATTCGCCTGTGTGGATATAATAGTCAGCGTAAGTGTAATTCCATTCTCTCACTGCACGCCAATCTAACGAATCACGCTTCATATTTCGGATTACATCTTCCGCATCGTAAAGCCAACCTGCCTCAATATACGATTTTGCCAACCACGCACGCGCTTTTCCATAGATAGCTGGTTGCGTTTTATACAATCGGCTCATGTAGGAAAACGTTGTTGCGGCATCTTCAAAAGCTCCTTTATAGAATTGAGAACGCCCCATGAGCATCCATGCTTTCCATATAAAAGGGTTGTATTCCTTACGATTCAACCATTCTATATCTTTTTCTGTTTTGCGTCTTGATTTATTCCATTCAGGTTTTTTCTTTATACTGTGTCGGGCAATGGCTTTCTCTGCTTTTTCAATAGCACGCTCATAGTTACCTTTTCCTAAATCTTTGCTTGATTTATTGCCTACGGTATAGAGTGGAATTATTTCTGTAAAGTTATCCTTATTGCCGTTTTCTTTTTCCAAAGATGCATCGATGTAGGCTTGCGCTCCATTATAATAGGTGTTGTATTTGGCATTAAAAGAGTGCCACCAACGCGATTGCGAGGTGTTATTTTTGGTAGAACAACTTACGATAACTAATAAAATGCTTGCTACCAAAAGGGCTGTAAAATATTTTGCGTAACTTATCTTCACGTTATAATAAACTCTAAGTGCCTTGCTTTATTGTCTTTTAAGCGAAATACTTCACTACTTCATTTCCATTTTACCCTTCAATCATGGCGATGAGTTCGTCTTTTATTTGATTGGGAACATTTATTCCTCGTAGAATCAAACTTCTATTCCACCCCTTAGCCTCCTCTGGACACATGGTGTAGAGTATTTCCGAAAATTCTTCCGCTTCTTTGTCAGTATATTCTGTAGCCTCTCTCCCTTTGAAACGGTCTAATTCTTCATCGTCATAATATTCTATGGGCTTTGTGGCAGCTTCCATTGTACACGTTTGTTCGCAACTTTCATCTATGCCTATACAGGTGGAACAATCGCCTGAAGCATGATTTATCACATCTTCTTCGCCTTTTTGTCGGTTCAGAAGGGTAGCGATACCTACCAATGCTCCCATGCCTAAAATGGCTAACAAACCTATTATAATAATGTCCATTCGTTTTTCTTCTTTGTTTTTATTCTATCTCTTCGATTTCAAACCCTACATTGCGCAACTCGTTCCAAAAGTTGGGATAGGATTTTGATACCACTTCTGGATTGTTAATAGTGAGTTCGCCCAACTTAACGCTGAGCGGAGCAAATGCCATTGCCATGCGATGGTCTTTGTAAGTGTCAATAACGATAGATTTTTCAGCTTCACAACGTTCTCCGTCCCATATTATTTCAGAGTCGTTGCTATCGTGCAAGACATATCCCAACTTTGTCATTTCCATTTTCATAGCCTCTATGCGGTCGGTTTCTTTCAGTTTCAAACTGCTCAATCCCATAAACTTGAACGGAATATTCATAACACAACAAGTGGCTATCATTGTTTGCGCTAAGTCGGGTTGATTTTTGAAATCATATTCTAATCGTGGCAACATTCGTTGTTGCTTGCAAATGGTAACTTCAGTAAGTTCATCTTTCTCCTTATCAGCGAAACTTGTTTTAATACCAAGCAGGGAGAAAATATATTTCACCGCAGAATCGCCTTGACGTGAACCATTCTTCAACCCTTTGAACGTGATGTACGAATCGGTATCGTTTAGTAAAGTAATGATAGCATACCAATAGCTTGCTGCCGTCCAATCGTTTTCTATCGTGTAACTTCTTTCCTTATATTTCGTTGGACGAATAGTGATAGTATCCACGTCTGTCCATTCTGCATCAGCACCATATTCGTGCATCAAATGAAGGGTTAAATCGATGTATGGACGAGAAATAATGTTGCCTAATAACTTCAATTCTAAACCTTTTTTCAATGTGGGAGCTATCATCATCAATGCCGAAATGTATTGCGAACTAACATTGCCCTCAATTTCTACACGACCACCCATGAGCTTTTTACCTTTAATACGGAGGGGAGGAAAGCCCTCTTTTTCTGTGTATTCCACTTCAGCACCGAGAAATCTTAACGCATCAACCAATATTTTAATAGGTCTTTGCTTCATTCTTTCAGTTCCCGTAATGACGTGTTCACCTTCCGAAGCAGCGAGGAAAGCCGTCATAAAGCGCATTGCTGTCCCTGCTGCCATAATATCAATTTCGTAGGGTTGCTGCTTAAAAGCTTTGCATATAACCTTTGTGTCGTCGCAGGTAGAAATATTTTCAGGCCATTTGTTGCTCCCTGTTAGTGCATTGATAATGAGCGCTCTGTTGCTAATACTCTTCGATGCAGGCAAGTCAATGTTTGCCTCAATGTGATGTGGTGGTTTTATTTTGTATTGCATTCTTTTTTCTTCTTTCTTTTTTTGTGTGGACTTTTATTCAAGCCCCACTTTTATTTCATACAAAAATACGAATAAAGTTGGGAACAAGTGAAAAACAACTCTAAAAGTTTGCTAATGTCTTAAAAAGTGAGTAAATTTGCATTATAATTCAATCACGAGATGTAGTTCAGTTGGTTAGAATGCTGGTCTGGGGGACCAGTGGTCGGGCGTTCGAGTCGCCTCATCTCGACTTAAACAGTAAGGATTTCCTTGCTGTTTTTTGCAAAAATATTGCCAATAAGTGTAAAATGAACTTGCTTTCTTTGTAGAGCGTGCCTTTTCGCAAAAGGGTTACGATTTTCCACCCCATACATTATTTGTTTGTGGGTTACGATTCCCCCCCATACATTATTTGCTTGTGCGGAACGGAAAGACGAGTTGTTGAGCTTGCAAAAAACTCTGCCCCTACTGCTGCCTGCTCTGGCAAATTGCAGAGGATAGTTATCTTTTGCAAAGTTAGCAAAAGCAATCACTATTTGCAAGCCTTTGCTGTGTAGTTCGCTGTATGCAAACTTCTTTTTCTCTTCTCGAAAGTTTTTAAATATAAGGTAAGAATATGTCTGTCTTACCGAAAATATCTGCCAAAGGGGCTAATTATCCGATAATTTTCACCCTCTATGGGGTAAATTATCGGATATTTTTCCCTTTACACTGCGTAAAGCGTTTGTTGCAAGTTTAAATAAAGGCTACTAATGGTTTGCGGATTGCCTAATTTCTTGACAGCATCAGCGGTTGAACCATATTTCTTTCTTAGGAAATGAGGGAGGTTATCTCGATAAAGCTCCATTGATCTACGGGCAATATAGTGGTTTAAAACATATTTTGCAAACTCCACTTGCTCTTCCGAAAACTCGAAAGTGGGGAATTTTTCGAGGGGTTGAATTGTGCTTTATTTTTTAGTAGGATACATTGTAACTACATTTGCACCTTTTTTGTGGCGTTCAAAGTGGGAAATTAGCGCATTGGTATAGTGCTTTTCTTTCACATCAAGGGTTTCTTCGTCCAATTTTATAATGTCCAATTCCATGTATTTCTTCATAAAGTCGGCAGGTGAATTGTGCCCAAGATAGTCTAATTCTTCGGTTGTTATCGGCATAACTTGGTGGAATTGAATGGTGCGACCGCCTATATTGGCATACGTTTCATTAGGAACGTCGGGTAAAGGGCAAAGTATCAACACGCCGAAGAAGTCGGTTGAGGGGTCGAAAGATACTTCTGTGTCGTCCCCAGCGTTAAAACTCATGGTGTCGCCCAACTGGAATTGGAAGTTGTCGAAGGTGTCATGACCAATCCCATTGAGTACTCTTATCGGCCAATAATTACTTTCTTTCTCTAATGCTTCGGCAGAAAGATTCCAATCGGCAGGCAAATACATGACGTATTCGTAGTGTTCGATGAGCGAATCGTGTTCTTCACCACAATTCAGCACCTCTTCCCCTTCTTTAGAACGTTTGTATTCTTCCGAATTTCTTACTCTATAAGTGCCTGCCCCAAGGGTGCATAGTGTCCAATAATTGCGTGTCTTTGTTGGCGGAATGACCATAATATCAATAGGTTGCTCCCTATTTAAGGTGTCACGGAATATATCGGTTGGCTTGCCGAATCGTTCTATAACAAAGTCTTTTATTTCATCTAACTCTTGATTGGCATAAACGGAAGGCAAATTCTTAATTTCCTGTTTCTCTTCGAGTTGCATATACGACACAATATTGCCCAAAACACGTTCTGTATCTTCGGTAATCAAATAGATAATGCCAATTTCAGACGTTTCTTCCAACTCGAAATAGACGTAATCTTTGCTTAAATAAATGTCTTTTATCTGCGAATAAGGGGTGGTAATGTATCGGATAAGTGTACCATCGTCTGCTGTTATGTAGAGCGAGATGCCGTCTTCGTCCATACGATAAGTAAAGGTTTTGATAGCCTTATAAACTTTTCGGTAGGTGTAGAAGTAATAAATGTTGAGTCCAAACAGTGCTAAAAGAAATCCCAATACGCCCCAAAGTGTCCCTAAACGCAAATAAGATAAGCCAAAAAGGAGCCAAATAAAATTGGTCAAAGCCATGCGTTTAGGCTGTTGTCTCCACAATCCTAAAACCGCACGAGGCACAAACCACCACAACGATTTATTGCATTGGTTTACAACGGGTTCTGGTCTACCATGGATAAGTAGTTTAAGTGCTTCGTCTTTCGTTATATGTTTCATTGCGAAACCACAACTTAGCAGATTATTTTAGGGGCAAAAAGAACGTTCTATGGGTAGTAACGTTCTTTCTACGTTGTATTTAATTTTTGATAGTAGGGTATTTTCTGAACCAACCGTCCATTCTTAGGCGCATCACCCCAAAGAAAGCTTCCGAGAAAATGCCTCCACTCATCTTGCTTGTTCCCTCTCTTCGGTTCACAAATATAACTGGCACTTCCTTGATTTTAAATCCAATTTTGTGCGAAGTGAACTTCATTTCTATTTGGAAAGCATAGCCTTTGAAGCGAATTTCTTCTAATGGTATGGTTTCTAATACTTTGCGGCGATAGCAAACAAAGCCTGCTGTGGTATCATGAACGTGGAAACCCGTTACAAATTGCACGTATTTGCTGGCAAAATAGCTCATCAATACACGTCCAATAGGCCAGTTCACAACGTTTACTCCGCTTACATAACGTGAGCCAATAGCCACATCGAAGCCTTCATCGTGGGTAGCTGCATACAAGCGAGGCAAGTCTTTTGGGTCGTGACTAAAGTCGGCGTCCATCTCAAAGATGTATTCGTAGTGATGTTCTAATGCCCATTGGAACCCACGAATGTATGCTGTGCCAAGACCTAACTTGCCAGAACGCTCAATAATAAATAGTCGGTCGGCAAATTCTTCCTTGATTAAGTTGTGAACAATCTGTGCTGTTCCGTCTGGACTTCCATCATCGATGACTAAGATATGGAAAGTTTTCTCCAAGCCAAATACGGCTCTGATGATTTTTTCCATATTCTCTTTTTCGTTGTAAGTCGGAATAATTACTATGCTATCGCTTGTCATATACAAAATTATCTTTGATGCAAAAGTAAGATAAATATCCGAAAATCCCAAATGTTATGCGGAAAAAGGTAAACTGTAACCTTTTAAAACCGAAGAAACACATGATATTTTGACATGACATAAAAACAAGCGAGGGATAGACTCGTATCCACCCCTCGCTGATAGTATCGCCGTTCGGACGGCGTATCGTTGTATTAAAACACCACTTTCTTGCCATTCACGATATACACGCCTTTGCCTATCTTGCTCACGCGACGCCCCTGCAAATCGAACACCTCTGGTGTTTTCTTGTATGCGTTCACATGGTCGATACCCGCGGGGTTTAATTTCTTTTTCTTTCCCTTGAATACATATTGTATATGTGAGTCTTCCTTAAAAGACAAGAAAAAACTAAGTTTCAAATTGCCTTCCTTATCCACCAAACTCTCTTTCTCGTCAATACTGCCCGAGAGCAATACCGTGTGCTGTTTGTCCTTGGTAGCCACCTCGTCATCAAGATTGTTGTATGCCTCTATATGCCATTTGTTGTTATTAGGCAACAGATAGCAATCTTTGAAAGGAATTGCCGCGAACTCATATTGGCCGATTGTAACGTCTTTTAAGGTTAAAACCGTAAACAAACGCTCACCCTTGCTTATCTCTATGGTCATATGTTTCTTGCCACTTGGAGTCTTGGTCCCGGTCGTGCGGTCGAACAATTCCGTGGTGGCCTCACCCTCATAAGTGCCCCAAACAACTGGCACCTTCTCAGGCTTGGCTTCTTGGGCCATCATTATATTCACCTGCGCACATAGCACAATCAATAACATGGGAATTTTGTGAAAGATTCTCATCATTGTTTTTTTCTTTTAATTTTTAATTAATTATTTAATGAAGTGACCACAACAATTCACATATCACATTGCGAGCTGTTTGCGACCACAAAAAAAATGCGGCGCAAAGGTATGAAAATAGTGGTAAAAAATCGAGACTCCACTTGCAAAAAAAATATAAATATGCCATTTATAACCAAATCGTTGTATGCTTTAAAATTCAAAATAGGCTGTTTTTTATCTCAAAAGAGCCTATTTTGCAGTTCAAAACAGGCACTTTTGAAATTCTACTTGTTTTTAAACCCAGACGAGTTCGCTCATTATCGCATCGCTAACGTATATACCTTCGCGCGTAAGGTGTAAATGTTCGTTCCCCAAACTTAGTAATCCACGTTCTATAAAAAGTTTGGAAGCCTTGATAATGTGCGTTTTAAAAGGTTCTTCCAAGTTTTTCAAATCAATACCCTTGCGTGTTCTTAGTGCCGTTGTTACGGTATCGTTAAAATGCGTTGGTTTATCAATGTTTTCAGCCTCATAAATAGGCGTTCCATTTTCGATACCTTCCATGTATTTTTGGAGGTTGTCCACGTTCCAACGGCGTTGTTGATGATTGTAACCATGTGCCGATGCGCCCACACCAATGTACGATTGATTTGCCCAATAGGCACTATTATGGCGCGAACGATAAGGCGATGAGCCGTTATTGATAAGCTTTGCAAAATTACTGATTTCATATTGCTCGTAATGAGCTGCTACAAGGCGGTCGATTAGTTTATCGTACATAGTCCGATACAACTCCTCGTCCATATCTTTTACCTTTCCTTGTTCTAACAAGCGATAGAGTGGGGTGCCTTCTTCGTACATTAAACTATAAGCCGAAAGGTGTTCCACATTCAAAGCAATCGCCTTTTCAATATCATCTTCCCACTCTTGTAAGGTTTCTTCGGGGAAGCCAAACATTAAATCAATAGAAATGTTATGAATATCAGCACGATGCAAACGGTCGATAGCCATCTTTACATCGTTCGCTTTGTGTCGCCTTCTCAGAAATTTCAACCGAGTTTCAGAGAACGTTTGCGCCCCCATTGAAATGCGATTGATAGGAAAATGGCGCATGTTTTCAGCAAATTCTTCGGTTACATCATCGGGGTTACATTCAAAAGAAATTTCCATATCAGCCAACTTTTCCATCTTGTCGGAATAGTTATCTTCTATGGTTTGAAATATTTTCTCAATGTGTTGAGGTGCTAATTGCGAGGGAGTGCCGCCTCCAAAGTAAATTGTTTCTAAGGTTTCGTTGTTATCTTGGAATACGAAATTCTTTTGTTCCACCAATTCTTTGCACACTGCTACCACATAGCGGTCAATGGTTTCGGTTCTCGTTTTTGGGGTTAGTGTAGAATAAAACCCACAATAAATGCAACGTGAAGCACAAAACGGAATATGAATGTAAAGACTTGCCATTATATATTAATAAGGAGAACGCCTTACGAGCGTTGATTTCCTTGCAAAAGTACTAATTTCTTTTAAAACTTTGCAAAATTCTTATAAATTGTTTTGGTAGTATAAAATAAAATGACTAACTTAGACGACAGATTCAGTAAGTATTGCTTATTGTAATCGAAAAAAAAACAATAATACTAACAACCTAAAGGTGGGCTTCTAAAAGAATCTATCAAGATTAACGACCTACACATAGAAATTTTGGAACAACCTTTTTAAATCTATCGTGGTTATGAGAATATATCAGACAAACGAAATTAAGAACATTGCATTGCTTGGCAGTGCGGGTAGCGGCAAGACTACACTTGCCGAGAGTATGTTGTTTGGCGCAGGTGTCATTAAACGACGTGGCACCATTGAGGCGAAAAACACAGTTAGTGATTATTTCCCAGTAGAACAAGAATATGGTTACTCGGTCTTTTCTACTGTTTTTCATGTCGAGTGGAACAATAAGAAGTTAAACATAATTGATTGCCCAGGAAGCGATGACTTCGTTGGTGGTGCTATCACAGCATTGAACGTAACCGATCAAGCCGTAATTCTCATTAATGGACAATATGGTCCAGAAGTAGGCACACAAAATAATTTCCGATATACAGAGAAATTAAAGAAACCTGTTATCTTCTTAGTCAATCAATTAGATTCCGATAAATGCGACTTCGATAATGTTATGAACAGCATGAAGGAAATTTATGGTTCTAAATGTGTTCAAATTCAATATCCAACCGCAACTGGTTCGGGTTTTAATAGCATCATTGATGTTCTTTTGATGAAGAAATATAGTTGGAAACCTGAAGGTGGTGCGCCTATTATTGAGGATATTCCAGCTGAAGAAATGGATAAAGCATTGGAACTTCACAAGATTTTGGTTGAAGCAGCTGCCGAAAACGATGAAACATTAATGGAAAAGTTCTTTGAAACAGAAACGCTTACAGAAGATGAAATGCGTGAAGGTATTCGCAAAGGACTTGTTGCACGCAGCATATTCCCAGTTTTCTGTGTTTGTGCAGGGAAAGATATGGGCGTGCGCCGCTTAATGGAGTTCTTAGGCAATGTAGTTCCTTTCGTTGATGAAATGGATAAGGTTCACAATACTCGTGGAGAAGAGGTTACACCCGATACAAATGGGGCGGAATCTGTTTATTTCTTTAAGACTGCTGTTGAGCCTCACATCGGTGAAGTGAGCTACTTTAAGGTGATGAGTGGCTCTATAAAAGTGGGCGATGATTTGACAAATGCAGATAGAGGCTCAAAGGAACGCATTGGGCAAATCTTTGCTTGTGCAGGTGCTAATCGTATTCCTGTTGAACAACTCAACGCTGGCGATATTGGTTGTACTGTAAAATTGAAAGATGTCAAGACGGGTAATACTTTGAATGGTAAAGGTGTTGAACAACATTTCGATTTCATCAAGTATCCTAACCCAAAATATATGCGTGCCATTGAGGCTACCAATTCGCAAGAAACAGAAAAACTCATGGCTGCACTCTTAAAGATGCGTCAAGAAGACCCTACATGGATTGTAGAACAGAGCAAGGAATTGCGCCAAACCATTGTGAAAGGACAGGGCGAATTCCACTTGCGTACCCTCAAATGGCGTTTGGAAAACAATGAAAAACTTCAAACTGTATTTAAGGAAGCACGCATACCATATCGTGAAACCATTACAAAGCAAGCAAAAGCTGAGTATCGTCATAAGAAACAAAGTGGTGGTGCAGGTCAGTTTGGCGAAGTTCACCTCATTGTAGAACCATACGCTGAAGGAATGCCAGACCCTACTATGTACAAGTTTAATGGGCAAGAGTTTAAGATGAACATCAAGGGTAAGGAAGAAAAAGATTTACCTTGGGGCGGTAAACTCGTCTTTATCAACTCAGTAGTAGGCGGTGCTATTGATACACGCTTCATGCCTGCCATCTTAAAAGGTATCATGGATTGTATGGAACATGGTCCATTGACAGGTAGTTATGCTCGCGATGTACGCGTAATTGTTTACGATGGTAAGATGCACCCAGTTGATTCTAACGAACTTTCATTTACGCTTGCTGCTCGCCACGCTTTCTCTGATGCGTTCAAAGTTGCTGGTCCAAAGATTTTGGAACCAATTTACGATTTGGAAGTATATGTACCAAGCGATTATATGGGCGATGTGATGAGCGATTTGCAAGGTCGTCGTGCCATGATTATGGGTATGGATTCGGAGGCAGGCTACCAAAAGTTGCAAGCTAAGATTCCTTTGAAAGAATTGTCAAGCTATAGTATTTCGTTGAGTTCGCTCACTGGTGGTCGTGCAAGTTTCACAACTAAATTCTCAAGTTACGAACTTGTACCTAACGAATTGCAACAAACCCTCATCGCTGAACATGAAGCAGAGGTGAAGGACGAAGAAGAATAAAATAGAAATCGTGATTTGCCCATACCATTGGGTTATATTAATAATGAGGTTGGCAGCTTTTTGAGCATGCCAACCTTTTATTTTTTTTGAAATATTTTGGTAAAGGAATTTTGATTTACTATCTTTGCATAAGATATAGCTGCACTCGGCAATTAGAAAGTAAACTTTCTTTGCACTCGTTGGCAATATCTTTGCATAAGATATAGCTGCACTCGGCAAATAGAAAGTAAACTTTCTTTGCGCTCGTTGGCTATCTAATAAATTGTAAATAAATGACACGAATGGAAATAAAACATACTATCGACTGTTTTGTTCCTTGCAATAATGTATTGCAAGCTGAAGAAATAGCGAAGCAATTCATAAACGAAGACGAAGTAAATAAAGTTTGGTTGCTTAGAACAGAGGCTGCCAATATGGATAAAACACTTCCCGAAGGAGTGGAAACCATGCAAGTTGGCAATATTCTTTCAGTAGAAACCATGCTCGCAATGGCAGAGAATTGTACTGCCGATTATGTGCTTTTTTATATGAAAACTTCGCCCATTACATTGGGTTACCATGCTTTGAAACGTTTTTTGAATGTTGCCAAGGACACTAAAGCAGCGATGGTTTATGCCGACCGTTACTCGGTTGAGGCTGGAAAAGTGGTGCACCACCCTGTTATTGATTATCAAGTAGGAAGTATTCGTGATGATTTCGATTTCGGTTCTTTGGTCTTGATAGATGCAAAGCAATTGAAGGCTTATGCTAAACAAGCTGAAAAGCACGATTATAAGTTTGCTGGTTGGTATGATTTGCGTTTGTTCTTGAGTCGCCAAGAACGAATTTTCCATTTAGATGAATACCTCTATACCGAAGAGGAAGACGACTTGCGCCGTAGTGGCGAGAAGCAATTCGACTATGTAAACCCACGCAATCGTGAGGTGCAAATAGAAATGGAAAAAGCGGCAACCGCCCATTTGAAAGCCGTAGGAGCGTTGGTTGATATATCAAAATATCAACAACCCGACTTTGAAGGGGGGAATTTCAAGGTGGAAGCATCGGTGGTTATTCCTGTTTTCAATCGTGAAAAAACAATTCGTGATGCGGTGGAATCGGCATTAAGTCAGCAGACTAATTTTGAATACAACGTAATCGTTGTGGATAATCATTCTACCGACCAAACCACAGCGATACTTTCTGAAATGGCAAAGAGTAACGCCCGCCTTGTTCATCTTACCCCACAACGCACCGACCTCGGTATTGGTGGTTGTTGGAACTATGCTGTGAATAACGAAAAGTGTGGGCGTTTTGCCGTCCAATTAGATAGTGATGACCTTTATTCATCGGAACTTACCTTGCAAAAGATAGTTGATGCTTTCCATAAGCAGAAGGCTGCCATGATAATAGGTTCGTATCGAATGTGCGATTTTGAGTTAAATACCTTACCACCAGGATTGATTGACCATGCAGAATGGACAGACGAGAATGGTTGTAACAATGCTTTGCGCATCAATGGTTTAGGTGCTCCACGTGCGTTTTATACACCATTGGCACGCGAAATACAATTCCCAAATACCAATTATGGGGAAGATTATGCCATGGGATTGGCTTTTAGCCGACAATTCCGCATCGGTCGTCTTTACGAAGAACTCTATTTGTGTCGTCGTTGGGGTGGAAATAGCGATGCAGCATTGAGCGTTGAACGTGTCAATGCCAATAATTTATACAAAGACCGATTGCGTACCATCGAATTAACGGCACGTCAGCAACTCAACAAGCAAGGCGATGAGGAGGGCGCAAAGAGTTTAGAGCCTTTTTTTACAGCCAACTGAACCAATGGGCAGATGCCAAACAGCGGTTCAGTGATTTAGAATTGGTGCAAATAAAAAATATCGGTGATGGCTTAAAGGCGCAGTTTAATCCTGCAAGAATGGTCAGCACGGGGGCTAAAATAGATAAAACAACGATAGCAAAACGTCCTTGTTTCCTTTGTGTAGCTAATCGCCCAGCGGTTCAAACAAGTGTTTCGTTTGGTTCATCGTTTGAGATATTAGTCAATCCGTTCCCTATCTTACCGATTCATTTCACCATTCCTGCACGCCAACATCAATTGCAAAAGATAAAAGAGTATTACGCTGATTTGCACAACCTTGCTAATGCGTATCCAAATCTTATGTTCTTTTACAATGGACCAAAGTGTGGCGCAAGCGCACCAGACCATTTGCATTTTCAAGGTGGTACAAGTGGGTTGTTGCCTATACAAGAAAGGTGGGACGATTTGGAGGCTTCGGCACTGCCATTGTTGAACCTCAGTGATGTGGAAGGTATATTCTTGATTCAAGATTTCGCCTATCCTGCCCTTGCTATTAAGAGTCGTAGCGTTGAAAACGATGAATATTTGTTTCGCATAGTTTACGATTCGTTGCCACAAAGAGAGGACGAAATTGAGCCAATGATGAATATTGTGGTTTGGAAGAAAGGACTTGACACTATTTCTGTTGTCTTTCCACGTCAGAAACATCGTCCTGAATGCTATTCAAAGGAAGGAGATGAGCAGTATTTGATAAGTCCTGGTGCTTTGGATATGGGCGGTTTGCTCATTCTTCCACGACAAATTGACTTTGAAAGAATGAATGCCGACTTATTAAAAGAGGTGATGAAAGAAATTGTTCTTGCACCAACGGAGATGGAAAAGGTGTGCGAAAAAATCAAAAATACAAAGGTATAACGAACTGAAACAATGGGAATAAGTAAGATAACAGCAGAACCGAACGTATCGGTAGGCATTGTTAGTGCAAGCAAATTGTGCTTTTCGCTCAATCATGTTTATTCGGTAAATGGAGTAGCGTGTAGCGGAAAACAGAAGGTAGAACTGGCTGAAGGACGCATTTTATGGCAAAATAAGACTTATGATACGCTTGTTTTTAAACCTATTGATGCTCAATCATCGTTTACACTCGAAGACGTTACCATTGGAGTGAATTTCCATTGGGAGCGAAAAGAGGCACAAACATTCTTAGGGAAATTGCGTTTTGTGGTGGAAAACGGTAAGATTTGCGCTATAAATGAACTGCCTGTTGAAACTTATTTAACCAGTGTTATATCGTCAGAGATGCGTGCCACGTCTTCATTAGAGTTGCTTAAAGCCCACGCGGTAATATCACGCAGTTGGCTTTTGGCGCAAATGCAGCAACGAAAAGCAAGTGAAAGCAATGCAGAAGCACTTGTTTCGTTTGTAAAAACCGATGACGAAATCATACGTTGGTACGACCGTGAAGACCATAAACTATTTGATGTATGTGCCGATGACCATTGTCAACGCTATCAAGGCATTACAAAGGCAGCCAATAAGCATGTGGTGGAAGCTATAAAACAAACCGCTGGAGAAATATTAACAAGTGGCGATGAGATTTGCGATGCACGTTATAGCAAGTGTTGCGGTGGTGCAATAGAGGAATTTCAATATTGTTGGGAGAACATCAGAAAGCCTTATTTGGTGGCACTACCCGATGTTCTGCCCGACGAAAAGCCTTTGCCCGACCTTACCGATGAGGCAATTGCAAGAAAATGGATATTGTCTAAACCTGAAGCGTTTTGCAATACAAACAATAAAAAGGTGCTTTCGCAGGTGTTAAACGACTTTGACCAAGAAACAACAGACTTCTATAGATGGGAGCAAATCTACTCGCAAGCAGAAGTAAAGCAGCTTTTAGAAGAAAAAATAGGGGTTGATTTTGGTGATATTCTCGACCTTATTCCATTGGAAAGAGGCAAGAGTGGGCGCATCTTTCGACTGAAAATAGTGGGTACAAAGCGCACTTTGATTATCGGAAAGGAACTTGAAATTAGGCGAGCATTAAGCAAAAGTCATCTTTATAGTTCGGCATTTGTGGTTGAACGAGCTGATTTGAAAGACAATGTTCCACAAACTTTTACGATAAAAGGTGCTGGTTGGGGGCATGGAGTAGGGCTTTGCCAGATTGGCGCTGCCATGATGGGCGAACAAGGTTATCGTTACGACCAAATACTTTTACATTATTATAAAGGTGCAGATATAACAAAGGCATACGAAAGACGTTCTTAATACAGAGCAAAGCAGCGCAAACGCAAATTATATGGATACGAACGAAACTTTAAACAATAAAAAATGGCTATGGCTACCCACTATTTATTTTACGCGTGGATTGCCTTACGTCATTGTGTTTCTCGTTTCATTGGTATTTTTCAATAGAATGGGCTTGTCAAATGGTACGATAACGCTGCTCACCTCATGGTTTTTCATTCCCTTTATTCTGCGTCCTTTGTTGGGTAGAGTTGTTATTGGCTATGCCACAAAACGCTTTTGGATACTCGCAATGGAGTTCTTAATGGCTGCTTCCATGTTTGGAATTTCAAAGCTAATAACTGCTTCCTATTGGGAAATAGGTTCCATGCTGCTCTTTATTATAATAGCTTGTGCTGCTGTAATACATGATGTTGCGGTAGCAAGGTTCTATAAACTGAGTATATCTCGTAAATCGCCTGGGGTAAGCAGTTTGCATTCGGTATTCTTGCTCATGGCTATTGTGGTCGGAATGGGTATTCCTTTAACCTTAGCAGGTAATCTTGAAATGCTCAATCGTGTCGTTGCGAAGTCGTGGGTATCTACTTTTTATTTATTATCCGTAACGTTTTTATTGCTTTTTATTTATCATTTTTGGGTGATTCCTCGACCCAAAGACAAGCCGTCTATACCTGTACGTAGCGGATTGACCCGTCGTTGGTGGTTGGAAACCAAAACTACTTTCATGCAATTGCCTAACTATGTGGCGTTGCTTTCTTTTCTTTTGCTTTATTTAATCCCCGAAGGAATGTTTTTCCGCATAGCTCCTTTGTTCTTAATCGACCCTGGAAGCAATGGCGGATTGAGTCTTTCGCCACAAGAATTGGGCTTGGTTCAAGGTTCGGTAGGTGCGTTTGCTGCCATTTTTGGTTGCATTTTAGGTCGTCAGTCTATCGTAAAAAGAGGATTAATGGGTAGCCTTTGGCTCATGGTTTGTGCTATAACGTTGCCCAAAATGCTTTATATTTACCTTAGCTACAACTTTGTTTCCACACTTTCTGTTATCAATATTTGCGTGGCAGTGGAACAATTTGGTTTTGGTTTTGGCATTACTGCCTATATTTTGATACTTCTTTATTGTTCGCAAGGTAAGTATGCCATCTTCCGTTACTCTATTGCGAGTGCCATTGCAGCTTTATCTCTTATGGCATCTGGTTGGTTTACAGGCATTCTTCAAGAATATTTAGGCTATCGTCGCTTCTTTGTTATTGTGGCAATCGTTAATATTTTGCCTTTTATCGTAACGGCATTTTTAAGTCGTTCTACCCAATTTGAAAAGGAAAATGAAATAAGATAGAAACGCTTAGTTTCTATCTTATTCTCATATCTTATTCGTCTTCTGGAAAAATCTCTTCTGGAATTTCGTCAGTTTCATCATCTCCATCGCCAATTAATATTTGGTTTCCCGTGAGAATTTTCTTCTTTCCGTCCATGTAAGTCAATATAATTTTGGTAATTCTGAGCCTTGTTGCATCGCCAGCATAACAGAAAGTGTACGATGAATCGTAATCCCAATCCCATGTACCTGCATCATATTGTTTTATAGGACCTGTTCCTTTGAAGTTGCCTGACACTCTAATATCGCCCACATCGTTCAAAACATTATAGAAAACTTGAATGTATCGGATTGTTTTTGCGTTCAAATTTCTGAATGTTAGTTTTAGCGTTACAACATAATTTTCATTGTCCCAACTATAATCAGAAACGAATCCCCAAGGCACAGCTTTCTTTATTTTACCAATTACTTCGTTAATTTTATCTGCATTAAAATACTCTATTTCTTCAAGAGGTATATGAGTTTTACCTAATGAATCAACAAATGCCGTTGCGTGCTTTTGAAAAGCCTCGTGTTCGAGTATATCGTCTGTTAATTTATAAACGTGAATTTGCGTACAACTGTAACCTAAATCGAATGGTTCGTTATGTATACTTAATATAGAATCGTTTTGAATGCCTATGCAATATAGTCGATTGGTCTTTATTTCCCTCTCGCATAACTCACATTTGTATGTATCTAAAGGAACAGGAAGGAAATTCCAAATGTGCGAACGGCGATATTCTTCCTTTTCTTTGCGTGCTTTTTCAGCTTTTTCAGCTTCTTCCTTTTTGCGCCTTTCCACCTCTTCTCGCTCTCGTCTGATGCGTTGTTCTTCTTGATATTTAAGTTCTTGATTATGCGCCTCACACTTTTTGACGAGTGTAGCCGACTTTAAATCAATCAGATTTTGCAGGTCTGCGCCCGAAACCATAGGAATAGTTTTGGCTTTTTTATAGTTTTTGAACACCGATTTGTCGAGTGTTATGGCAAAATTTCCTGTTGCAGTGGTAGCATAAAGCGTTAAAGTCTTCTTGTTGAGCGCATACATTTCCGTAATGTTATCAATGCTCACAACAGGCATATTCTCCTTTTTCACATAATAACCCTGCTCGTCAGTTTCGTACATGACAATGGCACGGCGCATTAACGAATTGAAAGCCGTGAATTGGGCATATGAAAACAAAGTTGCAAAGCAACCAATGAAAAGTAAAAATAGCTTTTTGAAGTTCATATATACGTTTTTAAGAATTTACAAATAGAACACGAGGGAGGCAGAAACCACATTCAACTGTTTTTCTTTGGTAAGGTATCCCACTTGCGAAATACGGTTTGGCGTGTTCAATATATGCTCAAAATTAAGTTTTACCATACCCAATGAAAGCGTTGCACAAACGGAATTAACCATTTTTTTCTCCGTTATTATGTTCTGTCTGTCCACAGGAATGCCCACCGTATAGCCCAAATGAAGTCCGTATGACTTGTTTTTAAAAGGCACAAACATAATCTTTGGAGCAATTCTGACGTATGATATTCGTGGATTTCCTTGATAAATAAATTCGTCAGCATCTCTGGTAAAATCAACTTCAGCGTATGAACCCGTCAATTCAAAGCCAATGAACGAATTAGTAGTGCGTATCTGTGCGCCAATACCAGCCTCCCATTCATAATTATTTTGCGTGTCTAAGAGTGTTCCAAAGCTACCAAAGATTATTCCTTTAGAATGCCAACGCACTTTGCGGCGTTCTTTTCGGTAGTTGGCATAGTATTTTGCCGATTGTATACTGTCGGCTTTTGCCTTTGCTTCCAATATCTTTCTTTCCTCCGCATCTTTATGATTCGTGAATGCTTCATATAGTGTGCGATATTCACTACTCTTTGCTGGCATGAGTTTTTCGTCATTATTGAGCAATGAGCAGCCAAATTCGGTAGGCGTAAAGTAAGCAAATAAGGAGCTGAGTCGGTCGTATTCATGCCCACTTGCATACTGATTGGCATTGGCAAGCACGTTTGTCCATAAGCGTTGTGTTTGTCTGTCCAATTCGTTCTTTGTCATTTCTTCCTGTACATCGAGCAAAAGTCGGCGAATACCGATATTGTCGTTTACAACAATCATTTCAGAAACCTTATTATTAATGTAAGAATTGAACTTTATTTGTGCAATTTCCAATGCGTTATAAAGATTTTTTCGGTCGGCTTCGTTCATGCTTTCTTTGGTCAAAGCGGTGTAAATAAAAATAGCCTCCTTCAAATCGCCACTTTTTTCTTTCGCTTTTGCTTCGTCCATTCTACTCGAAAAATAGCGTTTACTTTCGATTTGACTTTTCGATTTAAATGTTTCCATTGTTACCTGACCATAAACTTCGCCTTGTTCAAAAGCGAATAATAAGGCTACGAGTACAAAAAAATGTTTCATTTTTACTTTGATAGTTCGGTTATTTGTTTCTAAAATATAGGTTGTATTAATTTACTTTACGTTGTAGGGGGTAGATTGTTACTGTTTACTTTGCGAATAATGTAACTTTGTAGGGGCGTGGTTTATCACGTTCCTTATTGCAAAACTACTTACTTTTAGGGTGTTAGGAACGTGATAAATCACGCCCCTACGGAGTCCATTGTGCAGCTTATCTTATGCAAAGATATTGCAAACGAGTACAGAGAAAGTTTACTTTCACTTTGTCGAGTGCAGCTATATCTTATGCAAAGGTAGTGTAAATTAAGCATAATACCAATATATTCACTTTTTTTAAAAAATAAAATATAAGATTTTGGTAATTGGATATTTTTTGTTTAACTATTTTTGGTCGTGCGTTAGAGAGAAATGAAGTAGACGGTCTCGAACTTTTTTATCTTTTTAGGTGTGCATAAATGTAGCAGAATTGCTAACTTTCGGTGCATTTTACTCCATTTTTTACACTCAAATTGTTCTAAATTCGTGTTCTAAAAATGGACAAAATTAGATGAGAAATGTACTTCTCTGTATCTTGCTGATTATCAATTTATTATGTGGTTTTTATATTTTTGCCTTTCAAAACAGTATATTTTAGCGTTCAAAACAATAGGTTTTAAGCTTCAAAACAGTCGGTTTTGCAGAGCGAAACAATAGGTCTTGTTTTTTAAAGCCTAATTTTAAAGAATTGTCGGAGCTATATTGTTCTCTTTTTCCGTATTCAAAAAATGATGCTAAAAATACCAATTAATTTTGAACACCTATTTAAATTTTGTATCTTTGCATCATAAAGGCTGCAATCAATACTTGCATTTTTGTAAATGAAGCGACACAATATTTAATATATTGTCGTGGTAGAAAATCGCACTTTTATATAAAAAAAGACATTTTTGCAGTCGTATAACGCAGAAAAATTATGAAAAGCAAAATTAAAATAGCGGTTGCTGGAACAGGTTATGTAGGGTTGAGCATAGCAACATTGTTGAGTCAGCACCACGAAGTTGTGGCGGTCGATGTTGTAAAGGAGAAAGTAGACCTTATCAATAATAGACAGTCGCCCATTCAAGACGACTATATTGAAAAATATTTAGCCGAAAAGGAGCTACATCTTACGGCTACATTGGACGGCGAAAAGGCGTATCGTGATGCCGACTTTGTGGTCATTGCTACGCCTACCAACTATGACTCAATGCGCAATTACTTTGATACAACCCATGTAGAGGAGGTGATTGAGCAAGTAATGCGTGTCAATTCAAAGGCTATTATGGTGATTAAATCCACAATCCCAGTGGGTTATACCGAAAGCGTACGACAGAAATTCAATTGCGAAAACATCATCTTTGCCCCCGAATTTCTACGAGAAAGCAAAGCGTTATACGATAATTTGTACCCAAGTCGCATCATTGTTGGACGACCTGAAGGCGACGAACGATTGGACAACGCTGCTCATGAATTTGCCGAACTCTTGCAAGAAGGAGCGATAAAGGAAGACATTCCAACGCTTTTCATGGGACTCACTGAGGCCGAAGCCGTGAAACTATTTGCCAATACCTATTTGGCTTTGCGTGTAAGCTACTTCAATGAACTCGACACTTACGCCGAAGTAAAAGGCTTAGACACCTCAAACATTATTCAGGGTGTTTGCCTTGACCCACGCATAGGGGCGTTTTACAATAATCCTTCGTTCGGTTATGGAGGGTATTGTTTGCCAAAAGACACGAAACAATTGTTGGCAAACTATTCTGATGTACCCGAAAATTTGATTCAAGCCATTGTGGAAAGCAACCGAACACGCAAAGATTTCATAGCCGACCAAGTGCTGCACAAGGCAGGTTATTACGACTATTTTGAGCAAGGAAATTACAATCCGAAAGTAGAAAAAGATTGTGTCATAGGCGTTTACCGATTAACTATGAAATCGAACAGCGATAATTTTCGGCAAAGTTCTATACAGGGTGTCATGAAACGCATCAAGGCAAAGGGCGCAACTATTATTATTTATGAGCCAACTTTAGAAGACGGCACCACATTTTTTGGTAGTTTGGTGGTGAACGACTTACAAAAGTTCAAAGCTGAGTGCGATGAAATTATAGCCAACCGATATGATAGTGCGTTGGACGATGTAAAAGAAAAAGTTTATACACGCGATATATTCCAGTGCGACTAAGAGAATGAAGCGAAGGAAGAACTATGAAGATTGAAAAAATAGAGGAAACTAAAGAATATTTTAAAGGAAAAATTAGCGTTGAAGTAACCCAACCACGTATTGATATAATAAACGAAGTGGTTTATGCTCAATACTTTGGCAACGGCACACGCTCGCTCCACATGACAATATTCATGCCCAATACAACGAAAAAGAAACCTTGTGTGGTCTATTTTCCAGGTGGAGGGTTCACCACTTCCGATTATGGCAAGTGGAGCAGACTGCGTATGGCGTTGGCATTAGAAGGATTTATAGTGGCAGCAGTGGAATATCGTCCGTTGCCAGATGCTTTCCCAGCCATGCTTATCGACGGAAAAGCAGCCGTAAGATACCTACGCGCTCATGCCGAACAATTCGGAATTGATACAGAACGCATAGGTGTTATGGGCAATTCGGCAGGTGGTTATTTGGCGCAACTTGTGGCAATGACCGCAAAAGAAACCGAGTTTGAAGTGGGCGACTACCTAAACTATTCGTCAGAAATACAAGCTTGTTGCGATATTTTTGGTCCTTACGATTTTACACGCATCGTGGAAGATTTTCCCGCTGAGGTGCAACAATGGCATCAATCAGCCGCTGCCTCGGAAGCATTGTTGGTAGGTGGAGTGAAATATGGAAAGAAACCAATGGGAACAATTGCTGAAAACAAAGAGAAAGCCCTATGGGCAAGTCCGATAGGGCATATACATTCCGACTTACCACCGTTCTTAATTTTGCACGGAACAGCCGATAAAATGGTTACAACCTTGCAAAGTGAACATTTATACAATGACTTAAAAGCACGCAATGTACCTGCTACGTTTTATCTTTTAGAGGGCGCTGGGCATGGCGACGACCCTTGGTTTCAACAACCTATTATTGATTTAATCGTGGAATGGTTCAAACAGCAACTGAATAAGTAGATAGTAAAAGATGTAGCCGATTATTTTTTAGTTTAATACGATGCGCTACATGAAATGCCCATAGCCTTTACACGTTCGCAAATAGTGTTCAATTCTTCCTTTGTAGCTTTTTTGAGGTTTGGGTCGGGTGTCTCTCGGTCAATGGTATAAATCATAACTTTGCGTGGAGCAATGGTTTTCAGGGCTGCAAGCCATGGGGAAATGTACTCCTCCTTTACGTTGTTTACGTCAATGCCGTCTTGCGATGTGCCTTTCATGAACATGGTTTGAATGATGAGCTTACCTTTAAAAGCCTTCATGCCTTCAATGATTTTCGCTGCACTATAAGACGGAATTACAGGGCGGTCAGTATTCTGAATATAAGCATCGTTAATCGTATCAAGTTTTAGAATGTTATTGTCCACTTTCAAAAGCGCATCAAAAACCTTTGGGCGATGTATGAACGTGGAATTGCTTAATACAGAAACCTTTGCATTGGGACAATATTGATTGCGAAGCCGAATAGTATCGTCAATAATTTCTGCAAATTCAGGGTTAGAAGTAGGCTCGCCATTGCCAGCAAAGGTGAGTACATCTGGATATTCTCCCGTTTTGGTCATTTCTTTTAACTTTTCTTCAAGTTTTATAGCCACCGCTTGGCGAGTTGGGAAAATCGATTTTGTGCGGTGGTCTTTGTTAAAACCACATTCGCAATAAATGCAATCGAAGGTGCAAACTTTGCCATCGCTCGGTAAAAGATTAATGCCTAACGATAGACCGAGACGGCGACTTTTGATAGGACCGAAGATAGGAGAAGGATAAATAATGGTACTCATATTAAAAATCTTATTCGTTGCACAAAGGTAACAATTAAGTTTAAAATAGGAAGAGGTTGAATTGGAAATATGTTTTGTTTGTAAATAAAATTTAAAATCTTTTGCTATTACCTTATTTTACAGTATCTTTGCATCAACTTTGGTGTATTATCCCCAATTTAGAACAATGGCAAAACAACATAAAAAGGCAGGAAAGCCACGCAGCTTACAAATAATAACGCTTTGCATTAGTACGGCAATGGTGCTTATTCTCATTGGAATGGTAGTTTTGACGGTGTGTACAAGTCGCAATCTCAGTCAGTTTGTTAAGGAAAACCTTACGATAACCATGATTCTTCAGCCCGATATGAGCAACGAAGAATGTGCTACTTTGTGCGAGCGTGTAGACCAATTGAATTATATCAGCAACTTAAACTTTATCAGCAAGGAAGAAGCCTTGAAGGAAGGAACAAAAGAATTGGGAGCAAACCCTGCCGAATTTGCTGGCGAAAATCCGTTCACCGCTGAAATAGAGGTACAATTGAAGGCGAATTATGCCAATAACGATTCGATAAAAGCTATTGCAGCGCAATTGAAAACCTACAAAGGGGTGAGCGATATTACTTATCGTCAAGATTTAGTAGAGAGTGTGAATAACACATTGGGCAAGATTAGTCTTGTGTTGTTGGTTATTGCAGCATTATTAACAGTCGTTTCTTTCTCGTTGATAAACAATACAATACGATTAAGCGTATATGCTCAACGATTTACAATCCATACAATGAAGCTCGTAGGAGCATCGTGGAATTTCATACGAATGCCTTTCTTGCGTACAGCTATCATCGAAGGATTGGTTTCGGCACTGATTGCTATTGCTGTTTTAGGGGTTGGAATGTATTTCTTGTATTCTTACGACCCTGAAATTGCTGTGGTTTTGGATTGGAACGTAATGATAATAACCGCTTTGACTATGCTTGCTTTCGGTGTTCTCATTACTTTCTTCTGCTCATGGCTATCGGTAAACAAGTTCTTGCGCATGAAAGCAAGTTCACTTTATAAGATTTAAGTAAACATATTTTCAAGAGTTCAACCTTTATATTATATATAAGGTGTGGCTTAACAATTCATAAACGAAATGGATAAAAAGAATTTAGCATTTAGCAAAATCAATTTCATCTTGTTGGCTATTAGTGTGGCTATCGTGATTTTGGGTTTTATATTGATGAGCGGTAGCGGTTCTACTGAAACAGAGTATAACCCTGAAATCTTCAGTACCATGCGTATTAAGGTCGCTCCAGTCGTAACTTTCATTGGTTTCATCTCGATTATTGGTGCAATTATGTATCAACCAAAACGTAAAGACGAGGCTGAAGAATAATGGATTTAATTCAAACAATTATTATTGCCATAGTTGAAGGTTTGACAGAGTTCTTGCCTGTATCGTCAACAGGGCACATGATTATTACGCAACACCTATTAGGCGTTGAGCAAGGCAATCCCTTTGTTCACGCTTTTACATTTATAATACAGTTTGGAGCAATCCTTTCTGTGGTTTGTTTGTATTGGAAAAAGTTTTTTTCATTTACAAAAGAAATGTGGAAACTCTATGGACTGCTGATAATTGGTGTGCTTCCTGCCGTTGTTGTGGGTTTAGCTGCAAAGAAAAGCGGACTCTTAGATTGGCTTTTAGACTCTATTTGGGTGGTAGCCATTACGCTTGTTTTGGGCGGAATCTTTATGCTTTTCTGCGACAAACTATTTAATCAAGGCAAAGAAGAAAACGAAGTTACACCTAAACGCGCCTTCTTTATAGGAATGTTTCAATGCCTTTCAGTTATCCCAGGTATGAGTCGTTCCATGTCAACCATTGTTGGTGGTATGGCAAACAAACTCACTCGCAAGAAAGCAGCCGAGTTTTCGTTCTTCCTTGCTGTGCCAACCATGGCTGGCGCAACCATTTTGGACGTTTACGATATGATGAAAGAAAACGTAAGTTGGGCAACTTCCGACAATCTTATGCTCTTAGGCGTAGGGTGTGTCATATCGTTTTTCGTGGCAATCTTAGCCATGAAATGGTTTGTTAGCTTCCTTACCAAATATGGTTTTAAAGCCTTTGGGTGGTACAGAATCATTGTTGGTGGTATTCTTTTAGCCATGTTGCTTTCTGGCGTATCGCTCAATATGGTTGATTAATGTTTATTCTTTTAATAAAATCAGAATGAATTTCAAAGAAGGAGTAATCATACCGATTGACAAACCATACGGAATAACGAGTTTTAAGGCTTTGGCTCATGTGCGTTACCTTTGTTCTCAAGCGCAAGGAGGACGAGTAAAAATAGGGCATGCAGGCACACTCGACCCATTGGCAACAGGAGTCCTCATACTTGCAACGGGTAAGATGACCAAGCAAATAGAGAATTTGCAGACGCACACGAAGGAATATGTAGCCACAATGCAGTTGGGAGCAACTACGCCAAGCTACGATATGGAACACGAAGAGAACGAAAAGTTCCCAACGGAGCATATCACTCGTGAACTCATTGAAGAGAAACTGCAACATTTTGTAGGCGATATTGAGCAAATACCCCCTACTTATAGTGCAGTAAAAGTGAATGGGCAACGAGCTTTTGATTATCGTCGCAGAGGCGATGACGTGGTTTTGAAACCTAAAAAGATACGAATTGATGAAATAGAAATCATCAGTTTCGATGTAGAAAAAATGCAACTTACCATGCGAATTGTATGCGGTAAAGGTACATACATACGCGCTTTAGCACGCGATTTAGGGAGAACACTTAGCAGTGGAGCCTATCTTACAGCATTAAGACGCACAAAAGTTGGCGAAATTAAAGTAGAAAAATGTGTTAATTACGACCATTTTCAAGAATGGTTGAACCAACAGAACATAGAAAATATAGATAAATGAAGCTTTCACAATTTAAATTCAACTTACCTCAAGAGCAGGTAGCTTTGTATCCACATTCGTCTGAACGTGTGTTAAATCGTGCTGACGGAACAAGTCAAGTATTCAAAGTAACTCGCAGAGATGAAGCGCGGCTTATGGTTTTGCATAAAAAATCGGGAACGATTGATATGTATAACAAAGAAATAGAGGGTGACCCAACTGAGGAAGACTACATACGCTTTAAAGATGTTGTGAATTATTTTGATGAAGGCGATACTTTTATATTTAACGATACAAAGGTTTTTCCTGCACGTTTGTATGGTACGAAGGAAAAAACAGATGCCAAAATCGAAGTGTTCTTGTTGCGTGAACTCAATCAAGAGATGCGTTTATGGGACGTTTTGGTAGAACCAGCACGCAAAATTCGTATTGGTAACAAACTTTTCTTTGATGAATCAGGCTCAATGGTAGCTGAAGTTATCGACAATACAACTTCTCGTGGTCGCACGCTTCGTTTCCTTTATGACTGTCCGCACGAGGAGTTTAAGAAAGAACTCTATGCTTTGGGCGAAGCTCCATTGCCCCGTTACATCATAGATAATCGTGAAAAAGAAGCAGGAGAAGACTTTGCTCACGCTGATGCAGACGATTTAGAGAATTTCCAATCGGTCTTTGCAGCACATGAAGGTGCTGTTACTGCCCCTGGAACCAACCTTCATTTCTCAGAACATTTAATGAAAATGATGGAAATAAAAGGCATACAGTCGGCTTTTATTACGTTGCATTGTGGCTTAGGCAATTTCCATGATATTGAGGTGGAAGACCTTACAAAGCACAAAATGGACTCAGAGGAAATGCACATTAATGCTGATGCTTGCAAAATTGTTAATGAAGCAAAACTTGCTAATCATCGTGTTTGTGCCATTGGAGCAAGTGTTGTTAAGGCAACGGAAACTGCTGTGGGGACAGACGGAATGTTGAAAGAATATGATGGATGGACAAATAAGTTTATTTTCCCTCCATACGATTTCGGATTGGCTAACTCAATGTTGGTGAATTTCTATCACCCTTATTCTACTTTATTAATGGAAACTGCTGCTTTTGGTGGTTACGACCTTGTTATGGAGGCTTACGATAAGGCTGTTAAGGGTGGCTATCAGTTTGGTTGCTTTGGCGATGCACTTTTAATTTTGAACGATTAATTTGGGATTAGCAATTTAAAATAGACTGAATAGAGAATGTCGCACATCGTTTATCTTGGTTTAGGTTCTAATCTTGGCAACCGAAAAGCAATACTGAATGAAGCCATTGCTCTTATTTTTGAAAGGGTAGGGGAGGTTATTCGGCAGTCTTCGTTTTTAGAAACCAAACCTTGGGGCTTTGAAAGTCCTAACCAATTTCTCAATGCGTGTCTTTGTGTGAATACGGAACTTGCTCCTCGCCAGCTTTTGGAAACTACGCAAGCCGTAGAAAAGGAAATGGGAAGAGCACACAAAACAGTTAATAGAAAATATCAAGACCGCATTATTGATATTGATATTCTGATGATTGATGACTTGAAAATAGATGAACCAGACTTCAAAGTTCCTCACCCCCTAATGAAAGAACGCGACTTTGTAATGATTCCTTTAAAGGAAATTATGCCGTAAACGATTATTTTTTTTCACATTAATATAATAAGGTTCGCAAAAGCGAGCCTTATTTGTTATTTACCCATTGTTACCTTTTTATTTCCTTCAAGTTGCAATCTAATTCAGGATTGTTTCTGCTTATGTCCATAATTTGGAAAGAATCACTGTAAGCAATAATAGGGTGAGGAATCATACCATAGATGATTTCGTTCTTTAAATTGATGATACCATATTGGTTATCTTTCTTTACAACAAACTTATTACCACACGAAGGGTACAGCGGCTCGTCGTATATGCATGGAATAAACACCTTGTCGTTTTTGTCAACAAGACCATATTTGCCATTCAGACTTACTGTAAAAAGACTGTCTTCGGTCGATTCTGAAATGTCTTCGTATTTAAAAGGAAAAACCAACTCAAGCGTTACCTTATTCAAAAAGGCAGCTTTCCCACCTTTCTTAATTAAGGCATACGGACCGCTTGATTCTCTTATATAGTCGAAATGCAGCGAATGAAAAATGCTGTTGTCTTTCAGTGAGTAAAGCATATACCCCTCTTCGTCTTCCAAAACAATATGGTTGCTTATGTAAATGTTGGCAAACGATTTATACTTAAGTGGAACTAAAACATCATTTGAAAGACTTATTATACCATAGAGCGAGTTTTGTTGCACAACAAGATAGTCAGTTCTGCCGCTCGATATATTGTAGTATGGAGTCATACTTTCGTATTGTGGTTTTATCTGTACATTGCCTTCAATGTCTAACAAACCGATTTTTCCGTTCTTATCTTCAAATATAAAATAATTTATTCTCTTAGATTCACCGTTTTGTTTTATCCAGTTGGTTATCTTGTCTTTTATTGTAATGCCTTTTATCAGTGTCTGTTTATGCTTCATCAGATAGCCTTTTTCGTTACCTCTTATGAAGATTTGGTGTTGGTCAGCATACTTTACTTCATCGTATTCTGGCTGTATCATACAGTCGCCTTTAGCATTGAACATTCCATATTTGCCCTTTTCTTTCACAACAAAGTCGGGGTCTAAGTTCCAATCTCTGTACAAATAGATAATTTCATCATACTTTGCAGGCAGCACTTTCTTTCCATCAAAGGTGTAAATGCCTTGTTGTCCATTCAGAAAAACCTTCCAAAAGAAATTGCCAAAAGCCTCCATTCTGTCGTATTTCATTGGTATTACTTCCTTCCCCTTGCTGCTGTAAACTCCTTTCAGTTTGTTTTTAGTAACGATAAACAAGTTGCTTTGTATGCGTTTAATGCTGTCAAGACCATTTAAAAGCCTTTTGCCTTCCGATGTGTAAAGCGCAAGTTTCCCTGTTTTATCATCTTTTTTAATGTTCCAACCTTCGTCCGCTGCTGCTACCGCTACTGCTACTTGCGCCTTTGCACCAATGCAGCACAGCAGGAAAAGCGTGTAAAATATTGTTTTTAGAGTCTTCATTTTATGTAAAATAGTCTGTCTGATTGTTTCAAAATGCAAAGATAACAATAAAATATCAAAGCTCTGCACCCTTATATAACTAACAAGAGAATGTATCTGAAATAGATACATTCTCTTGAAAATTTAATCTTTATGGCTGATGCTTACTTGCTCTCGCAACCACATTCGTTCTTATGGTGGTGTTCAGCGAAAGCGAGGAGCATCCAAACAGTCTTTTCCTGTGCTGCAATGTAGCCCGTCATAAGGTCGGCAGTTACATCGTCGTTTGCTTCGCCTGCCAATTCGATGAGCGCACGCTCTTGTGCAATGAGGTTCTTAAAGTAGCCCATGATATACTCAATAGCCTCGCCAGAACATTCCGTTTTGTCAAGTTCTTTGATAGTTGAAACCTTCAAATATTCGCTGAACTTGCTTTCAGGAGTTCCGCCCAATTGAAGAATGCGCTCTGCAATTTCATCAATTTGCAGTGCTGCTGCGTTGTACATTTCTTCGTATTTTGCGTGCATGATAAAGAAACCATGTCCCTTAACATTCCAGTGCAAGTTGCGAAGGTTGGTGTAATATATTTGGAAGTCTGCCAAAAGTTGTGCCAATCCTTCTCTAACCTTACTTACTTTGTTTTCGTCTAAACCGATAAAATCTAAATTCTTCATAATCTTTATATTTTAAATTGTTATTTTTTTTGTTTTCTGTTGCAAAGATAGACTATATTTCTGTCCCCTCCAATCGGTTTTGTCTATATATTTATAGATTTAATCAATATCGTTGCTTAAACTAATGAATGCAAATGAGTTATGCAAGATAATAAAAAGTGTGTTCCTCTGTGTTTTTTCTTTTGAAAAAAGTAATTGGTGGTAAAGACGATTTTAGTTGTCCTATTTTCTTCGTCTGTAGCGTGCCATTTTAAAAGTGCCTATTTTGAACCGCAAAATAGGCTCTTTTTGATGTTGAAACCTATTGTTTTGCTTTTCCAACTTACTATCCGTGTACAAGAAAGCCTTCAAAATCGGCTTGTAGTAGCACGAATTTGAAGGCTTTCGTTGTGGATTGATGCGTTAAACTATGCTTGTTGAGCCTTTTTCTTCTTCCATTCCATGAATCCACCACCGAGAATAGCAAGAAGAAGAATGAACAAAGCTATATAGGCTATCGTTTCTGTTGTTGAAATGCTCGTTGGGTGGAAATCTAATACCACTTCGTGTTTACCTGCTTTCACATTCAAAGCACGGAGAATATAGTTCACACGACCGAGTTCAGCAGGTTGTCCGTCAATGGTAGCTGTCCAACCTGGATAGTAAATTTCAGAGAAAACCACTACGCCACCTTTCTTTGAATTAATGGTATAAGTCAGATTATTAGGCGCATATTTGGTCAGTTGAACCATTGATGTAGAGTCGTTTTGCTGAGTTTTACCCAATACTGACTCGAATTTCTTGTCGGCTACAGCCTCGTGGCTTACGTCTATTTTGCCAACTTCTGCATACTCTGCATTAGCATCGGCAACATAAACGAGCTTATCAACAAACCAACCATTGCCTTGTGCGTATGGGTTTTGAATTTCAGTTGTAGCTTCTCCTTGCAATGGAACAATGAAATACTTGGCATTCAACATATTCAAAACTGGGAAGATTTTGCGCCCGTCCACTGCTGCCATGTTGCCTCCCTTGGTGGCAATGGCTTGCATTCCTGCTTGCATTTCAGGGGCTACATACTTCTCTATCATCTCTTGGTAACGGCGGAGTTTCGCTGGGTGATAGCCACCAATGCTCTTATGGAAGTACGAAGTATTATTTTCATTGAATGCACCCGATGCAAAATTGAGTACACGATAAGACAAAGCCTTGTCTTTCAAGATTGCAATATCGGCTGCTGTGGCTTGTTGCGGTGTGTCGCGCTCGCTCTTTGGTACAAACATATCGTCGTTCAAGTAGCGTTTATCCACTTGCCAAAGGTCGATTAAACAGAGTGCCGACAAACCAAGAATAAGGTATAAAGGCTTAATTTTCTGTCCTTTGTAGAAATAAAGTAGGGCAACACCAACAAGAATGATAAGGATTGAACGCCACGCATCACTGCTTACCATGGCTGCACGCATATTGGCAACATTAGAAAGCATCATGTTTTGAACATCAGGCGTCATGCCTTGAATGCCTGAAAGCATCGCACGCTCTTGGTCAGAAATGAAAGGCGACATCATGCTTGGCATGAGTGCCATGATGAGCGCCAATCCAACGGTGAGCGCAAGCGATATGCCAATGGCTTTCTTTTGCTTAGAAAGTAGTTCGGGTTCTTCGACAATGCGCTTCAAAGCAAGGATTGCCAACAAAGGAATTGTAAATTCAGCTATGACCAATATGCTGGCAACCGTGCGAAACTTGGCATACATTGGCACATAATCTAAGAAGAAGTTGGTAAAGCCCATGAAATTATGACCCCATGAAAGCAATACCGAGAGGATTGTTGCGCCCAACAAAGCCCATTTCAGTGGACCTTTCACAATGAACCAACTCAATACAAAGAGGAAGAAGACGAAAGCACCCACATAAACAGGACCGCTCGTCCCAGGTTGTGTTCCAAAGTATTGAGGCATAGCATCGTAGAGTTGTGGAAGCGAAGATTGTACTTCTGGATTAGCCTCTTTCATTGCCGTTTCGTTCTGACTTAACGGAACACTCGCACCACCTTTAGCGTTTGGAACAAGCAAAGTAAGGGTTTCGTCTATGCCGTAACTCCATTGTGTAATGTAGTCGCGGTCGAGTCCAGAGTTGGTTTGATTGGCACTATTGGCTTTGGTCAATTCGCTTTTCCCACGCATACTTTCCTTTTGATACTCCCATGTGTGGTAAAGATTGGAAATATTGATAGCAATAGCAATCAATCCAGCTGCTAAAAGTACACCCGAAGCTTTTAGGAAGTGGGCAATTCGTTGTTCTTTAATGGCTTGCACAAGGTAGGCTATGATGATGAAAAGAACAATGAACAGGTAGTAATAAGTCATTTGCACGTGGTTGGCTTTTATCTCAAAGGCTGCAAAAAGTGCGGTTATAATAAATCCCCATAGATATTTGCCCCGATAAGCTAAGACGACACCGCCTATCATTGGAGGTAAATAAGCCAAAGCCATGACTTTCCACAAGTGTCCTGCGGCGATAATGATAAGGAAATAAGAAGAAAAAGCCCATATAATACTGCCCAATGCTGCCAACGATTGGCGGAAATTGAACGCACGAAGCATGATATAGAAGCCTAAAAGATAGGCGAAAATGAACCAAACATAGTCGGGAAGCCAAAGATGATAGGCTGACATAACGGCAGAAAGTCCGTCGGTAGAATTGTAAGACGGTGCAATCTGATAGGTAGGCATTCCGCTAAACACCGAGTTTGTCCAACGACTTACTTCACCTGTTTGAGTTTCATACTGTGAAAGTTCTTGTCCTAAGCCTACACTGGCTTGCGAATCGTGGCGAAAAAGTATTTTGCCTTGCGATACAGGAACAAAGAAATAAGCAAAAGAGATTACTGCAAAAAGGGCGATGACAATGGCATCGGGCAGACATTTCTTCAAAGTATTCATATATTTAATGTTTAAATCTTCTGTGATATGCGTGCAAAGATACAAAAAACTCATAACTTACAACTCCCTACTTGCAACTTTTTAGTACCTTTGCGGCATGAAAATAGGAATAATAGTTGCAATGGATAAGGAGTTCGTACAACTCAAATCCATTCTTGAAGAAACAATAACAGAAAGCCGTAACCACAAAAAGTTTGTCGTTGGACGAATTGCTAATAAGGAAATCGTGTTGCAAAAGTGTGGCATTGGCAAGGTAAATTCAGCCATTGGCGCAGTAGAAATGATAAATAATTACCACCCCGACCTTGTTATTTCGAGTGGTTGTGCAGGTGGAGCAGACACAACATTGAATGTTATGGACGTGGTTGTGGCTTCAGAATGTGTTTATCATGACGTTTCTTGTGGCAGCGAGGCAGCAAAAGGGCAAGTAATAGGTATGCCTGCTCGCTATGTTTGTCCACAAGAATTGGTTGAAAAGGCTTTGTCGTTGAACGAAAATCAAGGCGAAAACGCACTCACTATCAAGGCTGGACTAACCGTTAGTGGTGATTATTTCGTTACATCGAAAGAGAAAATGCAGTCGATTATGAACGATTTTCCAGAAGCTACTGCCGTAGATATGGAGAGTTGTTCCATTGCTCAAGTATGCTATATCTATCATGTTCCGTTTGTTTCCTTCCGTGTCATCAGCGATATTCCGCTCAAAGATACCGATGCAAGCATGTATTACGACTTCTGGAACAAAGTAGCTGAGGGAAGTTTCGAGGTTACAAAACACTTTATCAACACACTTTAAACTCTGAAAACATGGATAAAATACCTTCATTCACCATTGACCACGAACGTTTATTGCGTGGAATTTATGTCAGTAGACAGGACAAAGTAGGCAACGAAACCATTACTACTTTCGATATTCGTATGAAAGAACCAAACCGTGAGCCTGCTCTTCACGTTGGAGCAATACACGCTATGGAGCATTTAGCAGCCACTTACCTAAGAAACGATACAGAATGGAAAGACCGTATCATCTATTGGGGACCAATGGGCTGTCTTACGGGCAACTATTTAATACTAAAGGGCGACTTAAAATCATCGGATATTGTAGACCTTATGCGTCGCACTTTCGAATTTGTAGCTTCGTTTGAAGGCGAAATACCAGGTGCAGCACCAAAGGATTGTGGCAACTATTTACTTCACGACCTACCAATGGCACGCTGGGAAAGCCGCAAATTTGTAGACGAAGTGTTGAATAAAATCACAGAAAAGAACCTGATTTATCCAACTTTGTAAGTTGTTGGAAACATTATATTGTACGTTTCTAAGAAAATATAATTGCGAATTAGATAAAATGTCCTCCGTAATTTTTTGGTCTCGGGCTATCTAGCTGAGAAGCAATAGGTTACCGTTTGGGTGAATGTGGATAGGTAACGATTTAGAAATGAGCGGAATGCTTTAAGGCACACTGTTTTGAATAACCAAAGAACGCTCACTATTATCACTTGCAAAGGTACAGATTTGCGAGGGAAAGTGAGCGTTCTTGTGTAATTTTCTTCTTGAAAAGTTTTGTCGGGACTGAAATACAACGATGAAAGAGAAAGAGGATTTTCGGTTTTACAACCGATGTGAGCGTTTACGGTTGATAAGCTGTTTCCATTTTTGCTCGCACCAATCGGCAATGGGAAGTCCGTTGATGGTCAAACGCAATCGCTTCTTCTCGTCTTTGATAATACGGATTTCGCAGTCCTCTTCCGTAAACTCTCTCTTGTATAATCCCGAATAGGCTTTTGCCGTGCCACGCTGGGAAGTTTCCGTGCGATACATCTCCGCTATTCTGTCGTCAGAAAAATCCATCTTTTGGAGCATCAGACGGATATTCAAAAGCTGGTAGAAGCTGGAAAAGCCACTTTGTCCCAATCTACAATAGTTTTATAGAATAGAAATTCTGCCAAAATGTCACCTCTTTAATTCTGGCACACTACTTGCATCTTAATTTGTAAGACAATAATGGTGGTTATGGATTTTTTGAAAGACAACTCAGTATGGATAACTCCTCTTCTTGTTGCTATTGTTGGAGGTGTTATTAGTGGTATTTTTTACTTGATTAAAAAAGGAGGAAAAAGTAACAAGCAGACAATTAAAGATGTTCACAATAGCACTATAAATCAGGTAAACGGCAATAACAATGAATTTCGGAAATGATCAGAAAATAGAGAGTGTTAATCAATCCACCATAGTACAAGCAAAAGGTGACATTAACTTTAATGGCATTACAGCTGAAACTGCTATGGAGATCTGCAAATATGTAGTAAAAGCAGAGTTGGCTGTTTATACTCAGGATGCAAGGGTCGAGGCCGAGAAAAGATTATCGGACATAACGGAAAAAACAATAGACCGAATAACTTCATTAAAGGAAGATTTATTACATCGTTTCAAAGAGCCTGCAATTCAGATGGCATTAAATGAGACATTTAAAAATTACATCGCATCTGGTAATGAAGAATTAGGCGAAAATCTTATAGATTTACTAATAGAACGTTTGAATGTACAAGAAAGAACAACAGAGCAATCTATAATAGATGAGGCAAGAAATATAATACCCAAACTATCTTCCAACACAGCTTCATTATTGGCAATATTGGTTTTTAGTAACCTGATATTCCCATACAACAAAAAACAATATGATGACTTGTTATTGAAGTTGGCTCCGTTAGTGGAAAGATTAAAAAATATCAGTTCATTGGATATAGCCCACCTAAAGCAAGTCGGATGTGGCTATGGAATATCAGCATTTCATGTTGTGGAACCACTTGAAAAATACCTACTTTCTAGTTACGATTTGTTTTTTAGACACAACTTTCCATTGAATGAATTAAACGATATTTTTCAGAAGTATCCACAACTAATGAATGTTTCTCAGCGAACTAATTTACCATATATAATGGGGTTGTTTTCTATTGAAGAACAACATGTGTCTTTTAATGTCGCAAACACCAAGACTGTAACAGAAGTATTCAATCAAGCGAATAAAGACCTGTTAATCCCCCTGTTTGAAGATTTAAAAAATAAAGCAATTCCATTTACAGAAGACGAGGTTCGTAACTATCATATTAAGAAGGATACTCGATGGCAATATGCATTTGACGTTTTCAAAAATAACCAAATAACAACTTTCCAATTAAATCCTGTTGGAGTGTATATCGGAATCAGGCAATTGACTAAAATATGCGAAATGCCTATACCAATGTCATTATTCTACGTTTAGAGTAGAACTATGAGTAATTACACCTATTGGCGAATCAATTAAGGATAATCTATAATGCGTCACCCCTGCATCCACTTGTAAGAGTGAAGATAGTTGCGTAACTTCACAAAAAATAGCGGACTCGATTTTTTTCGTTTACAGACTATCTTATTGAGGAGCAGAGTATTACCATTTAGCGACGGGTGAATAGGTAACGATTTAGAAATGAGCGGAGTGCATTGATACACATTGTTTTGAATAGCCAAAGAACGCTCACTATTTCACTTGCAAAGATAGCCCTTTGCGAGGAGAAGTGAGCGTCTTTTCTTGTTTTTTCTTCTTGTCGGTGAAAGAAAATAGCAATTATAGTCGTTGCGAGCGATTACGATTGACAAGTTGTTTCCATTTTAGTTCGCACCAATCGGCAATGGGAAGTCCGTTGATAGTGAGGAGCGGTCGCTTCTTCTCGTCCTTGGCAATGCGGATTTCACTGTCTTCTTCCATAAACTCTCTCTTGTACAGCCCCGAATAGGCTTTAGCCGTTCCTCGCTGGGGAGCTTCTGTGCGATACATCTCCGCTATTCTGTCATCAGAGAAATTCATCTTTCGGAGCATCAGACGAATGTTCAGCAATTGATAGAAGCCATTGAAGAAGCGTTTTATCCAATTCCGCTCTTCCGCGTAAACTTGCACGGTCTCTTTCAATTCGGCAATGGCTCTGTCTCTTCCTTTAATAGTATCCTGCAAACACACAACCTCCTTGCGGATTTCGGCTTTCTCCTTTTCCGAAAGATGTTGTTGCCGTTTGACTTCTTGCTCTAACTCTTCGATGCGCTGTTCCGCCTTGTCAAGCTCGGAGTTCCCAAAGAGCGAGTAGAGCGTACCCTTTACTCGGAGCTTGCCCGCCTGCTTTTCCAACTCTCTGACCTTTTGAATTAGTTCTTCTTCCTCAAGTTGTTTCTGCTTCGTCTCTTTGAGGAGCTCTTTGTAATACTCCATATTAGTTCGATGCTTTGCTTCAGATCCTTGTACCCCTCTACTCAGCCCAAATGGTCGCATTTGCTCTGCGTAGGAGGTTTGATACTCCTCCAACTTCTTGGGTGTAAGCAGATCATCAGCACAGAGCCGTATCTTGTTTGTCTTTGTCTTGTACTTTCGCTTGCCATTCTCAGCTTCCTGTTTGGCTTTTCTCCTTTCTCCCATGACAATTGGGACAACTGTCGCATGTATGTGCGGGGTCTTTTCATCGGCATGAAGTGTGGCTGCTACCACGTTTGCCTTGCCAAAGGTGGTATAAAGCCACTGCATCGTACTATTGCACCACTCCTCTAAGCGTCCATCGCTTTCAAGTTGGAGCATATCTTCGTGTGATCCTGAGAGGATGAAACGAAGTGCTTTAACTTGATTGTCCGCAACCTTTCGGTAGATACCAGCCGTTGCTATGCGATGTGCAATAGCTTCTGTACGGTTGGTGACATTTGTGGGGAATTGCACCAAGTCTCGATTGAGGTGCGTGCGAGAGGCATCGACATTGTTCGGCACAAATGTTCGCTCGATGTGGGCACTCATTGCCGAGTCGTTGCCCCGAGCCTTGTCTATGTGTAATACTGCGTAGCCCATAAGTTGAATATAGCTTTAGGGGGTATCCAAAGGGGCTGCTTCCCCTTGGCTCAGGAGGGCTTTTTTAGCGGTAACGGAGTGGAGCGTGAAGAAAATGCCCTAATGAGCTATGGCATTTCTCCAAATGCCCGCTCCGCCCTGTTCCGCAGCCTGCCTTTGAAGTGCTTGCATTCTCTGAATGCACTGAGTCTTTGTTTCTAAGTTTGCCCCTGCAAACTTGCAACTCCGAGGGAGTGCCATAACTCTTGAAACAAAGGCTCACATCTATACGCTTTACAGCTCTAGTCTCTTCGAATACCCGATTGTTCCGTTGTTGAAATTTCTCTCTTTTGCGTTATCGTCTAAGCCCCTTTTTGCGAGGGACTATTTTCTGTTTCTGCGCTTCTCGTTGTGCTACAAGAAACTCGTTGAGGTCTTTGTGTCGGGCATAGTGCCTGCTCATATCCTCTACTGTCACACCTGATGATTGGATAGTCAGGAGTGCCTGCCGTCCTACTGGGTCATTATCGAGGAACGCTCGAACGGAGTCAATCTCTTTCTCTTGGAGATAGGCGATGGCTCGTGAAATGTTGCTGACTGAGTTCAATACAAGACAAGGAGCCGTTTCTTTTCCGTTTATCGTAAGAAGGGAAAGGAAATCCATAAAGCCTTCAAAGATGCAGAGAGGGGCGTTGTCCTCTCGTCCTGCAATCACAGATATATCCTTTGGAGCAATAGTTCCCTTGAATGCGTTGTCATCCCGAAGCTCATATCCTCCAGAACGATTGGGAAATCCGATGGCGGAATATTCTCGTCCTCCTACCTCGTAGTGAATGTGACGGAGATAAGCACTTGCCACTGCAAGATCTATCTTGCGAACCTCTCGAAGATAGCGTTGCAGATGTGAGGGCAACTCATCGCTGATGGAAAGAATATGCCTTCTATTATTTGCTCTCTGCTCATCTCTTCTGTGCTCTATGTGATCTTCACGATGAAAGGAAGAGGGTGCAACTATTGTCTCTCGCTTTCCAGCAAGATGCTTCATCGCTTCATAAGCACTACACCCTTGCATACGCATCACAAGGTCTATGATGCTCCCGCCTTGACCTGTGCCGTAGTCGTGCCACAAGTTCTCCCGAAAGTCTACCTTCATACTAGCATTGAAGTCTTCTCGGTAAGGTGCATGATAAAGGGCATACCCGTTGTACCGCTTGGCCGGTTCGATACCATAGGCAGTATGCAGATATTCGGCTATTGGTATTGCCTTAAGGTGTTGTAGATCGTAATATTCGTTGTTCATTGCTGTTGTCTTTGGATTGTTCGTATTCATTGTTCACGGATTCTTCGTATTCTTTGTTTGCAGTCTCATCGCATATTCTATTTTCTCTTTTTGGAGTTTTCCCCTTTTTATCTTACTACCTTTCTACACTAGGATAAGTGATTGACAGTGAAAGAGAAAAGTATAACACTTTGTCGGGGTTTATCCTACTACACCATCTGTCTACACCACTTATTCTCTATCAAGCTGTAGAAGCGTAGAAGGATTGTAGTAAGCTATGTCGTAAGATGAATATCTACTGCAATCCTTTCTCTTTCACTGTATTATCCTTAGTTGTAGTAACGTAGTAAGGAGAATAGGAAAGAAAAGAGAAAGGGGTATTACAAAGGGAGTGCAATAACAGAGTGCTATGGTGGTTGCTCGGGATAAATCTTACGGACGGCATAGACATATACGGGATTGCCATTTATCCTGCGACACTCCCTCGTATAGCCCGCCCTGCGCAGGGCTTCGCCCATTCGTTTCGGAGAGAGGGGTTGTCGGGTATAGCAGGAGAGATACCCTACAATCTCCGAATTGGTCATATAGAAGCGTTTCGTAGCCATCTCAGCTTCCGAGGGAAATGTGAAGTAGCGGAGCAACAGCTCCATCTCTGCTGTATAGACTTGGAATGCTTCGCTGTTTCTATGCAACTCAACAATCTCTTCATCATTGAACCAATAGCGAAAGCCGTTATTCAACAGGGTCTTGGCTTCGCTGTAAACGGCATCCATCGAAATGCTCTTGGCTCTGTCTATTTCTATTGCCAAGACTTCAAAGGGGAGGAAACGCCTACTTCCAGTCGGATCTGTGAGAAAATCGTTGCCATTGACCGAAGCCACGAAGCTTGCCAAGTGGGGGCGCTCCTCGATATGCTTCTCGTAAGGCATGCGGTACTTTACCTGCGGACAGGTAATCAAGTTCTTCAGTTCGTTTTCATCTCGCTTGTTGAGGGCTTTGAGCTGGTCATCAATGTTGATGATGAGGTTTTGCCCGATAAGGCTCAGCACATCTTTTTCCTGCGGATATATCTTTCCTGTATAACGGTAGTCGGATAGAGCTGGTGGGCAGAGCAGGTCTAGAAAGGTCGTTTTGAACTTGCCTTGCTCGCCTGTCAGCACAAGGCAGGTGTGATTGCGACACTGCTTGTCGTCCATAGCATTGGCTATTACGGCAACGAGCCACTTGGTAAGGTATTCCTTCCATTTCTCAGAATTGGTTACACGCACACAGTCGGCAAGAGCTGTGATAGCTTCCGCATTACCTTTCGTCAGCGGTAAGGCTCGGAAATAGTCTTGCACAGGATTGATACGTGGGGAGAAATCGCTTTCGATGATGCTGTACAGGTTCTCGGGTGAGGTCTGTACATCGGCTTCCTTGTCCAAAGCCCGTTTGAGGGTATTGATGCGGTAGCGGTCTACGGCTGTGTAATCGTCCGTTCCTCGTGGACGGTACTCCGCTCGGTGCAGTACGGTATTGTATCGAAACTCGTACCGATCCGAAAGAAACTCTTCTATTTGAGCGTTCTTGGATGGGGTGTCATGCTCTTCTTTTTTCATTGTTCGTACTTCTTCTATTTACTTGGTTTTGAACTTTCATCCGAAAACGGATGCTGAAACCAAGTTAGAGAGCCGAACGCACAATGCCAAGGTTTGCGAGGCTGTTGCTTCGAGATACTGCAAAATGCTCCGAAAATGGACGGGGCAAACAGGAGAAATCGGGACAAAACCATTCAAAAGGAGCGAATCGAGAGGAGAATGGCTCGGAAACCAACTTCATCGGATTGCCAATACATGCACACTTTTTCTTCGAGGGATAAAGGAGCGTCTGTTTTCATTGACAAGAGAGCCACTTCATACCATATCAGAGCCACAAGTACGCACTTAGAGAGAAGTGGGAGAATTAGGCAATTCATGCTTGTACATTTGCCTACGACTTCCTTCTATTTCCCTTGCTTTCATCGGAGCTGGTAATAAGGATTTTGACTGCGTACATTTGCACCAAACGAGGTGGAAATGACAATTAAAAATGATATTGATATGAGATTTACAGCCATCGACTCCTCCGCCTGGGAGGAACTGAAAAAGAGCATCGAAGAACTGGCTCTTTGCATGAGAGAACAATTCGGCACGAAGCCCGAAATGCCCGACCTGCTGCACAACGGAGACGTGTGCCGAATCCTGAACATCAGCAAACGGACGCTCCAACACTATCGGGACACTTCCGTGTTGCCCTTTATCCAAATCGGGCATAAGTGCTATTACAAACGAGAGGATGTGGAAGCACACCTTGCCAAGTCCAACCGTCAATAACCGCAACTATGGAATACGAAACCATCAACAAAGAAACGCCCGAAATGAAACAACTCATTTCGGGCATTCAAGAAGTAAGCAGACGTATTCGGGAGATTGCTCAAACGCACCGTCCGCTCTTCGGGGGAGAAATCTACCTTACGGGGCGAGAGGTTTGCGAACGGCTTTTTATCAGCCCTCGCACCTTGCAAGACTATCGGGACAAGGGGATTATTCCCTACACTCAAATCGCAGGGAAAATACTCTACAAACTCTCCGACATCGACCGACTACTGCAAGAGAATTATCACTCATAAATCATTTGTTTGTGCATTTGACAAAAAAAACAGTCTCATCGCTGACATAATAGTCTTATTCGTTCCTGTTACATTTGTTTTAATTCTCGATGTATGCTCAACGCAAAAAAGAAGGTTAATAAGGTTGTAAAGAAATCTGCAATTGCTTGGGTGTAAAGCACACCTCCGAGTCCGAAATAAAGGGGAAGAATTAAAATGGTAGGTATAAAGAAAATTCCTTGTCGGCTAATGTTCAGTAAAAGTGTTTGCTTAGCCTTTCCCATAGCTGTGTAAAGTGTAGAATAGACAAACTGAAATCCGAAGGTAAAAAATAGAATTGTGTTGGCACGCAATGCTTCTTCGGCAATGACTTTCACCCCTTGGTCATCACCGAAACAAGAGATAATAGAGTCGGTAAAAAGGAGAATAACAAGACTCCATACGATACAAAACGAGGTCGTGAGAATGAGAGAATAACGTATCGCTTCACGAACTCTTGTATAGTTTTTTGCCCCATAGTTGTACCCAGCGATAGGCTGAAGTCCTTTTACAAAACCGAAGACAACATTCGTTCCAAGTGTTACAATTTTCAACACAATACCGATGGCTGCGACTGCCTCACTTCCATAACGCGCAGAAGCATTTTGTAATAAACTGATGGATAAACTTTGAAGAAACTGAAACAGAAGCATAGATATTCCTATCTTAATGACTTCACAATACATTTGTCGGGTTGGCTTGAATCGTGTCAGCGAAACTTTGACGGGAGATTTGCGGAAATAAAGTACATAAATAAATGTCGTTAAGAGCTGTGCGACAATGGTTGCCCAAGCAGCTCCTTCTACTCCCCCATTTAATGTATAAATAAAAAGCGGATCCAATAGCATATTGACAACAGCACCGAATATCATTGCCATCCCTGAAATCTTGGAAGCTCCTTGCGAAACTACAATATTACCAGAAGATACGTTTATGGTACCAATAATACAACTGACAATAAACAACTTACCATAACTTGTTGCTAATTGCATTGTCGTATTATCCGCCCCCATAAAGACTAATATTTTAGGGAGAAACAGGTAGCAAGACAATGCAGTCAATAACCCTGTGAGAAATGCTGTTATAATGGAAACAGAAGCAACTTTCCCTGCTTTATCCACTTGATTTGCTCCCAGCAGTCGGGAAATGTAGGCTCCTCCACCAATCCCGAAGGTTAATCCTATTCCTGTAAAAAACAAGGAGGTAGGAAATGCGATAGAGACCGCTGCAATGGGCAATGTTCCCAATCGGGCTACCCAAAAAGTATCGACGACATTGTTCACCGCCATCACGAGCATGGCTATTACTACTGGCATTCCTAATTTGATAAGCGACTTCGTCATGTTTCCGTCGCGAAGTATATTGATTGTTTCCATAGAAAAACTTTTTATGTTACGTTGCAAAGGTAGGTTGCTATCCGCAAAATATTCCCACGAAAATGGAAGTTATTTCTACGAATCCCGTCAAACAGAAAGGTTTTGATTTTCTGTTTTTCAACCGATAAAACCACAATAATTGGGTATTGTGTAAGATATAGAAAAAAGCGACCTTTGCGAGATATAAAAAAAATGTATGCATGACATCATTTCAATCATATAGAGACCAACGTTTTCCCGTATCAAATATCAGACTTTTAGAGACTGATGGTATGAGCATTACATGGGGTACATTTCATTTGACGGATGAATTGTATATACAGAAATATCCTGCCGATACAAATAATCCTGAAAATAAATACTTCCTATCACATTTCTGTATATCAGGTAATACTGAGTCAACTATTACAAAACGTCAATTCAGCATTTTCGGAGGGCAGCATAGCTTCTTTTCTGTTAGAGAATTGTCTTCTGTCCATCTGCATATTGCTCCATCTCGAAGGGGAGATAATTCATTTTTTGAATACTCGCTCTCACAACAATACTTTAAGGAGCATTTCATACAAGACAGTCGTGTGCTAAATGATATGGCAAATCGTATAGAAAAAGAGCCTTTTTGCTGGGTGGGTAAAAATCCATCTATAACTCCTTCAATGACATATCTCATATCCGAAATTACTAGACAGCCATATTCTGGAGCAATGAGGAGCTTATTTTTGGAATGTAAAATCATTGAATTGTATCTTGCTCAGATTCATTCTTTTGATTCTTGTGATTGTAAAATCTTAAAACTGTCAAGAGGTGATATAGACAGACTCTATGACGCACGAGATTATATCTCTGAAAATCTGAATAAAAAAGTTTCAATTTCAACGCTTTCACGTGAGATAGGTATAAACCAGACCAAACTGAAAGCTGGTTTCAAACAGTTGTTTGGAACTACTATTTTCGATTATGCCATTGATCAAAAAATGAAACTTGCCATAGCCTTATTGGAAGAGAATCGCTTATCATTGACAGAAATTTCTGATAAAACAGGTTATAGCCATCCCAATCATTTCTCTTCGGCATTCAAAAGAAAATTTGGAGTATCTCCAAGTATGTTTGAGTTCCGACATCAATAGATTGCTGTAAGAATACAAGTTATGTATTCTCATGCTGCATCAACTTCTCCATATCCCTTGCAATCTTCTTGTCGGTGATTTGGGCGTAGATTTGCGTGCTGGCAATGGAGGCGTGTCCCATCATCTTGGCGATGCTCTCTATCGGAATACCAGCCTCCAAAGTCAGCGTGCCGAACGAATGTCTGCCGACATGGAAGGTGAGCGGAGTACGAATGCCACACGCTAGCCCAATTGCTTTAAGGTGTTTGGATAGCTTGTCTTTACTCATCGTATCGGGGAATACCTTGTAGTCTCCCTTGCTTTTCTCCTTTGTGTAAAGCGAAAGTATCTGCTCCGCTATCGGGTGTAGTGGGATTAAGCTTTCGACTTCTGTCTTTTGGCGTGCTTTGCGAATATACCGCTTCCCCTCGCTGTTCGTTTCGATTTGCGAAGCTCGCAAACTCTGCAAGTCGGCAAATGCCAACCCCGTAAAGACGGAGAAAAGAAACATCCTTCGGCTTAGTTCTGCCCCCTCGTCTTGCAACGGGAAAGCCAAGAGCTTTGCCACATCGCCCTTGCTCAAGAAACGAGGTTTGCGCTCCACGGCTTCGTACTTCACTTCCTCAAACGGATTGAAGCGTATTGTCCCCTGACCAACGGCTCGATACATCAGTCGGCTCAACCAGCACAAAAGCCTGTTTATCGTTGCAGGGGCGTAGCCCTCCTTCTTCAAATGGAAGCGATAATCATCAAAGAACTCAATGGAAATAGCCGTTAGAGGAATATCCTCCTCGCCAAGACTTCTCACAAAGGAATTGAGCTGCTTATCAGAATTTCTATTGTTGCAACACGTTCCCTCACTCTTGCTTTCTTTCTGTTCTTTGAGTTCCTCCGCGCTAAGAGCAAGAAGTGTCGTCGGAGTTCTCCCGATACCTTGCAGGTGGTTCTTCAGAAGCTCGGCACTCACCGCTCCATATTTGTAGAGCAAGGTATTGTACCCTTGTTCGACTTTCTCCCGAAAGGTTTGCAAGCGTTGGTTGGTCTTCTTCTCCTTTGTTTCTCCTCGCTTCACACTCCAATCGTGGGGATTTGTGTTTTCTCCTGTGCTTATCACTACGTTTGCTCCGTCTATGGTGATACGACAAAGGACTGCCGTTGTACCGTCCGCTTTGGTCTTGCTCTTATTGATATAGAATAGGATTTTGAATGTACTGCGCATAGTTTTTATAAGGTTAAGGTTAGGTTTTCAGTGAAAGAGAGAAATCGCTCGAACTCATCGAAAAGCTTCTTCGGAGTCACATGAGCATATCTCTCGGTCGTTTGGATATTGCTATGCCCCAACATTCGGCTCACCGTTTCAATCGGCACTCCTCGCTCCAAAGTAATCAACGTGGCAAAGGTGTGGCGACCAACGTGTGCCGAAAGGGGAATAGAGATGCCAGCTCGAAGTTGTAGGGCTTTGAGTTGGGCGAGGTAAACCGAATAAGCAATGGGAGCAAAGAGCGTAGTTCGTTCTTTCGATTGATGTCGCTCCATCAGACGGACCGCTTCAGATAAGAGCTTTACACGACAAAGCGTATTGGTCTTCTGTCTGCGGAACTTAAGCCATAAAGCCCCCTCATCATCCGTAAATAGATGCTCCCGATTAAGGGCAACCATGTCGCAGTAGGCAACACCCGTATAACAGGTGAAGAGAAAGAGGTCTCGAGCAGTTTCCAACTCCACCTCATACGGCTCAAAGGTCAGGCTCTGCAACTTATCCAACGATGCCCTATCCAATGCACGAGGTTGTTTGTTCTCCCCTCGTTCGATCGTTACGTGAGCAAACAGTTGTCGTGTTATCAACCCTTCACGATACGCCAGACGGCAGACCTTCTTCACCGCTAATGCCATCTTACGATAATGACCTTGCGAATGCCTCAGCTTTCCGACAGAGTAGTGTTGTAGGCAATCCAAGAAGTCTTCTTCAATCTGACTGAAAGCAATATCTGAAGTGTGGAACTTCTCCTCGATAAAGGCTCGCAGATGCTTTCGAATAGTAAAGTAACTATTCAGAGCTGTTGCCTTTATCTCGATACCCACTTTTTGCTTCATCTCTTCGAGCATTCGATCGTACCGCTCCAAGAAAGTGATTTGGCTTTGCATACTACCTTGCAGCAACTCCTTGATGTCAGTCGCTGTAAAGACAACTCCTCGCTCATAAAGGGTTTGATAAGCCGACTGCGCCGAGAGAAGCAAGCGTTCCAACTTGCCATTCGTTGCCACAGCTTCACGACTCTTGCCGTTCAGCCTGCTCTCACGAGCATTCCACAGCTTGGGGTCGCACGACAGCTTGCAACTGAACTGAGCGATGGTTCGCCCATAGGTTATCCGCCCCATAATCGGAGCTTGCCCCGACCTGTCCAATCCGCTCTTTTTGAGGTAGAGCAACACCTTCATTTTGTCTGTTTGCATACGCTTCTGTTTTTATGGGCAAAGTTACCCGTTACCGAAGCGTTCTCAGCTATGCAAAGCATTGTATATCAGAGCAACAGCAACGAAATCGCAGAGAGTTCACTTACCGAATACTCTTCCGTCAGTTACCTACTCCTACCTCTTCGTTACCATTCGGAGAATGGGCTAACGATTTGGTAACGGAACTTCTGCACAAATCCACGCTTTCTGCACTTTACCTCGCAGTGCAAACCACGGAGATATCGTGCGAACCGCTCTCATTTCCATCTACTTACACACAATCCTCTTCCTAATGCCCTTCCCCCTAATAGTTCCGTACTTTTTGTGCAAAAAGTACGGACATTTTGAGTAAAAGGCATATACCTTATATTATAGATTGAACTTGTAACCCACCGAAACGGTGATGATTTTATTCTTGTTATCGCCTAAATCATAAGCATAAACCTTTGATAAGCCAAAATTATAATGCGCATTTAAAACTACGTTTTCATATTCATAGCTTATACCAATAGGGATTGAAAATGCTGTTTTCTTGAACAAATTTTTAGAATTTCCCTCATCAACTTTATTCTTATCATACTTTATTCCACCTTCTTTATTTGTTTCATAGTCTTGCATTTCATAATGCCCTGTGGCATTTGTAAGGAATGAAGGTTGGAAACCAAAAGAAAATGCTAAACCTTTCGATACATAAACATGAGCCAACAAAGGCACATCAACATAACCAAGGTTATAATAAGTATCATGCAACACCGTACCATGCTCCGCAGAAAGGTTGGCTGGTACGTCCTCAAAGTTACAACCTGCTTGTGTGTATGCAGCTCCAAACGATACCGCAAGCATATCGGTGGCTTGATAAACTGCATCTAATCCGCCTGAAAATCCTATGCGTGTTTTAGATTTTGACACTTTATCAAAATCTGAAAAGAAACCACCAGCATAGATTTTATCGCCTGAAATGTTTGAAAAACTAACGCCAACGTGTGGAACTATTGACCATGTTCCCCACTTAGGTTGCGCTTGCGCTGTCATAGTAGCTAATGCAATTGCCACAAATAGAAAAAATCGCTTCATAAGTATTATTGTTTTTACTTACAAAACGATTTTTAATATTCTTTATTGCATTAACAGCAACTTTTCTTTTGTCTATATTCTTCTCCCAATAGGGGAAAGGCGAAGGCATTTATTCCTTATTATCGCGTTTACGTTCAAGGTGGTCGAGCAAAATCTTGCGCATACGAATACTTTTTGGTGTTACTTCGATGTATTCGTCCGCCTTAATGTATTCAATACATTCCTCCAAACTCATTTCAACCTTAGGGATTACGCGTGCCTTATCATCAGAACCTGACGCACGAACGTTGGTCAATTGCTTGGCTTTTGTTACGTTAATCACCAAATCTTTATCGTGAACATGCTCGCCAACTACCTGTCCTCCGTACACTTCTTCGCCTGGGTCGATGAAGAATTTACCACGGTCTTGCAACTTATCAATAGAATAAGCGTATGCTGTTCCGTTCTCCATTGCTATCATAGAACCATTTGTGCGGCGTGTAATCTCACCTTTGAATGGTTGATAATCCTTAAAACGATGCGCCATAATAGCCTCACCTTGGCTGGCAGTAAGTACATTTGTACGCAATCCCATGATGCCTCGTGAAGGAATTTCAAACGAAATATTCACACGGTCGCTCTCAGTATCCATGCTCAACAGTTCACCTTTACGGCGTGTAACCATATCAATCATTTTGCTTGAGAACTCGTCTGGCACATTTATCGTAAGTTCTTCAATCGGTTCGCAACGTTGTCCGTCAATTTCCTTATAGATAACTTGTGGCTGACCTACTTGCAATTCGTAACCTTCACGGCGCATTGTCTCTATCAATACCGAGAGGTGCAACACACCACGACCACTAACGAGCCACTTATCAGTTGAATTTTCAAGGTTAGAAACACGCAAAGCAAGGTTCTTTTCCAACTCCTTTTCCAATCTGTCGTTGATATGACGTGAAGTACAGAACTTACCTTCCTTGCCAAAGAATGGCGAATCGTTAATGGTAAAGAGCATGCTCATCGTTGGCTCATCAACTGCAATTGGTGGCAATGGTTCTGGATTTTCGTAATCGGCAATGGTATCTCCAATTTCAAAACGTTCCAAACCAATAATCGCACATATATCGCCAGAGCCAACCTCGGTAGTTTTGCGGTGGGTCATACCTTCAAATGTGTGTAATTCCTTGATTTTCGTACGTTCTGTTGTACCATCTCTGTGGCAAATCGTAATGTTTTGTCCGTCTTTTAATGTACCACGATGAACACGACCGACAGCAATTCGACCCGTATAACTTGAATAATCCAAAGACGTAATCAACATTTGTGGCGTACCTTCCAATTGCTTTGGAGCAGGAATAGCCTCAACAATTAAGTCTAAAAGATACTCTATATTATCGGTTTGTTCCTTCCAATTCTTGCTCATCCAGCCATTTTTAGCCGAACCATAGACAACAGGGAAGTTCAATTGGTCTTCCGTAGCATTCAAATCGCACATAAGGTCGAACACCATTTCATAGACTTCCTCTGGGCGACAGTTAGGCTTATCCACCTTATTTACTACCACCACAGGCTTCAACCCCAACTGTAAAGCCTTTTGAAGTACGAAACGAGTTTGTGGCATAGGACCTTCAAACGCATCAACCAATAGCAAACAACCGTCTGCCATGTTTAATACACGTTCCACTTCACCACCAAAATCGCTGTGTCCAGGTGTATCAAGAATATTGATTTTAGTATCTTTCCAATTGATACTTACGTTCTTACTGAGAATTGTTATCCCTCGCTCACGTTCCAAATCGTTCGAGTCTAAAACTTCGTCGCTATTATTCTGTCCATCTCGGAAAAGTTTTCCAGCGAGCATCATTTTGTCTACCAACGTCGTTTTACCATGGTCGACGTGCGCAATTACTGCGATATTTCTAATATTTTGCATTCTTTCTTCTTACTCCATTCTTAAAATATGTGTGCAAAATTACAAATAATAATCGTAAAACTATTGCGTAATGAAATAAAAGTTGTAACTTTGCACCGCAGTTTCGGAAAACCCGAAAGCATTTGAAGCTGTGAGCCGCTACGATTAAGGCGACTTTACAACTGAAAGATGGCATTGCAACAACAATTTAATCGAAAAAAATGTATTTAAGCAAAGAGAAGAAAGAAGAAATCTTCACACAATTCGGTAGAGAACAAAAGGCTGGCGACACAGGTTCAGCTGAAAGCCAAATCGCATTGTTCACATTCCGCATCAAGCACTTGACAGAACACGTTAAGAAGAATCGTAAAGACCACGTTACAACACGTTCATTGACTCGCCTCGTAGGTAAGCGTCGTGGTTTGTTAGACTATTTGAAGGAACGCGATATCGAACGTTATCGTGCTATCATTAAGGCACTCGGTCTTCGTAAGTAAGATTTTAAGCAAAAGAATAATAATCCCTGCAACCCATGGTTGTGGGGATTTTTTTGTATCGAATGGCTTGGAAATATTGAGCCGAGAAAACTATTTCTTTTTCAAAACCTATTGTTTTGCGCTTCAAAATAGGCTCTTTTTCACTTCAAAACAATAGGTTTTTGTATGGCGTTTATTTTCTACGAAACAGAAAAACAAAGATTTTTGAAAACATTATACTCGATTTGGTGGCTATCCATAAAAACTATTGTACCTTTGTCATCATGGAATTTAGAACGATTATTGACATACCAAAACCTGTTTTTACCATTGATGCATGCGAACGTGTGCTGTTTGTTGGTTCATGCTTTGCAAGTAGCATAGGCAAAAAGTTTGTTGATTGGAAGTTTCGTGCCACAGTCAATCCTTTTGGAGTGATGTATAATCCTGCATCAGTGTTGCATACCATTGAGAAAATGAATGAAACATTCGACACCGTTGTGCTGACTTTGGGGACAAATCACGTCTACATTGAGCGAGCAACGGGCGAAATTGTGGACAATTGCAATAAGCGTCCGCAGCGATTGTTCGAGGAAAAGGAATTAGACATTGCCGAATGTAAAGCCTATTTGCAGCAAGCCATGAATCATTTGTGGGCAATAAATCCCGAAACAAAGATTGTTTTGACAGTCAGTCCGATACGATATGCCAAGTATGGTTACCATGAAAGCCAACTTTCTAAGTCGGTTTTGTTGCTTGCAATCAATGGGTTAATGCAAACTAACGATGGTCGTATCGCTTATTTCCCAGCTTATGAAATTGTGAACGACGAGTTGCGCGATTACCGTTTCTATCAATCCGACATGCTACACCCTAATGAGCAAGCCGTAGAATATATTTGGGAGCGATTGGTAGAAACATGGTTTTCCGCTTCGGCAAAGGCTTTTCTCGCAGAATGGAAACCTATAAAACAGGCTTTTGAGCATCGTCCTTTCAATCCAGATAGTGCCGAATATAAGCAATTTATAGCACAAGCAAAGGCGAAAGCAAGGGAACTTTCGTTAAAATATAATGGACTTAACATAGAAACGTTATGAATATTGAAGACGTTTTAGAACATCTTGTCAAGCATGGCGTAAAGCCTACTGCCAACAGAATATTGATTGCCAATGCCATATCGGAGCATTATAGTCCTATCTCAATGAAAGAATTGGAAACAAAGCTCCAAACAATTGACAAATCAAGTATCTTTCGCACATTAATTCTCTTTCGTGAACACCATATTGTTCACCAAATGGAAGACGGAAACGGTATTGTGCGCTACGAAATTTGCAGGAGTAACGATGCAGAAATCGACAGTGATATGCACGCACACTTCTATTGTCAATGCTGCCACAACACCGTTTGTTTGCCCGAAATGGCAATCCCTGAAATCAATTTGCCCGACGGCTATCAACTGAAAAACGTAAATTTCATGTTGAAAGGGATTTGTCCAACGTGCGCAGAGAAGATGAAACGCTAAGTATAAAAAAGGTAAAAACAACACCAAATATAGGCTGTTTCTGTCATTTTCTGTAACTTTGCAAATCAATAAGTCTATAAAAAGATTAAAAAAATGAACTATTCCATAGATAAAATCGCCGAAAATATCAATGCAAAACGGTTGGGTGATGCCGAAGCACAGATTAGTTTTATTCTCACAGATAGTCGTTCGCTCTGTTTTCCAGAGGAAACGCTCTTCTTTGCGTTACGCTCTGAACGCAACGATGGACACCATTATATAGACGAACTCTATCATCGTGGGGTGAGAAACTTTGTGGTTGAGCAACTGCCCGATGCGTTTTCTTCCATTTATAAACAAGCTAACTTTTTGCAAGTGGACAATTCTTTGCTTGCACTTCAGCAACTAACCACTTGGCATCGCAGTGCTTTTACGATTCCAATCGTTGGTATTACAGGCTCAAATGGTAAGACTATGGTGAAAGAATGGCTCTCGCAACTGCTTTCTTTCGACCATAATGTAACACGTTCGCCTAAGAGCTACAACTCACAAATAGGTGTTCCATTGTCGGTTTGGCTACTGAATGAGAGTTCAGAGATTGGAATTATTGAGGCAGGTATTAGCAAACGTGGCGAAATGGAAGCCTTGCAAAAAATCATTCAGCCCACTATTGGTGTATTGACAAGCCTTGGTGCAGCCCACCAAGAAAACTTTTCGTCAATAGAAGAAAAATGTAAGGAGAAACTTTTGCTGTTCAAAGATACGCAAGCGTTGGTCTATCAGATGGACGATGCGATTGCTGCAAAGTGCATAGAGGACTTTTCGTATGACGGAACCTTGTTGGGTTGGTCGGAAAAGAATAAAGATGTTGCGCTTTTTGTAGAGAAAATCAGCAAAGATACCACTACTTCAACCATAGAATATTGTTGGCAAACGGCGACAAAAGGGAAGTTTACATTGCCTTTTATCGATGATGCTAGCATTCAAAATTGTATTACTTGTGCTGCCATTTCTCTATATTTGGGCATGAAACCCGAAACTTTGGCAGAGCGAATGCCAATGCTTGAACCTGTAGCTATGCGCCTTGAGGTGAAAGAAGGACAGCATGGTTGCACGCTAATCAATGACTCTTACAACTCAGATATTAATTCTTTAGACATCGCACTCGACTTTATGAACCGTCGTCCCGACCAACAAAAGCGAGCGAGAACACTTATTTTAAGCGATATTTTGCAGAGTGGTCAGACTGAAAAGCAACTATATTGCGATGTGGCAGAGTTGGTTCAAAAGCGTGGAATAAAGAAGTTTATTGGAATTGGTAGTGCTTTGATGCGCCAACAAGAGGCTTTTGATGGTGTCGAAGAACGATATTTCTTTGAAAATGTAGCCGATTTTATCAATAGTAAGGTATTTAATAGCTTGGCTGATGAAGTTATTTTATTGAAAGGCGCACGCTCTTTTGGCTTCGACCAACTCACAGAATTGTTGGTAAAGAAGGTGCATGAAACGGTTTTAGAGGTCAATTTGAATGCTGTTGTCGATAATTTGAATTGGTATCGCAGTTTTTTAAAACCTGAAACTAAACTCGTTTGCATGATAAAAGCTGATGCGTACGGGGCTGGAGCTGTGGAAATTGCAAAGACTTTGGAGGAACATCGTGTTGATTATTTGGCTGTTGCCGTTGCCGATGAAGGAGCAACGTTGCGCCGTAATGGTATCAAAAGCAACATTATGATTATGAATCCAGAGATGAGTTCGTTTAAAACGTTGTTTGATTACGAACTTGAACCAGAGATTTATAGTTTCCGTTTGCTTGATGCACTGATAAAAGCAGCCGAAAAAGAAGGCATAACAGGTTATCCTGTGCATATAAAATTTGACACAGGCATGCACCGTTTGGGCTTTAATCCGCGCACTGATATTGCCCAACTCATTGAAAAGTTACGCCATCAAAATGCTTTAATTCCACGTTCGGTATTCTCTCATTTTGTAGGGTCGGATAATAACGACTTTGATTCGTTCTCTGCTGAACAATTTAAGCTATTCGATGAAGGCAGCAAACAATTACAATCGGCATTCAGTCATCGCATTTTGCGCCATATAGACAACTCTGCTGGTATCGAACATTTCCCTGAACGTCAGTTAGATATGTGCCGTTTAGGACTTGGGCTTTATGGTATTAACCCTCGCAATAATGAAATTATCAACAACGTTTCTACGCTAAAGACTACGATTTTGCAGATGCGCAATGTTCCAAAAGGCGAAACGGTGGGCTATTCGCGCCGTGGTGTCATTGAAAAAGATAGCGTGATTGCGGCTATTCCTATTGGTTATGCCGATGGACTTAACCGAAAGTTGGGCAATCGGAATTGTTATTGTTTGGTAAATGGGCAGAAAGCCGATTATGTAGGTAATATTTGCATGGATGTAGCCTTGATAGATGTAACGGGAATAGACTGTAAAGAAGGCGATAGCGTGGAGATTTTTGGTGATAATCTGCCTGTTACCATACTTAGTAATGTGCTGGAAACGATTCCGTATGAGGTACTTACAACCGTTAGTAATCGAGTAAAAAGAGTTTATTTCCAAGATTAAAATTATTGGGACGAATGGGTTTAATGCTTGGAATCAAGATTAAAAGTAGTAAAGATGAGTGTTGTTTATTTTCTTTTGGGTATCATAATAGGGGGTATTCTTGTTTATTTTTGGTCAAAAAATCAGACCTCTGCTGTTTCACAGAAGCTATCTTCCGACCTCGCAGTGGCAAAAAGTCAGTTGGAAATGGCTCGAAAAAATACGGAAGAACGTGTACTTGCTGAGCAAGAATATTCTAAAAAAATGCTCGAAGAACTGCGTAAAGACATGGAAACCAATAAGAAACTCATGCAAGAAGAGATGCGCACGATGATAGCCAAGATGCTTGATGATAGTAAAACCCAATTGAACGATGCTGATAAGGAAAGGTTAGACACTTTATTGAAGCCATTGCACGAGCGCATAGAGGCTTTTAATCAAAGCGTTACAGCGGCAGCAAAGGAGGGAAGTAGCAATAAAACAGAAATCAAAACCACCTTTGCAGAAACGATTAAGTTGTTGCAAGAGGTTCAAAACCAAACCGTAAAAACGATAAGAGAGGATAACGAGCGTGCCATTAAGGCATTGAACGAACAAACAGAACGTATCGGAAACGATGCAACATCGCTCACACAAGCCTTAAAAGGTAACTCCAAGATGCAGGGCGATTGGGGAGAAATGATTTTAGAAACTACGCTTGAAAGCTGCGGACTCGTCAAAAATGAACAATTTTTCTTGCAGAAAAGTTTTCAAGATACTAAGGGTAATACTTTCAGACCTGATGCTGTGATTGATTTACCTGGTGGCGAACATGCTGTAATTGATGCCAAAGTGTCGCTGATAGCCTATCATTCGGCAGTGAATGCGACCGACTCTGATGAACAAAAACGTTTTTTACAAGAACATTCTAAGTCCATTCGCAAGCATGTAGATGAACTTTCGGCTAAGCATTACGAGAAAATTGTTCCTAAATGTATCGGTTATGTGCTGATGTTTGTGCCTTACGAAAGTGGCTATTCGGCTGCCATAAAAGCGGATAAAGATATTTTGCAGTATGCTTATGCCAAAAAAGTGATTATGTTAAGCCCAAGTAATTTGTTAATGGCACTGCAATTGACCACCACCATGTGGCAAAACTATCGTGTAAACAAGAATGTTGAAGAAATAAGGAACATAGCCAACGGCTTATATGAGAAGTTTGCAACCTTTTGTGAGCAATTTATTGAAATAGGAAAGCGCATTGAAAAGTTGCAAAGTGAATACAATAAGGCTAATAATCAGTTGCAAGAAGGGAAAGGAAATATGGTTCGTAGGTTCGAACAAATGAAAGAATTAGGTTTAAATCCTAAGAAACAAATCCCTGAACCTATGACAGAAATATTAGAAAAATAAATAAACAAGGAATTTTCATTACAGAAAGGCTTGTTTATTTCCCTAAAAATCAATAAGTTTGTAGGCAGAAAAAATAATCAAACAATAATAATAAACGATGAGAAGATACATTACGTTAGCTTTGTTGCTGCTTACTCTCCATGTAAGCGCACAACAAAAGGACGAACAGAATGATGCTGCGTTCCGCTTTACAACCCTTAAAGCAAATCCAATTACCCCTGTAAAGAATCAATACAAGAGTGGAACTTGCTGGTGTTATGCCACTTTGGGTTATTTTGAAAGCGAGATTTTGCGTGCGACAGGTAAGACTTACGACCTTAGCGAGATGTTTGTTGCCAACAAAAACTACCTTGATGAGGCTATTTTCCACACCCGTATGCATGGTGAAAGTCGCTTTTCTGAAGGTGGAAGTTGCGACGATGCGTTGGAAATGATTAAGGCTCATGGTGTTTGTCCAGAGAGTGTTATGGCAAAACCTGGTTCAATGGTAGGCGATACTTTGGCTAACTTTACTGAATTTTTCCCTTTATTGGAAAAATATGTGTCTATGATAGCCGATGGCGACCACACAGAATTGAGTCCAGCATGGACAAATGGTGTGCAAAGTGTCATTGATACTTATATGGGGAAATGCCCCGAAACGTTTGTTTACGAGGGTAAAAAATATACACCTCAATCGTTTGCTGCTACCTTAGGTTTGAATTGGGACGACTATGTTTCTGTTACAAGTTTCACACACCACCCATTTTATAAACCATTTGCCATTGAAGCACCTTACAAATGGCGTTGGAGTTTGAGCTACAATGTTCCGATGGACGAAATGATGCAGGTGATTGACAAGGCGCTCGATGCTGGTTACACCGTTGCATGGGGTGGCGATGTCAGTGAAGACGGCTTCACTCGCAATGGCTTAGCACTGAATATTGACAACCAAAAGATGCAGAATTTGGGTGGTACAGATGCTGCTCGTTGGTTGAAACTATCTAAAAATCAGCGTGCTGAACGTATAGAAACGCTTGGCGTAAATACGCCTGAAGTAAAGGCAACGCAAGAACGCCGCCAAAAACGCTTTGACAATTGGCGCATGACCTACGACCATGTAATGCTCATTTATGGTAAAGCGAAAGACCAAACAGGTCGTGAATTCTACTTGGTTAAGAACTCTTGGGGAACCAACAACCAATATAAAGGCACATGGTATATGTCAAAGGATTACATTGCAGAGAATACAATTTACGTTTTCCTCAACAAGAATGCCATTGCAAAGGATATTGCAAAGAAAATAAAACTCCAATAATGAAGTGAAATAGGTGGAAAAATAGACCAAATAGCGACTTTGTTTTGTTAAAATAATTCGTAAAAAAGTTGTAATTTTACTATTTCATGACCCAAAATAGCCTCTTTTCTTGAAAAAAAGAGGCTATTTTGCGTTGCAAAACAATCGGTTTTAAATGTTAAAATAAATAGGCTTGTAACTCGTTTGTAACCAGTTGGTTATACGAATTTGTTGTTTTGTGAAAAATTTCAACAAAAATATTGTGGAATTTTAGAACAATTGTCCTGCTTTATCACTTCAAAAAACCTTGTTGTTTTAAGGCTTCCAACAATCCAACCGATATGGCTTCGTTGTCAGACTTTTTGTAACGAATATCGGTAAATATTTGTGCCAACGTTTCTGTTTTGTTGATTTCCACAAAATGCAGGTTTTCTTCCAGCGATTCTTTCTCCTTATAATATCGGTCAATGCTTTCTGGGGTATAATCGTTGTAGGTTTCTTCGTGCAAAATGCTCTCAATCGGCAATCGGTCAGACACCTTTGGCGATTCGTCAGGGTAACCCACAGTGAGCGTAGCTACTGGCATGACCAATTTAGGTAACTTTAAAATGTCTATAATCTGCTTTGAATTGTAGATGGTTGTTCCAAGGAAACATGTGCCAAGTCCCTCTTCTTCAGCAAGATTGGTGAATGTTTGGCAATACAGCAAAGTGTCGGTAGCCGCATTTAGGAACGAAAGAAAGTTGCCGTAACCAGGGTTTCCTTTTCTGTTCTCAGCCCAAATGGTCGTACGACGGAAGTCGGCACAAAAGGTTAAAACTACTGCTGCGTTTTCAACCATAGGTTGTCCGAAGTGAGCAGGTGCTAATTTGCGTTTCATTTCTTGGTCGCGTGTTGCCACAACCGAGTATAATTGCAAGTTGCCCATCGTTGGCGTATGTTCAGCACGAGCCAACAATTCTCTTAAAAGTGTATTGGAAAGTTCTCTATTTGAATACTTCCTGATAGTAGTTCTGTTTTCTATTGTTTTCATTTTTGAAAATTTTACGCTACAAAGTTATTAAAAAGTTTTCTTTTTTGGAAAACAATTTGTATCTTCGCAAACACATTTTTACTAAACAAGTCAATGAAGGAAAGTAGAACTTACACGTTTGACGAGGCGTTTGAAGCCTCTTTGCGATATTTTAATGGCGACGAGTTGGCCGCACGAGTATGGGTAAATAAGTATGCGATGAAAGATAGTTTTGGTAAGATTTATGAAAAATCGCCAGAAGATATGCATTGGCGCATTGCCAACGAAGTCGCTCGCATCGAAAAGAAATATAAAAATCCAATCAGTGCGCAAGAAGTGTTCGACCTTCTTGACCACTTCCGTTATATCATACCCGCAGGTAGTCCGATGACAGGTATCGGAAATAATCACCAAATCGCCTCATTATCCAATTGTTTTGTTATAGGTTTAGACGGTGATGCCGATTCTTATGGTGCTATTTTGCGCATTGACGAAGAGCAAGTACAGTTGATGAAACGCCGTGGAGGAGTAGGGCATGACCTTAGTCATATACGTCCTAAAGGCTCGCCTGTGAACAATTCTGCTTTGACTTCAACAGGACTTGTGCCATTTATGGAACGCTATTCTAATAGCACGCGTGAGGTTGCACAAGACGGACGCCGTGGCGCATTGATGCTTTCGGTAAGCATCAAACACCCCGATTCAGAGGCTTTTATCGATGCCAAAATGGAAGAAGGCAAGGTTACGGGTGCAAATGTGTCAGTAAAAATAACCGATAGTTTCATGGAAGCAGCTGTAAACGATAAAGAATTTGTACAACAATTTCCTATTGATTCGGCTCACCCGACTTTCAAAAAAGAAATTTCGGCAAAGAAACTTTGGGATAAAATAGTTCATAATGCTTGGAAAAGTGCTGAACCAGGTATTCTCTTTTGGGACACTATTACAAGAGAAAGTTTGCCAGATTGCTATGCCGATTTAGGTTTCCGCACCATTTCTACCAACCCTTGTGGCGAAATTCCTTTGTGTCCGTATGATAGTTGCAGATTGTTGTCTATCAATCTTTATTCGTATGTGAAGCACCCATTTACAAAAGAAGCTACTTTCGACTTTGATTTGTTTAAGAAGCACGTTCAGTTGGCGCAACGAATCATGGACGATATTGTAGACCTTGAAATGGAAAAGATAGACCTCATTATGGAAAAGGTAAAAGACGACCCACAAAATGATGAGGTGAAATTAGCTGAATACCATCTTTGGGAGAAAATAAAAGATAAAAGTGGAAAGGGACGTCGTACAGGTGTGGGCATAACTGCCGAAGGCGATATGATAGCAGCTATGGGATTACGCTATGGAACCGAAGAAGCAACAGCGTTTTCGGTAGAAGTACATAAGACATTGGCACTCTGTGCTTATCGTTCATCGGTAACAATGGCACAAGAGCGTGGCGCATTCTCTATTTTTGATGCCAAGCGTGAAGCTGAAAATCCATTCCTTTTGCGCATTAAAGAGGCTGAACCTGCATTGTATGATGACATGATAAAATACGGACGTCGCAACATTGCTTGTTTAACCATTGCACCAACAGGAACAACATCGCTCATGACGCAAACCACATCAGGCATTGAACCAGTCTTTATGCCTGTATATACTCGCCGTAGAAAGGTAAATCCGAACGACACAGGTGTGCATATTGATTTTGTAGATGAAGTGGGTGATTCGTTCGAAGAATACATTGTTTACCATAAAAAGTTCATCGAATGGATGAAGGTAAACGGTTTAGATACCGAAAAGAAATACACGCAAGAAGAAATAAACGAACTTGTTAAACGTTCACCTTATTATAAAGCGACTGCAAACGATGTAGATTGGTTGATGAAAGTGAAAATGCAAGGTGCTATTCAAAAGTGGGTTGACCATTCAATCTCGGTAACGGTAAATCTTCCCAACAATGTTGATGAGGTATTGGTCAATAAACTTTATGTTGAAGCATGGCGTTCAGGTTGTAAAGGTTGTACCATTTATCGTGATGGTTCTCGTTCTGGTGTAATGATTTCAGTATCAAAGAAAGACAAAAAAGAAGCCTTAGAGAACGAGCAAACTACCGAAAAAGACTTGACATCAGCCGAAGAAACACACGAACACATTTGTATGCCGCCGCGTGTTGTTGAAATTCGTCCACAAGTGTTAGACTGTGATGTGGTGCGTTTCCAAAATAATAAAGATAAATGGGTTGCATTTGTGGGACTTTTAGATGGTCAGCCTTATGAAATCTTTACGGGTTTGCAAGATGACGATGAAGGCATTGTGTTGCCAAAGAGTGTTACAAAAGGTAAAATTATTAAGCAAACCAATCCAGACGGGACACATCGTTACGATTTCCAATTTGAAAATAAACGTGGCTACAAAACTACTGTGGAAGGACTTTCAGAGAAGTTTAACCCTGAATATTGGAATTATGCTAAACTGATTTCAGGCGTATTACGTTATCGCATGCCAATAGATCACGTCATTCACCTTGTTAGTTCATTGCAATTGAAAAGTGAAAGCATCAATACCTGGAAAGTTGGTGTGGAACGTGCATTGAAAAAATATGTAACCGATGGAACGAAAGCGTCAGGACAGACATGCCCTGTATGCGGACAAGAAACATTGGTTTACCAAGAAGGCTGTTTGATTTGTACAAATTGTGGCGCATCACGTTGTGGATAAATAAAAAGTTGATAAAAATATGCAGCTTGAATCCAGTTATATTTACATAAAAGGCATAAAACTTCATGCCTTTATCGGTGTGAGCGAGTTAGAACGTAAGGTTGGCAATGATTATGTTGTCAATCTTCGTTTGCGCTATAACATTGAAAAGGCTATGCTTTCAGACGATGTGGCGGACACTTTGAATTATGCTGAAGTGTACGAAGTTTTTAAAAAAGTAATGCTTACACCGGTAAAACTTTTAGAACATGCAGCGCATAATATTGAAGTAGAATTAGGAAAACAATTCCCCCAAATCGAAGAAATACATTTGCAGCTAACCAAATTAAATCCACCTATGGGTGCAGATTGTTATGGTGCAGGTGTAGAATTACATGTAATTAACGAAAAATCACACCCTAACTTTAGGTTTTCGAACGAAAATGCTTAACTTTGCGTGTGATAACAAGATTATGAGTAGGAGAATTTCTATAGTTCTTATATTGTTTTGCCTTTTTACACTTACTTCGGTGAGTGCAAAAGATATTTTTACGCTCGTTATTGATGCAGGACATGGAGGAAAAGATGCGGGCGCATTAGGGGCTTTTTCAAAAGAAAAAGACATCAATTTGAATGTTGCACTTGCTTTCGGAAAATATGTTGAACAGAATTTAAGTGACGTAAAAGTCGTTTATACGCGTACTACTGATATTTTTATTCCATTAAACAGAAGAGCGCAAATTGCCAATAAGGCAAAAGCAAACTTATTTATTTCGATTCATACGAACTCTGTTCCACCAACGAAAACCCCACCACAAGGTTTCCAAGTTTACACTTTGGGTATGCACCGTGCCAAGGATAATCTTGATGTAGCGATGCGTGAAAATAGCGTAATCTCATTAGAAAAAGGCTATGAACGTACATACGAAGGGTTCGACCCTAAGTCATCGGAAAGCTATATCATGTTTGAAATCATGCAATCGGCAAACATGGAGAAGAGCGTAGAGTTGGCTCGACTTATTCAGTCGTACGTTTGTAAAAAGGCAAATCGCAGCGATAAAGGAGTGCATCAAGCAGGTTTCCTTGTATTGCGCGAAACATCTATGCCAAGTTGTTTGATAGAATTAGGCTTCATTACGCACCAAGAAGAAGAACGATTTCTTAATTCGGCAGAGGGAATAGACCTCATGGCACGAGGCATATACGAGGCTTTTGTGGAATATAAAAATAGGTATCATGGTCAAATCCAAATACCATACCGCCCTCAAAACGATAATAAATTGTCAGTTGTCAATGTTTTACCAAACATTGCTGGGGTTAAAAATAAAGTCGTTGAGAAACCCGTTAAAGCCAAAGATATAAAGGTAAAACCGCAAACGCAAGTGCAATCGCCAAAAAAGCAACCTACAAAAACGGTTACAAAGAAGCCCGTTGTGGTTGAGAAGGAAATTGTTAAGAAAAAAATAGTAGACTCCAAGAAAGAATCTCTCATATTTAAGGTTCAGGTGTTTGCTATCAATCATCAATTAACTTCAGGTAGTTCGCAATTTAAAGGTCATACGGATATAACTTATTTCGTAGAAGGTCGTTGGTATAAATACACTATCGGGAATAGTACAGATTACAATGAAATAAATCGTTTGTTGAAGAAAGTAAAAGCCGATTTCCCAGAAGCATTCATCGTTGCATTTAAGAATGGAAAGCGCATTGATACAAGCGAAGCCATTAAAGAATTTTTACAAAACAAAAAGAAAAAGTAAATAGATAGTATGAAGAAGTCTATAACCCCTGAAATAAAAATAGCATTGGTTGCCATTTTAGGAATCATTATCCTATTTTTTGGAATGAAATTTTTGAAAGGAATCAACCTTTTCTCTTCTGATATGCATTATACCATGCAGTTTGATAAGGTTGATGGACTCACACCAACCACTCCTATTTATTCTAATGGATTTAAAGTTGGGTCTGTAAAAGATATTGTTTACAATTACGATGACCCTTCGAAAGCAATTAAAGTTGATGTGAATATTGACAAGAATATGCAAATTCCTGTTGGCTCAACGGCTGAAATTGTAAGCGACTTTATTGGTAACGTGAAAATAAATCTGATATTAGGTGCTGGAAATAAGTATCTTGCAGAAGGTGATGTAATTACAGGTGGTGTGAGTGGAGGCGTATTTGGAAATGTCAAAGAGATGGTTCCAGACATTCATCGCTTGATTCCAAAGATGGATAGTATCCTTACAAGTGTCAATGCAATCGTGTCTGACCCAGCTATGAAGCATACTTTGCACAATGCGGATAAGATTAGCACCGATTTAACAACTTCGAGCCAGCAGTTAAACTTATTGTTGACGCAGCTCAATGGCACTCTTCCTACAATGACTACAAAGGCTAACGGATTATTGACCAATGCAAATCTTATGATACTTGATGCTAAAGCGGGAGTTGCTGATGCAAGAAATACAATGAAAGGAGCTAATGTTTTTGTGAATAATCTGAATACTAAGGTAAACGAATTAGACGTGAAAACAACTATTGCCAAGCTAAATGCAGCGTTGGATAATGTAAATCAATTGACAGCAGCATTAAATAGCAAAAAAGGTTCTTTGGGTCTTTTAGTGAACGACCCTGCACTTTATAATAATCTCAATAGCACGTTGCGCAACGTTGATAGTTTGGTTGTGAACCTAAAAGCACACCCAAAACGTTACGTTCACTTCTCTATTTTCGGGAGAAAAGATAAGTAAAAGAATATCTAAAGCAGCAATTAGCTCATATAAAATAGTTGATTATTGCTTGAAACAATAGAAATGACGAATTGATGGAAACTATTTATTTCGTCATTTCTATTTTTTATTGGTAAAATGCTGCAAAATCTTAGTTATTTAAATTGAGTCTAAATATTATAATTAAAGTTCCACACTTTAAAAGGAATGGCTAAATAGTTTGAAAATCAATCTTTTAGCAATGTTTTTTTATGTTTCATGTTTTACGACGTATCTTTGATAAATCATTTATAAAGCATTGATTCTTAAATTGTTAGATATACGCAAAAGATACCTAAGTAGGATAAAATCTTAAAGCTGTTATAAGCCTCGTAATTATAGGGTTTTAGCGTTTGGCTATCCTAATTTAGTAAATCAAATAATTCTTTCTTTGCTAATTTTTTAGTATCTTTGCATTAACCTTTTATAAAGGACACGAATTGATTTTACGGAGAAAGATTTTTTAGATATATTTTATAAGCATGAATGTTCAACTTAATGCTCAATGGAAGCAGTGTCTTCAACTTATTAAAGATAATGTGACAGAGCAGCAGTTCGCCACATGGTTTGAGCCTATATTATTCGAAATGTTTGATAAGGACACCCATACTATTTTGGTACAGGTGCCAAGTTTGTTCATTTACGAATATTTAGAGGAGAATTATGTCGATTTGTTGAACAAAGTGATTACGCGTGTATTTGGAAAAGGAATTCGATTAAATTACAGAGTTGTAACAGATAAGGCACATAATCTTACTCAAGATTTGCAATCTGAGAATGTAGAGCATGTTGAAACAAAGTTGCCTACTAATCGAGGAAACCAAAGTCCGACACCATTAGATATTGCTCCACAAGAAATTGATTCACAATTAGACCTCCATAAGTCTTTTTCAAATTATATTGAAGGCGATAGCAATAAGTTACCTCGTTCTATTGGCTTGTCAATTGCTGAACACCCCAATACCACACAGTTCAATCCAATGTTCATTTATGGACCTTCTGGTTGTGGTAAAACGCACCTTATAAACGCAATAGGCTTGAAAATAAAGCAGCTTTATCCACAAAAGCGTGTGCTTTATATATCGGCTCGTTTGTTCCAAGTGCAATATACCAATTCTGTATTGAACAATACAACGAACGATTTTATTGGCTTTTATCAAACCATTGACGTGTTAATTGTCGATGATATTCAAGAATGGATTACTTCAATAAAAACTCAAGATACGTTCTTCCATATTTTTAACCACCTGTTTATGAATGGTAAACGCATTGTTTTAGCTTGCGATAGACCACCTGTTGAGTTGAAAGGAATGAACGATAGATTGCTTACGCGTTTTTCTTGTGGCTTAATAGCTGAACTTGAAAAGCCAAACATCCAACTTTGCATTGATATTTTAAATAGTAAAATCAAGCGCGATGGTTTGAATATTCCTGACGAAGTGGTACAATTTATTGCTCAAACTGCGAATGGAAGTGTAAGAGATTTGCAAGGTATTATTAATTCTTTGTTGGCTTATAGCGTAGTTTACAATAGCAATGTAGATATGCGATTGGCTGAAAGAGTTATCAAGCGTGCTGTGAAGATTGACGATGAGCCTTTGACTATCGATGAAATTCTTGATAAGGTTTGCGCCCATTTCAATGTAACGACCAATGCTGTAAACTCTCGTTCACGCAAACAAGACATTGTTTTGGCTCGTCAAGTGAGTATGTATTTGGCTCAGAAATTCACAAAGATGCCTGCTAAGCGTATTGGTAAGTTGGTAGGTGGTCGCGACCATAGCACTGTGTTGCATAGTTGTTCGCAAATAGAAAAGCGTTTGGAAGTAGATAAGGGCTTCAATGCAGAACTTTCCAGCATTGAAAACTCTTTTAAATTAAAGGGATAAGTATCTTTTGAGAAGATAGACAATATAAAAATAACCATTAGAGCAGTTGGCTTTAATGGCTATTTTTTTATTTTGACATTGCAAATTTTATTCTTTTGGTTGGTGAGTTTGGTAAACCAAGTAGGTGGAATCGGAATAAATGGTGAACGAGTAGCCTGTGGCTTCGTTTAAAGTACCTTGCCAAAATTCTTTGAAAGGATAAAGGTTCCATTTTAATCCTTGACTTTCGATGTGTTTACAATAGCTTTGGAAGACGCTCACTTGTTGCCTTGGAAAGCTTTCAAAGGTAGTCTTTCCGTGCGAGGGTGTAAACCAACCATAATCGGTAAGCATGGTTGGATTGATTTTGAAATGCTTGTAATAATGTAGCAACAGCGCAATGTTGCCCAAAGTATGGTCTTCTCGCTTGCCCGTCGCACCAAGATAGCAGAATGAAGCACCGTCAGTTAAATTGAAATGTTGTAAGACATATTTTGTAGCTTTGGTCAAATCGTTGTCTTCTTGTTCCGCTATGGTGTGGAAAATATGCTGATATTTCTCCTTTGTCGTTTGGGAAATAGAATCACCATCACCCACGATTATCTCTGGTTCTATTTCCATTTCCAATAAATCTTCCACAGCTCCGTCGCATGCTATCAAATGTTTTGCATGGCGGAGAATGCGCATTGCCGTTACACTTGTAGGAAAATCGCCTGCGGCAAGTATAACAACATCATATTCAAAGTTTAATGTTTTCATCATTTTCTTTCATCATTTTCTTCCACTTATAGAATCCTGCAACAGCTATGATAGCATAAAGTGCGTAAAGCCCAGCTGTAAATGGAATGTTTTTGTAAATGTAAAGAGCCGACAATTCAATATCGGCTACTACCCAAATCCACCATTGTTCGATGTATTTCTTTGCTAAAGCCCAAAGTCCAACAATGCTGAGTGCATTGCCAAAACTATCTAATACAGGGACGTTTGAATTGGTAAAGGTAATTAAAACATAGTAAATTGCGCCCCATAAGAGCAAGAAAACAAATAGAGTAGGTAGTATTTTCTGTTTTGGAAATCGGGTTATTGGAACTTCAATATTTTCTTTTTTCTTTCTTCCAAACTGCCAATAAAGAAAGCCATAGACAGCTGCGAGAATGTAATAAATCTGCATTCCGAAGTCAGCATATAGTTTTGCTTCATAGTAAACAAAAGTGTAAGCTATGGGCATAATAAGTCCTGTGAGCCAAAGCCAAATGCTTGCTTTATATTCTTGGTAGATGTAAACGAGTCCGATGACGGTTCCCACTACATCTAATATTTGGTAAGTATCGGCTTCTTGGAAGTATTGAATGATGTTGTTCATCATTTGCGTTTGTAAAAATAGTAAAACCCTCTTCGCAGCATAACCACGAAGAGGGCTTTTTGTATTAGAATTTCAGCGTAATATTACCCATCATTGTGAATCCAGCCATTGGCATGAATCCTATTTGATAGTAACGCTTCTCGTTCGTATATTTGTATTTTTCGCTTACTGCACTATAAACCCAACCGCTTGCAGCATAGTGGTTGTTGAAAATGTTGTTGAAATCTAATCCCAATACAACACCTTTCAACCATGAAACCTTCTTACTTAGATTCAAATTGTAAGTAAGATTAATATTGGTTTGCGAGAAAGCTGGCAGCGAACGGTCTTTATTCTCTGAATTATCCAAATATTGGCGGCTCACATAATTGGTATGCCAAACAAGTTGTGCGCCTTGATAATGGAAGTTCATAAATCCATTTAAGATAGCCGAAGGCGAGTAGGCGAGGGTAGAGTTGTCGTAATGCACCTTTAAAGGTTGCTTTTTGTTGTCCCAATTGTCTACGTACTCATCGAAATTCTTGATTTTATTGATGCTCAATGCTGCGTTACCTTCGAGTGTAAACCATGATGTTGCGTCCCAACCAGCGGTAAGTTCTGCTCCCATACGGTAAGATTTATCAATGTTTGTGGTAAGCTTTTCGCCAATATCGCTCTTTTCTCCCGTTTGAACAAACTGGTCTTTATAGCCCATATAGTAAAGGTTAGCCCCTATGCGCCAATCATTTGCAGCATATTGGTAGCCCAATTCAAGGTCGAGCAAGTGTTCGGCGTTTGGTGCAGGATACTTTCCGTTGTCGGTAAAGTTGTTGCGTTCTGGTTCACGACTTGCGTATGCAAGCGACAAATAAGCCTTATGTCCGCCGTTATGGTAACTAATACCTGCCTTTGGATTCACAAAATTGTAATTTTTTGCTATGTTTAATATTTGATTAGCGTATGTTCCGTCAGCTTGCTCATAGAAACGGTCGTTCTTTCCTGTTGCTTCGTAATATACATGGCGGTATTGCAAATCGGTAAACAAATCCCAATTTTCATTCAAATAGTAGGTTGCTTTAGCATAAGCACTATAATCGTCCTTCTTTCCGTCCGAGTCATAATACTTCAATTCGCCAAATTTTTGTGTCTGTCCCTTATCGGCAATGTAGGTAAGATAGCCGAAATGACCACCCATAAATTTCTGTAAATTGAGTCCACCGAGAATGTTCCAACGTTCGTTTCTATAATTTACGTTGTAGACAATGCCTGCTGTGTGCTGTGTAAGTCCCTTCTTTCTAACGAAATCGCCATACTTAATCTTCTTTCCATTCTTATCGGTTGCCACCAAACCGAATTTAGCAAACTTGTTGTTTGGGCGAAATTCACGATAGTAACCATGTCCGTAGGTGTAGTGAAGAACTATATTGTGCGACCACGCAGCGTTTGGTTTGAATGTTGCCGAAAGTATGTTATGGTTCTGATAAAAGTTATCGGTTGTCTTGTCCCAATAACTTCCGTCGTCCATTTTGTATCGGTAGGTTTGATATTTTCCGTTCTTATCGGTTGGGAAAGCGTATTTATCGTAGTCGAAAACCAGACCTTCGTAAAGCGGATTAAATCTGCCTAAACCACGCTCGTACAAGTCTTTATAGGTTTTTATGTCGCCTCCCATGAGTGAACCATCATCGTTTCCAGCCACAACACCATTCCATGCTTGTCCAGTCTTTTCAAAGTTGCCAATGTTTTTGTATTTTATTTGGAATTTATCGGCAATATAAGTCAAACCACCATAGTAAGAACCCGACCTGCCAGCTGTGCCATGGAGGAATCCGTCAGTAGCTGTTTCGTGGTAAGCACCATCAAAAATGAAATGATTGGCAAACAATCCCGTTGAGAATTTTACGCCTGTGTTGTAAGTTTTGTATGTTCCGAACGAGCCACTCAACTCTACTGAAGGTTTGAAATTAGGAGTTTGAGTTGCCAAAGATATAGAACCACCGAAAGCACCGTCGCCATTGGTTGATGTTCCTATACCTCGTTGAATTTGAACGCTACCCATAAGCGCACCATACGAGTTCATGTTTGCCCAAAAAACAGTTTGGTCTTCAGGCGAATTGAGCGATACTCCGTCGAGTGTAATATTGATTCGACTGCCTGCTGCACCACGAATGCGCATTGCAGCAGTACCCGTTCCGAGACCATTTTCGCCCCAAGCAAATATGCCTGGTGTGTGTGCAAAGAGGAAAGGTAACTCCCGTCCACTTTTTGAAAAACGGTCTAATTCTGTTTTTTTAATGTTAGTCACTGCAAATGGAGCGTTTTTCTGCGCTCTAACGCCTGAAACAACAACCTCTTGTAGTTCTCGACTTGCCAATGTATCTACCGTTTGTGCGTGCGCACCTGCCGTAGAAACCATTGTTGCAAGCAATAATAGTTTTTTCATTTTAAATATTTTGATAAAAAAGTAGTAAAAGGGGAATCCCTACGACGGCATTATCCGTATCAGGTTTATGGGTCTATTCTCAGCAAGTTCAAACGAACAAGCACCCCTTAGTTATCATTTTGAAAACCAATGCAAAAGTACAACATTTAAGCCAAATAGCCAAGAAATGTAGGGCATTTTAAAAATGGAATTTATAAGTGTTTGATAATAATTTTTTGTATATGTTAGTAGTTTTTTTAAGCAGCCTCTGTTTATATCAATTATTTATTGTAATTTTGCAGCCGAATGGAGCGATAACTTGTTTGTTGTGAAATTTATTTTTAGTTAAAATATTAGCGTTTGCTATTTATTCTATACGTTCCTGAAACTTGCCGGTAGATAGAACGAACCCCAGAATAAATAAGTGAGCGTCTACGATAGCGTGGGCGTGTTTGCTTATCTGGGGTTATAGGTTTCCGGCAAGTACCTAAGGAACGTGGATAAGTTCAACGTCCACGTTTCTTTGTACTTGTTTTGAAACCTATTTTTATTGAATATAGTGGCTCGCATAAATTGTATTCAAATTATGTCAAAAGAAACGAGTCTGATGCTCAAAGGTGTAGCTATCCTTATGATGATTTTTCTTCATCTTTTTGCAAAACCTGATATTGTGAATAACTGTCACCCATTATTGTTTATTGGTGGTAAACCTTTGGTTACACTCTTAACTCATAGTTGCCTTCCTGTTGGATTCTTTCTGTTACTTAGCGGATATGGATTTCATTACCTTTATGTCTCTGGACGTGATATAGGACCAATATCACAAGTAAAACGACTTCTTAAATTGTACATTGCATATTGGTTTATTTTGCTTATTTTCGTAAGTATAGGTTCTTATGTGAATCCTGAAATATATCCTGGAAACTTGCAAAATATTATAGGAAATGTAGTAAGTTGGGAAAACTCTTATAATTTAGAACATTGGTTTTTGTTCTTTTATGCTCTATTGAGTTTAACATCTTTATATCTTTTTAAAATAGTTGATAAGTTAGGAAATTTGAAGGCGTTTCTTTTCTTTTGTCCTTTGTATTTTGTAACAGCCTATATAATAAGCCACCATATCGCTCCTGCACATGCACTTCATACTGTATTTGGAAAGGTAATTACTTATTTAGAATTAAGTTTTATTTTTGTTTTAGGCGCTCTGTTTCACCGCATTAATGATAAACGCGGATTGAAAATTAAGTTTTTTGAGGGTAAAAAGTGGTTAGTAGTATGTTTGATTCTATCCTTGGTAACAATAAAATGTTTCATAAGTCCTGGAGCAATTGATTTTATTTTTATATTGGCTTATATTATCTTGTTTTTGCAAATAAATATTAGCAAATTAACATCATCGATTCTTATGTTTTTTGGTAAATATTCAATGATAATGTGGCTAACACATTCGTTTTTTTGTTACTATTTGTTCCAAAAATTTATTTATCCTCAAATCCGCAACTTAACTTTTCAACGTCCTTCTTGCGTGTACACATCCTCTCATTACTGAATTTGCAGATAATTAGAACTGAAATCCCCCACTTCAGCCTACAACATCCCCTTACCCCACAATGCGACTTGAGGCAATACGCAGTATCATACCCATAAATTGTAGGCGTTATCCAAAATCTGTCTGGAACACATCCGCGTAAGCATTGTTACAAGTATAGATATTCAGCACATACTGCCTTGATGTCCTGATCCACTTTGCTGGTACAGAGACAAACCTGAAGACAAGCGCTTTTATGCGGCTTGTTGTATTGAGTCCGAACCTCTTTACATCAAGTCTTTGGATAATGGCCTTGTAGAAGTTACGGATAAGTGCTGTAAGAAGAAGGAACACGGTGTTCTCTGCCATGAAGGATTTGGGCAATCGGTCCCATCCGAAACCATTGTTCATATCATCGAAGATACGTTCCTTTCCCCCTCGAAGGTTATAGAACTCGACAATCTCTCTTACGGAAGATACATAGTCGTTAGTCAGGATACAACGGTATGTGTATTCTCCTTCCCAGAGATCCAATACACCATCCAACCGTTTCTGTCTTTGAATCACAAGTCGGTATGCTTTACCCTTCCACTTTTCAATAAGGATAGAGTTCAATTCGAACTCAATGCCATTGATTTCCTCAGTTTTCCAACCTCTGAGAGCAAAGATTTCATTGTAGAGCGAACTGCAGCGGTTTGCGCGGATATAGAAGGATTTGCAGTGTTCCTCTACTTCTTCTACGATTTCCTCGGAACATGATCCACAGTCAGCTCTGAAACGATTGATAGTAAGGCCGTTCTGTTCAAATCTCTCAAAGAACCTCTTCAGCGTGTCCTTCTGATGAAAACGAACATTTGTGTTGCCATCGCTATTCTCAATGCCAACGATTAAGTCGCCAATAACCGCCACGCCAGGGCGATAACCAGGGAACTTCTTGTATGTAGGCTTTGCATCATACTTCTCTGTCTCTATGAACTGATGGTCGAAATCAACATCATACATCTCGTCCTCTTTCAGTTGGCCAGATGCAAACATACAATTGAGCAGTAAAGTATTGAGAGTGTCAGCCGTGTTGAAATCGTAGTTCTTACCCGTATCTGACGTGTATGAGATGTTTTCTTGCGTCAGCTCCTTTATCGCTCTGAGGATAGTATCAGAGCTACAAGTTCGAAGTGTCGGATGAAGCGAGAGATGGCTCATCAAATGAGTAGTGACATCCTCAACACATGAGCCACCACAGAAGTAGATACTCATGAGTGAACGGATGATTTCGCTGTACTGATAACCGAATGATCTACACCTTAGACCGAGGGTCGAGTCGATTACAGATGACAATGTGGAGTCAAATTGCTCCATGATTGAAAATATTCCTCCAAAAGGAGTGAGTTTATCGGATTTAATATGTATTTTTGCCATGCCATATCAGAGTTTTGCTTGCTTGTTTTGCAACACTAAGATAAGTGAATTCTTTGACATGGCAAAATCCTGGGCAACTTTTTGTTGCTCAGGTACTTAAAAAGTTTAAGTTATAATAGTGTTGCGGAATTAAGGTTTATAGTTTTGATAGACCTATATTAATTTTTATTATTTTAGTGGCAATAACAACTTCTGTTTCTATCCCGATTAAATTTTGTGTTGATAGAAATGTCAAAGCTGTTGGTCTATAGAAGTTAGATTAATCGAAAATAATGTTATAATTTGTGGAACAATGGAACAGACGGAACTATTTAAAAATAATCGTATTTGCCAACTCTTTGGCATTCAATATCCCATTATATCGGGCGGAATGGTGTGGTGTAGTGGTTGGCATTTGGCAGCTGCTGTGAGTAATGCAGGAGGGTTAGGACTTTTGGGAGCTGGTTCTATGCACCCCGAAACATTGAGAGAACATATCGTTAAACTAAAACGAGCTACTCGAAAGCCATGGGGCGTAAATGTTCCGTTGATGTATCCGAATATTGAGGAAATAATGCAATTGCTGATAGCCGAAGAGGTCTCTATTGTCTTTACTTCAGCAGGCAGTCCGAAGAAATATACAGACCTTTTACATGCGCATGGCATAAAGGTTGTACATGTAGTATCGAGCAGTAAATTTGCTACGAAATGCGACCTTGCTGGAGTTGATGCCATTGTTGCCGAAGGATTTGAAGCTGGTGGACATAACGGAAGAGAGGAAACCACCACGCTAACATTGATTCCGCAAGTGAGAAAAGCTACTACAAAACCACTGATTGCAGCGGGTGGAATAGCATCGGGACAAGCTATGTTGGCAACCATGGTGTTGGGAGCGGAAGCTGTACAAATTGGTACGCTCTTTGCATTGAGTCAAGAAAGTAGTGCTTCCGAAGCGTTTAAGCAAGCCTGTTTGCAGGCAAGCGAAGGTGATACCATGTTGTGTCTAAAGAAGTTAGCACCTACACGTATGTTGCGAAATGACCTTTTCTCTCGCATAAATGCCGCAGAAAGTGAAGGCGCAACGCCCAATGAATTGCAAGAAATATTAGGAGAAAAAGCCTCAAAGCGTGGAATTTTTGAAGGTGATGTAATGAATGGCGAATTAGAAATTGGTCAAATTGTTTCTGCAATTCATTCAATCGATTCCGTTGAAACCATCGTTCAAAACCTCATTTCCGAATATGTCAAAGCCAAGCGTTCACTATAATGTAAATTGGTAGTGCGTGTTTTGCACCATTTTCCTAATATGTACAAAATATCCGCAGAGCCTATACTATTTCATTTTATGAGCATTGTTTGCTACAGAATAATGAAAAACGAGAACCATCTTTCGATAATTCTCGTTTCTGTTGGGGTGGAAGGTGGGACTCGAACCCACGACATTCAGAACCACAATCTGACGCTCTAACCAACTGAACTACGTCCACCATGTATTGCTTTTTGAAAGCGAGTGCAAAAGTACAACTTTTATTTGTTATCTCCAAACAAAAGTTGTATTTTTTTTGTTTCGTTTTTATTTTGCAGGTGCTGCTGGTGCCTTTGCAGGTGTAGCAGGTGCTGCTGGAGCAGCTTGTTTTTGTTGGCTTGCACCGAAGTTAGGCAAGTTATTAGGGTTAGTTGCACTACCTTCTGTTGCTGCTTTTTCAATTACGCTTTGACTTGTTGCTGCTTGTGGAGCAAGTCTTGTTGAGATGACACTGACAACTACCATAAAGATAGCGCAACCCCAAGTTACTTTTTCTATAAAATCGGTTGTTTTTCTCACGCCCATAATGGCATTTGATGATGAGAAGTTAGATGAAAGACCACCACCTTTTGACTCTTGAATGAGAACAACGCCAATCATGAGGAAGGCTGCAATTACGATAAGTATTACTAAAAGCGTATACATTTGATGTGTTATTTTTTATTATTATTTATTATCAATTTCTCCAAAAATCGGATTTGGTCTGCAAAGTAACGATTTTTTTTCGGATATACCAAATTTAATCGCTGAATAATTTCCAAAGCCTTAGAATATCTGCCTTGTTTGATATAAATTCGTGCCAAAGTCTCGGTAAAATATCCATTATCTTCTATTTCTATGTCTTCATCCTCTTCCGTTTCTTCGGGTTGATATTCTGTTTCTTCTTGCAAAGTGAAGTTGCCACCTTTGTTGTTGATGAAGTTATCAATAAGACTTTGTCCTTTTAATTCTGGTGTTTCTTCCTTTTTTTCTTCTTCCGATTGCAGCAAGAAAGCTACGTAGTCGATAGTAGCATCGGCTGGTGTCGGCTTTCTTTTGATTTCGGTTTCTTCTTTTGACTCTTGAGGTATTTGTTCTAAGAAGTTGTCAATGAGTGAAACTGTTCTGTCGTTTTCTTCTTCTTTCTTTTCTTCTTGGTTGTTTGCCTTTGCCTTTGTCGCTTTTTCATTTTGCGAAACCAACTGATAGTGGGCTGCTTCGACAAGGTCGAATAGTACACGGCGGTCGGTTATATAGACTGTAGCACGGCGCAATTCCTCATCGAAAGTAGCATCGTGCAATAGGAAAAGGTTTTTCAGCAATAATATTCGTGCAGGTTGATAGAATGGATAGAGCGCAATAAGACTTCTAAGGTCGTATAATGTTTCCTTATTCAAGTCCTCTGGGTGATTGAAATAATGTGCTATATCCATATTTTTTTTGTTCTTTCCGTATGTGTTTATTGCTTGATTACCAATTTGCTACCGTTGCATTAAATATTTGGTCGGTAAGGTCTTTTATCATTTGTTCTACCAATTCTTCTTGTACCGAGTTCAAACTCTTCCTTGTATCGTAGGTTGCAGAAGCTGTGAATTGGCGTTCAAAGTCTTCGCTGTGGTTTGCTTTGTTGGTGAAACGCACGTTTACAGTAATTGAAAGTTCTGTTTGTACCGAATTTCCTTCACTTGAAACACTTTTATTTCGCTGTTGATATTGTGTGATTTCACCTTCGATAATCATATCGCCATTGCGTTTTACCTGCTCTAAGCGTGTATGACTGGCATAAATATCTTTCAATTTATTGTTGAACATTGGTCCCATGGGTCCCCAAACGTAAGCCGAACGAATAGGAAAATCGGCAATTTGAATGGTGTGAACCTTTGTATAATCGATGCTTGCACCATTAAATTTATAGCTAATAGAGCAAGCCGATAGGCTCAATAAGCCCACTATTATATATATAAGGTGTAATTTTTTAACTGTCCAACCCATATTGTTTGATTCTTCTGTAAAGCGTTCTGTCACTAATTCCCAATTCTTGTGCTGCTTTTTTACGATTTCCATTGCTGCGTTCCAAAGCCTTTTCTATCATCTGTCTGCCTACATCACTAAGATTTAGCACCTCAGGTTCTGATATTTCTTCTGCTTCGGCAAACTCAATCATGTTTTCAGGTTCTACTGCTGCTTTGGTTGGTACAGGCATTGTTTCAGAATGCTTTTTTGGTAGCGGCTCAAAACCTCTTGCGCCATTCAAAGCACGTGTTTCTTCCAACTGTTTACGCACATTGTTTAAGTCCCTTCGTAGGTCGCTTACATTGCCTCTTAGTTCATAAAGAATCTTGTAAAGCAAGTCGCGTTCGCTCTTGTAGCTGTGATTTCCGCCTTTCTCAATGATAGCTAACTGTGTACTTTCTGGGTCGTGTGGAATGAAGTGCCCCAACATTTCGGCAGTAATCTCACGTTGCTCACTCAAAACCGACATTTGTTCGGTGATGTTTTTCAATTGGCGCACGTTTCCAGGCCATTTGTAGTGCAACATAATTTGCTTGGCATCGTCAGTCAATGTAACCTTTGGCAAGCGATATTTCTCAGCCATTTGCATGGCAAAGAGTCTGAATAACAACAAAATATCTTCGCCTCTATCTCGCAAAGGTGGCATTTGAATAGGAATTGTATTCAAACGATAGAATAAGTCTTCACGAAACTTTCCTTCACTCACCGCTTTTCGCACATTAACATTGGTAGCTGCCACAATGCGCACATCAGTTTTGCGCACTTCTTGCCCACCCACACGGATATATTCTCCAGTTTCCAACACACGCAATAGTTTGGCTTGTGTTGCTAATGGCAATTCGCCCACCTCGTCAAGGAAGATAGTTCCTTTATTAGCCGTGCCAAAATAGCCATTGCTTTCGCCAATTGCGCCTGTAAATGAACCTTTTTCGTGTCCGAAAAGTTCGCTGTCAATGGTTCCTTCAGGGATAGAACCACAATTGATAGCAAAATATTTTTCACGCTTGCGAGGCGAATTATCGTGAATGACACGAGGTACAATTTCCTTGCCCACACCGCTTTCGCCCACGATGAGTACAGACAAATCGGTTGGTGCCACCTGCAATGCTACGTCTAATGCTCGATTGAGCGCATTGCAGTTGCCCACTATGTTGTAACGCTGTTTGATGCGTTGAAGTTCTGAATTGTTCATTTTGCTGACAAATTTACCTATTTTATTTTAAAAGTCTGCAATTTTGGCAGAGTTTTAACAAGTTTTCGGTACTTAAAATCAAATTATTCTTTCTTCAATGAAGTGGATAACAAGAAAATTATTATTATTGAAATAGATTTCTATATATTAAATATGAAATTTCGGGGTAAGAATTTTAGGCAGTTAAAACTGTTTCAAATTCTTACCCCGAAATTTGCATAATGACATATAGTAGTCGAACTCTCAAATTGGTATTTGCAACTGATGAGTTCGAAAGAACAAATAGAGTTTTACCTACATCATGATTAGTCCAAGACTTACTGTTAGCATACCGCCGAAATGCCCAGCTACGGTAATGGCACCAACTTCTACACCCCACAACCAATTAGCCGAGGTGCGATATTCTATTGCCACACCTCCATAGGCAGCAAATCCTCTGTCTGTGTTTTCTGTAGTGGGAAAGCTCTCTCCATTCCAATCTTCTTGTTTGCAATGTCTTCTTCCATAACCTATATATGCATCGGTGTAAAGACAAAAGCGCTTGGTGGAGTTTTGCCAAAAATCGTAGCCAGCACCGCCCATGATCGCCCATTCTTCAAGATCTTGGTCAAATTCTACCATTTTCTTTTCATAGGGTACATAGAAATCCTTTTTGTCAGAACGTAATCCCACATAGGTTTTTACTCCACCGAAAATTTGGTCGCTGAAATAGTGCCGCCCTGTTAAATGAAACCCACCACCTGGATTTGAGCCAAACTGACTGCTGAAGAACTCTGGACCACCGCCAAGGCTAATATGTAAGTAGCCCTCTTTCAGATAGTCTAGCTCACTCTGTGCAACGGCATTTACTGGGGCAAATAACATACCAACAGATACTACTGCTGCCAAGAGCATACTTTTGAGTTTATTTTGGATTATATTCATCAGCTATTGTTTTAAAGTCCCAAACATCAATTTCCTTATTGGTAATTTTGTTCACAAGCGAAGGGTCGTCTTTGAGTTTCTCTGCCCACATCTTACGCATGCTTTTTTTCGTTCTATTGCTGTTTGCGAAATACATAGGCATATTTGCATTGCGCAACAGATAGTATTGTATCCCATCGGTATTAACATAAGAAATGATAAGGTCACCCTTAGGTGTTATCTGATAATAGCTTCCACTACCAAGAATAATAAGATTGTCGCCTGCTCCTTCTACATACATCCAACGTTTATTATAACATTTTTTACCTTTTCTTCCTTCTTTTTCAAATTCTACATACATGAGAGTATTCTTGACAGTGGGGTAATCCTTATCCCATAGCACAAGATATTGCACATTGTTAGCACTAATTTTCTCGCGCGACGTGACTGTTTTTATGCTTACCGTTTTAGTGTTGGCATAGAAATTAGAAGACCTCAATCCTCCGATACGTCCAGATACAATACTGCCATCTTTTTTGTGTACCTCGCATTGATAGAAAGTTGTAGCCGCTTTTACGGCAGAATAAATTTCACACGAGGTGATTGCCAAACACATGATAACGGCTGTGGCGGCTGCTAAACCTTTAATAGTCTTTTTTTCATTTTTTCTTTTTTTAAGTTAGTATATTTGGTTACATATGTGATATATGCAAAGATATATTTTTTATGTGAAAACACAAACTTTTAGTCTGTATTTTTTTCAAAAAATAATGCCTAAAAAGCAAAAAATAGCAGAATTATGCTTTTATTTTGAGTTTCAAGTGGTTGTGGCAGTCGTTGGCTTTAAGTGGCATGAACGAGGAAAAGCGAAAAACGCAGATTGATGAAATAGAAACGCTTTCAAATCATTACCTCGCAGAAACGCCCTAATAAGCATTTTTAACGGTGACGGTTCATATTTCCCCATTCTGCGTAAGTTTTGATTTTGCCATGCAGCTCTCATAGTTTAATTTTGCACCGAACAAAAAAGTAAGAATTATGAGATGCACTTTCAAGACAGTCTTCTATGTAAATGGAAGCAAGGAGAGAAACGGAATTGTTCCTATCATGGGACGAGTGACAATCAACGGAACTATCGCACAGTTCAGTTGCAAGCAGAGCGTGACCAAGGCTATTTGGGATGCCAAGGGCAACAGAGCCATCGGCAAAAGCAAGGAAGCCAAGGAGGTGAATTTTGCGCTTGACAACATCAAGGCTCAAATCGCCAAGCATTACCAACGATTTTCCGACCGTGAGGCGTTCGTTACCGCAGAAATGGTGAGAAACGCCTACCAAGGCATAGGTACGGAGTACGAGACTTTGCTCAGAGCCTTTGACAAGGAGAACGCAGCCTTTGCCAAACGTGTCGGCAAGGACAGAGCCAAGAACACTTACAACAAGTATCTTGTGGTGAGAAAGTATGTCGCTGAGTTCATCAAGTATCAGTACAAGCGCAGCGATATGGCCATGAATGAGCTTACCGAGGAGTTTATCCGTGACTATTGCCTGTACTTGAAGAATGTTGTCGGACTTGCACAGTCTTCCATTTGGATTTACTCCATACCGCTGAAGCATATCGTGACGGCAGCTCACTACAACGGCAAGATACCGAGAAATCCTTTTGCCATGTACCACGTTGATCCAGACCACAAAGAACGTAAGTTTTTGACCTTGGACGAGCTTACTGCCATGACTGATATAAAGTTGGAAGACCCCAATATGGCATTTGCAAGAGACCTCTTTATCTTTGGTTGTTGGACAGGTATATCATTCATTGACATCAAGAACTTGACTGAGGACAACATCAGCATGGTAAATGGTGCTCCTTGGATAGTTTCAAAGCGTCAGAAGACAGGGGTACCGTTCCAAATCAAGCTGATGGATATCCCTATGCAGATTGTTGAGCGGTACAAATCTTTCAGAAAGGGCAACCATTTGTTCAACATCGGCAACCTTGACAGCATCAACAAGCGCATCAAGAAAGTTGCTGCAATGTGTGGCATCAAGAAGCGAGTTTCATTTCATGTCTCTCGCCACTCTTGGGCTGTTTTAGCCTTGGAGTATGGTATGCCGATTGAAAGCGTGAGCAAGATTCTTGGGCACACGAACATCACCACGACGCAGATATACGCCAAGGTAACAAGCACCAAGCTTGACCATGACATAGCTGTCTTTGAAAGTCGAATCAAGGGGCATTTGTCTGTGATGGGAGGAATGGTATGAAAAGGACTGTAATCACCGTGGACGAAAATGGAATGCTTTCCATTCCGTCCAACTTGGAGAACTTGTGGATGAGTGAGGGAGAGTTGGTCAATATGCTTTATGTCACAGCCCCGAAACTCAACTCTGTGATACGAGCCATATATAAAGAAGGTATGTTGTTGATGTCGGAAGTCCAACAGAGGCAAGAACTTTCCAAAGGTATTTGGCAAACATTGTATGGATTCCCTATAATTTTTGCCCTTTGCTTACGTCTAAACTCTAATGGGGCAGCACAACTTCGTAATGCCATTTTCAAAAGATTATACGAAGCAAAAGAGAAAATAGCTATTATCCTGCAACTCTACGGAGGGACAAATAACTTTAGCTGAATATAGTCGTTTCTTTGACGCTTCGGTTATTTACTGTCGTATTGACGTACTGATTCACTGTCGTATAGAAATGCAGTTATAATGTGATAAAGAAGTATCCATGCAAAGAAGTGTGTAAACATAAATGCACTGATGTCATACATTTTACATGTTTATCGTATGACATATAAAACGTATGACATGCAGGAATACATTTTTGTTCATCCCGAGGAATGGTATTGGCGGTACCCATTCCTCGGGATTTATCTGTCTCATCATTTAGTATAGGAAAAACGAGCCGTTCCTTGGAGACTTTGCGCCTCCAGCCACTGGGCGAACTACCGCAGTGTTTTCAATGGTATTAGATTTGTTCTTTCCAAAACATTGTGTCCATAACGACACAGCAAGGTATGTTTTGAGTTACTCAAAACCTTTCGAGTTACTCACCAAAAATTGCCTTATTATTGGTAATAGTTCTCCGAAGTCGCTCTATTTAGACAACAACCAAAATGACACCAGAGAGTACAAAAATAAATAAAGTCATAAATCAAAATCCAACGTAAGTTGTCTATCATCTGCTTTTTGCTTTTTGTATCGTTTGGTATCTCTTTGAAAACATTGGTCATCAGCCCAAGTTTGTACACTTTTCACAATGTATGTGTTTTCTTCTTTTACTGTAGCTTCATCTTCAGCTATAATACGTTTTGTTTTAATTTGCAACGTACATTTTATAGTCGTGGCAGAACCGAATTTTATTTCATTTGCGTAAACCTGTTTCAGAAAATCTTTATCCTCAATTTTAAATGGAATTGTTTTCCCAGAATAGATACCATTCCAAGTTTTACTATGTCCTTTTTGTAAAACAGGTGAAAGTATGGCTATCGTCGTTCCTTCTATCGTTTGAGTGTCCTCTGAACTTTCTGTATCTATGATATGCGTATGGAAATCTCCTCTACATATATTTGAACAGATTGGTTGGGTTTCTGGTTGCTCTGATGACACTTCTATCCTTTGTATTTGTTGGTCATGCTCTGCTGCCTTATAATAGTCACTTATTATTTTCTTAAGTTTTTTATCATGTGCGACTAATGCCAATGCTTCTTCTTTACAGAAATTACCATTTTTGATCTTTTCTACAATGTCTAAACCTTTAAGAATATCATCTCTGACATTTGTTTTCTTCGTAAAATAATAAGTAATGAAAGCTACTACAAAATCTCTTATTAAATCTACTAAAGAAGAATCTGCTATCTTTATAAGAAATTCATCAATGTAGCCTCCTTCATTGGGTACAGAAACTTCAATCTGAAAGTCACCTGTGTATTGCTTTATAGCATCCAATGCACGCAAGAAATGTCGTTCACATTCATTATGAACTTTTGCATCCATGACATGTATACCTTCTTTGCTGAGAAGATAGTGTAAATGTATCTTGTAATCTTCTAAGTTTGTTGCCATACCTTTTCTTATTATTTTATCCTTATTCTTTATTTAAAATGGAGTTTGTATATATCCACTTATAGATTCATTCACCATTGAGTAGTCTTGCAATTTTTTCAAATCTTCAATATGACTTATCAAGTTGTCAAAACTTGCAAGATTATCCATTTCCTCACGCCTTGCCTTGCTCAGCTTACAAAACTCCTCTTCCTGTTCAAGCCCCGCAAATCTTCGTCCACAAAGATTAGCAGCAATTCCAGTCGTTGAACTTCCACTAAATGGGTCAAGAATCCAATCACCTTGGTTGGTTGATGCAAGAATCGTTCGGACGAGCAAACGCAAAGGTTTTTGTGTTGGATGTTTGCCACAAGTCTTTTCCCAACGACCGATTGCTGGCATTCGCCATACATCAGTCATTTGCTTTCCGTCATTCAGTTCTTTCATTAACTCGTAGTTGAACTTGTGAGGTACTTTCTGCATCTTCCTTGCCCAAATGACGAATTCGGTAGAATATTTGAAATACCTACATGAGATGTTGACAGGTGGGTTTGTCTTCTCCCATATGATTACATTCAGAATCTTGTAGCCAAGCTCTGTAAGACAATTTGCCACAGAAAAGATATTGTGATAAGTGCCACTTATCCATATCGTACCGTTGTCTTTCAACTTGTCACGGCACAAACGCAACCATTCCATATTGAACGACATCATGTCCACTTGCGATTTACCTTTGTCCCAATCCCCTTTATCAACGCACACGACCTTACCGTTCTGCAACGATATTCCACCGTTAGAGAGAAAGTAAGGAGGGTCGGCAAAAATCATGTCGAATTTAAAGTCAAACTCTTTGAGAAGTTTGAAACAATCTCCATGGGCAAGGATGAAGTCGTTGTTGGATGATTTATAGTATGATTGTACCATTTGAAAATTCCATATAATCTTAGTTCTTGGTGTCTTGAAGAATCTTATTTATAAAATCTTGCAACGTGTTTAGATTATACACATTCGGAATTTCATCATAAGCCTCGTTCAGTTGTTCTTTAGCTTTTTTCCATCCAATTCCATCTGTAATCCAAACGAACTCAAACCCTTCGACAGAATTTATTTTCTTGGCAACATCCATGTACGAGCGTGGAATTTCCGTAACTTTTGAACCTTGCGTTCCATAATAGTTTACTTCGACCAAATATTTTTTGCTTGGGCATGAAATAACAAAATCAAATCTTTTAGAATCCTTTCCTAATACTGATTTTATAGCAGGAAATTTCTTTGATTGAACTTCACGCTCATAAGATATATTTGCCTCATCAAATTGCTGGGCGATTTTGGAGGCCATGATTTCTCCGATACGATTTTTCCGTCCATGAGTATCAAGACCTGTTTCTACACCAAAAACATAGTCAACAAGATTTTTAATGTGTTTGTCTTGTAGAACTGTAAGCAATCCAGAGTCTTCAATAAACTCCATGATATGGTCAACACTATCAAAATAGTTATATACGAGACGCTCACTTCCGTCACGTCCCCATGCTTTTTTATTTTGTTTTTTTCTGACTGCAACAAGTATTCCCATAACAGAGAAAGCTTTAGGGTTCTCTTCCCAAACTTCTTCTACAGCCTTACGCATATCTTTTTGCCCTACCAAATAGTTCAATTGGGTAAGTCGCAAGGATATGGTATTGACATTGTTTATGACTTTTTTGAAGTCTGTATAATAATCAAGACCTATTTTTATTTCTGTTATATTATCAAAGAATACTGAGAATTTTTCCTTTTGTATCATAGCTATCTTATGTTATTTATAAAATCTTGAACAGATGAGAGATTGTACACACTTGGAATAATTCCGTATGCCTCTTGCAATTTATTTTTTGCAGACTTCCAGCCTATGCCATCTGTAATCCAAACGAACTCAAAACCCTCAACGGAGTTTATCTTCGGTGCAATATCTGAGTACGAGCGCGCAACCTCATTCAGTTTTGAACCACCACCACTATAAAAGTTGACTTCAATCAGATATACTTTTGATGAGGTCTCAATAACGAAGTCAAAACGCTTTTCGTCGTCTCCCAACACTTCGGTAATTGCAGTCCATTCTCTCGAATACACTTCTTGTCTGAAAGGAACGCCAGCATTAGCAAGAATATTGGCTACCGTATTTTCCATAACGTGTCCGCTTCTATTCTTTCTTGCATTCGTGTCCAATCCTGTTTCAATGCCAAAGACATAATCCACAAGATTCTTGACATTCTGATTTTGAAGAACATCACCAAGTCCTGTTTCTGCCAAGAATGTCATAACAGAATCAACAGAAGTGAACATGCTTTCCAAAGGAACGCAGTTTCCTACAGAATCAAGTATCTTTTTCTTGTCACGAGTACGAACTGCTACCAATATGTCCATAACGGAAAAGGCTTTCTCGTCCCTGTTCCATATTGTTTCGACACTTTTACGTAAGTCGGATGCCCCAATGAGACTATTGAGCATACACAGGCTTAACTTTATATCCTCCACGTTCTGTGAGATTTTTTCAAAGTCACAGAAGAAGTCCAACGTTTGGTTTGTCTCTTTTAGTTGAGACATGAACTTATCGAAATCTTTAAGCATAAGCCTTTTGTTTTATAGCCACACGTTGTGACTTGTGGTTGTTAATGTCGTTCAATTGCCAATCTTTCGTGTTGCGATAACTATGGACTAACAGTTCGGAAATCTTTCCTCGTTTCGCTCCGTTTGCATTCACATTACGAGAAGCCATAACTCTATCAATATAGTAATCAGCATATAGCACATCGAAGAAATTATCTGCTTCATTTTTTCCTTTGCAGTCAGAATTGCTCAACATAAAGCTATGTCCCTCAGCTACCACTTTGTCACAGAACTCTTTCAGTCTAACTTGTGAATCATCATTGAACGCTTCTTTAGTATAGTCATTAAAACTTGAAGTGTCACTAAGCGGACGGTAAGGAGGATCAAAATAGAATAATGTTTTGCCATTAGCACAAAGTAAGGTATTTTCAAAATCACCTTCCAAGATTTCCACTCGCTTCAATAATTCACTATCAGCCCTAAGTGTTTCTTCATCACAAATCTGTGGCTGCATATACTTTCCGCAAGGAACATTGAACAAACCTTTCTTGTTAACACGATACAACCCATTGAAGCAAGTACGATTTAGGAAGAAAAACTTTGCTGTATTTTCTATTGTGTCAAGATTTTTCTCATTGTAGCGTTGGCGTACAGCCATAAACATCTCACGTTTTGCGTCCATATTTTGCAAAGCGTAATATTGGGCTTGAATATCCTGCAATGCAGGAATCAACTCTTCCACATTGTCCCGAACAGTTCGGTAACACGTAATCAAGTCACTGTTGATGTCATTGATTACGGCACGTTTGATATTTGGATGCTGTTGCAGCATGTAGAACAACATAGCACCACCGCCAACGAATGGCTCTATGTATGTCGCACTATCCCAATTATCAAAGTCAGCTGGGAGTTTTGCTTCCAGTTGTTCTATGAGCTGTCCTTTTCCACCAACCCATTTGATGAATGGTTTTGCTTTTGTATTCATTATTAATCCTTTTTTGAACTAATGATTTTTCAATCATCAGTATTTATACCTTTTGTTTTATTGATAAGCTGACGAACATCAACATCCAGTAGAGCAGCTACCTTGGTCAATGTTACTAAATCTGGTTGTGAGGTATTGGTGCACCATTTTGAGATTGTTGCAGGATCTTTTCCTAATTGCTCGGACAACCATTTGCTTGTCCGCTTCTTCTCTACCAACACGACTTTTATGCGATTTATATCTTTCATCGTTTATCTTTATTATTGCGTTCAGCGCAAAGATAATGGAATATTTTTGAAATCAGATTATTTTTATTACACTTTTATTATTATTTAGCATATCAGTCAGAGGAAAATCAAAATTTAATTGTATCTTTGCAGCGAGAAATAAAGAGTTGTTTGACAAGCAAACTTATGCATAATGCAGAAATTAGAACTATTGCCAAACCATTACCTCTATTGAGGCGAGAGACTCATAAAATGCTCATTTTAAGCTATTCTGTATAAATTAGCGGAATTTTTATAAAAAAGGTTCAATAATTCCGTTTTAATGAAAAATGTTAATTAAATCCTGTGCATCGTAACTTGTAAAACTCCAGTTATGCCATAAAAGTCAAAACAACCTATTTTCTCCTCCAAAACCTATTGTTTTGCGCTTCAAAATAGCCTATTTTAGAAAATCTTACCCATCGGGTATATTTGTTTGCAATCTTTTTTCTAACTTTGTAGCATGAAGATAAAAATCAATTGGAAACTATTTTTAGCGTTCTTTATTATCATTGGAGGACTCTATTACGTTACGCATAACGTGTGGCTTGCGGCAGGAATTATGCTTATCTTACTCTTTATTGACGGCTTTTTGCGTGAATACGAAATGAAAAAGAAAGGCGAAAAGCAAGCGCAAGATATTTTAAAGAGTCTTGAAGAAGAGGAAAAGAACAACAAAAAGGAAACAAAATAAGGCAGAAAAGCAGAAATAAAGCATGGAAAAACTCATAGACTTATATAACAAATGGTCGGGAAAAGCACCTGCAAATGTTGAAAAAATGGAAGGAGCGGGGAGCAATCGCAGCTATTACAGAATGACCGATGAAGACGGAAAAACCGTTATTGGAGTTGTAGGAACAAGTAGGGACGAGAACCATGCCTTTGTTTATCTATGCCAACACTTTACCCAACGCCAATTGCCTGTGCCTAAAATACTTGCTGTTACCGACGATGAGACACGTTATTTGCAAACCGATTTAGGTACTACATCGCTTTTTGATGCCATTCGTGGAGGTCGTCAAGCTGGTGGAAGATACAACCTTTACGAACAAGAATTATTGCGCAAAGCCATAAAAGAATTGCCAAATTTACAAATTCGTGGCGCACGAGGTTTGGATTATAGTTATTGCTATCCGCAACCTGAATTTAACCAGGAGAGCGTTCTCTTTGATTTAAACTACTTCAAATACTGCTTTTTAAAGGCAACCGAACTCGATTTTCATGAATTAAAGTTGGAGGCTAATTTCAGAATGTTTGCCAAAGACCTCACATCAGAGAAAATGGAGGCTTTCCTATATCGTGATTTTCAAGCACGAAACATAATGCTTGATGCGGACGGAAACCCACAATTTATTGATTTTCAAGGCGGTCGAAAAGGTCCTTACTACTATGATCTCGCCTCGTTCCTATGGCAAGCAAGTGCAAAGTATTCTTTTAAACTGCGCCGTGAATTGGTTTTTGAATACTACAATAGCTTAATGAATTTCACGGAAGTACCTTCGAAACGCCATTTTGTAAATCGTCTGTCGCTATTTGTTCTTTTCCGTTTGTTGCAAGTATTGGGCGCATACGGTTTTAGAGGCTATTTTGAACGCAAAAAACACTTCATAGAATCTATTCCCCCAGCCATTCAAAACCTCCGTGATGTATTGGATTTGGGCGAAGAAGTATTCCCATATCCGTATATGTTAGATATGTTGCGCCGATTGACCGAACTTCCACAATTCGCACACATAGAGGAAGCTGCCAAAAACAGAACAGACGGATACAAGGTAGTAGAGAATGACGTGTACAAAGCCAACCCTTTAGACGGACCAGCAACCTTCTCTAAATATGACGGAAAAGGTCCGTTGGTGGTTCGTGTGTTTAGTTTTTCATTCAAAAAAGGCATACCCGAAGACACATCGGGCAATGGTGGCGGCTATGTTTTCGATTGTCGCAGCACCCACAACCCGGGACGTTACGAGCCTTACAAGAAAATAACAGGACTTAACGAAGCCGTTATACGCTTCTTAGAAGACGACGGCGAAATCGTAGATTTCCTTCGCCCTGTTTACCAACTTGCCGAACACCATGTGGAACGCTACATGCAACGTGGTTTTACCGACCTCATGTTCTCTTTCGGTTGTACAGGTGGGCAGCATCGTTCCGTTTATAGCGCACAACATTTGGCAGAGCATTTAAACCAAAAATACGGCATCGAGGTGCATATAACGCACCGAGAACAGGGCATAGAACAAGTGTTGGAAGCAAAGAAATAGAATTTATAAGGTTTCTTGATGTTACATTTTTATAGTGTATCATTTCTTTGCTGTCTAAAAAATAATTAGTAAATTTGCACGCATTAAAATAAGTCGATAATGCAATCAATGATATTTGCTGCTGGACTTGGCACACGTCTGAAGCCTCTGACCGATAGAATACCGAAAGCATTGGTTAGGGTTGGGGGCAAACCGCTTATTGAACACGTTGTCAAGCAATTAGTTGCGGCGGGTAGCCAACGTGTGGTTGTAAATGTACATCACTTTGCTAACCAAATAATTGAATACTTACACGAAAACGATTTCGGTGCAGACATTCGTATTTCTGATGAATCGGCAATGCTTTTAGATACGGGGGGTGGAATAAAAAAGGCAGTGTCGCTTTTTAATGCCAACGAACCTGTATTGATTCACAACGTAGATATTTTGAGTAATGTAGATTTGCAGGGGTTGTACACTTATGCTTGTGAAGCAGGAGTAGAGAAAAAAGCTGATGCTGTGCTATTAGTCAGTCCACGAAAAACAAAACGTTATCTTGTTTTTGATAAGGATATGCGTTTAGTAGGGTGGACAAATGTTGATACAGGTGAGGTAAAATCGCCTTATGAAGCCTTAAAAAACTTGACTTTTACGCAACCTTATGGCGACAATGCTACCAACGAACAACATGGTTACATGCTTTTTGCTTTTTCGGGAATACACGTTGTGGGCGGGAAAGTGTTTGAAACCATGAACGAATGCCCCGAAAAGTTCCCTATCATGGACTTCTATTTGAAATACGCAAAGGACTTACGTTTTATAGGAAAGGTGAAAACCGACCTTCAACTCATGGACGTTGGCAAGTTAGATACCCTCGCAGAAGCTGATAAATTTGCTCAAAAATTGGGTTATTAAGCAGCAATAAAGACAAAAGAATAGAAAATAACAATATACAGAATATGCAAAAAATCATTATTTTGGATTTTGGTTCACAGACAACGCAACTAATTGGTCGCCGTTTGCGCGAATTAGATACGTTCTGTGAGATACTTCCATACAATAAATTCCCAAAGGACGACCCGTCAGTGATTGGTGTTATTCTTTCTGGTTCGCCTTATTCGGTTCATGACCCAAAGGCTTTCCAAGTGGATTTAAGCCAATTTGTGGGCAAAATACCAGTACTTGGCATTTGCTATGGTGCGCAATATATTTCGCATAAGAATGGCGGTAAGGTGGAACAAACGGGTACACGCGAGTACGGACGTGCCAATTTAGCAACCGTTGATACCGAAAATCCATTGTTCCGTGGCTTCGATGCGCACTCACAAGTGTGGATGAGTCATGGCGATACCATTACTTCAATTCCTTCAGATTGCAAAACCATTGCTTCAACAAGCGATGTAAAGTTTGCTGCTTACGCTTCTACAACACAGCCTTTGTGGGCAGTTCAGTTCCACCCAGAGGTGTTCCACAGCTTACAAGGTACAACTCTTTTAAAGAATTTTGTGGTAGATATTTGCGGTAGCAAGCAAGAATGGAGTCCTGCTTCATACGTTGAAACAACCGTAAAGGAACTGAAAGAGCAGTTAGGAAACGACCGTGTGATACTCGGACTTTCTGGTGGTGTCGATTCTTCCGTATGTGCTACCTTGTTAAATCGTGCCATTGGAAAGAATCTTACCTGTATTTTTGTAGACCATGGTATGCTCCGTAAGAACGAGTTTGCAAAGGTAATGGAGGCTTACGAGGGTTTGGGATTGAATGTAATCGGTGTTGATGCGTCAGAAAAGTTCTTTGCCGACCTTGCTGGAGTTACCGAACCAGAGCAAAAACGCAAAATTATTGGTCGCGACTTTGTTGAAGTTTTTAATGCCGAAGCTAAGAAAATAACCGATGCAAAATGGTTAGCACAAGGCACAATCTATCCCGACCGCATTGAAAGTTTGAGCATTACGGGTATGGTTATAAAGAGCCACCACAACGTAGGTGGTCTGCCTAAAGAGATGAACTTGAAACTTTGCGAACCATTGCAATGGTTGTTTAAAGACGAAGTGCGCCGTGTGGGTTACGAATTGGGTATGCCTGAACGTTTAATCAAGCGCCACCCATTCCCAGGACCAGGTTTAGCTGTGCGTATTTTGGGTGATATTACTCGTGAGAAAGTACGTATTCTCCAAGATGCTGACGATATTTACATTGAAAATATGCAAAACTATGTTTGCGAAGATGGCGAAGCATTGTACGATAAAGTATGGCAAGCAGGCACCATTCTCTTGTCTACAATCCGCAGTGTGGGCGTTATGGGCGATGAACGCACCTATGAACACCCAGTAGCATTGCGTGCTGTAACCAGTACCGATGCAATGTCAGCCGATTGGGCGCAACTTCCTTACGACTTTATGGCAAAGGTTTCAAACGAAATTATCAATAAAGTAAAAGGAGTAAACCGAGTTTGCTACGACATTTCTTCAAAACCACCTGCAACAATCGAGTGGGAATAGTAGAAAGTGCCTAAATACGGCATTTACAAGCCATAAGAAAGCCTCAACTTCGTAATAAGAGTTGAGGCTTTTTGCTTATAATCAGTTAGTTAAGCTCGCTTACTGATTGGACACCTATTTTGAACACCAACCTGCTATCATCTCTGTTTCTATTGGACTTAGACACCACTTCTTGACACCAGTAATCGCTGGGCATTTAAGGAACGCATCAGAAGCAAAAGTATGAAGATAGAGATTAAAGACAAGTTGGCAATGAATGTGAGCTACACGCTCAAGGACTTATCCCGTTTGGGTGTGTCGAAAAGTCAAATATGGCTCGGCACTACCATTTACGGCACACGAGTAAGGGTTTACACCCATCTGCTTATAGAGCCTCGTCTGTGGCTTAAAAATAGCAGTAGGGGCAATGGTGGTATGGCATTGGAAGATGCATCGCTCGGACAAGTCAATCTGAAAGAGTGCAAAGCAATCAATAAGAGGCTCAAGGAGATACTGGGCTTTTGTCAAGACTATGCGGATGCGGTTACGAAGAACACTTTGCACGATGAGGCATTGGAACATTCTGCCGAAAACTTTAAGACATTCATTTATGCCAAGATTGATGGCAAAGACGAGAAGAGACAATTAGATGTTGAGGATTATATCGGCAATTACATACAAGCCAAATGTTCGATGCTCAACAAAGATACCAAAAGGCAACTATCAAAAGGAACGATTTACAACCATAGAAATTCCTTGAGGCGATTGCAACAATTCTGCAAGGAGAAACGCATCAAGCTCACTTGGAAACTCTTTGACCGTAAGTTTGAAACGAAATTCACCGAATGGCTTTGCTCTCAAAGTTATTCAGCCAATACTATAGCTTGCCAATACTCCGTGATGAAAGTATGGCTCACAGAGGCAGAGACCGACAATTTGGTAATGGACAGAGCTTTCCATAAGTACCCTACAAAGGTCTATAATGTGGAGAACATCTATTTGACGGAAGAAGAGATACAGAGGCTTTACGATATAGACTTTAAGAGTGATGAAGTTCAAAAGGAGTTGGGCTATCAAATATCAAAAGGTGGAAAGTACGAACAATCAAGAGACCTCTTTGTACTCGCTTGTTGGACGGGCTTACGCTTTCACGATTGGCATAATATCATGGCTGTGGCTGAGTTTACGGATGATTACATGACCGTACACACGCACAAGACCAACAAAGAAGTGATTATCCCTTTGCATCCGATGGTGAAAGCCATCATCAAAAAGTACGATGGCAATCTTCCTCGAAGTGGAGATAAAACAGCTTGTTTGAAGCACATTAGGGAATGTGGGCGAATAGCCCATATAGACGAAGCGACTTCGCTGTGCAGGGTGAGAGGGGGAAAGAGCGTTATAAGCCGTGGAGCTAAATACGAGTTCATCTGCAACCATACGGCAAGACGCTCCTTCTGCACTAATATGTACCTCAAAGGTGTACCCACCATCTCTGTGATGGCGATTTCGGGACATACCTCGGAAGAGAATTTCTTGAAGTACATCAAAGTAGATAAGAAGCAGCACGCTGACATCGTGGCTCGTGCGTTCAGATAGGTATAACAAGGCAAAAGCCCCACTGTGGGTTACAGTGAGGCTTTTGCCTTTATGCTATTAGGCGTGAAATTCTCTCGATGTCTGTTTGCTTGTCATAACCTTCTAAGATAGACAAGGTGGTATGCCCTGTTGCCACTGCAATGTCTTCCGATGCAATGCCTTTCTTTTTTAGGTTGGTTACGAAACTTCTTCTTGCTGTATGCGTACCTATTAGGTTGTACTTTTTATCTTGTTTAGTTTCGCCTGTATCCGTATGGTAAGTAACATCATCAGCGATATTTGCTAACTTTGCAGCTAACCTTATATAAGTCAACGCTGTACTCTTACATGGTGCTTTGGGCAATGAAGCAAAGTTGCCATATTTATTTACTAATTTTCTAACGGTGTCATTCATAGGGCATTTTACATATTTCTTCGTTTTGCTATTATATACCTTGATGCATTTCTCTGTTATAATCTCTGCATTTCTGAGATTTTCATCCCAATCAGAAAATCTTAAGGCTGTATGGCAAGCTATAATAAAAAGGTCTCTACATTCATCCATCCTTTGGAGGTTTAAGTTGTGAGCCACCTTTCCTTTGATGGTATCTGAATTGAAGTCAAGCTGATAAATGCGCTCAATCTCTTCTTCGCTTAATACGATGGATGTCTTTTCATTTTTTACATTATGCTTGGTGTGCCAATGATGGTATGACAGTGAGACGAGTTTACCCTTCTCTTCTGCTTTCCTAAGCCATACTTTGAATGTGCTGAGGGTACAATCAACGGTGCTGAGGCTGTACGATGATTTTTTAGCATTTGCCCAACATCTAAACTCATCCTCAAATTCTTCATTGAATAGTCTCCAAGACAGGTTATATCCTTTATCCTTACAAAATTGCTTTAGTCGCTCTAAGCAAATTCTATGATTTCTTATCGTACCAATGGAGAGAAGTTTGCCATCCTCTTTCTTGTAGATGTAGTCTGTTATAAAAGCATCGGGATTGTCTGCTACCTTATCTCCTTTTAGCCCAAGTTTAACGGGCATAATTATTTTTCATAAATTTTCAGTGTGTTTTGAGGGTTTCAGGTTTGCTAAGTACTTAATAATCAGCCGTAGCGTTTTCTGAATACGGAGTAAATCTGATTTGTAGGACACCAGCATATCAATTTTTTTTTGTTACTTTGCACCTATGCACGCAAATGTACAGACACGTTTTAATCCGGCAACTGGTGAAAAGGCTCTTTATTATAGACTAAAAGAGTCATATCGTGACGTGGCTGGACACGTACATTCGCTCATCTTGCTCAATATTGGTTTTGACCCTTCTCTCACAGCCTTGCAGGTGAGAAGGATTGCTTTTGCACTTACAGAGCGTTTTAAGAACAGAGGAACTAATTCTTTATTTGGCAAGCATTTGGAGGGGCTTACTGAACTGGAACAGGCTAAGGCGGATGAGTGGTGGCAGCGGATGAAAGAGGAAGGTGGAATTGATAGATTCGATAAGAAGGAACAGAAGGCAAGAAAGGAGTCTGAACGTTATATCGATCTTGCTACGGCAGAACATACTGACGCAAGGAATGTTGGTGCAGAATGGCTCTGTAAGCAGACTATTGATAAGCTGGGACTGGAAGAGTTCCTGCGTGACCAAGGATGGAGCAACCATTCTATCCACACCGCACTCTCTGCGCTCATCATCCGGACTGTGTATGCCGTGTCTGAACGTTCCTCGTATTATTATCTCAGGGATAATTCGGCTGCCGCCGAACTTTACACTGGTTCGCAAGACTGGACTCCGGGTATCAATGCCCTGTACAAGGTAACAGACAAACTCTATGAACTCAAAGAGAAGATAGAATGTCACTTGTGCAATGTAACAGATAACCTTTTTAATATAGATAACAAGCTGATGCTCTTTGACTTGACAAACTTCTACTTTGAGGGTAGTAAGCGTGAAAGCAAGAAGGCACAGTTTGGTAGGTCAAAAGAGAAGCGATCAGATTGTAAACTTCTCGTCCTGGCCCTGTGTATCAATAAGGAGGGCTTCATACGCTATTCTTCTATCCTGGAAGGCAATACGGCTGACCCTAAATCACTGCCTGATATGATAGATACGCTGGCAGACAGGAATCCTGTACAAAAAGAAAAATCGCTTATTGTGATGGATGCAGGTATTGCAACCGGAGAGAATCTAAATCTTATTAAGGCAAAGGGTTACAACTATCTCTGCGTATCCCGCACCAAGCTGAAAGATTACACGCTCAGTGAGGACCATAAGAGCGTGATGGTAAAAGACGCCCGAAAGCAAACGATAACGCTCAACAAGGTACACACCGAAGGTGAGGACTACTATCTTGAGATAACCTCTCCATCTAAGGCTATGACCGAATCGTCAATGAACAAACTTTGGCGTGAAAGGTTTGAGACAGAGCTGAAGAAGATAAATGATGGTATTGCAAAGAAAGGTGGAACGAAACTCTACGAGAAGGTTGTAGAGCGTACGGGACGAGCCATACAGAAATATCCTTCTATCGCAAGATACTATGCGATAGACTACATTAGAAACGAAGAAAAACCAAAGGAAATGCTACGTGTAGACTGGAAGCTCAAAGACCTCTCAGCCATCGAGTCCGGACACGGCGTATACTTCCTACGGACCAATGTAGAAACACTCGACGAGCGTACCACATGGGACTATTACAACCTCATACGGGAAATCGAATGTACCAACAGGCAGTTGAAGACCGACCTGAACCTCCGTCCTATATACCATCAGACCGATGACCGGAGCGATGCGCATCTTTTCTTCGGTCTGCTTGCCTACTGGGTGGTAAATACCATCCGCTGCCAGTTGAAGCGAGAAGGCGAATCCTGCTATTGGACCGAAATCGTGCGGAGGATGAGCACCCAGAAACTTGTAACCACGGAAGGTAGGAACCCGTTAGGAGACATCGTACAGATGCGACAATGCAGCAATCCCTCAAAGCAGGCAACTGCTATATACGATAAATTAAAACTGAAATATGCACCATTCAGAAAAATAAAAATTTGTAGGACACAGAGTCCATAGCCAAAACTGAAAAAGTATAATAATAGCAAGATTCTACGATGATAGGTGTTAAACTTGGGTTAGCTTTTTTTGAATAAACTCTTTGAAAGTGGATGCATTATACTCTATGATTTCATTTTCAGTTGGCGCAATATTCACTGCATCTGCATAATCGTGGCAATAGCTCAATAGCTTCTCAATTTTCTTATTGATAGCCTTACATTCTTTCTGCTTCACTGCTCCACTTGAACTATCCACCTTAGCCTTCTCATAAGGATGTGTAGCATCTCGCTTAATCCAAAAGTCTTTTTCAATCTTAGCTCCTATTGGAATTGATACTTTTTCCCCTTTTATCTTTGATTTGAGTACAATCTCATACTTGTTATTCTTGTACTTCTTGTTCAAGTTGAAGTACACATTAAACGAAAATTCATCCTCAATAGAAATGTTTGTGCTTATCATGTGTCAAAATATTTTATTTGAAGAATATTTTAATAGAGGTATATTCTTCTTAACCTCAACTTAAAAAAGTATAGGGACGGCCCTCCCATGTAGAGAACGAGGCCGTCCCCCTAACTTTCAAAAGCATTTAATCATACTCATCTGTTTAGCGAATATTCCTGAATATATTTTTTGATGGTTTCAAGAATGACCATCTCTTGGAATATTCCTCATTCAAGTATAAGCGTTGAAATCAAGGTAGGCTTATATCTGAATGATACTACCAAAGCAAAGGTATAAGAAATAAAATCTAAAAGCAAACACCAAATCTAAATAATTGTTAATTTGTCAAGGTATTTTTGTTAGGATTGGTTTCTATATGATGCCTTTTACAAAAGCTGTATAGCCTATCTTTCCCAATGTGTATTCCATTCTGCTTAAGATTTTGTAAGTTATCCTTCAACGATTTTGAGACATCGTATAACTCTCCAATCTCATCATCAGTATATCTCCTTTTTTCTGGAATTGGACTTTGAAACATAATTGTTGGAGGGTTATTATTATATGCTTTATTGTCCTTTCCCGAAAAACCATTTTGAATATGCTCCCAAACCATACTTACATCTCCATCTTTCAAATACCTTGATAAGGTTTTCTCTGAAATCTTGATACCATCATTTCTTAGGTTCTCAACATTCTCTATAATAGTTAGAGTAGAATTGTATAAAGGTAAAATCTTTTCCATCCTCAAAAGTTTAGCAACTGTTTTGCAATAAGATTTAGGTTCAAGATGATGCTTCTTACAATAGTCATTATCAAGACGAAATAAGTGCTTGTTTCCTTTATATTCACTTTGCATTATTTCTTCAATGGATAACGATGATGCATAGTCAGCTATCTTATAGACTTCAAAAGTATTCAGTACATTGTCGGTATTATCGTATTTTCCAATGACATAGATTTCATACATCAAATCATAGACTAAATTTTCAAGAGTTATCTTTGGGTTAATGCGCCTATATTGGATGGCATCAGCACAGAGCTTCTTTCTTCGGTGTTGTCCATCCTTGATGGTAACAACTTTTAGATTATCCTTGCTTGCGATTAGCCTATCTTTGATTAGGGGACGGCAAACCTCTTCATACTTTTTCCCATCAAAAATAAAAGCACCATATCTGTATGCTATAGGGTTAGAATGGTCTTGCACTTGGAATACCGAACGATACTTGTTGAGAAAATCCCAAGGAGAGAATTTGCATAGGTCATTGAAAAAATCTGTTTGAGGCATCTTTGCTTTAGCTTTCTTTTCCTTTCTGCCCTCCATTTTCTCATTGTTCTTAGGCTCATGTGGAAATTCGCTTAGGTGATAGATGCTATCTGCATTGACTATCAAATTTGTTTCAGAGCAATCGCATCCAAAGTAAAGCTGATTGATGTTTTCCGAACAGTTGTCATCGTTTTCAAATTCAGGAACACAGTCTTTCAAGTAATGGTTGATGGAACAAACCAAAGGTTGATAATGGCACTTGTCTATAAGTTCATCAAAGAGATAGATAAAACGGTATCTGAAACCTTCTCCCTTATACCCATTGCTTGCCGTGTAGTAAGCCATCGTAGGCTTCTTGGCAATCCTCTCAATCATCATAGGCATATCAATCGGACATCCATCTATGTCAAGACAAATAAACGAGGTACACATATAGTTATCCTTAATTCGTCTGTTGTCTTTGAAAATATGTGTGATGGCATGACCGTTCTTTACATACTCTACGAAAGCCTTTAGGTCAGTGTCTCTACTCTCAAACTTCATCGCTTGGAAGTTTATTTTACTCTCTCGTTTTTGTTGGTACGAGTAAACCTTCGTTGAGGTACTATACATATTTTATACCTCCTTCTTCTACCTTTCTTATCATGTTAAAATATTATGTTTTCGGTCTCACGACCAAATCTCATTTGAGCAAAGATATAAAAAAAATATCCTAAAAGCAAGTTTGAACTTACTTTTTATAACTTACTTGATATTTATATATAGTAAGTAAAAAAGAAAAGTAACGATGATAATTTACGGAGAAGAAAATAAGAAACGCTCTCAACCTCACACCGATGAGGCTAAAAGGAAAATCAGTGAGAGCCAAAAGAAAAGATACGATAGGTTGAGGCAAAAGGCAAAGCTATACGATGCGATTTTAGTCCATCAACAAGAAACGGATGGACAAGGCCTTGAAGAGCAAATGACAAAGATTAAGGGCAAGGCAGATGTAAATTTTGAGGAACTAAAAGATGCATTGCTCGACCTTTCGATGCTTAAACAAACCATAGAAAGAACTGAAAATAAAAAGATAAAATAGAGAACGATGAAGACTATGAAGAATATCAAAAGACATTTTAATAAGGATGTGATAAAGAAAGGAATGAAGAAAGCTGCAAAAGAACATAATACCATAGATGATGAGCGTTGTATAAACCACTTTCAGAATATACTCTTCCGTGTGCTTGATACAACGGATGGGGTTGCCGAAATTATTGAGGGTAACGACTTATTAAGGGATGCTATTGATGGATTGGCAATGAGCTTAGAAGAGAGAGTGGGCTGCAATACATTTAATGTTGAAAATGTGCAAGCCATTTGGGAGATTAGCAGAACCGACCTAACCCGTGCTGTAACAGAAGTTATAACATCATTGCTTTTCCACCTCAAGGTTGATATGCTTTTAAGAGCTATGCTTGGAAATGGCAATCAAGAGTATGATTTTGACATCTTCAACTCAAGGTTGGGTACGGCCTAATAAGGCTAAAATGCGATAAGTCATTGAGTATCAGCACAGGCTATCTGTTTAGTGTGATTGATGCATCAATTTTCTATCTTCCACAAGCAAAGCAATATCTTTAATGTAGTATATCTTATTGAAAAACAGGGATTTATAACATTATATAGTTGCAGGATAACTGGAAATCCTGTATCTTTGTATCAAATTAAATGTGATGCAATTTAATCTTATAAGCAAGTAGGTTTCAAAGATTTTTGCGTGTCATTCTAACTTAAAAGATTATATGTGTACAAAGACAAGGGTTTGCATCTATGCAAGAGTTTCAACGAGTAGCCAAGACTACGAACGACAATTAGCCGACTTGAGAGAGTATGCTGAGAAAATGGGCTATATTGTGGTCAAAGAGTTCTCGGAGAAGATTAGCGGAGCGAAGAAGATTGCAGAGCGTGATGCACTGACCGAGCTTCTTAACTTTGTTGTAAGCAGCAAGATTGACAAGGTGCTTATATATGAGTGTAGCCGACTTTCAAGAAGGGCAGTTGATTTCTTGAGTATCATCGAACAGTTCAACACGATGAAGGTGAGCCTCTTCATTCTACAAAATGGTTTAGAGACGCTTCTTCCCAATGGTCAAGTTAATCCCATCGCAAATCTCGTCTTGGGCATCCTTGCTCAATTCAACTCGATGGAACGCTCACTTATCCGTTCACGCATGGAAAGCGGTTACAATCACTTTCGCACGCAAGGAGGTAAGGTGGGGCGCAAAGAGGGCTATCGAAAAACGGATGAGCAGATGCTCGAGCAGTATAAGGCAGAAGTGAAGTTGCTCAAAAAAGGCTTGTCTCTTCGCAATGTGAGCCAAATCACAAATACAGCGGTGAATACATTGAGAAAGGTAAAAGCTATTGCAATGGCTGTATGATATAATAAGGTGGGGCGTAATGCTCCACCTTATTTTGTTTCAATAGGTAGCAAGGTCAAAGTCTTGTTTTTCTTAAACTCACTTATGAACTTAGCGTTGTTCTGTGGATGTCTTTTGTCAATCCTCCCTTTGTTCTTAGGTTTCTTCATGCTTGTTTCGTGTGCCTCGGATGCTTCCTCTATGAAAAGGATACCGCTGGAATGCCGTTACATCAGTTTCTTTCACTTTCTTAAGCACCTCATTTATACCTTCTTCTTTTAGCATTTTTACCGATTTATTATGCAAAGATTAGAAATTTATATCGAAAACGGCAAATATATGCTTGTTTATTTGTACATCTTAGTTAAAATCTGTATATTTGCACCATCGCATTGCTGTCAATACTGTTTTGCGGTAGACATATTGATAAAAGTGTATCTTCACTAAACACTGCTCTGTGAAATCTGGACAATTTCAACTGGCAAGCAGGTTAGCGGGATTACACTCTCTGTTTGTATTCGTATCAACGAAATACATCCAGTGGAGTTGTACCCCCTCTCCTTTTTGCCATTGGGAGTCCAGACCCACACAGAGAAGGATTGGTAGGTTTTCGACTCCACTTTTTCTGTATGGCTGTGATAATATTTCTTTTTGTTGTAGTTTAGGGTCGAAACTACATATCACAGATTAAAGCCTATCCCTATGGAAGACAATCTGAAACAATCAGAAAAGAAGACCATCAAATTTTCATGGTCAGATGAGCAAATAAGGGAGTTTCGTAAATATATGGAAGATTACGAAGGAGACCTTGATGATGAAAGTTATGAACGACTAAATGCCGCTTTAGACAAAGTAGAGCAGGTTAGTGAACTCAATACAGAAGAATTGAGACTACTGAAAGAAACGAAAATATATCCTGCCTTTCAGCATTTTTTATCTTCCAAGGGTATTGAGTATCCTTTCTAAAACACCCTTTGGCAACTTGTATTTTGGCAATCATCTATCATAATCTACACCGCATACCGAAGCATCGTGTAATAGCTTTTTCGCTCTTATGCCTTGGTCTGTCATCTTGCAGCACGATGGTTACATTAGTGAAAGCAGGAGCAGGAGCAGTAAAGGTAGGAAGTATTGCCCTTACACCAAGGTCAGGTTATTTTGAAACAAAAGAGCTAAAAGAAAGGTATTGCAATGGCGATACTATAAAAGCAGACACTTGCATGGCAGTCGCCATCTATATGAGCGAGCGAGAATTGGACAAAGATTTTGAGGTCGTGGCATTTGGCTCTTATTATCCTTGGTTGTTTCCATTAGTAAGAACGGAACGCACCTTGATAGGAAGAAACCTTTTGAAGAAGGCTGTACGGCATGCTCGTAAGTTAAATGCCAATGGTGTAATTATAGATACCAAAAATGATTTTAGAATTATCAATGTTAAACTATAAAGCAAACAACAAATTTTATGAAGAAAATTAGTTTAATCTTTTTAGTACTGCTTATGGCCGTGAGTAACCTTAATGCCCAAAGCAAGAAATGGCAGGCAACAGCAGGAGTAGGTGTAGATGTGAGTTATGTAGATGTGAGCATCGGAAGATACCTCTCCAAGTATGGCGGAATTGAAATTCAATTCAGACAGCAGTTAAGAAACACAGACCTTGAGCAGATGTCGCTTATGATAAACTGGGTGAAAAATCTTACAAAGGATAAAGTAAGAAAGCTGCCAATCAATACAGAGCTAATTCTTGGTATCGGCGGTACTAAAAACAAATATGAAGAGACAAATCATCAAGCATTTGCCTTCAATGGAGGTGTAAGAGTGAATTATAATATAAAAGATAACTTCGGTGTCTTTATTGCTCCTAACGCAATATGGATAGGCTTTGAAAAATTAAAAGCAAATGTTACGCTTGGGGCAAAATATAAGTTCTAAACGAATTGTTGTTTTATACTCTGTCAATGCAGTTTATAAACAAGACAATGAAGATACTATGAATAGGTAGATTTAATAACAGATAATTTATTTAATTATGAAGCAAAAATTTTATTTAGTTGTACTTTGCTTGATTGTTGCATTGCAAGTTCAAGCACAGTCTACTGCCAAGTTGAGCAACATTAAATGGGAAGGATTGGTAGAATTTAATTCTTCCAAACTTGGTTCTATGGGGTCTCGTTTCGGCTTTGGTGTGGGAGTAAAGGGCATTTTAGAAATGCCAACTATTTCAGATGGAATTTATCTAAGTTCTGGAGCTTTCTTGGAAAGAAAAGGAACAGACTTAGATTTAGGTGATTTGGGTAGATGGACCGTTTCTTCATATTATTTGGATATACCTATCCACATAGGGTATCACTATTCGGTAAATCCAAAATTTGCTATCTTTGGAGAGGCAGGACCATATATCGGAGTTGGTTTGTTTGGTAATTCTGAGGGTAAAGAACTTGATGAAGAACTCTATAACAAGGGAAAAATCAAGCATAACGAAAGAACTGTAAAAACTTTTGATGGACTCAAACGATTTGATGTTGGTCTCGGTTTACAATTTGGTGTAGAATTGGCACAAAAGTTCACCATTTCTGTTGGATATGACTTTGGATTTATTGATTTATATAAAGGCTCTAATTTGGAGAAAGAGGGAACAGAAGAAAACTCCGAAGTGTTAGATTTAACTCCTGGTGCAAAGAATAGAAGTCTAAGTATAAAGTTAGGCTATAAGTTCTAAACTAATAATAATTCTGCCTATAATGCCCTTTGCCCATACGGAGACAAGGGGCTTTTATTTTGTGGTTTTGTAAACCAACAGTGCAAAGGTTTTGAAAATTTCAAGCACCTTGATACGCTCTGTTGTATCGTGCGTGTATATGTCATCTATGAGCTGGTAGCAGATGTATTCGTAAGCCGAAGGATGCTCAAAGTTTACCAAGGGGCTATGCTCTCCAAAGTAGGCAATGAGGCGTTGCTTCTCAATGTCTGTGTTTGAGCAATCGCAAAGTTCAGCCTCCTCCCAAAACTTCTTGTTGAACACCTTACGATTGACGAAGTAGAGAAAGGCGTTATATTCATCCACTTCTTCAAGCCCATGCCCCTCCTTAAAGTAAACACAATTGCCTATAAGTTTATCAACTTTCACTATTCTGTCTTTGGCAACGCCCAAAGCCATCCGTAAGAGATTGCCCATAGTAGCTGCAAACCTCTCGTTCTTGCTCATGTCCTCGTATCTTAATGTCATCTTGCTTGTTTTGGTTTCTGCCTACAAAGTTTACTAAAAAAATCCGAGAAAAACGAATAAATCACCTATAAAATAAGGACTTACCACCATATATTATTATAAATCCTTGCTGGTACGGGCTATTTTCCCTATATTTGCAGCACGAAAGACGGTAGCACAACGATGCAAGATGAGGCGTGTGCTTGCAGGTCTTAGTTTATAAGAAAACAGAATGAACACCAGAAACGGACACCAGCTAAGTAGCTATAATGCCAAGTATATGGTATAAATTACTGATAATATGATGATTATAAGCAAACCAAAAGCTGCTTTGCCGTGTTGAGTGGGAATAGAAACAAGCTATTCGTTAAATCATAAAAATAGAAGCCTTAACTTTGCTAATAGGAGTTGAGGCTTTTTTTGATAAAGATAGTTTTAGGTTGGATTCTAAAAACTACCACCGCAAGAAACCCACCTTAAATATTAGAAGAAGGAACAAACTTTCAGCCATTCAGCCATACGAAGGCGAATGAGAGAATACCCCTCTTAGCCAAAAATGAATCAAAGAAAAATGAAAAAGCAATGCAATTAAAACAAAGAATGCGTAGTTTAACGTTTGCAACGTATTTGCTAAAACCCATAGAAAAGAACAAATTATTTTTTGTTTTTATGCTTTTGGTGGGCGCAATAACCCATATAAGTCATCGAAATCTTTGGGGTTATATCGAACTTTTAGCTGATGTTTATTGGCTTTGTGCCATATTAAGCATTTTCAAATCTACCTTGCGCCGTGTGTTGCGCTTCGTTTTAAGTTGTGGCATTTATGCAATAGCCATTGCCGATGCAGGGTGTAAAACACTCTTTGGTACGCCACTTTCGCCAACCATGTTGCTATTGGCGCAAGAAACTACAGGCAGAGAGTCGGCAGAGTTCTGCTCACAATACATTAAACCCGAAATTTTGTTTTCCACAGTAGGCATAATTCTCTTACTTGCCCTTTGTCATGCGTTCATGGCGATAAGGAAAACCCAAATAAAAGACCATTTTTTACGACATCATCTTATTTCTTTCTCACTGTTTATCAGCATTTTAATAGGAACAACAATCAGTCTTTTCGATAAAATTCAATTGTATTCTGCAAAGAATTTATCCGAACTCGAAGTAGCTGTTGTCAATGGTTTTGCCCATATTTACCACCCCGTTGAACGTGTTGCTTACGGACTTTACACCAATTATTTAATAGGAAAGCAAGTGGAAGGCGTTATAAAAGCCAATACTATGGTTGCGGTTGATTCGTGCAAATTCACTTCCCCTACCATTGTTTTAATAATAGGTGAAAGTGCCAACCGTCACCATTCTCAACTCTATGGCTACAATAAACCCACCACTCCCAACCAATTAGCCATGATGAAAGGCAAAGATTCGTTAGCTGTTTTTACCGATGTCATTGCCCCATGGAACTTAACGAGCAGAGTTTTCAAACAAATTTTCTCCCTCCAATCTGTTGGCGACAAGACCGATTGGAGCGAGGTGGCACTTTTTCCCACATTATTCAAAAAAGCAGGCTATCGTGTTAGCTTCTTGTCGAACCAATTTCCCTATGGCGTGAATTATACTCCAGATTGGGTAAACAATCTTTCTGGTGGATTTTTCTTGAACCACCCACAACTAAATGAGCAAATGTTTGACGATAGAAATGCCAATATTCATGAATATGACGACGAACTTTTAAGCGATTATCAGGCTATTGTTGGAAAGAAAAGGCAACCACAATTGGTTATTTTTCATCTTTTAGGACAGCATTTTCAGTATTCTATGCGTTGTAAACCCACCATGGCAAAATTTGGAATCAGCGATTATCCACGCAAAGATTTAACCAATGAGGAAAAAGAAACCATAGCTCAATATGACAATGCTACGCTTTATAACGACTTTGTGTTGAGCAAGATAGTAGAACAATTCAGAAATGAAAATGCAATTGTGATTTATTTATCCGACCATGGCGAAGAATGTTATGGTAAAGACGTAAGAATGGCAGGCAGACTGACCGAAGTCGAGCAAATAGACGTGAAGAAATATCATGAAGAGTTTGAAATACCTTTTTGGATATGGTGTTCGCCTGTTTATAAAGCTACTCATCACGAATTGTTCAAGCAAATTCATCAAGCCCGAACCAATAAATTTATGACAGACGATTTGCCTCATTTGCTCTTCTATTTGGCTGGAATCGAAACAAAAGCCTATAAGGCTGACCGCTGTATGCTTACACCACAATACAATAAGCAACGTTCTCGCAAGGTGTTAAACCGCATTGATTACGATGTAGCTATGCGACAATAAAAGGTTAAGAAATGTTGATTTTTTCTACTTGTTTGTGGATTTTAGAACAACGCCTAATAGCTATGATTTTAAAAGTGTCTATTTTACCCTTCAAAACAATAGGTTTTAACGCTCAAAACAGGCTGTTTTCTGTGGTAAAATAATAGATTTGAAACGTGTAAGTATAAGTTGTTGATTTTCAGTGTAATATGCGATTGTTTAAAATTTCCTATGGTTCAAGAAACAAAACTTCATTTATTTTGCCCCCATAATGATTTTACAGAGCAATAAAAACAGAAAGGCGCACCGAAAGAAGTGCGCCTTTTTGTATATATACCTCTTACGTTTAAAGGAGGAAAAATTACTTATTTTTCAACAAATCACGAATTTCACCGAGCAATTTCTCTTCGTTAGAAGGTTCAGCTGGTGCTGCTGGTTCTTCTTCTTTCTTCTTGGAAAGACTATTCATAGCCTTAATCATCGTGAAGATACAAATAGCGATAATGAGGAAGTCAATGATGTTTTGAATAAACATACCATATTTTACTTCCGCATCGCCTACCATAATGCTCACTTTGCTGAAGTCTATTCCACCAGTAAGAACACCAATTATTGGCATAAAAATATCGTCAACTAATGAAGATACAATCTTCCCAAATGCCCCACCGATGATAACACCGACAGCCATGTCCATAACATTGCCACGCATGGCGAAAGCTTTAAATTCTTTTAGAAATCCCATAAAATAATTTTTTAATAGATGTAGTAAGAGAGAAGCAATGATTAAATTTCTTAATATAAATCATGTTATCCTCAAATGCACCTTTATTTAATAATGTTTAATACTCTTTTCGATTGCAAATATAATATTTTTTTTGTATCTTTGCATACGAAAAGATTAAAATATTACTTTTTTCTTTTGTAAGAAGTTGTAATATAGTATTCACTTTAAATAAAGACAAATGATTAAAATTGGTATTAACGGCTTTGGCCGTATCGGTCGTTTCGTATTCCGCGCAAGTCTTGAAGAGGCAAACGCTAAAGATGTAGTTGTTGTAGGTATCAATGACCTCTGCCCAGTTGACTATCTTGCTTACATGTTGAAGTATGATACAATGCACGGTATCTTCAACGGAACTATCGAAGCTGATGTTGAAAAATCACAACTTATCGTTAATGGTAACGTAATCCGTGTTACTGCTGAGCGCAATCCTGCTGACTTGAAGTGGAATGAAATCGGTGCTGAATATGTAGTAGAATCTACTGGCCTTTTCCTTACAAAGGAAAAATCTCAAGCTCACATCGATGCAGGTGCTAAATATGTTGTTATGTCAGCTCCTTCTAAGGACGATACTCCAATGTTCGTTTGCGGTGTAAACCACGATAAATACGTTAAAGGAACTCAATTCGTTTCTAACGCATCTTGTACAACCAACTGTTTGGCTCCTATCGCTAAGGTTTTGAACGACAAGTTCGGTATTACTGATGGTTTGATGACAACAGTTCACTCTACAACAGCTACTCAAAAAACTGTTGACGGTCCTTCTATGAAGGATTGGCGTGGTGGTCGTGCTGCTGCAGGCAATATCATTCCTTCTTCAACAGGTGCTGCTAAGGCTGTAGGTAAGGTAATTCCTGAACTTAACGGCAAGCTCACAGGTATGTCAATGCGTGTTCCAACTTTGGACGTTTCTGTTGTTGACCTTACTGTAAACTTGGCTAAGCCTGCTAAATATGAAGAAATTTGCGCTGCTATGAAGGCTGCTTCAGAAGGCGAATTGAAGGGTATTCTTGGTTACACAGAAGACGCAGTTGTTTCTTCTGACTTCCTTGGCGACCCACGCACATCTATCTTTGATGCAAAGGCTGGTATTGCACTTACAGATACTTTCGTAAAAGTTGTATCTTGGTACGACAATGAAATTGGTTACTCACACAAGGTTGTTGAATTGATTAAGCACATGGCTAAGGTTAATGGCTAATCCAACAGCAAATTTGTAAGAAAACAATATTAAAAAGCCATTCGGTGATTGCCGAATGGCTTTTTTTTATTATATTTGTGCGGTAATATGGAGAAGATGATAACGATAATAGGTCCCACGGCAAGTGGAAAAACTAATTTTGCCACTGCGCTTGCTGCTTCAATAGGGGCAGAAGTTATTAGTGCAGATAGCCGACAGGTCTACCGAAGAATGGATATTGGCACAGGAAAAGACCTTGCCGACTATGAAATAAATGGCAAAAAAGTGCCTTATCATTTGATAGATATTGTCGAACCTGGTACCAAATACAATCTTTTTCAATACCAAAACGACTTTCAAAAGGCATACGAAGATATAAAAAAGCGAGAGAAACCTGTTATACTTTGTGGAGGAACAGGACTTTATGTTGAGGCTGTTTTAAAAGGATACGCCTTGTCGCCAGTTCCACAAAACCCACAGTTGCGTGCCAATTTGGAAGATAAAACGCTCGAGGAATTGACAAACATTCTTGCAGAGTTGAAAGAAAAGAATCATTCGGCTATGCACAATCGCACCGATGTAGACACTACAAAGCGTGCAATTCGTGCTATCGAAATTGAAACCTACGAATTGGAACACCCAACTCCTGACCGTGCAATGCCAACTATCGATTCTATCATTGTTGGCGTGGATATTAGTCGTGAAGAACGTCGTCAGAAAATTACAAAACGCTTGCGAGTTAGGTTGGAAGAGGGCATGGTCGATGAAATAAAAACATTGCTCGAATCGGGCATTCCTGCCGACGACCTTATCTATTATGGGTTGGAATATAAATTTGTTACCCAATATGTCATTGGCAAACTCACTTACGAAGAGATGTTTCGCAACTTAGAAATTGCCATTCATCAGTTTTCCAAACGCCAAATGACGTGGTTTCGTGGCATGGAACGTCGTGGCTTTCATATAAATTGGATAGATGCAGGAAAGCCATTGGACGAGAAAATTGCTTACGTTCAATCGCTTATAGAAAAAGAAAAAATAGGCTAATTTGTTATTATCTATTACTTTTTTTGTTAAAAAGAGTGATGATTTAATGTCAAAAGCCATTATTATAAAAAGGGAAAGTATGGTAGACGAAAAGAAATGGGGCATACTTTATTGCCCAAAAGGCGGATTATTAAGCAATCCACACAAACGTTGGGAGCATGTTGAGCAATGTCTTAAAGCTAACAACATTGATTTTGATATGATACAGAGCGAAAGTTCTGCTGGTGTTGATAGGCTTATCAGAATGATGATAGGCAACGGCTACCGAACTATCATTATCTTTGGAGGCGATTCTGCTTTGAATGATACCATAAATGTCCTCATGCACGAAGACAAAGAAGTTCGCGAGCGCACTTGTATCGGTGTAATTCCTAATGGAGTAATGAACGATTTTGCTCATTTTTGGGGCTTCGAAGACGATGATATTGAAACGACAATAGAGTCGTTGAAGGCACATCGTGTTCGCAAAATAGACCTTGGTTGCATTCGTTACACAAATAGGAAAGGCGAAAAATGCCATCGTTATTTCTTGAATTGTATCAATGTCGGGTTGATAGCCACCATTATGAACCTTCGCCGCCGTACCCGTAACCTCTTTGGTTCACGCAGTTTGTCTTTCATTTTCTCTTTTATTTTGTTGGCTTTCCAACGATTAGATTTCCACATGCACATTAAAATCAATACCGATGTCATTAAACGTAAAGTGATGACCGTATGTGTTGGCAACGCAAAAGGCTATGGACAAACGCCAAATGCTGTTCCTTACAATGGGCAATTAGACGTTTCTGTGGTCTATCACCCCGAAGTAACACAACTCTTTGAAGGCATTTATCTATTCTTGCGAGGGAAGTTTTTGAATCATAGAAGTGTCCACCCATATCGTGCGCAGGAGTTGGAAATGCAAGTTGAACCACGCACTTTAATCGGTATTGATGGACGTTTGATGTCAAAAACCCCTGTTGGCCCTTTTAAAATAATGGTAGAAAAGGAAGTTATTAATTTCTTAATTCCAGTTTAAGGTTTCCTATTAAGTAAAGAGAATAAATATTATTAACCTCTAACTTTTGGGTATTTCGGAATTTTTCTCATATATTTGCAATATGATATTCTACTTTTCGGGGACTGGCAATAGTCGTTGGGCTGCCCAAGAACTTGAACAGAAAACGGGAGAACCAATTGTTTCTATCGCAGAAGCATTACAAACTAATTGTCATTTTACGCTCAATCGAGGCGAAAGCATTGGCTTTGTGTTCCCTGTACATGGGTGGCGCGTACCGAAAATAGTTATCGAATTTATGCAATCTTTGTCGCTTAGCGAAGCCGATAAGCAGGCAACAGAAGAGCATTATGCTTTCTGTTTGCTTACAACAGGCGATTCTACGGGACGAACAATGGAACGATTTGTGAAACTTCTGGGCAAAATTAAATCTAAAAATCCAATAAAACTCCACGCAGTAGCTTCTGTTTTAATGCCAGAATCCTATGTTGGGCTCCCTGGAATGGACGTTGATACGGCTGAAAAAGAACAAGAAAAGATTGCAACAGCAAAGAAAAGGATAGTCCATTTCGCATCTATCATTAACAACAAAGAAAGAAAAGCAGGCAAACACCCAATAGGGTGGGAGAGCATACATCGTGGTACATGCCCTGATATTCTCTCTGGACCTGTTGGAGCATTCTTCACTCATTGGCTAATTACGGACAAACCTTTTCGTGTGGAGCGTGCAAAATGTGTAAAATGTGGCATCTGTGCCAATGTTTGTCCTGTCAATGACATTGCGGGCGGACTGGGAAACGAGCCACAATGGCTCAATAATGGCAAATGTTTGACATGTTTTTCGTGCTATCATCATTGCCCACATCACGCCATAGAATACGGAAATAGAACCAAAAATAAAGGACAATACTTCTTTGGAAGACGTAAATTGAGATAAGAAATAAATTTAAAAGTTAAATAAGAATGAGAAAAATCTTACTTACTCTTTGCTTGATAGCAGTAGCTATCCTTGCAAAAGCTGCAAAGGCAAATCCTCGTCCGTTTGTTGTAACTCAACCTGATGGAACTCAAGTAACACTTATCATGCGTGGTGATGAGCATTTTAGCTGGATTTCAACGCTTGATGGTACAATTGTAACTCAAGTCAATAAAGGCTATTATGTAGCTAAAATAGATGAAAATGGCAATATCATAGCTTCTGAAATCTTAGCGCATGATGTAGAGAAACGTAGTGTTGCTGAACAAAAATTGGCTAAGGCGCAAGCTAAAGACCTTTTCTTTGGAGTTGCAGAAAGCCGTCTTCATAAAGCAAGAAGAACACCTCCTATCGGGAAAGCTACACCTCCTTATTTCCCACATCTAAACTCTCCAAAAGTTTTAGTAATTCTTGTTGATTTTGATGATGTTCCTTTCAAGTTGGATAATGTTAGAAAAAGTTATGACCAATACTTGAATAAGGAAGGAACAATGGAAGATTTTGGCAATTCGGATAAGAAGAACTACGGAAGTGTGCGCAACTATTTTAAATTCGTAAGTGGTGGAAAATTTACTCCTGAATTTAAACTTTATGGTCCCGTGCGTATGCCAAAAGACCAAAGTTATTATGGTGCTGATGAAAATGGACGTACAGATGTACATTATAGAGAAATGGTAAAAGATGCGGTAAATCTTGTTGCAGCAGAAGTAAATCCAAAAGAATTTGATAGCAATAGTGATGGTAAAATTGATTTGGTTTATATCATTTATTCTGGATATGCGCAAAGTTGGGGTGGAAATGACAGTAAAACACTTTGGCCAAAATCGTTCTATATGACATCATCGGATAATTTAAAAATAGGTGATTATTTGGTAGGACGTCTTGGAATTAGTAACGAATTGGGTGGCACACCTGCTAAAATGGGAGCAAATGGCAAACCTAAAATCAATGGTATAGGACTTTTCTGTCATGAATTTTCTCACACAATGGGATTGCCAGATATTTATCCAACCCGGCCAGTAGACAATCCTGACGACCAAGGCATGGAGTGTTGGGATATAATGGACGGTGGTGAGTACACGGCAAATGGCTATTGTCCTACTCCTTATACCCCATGGGAGCGAGAAGCAATGGGGTGGACAAGAATGGAACCTTTGGAAGATATTCCACAAAAGGTTACTTTGAAAGCTGATGAATTTCGTAAGATTACTACTCCAATGGGCGAAAAAGAATATGTAGTGGTACACAATATTCAGAATGTTGATTGGTATGCGGGGGTTGTTAAATATTTTGGTCATGGCATGTTGGTTTATCGAATCAATTATAATTATAATTTTATCAATATGTACGACCCTGTAAATAATACTTCTGGACGTCCGGGTGTAACGATTATTCCTGCTGACGGGAAACTACTTTCGCAAAGTTCTGTTGATGGTAAGAAAGTTAAATTTAAGGATTGGCTGGAAAGTCATCGCAATGATGTATATCCGGGACCATTGAAAGTAACTGAAATTACAACTATGAAGTTGAATTTGCAAACTATTACGGACAAGCCTATCTATAATATTAAAGAGGACGTAACTGCAAAAACCATTATGTTCGATTTTATTGAAAAGCAAAATGCGGATAGTATTAGTGCAATAACAAATCTGCAAACGCCAACTGATGATAAGATTTTTACTATCGATGGACGTTTCGTAGGTATTGATAAAACCATGTTGCCTAAGGGAGTTTATATACAAGGAGGAAAGAAGTTCGTTAAGTAAGATTATTTCATAGCATTTTTATAGCATTTTAATGTTAGATTTTATGCTAAGTCATTAAAATGTCGTACTTTTGTATACAGATATTTTACAAATTATATTAACATAAAAAAGATTGAAAATGAAGAAAAATCTACGAAATGCGTTTATTGCCGTCTTGGCAATGGTAGGAGTAAGTGCTAATGCACAAACTGTTGTAACTTTCACAGCAGGTACTGAGAAAGGTACAAGTATGAAAGACAAGAATAAAGACAAAATGGAAAAAGAAGGTGTTGTTATCGAAAGTAGCAATGCTGCTTTGGCTCAAAATCCATATCGTATCTACAAGAATTCTAAGACAACTTTTTCTTGTTCAACCGCTAATATAACAAAGATTGTTATAACAGAGGCTAAAAAGGCTTTTGATAATAAAATTACAGGCTTTGCTGCTGAGAATGGTTGGGTTGTTGACGGAGATGCTAAAACAGCAACTTGGACTGGTAACGCAAGTAGTGTTGATATTGCTGCACCAAACCATCAAGTGCGTGCTGGCAAAATAGAAGTTACTATCGCTGCAGCTGACCCTACTACTGTTGCTGCTCCAACTATCTCTGGTGAAACAACATTTACAGAAAAGACTACTGTAACTTTGACAGCTGAAGGTGCAAAGATTTATTACACAACAAATGGCGATGTACCAACTGAAAAGTCAGGATTCCTTTATACAAAACCATTCGACCTTACTGCAACTACCACAGTTAAGGCAATTGCTGTAAAAGATGGCAAGACAAGTTCAGTAGCTGAAAAGACTTTCACTAAGGAAGAGGTTAAAGTTGTAAATTCTATTGCTGAATACAAGCAACTTGCTGCAAAGGAAAAGGCTACTTTGAAACTCAACGATGCTCAAGTTCTTTATACTTGGACAACAAATAAGGGCAATACTTCAACTTACGTTCGTGATAACTCAGGTGCAATTCTTTTCTATCAAGTTGGTGCAAACTTAGAATTGAAGCAAAACGAAATGTTGAAGGGCGAAATTACAGGTACATTCGACCTTTATAATAAAATCCCTGAATTGGTTTATGCTGCTGGTTTAACAAATCTTGCTAAGGTTGAGCGTACAGCAGGTAGCGATGCAACACCAAAAGCAATCAAGGTTGGTGAAGCTATGGATAACCTTTGCGACTTAGTTGCACTTGATAAAGTTAAGTTCACAGTTGAAGCATCAACAGATAAAAAAGGTAATCCAGTTAAGAAATTCTATGTTGTAGACGGCGATAAGAAGGTTCAAATTTATAATGGTTTCCATCTTGACGCATACAAAGATATGGCTTTTGATGCTGAAACAGAATATAATGTTGTAGGTATCGTTGCTTCTGTTTACAAAGAAGTTCCTTCTATCAATATCATCAAAGTTGAAAAGAACACAACTGAAGGTATCAACACTGTTGCAACAGAAACTATCAATGCAAACGCTCCTATGTACAACCTTGCTGGACAACGTGTTGGCAAGAACTATAAGGGTGTAGTTATTCAGAATGGTAAGAAATTCATCAACAAGTAATTTCATTAATACTTATTGAATGTTTCATAAATCAAGGCGGTTCCAAATGCGGAGTCGCCTTTTTTAGTTTTATATCAAAACGTAGACCTATTGTTTTGCGTTTCAAAATAGCCTGTTTTGCACCACCAAATAGCCTATTTTGCGCTCCAAAACCTATTGTTTTGAAAATATTCTTGCTTGCTAATGATTTTGAAGTCGTTACACCAACTATGATTAGCAGTGTTTCGTGCCAGTACTCTTGTGAAAGTACTGGAGTACTCTTATGAAAGTACTGGAGTACTCTTATGAAAGTACTGGGGTACTCTTATGAAAGTACTGGAGTACTCTTATGAAAGTACGTTGTGTCCCAATAGTGAAACTCCTGCGAAATGCCTTGCATCGTGGTTGAAACTCTATTGGATAGTGTTCAAAGGATTATGGAGTTGCGTTTTTGGGGTAGGCTTTGGGGAGTTGTGATGATGTAAAATAAGGAAAGAGAGAACCCGTAATGAGTTCTCTCTTTCCTTGTTTTATCGTGTTCTAAATTACTTTGTGCAGCCTGTAAATGGCTTCAATTGCTTGAAGAAATCGTTACCTTTATCGTCTACAAGGATAAAGGCTGGGAAGTCTTCCACCGTAATTTTGTAAACGGCTTCCATGCCGAGTTCAGGATATTCCACGCACTCGATACTCTTAATGCTGCTTTGTGAGAGTACCGCAGCCACGCCACCGATAGTGCCAAGATAGAAACCACCATACTTTTTGCAAGCATTGGTAACGGTTTCGGTGCGATTTCCCTTTGCTATCATTACGAGCGAACCGCCCAAAGATTGGAATTCATCAACGTATGGGTCCATTCTGTTGGCAGTTGTTGGTCCCATAGAGCCGCAAGGCAGTCCGTTTGGAGTCTTTGCAGGTCCTGCATAAAGCACTGGGTAGTCCTTGAAATATTGTGGCATTGGTTCGCCTGAATCGATGCGTGCTTTGATTTTAGCGTGCGCAATGTCACGTGCTACGATGATTGTACCCTTCAAATTGACACGAGTAGCGACTGGATATTTGGTGAGTTCGGCACGAACAGCATCGATGCCTTTGTCCAAATCGATTTCAATACCCTTTGTTCCTTCGCCTGGTTTGCGATATTCTTCAGGGATAAGTTCACCAGGATTGGTGTCCATTTTCTCCAACCAAATACCGTCTTTGTTGATTTTACCTTTGATGTTGCGGTCGGCTGAACACGAAACACCCATGCCAATAGGCACACTTGCGCCGTGGCGAGGGAGGCGAATGATGCGAATGTCGTGAGCAAGATACTTGCCACCAAACTGCGCACCGAGTCCAATCTTATGAGCTTCTTCGAGAATTTTCTTTTCTAACTCAATATCACGGAAGGCACGACCCGTTTCGTCGCCTGTGGTAGGGAGTGCATCGTAGTATTTAATGCTACCCAATTTCACAGTGAGCAAGTTCTTTTCAGCCGATGTGCCGCCAATTACAAAGCAAATATGGTAAGGAGGACAAGCTGCTGTGCCGAGGCTCTTCATCTTTTCCACCAAGAACGGAACGAGCGTTCCATCGTTCTGAATGGTAGCTTTGGTCATTGGATAGAAATAAGTCTTGTTGGCAGAGCCACCACCCTTAGCTACCATTACAAATTTATACTCTGCACCTTCAGTTGCTTCGATGTCAATTTGTGCTGGAAGGTTACATTTTGTGTTCACCTCGTCGTACATATTGAGCGGAGCATTCTGTGAATAGCGCAAGTTTTCTTGTGTAAATGTATTGTAAACACCACGCGAAAGGGCTTCTTCGTCCTCGAAACCAGTCCAGATTTGTTGTCCTTTTTCGCCGTGGATAATCGCTGTACCTGTGTCTTGACAGAATGGCAACACACCCTTTGCAGCCGTTTCGGCATTGCGAAGGAATTGTAGCGCAACGTATTTGTCGTTCTCTGACGCCTCGTTGTCGTTCAAGATAGCTGCCACTTGCTTGTTATGCGCGCGACGAAGGAGAAATTCGCAATCGTGAAAAGCCTCTTGTGCCAACAAAGTAAGGGCTTGAGGGGTTACCTTTACAATTTCTTTTCCTTCAAAATTAGTTACTGAGACCCCTTCTTTTGATAGGAGTCTGTACTCTGTTTCATCTTTTCCCAATTGGAACATTGGGGCATATTTGAATTCAGCCATAATTAAAAAATAACCTAACACCATGCAATGAGGCATTTAATCCTCATTTTTTTTTCATGGTGTCAGGTCTTTATTGAATAATTAAATAATGTTTTTGTAGAGTCTCACTGCTTAGTTTGTACTATTTAGTAAGCCGTTTGTTATGACTTAATAGCCAAAAATTTCTTCTGTTGTTACACGCTTAATCGGTGCAATCTTTTCCAAAGCTTTCATGTCAAGTTCCTTTTCATTACCGAGAATGAGGTATTTACAAGGTTTGTTTGCCATGTTTGCCTTCTCGAAATCAATTAAATCTTGAAGTTTAACGTTTGGAAGGTCGTTGTAAATCTTCTCGCCTAAGCTGCAATCTAAGCCCAATTTCTGTGCTGCCATGTAGCTTGACAAGATAGAGAACTTCGTTGTGCGTGAAGAAGCAAGGCTCTTTAAGAGGTTTTGTTTTGCCAAATTAAAGTTTGCTTCGCGTACAGGAACGTTGTTAAGGAGCTCGTTGAATTGTGTAATACAATCCATCATCTTGTCATTTTGTGTGATAATGTAAGTGAAGAAACTTTCTTTATCGCCCAAACGAGCAGGGGTACGATAGCGCGCACTTGCTGAATAAGCCAACGCACGAGCCTCACGCATTTCTTGGAACACGATAGCATTCATACCGCCACCGAAGTATTCGTTGAACAAAGTAATCTTTGCTGCATCGTTAGCGTTCCAGTCTTTGTTTTCATTATGGAACTGTACGAGATAAGTATTCTTAGCATCGTAAGGTGCAATAAGTATTTCGTTCTTAGGAGTTTCCTGCAATGTGTAACGCTTTTCCTGTGGAAGTGGAGTGAACTTCTTGTTTGTTTTGAAAGTTTTTGCAAGCAATTTATCAATGTCTTTCAGTGTAGAAGGACCATAATAAAGCACAGTTTGCTTGTAGTTCTTCAACCCTTTCAAAGAATTTAATAGCTTTTGTGGGTCCATGCTTTTGAGTTGTTGTTCGCTCAATATGTTGCGAGTAGGACTGTAAGTACCATACATACCATAATCAAACAACGCATTAAAGTTTTCTTCTTGGTCTAATTTGCTATCTTTGCGTGCCTTTATCATCAAATCAACAGCAGCATCGTAAGCCTTCTTATCTACCTTTGCGTTTTCAATAACATAGTTAATGAGACTCAAAGCCTTAGGAAGATTTTCGTTCAAACCATTCATAACGAAGTAAGTTTCGTCCTTAGTTTGACCGATATTATAGTCGCAAGCAAGTTTGTAAAGCTCTTGTTTGATTTGCGCATTTGTCATCTTGTCTGTGCCAAGATAGTCGAGATACATCTTAGCATAGCCTGGAAGCATGTCGCTTTCCTCACCAAACGGAATGCTAAGATAGAGCGTGAACAAGTCGTCTTGTGTGTTTTGCTTGTAAAGGATAGGCCAACCCTTCTTCGTTGTAGCCTTTGTGAGGTCTTTCTTGAAGTTTACGAATGAAGGTTGGATAGGTGTAACCTTATGATTTACGATTTCCTTCAAGAAATCAGAGTGCTTATCGTTGTTGGTTGGGATTGGAGTAATCTTTGGTTTGTCTACCTTTTGAATAGAATTATCAGTACCTTGAACCTTGTAAATGGCAGCATAACCATTGTCGAAGAAACGATTAGCAAAGGCAACAATGTCGGCTTTTGAAATCTTAGAGATGCGGTCAATCTTACCAACCTCTTGTTTCCAATCAATATTGTTGATGAATGAATTTACGAAAGCCTTACCACGGAATTGGTTATTATCCAATCTTTGGTAGTAACTACGCTTGTAATTGTTAATAATAGAAGGCAAAAGGTCGTCAGAGAAGTCGCCTTTCTTGAGCTTTTCAATACCAGAAAGCAATAACGCTTGTACCTCTTTTAGTGTTTGTCCCTTCTTTGGAGTACCTACAGCAATGAACATTGAGTAGTCAGCAAGGTCACTAAAGCCTGTACCAGCAGACTGAACCTTCATGGTTTGGTTAAGGTCTAAGTCGTAAATACCGACACGACCATTGCTCAACAAATCGCTAATAATACTCAATGTGTCGCATTGCAATGAATTTCCTTTCTCTGCTCTCCAACCAAGGTAAAGATATTCAGCTTCTTGACCAACGATAGTTGTGTCCACAGGCTCTGTATACTTTGGTTGAGGTCCATATTGAGGTGCACTTAAATTTTCTTTTTTCTTCCAACTACCAAAGTATTTTTCGAGAATAGCAACGGTTTGGTCTGGATCTAAATCACCAGCCATACAGATAGCAATGTTGTTTGGCACGTAATATCTGTGGTAATAATTCATGATATTGGTGATTGAAGGATTCTTCAAATGCTCGCCTCTACCAATAGTTGTTTGAGTTCCGTATGGGTGAGAAGGGAAAAGTTTACTCATTAAGCCAGTAAACATCTTACGATTATCGCTTGTCAATCCCATGTTATATTCTTCGTAAACGGCTTCAAGTTCTGTGTGAAAACCGCGGACTACCAAGTTTTGGAATCTATCAGCTTGCACACGAGCCCATGAATCGATTTCATTGCTTGGAATATTCTCAACGTAACAGGTTACGTCGTTGCTGGTATAAGCGTTTGTTCCTTGGCTACCAATGGCTGCCATGAGTTTGTCGTACTCGTTAGGGATATTGTATTGAGCAGCTAATTGAGATACAGAGTCGATTTTATGATACCAAACCTTGCGTTTTTCTGGGTCTGTTATATGGCGATACTCTTCGTAAAGATTTTCTATTTGCTTCAAATAAGGCTTTTCAGCAGCATAGTTTGAAGTACCAAACTTGTCTGTTCCCTTGAACATAATGTGTTCAAGGTAGTGAGCCAAACCAGTTGTTTCGGCTGGGTCGTTACGACTACCCGTGCGAACAGCGATGTAAGTTTGGATACGAGGTTTGTCTTTGTTTACACTAATGTAAATTTTCAAACCATTGTCGAGTGTGTAAATGCGTGTCTTCATGGGGTCGTTAGGCACGCTTTCATAGGTACGGGTCTGTGCTTTCATACCTACTACTCCAAGAAGGAGCAATAGCGACATACCCAATTTACTAAAAGAATGTTGTTTGAACATAATATTATATTGATTTTAAATAGTTTCCTACTTTGACTCCAAGTTGTTTACAATTCATCTTGTCGTTTAGGAATGGATTTTTAATTATTTTCTAATTCGTTTTGAAGTTTGTTCACAAAGTCGTTGAATACTTCTTCATCAACATCTCCCATTTCAAATTCTTTTTTTGCGTCTTTGTTTATCTCTTCAACCCATAGGTTTTTCGCCCTATTATAGTTGCTTTCGATGATTGTTTTGTCGGTTTCTGTAAGCTCATTAATATTGTAATAATGATGAATTAAATTCTTTGCCCACTGCCATTCTCTTTCTTTATAGCTTTCATTGATAGCTTTAAATCGGTCGTTTACGTCTTCAATAGTTTCTAAATCTCCGTTCTTAATAGCTTCAACGAGGTCGTTTTCTTCTGCTATGGGGAGTAAAAGTCCAGCTAAATCGCTCCATTCTTCTATTTCCGCTGATGCGTTTAACTCCATGTTCAAGCCTAAATTATTGGCTTGTTGGAGCATTTTTCCCATATAAAGGGATAACGCAATATCGTAATAAAGAATGCCTTTGCTTAAACTTGACGCTTTTATGACATAGCCTTGATAATTGTATGATGTTGCATTTTCGCCACTAATAGCCTTTAAATTCTCCAAAATTTGTTTGCCTTTCCATATTTCTCCCACAGTAAAAGGCGATAACCAATTGAAGTTAATAATGCTTTTTTGCGCATTCAGAGGGCGCAAATCGCGTTTTGGCCATTTCTTTATATCACGATAAAGACCTACTGTTCCGATGTTTCGTCCTGGAATTAAGTAGTTTGTATCGCTGTATGCCATGAGATAGGAGAACGGAAGCGACTGTGTATTTGGGTGATTCATGATTTTTCCGAAGCAAACCGAAAACGCTCCGATATTGGCTGGCATTACGATATGACTACCACTTGCTGTTTTACAACCACGTTCTAAGGTTCCATAGTGTAATGGTCCCATTTTGTAAGCATGGTTTGAGAAATTAGTAGCTGACCCAGCATTGTAGAACGAGTACATACCGCCTATGAGCAGTGAACTTTTATGGTGCGAAGCCGTGAAAGGACCGCAAAAAGCAGCGCAAGCCTCGCCGTTTGCCATGTATGAATTAGCGAAGAAAACACTCTGCGAAGCAGTAAAACCATTGGAAATTTGACAAGTTTCACCAATAAAACAATCTTGTATTTTCGTACTATTGATGATGCTTGACCCCTCTGAAATGATAGAGTTTTCGCATATTACGCCTGTTCCAATAAACACGTTGGCATGCTGCGAACTAAGAATGGTGCAATCGCTTAACCTGCTTGCCCCTGCAATTTCGCAATCATCGTGTATGATAGTATTTGAAATCTCCTTGGTATTGACAATCTTTACGCCATTGCCAATGGTGCTAACATCGGGTATAAGGCGTGTTATTTCTTCGGCAGCCAAGCGGCGAATGGCGTTGCGCAAGTCTTTATCGTGGGCGTGTTTCACCATTAACGCAGCAAATTGGCTATTCAATTCGGGGAACATAATGATGTTTCCGTCGCCCGCTTCGTTCAAAACCGATATTACATTGCCCTGCCCATAGGTTGCCCCTTCGGTTGTTTCTATGACCGAAACGTTGGCTATGAGGCAGTCGTTGCCGATAGAATAATTGTTAATGTAGTTTCCTATTTTTTCAATCAAGCAGTTGTCGCCAATGCAAACATTGCGCAGTGTAGCGTCATTGATGCCCGAATGCTTAAAAAATCCCTTTGAAACTTCGATTTCTTTCTCGAAAGTTCCCAACCGAATGTCGCCATAAAAGAGGACACGATGTAGGAATTTAGGTTGAAATCCTTCTTCGGCAATCTCAATTCTATCCCAATCCTCAGCCCAACAATTGTTGTTCTCAAGAATGATAATCTCGTCTTCTGTTAATGGTCTGTACATCATACTTTTATATTTATGGAGCGGTTATGGTTCTTTTTCAAGTGCGATTTCTCGCCACGAGCATGTACAAATTTCGCTTTGCTCATTTGCATGCTTTGTGTGGCTTAACGAAATTGTTCGTTTTCTACATCAATGTTATACAAGAAGTCGTTGTAAGGATATTTTTGTACATGCAATTCTCTTACTTTCTTGTATAAAACATCTCTGAACTCGTCTACATTTTCTTTTTCTTTGGCTGAAATGAACAAACAATCCTCGTTCAGTTTTGCCATCCATGTGCGTTTCAATTCTTCAAGCGACACATTTTCTTTGGTCATTGGGGTTAAATCGTCTTCTTCCTTTTCCTCCCAAGTGTAATTGTCTATCTTGTTGAACACTATCATTGATGGCTTATCGGCACATTCAAGTTCCTTCAAGGTTTCGTTTACGACTTGCAATTGCTCTTCAAAATCGGGGTGAGAAATATCTACAACATGCACCAATAAATCGGCTTCGCGCACCTCATCGAGTGTTGATTTGAAGGAATCGACCAAATCGGTAGGCAATTTGCGAATAAATCCTACGGTGTCGGCTAAGAGGAAAGGTAAATTTTCCAATACCACTTTGCGTACCGTTGTGTCTAATGTTGCAAACAATTTGTTTTCTGCAAAGACCTCGCTTTTTGCCAACATGTTCATAATGGTGGATTTTCCGACGTTGGTGTAACCTACCAATGCCACACGAATGAGACGTCCACGATTCTTTCTTTGTGTAACTTTCTGTTTGTCAATTTCTACCAAGCGTTGTTTGAGCAATGTCATACGCTGCAAAATGATACGGCGGTCCATTTCTAATTGGGTTTCACCAGGACCACGCAGACCCACCGAACCTTTACCACCACCAGAACCAGAGCCACCTCCTTGTCGTTCAAGGTGAGTCCAAAGACGTTGCAAACGGGGTAGCATGTAGCGATATTGAGCCAATTCTACTTGTGTTTTAGCACTCGCTGTTTGCGCACGCATGGCAAATATATCGAGAATGAGAGAGGTTCTGTCGAGAATTTTTACCTGCAATTCGGCTTCAATATTTCTCAATTGCTTTGCCGAAAGTTCATCGTCGAAGATAACCATACCGATAGGTTCTTCTTCGTCTTCCTTTTCTTTGATGTATTGTTTTATTTCCTCGAGCTTTCCTTTACCCACATACGAGGTCATATTAGGACCTCCCACACGTTGGGTAAATCGCTTTACGGTAACGGCACCTGCCGTGTCAGCTAAAAATTCAAGTTCATCTAAATATTCAGTCGTCTTGGCTTCGTTCTGTTCTTGTGTGATAAGTCCCACAAGAATGGCAGTTTCGGCTTTAACTTCTGATATAACAAATTCTTTCATTCAGTTTATCTTATATATAATGTGGCTACAAAGTTACTAAAAACTTAATGGTTCATGTCTTTTGCTCGCACGTTTTTTGGGTGATAATTGTTATTTTTTACAAATAAAGAGGGGTTTCTCGGGTGTGTTGTCGAAAAAACATAGTATCATCGTGTGTTTTTAGTGTATCTATCTGCCATTTTTAGAATGTAAATTAATGCAAGTTTTGGGCTTTATTTTATGCAATTTCTAATATTTTAATGCGCTTTGCAAAGTTTTAATAATCAATCAGTTACACGATAGCTTATTTTTTAGTTCAAAAAACCTATTGTTTTGTGCTTCAAAAGAGCCTATTTTGAAGTAGAAAACAATAGGTTTGCGTTGTCTAATATGGGCATGTATATGCAAAAAGAGTGTATATTCGTTATGCTTCTTCCATGTTTGAACTATTATTGCGGTTTGTTTAATTGTTATTTTTTATAAATTGCGCCTTGTTTAGCGTGGAAAATCTTACTTTTGTAGTGCATTAAGCTGTTATTTTACAGTGAGATAAGAAAGAAACGAGTGCGATGTGTAAGGAAGAACAAGCAGAACGAGTGGAAATAATGATTTCTTTGGGTTCGAATACGAATCAAGAAGCGAACATAAAAACGGCTATCGAAGAACTCAAAAAAGAGTTTAATGACATACATTTTACGGAACCTATATGGACAGAACCCATTGGGGTTCAGTCTGATAAGTATTTGAATTGTTTGGCATCGTTTACAACTCAACGCTCGTTAGAGGATTTAAACAAGGTTTTAAAGCGCATAGAAACATCAATGGGCGACTCACACGAAAACCACAAACAGGGCATCGTGCTAATGGATTTAGACGTGATAAAATATGGCAACAAGGAGGTTAAGAAAATTGCTTGGCTGGAATCATAAATATAGGAGTAGCATGTTGATGATAAATCGCTTAAAACTTTGGTGTTTAGCCGTATTGTTTGGCTTGTCAATCACACAAGTTTTGGCTCAAAATTCAGACCCCGACCCTGTGCAATTGGACAAGGCTGTGGCTTATTTCAATTCGGGAAAATATCACGAAGCCTTGCTCATTTTTCAAGATTTAGACAATCGTTACAAGCTAAACGACCGCTTTAAGGCATATATTGGTTTATGTTATTACCATGAATGGGATTATAAAAACGCTGTAAAATACTTAACTTCTGTTATTCCACGACTTGGAATGTTGGCTCCGCACGAGCGTTCTGTTTATTATTTTAGTGCCGCTGAAAGCCATTTTTTAATGGAACAATACAAACTTGCCATACCTTTTTATGAGCAAGCCCTCACGGTTTGTTACGAGAAAGAAAAGGGAGAAATCTATTATCGATTAGGTTTTTGCTATATGTTTGGGAAAGATTGGGAAAAAGCGCGCGATAATTACGTGTTAGCCGAAGAGTTTTTCCGCGCCCATAAGGCTGGTCAAGGCGTTGAGGCTCGCCTCGCTCAAGTCATCAATATGCGCAAAGGGTGTCAAACAAAAATAGATGAGAAGTTGGCAGCCGATAGCATTGCAAGAGCGAAAGCAAAAGAAGATAGCTTAAGAAGCATAGCTGCAAAGATTCCTTTGGACTCTATTATAACCGAAAAGCCTGAGGTTAAAGTTGATACAGCAACAATTTCAAAGTCTGAAAAGCCTATTATCACCACGCAAGATGTAGACGAAAAGACGAAGAAACCAACGCCACCAGTTGATAATAATCCGAAGAAAAAGGCAAAAAAACAGGAAGATGTTGCCCCCATCAATCTTAATGACTTATATAAGAATAAAATCGAAGTGGGAGAATAAACAATTATATTCCAAACGGTATTGCAATTAAAAACTAAATAAATAGAATAAAAGTGGAATTAATAAGTATTTTAAAGAAATGGACGTTGCCAATAGCTATTGCAACAGGTGGTATTGTTTATCTACTATTTGCTTTTATACCCCTACTTGCTCCTGTTTCAGACATATTCGAGCCAGTATTCAACTTTCTGCTACCCATTTGTATGTTCTTAATGCTCTATGTTACTTTTTGTAAAGTAGACTTTCGTAAACTAATTCCTGTCAAATGGCATTTTTGGATAGGAGTATTCCAAGTTTTATTCGTCTTCATTGTGGTGGGCATTATTCTCTTTTTTAAGTTACAAGGCGATGGATTGATACTCATGGAATCTGTATTAGCGTGCATCATTTGTCCTTGTGCATCGGCAGCAGCCATTGTTACGCAGAAATTGGGCGGCAGTATTGAGGATATGACCACCTATACTTTCCTCTCAAACTTTATTTGTGCTGCCCTTATTCCTACTTGCTTTCCATTGATAGAACCCAATGTTAATGTTGATTTTATGGAGTCTTTCCTTATCATTCTTAACCGTGTTTGCATGGTTTTGGTTGCTCCGATGTTGGTAGCCTACTTTACAAAGCATTGGCGCATATTACGTCCACTTTATAATTGGATTATTAGTGTGCGCAACCTTGGCTTTTACTTTTGGGCTTTCACGCTCACTATTGTAACAGGAACGACAGTTAAGAATATCGTTCATGCCGATACTACCGCACTTTTCCTCGTTTTTATAGCCTTGTTGGGACTCTTGCTTTGCTTAATACAGTTTGCTGTTGGTCGGTTTATTGGTCGCTTTTTCGGCAGTACGATTGAGTCTGGGCAAGCCTTAGGACAGAAAAATACAACTTTTGCTATTTGGATTGCCTTCACCTACCTTAATCCTTTGTCGTCAGTGGGGCCAGGTTGCTACATTCTTTGGCAAAACATTATCAATAGTATTGAAATGTGGTATTACGAAAAACACTCTAATAAGGAGTAGTTTTGATTTTTAAATGAATAGGAAGACTCAACAACTTGATTCACATTCCTATAATCGTGGGTATTAGGAACGTGATAAATCACGCCCTTACGGCATACGCCCTTGCTCGTGGATAAGGGTTAGACAAGTTGGATTTTGCAAAAAACGATACCTTGTAAGGGCGTGATTTATCACGTTTCTTTTAATAACTTAATTCACGTCCCAACGGCTAAACGCCCTTATTCACTGATAGTTTTTACACTTTTAAAAAGAACAATTTTATTCTATTTCCTTATAATTTTGGTAGCTTTTAACGTATTTACCATTTTGAAAAAGATGATAACTTGCATAATTTATGGATTTAAGCGGAACGCCTAACAAGTCTTTATGGAATAGTTCGGTATATTTTCCTCTCAATTTGGTTTTATATACTGTGTTGTCTATCATGAGTAAAGGAAAATTACTGCCCACGGAAATAAACGCATCTGCGTAAGTATCCGATACGATTAAAGTTGAATAGCCTTTCGCTTTCATATCGTCTATAAGTGTTTTGGGCGAAATGCAATTCTTTGAGGTACAGAAAGGTACATAACTATAGACCACTACATTTTGTTTTTCTGTAATAAATTGTTTTATCTGCGCTACATTGACGACATAAAGTTTGTTGAAATCGTTTATTTTGGAAATATCTTCCGTACACTTTACTACTTTTTCTTTTTCCTCTTGGGTCAATTGGTTGTAATCAGTGAATATGCCGCTAATACTACAAGCACTTAAAAGTAGGCAAAAAGCAAGGGTTGCAAACGTAAAATAATGTTTCATAATGGTGGAAAGAATGATAAAAGGTGGGGAGTAAAATAAAAGTAGCAAACAGCCCATAGCCATTTGCCACTTTTTTAAGCGTGTTTATGCTTCTTTTTCCTTGTCTGTTAGCTTTGTAGCAGTGATAAAATAGAGTATCAAAGCAATGTAAGCAACGAGGGCAAGCAATTCTGATGTATGGTTTTGCCACCATTCAGCGTGGTCGAACTCAACGCCAAAGAACTTAATCAAGGCTGAAACAACGCCCATTAAAGCACCTCCTGCAATGAAACCAGAGGCAATAAGTGTACCTTTATCGCCACGAAGTTTATTGATTTGTGCGTCCTTAGAACGTGTTGTAACATACCAATTCACCGCGCCACCAATCATCAATGGAATATTCAACTGGATTGGAATGAACATACCCAAAGAGAAAGCCAATGCAGGCACTTTGCAACGGTCTAAAATCAATGCCAACGCAGCACCAATTCCATAGAGAATCCAAGGTGCACCTTGTCCACTCATCAATGGTTTGATAACAGCTGCCATTGCGTTTGCCTGTGGTGCAGCCAACTGACCAGAGTTGAAACCATAAGTTTTGTCTAATACTATCATCACGCCAGCTACGGTTGCAGCTGAAACAATCGTACCGAGGAATTTCCATGTTTCTTGTTTCTTAGGAGTAGTACCGAGCCAATAACCTATTTTTAAGTCGGTAACGAACGAACCAGCCATTGACAAAGCCGTACAAACAACGCCACCCATGAGCAAAGCTGCCAACATTCCAGAGTTTCCTTTTAAGCCTACTGCCACCATAACCACTGATGCTAAAATCAAAGTCATGAGGGTCATACCTGAAACAGGGTTAGAACCAACAATGGCAATGGCGTTTGCAGCTACAGTTGTGAAGAGGAAAGCAATTAAAGCCACGAGAATGATACCTACAACAGCGTGCAATAAGTTGAATTGCATAACGCCAAAGTAGAAAAAAATAAAGGTAATAACCAAAGTGGTGATACTACCGATAGCAATTATCTTAAACGAAATATCGCGTTGTGTGCGGATAGCTTCTGCTTGGTCGGCACCTTTGCCTTTCATTTCGCGCGAAGCCAAACTTACAGCACTCTTAATGATGCCCCAAGACTTAACGATTCCGATGATACCTGACATGGCAATACCACCAATACCAATAGAACGTGCGTAGTTTTTAAAGATTTCTTCAGCACTCATACTACCTACTGTTGCCACAATACTTGGGTCCCATTGATTCAAAACAGTATCGGGGAAAACAAGAGCCATGCCTGGTACAACCAACCACCAAATGGTTAATGAACCCATACAAATGATAAAGGCATATTTAAGACCAATGATGTAACCCAAACCGAGTATGGCAGCACCTGTATTTACCTTGAAAACCAACTTTGCTTTCTCGGCAATGGTTTCACCAAAGCCTATCATACGACTTGTTACAATCTCGTTCCACCAACCGAAAGTGGCTACACTGAAATCGTAAAGACCACCAATTAAACCTGCTAAAAGCAAAGGTTTAGCTTGACTTCCACCCTTTTCGCCACTGACCAATACTTGTGTAGTTGCCGTAGCTTCTGGGAATGGGTATTTACCGTGTTGTTCCTTTACGAAATATTTACGGAAAGGAATTAAAAAGAGGATACCTAACACACCACCAAGGGCAGCAGCGATGAAGATTTGAAAGAAACTGGCTTGCAAATCGAGCATATAAATAGCAGGCATAACGAAGATACCGCCAGCCACAACTGCGCCTGAACAAGCTCCAATACTCTGAATGATGACGTTTTCGCCCAATGCGTTCTTGCGTTTTGTTGCCGAAGACATACCAATAGCGATGATAGCAATTGGAATAGCAGCCTCGAATACTTGACCAACTTTTAAGCCTAAGTAAGCGGCAGCGGCAGAAAAAAGCACTACCATAATTAATCCCCATGATACAGACCATGGAGTTACTTCTGGATAAACCTTGTTAGGGTCCATCACGGGTTTGTACTCCTCGCCCTCATGTAGTTCGCGGAAGGCGTTTTCAGGAAGTTCAATGTTTTGTTTTTCGTTATTTTCCATATTCTTTTGTTGATAATAGTCATGGTTTAGTTGGGTGCTTGCAATGGCTTTTGTCATTTATAGCAGTCGCAAAGATAGATAAAAAATGGGAATATGTATCTTTTTTACGATTAAAATTCCAGTTTTCATAGTTTGATAGGCTATATTTAGCAGTTTTTTATGTAAGTTTGTCGCATGAAAGAAATAGAACCAATCGCTTATTTTCGCTCTCCTTTTCCAACAAAGTTTGGCATTCCTCGCCAAAGTGGTGTCGTAAAAGCGTTGCGAGGTCGTGTTGTTTTTGAACCAAAATTTAGCAAAGAAGAGGCTTTACGAGGCATGGAAGGCTTCGATTATATTTGGTTGATTTGGGGATTTTCTGCCAATGAACGAGAAAAGAGAGCGGAAAGTGATGTAAACAATAGTCTTACTGTGCGTCCACCACGTTTAGGCGGCAACGAAAGGGTAGGGGTTTTTGCTTCACGGTCGCCCTTTCGTCCCAATGGCTTAGGCTTATCATCGGTGAAAATTGTTGAAATAGGCAAAGGATTTATAGAAGTTGCAGGTGCCGACCTTATGGACGGAACCCCTATTTACGATGTAAAACCTTATATTCCCTACGTTGATGCGCATTCAAATGCTCGTGGTGGCTTCACCGATTCGCACGAATGGCAACCGTTAGAGGTGGTTTTGCCCGATAATATACTTGATTTCTTCACCGAAAGCGAGGCAAAAACGTTATCAGATATACTTGCTCAAGATCCACGCCCGTCCTATCAACACGATGCAAACCGCATTTATGGTATGCAATTTATAGACAAAGACGTCCGCTTTCGAGTAGAAAATCAATGCTGCATAGTGGTTGAAATTCTTTGAGTTAGTGTCTTTTCATCAAGTATATAGTGTTTCTTCGTTTTCATTAGCGTTATTCTATACTCATACTCTTGTGAAAGTACTGTGGGAGATAATTTTCAAAATGTATCTAATTGAAAATAAAGAAGTTAGCTTGTTGCATAAACTAAACAGGTAACGATTTGGAAACGAGCGAACTGCTTTTGGTCGCGGGTTTCTGCATTAACAAAGAACGCTTGTTATTCTATTTGCAAAGATAATCATTTGCTTTGAATAACAAGCGTTTTTGATGAAGATTTCTCTCTTTTGCTTTGTCTTCGTTTTGGGGAAAGACAGGGATAACGAAAAGTGGTTACAATCCTCTTCCTCTTTTCTTCTTTTTCTTGGCTTGGTTTCTGAGCCTGTGTTGCCATGCTGTCTCGGCATAATCATCACCGTGTGTCTGTGGGTTGATTAACTCACCTGCTCCGGAAATGATTTCTTTGGCTGCATTTATGGCAGTACTTGCCACATTACCTACGGCTTGTGCAATAGATGAATTTTCATTTGTGTTGGCAGGTGACGTATAGGTGCGGCTGAGAGGAACAAGTTGATAATCTGTATCGGATTGAATTTTGTTCTTTGCCAGCTCATCTGCCATTGTCGTAGCTTTCTTTGGTTCTGTCTTGTTACTTATCTCAAAATTCTTCTGCAAGGAACGATAGCCGAACTCCCTGCCGATTTCAGATGCCTTAAAAGTCTGTCCTCTATATGCGAACTTCAATCCATATATCTTTCCCTGTTTGTTCTTTAAGCGTTCAATGGTTACACCACTCTTGCTAAGGTCGTAGAGGAACATCGAATGCCCTGTGATGCCTGTGCCTTTGTACCTATCAAGTAAAGCATAGCATATCTTCTGTACCTGCTGCTTTGTTTGTTCTCTTGTTGGGCTAGCTTTTATCTTTTTGTGTGTCCTTTCCGTCTTGACTTCCTTTGCGATGGTCATACCATACTTGCGGCTGAGTTCCTCTGCAACCCTTGCTGCCTTGTTACTCACAAAGGTAGTGTCATAAACGTTGCCATACAGACTAATGCGATTGGCGATGATATGGATATGCATATTGTCGGTGTCTTTATGTGTAACCGCCACCCATTGATGGTTGGCAAGTCCCATGCGTATTGCAAAGTTTGACGCAAGGTTACGGACGGATGCAAGACTCAATCTTTTCTCGTCCTGTGGTGCTATGCCGATTTCGATACGCAGGAACTTGTTTCTGCACCGTGTGTTGTAATCGCTGACCATCTTCATTTCCTCGTAGATCTCCTTTGGCGTAGTGCCGCAGAGATTGTGAAAGAGAAGCGTTTTTCCGAGTTTTCCCTCTCTGAAAATATACTCCAGTGCATTACTGCCATGTGCTATTGCTTTACATTTTCCTATCATTCTCCATCAGATTTAAGAGTTTAATTGCCCTTTCCTCAATACGGTATTTGGGATTAAAGAAACGTTTAAAAGCTTCCCTTGCCAGATAGGAAAGGCTTTGGGTAATCAGTACCCACGCATCATCCTTTACCTTGATAAGGTTGGAAATATGCATAAAGAAGTAGGCAGTTCGTCTCAACACCTCTATGGCTTCCTTTTCATTGTCCGTCATCTTAGGAACAGAAATAACTTCTCCACTAAGAAGCATCTCGCGGCAGTAATCAGAGAACTTCCGTCCTGTGCTTTCTGCCTTTGATTTAATTCGTTGCTTTTCCTCTAAGGTGCATCTTACCTTGATGAACTCCGTCTTGTTCATCCGCTGTTCTTTCTTCTCCTGTTGCTGCCATCGGGCAGTCTTTCTGTTGTTTCTGTTCATATAAAAGTCCTCTTTTCGTTATTTCTTAATTTCTGATGGCTGACCGATGAGAACGGAGTGATTACGGTCTAATCTCTCCGACTGTCTGACAAGGGGAGCAAGAGCAGTTTGTGGGTACAAACTGACGTCTTGCAATGTCAGCTAACGAAACGTTTACGCATAAAGCGTTTTGCCGTCCAAAAACGAATGCCGTGCATTCAGTATCTAACTGCGTTCGTGGCATTCCCTCCATTCAATGTATTCAGCAAAAAACTGTTATCGGTACTACCCTAAAACGGTCGAGGATTTTGAGTGAAAGGAACGTCCCTTTTTCTGAAAACCGTCAACCCTTTTCTTACGGCTTACAGTCTTCTCCACTTCTCTATGTCTTCACCATATTCCTCCAGATGCTGACGAACGATGTTCTCCACAAAGCTTGAAAGGTTGCTGCCTCTGTCGCCCAGCCTGCGTACGATGAAGTCGGCACGTTCCTGTGTCTCCCTGCTCAGATAGACCGCCTTTCTCTCGCTTAGCTTTGTTGGAACAAGGAACGCCTGCTTATAGGCTTCGAGAGTCTCCTTTCTCATTTTGGCACTGATGCGTCGTTGAACGGTTGCGCTCTCTGTATGCTGTGCAGGCTCGGATGGCGTGGCATGCTCTATGGCATGTCCTGTTTCTTGTTGTTTTTGCTCTTGAATAGTTTTCATTCCCTTTTCCCGGAATTCAGAGACAGATTGTTCACTTGAATTTTCAGCTTGGCTCATACCAAAAGTTTTTCCTATGAAACGATCTATTTCTTCCATGTTTCTTCTTTCCTTTTTCATCACTCTATCTTATTTTAAGTTTGACTTGTTTTATTTTGTTGCTTGTATTTGGAGTTTTCTCCAACTCTTCCCGTTGCTCACGGACACGTCTGACGTGAAAATCGTTGAGATCTTTGAAGTCTCCATAATACACAGCCATATCTTCTACCTTAAAACCTGTGTTTACAAATTCCTGCACAGCTTTTCGCCCTGCATCGTCATTGTCAAGAAAAGCACGAACGGAGGTTATATTTCTTTCATTCAGGTAGTGGATACTCCTTACTACATTACTCACGGAATTCATCACAAGGCATTGGTTGGAGACCTCCCCTTTCATTGAAAGAAAAGAGAGAAAGTCCATAAAGCCCTCGAACAGACAGACGGGCTGTGCCTTGTCCTCAAATATCGGAGTGATGTTCTTCGGGGCAATCGTTCCCTTGAACGTATTGTTGTCCCGAAGTTCATAACCACCCGAAGAATTGGCAAAGCCGATGGCTTCATATCTCTTTCCCCTTACCTCGTAGTTGATACATTTGAGAAAGGGTGTTGCCTTTTTCAAATTGATGCAACGTTCCTTGATAAGGTATTCCTGCAAATGCGGCGGCAAGGTGTCTGATATGCTTATCAGTCTCCTTGTTTCGCTTGCTTGTCTTGTAGTTGTCTGGTTGAGACCAATACGGGGTTCAGTCTTTGAATAGCTGTGCGCTGTATTATCGGAAGCGTTCTGCCCCAAACGGCAGATGGCTTCCGAGAGCGTACAGCCTTCCAAGCGCATACAGAGGTCGATGATGCTTCCGCCCCTGCCTTCGGCATAGTCTATCCAAAGGTTCTTTTCCCTGTCCACTTTGAAACTCGGACGCGTTTCCTCCCTGAGCGGTGAACGGTACATGGCATAGGCTGGTGTTTTACGGACAGGCCTGATACCCCTCCTTTCGAGATACTCTACGATGGGATATCGCTTGATAAGTGATAAATCTTCTTCTTTCATTGTTTTGATACTTTAATGGGTTGAATGATAATTATTTATGCTTGTCTGTTTTATGGTTTTACCGTTTCCAAAGTTTTCCCCTCCAAACTTTTTCATCATTCTTCTTACTACATACTATTTCGTGATAAATGATTGATAATCAGCAGCATTTTTTAGTATAGGACGATACTACACATACTACTACATTTGGCTACTACAAGTCTGAAGGAGCGGGCATGGCAAGATTTTCCTAATCTTGTAGGCATAGATGGGGCTACCTCCGTTTCTTCGCTTGCTCACCTTTATGTATCCTGCTTTCTTCAAGGCTTCGCCCATACGCTTGGCAACAAGTGGTTGGTGAGTATAAATACCCAAATAGGTGAGTATCTCCGTAGTAGTCATTAACGAATAGTTTTCATCCTCCGTTGGCTTTTCAAAGCAACGCAGCAAAAGTTCCATCTCAGCGGTTTGTACCTGAAAGTCCTCACTCTCTCTGTATAGTTCGGCAATCTCTTCATCATCAAACCAATAGCGGAAACCTGACTTTAATAGGGTTTTGGCTTCAGCATAGACATTGTCCATTGAAATACGCTTGGCTTTCTCTATGTCTATGGATAGAACTTCAAAGGGCAGAAACCTTCTGCTGCCTGTCGGGTCTGTAAGAAAGTCGTTACCGTTCACCGATGCCACGAAGCTTGCCAAGTGGGGATGCTCCTCCACATATTTGTCATACGGCATACGGTACTTGACCATCGGACAGGTGATAAGGTTCTTCAGTTCGTTCTCGTCTCGCTTATTGAGGGCTTTGAGCTGGTCATCTATATTTACGATAAGGTTCTGACCGATATAAGTGAGTGTGTCTTTCTCCTGCGGATATATTTTTCCTGTGTAACTGTAACCGTGCAGTTTGGACGGACAGAGCAAATCGAGAAACGTTGTCTTGAACTTACCCTGCTCACCTGTCAGTACAAGGCAGGTATGGTTACGGCACTCACGGTCGTCCATCGCATTGGCGACCACCGCCACAAGCCATTTGGTAAGATACGGCAACCATTTGTTAGAATTACGGACAACAACGCAGCTTGCCAAATCGGAAATTGCTTTCGGTGAAAAAGAAGGCACATTACTATCCCTACAACCAGCATCATCACAGCTACAGCTATCACCTATATCTATCAATGGCAACCCTTTTAAATACTCCTGAACGGGATTGATACGGGGAGAAAAGCTGCTTTCAATGATGGAATAAAGGTTCTCGGCAGAAGTCGCTATGCCTTCATCGCAATCGAGTTCCCTGCGAAGTGTGTTGATTTCATAACGACCAACCTTTACAAAACGATTATTACCCTTACTGCAATATTCGGTTCTGCCCAATACTGTGTTGTATCTGAACTCATAGTGTGTGGAGAGGTAGGTTTCTATCTCTACGTTCTTGGATGAACTACCCCTTCGATGGGGATTTCTCCTGCTGCCTGTATTGCCTGCATCTGCGTTCTTTTTCATTATTCCCTTGAATTAGTTTCCAAGAGTGAAGTTAGGGTGAGAATGCGTAACTTCCAAGCATTCAGAGCCCTCTTGTATAATGTTGCGCTCGTCCGCTTTAAAATTCTTAGGAGAACAGGCTGTCAAGAAGGGCATTTATAGCCTCATTAAGAAAAAAAATGGATGACAGGAAAGAAAGGTTAACAGAAATACGGATTGTCGTTGTTTGCTTTCAGATGCGGTCTTTTGCTTTGATTACCTTATTAACCTCATTTGTGCAGTGGCAAGAACATCAATCTGTCTCTTTTGTCTTTGTTATAGCGCCACAAGCTGCCACGTGAATGAAAAGTGATGGAATAAGAAATGCCCGATATTAATTTTGCATAAGACAAGCTGCGCTCGGCAAAGGATAAGTGAACTTTCCTCTACACTCGCTTGGATTGTCTTTGCAATAAAAGAAAAAAGACGGGGCAGGAACACGCAAATGTGAACCGATGAAACGGATTGCTCTTTTCCCGATAGTTCCCGATACTTCCCTGCTGTTCCCCACGGCTTTGAGAGGTGTACGCACGCCATTATCTTTGCCGATGGAAACTGGAAAGATTTGAAACAACAAACAATAACAATATAAAATTATGAACTATTACATCATTACAGAAACCAATTGGGCAAAGCTTCGAGATGAAATCTTAAGCCTTGCAGAATGCTGCCACAAGGCATTCGGAGAGAAAAGCAAGCACACGGACTGGCTGCACAACGGCGATGTGTGCCGACTGCTGAACATCAGCAAACGCACTTTGCAGCATTATCGCGATACGGGCGTGTTGCCGTTTACGCAAATCGGGCACAAGTGCTATTACAAGCGCGAGGATGTGGAAGCATTACTTCTTACGAAGTCTAACAAACCTAAAAACAGACAGATATAATGGAAACAGCAAGAGACTTGAACATGGAGACGGACGAGATGCAGCTGGTTGTCTCGGCATTGAGAGGTGTAGGCAAACGGATTGTGGAAGTGTCGGATACACACAAACCACTCTTTGCAGGAGAACTTTTCCTCACGGGCAAGGAAGTGTGCGAGCGACTGTACATCAGTCCCCGTACCTTGCAGGACTACCGAGACAGGAAGATTATCCCTTACACGCAGTTTGCAGGAAAGATACTCTACAAGGCTTCGGACTTGGAAAGGATGCTGGAGGAGAATTACAAAGGAAACGTCATATAGCTTTAACGAAAAATGTGTTTCCGACACACTAAAAGGATACTTTTCATGTGTCGGGAACATTGTTTTTAAGGCTCAAATACGCATGTTTATAATTCACTGGCAATCAAAATCTTACATGGGGAGCTTTGTCTTATAAGAGAATTTCAATAAAGATATAGGGCTAACTCGTTAAGCAACTTTCTGATATGAGGGCAACTTAGTTAATGTCTTATACCTATAATCTCGTGCGGCATACTTACTCAATATTCTCTTCTTTTTTGATAATCTTATTACTTTCAGCAGCTTTCTTCAACCATTCCGATACATTGGGAATGCTGTCAAAAATATCTATTTTGGAGTTTCTTAAATACATATAATCTATACCATAATATAGCTCTTCCTTCTTATTTTTGGGTAACCAAATAAGATGGTGTTTGTGAAGCCAAAGTAAAACAGTATTAGTTTTCTTGATAATCAAGCTTTTAAACTTTGAATATTTCTTTTCTATATTTGAAGGATCATAACATCTAAGTTTCTGATGTATAGCGCCTTTCTCATCCATATAAGCACAGCCACCATTCTGACTATGATTAGCATAACCTACCCCTCTTGAACGAATCATCCTCTCAGTTAGGATTGGCCAAAACATTATCTTTTCGTTAGCATTGAGATAATTAAGAAGATGGTCTTTGCGTACTAATAATGCGCTATGTCCACTTGAGAACATATAGTTGTCCAATACAACAATCTCATTTTTATCATTCACCCATACTCCAACATCATTAGAAAATTTCAATTGGAGCCCATTGAATAACCACTCATTAGGCAGAAGCAGATTGACAAAATCATCGGATGACACATCATCGTCATATGAGAGGGTGTACTGCAAATAAGCAGGTTCCATGATAATTTCATCGAAAATCTTATGTCCTACAGAGAATGGTATTCTTTTGTGGTTCTCAATACTTACAGCATTCTTATAAGCTGTCGACCAATAAAATTCACGAGTAAATACATTGTAAATCTTGTTATTCTCATGAAAGGAACGTCCCTCAATTCCTATATGGTATAAGTTGTCACGCACAGTACTCAAGGCCTCCTTATTGACAACATATGCCTGTATGAAAGTCCATAAATCTCTTATAAGAGCTTTATCGTCATCTGGTTCATGCACAAACTTGCTGTATGAAAATAAATTTACCCATTCAATTCCATCTTCATCAGTAATAAAAACATACTCCCTAATTCTTGGCATATTTTTCCACGTCTTCAACCATTTGAGATCATTTTTCGGTACCGATATATCAAAATCAGGAAGTTTATATTTGCTCTGATAATGTAATGACTTACGTCCAGGATATATTGTAGGGTCAATAGTTCTGGCTCTTCGTACAGGATCAGACCATTCATTACTCCAATCTTTATCAGGGTATTTGTCTAACATCCGAGCCATAATGCGATACATGGCTATCCACTGATATTTCTTTCCTATACGTTCAATTTTGCCATGAGATCGATTATGGCTATCGTTGTTCTTATCGAAGTGAACAAAAACATTAGGATCATATCCATACTCTTCAAATATCATATGTATGGCCCAATTCGACAACATCTCTACATTCTCCCCAAAGCCACCAAGATTAGATTGGAATACATATCTTCCAAAATCTCCATAACTTCTTACTCCATACTCTGGAGCCATAGACGATAATATTGAGTGCTGAACCATATATACGTCTCGTTCATTTTCTGGAACTGTTTTCCAATCTCTATCATACTTTGCAGTAATTTCATCGTTTGAAGGAATGGGAGGTAAGGTCCCGTCTGTAAAGGGAACTTTTATGTGTCCCTGTTCTATCCTTATATCCAAACCTCTACTAATACCAAACTCTACAATATTACAAGCATAGTCACGCACCAAAATGTGTTCAGGTACATGTTTCTTGACGAAGACGTTACTATATACCCACTGTGCAACTGTACAGCTATTTTTATCATCTTGCATTAGGAGTAACGCTCCATAGACAGCACACCACAAACGTTCTTGAATGTAAGGATCATTAACAAAATAGTATTTCTCTAGTAATGGCAGAAGAAGTTTTTTATGCTGAACTAAAATATTTACAATGGCATGTGTAGCACAATCTCTCAGTTCTCGCCAAGTAGTGGATAGTGTCCATACCAAAGTCTCAAGACATGCCTTAGCTATCTGATTATCTATTGATTTAAGAGTGTTGTTCGAAGCTTCACACCCCCATCGTGCCAAATCCAGAACTTTCCTGCCATGCGACCAAGGATCAGAAATTAAAACAGTCCATATAGCGTCTCGTTGCGCCATACTTAAATTCCATAACATATCATACAAGGCAAATCCATTTGAAGCTACATCTGTTCTGTAAGGGCGAGATAATATAATTTCAAACATCAAACCGTATTTGTTTGCTTCCTTTATTTTGCATATCAATTCATCTCCTTTCATGGTGAAACTATCTCGCCACATTGCACTATCAATAAATGATTGATATGCCTCTTCTTTATCATTCTCCTCAACTAGTTCTATCAGTTCTTTATTTTTAATTGAGGGAACAAGAATTGCTAAAGCTTCAGAAAGATTTCCCAAGTTATATTTGAACCATTCTTTGGCTGGTGTATTTGAAATCAGATATTCTGCGATAAAATAATCGCCTATCCTTTCAAAGCCAAAATTTACATATGTGACACCACCGTCATAGACATCTGTTCTTAATAATCCCTCATCTATTAGCAATTCAAAGAATTCGTTGGGCGTCCTTGTATATTTAGCATCCTGTGCCAATCTTTCCATTACAACTTGATATTTAAGATGCCAACGACTACCAGTTGTAACCATTAATTCAGCTACCGAACGCAGAGCTTTAGTTACAAGATTTTGAGCTTTGTTATACTTAAATTTTATCGCTATTTCATGATTGGCATCATCACAATATTCTAGAATAGTTGTCCAGAAATTTGCAAACACCAATGGACGATGACTTTTTTCATGATTGCGACAATACTTGATTAAGAAAAGTGGATTAGAGAATTCTTCTCCATATACAGGCCAAGTTGGTTGGTCTATACCAAAAGATGAGAACATGTACTCACATGCTTCTCTCTCATGTCCTTTGAATCCATGATGCTGATATACTGCGTATTCAGAATTATGAGCAATATCATAAAACCAATTTTTACAATCTGATATACGAAAGCTTATAATAAGACGCAGATACTCACATGAGTCTATACTTTGCAGAAAATCCAACAGAAATTTGTTCCATAACTCATCACCAGCTCCTTCGTTAATTGCATCAATAAATAGCACTACAGGCTCCCCTATTCTCTTACCATAATTATCGAGTTCTTTTAGTAATTTTTCCTTTCTACATTTTATATCCAACAACTCGCGAATTTGGGAGAGAGGGTCTGATGATGCTGTAAAATGTTGCCCTAAAAGTAATATGGATGGTTCATGGGCACGTTTACGTTGAGTAACCATATCGCCTATAAGATGAGACTTTCCCGTACCAGCAACACCCGTAACTATAATTGTATGATGTTTCTTGAACTCAATCCAATTATTGGAAAGCACTTTCTGTAAGGCATGTCCATCTTCACGAATAAAATACCCTTTTGTTCGAATGTCATTTCTATTGTTACTTTCAGAATTGTAACAGAAATTGTTAAATATAGAGAGGAATCCATTTACTGATTCTCTTAATTCAATATAAGAAGTTGCTGTTCCACTTAAGCTGTCCATCTTTTTAACAAGATGCCTACATTGAGCAGAAATTTCAGAGCAAGAAGGTTCTTTGTCTGTACTTATTATAAATGATTTCAATGTATCTCTAAATTTCTCTATTTTCTCTTTTAGTAAAGGCTTGAACCTATCAGTAATGTGCAATGAAGCCAATGCGAAATCCATATCTTCAAATGGGAAGTTACGGTTCTCTGAATAACGCTTATCCAAATTCTTAATCTGCTTGATATTCTGTTCTTCAAACCACTTCTGCGTGGGAATGAAGTTTAACTCTTCATCTATCAAACGACATGCCTCAACTATTTTTTTCCACTCTTCAGGCTTTTTCTTATTAGACTGCCAAAGATACAGAAAATAAGCAATGGCAATTAGCACTGCTATTCCAAAACTCAACCATTCAGAGTTTTGGGACAGAACCCCCAAAAAAGTTATTTCCTTATCAGCGTAACGGAAAGAAATGTGTGCTCTCAGAAGTTGAGGTATAAGACCGGAAAGAGAAGCCTCTGTTGCCATAAAAGTGTAGAACACTTTACGCTCAGCACGCTTCTTCAGAAATCCTACAATTATATTAATCCATTCCTTCCAATTTGCCTTACGCACCTCCTTTATAATAAGAGTGAGTGAAGTAGTTTGTATAATACCCCATAAGAGTAAGGCTAGAAATATACTGAATATGATAATCATTGTGTTGTTTTGTTTATATTTTTAAAGTAGCATTCATTATCCTATGATAGTATGTCTGCTGCTTATAATTTTAATATTTTAAGCGCAAAGGTAGATATTTCTCTTCAGGTATTAGCAACATTAATTAACTTTTCCTGTTTTGCTATTTTAAATGAGTTAAGTTAGAAAATTAACTCGTTTGATTGATGGTTAAAGAATTTGTGACAATATTGCACATAGCAATGTTATTTGCACCTTTGTAGCATTACTAACCCTTTACTTCTAAGCGAGATGATAAAGTACGTAATTCAAGCGAAGAAGAATCCACTGAAAAAAAGAAGTGAAGTTTTATCCGCAGGCTGCACCGACCACGCCGGTAATGCTGGCACAAATCGTAAAGCGGATAGAGAAACGCTCCACCGTGTCGAGTGCTGACGTAAAGGCTGTGTTGGACGCCTTACAGTACAAAGTTATTGAGGCCTTAGAGAATGGCAACACCGTGAGACTGGGCGACATCGGTTCGTTCTGTCTCACCATCAAGGCGGAGGGTGCAGCAACGGCCGTCGAAGCCAAGACAAAAGGCGCAAAACTCATCAAGCAGGTGAATGTGCAGTTTACCAAGAGTACGGCAATACGTGATTCTTTCGACATCCGAAGTCTCGACTTCGCCCCGCAGGAAGACATTGTAAACGCAAAATAGCATGCTGGCAGTATCGTAATGCCTTAACGAAAAACGTGTTTCCAGCATACGAAAAGGATATTTTTCATGTGTCGGAAGCACCGTTTTCAAGGCTAAAAAATACACCTTTATAACTCATTGATAATCAGCGCCCTACAGAGTAGTAAAATTATCCTATAAGACAATTTTGAACGGATGCGGAGGAATACAAAAACTCATAGACTTTTCGGCAATCTCAAATAAAAATTGTACCTTTGCAGACGAAAACGCAGAAGGGTGACGGCGTACACTCGGCCCTTACTTTATTATTTTTACTATGGCTTACTTATTTCTTACACTTGCCATTATTTTAGAAACAGCAGGAACGGTGTGCATAAAACTCTCTGATGGCTTCACAAAGCCGCTACCGGTAGTGGGGACCTGCCTTGCTTACATTTCTTGTTTCTATTTCCTCTCGTTGTCCTTGAAAACTATTCCGTTAGGAATTTCCTATGCAGTGTGGGCTGGGCTGGGAATTGTATTGGGTAATATTATTTCCGTTGTATTTTTCGGGCAAAAATTCGATTTTGCGGCAGGCATCGGCGTTACACTCATCGTTGCAGGAGTAGTCGTTCTCAATCTCTTTTCAGCGGCATCTGCGCATTGAGAAGAGGCGGCATGAGTATTTAGGAAAAAGTCGTGAGGTATAAAAGGACTTGCTCCGTATTAGTGGGGCAAGTTCTTTCTGTTTGAGGTGTCTTTACATCAATCTATCCAAACAGGTGAATTATGAGAGTTGTCGGACGGGATAAAAGACGCAAGGCGGACCGTATTGGTGGACAGAAAAACAGCACTTGGGTAGAGACGTATCTGCTTCAAGTACCGTTTTTTATCTTATAAATTAATTTACTGTTTCTTAAACTGTTTTGTTGTATTGAGTTAGATAAATTCGGATTTATCTGCATCTCTTCATAATGTATTTCAGCCTTGGACTCTCAATTACCTCATTGATTTCAAACCCAAGTTTCTCATAAATCCTCTTTGCTTTTTGGTTGAAATCAAAGACCGTTAGGGAAATACTTTTAATATTATCATCCTCAAGAATGAAATCTACAAATCTTTTTAGGGCCTCAGTCCCAAAGCCCAATCCTGTTTTTCGGGGATCTATTACAAATCTACCTATGTGTATGTTATCCTTGCCAATTCGTACTTCTTGTATCATTCCGATAAATTCCCCTTGGTTGAATATCGAAAACACATTTCCCAAGTCCTTTATTTTATCATAGTCCAGCGGGTAAGAAATTTCGGAACCTATCCATTGCTTCTGAAACTCTTTTCCTTGTTCATTGGACCATTCACATAAAAGCAAGGCATTGTCTTTATTTATTCCCTTTTCAATTCTAATATCCCTCATCTCGTTAAAGTCTCGGTTATATTGCAAAGATATACAAATTGTTTGAAATATAAAACAAGCATCGCCTTGCTTTTCGTTGTAACTTTGCAAACTGTAGTTTGTTGTCGTAACAGCGATTTCTCCTTTCTGACTACACGCCAATCCTTTTTCTTTCACCGTATTGCCTTTCCTTGTAGTTATGTAGTAAGATAATATCGGTGAAAGAGAAAAGCATATCAATTGATACTGCCATTGCAGTGTAGGTATATCTGCTCCCTCACAGGTACAGGGCGTTGCAGTTCTCGACAGATGTATTTCCTGAACAAGTGTACTTCCGTGCTGTCCAATTGATAAGATAAAGCGATGATGATTGAAAGCGGATAAAGTGGGGCATAACCTTTTAACAGCCCATTTACGAATACTTCCAACTCCCCTGTATCCCTTTCATCGGGACGTAGGGAAGATACTTTTAGTAGTTGCTGCAGACGATAGTTGAGTTTCTTCCATGTTACACCAAAGAAATCTACGAGTTCGTTCTCCGTCATGGAGATTTCGCCTTTTCCTTTGCGAGTGATTTGCATATTATCGCCCCACTCGAAATAGCTGCGGTCTCTTTTTGTTTGCTGGTGATTGACATTCATACGGTTTCCTCCTTTGTTTCCTCTTTTTGATGTTTCCTTATCAACCTATCCATATCCTCCGAAATCTTGTTGTCCGTTACTTGTGCGTAGATTTGAGTGCTTGATATGGAGGCGTGCCCCATCATCTTGGCAATACTCTCGATAGGTATTCCTGCACTTAAACTCATCGTGCCGAACGTGTGTCTTGCCATGTGGTAAGACAACCGTTCTCTGATGCCACACGCCTTACCCACGATGCTCAGCTTTGCACTCATCACGCTACGGCTACAAGCACAGTGAAAAATAAAGTCGTCGCCTTTTCCTTTCACTGTCTGCATTTCTTTCATGCTCGGTTGTTCTTTCTTGTATTGATTGATGATGGTCTCCGCTATCGGGTGCAGGGGCACAATAAACTCCACCTTTGTCTTCTGCCTTTCTTTACGGATATATTTCTGTCCGTCGGCTGCCGTTTGAATGTGTCCAAATTGCAAATGTTCCATATCAGCAATAGCCAAGCCCGTAAAGCATGAGAAGATAAACATCCGTCTTGCTTGTTCTGCTTCCTTATCAATTACTCTCAATGCCATGAGTTTGGCAACATCGCTCTTTTGCAGAAAGCGTATCTTCTGTTCCGCTTTCTCATACTTGGCATTCTCAAAAGGATTACAGCGAATGAGCCTTTGACTGACCGCACGATACATCAGCCTACTCAGCCAACAAAGATAGCGATTCATGGTTGCTGTTGCCAAGCCTCGTTTTTTCAAATAGAAACGGTATTCTTCAAACAAGTCTTCCGGTATAGTGGCTATGACTATATCCGTCATTCCCTTATCCTTTACAAACTCCGTAAGTAACTTATCTGAATAGAGAAGATTCTGATAGGTTCCCTCAGCTCTTGATTTGCCCACGCACTCTTTAACGGATTGCAGTTCTGCCTTGCTCATGGCAAGAAGTGTTGTCGGCATGGTGGCTATCCCCTGCAAGCGGTTCTTGAGCAGTTCCACGCTTACCACTCCGTCCTTTATCAATATCTCCTGATAGGTCTTTTCTACAAGTTCTTTGAACTCGCCGATTCTTTGATTGGTTTTCTTGTCGGTTGTCAGTCCTTTCCTGCTGTTCCACTCGGAGGACTTGCACTGCTCACCTGTGGTGATAGCAGTGCTCTTACCATCTATGGTGATACGGCAGTGAATAGCTGTCTTGCCGTCTGCCTTTGTTTTCTGTCTGTTGATGTAAAACAATATCTTGAATGTACTTCTCATAAAAAATCTTGGTTAAATGGTTAAACGTAAATCTTCTGTGAAAGAAAGGAAACGGTTAAACTCCTCAAAGAGTTTCTGTGGTGTTACCTTTGCATAACGTTCGGTCATACTTACGTTCGTATGTCCGAGCATCTTGCTCACCGTTTCAATAGGAACGCCCTGCTCTAAGGTGATAAGTGTGGCAAAGGTATGCCTTGCCGTGTGCGAGGTAAAGGGAAAAGAAATACCTGCCCGTAGTCGCAAGGCTTTAAGACAGGACTGATAAGTGGGATATTTGATGAAAGGCAGCAGTGCTTCCCTTTCATCGCTATGCATTTTCTCAATTAACCGAACAGCTTCCGGCAACAACTTGATACGACAAAGCACCCCCGTCTTCTGTCGGTTGAACTTCAACCACAAACTACCTGCATCATCACGGACAAGATGCTTCTTGCTTAGCTCCATCAAATCACAATAGGCTGCACCGATATAACAGGCGAAGAGAAACACATCACGAACGGCTTCCATTTCCTCTTCCAACTCATCAAAGCGGAGTGCTTTGAGTTTGTCCAATGCTTCTTTGTCAAGAGCTTTAGGTGCTTTCTTGTCTCCTCGTTCTATATGTACTTTATCAAACAGAAGCGTATCAGCCAGTCCCTCACGATAAGCCAGCCTACAGACGGTCTTCAAATCTGCTGCAACTCTGAAAAATGTGCTTTGCTGATGACCGAGTTCACCGAGACAGAACGTCTGCAATTCGTAGATGAAGTTTTCTGTCAACAGTGAGAAAGCCAAGTCCGAAACATGGTATTTCTTCTGAATGAACTCCTGTAATCGTTTCCGAGTGGAATGATAGGCAGACATAGACTCTTCCTTGATGTCTATACCGATATGGCTTTCCTTCTCCTTGATAAGCATATCCAGCCTCTCAATAAGTCTGCATCGTGCCTGCACGCTGCCTTGAAACTGTTCTTTCACATTAGTTGCATCAAATGGCTGCCCTTTGGCAATCAACGACTGATAGGCTGATTGAATGGAAAGCAGCAGGTTCTCCAATCTCCCATTAATCTCCACCGCCTCGCGGCTCTTGCCGTCCATCCTGCTCTCACGTGAATTCCACAAGTCGGGGGTGCAGGAGAGTTTACAACTAAACTGGGCAATGGAACGCCCAATGGTAATACGTCCCATAATCGGGGCTTTACCTGATTTGCCTATACCGCTCTTTTTAACCCAAGTTTAACACCTATCATCGTAGAATCTTGCTATTATTATACTTTTTCAGTTTTGGCTATGGACTCTGTGTCCTACAAATTTTTATTTTTCTGAATGGTGCATATTTCAGTTTTAATTTATCGTATATAGCAGTTGCCTGCTTTGAGGGATTGCTGCATTGTCGCATCTGTACGATGTCTCCTAACGGGTTCCTACCTTCCGTGGTTACAAGTTTCTGGGTGCTCAACCTCCGCACGATTTCGGTCCAATAGCAGGATTCGCCTTCTCGCTTCAACTGGCAGCGGATGGTATTTACCACCCAGTAGGCAAGCAGACCGAAGAAAAGATGCGCATCGCTCCGGTCATCGGTCTGATGATATATAGGACGGAGGTTCAGGTCGGTCTTCAACTGCCTGTTGGTACATTCGATTTCCCGTATGAGGTTGTAATAGTCCCATGTGGTACGCTCGTCGAGTGTTTCTACATTGGTCCGTAGGAAGTATACGCCGTGTCCGGACTCGATGGCTGAGAGGTCTTTGAGCTTCCAGTCTACACGTAGCATTTCCTTTGGTTTTTCTTCGTTTCTAATGTAGTCTATCGCATAGTATCTTGCGATAGAAGGATATTTCTGTATGGCTCGTCCCGTACGCTCTACAACCTTCTCGTAGAGTTTCGTTCCACCTTTCTTTGCAATACCATCATTTATCTTCTTCAGCTCTGTCTCAAACCTTTCACGCCAAAGTTTGTTCATTGACGATTCGGTCATAGCCTTAGATGGAGAGGTTATCTCAAGATAGTAGTCCTCACCTTCGGTGTGTACCTTGTTGAGCGTTATTGTTTGCTTTCGGGCGTCTTTTACCATCACGCTCTTATGGTCCTCACTGAGCGTGTAATCTTTCAGCTTGGTGCGAGATACGCAGAGATAGTTGTAACCCTTTGCCTTAATAAGATTTAGATTCTCTCCGGTTGCAATACCTGCATCCATCACAATAAGCGATTTTTCTTTTTGTACAGGATTCTTGTCTGCCAGCGTATCTATCATATCAGGCAGTGATTTAGGGTCAGCCGTATTACCTTCCAGGATAGAAGAATAGCGTATGAAGCCCTCCTTATTGATACACAGGGCCAGGACGAGAAGTTTACAATCTGATCGCTTCTCTTTTGACCTACCAAACTGTGCCTTCTTGCTTTCACGCTTACTACCCTCAAAGTAGAAATTTGTCAAGTCAAAGAGCATCAGCTTGTTATCTATATTAAAAAGGTTATCTGTTACATTGCACAAGTGACATTCTATCTTCTCTTTGAGTTCATAGAGTTTGTCCGTTACCTTGTACAGGGCATTGATACCCGGAGTCCAGTCTTGCGAACCAGTGTAAAGTTCGGCGGCAGCCGAATTATCCCTGAGATAATAATACGAGGAACGTTCAGACACGGCATACACAGTCCGGATGATGAGCGCAGAGAGTGCGGTGTGGATAGAATGGTTGCTCCATCCTTGGTCACGCAGGAACTCTTCCAGTCCCAGCTTATCAATGGTCTGCTTACAGAGCCATTCTGCACCAACATTCCTTGCGTCAGTATGTTCTGCCGTAGCAAGATCGATATAACGTTCAGACTCCTTTCTTGCTTTCTGTTCCTTCTTATCGAATCTATCAATTCCACCTTCCTCTTTCATCCGCTGCCACCACTCATCCGCCTTAGCCTGTTCCAGTTCAGTAAGTCCCTCCAAATGCTTGCCAAATAAAGAATTAGTTCCTCTGTTCTTAAAACGCTCTGTAAGTGCAAAAGCAATCCTTCTCACCTGCAAGGCTGTGAGAGAAGGTTCAAAACCAATATTGAGCAGAATGAGCGAATGTACGTGTCCAGCCACGTCACGATATGACTCTTTTAGTCTATAATAAAGAGCCTTTTCACCAGTTGCCGGATTAAAACGTGTCTGTACATTTGCGTGCATAGGTGCAAAGTAACAAAAAAAAATTGATATGCTGGTGTCCTACAAATCAGATTTACTCCGTATTCAGAAAACGCTACGGCTGATTATTAAGTACTTAGCAAACCTGAAACCCTCAAAACACACTGAAAATTTATGAAAAATAATTATGCCCGTTAAACTTGGGTTAAGGTAGAGCAACACTTTCATCTTTTCTTTTTCCATACGCTTTAATATTTGTGGGCAAAATTACCCGAATTAAAGCGTTCCTCACTTACGCAGAAAACTGCCGACCAAAGCAACAGCCACACGAGCTAAAATAATTCAGTTACCTATTTCTTCTCCATCGTTACCAACATCAAAACAAGGTAACACTCTGGTAACTGAACTTCTGCCTAAATCTGCATATTTCTGCCCTTTACAATAGAGCAGTATTATGCCAATTCGTGTATTCCCTCCTCATTATCAGTTAGTTTACATCAACTTCGATATTTCTTCATTTTCATTGATTAGTTACTCGAGTATTCCCATAGGAGTACTGCGGTATTCTCATAGAAGTACTGCGGTATTCCCATAGGGAAACTACCATGGAATAACGCTAACGATGGAAGGAAAGATACTATGCTTTGTATTAATGTTTGCGCAAATATTTCACCCAAGCGTATGGTTTGCGATGTTTTAGATAATGTAAATTGTGCATGTTTGCGTAGGCTTCACGCTCAAAGGAAATGTTGAGGTAAGCACGATGAGGTAAAAAGCAGCGGATAGCCCATTCTATAACGTACCAAAGATAAAAGGGAAGAATGAGCATTTCGAACATTTGATGCGTGTGAATGCGCTCGTGGTTGATGAGTTCTGGCTCTAATTTCACGTCAGGGTGAACAAACAGCATTCCCAAGATGTTGATAGCATCATAGTTTTTAGCAGGGAAATGCTTTGTTCTGAATACTTTCATTTATTGAACTTCGATTTTTTCAATGTGCGGTTTAGCCACAGAAGGAGTTGCAGGAACAATGTTTAGGTTGCGGTTAGCACCATCTGGTTGCGATGGAACAATCACTGGTACAACCTCTTCTGCGCTCTCTTGCTCTTCCGAGTGAGAAGAATTGCGCTTGTGTCGTTTTCCTCTGATACTGTTCAAGACCTTTTCTGCCTGTTTTGCTTCGTCTACTGAGTCTTTCGACGTAGTGTCTTTGGCAATAGTATCGAACTTTACAACATTTTTGTCCGCTAAATTAGAGTCGGGTTCAATAGCTGTTTGCGTGTATTCGGGGTCATTTTTGTGGTTGTGATAATATAAAAAACCGAATGCAACAAGGAAAATGGTACCAATAATGATAAATACTACCAATCCACGTCCTATGGTTGGTTCGTCGTTATACTCGTTATGGAGTGGCGTTCCGCAGTTAGGACATTGCTTTTGGTGTTCATTTATCTCTGAATTACAGTTCGGACATCTCATTTTCTTTTCTGTTATGCTATTTGTTCGCAAAGGTACATCAATTCAAACATTATTCAAAATAAAAACCATTCTTTTTTGCTTCTTCAATTTTTAGAGGGATAGAGGGCAAAGTTGAAATAATAAAAAAAATAAAAAGTCCTTTCGTTTCAAGCGAAAGGACTTTTTATTGATGTATTTATCCATTTATTTTTTATTCCAATAATGTAGCGGCACGCACACGGCTGAGGGTTTCGGGAGTCATTTGCAAGTAGCTGGCTATGTAAACCAAAGGGGCGCGAAGAATAACTTGCGGACTTAGTTTGCACATTTTCTTATATCTGTCTTGTGCTGTTTCAAAGCGAACAAGGTCGGCGTGTACTTGCGAAATAATCAGACTTTCCTCTAAAATCTTACGATAGAGTATTTGAATATTCACATTGTGGAGCGCAACTTGCTCCAATCGTTGTTTAGGCAAGGCGTAAACAATGGTTGGTTCTAAGGCTTCTACTTGGAGTTTGGTTGGTTCTTCACGGAACAAACTCTCAATACACATGAATATGGTATGGTCTTCGCCCAAGTGTTCGGTGATTTGTTTCCCATTCTTAAAATAGAATTGACGGATAAGACCACGCTCAACGTAGTAGATATTTTCACATACCTCACCTTCGCTCAAAATCATTTCACCCTTAGAATACTTTATGGGAACGAGAATGCTTTCAAGTACATCAAGTTCTTCGTGAGTCATGGTGCTATATTTTCGCGCCAACTCCCGTGCAATATCTCTTGTTTCAAAGGCTTCTTTCATATCTTTTTCTCCTTTTTAATCTAATTTCAAAACAGCTAAGAATGCTTTTTGTGGTACTTGAACGTTGCCCACTTGCTTCATGCGCTTCTTACCTTTCTTTTGTTTTTCCAAAAGTTTACGTTTACGGCTAACATCGCCACCATAACATTTTGCAGTAACGTCTTTACGCACTTGCTTTACGGTTTCGCGTGCCACAATCTTTCCTCCAATAGCAGCTTGTATGGCTATGTCGAATTGTTGGCGTGGAATTAACTCTTTTAGTTTCTCACACATACGGCGACCAAAGTTTACGGCATTACTTTCATGCGTTAAAGTAGAGAGCGCATCAACTGGTTCGCCATTCAAAAGTATATCTAATTTTGCAAGTTTAGAAGGACGGAACGAGTCGATATGATAATCGAATGAGGCGTAACCTTTAGAAATACTTTTTAGTTTGTCGTAGAAGTCAATGACAATTTCTCCTAAAGGAATCATGAAAATGAGTTCCAAGCGGTTGCCACTCACATAGTTTTGGCTTATTAATTCGCCACGTTTGTCAAGGCAAAGGGTCATAATCGGACCGATATATTCGCTTGATGTGATAATCGAAGCCTTGATATAAGGTTCTTCAATATGTTCTATCATCGTAGGTTCAGGCAGTCCTGAAGGGTTATGCACCTCTTTAGATTCGCCCAACTTATCGTAAACCATGTAACTAACGTTTGGTACGGTCGTGATAACATCCATATTAAACTCACGGTCAAGGCGTTCCTGTATGATTTCCATGTGCAACAAGCCTAAGAAACCGCAACGGAAACCAAAGCCTAAAGCTTGTGAACTTTCTGGAGAGAAGGTAAGCGAAGCATCGTTTAATTGGAGTTTCTCCAACGAAGCACGCAAATTTTCATAATCGTTAGGGTCTATAGGATACAAGCCGGCAAAGACCATTGGCTTTACTACTTGGAATCCTTCAATAGCTTTTGCGCAAGGATGTTCCAAATGTGTAACGGTATCGCCCACTTTTACCTCTCGTGCATTCTTGATACCCGATATAATGTAACCTACTTCGCCTGTTGAAAGCTCGCTTTTAGGTTTCATTTCCATTTTTAAAACACCCACCTCATCGGCATCATACTCCATTCCTGTTTGCACGAACTTTACTTTATCGCCCTTTTTAATAGAGCCATTTGTAATTTTCACCAAGGTAATAATACCACGGAAAGAGTTGAAAATAGAGTCGAATATCAGTGCTTGCAGCGGTTCTTTGGGGTTTCCTTTCGGACTTGGTACTCGTTCGATAATGGCTTTCAATATCTCTGGTACACCTTCGCCCGTCTTTCCGCTTGCACGAATAATGTCGCTGCGTTCGCAACCTATGAGGTCAATGATTTCGTCTTCTACCTCTTCAGGCATGGCATTGGGCATATCAATCTTGTTGATTACAGGAATAATTTCAAGATTGTTATCAATTGCCATGTAAAGATTAGAAATCGTTTGAGCTTGAACACCTTGCGTTGAGTCTACAATGAGTAGCGCACCCTCACAAGCAGCGATACTTCTTGATACTTCATAAGAAAAATCAACGTGTCCTGGTGTATCAATCAAGTTGAGAACATACTTTGTTCCCTCGTATTCATGCTCCATTTGTATCGCATGACTCTTAATTGTTATACCACGTTCACGTTCCAAATCCATATCGTCAAGCATTTGTCCGCTCGTTACTTGAATCGTCTTTGTATATTCTAACAGGCGGTCGGCAAGAGTAGACTTACCATGGTCGATATGTGCAATGATGCAGAAATTTCTTATTTTATCCATTTAAAATTATCGTCTTTAACTTGCAAAGTTAATATAAAAAGCGAGAAATACGAAAAAAAGTGCTTATAAAAATGCTCAAAAACACTTAAAACACTTGGGCTGTAGAGTCAATCAACAAGTGCAAAATTAGGATATATTTAAAAAAAACTTGCATTTAGGGGTAAAAATAGTTTTTCCTTGGTCTTTCATTTCTCACAACAGAAGGAGTGTAACTTTGCCGTTACACTCCTTCATCGTGATACTTATCCATTTAAAGCAAACTTGTTCGATTCATTTATTCATTGCGGAATACCAATCCATCGCCAAAGTAATCAATGATAATAGGCTTTTCTCGACTGACGGTTTCGGCAAGAATGGCTTTGCTAAGGTCGTTCAAAACATAGCGTTGAATGGCTCTTTTCACAGGACGTGCGCCAAATTCTGGGTCGTAACCTACTTGTGCAAGATAATCTACCGCACTGTCTGTCCATTGCAACGTAAAGCCTTGCGGTTCAAGCATTTGTTTTGCACGTTCCAATTGAAGGCTAACCACCTTTGAAATCTCCGTTTGCGTGAGCGGAAGGAACATGATAGTTTCATCAATACGATTTAAAAACTCTGGGCGAATGGTCTTTTTCAACATATCCATGACCGTTGTGCGAGTTGAATCAATGATGTTCTGACGATTATCCTCCGTTAATTTTGCAAATTCTTGTTGGATATACTGTGAGCCAAGGTTTGAAGTCATGATGATAATGGTATTCTTAAAGTTTACCACACGACCTTTATTATCGGTCAGATGTCCGTCATCAAGCACTTGCAACAAGATGTTGAATACATCGGGGTGTGCCTTTTCGATTTCATCGAACAATACCACAGAGTATGGTTTGCGTCGAACTGCCTCTGTAAGTTGTCCGCCCTCATCGTAACCTACATATCCTGGAGGCGCACCGATAAGGCGTGATACACTAAACTTCTCTTGATACTCGCTCATATCGATACGAGTCATCATGGTTTCATCGTTAAACAAGTATTCAGCCAAAGCCTTTGCCAACTCAGTTTTACCCGTACCAGTTGTTCCAAGGAAGATAAACGATGCAATAGGTTTCTTTGGGTCTTGCAAACCTGCACGAGAACGGCGCACCGCATCGGCTACTGCAGTAATGGCTTCTTCTTGTCCGATGACACGTTTGTGCAACTCGTGTTCAAGATTGAGCAACTTTTCTCGCTCGCTTTGCAACATTCTTGTAACAGGAATGCCCGTCCAACGGCTCACCACTTCGGCTATATCGTCAGCTGTAACCTCCTCTCTAATCATGGCTTCGCCTCCCTGTGTGGCTTGCAATTGCAGTTGAATGTTCTTGATGTCGTCTTCTAATGCCTTCAAACGAGAATAACGAATCTCTGCAACACGCTCATAGTTGCCTTCACGTTCAGCCTTTTCAGCCTCAAACTTTAAGTGTTCTATTTCTTCCTTGTCCTGTTGAATCTTGTTTACCAAGGCTTTCTCGCCTTCCCATTTAGCTTTGAAACTTGTTTCTTGCTCTTTGAGTTCGGCAATCTCCTTATCCAATAGCGCAATCTTCTCTGTATCATTTTCACGCTTAATGGCTTCACGCTCAATTTCCAACTGCTTCAAACGGCGTGTAATTTCGTCTAACTCTTCAGGAACAGAATCTCTCTCCATGCGAAGTTTCGCTGCTGCTTCGTCCATGAGGTCAATTGCCTTATCAGGGAGAAATCTATCAGAAATGTAACGTTCTGAAAGTTGTACGGCAGCAATACAAGCATCGTCTTGAATACGTACTTTGTGGTGGTTTTCGTAACGCTCTTTCAACCCACGGAGTATGGAAATTGCGTCCAACTCATCAGGTTCGTCCACCATAACGGTTTGGAAACGACGTTCCAATGCCTTGTCTTTCTCGAAATACTTTTGGTATTCGTTGAGTGTTGTTGCACCAATGGCACGCAATTCTCCACGAGCAAGGGCTGGTTTCAAGATGTTGGCAGCATCCATTGCGCCTTCTCCGCCACCAGCACCCACCAAAGTGTGAATTTCATCAATAAAGAGAATGATGTTACCCTCGGCATTTGTTACCTCTTTAATTACACTTTTCAAGCGTTCTTCAAACTCTCCTTTGTATTTTGCACCTGCCAACAATGCTCCCATATCCAGCGAATAAAGTTGCTTGTCTTTCAAGTTTTCAGGTACATCTCCACGAATTATACGCCCTGCCAAGCCTTCGACAATAGCAGTTTTTCCTGTTCCAGGTTCACCTATGAGAATAGGATTGTTCTTTGTGCGGCGTGAAAGTATTTGCAGAACACGGCGTATTTCGTCATCACGCCCTATTACTGGGTCGAGTTTTCCTGCTCGTGCATCTTCCACTAAGTTGCGTGCATACTTTGAAAGAGCTTGATAATTCTCATCACCACTTTGTGTTTGCACTTTTTCGCCTTGTCTTAATTCCTTAATTGCTGTCTTTAAAACTTGTTCGGTACACCCTGCGTCTTTCAAAATGCGACTTGCTGTGGAATTGACCGATAGCAAAGCCAACAATAAAGGTTCGATACTTACGAACTCATCGCCCATTTTTTGCGACTCGTCCATCGTGGTTTGCATCACTTTATTGGCATCGTTTGAGAAATAAGGTTCGCCTCCCGACACCTTTGGCAAGTGTGCAATTTCACTTTTAACGGCATTTTCTACGATTTGTAAACTAATGCCCGATTTTTGGAAAAGATAGTTTACCACATCTTTTCCCTTTTCCATTACACCTGCAAGAAGATGCAATGGTTCAATCACTTGTTGTCCGTTGCGACTTGCTAAGCCCACTGCGGCTTGTATAGCCTCTTGTGCTTTGATTGTAAATTTGTCTAATGTCATTGTTTTTCTCCTTTCTTTTTTATTTCTGTTGAGTATATTTCAAACCTCGTGCCGAGGAATAAAAGGCTGACAATTTGGCAAAATAGCTGACTATTTGACAATTTTGCGTTTTCGTTTCTTTTTTTTGAAATATTATTTGTACCTTTCCAATCTAAAAATCCCTCCTAATGGAAACTGAAAAGAAACATTAAAATATTTGGCTTATGAACAAAGGTAAATCAACTTGTAAAGTTTTGAAGGATATTCGCCAACAAATAGCTAATGTAAATGGGATACATTATGTTCCGAAAGAATGTAATTTTGAAGGCGAATGCAAGGGAACATGTCCAGCGTGTGAGGCTGAAATACGCTATTTGGAAAATGAAATAAAGCGCAAACAACGCAATGGATTGGCAGTAAAGGTGGGTGGCATTGCTGCGGGCTTGTGTGCTATGGTTGCTCCCATGCAAGTTGAGGCACAAAATACGACCGAAGATTGCACAACAGGTGCTGCCCCACATCGTAATTTTTTAGATTCAATAGCTGTAACAGACCTTTCCAATGGTGTAAAAGATGCTATTGTAGTGAATGGCTGCGTTATTTCCGAAGAAGATAAAGAACCAGTCATTGCTGCAATCATAAAAATTGTTGGTACAGATAAAGGAACAGTGACAGATTTAGATGGCAATTTTGCTATAAAAGTGCCACAAGATGCAAGTTTGGAAGTATCTTTTATAGGAATGAATAACAAGATTATTAAGGCAAAAGATTTGTTGGAAACGAAGAATAGAACCATTGTTTTAGATTCTCATGGGGTGGTATTGCAGGGCGAAGTATTGGTGGTGCATAATCGCTATCGTGATGATGTTTACAACCGAACCACGCCTAAATACAAGTCGCACGAAAAGAAATGCAAGAAGTAACAGCCTCTATTATAGGCATTGTTCGCCACCGTATGGCTACCGATGGGGTAGGGGTTACTACACTTGTGGCTTTTCATGGGTGTCCATTGCGTTGTCAATATTGCCTTAATCCGCAGAGCCTATCGCCTAATGGAGCGTTGCGAACCATTACCCCTACCGAACTTTATAGCGAAGTGGAGATAGACGACCTGTATTTTATGGCTACCAATGGCGGCATTTGCTTTGGTGGTGGCGAACCATTATTGCGCAGCGAGTTTATTGTTGCGTTTTCAAAAATTATGAATCCAGCGTGGAATCTGACATTAGAAACCTCATTGAACGTTCCTTTTATGCATTTGAAACGTGTAGCACCCCTCATCAGCGAGTTTATTATCGATATTAAAGATATGAATCCGACAATCTATAAAGCCTATACCACGCAAGAAAACTCCATAGTATTGGACAATTTGGCATGGCTTGTAGAAAATGGATATAATGAGAAAACTCTTATTCGTTTGCCCCTTATACCTTATTATAATTGTTCTGAAGATGTGGAAAAAAGTAAAACAATACTCTCACAAATGGGATTTTCGCAATTTGAGTCTTTCACTTATAGAAAAAATAAAATGGTATAAATAAGTAGATATTCTCAATACGAAACAATGCTTTTTGTAGTTCAATGAATTATTCAGGGTTAAATACTACCCACTGAATCATAGAAAAGATTAATTTCTTTTAATTTCTTTGGTGGTTTATTTTCAATCAGCTAAATTTGCAAAGTATGAAGAAGTTATTAATCATTTCAGCAATTATGCTTTTGTGCATATCAATATATGCACAAAAGTCGAAAAGTGTTAGCTTAAGTACCGACACAACTATCGTTGCCCCCATAGAGTCTTCACGTTTGTAAGGAGTTAGAAAGGCTACTGAAGCTGAAAAAGAATATGCACGCCGTTTGTCGGAGGCTCGTGAAGAGCAAAGGCAGATAGATAATAATTTACCTATGGTGGACGAATATGGGCAGGTCATTACCCCTGACAATTATGAGTATCCTTATTGGAATTATAGTTGGGCAGCAGTTCCGTGGCGATTGCATAGGGGGTTGAATGTAAATCTTGGTGCGTCTGTATTTGCCAACTTGGGCAAAGGAAGGCATCATGGGGCTGGCTTTACACAAGATGTATCGTTGATGTATGTTACCAACCTGTCGAAAAAAGCAACATTGGCTTTGGGCGGTTACTTAACTAATACCACTTATTGCGGTAATAATTACACAGTGGCAGGAGTAAACGCATTGTTCGGCTATCAGTTTGACGAACATTGGAGTGCATATGCCTTTGTACAAAAAGCCTTTACATCAAATAATTGTACACCATGGGCTATGGGTTATGGCACATTTTACAATGGTTTTGGCGGTTGGGGAATAGGCTTTTCTCCGATGTATAATGCTTGGGGCATAGGAATGGTAAATCCTCGATATATGGACCGCATAGGTGCTGGTGTAACTTATCAATGGGGCGAACACAATCAGAATGCAGTTTCTGTTAGTTTTGAATATGACCACCTACCAAATCAGCAGGGAAACTTCTACGATTTTAACAGATATAGTTACCCTGTTGGGTATTAAACCTAAATGGTTATTAGCTCATAAAGTTGATAATAGCTTATAAAATAGATAAGAAACAAAAAGGACAGGACTTAAAATCCTGCCTTTTTCATTTCAATTAGTTATTTAATATAGCGCAATCGCAAACTATTTAAAACTACGCTAACACTCGAAAAAGCCATTAAAGCACTTGCCCATGATGGTGTTATTTGCCATTGTATGCCGAAAAGAAAGAGTAAGCCTGCGGCAAGAGGTATGCAAATTATATTGTAAATAAATGCCCAAAATAAGTTTTCCCATATCATGCGTACAGTGTTTCGGCTCAAACGTACTGCATCGGGCAAGGTTTGTAAATCATCGCCCATGAGTGTAATCTGTGCAACATCAATCGCCACGTCCGTACCTTTGCCTATCGCAATGCTAACATCGGCTAAAGCCAATGCTTGTGTATCGTTTATTCCATCGCCTACCATTGCCACTCGTTTTCCTTCAGCTTGTAAACGGCGCACAATATTCTCTTTGTCTTGTGGTAAAACCTTACTTTCATAGTGCCAAATACCAGCTTTTTCAGCCCAATACTTCACTGCTTCGTCCTTATCTCCACTCATCAGATAAACTTCTATGCCGTTTTTTTGTAATGTTTGCATCGCTTCTTTGGCATTAGGTTTCAGTGTTTCGCGTTCTTCCAAAGGTAGTTGGTCGGCTTTTGTGAAGTCTATATTTCGATTGGGCAGGGTCAGCGTTCCTGTTTTATCGGTTACCAAAGCATCAATCTTACGCAAACTTTCCAATGCAGCAGCGTCTTTAATTAGAATTTGGTATTGGGCAGCCTTTCCTATTCCTACCATTAAAGCCGTTGGAGTAGCCAGTCCCATTGCACAAGGGCAGGCTATGACCAAAACAGAAATAGCAGAAAGTATGGCTTGAGGCAGGTATGTGTTTCCACCAAAGCCCCACCAAAGCAGGAAAGTAAGGAGAGCTACGAGTGAAACCACAGGTACAAAAATCAAAGCTACTCTGTCTACAATGCGCTGAATGGGAACTTTTGAGCTTTGTGCCTCTTGCACCATGCGAATGATGTGTGCCAAAGTCGTGTCTTCGCCTATCTGTCTTGCTCGCATACGAAGTTTCCCCTGATTGGGAATAGTACCTGCTAAAACCTTATCGCCTTGTTTTTTCTCAACAGGATTAGGTTCTCCTGTGAGCATACTTTCATCAATGTAAGCTGCATTGGGTGTCATAAAACTTTCAGCCCATGTAACTTCACCATCGACAGGGATTTTTTCACCAGTGCGAACTTCCAATAAATCGCCAGCTTCGATGGTTGATATAGGTACTTCCTCTATATTTTCTCCATTTACGATATGTGCAGTTTTAGGTGCTATACCCAACATTTGGCGAATGGAAGATGCCGTACTGTCTTTGGCTTTTTCCTCTATTAATCGTCCAGTGAGAACGAAAGTTATTATCATAACTGCCGCATCAAAATAAGTATGCCACTCTATGCTACGACTACCCCATACTGCTTCGCCCCAAAAAGTGTTGAACGTACTGAACAAAAATGCAATCAAAGTGGACAAAGCTACAAGTGTGTCCATATTTGCAGACCCATGACGGAGTTGACGGAAAGCCGAAATATAGAAATTTTGCCCACAAAAAACGATATTGGCAAAGGCAAGTAGAAGGGCTATTTGGTTGGTAAAATAGGTATTACCCACAACTATCCACCGCATAGAAACTGCCATTATAGCCATGGAAAAGAACCATGAAAGAAGTGTTTTGTGTTTCAAAAGTGTGTACGAACGCTTTTCTATTTCTTCCAACGATTGGTCTTCATCAATAATAAGGTCATAACCTATTGCGTTAATTTCTTTTTTTAATCCTTCCAAACTTATCTCTTCAGGGTTAAAATCAACAAGTGCGGTGCGTCCAGCCAACGAAACCGATGCTGAAGTAACACCTTTCAGACTATTAAGTCGTTTTTCTACATTGGCAGAGCATGCCGAACATGCCATGCCTAATACAGGAATTGTTTTCTTCAATGTATAAATGCTCCTTATTTTACAATATCATTTCAAATTTTCCTAAACCGTCTACGGCATTTTTTAGTTGGATAGGCGAGGTCAATTCATCGTTGTAAGTAACTTGAACCGACTTATTAGCAAGGTTTACTTCAGCCATTTCAACTCCCAAAACATGCTTTATAGCATTTTCAACATTGGTTTTACAATGCTCACATTTCATGCCATTTACGGAAAATATTTCTGTTTTCATCTTTTATTATTATTTAAATTAAACTTTTATATTTTTCTTTTCTAAATTAAATTCTTTGAAAGTATAAATAATGATAGGTACTGTCGCTATAAATGAAAGTACATCACTTACAGCTTGGCATATTTCCACACCATATAATCCCAAGAATTTGGGCAAAATATAGATTAAAGGAATAAAAAATAAGCCTTGTCGGGCTGCTGCTAAAAAGTTGGCTCGTAGTGGTTTACGACAAGTTTGCAACAACATATTGCTCGCTATAATAAAGGCATTTAAAGCGTAAGTGCATAATTGCCAACGCAAAGCAACAATACCAATAGCAATTACTTGTTCATCGTTTCGGAAAATTTGGATAAGTGAACCACTGAAAATACAACCAATAAGGGAACAGAAGATAAGAAAAATCGTGCCTGTTTTCACAGTAAACTTGTAGGCTTCTTCTAAACGGTCATATAGTTTTGCACCATAACAAAATCCGCAAAGCGGTTGAAATCCTTGTCCTAAACCTATAACTATGGCAAGGATAAGCAACGAAATACGAGAAACTATGCTCATGGCAGCAATGGCAGCATCGCCATAAGCTCCAGCAGCAATATTGAGCGACATGGTTGCAAAACAGGCTAAACCTTGACGAGAAAGGGAAGGACTGCCTCCATAGAATATTTCCTTAAAGGCTGACCATGAAGGGGAAAAGTTTCGGAAATAAATTCCTATATTTTTACCATGACGAGCCATGAAAAATAGTATAAGAAAGGAAGTAATCTGACCAATAAGGGTAGCAATGGCTGCCCCAGTAATGCCCAAATTAAGCCCAAAAATAAGCAATGGGTCGAATGCCACATTAAGAATTGCTCCTGCAACAATGCCATACATAGCGTAGGAGGCATTGCCTTGTAGACGCATTTGATTATTTAGTGTGAGTGAAGAAGTAAGAAAAGGTGTGCCTAAAAGTATGATTTCCAAATATTTTTCGGTGTAAGAAAGAATGGTTGGGGTACTGCCTAAAAGCAAAGATAGGGGACGAATAAATACCAAACCGCCTATCATGATAAGAATACCAAAGAAAAAAGAATAGAAAAAACCTGTAGATGCCATGCGAGTGGCATTATCATGGCGGCGAGTACCCAATTCTCGTGAAATATAATTGCCCGAACCATGTCCGAAAAAGAATCCGCAAGCCTGAATAAAGAACATTAAAGAAAATACAATGCCCACTGCTGCAGTAGCTTGCGTATTGATTTGCCCTACAAAGTAGGTATCTGCAATATTATACAAACTTGTTACCAACATTGAAATGATAGTTGGCACAGCCATTTTAACGACTACTTTATGGATACCTCCTTCGGTTAGGAACGTAAAATTGCTATTATCCTTTTCCATATCAGCGACAAAGGTACAAAAAACAAGAAAAGAATGAGAAAATAAAAGTTTAATTAGAACTAAAAAAGCGATTAAAACCAAGAAAGGAAATTATTAAAAACTAAGGAATGAATGATTTTTATTTACAAGTACATCACTATTTGGAAATAAATCATTAACTTTACCAACAAATTTAAACCTTTTTATGAGAATATATAAATTACTTATAACAAAAAAATGATAAAATTTAAATTACTACTCTCGAGTTTGTTCATTGCAACTTCGATGAATGCACAAATAAGTGGCAATGAAGAAGAACCTAATTTTGACGGAAAACAAGACACATATTTCTGTTATGACGACCAGATGTATGTAAATCATTGTGGTTACACTATGAGAAGTTTGTTAGACGAGCAGGTTTATTTTTTAGAAAACGATGTAGTCTATTTGCGTGAGTTTATTGATTTTACAGGATTTATAAAAGGTAAAATTGATAAGACGAAAGGAACTATTACTATAAAAAATGGACAAAAAGTAAAAACTAAGCAATTTAATGGTAGTAAAGAATTTAAAAACGTTTACTTTGCTGCGTTAGATGCTACAACCAAACAACCCCTTGAAGGTGAATTTATCCTTACCCCTAATTCCGCAACACTATTATAAATTAAACTTTTTAAGTACCTGAGCAACAAAAAGTTGCTCAGGATTTTGCCACGTCAGAATTTTCACTTATCTTAGTGTTGCAAAAAAACAAGAAAATCCGACGATAGACATGGCGAAGATACAAATTAAATCTGAGAGACTCACTCCTTTTGGGGGATTATTTTCAATCATGGAGCAATTTGACTCCACATTGTCATCTGTAATCGACTCAACCCTCGGTCTAAGGTGTAGATCATTCGGTTATCAGTACAGCGAAATCATCCGTTCACTCATGAGTATCTACTTCTGTGGTGGCTCATGTGTTGAGGATGTCACTACTCATTTGATGAACCATCTCTCGCTTCATCCGACACTTCGAACTTGTAGCTCTGATACTATCCTCAGAGCGATAAAGGAGCTGACGCAAGAAAACATCTCATACACGTCAGATACGGGTAAGAACTACGATTTCAACACGGCTGACACTCTCAATACTTTACTGCTCAATTGTATGTTTGCATCTGGCCAACTGAAAGAGGACGAGATGTATGATGTTGATTTCGACCATCAGTTCATAGAGACAGAGAAGTATGATGCAAAGCCTACATACAAGAAGTTCCCTGGTTATCGCCCTGGCGTGGCGGTTATTGGCGACTTAATCGTTGGCATTGAGAATAGCGATGGCAACACAAATGTTCGTTTTCATCAGAAGGACACGCTGAAGAGGTTCTTTGAGAGATTTGAACAGAACGGCCTTACTATCAATCGTTTCAGAGCTGACTGTGGATCATGTTCCGAGGAAATCGTAGAAGAAGTAGAGGAACACTGCAAATCCTTCTATATCCGCGCAAACCGCTGCAGTTCGCTCTACAATGAAATCTTTGCTCTCAGAGGTTGGAAAACTGAAGAAATCAATGGCATTGAGTTCGAATTGAACTCTATCCTTATTGAAAAGTGGAAGGGTAAAGCATACCGACTTGTGATTCAAAGACAGAAACGGTTGGATGGTGTATTGGATCTCTGGGAAGGAGAATACACATACCGTTGTATCCTGACTAACGACTATGTATCTTCCGTAAGAGAGATTGTCGAGTTCTATAACCTTCGAGGGGGAAAGGAACGTATCTTCGATGATATGAACAATGGTTTCGGATGGGACCGATTGCCCAAATCCTTCATGGCAGAGAACACCGTGTTCCTTCTTTTTACAGCACTTATCCGTAACTTCTACAAGGCCATTATCCAAAGACTTGATGTAAAGAGGTTCGGACTCAATACAACAAGCCGCATAAAAGCGCTTGTCTTCAGGTTTGTCTCTGTACCAGCAAAGTGAATCAGGACATCAAGGCAGTATGTGCTGAATATCTATACTTGTAACAATGCTTACGCGGATGTGTTCCAGACAGATTTTGGATAACGCCTACAACTTATGGGTATGATACTGCGTATTGCCTCAAGTCGCATTGTGGGGTAAGGGGATGTTGTGGGCTGAAGTGGGGGATTTCAGTTCTAATTATCTGCAAATTCAGTAATGAGAGGATGTGTACACGCAAGAAGGACGTTGAAAAGTTAAGTTGCGGATTTGAGGCTTACTTATACGGATAAAGGAAATGGACAAGTTTGTGTCGATGGCGGTTCACAACTCTTTGCTTTGTATTATTTGGAAGCAGAAAAACCTGTTGTATTCCTTCATACCAAAGGTTTGAGCATGGTTAAAACGCAAGTTCAACATAGAACTGCAATCCCAAGTACGGGTGTAGCTTAATAATCTATACCTGAAAACACCGAGGGGTTTGGGGGCGAGCAGCCCCCATGAGTGGAAAAATCAGCAAGCAATGCATAAAAATGAAAAAGGGAGACCTCTGTCTCCCAAAGATTAATTAAATTTGCATTGCTATGTACAAACAATTAACCTCGGAGCAAAGGTACACAATTTCTGTGCTACTCCAAAACGGAATGAAACAAAAAGACATTGCCAAAGCGATAAATGTAAGTCCAAGTACAGTGTCACGTGAAATAAGACGTAACAGTGGGATTAGAGGACACTACAACTGGGAGACAGCCCAAGCAAATGCAGTACGCACAAAACGCAAGAAGCCAGGTAATCGTTCAGTTGACAAGGATGTCATGGAAGAGGCGAAACGCCTTCTTGTTACCGAACAGTGGTCTCCGGAACAAATATCCGGTGCATTGGCCAATGATGGCAAGTATATTTGTCATGAAACCATATACCGTATGATACGTAAAGACAAGGCAGAAGGAGGGAAACTATACCAACACTGTCGTCACAGGCTAAAGCATCGTGCCAGACCTGTCGGGGGCAGACGCATATCTATAGTCAATAGAACAAGCATCAGCGAAAGACCTGCAGAAGCTGACGGCAAGCGCTTTGGGGACTTCGAGATGGATACTATCGTAGGAAGAGGAAATCACGGTGCCATCGTTACACTGATAGAACGCAGTACAAACATGCTGTTTATGAGAAAACTTAAAAAGGGAAAGAATGCCATAGAGCTGGCACGTACTGTAATACATCTGCTATCTCCATTCAAAGGGCATGTCAAGTCTATTACAACAGACAACGGTACTGAATTCGCTTGCCATGAAATGATAGGAAAAAGCCTTGGTGTCAACATCTATTTTGCCGATCCATACTCTTCATGGCAGAAGGGCGGCATAGAAAATGCAAACGGACTGATTAGGCAATACGTGCCAAAATCAGAAACGTTTGAACATGTCAGCCATCAACAAATCACAAAGTGTTCAAGGAAAATTAACATGAGACCAAGAAAGAAATTAGGATTTAAAACACCATACGAGTGCTTTTACGAACAAATTAAGTAAATTTGCACTTGCTTGTTGAATTCACGATACACTAAAATTTGCGGAGAGGAACGTGATAAATCACGCCCCTACAAAGTATCATTGCTCGAAAGGTTGGTTTAATTTCTCAGCCTTATTGAACTTATAGGCGTGCTTGGATTTATCACAAGTGTAAACCACGTTTGCTTCCTTAAGTTCTTTTAAACCACGACCAACACTGTCTGCCCCAGGAAGTGTACATTTGGGAGATAATGAAAACTGAGCAACGAGCGTGTTAATATCTTCTAAGCAATCAGTACCACATAAATAACTATAAAAAGCAATGAAATAATATCACTATATTGGAATGCCGTACTTGTACCGCCACGCTGACCAAGCGAGGAGTCAATGACTTGATTGAGTTCAAGTTTGGAAAAAACATCCATTACGTGAAAAATTCCACCAAAAGAGGTTATTTTGTCAGATTTTATTGCTACCTTTGTCATGTCAGTTGATTTATTGTTTTACATGTTTGGTAGCACTAAGATAAGTGAATTTTCTGACATACGCAAGCGTTTGAATACTTTTATGTATTAGGCACTTGCAATTCTTGCAAGCAAAAACGCTGCGGAAATAAGGTTGTGTATAATTTAATTAATATCCTCATAGTTGGAATTTTCCAGTTATGAGGTATTGAAAAATAATTTAAAATGAAAACAATTATATCTTTTATAATGCTCGCTTTTAGTGTACATCTTTGTGTCGCACAAGAAACTCATACTATTGAGCCAGCAGAGTTTGAAATAACATATTCTATAAAAGAACCACCATTTTGGGATATTTATATTTTTCGATGTGGTAAAAAGGCAAGCCAATATTTTTGTCAAGCCAAGTTAAAAAAAAATATAATGTTAGCGAATGATGACCCAGCTTACTTTATTCTATCAAATGAAGAGATGAAATATTTAAATACACCTGAATATGAAAAAAAATATCCGCTAAGCACAGGCAATAATGACAGAATTTACCGCAATCTTGAGCAAGGGAAAATTAGCACCTATTCAACTGTTTTTGGTACTCATTATTTGATAACCGAAGATATAACCATTCCCGAATGGACAATCTACGAAGATTCTACTCTCACAGTGTTGGGTATGGAGTGTAAGAAAGCTACTACCAATTTTCGTGGTCGCTATTGGGAGGCTTGGTACACTGAAGAAATTCCTATCAGTCAAGGTCCTTGGAAGTTGTGCGGCTTGCCGGGCATGATATTAAAAGCGAATTGCCCCAAGTTTATGTTGATAGAAGCAACCGGTATCAAGAACAAAAACCTTGACCCCGTAACCTTTTATAATTATCTGAACTATAAATATGCCCCGATAGACCGCATGGAATATCTAAAGAAAGTGCATAAACCGGGTATCTATCCAACCGGAGGTAGTCATGAAACAATAGAAATTGACGATAAAAAATAAGAAACAATATGAAACGAAACTCCTTTTTCTTGACTTTATGTTTTGTGCTAAATGCTGCAATTTGTTTTGCACAAGAAACCCACGCTATTGAGCCAGCAGAGTTTGAAATAGTTTATTCTATAAAGCAACCACCTGCTTGGGACATTTATATCTTTCGCTGTGGAAAAAATGTAAGTCAATACTTTAGTCAACCTAAATTGAAAAATAATAAAATGTTAGCTGATGACGACCCTGCTTATATGATTATATCAATGGAAAGAGTGAAAGCCTTAGATACTCCTGAATATAACAAAAAATATCCGCAAAGCACAGGCAATGATGACAGAATTTATCGCAATCTTGAGCAAGGGAAAATTAGCACCTATTCAAGTGTTATGGGTTCTCATTATTTGATAACCGAAGATATAACCATTCCCGATTGGACAATCTACGAAGATTCTACTCTCACAGTGTTGGGTATGGAGTGTAAGAAAGCTACTACCAATTTTCGTGGTCGCTATTGGGAGGCTTGGTACACCGAAGAAATTCCTATCAGTCAAGGTCCGTGGAAATTGTGCGGATTACCCGGTATGATATTAAAGGCTAATTGTCCCGATTTTATGTTGATAGAGGCAACCGCTATCAAGAATAAAGACCTTGAACCAGTTACCTTTTATAACTATTTGAATTATAAATATGCCCCCATAGACCGTATGGAATATTTAAAAAAGGTACATAAACCAGGAATATATCCAAGTGGCAATAGTCATGAAACAATAGAAATTGACGATGAAAAATAAGAAACAATATGAAAAGAATATTTGCCTTTATCATTATAGCCTTTCTTGCTCAAGTAGTGCAAGCACAAGTAACAATATCTGGTACAGTAACTGATATTGGTGGTAGTCCTTTGTCGGGTGCTATTGTAAAAAACATTGACGCTTCTACAAAGAAAATGCTTGCATTTTGTAATACTGATAGTAAAGGAAAATTCAGTATAAAGGCAAAAGTAGGCAGTTTGCTGCAAATATCTGCAATGAGTTATAAAAAGCAACAAATTGTCGTCAAAGAAAATATGGGCGTTCAACAAATAGTATTGGAAGATAATGCAAAGGCATTAGACGAAATTACAGTGAAAGCTCAACCTGTTCGGATTAACGGAGATACCATAAAGTATCTTCTCGGTGTATATGCTAAGCCTGGCGACCGTACTTTAGCAGATGTTTTAGCTCGTGTTCCTGGTTTTGAGGTTAATAAAAGTAATGGACAAATATCATACGAAGGACGTAGCATCAGCAATTTTTACATAGAAGGTATGGATATGTTGGGCGGAAAATATGGCGTTGCCTCAAAGTCTTTGCCACAAAACGATGTTGCAACGGTAGAAGTAATGAAACATCATCAACCCATTAGAGTGTTAGACGACTTTGTTTATTCCGATGAAAATGCACTCAATGTTCGTATGAAGAAAGGTGCTAAAGCACATTGGATAGCAACATTTAATGGAGGAATAGGCTGTAAGAATAATGGTGTTTTATGGGACTTTGAAAGTTTTGCCATGCGCTTAAAGCAGAATTGGCAAACAATGATAACCTATAAAACTAACAATAGAGGTAAAGATATTATTCACGAAACAAATAAAGTTTTTACGTATGGTGAATTGGACAGTAAGTTAAATCCTCTTATTTCGTTACCTTTACCTCCAAACGGACGATTAGGTCGTCGTTCTTTATTCAATCAAAGCCATGCGCTGACCCTTAATGTATTACAGCGTATCAATGAATCATCGCAAATAAGTGCGCAAATCACTTATACTAATGACCGTCAAGAGGCTTTTTCAGAACGAAAAGCAGAGTATTTTACAAATAGAGGAAACAGAATTTCTCAAAATCAGAAACAATATGTTTCAAGAACTAATGAGCTTTTTGCAAAGGTAAAATATGAAAATAATGCCAACAAGCAATATTTACCTTAATTCCGCAACACTATTATAACTTAAACTTTTTAAGTACCTGAGCAACAAAAAGTTGCCCAGGATTTTGCCATGTCAAAGAATTCACTTATCTTAGTGTTGCAAAACAAGCAAGCAAAACTCTGATATGGCATGGCAAAAATACATATTAAATCCGATAAACTCACTCCTTTTGGAGGAATATTTTCAATCATGGAGCAATTTGACTCCACATTGTCATCTGTAATCGACTCGACCCTCGGTCTAAGGTGTAGATCATTCGGTTATCAGTACAGCGAAATCATCCGTTCACTCATGAGTATCTACTTCTGTGGTGGCTCATGTGTTGAGGATGTCACTACTCATTTGATGAGCCATCTCTCGCTTCATCCGACACTTCGAACTTGTAGCTCTGATACTATCCTCAGAGCGATAAAGGAGCTGACGCAAGAAAACATCTCATACACGTCAGATACGGGTAAGAACTACGATTTCAACACGGCTGACACTCTCAATACTTTACTGCTCAATTGTATGTTTGCATCTGGCCAACTGAAAGAGGACGAGATGTATGATGTTGATTTCGACCATCAGTTCATAGAGACAGAGAAGTATGATGCAAAGCCTACATACAAGAAGTTCCCTGGTTATCGCCCTGGCGTGGCGGTTATTGGCGACTTAATCGTTGGCATTGAGAATAGCGATGGCAACACAAATGTTCGTTTTCATCAGAAGGACACGCTGAAGAGGTTCTTTGAGAGATTTGAACAGAACGGCCTTACTATCAATCGTTTCAGAGCTGACTGTGGATCATGTTCCGAGGAAATCGTAGAAGAAGTAGAGGAACACTGCAAATCCTTCTATATCCGCGCAAACCGCTGCAGTTCGCTCTACAATGAAATCTTTGCTCTCAGAGGTTGGAAAACTGAGGAAATCAATGGCATTGAGTTCGAATTGAACTCTATCCTTATTGAAAAGTGGAAGGGTAAAGCATACCGACTTGTGATTCAAAGACAGAAACGGTTGGATGGTGTATTGGATCTCTGGGAAGGAGAATACACATACCGTTGTATCCTGACTAACGACTATGTATCTTCCGTAAGAGAGATTGTCGAGTTCTATAACCTTCGAGGGGGAAAGGAACGTATCTTCGATGATATGAACAATGGTTTCGGATGGGACCGATTGCCCAAATCCTTCATGGCAGAGAACACCGTGTTCCTTCTTCTTACAGCACTTATCCGTAACTTCTACAAGGCCATTATCCAAAGACTTGATGTAAAGAGGTTCGGACTCAATACAACAAGCCGCATAAAAGCGCTTGTCTTCAGGTTTGTCTCTGTACCAGCAAAGTGGATCAGGACATCAAGGCAGTATGTGCTGAATATCTATACTTGTAACAATGCTTACGCGGATGTGTTCCAGACAGATTTTGGATAACGCCTACAATTTATGGGTATGATACTGCGTATTGCCTCAAGTCGCATTGTGGGGTAAGGGGATGTTGTAGGCTGAAGTGGGGGATTTCAGTTCTAATTAGGGTCTGCTGAATTATTATCTCTTCACAGACAGAGGGTAGCAGACGTAGCCCCTCATAGTGACGATAATGATGAAAAACCACCAGATTTCGGTCAGGGCAAGACAAAGTTCCCTGAGGAACTTCATCACGTTTTTAACGAAGTAGCACATTCCTGTCCAGCATCGTGCTGTATCTGGAAGCTTGGCTCTTATGTCATTGGCTCGATAGATTCTCTTGCCAGTACCGAATGAGCATTCGATTTCATTGCGCTCCCCGATGGCTTTGGCCATTCTGGATTTCATCTCATCTGAAGGAGGATCCTTCGGTGGTCGCCCTAACGGTTTGCAGTATGAATGGATTTCAAAATCCTCAAGTATATCTCGGTTTGACCTGTTTAGGTAAATCTTATCCGCAAGGATGGTGGCCGGAAGATAGCCGAAGCGTTCTTTGAAAAGTTGAATCTGTAGCAAGAGATCCTGGCTCTCGTTGTAGGCATCCCAGCTGTGGTGGTCGATGAACGTATAGCCCTCGACTATGCTTGCACCTATCTTGGCCCCGAACTCAGTCCTTGCCTTAGCCTTTCCACGGACAATGGCACGGACGTGTGGCTGAAAGATGCTCAGTATGCGGTCTGCACAAGTATGAGTCTTTGACCTGTACATCTCCTCCTGCTGATGGTACATCGTGAGGATTGCAGTCAAGGTGCGTTTCTCATATAGGAATAGGCTCTCGTAGTACGTCTTGTTCTTTGCAAGCAAGTCCATTAAGATGCGGATGTCCTTGCGCAAGTAGTTGAGCATCACCCCGATAGTATCACGCACCATCTTGCCTTTCTTCTTGGCTTTCTTGACAAGCTGAAGGTATGCCTGACGTGCATGCTTGTAGTTCGTGCGTGGCTTGTGCAGCTCAAACATCTCGCACACCTTTATAATATAGTCGGTAACCTTGCGGCAACCATCATGTATTATATCAACGTCAACAGGATAACGCATCTCTGCATCGGCACAGGTAGCATCAATCTTCAGCACTCCCTTGTGCTCGCGACCTTTTGAGTCGGTGAAGGAAGCGGCATTCGGATCCTCTGGTTTCGGAGCCGGCGGGTCCTCATCATTCCTCTTCGCCTCTTCTTCTTCACGCTTGCGTTTCTCTTCAAGAAGACGCCTCTGCTTGTCGAGAAGCTTGACTGTCATCTTGTTGAGTTCTTCCTCTGAGATTCGCTTGCGTATCGTGACGAATAGGCTCGGGTCGAATATAGGCTTGTCGGTGAACTCATGCAATCCACAAAAGTACTGCATGTAGGGACTCTCTCTGATAATCTCGATGGTCTCGGCATCACTCAGGTTTAGTTTGTGCTTGATAATCATTGCGCCGAGAATCATGCGTGCCGGCTTGTTCCCTGCACCTTTCTTCTGATTGTCCAACCTTGAGTTGTATTCCTTCTCAAGTTCTGTCCATGGAAGAAGGTTTCCGAGAGCCACCCATCGGTTTGTCTTGTCCAACTCATCAAGGGATGAGCGGAGCAAACCGAGGTCAAGTTGCTTGTATTTTGGAGCGTAAAACTTCATCTTGCTATGGATTTAACTATATAAAGGTACGATTTTCTAGTTAAACAAACAAAGAAATAAAGTTATATAAACTTAAATATCAGAGAGTTATAAATTATTCAGTAAACACTAATTATCTGCAAATTCAGTAATGAGAGGATGTGTACACGCAAGAAGGACGTTGAAAAGTTAAGTTGCGGATTTGAGGATTTAAAGAACGAACTTTCAACCAACTTAAATTGGAACAAGCAACAACTAACTGAGCGTGGCACAAATCCTCACGATATGGAAGGCAACTTACCCGTGTTTAACTTGAAAGATAATCTCACTATAATACGTAAATATGGTAATCGTTTGTTTTCATTTGAATCGAAAAATATAATGGACGTGCGTCCACAGCAAATGTTTATGGATTCACTTAAACAAGATATAAATCAACATTATTACGAAACTGACAATAAAGTATCAGGGAGTTTTCGATTTGGTAAATTAGTTTTAACAGGAAAAGTTGGTGCAAATGCAGCCTTGCACAATTTTTCTTCACATCTTGTTGGTGTTCCCGATAGCCTTGGTTTGCTTTCTGGAAACAGTCGCTTTTCTACGTTTAAACTCTATGCAAAGCCAAATGTAGAATATAAATTATCAGATTTCATTTTTACCATCACCACGGATATTGCCTACCATCGCTATAAATACAGCTTAGACAAGGTCTATTCTTGTCTAAATTTTTCACCTAACTTACATATTCGTTGGAACGCAACACCCCATTGGACTTTTGCTATCAATGGAAATATCGGACAAGCAGAAGTAGATGTTAATCAATTTTATCCAACTTTGGTATTAGCAGATTACGAATATATCAATAAAGGTTTCGCAGATTATAGAATCAGTAAAAATAAAAGCGCAGATTTTATTATCCGATATGCCAACGCATTGCAAGGCACTTCGTTATTTTTAACGGCTAATAGAACTTTTAGTACACTGCCTTATATAACTTCGCAAGATTATGTTGGTAATTTTATAATTCTATCGCTACTGCCACAAGAAACAAAGAGTAATGCGTGGACTATCAATTTTATGGGGTCGCAAGGCATAAGATTTTTGAAAGGAAAACTAACCCAAGTTTAACACCTATCATCGTAGAATCTTGCTATTATTATACTTTTTCAGTTTTGGCTATGGACTCTGTGTCCTACAAATTTTTATTTTTCTGAATGGTGCATATTTCAGTTTTAATTTATCGTATATAGCAGTTGCCTGCTTTGAGGGATTGCTGCATTGTCGCATCTGTACGATGTCTCCTAACGGGTTCCTACCTTCCGTGGTTACAAGTTTCTGGGTGCTCATCCTCCGCACGATTTCGGTCCAATAGCAGGATTCGCCTTCTCGCTTCAACTGGCAGCGGATGGTATTTACCACCCAGTAGGCAAGCAGACCGAAGAAAAGATGCGCATCGCTCCGGTCATCGGTCTGATGGTATATAGGACGGAGGTTCAGGTCGGTCTTCAACTGCCTGTTGGTACATTCGATTTCCCGTATGAGGTTGTAATAGTCCCATGTGGTACGCTCATCGAGTGTTTCTACATTGGTCCGTAGGAAGTATACGCCGTGTCCGGACTCGATGGCTGAGAGGTCTTTGAGCTTCCAGTCTACACGTAGCATTTCCTTTGGTTTTTCTTCGTTTCTAATGTAGTCTATCGCATAGTATCTTGCGATAGAAGGATATTTCTGTATGGCTCGTCCCGTACGCTCTACAACCTTCTCGTAGAGTTTCGTTCCACCTTTCTTTGCAATACCATCATTTATCTTCTTCAGCTCTGTCTCAAACCTTTCACGCCAAAGTTTGTTCATTGACGATTCGGTCATAGCCTTAGATGGAGAGGTTATCTCAAGATAGTAGTCCTCACCTTCGGTGTGTACCTTGTTGAGCGTTATTGTTTGCTTTCGGGCGTCTTTTACCATCACGCTCTTATGGTCCTCACTGAGCGTGTAATCTTTCAGCTTGGTGCGAGATACGCAGAGATAGTTGTAACCCTTTGCCTTAATAAGATTTAGATTCTCTCCGGTTGCAATACCTGCATCCATCACAATAAGCGATTTTTCTTTTTGTACAGGATTCTTGTCTGCCAGCGTATCTATCATATCAGGCAGTGATTTAGGGTCAGCCGTATTACCTTCCAGGATAGAAGAATAGCGTATGAAGCCCTCCTTATTGATACACAGGGCCAGGACGAGAAGTTTACAATCTGATCGCTTCTCTTTTGACCTACCAAACTGTGCCTTCTTGCTTTCACGCTTACTACCCTCAAAGTAGAAATTTGTCAAGTCAAAGAGCATCAGCTTGTTATCTATATTAAAAAGGTTATCTGTTACATTGCACAAGTGACATTCTATCTTCTCTTTGAGTTCATAGAGTTTGTCCGTTACCTTGTACAGGGCATTGATACCCGGAGTCCAGTCTTGCGAACCAGTGTAAAGTTCGGCGGCAGCCGAATTATCCCTGAGATAATAATACGAGGAACGTTCAGACACGGCATACACAGTCCGGATGATGAGCGCAGAGAGTGCGGTGTGGATAGAATGGTTGCTCCATCCTTGGTCACGCAGGAACTCTTCCAGTCCCAGCTTATCAATGGTCTGCTTACAGAGCCATTCTGCACCAACATTCCTTGCGTCAGTATGTTCTGCCGTAGCAAGATCGATATAACGTTCAGACTCCTTTCTTGCTTTCTGTTCCTTCTTATCGAATCTATCAATTCCACCTTCCTCTTTCATCCGCTGCCACCACTCATCCGCCTTAGCCTGTTCCAGTTCAGTAAGTCCCTCCAAATGCTTGCCAAATAAAGAATTAGTTCCTCTGTTCTTAAAACGCTCTGTAAGTGCAAAAGCAATCCTTCTCACCTGCAAAGCTGTGAGAGAAGGGTCAAAACCAATATTGAGCAAGATGAGCGAATGTACGTGTCCAGCCACGTCACGATATGACTCTTTTAGTCTATAATAAAGAGCCTTTTCACCAGTTGCCGGATTAAAACGTGTCTGTACATTTGCGTGCATAGGTGCAAAGTAACAAAAAAAAATTGATATGCTGGTGTCCTACAAATCAGATTTACTCCGTATTCAGAAAACGCTACGGCTGATTATTAAGTACTTAGCAAACCTGAAACCCTCAAAACACACTGAAAATTTATGAAAAATAATTATGCCCGTTAAACTTGGGCTAAATGTAAGGGCTATGTACAATAACTTGCAATCACAAATGATACAAAACAAGGAAATTATGCCTTTTAATACAAATATATTAACGCTGAAAGCAGGTTTAACCGTTGGAGTGTTTTCTAAAATGGATTTAGGTTATAATCTTAATTAGGGTCTGCTGAATTATTATCTCTTCACAGACAGAGGGTAGCAGACGTAGCCCCTCATAGTGACGATAATGATGAAAAACCACCAGATTTCGGTCAGGGCAAGACAAAGTTCCCTGAGGAACTTCATCACGTTTTTAACGAAGTAGCACATTCCTGTCCAGCATCGTGCTGTATCTGGAAGCTTGGCTCTTATGTCATTGGCTCGATAGATTCTCTTGCCAGTACCGAATGAGCATTCGATTTCATTGCGCTCCCCGATGGCTTTGGCCATTCTGGATTTCATCTCATCTGAAGGAGGATCCTTCGGTGGTCGCCCTAACGGTTTGCAGTATGAATGGATTTCAAAATCCTCAAGTATATCTCGGTTTGACCTGTTTAGGTAAATCTTATCCGCAAGGATGGTGGCCGGAAGATAGCCGAAGCGTTCTTTGAAAAGTTGAATCTGTAGCAAGAGATCCTGGCTCTCGTTGTAGGCATCCCAGCTGTGGTGGTCGATGAACGTATAGCCCTCGACTATGCTTGCACCTATCTTGGCCCCGAACTCAGTCCTTGCCTTAGCCTTTCCACGGACAATGGCACGGACGTGTGGCTGAAAGATGCTCAGTATGCGGTCTGCACAAGTATGAGTCTTTGACCTGTACATCTCCTCCTGCTGATGGTACATCGTGAGGATTGCAGTCAAGGTGCGTTTCTCATATAGGAATAGGCTCTCGTAGTACGTCTTGTTCTTTGCAAGCAAGTCCATTAAGATGCGGATGTCCTTGCGCAAGTAGTTGAGCATCACCCCGATAGTATCACGCACCATCTTGCCTTTCTTCTTGGCTTTCTTGACAAGCTGAAGGTATGCCTGACGTGCATGCTTGTAGTTCGTGCGTGGCTTGTGCAGCTCAAACATCTCGCACACCTTTATAATATAGTCGGTAACCTTGCGGCAACCATCATGTATTATATCAACGTCAACAGGATAACGCATCTCTGCATCGGCACAGGTAGCATCAATCTTCAGCACTCCCTTGTGCTCGCGACCTTTTGAGTCGGTGAAGGAAGCGGCATTCGGATCCTCTGGTTTCGGAGCCGGCGGGTCCTCATCATTCCTCTTCGCCTCTTCTTCTTCACGCTTGCGTTTCTCTTCAAGAAGACGCCTCTGCTTGTCGAGAAGCTTGACTGTCATCTTGTTGAGTTCTTCCTCTGAGATTCGCTTGCGTATCGTGACGAATAGGCTCGGGTCGAATATAGGCTTGTCGGTGAACTCATGCAATCCACAAAAGTACTGCATGTAGGGACTCTCTCTGATAATCTCGATGGTCTCGGCATCACTCAGGTTTAGTTTGTGCTTGATAATCATTGCGCCGAGAATCATGCGTGCCGGCTTGTTCCCTGCACCTTTCTTCTGATTGTCCAACCTTGAGTTGTATTCCTTCTCAAGTTCTGTCCATGGAAGAAGGTCACCGAGAGCCACCCATCGGTTTGTCTTGTCCAACTCATCAAGGGATGAGCGGAGCAAACCGAGGTCAAGTTGCTTGTATTTTGGAGCGTAAAACTTCATCTTGCTATGGATTTAACTATATAAAGGTACGATTTTCTAGTTAAACAAACAAAGAAATAAAGTTATATAAACTTAAATATCAGAGAGTTATAAATTATTCAGTAAACACTAATTACACCTTTCATCAATCAGAAATGCCAGCTCTTTCTACTACTTCTACCCTTAATAATTGGGAACATAATGCTTATTTGACCTTCTCGCTTGCAAAGAATTTAAGTGTAACATCAAGAGCAGAATATTACCATAATCAAATAGAAAAAAATAAATTCAAAGATATTTTCTTTACCGACATTGCCATGAAATATGCTGCAAAGAAATTTGATATTACAATGGAATTGAATAATATTTTGAATAAGAAGAATTATGGGTACGGAATCAATGGAGCCTTTGTTCATAGCTATAGCAACCTGAATATTCGGGGAAGAGAATTAATGGTAACACTATACTATAAACCATAAAAATAAAAAAGTTTACATCAAAACTTAAAATAGACGTTAAACGATATTTGGTCATATAAAAAATGGAGAAACCTTTTCCACTTATCCAGCAGCGTGATTCCATGCAATGTGGTGTGGCATGTTTAACTATGATATGTACTTATTGGGGGAAGAAATACCCAATGGAGTACATATCTGAGTTATGTTTTGCAACAACTGAAGGCGTTTCGCTTCTTAGCATTATTCTTGACGAGGCTACCAATTCACTTGATGCCAACAATGAACGTATGATAGTGGAACATCTTGACGAGTTTTACAAAGGTAAGACCGTTGTTATCGTTGCCCACCGACTTAGCACCGTAAAAAATGCCGACCAAATCGTTGTTTTAGACAAAGGAAAGGTGGCTGAAATAGGCACTCACGAAGAACTAACGCAGAAGCATGGCGCTTATTATAACCTTGTAAAAAATCAATTAGAATTAGGAAATTAACCAAAAGAATGAGTATTTATGGCAGATAACAAAATAGAACTTCGCAGCGAGAAAGTCAGAGAAATTATAGACGAAAAGCCTTCGCCTATTGTTCGTTACGGTATAACACTTATTACCCTCATTTTGCTCATTCTTTTGATTATTGTTTATTTTGTAATAAGGAATACTCCTTATTTTATATCCAACGTAACGATGCGTTGATTGAAACGTTTGTAGAAACGAGGAAATTTGTAGAACAAACGTATCAATAGTGGAAAGCGTCCTTGGTCGTAGTCACTCATGTAATATTCTTTGGTAATATGAATTTTCTTATGCCACGTTTCCATAATCTTTGTATCCAATTCCGACCATAAAAATTCAGCTTTACCATTCACCTTTCTTAATGTATCATGATGTTTTGCATGTTTTACTGCCCCAAAAGCAAGCATATCAAAAAGAATAGTTGCTTCGTTGAATTGTTCACACAAAGTAATGAAAAATTTCTGAACGTCCTCTGGTTTGAAATACATTAACACCCCTTCAATAATAATCAATGTTGGTTTCTCGAATGCCTTTACTTTTTCAATCCAACTATAATCGAACATAGAAAGTTCCAAATAAGTATTGTTTTCCGATTCAGGAATAAGTTGTCGTCGAATGTCAATCGATTCTTTTAAATCAAGGTCGAACCAATGCGTTACTTTCGGATAGTTCATGCGTTGATAGCGAGCATCTAAGCCTGCTCCTAATTGTATTACCACTGCATCGGGGTGTTTCTCAAGAAACTTTTGTGCTTCTTTGTCTATCAAACTTCCACGAATGCAGCACCCAACCTGTGAGAGCTTTCCGTTTTTAAACTTACTAAAATCGTAATCAATTTGCTTGATGATGTTTTTAGCAATCTCATCATTTATCAATCCACCTTTATTTTCAGTTTCCCATGCCCTTGCCCAAAGTGGTATCAGCATTGTTTCAGGCACACTTGATAGTTGTTTTGTTTCCATAACTTGTTTTTTAGTTTATAATCTTAGGCAAAAGTAGCAAGAAATGGCAATGCCTGCAATACCTAAAATCGTGTATTTTTTCGGTATGGGAACTTTTGCAGTATTCTGTTTCTGAATAGAATACGTTAAAATTTTTCACTTAAATAAGATGAATGAAGTTCACTTTACTTTTGTTTTTACAATAAACAACCACGAAATGCGTTTCTTAAGCAAATTATTAACTTAAAAATTAAATAGAAATGAGAAAACTTTTGGTCATTCTTTTGGCACTTTTATCCTTTACAACCCTTCTGACATCGTGTCATGGCGATAGAGAACTATCACAAGAGGAAGAGAGAACATTGGCAGTGCGTAAACTTTACTACCACAAGATGATTGGCGAATGGTATTACGAAGAACGAACCGATAGAGATATTGACTATATTTCGTATAATTGTAAGGAAAAAGGCAAGTTAGAAACTTATAAAAAGAGACTTACTCGAGAAGCAATAACTAAGGACAGAAAGGTGGAATATGGCGATTGGGAAGTAGTTGAAGACGAAACCACAACGGGAGAATGGCGATTGGGTTGGTCGGAAGCGGAAAATGCTAATTATTTTTCTACTTCGATTCATTATGGCAATAACGCTACAAATGTGGAAATCCACTACTTTGAATACGTTAATGACGCAGAATTGGTTATCGGATATTTTGGAACAGGTGGGAAGATGTTTCATTTTAAACGAGGAAATCCTGGCATAGCAATATAATATAAATAGGTGAAAAAGATTTTTTGTTGGAGTTATCATTACTTTGTGTAACATCTATAACAATCCTTAAAATCGTTTTTATTTTCGTTTTAAAGCGTTTCTGTTTCATTTTTATTTTGTACTTTTACACCTTGAAATAACAATTAAAAGCCCTTAAAACGAAAATAAAAGCCATTTTCGGCTATTTTGATAGAAAAAACAGGCGCTTTTTATCGTGGAAAGAATAAGAAGATAAAAAACAGATATAATGGACGAAAATCAGACAATAGACCAAGACCGCATTTTAAAAATTAATATTGAGGAAGAAATGAAGAGTTCTTACATCGACTATTCTATGTCGGTGATTGTGGCTCGTGCGCTTCCTGATGTACGCGATGGTTTTAAACCCGTACACCGCCGTATTCTTTTCGGTATGCGAGGTATTGGTAACTTTAGTAATCAACCTTATAAGAAATGCGCCCGTGTTGTAGGTGAGGTGCTTGGTAAGTATCACCCACACGGCGACTCATCAGTTTACGGTGCATTGGTACGCATGGGTCAAGAGTGGAATATGCGTTACAAGCTCGTAGACGGACAGGGTAACTTTGGTTCTGTCGATGGCGACTCGCCAGCTGCGATGCGTTATACAGAGTGTCGTTTGGCTAAAATGGGTGAACACGTCATGGACGATATTGAAAAAGAAACCGTTGATATGGTTTCTAACTTTGATGACACCTTGAAAGAACCATCGGTGATGCCAACAAAAATTCCTAACCTTCTTGTGAATGGTGGTAACGGAATTGCCGTAGGTATGGCAACCAATATGCCTACTCACAACCTAAGTGAGGTGTTGGACGGTTGTTGTGCTTACATTGATAATCCTGAAATTGCGGTAGAGGAATTGATGCAATACATTCCTGCTCCAGATTTCCCAACAGGAGCTTATATCTATGGTCTGCAAGGTGTTAAAGATGCTTACGAAACAGGTAGAGGTCGTATTATTATGCGTGCTAAAGCCGAAATAGAAAGCGATGATACACACGATAAGATAGTTGTAACCGAAATTCCATACGGAGTAAACAAGGCACAACTCATAGAATATATTGCCGACTTGGTAAAAGAAGGCAAATTGGAAGGCATTTCAAACGTGAACGATGAAACGGGTCGTCAGGGTATGCGCATTGTGGTTGATGTGAAACGTGATGCCAATGCTAATATTATTTTGAACAAATTGTTCAAGATGACAGCTTTGCAAAGTTCGTTCTCAGTAAACTGCATTGCCCTTGTAAAGGGGCGTCCACGCTTGTTGAGCTTACAAGAATGTGTGAAATACTTTGTTGAACACCGCCACGATGTAACCATTCGTCGCACACAGTTCGACTTGAAAAAAGCGCAAGAACGTGCTCATATTTTAGAAGGACTTATCATAGCGTGCGATAATATTGACGAAGTTGTTAGGATAATCCGTGCAAGTCAAACTCCAGCTGATGCACAAGCTAATTTGGAAAAACGTTTTGACTTAGACAAATTGCAGTCTAAAGCCATCGTTGATATGCGCTTGTCGCAACTGACAGGCTTGCGTATGGAAGAATTGCACGCTGAATACGATGAAATCATGCAAACTATCAAAGATTTGCAAGAGATTTTGAACAATCCAGAGCGTTGCAAGGAAGTAATGAAAGAAGAATTGCAAGAGGTAAAAGAAAAATATGGCGATGTGCGTCGTACTGAAATTATCCCTGATGAGCATGAGTTTAATGCAGAAGATTTCTATCCTAACGACCCAGTCGTAATTACCATTAGCCACCTTGGTTATATTAAACGTACACCATTGGCTGACTTTAAGGAACAGGCACGCGGTGGAGTAGGTTCGAAAGGCGCTCGTACAAGAGAGAAAGACTTTACAGAATTTATTTATCCAGCCACAATGCACCAAACCATGTTGTTCTTTACCAAGAAAGGACGTTGCTTCTGGATGAAGTGTTACGATATTCCTGAAGGCGATAAGACCGCAAAGGGACGTGCTATACAAAATATGTTAGCACTTGACCCTGATGATAGCGTAAATGCATTCTTGCGTATTCAAGGTTTGAACGATGAAGAATTTTTGGATTCACACTATGTTGTCTTCGCAACAAAATGTGGCTTGGTAAAGAAAACATCTTTGCGTCATTATTCACGTCCACGTACAAATGGTGTCATTGCTATTAACATTAACGAAGGCGACGAGGTGGTAGATGTACGTTTAACGAACGGAAACAACGAACTTATCATTGCCAATCGCAATGGACGCGCTTGCCGTTTCCACGAAGATGCTGTACGCACAATGGGTCGTGTTTCAACAGGTGTACGTGGTATGCGCCTTGATGATGATGGAGAAGATGGCGTTATTGGCATGATAGTTGTTAATGACACAGAAAAGGAAACCGTCATGGTAGTTTCGGAAGAAGGCTACGGAAAACGTTCAATGGTAGAAGATTATCGTTTGACCAATCGTGGTGGTAAGGGCGTTAAGACACTCAATATCACCGAGAAGACAGGTAAACTCGTTGCTATTAAGAACGTAACCGATGAAAACGACCTCATGATTATTAATCAAAGTGGTATTGTAATTCGTTTGGCTGTGGCTGAATGCCGAGTAATGGGACGCGCAACACAAGGGGTACGCCTCATTAATTTGGCTAAAAAGAACGATGTTATTGCTTCTGTATGTAAAGTTATGAACGCAGAACTTGAAGAAGAATTAGAAGAAGAAAGTCGTTCAAAATTTAATAAAACAAACGAAGAAATAGAAAATAATCTTGTTGGAAGCGAAAAAGTAAACGAAAATGGAGAAGATGAAGAAGACGCTCCAACCGTAGACTTTGAATAAAATAATTCAAAAAACGTTACGTTAAAACAAAGATAGAGAGAAAATAAAGAATATTAATCTTTAAAATTATATCAAAATGAAAAAAGTAATCATGGCAGCCATGATGTTTTTAGCAACATCAACTGCATTTGCTGGTGACAGCGAGCCATTGAAGGCTATTATGAAAGCTCATAACTATTCTGAAGCAGTAAGCCTCTTACAATCAACTTTAGACCAACTCGCAGGCAATGGCGAGAAAGCTAAGGCTTACAATCGCCTCTATGAATTGGCTATGAAGAAAGTTAATTACGAGCAAGGTATCCAGCTCGAAAACGAAACCCAAAAGCAAATGGGTAGAGAAGGTAATAAACCTGTTGATGAAGCTGGTCTTTATCAAGCTGTAAAAAACGCTTTTGACGCAGGTGTTGAAGCTGTAAAGTATGACAATATGCCTAATGAAAAAGGTAAAATAAAACCAAAATTTGATGGATTATTGGAAAAAGTATATCAACTTCGTCCACATTTTATCAATGGCGGTATTTTCTATCAAGGAAAAGATGATAAATTGACTTATCAATATTGGGCAGAATATGTTGAATCGGCTGATAATCCAATTTTTGCTAAATTCGATAAGGCGCAAGATCAAAACTTGACCGAAATAGCTTTTTTTGCAGCACAATATGCATTTCAAAATAAAGATTATACAAAAGCTGAAAAATATGTTGAATATGCTTTGCAAAACAAAGACCGTGCAAAAGATGCACAAAATTTGAAGTTGGCAATTTTAGGCTCACAACTCAAAACTCATGAAGATTCTGTTGCATACGCACAAAAACTTGCTGGTGTTTATGAGCAGGACCCAAGCAATGAAGCGGTACTTTCGACTTTGGTTGGTACATACACATTGTTGAAAATGAGTGATAAGGCAAGCCAACTTATTGATACACACCTTGCTAAAAATCCTAATAGCTACAATGCTCTTATGCTGAAAGGACAATTTGAAAGCATACAGAAAAATTATGATGCTGCTGCTACAGCTTTAAAAAAAGCTCTCCCAATGGCAACAGATGACAATGGTAAAATTCTTCTCAACTCTTTGATAGGTCAATGCTTCTTTTATAAAGCTCAAGATCGTGTAATGGCTGTTAAGAATTTAACAAAGCAAGCTCGCGAACAATTCAATGTTGTTTACAACGAAGCAATTTCTTATTTGGAAACAGCTAAGAAACTTGATGTTACAAAGGAAAACAAGAACCTTTGGGCTTATCCTCTTTATGGAAGTTACTACTTTGTAAAGGGTGCTAATGCTCCTGAAACTCAGGCTTGTGCTGCTGACGCAGGTCAACAATAATAAATATTCCCCTCTTTTGGCATAGTTGATATTGTCAAAAGGGGGATTTTTTTGTTAATCCTAAAATAGAAAGAATTCTTTAGGATTGGCTTCACTTAAAATTATAGCCAATGAGAAGAGTACTCACGTTTATCTTATTTTTTATTTTTTGTCTCGTAACTCAAGCACAAGATAATAGAGCTAATGCAGCAGACTTCAATAAAAAGGCAAATCAAGCTTTTAATATAGTTCATTCGAACTCGAATAGGGATTCGCTAACAATCTACCAAGCTGTAATCAATGGCGTAGATTATTCGTTAAAAAGCGATGAATACGATCGAATGCCTAATCGTAAAGGAAAAGTCAAGCCTGAATTTGAAGACGATAATGCAATACGTGTGGCAACTTTGTATCCAATGCTGATAGATGCTGGACTATTTTTAATAAAGAGTAATTACACTACGCAAGACGGAATAAAGGCATGGGAACTTTATCTCACTGCAAGGAATAATCCGTTGGTTGCCGATATTGCAGATGAAAGTGGTATTGCTGCTTATTATTTGGCCTACAATTATTTGAAATCAAGGAACTTTAGATTGGCTGATAAGTATGCTGACCTCGCTATGCAGTATGATGAAACCGTACAAAGTGCAGTGGAAGTAAAGGCAGCATGTATGCGTGAGCAAATGAAAACAGCCGAAGATTCAATGCAATATTTGGCGGTTTTAGAAAAATTGTATGAAACAGAACCCACCAATCAAAAGTATTTTTCATGGATAATGTCGTTCTATCAACACCCTACTCAGCGATTTAACATTGAAAGATTCATAGATCACCTATTGATGAATGATGCAAAATCGGCTGTGTCGTGGATTTTAAAAGGTGAAATAGCCATGCAAGCTGGACGTTGGGAAGAGGCGATAGAGGCTTACAAAATGGCTGATGAAATTTCTCCAGAACTTATACCCATACCTTTTAATATAGGTGTTTGCTTGAATATGAAGGGTATTGAGATGAGAAACGAAGTACTTGAAAAGAAGAAAAAAGGAGAATTTGCCTCCGATAATGAATTTATGTCGTACTTTGCTGAAGCCCGAAATTATTTAGAACGAGTAAAAGTAAAAGACCCGAGACGCAATAAAGTAGATTGGGTAAACCCATTATATATGGCTTATAATATTTTAGGAAACACTATCAAGGCGCAAGAATTAGAGTCGCTAATCAATAAATAAAAAAACTGATTTGAAAAAGATTGTAATATTTATATTAATGGTTTGTCCGTTGTTGGTATCTGCCCAAAAGAAGCAAATATCAACAGCAAAAGACTTAGTAAGAGCTGGCAAAGATTTGACAAAGGCAGAAAAATCAATGAGAATATTGTTGAGTGACTCGGCTAATCATTATAATGTGAAAGCGTGGGTGGTACTTTGTGATGCCCTTACGAAACAATATGAACAAGGAAACGAAAAACTTTATTTGAAGCAGAAGTATGATACTGCTGCGTTTTTCAAGATAACAAAACGAATGTTTGAAACGATGGCAAGTTTCGATAGCATAGATGCACGCATTGACACCGAACGCCCTGTGCAACCTAAATATAGGGAAAAACATGCCAAATTGCTCAATTCTATTCGTCCAAATCTTTTCAATGGAGGAGTATATTTTATTCATACAAAAGATTACCAAACTGCTTTCAAATATTTTGATAATTACATCGTCAGCGACAAGCAATCGCTTTTTGCGGGATATGATTATGCTAAAAATGATAGGCTTATGCCACACGCGGCTTATTGGGCGATGTATTGCGGTTACAAATTGAAGGATACGGAAAAAACAATGCGCCATTTGAAGTTAGCAGAACGAGATTCTTCGATGCTTAATTTTGTAAGGCAATACGAAGCCGATGCCTATTTGGTGAAAAAAGATACGATAAGATACATTAAAGCACTGAAAGAAGGATTTGAAGCCTATCCTAATTTTGCATTTTTCTTTCCCCGTTTAGTAGAATATTATGCTAAAATAGGTGATTACCAAGCTGCTTTAGAAGTAACAAATCGTGCCTTAGAAGCAGATTCTACAAGTGTTCTCTTTCGTTTTGCAAAGAGTACAACCCTTCTAAATTTGGGTAAATATAAGGAATGTATTGCCATTTGCGAAAAACTTTTAGCAGAAAACGATAAGTTTGCTGATGCTTATTGTAACATTGGATTGGCTTATTTCGACCAAGCAATAGAGTTAGACAAGGTGCAACAGGGTAGGGCTAATCGAGCAAAAATAAATAAATTATATGAAAAGGCATTGCCTTTTTTAGAACGTTATCGAACAATGGCTCCTTCAGAACGCGATAAATGGTTGGCTCCACTCTACACCATTTATCTGAATTTGAATATGGGAACCGAATTTGACGAGATTGATAAATTAAGAAATGGAAAGAAATAAAATTATAGAAAGATTAGGAATAGAGTTGAACCCAATGCAAACAGAAACTTCGGAGGCTGTTTTGCGCTCTAATAAAGATGTTGTTGTCTTATCGCCAACAGGTTCAGGAAAAACATTTGCCTATTTACTACCACTTGTTCAACTCCTTAACGCCGATTCTAATGATGTGCAAGCAATAGTACTTGTGCCTGGACGTGAATTGGCAAAGCAATCTTTTAATGTTGTACAAAATATGAAATCAGGTTTACGTTCTATGGCTTTATATGGCGGACGCCCTACAATGGAGGAGCATAGAGCGTTGCGCGACACGTTTCCACAAATCCTGTTCACAACGCCAGGAAGATTGAACGACCATTTGGACAAGGGAAATATATTGCCCAATGCTATAAAATGGTTAATTATAGACGAATTTGATAAATGCTTGGAAATGGGCTTTCAAGCTGAAATGGAGCAGATTGTAAGTAAATTATCTTTTGTTGAACGTCGTATTTTACTTTCCGCAACCGAGTCAGAATCAATCCCTAAGTTTGTTAGCATGGGGCGTACCATTCGTGTAGACTATCTTGAAAACGAAGAGCAAGTTCCTGATAGAGTGCAATTACACGAAGTTCGTAGTGCTGATAAAGATAAATTAGAAACACTTTCCAATTTGTTAAGATGTTTGGGAAACCAAAGTACAATCGTCTTTTTGAACTATCGTGATGCAGTGATTCGTACAGCTAACTTCTTAAAAGAAGCTGGCTTTTCGGTGTCAATGTTCCATGGAGGGTTAGAACAAAAGGAGCGTGAGGCTTCGTTATATCGCTTTTCAAATGGTTCTGCCAATATTTTGGTGAGTACAAACCTTGGGGCACGTGGTTTGGATATTCCTGATGTTGATAACATTGTTCACTATCATTTACCCGAAAATGAAGACGAATATATCCATAGAGTAGGTCGTACGGCTCGTTGGGACAAGGAAGGAAATGCCTTTTTTGTGTTAGGTCCAGAAGAAAATCTTCCTGAATATGTAGCGCAGACCGTTGAAAAAATGGAAATTCCAACAGATTTGCCTACCATTATGCCACCCAAAATGGGTACGTTGTATATTGGTAAAGGAAAGAAAGATAAACTTTCAAAAGGCGATATTGTTGGTTTCTTGTGTAAAAAAGGTGGTTTGACTCAAAAGGAAATTGGAAAAATAGATGTGATGCCTCGTTTTACTTATGTTGCCGTTCCAAATGAAAAAATATCCCATATTTTAAAAATGACCAAAGGTGAGAAAATAAAGGGGATAAGTACCATTGTGGAAGAGGTTCGCTAAAACAGATGTAATAATGCTATTTTATTAGCAAAATGAGAACAAAAGATCATTATTGCATATTAAAATAGAATGTGAAAATATCCTTAAATATTTGCCTATGTCAAATAAAATTATTAACTTCGCAGACGTGTAATGATACTATGCACACCTTTTGAAAATTAATAACAATAACATAAGTTCAACTTAAAAATTAATATCATCATGAAGAAGTACAATTTTGGTGCTGGACCATGCATTCTTCCACGCGAAGTAATTGAAAAAACAGCAAGTGCTATCTTAGATTTTAACGGAATAGGTCTTTCAATCGCTGAAATTAGCCACCGTTCAAAGGATTTTCAACCAGTAATGGACGAAGCAATAGCTTTGGTCAAGGAAGTTTTGAATGTACCAGAAGGTTATTCAGTTCTTTTCTTGGGTGGTGGTGCATCACTCGAATTCTGTATGATTCCTTTCAACTTCTTGGTAAAGAAAGCTGGTTATTTGAATACTGGTGTTTGGGCAAAGAAGGCAATGAAGGAAGCTAAATTGTTTGGCGAAGTTGTTGAAGTTGCATCATCTGCTGATGATAACTTTACATACATTCCAAAGAATTTCGAAGTTCCAACAGACTTGGATTACTTGCACGTAACAACTAACAATACTATCTACGGTACTGAATTGCACAAAGATTTGGACGTTCCAGTTCGTATGATTGGTGATATGTCTTCAGATATTTTCAGCCGTCCAGTAGACGTTTCTAAGTACGATTGTATTTATGGTGGTGCTCAAAAGAACCTCTCTATGGCTGGTGTAACATTCATCATCATCAAGGACGAAGTTCTTGGTCGTGTACAACGTGAAATTCCTACTATGTTGGATTATCGTACACACATCAAGAAGGGTTCTATGTTCAACACTCCTCCTGTAGTTCCAATTTATACAGCTCTGGAAAATCTCCGTTGGATTAAGGCTAATGGTGGTGTTACAGCTATGGAAAAACTTGCTAAGGAACGTGCTGACATTGTTTACGGCGAAATCGACCGCAACAAGTTGTTCCATGGTACAGTTAAGAACGAGGAAGACCGTTCTTACATGAACATTTGCTTCGTTCTCAATGATGAATATGCTGACCTCCAAGATGAGTTCTTCAAGTTTGCTACTGAGCGTGGTATGGTTGGTATCAAGGGACACCGTGATGTAGGTGGTTTCCGTGCAAGCTGCTACAACGCTATGACAGTTGAAGGCTGCAAGGCTCTCGCTGAAACAATGAAGGAATTTGAAGCTAAGCACTAATTAAAAAACAAATAGCAAATACACGGATAGAACTGAAAGGCGTTTATCCGTGTAATTTGCATTAAAAAATTTATTACTATGAAAGTTTTAATAGCAACAGAAAAGCCATTCGCAGCAGCTGCTGTTGAAGGCATCAGAAAAGAAGTAGAAGGTGCAGGACACGAACTCGCTCTTCTCGAAAAATATACAGAAACAGCTCAATTGTTAGACGCAGTGAAGGACGCTGACGCTCTTATCATTCGTTCAGACAAAGCTACTGCTGAAGTTTTTGAAGCAGCTAAGAACTTGAAGATTATTGTACGTGCTGGTGCAGGTTACGACAACATTGACCTCGCTGCTGCAACTGCTCACAATGTAGTAGCTGAAAACACACCAGGTCAAAATTCAAACGCAGTTGCTGAACTCGTTTTGGGTATGCTTGTTTATGGTGTTCGTAACTTCTACAACGGCAAGAGTGGTTCTGAATTAATGGGCAAGAAACTTGGTATCCTCGCTTTCGGTAATGTTGGCCGCAACGTTGCTCGCATTGCTAAGGGTTTCGGCATGGAAGTTTATGCTTTCGACGCTTTCTGTCCAAAGGACGTTATCGAAGCAGCTGGTGTTAAGGCTGTTGATAACCAAGAAGCTTTGTTTGAAACTTGTGACATTGTTTCTCTCCACATTCCAGCAACAGCTGAAACAAAGAATAGCATCAACTATGCTCTTGTAAACAAGATGCATAAGGGTGGTATCCTTATCAATACAGCTCGTAAGGAAGTTATCAACGAAGCAGAACTCATTAAGTTGATGGGTGAACGCGAAGACTTGAAGTTCATCACAGACATCAAGCCTGATGCTGATGCTGACTTCGCTAAGTTTGAAGGTCGTTACTTCAGCACACCTAAGAAGATGGGTGCTCAAACAGCTGAAGCTAACATCAATGCAGGTATTGCAGCAGCAAAGCAAATTAACGCTTTCTTCGCTAACGGCGATACCAAATTTCAAGTTAATAAGTAATTTTTAAACCATAAAGCAGATTATTAGGAACTATGCTCATATAGCACAAGCCCTGATAATCTGTTTTTATTTTCAAATATAATATGGCAATAGTAAAACCATTCAAAGGCGTACGTCCTCCAAAGGAGTTCGTAGAGCAAGTAGAAAGCCGTCCTTACGACGTATTAAACTCTGAAGAAGCTCGTGAAGAAGCAAAGGGCAACGAAAAGAGCCTTTATCATATCATTAAACCAGAAATTGATTTCCCAGAAGGCACAAGTGAATACGACCCACGTGTTTACGAAAAGGCTGCTGAGAACTTCAAAATGTTCCAAGACAAGGGTTGGTTGGTTCAAGACGAAAAGGAGCAATATTACATTTACGCTCAAACAATGAACGGCAAGACTCAATATGGTATCGTTGTTGGTGCTGCTTGTCAAGACTATGTTAATGGTGTAATTAAGAAGCACGAACTTACTCGTCGCGACAAGGAAGAAGACCGTATGAAGCACGTTCGTGTAAACGATGCTAATATTGAACCTGTATTCTTCGCTTACCCTGACAATGCAGTATTGAAGGAAATCACTACACGTTACGCAGCAACAGAACCTGAATACGATTTCATCGCTCCTATCGATGGTTTCGGTCATAAGCTTTGGGTAGTTTCTGACGATAAGGACATCAAGACTATCACTGAAGAGTTTGCTAAGATGCCAAGTCTTTACATCGCAGATGGACACCACCGTTCAGCAGCTGCTGGTCTTGTAGGTGGCGAAAAAGCAAAAGCTAATCCAAACCACACAGGTAAGGAAGAATACAACTACTTCATGGCTGTTTGTTTCCAAGCATCTGAACTTACAATCCTCGATTACAACCGTGTTGTTAAGGACTTGAACGGTATGACTCCAGCTCAATTCCTCGAAGCATTGAATAAGAATTTCATCGTTGAAAAGAAGGGTGCTGCTAACTATAAGCCAGCTGCTTTGCACGAGTTCTCACTCTATTTGGAAGGCGAATGGTACTCACTCACAGCTAAGGAAGGTACTTACGACAACACAGACCCTATCGGTGTTCTTGATGTTGATATTTCAAGCCGTTTGATTCTCGACGAATTGCTCGGAATCAAGGACTTGCGTTCAAGCGACCGTATCGACTTCGTAGGTGGTCTTCGTGGTCTTGACGAACTCAAGAAACGTGTTGATAGTGGCGAAATGAAGATGGCTTTGGCTCTCTATCCTGTTTCTATGCAGCAAATCATGGACATCGCTGATAGCGGTAAGATTATGCCTCCAAAGGCTACATGGTTTGAGCCAAAACTCCGCTCTGGTCTTATCATTCACAAGCTTTCATAAGTTTGCGTGTTATTAATTTACAGAAAAGTTAATTAATGACAGATAAGTACAAGACAGTACATAAAAACACAATAGGCGAGGGGTTTTATTCCGAAAAGAGGAGTAAATTCCTCGCCTTTGTGCATCATATTGATTCTGCTGACGAGGCGTTAACTATCGTGAAGCAATATAAGAAAAAATATTACGATGCACGTCATTGCTGCTATGCCTACCGCTTGGGTGCAGAAGGAGCAGAATTTCGTGCTAATGACGATGGAGAACCTTCTTCTACTGCAGGTAAACCTATTCTTGGGCAACTCATTAGTAACGAAATTACCGATACTTTGATTTGCGTTATTCGTTATTATGGAGGTGTAAATCTTGGTACAAGCGGACTGATTGTAGCTTATCGTGAGGCTGCGGCTGATGGTATAGCACATGCTACAATCGAAGAAAAATTTGTGGAACGCCTTGTTCGTTACACTTTTTCTTATCCGATGATGAACGATGTTATGAAAATTGTCAAGGATATGAATCCTCGCATTGTAGAGCAAAACTTTGATAACACCTGTGAAATCATCTTGTCCATTCGTGAATCGCTCGCTGATGAGTTGGAAGCACGTTTAAAAAAATTATCTTTCGAATAACTTCTCGCTTATAATCCTTTTTAGTAGAAAAAAAGAAACAGGCTATATTCTACTAAAATATAGCCTGTTTTTCGTTGTAAAACAATAGCTTTTGCAAGTTTTCAGCACCAACCTTCTTTTACAAGTTCTTATCGAAATGTATAAGCGGCTTTGTTTTGTACACGTTTGTACAACCTTTTGTACACGTTTGTACAATTCGTTATACACGTTTATACAATTTTGTGCTTGCAAATAGATGTAGTGGGATTTGAATTTCTATCTTTCCCCTATTTGAAGTGCTTGTAGTAATCTTGTAAGGGCATGATTTTTCGCAAGCTCAACAACTTGTATCACGTTCCTATCAGGTTAATATGTTTCCTTTTAGTTTTGAGGAACGGAATGAATTCCACCCCTACAAGTTCCTATTATCTCACAATGACCTTGCAAACCTTGATGGTTTGTTGGTTGTTAGTAGTCTTTGCGATGTAAATACCTGCTTGGCTTGGGCGCTTGTTGCCAATGTATTGTCCGTTAATGGTGTAATAATTGGTTTGAGCATTAGCTACGTTATTTACATTTTGAGTAATTCCTGCTGTTTTGGGGTTAGATTCTATTGCACCAAAATCAATGCCTTTGCCCATGACTCTTTTATTTCCCAAAACGTCTTTATCGTAATTTTCAATGGTGATAGCCTCGCCTTTGTCAATAAATTCGCTCTTGTTCTTCAAATTCCAATCGGCTTCAAAGACTTCTTTCATGAGCTTTTCGTCTAATGTGCAACCCTTAAATTCAGTTGGTTTTACGAAGTTAGCTTTTATATCAATGCCGTTTCCAAGTGTATTGATGACTTTGGTTGGGTCTTCTTTACCATCTTTGAAGGCGATATTTTCATTGTCTGTACCTTTGCGAAGAGAGTTATTTTGCACGGTACAATTAATAATTTTGCCACCTTCGTTGAAGATTCCACCGCCAAGGAAAGAAGTACAATTATAAACAAGACCGCCTAAGAAAGTGCCTACGTTATAAACGCCACCACCTTGACCGCCTTTGTCTTCGCCCAATAGCGTGTAGTCGGCAAAGCAATTGGCTACGATATTATTGATTGCAACACCAGAATTGTAGATGCCACCACCGAAAACGCCGCGACAAGTGTAAATTTTATTATTGCGCATGATGCCGTCTGATACTACTGCACCGCCTTGACGAGCGTAGCAATCTTTGAATGTGCAATTGTCTACGTTACCCTTTACGTTGAAGAGCGCACCTCCGAAGTCTAACGAAACACATTCTGTGAAATCACAATTGCTAATGTTTACGTTCTCTGCATACACTGCTCCACCTTTTGCTTGGCTACTTGGAGCATGGGCATAAGTGCGATAGAAGTAACAATCTTTTATTTGTGCATTACCTTTTCCTACTAAATAAATGGCTGAACCATTTGCATATCTATCACCATCGGCTTTAAAATAACAAGAATTTTCTATGAATTGACAAGTAGTAATAGTTACATTTCCTAAAGCGTAAATCGCTCCACCAGCGCATATTGACTTATAGTCCATTGCGTTTGCTCCCTTGAGTGTAAGACCATCAATGGTAACAGGGGCGGTGAGTTCTACTTTGTTGAACAATAAGTGGTTGGCATTTCCTTCTGTTCCCAGCACTACATTTTTCTCAACTTCCCAACCATAGATGAAAGGGTTTTCAGGAGTTTCTGTACGCACCCACTTGTCCTCAACACCGTCGTCATCGCCGCTTAATATGGTTTCATTTACATATTCCCACGCTTTCCCGCTGTCTTTCATCTTTCGCTGCGCCTTATCTGTTTCCGTTCCTTCGAATCCTCCGTAGAACGAAACACCATCTTTTAAAAGAAAGTGGCGAGAGTTTTTGGCTCTGTTTTTAATAAGTTTTGTTGGTTTGTAAGTGCCTGCTGCAATCCAAATTTCATCGCCAATCGCAGCTTTGTCGATAGCGTCGTCTAATGTTCCGCAGGCTGTTTCCCATGAAGAACCGTCTCCAGTACCATTAATTTTTACATGATAAACCTTTGCTTGTAGTTGTGTTGATGCAAAAAATAGGCTCAGGCCAATTGTTAAAATGTGATTTCTTTTCATTGAAATAATATTGTTTAGTTAATAATACTCTCAGTTTGATGCTTTTAATAGGGGTATAAGAAGCATTCATAGTAATTGATTAGTATGCTACAAAAGTATTAATTATTTATTAAATAAACAAAATTATACGATGAAAAATGTTATATTCCTTGGTAAACCGAATTTTATATTACTATTTGTTTAGTTTTATTCTTCTTTTTTCGTCTTTGAAATCTTAATGAAAAGAAGTCCTATCGCTGTCCAAATGAGTTCACGAATGCGGACAATGAGAGCAACAAAAATACCAGCACTCGTTGTTAATCCTAAACCTGAAACCGACATTAGGAAGCCGCCTTCTCGTCCACCCAATTGCAAAGGCATGAAAAAAAGTAGGTTGGCAAACAACGTTGTAAACGATATGATGAGAATGCAATTCAGATAATTTACACTCGGAAAGAGTACAAGGAGAATGAAAAATATCTCTAATGCACTGCAAATGCGACATGCCAACTCTATAAGTACAATGGAAATGAATGTTTTCTTGTCTTGATTGTGCAAGGCAGCAATCTGTTTATCGATGTTTTCCAATTGTTCTTTATTCTCAGTAATATACTTTTTAGCCCAGTTTCTGACTCCAGGAATACGTCCTAATAGGTTCATAGAACGCACAGCGAGTCCTTTTTTATAGCCTGAAAGAAAGAACCAAATGGCTAAAATGCACACCAAGCCTATTACGGAAAGCATTGTTCCCATGAAGAAGTTCACGGGTTGAGTGAGTAAAAAAAGCGGAATTGATAAGAGCCAAAACCAAAAATGACTGAAGATATGGGTCATTACGAAGAGCAAAACCGATGACGTGGCACGTTCAACACCTATTCGTGGTGTGAGCTCCATGATGCGATAAGGCTCTCCGCCCATTAGTCCTCCTGGTGTAGCATAGTTTAACGCAAAGCCAGAAACGCTCAATTTATAGAGTAACCAAAACGGAATGGTGCGCTTGTCTTCCTCTTTTTCTTGGCTTTTGATGATGATGTACCACGACGCAGTATTAAAAATGTAGAGAAAAGCCCATAGGAAAACTACAGCAAAGAACCAATAGCCAGCGTGTTGCAACCCTTTCCAGACTTCTGCAAAGTCGAGTTGAGTAACCATAATACCTAATACGACGATGCCAAAGATAAAAAAAACGTTTTGGTACTTCTTTTTCATTGTTTATTTTGTTCGTGAATACAAGAAAATAGTTCTATTTAATCGTTACTACCCTCCCTATTGTCGCGACGTTTAGGAATTGAAAAGCGCACTTTTTCGCTATCGTCTCTGCGCTCTTTGTATAATTTCTGCAATGGATTTCTCATTGGTTCGTCATATTCTAAACGATGTCTAAAGGTGTCAATTGCAAGATAAATGGCATGTCGCATAGATATTGGGTCGGCAATGTTTTTGCCTGCAATCTCCAAATTATCCGTTATTTCGGGTGCAGTACATATTAATGGCAGTCCTGCCAAATAGTTTACGCTTCCTTCAACCGTGAGCGCACGGAACGGAGTGAGTCCCTGTTCGTAGTACATGGCGAGTATTCCGTCAAATTGTTCCCAATAGCTATCACCAAAAAACTTATCGGCTGGGTATGGACCAAAGGCTTGAATGCCTTCGCCAACTAATGCTTCGATAGCAGGAGTGATGATTTCTTGTTCCTCAGAACCAAGTAAACCATTGTCGCCAGCCTTAGGGTTTAGAGCTAATATGGCAAGGCGTGGATTAGAAATACGGAAGTCGCGCATGATACTATTGTATAGTAATTTGCCACTTTTTGTAATTCTTTCCACTGACAAAGATGCTGAAACTTGATTCAATGGTAAGTTTCTTGTCGCCAAAGCGATGCGCAATTTTTCGTTCACTAAGACACTAATGCTCGGTACTTCGGCGCATAAATGGTCTTCGATGTATCTGCTTTGTCCGCTAAATTGAAAGTTTTCGTTGTTGTTGAGCGGTGCTGTAACCAAAACATCGAACCCTCCTGCACGATAATCTTCCAATGCTCGGTCAATCGCTACTAAGCCAGCATTGCCCGATTCCTCGGTAGGTGCGCCCAATTCCACCTTTATTTCTTCATCGAAAACAGGGATAAAATTAATTCTATCAGGTTGAACTTCGTTGATGTCTTTGATGATTGTAAAGTTAGCTTCTATCCCTAAGGCATTGCGATGATAGGTTGCAACTTTTGGCGAGCCATAGATGATAGGTGTGCAAAGCTCCAACATTGCAGGCTCTTCAAAGGTTTTAAAAATGAGTTCATATCCTATTCCGTTCGTATCGCCATGAGTGATGGCCACTCGGATTTTATTTTTATTGTTCATACGTTATATTGTGTATTTTTGTTCTTATTTTGTTCTTGTGTAAAGGACTGCTTCTAAACGCCTTAAAGCGTTACGCTTTTTTGCTCCTGGGGCATAGATGAAAGCCTCGCTCACGATGATTTTACCTCCGTTTTCTTTCCAATAAGCTATGAAAGGACCTCCCATTGCATCGTCTTTCATTTCCCATAAGCCACGAATGGTAACCGATTTACCTTTGTTCTGTGTGGTTTCGGTGATTGCTGCGGTGCGCATATACATTCCTTTGCGTTCGCCTTGTATGTTTTTGCGCATGACACTGTCGCATTGTTGCCTAAAATTGGTTGCATGAATGGTGTAAAAACACATATTTTGCATGCTTGAAGGCGAATTATTTGAGAGCCAAAGGAAGTCTTTCCCCACTTTGCTGGCAGTCATATCAGGCGGTATTTTCACCTTAATGCCAAACATTTGTTGTATTTTAGCTTCGGCTTCTTTGTTCGAATGTTTGACCAATTCGTTTTGCGCTCGCTTCAATTCTGCTTTAATGAAGTAGTTTCGTAACTTTTCGCCTTGCTGTTTCACAAAACCCATGTATGCCTTTTCCGTTGGAGAAGTTATGGTTACAACAACTTGTTGCCGTGCATAAATATCTTGTTGGCTACTCAATTCCGTCGTTTTGTATTGTTTGTCTATTTTAATGATGACAATATTGCTGAGCAATTTCTCATCTCCGTTGAGTGTATCTGCTGCTGATTTTATAACATCGAATGTAGGTTCCGCTTGTGGCAATCCGTTCATTGGAGAAGAAAGCACATTGGAAATGGAGTTTTTTCTATCGCCTACAATCAACACTTCGAATGGTTTTCCGTAACTTGTTGGCTTTAAGGAATTTTCATTGCAAGCCATTAGTGTTAGGAACAACACCAAGTAACAGAACCATTGTAACTTACGCATGTTTGTTGGCATTCTTTTTTGCTGTAGAAAGTAGTCCACATGCTGCAAAAATATCTTGTCCCCGACTTGCACGAATGGTGGTGAAAACTCCATGAGCGGTTAGATAATTTCTAAACTCTTCCATCTTTTTATCGTCCACTCCTTGCAATGGAACGTTGGGAATGGTGTGGAAACGAATGAGGTTGAACCGACATTCCAAGCCTTCTACCAACTTAATGATAGCTTTGGCATGGGCGACAGAGTCGTTTTTACCTTTGAAAACAATGTATTCGAACGACAAACGGCGTTGATGCGAGAAGTCGTAATTGCGCAACATTTCTACGATTTCTGTAATCGACATGGCTTTTTCGCTTGGCATTACTTCTATTCTCTCTTCTGGAATAGGGTTGTGCATGCTAATGGCAACGTGGCAATCGCTCTCTTCAAGGAAGCGTTTTAGTTTACTTTTTATACCAATTGAACTCACTGTGATGCGTTTTGGCGACCATGCGTAAGCGTAATCAGCCGTCAGCAGTTGCGTTGTTTTCAGTACATTATCGTAGTTATCCATTGGCTCGCCTTGTCCCATGAACACAATGTTGGTTAGCTTTTCGCGTTCAGGGAGCGAGTAGATTTGGTTCAATATATCGGCTGTTGTGAGGTTTCCCTCAAATCCTTGTTTGCCTGTTTGGCAGAAAAGACAATTCATTTTGCAGCCTACTTGTGAGGAAACGCATAATGTAGCACGATTTTCGTCAGGGATATAAACCGACTCAACAAACTTTCCGTTGTCTGTTGGGAATAGATATTTGATGGTGCCGTCCTTAGAATATTGGGCGTCTATGTGCTTTTTGCAACCAATGGTGTAGTTTTCTTTCAGCTTTTCCCGATTGTCTTTTGAAATATTGGTCATCTCGTCAATAGATGTTACATGCTGTGTGTAAAGCCACTTTGCCATTTGTCCGCCCGTAAAGGCAGGCATGCCCAACTCCTTGGCTACATTTTTCAGCTCCAATAGATTCATTCCCACGAGCGGCTTCTTTCCTACTTCCATAATCTTTTCTCGTTTATTGTTGGTGCAAAGATAGCGAAAAAATAAGGAAAAACTATGTTTTTGGCTTTAATCTTCATATGTATAAAAGGAATAAGCTTTACTTCTTTGCAACGATTATCCTTTCTTCTCTGGTGCTTAGTAGCGTTATCTACTGCTGTTTCTCTTTGCGGACACGGTAGTTTCCCTGTGGGGAAACGATGATAGTACCCTTTTGAGCGTACTCGAGTACTTAAACAAGATTACTCCAGTACTTCTGTGGGAGTACTTTTGTGAGAATATTGGCGTCTTATTCGCCTTGTTATGGTAAAATAATAGGGTGTTTTGGTGAAAAAAATGTTACAAGTGTTTTGTTTATAAATATTATTTGTAACTTTGGAGTGTAGTGGTAGAAGCGTTAAACCTATTGCAACGTACTGCGCAAAGGCGAAAAACTACTAACCAAGAATGTTAATTATGAAAAGATGATATATGGGATACCTTAAATTTGAAAAGGTTTTGATGACCAATTTGCAAGATTCTCTTCCGCGTGAGTTGTTACGAACCAATCGCTCGGGTGCTTATGCTTGTTCAACAATAGTAGATTGTAACACCAGAACTTATCATGGCTTGTTGGTTGTGCCTATTCCTGAATTAGACGACGAGAATCATGTGCTGTTGAGTTCGTTAGACCCTACTGTAATTCAGCATGGTGCAGCTTTCAACTTAGGTTTGCACAAATATCAAGGAGGCGACTTTAGTCCGAAAGGTCATAAATATATTCGCGAGTTCGATTGCGACAAAGTGCCAACCACCTTGTACAGAGTGGGAAACGCAATCCTTCGGAAAGAAGTTGTGTTCCAACATTACGAAGACCGCATTCTTATCCGTTACACTTTGGTAGAAGGCGCACCGCAAACCATTTTGCAATTTCGTCCGTTCCTTGCTTTTCGTAGTGTCAAAGAGTTTACACACGAGAATGCAGGCATCAATAAGGATTTCCACAATGCGGAAAACGGCATTGCTACATGTTTGTATGAAGGCTATCCGCAATTGTTTATGCAATTTTCGAAAGCCAACGAATTTCATTATGAACCCTATTGGTACAGAGGATTAGAATATCCAAAGGAACAAGAGCGTGGATATAATTCTACGGAAGACCTTTATGTGCCAGGCTATTTTGAAATGAAAATACGCAAAGGAGAAAGCATTGTCTTTTCGGCTTCTACATCAGAAATAAAGACTTCGGGACTGAAACGATTGTTCGATAAAGAAGTTGAAGCACGCCAGCCTCGCGATAATTTTTTCCATTGTCTTGTCAATGCTGCTCACCAGTTCCATAACCGCAAGAAAACAAGTGGGCGATATATCCTTGCGGGTTATCCTTGGTTCAAATGTAGAGCGCGCGACCAATTCATAGCATTGCCTGGACTAACATTGAGCATAGGCGAATCAGACTACTTTGAACTCGTTATGGCAACTGCCGAACAAGGTTTAAGAGAGTTTATGGAGAGGAAAGATTTGTCGGTTGCTATAACCGAAATGGACAAACCCGATGTGATGTTATGGTGTATTTGGGCTATTCAGCAATATGCTAAAGAAGTTGGAACAGAGCAATGTATTGAAAAATATGGAAAACTTTTGCACGATTTGCTTACTTACATCATAGACGGAAAGCACCCCAATCTGTTGCTTCACGACAATGGATTGGTCTATGCAGAAGGTAAAAACACAGCAATCACATGGATGAACGCTATGCTTGATGGTCGCCCTGTCAATCCACGTTCGGGGTATATTGTTGAGTTCAATGCCCTATGGTATAATGATATTAGGTTTGCAGCCGAACTTTTGCGCAATGGAGAAACCGCTGAACTCGTAGAACAATTAGACACAATAGCCACGAATTGTAAGGAATCGTTTGTTAAAACCTTCGTCAATCAGTATGGTTATCTTTACGATTATGTGGACGGAAATATGGTAGATTGGAGTGTTCGCCCCAATATGATATTGGCTGCCGCTTTAGATTATTCGCCTTTGGAGCAAAATCAAAAGAAAAACATCGTAGATATTTGCACGCGTGAACTATTAACACCAAAGGGCTTGCGCTCGCTTTCGCCCAAGAGTGAAGGTTTTACACCTGTATGTGCTGGCGACAATAACTATCGTACACGCATTTATCATCAAGGAACAGCGTGGCCATGGTTGGGCGGTTTCTATTTGGAAGCGTGTATGAAGCTTTATAAGCGCACACGTTTGAGTTTCATAGAACGTCAGTTAGTGGGCTATGAAGACGAAACGATAACCCATTGTTTGGGAACTATTCCTGAATATTTCGACGGTAATCCGCCTTACAAAGGACGTGGCGCAATATCTTTTGCAATGAATGTAGCAGGAATATTGCGTACCTTAGCGTTGCTTGAAAAGTATAAATATTAAAATTAGGAGGAACAGAATGAAAGTATTAATGTTTGGTTGGGAGTATCCACCACATGTTTTTGGCGGACTGGCTACTGCTAATTTTGGTATTTCAGAGGGACTTTATGCGCAAGGCGACATAGAAACTACGCTCTGTTTGCCACACCCTTTTGGCGATGAAGATAGAACTTACGCCAATATTGTTGCCATGAACAAAGTGCCAATTGTGTATCGTGAGATGAGCCACGACCACCTAAAGGAACTTTTAGGCAACCTGATGGACACTGACTTGTATTACAAATTGCGTAACAACATCTATGCAGATTTTAGCGAAATGTACACCAATGAGGTGGGAGCGATGGAATTTGCGGGTGGTTATCCAAGTAATTTGAATGAAGAAATAAACAATTATTCTATCATTGCAGGGGTAGTTGCACGGACAATGGAGTATGATATTATTCACGCTCACGACTGGCTTACCTTCCCAGCAGGCATACATGCCAAACAAATATCGGGTAAACCATTGTGCATTCATGTGCATGCTACCGACTTTGACCGTTCTCGTGGAAATGTAAATCCTACGGTTTACAGCATTGAAAAGAATGGTATGGACTATGCTGACTGCATCATGTGTGTGTCGGAACTTACTCGTCAGACAGTTATTAAGCAGTATCATCAAAACCCTGACAAGGTGTTTACGGTGCATAATGCCGTTTATCCGTTGCGAAAAGAAGTTGCCGAATTGCCACGACCTTCACATAAGGGAAAGGAAAAAATCATTACTTTCCTCGGTCGCATTACGATGCAAAAAGGTCCAGAATACTTTGTTGAAGCAGCCAATTTGGTATTACACAGAACACGAAACGTACGCTTTTGTATGGCTGGTTCGGGCGATATGATGAACGAAATGATTACGCTTGCTGCCAAACGAGGCATTGCCGACCGTTTCCACTTCCCTGGTTTTATGCGAGGCAACCAAGTTTACGAATGTTTGAAAGCCTCTGACGTGTACGTTATGCCGTCTGTGAGCGAGCCTTTTGGCATTTCGCCCTTAGAAGCCATGCAATGCGGAACGCCAAGTATTATTTCTCATCAAAGTGGTTGTGCTGAAATTCTACACAATTGCATTAAAGTAGACTATTGGGACATAGAAGCCATGGCAGATGCGATGTATTCTATATGCCAAAACGAGAGTCTTTTTACTTATCTTTCAGAGAAAGGAAAAGAAGAGGTAGACAACATAACATGGGAAAAGGTGGGCGCATGGATTCGTGAACTCTATATGCGCACATTGGGTTGGAATAATTGATAAAAGAAATCAGCCACAACAATAAAAAAAGAAGAACAATGAAAACAATCTGTTTATATTTTGAAATTCACCAAATCATACATTTGCGCCGTTATCGTTTCTTCGATATTGGCACAGACCATTACTATTATGACGATTACGAGAACGAACGTAGCATCAGAGAAATCGTAGAACATAGCTATATTCCTGCACTTGATACACTTTTAGAAATGATAAACGGAAGCGGAGGTTACTTTAAAGTGGCATTTTGCATATCGGGTGTGGGCATAGAAAGTTTGGAACAATATGCGCCAGAGGTAATTGAGAAGATTCAAGCGTTAGCCCAAACGGGTTGCGTTGAGTTTCTTGCCGAACCTTATTCGCATGGTCTTGCGGCTTTAGGCAATGAGGAAAGTTTCAAACGGGAGGTGAAACGATTGAGCAAGAAAATTAAAGAATACTTTGGGTATACGCCAAAAGTATTGCGTAACTCTTCGCTCATTTATAGCGATGATATTGGTTTAATGGCAGCCGATATGGGTTTTAAGGGAATGATAACCGAAGGTGCAAAGCACATTTTGGGTTGGAAGAGTCCGCACTATTTATACCATTGCGCCCTTGCTCCAAAGTTAAAACTTATTTTGCGTGATGTTACGTTGAGCGATGACATTTCTTTGCGTTTCAACAACTCCGAATGGGAGGGGTATCCGTTATTTGCCGAAAACTATATTGAGCGTATTGCAACCCAGCCAGAAGACGAAAAAGTGTATGGAATATTTATGAATCTTACCGCTTTAGGCATGGAACAACCGCTCCATTCCAATATTCTTGAGTTTTTCAAAGCATTGCCTGAATGTGCAAGAAGTAAGGGTGTTACGTTCTCTACGCCGATAGAAATATGCAATACAGAGCAGTCGGTTGATGAATTGTCTGTGCCCTATCCAATCAGTTGGCGTGATGAGGAGCGCGACATTAGCACTTGGCTCGGAAATGCCATGCAACGTGAGGCGTTCAATAAACTATATTCAGTAGCCGATAGAATAAGAATTTCGAACGACCCACGCATTAATCAAGACTGGGACTACCTTCAAGCGAGCGACAACTTTAGTGCAATGAGTACGAAACCTGTGCCTGTGGGGGTAGACCGTGGCATTTATAGTACACCATTCGATGCCTTTACCAACTATATGAATATTCTTGGCGATTTCATCAATCGTGTAGATGCGCTCTATCCTGTTGAAATTGACAATGAAGAACTCGACGGATTGCTCACGACAATTCATAATCAAGAAAAGAAAATCGAATTGCGCGACAAGGAAATAGTCTTGTTGAAAGCCAAAGTAGAGAAGTTAGACCAAGAATGCGACAAACTTCGTGTCCAACTTTCCGACTGCAAGAAGAGTGGGAAAGCCACTAAATCAAAGGCAAAAGCTGTAAAAAAGTCGGCAAAAGAAGAATAAATTATTTATAACTGAGCCTTAATTATTTTCTGTTAGGGTGTGATTTTTATAGCAATAGTTCGTTAAAATTTGAGTATATGGCTACGCAGCCTTAGGCTGCCAGCCAATGAGTTCTTTGACAATCTTACTAATTAGTGTTTACTGAATAATTTATAACTCTCTGATATTTAAGTTTATATAACTTTATTTCTTCGTTTGTTTAACAAAAAAATCGTACCTTTATATAGTTAAATCCATAGCAAGATGAAGTTTTACGCTCCAAAATACAAGCAACTTGACCTCGGTTTGCTCCGCTCATCCCTTGATGAGTTGGACAAGACAAACCGATGGGTGGCTCTCGGAGACCTTCTTCCATGGACAGAACTTGAGAAGGAATACAACTCAAGGTTGGACAATCAGAAGAAAGGTGCAGGGAACAAGCCGGCACGCATGATTCTCAGCGCAATGATTATCAAGCACAAACTAAACCTAAGTGATGCCGAGACCATCGAGATTATCAGAGAGAGTCCCTACATGCAGTACTTTTGTGGATTGCATGAGTTCACCGACAAGCCTATATTCGACCCGAGCCTATTCGTCACGATACGCAAGCGAATCTCAGAGGAAGAACTCAACAAGATGACAGTCAAGCTTCTCGACAAGCAGAGGCGTCTTCTTGAAGAGAAACGCAAGCGTGAGGAAGAAGAGGCGAAGAAGAATGATGAGGACCCGCCGACTCCGAAACCAGAGGATCCGAATGCCGCTTCCTTCACCGACTCAAAAGGTCGCGAGCACAAGGGAGTGCTGAAGATTGATGCTACCTGTGCCGATGCAGAGATGCGTTATCCTGTTGACGTTGATATAATACATGATGGTTGCCGCAAGGTTACCGACTATATTATAAAGGTGTGCGAGATGTTTGAGCTGCACAAGCCACGCACGAACTACAAGCATGCACGTCAGGCATACCTTCAGCTTGTCAAGAAAGCCAAGAAGAAAGGCAAGATGGTGCGTGATACTATAGGTGTGATGCTCAACTACTTGCGCAAGGACACCCGCATCTTAATGGACTTGCTTGCAAAGAACAAGACGTACTACGAGAGCCTATTCCTATATGAGAAACGCACCTTGACTGCAATCCTCACGATGTACCATCAGCAGCAGGAGATGTACAGGTCAAAGAGTCATACTTGTGCAGACCGCATACTGAGCATCTTTCAGCCACACGTCCGTGCCATTGTCCGTGGAAAGGCTAAGGCAAGGACTGAGTTCGGGACCAAGATAGGTGCAAGCATAGTTGAGGGCTATACGTTCATCGACCACCACAGCTGGGATGCCTACAACGAGAGCCAGGACCTCTTGCTACAGATTCAACTTTTCAAAGAACGCTTCGGCTACCTTCCGGCCACCATCCTTGCGGATAAGATTTACCTGAACAGGTCAAACCGAGATATACTTGAGGATTTTGAAATCCATTCATACTGCAAACCGTTAGGGCGACCACCGAAGGATCCTCCTTCAGATGAGATGAAATCCAGAATGGCCAAAGCCATCGGGGAACGCAATGAAATCGAATGCTCATTCGGTACTGGCAAGAGAATCTATCGAGCCAATGACATAAGAGCCAAGCTTCCAGATACAGCACGATGCTGGACAGGAATGTGCTACTTCGTTAAAAACGTGATGAAGTTCCTGAGGGAACTTTGTCTTGCCCTGACCGAAATCTGGCGGTTTTTCATCATTATCGTCACTATGAGGGTCTACGTCTGCTACCCTCTGTCTGTGAAGAGATAATAATTCAGCAGACCCTAATTAAAGTTCGGTTCGGTCGGCATCGGGACATGTCGAAAATTAATTTCGTATAGTTCGCATTGAACATCAACGACTTAACTTTTGCCATGGAATTGTCCATGCCATTGTCTTTCATGAAGACCTTGGCGGCATTCAGTGAGGCGAACGATGCGTTGAACGCAAAGTCCAGCTGGCTCTTGTGTCTTGCCTGACAATCCATAAGTCCCGTAAACTGCTTGCTGTCGCGATAGCAGAACTCTATCTGGAAACGAGTGCGGTATGTCTTCAATACTTCCTCACCCGTCATTGAGAGTTTTGTCGAGAAGAACAACTTGCACTTTCCACCTGGCATTCGCCAGATGACAAGTGTTGTCACGGAAGCGGCTGACCAGATAGAAGCCAAGTTCCGACATGCCCTTCTCGAACGTGGATGTGGAGAAGAATGCGTCAGCCACTACTATATCAGTGATACTCAGCAGTTTCTTTGAATACCGCTTCATAACACTGATGTAATATTCGACGAGTGTCTTGTTCCTCATCTTCAGCGCGGAGTTCCCTATTGTCTGATGGGCACGCAGCATCATGCACTTGTTGTTGGCAACATCCAGCAAGCCGATGCCCATAATTTCAAGTCCGTGCTTCACCGCCCCTGCACATCCCGACCAGAACCGTCCGATATGAGGAGTCTTCTTCCCGGCCTTGCTGATATAGCATGGGTCTATGGCAATGGCAAGTAAGCCACCCATATCCAACACACGCCTTGCAAGAGACAGGTTCAACAGAAGCCAATCGATGCAGTCTTTCTTCTTGCGGTTGAAATTCTGACGATAGGTCTGCTCGCCGTGCTTGCCGTAGCGAGCCATCTGTGTGAAGTTTATCTTTCTGGGTAGAATCATATATAAAGTCAGTATCTCGATGAGCAGAGTCTGGAAAGTTTTTGCTAACTTTGCACCAGTTTCTTTCATTGATGTACGGATTGCATCCTTGAGGATCTCCTCATATTGGCTAAGTGGTTCTGAAATCATCATACTTTTAAAGTCTTGAATAAATTATAAGGGTACTGAAAATCAGACACTTAGCCAAATTTATTTAGTTGTGTTTTGTTAATCAACTCGCTCATTTTCAAACAATTATGTGATTATTAACAGAGTATTGTTATAAAGTTCTTCATTGCAAATTTTGAGTGATTTAATTTTCGGAACGTGATAAATCACGCCCTAATAAGAAAGAAAAGCATATAATCTATTGATTATTAGTAGATTATATGCAAATATACCAACTATAAACGCCATTAAGAAAAATGGAAATTTTGACCAATCTGTATCTTTCTGAAAATCAACAAGTTATATATTGTGTTTTCAAACCTATTGTTTGGTATTTCAAAACAATAGGTTTTGTGGTTCAAAATAGGCTCTTTTAAGCTCCAAAACAATAGATTAAAAAAACGCAATAATTTTCCATTGTTCTATATTTCCTATTATCTAAATGTTTCATGGGTAACGGAAAATTGATGAAAGGACAAAGTTTGAAAAGTTATTTGTTATTTACGGAATTAAAAACCTTGAATAGCAAAACTTTATAATAAGTTTTCATGGTTCAAAAAAAATATCTAACTTTGTGAAATGAATCTGTAAAAAACTTTGAATTCATTTATAGATTTGATAAATCAGCAAGGAAGAAAATGGGAAATCAAGAAAAGTTAATTATTAAGACGTTTGGTCCGATTCAAAATGCAGAAGTTATTTTCAACAAAGTAACTATATTTGTTGGTGAGCAAGGAGTGGGAAAGAGTACAATTGTAAAACTTTATTCACTATTTACATGGTTGGAAAAAGCCATAACACGCCATCAAGTTAAGATTTCAGACCTTGAAAAACCAGCACGTTTTAAGAATAAATACTGTCTTTACAATAATCTTTCATCGCTGTTTAAAGACGAAACCGAAATAACTTTTCATGGTTTACACTATTGCTTTACTTACGAAAAAGGTGGAATTAACATTACAGAAAATAAAGAAAACACTGATGATTTCAACCTTGCAAAGGTAATGTATGTGCCTGCAGAACGCAATATATTAGGTAGCATTGACCACCCATCTTATTTAAAAGGGCTGCCCCCTGCTTTATTTACGTTTTTAGAGGAATATGATAAAGCAAAAAATGCATTGAAAACAGGTTTTGAATTGCCTTTCAACAATACTTTTTTTGAGTATGATGCACTCAACGATATGCCTAAAATTCGTAACAATGATTACGAAATAAAGTTGTCAGAAGCATCAAGTGGTTTTCAATCAACTTTGCCTTTATTGCTGGTTTCAAAGCATATATCAGATATGGTGTTCGACCGTTCAAAGAGTTCTGAATTGACAGAAACAGAAAAGAAAACTTTGAAGAGGGAGGTAGAAAAAATAATGGGGAACGAAAATCTGACAGAAGAAGTGAAGGTAGCGTCGTTAAAGTCACTTTCGGCTAAATATAAGTATTCTCGTTTTTTGAATATTGTCGAAGAGCCAGAGTTAAATTTGTATCCTACCTCGCAACGAAACGTATTGATTCGACTGATAGAAGATGCTAAGAAGATGGAAAACAATAAGTTGGTTATGACAACGCATAGCCCTTACGTTATAAATTATCTAACTATTTTTGTAAAAGCAGCACAGTTGGCAAAGCAAATAAAAAAGGATAAATGGTTGAAAGAAGTGGAAAAGATAGTACCATTAAAGGCTCATTTGTGTTCTTCAGAACTTGTCATTTTTCAAGTATCTAATGGTAGAGTTGAGCAATTAGCAAGTTCAGAGGGTATTCCGTCTGATGCAAATTTCTTAAATGAAATGTTGCAAGTTACAAATGACGATTTTGACCGCCTTTTAGAGATAGAAGAAGAGATTGAAAATGGAAACAATTAACTTTTTCAAAGACGAGGAAAAGATTGAAGAAAAATGTTTTGGTTTGTGCGATGATTTTGATGAACAAGCCAAAACACCAGCTTATTGCAGCATAAATCTTGAAGAAAAGGAAAATTGGATAGCTACAGTAAGCAACAAAACAGATAATAGCATAGCCTTTATTGCTGTTGATAACAAAATAGAATTACGGAGGGCGAATGGCGAAATGGATTATCGCTGTGATGCAATGCTGCATAATGAGGATTACATTGTATTTGTAGAATTGAAAAATCAACGTGAAAATTGGATAAAACATGCAGTGGAAGACCAACTATTATCAACGATTAATGCCTTTAAAAACGCACAAGATATAACCCAATTTAAGCACAAAGTAGCCTACGCTTGCAATAAAAAGCAACCCAAATTTGCGGTTAGCCATAAGCAATACATGAATGATTTTAAACGAAAAAATAATGTTCGATTGATTATTAGCAATGAAATAACACTGAAGTAATACTACTTTACATGATGCAAAGTAATGTCTTGAACATGAATCCCTTAGTAAAAATCGTTGTTACCCTTATCGGTGGCATGGCGGTTGGGCGTTATACGATGGGCATAATGTCGGACGTTTCATGGTTGGTGGTGGCTATTTTCGGATTGGGGATTGTTGGTCTTAGTAAACGAAATCGTTGGTTGCAGAGTGGGGGAGTATTGATTTCTGTGGCTGCTGTGGGAGGTTTGCTCATGATGCAAGCTGAAAAAAAGATGTTGCAAACCATTCCCGAAGGCGAAAAACTATACGATGCGGTGTTATTGTCTGAACCAGTGAAGCATGGAAAGGTCATCATGACCGATTTAGCAGTGCAGACCAACAACGGAAACATCAAAGTGAAAGCGTCAATTCTTTGCGACACGCTTACGGAACGCTATAAACGATTGCACGTAGGCGACGGTATTACGGCTTATTCAGCATTGGAAAAACCTATCAATTTTGCTGATTCACAGTTCGATTATGTCCGTTGGCTGCGCGCTCATGGCTACTATGCTAATACGTTTATTTATTATCGAAATTGGCAAAAAGCAGCAATCGACTTGTCGTTTCTGAGTTATGTAGACAGAACAATGATAGAATTGAAGCGCATCAAACGACAATGTGTGGAAACTTACACCCACGTTGGTCTCAGTGGAGAGGCTGCTGCGGTGGCAATAGCGATGACGTTGGGCGATAAAAGTTTGATAAATAAAGACTTAAAAGACGATTATTCCATTTCTGGAGCCAGCCATGTGTTGGCACTTTCGGGCTTGCATCTTGGCATTATTTACGTTTTTCTTATCTTTGCATTTAATCTTTGCAAAGGCATTCCTTACCTTTATGTGCTACATCGTTATCGGGTGGGCGAGTTGTTTGCCATGCTTTTCATTTGGATTTATGCCTTGTTGGTCGATTTTTCTCCCTCCGTAGTGCGCTCGGCCACCATGCTTACCATTTATTTCTTTGTTCGTTTGCTCAATCGGGATAAGTTTTCGCTCAACACTTTGGCATTGACGGCAATCATTATGTTGGTGGTTAATCCGCTGAACTTGTGGGATATAGGTTTCCAATTGTCGTTTATAGCTGTGCTTTTCATACTCCTTTTCTCTCCATTGATTTATGGAATAGTACCGAGAAAACGCTTACAAAGGTTTTGGATTTTGCGTTGGGTGTGGGGATTGGTAACTGTTTCGGTGGCTGCACAAATAGGAACTGCACCATTAGTAGCCTACTATTTTAGTCGGTTTAGTTGCTATTTTTTGCTTTCCAACTTCGTTGTTATCCCTTGTGCAACGCTCATTCTCTATGCTGCAGTATTGCTTTTCTTGTTCTCCTTTATCCCTGTTATACAAGCATTTATAGGTAATTTTATGCTTTTAACTATTCAATTTATGAACAATAGTTTGCATACCATCGCTCATTGGCAGGGGGCAAGCATAGAAAACTTACAACCTAATGAATTGCAAGTGGCTTTACTCTATTTCGTTATATTTTGTATCGGGTGGATATGGAGTTTTTTTGCCAATCGAAGCTATTTGAAATAAAAATCATTATCTTTGCAACCACTTATGCAAAGGTACTTTATAAAATTCTCATACGACGGAACCAACTATCATGGTTGGCAAATTCAACCCAACGGAATATCAGTTCAAGAAGTCTTAGAAAAGGCTTTATCAACGCTTTTGCGCACAAAAATGAGCGTAACAGGTGCTGGAAGAACAGATGCGGGGGTACATGCACGCTTAATGGTGGCACATTTCGATTGGGAAGCACCTATTAACGGACAACAATTGGCTTATAAATTGAACCGAATGTTGCCCCGTGATGTTTCGGTAATAAGCGTTGAGGCAGTTGAGAATGAACTTCATGCTCGTTTTTCAGCTACATCGCGCACTTACCATTACTATATGCATCATGGTCGCAACCCTTTTAGTCGTGCTTATTCCTGCGAAATGCCCTACGAATTAGACTTTGAACGTATGAACGAAGCAGCAAAATATTTGGTAGGTGAACGTGATTTTAAGTGTTTTTGCAAAGCTGGTGGCGATAATAAAACTACAATTTGTAACTTGACTGAGGCTGGTTGGCAGCGCTGTAATACAGAGATAGCGATTCATGAAGCCGAAAAAGCGGAAGAATGGTGTTTCGTTATTACTGCTAATCGTTTTCTTCGCAACATGGTTCGTGCCGTAGTTGGGACATTAGTAGAGGTGGGGCGTGGTCGTATTACGATTGATGAGTTTCGCAAAATAGTAGATAATGGTACGCGAAGCGATGCTGGAGAGAGCATGCCAGGCAATGCTTTGTTCCTTTGGGACGTAACTTATCCAAAGTAAAAAGTGAAGTGTAAGTACCAATTAGGAACTTGCATAATTAGCAGACCCTAGTTACTGACATTGCTTCGCCAATATCAATCCACAACGATGTTACCACTATTTACAACCTCAGCGGTATGAAAATATGGCAAGGTCAAACTGAAAAATATCAGCAAGTTTGGCAAACACTGCCTCGTGGCATTTATATTGTGAATGGAAATAAGGAATTATAAAAAACAAAAATCCCACTGCTACAAAATGTGAGCAGTGGGATTTAAGTGTTTACATTGCATATTCTTCGCCTTTGAGGAATACTCGGCGAATAATAGGTGTGGTGTAAGCGTAAGGAATAAAGTCGATTGAAGGGATTGGGTCGGTAATGTAGAAGTTGGCTACCTTACCTACGCTGATAGAACCATATTCTTCGCTTAATCCCATGGCGCAAGCAGAGTTAATTGTTGCTGCGTTAATGGCTTCAGCTGGCATCAAACGCATCTTGATACATGCTAAAGAAACTGCAAATTTCATGTCGCCCGATGGGGTAGAGCCTGGATTGTAGTCAGATGAAATTGCCATTGGTAAACCAGCATCAATCATCTTTCTACCTGGAGCAAAAGGCATATTAAGGAAGAAAGAAGTACCTGGTAATGCAGTTGGCATGGTTTCTGAATCTTTTAGCAACTCTATGTCGTGGTCGTCCATGGCTTCAAGGTGGTCTACAGAGAGTGCGTTACACTCAACGGCTACTTCAACACCGCCTGAAACAGCGAGTTCTTCGCCATGAATTTTACCACGAAGACCGTATTTTGCACCTGCTTGGAGCAAACGACGTGTTTCGTCAGGAGTAAAGAAACCTTCATCGCAGAATACATCAATGAACTCTGCAAGATTTTCTTTGGCTACTGCTGGCAACATATCGTTGATAATATGGTCTACATATTCAGCTTGACGACCAGCATATTCACGACCTACTGCGTGCGCACCAAGGAAATTGGCTACCACTTTTACAGGGGCTGTCTGTTTGATGCGGCGAATGACACGCAACATTTTTAGCTCGTCTTCAAGATTTAAGCCATAGCCACTCTTGATTTCCATTGCACCTGTTCCCTTGCGAATGACTTCATCGACACGCTTCATAGCTTGTTCGTAAAGTTCATCTTCGGTTAATTCGTGCAAACGGTCGGCTGAATTGAGGATACCACCACCACGTTTTGCGATTTCTGCATAGCTCAATCCACGAATTTTATCTACAAATTCGCCCTCACGGCTGCCTGCATAAACCACATGGGTGTGAGAATCGCAGAAAGAAGGCATTACTGTTCCGCCTTCAGCATCAACAACTAATGTATTTCTCTCAATTTGTGGCATATCAACACGTGAGCCGTATGACACAATTCGACCATCTTCAACGTATAAAAAAGCATTTTCAATGGTGTTTAGTTGTGCCATTTCAGCTCCTCGCAAGCATCGTTTACCTTCGTGTCCGATGCCTGCGAGAATGCCAATATTTGTGATTAAAAGTTTCATTTGCGGAGGAAATCTACTGACTTAGCGATGTGTGGAGCCATGAATTGGTCGTTTTCAACGAATGGTACCACCTTGCGATAAGCTTCGAAAATAGCTTCGATTGCTGGAGAAGACTTCAATGGACGGCGGAATTCAAGTGCCTGTGCTGCATTGAAAAGTTCGATAGCGAGTACACGCTCTGTATTCAGTACTACTTGATAGAGCTTTGTAGCTGCGTTCGCACCCATGCTGACGTGGTCTTCCTGTCCTTGTGAAGAAGGAATGCTGTCGGCAGAAGCAGGTGTACAGTACATTTTGCTTTGGCTTACGATAGAAGCTGCGGTATATTGTGGAATCATAAAACCGCTGTTTACGCCTGGTTTAGCTACTAAGAAACTTGGAAGGTCGCGTGTACCAGATACCAATTTATAGATACGGCGTTCTGAAATATTGCTCAATTCGCAAAGAGCGATAGCGAGAAAGTCCATTGGCTGAGCGATAGGTTCGCCATGGAAGTTACCAGCAGAGATAACCAAATCTTCGTCAGGACAAACAGTTGGGTTGTCAGTAGCTGCGTTTACTTCAATGTCAATTACTGATTTAACGTAACGGATAGTATCCTTTGAAGCACCATGAACCTGTGGCATACAACGGAAAGAGTAAGGGTCTTGTACGTTTACCTTAGGTTGCTTGATGAGTTCGCTACCTTCGAGCAATTCACGAATACGTGCTGCTGTTTCTATTTGACCTTGGTGAGGGCGAACAGCGTGTACTGCGTGTGTGAAAGGTTCTATTCTACCATCGTAAGCCTCTAAAGACATGGTACCAATCTTGTCTGCCCAGTCGCTCAAACGTTGAGCTTGGAGCAAGCACCAAACTGCAAATGAATTCATGTTTTGAGTACCATTGAGGAGCGCAAGACCTTCTTTAGAAACGAGTTGGATAGGTTGCCAGTTCATCTTCTTCAACATTTCTTCGCCTGAAATAACCTCGCCGTTCATTTCAACGCTACCAATGCCTAAGAGTGGCAAGCAGAGGTGAGCCAAAGGAACAAGGTCGCCAGATGCACCAAGTGAACCTTGCATGTAAACAACTGGGTAAATATCGTTGTTGAAGAAATCAATCAAACGTTCAACAGTTACCAATTGGCAACCTGAGAAACCATAGCTCAAAGATTGAATCTTGAGTAACAACATGATTTTAACGATTTCGTTAGGTACTCTATCACCTACACCACAAGCGTGAGACATCATCAAATTCTTTTGAAGGTCAGAGAGTTGTTGCTTGTCGATAGAGATTTTGCACAATGAACCGAAACCTGTTGTTACACCATAGATAGGTTTGTCTGAAGTTTCGATTTTCTTATCCAAATATTCACGGCAACGAACAATGCGATTACGAGCATCGTCAGAAAGTTCAAGCTTAATATTGTTGTCGATAATTTCGCCAATTCTTTCGATTGAAAGATGTTCGGCACTAATCTTATGTGTCATAATTTTATTTTAAAAGTTAACTTGTTATTAAATGAAAATTCACAGATAGAGTTTTGAAACCCTATCTGTGAATAAATTTTATTTATATGCTTCGTTGATAATATCGTCATCAACAAGGTTAGGCATAGTAACGCAAAGTCCTGGAGTACGCTCCATTTCACGTTTGATAGCGTCCATAGAACCCTCGTTGCGAGCCCAACTGCGACGAGAAATACCATTGTTTACGTCCCAAAGGAGCATTTGACGGATATGGCGTTCTGAGTCTTCGCCACCATCGATAACCATACCGAAACCACCGTTCATAACTTCTCCCCAGCCAACGCCACCACCGTTGTGGATAGAAACCCAAGTAGCACCACGGAAAGAGTCGCCAATAACGTTTTGAACCGCCATATCAGCGCAGAATTGAGAACCATCGTAGATATTACTTGTCTCACGGAATGGAGAATCAGTACCAGAAACATCGTGGTGGTCGCGACCTAAAACGATAGGACGGCTAATTTCGCCACGCTTAATAGCTTCATTGAAAGCCAAAGCTATCTTTGTACGACCTTCAGAATCAGCGTAAAGAATACGAGCTTGAGAGCCTACAACGAGTTTATTCTTACCTGCTTCCTTAATCCAATGGATATTATCGTCCATTTGTCCAACAATATCTGGAGTAGAAACCTTACGCAAATCTTCGAGAACTTCGGCTGCAATGCGGTCTGTTGTTTCCAAATCTTTAGGGTCGCCTGATGTACATACCCAACGGAAAGGACCAAAGCCATAGTCGAAGAACATAGGACCCATGATGTCTTGAACGTATGAAGGATAACGGAATTTGCTGTTTTCGCCCATAATATCAGCACCAGCACGACTTGATTCCAAAAGGAAAGCGTTACCATAGTCGAAGAAATACATACCATTAGCGGTAAGTTTGTTGATTGCTGCAACCTGACGACGCAAAGATTCTTGTACCTTTTCTTTGAACTTTTCTGGTTCTTCAGCCATCATGCGCTTGCTTTCTTCCAATGAAACGCCTACAGGATAGTAACCACCAGCCCATGGATTATGGAGCGATGTTTGGTCAGAACCAAGGTCTACACGGATATTTTCTTCAGCCAAACGTTCCCAAAGGTCTACTACATTACCAACGTAAGCCATTGAAACAACACGTTTTTCTTCCACTGCCTTGCGGATAGCAGGTATCAATTCGTCAAGACTTTCGTGCAATTCGTCTACCCAACCTTGGTCATAACGCTTGCGAGCAGCCAATGGATTGATTTCTGCTGTTACGCTAACAACGCCTGCAATGTTACCAGCCTTTGGTTGTGCGCCTGACATACCGCCAAGACCAGCAGTAACAAAGAGTTTCATATTGTCGCCACCTACCTTACGAGCAGCGTTCAAAACGGTAATAGTTGTTCCGTGAACGATGCCTTGAGGACCGATGTACATGTAAGAACCAGCTGTCATCTGACCATACTGGCTCACACCCAATGCGTTAAAACGTTCCCAATCGTCTGGTTTTGAATAGTTAGGGATAACCATACCATTTGTTACAACCACGCGTGGAGCATTTTTATGAGATGGGAAAAGACCAAGAGGGTGTCCAGAATACATCACGAGGGTTTGCTCATCGGTCATTTCGCTTAAATATTTCATAACCAAGCGATATTGCGCCCAGTTTTGGAACACAGCACCATTACCGCCGTATGTAATCAATTCGTGTGGGTGTTGAGCCACAGCTTTGTCCAAGTTGTTTTGAATCATCATCATGATGGCAGCAGCTTGTTGCGAATTGTGTGGATACTCATCGATTGGACGTGCATACATTTCGTATGTAGGGCGGAAGCGATACATATAAATGCGTCCGTAGGTTTCTAATTCTTTAGCAAATTCAGGTGCTAAAGTAGCGTGGAATTTCTTTGGGAAATAGCGCAAAGCATTGCGAAGAGCCAATTTTTTTTCTTCGTCAGTAAGTATTTCCTTACGCTTTGGCGCATGGTTAATGTTTGGGTCGTATGCCTGTACTTCAGGTAATGTGTCAGGTATTCCTGCACGGATATCTGCAATAAATTGTTCTTTAGTCATTTTGCATTGTTTTTATATTCATCAAAGAAATCGAAAGGAGTTAGAGAAGTTTTGTTTCCACCTATTATATTAAGGTGTAAAAGTAAACAATCTTTTCTAAAAAACTCCTTTAACTTCTTCGAAACTTGTTTTATAATTTTGCTTCTACAATCTTCATGATTTCTGCTTCAAGCTCATTAGCTTCCTTAATGAGTTCGTTAGCCTCGCCAACAAGTTTGTCTGCTGTTTCACGGTCTTTCAATCCTGAGGCGTTAATCTTAACGTTTAAGCCTGCACCCAAGACTGCTGCACGAGCTGCCAACACGCCAACACCAGCGTCAGAAACACTATTTGGATTGCCTTCCTCTGCCATTGCCTTGCAAAGTTCAAACACTTTGAACGATGCTTGCATAGTGTGGAGAGGAACTTGAGTAGCAAACAAAGTTGCAGCTTGTATCGCAGCAGAGCGAGCAGCCTTTTCTTCGTCTGTTCCCTTTGGCAAACCGAAGGCTTCCATAATGCGGTTGAACGCTTCGGTATCCTCATCAACGAGATTCATCAATTCTGATTGAATCTTCTGACCCTTGTCTGCCCAGTTGCTAAACTCTTCCCAACGAGCGTCCCAACCTGCCTTATGGCTTGAAAGATTGGCTACCATTGTGCCGAGCGCAGCACCTAAAGCACCCATATAAGCAGAGATTGTACCACCACCAGGAGCTGGAGATTCGCGTGAAGTTTCGTCTGCAAAGCCTTTAACAGTAAGGTCTATGAGTTTAGCACTCTTATCTTCGTCTTCTAAAAGATATTCAATTACTTTTTCACGTGGGTTAAATTCTTTCAAATCGTCTAAGCCCATAGACTTGATAGCGATTTGTAAAATATCTTCTTCTGGGATACCTGTTGAGCGATTTTGCTTTCTCAAGAAGTATTTACCAGCATCTATCAAAGTGCGTTTTGGTATCAAACCAACGATTTCTGTACCTGTTACTCGAATGCCACGATTGGTAGCGCAACGACAAACTTCGTCGAAAGCAATGTGCAATGGAGTTTCGTTAATGTTGGTAATGTTCATAGAAACCTGTGCAATACCGTATTCATCGATGAACCAACCGATAGCCTTTGTACCCTTTAAGGTGCCAGGAATCATAATTGTTTTGCCGTTTTCGTCCTTCATTGGTTTGCCTACTGGAGAACCACCTTCACGTTGTGGACGACCTTTTTCGCGTACATCGAACGCAATAGCATTAGCACGGCGAGTAGAAGTTGTGTTCAAATTGAAGTTTGTAGCAATCAAGAAATCGCGTGCGCCAACGGCTGTACAACCTGTGCGAGCAACACCTTCGTCCCAAGCACGTGCACCAAAGTCAGGTGCTTCAGCCTCAATAGTCATTCTTTCTTGCAATCCTTCGTATTCGCCCTTACGGCAAATAGCGAGGTTACGGCGTTCTGGAGTTCTTGCAGCAGCCTCGTAGCAATAGCAAGGAACTTGCAATTCTGTTGCAATACGTTCAGCCAATTTGCGTGCCAACTCTGCACATTCTTCCAATGTAATACCTGAAACAGGGATTAATGGGCATACGTCAGTTGCGCCCATACGTGGGTGTGCGCCATGATGTTGGCGCATATCAATGAGTTGAGCAGCTTTCTTTACACAACGGAAAGCAGCTTCTACAACAACGTCTGGAGTGCCAACAAATGTTATAACAGTGCGGTTTGTAGCTTCTCCTGGGTCTACGTCCAAAAGTTTAACACCTTTTACTGCTTCAATTTCGTCGGTAACTTGTTTAATAACTTCTTTGTTTCGTCCCTCACTGATGTTAGGGACACACTCAACGATTTGTTTTTCTTGTACCATTTTTATTATTTAATATTAAATTTTAGGCAATAGTTTCTTTACGGTGTAAAAGTAAGAAATACGTTGCAATCTACAAAATATTTCTCCTTAAACTATTCAAAAAAGTCTTTTTTTTACCGCAATCTGGTTGTTTCGTATCTCAAAATTTGTTTTAAATAGGTTTATTGTTTCGTGTTAATTCGTAACTTGACGATGTTTAGTTTCTTTTTATTTCTTGTTTTAGGGGTCTAACATTGTGTTTGTATAATGCTGGTAATGAAGAATAGTTTTTTAGCTCGATAGGAATTAAAACTATGTGGCATAAAGACTTATATTCATGAGAAGAATTGTTCTAAATTCGTGTTCTTAATAACTAAAAAATGCTCCTAATTGGAATTTGTTTTGTAATCATTTGATTATTAGCTTGTTATGTCATTCTTGTACTTCTGCTTTTTAAAAACCATTGTTTCGCTCAAAAAAAGAGCCTATTTCGGGGCTCAAAATAGGCTCTTTTTTAGTTCTATACAATAGGTTTTATTTTCAAATATATAATTTAACTTCCTTCAAATACGAAAATTGTTCTATTTTTCCATACTTTTCCGAAGAGAATGAACTTTAATATTTCAGACAAACAGCATAGGACTAAACTATTTTTTATATTTTTCAAGTGGTATATAACATTTTTTTATTATATTTGCAACAGAACAATGTCATACGTTTCAGCGGATTTGACAATAAAACGCACGCAAAATGAAGCACTTTAGTCTTACCATATTAGCATTTTTATATGCCTTTACAATGTTTGGACAAGAGATTCAAACATTCCAATTGACGAACGATATGGGTATGAAAGCCGTAGTTACTAATTACGGAGCACGCCTAATGTCGCTCTATGCTTACAATTGGAACGGTCGTTTGGAACCTGTTGTGAAAGGTTATCAACATGTTTCTGACTACAAAGATAACCCTACGCTGGGAGCAACTGTTATGAGTTTTGACGGAAAAGTAAACAATACTTTGTCGGAAAAGGTTTGGGACGTGGTTGTTGCTGATAAGCAATCGGTTACGTTTCGTTATATAGCAGAAGGGGAGGAAGGGAAATTTGACGGGAAAATGAACTTTACAGTTACTTATACCTTGTCTGACCAAAATGCTTTGGACATTGATTATCGTATGATATCGACTGCGCCTACGCAATTTAAACTATCAAACGGAATTGTTTTTAATCTTTCAGGCGACTTAGAACGCTCCATTTTGAATCAAAACTTATGGATTAATTCGTGTAAAACAAATTTATTTAACGACAAATTTGAACTTACTGGCGAACAAGAAAATGTAAGATTTACACCATTAAATTTCATTCAGCCACGAGAAATAGGGGAACGAATAGGGGAATTGGAAGATGGTTATAATCATGCTTTCCAATTGCGTTACCCTTCAAATATACAGAAACCTGCTGCCATCTTGTTTGATGCACAAAGTGGAAGAGTGATGACTATTTACACGTATGAACCGACATTATTGGTCAATTCGTATGGTAAAAAAAGCAAAGGAATATCGTTTCAACCTTTGCATACGGGATATGATGAAAATAAAGAAAGAATTAATACAAATATAAACCCAGGTCAAGTTTTTCATGCAGCAACAGTTTTTATCTTTACAACTGATCCACCATTGATAATGAAGACTGCTGTGGAAAAATAAAACCTATAAATTTATCGTTTAATACTAATGAAACATCTTAAATTTTCATTCATTGCAGTAATCATTGTAATGCTATTTTCATCGTGTGGAAAGGAAATTTTGGACGAAAACCCAGATGAACCTCTTAAAAAAGGTAAGAAAAAACAAGTGTCATTGGTTATCAATGAAGATATAACCGTGTCTGAAATGTCTTTGTTTGTCCCTAAATCTCGAGCTGTAAAACAGAAATTGTATGCAGTAAATGTTTTTCAAAAGAAGCCTGGGCAGGCTGAGTTTAGTAAGTTTGCTTACGGTTTATTCGATGATAGTTCAAAGATGAATATTGTTTTGGACGAAGAAAATACATATTCATTTGAATGTTTGATAGTTGAGGAAGGCGAAGATGCAGTGTTTAATAGTACTGAAGGCTACATGGCACCATTCTTAAAAGGTACGAAAATGATTCCTACAAAACTTGAAAACAAATTTGTGAAATCATCATCAGTAAACTTTTCGAATCTTTCAGGGGTGCAAACTCAAATCTCAGAAGCCCAAAAAGTGTGGAGTCCTCGCATGATAAAGCAATATGGGAAATCAGAAGAATTTGCACCAAAGACTGCCGATAAAGTTAAATTGGCAACCAAATGTACAGTCTTTGGAGTGCGTTTGGTGGTTGCTCCGCCCGAAGAAGGAACGTTGGAGGTAACATTCTTGGAGGATTATGTCCTTACGATTACTTCTAAAGACCCAAAATATGACCATGCATCCATCTATTCTTTTGCAACTTTGGAGAAAGCTATTGAAGAAGGCTACAATGGGAAGTTCTACTTTATATTGAAGTGGACAAAGGCTGACGGTACTATAAAAACGGAAAATCGTACGATAGTGATGAAGCGAAACGTAATGACAAAGGTCAATATTGAGGTAAAAAATCCTGACCCAAAGGCTTTTTCTATCATTGAAGACAGTGCTGAAATGTCGGAGGAAACCATAGATTGGATATTCAAAGGATAGTGTTTTACTTTACATTTAGAAGGGAAATGTAAAGATTAGGCATCTTAATGATAAAAATATAGGCTCTTTTGATTGCGCAAAAGAGCCTATATTTTCTTGTAATCTATCTTAAAAATTCCACCAATGTTTCTTTCTTTTGGGCTCTTGGTCTTGAAGATTGTGCAAACCATAACCCATACTTTCCCATGTGGTATGGTTTTTAATCATTTGATAGATAGTCCCCCAATCGGGAAGACCGCCTAAATTTCTATCATCAATGAACATTTCAACTTTTAATTTGCGTGAGAAATTATTGTTTTTATGTTCTTCTTCTTCAGGATAGTCCCTATTGATTGCCCAAAAATCAACACCACGCTCATGACACCAGTCTACTGCTTCTTGTAAAAGGTCGCCTTCGCGGACGCTCCACAAGATGAGTTGATGACCATCTTTTATCAATTCTTTTAATGTTTCTGTAGCAAATGGAATCTCATTTCCTATCTTTGGGTATCTGTGTTCGACGATTGTACCATCGAAATCAACTGCAATTACCATGTTATCTTATCCTTGTAAATAAATTAAAATGCTGCTTGTAAAAAAATAATTTGTTATTGAGAAAAGCGGAATATGTTATTAAGAAAATAATGAAGTCGTTTATAAAATAAAAAATAGGAAGTGTGGTAATGTAAATATCCCCCACTTCCTATCTTATATTTCTTTTATCGTTTTATGGATTTATCATTCTTATTGCCATAGTGGCTATTTGAGTAATTTCCATAGTTCCCGTAAGAACCATATTTCCCATATTTTCCGTAACCATAGCGCCCATATTTTCCATATTTTCCGTAGCCATAGTAGTAGCCATACTTCTTCTTCGACATATCAACACCATTGAGAACAATATTCATCTTAGGCAGTTTCTTTTCTTCTGCAAGTGTATTAATCATATCGAATGATGACTTTAATGTGTAATCGGCGCGGCATATATAAACTGTTGCATCAACAATTCTACCTAATTGGAGTGTGTCTGTAACCAATCCAACAGGGGCTGTATCAACAAGAATGTAGTCATATTCTGACCGCAAAAGCTCAAATACAGTGTTCAATGATTGGCGTGCAATCAATTCTGCTGGGTTTGGAGGAATAGGACCTGCCATTAACAAATCCAAATTGCTATTTATACCTGATGGAAGGATTTGCTCTCGCAAGTCTTCTACTGTTGGTTCATTCTTTAATAACAAGTTCGTTATACCATGTTTGTGGTCATTTATCTTAAATTGCTCTGCCAAACGTGGACGACGAATATCCAATCCTACAAGGATAGCCTTTTTGCCTAAAAGTGCGAAACTTACTGCAAGATTGGCAGCTGCAAAGGTTTTTCCCTCACCAGAGGTAGATGATGTAAAGAGAATAACCTTTTGTCCTTCCGTTAATACAAACTGAATATTGGTACGCATTGCACGGAAAATCTCTTCCATTTGGTTGTTTTGATTTTCGTGAACAACGATATCTGCTTTACCTTTTGCTGCTTCATTTGCAACAGGAACGTCTGCAATGATAGGTAGTGTCGTAAGTCTTGCAACATCATCGTGCCCTTCAATCTTATAGCGAAGTAATTGAATGAGGAGCAAAATAAGTGCTGGTAAGGATAAACCTATAATCAAACCGATGAGATAAATGAGGTTTTGGTTAGGGCTAACCTGTCCTGCAAACTGAGGTTCATCTATCAATTTACCTTTATCTACGATAGCTGCCAATGAAATATTGTTTTCTTCACGCTTTTGAAGCAGCATCAAATACAAGCCAGAACGGACTTCTTGTTCTCTTCCAATCGATTGTAACATTCGTTCTTGGAGAGGAGCTTCTGTTACTTCATTGTTGTATTTTGTGAATTGACCAGCAATTGCATTGCGTTGAATTTCTAAGTTTTTGCGAGCTGTTTCAATCGCACGTCGAATATTTACGTTTAGGTTTTTTATCTGGTCAGTTAGTGGTGCAACTACTGGAGAATTAATAGATGCACTGCGAAGGAGTCTGTTTCTCTCTAAAACGAGTTCGTTATATTTGTTAATAAGGCTTGATGCGGTGGCATCAGACAAGCCAATGTTTGAAGGAATAACCTGAGTTAGGTCTCTTGCAGAAGTTTTTATTTCAGAAGCAATGCTGTTGAATAACTCTATTTGAGTTTCAATATCAGCCATTTTTTGTTCTGAAGCATTTTGATTAGAGAAACTATTTGAGGCATTTATTTGTTGCTCAATTACTCCATTTTGTTGCTTATAATTTTGAATTTTTCCTTCAGTTTCTCCTAATTCTTTACTGATTTTATCCAAACGAGTATTAATAAAGCGGTCAGTACGGAGTGCAATTGTATTTTTGTCTTCGTTCGCTTGACGGTTGTAAACAATGACGAGTTGTTTTAAATAGTCAATGCTGCGATCAGGAATCTCATCTATAATGGTGAGTTGAGCAATGCTTGTTCCCTTTGCATATGAGTTGACTGTCAGTGAATTGACATACTTATCGCAAGCCATTTTAGGAGAGTATATGACAACATTCAATTCTTCTCCCTTTCTCATTAATTTTCCTTCGTTTGAAGTAATGGTGATAGCTCCAGCACGAGTGAGAATAGTTTGTGGCAAAGATGAGATGGTACGATTTATTGAATATGGTCCTTGCGAACTTCTTTCTCCCGTAGGAACAGAATAAGAACCTGATATTTTGTAAGTCATACTATCACGTTTGATATTCAAAGTGATTGGGCTATTGATTCGCTCTAAGTGTTCTTTGTCAATATCAACGTTTAGAGGTTGGTTGCCATAATAGGTAATTTCTTTTACTCTTCCTTTTGTAGAATAATTTACATAGAGTTTTAAATCTCGCACGGCATCTTGTGAAACGGAACGTGATTTGATAATTTCCATTTCATTATCTATACCTGCAGAGTTTGACATAATGCCAAGGTTTGTGGCATTTGCGATGGATTGTCTTTTATTATTTTCTTGGTCTTTGATGAGCAGTTTTGCTATTGTTTGATACGTTGGTGTCGTGTAGCGCAAATAGATAGCAGCTAAGCCCATACAAATGATGGTTGATAAGATAAACCAATACCAATTAAGGATTATTGTACGAATAATTAGCTGAAAATTTATAGATGATTTTTCAGCCTTTTCCTGTCCGTAATCCTTGTCTACATTCTTATTTTCTTCCATTATAAAATCGTGTAATCCTATTGATTCTTTTCGTTTGCAAGTCTTAAAAGGTATTGTCCGTATTCGTTTTTCTTCATTGACTCTGCATTCTCTTTTAATTGTTCTGTTGTTATCCAGCCTTTTTTGTAGGCTATTTCTTCAAGGCAAGCAATCTTTAAACCTTGTCTTTTTTCGATACATTCAATGAATGTACTTGCTTCGTATAAGCTATTGTGTGTACCCGTATCTAACCATGCGAATCCGCGTTGCAATGTTTGTACCATCAATTCCTTTTGACTTAGATAAACTTGATTAACGGTTGTTATTTCAAGTTCGCCACGTTCAGAAGGTTTAATGTTCTTGGCTATTTCGACAACACTATTTGGATAGAAGTACAAACCTATGACTGCGTAATTACTTTTTGGACTCTTTGGTTTTTCTTCGATGCTTAAACAATTACCCGATTTGTCAAATTCTGCTACTCCATAGCGTTCTGGGTCATTCACAAAATAGCCGAAGACGGTAGCTTTTCCTTGTTCTTCAGCTGTTTTAACGCTTTCGTTAAGCAATCCAGTGAAGCCTGCTCCGTAAAAGATATTATCGCCGAGTACTAAACAAACGGAATCGTTTCCAATGAATTTTTCGCCTATAATAAATGCTTGTGCAAGTCCATCTGGAGAAGGTTGTTCTGCATATTCAAACTTAACACCGAGTTCATGTCCGTCTCCAAGAAGACGTTTGAAACCTGGCAAGTCGTATGGAGTAGATATAATCAAGATTTCCTTAATTCCTGCAAGCATAAGAACGGAAATAGGATAATAAATCATTGGTTTATCATATATCGGTATCAGTTGTTTACTTATACCCTTTGTTATCGGATAGAGGCGTGTGCCTGAGCCTCCTGCAAGAACAATACCTTTCATTTTTCTTTGATTTTGGTTCTATTGTGATAAGATTTTCCCAGTAAGAATGAGTATTTACGCAAGAAAATAGACTTATTGTAGATATGAAATCTTAATAGTAAGCTTACTTTTATGGTCTATTTCTCATTCCATTCCGAGTTATTTTGTTTTATGTTCGCAAAGGTAATCAATTAAATTGGAATTTAACGCATATTGTATAAAAAATATTTTTATTATTACAAAACTTATCGTATGGGTCGAAAAAGTTTGCTAAAATTCAACTTGTCTACCGAAAAAGTTTCGATAAGTTTTGGTTTTATCTGACGAAATGTAATGTTTCACGGTCAATCAAAATAGAACTAAAATCCATATCTATTGTTTCAAAAAGCAAAACAATAGGTTTTGAACTTCAAAATAGGCTCTTTTTTATTGCAAAACAATAGGTATCGTTTTTTCATAGCATTTCATATAACTTAAAAATAATGTTTCACGGTGTTGGATTTAAGTCGTTTTTATTTATTTTTCACCCCCTCACACACAGCGATGAGCAAAAAATATCAACATCTTTCACTTTATGTTATTTTATTTTCTTAACTTTGCACTTCAAAAGATGTTCGTTCTTTTTGTTAACAAATTTATAACGATTAATAATGGGAATATTTTCAAAAATATTTAAAGGAAATACCGAAGGACAAGAAAAGGTCGGCGGAATGAATGACTATATGACTTTAGTTCGTGTTTACTTCCAAGCGGCTTTGGCAGAAAAGTTAGGTATAACGAGTTTAGCAATGTTACCCGACTTGCGCACTTATAAACAAACTTTCCATGTGCCTACTGTTAATAACAAATTAGGAGTAGGAGAGAAAAGTAGTGTCCGCAAAACAATGAGAAGTTTATATGGTACTGATGATAATTTCTTCAAAGAAATAGATGCAAGTATTAAGAAAAATTGTAAGAAAATACAAGATGCTCAGAGCTATCTTTTCCAATTTCAGGCTTACACGCAAGACCTTATGATGCTCATCGGAAACCTTATGAAGTATAAATTACGTTTGCCAGGTTTTTTCAAAAAGATGATTTACACTTTGACAGAAAAGACCATCAACGATATTTATGATAAAAATGACTTCACAGACCCGGGCATAATCAAGACCGTTATGTCGGTAAGAAAACTCTCACAACGTTTGGGATTCTCTCGTAAATGGGCAACAGATTTCGTTTATCAAGTCGTGCTTTTAGCCAAAAAAGAGCCGAAACAACAGGACGAAGAAGCATCAAAAAAATAGCAAAACTCAACATTACGGAAAGAAATAATCGGTAGAAAATTTTGTTAAATTAAAACTTTAATGTAAATTTGTAGCCAAAATGATTATATAAATGGATGCGAATGAGAAGACACTAAACACGTTTGCGACTCGTGTACGCCAAATGATTCTTCAATACGAAGAACTAAAAGGCGAAAACAGCGAGTTGTATGATTTGGTGGATCAGCGTGAAAAGGAAATAGAAACCTTGAAAGCACAGTTGAGACAGGCGCAAAGTGATTATAACTCATTGAAAATGGCTAAGATGATAACGATTTCTGATGGCGATATGGAAAGCGCACAAAAGAGAATATCGAAACTTATCCGTGACGTAAACAAGTGTATCACACTTATTAGTGGTAAATAACTTGAATATCAATGGCTGACGTAAAATTGCAAATAAAGCTGCATGTATATGATACAGAACTCTCCGTAAACGTTCCACGCAACGACGAAGAGTATTATCGTTCTGCGGCAAAACTCATTACAGATACTGTAAACAAGTATGCTCAAATCTTTAAAACAAAAAAAAGCGATAAAGACATTCTGTATATGGCAATGTTGGAAATAGCTTTAAAATATAAAAAAGATGGAGTGCGCAATGATACTGCACCATACATAGATATTCTTGGAAAATTAACCGCTGAAATAGAAGATACATTAAAGAAGTAACCAAGAATAATAAACATACAATTTTAAATGACGATTACATCAATTATAATAGCTTTTGCATGCCTAATAGTTGGCTTTGCAGCAGGCTATGCAGTTTTCCGTTACCTTATTACAGGAATATATAAGGACACTATCACAAAAGCAGAGAAAGAAGCAGAAGTTTTAAAAGAGAAAAAGCTATTAGAAGTAAAGGAAAAGTTCCTCAATAAGAAAAGTGAACTTGAAAAAGAAGTACAGCAACGCAACCAAAAAATTCAGCAAAACGAGAATCGTTTGAAGCAAAAAGAAACCACTCTTGTACAGCGTCAAGACGATTTAAATCGTCGTAAACAAGAAGTTGAACAACAATTGCAGCGTGTAGAGAACGATAAAAAACTCTTAGCACTCAAGGAACAAGAGTTGGAAAAACAAAAAGGTTTGGAGCGAGCTAAGTTGGAAGAACTCTCAGGATTAAGTGCTGAAGAAGCAAAAGCACGCCTTGTTGAGAGCTTAAAGGACCAAGCAAAACTTGATGCAGCTTCTTATATCAATGAAATTGTTGATGAAGCAAAATTAAATGCTAATCAACAAGCAAAAAAGATAGTGATACAAACTATCCAACGTGTTGCTACTGAAACAGCTATTGAGAACTCTGTCAGTGTTTTCCACATTGATAGCGATGAAGTTAAGGGACGTATTATTGGTCGTGAAGGTCGCAATATCCGTGCATTGGAAGCAGCAACAGGCGTAGAAATCGTTGTTGATGATACACCTGAAGCTATCGTTATTTCTGCGTTCGACCCTGTTCGTCGTGAAATTTGTCGCTTGGCACTCCATCAATTGGTATCCGATGGTCGTATTCACCCAGCTCGTATTGAAGAGGTTGTTGCCAAAGTGAAAAAGCAATTGGAGAACGAAATCATCGAAACGGGCAAGCGTACAGCTATCGATTTGGGTATTCATGGTTTGCACCCAGAGTTAATTCGTATTGTAGGTAAGATGAAATACCGTTCATCATACGGACAAAACTTGTTGCAGCACGCTCGCGAAACAGCCAATCTTTGTGGAATTATGGCAAGCGAACTTGGCTTGAACCCTAAAAAAGCTAAACGTGCTGGTTTGTTACACGATATTGGTAAGGTGCCAGACGAGGAAACAGAACTTCCACATGCTTTATATGGTGGTCGTATAGCTGAGAAATTTAAGGAAAAACCAGAGGTTTGTAACGCTATTGCATCACACCATGATGAAGTAGAAATGACTAGTCTTATTGCACCAATCGTACAAGTTTGTGACGCAATTTCAGGCGCTCGCCCTGGTGCTCGCCGTGAAATTGTTGAGGCTTATATCAAACGCTTGAACGATTTGGAAGCAATCGCAATGAGTTATCCTGGAGTTACCAAGACTTACGCTATTCAAGCAGGTCGCGAACTTCGTGTCATTGTCGGTGCAGACAAGATGGACGATGCAGAAAGCGAAAAGTTAAGCAGCGAAATAGCTGAGAAAATTCAAAACGAAATGACTTATCCTGGGCAAGTTAAAATTACAGTTATTCGCGAAACACGTAGCGTTTCCTACGCTAAATAATAAAGATTTTCGAAGGTTTATAGGGTAGTTGCTCTGGTGGGTGCTACCCTTTTTTGTTTTAAACATAATGTTTTGATGTTATTTTCGCAATATCTTTTGCAATGAAACATAAACAAAAATATTACTTTTTCATTGTTTATAGCGATTTTTTATATTTAAGATAGTAATTTTCAACTATTTATTCGTATTTTTGCAAACTATAAAATAAAAGAGTATTATACAAAAAGATGCTTTATATCTTTGTTTTACAAAGTTTTTTGCTCATAAATTGTATTCAAATCTAATAAAAAAAGGTATACAATACCTACTTTTAGTGATTGTACAATTGTGAAAAAATGCTTTATTTTGTAAGAACATTCATAAAATGCGAACTAAATGAAAAATCATAAAATGTACGAAGCTGATGACAAGATGATTAATCTTATCAGCGATAATTACAACCTATTACAAGCTTTTGGAAGTTTTGGAATTAATTTGGGCTTTGGCGACAAGACCGTACGTGAGGTATGTGAAAGTCAAGATGTTGATACTTACACTTTTTTGACCGTCGTAAATTTTACAATGAATGGATATAAAGAGTTTGACAATGCTGACCGACTCTCTATTTCAACCTTAGTTCAATATTTAAAGGCAAGCCATACTTATTATTTAGATTTCCAGTTACCTTTCATTCGTAAGAAACTTGTTGATGCATTGGACGAAAGCGACAATCTTGCAAGGCTTATTTTGAAACTCTATGATGAATATGCTCACGATATTCGCAATCACATGAAATACGAGGAAAAGAATGTTTTCCCATACGTTGATACCCTTCTTTCAGGTCAAAATAATGACAATTACGATATAGAAACGTTCTCAAAACATCATAAACAAACCGATGTTAAGTTGAGAGAATTGAAGAATATTATCATAAAATACCTCCCTTCTGACGCTCACCACAATAGTCAATTAACGGCAGCCCTTTATGATATTTATAATTGTGAAGATTGGTTAGACCAACATGCCAATGTTGAGGACGAAATCTTTATTCCTGCTATTCGTCATTTAGAGGCAAAAACCAAACAAAATGATGTAACGGTGAAGATTTCTAGTATGCTAAATCGAAAGAGTGATACAGGTGATACGCTTAGTGACCGTGAAAAAGATGTTATTATCAGTGTGGTTCAAGGCATGACCAATAAGGAAATAGCCAATCATCTTTGTATTTCTACCAATACAGTTATTACCCACCGTCGTAACATAGCACGCAAATTGCAAATTCATTCACCAGCAGGCTTAACGATATACGCTATCGTCAATAACTTAGTGGATATTAGTACGGTAATTTTATAAGCTGCTTTTCTTGTAAAGCAGACCATCTTTTCAAACATTAAATAGAAAACATTTTTATGGATTTTCCCAAAATGATGAACGGACGACCTCGTATTGCGGTAGTAGACCCCAATACTTTAGCTGTTCTTGGTTTAAAAAATATACTTCAAAACATTATGCCTATCATCGATGTTGATACTTTTTCAACTTTCGATGAGTTCACTGATGCCAATCCAGACTCGTTCTTTCATTATTTTGCAGCGCAAACCATTGTTTTAGAAAACCTTTCTTTTTTCACTGCATGCCGCCAAAAAGCGATAGTTTTATCGGTATCTAACGACCCCAATGCGCAACTTTCAGGATTCCATACTATTTGTATTAATGGTAGCGAGGAAGAACTGGTGCGAAGTTTGCTTATGATTGAGCAACACGGACATGCTGGTGGAAAGAATTTACCAGAGATGCCCCAAGTTTTAAAGAACAAAATCTTGAGCAATAGAGAGATAGAAGTACTCTCATTGGTGGTTCAAGGTTACATTAATAAGGAGATTGCCTCTAAACTTTGCATTAGTTTAACAACGGTAATCACGCATCGCAAGAATATTATGGACAAACTTGGCATGAAGAGTGTGTCTGCTTTAACCATTTATGCAGTGATGCATGGGTATGTAGACATCAACAAAATTTAGCCAAACATTAAAGGAAAGGCGAAATAAGGTGTCCTATCCAACCTTTAAATTTATCCCATGGTGTACGCCATTGGTTCCATTTTTCTTCGGTAAGTTTAAAACTATGTTGCTTTTGGTTCTCAAACAAAGTATCCAATTCCTTGGTTGTTTCTTTGTCAATGATGACTGCGTTCAGTTCTCTGTCCCATCTTAAACTGCGTGCGTTAAGATTTGCTGACCCCACTGTGCAGAATTTTCCGTCTACAAGAATAATTTTTGTATGATGAAAGCCTGGCTCAAATAACCAAATAGTACAACCTTCTTTCATTAATTTGTGGGCATTGTAAAACCCGCAATCGGGTGTTAGCGGAATATCGCTCTTAACACTCAGCATTATTTCTACTTTCACACCCCTATGAACGGCATCTTTTAAAGCCTTTTTCAGCCTTTTGCTCAATGTAAAATAGGGGTTTATCAGTTTGATACTATCCTTTGCGTCGTTGATAGCATTGATGTAAAATTCACGAATAATTTCGTTTGAAATGAGCGGTTCACGATTAATTATGCCAACAACCTTACTACCTGCTGTGCTTGTTGTGTCTGTTTTCAAGCCTTTTAAGTAGTCAGGAGTCGTGTAGCCACGATAATATTTTGCGCCATGAACATCTTTTCCCGATACTCTTTTCCACATTTTCAAGAATACTTTTTGTAAGGTATTTACCTCAGTACCCTCTATTCTGCAATGCAAATCGTGCCATTCGCCCACTACTGGCGTGCCTTTTATGTAATAATCGGCAACATTCATGCCCCCCGTATAGGCTATTTTCCCATCGATAATGACAATCTTTCTGTGGTCGCGATTGAATACATCGTGTATCCAAGGAAATTCAACGGGCTTAAATTCGTAGATTTCTATGCCTTGATTGCGAATTGCTTTCAAGTGTTTTTTGCGCATTGGGCGATTGTTACTTGCATTCCCGAAACCGTCAAAGATAGCTCTAACTTCAACTCCTTCGGCTGCTTTCTTTGCCAAACGCTTTATGAGTTCATCGTTTATGGAGTCGTTTCTAAAGTTAAAGTATTCCATGTGAATACTTTCTTTCGCCTTTTCAATGGCAAGAAACAAGTCGTCAAATTTTTCTTGTCCAGAGGTTAGTAGCGTAATACTATTATCGTTGCTAAATGTAATCCCCTTTGCTTTTAATTGTTTCATTATCAACGAGTCGGAACTTGTTGATAACTCATCTTTATTTTCTTTAGCCACGCTTGGCTTTATGGCTTGCATTGGTATTGCAAACCCTATGAATAAAAACGTTAGTATCACCCAGTTTTGTTTAATCTTCCTCACTTATGAATCTTCTAAATGCTGTTTTTGCGCTTTTAAGTATTTTAAATCATGCAACTATAATGGTCTACAACACCCAATAACTTGCCGTTTTCGTTGCAAACCAATACGGTATGTATTTTGTTTTGTTGCATAATACGCTGAATTTCAGCTATCTTTGTGTTTGGTAAAACCTTCTTTGGTTGTCGTGTCATAATATCTTCCACCGTGTGGTCGAAGAATTTTGCTTGCCATTTTTCCATGGCTCTACGAATATCTCCATCGGTAATCAGTCCGATAACCTTATCGTTTTCTATTGAAACACCCAATCCTAATTTTCCATTACTTACATGAATAATCGCTTCGCCCAAGTGCATATCTTTTGGAATAATAGGCATATCCTCCGACCGCATAACGTCTTGTGCAGTAGTAAGCAATCGCTTTCCGAGTTCGCCACCTGGGTGGAATTGAGCAAAATCAGTAGGTCTGAACTTTCTTTTCTCCATTAATGCCACTGCCAAAGCGTCTCCCATGACCAAAGCAGCTGTTGTTGAGCTGGTTGGAGCTAAGTTGAGCGGACACGCTTCCTTCTCTACCCACACTTTTATGTGTGCTGTTGCATATTTTGCCAATAGCGATTCTGGGTGTGCGCTCATGCCTATAATTGGAATATTCATGTGAAGAACCATTGGAATAAAGCGCAAAAGTTCGTCTGTTTGCCCTGAATTAGAGAGTGCCAATACCACATCGTCTTTTGTCATAGCACCTAAATCGCCATGAAACACATCTAACGGGTTGGCAAAAAAGGCTGGAGTGCCTGTAGATGAAAGGGTTGCAGCAATTTTAGCACCAATATTTCCACTCTTGCCAACGCCTGTAACAATAACTTTTCCTTTGCAATGATACATTAATTCGACAGCTTTGTCGAAGTTTTCATCTAACTGGTCGATTAAAGCCAACGTTGCATTGGCTTCATCTTGAATACATTGTATGGCGTACTCTCTTATACTTTTCATGATTTTCTTTCAGGTATTTTTATTCTAATTGTCCTATTAGATTATCTAATTTGTCTAATTCCAACATATTGGCAGCATCGCTCAGTCCCATATCTGGGTTAGGGTGTACTTCTAAGAAATAGCCATTTGCACCAAAAGCCTTTGCTGCCAATGCCATTGAAGGCACAAACTTGCGGTCGCCCACCGTCTTACCCTCGCCTGCGCTTGGACGTTGAACGCTGTGCGTGCAGTCCATAATGACCGTTTGGCTAAACTCTTGCATATCAGGGATATTTCTAAAGTCTACCACCAAATTGTTATAACCAAAGCTATTGCCACGTTCCGTAAGCCAAACTTCCTTTGCCCCACTTTCCAAACACTTCTCTACGGGGTAGCGCATATCACGTCCGCTAAGGAATTGGGCTTTCTTTATGTTCACAATTTTGCCCGTTTTTGCCGCTGCTACCAATAAATCGGTTTGGCGACAAAGGAATGCTGGGATTTGAATAACGTCTACAACCTTGCTAACCTCTTCTGCTTGCCCACTCTCATGAATATCAGTGAGTAAGCGCAAGTGATAGTTTTCTTTGATATTTTGCAACATTTCAAGTCCTTTTTCCATGCCTGGACCACGAAAAGACTTTAAACTTGTGCGATTAGCCTTGTCGAAACTGGCTTTAAAAATGATGTCAATGCCATATTTCTCGTTCAGTCTAACCAATTCTTCGGCTACTGTGTTGAGCAATTCTTGACTCTCAATGACGCATGGACCTGCTATGTAGACGTTTTTATTGTTCATTTTTTGTATTTCAAAAATAGAATTTCTTCTGAATTTAGCCTTATTTTGGGAGGAAAGGCTTCCGAGTGTAACTATATTAGGGTGCAAAGGTAAATATAATAAGGTGAAATTACAAACAAAATCTATTTCTTTTTGTAATCACAACGTGTCATAACCTCTCTAACATCTTGTGATATTCATCATAGGTGACGCTACTATTCATCAGCACCTTACTACCTTTCTATCGGAAATAATAAAGTTTGTAAATTGTTTGTACGCTTCAAACTTGCCGTCAAAGTAACATAACAAAGTGGAGGCTATTATGAATTCCACTTAAATTTAGTCTATTTCTTTCAAATGTTTGGTTATAGTTTTGCTTTATAAATATTCAATTTTGGTTGTTTCGTGATTTCTCTTTTTATAATAAAAACTATTGTGTTTTAATTTATTGGTATTCAGATAATTATAGTTATAATATTAACACCTTAAAAAAGACCTATTGTTTTACACTTCAAAATAGGTCGTTTTGAATACAAAAACAGCCTATATTTAATTTTATAATAGCAGCCTTTGTTCTTTTTAATGTGCAATTTATACTTGTTTTAACATTAAATATACGTTTTAAAGAATAATCTTTCCTTTTCTTCCGATGCGCTATTTCGTTGGTCAGAAATAATTTAACGAGAGGGTAAACGCAAGGGTTCACAATAATTTTTGTATTTTTGCAAACAAAAAGCACAATATGATACTGATAGCCGATAGTGGAAGTACAAAGACAGATTGGGTGATAGCAGATTTAAAGTCTGACACAAAAGCTGTTATAACAACACAAGGAATTAATCCTTTTCATCAGACCGATGAGGAAATCAATTCAATTTTGGTAAGCGAATTGCTGCCTAAATTGGAAGAAAACTGTTTGTTTGAAGGTGCTGAAACCATAGCGCAAGTACATTTCTATGGTGCTGGTTGCGTGGAAAGTGTGCAACCGAAAATAAAAAATTGCCTGTCGTTTATTTTTAATAGTGCTGAAGTATCGGTCAATGGCGACCTCTTGGCAGCTGCACGCGCCTTGTGTGGTAAGGAGAAAGGCATTGCTTGTATCTTGGGAACAGGTTCAAATAGTTGTTATTATGACGGCAAAAATATCGTGAAAAATGTTCCACCATTGGGCTATATACTTGGCGATGAAGGGAGTGGGGCAGCGTTAGGGAAACTTTTTATGAATGGAATCTTTAAAGAAAGTTTGCCTATTGAAATTCAGAAACAATATTTAGAAGAAGAGAAAATAAGCTATAAGGACATCATAGAAAAAGTTTATAGAAAGCCATTGGCTAATAGATTCTTGGCTTCTACCTCTAAATTTATTTTCCGTCATATAGAAACGCCAGAATTACAAGCATTGGTGCGTGAGAATTTTGATTTGTTCTTTGAAAAAAATATCACGCATTATAATGAATTTGGTATAAAGAAAGTGAGTGCTGTTGGCAGCATTGCCTTCCACTTTAAAGATTATTTCATAGCGTCAGCCCATAAGTATGGTTATGAAGTTGAGCATGTTGAGAAGTCGCCTATCATGCGAATGTTGGATTATCATCGCAGTTTTTAGTTTTATTCTGCACCATAAAAGATTCTAACGAAGTTCATAATTTTATTCTACGCCATAATACATTCGGAATCATTCGCCATGCTGCTGTGATAATGCGCCATTTCCAATCGATAACAATGATGTGCTTTTGGGAATAGATAGCTTTGATAATCTTTTTTGCTACCTCTTTCGGATTCATCAGCAACGGAAAATGTGTTCCGCTCAACAACTCTGTGTCCACAAATCCTGGGCGAATATCAGTAAAATGAATATTCAACTTGCGTGAATTAGCCAATTGTTCTAACGCTTGAATATAAGTATTTTGCAATGCTTTTGAGGCAGAATAGGCTGGGGCTGGGGCTAATCCCTTCGTTCCTGCTATGGAAGAAATATGCGCAATGTGTCCTCCGCCCTTCTTTTCAAAGTATCGGAAAGCAGTACCTATCATCTTTGTAAAAGCCAAAGCGTTTGTTTCCATTGTGCGCAATTCCTTTTCCTCCTCAAGATTTTTATTTTGCCAACCTATTCCAGCTGCGTAAAACAATAGGTCTACGCCTCCTAAAGCGGTGATTAACGCATTGAAATCGGCTGTTGCCGTGTCGCTGCAAACATCAATTTTTCTTGCAAAAACCCTTTCAGGTGCCATAGAACGCAATGATTCTAAGCGTTCCATTCGGCGTGCAGCCACTCCAATGTACCACCCGTCTTGCAACAATAACTTTGCTACTTCATAGCCAATTCCTGACGATGCACCTATTATAATACAGCGTTTCGATGTTTTTTCTTTCATGATATAAAAGTAAGAAAATTATTAGAAACACGATGAAGTTGGTTGTTAAACTTTGTAGAAACCATAATTATTTCACAAAATTCTCAAAATATAAGTAAAAAGGCAATCGTTGAAAACCGATTATCATTCCGTTTTTGTAACCTTGAGTTTGCAAAAAGCGACATTTTTTGAATTTTCCTTGCAACTTTAATATTTTATTTTGTATCTTTGCAAGCGTTTTAAAACAAGCAGTACTTTGAGAAATAATATTATTATAGCTATATAAAAATTTTATGTATTTTACACTTTTTATCACCGTCTTTATAACGGCAGCCTTTTTGGTTGTAGCGGCATACGTTACTGCTAAATTATTAGGCCCCCGTTCTTACAATCCGACAAAAGGCGAGCCATACGAGTGTGGTATCCCAACTTACGGAACCTCTTGGTTACCAATGCACGTTGGTTACTACTTGTTTGCTATCCTTTTCTTGATGTTCGACGTTGAAACCGTGTTCCTCTACCCTTGGGCGGTAGTGGTAAACACCTACGGTACATTGGCGTTGGCAACAATTGGATTCTTTATGTTGGTGTTAGTTTTTGGCTTGGCATACGCTTGGCGGAAAGGAGCACTTGAATGGAAATAAGAAAACCAAAAATCAAGGCTATGCCTTATAATGAGTGGAAAGATAATGATACACTCGAGCAAATGGCAAACGACCTTAACGATGGCGGTACAAACCTCGTTTTGGGTAATCTTGACCAATTGATAAATTGGGGACGTAGTAACTCGCTTTGGTCATTGACCTTTGCTACATCATGTTGTGGTATTGAGTTTATGGCAGTAGGTTGCGCACGTTACGATTTCTCACGTTTCGGTTTTGAGGTAACGCGTAACTCGCCACGTCAGGCTGACTTGATTATGTGTGCTGGTACGATTACCAACAAAATGGCACCAGCTTTGAAACGTTTGTACGACCAAATGGCAGAACCTAAATATGTCATTGCCGTTGGCGGTTGTGCTATTTCGGGAGGTCCATTTAAGGATAGCTACCATGTCATGCGTGGTATCGACGAAATTATTCCTGTTGATGTTTACATTCCAGGGTGTCCTCCACGTCCAGAAGCTATCATATATGGTATGATGCAATTGCAACGCAAAGTGAAAATTGAAAAATTCTTTGGTGGAGCTAACCATAAGCAAACGGAAGCAGAAAGCGAATTTGGAAAGAGTAACTCGGCACTTATCTTTGAAGAGAAACTCGGTATTGCTGCTGAAGAAATCAAAGAAAAGCGTGAAGCAGCATGGGCAGAAAGCAAGAAGCCAGCTCCAAAGCCAGTTAGACCAGTTGCGGCAGCTAAACCAGCAGCAGCTCCGAAGAAAGAAACAATAGTTGTAGACAAGCCTGTAACAAAAGAAGAAGTAGAGAAGTTGGGCAAAGAGTTGGACAAACTCAATGAGCAAACGCAACAATCTACAGAAAATGCAGCTAATAATAAATAATAAGGTACGGAAAAATGAAATTAGAAAACAAAGAATTTGGTTTTGAGCATTTTGCCAACGAAATGGCAAAGCTTAGAAAAGGACAGCATTTCGACTACCTTGTTACAATTGTTGGCGAGGATTTTGGCAAAGAAGAAGGTCTTGGTTGTATTTACATACTCGAAAATACAGAAACGCACGCCCGTTGTTCAGTGAAACAAATGGCAAAGCAAGTGGGCGATGAATATGTTATCCCTTCTGTATTCAAACTTTGGGCTGATGCTGATTTGTTAGAGCGTGAGGTTTACGATTTCTACGGAATTAAATTCCTCGGACACCCTGATATGCGTCGTCTTTATTTAAGAAACGACTTTGTGGGCTATCCACTTCGCAAGGATTACGACATGGATCCAGCGAAGAATATGTACACAACAGAGGACGACATTGAGGTGGATACAACCACAGAATGGAATTTAGATTCTGATGGTAAGTTGGTTTCAACCACTCATAAACTCTTTACAGATGACGAGTTTGTGGTAAACATTGGCCCTCAACACCCTTCTACTCACGGTGTATTGCGCTTGCAAACCATCTTGGACGGTGAAAAAGTAAAACGTATTTACCCACACTTAGGCTATATTCATCGTGGAATAGAAAAGATGTGTGAATCTTACACCTATCCACAAACGTTGGCACTTACCGACCGTATGAACTATTTGTCTGCGATGATGCACCGCCACGCGTTGGTAGGCGTTATTGAAGAGGCAATGGGCATAGAATTGACCGACCGCATTCAATACATTCGTACCATAATGGACGAATTGCAACGTATTGATAATCACTTGCTTTATACTTCATGTTGTGCGCAAGACTTGGGTGCGCTTACGGGTATGCTTTATGGTATGCGCGACCGCGAACACGTTTTGAACGTAATGGAAGAAACAACAGGTGGTCGTTTGATTCAAAACTATTATAGAATAGGTGGTTTACAAGACGATATTGACCCTAACTTTGTTGCAAATACAAAGGCATTGTGTAAATATCTTCGTCCAATGATACAAGAATATCTTGACGTCTTTGGCGATAATATTATCACTCACCAACGTTTTGAAAACATCGGTACGATGAATCAAGAGGATTGTATCAGCTATGCTGTAACAGGTCCTGCTGGTCGTGCAAGTGGTTGGAGAAACGATGTTCGTAAATATCACCCATACGCTGTATATAATAAGGTGAACTTTGAAGAAGTTGTGATGAGCAACGGCGATTCAATGGATAGATATTATTGCCATATTAAGGAAATGTATCAAAGTCTTGACATTATCGAGCAATTGATTGATAATATTCCTGAAGGCGATTTCTATATCAAACAAAAGCCAATCATCAAAGTTCCAGAAGGACAATGGTATTTCTCTGTTGAAGGCGCAAGCGGTGAATTTGGTGCTTATCTCGATTCACGTGGGGATAAGAGTCCTTATCGCTTGAAGTTCCGTCCTATGGGATTGACTTTGGTAGGTGCTATGGATAAGATGTTGAAAGGTCAAAAGATTGCCGACTTGGTAACAACAGGTGCTGCACTCGACTTTGTAATTCCAGACATCGACCGTTAAGTGAGTTATGATTTTAGTAATGAATTAAGAAATTTATCAAATACATGTTCGATTTTAGTATTGTAACAAGATGGTTCGACGAGCTTCTAAGGGTAACCTTGGGACTTGGTGATTTCGCAACCATTCTTATCGAGTGTGTGATAGTTGGCTTGGCTATTATTGTTGGCTATGCCGTTCTTGCTATCATACTCATTTTTATGGAACGTAAGGTTTGTGCTTATTTCCAATGCCGTATCGGCCCTGTTCGTGTGGGTTGGTGGGGTACGTTACAAGTATTTGCCGACGTTTTAAAGATGTTGATAAAGGAAATTTTCACAGTAGATAAAGCCGATAAATTGCTTTACTATCTTGCACCTTTCCTTGTTATCGCTGCCTCAATCGGTACTTTCTCGTTCCTTCCATGGAACAAGGGTGCTGCCGTATTGGATTTTAATGTAGGTATTTTCCTTGTAACCGCTATTAGTTCTATTGGTGTTCTTGGAATCTTTATTGCTGGTTGGGCAAGTAACAATAAGTACTCTGTGCTTTCTGCGATGCGTGCTGCCGTGCAAATGATTTCTTATGAACTCTCATTGGGAATTTGTTTGATTTCAGCAGTTATCCTTACAGGTACAATGCAGATTTCAGGAATTGTAGAAGCACAAACAGGTCCTTGGCAATGGTTAATTTTCCAAGGTCATATTCCTGCAATTCTTGCATTCTTGGTATTCTGTATTGCTGGTAATGCTGAAGCTAACCGTGGTCCTTTCGACTTGGCTGAGGCTGAAAGCGAATTGACAGCAGGTTATCACACTGAATATAGTGGTATGGGTTTCGGTTTCTATTATTTGGCTGAATACCTTAATCTCTTTGTTATCTCTGGTCTTGCAACAGCTATCTTCCTTGGTGGTTGGGCACCTATTAATATAGGTATTGAAGGATTCGACGCTTTGATGGATATGATTCCAGGCATCGTTTGGTTCCTTGGTAAGGCCTTTGTAGTAGTATTCCTTCTCATGTGGATTCGTTGGACATTCCCACGTCTCCGTGTAGACCAAATCTTGAAACTCGAATGGAAATATTTGATGCCATTGAGTCTTATCATTTTGGTACTTATGACAGTTTGTGTAGCGTTCGGTTGGACATTTACTGCTGCATAATTAGGAAATATAGGATTTAAGAAATTATAATTCTAATGGAAAATAAAGAATCATATTTCGGTGAAATAGGAAATGCTTTTAAGACATTGGCTACTGGTTTGAAAACAACCATGAAGGAATACTTCACACCAAAGTCTACAGAGCAGTATCCTGAAAACCGTAAAACAACGCTGCACGTTGCTGAGCGTCATCGTGGGCGCTTGGTATTTAAACGTGATGAAAGCGAAAATTATAAATGCGTTGCTTGCTTGATGTGCGAAAAAGCTTGCCCTAATGGCACTATTCGTATTAAAAGCGAAATGCGTGAAAACCCAGAAACTGGTAAGAAGAAGCGCGTGCTTTTGGATTATCAATATGATATGGGTGATTGTATGTTCTGCCAACTTTGTGTAAACGCTTGTAACTTTGATGCAATTAAGTTTACCAACGATTTTGAAAATGCTGTTTTCGACCGTTCAAAACTTGTACTACATCTTAATGAAGAGGTTTATCAAGGTGGTTCTTTGCCAAATATTATTGATGGTGGAGCAGATTGGGAAGTTGGAAAGTTTAACACTAAAACCAAATAAGGAGATATAATATGGCAAAATTAATAATATTTGCGATTTTGGCAGTAGTGATACTCGGTTCAGCAGTATTCTGCGTATCAACAAAACGTATTATGCGTGCAGCAACAGCCTTGTTGTTTGTACTTTTTGGCGTAGCAGGACTTTATTTCTTGCTTGATTATACATTCCTTGGAGCTGCCCAAATTAGTATTTATGCTGGTGGTATCACGGTCATGTATATTTTCGCTATTCAATTGGTTAGTAAAAGAACTTTGCAAGGTCTTTCTGAAAGATGGCTTGGCAAGCGTACCCTTTTGGCTGGTATTATCGCCTTAATTGGTGCTGGAACCGTATTGGGTGTGTTTGTGAAGAATAAGGTTTTTGCAGAGTTAGTTTCAATAAACGCTACAAGTACCGAAGTTCCAATGCAAGTAATTGGTAAGAATTTAATGAGTGCAGATAAGTATGGTTATGTTTTACCATTCGAGTTTATCTCTGTATTCTTGTTGGCTTGTATCATTGGTGGTTTGGTTATTTTGAATAATCGTAATAAAGAGGAGGTAGAAAAATGATACCAGTAGAATATTTTTTCGTCCTTAGTGGATTGTTATTTTTTATTGGAGTCTTTGGCTTTGTAACTCGTCGCAATCTTGTTGCAATGCTTATCTCCGTAGAGTTAGTTCTTAATAGCGTAGACCTTAACTTTGCTGCATTCAATCGTTTGCTCTACCCAGAAGGTTACGAAGGCATGTTCTTCACCATCTTTTCTATCGGTGTGAGCGCAGCTGAATCAGCAGTTGCTTTGGCTATTATTATAAATGTTTACCGACATCTCCACAGCGACCAGGTGAACAGTATTGAAAATATGAAATTATAAAAAAGCTATGTTTGATTACGCATTTTTAATACTTCTTCTACCATTCCTGAGCGCACTCGTTTTAGGATTGGCTGGTATGAAGATGCCGAAACCTGTAGCAGGTATCATCGGTACATGTATGTTGGGCGTGCTCTTTGCATTAAGCCTTTACACTGCTTATCATTATTTCTTTTACACTGGCGAATATACTGCCATGGGGCAGACATTCAACGTTGTAGACGGTAGATTGTCAAGCGGTGTTTACCCAACAGTAACAGTCTTCAACATTACTTGGTTGAAGTTCTCAGAGTTTTTGACTTTTAATATTGGTTTCAGATTGAGCCCAATCAGTGTAATGATGCTTGTTGTTATTACCACTGTAAGTTTCATGGTTCATATCTATTCGTTCGGTTACATGGCTGAACGTGATAAGGATTATAAGTTTGAAGAATACGAACATGGTTTCCAACGCTTCTATGCTTATCTTTCTTTGTTTACCATGTCTATGTTAGGTCTTGTTGTTGCAACAAACGTTTTCCAAATGTATCTCTTTTGGGAGTTGGTGGGTGTTTGTTCTTATTTGCTCATTGGATTCTATTATCCAAAGCATACTGCAGTTCACGCAAGTAAGAAGGCGTTTATTGTTACACGCTTTGCCGACTTGTTCTTCCTCATTGGTATTTTGTTCTTCAGCTTCTATGTTGGAACATTCAACTTTGATTTATCTGCCGATGCATCATTAGCTGATAAATTGGCTGGTGTTGCTTCTAATCCAGCTACTGCTTGGGCTATCCCAACCGCATTGTTCTTAATGTTTATTGGTGGTGCTGGTAAGTCAGCAATGTTCCCACTTCACATTTGGTTGCCAGATGCTATGGAGGGGCCAACACCTGTTTCTGCGTTGATTCACGCTGCTACCATGGTTGTTGCTGGTGTATTCCAAGTGGCAAGTATGTTCCCAATCTATATTAAGTTCGGTGCTATTGAACAACTCCATTGGATTGCTTACATTGCAGCGTTTACAGCTTTCTATGCTGCTGCTGTAGCTTGTTGCCAACGTGATATTAAGCGTGGTTTGGCTTTCTCAACAATTTCTCAGATTGCTTATATGCTCGTAGCACTCGGTGTTTGCTATGCTATTGAGAATGAAGAAGGTGGTCTTGGCTATATGGCTTCTATGTTTCACCTCTTTACACACGCTATGTTCAAAGCGTTGTTGTTCCTTTGTTCAGGTGCTATTATTGTTATCATTGGTAGCAACTTTAAGGAATACATGGGCGGCTTGCACAAGTATATGCCAATCACAAATGCTTGCTTCTTAATTGGTTGTATTGCCATAAGTGGCGTTTGGCCATTTGCAGGTTTCTTCTCTAAGGACGAAATTGTAAGTGCTTGTTTCCAATTCTCTCCAGCTTTAGGTTGGTTCATGACTTTGGTTTCAGGTATGACAGCTTTCTATATGTTCCGTTTGTATTACGTTATCTTCTGGGGCAAATCTTATTATGAAGAAGACCCAGAGAACCGTCGTAAACCAAAGGAAGTTCCTTTTGTAATGTGGGGTCCATTAGTATTCCTTGCTATTATCTCAATCTTTGCAGGTTGGATTCCATTTGGACATTTCGTTTCAGCAACAGGTCAGAGTGCTGATATTCATTTGCAACATTTCCACTTCTCAAGTGTAGCTTGGTTTAGCCTTTTAGCAGCTGCTATTGGTATTAGTCTTGCAACTTGGATGTATATGCCTAAGAACAATCCTGCCGCTGATTTGCTTGCTAAGCGTATGCCTGGATTGCATAAGGCTGCTCTCAACAGATTCTATATTGACAATGCTTGGCAGTTCTTTACCCACAAGGTTGTGTTCCGTTTCTTCTCTATTCCTATTGCATGGTTCGACCGTCAAGTTATTGATGGCACGTTCAATTTCCTTGCTTGGGGAACACAAGAAGCAGGCGAGAGCATTCGTCCTTGGCAGAGTGGCGATGTTCGTCATTATGCAATATGGTTCATTACAGGAACTGTGGCTTTAACTTTAGTTTTACTTTGCTTGATATAAAGAAATGAGTTGGATTTTAACGATATTTGTAATAATCCCCGTACTAATGCTTTTTGGTCTTTGGGTAGCCAAGAACGATAATCAAGTACGCGGTGTAATGGTAGCAGGTTCTACAGCTTTGTTGGCTGGTGCTATTTGGCTCACCATTTATTTTGTTCAGCAGCGCGCAGCAGGAAATACTGACACCATGCTGTTGGCTAATTCTATGATGTGGTTCAAACCTTTGAACATTGCCTTTGCAGTAGGTGTCGATGGTATCTCTGTAGTTATGATTTTGCTTTCTGCAATCATCGTCTTTACGGGTACATTTGCCAGCTGGCAACTTGAACCAATGAAGAAAGAATATTTCCTTTGGTTTGTATTGCTCTCTTCTGGTGTGTTCGGTTTCTTTATTTCAACCGATATGTTCACCATGTTTATGTTCTACGAAGTAGCTTTGATTCCTATGTACCTTCTCATTGGTGTATGGGGAACAGGAGCTAAGGAATATTCAGCAATGAAACTTACCCTCATGTTGATGGGAGGTTCAGGTTTGTTGATTTTCGGTTTCCTTGGCATCTACTATTTCAGTGGTGCTTCTACAATGGACGTTATCGAATTGGCAAAAATGCACGCCATGTCTAAGGAGGTTCAAAACATCTTCTTCCCATTCGTGTTTGTCGGTTTCGGTATTCTTGGTGCGTTGTTCCCATTCCATACATGGTCGCCTGACGGTCATGCTTCAGCCCCAACCGCCGTTTCAATGCTCCACGCAGGTGTATTGATGAAGTTGGGAGGTTATGGTTGCTTGCGCATTGCCATGTTCATTATGCCTGACGCTCTTGAAATGTGGGCACCAGTATTCCTCGTGCTTACCACTATTTCAGTTGTTTACGGTGCACTTTCTGCTTGTGTTCAAACCGACTTGAAGTACATTAACGCTTACTCTTCAGTGTCTCACTGTGGTATGGTACTTTTTGCTTTGGTCATGACAACACAAACCGCCATTACAGGTGCTATCCTTCAGATGCTTTCACACGGTTTGATGACAGCCTTATTCTTTGCATGTATCGGTATGATTTACCATCGTGCAGGAACTCGTGATGTTCGTTACCTTGGTGGTTTGATGAAGGTGATTCCTTTTCTCGCTGTGTCATACGTTGTAGCAGGTTTGGCTAACCTTGGTTTACCAGGTTTCTCTGGCTTCGTTGCCGAAATGACCATCTTTGTAGGTTCGTTCGAGAATGCTGGTACTTTCCACCGTGTTTGTACACTCATCGCTTGTACATCAATCGTTGTAACAGCGGTTTATATTCTCCGTGTGGTTGGTAAGATTTTGTTCCAAACCATACCTAACAAGAAATTCTACGAGTTACACGATGCAACTTGGGACGAGCGTTTTGCAATTGCAGGACTTATCTTCTGTGTTGCAGGTCTTGGTCTTGCACCTCTCTTCTTCGAGAATATAATTTTAGATGCTGTTGGTCCTATCTTCGACCACATCATTGCGTATGTTCCAAATTTGGGTAACCTTTAATAAAGTAGCGAAATGAATTATAGTGATTTCTTTAAAATGATTCCAGAGGCAAGTCTTGTTGCCGTTCTGATAATCCTATTCATTGCTGATTTTATTTCAGCAAAGACTGAAGAGCGCAAGTGGTTCAATCCGCTGGCTTGTGTACTGATGCTTGTTAACACTGTTATCTGTTTGCTTCCAATGGAACCACAACAGGCTTTCGGTGGCATGTATGTTACTTCAACAGCAGTAGACGTTATGAAGGCTATCCTTTCTTTGGGTACTTTCATCGTTGTCTTGCAAAGCCGTGTATGGGCAGCAAAGAGCGAAAAAGAAGGCGAGTTTTATATGCTTATCGTTTCAACCCTATTGGGTATGAATATGATGATGAGTGCAGGCAACTTCCTTATGTTCTTCCTTGGCTTGGAAATGGCATCTGTGCCTATGGCTTGCGCTATTGCTTTCGATAAGTATCGTAACAATTCTGCTGAAGCTGCGGCTAAGTTTATCATTACTGCTACTTTCTCAAGTGGTGTAATGCTTTATGGTATCAGCTTTATTTATGCAGCTTTCGGCACAATGTATTTCGACGATATTGCTGCCAATATGCAAGCTACTCCGCTCACTATTATGGGTTTGGTATTCTTCTTTAGTGGTCTTGGTTTCAAAATTTCTTTGGTTCCTTTCCACTTTTGGACAGCCGATACCTATCAAGGTGCGCCAACTACTGTTACTAGTTACTTGAGCGTTATCTCTAAAGGTGCAGCAGCATTCACTTTGTTGAGCATTCTTTTCCATGTATTTGGTGGAATGATACAATATTGGCATGTGTTAATGATGATTGTCATTGCTTTATCAATCACCATTGCTAACCTTTTTGCCGTTCGTCAAAACGAATTAAAGCGTTTCATGGCGTTTAGTTCTATCTCACAAGCAGGCTACATCATGTTGGCAGCTTTGGGCAACGACTGGAACACCTCTATTGCATCGTTGAGCTATTACGTTCTCATTTATGTGGTTGCTAACATGGCTGTGTTCACCATTATTTCTGTGGTTGAACAAAACAACAATGGTAAGACAAACATTTCAGACTACGATGGCTTTTATAAGACCAATCCACGTTTGTCTTTCCTCATGACACTCGCCATGTTCTCTCTTGGTGGTATTCCTCCATTTGCAGGTATGTTCTCTAAATTCTTTGTCTTCATGTCAGGTGTTAAGGGAGCAGATATTACCACAACCGAGGGTGCTTGGATTTACTTCGTACTCTTTATTGCTTTGATAAATACAGTGATTTCACTTTACTACTATCTCAAGATAGTGAAAGCCATGTATATTAACCATTGCGATAACCCATTGCCTACTTTCAAGAGCGATTGCAACACAAAGTTTGCATTAGCCGTTTGCACAACAGGCATCGTCCTTTTCGGAGTTTGCAGCTACGTTTACGAATGGATTGCAGCAGCAGTTTAAAATAAAATACCCTATAATAGAAAAGCCCATCAGATATATTCTGGTGGGCTTTTCTATTTAACGGCTACCTTCCAAACCGATTAAAGGTGTTTCATGATAGTACTTTTACAGGATTACGGGAGTACGTTCATGAAAGTACTGGGGTACGCTTATGAAAGTATTGGAGTACTCCTGTGGAAGTACTGCCGTTTTACCTTATATTCTGTGATAGTTTCCCTGTGGGGAGACGCTTGTAAATCATTGGGTTTTGGCTTGTCATTTCTATAAGAGTTGCGTTCGAATCCTTGCGAAACCTTTTGTTTAGGAAGAGTTATTCTTGATAATTGGTAATAGCGAGTGGCGATATGGTTGTATAAGGCAATTGTTTCATTTGCGCAAACCTATTGTTTTGTGATTTAAAATAGGCTATAATCAAGTTCAAAACAATAGCTTTTATTTTTTTCTGAATAGTTTGTCCTGTGGCGATGAAGATTGTAGCGACCCCATTGCAATATTTTGTAAAGGAAGAACGTTATTACTGATATGAAACATTTTTTGGTGATTATTCTAAGTTTTGTTTGTTTATGTGTTGCAGCGCAGGAGACAAAAGATTATGTCCGTCCACATTTGTCTTTTTGTGGAGTGTCAATGAATAATCGTTTGGAAGATTTTACAGATTCACTGCTTGCGAAATCGTTTGTAAAAGTGGATAGTGTGAAAGATGTTTCACCGCTTCTCGACCATGTTTATTTGCAAGGACGATTTGAAAATATAGTTTGTACGGTTGATGTGGGGCAGAGCGTTACACATAAAGTTGATACATTGAAGGTTTATTTGAACGATGTAAATAACCCTGTGCTAAGTTTCAAAATTCTGACTAATTTCTATCGTTCGAAGTGTGGAAGTCCTGTTTTCGATAATTATTATTATCCACCAATGGGTACTGATGATTTGAAACAGCAATTGTCTATTGAACCTTACGTTATCGCTTTTAGCGTAGCGGGGGGCGTTATTCAGTTTGAATTGAAATATATTCCCCTAACTCATCGCTTTGTTTATAGCGTTCTCTTCGTTGATACAGAGAATGCGTTGCCCGTAATTCCACAAGATGATGCGGTGATAGAGTGGTAAGAATTTAGTTTTTCAGGGTTATACAAAGTTTTCCAGTGGTTTCTGTCAAATGCTTTTTTGCTATGGTAGAGTTCATACATTCCGTTAAAGGCATATCGTCTTCATTGATGCAATGAATAGCATGGAAACCAGCAGCGAGCAATTCCTCTATGTTGGCAACTTTTCCCGCTAAAGCAATCGTTGGAATATGGTGCTTTTGGGCGACTTTCATAACACCAAACGGCAATTTGTTGTTGAGTGTTTGGTTGTCTACCTTGCCTTCACCCGTGATAACCATATCTGCACCTTTTAGATGTTCTTCAAATTTCGCTGCTTCGATGATAGCATCAACCCCTTTTTTGAGCGTTGCTCCGATGAGCGCAAGCCCATATCCTAATCCGCCAGCTGCGCCACTCCCTGGATAGTTGGGGTTAATGCCACAGATATTTGCCACATTCTGTAAGCCCTTGTCAAGTATTTCGATTTCTTTTTCATTTGCACCTTTCTGCTTTCCATAAACATAAGCAGCACCTTCTTTGCCAAATAGCGGATTGGTTACATCGCATATAGCATTGATTTCAATCCCTTGCAGTGAAATATTTGATAAATCTATGGTCGTTATATCCTTGCAATCTTGCCCTTTGGGGTAGCTCAACCGTTCTTTTTTTGTTTCAATCTTTCCTCCCAAAGCTGCCAACATGCCCATTCCACAATCGTTGGTTGCACTGCCTCCAATACCAATCAATATTTTTTTGCAACCTTGTTCAATCGCATTTGCTATCATTTCTCCTACTCCGTATGTGGTCGTTCTCATAGGATTGCGTTCTGTTTCGTCCAATAAGGTAAGTCCAGCTGCCGCAGCCATTTCCATTATTGCGGTTGTTCCGTCGGTGGTAATGGCATATTTTGAAATGATAGGGCGCATGAATGGGTCGTGAGCAGGGCAAGTTGTCCACTTCGTTTTTAGACTTTTGCAAATTGCTTCGGTCGTACCTTCGCCTCCGTCAGCCATTGGTAGTCGTATAATTTTAGCATGTGGGCATACTTTTATGATTCCTTTAGCCGCTGCATTGACCGCTTCTTCAGCTGTCAATGAACCTTTAAATGAATCGAAAGCAAGGATTATTTTCATAGTTTTTCATAGTAATACTTCGTGTAACTACCTTTTTTATAAGGTGGTACAGGCTTTCTTCGCTTATCAATGATTTTTTTTAAGTTATAGGCTTCTTTATAATATCTTGGCAGTAAACTATCGTTGGGGTAATAAATTCGAACGTAATGCGCAAATTTTTCTAAGTTTTTATCTAATAAAAATCCTACAAGTTGGTATTGGGCAGATTTCTTCGTAGCCTTGTGAATGATGCTATCTTGAATCAACAATGAATGAACCTTTCCAGGACGTAAGACATCTTTACCGCCTACTAAGTTATATTCGAATAATTTGTTGGCAAGTTGCCCCTTGTGCGCCAAGCTATAAATGGTGAGCATGGTGGTTGTGGAGTCCGATAAACCACACTTTTGGATAACTTTTAATGCTTCGCTATACTCCTTGTTGCGAACCAATGCTTCGATATGCGCTTTTTTATGAAAAAGACTATCGGAATTGCTGTAAAGTCCCATGCTGCAAAACATCAAAAGCATAATGAGATTGTTTACCCAAAATAGTTGCGAACCTAAGCCTTCGCCCCTTAATGCTGGTTCGTATGGTTCGTAATTTTTGATGTAAACCATTGATGCGCCCCAAATAACAAGGAGTAGGGGAGCAATCCATGCCCACGCTCCAAACGTAATCGTATTGGAAGTGTCTGGATTAATATCAGTTATGACGGTCAAAAATAAAACTGACGGGAAGAAAGTGAGTGCATAACCTCGTTTTTTTAACTTAAATAACGAGTTTACAGCCCATTGTAGTAATTGCAAAGTTAGAGTGATTAAGATTGCTCCCAACCACGAAACATAGTGGGTTTGTCCGTTTGACGCAATATGCTGTGCTATGGTCAGCGTGTCTGCTTGGTAGAAAAATACAAAACAGAAAGTGAATATGCAAAACAGAAGATTGCAAAATAACCTAATTAGTTTACTCTCGTCTTTCATTCGATATTATTTTTTCTTTAAAACCAATGCGCTGCGTGCAGGAATATAGACTTTTAACCAACCTTTCTTTTGTTCTTTGTATAAAGGGTCGGTTATGGTAGTATGATTTATCTTTTCGTCTACAAAGCCATTTCCGCCAAATTCCCATGAATCGGTGTTCAAAACTACGTTGTAAGTGCCTTCAGGAACAAGGAAACCATAATCAGAGAAGGAATGATTAGGCGAGAAATTAAAGATAAATATCAAGTCGTTACGGCTGAAAGCTAATATTTGGTCGCTATCGTTGTGCCAAATTTCTTGTAGAGGTGTGTTGTTAAAGTCCTTTTCTAACTTTAATGTTTCCAACATTTTCTGGTCGAAATCGCCTAAATAGTGGTAGCATAACTCCTTGTTATCCACTAAATTCCATTGCCTCCGCGCATATTTATGGCTCCAACCATTGCCTTCTCTTGGGAAATCAATCCATTCGGGGTGTCCAAATTCGTTCCCCATGAAGTTTAAGTAACCACCATTTATGGTTGCAGCTGTAGCCAATCTTATCATTTTGTGTAAGGCAATGCCACGTCTTGCACGGTCGTTTTCATCTCCTTTCTTAAAGTGCCAATACATATCGGCATCGATAAGACGGAAAATAATGGTTTTATCGCCTACCAATGCTTGATCGTGTGATTCGCAATAAGATATTGTTTTCTCGTCAGCACGTCTGTTTTTAATCTCCCAAAAGATAGATGAAGGCTTCCAATTTTCGTCAGATAGTTCTTTAATAGTTTTTATCCAGTAATCAGGAATGTTCATTGCCATGCGGTAATCAAAACCATATCCACCATCTTTGAACTTTGCTGCGAGTCCTGGCATTCCAGAAACTTCTTCAGCAATGGTAATCGCATGCTTATTAACTTCATGGATAAGACAGTTTGCTAAGGTTAAGTAGCAAATCGCATTGTCGTCTTGATGTCCATTGAAGTAGTCGGCATATCCACCAAATGATTCTCCTAAGCCGTGACTATAATATAGCATTGAGGTAACGCCATCGAAACGGAAACCATCAAAATGGTATTCTTCTATCCAATATTTACAGTTTGAAAGTAAGAAATGTAATACTTCATTTTTGCCATAGTCAAAGCAAAGAGAATCCCAAGCAGGGTGTTCACGGCGTTGTCCAGGATAGAAATATTGGTTAGGGTCGCCAGCTAAATTGCCTAAACCTTCTAACTCATTTTTTACAGCGTGTGAATGAACAATATCCATGATAACTGCCAAACCGTTTGCGTGTGCTTCGTCAATGAGTGCTTTCAATTCTTCAGGAGTACCAAAGCGTGAACTTGCTGCAAAAAAAGAACTTACATGATAGCCAAAACTACCATAATAGGGGTGTTCTTGGATTGCCATAATTTGAATTGCGTTGTATCCCGCTTTTACAATTCGTGGCAATACGTTGTCTTTAAATTCAGTATAAGTGCCTACTTTTTCAGCATCTTGTCCCATACCGATGTGGCATTCATAGATAAGGAGTGGGTTTATGGTAGGTTTAAATGATTTCTTTTTCCATGTATATTCTTCATCTGGAAACCATACTTGTGCCGAAAATATCTTTGTTTGTTCGTCTTGAACAACTCTATCAGCCCATGCTGGAATGCGTTCTCCTTCTCCTCCGCACCAGCTAACCTGCATTTTATACAAATTGCCGTGCTTTATTTTATCTTCGTCAATGGTTAATTCCCAATCTCCGCTATCTGTGATATGATTACATTTATATTCGTCAGTTTTCTGCCATTGGTTGAAATCACCTATTAAATAGATATTTGTAGCATTCGGTGCCCATTCACGGAAAATCCATTTTCCATTTGCTTTGTGTAATCCATAATACTTGTAACCATTCGCAAAGTCAGAAAGTGTTTGTTTTCCGTCATTGGTTAATTGTTTTATTTTATTGACAGCGTTTTGATGTCGCCCACAAATCGCTTCGTTATAAGCTGCTAAGTAACTATCATTTTTAGCAATACCCATTAATTGCACCTTGTTATTTATTGCTTCTTTTTTAGCAGAAGACTTCTTTTCCTGAATCTTTTTAATCATGATAGTTCTTTGATTTTATTAATTTGTATGGCGAATACCATTTTCATAGTATCCGCGTGTTGTAACGTTTCCATTGCGGTCGCGTTCTGTAAATTGTCCGTTTCGAATATTGTTTTTGTACGTTCCTTCGAATCGTACACCATTTTTATCTTCTTCTATTGCATTTCCAAAACGTTTCCCTTCTTTATAATCCCCCCGAAATTTACTTCCGTCAGCAAAATAAATCGTTACCGTGCCGTTCATTTTTCCATTTTTGAACAGACCATCTATAATGTCTTTATTATGCTTGGTGAGTTTTCCTTGTCCATTTTGCAAGTCATTCTCCCAATTACCAACATAAACATCACCATTTTTCCAAGTCATTGAGCCGTATCCATTTCTCATTCCTTTTAGGAAATGACCTGTATAAATGTCGCCGTTTTTATAGCGCATAATCCCTTCTCCTGTGCGTTCGTCTTCAAAATAGTCGCCTTCATATACGTCGCCATTACTAAATTTATACACGCCCTTTCCATGGCGTAAGTCGTTTTTCCAATCGCCGCTATATTCTTCGCCTCGTGTGTAGAGGTAAAAGCCTTTTCCTTCTTTTAGATTGTTCACCCAATTGCCGATATAGGTAGTTCCATCTTCCCAAACGAATTTGCCATGACCATTTTTTTTGTCATCTTCCCATTGACCATCATAGTATGCACCATTGGAAAAAGTGTAACGACCCATGCCGTTGCGTTTGTCCATTATCCATTTCCCGTCGTATTTGTCCCCATTAAAATAGTACATTACGCCGCGTCCTTGTTGATAATCTTTGTACCAAAGTCCATCGTATTTATTGCCGTTTTTAAATGTAAAAACGCCTCTACCATGTTGTTGGTCTTGAAACCATTGTCCAATATATTTTTCTCCGTCAGAAAAAACGTATGTTCCTTCTCCCTGACGTTTCCCTTTCACGTATTCGCCTTCGTAGTAGTCCCCATTTTTATAGGTTGCTTTTCCTTTTCCTTCAGGTCTTCCGTGCAATAATTCGCCTTTATATTGTCCTCCGTCCCTTGTTGTAACATTTTGCCCTAACGAAAATAGGGGTAAAACGGAGAAGATGATTGTTATATATAGATTTTTCACTGTTTTATTTTCTTTAAAAAGTAACTTCCGTACTTATGCTTTTGATATCAACACAAAGAAAGTTTATTTTCATTTTGCCGAGTGCAGCAACATCTTATGCAAAGATACATTTTAAAAACGGCTTTAGCAAAAATCTAAACTTTTTTTCACTAATTCCAATTCTGTTTAAAAAATATCCTTTGGTAGATTTCTTGTTTTTAGCAATCAAGAAATTATGGCAACCAAGTCGTTACCATGATATAATCCTTGTGAAAAGTAATATTTATTTTGACAGAAATATTATTCTTTAAGTTTGTAACTTCTTGTCTTTCAATGTCCACTTTCATATCTTGATAACCTAAATGCTCTTCAGAAAACAGCTTGTAAACAGCTTCTTTTGCACACCATGTTATCAATAAATCTTCTGTTGTCGTGTAATTTTCGTCTTTATGTAAAAATCTTTTTGCAATTTTCTGAATACGTTCCGACCAATATTCTATATCAATACCCACGCGTAATGCTTTGGAAAGCAGTATGGCAAGGTAGCCTTTCGAATGTGAAATGCTGATGTTATAATCTTGAATGACTGGTTTTCCATTTTCATCGTGGGTGATTTTGACTTCTTTTTCTAATATTTTAGAAAGTAGTTCGTTTGCACCTTTGCGCTCTTCTTGGCGTCCTAATCCTATTGTTTGGACTCCCAAAATTACATCTTTAGCAAGATTTTTGATGCTTCTTTCCATCTTTGAGCGTTACTTTTATCTTGTTAATGCGACGATTATCAATGGCAAGTATTTCAAAAATGAAATGTTTGAACTTTAAACGTTCATGTAAAACAGGAAACTCTCCTTTTATTTGGAGCAACAAACCTGCTAACGAGTCAGCTTCAGCATGTAATTCTTCTGAAGTTTCATCGTCTATATCCAATACTTTTGCAAAGTCGCCAATAGAAGTTTTGCCTTCAAAAATATAAACATAATCAGATATTTTTCGATAGAATTGCTGGTCGTCATCAAATTCATCATTGATTTCTCCAACAATTTCCTCTAATATATCCTCTAAAGTAACAATGCCACTTGTGCCGCCAAACTCATCGACCACAATGGCAATATGTACTTTGTTTTCTTGAAATTCACGCAACAAATCGTCAATTTTCTTTGTTTCTGGAACAAAATAAGGTGGGCGAATCAAACTTTGCCATCTAAAAGTTGTTGGCTTATTAAGATAGGGTAGAAGGTCTTTAATGTAAAGAATCCCTCGTATATTGTCTTCATTGTCTTGATAAACAGGGATTCGCGAGTAATTGTTTTCTACGATACACTTTAAAACTTGCGAATAATTAGACCGAATATCAAGGTCAATAATATCTTGTCGTGATGTCATTACCTCTTTTGCAGTTTCATCAACAAAGCGAATAATGCCTTCTAACATTTCTTGTTCGTTGCTAATTTCGCTTTTGTTTGTAAGCTCTAACGCTTGCTCCAACTCGTCCATGGAGAGTTTTCTATTCTCTTTTTTTACAATCTTTTCGGCGAAAGTACTGCTTTTGAGAAGAATAGATTCGAATGACCAAAACATTTTTCTTGCTAACATAATACCTTTTACAGTACGACGACAGAATTTTAAAGGATTCATGCTGCTATATACTTTCGGCATAATTTCGCCAAATAGGAGCAGAAGGAAAGTAAGAAAAACAGTAGCACACAATATTTCAACCCATTCAACCTTAAAGATAACCATGCGTCTGAGGGCATATCCCGAAAGCATGACAATGGTAACATTAACTAAATTGTTTAAAATCAAAATCGTAGCTAATGTTCTTTCGCTATCTTCTCTTAATTCTTGAATGTGTTTATCGGTGTTACTTTTATTGGGTTCAAGTTCGTCTAAATCGTTAGGAGTAAGACTAAAGAAAGCAATTTCCGAACCACTTGCAAATCCTGATATGTAGAGCAAAATACAAACTAAGGCGATAGCAATAAGCACGCCTATTGAAGGTGCTTGAAATTCTACATACGAGGGTAGTAAATTAGCAATATCGTTCATTAAAATGGAGTTTCTTCCTGTGCTTGTGCAGGAATATTATTTTGGGCATTTGTTGTAAGATTTTGTGTTTCTTTTGTTCCTTCTGTCTTTTTGGGTGCAGAAAGCCATTCCAATGTGTCCGCATAGATTTCCGTTACTTGACGTCTCATGCCCTTTTTATCATCGTAACTTCTGTATCTAATTTTGCCTTCAATACAAATTTTATCGCCTTTGTGAATATATTGCTCAGCATATTTTGCTAATTGTTTGAACAATACGATGTTATGCCAATCGGTATGGTCAGGAACTTGCGTGCCGTTCGCCAATGTATAGCCTCTTTCTGTTGTTGCCAAAGAAAAGGAAGCAACACATTGGTCTACATCGTAATAGCGCACTTCAGGTTCTTTCCCCACATGGCCAATGAGCATAACTTTATTCATAGCGATGAAAATTTATTATTATTTCCACATACCGAGGTATCTGAAAGTAAAGTTTTTTCCTTTAGCTGAAGGAAATTGGCTTCTTCCATCTACTCTTTCTTTCAAGTAGTCGACAATTCTGTTGTAGCAATCAATTCCTGAGATAGATTTACATCTTGCTACGAACTGTGTATCACGATATTCGTGTTTGCCAGTTGCTGCGGTATAAACCACACGTTTGAAGTTTAACGCACCTTCGTACCAACCGTCACGTTCTTCGTTGAGGTGCATAATCGTTGGATTGTCCTTTTTCAGCATTACAGCGCTGCTTCTGACTGCCTTCTTTTGTTTGAAATCAAGCATCGTTTGTGCTTCTGTTTTTATGATGATAAAGTAAATCCGTGGACGTACTTTGTATCTTTTCGGGTAATAAACATCGCTATCAGCGTAAACTCTGATGTCATCTTCTAATTCAGGTGTAAGCTGAATGTCTGGAATCGATGCAAGGAAATCTAAAGCTTCTTCAACATTGTATGCCAATGTTTCATTGTCAAAATATCTTAAATATAAATTCATTTAGTCGGTGCTAGTATGTTTCTCTAAAAAATAAAATAAAATGAATGAGCGGAAAACGAGACTCGAACTCGCGACCCCAACCTTGGCAAGGTTGTGCTCTACCAACTGAGCTATTTCCGCAACTTGTAAGAACTTTCTTACTAAGTGAAGAGGAGGAGACTCGAACTCCCACGAAGCAATTTTCACTACCCCCTCAAAGTAGCGCGTCTACCAATTCCGCCACCTCTCCAAAAAAATCTTTTATTTCTATAAGTAAGTGCCCAAGACAGGACTCGAACCTGCACGTTATAAACACACGCACCTGAAACGTGCGCGTCTACCAATTCCGCCACTTGGGCTAATCGAGAACAGGTCTCTAAAAGATACTTATATCAATAAATAATGAGCGGAAAACGAGACTCGAACTCGCGACCCCAACCTTGGCAAGGTTGTGCTCTACCAACTGAGCTATTTCCGCAATAAAACATTTCGCTAAATGTTGATTTGTCGGGGCGACAGGATTCGAACCTGCGACCACCTGTTCCCAAAACAGGCGCGCTACCGGACTGCGCTACACCCCGTGCTTTTCGTTGTGGATTGCTCCATTTCTGAATTGCGAGTGCAAAGATACTATGTTTTTTTTATTCCACCAAAAAAAATAAACTTTTTTTTTCTCGATTTTTTGCGAGTTTCGTTAGCTAAAACATATATCTCGGTAAAATTGAGATAGTTACGAGAATTCTTAAATTTTAAACAAAATTGCGTAGAATGAAAATGCTCACATTATTTAATAATAGTATTGTACTTTTCATTTTATCCGAGGCTTCTGAAATTCAAAACAGGTTGTTTTTAGATGAAAAACAACCTGTTTTGAACGTTAATATATATCCTTTTTAGATTTCTCTATACCATCGGTTGTTAGCAAAATTTCTTTATCGCCAATTTTTGCTTCGTAAAATGGTGGTTGTTCTCTCAATGAAATGCTATCATATTTGAAAGGCGCAACGACTGTTTCCTTGTAATCGGGCAAAACTAATCCCATTTTTCCATTTTTTTGTGCCATGATAGGCATGGTGCGGAGGTCGTCTACATATACATACGATGTGCGCAGAAATTCGTATTCTGGCTTTAAAATGGTTTTACCATGGTGGTCAATGATGCCAAATTTCCCATTTTCCTCTATTACTTTGTGGAATTGAATGTAAGTGTCTTCTAATATTTTTAGGTATTTCTCCATTTTCTGCTCATCATTGATAAGCATAATTAAATATTCGAAAGTGTCGCAATAATTTGCCATGGAACGTGCTAACACTACTTTCATGTCTAATCCGTTCAATGCTTTCCGATTTAAATCCAAATAACGTGCGATGGCTTTTTCTTTTTCTTCAAGACTGAGTGCTTCTAAAGCCTCTTCAAATCTAAGCATGTGGGCTTTCGACCCTTTCATCGCCTTAATGTATCGGTGAATTTGTCGTCCCATTTCCTTGCAGGCGAAATGTCTAATTTGTCTTTCTTCAATCGGGTCGGTATATTCGCGTATGATTTTTTCTTGCTCTTTCATCTTATAATCTCCTTTTCTTTCTAAATTAGACATACGATTTCTTACTTCCTATTGCGTGTTTACGCAAGCTGTATAGTGCAAATATACTGTAATTCGTCTTATGAACCAAATCTTTTTTGTATTTTTGTCGTGGAAAATTAAATATACTTATTGTAAGTAGATGGAGCAAAGCAAAAATCAAGAAAATAATTATATAGAAGTAAAGGGCGCTAAAGTTAATAATTTAGCGAATATTGATGTTAATATTCCTCGCGAAAAATTGGTTGTTATTGCAGGTGTTTCAGGTTCAGGAAAATCATCTTTGGCATTTGACACATTATATGCAGAAGGTCAGCGTCGTTATGTAGAAAGTTTATCGGCTTACGCACGCCAATTTTTAGGACGAATGGCTAAGCCTGAAGTTGATTTTATTAAAGGTTTGCCACCTGCAATTGCAATCGAGCAGAAGGTGATTTCGCGCAATCCACGTTCTACGGTAGGCACATCAACTGAAATTTATGAATATTTGCGTTTGCTTTATGCTCGCATCGGGCGTACTTTCAGCCCCATTAGTGGCGAAGAAGTGAAGCGTCATACGGTGGAAGATGTCATTGAAAAGGTGGGAACTTTCTCGGCTGGAACGAAGTTTTGTATTCTTTCTCCGCTGCATGTAGGAGAAGGGCGCACCATAGCTGACCAATTGGAAATGCAAGTGCAAGAAGGCTATGCGCGTATTTATGTGAATGGAGAAATTTTGCGTATTGACGATTGGCTGGAAACACATCGTGAAAACGAAGAAATCTCAGTTTCTGATATTTATCTCGTTATCGACCGCCTGTCAGTTGATACTTCCAAAGAAGCAATTTCGCGTTTAACCGATTCGTGTGAAACGGCTTTCTATGAAGGCGATGGTGTTTTGCGCTTGTTGGTGATGCCTTCAAACTTGATATATGATTTTTCTACGCGCTTCGAAGCTGATGATATAAAGTTTGAAGAACCTAACGATAATATGTTTGCGTTCAACTCTCCGCTCGGTGCATGCCCTACTTGTGAAGGCTTTGGGCAAGTAATGGGAATTGATGAACGTTTGGTCGTTCCTAATTCTACGCTCTCTGTTTACGAAGGGTGTGTACAATGTTGGCATGGCGAAAAGTTAAAAGTATGGCAAACAGAGTTTTGTCGGCGTGCAGCTGTGGATAATTTCCCTGTTTTCAAGCCTTATTTTGAATTAACACGTGAGGAAAAAGACCAACTTTGGCATGGTTTACCAAGTGAGCGAAAGGCTAAATTAAGCGATAGAATTTGTATTGATGCTTTCTTTGATATGGTAAAAGAGAACCAATACAAAATTCAATATCGTGTACTTCTTAGTCGTTATCGTGGTAAAACGCTTTGTCCTGACTGTCACGGACGTCGTCTAAAAAATGAAGCAACATGGGTAAAGATAGGAGGAAAAGCCATTACCGACTTGGTGGATATGCCTATTGGAAGCTTGAAAGAATGGTTTGACACTTTAAAACTCACCGAACAGGAACAAAAAGTAAGTAAACGTTTGATGATAGAAATTACCAATCGCATTCAGTTTTTATTGGATGTGGGCTTAGGTTATTTAACGCTTAACCGACAATCTAATACTTTGAGTGGTGGCGAAAGTCAGCGCATTAACCTCACTACTTCCTTAGGTTCGTCATTGGTAGGTTCGCTTTATATCTTAGATGAACCAAGTATAGGTCTTCATAGTCGTGATACCGACCGATTAATTCATGTTCTTAAAGAATTGCAAGCCATTGGAAATACGGTCGTTGTGGTGGAACATGATGAGGAAATAATCCGTGCTGCTGACCATTTGATAGATGTTGGTCCCGATGCAGGTCGTTTGGGTGGTAGAATCGTTTATGATGGAGCTGTTCCTGTGATTGATGATAAGAATAAAGCGCAGTTATTAAAAGATTTTCCAGAATCGCATACCATAAAATATCTTACCGAAGCCGAAACGATTGCAGTTCCAATGAGTCGTCGCCCATGGAATCTTTTCATTGAAATAAAAGGCTGTCGTATGAACAACCTGAAAGGTTTGGACGCAAAAATACCGCTCAACGTGATGACAGTCGTTACGGGTGTTAGTGGTAGTGGCAAGTCTTCATTAATAAAAGGTACGTTATACCCCGCCTTAAAGCGAAGAATGGACGAAGTTGCCGATTTACCTGGAGAATTTAGTTCACTAACTGGCGATGTAGACCAGATTAAACACATTGAATTTGTAGACCAAAACCCGATAGGAAAGAGTTCCCGTTCAACGCCAGCAACATACGTTAAGGCGTACGATGAGATTCGCAAACTTTTTTCCGAGCAGCAATTAGCAAAGCAATTGGGTTTTACACCACAATATTTTTCGTTCAATGCTGACGGCGGACGTTGCGAAGAATGCAAGGGAGCAGGCGAAATTACCATTGAAATGCAGTTCATGGCCGACTTAGTTTTAGAGTGTGAGGAATGTCATGGTAAGCGTTTTAAGCGTGAAGTATTAGACGTTACGTTTGATGGAAAAAATATTCATGATGTGTTGAACATGACCGTCTCCGATGCCATTGGATTCTTCAAAGAGCATAAGCGCAAAGCTATTGTTGCTCGATTGCAACCACTTGAAGACGTAGGCTTAGGTTATATCAAGTTGGGACAAAGTTCTTCAACCTTATCAGGTGGTGAAAGTCAGCGTGTTAAGTTAGCTTATTTCATAGGGCAAGAGCGACAAGAACCATCATTATTTATCTTTGATGAACCTACAACAGGTTTGCATTTCCACGATATTAAGCGACTTTTGAAAGCCTTCGATGCTTTAATCTTGAAAGGACACTCGGTATTGGTCATTGAACACAATATGGAAGTGATAAAATGTGCAGATTACATTCTTGATATTGGTCCCGATGGTGGTGAGAAAGGCGGAAAACTTGTAGCTTCTGGCACCCCCGAAGAAATTGTAAAGTGTAAAGATAGCCTAACTGGTAAATATCTTGCCGAAAAATTAGCGTAGTAAAAGCCGTTGAAGTGGCAGTTGGGTGAAAGCCTACGAAATCTCTATTATCTTCCCAAAGTTTTTCTTTGGGAAGATTTTTTGTATATATTGTTTATTTAAAACCGTTATTTTGTTAATAAATGTTTTATTCTGCCCATTTATTTGGATTAATTATCAATAAAGTGTATATTTGCTATGTGTTTTTTAGGATTTAGATTTTTGCTAAATCCCTTTCTCGAGGTTGGTAGCTTCCTGCACCAACCTCTTTTGATTACGTCTATTGGAAAAATCCAATACCCCTATAAATCTAAAACTATCCTGCAATTTGACCTATGCTTACATTGTAAATATCTCGGTACTATTCATTTTGCAAAGGTAACATTTTGACGAGAAATATTCGCTACCTACCCACACGATTCGTTATAGAGCCGTAATAAAACAAAAAAGAGGATAGTCCGTTTTGGACTATCCTTTTTTGTTTATCAGTTGAATAATATTACTACACGTATCACCTTTTTATTGCTTGGAAAATCTTTTTAGGAATTTCTTTTGTAATAAGTGCAATGTTTTCTTTTCTGCTAAGATTAAACAGATGATAATAATGAGATAGTTTTATATTCGTTTGCTCAATATAATACTTTATCCCTGACCTTACTTTTGTTGTACGACCATATTTTCCAAAGTTTCCTCTCTTATACACAACGTCAAGAATGTATTTCTTTCTTTTATAATCTTTCTTCGTCAGTGTATAGGGAAATTCTGCTTTTGGCAAACCTATCTCGTCTACGAGGACTGTTCCAATTGCAGTAAATGCCTTGAGGAAATCTAATCGTGTTAGTATTTCTATAAGCTTTGTTTTATCAATACAATTCTTTCTGTCTCCTTCTTGTTCAGCCATCGCAGCTATGTGGCACAATATTGCAACATCGCAGAATTGGCGAAGCCCCACACCTAATTCTATAAGGTGATGAAACAGATGAAGAAAAGTATAAGCAAGATTTAATGTTAGATTTAAAGTTGGGATTTTTTTATTATCAATGAATGTATAACTCAGTGGCTCGGAGTTTATCAGATTATCGAAATATTGTTGATTTTCTTTATTAGCAAACTTGTAAAGTGTAAAATGTAGTTCGAATAAGGTTTTATTAAATAGGAAAGTATAATGCTGTTCCGATTCATCACGTTTCGGTTCTACATTTAATTCTTTATGCAATATATTAAGTAATCTTTCTAAATCTTCTGCGAAACAGTAGAAATCAATATCTCCACCTACTCGATGGAGTGGGCGAGGGTAAGAGTTTGCTATTGTTTGTCCTTTTACAACAAAGAACTTTATATTATGTTTTTCTAATAACTCGGTAAGGAATATTAGGTTTTTATTAAGGAGTAGATTTGCTTTCTTGGTGTTTTCCAAACTTCCAAATGCAACCAAAGCTTCTTGCTGTGGAAGTTTTACGTTGTTGTTGATAAGTGAAGAATATACCAACCCATTTACAGTCTGCATATTTGCAATATTCTGTAAAGCAGAGAAATCCTTTTTATCTATTGACGAAAAACCAAGCTGTTCGCCCCATAGTTCATTATGTATTAACTCCTTTAGCAGTTTAGTAACACACATAAAGTTATTATTGTAGAAGTATAGAAGTTTATTCTATGATAGATTGTTTTATCGACTCAATAATAAATCTTGCATCTTCATCACTAATCATTGGACCAGAAGGAAGACAAAGACCTGTCTTAAAGAGTTCTTCACTTATGCCATTAATGTAGGCTGGAGAGTTTTTATAAACTGGTTGTAAATGCATTGGTTTCCAAAGAGGACGACTTTCTATACCTAATTTATCCAATGCTATACGCATCGCCTCGATATTTGTGTTTGGTTCGCAATCGGTATGAGCCTTTCCTGTTGAGTGAACTACACCAGCGGCACCGCCAACAGCACCAGCAATTGCTTCGTTATAAGCATTTTCTTGACCTATAACCTTTAAATCTTTATCTAATGTGATAGTATTCAGCCAGAAATTAGAATCATATTCTTCATTTGGATTGTTATGGAATGTGATGCCTTTCACATCTTTAAATCCTTCTTTATAGAGATTTGCCAGATATTTATGATGCGTAATATGTTCATCAAGTACCGTCATTTGCCCACGCCCTATACCTGCACAAATATTGCTAAGTCGATAATTGTAGCCAATTTCTTCGTGTTGGTAGTACGGAAAAGCCTCGCGTGCCTGTGTTGCAAAGAACATGATACGTTCTTTTGCTTCTTTGTTAGGACAAATTAATGCACCGCCACCAGAAGTGGTTATCATCTTATTGCCATTGAAACTCATCACACCATATTCGCCAAATGTACCGATAACTTGCCCATTATACCGACTGCCAAGTCCTTCAGCAGCATCTTCAACGATAGGAATACTGTAGCGTTCTGCTATTTCTATGATTTCTTTTATCTTTGCAGGCATACCATAAAGATAGACTACGATAATGGCTTTAGGCTTTCTGCCTGTCTTTTCTATTCTATCCTTAATTGCCCTTTCGAGTAATTCTGGAGACATATTCCATGTATCAGCTTCAGAATCTACAAAGACAGGAGTTGCACCAAGATACATTACGGGGTGAGAACTTGCACAAAAAGTAAAACTCTGACAAATAACTTCATCGCCAGCTTTAACTCCTAAGCTTATCAATGCTAAATGAATAGCTGAAGTGCCAGAACATAGTGCAACAACTTCTTTGTTCTCCAGCTCTTTATACCCATCGTTCCATAGTTCATCAGGATTATCGTTGTGTGCCTGAATACTTTGTGGATAAACTTCATTAGAGAAATCTATATTGCTTGGTTTTGATTTACAAAACCTTGCTAATTCTTCTTCAAATGCATTCACATTAGGGCCTAATGGCACCACCCAATTTGTGTCAAATGCTTCTTGAATGTATTTCTGTTCATTGCCACTCATATGAGCAAGGCATAGATATTTTCTTTCCATTTTATTAATTAGGGTCTGCTGAATTATTATCTCTTCACAGACAGAGGGTAGCAGACGTAGCCCCTCATAGTGACGATAATGATGAAAAACCACCAGATTTCGGTCAGGGCAAGACAAAGTTCCCTGAGGAACTTCATCACGTTTTTAACGAAGTAGCACATTCCTGTCCAGCATCGTGCTGTATCTGGAAGCTTGGCTCTTATGTCATTGGCTCGATAGATTCTCTTGCCAGTACCGAATGAGCATTCGATTTCATTGCGCTCCCCGATGGCTTTGGCCATTCTGGATTTCATCTCATCTGAAGGAGGATCCTTCGGTGGTCGCCCTAACGGTTTGCAGTATGAATGGATTTCAAAATCCTCAAGTATATCTCGGTTTGACCTGTTTAGGTAAATCTTATCCGCAAGGATGGTGGCCGGAAGATAGCCGAAGCGTTCTTTGAAAAGTTGAATCTGTAGCAAGAGATCCTGGCTCTCGTTGTAGGCATCCCAGCTGTGGTGGTCGATGAACGTATAGCCCTCGACTATGCTTGCACCTATCTTGGCCCCGAACTCAGTCCTTGCCTTAGCCTTTCCACGGACAATGGCACGGACGTGTGGCTGAAAGATGCTCAGTATGCGGTCTGCACAAGTATGAGTCTTTGACCTGTACATCTCCTCCTGCTGATGGTACATCGTGAGGATTGCAGTCAAGGTGCGTTTCTCATATAGGAATAGGCTCTCGTAGTACGTCTTGTTCTTTGCAAGCAAGTCCATTAAGATGCGGATGTCCTTGCGCAAGTAGTTGAGCATCACCCCGATAGTATCACGCACCATCTTGCCTTTCTTCTTGGCTTTCTTGACAAGCTGAAGGTATGCCTGACGTGCATGCTTGTAGTTCGTGCGTGGCTTGTGCAGCTCAAACATCTCGCACACCTTTATAATATAGTCGGTAACCTTGCGGCAACCATCATGTATTATATCAACGTCAACAGGATAACGCATCTCTGCATCGGCGCAGGTAGCATCAATCTTCAGCACTCCCTTGTGCTCGCGACCTTTTGAATCGGTGAAGGAAGCGGCATTCGGATCCTCTGGTTTCGGAGTCGGTGGTTCCTCATCATTCTTTTTCGCCTCTTCTTCCTCACGCTTGCGTTTCTCTACAAGAAGACGTTTCTGCTTGTCGAGAAGCTTGACTGTCATCTTGTTGAGTTCTTCCTCTGAGATTCGCTTGCGTATCGTGACGAATAGGCTCGGGTCGAATATAGGCTTGTCGGTGAACTCATGCAATCCACAAAAGTACTGCATGTAGGGACTCTCTCTGATAATCTCGATGGTCTCGGCATCACTCAGGTTTAGTTTGTGCTTGATAATCATTGCGCCGAGAATCATGCGTGCCGGCTTGTTCCCTGCACCTTTCTTCTGATTGTCCAACCTTGAGTTGTATTCCTTCTCAAGTTCTGTCCATGGAAGAAGGTCACCGAGAGCCACCCATCGGTTTGTCTTGTCCAACTCATCAAGGGATGAGCGGAGCAAACCGAGGTCAAGTTGCTTGTATTTTGGAGCGTAAAACTTCATCTTGCTATGGATTTAACTATATAAAGGTACGATTTTCTAGTTAAACAAACAAAGAAATAAAGTTATATAAACTTAAATATCAGAGAGTTATAAATTATTCAGTAAACACTAATTATTTTATAATAAAGAAAAATCACCTTCCATTAATTCTGACTTCTTACGAATAACAACAGCATCGTACATCATCATCAGAATATCTTCTTCATAATTACCAATGGTAGACTTATTAGTTTTTCCTTCTATATTATTCAAAATGAGTTGGATAAAATCAACACCAGCACCGTATGCATGCAAATATGCACCACCAAAACGTGGGTTAATTTCAGATAGATAGTATTCACCATCTTTTATAAAGAAATCCATGTCGCAAGGTCCATTTAGCTCCAAAGCATTACATACTTCTTCTATAAAAGAAAAGAGTTGGGGATCTTTGAATGAAATAGTTTTGTTTGCACCTCCAATTCTTGTTTCTATCTTTTTCTTAGAGAAAGCAGCAACAGGTTTGTGAGAAATAGTATCTACATATACATCAGCATCACAATCGCCTTCAGTCATCAGCTCTTGAATGATATATGTAAAATCTCCTTTATTCCAATCGTTTTCAAGTTGTTCAAGAGTATCTACTTTGTGTGCACCAACACTTCCACTACCAGATATTGGCTTCATAAAGACAGGAAAAGAAATCTGGGAATCTTTCAGTGCTTTTTTAAAAATATCCAAATCTTTATAAGTGAGGACAGTTCTAACACCTTTTTTCTGGAAATGTTTAAACATTTCGTATTTATCAAAGCAAATATGAGCGGAAACTTTATTAGGACAAAGAGGCAGAATTCCATTATTGACATATTGTTCATAATGGTTTGCCATTATTTCTATTTCAGGGTCAATGAGCGTAGTAAGTGCATTAATATTTTCTTTTTTACATATTTCCAATATTTTATTTGTATATTGCTCGTCAGTTATACGAGGCACTTGATAAATACTGTCTGCAAAATACAATGCTGGTGCTACGGGGCTGTTATCTGTGGCAACGATTTTTCCACAACCATTCATTGACTTTCTAACATTCTGTAGCAGTGTCCCTCTTCTTCCTACACTGCAAAATAATATGTTTTTTTTCATTTTTCTATTTTTACATTTTACATTGGGCTACATATTCTGTTGCACCCCATTCTTCTCTAAGTAGTTCTTTTGTTGTTTTAGAATAAACTTTAGGTATATATCTGATAAAAAGCGGGCTTAAGCACATTGTATAGGCACCGACGTTTTTATAGCATATTTTATCACCGATATTCAGTTGTGGACTATTTGTCAACTCAAAAAGTCTGTCAAATTCTAAACAAGTACAACCTGATATTATTTGTTTTGTGATATTACCATTATTTTTTTCTTTGTATATAATTTCTTTTATATAATCCTGCTTCTGAAACAAAGGGTCTATATCGTTTCTTGTACCATCGGTTGTTATGAATACTTTATTTCCTACTTTTTTGCAGTCTATTACTGAAGTATGATAATCAAAAACAGAAGCTGTAAGGGCGTTTCCAGGTTCTACTATGATGGTTGTTTTCCTTAATAAATCTTTAGATTGTTGATTTTCAAAAACTTCTGATATAGTAGCACAATAATCGTTATAAGTTGGTTTATTATCGAATATTCCAAAATATCCTCCGCCAATATCAATGTAATTTAATGATAACTGATATTTGGAAATAATATCTATACTGTATTTTACAAGATTTCTATAAAAGTTTATGCTTCGTGTTCTCGATGTTCTGTGAATATGCAAACCATTTAAAGTAACGTTGGAAATACTTTTTATTTTCTTTAAGGCTTGTTCAAACTCTTCGTTCTCTGCTGAAAAACCAAAACGACTGTCATCTTTGTCGTGTTTGGCATCTTCAGGAGAAATAAGGGTTATATCTACATTTAGTCTAATACCTATGTTGTAATGTTTAGAAGCATTCAACGAATTTAACCATTCAATTTCTCTTTTGGTTTCAATATTTACGATAGCACCATTTTCCAATGCGTCAATAAAGGTTCCTTTTGACTTCATTGGACCGTTATAAATGATTCTATTTTTTGGAAAGCCGCATAGTAAAGCTAATTCGTATTCGGTATAGGAAACAACTTCTGCATAACAACCTTGTTCCCTTGCTATTTTCAGTAAATATGGAAAGGAGTTGGTTTTCACAGAGAAACCTATAATGCTTTTTTTGAAATACTTCTTTAATGCATTTTGAAAAGAAGTCGTATTTTTGACAAAGTCTTCTTCATCAAGTAAAAAATATGGTGTTTGCATATTAATTGTATCCATTGAAATCATCTATTGTTACATTGTTTTCTGCTGAAATTCCATCACGTTGTACTACAGAGATTATAGTTTTCCAGATAATTCGTATATCTGTCCATAACGATATATTGTCTACGTACCACACATCGTACTCTAATTTTTGTGTCCATGAGATAGCATTACGACCATGGCATTGTGCCCAGCCAGATATTCCTGGTCTCACTTCGTGTCTGCGTGCCTGTTTTTTAGAGTATAGCGGTAAATATTTAACTAAAAGTGGTCTAGGACCAATTAAAGCCATATCTCCTTTCAAAACATTAATGAGTTGTGGAAGTTCGTCTATAGATGTAGAGCGAATAAATTTTCCTATCGGGGTCAGTCTTTCTTCGTCGGGTAGTAGATTACCGTTCGTATCTTTTTCATCTGTCATTGTTTTATATTTTACGACTTTGAATATCTTGCCATAACGTCCTGGTCTTTCTTGTAAGAAAAACACCCCTGCTCCCTTATTAGCAAAATGTAGCCAAACAGCAACAGTAATTATTAGAGGACTGGCTATTACTATTGCAAACAGAGCTATAGAAAAATCGAAAACTCGTTTAAGATAGTTTTTATACATTGACATTTATCTTTAAGATAGGGAATGTTCAGCACTCTATAAGCAATTCGTTTCCCCCACATTAGTATATTCTTTAAGTACTGCTTCCCATACATCTTTCTGTTCGTATCGTTCTACTATCATTTTTCTTGCTTTTTCAGACATAGTATTTTTTAAATGCTGTTGTTCTATAAAACACGTCATTGCTGTGCATAATGATATTTCATCTTTAGGCGGAATGATGATACCATTTTCTCCTTCTCTGATTATTTCATTGCAACCATTTATATCAGTAACTATTGAAGCTAATCCCATTGCCCCCGCTTGCATAACAACATTTGGAAAGCCTTCGCGATAGCTTGGGAATACGAGTGCGTCAGCTGAAAGAAGATAGGGACGGACATCATCTTGATACCCCACAAAGTGAACAGCAGGATTATTTTCAAAAAACACTTTATCTTCTTGCTGTAATGGGTCTAAATTATCTTCAAAGTTACCAACAAGTATTAACTTACAATGTGGAAAGATAGGAACCAATTTGCTAAAAGCACCTGCTAACTCGTGCATTCCCTTGTCATTTACGATTCGCCCAATGAAAATAAAGGCAAAATCGTTTTTAGATAGTCCGATGCTTTCTCTAAATAAATCTCTTACCTTTTCAGAATCTGTTTCTTTAGAAAGATTCAGACTTTGTTTTATTTCTTCTATCGTAGCTTGTTCAGAAAAGTAAGTCGTATCTATACCATTGATGTTTCCATTATGGATTATGTGCATTTCTTTACTTGTAATATTATCTTCAAGCAAGGTCTTTTTTACTCCTTCTCCTTCTGGAATAACTTTCGTTGCACAATAACAGCTAATACGTTCCATTGTCATAAGCAAAGTGCGGAAAAGCCCACTTGCTCCTTGATAGCGTAATCCTGTAACTGTATATAAACGATGAGGAACAGAAGCTAACCTCGAGGCTATCATTGACAGCATACTACCTTTTGGAGTATTGGCATGAACAATATCTGGTTTTTCTTTACGGAATAATCTATAAAGTAGCCAAAGGCATTTCATGTCGGAGAGTAAGGAAATTTCCCTGTGCATAGGAACTTCAATGGTTCGAATTCCCTCGCGTTCTCCTACCATTGCTAAAACTCCCGTATTGTTAGAAACGCCAATAACTTCAAATTCAGAACTTAGAAATTTAAGTTGTCCTTTGATAAGTGAATCTAAACTTATATCTGAAGTCGTAACTCTTATTAGTTTCTTTTTTGCCATCTTTTAATTCTTATGACATAATATGCTTGTAGGTATTGCAATACACCTCAACGGTTTTAGATTTATCAGTATCAGTTTATTCAAAATTTCCAATTACTTTTTGATAGACTTGATTATAACCGTTTACCATCTTGTTGATATCAAATTCTAGTGCTCGATTATAACAGCGGTTGGCAACTTTATCATAATAATCCTTATTTCCTGCCAATTGATTAATTTCATTTGCCAAAGCCTTGGCATCTTCATGTGGAAAAAGAATACCATATCCTTTTGTAACCTCTCGTAAGCCATTTACATCAGAGGCAATAAAAGGTTTATGTGCACTCATACCTTCCACATTACTAAGACTCAAACCCTCCCAATGAGAAGACATAACGATAATATCTGCTGCCTTCAACACATTCGGTATGTCTGTTCTTAATCCAAGAAACCGAACTCTATCATCTACACCTAACGACTTAGACAACTGTTGAACTTCTTCCATTCGTTCGCCAATACCAGCAAACCAAACTTCAAATTTATCTTTATCTAATTGGTTTACTGCACGAAGAATAGTATCTTGATCTTTTTGTTCACGAAAGCCAGCCACCATTAGAATAGCCTTACGTGCCTCTTTCTTACTTAATAGGTCCTTGCAAGGAAGTGCTTGAGAAATTGCATTGACATCAATCCCATTATTAATTGTAGTAATTGTTTTATATCTATTTGAAGATTGAATAATCCATTCTCCTTTCATATATTCTCTCAACCTTTCTTCTGCAATCTTACTAATGCATATAATATGGTTGTACTTCCCATACATCCAACTCTCAATAGGACGATACCACTTCCAGTTACGCTTGCGGTTTGACGTATTATGTTCTGTAGATACGAGTTTTGTATGGCGATACAAATTCGCAATTGCAACAAATAACTGTGGTGAAGAATTATGTGTATGAACAATATCATATCCTTTCATTATCTTCATCAGCTTTAATATATAAAGTGGATTGTATACACTATGTCCCAATGCATATATCTTCGTTTGTGGACTTTCAACTTTCAATCTTTGTATCAATGGTGTTTCCGTACCATTAAAGATACATAAATCCACAGTATGTCCTAATACAGACAATCTTGGAATCAAGTTAACAACCAAGGTTTCTGCGCCTCCTATTTCTAATGATGTAATGACTTGAAGGATTTTCATCTACTCATATTAAGTTAAAGAATTTAAGCTTTAAATGTCTCTTCTTGAAAAGTTTTAATAATGGAAGAAAGAAGTATATTTTGTAAAAAGAATTTTATCAAAATACAATAAATTCATTTTGGCAATACAAAAGCGGCTGTTTTGCGATACAAAACCTACGCTTTTACCGTGTAAAATAGCCGCTTTTAGGATGCGAAACAATAGGTTTTACAATATATTGATAGAAAGAAAGTTGAGCAATAGTTACGCTTGTGAAAAAGATTTACAACTATCAAGCCTTTTTTCTACCTATAATCTACTTCTTATTAATTCTTATTCGGTCTTTTATATGAAAAGCCCAACCTATTGGTAAGAGTCCTACCCACAAAAGGTTTATTCTTTTTCTTATTTTCGATTTATCCTCAATACAGAAATAGAATCTCCAATAATTTATAGCTGCTTTTATTTTACTTTTAATTGGAATATGTAAATCTAACATTTCCCCATAACATATCGTCGTTGCAATTGGACTCTTCATTCTGATTTCAATAATCTTAGATGTAAGTCCACCTTCTTGATATTCTACTTGATAAATCGGTTGATTGATATATCTTAATTTATATTTTTGTGCTATTCTATTCCAAACCAAAACTTCTGGCACAAAACGCTCATTAACAATCTCAGGGAATGGAAATTCCTTTAATACATTTGTATAGAAAACCTCTTTTAAATCACCTGTAACGTAATGATGATTTCGTATTTCAATGGAATTACTATCTATAAAATCCTTCTTTAAACCTGTCCCAATTATCTTCCCATCAGCATAACAATCCAAACCACAAATACCTCCAAGATCTTTGTTTTCTTTTATCTTAGAATATTGTTGATATACTATTTCTAAAGAATTAGGCAGTAGGACATCGTCGCTGTCTGTAATAAAGAATAATTCTCCTTTCGCTTCTTTTACTCCTTGATTTATTGCAGTATGTTTTCCTCCATTTTCTTTATAGAAATATCGAATTGGAAAATCATTATCTTGTTGTATTATTATATTATCTATAACTTCTTTTGTATTATCGGTACTCCCATCATCAACAATAACCCACTCAAAATCTTTGTTAGTTTGAACTTGTAGGCTTTTATGCAACCTTGGAAGCAGTTTTGCCCTGTTATAGGTTGGAGTGAATACGGTTATCAGCATATAATATTACTTATAAAATTTATCTTTGTCGTAATTATAATCGTATTCATATCTTTCAAAAATATAATCGTTTTCTCTATGCCCATTAGTGAAAAACGTTTTATACGGATACAATAGAACTCCCCATGAAGTGAGAATACGCAAGAAAAGAACAAAACTAACAATAGAAAGCTGTAAGCCCATCTTTATTTTTTTTCCATAGTTGGTAGTTGATAGCTGTGTTAGTGAAAATATTAATCCATATACGAAATACCAACTTAAGCGTCCTCCGTTTTCAGAACGAATAAACAACAACAAAATAGCACAAAATGCTAAAGCTATGTTGTATAAAACTATATTTTGTTTGGTATCTGGTAGATGATAATAAGACTTTATCAGGAAAAAGAGAAAGAATCCAGCCTCTAAGATGTAGGCTATTCGTGTATCTTCTTGAACTGCATAATCAGCATGCGCTGCACGAGTTGATATATCATCAAAAAGATTATAAAGGTTACTTGTTATTCCTGTTACACCAATAATGAAACATGCGGACATTAATAATAATATACGTGCTTTTGAGTATTTCTTATTTGCAATGAAATACATGGGGAAGAAAATAATAGCAGAATTATGGAACGAAAACGCTGCAATGATAATAGCACAGTACTTTAAAAACTTTCTTTCGATGATATATCTAATAGACAGTCCTATAATAGCAGCAGCGAACATCTGCCGAAGATATGTAAATGAGAAATAAAATACCAATGCCATAAACAAGATAGATGCCAAGGGATAATTCTTTGCATACTTTCTAAAACTATGTAAAATAATGGCATACATACAGATAGTATAGAGGAAAATAAAAATATATCTGTTGCTTGTTATATGAGCTATTGCCCAGTTAAGTCCTATATAGCCAAATTCAGTACTGTATGCTTGGTAAATATTAGATAATTTTATTGAAGTTCCAACTCTTAACTGGTCTGCCAAATTATCAAACAGTTCGCTATAGATATAGCGATCGTAACCGCCTAACATATCTCCCAATCCAACAAATAATGCAATACCATATATATATATAACAGCAAAACGCTGGTCGTCAAGTTGCCTGATATTGGTTTCTCTAATTATAGAAAACCAATAAAATAGAAAAGGTATACTAAAAATTAAAAGATATAATAACATAATTAATTAGTCAGAAAAAATTTGCTAATCCTATAACCAAGCGAATTATTAAGAATATAGGTTACAAGATGAAGACGTTTAGAGCGCATTTTGGGCTTTATAGGATAAAGCTTACATTTCTTTAACCGCTCAAGCATTTTTAAATCATAATTATCAGAATATTTATAATTAACTAAAGAATATATAAACCCTAATAACCATAAAGAGAACCAAATATTAAGTATATCTTGTTCGTATTTTGATGTTGAAGAAACATATGTATAAATTTCATTTCCTAAAGAATAAGAGCCTTCTGCCCAATCAATTCTCACCTTTTCTGTTAGATCTTGTGAATACGACTTTGGATTAACTATATGATAATAGCCTGTTTTATGAATAGTTTTTATTTCCGTGCATTTTGCCATTAAACAAAATGAAAGAAAAAAGTCGTCCATACCATTATACTTACCAAACGACAAGTTATTTTTAAGAAGAAACTTTTTATTTATAATCTTATCCCAAAGTGCATTATTTCTATACCCCTCCTTCACCATTTGAAGACCAGAGACATATCTTTTCTCTTTTGGTAAATATTCTTCTATTATCTCATTTGAAGTACTAATTTGTGTATGACCAATATTAATTAAATCATATTTTTCTTCTATTATAGGAATAATTTCCTGTAGAATATTTTTCTCTATAAAATCATCTTGATCAATATACCAAACGAACATACCACTTGCCAATGATAACATTCGATTGCGAGTAATGCCGATTCCTTCATTCTCTTGCGTTTCTATTTTTAAAATATCAGGATAACGTGCTGAATACTCTTTTAACATACTAAAAGAGTTATCCTTACTTCCATCATTAATTAGTAGAACCTCAATATCTTTTTCTATCGTTGGGGTTATTTGGCTTAATATGTTATTCATTAAACCGTCAATATATTTTGCGCCGTTATAGATTGGAATTAATAATGATAGTTTTTTCATTTTTTATTTATTTTATTACGTATCCAGCATAAAAAGATAAATAATGGTTTTATGTTGGCACCTATTAAAAATATATTTGCTCGTTTGTTTTTGGTAAATGGAACAGGATATAATCCTCTTTCTTTTTCAATACTTAGAATACGTTTGATTTCTTCAGATGAGATATTGTTAGTATAAAGAGAATAGAAAAAACCTGCAATATTTAAATAAAGTATTTCTGATAAACTTTTTTTTACCTTTTTGTCCCTTTGTAAGTTTATAAGTTTTAAGAGCTCTTTTTCTGCTAATAATGTATTTTCTATATCTCGTTTATTAGAAGCTGGCGTATTTAAGTGCAAAATAGAACTTTGATTGTCTTGAAAATAATTGTATGAATAAATGCCCGTTAATAACATTTTTTTGCATAGAATAAATGCTTGTATATTGAAAAGCCAATCTTCTTGCGAATTCAGATTTTCGTTAAAGCAAATGTCATTATCTTTTAAAAAACAGAGTTTATAAATTTTATTCCACAAAAAACCATCAACTTTTTCTGATGTTAAATAATTTGTACCACTTATTAAGTTCTGTCTTGATGGCTTGTTTTCTAATTCGCCATATTTATTATTACCAAATCTCTTGAAACACATAGAAAGAATTTCAATCTCTCCATCTAATTTCTCTAATATGGTATTTAGTATATTTTCTGTTATAAAATCATCGGAATCAACAAACCAGACATACTCTCCTTGTACGTTGTTAAGTAATGAATTTCTTGTAACTCCTGTACCTCTATTTTCTTGATGAAAAACTCTTATTAGGTTTGGATATTTATTTTGATATTCATTACAAATACCTCCACTACCATCTTTACTACCATCATTGATAATAACTAATTCGCACTCTTCATTTAACTGATTACATATAGAATCTAAACATCTGTGTAGATATTTTTCGACATTATAAACAGGAATCAATATTGATATTTTTTTCATAAATTGAATAATAAACTCTGTTTTTATTAAAAATCAGGAAAAAGTGTATCCTTAAATTTTATAATATAACGAAATGATAAAAATACAACATATTTAATATTTAATTAAATATTATTCCTCCATACTTTAAGTCTTAAGTCTGAATGATCTTTATATGAGATTATTTTAGCAGGATTACCTGCAACTGTTGCATTATCTGGAATATCTTTTACAACAATGGCTCCAGCTCCAATTGTTACATTATTTCCAATACGAACATTTTCTATAATACAGACATTGGGACCTATATAAACATTATTGCCAATTATTGCAGCATTGCAGTTTTTAGAGCCTATATTTACCCCTTTATTTATACAACAGTTATCGCCGATTATTGTTGAAGAATTAATTGTAATGGAAAAAGGGTGTGGAAGAAATAGACCATATCCTATTTGAGTAGACCAAATTATTTCTGTTCCATATTTTATTCTATTTTTATAATGTTTCCAACGTCCAATTATTCCCATTATTCCTTTTACATTTGCTATTCTTAACCAAAAACAATATGTAAAACCAGGTATACGCCCGAATAGGGCAAATATTATTATTTTAAGATGGAAGAACCTTCCTCCTCCATTATTTCTGGAAATCCTTGTCCAACGATAATAATCACTTTCAATATATAACCAATCTTTTTGTTTCATTAGAAAAATAAATTATAAACATTATAGTAAATATTTAATAGCTTGCTAAAAAGCAATACTTTCCATGAAACAAAAGGACCTTGAAGAGGAAAGACGCCATGACTTTTCATATCAGTGAGAACTTTCTTTCTGAAGTTTTTATCTATTAATGGGTTATTACTACATTTTATGGATAACACGAGATTAAATAAAATATTATTACTCCATCTAAGAATATAATCTTGCAGTTCTTTATCTTCAAGTGTTTCTATAAACTTCTGATGAGATAATGCAACATACATATCGCCAATAGTATAGAAATATTGTTTTTCTACTGTTTTCGGCTTAGAAACAGAGCCACTATGTTTTATATAGATATAGGCTTGGTAATCTGAGAAATAAATATTTTTAGCTAATGCTACTGCCCGCATTGAAAATTCAACATCTTGATGAGAGATACCAACATAAAATCTTAGCTGATGTTTTTTGATAAAATCTCTCTTACAGATTAAGGCACATGCCGATGAAGGCTGATAACCACTTAGAATAGCATTACGTCCTTTTAAGATAACGTTATGCTTTACCTTTTGTTGCGAACACTCTATACATGTCGTTTTACCATCAATAAGTTTTAATTGAATAGCAAATATATCGGGAAAATTATTTTCTATAATGTCGTTTTTAATTCTTCCTAATAATGAAGAATCTAAATAATCATCGCTATCTATGAACCAAATATAATCGCCTGTAGCTTTTTCTATACCAGCATTACGAGCTACACTTGAACCTTGATTTTCTTGTTCAAGAAGCATCGTATTTTTGTATTGTTGGCATATTTGTTTTGCAACTTCTACACTATTGTCAGTCGAGCCATCATCAATCATAATGATTTCTAACTCTGTATCAGGTAATTCTGAATTATAAATGCTTTTTATGCATTTATTTAAATATAACTCAGCATTATAGACAGGAATAACAAAACTTATTTTCATTATAATCTTGCATCTATTATATCAGTAGAGAGTACTCCTTTAACATCATAAACGACTCCTGTTTCTTTATTCTTTAGTAAGGAGCGTATATCCATATTAAGAAATTCTTTGTGCGAAACTGCTAAAATTACAGCATCATATTTAGTGTCTTCTACTTGTGTTAAGTCTTGCTGTATATGGATGTTATAATGCTTTTTTACAATTTCAGGATTTGCCCACGGATCATATACCCTTATATTATTGCTGTATTCTAATAGTGTTTGGTAAATATCTACTACTTTGGTATTTCTTACATCGGGGCAGTTCTCTTTGAATGTTATACCAAGAATAAGAATATTGGCATCTTTTACCATTACCCCTTTCTTATTCATCAATTTTATAGTCTGATTAGCAACATAAGCCCCCATACCATCATTCAAACGGCGTGCATTCGACATAACCCGAGGTAAAACACCATATACTTGTGCTTTTTGGATTAAATAATAAGGGTCAACGCTAATACAGTGCCCGCCTACCAATCCTGGACTTAATTTAATAAAGTTCCATTTCGAGGCAGCGGCATCAATAGCATCATGCGTGTCTATGCCCATTGCATTGAATATCTTTGCCAATTCATTCATAAATGCTATATTGACATCGCGCTGAGAATTCTCAATAATTTTCGATGCTTCAGCGACTTTTATTGATGGTGCTTTGTGTGTTCCATTTATTAAAACTGAATTATAAATATTATCTACAATATCAGCAATTTCAGGTGTCGAGCCAGATGTTACCTTTTTTATCTTTTCAACAGTGTGCTCTTTATCTCCAGGATTTATGCGTTCAGGAGAATAGCCTGCAAAAAAATCTTCATTGAATTTCAAGCCCGATACTTTTTCTACAACAGGCAGACATTCTTCTTCCGTAACACCAGGGTAGACTGTAGACTCATACACAACGATATCGTCTTTAGATATAACCTTTCCAACAGTTTCACTTGCACTGATTAGCGGAGTTAAATCTGGTCGATTGTTGTTATCTACTGGTGTCGGAACAGCTACAACATAGAAATTACAATCCTTTATCTCGTCCAAATTAGTTGTGCATTTAAAACCATTCTTACTAATGGCCTCTTGAAGCAAATCATCAGCTACCTCCAAAGTTGCATCGTGTCCGCTCATAAGTGCATCAACACGAGCTTGGTTCATATCAAATCCTATAGTCTTGTATTTGGTAGAAAACAATCTTGCCAATGGAAGACCTACATATCCTAAACCTATTACTGCTATTTTAATATTTTTTTTATCCATTATTCTATCTATTTGGTTTATTTATTTTAAAAGATAGTCTACAAAGCGTTCGCGATGCGACTCACATCTTATACAATTTAATAGAATTTCTTTACTTTTTTTATTAAAATATAGAGGAATTATATTTTTTATCCACGAAATAAAAAATTTTTTGTTGTATGGTCTTGATAAAAATCTATAGATATTTGTATTATTATCTTTCCACTTTTTATTTATTTTCGTCAATTCCGAATCATCTCCTATAATTTGGTTAATATGTTGAATCTCTTTTATAAATACTTCTTCTTCGGTTGATTTTAATAATCTAACAATAGGTTCTTCAGCACATTGTATATAGGGTATTAATTTAAACTCTATATTCTGTTGTATTTGTAATTTGACCATATAGCCATAATTCCATATAGTAGATTTTTCATATTTATCAAAGCTATCAAAAAAGAAATTTCCTAATCCGTAAAATATAGGTTTTGATTTATAAACTTCATAGCCTGAAAAACAATGTTGATGAGTATTTATAACAGCGTCAGCTCCTACATCTATAAAAAAGCGATATGTTTCTTTCATTCTTATAGAAGGATATTGAAAATGTTCCATTCCACCATGGACAAAAACAATAATATATTTTGCTTTTTTTTTAGCTTCTATTATTTTATAGTATTGAGATATAGGATTTAATGGATTTGCACCAGCTGTTGTAGCTGTAGCAATTCCAAATTCATTTTCGCAACAATTAATAACGGCTAAATCTTTTTTGTATTCTATTTTAGAGGCCTCTTCAATATTATTTCCTGCACCTATGGTCATTATGTTCAAGGATTTAAACACATTAATTGTATTGCGTAATCCTTCAATTCCATAATCTGATGTATGATTATTTGCTAATGCAACCATATCAAACCCTAATGATTTTATATATGCGCCACTCTCTTTTGTGCTTTTTAGAGAAGGTCCAGATTTATCTATAGGTTTAAATTCAGTCCCATCTATTATAGGTGATTCAAAATTTAAAAGAGAAAAATCGGCTTCTGAAATAATCTTTCTGATCGATGAAGTAAAAATGGATTCTTTTTGTCGAAGAACAGGTTCTACAGCTCGGTTGTTAGGGAAAAAATCACCCGCTAAAACTACATCCATACTAAAAACGTTATCTAATTCTTTTTATTTTACTTAAGTCAATTGCATTTCCCATTTCTTTCTGTCCTAATTTTGAATAGAAATAATTAAGTCCTCCTGATGATGTAAAAGTTAATTCTCCAAAGTAAGGTTTATTATTAATTACATAGAAATCTACTCTTACGAGCGGAAACTCGGCAGAAAGATTCTTAGCTATGTGTAACATCTCATCAAGACATTTAGGTTTGGGAATGTTTTTATAATTTGCATTCTTTTTACTTAGGAATTCTCTTTTGGGAGTCCAATCATCTAAAGTAAAGAGGTCGTATGTAACTCCAATCAGACCATTTTCCATTCGTTTACGGTCATAACAAACAAAAGCTATATATGGTTTACCATTAAAACACCATATTTTGTAATCAATTAAAGATGTAGACCATTTTGCATCTTCAAAATCTTCTAATAATTCTTCTGCAATTATTCTTGGTTTAATTTTTAAATAATGAGGTTCACAGGTTGTTATTCCCATAGGCTCAAGTTTCTTGCGTAGCTCGTTATTTATTTCTTCAAGATTACTTTTTGCTTTGTTTTTTATGATAAACGTAGAGCCACTGTCATGAGTGCATTTAATAACAAATTTATCTGGAAGAGTAGTATAATCTATATCTTCTACTCTATCCCAAACACCATAACATTTTGGTAGGTTATCAGCATAGCCTTTTTGTTCAATATATTTTCTGACGTTGTACTTGTCTGTCAATTCTGACCAAATACTGGTATCAGTCATAACTTCCAACCACATTATTTTTGCATCTAAGGTTTGTGGGTTGTCCCAATTAAGTTCCTCATGATGCTGAGCTTTATATTGTAGGCTTAATGCCTTTTTCAAATCTTTCTTTATCAGTTCTTTATAATAATTTGAGCGAAATAATTCTGCATAGAATTTATTTCTTAGTGTTTCTATTGGGTATCTTAAATAGTTGCAGTTCATTTTATTATCCTTTATTGCTTAATATGTTATTATGAAAAAAGTCTGGAAGTCCCAATAATTTCCCCCATTCACTTATGTTTTTTATTTGTTGGTCATTTTCGTCTATATTTGAATCATAAAGAGTGACATTATTTTTAATATCTATAGTAATATTTCCATAACACCAATCTATCATTACTATCTTACTGCCTTGAAGTCTGCACATATAATTTAACCACAAATCATCAGCTTTATAACATTTTTCTTTTATAGCTTTTTTGTCAAAAATCTTTTGTGAATAACTAAGGGGGGGGTATAAGACCCCACCAATACCAATTGGAAGTAAATTGGCCATCTGGATATTCTTTTCTTTAGGACGTACCCAGGTATGATATTTAGCTTTGGGATTAATAACGCATGCTCTGCTACTTATAATACAACCAACATTCTTTTTATGTGAGTGATATAAATATTCTAAAATATGTGATTCATAGAAAACATCATCATCAAATGTAACAACATTTTTATTAGCATATTCTTGAAATGCATAATAATATTTTTTGTGAGAACGCAAGTCATCATCTACAAATTTAATTTCGAAGAGTTCATCACATTCATTAAGTAAATTTTGTGGTAAATCATTATCTTGATTAGGAAATTGTTCTTTTGAAAGGTATAAAATTATTTTAAATGGTCTTATGGTCTGCCTTTTAATAGTTTCAATTGTGAGCCAAACATAGTTAATGCGAGCTGGAAAAGAGGTTAACGAGACTACAATATTCTCTTGTATAGAGAGATTCTTAGATTTTGTATAATGTAAATATAATGGTAACGTTTTGTTAGCAATCCACGCAATAAGTGTGAGAATCGAATAGAAAAATCTAAACCAAATTATTTTTATAGGTTTTACAGCAAAGAAACTCGTATCCCCTTCTGCTAATTTGTAGCAGTTTCTGATATGCTTGTAAGAGTGAATGTAAATATCATGTAATTGCATTTGTTATAATTAATTTATTTTGCAAATTATAGAATTTATATATGCTTCGTTTATGATAGAATCATCTACCTTACAGCCATTGGCAATTTCGTTGACATATTTACCTGGTATTTTAATTCTTTGTCCATCAATTGCACCATGTTTCATATATTCATATTCTATATCTAAATGTCCTAAATCTAAAGCCTTATATCCTTCTTTTCCCAAGTCATATGCTAATATAGAGGCTGTTGGGCCTAAAGCTAAGTAAACAACTGCTTCTTTTGGGATTAATTCCTTGCATTTTGAAAGTATATCCTGATATTTGTCATATGCATTTTCTGAAGGACAAATTATTCTTTTTACAGATTTACATAGTGCAAATAAGTCATTTCCTATCCCACATCGGCATTTATCTCCTTCTACTACATATAAATCTTTCTTTTCCCATATTTTTTTTATCTGTTCAAAAACTTCTTTTGCATCAATATTTTTATAAGTTGTTATGGGTCTTGAAATATAGGCATTAGCAAATTCTTTTCTCTTAAAAGTACGAATTATTTTGGGGAGGTTTTTTATACAAAATTGTTTTGCATAGGAGTTTTGTTTTTCTCTATTATTCGAGTTTTTATGGTAGAAATCAGCAATTCCTATTAGAATATTAGGCTCGTTGCTATTAAGAATTTCTTTTAATCTATATCCTAAATTTCTATCTGCTTTCTGGAAACCTTCAGTCGCTCCCCACATAATGTCTAATTCACCATCTCCAAAACGCGATATAGAGTATTTCTCTTCTTTTAATTTTTCAAGTGTTTCCTCTATAGTTTCTGCTTTAGGAAATTTCCAAAATAGATATAAAATAGGAAAGAATATATAATATCTAATAATAGTACTTCTGTATTTTATCGAAGTAAGTATATCTTGTAGTAAATAGCTCATAATTTCTATTAATTATATTATGTGATGTTGTTTACGCCATAAAAACCTATATTCTCTTAAACAATTAAAAAAAGGTACGATGCCATTGAATTCAACGCTTTTCCAATATACTTCTTTAGCCTTTTTGTAATTTTCTACTTTTTGATAAAAAAAGCAAAGTCTTCTATAGAAACGCATTTTAAACCAATTATCATATTTGAATTCTGACCATCTGTTTAAATCTTCTAAAAGTTTGTGTTCTCCTTTTAATATTTGTTTTTCAGCATTTACATCATTTTCCATGTGTCGTGAAGACCATGAACCAGGAACGTAAGCACGGTAAACGCACATCGGCTCTGCTATATATCTCACTTTTCCCATAATAGCGAAAGAAATCTGATAGACATAGTCTGTTACGAATTGGTTGTAGGTTTCAAAGGGCATGTTTATTGTCATTACTCAAACTATGGAAAGCATGTGGAAGACATATAAGTAAATTAGGATTATTAGATTGAAGTACTTCTTTTAATCTTTCAGCCAATCTCGTATTTTCTTTGTTAAAATTATTTGACTCATTAAACAATGACATGTACTCATAATCACCAAATCTCGAAATTGACAAGTTATGTTTAATAATACAGCTTATAGTCTCAATCCCATCTCGAATATCTATTTTCTTTGAAAATAGATAATATCTATATGGAACTATTATATGTGCATAAATAAAGTTCTTAACAAACGTCCTTAAATCTTTTATTGTTCCCATTCTACGTTGTTTTATTTGCCAAAAAATATTTAATGGTGCTAAAGAAGTATCTAATCGGCATTCTTTTAATTATGCACAAATACTCTTTGACGACGGTTAAATATCTATATTCTGCTATCAAGCATTTTATATATTCAATTTCATTATAATGCAAAGCTGGAAGTATTCTTTTTTCGCGATCCAGCTTATAAATAGTAGAAAGATTAGCAATATTTCTATAATGATTGAACTTGGGGCTTGCACCAGAATAAATTCCTCCAGAGTGCACACGATAGACAGCCATACGATCTTTTAATAGAGCCCCCTTACCATGCTTTAATAAATAATAATAAAACACCGTATCTATAAAATATGGAAATTTTTCCGTAGGCATATGATACACAAACTCCTCATTTCTGTACATGCAAGTCAAAGGTGATGTGTACCATCCGTCAAAATAGTTGAATGTTAAGAAATCAAAACTTCCCTTGCGCTGATAATTAACATCAACAAAACCGGGATTTGCTTTCAATTCACCTGTTGATTGATTCAATACTAAATAATCATGGCAACATACTACATAATCCTCATGCGCTTCCAAAAAGTCTACTTGTTTTTGCAATTTATATTCATCCCTCCAATAATCATCGCCCTCACAAAAGGCAATGTATTTTCCTTTTAGATACTTTGGATTCATTGTGACTTCTCTGAAACTTTGGTCATGCTTAGAATATAAGTTTTCTTTTTCATAATATGGTTTGATAATTTCTGGGTATTTCTTAGCATACTCTCGGATAATTTCAGCCGATCTGTCCGTAGATGCATCATCGTGAATCCACGCTTCAAACCTAAAATTAGTTTTTTGCATGACAAAGCCATCCAAACATTGGCGTAAAAATGGCTCATGATTATACACTAAACACTTAATTGTTACCAAAGGTAAGTCTTCCATTATTTTCTTTTTATTACATTCATCACTTCTATGTACTCATCTTTAGCAAAAAAATTACTTAAGATAAGATATGTAATACCACCTATCACAACAGCCATGAACAGTTTGATCCACTCTGTAGAAAAAAGCCATGTGGATGCATAGGCGAAAGTACCCATCAACAATGAAATAAAAATGATAGGCAATAAGTCTTTCATCTGTGTGAGATATCCTACATTAATCAATTTTCCTGTATAATATGTATTAATAAAAAGCGCATTGATTGATGTGAACACCATTCCAAAACACATCGCTGTGACACCCAATGGAATTGTCACACACATGACCGACACTCCAACTACTTTTTTGATAATCTCAAGTCTGAGAAACAAATCAGACCGACCCTTCACCTGCAAGAGATTTAGATTGATGGCATGTATAGGATACCACATCATGGAAAAACAAATAATCTGCAGATACGGTACACAAGCATCCCACTTTGCTGTAATAACCACTCGTACCAAAGGCGAAGCGACAGCTGCCAATAGCATCATCAACGGAAAAACAACAAAGGCAGACAATCGCAGTAATTTCCTGTAATTGGTGGCAAGACGTTCATCATCATCTTGCATCTCAGTTAGGACAGGAAAAGTAACACGCTGGAGAATATCTGTAATATTCGATGACGGGAGCGACGCCCATCCCTGTGCACGTGAGAAATTACCCAATTGAGCCGGACTGTAGAATTTTCCAATGACAATTGGATATATGTTGTTGTAGGTGGTATCTAATAATCCAGAAGCCAGCAACTTTGAACCATACCCAAAAAGATAATGGAACGAGTCTTTAGAAAAAGACTCTCGCGGTCGCCACTTTGAAAATAGCCATAAGAGAAGCATTCGTATAAAAGACCCTATCACTCCCTGCCAAACCAAAGCCCATACACCATAACCTAAGTATGCCAATAGTATTCCAAGAATGCCGGATATGACTGTACTCGTTAATGTTACTTTTGCTTGTGTCTTAAAATCAATCCGAATCGTAAATTGGGCTTGCTGAACGATGCACAGCGAATTGATGAGAACGGTGAGTCCGGATATTTTTACGATAGGAGATAAAATTGGCTGGTCATAAAAATCGGCAATGAAAGGAGAACACAGGAACAGCAAAATATAAAAACCAAAGCCAACCAATATATTAAAATAGAAACAAGTAGACAAATCCGCTTCCGTTCTGTTTTTTTTTCTTACAATTGCACTGCTAAAACCACTGTTAACAAAAGTTTGCGCTATGGCAAAAAAGATTACCACCATAGCCACAATACCATAATCCGAAGGGGCAAGTAGTCTTGCTAACATTATAGAAAATAAGAATTGAACACCCTGGTTGGAAAAGCGTTCAATGCTACTCCAAAGTAATCCGCTTTTTGTTTTTTGCTTTAATGACTCCATTTTACTATTTACTCGTTTGGAAAAATATTTTGATGTACAGAATATTTAGTCTTTTATTCTAAATCCAATGCAAATAAATTAAGCTCATCTTTTTTTATGTTTCTTTCTTTAAAACCAAATGATTTATACATATTAAGTGCTATATTATTTTTCGGATTACAATATAAGGTTAAAACTTTAAATTTGTTTTTGCACAAATTAACACCTTGTGTTAATAATTCTTTTCCTATTTTCTTTCCTCGATACTCTTTTAGTACATTTAATCCAGCACAATAGGCGGTTAATGTGTTTATATTATTACAATAGATGAGAATCCAACCTCTTATTTGTTGTGCTTGTTCATTATAACTAACAAATATATCTCCGTATTTTATGATTTTTTCTTGCCATGTAATATTTAGATATACTTTAGAATCATTATCTTCTTCTGAAAGTGTATGAATATAATCCTTAAGTTTTATATCCCAATTATCTATATCTTGTAATCTTTTTATGCTCATTTTAATTCGTTTTTAAATGCTTGTTTAGAAAAAAGTATATATCCATTGCGTTCGTAGTTCGTGTGTTGTTCTATCAATGGGTTTCCATCATATTTGTATTCTATGATTTCAGGATAATCTTTGGCATTGATAGCATAATGGAGCAGATGTTTTGTTTGCTCACATAGGAAGCGAATACCACAAAAGGCTGTATTTGTCGTAGGCTTGTAAGCATACGACCCTATTGAAATATTTATCAATTCTTTGATATAATCGCAATCCGTGCTTAATGTTACAAGCCTATTCGATATTTGGCCGCCTCCACCTCTTGGATTTATCTCTATGAGGTATATTCTATTATCTGGCGATATTTTCAATTCTATATGTGATGCACCATTTGTGAAATTTACTGCTGTTAATATTTCAGGAATCAATTTGCAGATTTGTTCTGAAATATGCTGTGGCAAGTCGGCTGGCTGGTTGTGTCCTAATTCTGCAAAGTGTGGTGCACCTGTTGATATTTTATCCGTAATCTGAATAACATTATGTTGTCCTTCGTAAGATAAGGATTCTACTGACACTTCTCTTCCTTTTATGTATTCTTCTATTAGGAAATCGCTTTCTTTGAGTGCTTCGTCTATTTGCAGGGTGTTGAAGTCATTTTCTGAATTGAGGAAGTTTACCCCCACTTTTGCAGCCCCTGTGATGGGTTTTATCACACAAGGATAGAATATTTTTTCTTTGATGCGTTGGAAGTTTACTTTCTCAAACCTTATACTTGTCAGTCCAAGTATATTGTTTGTTTGCTGGCGCACCCAATTTTTATCCTTAATCTTTAACAGTTGGCTGTAAGGTGTTGTGTGTAGTCCTAATTTTTCGGCGACATAGGCAGTTGTCAGGGATGTCTTGTCCGAAGCATTACTAACTACTCCGTCTATCTTGAGTGCTTTACATCTGTCTGCTATGGCATCTTTTTCCATAATAGATATAGGCACGAAATGGTCTACCAAGTCTTTGCATACAGCACCTTTTTCCCATGCAAAGCAGTATGTTTCTAAGTTTGGAATTTCTTTTGCCTTTTTACAGACTTCTATCTGACCGATGGAGGCACCTATGATTGCTAATTTCATTATGTTTTGTCTTTAGGCTGGTTCTATAAATTAGCTTTGTTAGATTTTGAACTTATTTTTGAGGTCAAAATGCAAGAGCGTGAAGGAGTGTAGCGAGCTACACGACTGAACGAACTTACATTTTGAACCAAAAACGGAGCAAGCCGAATGCAATCAAACTTGTTTGAATTGTTGAGGCGCAGCCTGTTTTATATAAAAAGAAGCCAAAAGATAACAAAACGTATTTCATAAAAATTTAATGACTATATGCGGTGGTAATTTATAGAACCAGCCTTTACTATTTTAAATTGACTTTGACAAGTTGTTCGTGGTTTTTGCAGAAGTATTCCATTTCCTCTATGGTGTTAAATTTAAGGAATATGATACCAATAGCTTTTCCTGCTCCATCAAAGAATTCTATTTTATCACCTTCTGTTTTATAAATTACTTTTCTATAAACAGATTTTTCAATTTCAGGTGCGATCTCTATTTTATCAAATTCGCCTTCTTCATAACTATGGAGTACGTAATGCATAAAACAACCTTCCTGTTCTTCCAAGGAAAGGTCGAAATGGATACCTATGGCAGCAGCTATATTGGCTTTGACCAAGTCTACCTTAAAGATGTCGCTCAACTGGATGGGTATCATATTACCTCCTGCCCGTGGACCTATTTCTAAGAAATGTACTCTGTTTTGTTTATCAATAAGCAGTTCTATATTTAGTTCTCCAAAGCGGATATTAAGGGCGTTGATAATCCTTTGTAAATCCTTGTGTACAATTGTAACTTGCTGACTATCAAGTCCAGAGGGCTTTTTTTCCCCAATTGGGATAAGTGCGCTGTTAGCATTGTCCCGTAGGCAGCTCATCTCTCCGAAGAGGATAATTTTGCCTTCTTTTACAAAAATATCCCCTCCTATTACATAGGGAAAGCCACGTTCTATAAATTCTTCTGCTATAAGAATTTGGTTATGTGAGTATTGACTCGCATACGTAATAGCCTCGTCTAAATTATGATGAATTGATTCTATCTTTGTTACTCCTTTCGAGCCTGAAGAGTCGGTAGGTTTAATGATAATTGGAAAGGAAAATTTAGAAATGAGTTCTTTTAGTTCTGTTTCGGAAGTTTTAGGGGTAAATGTTACATATTGGGGACAAGCAAAATTATTGTCTGATAAGAATTTTCTAAATTGATATTTTATTCCCAATATAGCAACAGAGCTTGAAGGATTTGTAGGAAGATTTAATCGTTCTGAAACGATTGCTGCTGGTAAAGCCGCTGGGTCGCTTGCATAGGCAAGTATTCCGTTTACTTTTTCTTGTTCGGCTACTTTGTATACGGCTTCAACATCGGTAGTACTTACGTTATAAAATTTATCTGCAACGAATTGTCCAGGATTATCTGGTAAGTAATCACATAAGATGGTATAAATGCCCATCTCTTTTGCTTTCTTGATGGCAATAACCTGCTGTGGCGATCCTCCTAATAAGAGAATACGTGGCTGTGTTTTATCCATTTATTAACTTTATAATGCGTGTAATACTTTCTTCTGTCAAGCTGTGATACATCGGCAGACAAATTACGCTGTTTGCTATGCTGTGTGCCACAGGTAGGTTTTCGGGATTTGCACTTCTAAGCCCACGATAGGTTGAGAACTCGCTGATGAGAGGGTAGAAGTAACGGCGACCGAGTATGCCTTGCTCCTTCATCTTAAAGTAGAGTTCGTCACGTGTCATACCATATTTTTCTTTGTCTACAAAGATGGGGAAGTAGCTGTAGTTGTGGCGTACTCCTGGCATATCGTCCATAAAGGTGATGCCTTCTACGTTGCGTAAGGTTTCACGGTAGGCGTTGGCTACACGTTGGCGAGCTGCAATGGCGTTGTCTACTTGTTTCAGATTGAGCAATCCGTATGCGCTACGTACCTCATCCATTTTTCCGTTGATGCCCGAAGCTATAACGGTGGTTTCGCCTGCAAAGCCAAAGTTTTTCAGATAATCTATGCGTTGTTTCGTCTTTTCATCATGGCAAATCAATGCTCCACCTTCTATTGTATTGTAAACCTTTGTTGCATGGAAACTTAAAGTAGACATATCGCCAGCTTCAAGGATGGATTTGCCACAAACTTCTACACCAAAGGCATGAGCAGCATCGTAAATCACTTTTAGACCATATTTGTCTGCTATTGCTCGAATACGCTCCACATCACATGGTTTTCCGTAAACATGTACAGGCATAATGGCAGTGGTTTGTGGTGTGATAGCAGCCTCTATTTTGTCAGGGTCAATATTACACGTTTCAGGGTCAATATCTACGAATACAGGTTTTATATTGTTCCACCATAAGGAGTGAGTTGTAGCAACAAAACTATATGGGGTGGTAATAACTTCGCCTGTTATGCGTAAGGCTTGCAAGGCACATAGCAATGGTAGAGTTCCATTTGTGAAAAGTGCCACATAAGGCACTTTTAGATATTCTGCTAATGCTTTTTCAAGTTCTTGGTGGTAATGCCCATTATTTGTGAGCCATTTTCTATTCCAAATATCTTTAAGCATTTCTTGAAATTCATCAAGATTGGGTAATAATGGCGATGTTACTGTAATTTTTTCGTTATCCATATTGACTGATTTTAATATTCTCCCCATAAATCACCATTGAAAGGCTTAGCATGTGCAGTAGCTGCGTCTGTTGTTCCAACCTCTCCGCCAGTGTTGACGATAGAACCTTGTATGTTGCTTAGATTGGCAATAGGGTCAGTTGCTGCAATGATGTTGTTGGAAGTTTCTATATTTATTATGCTTGTTTTTGGATTTATATACTTTTTTCTTGTGTGATTCATTTATTAAAGTTCTTTTGTGTTTCTTATTTCATAGTTTTTCCTTGTTAGTTTTCACTTTATGATGAAAAGTTGGGATATTATTGCACGAGCAATTTTTTGCCGTTTTTGATATAAATTCCAGGCTTTAATATTGAAGTAGGGTAGAGTTTTCTTCCATCTATAGTGTATATTTGGTCTACTTCTATCTTCTTTGTTGTTGGAATACTGATATTTGCTGTTGTTTTGTCTATTATTGAATACTTTTGTTCAGCGTTATTTACCTTATTGGGTATTCTAAAATAGGCTCTATTCCCAAATATTTTATTGCCTGTTGGAGTTGGTTTGAACAATGCATCACCATCGCCGAGGAAAAGTTCTGTTCCATCTGTCTTTATTTCAGTAGGACTGTAAGTACCTATAAAGCTATATTCTCCATTTATAGTTGAAATTGTTTCAGGAGTTTCAGCCGTGAATTCAATATATTTGAATATTGGCTTTTCTTTTGTTCTGGTTGGTTTGATAATATAGGGTATGCCAGCTTTTATTTCTGCAACATCTCTGAAAATCATGTTAGTACCATTAACTCCACCTGTAAATTCTTTTATTTGAACATTTTCCAAAGTTTCTTTTATTTGTGTACTTGTAAGATTGAAGGGTACGCAGAAAGTGTTCCAATAGTCTTTCGAAATGGTGCGGTTGAGCTGTATAATATTATCTTTTTGTTCAATATTTTGTTTGATATATTCAGCATTTTCGGATTTATCGTCCATTAAATTGGTAACTTCAATTTCTTTTAATATAATTTTATTTGTTAAGTTACCTTTTGTATTTATGCGAATTTCAATATTTCCTTTTATAGGAGTGTTGGGAGAAAAAACGAACCAATATCCTTCATAAACTCCTTTGGAATATTGTATTTCTTTTGCTTGAAATGTTGCGTTGCCAATTTTTAAAATACCTTCTGCAGGATTTTTAAGTAATGTCCATACTATTACTTTTGAAATATTGTGAAAGACTTTTTCAGTGCTAATATGAAGATATTTTGCAGGTGTAGCTTGTGTTCCTGCGTATAAATATGAACCATAAGTTATAAAAGCATCAGATTCAAATTTCCATTTAGCGTTGTTGGTAATTGTTATTGCTGAAAATGGTTTCTCTCTGGTTGCATTTATAATATTAGTGAAAGGCGTGTATTTTTGCGCAAACCCTTTATTTGCAATGCCTACGAGAGCAAGAATCAATATAGTTGAAACTCGGAGAAAGTTGTTTATTTCTTTTGATTTCATTGCGTATTTTAGGAATTGCATAAGATTAGAACTATTGTTCTAATGATGCTTGATACCATTGGTATAGTTTCTTGACTCCGTCTTCAATTTCTATTTTATGTTGCCAACCTAATGAATGTAGCTTTGTTACATCAATGAGTTTGCGAGGTGTACCATCTGGCTTTGTTTTGTCCCAAACGATTTCGCCTTGAAAATCAACAGCCTTGACAACTAATTGGGATAAATCTTTGATAGTTAGTTCGATACCTGTACCTACATTGATGTGGCAATTGCGAATTTCTCCTAAGTTTGGTATTGCTCCACCACGCCCATCGCTATTGTTACGGTTTACTTCGCCATCGGCTTTTACACCATAGAACACGCTTGAATACTTTTCGATGCCAATAATATCCTTGAAATCAACGTTTAAGAGTACATGGACTGATGCGTCTGCCATATCTTCGCTCCATAGAAATTCGCGTAATGGAGAGCCTGTCCCCCAAAGTGTAACTTTATTATCCTCTATGCCATAGAATGCTAATGCTTTAAGAATGCGTTCTTTAGGCGCATTGCCATCAACATTTTCAGCACCAATTTGTTCGCTAAGTTTTGCAACGGGATTGATAGGACGCTTGTTCATATCTATTTTTATTGCTTCCCAATTGCCTTCATGAATTAATTTTGCCAAATAAACTTTGCGCATCATGGCTGGCATGACGTGGCTATTCTCTAAATGGAAGTTGTCGTTAGGTCCATAGAGGTTAGTCGGCATCACTGCAATATAATTTGTTCCATATTGCAAATTATAGCTTTCGCACATTTTCAGACCTGCAATCTTCGCAATGGCATATTCTTCGTTGCTGTATTCCAAAGGTGAAGTCAATAACGCTTCCTCTTTCATTGGCTGTGGTGCATTCTTCGGATAGATACAAGTAGAACCAAGGAAGAGTAATTTTTTTACTTTATATTTATAAGCGCACGAAATAACGTTGCATTGCATCATCATATTTTGCATGATGAAGTCGGCACGATAAAGGCTGTTTGCCATAATTCCTCCCACAAATGCTGCTGCCAAGACAACTGCATCAGGACGTTCTGTTGCGAAAAAATCTTCAACAGCTTGCTGATTTGTAAGGTCTAACTCGTGATGAGTACGACCTACAAGATTTTGAAAACCACGTTGATAGAGATTGTTCCATATTGCTGAACCCACCAATCCGCGGTGTCCTGCAATATAAATCTTAGACGATTTTTCTAACATTGAGGATTTGTTAATTATTTGAATCTGAACATTCTTTTTACCAACTCTTGAAAAAGAAATAGGTGCAATATTCGTGTATAAATGTGATGTTGAAGATAGTTGCTAATAGAGACCAACAACTCTCCCTTTTTTATTGTAAAAAGGGTTTAGTTGGAATTTTCCTAACTCTTTCTCCACCTATAGGTTGTTTTACCCGCAGAGCTATTTTGTCAGATTCCTTATTCTTATTTGCATGCAAAGGTACAAATATTTTTTTGTTAGTAACAACTTATAAGTGTAATTTATTCGATTTTTTTTTAACGAAAATATAGTGATTTTTGCAAACCTATTATTTTGCTCTTTAAAAGAGGCTGTTTTGACGCTCTAAACCTATTGTTTTGTGTTTTTTTGAGGTTCATAAAAAAAGAGTTTAGAAATAGTTTCTAAACTCTTTGTGATTCCGGCGGGATTCAAACCCACAACCTTCTGATCCGTAGTCAGATGCTCTATTCAGTTGAGCTACGGAACCATTTTTTAATGGTTGCATTTCGGATACTTAGTGTTGTTCCTTAATTGCGAGTGCAAAGGTATTGTTTTTTCTGAAACCCACCAAATTTTTTCGCAACTTTTTTACAACTTTTTTTAGCTTTCATCGTGTAGCGTTGGCAATGAAACGTGGTAATAAACTGCAATAAAGCGAATTGCGATGATTAAGAAGAAAGTTACAATTACCGTAAAAGTTAGTCCACAATTGAGTGAAAGCATAGCCCAGTATAGTATTCCGCCTGCCACGCTTGCGATAGCATAGATTTCTTTGTGGAAAATTACAGGTACATTGTTGAGCAGTACATCACGAATAATGCCTCCTGCTACTCCTGTGATACACCCCATGATGATAGCGAGCCAAAAAGGGTGTCCTAATGATAAAGTTTTTTGCATACCTGCTATTGTAAAGAAAGCCAATCCTAAACTGTCGAATACAAACCATGTATTGTTTAATCGTTTCATGTGCTTCCGTAAAATTACGGTAATGAGCAGTGCTATCGCTGTTACGAGTATATAGCGAACGTCAGTTGTCCAAAATGGTTTTACTCCTAACATGGTGTCGCGTATTGTTCCGCCACCGATAGCTACGGCAATGCCGCAAACGTAACCTCCGAACCAATCGAAGCGTTTTTCTGCGGCATGCCTAATGCCTGATATTGCAAAAGCAAGAGTTCCTAATCCCTCTATCAGTTGTAGAAGCGCATTAACGTAATGCGGGTCATTATATGTCATGTTAGTTTTCCTTAATGATAGTAACTCTTTGTTTTATTTATTTACCACATTTTGAGGATTGCCATTGATAAATGCTTTAATATTTTCTACGCAAATATCCATCAATCGTTGTCTTGCTTCGACAGTTGCCCAAGCTATGTGTGGTGTGATGTATGCGTTTTCAACTTTCAGCAGTGGATTGTCTTTTGCTGGTGGTTCTTGTGTCATCACGTCAGCACAATATGCTTTGAGGTGTTTCTTTTTTAATGCTCGCGCCACGGCTTCTTCATCAATGAGTGCGCCACGTCCCGTGTTGATGAGAATAGTGTTTGGTCGCATTTGGGCTAATACATCATCGTTTATCATGTGGGTATTCTCCTTTGTCAATGGGCAGTGAAGTGTGATAATATCAGCTGTGTTGTAAAGTCCTTGCAATGTAGTTTTTCTAATCCATTCAGGCAAATCGCTACTATTTTTACTTGTGTAGGCTGAAATATCCATGCCTAACATGTGTCCTACCCAAGCAACTTTTGAACCAATATTGCCTAATCCTACAATACCTAATGTTTTCCCTGCAAGTTCGAATAGAGGTTCGTCCCAATAGCAGAAAGCTCTTTGTTCGCTCCAAACTCCTTTTCGTGTTTCGTTAGCGTAATGGTCAGTATGCGTTGCGACATTCAATAAATGAGCAAAGACAAATTGTGTTACGCTATCTGTGCTATAAGCAGGAATGTTGGTTACGATTACTCCATGTTCTTTGGCAGCCTGAAGGTCAATGTTATTGAATCCTGTTGCCAATTCTCCTATGTATTTTAGCTTGGGAAGTTTTTCTATCACTTCTCTTGTCATGTTAATTTTATTGACAAGGATAATATCTGCGTCCTTTGCTCTTTCGATAATTTGGTCGTCATCAGTGTAATCATAGAGTACAAACTCTCCCAATTCTTTTACGCCGTCCCATGAAATATCACCAGGATTAGCGGCATAACCATCTAAATCTACAATTTTCATCTTTCTTCTTATTTTATTTTTTATATCTTTCTCCCCAGCATTGCACCATCCATTGATAGTGTTTTTCTTCCTGAGGAGAATGTTGTGCATACCAGAAACGTTTGTTTTTCAACGCATCAGGTAAATATTGTTGTTCTGTGAAATGCCCAGGATAATCGTGAGGGTATTTGTATCCATCGTTATATCCTAAGGATTTCATTAATTTTGTCGGTGCATTTCTAATTGGTAACGGCACGGGTTGGTTGCCACTTTCTTTCACTTCTGCTAAAGCAGCGTCAATTCCAAGGTATGCCGAATTGCTTTTGGGTGATACCGCTAAGTAAACAGCAGCTTCAGCTAATGCTATTCGTGCTTCTGGCCAACCAATTTTCATGACAGTATCAAATGCTGCGTTTGCCAATAACAGCGCATTAGGATTTGCCAATCCAATGTCTTCTGAAGCACTAATCACCAATCTTCTTGCAATAAATTGTGGGTCTTCCCCCCCTTCAATCATTCTTGCCATCCAATACAGCGTTGCATCTGGGTCGCTACCTCGTATAGATTTTATGAAAGCCGAAATAATATCGTAGTGCATTTCTCCATCTTTGTCGTAAGCCAATGGGTTCTGCTGCAAACAATTTACTACGTTTTCATTCGTGATAATTACTTTATTATCTTCCTCGGAAGCCTCTATTACTAATTCAAGGATATTCAATAGCTTCCTTGCATCGCCTCCACTGTAACGCAATAGTGCTTCAGATTCCTTAATTTTTATATCTTTTTCTTTTAAATAAATATCTTTCGTAATAGCTTGGTCAAGTAGTTTGAGCAGTTCTTTTTTATCTAAACTTTTTAAAACATATACTTGGCAGCGTGAAAGAAGAGGTCGAATTACTTCGAAAGATGGATTTTCTGTTGTTGCTCCAATGAGTGTTACCACGCCTTTTTCCACCGCTCCAAGCAATGAATCTTGTTGCGATTTTGAAAAACGATGTATTTCATCAATAAATAGAATGGGGGAGGGGGCATTGAAAAATCGGTTGCTTTTTGCTTTTTCAATAACACTTCTAACATCTTTTACACCACTTGCTATCGCCGAAAGCGTATAAAATGGTGTTTCAAGCTTGTTTGCTATGATTTGAGCCAATGTTGTTTTGCCAACTCCAGGAGGTCCCCACAAGATGAACGAGGAAATGTGTCTTGAGTCTATCATATTCCTCAAGACAGCACCTTTGCCAACTAAATGGCTCTGCCCAACATATTCGTCAAGCGTACGAGGTCTCATTCTTTCTGCTAATGGTTCCATTCCAAATTATATAATGTATATATGCAAAGTTAAGAAATCTATTTGATTTTTCCAACCACTTTATGGGATTTTTCATTATAGATTGATTTTTAATATAAAATTCTTGCAAGATTAGTTTTTAGTATATACTTTTGCACCACAATCTTCGAATGATTAATAAAAAGCAACGTTTATAATAAAAAATATGAAGCGACAAGGAAAATCACTTTCACTGAAAAATTTAACAAAGACAACTGTTTGGGACATACAAGAAAATGATATTTTCAGATTATGGAGTCAAGCCGAACGCGATACAGATTTAAAAGGAAATGAGAAAAGTTTTCTTGATGTTATAAAAAGTGCTTTTATAGTAGAAGAGGTGAAAGTTGATAGACCCGAAGTAATCAAAAAATATGAAGATAGAGGTTGCAAAGTTGGTCAAGTTCGCCTTGATGATAATACAACCATTAAATGGGCAATCAAGAAAAAGCCTATTAATCGTATTTCAGACTTAACAAAAAACAATATTCATCGTGTTTCTGCTAGCAAAATAGTAGAAGTTTTAGAAGCAAATTTCGGTGGCGGTTGGGATAGTCTTCCACAAGAAACTCAAGATATTATACTCTCAGCTTTTGAAGTAACTACAACAACATTGCCAACTGCTCGCTTGAAAAAAGAGGGTGGGTTGTATGATAAAAAAGTAGAAGAAGGTTACGAAGTTCTCGAAATTAGTAAAGGTGCATGGACGGAAGCTATTTTTGTGAAAGAAAAGACCGAAGTTCCTATGAGTGAAGAGGATATTGATGACTTTGAAGACATCATGCCAAAGAGTAAATCTTCTTCTAATGGTGATGAAGAGGAAGACGAACTTCCACTTGAGAGTGAAAACGAAATGGAAGATGACGAAGATGATTTTGATGAAGAAAAACTTATTGAAGAAAGTTACAGAACTACATTTGAAGAAAGTCCTGAAGATTTAGATATACGGGCAGAAGATATTTCTGATGAAGATTTCTAAAGTTCAAATATATGATTAAGAACAAGGCTCTGCACTATTTTTTGCAGAGTCTTTTTGTATCGAATTAAAACGTTTAATTAACCTTAAAATTTTTAATTGCAAATAGTTTTTTCTTTAGTTCTGAAATAAAATCACTATCTTTGCATAAATAAGATATTTAAACTGCGTATGAATAAGAAAATATACACTTTATTATTGGCTTTCATTTTGCTCGGTGCTGCTTTGCCTAATATGGTTCAAGCTGCAACAACCATTGAAATGCAAGAGCAAGAAATTAATACAATTTCTATTTCAATAAGCGGAAATGTTCTGCGAGTAGAAGGTGCTGATAATGAAACATTATACATTTATAATGTTGTGGGCGTTCGTGTTATGAGCATTAAAATCGACGGTCAAGACAAACGCTATAGCCTTAGTTTGCCAAAAGGTTGCTATATAATTAAGGTAGGAAAGGTCGTTCGCAAGATTTCAATACGATAACCTTATCACCTTTAAAGCCATTTCCCGTTGTGGAACGACTTGAAACAGACCTACTAAAATTATTATCAGATTCCAATAAACGGCAAATTTTATTTGCTGAGTTGGTAAAAAAATACAGTGAACCGCTGTATTGGAAAATACGCAGTATTGTTTTGTCACACGAAGATGCCGATGACGTGTTACAAAATACATTCATGAAAGCATGGAAGAATTTAAGCAGCTTTCAAGGAAAATCAAAATTTTCCACATGGTTATACCGAATAGCTATTAATGAATCATTAGATTTCATACGCAAGCAGAAAAATAAGACAGCTATTAGTTCAGATAATTTTGAAAATGGTATAGCCAATGTGCTAATTGCAGATGATTATTTTGACGGAGATGAAGGGCAAGCACTTTTACAAGAGGCGATTGCTACGCTTCCTGATGTGCAACGAATGGTGTTTTTGATGCGCTATTATGATGAAATGAAATATCCTGAAATTCACGAAGTATTAGGAACATCGGAAGGAGCGTTGAAAGCATCTTATCATATTGCGGTAAAGAAAATTACGGAATATATCAAACTTCATCAATAATTCATTAAACCTATCCTTGGTAGACGCGTCATATAAATATCGTAATAAAATAAAGTACATTTGTCATGAACTTAGAAGAAAAACTACTTTCAGAATATGGAAATAAACGGCCCTTTAAATTGCCAGAAGGTTACTTTGACAATTTAGATGAGCAGATTATTTCTCAAATTGTGGAAGTTAAAGATGACACTAATAATCACGAAAAAGTAAATATCAAGCCTATTAGACGTTTTCGCCCGCTCCTTATTGCGGCTTCTTTTGTTGGACTTATCGTTGTAGGTGTGGCTAGCATAAATTTATTCCAGCAATATCAATCTGCTGAAAAGGTTGAAACAAAAGTTAATAAACTTATGATGCAACCCACTTCGCAAAAGAAAATAGATTCGTCTGAAATGGAAGAGGCTGAAGAGTACATGATGATAGACCAAGATGATATGTACAATTATTTAGCGGATAATTAATCATTAATGTTTTTCTTATAACATATTGAATATGAAAAAGATAATTATTTTATTTATAGCTTTGAGTTGTGCAATAAATACTTTTGCGCAGCATAAGTTTGACCCCAATAAATTTAAGACAGAATTACGTCAATACATATTGTCTACGGTAAATTTGACAGAGAAAGAAGCGAATAATTTCTTCAAAATATACGATGAAATGCAAGTTAAAAAGCGTGCATTACATGCGTCAGTTTGTGCCAAACAAAAGTGTGTGCCTCAAAATAATAATGTGGCTCGTACAGCTATTATGACCAGTGATAACCTGCGTATTCAAATAAAACAAGTTGAAAAAGCTTACCACCAGAAGATGTTACTTGTCATTCCTGCAACAAAACTATTCAATGTTTTGAAGGCAGAGCGACGTTTCCACAAACAATATCTTAAGAAAGCATCACGCAAATAATAATTATTTTTTATAAGACAAACCAAGGAGATGAGACAATTCCGTTTTCTAAAGATTTTCATGCTTGCATTGTTGTTTTTTACTAATGCAAGCACAGTTGTTTCTGCTGCAAATCTACCTCACAAACGTCAATTTAGAGGAGCATGGATACAATGTGTGAATGGGCAATTTCAAGGCATTGGCACAGAAAAGATGCAGCAAACACTTATTTCGCAATTAGATAAATTGCAGCAGATGGGTGTAAATGCGATTATATTTCAAGTTCGTGCCGAATGCGATGCGCTATATCCAAGCAAATTAGAGCCATGGAGTAAATTCTTAACGGGGCAACAAGGCACAGCTCCAATGCCTTATTGGGACCCTTTGGAGTGGATGATAGAGCAATGCCACAAACGAGGAATGGAGTTGCACGCATGGATAAATCCTTATCGTGCCAAAACGAAAACGACAACGCAATTGGCTTCAAATCATATTGCAATGCGTTCTCCTGAGCGAGTTTTCGATTATGATGGGCTTAAAATATTGAATCCTGGAATACCTGAGAATCGTGATTATATTTGTAAAATTGCGGAGGATATTTTGACGCGATACGATGTTGATGGCTTCCATATAGACGATTATTTCTATCCTTATCCAGCTGCTGGACAACGCATTCCTGATTTGAAGGAGTTTAGTTTGTATGGTGGTAGCTTTGGGATAATTCAAGATTGGCGTCGCGATAATGTGAATATGTTTATAAAGCAATTAAGCGAAACCATACATAGAGTTAAACCATGGGTTAAATTTGGTGTATCGCCTTTTGGAATCTATCGCAACGAGAAGAGCGCACCTAATATTGGAAGCAAAACCAATGGTTTGCAAAATTATGACGACTTGTATGCCGATGTGCTTAAATGGGTAAATACTGGTTGGATAGACTATTGTGTGCCGCAACTTTATTGGGAAATTGGCAATCGTGCCGCAGATTATAAAGAACTTATCACTTGGTGGAATCGTTATGCCAGCAATCGTCCTTTGTATATTGGCGAAGATGTTTTGCGTACAGTAAAGAATGCTGACCCTCAAAATCCGAAATCTCATCAATTGCCTGCGAAACATCGTCTGCACGAGGCTTGTGAAAATGTGAAAGGTGCCGTTCTTTGGTATGCTGCTTCGGTCGTTAATAATCCTGGTAATTATGCAAAAGTGCTTGAAACAGCCTATTGGCGTTACCCTGCTCTTCAACCAGAAATGCTTTTCCTTGACGATAAAGCTCCCAAAAAGCCACGTTCATTGAAAGCAAAGTGGACAGAAGAGGGTTATATTTTGAAATGGAAAGCTCCAAAGGCTAAAGTTTGGCAAGATGAAGCCAATAAATATGTTGTTTATCGGTTTGCTAAGGGTGAAGATATTGATTTAGAAGACCCTTCAAAAATCGTAGCAATCACTTATGATACCACTTTAAAACTAAAGTATGATGGTGGTAGTGAGCGTTTTACATACGTTGTAACTGCGCTTGACCGAGTAGGAAACGAGAGTGTTGGTAAGAAAAAGAAAGTACGATTGTAATGAAATATAGGCAAAGAAACATCTTATTTCGCAAATAATATTTGCAAATTTGCAATTTTGTATGTATCTTTGCATTCGCTTTTGCCGATATGGCTCAGTTGGTAGAGCAACGCATTCGTAATGCGTAGGTCCCCGGTTCGAGTCCGGGTATCGGCTCTTCTCTTGGAGAAGGGAAGTTGTTAAAAGCAGTAACTTGAACTTTTTTCATTAAAAGTTGCACTAAGCGGAATTAGCATATCGGTAGTGCACGGGCTTCCCAAGCCTGCGAGGCGGGTTCGATTCCCGTATTCCGCTCCATATTTAATCATAAATCAGGGTTGCCGCTTCATTCACGAAGTGTCAGTCCTTTTAGTTTCCCTTGTTTTCAGTAGTTTTCATGCGATGGTTTACTCGTTTTCGCTCTGTTGAGTGAGTCTAAAAATAGTCATGCGAGCAAGTCTGCCGACTGTTGTCTTTGTTTTTCTTTTATTTATGACGTCATTTTTGTCAGAATATTCCGTCATATTTTGGGAAATATGACGGCATATTTTGAGTTTTGATCTTTATCTTTTGTCTTTTTATTTCTCAGTCATGTTTTGAAGTTCTTCTGTGAGGAAATGTAGTGCCCCCGTTGGAAAACTGCGGTAAAATCTTGTATGTATTAGCCGACAATAATTGTTTCTTGTTTTAGCGGTCTATTGGTGGATAAGACAGATATATTCAATGAAAAAAGGAATCTCAATCATTGAGATTCCTTTTTATCTGTATTAGCTTTTAATTACTTTATTCGCTCCAATCTTCTTTGCTCTTGCGAACATAGCTTTGGTAACGGAGTTTCGCCATTTGTTCTGCTGCATTGAAGAGTTCTTGTGCTTCGTTAGGATAAGCCTTCTTTACTGAGAGGTAACGAACTTCACCCATTAAGAAGTCTTGGAACTTGCTCCAATCTGGCTCCTTAGAGTCGAGTGTGAATGGGTTCTTACCTTCTTCTGCCAATTGTGGGTTGTAGCGCCACAAGTGCCAGTAACCGCTCGCAACGGCACGTGCCTCTTCTGCTTGACTCTTACCCATACCACCTTTCGCTTTCAAACCATGGTTGATACATGGTGCGTAAGCAATGATGAGTGATGGACCTGGATATGCTTCAGCTTCGCGGATAGCCTTCAATGTTTGAGCTTGGTCTGCGCCCATTGCGATTTGAGCAACATATACATAACCGTATGTTGTTGCCATTAAGCCGAGGTCTTTTTTGCGGATACGCTTACCAGAGGCAGCGAATTGAGCAATCGCACCAAGTGGGGTAGACTTAGAACTTTGACCACCTGTGTTAGAGTAAACCTCAGTATCGAGAACGAGGATATTTACATCTTCGCCTGAAGCGATAACGTGGTCAAGACCGCCGTAACCGATGTCGTAAGAAGCACCATCACCACCAATAATCCATTGTGAACGTTTTACCAAGTAGTGGTCTAATGTTTGCAATTCCTTGCAAATAGGGCAACCAGCCTTAGCACCTTCAGCAATCATTGGTTTCAAAACAGCACTTGTTTCCTTTGACTTGTCTGCATCGTTTTTGCTTTCAATCCATGCTTGAGCAGCTGCTTTGAATTCAGCTGATACATGTTCTTCGGTCAAAGAATCGGTCAAAAGTTTGGTGATACGCTCACGCATCTTCTTGTTACCGATAGTCATACCCATACCAAATTCGCAGAAGTCTTCGAACAATGAGTTGTCAAATGCAGGACCTTGTCCTTCTTCGTTGGTTGTATATGGAGTAGAAGGGATAGAAGCAGAGTAGATTGAAGAACAACCTGTTGCGTTTGCAATCATTTCACGGTCGCCATAAAGTTGAGAAACCAACTTAACGTATGGAGTTTCGCCACAACCTGCACAAGCACCAGAGAACTCGAACAAAGGTTGAGCAAACTGCGAGTTCTTAACGTTGCTCTTAATGTCTACTAAGTGTTGCTTTGTCTTAACATTCTTGATTAAGTAGTTCCAATTGTCAATTTGCTTTTGTTCGCGAACGAATGGAACCATTGCGAGCGCCTTACCTTGCTTGTTACCAGGACAAACGTCAGCACAGTTACCACAACCAACACAGTCGAGAATGCTTACTTGAATACGGAAGTTCATACCAGCCATAGGCTTTGGAACTTTCATTTCCAATGTCTTATCGTTGAATCCCTTGATTTCTTCGTCATCAAGAACGAATGGACGGATACAAGCGTGAGGACAAACGTATGCACACTTATTACATTGGATACAGTTTTCAGAAGTCCATTCTGGGTGGAAAGCCTCAACACCACGCTTTTCGAAAGCTGACGAACCATTTCGCATAGTACCATCAACCATGTCGTACTTGATGAAGTCAGAAACCTTTAATAAGTCGCCTGCTTGTGCGTTGATAGGACGTACGATTTCTTTGATGTATGCTGGCGCATCATCGGTTGAATCTTCTGCATCGTCAGCAAGGTTAGCCCATGCTGGGTCGATTTCCAATTTCTTGTATTCACCACCACGATTTACAGCTGCATAGTTCAAATCAACCACATCTTGTCCCTTATTGCCGTATGACTTAACAATAAATTTCTTCATTTGTTCAACTGCCAAATCAACAGGAATTACCTCAGTAATGCGGAAGAAGGCGCTTTGAAGAATTGTGTTGGTACGGTTACCAAGACCTATTTCTTGAGCAATCTTTGTTGCGTTGATGTAGTAAACAGTTATATTGTTTTGAGCGAAGTAGCGCTTAATCTTGTTAGGGATAAAGTTAGCAAGTTCTTCGCCTTCAAAAATAGTATTCAAAAGGAATGTACCATTCTTTTGCAAACCACGAATTACGTCGTACATGCGCAAGTAAGCCTGAACGTGGCAAGCAACGAAGTTTGGTGTATTCACCTGATAAGTAGAATGAATTGGGCTATCACCGAAACGGAGGTGTGAGCAAGTGAATCCACCTGACTTCTTAGAGTCGTAAGAGAAGTATGCTTGGCAGTGCTTATCTGTGTTATCACCGATAATTTTCACTGAATTCTTGTTAGCACCTACTGTACCATCAGCACCTAAACCATAGAATTTAGCTTCGAAAGTACCTTTGCCACCCATTGGGATTTCCTCAATTAAAGGAAGAGATGTAAAGGTTACATCATCAACGATACCTACTGTAAAGTGGTTCTTTGGTTCAGCGAGTTCAAGGTTGTTGAATACAGAAATGATATGAGCAGGTGTAGTGTCAGAAGAACCGAGACCATAACGGCCACCAACAATCATTGGCTTGTTTTCAACATCGTAGAAAGCACTCTTCACATCGAGGTACAATGGTTCGCCTTCAGCACCTGGTTCCTTCGTTCTGTCGAGAACAGCAATGCGTTTAACAGTCTTTGGAACGGCTGCCAACAAGTGTTTAACAGAGAAAGGACGATACAAGTGTACTGAAATCATACCCACTTTCTTGCCTTGCTTCATTTGGTAATCAATAGCCTCACGAGCAGCTTCCGATGCAGAACCCATAAGGATAATGATATTTTCAGCATCTTCAGCACCATAGTAAGAGAAGAGGTGGTATTCACGACCTGTAATTTCCTTAATCTTAACCAAATATTCTTCTACAACTTCTGGAATATTTTCGTAGTATTGGTTGCAAGCCTCACGGTGAGTGAAGAATGTTTCTGGGTTTTCAGCAGTACCACGAGTTACAGGACGCTCTGGAGAAAGCGCACGGTCGCGGAAACGCTTAATATCATCGTGATTTACAAGTTTTGCAATTGCTTCGTCATCGATTAATTCTACTTTTTGGTATTCGTGTGATGTACGGAAACCATCGAAGAAGTTTACAAAAGGAATACTTGTCTTCAAAGTTGCAAGGTGTGGCACTGCGGTAAGGTCCATAACCTCTTGTACAGAACCAGAGCAGAACATTGCGAAACCAGTTTGGCGACAAGCCATTACGTCTGAATGGTCGCCGAAGATACACAATGAGTGTGTTGCGATAGTACGTGCCGAAACATCGAACACGCATGGCAACATTTCACCTGCGATTTTGTACATATTTGGTATCATCAGCAACAAACCTTGTGAAGCGGTAAATGTTGTTGTTAATGCACCTGCTTGCAATGAACCGTGCATTGCGCCAGCTGCGCCACCTTCAGACTGCATTTCTTGAACTGTTACAGTCTGACCAAATAAATTCTTTCTGCCTTTAGCTGACCATGTATCAACATGTTCTGCCATCGGAGAAGATGGAGTAATAGGGTAGATAGCTGCTACCTCTGAAAACATGTAGCTCACATGAGCTGCGGCTTCATTACCATCACAGGTGATGAATTTCTTTTCTTTAGCCATTTTCTTTATTTTATTAATTGATTCTATAATGTTTTTGGTCTTTGTATAGGCCTGTTTAATACTCTCTGTTACGTTTTTGTGTGCTTAGCTCAGTTTAATATAAAAATCCCAATAACCATAATGGAATTTTATTATCCTTTCCTACTTCTGTATTATATCTTGCATAATACGTGTCGCTATTTAAGCGCATTTTCGTATTTTCAGCATCGCATACTCTAAACTTTTTTGTTTCGTCAATAATATAATTCCCCTGTTTGTTACCCTCGTTAATCTTGTGTCCTTTTATCAATGCGTTCACGAAAAATGTTTCCATTACATCTTGTTGCTCCACCTGAATAGGGTATATCGCATAGATAAGGTTGGAATTATTCATTATTACCTTAGCAGGTTTCTTCGGAAAGTCTTGTCCTGTGGGATAGATAATATTAATGAGTCGCGAGTCGGCTAAATATTTAATGTAATTCATTACGGTTGCACGACTCGTATTTATTTCTTTTGCTAAATTGCTAATATTTGGCGACTTTGGTCCCTCTAATGCTAATAAATAAAATAAGGTCTTAATCTTTGTCAGATATTTCAATTCTATTTGCTTAATGAGCAGAATATCAACCTCTGTCATCATGTTCATGGTTTTCAACAAATTCTCCGAAAAATTACGATTCTCTAAGAAAAATGGATAATAACCATGATGAATATAATTCTGAAAATATTTTAGCGGACTAACTTTTGGCAAGATTTCCATTGCTATTTCTTCGTGATGTTTCAGAATTTCTTCAAATGTATATGGCTTGAAGTTATTGCCTGTCATGTAATTGAGAAATTCTCTGAACGAAAACCCGCTAAGGTTATAGCTCTTTACAATGCCATTGAGCTCTGGATTTTCCTCTTTCAACCGCATTACGCTCGACCCTGTAAACACAATCTTGAGTTCAGGGTATTGGTCGTAACATTTGCGCAACTCGCTGCTCCACTCTGGTTGTTTAAACACTTGGTCTATCAGCAAAACCTTGCCACCAGCTCTATAAAAATCACCTGCAAAATCAGCGATACCTCTACCTTGAAAGTAGAAGTTATTCATATTAATATAAAGGCATTGACGGTCGCGAGCATCGAAATTTTCTTTAGCATATTGTAAAAGAAAGGTTGTTTTTCCAACGCCACGTGTCCCTTTGATACCAATCATTCTGTCGTTCCAATTGATTTCGTCCATGAGCATGCGACGAATTGGTGCATGGTTATGCTCCACAAGGTAGGTGTGAGTACGGAAAAATGCGTCCATTGCTTTGTTTAATTATTTCATCTAAAGATGATGCCAAAGGCATTTCATAATTTTAGAACCTATGCCACTTGACAAATCTCACATGCAAAGATAATGTTTATTTCTCTAATTTGCAAACTCTACATTGCAAAAATATATTTTTTTACTAATATTTTTATTTTGCGTTATAGTATCTTTCCCGTAACTTTGCAGCTGATTCAAACACAATGATGATGAAACTGCATATTTTTAACCCAGAACATGATATGGCATTGGCGCAAAATAGTGAAAACTATACGCCGACAAAGGCTGCATTGCAAATAAAATCTGACCTTAGCTATATTCCGTCTATATGGGCTAAAGAGGGTGATTTCATTATGGTAGACGATGTTGTTAAGGCTGAAAACTTGTGCAAAAAGCTGCCCTTCAAGGTTGAAAATATAAATTTTATAACTCGTTCAGAGATTCAAAATTGTTTAGATTCTATTACTGAAATTTCTCCTTGGGGGTGGGATAAAACGATAGTCAAACAATTAAAGCAAATTGGTTTTCGAGCAGACTTGTTGCCTTCTACCTCAATGCTAAAAGATATTCGTCGATTGAGCAATCGGAAAATTGCAGTAAAGAGCCTATTTTACATCAAAAAAGCTATTGAAAACGAAAGCATAATAGGCTCTTCTTATTATTTATCTAATCTTGAAGATTTAAAAAAGATAGCGCAACAATATGATAAAGGTGTAATAAAAGCCCCTTGGAGTAGTAGCGGTCGTGGATTACGATTTGTTGATAGTGAAATTTCCAAAGTGCATTTAAATTGGGCAAGAAATGTGATAAACCAACAAGAAGGGATAGTTTACGAACCTTATTATGATAAAATTCAAGATTTTGCAATGGAATTTTGTGCTTTTCCTGACAGAGTTGTTTATGAAGGTTTATCTGTTTTTTCTTCCAATCATGGTGTTTATTCAGGTAGTATAATAGAGAGCGAAACCGAAAAGCTCCGCTTATTATCTAAATACATTGATTCAAAACTCTTAGAAAAGGTTCAAGCTACTCTGTTATGGCATCTTTCAAATATCTGTGCGCACCAATATATTGGTCCTTTGGGAGTCGATATGATGATAGTAGCCAACAAGACCTCGCCACAAAGTTACGCTTTGCAGCCTGTAGTTGAAATCAATTTCCGTAATACAATGGGGCATGTCGCTTTAAGATTATCGAACAAAATGCAACCAACTAATAAGTTGATGCAATTAGCCTTTGATGGCTCGCACCATTCGGTAATAATAAGCGATTGATAGTCTTTCTTTGAGGTTGGAGTCAAGGTTAATGGGTATATAACCATTGAACAGCAAACAACACGATGACAGCAATTGCACAAACAATAATAAGAAAAACACGTGAAGTCGTTTGTCTTCTTCGTTGCATAATCAGTCATTAAGAATGAAGGGAAATAGGGGGAAACGCAAGGAATGTAACTATTTGAAATATCATCATTTAGCATTTTTATGCTATTATCGAGTTAGGCGAAAGGAAGCATCAAACGGCAGGAGTTCCGTTACCAAATCGTAACCCACCCGTGAAAAAGCAAAAAGGGGTTACGAATTGAAGGTAAACAACTGTGTCATAGGTTTTTATTCTTCATCTTTCATTTTTCTGCATCGATCAAGAATACTTGTTCATCTGTACCTTTGCAAGCAAAGGAAATTTAGAAAAAACGACAGAAAAATGAAAGAAAACAAACTCAAAGTATCGTTCTTCGTTCAGGCGAAACGAACCGACAAGAAAGGACTTGTGCCTGTCATTGGGCGCATCTCTGTAGGCAGAACCCATTCGGGCTTCTCCACCAAGTGTAAGACTCCGCTCGCTCTTTGGGACAGCCGCAAGCAAAGGCTCATCGGCAAGAGCGCAATGGCGGTGTCCGTCAATCAGAAACTTGGTGAATGCACCGCACTTATCCACACACGCTTTCACGAACTCTGTGAAAGAGAAGAATCCTTTACAGCCACAGACGTGAAGGATGCCTATCAGGGGCAAATCCACCGCCAAGCTCTGCTCTTGGAGAGTTTCGGGGAGTATCTTACACAGACAAAGGAGCGTATAGGCATCGACCGAGCCTTGAAGACGTTCAAACTCCGTACCTATCAGCTATCCTTGCTCCGTGAGTATGTGCAGAAGAAGCACAAGGTAAGCGACATCCCACTCTCACAGCTGGACAAAGCATTTATCGAGGGTTTCGAGTATTATCTCACTATTGGCCGCAAACTGAAGCGCAGCAGCATATCGAGTGCCTTGTCCACCTTGCAGACCATCGTCCGCATGGCGCTGAAGAAAGGTGTGCTGGACTTCTATCCATTCTTGGGCTACAGTTACGAGCGACCAAAGGGCGAACCGAGAAGCATTACGCAGGAAGAACTTGAGCACATCATCGACTTGGAGATTGAGTGGGAGAACTACCGCATTGTCCGTGATCTCTTTGTCTTTTCCTGCTTCACAGGTCTGGCAATCTCAGATGTCCGTAATCTTCGGGAGGAGAATATCGTCACTGAAGAAGGCAAACTCTGCATCAAGGGCAGACGCATAAAGACCAAGACCCCGTATCGGGTACAGGTGCTTCCCCCTGCGCTGACTATCATGAATCGTTATAGAGGGATAAGGGCAGGCTTTGTCTTTGACGTGCCGACCACCGACGTTATCCTCAATGGCATGCACTATATACAGCGAAACATCGGCATGGAAACTCCGCTGACCTTTCACATGGCAAGACACACCTTTGCATCGCTTATCACACTCTCTGCAGGTGTACCTATTGAAACGGTAAGCCGTATGCTCGGACACACCAACCTGAGAACGACACAGGTATATGCAGCGGTTTCCTCCGAAAGAATCCATCGGGATATGCAAGCGATACAGCAGCGAATACAAGATACATTCACCTTAAAACTTTGAAATTATGGCACGAAGTACATTCAAGACACTCTTTTATATCAACCGCTCCAAAGAGAAAAAGAACGGCAAATGCCCGATTATGGGGCGCATCACTATAGACGGAGAGCAAGTGCAATACAGCACGAGAAAGGAAATCGCTCCTGAACTTTGGGATAGTCGTAAGGGAAGATGCAAGGGAACGGGCGAAGAGATAAAGGAAATCAACCGCTATTTGCAAACCAAAGAGGAACAAGCCAAAGCAAAGTATCAAGAATTGGTATGGCAGCGTGGCTATATCACCGCCGAACTGTTGAAACGTGAACTTATGAAAGAGGACAAGCCCAAAGGTTTTCTTATGGAGGAAGCACGACTTTTCATAGAGGAAAAGTGTCCTTGCGTAGGAATAACGGTAGCCAAGCCGACCTTTGCCAACTACATCTATGCCACACAACTCATTGAGGCTTATTTGCGTGAACGCTTAGGGCTGGAGGATATCCGCTACTCATCGCTTGACTATGGTTTTATCGAGGGGCTGGACTTCTACCTTAAATCAGAGCGCAATCTTTCTCTTGCCACTATTCAGGTAGCGGTCATCTTCCTTAGGAAACTCATCGGCATCGGCCAGCAGAAGAAGTATATCCGCATCGACCCTTTTGCGGACTACAAGGCAGAACAGCCACACCGCACAAGGCGTTATCTCACAACGGAAGAACTACAGCGGATACTGCAAACACCCATAATTGACAAGCAGTTCGAACGGGCAAGGCAACTCTTTCTTTTCTGCGCCTTTACTGGTCTGGCTCGTGTGGATATGCAACGGCTCAGGCTAAAGCATATCATCCGTAATGCAGACGGCACGGAGGAAATCCGAATCAAAAGGCAGAAAACCAATGTGGAAGCGATTATCCCACTTCTGCCCATTGCCAAACAAATCCTTTCGCTCTATATAAAGGACAAGAAAGCGGACGACTTGATATTCCCCAATCTCACAATTAGGAAGGCATCTTTAGCTTGTGTGAACATCGGTCAGATATGCCGAATAGAGAAAGGCTTGACCTTTCACATGGCTCGCCACACATTCTCTACCACGATATGCCTTTCCAACGGCATATCAATGGAAACACTCAGCAAGATGCTCGGACACAGTAATATCGGTACGACACAGATTTATGGAAAGATAACCGACCACAAGATACAGGAGGATATGACTGCACTCACAGACAGGGAGCATACTGTATTTGAGGGTTATTGTGAGTCGATAGCACGGCAGAACGTTCCATTGCAACAAGCATAAAAAGGAAGTAATTACCAAACATTTATTATTCACGATTGAAAACCAAACGATTATGAAAGAGAACAACAAACAGGAACTTTCCTACTTTCGATTGAAATTAAGAAGTTACATGAGTGAGCATCACCCCGAGAGATTGCAAGATACGGAGTTTATCACTGCAAAGGCAGATATGGCTCTCACAGTTTACTGCGATGCCGTGGCGCAAGGTTTCACGCACCCCGAAGCGGAAAGCATGGCAAACGAGGTTTTGTATTATGGCTTGCATTTTTCCAAGTATGACACGCTTGTATCTGTATTGGAAAACGAGTTTGAAAAGGAACTGCCTGCACCTCTTCCAGAGAAACTCGTACCTATACTGCTGTCGAACAAGGCTATTCAAGCCACATTCGACAAGTTCGGTTTGACGGACACATTTGCTTCTGACGAGCAATACGGCCGTCTTTACACCGAACTCACAGGCACGATAGTGCTGCTCATCGAGAGCAATCATCTGCCAATAATCGGTCAGACAGGTGGATAACCCCAACATTTTTCTTCGTACACTTCGTAAGCCATACTTATGCAAAGCCCCTGAAGCCGTTTCTTATCGTGCAAAGGTATAACGGCAGCCTATCTGCCCTGACAAGGTCGAGTCCTGCGGATGGAGAGAAGAATCTCCACCGCAGGATTTTCCTTTTTTTATGGCTGTATGGCAATTCCCAATATCCGTGCGGTCGTATTCATCTCTCCCAACCTTGCAGGGAAGGGCTGCCGTAAGAGAGTATAGGCACGACAAGAATACGGCATACTCAGGCTCTTTGGACGCAAGGCGTAACAGCCAACAATAGATAGGACTGACGATAATACGGACTATCTGTTGTTTGTACAATTTATTGTCATGACTATCTGTTGTCATGACTATCTGTTGTCAAAACTATATATCGTCAAAATAATCTATCGATAAAACTATCTATCGACACTTCGACATATCGATTTGTCGAACTATCGAATTATCGATAAAACAACAAAATAATAAAAGGAAAGAGCCGGCACCTCATCTCATTACCGCAATAACACAAATGGATCTCCTTTGGTCTTTTCTCTTGTTTTCTTTCTATTTCCCTGCTTTTCCTCATTTCTTGCAGCGGTGCTTCCGAGGGTTTACTTTTGCACTCGATAAGTACGGCAATGGACTGCATAACAGTTTGTTTGCCGAGTAACAATAAAGTAATCAAAACAAAATCAAGGCAATGAAACTCATTATCATCGACCGCAAAGCGTGGGAGCGGCACTGCTCCGAATTTGCAGACTTTATCCACAGTATTGAACAGCTTATCGGCAATCCGCCCGAAACGGACGAATGGCTCGACAATGAAGCCGTATGCCGCAGGCTCGGCATCAGCAAACGCACCCTGCAATCCTATCGCGATACGGGTAAAATCCCCTTCTCCATCATTGGGCATAAATGCTATTATAAGGAGAGCGACATCGCAGAGTTACTGAATGCAAACAATTAATGAAATCAAACACAGAATGAACTATGGAAGAGAAAGAAATCATTACACAGCAAGACCCTCAAATGCAGATGTTTGCACAGTTGATGGAGGGAATATTGAAGAAACTGAAGCGTTATTGTTCTACAGCCCGTCCAATGTTAGGCGGAGAGGTTTACCTAACAGGCGAGGAGGTTTGCAGCCAATTACGGCTCAGCACACGCACGCTCCAAGAGTACAGAAACTTAGGAACGCTTCCTTTCTACAAAATCGGAGGGAAGATACTATACAAGCAGAGCGACATACAGACAATGCTTGAAAGGCATTATAATCCAATACCGCAAACAGGTAAGTTATGAGTTAAGTTAAGAAATCAGTCGCGACTTAAGTCAAATGGTCAATTGTGACTTTGGTCAAGAAATTAGTTTCGACCTAAGTCAAAATTAACTTTAGTCAAAAATATGTCAGTTCATTAAGTCAGTAAGTCAAGAAATTAGTCTAAACTTATCTCTTGATTTACTTCTTGAACTTTGAACTCTCGTCTATTAAAAGCACCCCAGAAAGGTTACTTTATGGAACATAACAAACTGTCTCTTTCTTTATACAGGCAAGGTGTGTCTTTGTGACACAAACTGCCGTTTGTCCCACAAAGACCCTTGCCCCAAATGGGGAATAAAATCACTCCGAAGTCGTGATTAGAGAAATAAAAACAAGAGAATATGGCAAGCGATAAATCAAGGAAAAGAGTAGCGAAAAAGTATGGTGATATGCCCGACAAGTGGGACGATTGGCACGTCCGTTTACCAGACCCGAAAGACCAAATACGAGTGATAGACCTCTATCACAAATCAGGCTCAATGTCCAAGTCAGAGTTCGTGCGCGCAAGATTATTGGGGGAGCAGTTCAAGGTGATAACGGTGGACAAGTCCGCCGTGGAGTATTATCGCAAGCTCTCTGAACTCACAGCCCAAGTATATAAAATTGGAGTGAACTACAATCAGGTGGTACGACTGATGCGCCTTTATACGGCAGAGAAAAGCATACAGGCTTTGTTGCGGGAGCTTATCGGTTTGACAAAAGAACTCACTGCCTTGCAAGAAAAAGCAGTGAGTTTAACCATTGACTATCGAGAGAGATAAGGAATGTGCGATGGAATTAGATGTCCCCAAGCATTTTTTGCAGCAGATTGCCCGATGTTCGAGTTATCTGGAAATCCACCGTTTGGTTTTCTACAGTTTTTATGTCGGCTGACTTGAAACGGCATAGTGCTTCCTGGCGCTCCAATGTGTCACGGACGGAAGAAAGGTCTTGTATCTGTCCTACAAACGTTCTATATGGAGATTGCAGACAAATTATTTGTCCCTTCACTTTGTCTGGGCATTTGTTCTCAAACTTAAGCAAGATGGTTATATTCGTGCTGTCCACTGGTGTGGTTGCCGTTTTGTGTATGGTAGCCGTACCCGAATATACTTGTTTATAGGGTAGGAAATAGGCTACAGCAAAAAGACAAAGCAACACCATTCCGATGGCGGTAATGCCATAACGGATAAGCGAGGAGGGTATCTGTCCTACGATACTACGAACTTTTTCGCTACGAAGTTCGTAACTGCGTTCTGGTTTCTTTTCTTCTTCCATATTAGTTGCCAAGTTCTAATTGATTCTTTACTAAGGCAAAATATTTACCACGTTTAGCAGTCAGTTCCTCGTGTGTACCTACCTCTACAATTTTACCTTCATCCAAAACTACAATTTGGTCGGCATCGCGAACAGTGGAAAGGCGGTGTGCCACTACTACAACTGTTTTTCCCTTGTAGAACTCCGAGAGGTTTTCTGTAATGGCTCGTTCATTGTTGGCATCGAGGGCATTGGTCGCTTCATCCAAGAAGACGAACATTGGATTCTTATAAACTACCCTTGCAATAAGGATGCGTTGTCGTTGCCCTTGACTAATGCCTTGTCCGTCCTGTCCTATCATCGTGTTGTAAGCCAAAGGCAGGGCTTCTATATAGTCGGCTATGTTTGCTACACGGGCAGCATGACGGATACGTTCGATGTCGGGCTCATCGTCAGATATGGCGATGTTTCTCGCAATGGTATCGGAGAAGAGATATCCCTCCTGCATCACCGCACCGCATTGGCTTCGCCACCAGCCGAGGTTATATTCACTCAAATTGGCATTGCCTATCTCGATGTTTCCATTCAGTGGCTCATAGAATCCCAAAAGGAGTTTTACGAGCGTTGTCTTTCCGCTTCCACTCGCTCCCACGATTGCCGTTACCTTGCCGTTGGGAATAGAGAGGTTGATATTCGATAGAATATCTTTCGGACTGTAGATATCATATTTGAAGGATAGGTCTTTTATCGTGAGGGAATGTCCTTTGGTGGTCTTGTCCGTATAGGCGGTACGTGTCCGTTCGACATTTTCCTCGTTGGTCTCGGTGTGGATTTCGTTCATGCGGTCAAGGCTGATGCTTACGTCTTGCCATGAGTAGATAAACTGAATAAGTTGTTCCACAGGGCTGTTGAGCTGTCCGATGATGTACTGCACCGCCAGCATCATACCGAGCGTCATATTTCCGTGTATCACGGCAGTGGCGGCAAGAACGGTAATGAGGATGTTCTTCACCTCGTTGATGGTGATGCTGCCCGCCTGCTGTACCTGTTGCAGATTGAGGGATTGCAGGTTCACCTTGAACAGGTCGGCTTGCACGTCCTCCCATTCCCAACGTTTGCGCTGTTCGCACCCCTGCAGTTTGATTTCCTGCATACCGCCTATGAGTTGGTAGGTGACGTTGCGGTTGCGCCCTGCTTGCTCGAAGTATTTGTAATCGAGCTGTCTGCGCTTTTTGAGGAAAAGGATAATCCAACCTGCATATAGGATTGTGCCGATGAGGAAGACGGCAAAGATACCGAGGTTATAAACAGCCAAAATTCCCCCAAACACTAAGAAGGTAAAGAATGAAAAAAGTAGGCTCAGGCTACTTGATGTAAGAAATTGTTCTACTCTCCTATGGTCTTCGATACGTTGCAAGATATCACCCATTTGCTTAGTATCAAAGAACTTCATTGGTAATTTCATCAATTTTATAAAAAAATCAGAAACTAATGAAATATTGATACGGGTTGAAATATGCAGAAGTATCTTGGAACGAATAAATTCATTAGTTGTTCGACTGAACAATAGCATAAGTTCTGCTAATAGAACAAGCCAGATAAAATTTATATCTTTCCCTCCAATTCCCATATCTACAATAGATTGAGTAAGAAACGGAAAGATTAACTGTAAAAGCGAACCTATTAAAAGACTAATGATTAGCTGAAGAAAATAATATTTATATTTTCCAATATACTTATATAAGAATTTCAGATTCTTTGAATCCCCTTCTTGTACCATGTTATAATTATAAAAGGTGGGAGTAGGTTCAACAGATAGTATAACTCCGCAAGGAATACCATTGTTTTCTGTACTTGCCCAATGTCGCTTAAAACTATCTATATCGTACTCGAGTATTCCTTTCCCTGGATCTGCAACAACAACCCCTCTTTTTTTATATTTACATAAGATGACAAAATGATTCTGATCCCAGTGTAGGATACAGGGATTTTTATAAGTCTTTAGAATATCAAGAGATACTATTTTCCCATTACATTTTAATCCTATTTTTTTTGCTAGTTCACTAATATCATACATAGAAACTCCACCTTTTGAACTTTCTAAGCTCTTTGATATTTGTTGTAGAGAATATTTTTTGCCATAGAAATGGCATAACATTACTAAGCATGCTGCTCCACATTGCATAGCGTCATGTTGCTTTATAAAAACAAAACCTGCCATTCTTATTTTGTTAATGAAATAGTAAAAAGCAACTCTCTTCCTCTCATGTGATAACTGTAAGCGTAGGTATTCATCATGTTAAAAATGGTGTAACTATAATACTGTTGATTGAAAATATTTCTCATATCAATACTGAAACGAAATGCTTTGTGTCTGTAACTGACCCCTGCATCGAAGATAGCCATAGTCTTGGTAAGATCTTGACCCAAGTTTAACACCTATCATCGTAGAATCTTGCTATTATTATACTTTTTCAGTTTTGGCTATGGACTCTGTGTCCTACAAATTTTTATTTTTCTGAATGGTGCATATTTCAGTTTTAATTTATCGTATATAGCAGTTGCCTGCTTTGAGGGATTGCTGCATTGTCGCATCTGTACGATGTCTCCTAACGGGTTCCTACCTTCCGTGGTTACAAGTTTCTGGGTGCTCATCCTCCGCACGATTTCGGTCCAATAGCAGGATTCGCCTTCTCGCTTCAACTGGCAGCGGATGGTATTTACCACCCAGTAGGCAAGCAGACCGAAGAAAAGATGCGCATCGCTCCGGTCATCGGTCTGATGATATATAGGACGGAGGTTCAGGTCGGTCTTCAACTGCCTGTTGGTACATTCGATTTCCCGTATGAGGTTGTAATAGTCCCATGTGGTACGCTCGTCGAGTGTTTCTACATTGGTCCGTAGGAAGTATACGCCGTGTCCGGACTCGATGGCTGAGAGGTCTTTGAGCTTCCAGTCTACACGTAGCATTTCCTTTGGTTTTTCTTCGTTTCTAATGTAGTCTATCGCATAGTATCTTGCGATAGAAGGATATTTCTGTATGGCTCGTCCCGTACGCTCTACAACCTTCTCGTAGAGTTTCGTTCCACCTTTCTTTGCAATACCATCATTTATCTTCTTCAGCTCTGTCTCAAACCTTTCACGCCAAAGTTTGTTCATTGACGATTCGGTCATAGCCTTAGATGGAGAGGTTATCTCAAGATAGTAGTCCTCACCTTCGGTGTGTACCTTGTTGAGCGTTATTGTTTGCTTTCGGGCGTCTTTTACCATCACGCTCTTATGGTCCTCACTGAGCGTGTAATCTTTCAGCTTGGTGCGAGATACGCAGAGATAGTTGTAACCCTTTGCCTTAATAAGATTTAGATTCTCTCCGGTTGCAATACCTGCATCCATCACAATAAGCGATTTTTCTTTTTGTACAGGATTCTTGTCTGCCAGCGTATCTATCATATCAGGCAGTGATTTAGGGTCAGCCGTATTACCTTCCAGGATAGAAGAATAGCGTATGAAGCCCTCCTTATTGATACACAGGGCCAGGACGAGAAGTTTACAATCTGATCGCTTCTCTTTTGACCTACCAAACTGTGCCTTCTTGCTTTCACGCTTACTACCCTCAAAGTAGAAATTTGTCAAGTCAAAGAGCATCAGCTTGTTATCTATATTAAAAAGGTTATCTGTTACATTGCACAAGTGACATTCTATCTTCTCTTTGAGTTCATAGAGTTTGTCCGTTACCTTGTACAGGGCATTGATACCCGGAGTCCAGTCTTGCGAACTAGTGTAAAGTTCGGCGGCAGCCGAATTATCCCTGAGATAATAATACGAGGAACGTTCAGACACGGCATACACAGTCCGGATGATGAGCGCAGAGAGTGCGGTGTGGATAGAATGGTTGCTCCATCCTTGGTCACGCAGGAACTCTTCCAGTCCCAGCTTATCAATGGTCTGCTTACAGAGCCATTCTGCACCAACATTCCTTGCGTCAGTATGTTCTGCCGTAGCAAGATCGATATAACGTTCAGACTCCTTTCTTGCTTTCTGTTCCTTCTTATCGAATCTATCAATTCCACCTTCCTCTTTCATCCGCTGCCACCACTCATCCGCCTTAGCCTGTTCCAGTTCAGTAAGTCCCTCCAAATGCTTGCCAAATAAAGAATTAGTTCCTCTGTTCTTAAAACGCTCTGTAAGTGCAAAAGCAATCCTTCTCACCTGCAAGGCTGTGAGAGAAGGTTCAAAACCAATATTGAGCAGAATGAGCGAATGTACGTGTCCAGCCACGTCACGATATGACTCTTTTAGTCTATAATAAAGAGCCTTTTCACCAGTTGCCGGATTAAAACGTGTCTGTACATTTGCGTGCATAGGTGCAAAGTAACAAAAAAAAATTGATATGCTGGTGTCCTACAAATCAGATTTACTCCGTATTCAGAAAACGCTACGGCTGATTATTAAGTACTTAGCAAACCTGAAACCCTCAAAACACACTGAAAATTTATGAAAAATAATTATGCCCGTTAAACTTGGGTTGATACATTTCCTTTGTTGAAATATCTGCCATTGCCTTGAATTGCAGATTTTTTACAGGCTGTAATACCAAGTTGATATCATGTGTTTGCGACAAGAAAGATTTTGACACGTTTTGTACCTTTGTAAAGTTCTTTGAAAAGCTATAAGTATAATATAACTCCATAAAAGAAACAGGTTTGAATGAAACAGATGGAGCAACATTTAGACTGTTCCACGAATAGCTGTAAATCATACTGTTTTGCATCATCAAGCTTTTGCTGTGCATATAAATTCCGTACAGCGAAAACTTGGTGTTGATAGCTTTTACCTGTTTTGTAATATTGAAATAGGTATTAATATTGTCAGTGCTGTTAGGACTTAGTACCGGACATTCCTTAATCAATGTTTGCGACACATTCTGCGCCGACAATAAATTGTTATGCTGATGTGTGTAGCCTATACCAAAATTAAAAAAAAACATTTCTATTGGATATTTTAAATCGTAAATAGCATTGAGCGTAACACTCCTATTCTCACTCAAGATCCCTAAACTGTACCTTTGATAGTTCAGACTGGTTTGTATCGGTGCTGTTATAAAATCAGCCAAATCACCTATCTTGTTTGCAAAAGCCCCTTGAAGCCTTATCGTAGCTCTTGGTGTAACATTGTATAGAAAATAAAATGAAGGATTAATTACAAAGCTCCATTTCTGCTTCTTTAATGGAGTTGTTCCTTCGTTTTCAAAATCGATTCTTGTTGTAGCCAATGATACGCTTGCTTTGAAATTATATTTCCGTTGTGGGTGGGTATATTCATATTGTGGAGAGAATGAAAAATCTAATTCATTTCCCTTCACGAGGTTAAAGCCTGAATAGTCATCAGTTATCAAAGCTGAATTAACCCTATCGCTACGATATTGGAATGAAAGAGGAAAATAAAATCGTGAGGCTCTTCTTTCATAAGTGGCAGAAATAGTTTCCTGATTCGTAAACTGTTTGCTGTCTGCACTTTGCAGAAAAGAGGCTACTCCTACGTCTGAAACACGAATAGTGCCATTAGGCATAGTAGTATAATTGAGAAGAGAAGAAAGACTCCAGCGAAACTTATTTGTTTTCCAACGTATGGAAAGATTGTTGGAAAACCCTAAATCGTGATATTTCTCATTTTGAAAGACCGAATTGCTATTGTTTTCAACTGTTGGCAATTCCGATTTTACGAACAAAGCCACTGATGAAAACCGATTGGTGATATATCTTTTATCGCTATTGTCCTTGTATTCGATAGTCAGGGTAGGCTTGTGAAGTGTGAAGGCAGGTTGGTATTGATAATCTTGCACTAATTCGTCCAAACCATTACCAAAAAACATCTTATGATTGTAAGCATAGTTGCATTGGGAATAAGCATAGCCTACATTTGTTCTTAACGACTTGTTTTCCGACAGTTTGTTGAGTAGATTGAAACTAACGGAATAATCTTTGGGATGGATATACCTTTCTCTTTTGAGTGGTGCACTAGAAGAAGATAAGTTGCCCAATAGTTTTACACCGAAAGATTCTAACTGGTCGTTTAGAAAATGATTGATATTTTCATCGGTAGCAAACTCCCTTATGTTCCCTATCTTAAATGTTCCCAAAAGTTGCATACGCGATTTGAAGAGCATACCAGCTCCATTAGTTTGGTAAAGTCCTCCATTACTGCCTAAACCTCCAATGGCTTCATATGTCCCGACTGGTTTAAACTTGGCGTGCTTTGAAAGTTTTATATTTATTGCCACATCATCAGATAGCACGTCTTTGTCCATTTTGGCATCTTTATGATTATTCAACACCTGCACAGATGTAACGTAGTCTGCTGGGATATTGTTTGTGGCTACATTATATTGTCCACCAAGAAGATCCATTCCCTCAATGTAAAAATTGGAGATATCCTTTCCTAGATATTTTATACTTCCCGAACTAGTTACTTCTATACCGGGCAATCGCTTCATTGCATCTCTAAGCGTGTAATCGCCCTTCCCTGCGAAAGAACTCAACCGATAGGAAAGTGTATCGCCGCGCTGAATTATTTGTGGAGCCTTTACAACAACTTCCCTTAACTGCGTCTTTTTTTCAAGTAAAGTAATGTTCTTTTTTGTTTCTTTACTATCTATTACTAGCTTGGTTTTCTCAAACGAGATATGGCCGATAGAAAGTAGCACCTGCGTTTTAGAACTATTGTAGCTTAAAGCATAGCTTCCCTTCTCATTGGTAAAGCTATAGGCAATGGGCTTGTTATTTTCTAAAATCTGCACATTGGCATTGCTTATTGGCATACCATTAGAGTCCGACACAATTCCAGTCAACGTATAGTTTTTTTGAGCTTGTGCTTGCATCCAAACGAAAAGACAGAGAATATAAAGGAGTAATCTTTTCATCATTATTTAATCTCTAAAGGCACATAGCCATTTGTCCGTAGGCGTACTTGTACCCCATTGATAAAAACAGAGTTGCTTCCACCGTCGCCTTTTTCCACTCTCATGTCCGTAATGCTCTCAGTAGGGATGTTGGCTATCGGGTTTTCTTCAAAGTGATTTTTTGCCTTGATAAATTTTTCACGGCTGGTAGTAATGCTATTAGATATTTTAGGCGCAGTGATTGGCGTAGTACCTTGTCTAAACGTAATAGCTTTAAAGCGGTGGATATTCTCGGTATCACAAGCATACATTATCAGTCCAGGCAATCCACCAAACTTCCAAGGTCCGAATTGGGATGGAATTTCTGATGAGAACCAGACATTCCAAGTACGTCCGCCATACTCTCCTACCGCTTTATTACATAGATAGCCGCATATAGTATCGATCTCTTCGGTAAGTTGCCATGAAATACCGTTCACCCCCTCTTGATAATAATAAAGACTTGGAGGGATAACACTATACACGGAGATTGTTTTGTCTGCTACATTTACAAAGGTAGTTTGGTCAAAGTAGTAGGCTGTTTTCACCACGCGCTCTTCTGCTTTCTTTACCTGCTCTTCGGTTGCTTGTCCTGTCTGCATCAAAGAGTCTAACTGAAAAGTAGCATAGTCGACAAACTTAGCGTGAATAGCATCAAACTGCAATATCGTTGTAAAAGTTTCTGTTTCGGCATTCGCTGTTTTTACAGTGTATTCGTAAATACATTCATAATTATTATTTGTTTTCTGAGCGAAAACTTGTAAAGGAATGAGTAAAAAGAGGACTAAATAATTCTGTTTCATAACTAACATGCATTAATAATATCTAATATCGTTATTCCTGATGGAAGTTTTTCTCCATTTAGGATATATGTAGGAGTTTCTCCTATATGATTATTTTTAAACCATTTATAATGTGATAATATTATATAATTTTTTGTGCTATCTTTGCTCTTATTTTTTTTGCAATAATGTTTTATAAACTTTTCTCTTCCAAAATAAAACCAATCAAAAATAAGTTTATCAATAGGAAGAGTAGGAGTATGAAGTGATAATAAAATACTAAAATCATATTTTTGCTCTTTTGACCAGCAAGCTACCACAAATTTCGTTTTAACAGTTCGGCTAAGTTTTAATAAATTATAAGATTTAATGAATTCAACTCCACAAGAGTGACAATGTAGATTGATAACTATGGTTAAGTTGTTACTGGCACATTCCATTCCAAGTTCAATATTATGAGGAGCTTCGTCATAGATAGGTCCTTGTCGCTTATCATTTAACTTTTGCTTTATTAATTTTGTTTTACAGACATTTAAATTATATGTGTTCTCAAAGAGGGCAACAATATTTTCATAATATGGTCTATATAATGTTTCTATTAGAAGCAATAAGAACATAAAAATAACCGCTATCGCTATAACATCTATGAATCTTATACATCCTCCAAAAGTAAACTCTAAATTATAAAGAGCAAGAAATAAGACTAATATTTGAATAATTGTACAATAAGGGCATATTTTTTTTATCCATATCCACTGATAAAAAATGCTCCATAAACTAAAAGGTATTGCTAAAATATAATATACAGAAAGTTCTGGATATAAAGTAGGAAAGAGCAGTGATACGACTATAGCTGTTCCAAAATATGAGATTCCTATATCTGATAAGTCTATCTTAAATATATTCTTTTTCGGTAAGTTACATTGAAATATATTTAAGATAGAACAGATATTAGGTTTCTCAAATGGAATAAAAGACTTATTGAAGAGTGTAATAGACGCATGGCATGCTATGATATTTACTCCAATATTTATTAACGTTTTTATTGAAAAGATAACTGAATGTTGCGCTGCTACTAAAATTAAAGTTAAAATAAAGAAAACAAAAAATAGTACGACTTTCTCAAATGCACGTTTCCTGTTTTTTTGATAAAAAGGCTCAATTGCTGTTTCTGTTTTTTTTAGTTGTAATACAACTCCGTTCCATTGATTTATAAACTTTGTTCGCGATAGCCTCTTTTTACGAAAACCATCATGAATTAATACATCTGAGTATGTAAAATTTTCAATTAAAACGAACTTATAGTCAGTTAAATATGAAAGGTATGGAAGTTCTTGTTTGTCTATAGAATCTAAACTATCGATTTTTTTTGCATTTATTTTAATCCCATAATAAGATAATATCCTTGCATACCCTAATAGATTGTCCCTATCAGGGTGAGTCCAAAAAATTCCTCTCAAATTCTTATTTGTAAAGGGTACTTTCAGTAGTCTAAGAATATAAGCTATTAATGTCACTTTTGAATTTCTTTTATTACAACATTCTTGCACAAGTCAAAGGCATTATTTTCTATTTCCACCTTTGGGGGTAGGATAACTAATCTTAATGAAGTGCAACCAATAAAAGCTTGTATCCCTATCTTTTGAATAGATGCAGGTAAGGAAATCTCATCCAAACTTAAACAACGTGCAAAAGCATATTTCTCTATAGTTTGCAGAGAATTGGGAAGTTTTATTTTTTTTAATCCTTTACAACCTGCAAAAGTGCGTTCTTTTATTTCTATGATAGAATCGGGCAATACCAATTCCTGTATGCTTTCACACAATGTGAATGCCTTACCCCCTATATAAGTAACAGTATTTGGTATTTTTGAAATTGTAATCCTGCAACAATCCCAAAATGCCCCATATTCTATCCTTTTAAGATTTGGGGGCAGTGAGTCTAAACGTAAATTTTCGCACATATTAAAAGAATTTTGTCCAATAATTCTCAGAGAATTTGGCAGATATATATGATGTAGATTTTTACAAGTATCAAAAGCTCTTCCTTTGATTATTTCCACCCCTTCGGGAAGTATGACCGTTTTAATGTAATCGTTAAAAACAAAACAGCAATTTCCTATAGCCTTAACCTGTTTTAAATTATCTTCTTTAGTTAAATCCACTATACTATCTTTTCTTTCCCATTTTACAAGTTCAAGGACCCCTGCAGAGTCCGAGACCTCATATCCAAGTTTAGAGGTCTGACCTTTGACAAATTCAAGTGAGAAAAAAAATAACAAAAGGACTATAAATATTTTTTTCATAAAATGTATAAATTGAAAAAAACACGAAGACTGGTCAAAATTTAGTACTGACCAGTTTTCGTTACCTTGTCATTAACACATTCCTGCAAACTCTAAGCATTCTTGAACGGAAGAAACTTGCTTTGTGCGTGTTGAACCATCTGTCTCTCTTACTGTGCATGGAAAACTTGCTTCACTTTCATGGTTATTACTTGTTAAATTTTCTGCACTTCCACCACGAATTGCACGCAAATCTTCGGGTTGCAAACATAAGTTTTCGGATTGTTTTTTGAATACTTCCATACTATTAATTTTTAGATAGACTCGAATATTATACATTCTCATTGATTCGCCGAGTCTGTTAACCGAAACAACAAGTTTTTATTTTTTCTATACAATAGAACCATTTGATCAATTCATTTTTTATTCTAATTATATTTTGCAAATATACATATTTATATTGTTTATAACAAGAAAAATCAGTATTTTTTTTAAAAAAAATTGTATTTTATGAGTATTTGCGGTATATTTGTAGTATCGTTTACTATTTACACATTATTTATTGTCTATATGGATACAAAATTAATTTCATTAAAAGATTTTGAAATTTCTCCTAACGAGAATGTCATTGAACGTAGCCAAAACTTCCAAAGTTATATAGACCAGATGGATCAGTTCGGCTGCAAGAGCTATTGGGTCATGGCAAGAACAGGAGTTGGATCCAAGATGCAGATCGAGGGCTATGACGGTGAGGTTTCCGCATACATTTCTAATGATTACCTTGGTATGTCGCAAAGGACTGAGACCAAGGAGGCTGGTATAAATGCCGTCCTGAAATACGGTACAGGGGCAAGTGCCGCTCAAGCCATAGGAGGCTATTTAGACATCCATCAGCAGTTGGAACAAGGCATTGCAAAGTTTGTAGGACAAGGAGATGCCATTCTATTTTCATCAGGTTTTGGTGCCAACGCAGGTCTGCTTCGTGCTATATTGGGAAAAAATGACATAGCCTACATTGATTCGTATATCCATACCAGTGCCACAAGTGGTTTAATAGGAACCAATGTAAAGCATATAGGACACAACGACATTGACTATCTTGACATGATCCTTGAACGGGAAACGGGAAAATATCAGACTCGATTGGTCATCATTGATGGGGTCTATTCCCAAAATGGAGATTTATCAAAACTTCCAGAGTATATTGCAGTCTGCAAGAAACACAATTGTCTTCTTATGATGGATGATGCTCACGGCATTGGTGTTATGGGAGAAAGCGGCAGGGGAACTGCCGAATATTATAATTGTCTAGGGCAGGTTGATATTATTACAGGTACTTTCAGTAAATCTTTCGGTTGTGTCGGCGGTTTCGTTGCCGCGTCAGAAAAACTGATTCAGTATCTGAGATATTATGCTGACAGTAATGTCTTTTCCGCAGCAATGACTCCACAGGTTGCAGCATCTTCACTGAAGGCACTGGAACTCATACAGACACAACCAGAGATTCGCAAGAAGTTGTGGGCTAATGTCAATTATCTGCGCAAACGACTAACAGAGGAAGGCTTTGATATAGGCTGCTCGGTATCAGCCATATTTCCTATTATGGTGAGAGACAATAGAAAAGTATATGAAATAGCACGTGAATTACAAAAAAGATGTATCTTTGTAAGCGGTATCACATATCCTGCGGTAAGAACCAAAGAAGCACGGCTTAGAGTTAGTGTATTGGCTTCTCACGAGATAGAACAGTTAGAGCAATTAGTGACTGCTCTTTTGGAAATCAGAAAATCAATTCCTTTTTAGATGGCAGAAGAAGAAAATAAACCCAAAAGATACAGAAGGACAAACGTCGATATACAGGCAGACATTATCAAGGCAGCAGAAAGTCTGATTAAGAAAAAAGGCTTTGCATCAATGCTGGTGACAGAGCTTATCAAGAAAGCCAGAATAGAGCCGCTTGTGTTCTATAACAGATATGACAATCTTAGCAAATTTTATGATGAATTCGTTAAGAGGTATGACTATTGGTTTAAGAATGTGCTCACTGGTGTTCAATTTCCTACAGATTCAGAATTGGGCTATATCAGTATTTTCAAGGATGTACAGAAAGCACTTCAAGATAAATCAGTGATGTTGGAACTGTTACGCTGGGAGATTGCTGAAGGAAATGAGACCACAGTCCGTACGGCCATGCTCAGAGAAATGCACACTTTACCTCTTGTCAATATCTATGAAGAGAAATTCAAGGACACTGGTATTGATATATCCGCCATATCATCCCTGATAATCGGTGGCATTTATTACCTTAACCTTCACAGAGAACGTTCCAAATTCTCAGACATTGACTTGAACACGGCTGAAGGGCAGCAACGCATCGAAAAAGCCTTGGATACATTTGGTAAAATGATTTTCCATTTTCACGAACAGGTCAATTATAAGAGAGTGATTGCCAAACGTCTTAAGGAAAAAGGAATAAGTGATGAGATTATAAAAGAGTGCCTGATTTAATGAATACTTTTCATAATATCGAAGATGTGTCAAAACTAAGATATTACTGTCACAGTCTTACAATCTAAAACTAAACCTCTCTTAAAGACAATGAAAAGAGGAAGGAGCCATATCAGCACTTGAATGCAGCGTTTGATATGGCTCTTTTATATTTAACAGTTACAATTAGTATTACCGGGCAGCCCCTATTTTAGTTTTGACGCATTCTCTTTTTGTATCTTTACCTTTTGTACCATCACCGACAGAACTCTTTTCTCATTTTACACATCAAAATGATTAATTATGAGCCTTTTTGATAGCATAATAACAGCACTAAAACTTGAACAAATTACTTCCATTAGAATTAGATGTGACTAATTTAAGGTGTATCTACGATTTATTTCCATAAAACCCCACTGTTTTCATCAGAATATATTATCTTTGCATTATCGAATTGATGTGTTCCTTGAGGCATTGCAGGATAAAGAAATGGAAAGAAACTCGCTCGTTTCCAAGTCGTAACCCATTTATCCTTTATTCGTTCTTAGTTTGTTGATTATCTGAAAGATACAAAATTCTTGAATCTTTTGCGGGCGTATATGCGTGTTTTTCTGGAATAAAAGCACTATATTGGTCGTGATTACGACTATAACCTTTGTTTATTTTTTTGCCAAGTATATTTAAGTTAGCCATCGTTATCCTCTAATTTTAAAATACGTTATCTCTTGTTAATATAATTACAAAAGTACGGATATAATCGCAAATATCTGCAATTTTATCCGTACTTTTTTGTGTTTTACTAAAATTTCCTTTAAAATTGGAAACTTAATTGGGCGTCTATTACTGAATAGTTTGGTTCAGGAAGAGCCTTGTCGTGGATATAAGCATATTCTGTTGTGAGTTGAATATTCTTATTAAATTTGTAGTTGAGACCTATTTCGTATTGTGTGCATTGTTTTTCAGCTCCCTTTGAAGGTTGATACATATCGTATCGCGCCTTTGCATATAATTTATTCTTGATTACAGGGGCTATCATCAAAGCATAAACACCTTGGGCTTGGTCGCCATTCTTGCTCAAATTACAGTTCGTTGCTGTTGCATCGTTTGTATTAGTCATTGTCTTTTCGAAACCATAGCCTGTAGAATGAATATATTCAGAGCGGAAAGTCCAATCGTTAGCAACGTATTCGGCAGAAAAAGCATAGCGGCGTTGTTGCAATTTACGCAATCCTTCTACCTTTTTGTCATTCTCTGTCCATGTGCCTTTGCGAGCGTATGAGCCCCTCCAACCGAACCAACCTAAGCGCAAGCCTTCGACTGGCATTACCCAAATGCCACCAATGATGTTTTTTTGTTGGTCTACATCTTTCATATTGATACCTTGACCATTGAATACACCTATTTGGTAGTGCAGCAAGTTTCTACCCTTACTATTCTTTAAGAAATCGCCTTGAAATTGAACACCAATATCACGACCATTCGAAGGGTGTGCGCCAGCTCTGTCGTTAAATCCTGCTAATTTTGTAACTACTTGCGCATAGCCCATAAACCCTTGCTTTACAGGGTGCATTGGATTTTCGAATGTGAAAGGATTTTTAAATTGTCCAACCTTTACACGGAAAAAGTCGTATTTTTGCCATTCAGCAAATAAGTCAACCACACGTGGCGATGCTCCCAAGGTAGATGTATTACCATTGAATTGAATTTGGGCTTTCCAATACCAGTCATTTAGCACTTTACCGTCAAGCGATATACGTGCCATACGCAAATTAAAAGAGTTTGCCTTTGCATCTTTCCGACTTGTATATTGGTACTGAGTTATGCCATACCCTGATAGCTTTACATTATTAATCCATTTCGGAGTGGTTTGTGCATCAGCGTTTAAGAAGCAACATGCTGTTGCAGCTAATAAGAAAAACTTTTTCATGTGTTTATTTTATTAATGAATAAATTTTAATTGACCCTGCAAAGATAAGTATTATTTGTAATAAAAAGAAACAATTCTTAACCTTTTAGCAAAAAACTGTTTTTGAAAGCATTGATTTTATTATACAGATAAGAGGGTGTGTCAAAATGACACACCCTCATTAAATAAGTTTTTATAATTTAGGCAGTATATAAAAATCAAATATATTTCTATTGCATATTTTTAACTGCATCTAACATTTTTCCAGAAGCATCAATAGCATCACCAGCAGCTTCAATGGATTCTGATGATGCTTTTGCCAATTTAGAAACGATTTTATTAAAACGCTTTAACTGTTCAGGTGTCATCTCGCCTTCAACAGCATTCAATTTTTCCTGTAAATCTTGAGCATTTTCAAGCATTTGAGCATAATCTTGCATTGCAGAAACATCACCCTTTTGTGCTTTCTTCGCAAAAGCAATGTAATCTGTAACATATTTATCATAGCTTTCTATCAGTTCATCAATATTTGATGAAGAACTTTCACTACTTTCAGAAACAGAACTTTCGTTATTGCCACTCCCATCTATCGTATCATCTGATAACAAAGTGTCAACACTATTTGTCATAGTATCAGTTACTGCTGAATCATTCTTTTTTTCATTACAAGATGTTAAGCTAACTAGCCCCATACTTGTAAGAGCCAAAAATCCACTAAAAATTAACTTTTTCATACTTTTTTGTTTTTTTATTGTGTGTAAATAATATTGTTTAGAATTTAAATACTGCCTTTTTACTACAATTTTGATTTATAAATTAATTTCACTATAAACAAACTTAAGAGTGTTATTATTGCATTGGGAATTATCATTGTAGAAACTTCTAACGCAAAGAATGCAAAAGCAAAATCTATGATAGTTATAGCTATCAAAGCTATACTTATAACCACTTTTCCATTTGCTTCTGAACGTGGATATTTTGGTATTTTGATACCTTAAGTTCAATATAGAACTGCAACAAAATATGGCGTAGCTCTTAATAATCTATGCCATAAAACACCGAGGGGTTTGGGGGCGAGTAGCCACCAAGATAGCCGCCGTCAATAGTGAATAACAACTAGCAATACGATAAAAAAGAAAAGGAGACTCTCACGAATCTCCCTGAAATCAATTAATTTTGTATTGCTTATGTATAAACAACTGACTTCGGGGCAAAGATACACAATTTCTATCTTACTCCAAAAGAAAACACCAAAAAGTGAAATAGCAGAGTTAATCGGGGTAGACCGTAGTACGGTTTATCGTGAAATAAAACGCAATAGTGGTAAACAAGGTAAATATAATGCGGAGACAGCCCAAGCTAATGCTGTCTATCGAAAGCATCGTAATCCTGGCAACCATACTATAAAGAAAGAAGTATGGAAGGAAGTAATCCGTTTATTGGTAGAAGAACAATGGTCTCCCGAACAAATCTCTAACGTATTGAGAAAAAGAGAGATGAAGATTTCTTATGAAACTATTTACAAGCTAATCCGCAAGGATAAAAGAAATGGAGGCTGCCTTTATAAGTACTGTCGATACAGGCTAAAACACAGAAACAGACCTGTTGGGGGTAAGCGTACAACAATCCTAAACAGGACGTCTATTGCTGAACGACCAAAAGAAGCTGACGGGACAAGATTTGGCGACTGGGAATTGGATACTATTGTTGGAAAAGGAAACAAAGGAGTTATCGTTACGCTCGTAGAGAGGCAGACGAACTATATCCTCATAAGAAAGTCGAACAAAGGAAAGGATGCGGACGAGGTTGCAGATATAGTTGTAAAACTATTGATGCCATTTAAGGATACCCTCAAAAGTATAACTACAGACAATGGCACAGAGTTTGCAAATCACCAGTATATTACAAAGAAATTAGGTGTTACGGTCTATTTTGCCGACCCACATTCACCGTGGCAGAAACTGCTCATTGAAAATCAAAATGCATTAATAAGGCAATTCATACCAAAGGGAACAGATTTTGACAACATAACACATCAACAAAATGCAAAAATACAATATAAAATTAACACAAGACCAAGAAAAAAATTGGATTATAAGACACCACAAGAATGCTTTTACGGCAATATAGTGTAAATTTGCACTTGCTAGTTGAATTCACCTTGTCCATATTTGTTAAAATAATAATAAATAAAATTATTATCATCTTCATGTTCCTTTGTTTTCCAAAAGCAATAAGAACCCTCGCAAATAATTTCAGCACCATTTTTTTTATGAGGTTTACATGATATTATCCAAAATAAGAGAACAATAAAACCTAGAAAATAAAAATAATGTATTTTGCAGTCCATTAACTTCTTGCCAGTGGACTGCACTTTATATTTAAAATTGTATTTCATTACCACCATTTAAATAAATAGGAACACTATTTACACCATTTGCTTTTAAAAGTTCGGATGCTTTTCCTATATACTTATTAAATATGCGATTATTTTCTTTGTATAATTTTTGCAATTCTTCTTGAAGGTATCCAGCCGTTCCTTCCCTAAATGTATCTGTTGTCTTCTTGAACTCTGGTGCTTGCATTTGTCTCATTATAACTTGAATTTCTTCTTCACGAGACTTTCCACGTATTTGTGTGTGGAAACTTTCGTGAGATAGCGTACTACTCATATTATATATTTGTGATAATTCTTTATTAACCTTAATTCCGCAACACTATTATAACTTAAACTTTTTAAGTACCTGAGCAACAAAAAGTTGCCCAGGATTTTGCCATGTCAAAGAATTCACTTATCTTAGTGTTGCAAAACAAGCAAGCAAAACTCTGATATGGCATGGCAAAAATACATATTAAATCCGATAAACTCACTCCTTTTGGAGGAATATTTTCAATCATGGAGCAATTTGACTCCACATTGTCATCTGTAATCGCCTCGACCCTCGGTCTAAGGTGTAGATCATTCGGTTATCAGTACAGCGAAATCATCCGTTCACTCATGAGTATCTACTTCTGTGGTGGCTCATGTGTTGAGGATGTCACTACTCATTTGATGAGCCATCTCTCGCTTCATCCGACACTTCGAACTTGTAGCTCTGATACTATCCTCAGAGCGATAAAGGAGCTGACGCAAGAAAACATCTCATACACGTCAGATACGGGTAAGAACTACGATTTCAACACGGCTGACACTCTCAATACTTTACTGCTCAATTGTATGTTTGCATCTGGCCAACTGAAAGAGGACGAGATGTATGATGTTGATTTCGACCATCAGTTCATAGAGACAGAGAAGTATGATGCAAAGCCTACATACAAGAAGTTCCCTGGTTATCGCCCTGGCGTGGCGGTTATTGGCGACTTAATCGTTGGCATTGAGAATAGCGATGGCAACACAAATGTTCGTTTTCATCAGAAGGACACGCTGAAGAGGTTCTTTGAGAGATTTGAACAGAACGGCCTTACTATCAATCGTTTCAGAGCTGACTGTGGATCATGTTCCGAGGAAATCGTAGAAGAAGTAGAGGAACACTGCAAATCCTTCTATATCCGCGCAAACCGCTGCAGTTCGCTCTACAATGAAATCTTTGCTCTCAGAGGTTGGAAAACTGAGGAAATCAATGGCATTGAGTTCGAATTGAACTCTATCCTTATTGAAAAGTGGAAGGGTAAAGCATACCGACTTGTGATTCAAAGACAGAAACGGTTGGATGGTGTATTGGATCTCTGGGAAGGAGAATACACATACCGTTGTATCCTGACTAACGACTATGTATCTTCCGTAAGAGAGATTGTCGAGTTCTATAACCTTCGAGGGGGAAAGGAACGTATCTTCGATGATATGAACAATGGTTTCGGATGGGACCGATTGCCCAAATCCTTCATGGCAGAGAACACCGTGTTCCTTCTTCTTACAGCACTTATCCGTAACTTCTACAAGGCCATTATCCAAAGACTTGATGTAAAGAGGTTCGGACTCAATACAACAAGCCGCATAAAAGCGCTTGTCTTCAGGTTTGTCTCTGTACCAGCAAAGTGGATCAGGACATCAAGGCAGTATGTGCTGAATATCTATACTTGTAACAATGCTTACGCGGATGTGTTCCAGACAGATTTTGGATAACGCCTACAATTTATGGGTATGATACTGCGTATTGCCTCAAGTCGCATTGTGGGGTAAGGGGATGTTGTAGGCTGAAGTGGGGGATTTCAGTTCTAATTATCTGCAAATTCAGTAATGAGAGGATGTGTACACGCAAGAAGGACGTTGAAAAGTTAAGTTGCGGATTTGAGGTATATAATAATGTGTGAAGCTACGAAACTATAATTTTATAGTTAAAATATGTTGTAATAGATTGATTATTAGTGTTTATATTTGGTTTATAATATAAACTACATTATTTTTGCAGTATGATAATAACTTAAACAGTATTCATTATGAAAGAGAAAGATTTAACAGCAGTAGAGAGTTTGAAACTTATTGAGAGTACTATCGAACAAAGTAAGCGTGATATAGCCAAGGCTTCGGCGCAACCTTTGCTTGTGTGGGGTACATTGGTTGTAGCAACATCGCTTACAATTTGGGGACTTATGACAAACACGCCAGCAGGTGAAGGGGCAAACAAATGGCATTTGCTTTGGATTTTAATGGCTTTAATAGGTGGAGTATATCAATACAGATTTAATCGTACTTGGTCTGTGCCAGAAAGTATTGTCAGCAAAATCCTTGGTAGTATGTGGGGCGTATTTGGAATATCGGTATTTGTTTTATGGGCAATGAATGTATGCGCCATAACTTGGGGAGGTATTTCTGTCAAGGAAACAATTCCAATGACACCGACCATTATTTTATTTATGGGTATGTCTGTTGCCATTACAGGAAAGATTATTAACCGATTGTTCATCTCTATTGTTGGAGCGATAGCATGTGCAATTTGTGCTTATTTTGCGCTTGTCAATCAAGGCGTAAACGAGTTGCTATGCACTGCTATTACCGCTGTATTTACATTATTAATTCCTGGTTTATATTTAAAGTTTAGCAATGGCAGATAACGATTTCCTCCCCCTCGACCCTTTGCTGAACAACGAACTTCGTTTAGCAATTATTTCAATTCTTATGAGTGCCGATAGTGCCGACTTTACCTATATCAAAAACACTACGAAAGCCACTTCTGGCAACATAAGTGTGCAGATAGATAAGTTGGAAAAGGCTAAATATATAAAGGTGAAGAAAGGCTACAAAGGTAAAGTTCCTCAAACCATTTGCCGAATAACTCCGCAAGGAGTACAAGCATTGGCTGACCATGTTGAGGCTTTGAAGTCTTATCTTAATATGGAGTTATAAAGAATGGCATGTATTTGTAGTTTGAATTTAAAATTTTGTATATTTGCACTTTAGTAATTTAAACTAACTTTATATGAAACGTTTATTTCTTTTTATCATTTTACTACAATTGGTTGTCTGTACAGTGAAAGCAGACAACCAAAATGGTGGAAAAATTAGCAAAGAGCAGGCTATTGAAGATGTTGATAGTTTGGTTTATATGCTTTGCGAAGTTCACCCTAATGTATTTTCGATGGTTACTCCAACAAAGTTTCTGATGCAAGTTAATGCTATCAAACAATCTTTTCGAGATAGTTTAACCACATTGGAACTCTATCAAAAGGTTGCGCCTTTAGTTGCGTCTGTTGGTGATGGACATACATCTTTGACTTTTCCTTTTAATGATGTGTTTAGAAAAGAAACGCCACGTTTTCCTTTAATGGTTTCTGTAAATTCTAATGACTCTACTATTACCACTCGTGGGGCTTTATTTGGCGTTCCAGAGGGCGTGAAGATTGTTTCAATCAATGGAATAGGCAGTAAAGAAATTATACAGAGTATGATGAAGTATGTTTCAGGCGAACGAACATTCTTTAAATTAACTTGCGTGAATAACGATTTTATAGCTTGGTTTCACATGCTTTATCGTGCCAATGAATATAAAATTGAGTACCTTGAAAATGGAAAACTTACTACAAAGAGGTTGCGTAGCGTTTCAGTCATTGAAAAACGGAACGAGATGAGCAAAGGACTGAAAGAAGTTGAAATCAATAATTCCGTGCATTATGATATTCTTAATAAGAAGGCAGCTTTAATGAATATTCCAAGTTTTAGAAGTGCGAACGATATGGCAAAAGTTTGTCAAACAATGGTAGCCGATTTGAATCGTAAACGCATTGAAAACTTGATAATTGATGTGCGTGATAATGGTGGCGGAACGTCAATGGCAGTAGACACATTGCTCACTTACATTGCCAACAAACCTTTTATGCAATACGAAAAAGTGTGGGCTAAGATAACTCCTACAACTCAAACCATGACTCGCCGCCCCTATAATAAAGGTTGCTTTTTCGGTGTGAACGAAGAAAAAATACAGCCAATAGCCGATGAAACAAAACGATTTAAAGGAAATGTTTGGGTATTAATGAATCATCATACTTTTTCGGCAGCCGCAAGTTTTGTCTGGACTATTAAGGCTTTTAAAATAGGCACATTGGTTGGAGAAGAGGCTGGAGGAATGAATGTCGCTTATGGCGATGTTGTAAGTTACGCCTTACCTCACTCAAAATTACATTTAGGAATTTCGTTCAAGCGTTTTTGGCTATATGGTGCTGATGAAACAAATATACATGGTGCATTGCCCGATATTTTTGCAGAAAGCGATAATGCCTTAAAAGTGGTGTTAGATAAAATTCATAAGTGAGATAAGGTTCAATAAAAAATCCTCCCATTTTTGTTGAGAGGATTTTTTATTTTGTTTCTATCTTTTATTGCTTTAGAAAGTCCATTTGGCTGCAATGGTAGGAATTGCATAAAACTTATTGTTCTTTCCTTTATTGTTCCATACAAAGTTATTGCTGATTTCTACTTCCGTACCCAACGAAAGGTTTACGCCTTGCATACCTTTTAGTGTGTTGAGGTTTACCCAAAATTGTGGTTCAGAAAGCAAAATCAATTTTCCATTCACATTATTGTCGTACCATAAGTCGCAAAAACCGCTAAATGTGCAAAGACCTTTGGCAAAGTTTAAGCCCCAAACTTCGGTCAATTGGAAACCATTGAAAGGGCGTGCGCCAATGTGTTTGTTCTTGAAAGTGTACTTGTACATTAATTGAACGCTGAAGGTTTTAGAGAAATCTTTTGAAGCCCAATTCCATGCACCACCCACTAAGGCTGCGTGTTGGAAACGATTGCCAAAATAACCTGCTGGTATTTCGCCTGTTGCTGCACCACCATTATATTCAATGTGGGCTGCCCATTGCTTGTTTTTAGTAAGGTTAAATTCGCGAGCTATTTCCCAATAAGCACCAACTGTACCGTCGTTTTTGTAATCAATATCGGTAAACAAGAAAGTAGAACCCCACTTGTCGGGTTTAAACATTTCAACCGTTGACGTAACTGATGGTCTGTTGCTTAAATCATCATACATAGAGCGACCAAGGTCATAGTGTAATTGTACATTTTGTGCTTGTACATTTGTAAAAGCTGCCATTGCTAAAATGGCGAGGGAAAAGATTTTTTTCATAAGTATTTTAAGTTTGCATTAAAATTTGAGTGCAAAGTTACAAAAAAAACTTAATGTGTCAATTGTTTAACGAAAATATTGCTAACTTTGTATTTAAATTATGCGAATAGATATTATTACAGTTTTGCCCGAAATGCTTGAAGGTTTCGTCCATGAAAGCATATTGGCACGAGCAGAAAAAAAAGGTTTAGCCGAGGTTAGACTACATAATTTGCGCGATTACACGAATGATAAATGGCGCCGTGTAGATGATTATCCCTTTGGAGGACAAGCTGGTATGGTGATGCAAATAGAACCTATCGACCGATGTATTAGTGCGTTGAAAGCTGAACGTGAATACGATGAGGTTATCTTTACTTCGCCCGATGGTGAACAATTTAATCAAAAAATAGCAAACGACCTTTCATTGGGTGGCAATTTAATTATCTTAGCTGGTCATTATAAAGGCATTGACCAACGTGTTCGTGAGCATTTGATAACCAGAGAAATATCGGTTGGCGATTTTGTGCTTACGGGTGGAGAGTTGCCAGCTGCCATAATTGCCGATGCAGTGGTGAGAATTGTACCAGGAGTGATAGGCGACGAGCAGAGCGCATTGTCTGATTGTTTTCAAGACGATATGCTTTCAGCCCCAATCTACACACGTCCAAGAAGTTATAAAGGATGGGACGTTCCTGAAATTTTATTGAGTGGTAACGAAGCTAAAATAAAACAATGGGAATTTGACCAAGCCATGGAACGTACCAAACGGTTGCGTCCCGATTTATTGAAAGATTGATAATTCCGAAAAATACTCTCTTGAGGCAAACCTATTGTTTTTTACATCAAAATAATAGGTTTGGAAGATTAAAATAGCCCCTTTAGATGAGGTTAATAGAATATTTTTGGAAATTTGCAAACACTTGTTAGGTTTTACTAACTCCTCAAATCCGCAACTTAACTTTTCAACGTCCTTCTTGCGTGTACACATCCTCTCATTACTGAATTTGCAGATAATTAGAACTGAAATCCCCCACTTCAGCCTACAACATCCCCTTACCCCACAATGCGACTTGAGGCAATACGCAGTATCATACCCATAAATTGTAGGCGTTATCCAAAATCTGTCTGGAACACATCCGCGTAAGCATTGTTACAAGTATAGATATTCAGCACATACTGCCTTGATGTCCTGATCCACTTTGCTGGTACAGAGACAAACCTGAAGACAAGCGCTTTTATGCGGCTTGTTGTATTGAGTCCGAACCTCTTTACATCAAGTCTTTGGATAATGGCCTTGTAGAAGTTACGGATAAGTGCTGTAAGAAGAAGGAACACGGTGTTCTCTGCCATGAAGGATTTGGGCAATCGGTCCCATCCGAAACCATTGTTCATATCATCGAAGATACGTTCCTTTCCCCCTCGAAGGTTATAGAACTCGACAATCTCTCTTACGGAAGATACATAGTCGTTAGTCAGGATACAACGGTATGTGTATTCTCCTTCCCAGAGATCCAATACACCATCCAACCGTTTCTGTCTTTGAATCACAAGTCGGTATGCTTTACCCTTCCACTTTTCAATAAGGATAGAGTTCAATTCGAACTCAATGCCATTGATTTCCTCAGTTTTCCAACCTCTGAGAGCAAAGATTTCATTGTAGAGCGAACTGCAGCGGTTTGCGCGGATATAGAAGGATTTGCAGTGTTCCTCTACTTCTTCTACGATTTCCTCGGAACATGATCCACAGTCAGCTCTGAAACGATTGATAGTAAGGCCGTTCTGTTCAAATCTCTCAAAGAACCTCTTCAGCGTGTCCTTCTGATGAAAACGAACATTTGTGTTGCCATCGCTATTCTCAATGCCAACGATTAAGTCGCCAATAACCGCCACGCCAGGGCGATAACCAGGGAACTTCTTGTATGTAGGCTTTGCATCATACTTCTCTGTCTCTATGAACTGATGGTCGAAATCAACATCATACATCTCGTCCTCTTTCAGTTGGCCAGATGCAAACATACAATTGAGCAGTAAAGTATTGAGAGTGTCAGCCGTGTTGAAATCGTAGTTCTTACCCGTATCTGACGTGTATGAGATGTTTTCTTGCGTCAGCTCCTTTATCGCTCTGAGGATAGTATCAGAGCTACAAGTTCGAAGTGTCGGATGAAGCGAGAGATGGCTCATCAAATGAGTAGTGACATCCTCAACACATGAGCCACCACAGAAGTAGATACTCATGAGTGAACGGATGATTTCGCTGTACTGATAACCGAATGATCTACACCTTAGACCGAGGGTCGAGTCGATTACAGATGACAATGTGGAGTCAAATTGCTCCATGATTGAAAATATTCCTCCAAAAGGAGTGAGTTTATCGGATTTAATATGTATTTTTGCCATGCCATATCAGAGTTTTGCTTGCTTGTTTTGCAACACTAAGATAAGTGAATTCTTTGACATGGCAAAATCCTGGGCAACTTTTTGTTGCTCAGGTACTTAAAAAGTTTAAGTTATAATAGTGTTGCGGAATTAAGGTAACTCTTTTTTTATGCTTTTATATAGAATGTATAATTTTGAAAACCCGCATAGTCAACCAGCAAGTGCAAAATTATAAAACGTATTTGAAGAATTCACACTTTGGAGTAGAAAAGTTTAATTTTTCTCTCGGTCTTTCGTTCAATTTCTTTTGTATCGACATAATTCCTGATGAACCTATTTTTATGTTCTTGCTCATATCAAATACAAGTGAATTTTAAAACCTATTGTTTTGGCATTCAAAATAGGCTATTTTGGAGTTCAAAACAATAGGTTTTGAAAATAAAAGCATATCAACCATTATTTCAGAGGAATTTTTCTATTGGTTTAAAAGTACTTAAAGAAGCAAATGTGGTTTACACTTGCGATAAATCCAAGCACGCCTATAAGTTCAATAAGGTTGAGAAATTAAACCAACGATTTCGTTAAGCCACACGAAGCATGTAAATGAGTGAAACGAAATTTGAATATGGTCGTGACGAGAAATAGAACCTTTCGAGCAATGATACTTTGTAGGGGCGTGATTTATCACGTTCCTCTCTGCAAATTTTAGTGTATTAGGAACGTGATAAATCACGCCCCTACAAAGTATCATAACTTGCCAGAAAGCAGCTATTTTGCACTTTGAAAAAGAACGTTAAATTCCATCAAGCAGATACGCTGGAACGTATTATGACACGTGTAAAAGATACATTAGGTGTAACCATCAATCGTTTCCGTGCTGATTGTGGTTCCTTTTCAAAAGACATCATTAAAACCATTGAGAAACATTGTAACCTATTCTATATCAGAGCTAACAACTGCTCAAGAAGATATGAAGATTTTTAAAGAATAGCTTCAAACTCTTTGCTGAATTTTATCTTCCCCATTCCCTATGGGTAAGGGAACTTGTGTCCAATAACCAACCTATTTGTAGTAAGTTGAGCAAAAAAATGACAAATCGACCTTTCTCGTAGGGTTAAATGAAACGCAAACAAGTTTTGAAACAAACAAGGAAATTGTTTGCGAAAATAAGGATAAATTTAATATTGCACTGGAGAAAAAATAATATTTGTAACCACGTCTTTGCTTACAAATTTAAAATAAAATAGGAGTGAAATTCAATCGTAGAATTTCACTCCTTTATTTATATAAGCACCTTATGTTGTTTATCTCATATTGCGACCATGGCAATTCTTAAACTTTTTGCCACTTCCGCATGGACATGGGTCGTTAGGACGTGGCATCTTCTCTGCCATATAAGGTGTGCGTTGAGGCTGTTGGGCAGTTTCACGCGTATCGTGATGAGCGGCAGCTTGCTGATTTTGGTCAATCAAGTCGTCTTTTGTTTCCTCATAACGTTGTACATGTTGCTCTGGAGCAGCTTCTCGTATTTCTTCAGCTGGTTGCATTTCTGGAATCTGACCACGCATCAATACGCTTGCTGTACGATTGTTCATGTCGTTAATCATGTTGTCCCAAAGTTTCACACTTTCAAGTTTGAAGATGAGTAATGGGTCTTTTTGTTCATATGACGCATTTTGTACAGAGTGGCGTAAATCGTCCAATTGGCGTAAGTTTTCTTTCCAATCATCGTCAATGAGGTGGAGAAGAATAACTTTCTCAAACTGCTTTACAACTGATTTTGCTTCCGAATCGTATGCTTCTTTTAAGTCGCAAGGAATATTGTAAACACGCTTACCATCAGTAATAGGCACCATGATGCGTTCATACATCGCACCTTGATTTTCGTAAACTTCTTTAATGATAGGCCATGCTACGGTTTGAATGCGTTCGGTCTTACGTTCAAAGTTTTGGATTGCAGCTTGAAAACTACGTTCTGCCAACTCTTCTTTATTTGCACTTGCTAATTCAGCTTCGGTAAATGGGCATTCCATAGCCAAAACTTTGAGGAATTCTTCTACGCAACCTTCATAATCGTTTGATTCAATAATATTCAAGCAACGGTCCCAAATGATGTTTGAAATATCCATACCGATGCGTTCACCCATGAGAGCGTGGCGGCGCTTTTCGTAAATTACGGTACGTTGCTTGTTCATCACATCATCGTATTCGAGCAAACGTTTACGAATACCGAAGTTATTTTCTTCAACCTTCTTCTGAGCGCGTTCAATACTATTTGAAATCATTGAACTTTCGATGCGTTCACCTTCCTCGAAACCGAGTTTGTCCATCACCTTTGCAATACGTTCTGAACCGAAAAGACGCATCAATTTGTCTTCCAAAGAAACGTAGAACACAGAAGAACCTGGGTCGCCTTGACGTCCTGCACGACCACGTAACTGTCGGTCTACACGACGACTTTCGTGGCGTTCGGTACCGATAATTGCTAAACCACCAGCTTCTTTTACTTCTTTAGAAAGCTTGATGTCGGTACCACGACCTGCCATGTTGGTAGCAATGGTAACTGCACCGAGCCCATTGATTGACTGACCAGCTTCTGCAACGATTTGTGCTTCCTTTAAGTGTTGCTTAGCGTTCAATACTTGGTGTGGAATTTTGCGCATATTGAGCATCTTACTCAGCAATTCACTGATTTCCACAGAGGTAGTACCTACCAAACAAGGACGACCACTATTGCGCATTTCTTCGATTTCTTCGATAACGGCAGCATACTTTTCACGAGCGGTCTTGTAGACACGGTCTTCCATATCCTTGCGTTGGATAGGACGGTTGGTAGGAATTTCAACAACATCAAGTTTGTAGATGTCCCAAAATTCACCTGCTTCAGTTGAAGCCGTACCCGTCATACCTGACAACTTGTGGTACATACGGAAGTAGTTTTGAAGGGTAATGGTAGCAAAAGTTTGTGTAGCAGCTTCCACTTTTACATGTTCTTTTGCTTCTACAGCTTGGTGTAAACCATCGCTCCAACGGCGTCCTTCCATGATACGACCCGTTTGTTCGTCAACGATTTTTACTTCACCGTCAAGCACAACATACTCATCGTCTTTATTAAACATGGTATAAGCCTTGAGCAATTGTTGCAAAGTATGTACACGTTCGCTTTGTACACCATAGTTGCTCATCATTTCGTCTTTCTTATCGATATAAGCTTGCTCATCAATTTTCTTTTCTTCTTTTTCCTTTTCAAGTGCTGATAACTCGGTTGTAATATCAGGAAGAACGAACAAAGTATCATCGCTAACTTCTTTTGCAAGCCATGCTCCACCCTTATCGGTAAGGTCGCATGAGTTCAACTTCTCGTCTGTTACAAAATAAAGAGGTTCTACAGCCTTTGGCATTTCACGGTTGTTGTTAGCCATATAATACTCTTCAGTTTTTAACATGCCCGACTTGATGCCTTCTTCAGAAAGGAACTTAATGAGCGCCTTGTTCTTTGGAAGTGCTTTGTGTGAACGATAAAGGGCAAGGAAACCTTCTTCAAGCATCGTTGAACGCTCTTTGTCGTCCTTTATGTTGAGCGCTTGTGCTATCTTTGTACGAGCTTCGGCAAGAAGTTCGGTAGCTTGTTTGCGTTGAACCTCAAAGAGTTTTTGTACCAATGGTTGATATTCTTCAAACATTTGGTCATCGCCCTTTGGAACAGGTCCACTAATAATAAGAGGTGTACGAGCATCATCGACCAGAACTGAGTCCACCTCATCGACAATCGCATAATTGTGCTGACGTTGTACAAGGTCAGCAGGTGAAACTGCCATATTGTCACGCAAGTAGTCGAAACCAAATTCGTTATTTGTACCGAAAGTAATGTCAGCTTGGTAAGCTTTACGACGTTCAGGAGAATTAGGTTGGTGCTTGTCAATACAATCAACTGAAAGACCATTAAACTCGTAAAGAGGCCCCATCCATTCAGAGTCACGTTTAGCAAGATAGTCGTTCACTGTAACAACGTGTACACCATTGCCAGTCAAAGCGTTAAGGAATACAGGCAAGGTAGCCACGAGAGTTTTACCTTCACCCGTTGCCATTTCTGCAATTTTACCTTGGTGAAGTACGGTACCACCGAAAAGTTGCACATCATAGTGTACCATTTCCCATTTAAGGTCGTTGCCACCAGCTGTCCAATGGTTGTGATAATAAGCCTTATCACCTTCAATGGTAACGAAATCTTTATTTGGGTCGGCTGCCAACTCGCGGTCGAAGTCGGTAGCAGTAACGATTGTTTCTTCGTTTTCAGTAAAGCGACGAGCAGTATCTTTTACGATTGAGAAAGCTACTGGCATTACTTCGTTCAAAGCATTCTCGTAGTTTTCTAACGCTTCTTTCTCAATTTTATCTATCTTATTGAATATTTCTTCACGTTCGTCGATAGGTGTTGCTTCAATTTGCTCACGGAGTTTTGCTATTTCTTCACGTTGTTGCTTACCTGCATCTTGAACAAATTGTTGAATTTCCTTTGTTTTAGCACGTAAATCATCGTTGCTTAATTCTTTGATTTGTGGATATACTTCCTTTACTTTATTAACAAACGGCTGAATGAGTTTCATGTCGCGTGTTGATTTATCGCCGAAGAGCGATCTCATTAATTTTGTAAAATTCATTATAATGTATGTTTGTGGTGGGCATTTTACGCTTTATTTCCACCTTTATTAATATGTTTTATTTCCTTTTAATCACTATTTTGCACTACTAAAGCGCTATTATGAAATAAAACAACTGGGTGCGCGAATAAGAATAGCAGAGCTTATCGAAGGATTTGGTAGGTAGATAGATTCTACTTTGCTTTGCTTTTCTAATTTTCCAACGTTATAATAAAATACTTTGTTGTGTCTGTCGAGTAGGGCAATGCGTGTGGTTAACGGCTCTTTATTGTCCTCTTTGTGTATATTTTTATAGGCTTCAATGACTGAAAGAATATCAGTCTCAACTCCTTTCAGTTCTAAATGGTTGCAAAACTCCTCCAAAGTAGAATTACCCAATGCCGCTTTGAGCGCAGACTGATAGGTCTGAGCTTCAACGCCAGTAGCTGCTAAAACAACGAGCAATGCGGTAATGTACTTATTCATTATATTGCAATTCTTTCGTTTGTAGTATTACTAAACTTTGCCAACCACAAATGGTAGCCGCAATTAACAAGCAAGAATAGTGCCACAATTAGTATTGGCAGTGGTATTCTTTGAAAAAAACTTCCCAAAAGCCCAATAAAAATCGATATTCCCCAAGCTCCAAACCACCAATGACTCTTCTTTTGGCGAATGTTTTTGATTATTTTAGGGAGGAAAATTAAGCATAGAGGATTGAAAATGAAGATAATCATGTTCAAACTTACGCAAGGGTGTTGCGAGAATACCATTGCGAAAAGTAATAAACCAATCATTCCAGCAATCAATAGCAAGGATAAATCCCATACCCAATACACTTTCTTTTGTTTGTATTCTATTAAAACAATGACAGTTGCAAAAATTCCAAAGATAATTGCTACTTGCATTGGTGTGATAGGATATTCCTTTTCGGTAAGCGTCTGATTGGGTTGTAGTAAAATTGCTGTACTTTTTACCAATGGTTGCCCATTATGCAGTCCGCTTTCTATATACTTTCTAAGATTATCAGGTAGGAAAAGCTTTTGCTCTCTCGTAGCAACAGACAAGTCAGCTGTTACACCTAATAATATATCTTCGCCAAATTGCGTCCAAATATCGTTTTTATTCCATTCGTGAATCATCTCACGATAAGTAGGGAGTACCGTTTTGGTGTCAGCGTAAAAGGTAGTTTTGCCTTTTAGTTTGTCAAGTAAAATGTGTTGCGCCCTTGTTGTGCAGTTATCGTAGAAGAAATTGTAGCGATAAACAACATTTTCGGGACGTAAATTTTCCCTTAAAGCCGTGAAAATTTGATATTTTTCCTCTTTCGAAAGATTGAGTTTTTGCTCTATAACGCCACGTCCTTCGTAAGAATATTGAAATAACATTTCTTCCATAGACTCAATGCCGACACGATAATCGGTAAGTCCAAAGATGAAACGTGGAATAAACATGGATTGAGAAAGTGAGAAAAGACCGTAATTAATGGAAAGGTCGTTGCCATTGCGTAAGTCGTTGTATCTGATAGCAGTATGTCCATATTGCGACCACGACTCTTCTCCTGGTGTACAGGTGAGTAAAGAAATCTCAACCGAGTCCGAATATGTCAATGTTTGAGAATTTGCGACCAGTGGAAAGACTGAAAGCAAAAATAAAATTGTAATATATTCTACAACCTTCTTCATTTACTCCGCAAAGGTAATGAAAAAGTGTGATACCGCAAAGAAAGCTTATTAAAAATCAAAATACCATATATAATTTCCATGATATCATTTTTTTTTAATAACTTTGCACTGTTTATATTTTGAAATAACAAATAAATGAAGAAAATATTATCTGCAGTCCTCTTCGTAGCCATGTCTGTTTCAGCATGGGGACAGAGTGGTACGAACTCTCCTTATAGCCAATTTGGCTTAGGAACATTGGCACCGCAATCAACAGGGTTTAATAGAGGTATGAATGGATTGGCTTATGGTTTCCACGAACATAACCAAATTAACTATCAAAACCCTGCTTCGTATTCTGAGTTAGACTCTTTGTCATTCATTTTTGATGCGGGAGTAAGTTTGCAAATAACTAACTTTGAAGAATATGGGCGTAAGAAAAATGCAAATAATGGTGATATTGAATACATTAATGCTGCTTTTCGTGCATTCAAACATGTGGGTGTTAGCTTTGGTTTGATGCCTTATACGAATGTAGGATTCAAGTATAGTAATAAAGAAAATGTAAACGCATTTCCAAGTACATCTATCCAAAATGCTACTTATTCTAATACCTTCTCTGGAAAAGGTGGGCTTCGTCAGGTTTATCTTGGTATAGGTTGGGAACCTTTCCGTGGCTTTGCATTTGGTGCAAACATTTCTTATCTTTGGGGAAGTTTAGAGAGAAATATCGAAAACAGCTATAGCGACAAGTTCATAAAGACACTTTCAAAGGAATATAATATTGACGTGAATAGTTATAGAGCCGATTTTGGTTTGCAATATACCCAGAAATTATCAAGAAAAAATGCTTTAACGTTCGGCTTGACCTACGCTTTGGGACATAAACTCAATTCAGATGCAGAATGTAATATTATCTCAAAAAACTCGCAGACAGGCGTTAGCGATACAACGCATTATAGTCTTGAAGATGCCATAAAGTTACCTCATGTGTTTGGAGTAGGTGTGATGTTTAATCATAATAACCGCTTAAAATTAGGGGTTGATTATCAATTACAGCAGTGGGGTGCTTTAGAAATTCCTCAATTTAATGTAATTAATAATGTGGCAAGCTATAAAGCGGCTAAAGGATTGCTTTCTGACCAACATAAAATTACATTAGGTGGAGAGTATTGTAAGGGCGAACGCTATCGTGGATTCTTCAGTCGTATGCATTATCGAGCAGGTGTAAGTTACGCAACCCCTTACGTTAAAATCAATGGACAGGACGGTCCTCGTGAAATTTCAGCAAGTCTTGGCTTTGGTATTCCAATAGTAAACAATTATAACAATAGAAGCATCTTAAATATTAGTGCTGAATGGGTAAACCGTAGTGCGACAGGATTAATAAAGGAAAATATGTTCCGCATTAATGTTGGACTTACTTTCAACGAGCGTTGGTTTGCTAAATTTAAGGTGCAATAAGATATTAAAAATATAGAATAGGTGGATTTTAAAACGACAGGTCATAAGAAATTAGCATGAATAAGAGCAAGTTTTTCATAGTATGTACGTTTATTGCATCTTGTTTCGTGTCATTTTTAACTTCATGTAATAAAAGTCGTTCGCATACAGCTCCTGCCATTCGTGAGAAAGACTCTGTTCCTATCATGACAACCTATGGTGTAAATACATTAATTTCAGATTCTGGTGTCATAAAATATCGCATTGTGGCAGAAGAATGGGAAGTGAATGAAAATAAAAAACCATCACGGTGGAGTTTTAATAAAGGGCTTTTATTGATGCAATTTGATTTAAAAAAGCATGTTGTTGGTTACATGCAATGCGATACCGCTATCTATTTCGATAAAATTCATCGTTGGGAATTACATGGAAATGTGAGGATTGTAACTGCTCAGAAAACACAATTTTATAGTAATGAACTTTTCTGGGACGAACAAAATCACGAGATTTGGTCAAATGTTTATTCTCATTTAAAAACGCCAGAGAAAGAATTAGAGGGAAATTGGTTTAAGAGTGATGAGCAAATGACTCGCTATGAGATACGCCAAGTTAAAGGGTGGGGTATCTTCAAAGAGCAAGAATTTAACCCAAATTCAATGCAAAATGTGCCGTTAGCTCCTATTGATACATTATCAAAAGCCAATTTTAAAGGCAAAATATTTAAACGATAAAAGAAGTTGGATACAAGTTTAATAGTTGGAATTATCATATCATTGACATTATCTGCATTCTTTTCAGGAATGGAGATTGCTTTTGTTTCGAGCAATAGAATGTTAGCAGAAATGGATAAAGAAAAGAATGGATTTGCTCAAAAGTGTATTCATATCTTTTATAAGAATCCAAATGGTTTTGTTTCCACCATGCTCGTTGGGAATAATATCGTGCTTGTTTTGTATGGAATATTATTTGCTAACCTCTTCAATGCTACATTATTTTTATCTTTTCCACCCGCCACACAAGTAATTTTAAATACTCTCCTTTCTACTTTAATCGTTGTTTTTACAGGCGAATTTATTCCGAAATTATTATTTAAGAGTAGTCCCAATAGTCTACTTACCTTCTTTTCTCCTTTAGCTTACTTGTTTTTTATAATTCTTTGGCCTATAAGCAGGTTCTCCACTTTCCTCTCTCGCATGATTTTGAAGTCTATTGGCGTTAAAATGGACGAGATAAAGAACAATGGAACTTTCACAAAAGTAGATTTAGACTACTTGCTTCAGAGTTCTATTGATAATGCAAAGAATGATGGAAGTATAGAGGAGGAAGTCAAAATATTCCAGAATGCGTTAGATTTTACAGATACAAAAGTAAAAGATTGTATGATTCCTCGTACAGAAATTAACGCCGTTGATATTGATTGTACTGCCACTGATTTACAACAAATGTTCATAGAAAGTGGAAATTCTAAAATTATTGTGTACAAAGAAGATATTGACCACATCGTAGGATACATACACTCTTCCGAAATGTTTAAAAACTTTCAGGAATGGCGTGAGCATGTTCGTGAAATGCCTTTCGTACCAGAAACAATGCCTGCTCAGAAATTGATGCAAACTTTTTTACAGCAGAAGAAAAGTTTAGGAGTAGTGGTTGATGAGTTTGGAGGAACGAGTGGTATCATTTCTTTGGAAGATATAGTCGAGGAAATCTTTGGCGAAATTGAAGATGAACACGACAACTCAAACTATATTGCCAAGCAAATAACCGATAACGAATACATACTTTCTGCTCGATTAGAAATAGAAAAAGTGAATGATATGTTTGGTTTAGATTTGCCAGAAAACGATGATTATATGACCATAAGTGGTTTCATTTTATACGAATATCAGAGTTTTCCTAAATTAAATGAATTAGTGAAAATTGGTAAGTTTGAGTTTAAGATAATCAAGAATACAATGACAAAAATAGAACTTGTAAAGCTAAAAGTCAAGAAATAGTGCATTTTCTTCGGTAAATATTACTTTAATTATGTTTTTCTTTGTATTTTTGTAGGCAATTTTTTGCAAACATAAGGAATAATCAAAAATAAAAATAATAAAAATGGCAGCATTAGGAAAAATTAGACAGAGAGGCATCACGCTGATAATTATTATCGGTTTGGGTCTTTTTGCATTTATTGCTGAAGAAGCTTTCCGCTCATGTAGCGGTATTAAAGGTGAAGCCAAACAGCAAGTCGGCGAAATCTTAGGTGAAAAAATTAATGTACAAGATTTTCAGAAACTTGTAGAAGAGTATCAAGATGCTATTAAGTTCACAATGCAACGTGATAACTTATCTGAAGATGAGCTCAATCAAGTAAAAGACCAAGTTTGGCAGCAAATGGTTACAAATCATGTAATCGAAGCTGATGCAAAGAAAGTTGGTTTATCGGTTACGGAACAAGAATTGCAAAATGTACTTAACGAAGGTACCGACCCAATGCTTGCACAAACTCCTTTTAAAAATCAGCAAACAGGTCGTTTCGATGTTACTATCTTGAAGCAATTCCTTGATGAGTATAACAAGGTTAAGACTGCTAATCCACAGCAAGCTGAACAAATGAAGGCTGCTTACAACTATTGGATGTTCGTAGAGAAAAATCTTCGTTCGCAATTATTAGGACAAAAGTTCCAAGCACTCTATGCTGGTTGTGTTCTTTCTAACAAGGCTGAAGCTAAACTTGCTTTTAAAGATGAAAATGAAGAAGCTCAAGTGCAATTGGCATCTATGGCTTATAGCTCAATTAAAGACGCTGATATAAAAGTTACAGACGAAGACTTAAAGGCTAAGTATGAAGAACTAAAGCCAATGTTCCGTCAAACTATCGAAACACGTGATATTAAATATGTAGACTACAAGATTTCAGCAAGCCAAGCAGACCGTAATGCCTTGAATAAGGATATGGCAGCTTACCAGCAACAATTGGCAACAGCAGTTGACCCAGCTTTGGTTGTAAGCAAGAGCGGTAGTCTTATTCCATATTTAGGACTACCTGTTAGCAGCAAGGCTTACCAACAATACCCTGATATTGCTTCAAAAATTGACTCTTTGGGTGTTGGTACAACAGCTGTTACACCAAATGCACAAGACAATACATTGAATATTGTACGCATAATGAGCAAGGCTCAATTGCCTGACTCTGTTCAATTCCGTCAAATTCAAGTGGGAGCTGCAACAAAAGAACAAGCAGCTACAAAGGCAGACTCTATCCAAAAGGCATTAGCAGGTGGTGCTGACTTCGAAGCAATTGCTAAGCGTTATGGTCAAGCAGGTGAGAAAGTTTGGTTTACAGGTCAGCAATATGAAAATTCAACATCAATGAACCAAGATAACCGCCAATACATTAATGCTATTATGAATGGCGAAGTTAATGGCATTCAGAATGTTGTACTCACACAAGGCAATGTAATTCTTCAGGTTCTCGATAAGAAAGCAATGACAACCAAAACTACTGCTGCTATCATCAAGAAGGTTATAGACTTCTCTAAGGATACTCGTAGCGCAGCATTCAATAAGTTCTCTGAATATGTAGCTAAGGGTGCAACTCTTGCTGATTTAGAAAAGAATGCTGGTAAGTATGGTTATAGAGTTCAAGAGCAAAAGAACATCTCTACTGCACAGCACGATGTTGTAGGTGTTCGTGCTACTCGCGAAGCTTTGAAGTGGATATTTGAAGCTAAGGAAGGCGATATTTCTCAGCTTTACGAATGTGGCGATAACGACCACTTTATGGTAATTGCTCTTACAAAAGTACACCCACAGGGCTATCGTTCATGGGACGATGCTGAAGTAAAGGAAATCTTGAAGCGTGAAGTTATCAAAGATAAGAAGGCAGAACAATTCATGGCGAAGTTGAAAGGTGTTAATACCATTGCAGCTGCTCAAGCTAAGGGTGCTAAAGTAAGCATGGTTAATCAAATTACATTTGCTGCTCCTGCTTTCATTCAAGCAACTGGTGCTGCAGAACCTGCTCTCTCTGGAGCTGTTGCAGCTACTGCCACAGGTAAATTCTCTAAGAATCCTGTTAAGGGCAATGCTGGTGTGTATGTTTTCCAAGTTATTAAGAAAGCAATGCGTGCTGGCGTTAAGTATGATGAAGCTAAGCAAATGCAAATGTGCATGCAACAAAACATGCAAATGGCAAGCAGCTTTATGCAAGATTTGGTTTTAAATGCAAATGTTGTAGATAACCGCTACTTGTTCTTCTAAGCTAAGTTTTAAATATTAAATATAAAAAAAGGGGGATTTGTAAATAGCAAATTCACCTTTTTTTACTTTTTGATTTTGTATATCATACGAGAAATTAAATGTTAAGGCTGGTTCTATAAATTAGCTTTGTTAGATTTTGAACTTACATTTTGAACCAAAAATGGAGCAAGCCGAATGCAATCAAACTTGTTTGAATTGTTGAGGCGCAGCCCGTTTTATATAAAAAGAAGCCAAAAGATAACAAAACGTATTTCATAAAATTTAATGACAATATGTGGTGGTAATTTATAGAACCAGCCTTAAGACTATTCCTTTAATGATGAAACTTTTTTATATTGCACTATTTCTCTTGTTTATGTCTACCAAGACTGCTGCACAGAATGAAATTCATGTAGCTAATATAGCCAAAATAGAAGTTAACGACTTAAAGAAAGCAAAAGCATATTATAAAATAGCTCAGCAATATTCTTCAGAACTTAAATACGAAGAAGCCCATCATTATTATTTACTTGCTGCCAATGAAGGATTGGTAGCTGCCTATTTAGAGGTTGGAATGGATAATTTCAGTGGTTGTGGCACAGCGCAGAATTATGCCGAAGCCTTAAAATGGGTGCGTAAATCGGCTGAAGTAGGCGAAGCGAATGGACAATTTCAATTGGGTGAATTTTATTTTTATGGAAATTGTGGACTTGAAAAAGATGCAACAAAGGCTGTTGAGTGGTATCTACTTGCCGCCAAACAATCCTATAGCGATGCTATTACAGCGTTAGCTTATTGTTATGAGCAAGGAATTGGCGTTCAAGAAAATAAAGAAGAAGCATATAACTGGTATTTATTATTGGCAAAAGAAGGCGAATTGATTTCACAATATGAGGTTGGGAAATATCTTTTGGAGCGTAACATGCCGCCAAATGATACCAAAGAAGGAATTAAATGGCTTAAAAAATCAGCGAAACAAGGCTATCAAGAAGCCCAATGTTTATTAGCAAAACAATACGCAGACGGAAAATTAGTTTCAAAGGATATAAAAAAAGCCATTATGTGGTATCGCAAAGCCGCAGTAAGCGGTTGGAACGCAGCACGCATAGCACTTGAAGAATTAGGAATAGAACCACCAAAATCTGAGGAACAACATCTTCAACTATATCACGAGAAATAATCTTTGCAACCGAAGAAATATTTGTTTTTATGAAACCAATCAAAATATAAATGCTGAAATCATAGATATTTATAAAAAAAAGATAGTTTTCTTTGGTTAATTAGCGGAAAATAGCTATCTTTGCACTCGCAAAAACGAAAGAATGCACCCTTAGCTCAGTTGGTAGAGCAACTGACTCTTAATCAGTGGGTCTAGGGTTCGAATCCCTAAGGGTGTACTTTTAAGAAATTTCGTTTATGCACCCTTAGCTCAGTTGGTAGAGCAACTGACTCTTAATCAGTGGGTCTAGGGTTCGAATCCCTAAGGGTGTACAATTTATAATTGAGCCTCGAAGTTTTCTTCGAGGCTTTTTTTCTTTTAATAGCTTTATAGATATTGTTTATAAACTTATACGAAATCTAATATAAAACTAATTTGAATTATGAAATAGGCTCTTTTGAGCTTCAAAACCTATTGTTTTGAATGGCAAAACAGCCTGTTTCTTATTTTGCTTTAATTGTGGCTGGGGGCAAATTTCTATCTACTTAACGTGATGAATAAAATGTTTCCCTTAGAGTTTTATACTTGTAATCGCCATGAAAAGATAGTAAAGCCATTTTTTTTATGTATCTTTGCAAAAAATAAATAGGAAGAAAATGAAGAAATATTTTATTTTACTTTTCGCAATATTGGGCATTATTCAAGCTGATGCGCAAAATATGCGAGAGATTTGGATTAATATGCCAGATTCTATCATACCCTACATCAATAAAAGTCAGCGAACAGAATTGGCTGATTATGTGAACATGTCAATGAAAGCCGAAGTGCAGAATAAATTGTCAGACACAACAAGAATAGAAAAACTTACCGACAACTATATTTTAGTGCATCTAAATAATGTTAGTAGATTGGAAATCAAATTATTAGATAATTCACATATAGCAATGGTTCAAACTTGGAATGCCCCTGTTGCTGAGAGTAAATTGTCATTATTCTCAAAGAATTGGGAATCGAAAACGTTGAACTTGAATACAAATGCAATCTTTGAAAAACCAGATTCCATGTCGCAGAAACGATATGGAGAAATTCTGGAACTGACAAAGGATATTATGTGCGAGATGAAACTATCCGCAGCAGATAACAATCTGATGCTCATCTATTCAGCTCCACTATTATCTAATGCCGAAAAAAAGGACTTAACAGCTATTATTAAGCAAAGAAAACTAAAATGGAATGGCATAGATTTTAATTAATGTTAAATGGAATAATTTTCTATTTGAAATATTTGCAAATTTCACGGTATAGGTCTATCTTTGCAACGTGTTTTTCATGGTATTAGATTATTAAGGTTAATAAAGATTGATTGTCGAGAGACAATCAATTTTTTTTATATCATTTTTTTAAAAAAATCCCACATGTTTGGTAGTTCATGAGAAATTCAGTAATTTTGTTGCCAAACAATTAAAATCTAAAGATGAATTTAAAGATACGTTTATCATTGATGAACTTTTTAGAGTTCGCAGTTTGGGGAGCATATTTAACGTCTATGGGACGTTATTTGGGTAATATTGGATTAGGAGGCAATATTGGTTTATTTTATTCAATGCAAGGAATTGTCTCTATTTTCATGCCCGCTTTAATGGGTATTGTGGCAGATAGATGGATTCCAGCGCAACGATTGTTAGGTTTATGTCATTTATTGGCTGGGCTTTTCATGGGTTTTACAGCATGGTATGGTATGACAGAAGGTAGTAATGTTTCTTTCACGACAATTTTTACGCTTTATTCTTTATCGGTAGCGTTCTATATGCCAACAATTGCATTGACCAATTCTGTTGCTTATAATGCTCTTACACAAGAAGGAATGGACACGGTAAAAGAGTTTCCACCTATTCGTGTTTTTGGAACCATCGGTTTTATTATAACAATGTGGTTGGTTGATATTATGGGATTCCAAAGTAATCAAAATCAATTCTTTACCTCTGGAGCAGTAAGTGTTTTACTTTTCCTATATACTTTCACATTGCCAAATTGTCCAATTGATAAAAATAATGAAAAGAAAAGCCTCATTGATGCTTTCGGTTTACGTGCTTTTGCCTTGTTTAAGCAAAAGAAAATGGCTATTTTCTTTATCTTCTCAATGCTTCTTGGCGTTAGTTTACAAATTACAAATAGCTTTGCCAACCCATTCTTGTTCAGTTTCGCTGCACAACCAGAATATGCACAAGCATTTGGTGTACAACATGCTAATATATTGATAAGCCTTTCGCAAGTAAGTGAAACTTGTTGTATTCTCCTAATCCCATTCTTCATGCGCAAATATGGCATTAAAAATGTAATGCTTATTGCTATGTTTGCTTGGGTTTTACGCTTTGGATTCTTTGGATTAGGCAATCCTGGCACTCCAGGAGTATTCCTTTTCGTGCTTTCAATGATAGTATATGGAGTAGCATTCGATTTCTTTAATATCTCAGGTTCACTCTTTGTGGATAAGAGTACCGATGCTTCTATACGCTCTTCGGCACAAGGTTTATTCATGTTAATGACCAATGGTATTGGTGCAACAATAGGAACTTTAGCTGCACAAGCCATTATTACCCATTATACGCATGCAGAAAAATTCGGAAATGATACTCTTACTGTAGGTGATTGGCAAACTTGTTGGTATATTTTTGCAGGGTATGCATTGGTAGTAGCAGTTAGTTTTGCTATTATTTTCCGACCAAAAGAAGATTAATGAACAAAGTACAAGTTTTATTTAAAGGTATAACAGAAATTGTCGGTGGGTCTGAGATGGCACTTCTCATACTCACCGACCAAGTAGAAGAAAAGCAAATTGCCATCGTTTGTGATAAAGCGATGACACGTGAATTTAATATTCGTATTGGAAAAGCTCCTCTTCGTCATAAACTTTTGCCTGAAGTTTTATGTTGGATTAATCCTAATATGAATGCAGAACAATATGAAATATTGTTCAATTCTATTTCTGACGGACAATATAAAGTGGTATTACTCAATAAAAATATATTAGAAATGACACCTATTAGAGCCTCTGATGCAATACTCTTAGCATCGATAGCTCAACTCAATATGTTTATGGAGGAGAAGCTTTTTATACGTCAGAGCGTTCCTTTTGAAGCTGGAAAAAGCAGAATGGCATTGCCTGTGAATGTTTTAAGCACTGCAATGTTGGAAGATGCGTTGCAGAAAGCAATTAAAAATGAAAATTATGAGTTAGCTTCAAACCTGCGTGATGAATTGAATAAACGTAAGGAAGAAAGCGAAAAAGAAGATTAAAGAGTGTAGAAATGAAGGAAGTAAGATATTTTTATGTACCCAATGCTGCAAATACCAATGAGTTACCAACCGAAGAAGCAACCCATGCTGTGCGTGTTTTGCGATTGAAAAGTGGGGACGAAATATATCTTATGGATGGTGAAGGTACGTTCTTTCAAGCTGAAGTAACCCTTGCCAGTCAAAAGCACTGCCTCTATAATATTAAAAAAGCCATTCCCCAAGAGAAAACTTGGAACTCAAAAATACATCTTGCAATAGCTCCTACAAAAGATATTGGGCGTATTGAGTGGTTGGTTGAAAAGGTTACAGAAGTGGGATTTGATGAAATTTCTTTTCTCAATTGTAAGTTTTCAGAGCGTAAATCCCTACGCTCCGACAGAATAGAACGCATTGTTGTATCGGCAATGAAGCAAAGTAGGAAACCTTGGAAGCCTATAGTTAATGAGTTAATTAACTTCGATGATTTTATAAACAAAGATTTTAAAGGCGCAAAATACATTTGCCATTGTTACAATGAAATTGAAAAAATAGATTTTTTTAATTCTATTAATCTACAAACAACTGAAAATATAACTGTATTAATTGGTCCAGAAGGTGATTTCAGCATTGACGAAGTGCGCAAAGCCTTAGCCAATGGCTATCAAAGTGTAACACTTGGTAATAGTAGATTACGTACAGAAACTGCGGGATTGGCAGCTGTTATGATGGCAAATCTATCTCGCCGCATTTAATCTTTTCTTCTTTTTTGTGATTTTCCTTCATGCAATAAAGTTTGAAGTGACTTCCTTTTTGTTCTTAATCTTCATTTTTAATAGATTTGTAATGCGATGTTGCAAAAAAATGGCTATATTTGCAGCATATTATAAAACAACGTTATAATTTATTAAAATAAAATTTATGGGCATGAAGAAAAGATTACTCTTTCTTATCGTAATGTTTTTCAGCTTGACATCAGCGGTTATGGCACAAATAACCACGTCAGGCATCAGCGGTAAGGTAACTTCCAAAGGTGAAGAAGTAATAGGTGCAACTATTACAGCTACTCACCAACCATCAGGAACTATTTATCGTGGTTTGACAAACCTGGACGGACGATTCACCATACAAGGTATGCGTGTTGGCGGTCCCTACAAAGTTGAGATTGCTTACTTAGGGAAACAAACTAAAACTTTCGAAGGTGTAATGCTTCATTTAGGTGAAGTTGAAGATTTATCATGTAAATTGGAAGCTGACGCAAAAGAACTTCAGGAGGTTGTAGTAGTAGGAAAAGCTGGCTTAAATGGTACTAAAACAGGTGCAGCACAAAGTTTAACATCACGTCAGATAGCTGATATGCCAAGTATCACGCATGGTATTGCTGATGTAGCACGCTTGAATCCACAACTTACAACATCAAGTAATGGAGCAATGTCGTTTGCTGGAACAAACAATCGTTATAACTCTTTCATGATTGATGGAGCGATGAATAACGACGTATTTGGTCTGACTGCCGATGGTTCTAATGGTGGACAAGCTGGCGCACAGCCTGTTTCAATGGAAACAATTGAACAAATTCAGATTAACGTAGCACCATTCGACGTTCGTCAAAGTGGTTTTACAGGTGGTGCAATCAATGCTATTACAAAGTCAGGTACTAATAAATTCCATGGTAGCGTATATGGTTTCGGTAATAATCAAAACCTTATTGGACATCATTATCCATACTCTGACGGAACAGGATATGCTCCTAAATATCAGGAACAACAAGAATATCAATGGGGACTTACCTTGGGTGGTCCTATTATTAAGGATAAATTGTTCTTCTTCTTCAACTTTGAAGATGCCAATAAGAAATATCCAAATATCAATGGCTATGGTCAAACAGGTTCAAGAGTATTGAAAGAAGAAGCTGATGACGTTTTGGCTAAGATTAAAGCTATGGCTAAAAAGCAAGGTATTGATTATACTGGTAGCTATGGCAACCCTGATATTTATACAAAGAGTAGAAAATATGGTGCTAAAATCGACTGGAACATTAATGATTTTAATAAGTTCTCGTTCCGTTGGAGTTATGTTGATGCGCAACAATTAAATAATGTGAGCGGTGCTTCTTCGTTGAATGACGATAATTATTATTATCCATTTAACAGTAAAACTCACTCTTTTACAGCTGAATTGCAAAGCCGTATTTCTCCAAAGATAAGCAATGAAGCTCGTGCAAGCTATGTTCGTGTGCGTGATGAAAGAGCCGTTTCTAATCCTTTCCCAATGATTTCACTCCAAGTAACAGGTGGAACTGTGAACATTGGTAACGAGCGTTCTTCAATGGCGAACCAACTTGACCAAGATATTTATACTATTGAGGACAACCTTACATGGTATAAGGGCAATCATACCTTTACTTTTGGTACACATAACGAATTCTATAAATTTGCAAACCTCTTCATTCAAGATGCCAATGGTACTTATAATTTTGCCGACCTTGAGCATTTTAATAAGTATTATGATGATTTCATGAATAACAATTTAGACCCTACCTATGCTTATTTCAAGCAATATCGCTTCGGTATGGCTAATACTGCTGTTACAGGCGACCCACGGTGGAAGGCTCCTTTCTCTGCTGGTCAATTAGGATTTTATGCTCAAGATAAGTGGAATGCTACTCCTTCTTTCCAACTTACATATGGTTTGCGTATGGAAATCCCTCTGTTTTTCGATACACCAACAGCAAACACTGGTTTCAACGAGTATGCTGCAAAGCGCAATTGGGGTGTTCGTACCGATCATAAGCTATCAAGCCGCCCACTTTGGAGTCCTCGTGTAGGTTTCCGTTGGGATATTAATAACGACCGTCGTTATATTCTTCGTGGTGGTATTGGTATTTTTACAGGTCGCATACCATACGTTTGGATTAGCAATAACTTCACAAACACAGGTATTCAAATGTCAAAATACTCTGTTTATAATCCAAAAGGACTTGAAATGCAGTTTGACCCTAATAAGCAAACTGAAAATGCTGACAAGTTGAAGGCAGCAGGCAGCCAAGAAGTTAATATCTTTGCTGATAACTTCAAGTTTGCTCAAACCTTAAAACTCAATCTTGGCTTTGATTTCAAGGCATTAGGTATTGATTGGACAGCAGAAGCTATCTATTCAAAGACTTTGAATGATATTTACTACAAAAACCTTTCTATCGAAGAGACTGGCAAAACATTTGGTCAAGAAACAGGTTACGAATGGGATAATCGCCCAATGTTTACAACAACAACAAAAGGAACTCCTTACGCTTACGTTTATGGACTCTACAATACCAATAAAGGTTACACTGTAAACTTATCTTTGAAGGCAGAAAAGCATTTCAATTTTGGTCTTGACCTTATGGCAAGCTACACTTGGACACGCTCTATGAGTGTCAATAGTGGTACTTCTTCTGTTGCAGGTAGTAACTGGATGTTCAATACAACCTATCGTAATCCAAATAATCCTGAACTTGGTTTCAGCGCATACAATGTTCCTCATAACATTCAAGCAAGTGCTTACTACCATGTTGCTTATGGTTCAAGCAAGCAATGGCAATCAACTATTGGTTTGATTTATCAAGCAAAGAGTGGCTCACCATACGTTATTGAAATGTATGGCGATATGAATGGCGATGGTGCGCGTGGTAATGACTTGATGTGGATACCTACTGACGAGCAAATTGACAAGATGCACTTTGTTGCAACAACTGTAAACAACTCCAACAACACTTATCCTTTGATAACAAGAGTGTTGGGTGAAGGATACAAAGGTAATCTTTCAGAAGAACAACAACGTGCTTTGTTGAAACAATGGATTGCTGAAGATTCATATATGCGTGACCACCGAGGTCAATACTTCGAGCGTTATGCTGATAATCTTGCCTTTGAACATCATTTTGATTTGCACTTTGCACAGAAATATAGCTTCAAGGTTGCGGGACAAATTAATTCTTTGGAATTGAGTTTCGATATTATCAATCTTGGAAACTTATTGAATAAGGATTGGGGACATACCTATGGCGACGGATTTGGACGCTATTTCAGCCCATTCAACTATGAAGGCGATGGCATGTTTAAGTTTGATGGAACACATGTAAATCGTGATTACAATAGCTACAACAGCCGTTGGAGAGGTCAAATAGGTTTGCGTTATACCTTCTAAGCTGTTATTTGCAAAAATAAATCGTATAAAATAAATAATTGGGCGGTACTCTTTTTGGAGTTACCGCCTTTTTTCTTATATTTGCAAAGATAATAAATAATAACATTATGATTATTGATTTTGAAAAAATAGCCGAGGAACATATCGAAGGTTTCAAGGGCGGTGAAGGTAAATTAGATACGCGTAACTATGTAGACGATAAAGCTCGCATCATGTATTCGACACTCCGTCCAGGTGCGCGCAGTGGAGAACATGCCCATAATGGGTCGTTCGAAGTGATGTATGTTATTAGTGGCGAACTTACAGTGCATTTCGATGGAGTGGAGGAGAAGATAAAAATGGGACAAGTACACTATTGTCCTGACGGGCATCGACATTGGTTTGAAAATAAAACCGACCACGATGTAGTTTATTATGCCATTGTGCCTACTTTAGGGAAGTAATATTAGAGCTGAGAAAAGGTTAAAAGCATATTTATACGCCATAAAAAATCTGTTCAACCACTTGATATTTTCTGTCAAAAGTTTAGATGTTTTATCAAAAAATAAAATATTTATAAGGTTTTAATTATAAATGTGTTACGAAATAACATAATAGGCTCGAAAAAAAAGTATACACTTTTTAGTCGAAAAGATAGTACTTTTTCTAAGAACCTATATTGTTTCTAAAATCAGCCTACAAAAAAGCGAGTAACCAAACATTTGATTACTCGCTTTTTGCATATATATTTCCTTTTATTTTGCTTCCATGACGCCTTCTATATAAAGGCGTGTCATTTCTGTTTTGGCATTCGTTCTAACCGTAATGCTTTTCTTGAAGTGTCCAGGGAATTTACCTTGACCATTGTAAGTAATGTTTATTGAACCTTTTTGACCAGGTGCAATAGGACGTTTGTCATACATTGGTACCGTGCAACCACAGCTTGCTACAACTTGATTAATCACCAAAGGGGCTTTTCCTGTGTTTGTAAATGTGAATGTAGCCTTTTTAATAGGGGCTTTTTCAGAGAATGTACCAACATTAATGGTTATTTGGTCAAACTTAATTTCTGCTTGATTTTGGGCTGATGCCATTGTTATCCCAATGAACATCAATAATGTTGCTAATAAAAATTTTTTCATTTTCTTATCCATTTTGTTTTTATAATATGATGCAAATGTAATGATAAAGTTTAGTGTTTTACTTCTATTTTACAAAAATTAATAGAGAATCATACTAACTTAACGTAACTTAGTAGTTTGAAAATGCTTTAAGAACTATATTTATGGCTTTAAAATTAATAGCTATCAGTTCTATTTCTTTTTTGAGGTAAACGCTTACGAATTTAAAACCGATTGTTTTGCATCGCAAAATAGGCTCTTTTGAGGTTCAAAATAGGCTCTTTTATTTTTCAGCGTAAATTTTATAGAAATGTTATCGTTTGGAGTACGCTTGTAGGATTACTGTTGTACGTGAACAAGAGTAATCCAATAATTCTGCAAGCGTACTTGCCACTATGATATTAATACAAAAATCCCCAACAAGTTGCAGCCTGTTGGGGATTGGAAATGTTTATTGTATGTTCCAAAGATTGATAATTGTTTCTTTTGGAAGACTTTCAACTTTGTTTTCAATATCATCTGGTAAGTTGCAGAAGAAATCTAAACCTGTAAGCGATTCAAGTTCTTTGATGTTCACAACGTAGGGGCGAAGCGACGGGTTTTGGTTATTTTCATGCTTAAACCAAAATCCAATGGCTTTGTATTCCCATTTGTTGCGTGTAGAATTGTAGTATTTCATCAACGCAGCAGAAAAGAAATAGCCTGGAACAATGAATCCATCACGGCGTGTTTCCTTAATTTGTGAAAGTTTGTCGATAGTTCCACCACGGCAGATAAACATAGTGTCTTTTGAGTTTTTATTAAACTCGCCACGTATTTTTTTCTCCATTGTGAGCCAAATGCCACCACCTCTTGCACTGCCATTGAAGGCTTTGAGTTGAGGTTGCATGTTGCTGATATAGAAAGTTTGCTGATTAGCTTCCAACGAATTAAGTCTGTCGGCTGAAGGGCATAGATGTCCGTGGTCGTAACCTGTGTTCCAATAGTGGTCATTAGCAAACTTCATGGTTGAAGATATGAGTGGGTCAGCAGGATATTGGTTAGATGGGTTGTACCATCTATTTGTATTCTGCTGAGCGTTACTTTTATAGATTTCATAACAAGTCCAACGATTCGACTTTTTTTCACCGTCCCATTCCAAACTATAGTTTATTTCATCTCTTTCATTATTGAGTCGGTGGGTAATGATAATGCTTTTACCGCCTTTAACACGTGGAAATTCTAAAAGATGTGTGTTGCGATTTGCCTCTTTTAAGTTTGAATTAAAATTGTTAGTCGTAGGTGCTTCGCCACCACCAATAGGTTTGTCGTTGTCTTTACTACAAGCTGTAAAGGCTAATGCTGCAAAAAAGAGCAGGGCAGTAGGTCTGATTTTGAATGCTTTTAATTCCATATTATCCTTTCATTAGTTAAGTTTTTGTAGATAGCATAGCGTTTTGTGCTATAAAAAAAGTGCGTGCAAGCGCATATGCAACTACGCTTGACCGCACTTTATGTCTTTTGTGGGTATATCGTCTTACTTCTTCAACTTACCGTAACGGTTCATGAAGCGGTCAACACGACCTGCAGTGTCCACAAGTTTGCTCTTACCTGTATAGAATGGGTGAGAGGTGCTTGAGATTTCGACTTTAACCACTGGGTAAGTTTCGCCTTCAAATTCTACTGTATCGTTTGTCTTACATGTAGATTGTGAAAGGAACATATCGCCGTTGGACATATCTTTGAATACGACGGGGCGATAGTTTTCTGGATGAATACCTTTTTTCATTTTACTTTTTATTGTTTATTATTAATAATATTCTTTGTCTTGTAAAAAATGCTATTAAACATTATATACTCAACAGGGTGCAAAATTACGAATAATTCTGCACCCTGCCAAATATTTACGTTAGTTTTTGTTACTTAACTACTACGTTTCTGATTTCCCAAGTTGGAGCTGATGCTGTTGTACTTGTGTAAAGGAACGAAATGTAAACCTTGCTCTTACCTGCGTATGGGGTAAGGTCAATTGTTGCATTAACAAAAGTCCAATCTAATTTATTATCTTTCTTACCACCTGTTGGTTTCTTTTCAATAGCAAGGTCAGTCCAATTTATTCCATCAGTAGAAACTTGAACCTTCATGTTTGCATCAAAATTCTTAAAGAATTGTGCTGTATGAGAGAATGTTAGTGTAGCTGAAGTACGTCCTGCAAGACTAAATTCAGGAGATTGCAAACGGCTTTCTGTTGCATATTTCACATATTTTCCAGAAGCTTTTTTAATTGAACCAGTAGCTTTCACTTGCTTGTATTTTTTATCAAGAGTCCAAATTTTTTCTACTTCAGCAGGTTTTGTTTTGTCTACAACGGTGAAATTGCCCATGTCTTTGTCGAAAGGAACGTTTAAAACATCGCCAGTAGGTTTTGTTGTTGTACCACCGCCATTGCCATTAATACTAACGAGTGCACCAAATTGAACTTGTGGAGAGTTGCCTTTGAAGTTGTTCAATTTTCCTTTTACTACAACTTTATCGCCAACCTTAATTTGGTTTTCAGCTGTGAACTTCGTGCCATTGAGGTATTTGCCATGGTAAATAAGAAGTTGTCCAGGAGTTTTACCATCGTCAGAAATATAATATTCTGCACTACCGTATTGTTTAAGGTCGAAACTCTTGATTTCAGAGATGATACCTGAAACATAAACTTCCTTTTCTGTTGGCAATGTTGTAGCGGTTTTGATAACCTCTTGTGCCTTTGCTACATTGTAAGGAGATGCTTCTGTGCCTTCGCCAGCAGGGGTTACAGTAGAAGTGCCACCTGTTGAACCGCCCTCAGCTGTCTTGCCATTAAGCGAATAGATATAATTGTATTGACCAAGTTGCTTAACACCATTGGTATGAGTCATTAATTTACCACAGATAATAACTTCATCGCCTGGTTTGATTTCGTCTTGACTCTTAAACTTTTTGTTGCCTAAAGCGTTACCACGGAACACAAAGAACTGATTGACTGTTGTACCGTCTTCAGAAATGTAATAGGTAGCATTACCAAATTGAGTATTTATTTCTTTAATGCTAACGATTTTGCCTTTTACATAAACCTCTTTGTCAAGGTTTTGCCCTTTATTAATATAGTCGATGGCACCAGCTATATTGAAAGGGTCGTCCTTTGTACCTGTTCCTTTGGCTACTTGTTCTGGTGTTTCGGTCTTATTACCGTTTTCATCGTAAGTCAAGCTATATGGCATTGGTACATCTTCGCAGCTTGAAAAACCGAATACTGCTACTGCCAATGCAAACATTGATTTAATTAACTTCTTCATATTTGTTTGATTTTTATAGTTATCGTTACTTTAATTTATTTTATTATCAGGTTTTTAAATTCCCAAGTCGCTGCTTTTGTTGCCGTACTATTGTAGAAGAAAGAGATATAAACTTTCTTACCACAATATGATGTTAAATCAACTTTTGCAGAAACGAAGTCCCAATTTTCACCTGTTGGCTTGTTGTCAATGGCAAGGTTCTTCCATGTTTTGCCGTCTGTTGAAATTTGTAACATCAATTCTTTATCAAAATCGTTAAAGAATCGTGCAGCATGGTCGAATGTTAATGTAGCCTTTTTCACCTTTGTGAGGTCAATAGCTGGCGAAGTTGTACGTCCATGAACTTCATAATTTTTACCTCCAACGTATGCAGTAGCCTTCATTCCGTATTTAGCAGATGCCCATTTCCAAACGTATGTCATTTCAGCAGGGAGCTTACCGTGGTCGTAAGTCCAATCGGTTGGTGCTTCTGCAAAGGCGTTAGCATAAATAGCTTTAACCTCTGGTGCTGCTGGTTGTACGTCGTCAAGCGTTCTGATGATGATTTCCCATTTGTTATTGAAACGCTTCATGATACCTGTAATATCAACTTTGCCTGTTGGAACTTTAGCGTTTGCAAAGTCAGCAAAGTTGCTATTGTAAACAATCACGCTGTTTCCGTCTTGTTCAGCCAAAGTCCATTCTACGCTACCTGCTCCGCCTGTTGCGTTAGCGTACGTTCCGTTTACTATTGGTCTACTTGACTTGAATGTAACATTGCGGATAACACCGAGTTTTCCACAATCTTTGGTCAAATCCCATGTAGTAGGATTGCTGCCATTGGCAAATTCTGTAGCTTCAACCACATTGCCAGTTGATATAATTTTATAGTGTTGGTTCCAAACAGCACGGCTAATTCTTCCGATAGAAGTTGCCCCTTTGGCATTCATAGAAGGTACACCAATCTGTGCTTGCTTGCCATAATTACCTACATAAAGACCTTTTAGGTTTACAAGAACTTCTGTTCCAATAGGCAATGGACCATAAAGACCGCCTTGTGCAATAGAAATGATAATTGCACTTGTTTTATCTTGAATCGCCAATTCGCTATAAATATTACCTTGAACGTCAGTGCTGGTTACAATACCCTTGATTTGAATATCTTCAGTAACCTCTTCGTAACTTTTTCCGTTGCGATAATCTGTTGCAATAGCAGTGGCATACTTTTCTTTTAAAGCAGCTATTGACATAACATTGGTTTCTGTCAAAGCATTATTTCCGTAAGGTATTGGCTGATTTTCGTCTATTTCAGCATACTTATCGCCCATACATGATGCGAAAAAGATGCTGATAGCCATCATCATTAAATATTTTATATTCTTCATAATCTTTCTCTTTTAGAATTTATAAGCGATGTTCAACATACCATTGATTCCATTTACATAATACTTCTTAGGATTTTTTGAGAAGTTATAAGCACGCATATTGGTTTCACCTGTATTTGCATTGATAGTATAATTGCTTCGTCCTTGTTGGTAACCACCTGTTACAATCTGCTGATTGTTGAGTAAGTTGGTAATCATCAAGTTGATAGAGAGGCTACCGCGCTTCAAATAAATACTCTTACCAATTGAGGCATCGAGCATAAAGCCACCTTTGCCTTCCATTTGTGGAGCTGGAGTAAAGTTTCCTTCTGCGTCCATACCACCTAATTTAGTACCCATTGTGCGCAATGTGTTACCATAATAGAAGTTAGGAGCATATGAAAGATAGATTCTATCGTAATAGTTTCCAGCTAAATCGATAAACCAACCACCTTGGTGGAAACTTAAAATACCGCTGTAAACAGATAGTGGAGTACCATTTTCGCGCATTCCTTTGTTGTAAACTACGTCCTTATAAGAAGTACTTTTGGTAGAGTTCATGTAAACAACATCAGCGTTATTAATGTTTTTAGCCTCGTTCCAAGTACCTAAAGCCTTAAAGTTTAAGAAACTTGTAAGCTTGAAATCAAGTCCAAGTTCTATGCCATAGAAGTCTTTTTTCATATTCGTCATGCTCACATAAGTGAAAGAATTGACATCATCAAAGAAGAAGTTTTGCCATTCTGTTACATGAGTAAGGTGGTTGTAATATGCGCTTAAATTAGCGTGAAGCCAACTTCCTGCATATTGATAGCTTAATTCGCTTGAGAAAATTCGTTCGTTTCTTAAGTTCTGAACAAAGTCATTGTTCATTTCAGGTGATACAAAAGCATTTGCAGCTTGTGGCGCACGATGTTCATAACCCAGACCTAAAGAGAATGTATTGACACCACTAACTGTCCATGAACTTGATGTTTTAAAGCCGCCAGTTACAAATTCTGCATGTTTACTTTTGCCGTAAGAGTTGTCAGCAAACATACCATTGCGCATGTGTCCATTGCGATAAATATTGTCATAGCCTAACTTTCCAGCCACAATATAGTGCATATTGCCGATAGTTTGAGCAAAGTTTGTCCAAACTGTACCACGGCGTACATTCAAATTATAGTCGAAACCAAACTTATCACCTTCATAAACGAGCGCGCCAAGTCCTTGAGTTCCCATTGTGTTAAGGTCGTATTGAACACGTGGGTCATTGGCTGCGTAAGTACCAATTGCGTATGTATTGATATTATGGAAACTTTTTGCACCTAATAAATCCTCCATTGTCTGATAATGGCGACCTAAGTTTTGTCCAAGCATAATACCAGCATTGAATACTTTATCTTTCCCAATATGGGTGTTGATGCTTGATGATAAAGTTATCATTGCATTGTCGTTATGCTTTGCTTGAACGTAGTACAAAGCGTCTTGTCCATTGGCTGCTGCTTGACGGTTAGCATAATAAAGTCTATCCCATTGTATTTGACGGTTTGCTTTATTGCTCCACCATGCTACAGCTGACTGCCAATCGCTATAAGCTTGTGGTGTGCGGTAGCGAGAATCTTCTTCGTTCCATACATCATAATAACTACTTGGTAGATTCTTCCAATAGTCTGGTTGTGGATTATCCGAATTATTGTAATTCAATTTTGTACTCTTGTACATTGAATATTTGCCGAACAAGCTTGTTGTAAGTTTTGTTTTGTCGCTAATATTCCAATCCCATGTGAAGATTGCAGAAGGTGCAAAGTCATTAACAACACGACTATTACGTTTGTGTCCGTTCTGGTATCCCCAATAAGGGTTGTACTGATAATCATTAGCTAACCAATATGCTTCGTCAGTACTTGCGCCTTGTGATGCACGTTCAGTTGGATTTCCCCATGTAGAGAAACTTAAAGAGTGACCATTGTTCCATTTCTTTTGTACTCCGAAGAAGTATGAAAGTGCATTATAGAAAGTTCCTTCCACGTATCCTTGGTTAGCCCAACGATAAGTAATATTAGCAGCAAACGCCCAACCTTTGCTATTGAATCCACTTCCGTAAGTATACATTCCACGGAGCGTATAGTTTCGGTTGGCTCCTGACAATGTAATGCGGTGTCCACCAGCCATTGAGCCTGCTCTAAAGTCATAGTTATTGCTTCCACCCATATCTGTCATTGAGAAATTATTATTCTCAAATGGGAGAGCAAAGTCTACGTTTTTAGTTTGTTGATTAAGACCTCCAACCAACGAATAGCGGAATTGACCACTTTCCATGTCATTCATAGGAACACCATTGATATACACGCTATTGTATTTGGGATTGAGTGCTCGGTATCTGAATCGCATTGGCGAATACAAATATCCTACTTGCGAAGCATACGCATTGCTATTTGAGTTTAAAATAGTAACATTTGCGCTTCTGTCGTTATCCTCTCCTAACTGTGCTTCTGTAAATGTGAACGCCGATTCGTCCATCATAATAGGCGATTGCTCATGTTGTATCGTGTCTGTTTTGGTGTTTTGTGCCATAACCATAGACGAACTACAAAGAGCTATCACAGCGAGTTTCAGGTTTTTCTGCATAGTTGTTAATATTATTAATTATTTTACTTACGATGCAAAGTAACAAAATTATTTTTGAAAAGAAAAGTCTTTTTTGATAAAATTCTAATAATCGTGCTTTATTGTCAGATTAATTCACGATATTTGCAAATTGAAAGCAAATTTTCGGTTGAGGCCATTGTTTTGGCATTGATAATATTGATTAAAAACAATACTATATAAAAATGAAGAAATATCTATTTTTCCTGACGTTTGCAATGCTTTTTAGCGTTGCATCAAATGCACAAAAGAAGTTTTCAGTTTACGCAGTTGGTTTTTATAACCAAGAAAATTTATTCGACTACACCCATGATGAGGGTAAAAATGATTATGATTTTACTCCAGATGGTTCGTATAAGTGGAATAAAATGAAGTATGAAAGCAAGTTACGTAATATGTCTAAGGTTCTTTCAGAGATGGGAACTGATGTACTTCCTAATGTTGGTTGTGCCATAATTGGTCTTTCTGAGGTTGAAAATGCACATGTTTTAGACGACTTAACAGCTCAACCAGCACTTGCAGCTCGCAATTATAAATATGTACACATAGAAGGTCCAGACCGTCGTGGCATTGATTGCGCTTTGCTTTATAATCCTAAAATGTTCAAAATACGCAATACAAAACTTGTTCCTTACGTTTATGAATTACCAAACGATTCAAATCGTGCTACTCGTGGCTTCCTTACCGTAAGTGGAACACTTGCAAATGAACATGTAACCGTGGTGGTTTGCCACTGGCCAAGTCGTGGTGCAGGTTCTTATTACAGAGAATTGGGTGGAAAACAAGTAAAGGCTTTGAAAGATTCTTTGCTCCGTGAAGACCCTAATGTAAAGGTTCTTGTAATGGGTGATATGAACGATGACCCAACAAACAAGAGCATGCACGAATGCTTATCAGCTAAAGCGAACATTGATGAAGTCGGAGAAGGTGATATGTACAATCCTTTTTACAATATTTTAGTGAAGGAAGGAACAGGTACTTTGCAATATCAAGGTAAGTGGAACTTATTCGACCAAATCGTAATGACGCCTAATATGTTGAATAAAAATAATCAAAAAGATTTTTCAACTTTAAAGTTTTGGCGTAACCAAATATTCCGTCGTGATTATCTTTTCCAAGAAACTGGTAAATATAAAGGTAATACAAAGCGTACAACAGCAGGTGGAGTGTGGCTCGATGGCTATTCTGACCACCTTCCTGTTGTAGTATATTTGATGAAGGAACAAAAGTAAATGGACATTGAAACCCACCCTTTTGAGCCATGGTTGCCTGCAAATGCTAAGTTGTTAATGTTGGGAACTTTTCCGCCAGCACCCAAACGTTGGGCCATGGAGTGGTATTATCCTAACTTTACGAACGATATGTGGCGCATAATGGGGATTATTTTCTTTAACGATAAATACCATTTTGTTGATAAGGAACATAAGACTTACAAGTTAAACGAGCTAATGCCTTTCTTGAAAGAGAAGGGTGTAGCTTTGTTTGATACGGCTTTACGCATTCGTAGAACTACGGGAACTGCATCTGATAAGGACTTAGAAATCATAGAGAAAGCTGACCTTGATGGCATGTTGCGTGCTTTGCCTGAATGTAAAGCAGTGCTTACTGCAGGGCAATTGGCAACAAAGATATTTTCAGACCATTATCATATTGATACACGCAACTTAAAGATGGGTGAATTTGTTGATTTTTCGTTTGAGAATAGAAAACTAAAACTCTATCGTCAGCCAAGTAGTAGTCGTGCTTATCCCATGAAAGTAGAAGACAAATCTGCTTTTTATGAGTCAATGTTTAAGGATATAGAAATAATTTAAAGATGAACAATAAAGTTACAATAATAGGAATTGCAGGCGGAACGGGGTCGGGTAAGACCACTGTAGTGAGAAAGATTGTAGAAGCTTTACCTCCCCATTATGTTGCCGTTGTTCCTTTAGATTCTTATTACAACGATACAACAGAGCTGACAGAGGAGGAACGTCGTGCCATAAACTTCGACCACCCTGATGCTTTCGATTGGAAATTATTGACGAAGCAAGTGAACGATTTAAGAAAAGGGAAAGCCATTGAGCAACCTACTTATAGCTATCTGAAATGTAATCGTTTACCAGAAACGATTAACGTTGAGTCAAAGCCTGTTATTATCATTGAAGGAATCATGTCGTTGGCTGACAAAAAGCTTCGTGATATAATGGATTTGAAGGTTTTTGTAGATTGTGATTCTGACGAACGACTCATTCGCAATATAGAACGCGATACGATTGAGCGTGGTAGAGATGTTTCGACAGTTGTTCAGCGTTATCGAAAGATATTGAAGCCAATGCACGACCAGTTCATAGAACCTACTAAACGATATGCCGACTTGATAATTCCAGAAGGTGGAGAGAATGTAAAAGGCATTTCAATGTTATGTACTTATATTAAAGGACTGGTTCCTTATCTCGATACAAAAGAGTAGATATTATAATAAAAAAGAAACTATTTCATTCAATGAAATAGTTTCTTTTTTATTGTTTCTTTATTTTTCTTCTATAATTTCAGCATCTTCTATAATTTCTTGTGTCGATATTTTCTCGCCTTCAACAATCTTGCTCTTTTCTATTTTGTCGTATAGGCGTTTCATTTGTGTAATTTTTATGGCATTTAGAATTTCAATAACTCCATAAAACATCAAACACCAGCCAATAACTTTTAATGGAAGGGTTGCCACTTCAATAGGTTTGGCAATGACGAGAATGCCGATTATCAATGTGATGGTAGGGAAGAGCCAAAAGAGGATAGGCACACGAGCAAATTGGCGTGAGCGTGCAAGGTTCATAAACTGATTGATTGCGCCTAAAATTAAGATAGCTGCTAAGATGTAAACCACCCATTTAATGAATCCATTAGGCATCATGGCGAGTATAATGCCCAAGATGACAGAGCCAATCCCTATGATAGGGAATACTGGACGACTCACTTTTATAGGTTTGTCGTGAGCATCAACTTGTGGAATGGCTTTGGCAGCCTTTTCTTTTTCAAAGTAGTACATGATGCAAGAAATTAACCCTGAAATGAAGAATAGCATTCCCGCAGTAATGGTTATCCAGGTCATGGTCTCTTCTCTGTACTTTATGAGCAGTATCCCAATTGCTATGGCTATTATAGCACGAATGATAGAACTTTGAATTAGCTTCATAATTGTCTTTTTTACTCCTTTTACCTTTTGTTCATTAATCGTTTTTCTCAGCACAGATAGCTTCTTGTGCCTACATACTATTTTGCAAAGTTACAAATAAATCCGTACTCAATGGCTAAAGTGCTGATAATTTATTACTTTTGTAGGAAAATAAAAACTTATGACGACATTATATTTAGTAAGACACGGCGAAACGATTGATAATGCTCAACACATTATGCAAGGACAAACGCAAGGTGAACTTAATAAGAATGGAAGAAAGCAAGCAGAAATAGTGGGCGAGGAGTTGGCAACAATTTGTTTTGACGCTTATATTTCCAGCGATTTAAAGCGCAGTATAGACACATGCCGCATTATTATTGGTAACTCAGCAACCCAAATACATACTACAAAGTTATTGCGTGAACGTGATTGGGGCAGTTTTACAGGTAGGTTTATTCCTGAATTAAAAAACTTGAACGACCCAACGAAGTGGCCTAATGATATAGAAACGTTAGAAGACTTGAAACAACGTGCTTCTGAGTTTTTAGCATGGGTGCGGTCTGAATTTTCCAATCAAGTGGTTCTTGCTGTTGGACATGGCATTATTAACAAAGCAATTCAAAGTGTGTTCTACGAAAAGCCTATGAACGAAATTTCGGTAATGCACAATGCTGATGTGCGTATATTAAAGTTAGATTAAATCCTAATGCTGCCTTTTATTTTAAAACTATCTGTTTTGAAGTGCAAAAGAGCCTATTTTGAACCCCAAAATAGGCTCTTTTATTTTCTTTGGCAGTTTTTTATGGTATAAAAAATGAAAGGAACCCTATATCACATAGAATTCCTCTCCTCATCTAAAATTACTCTCTAAATTGTTTTACTACATTTTTGCGACCTATCTTTTCCTTAGTCGCATCAAAAAATATTACTACCTATCAATTATCTTATATATATGGTTGTGGTCAAGTGGCGTTTTTACAATCTTTTACCTATGTCCTCCGAAAGTTCCACGATTCATATTTGTCATTCTTGAACCGCCTCCAAAAGTTCTATTGGGTGTTCCAAACGAGCGTCCATTGCTTCCTGAAGGACTGAACGACCTGCTTGGTGCTTGGCGTACTGATGTTCCGCCGAAGCTACGGTTACCTCCGAAAGTACTAATGCCTGTTTCATTTCCAAATCTTGATGTAGAACCACGAGATACAGTTGTGCGTGTTGAACTTCTACGTGGTGCATTGTCGAATCCCGTACCTCTATTTCTTTCAAAATATCTTGATTGTTGATTTCCGAAACTGCGTGTACGTGGATTTTGCGGCTCGCTGTTGTAAGCGTAATTTGTACCTCTGCTATAATCACCACGTTGGAATCCATCGCGCATACCGAACATTCGCCCTCTATTATTATAGTTTACATAGCAACGACCATTATAATAGCTTCTTCCACCATTCATTCTCCAACTGTGTCCCCCCCTGTAAACAGCGTAAACACGTGGTTTGTTAAAGTAATAATAGTTGCGACGTGGATAGCGTGCGTAGATACCGAAGTGCCAATAACCTGCATTCCACCATAATGGGCGGTAGAAGTAGGCTGCATCAACGTAAGAACGGTATTGCCAATCCAATAAGATGTAACTCAAATCAAGGTTACGATGTGTCCAATAGGCACTATATAGGTCGTCTGCTGTATTTACATTTAACAAATAGTCAAAGTTCACCTCAAAGGCTGCTTCGTATTGTTCTTCAGTTAAATTAAGCTCATAAGCCATTTTGTCTGTCAAGAACAAAGCTTGTGTTCGTGCTTGCTCATAGCTCATTGCTTTTGCTGATATAGCTAATGTGAAAAATGCCATTAAGGCAATTATATATTTTTTCATTTCTTCTCCCTTTCTTTCTCGTTAGTCAGTGTGACAAAGCCTATGTTTATGATGCAAAGGAACGAATAATATTTTATTACCGAAAAGGTTTTTCCCTATTATGGGTGGGAATATCCCTAAACCTTATTTTTCTTCGTTTGTAATGATGCTTATTTAAGGCGAAGTGAAGTTGATGTATCGTGTTTCTTTGATAGCAATTACCCTTTATTCGTCCTTGACGGAGTATAAGATGTCTTGCGTTGTACATGTTTGTATAACCCTTTGTACACGCTTGTACAAATTATTATACACAGCTTGTACAATCCATTGTACAAACGTGTACAATGTTGCTGTTGCCTATAATGTAGGAAGCAGATGAAAGGTTTCGGCATTGGTTCTGTCTTAGGAATTGTGTCGTCCATTGACGCTATATATTATATAAGGTATAAAAACAAAATAAGTCGGAATAGCCTTGAAGACTTATCCGACTTATTAATAAGGTGCAGAAATAAAGTAGATTATTTCTTGTTTTTAAGTTTTTCTATGTAAGCATCAATGGATGCAACGGCTGTGATGTTCACAATATCGCGTACCGAACATTCAAAGTCTGTGAAGTGAATTGGCTTGTTTAATCCCATTTGAATAGGACCAATGACTTCGGTCTCAGGGCTGAAACCTTGCAGAAGTTTGTAAGCACTATTGGCTGATGCAAGGTTAGGGAATATAAGTGTATTCACATCTTTGCCCTTTAAGCGTGAGAAAGGATACTTTTCATCACGCAATTTTCTATCTAAAGCGAAGTTGATTTGCATCTCTCCATCGATAGCCCAATCAGGGTGGTTGGCTTGTGTAAGGGCTACTGCCTCTTGAACTTGCTGAGGTGAACCGCCTTTATCGCTACCAAAATTGGAGAATGAAACCATTGCCATGACAGGATTGTCGTTGAAAAATTTCACAGAATGGTGGGCAAGGCGAGCAACATCAACAAGTACTTCCTTGTTAGGCTTACGGTTGATGAGCGTATCGGCAATGTAATAAATGCCACGTTTGGTATTTAATATGTGCATTGTACCAAAGTGTTTGTACTCAGGACGGATACCAATTACATCTTTTGCTATCTGAATAGTATCGCTATATTTATTGTACAAGCCCGTAACAAGTGCGTCAGCATCGCCATTTTCAACCATTGACATACCAAAATAATTACGTTCGTACATCTTGTCGTAGGCTTCATCGAAAGTAAAACCTTCACGCGCACGCTTTTCTGCAAGATGTTTTGCATAGGTGGCACGGCGTCCTTGTTCCTTGTCAGCACGCATATCAACGATTTCAATATCGGTCAAATCTAATTTTAAACGATTGGCTACACGAGTAATACGGTCGGGATTACCCAAAAGAATAGGACGACAAATGCCTTCTTGTTTCGCTTGTACGGCTGCTTTCATCATACTTTGATGCGCTCCTTCGGCAAATACAACCTTTTGAGGGTGCTGCGCTGCTGTGGCATGAAGGTAGTGTGTGAACTTTGTTTCTTGTCCAAGCAATTGGAGGAGGTTATCTTCATATTCCTTAAAGTCTTTGATTTGGTGGCGAGCAACACCACTTTTCATAGCTGCTTTGGCAACGGCAGCACTGACAACTGTAATAAGACGTGGGTCGACAGGCTTTGGAATAAAATATTTAGAACCGAAAGTAAGGTCGTTTACATGGTAAACCTCATTGACAATATCGGGAACAGGTTGTTTAGCTAAGTCGGCAATAGCATGAACCGCAGCCATTTTCATATCTTCATTGATAGCCTTTGCATGCACATCAAGCGCACCACGGAAGATATAAGGGAAGCCTATTACATTGTTAATTTGGTTGGGATAATCGGAACGACCTGTTGCCATTAAGACGTCAGGGCGTGCTTCTAAAGCATCTTCGTATGAAATTTCAGGAACAGGATTAGCCAATGCAAACACAATAGGGGTAGTGTTCATTGACTGAATCATTTCTTTTGAAAGAATATTACCCTTTGAAAGACCTACAAATACATCTGCTCCTCGCATGGCTTCTTCCAATGTATGAACATCATGGCGGTCGGTTGCAAAGAGTTTTTTCTGCTCTGTAAGGTTTGGACGGTCTGATATTATTACTCCTTTTGAGTCGAGCATGAGAATGTTTTCTTTCTTTAACCCCAATGCCATATAGAGTTTGGTGCAAGAAATTGCTGCCGCCCCAGCACCATTTACTACGAGTTTAACTTTCGTAATATCCTTTTTAGCAACTTCAAGAGCATTCCTCAAACCAGCAGCTGATATAATTGCCGTACCATGTTGGTCGTCGTGCATGACAGGAATATCCAAAGTACGCTTTAAACGTTCCTCAATAGCAAAACATTCAGGTGCTTTAATGTCTTCAAGATTGATACCACCAAAGGAGGGAGCTATTTTTTCAACAGCTTCACAGAATTTATCTGGGTCGGTTTCATCTACCTCAATATCAAAAACATCAATACCACCATATATTTTAAACAATAATCCTTTGCCTTCCATGACAGGTTTTCCGCTCATCGCACCAATATTCCCAAGTCCGAGAACAGCTGTACCATTGGTTATAACGGCAACAAGGTTGCCTTTATCAGTGTACTTATAAACTTCATTAGAGTTTTCCTGAATCTCTAAACAAGGATAAGCCACGCCTGGAGAATAGGCTAAACTTAAGTCAGTTTGTGTGCGATAAGGTTTTGTTGGAATTACTTCTATTTTTCCAGGACGACCATTTTGGTGATATTCTAAAGCCGCCTCTTTTGTTATTTTTACCATAATAATAATTTAAAACTTTCTTTAGCTTCTCTGTACAAAAGCTATGTAAGAAGTGCAAAGTTACTAAATAATAGTTTAATTGAATTGATTTAATAAATATTTTGTGTAATTTTGCAGTTGAATAAATACTTTATACAATGAACATTGAGAATGAATATAGAAAAGAAATAAAGGAGAAAATACTTCAATTAGCTACAACTATGTTCTTTCAGCATGGTATTCGTAAAGTTAAAATGGACGATATTGCCAATCATTTAAAGATTTCAAAGCGAACTTTATATGAACTTTATCAAAACAAGGAAGACTTGCTTTATGAAGTTTTTGTACTCAATAATCAACGTGAAATAAAGAAAATAGAGAAATTTGACCAACCTGGAATAAATGTTATTAATATAGTTATTCAGGCCTTTAAGCAACATACCGAAGAATTAGGTAATATAAACCCCATCTTTTTAGAGGAAATAGAGAGGTATCCAAAGTTAGTGAAATACATAAACAAGCGGAGAAAAGAAAAAACAACACAAGTAATAGAGTTTATAAAACGTGGTATCGCCGAAGGATTCTTCTTGGAAAATACAAATTATGAAATACTAAGTAAGCTTTCCGATGCCTCTACACGCTATATCATGAGCAGCTATCTTTATAACCAATACAGCATAAAGGAAATATTTAAAACCTTTGTTCAACTATATGTGCGAGGCATTTGTACAGAAAAAGGTATTCGCCTATTGGATTCGGAGATGAAAAAGCTATTTGACTAAGGTGATATTATTCCCTCATTCAAGGCTTTCTCGTTAAGAAAAGAGTGCATTTTCTTGTTAAGATAATAATTATCAGACTTTAAACAAGCGTTTAAAGTCTGATAATTTGTTTTACTCCCTTAATGTTTTTAAGTTTCTTGATAAGCGCATTTAACTTCGATGTATCTTCTATCAATACTACGAGGTTGCCCGAAAAAAGTCCATCGTGCGAGTCAATATTAATAGAACGCATCACGACTTTTTCTTCTTTCGACAACACATTGGTGATGTTGCTGACAATTCCGATGTCGTCTTGCCCTATAATACGCAAGGTTATACTATAGTTTGAGCCGCCTTTTCCGCTCCATTTTGCCTTAACGATGCGATAACCGAAACGCTTTCTAAGCTCTGGCGCATTAGGACAATCGCATCGATGAATCTTTATTCCACCATTAATGGTTACAAATCCGAAGATGGAATCGCCATAAATAGGGTTGCAACATTTAGACAATGAGAAGTCTATACCTTTCAGATTTTGGTCGATAACAAGGACATCTTCGTTTTGTTTGAGCAGCTCCTCTGTCTTATTTTCCAACTCAAAGTTTTCGGCACTTTCCACTTCTCGTGCCACAGACACACTGTGTTCCTTTTCGTAAAAAGCTTGATAGGCTTCAATTACATCATTGATGTCCAAGCGTTCGTCTGCGATTTGTTTGTAAAACTCGTGTATTTCTTTGAAACCAAGATGATGAATAAGCTGATAAAACAATTGTTCGTCTAATTCCATCTTCTTATTTTTCAATCTTCGTTCCAACATTTCTTTGGCGTATGCACCTTCTTTAATCTGCGATTCTTTGAGTGCCAAACGAATTTTCGATTTTGCTCGTGCCGATTTTACAATGTTCAACCATTCCATTTTAGGTGTTTGGTTGGCTGAAGTCATAATTTCCACCGTGTCACCACTCTGCAATTCGGTTCTGATAGAGGCATTTTTGCTATTAATTTTTCCGCCAATACATTGGTTACCAATCTTTGAATGAATATGATAGGCAAAGTCGAGCAGCGTTGCTCCCTTAGGAAATTTCAGCAAATCGCCCTTTGGTGTGAACACATAAATCTCTTTGTCATACAAATCGAGCTTGAATTGTGTCATCACTTCCAAGTTGTTACCAGCCTCTAAAGCCGTTCTGATAGATGCCAACCAACTATCCATTTCCTCGTTAGCCTTTACTCCCTTGTAACGCCAATGGGCTGCCAAGCCGTGTTCTGCCACTTCGTCCATGCGTTCTGTACGAATTTGCACTTCCACCCATTTCTTTCCAGGTCCTAAAACCGTGATATGCAAGCACTCGTATCCATTCGATTTTGGAACAGAAATCCAGTCTCGCAATCGTTTTGGATTAGGTTGGTACATGTCAGTAACGATAGAATAAGCCTGCCAACATTGCATTTTTTCACGTTCTTCAGGCGAATCAAGAATTATTCTAATGGCAAAAAGGTCGTAGATACCTTCGAAAGCACACTTTTGTTTTTTCATTTTTTGCCATATAGAATGGATTGATTTTGTGCGCCCTTTGATGTGAAAACGCAATCCAGCCTTCTGCAATTCACGGCTAACTGGCTCTATAAACTCTTTGATGTAAGCATCTCTTGCCCGCTTTGTGGCATTGAGTTTTTCCTTGATGCTATAATAAACGTCGTGTTCAAGATACTTCAGCGAAAGGTCTTCAAACTCGCTTTTCAATTGGTATAATCCTAATTTATGAGCCAATGGTGCGTAAAGATAGCTTGCTTCTTCGGAAACTTGACGTTGTGCCTCCTTGTTTGGTGTATCACGAATTTGGCGCATCAAATTTATTCTGTCGGCTATCATAATCAGAATAACACGCATATCTTCAGCAAACGAAAGCAAAAGATTACGGAAATTCTCGCTTTCTATAACGGGGTTCTTCTTGTAAAGGTCTTGAATGCGTGCAATGCCACGAATAATTTGCGCTACGGTTGTTCCAAAGTTAGCCTCTATTGCTTCAATAGTGATAATTTGGTTTTGGAAACCACAATAAAGCAAGGTGGCTAAGACCGAATCGCGTTTTAAACCAATATCATGCACAGCTATGAGCGATGTTTCTACAGCACAAACAAGCTCGTTAAGTCCAAAGACATTGCGTAGCGTAACTTCCTTTTCATCAATTTGTTTAATGTAAAAGGATAGCTTTGAGCGGTCTTCTTCGGTTAAAGAATCGCCTAACTCGGCATACAATTCAGACAATAAAGTATCGAATTTTTCTTTTTCTAATTCTGTAAATTCCATAAGTGCTAACTTTTGCGATGTAAAAACATGACAAAGCTACAAAAAAAAGACGGAATTGTTCTCTAAATTAAGAAAAAGTAAGTAATTTTGTGGAGTTACTATAAATCTATGTGGCATTATTTATTCTGCCTTGCGTAGAGAAAAATGCCGTTAAAAATCTTATTTAGTTATGCTTACAAAACACGATGAACAACAATTAGCCGCAAAAGGTATTTCGATACCAACGTTTGAAGGGCAGCTAAACAATTTTAAGACAGGCTTTCCTTATCTTAAAGTAGACGGTGCAGCTACGATTGGTAGTGGCATTGTGAAACTTACTGACGACCAAACGAAAGAATTTATCGAATTTTGGGATAAATATAAAGCCGAAAACTATGATATTTTAAAGTTTGTTCCAGCATCTGGCGCAGCAAGTAGAATGTTTAAAAATTTGTTTGCATTTCTTGATTCTGATTACAATAACCCTACAACTGATTTTGAAAAATATTTTTTTGCAAACATAAAACAATTCGCCTTCTATGATGAATTAAACAAAACCTGTTTAACACTTCATAATAAAGGAGTTGAAGGACTTGTTGAAACAGAAAAATATAAAACCGTTGTTGCAGCTTTATTGAAGGAAGACGGTATGAATTATGGGCAACTCCCCAAAGGACTTCTCTTGTTTCATAAGTATGACGAGGGCATAAGAACCGCTATGGAAGAACATCTTGTTGAGGCTGCACAATATGCCTCAACCAATGGAAAGGCACAAGTTCATTTCACAGTTTCGGAAGAACACATCGAACTTTTCAAACAAAAGGTGGAGGAAAAGAAATCATATTATGAACAAATGTTCAATGTAAGCTACGACATTAGTTTCTCAACCCAAAAAGCAAGCACCGACACCGTGGCTGCCAACCCCGACAATACGCCTTTTAGAAACGACGATGGCAGCTTGCTTTTTCGTCCTGGTGGGCATGGCGCATTAATTCAAAATTTGAATGAACTTAATGCCGATATAGTCTTTATTAAGAACATTGATAACGTTGTTCCAGACCATTTGAAAGACGAAACAACAAAATGGAAGAAAATAATTGCAGGTGTATTGGTGGAATTACAACAAAAATGTTTCGACTACCTTAAACTATTAAAGTCAAGCCAATATGATAAACAAGATATTTTATCTGTCAAAGATTTCTTGGAGCATAAATTGTGTTGCAAATTAGACCATGCAAAAGCAATGAGCGACATAGAATTGGTTGATTTTTTAATCGAAAAACTTAATCGTCCAATACGTGTATGTGGCATGGTTAAGAATAGTGGCGAACCTGGTGGGGGGCCTTTCTTTGTCTATAATGCTGATAATACGATTAGTTTACAGATACTTGAGAGTTCACAACTTGATGTAAATAATCCAGAAACAATGAATATGTTTACCAAAGGAACCCATTTTAATCCTGTAGATTTGGTATGTGCTACGAAAGATTATAAGGAAAACAAATTTAATTTGCCTGATTTCGTAGACCCTTTGACAGGTTTTATTAGCAAAAAATCAAAGAATGGTAAAGAATTAAAGGCATTAGAACTTCCAGGATTATGGAATGGCGCAATGAGTAATTGGAATACAATCTTTGTTGAAGTGCCTGCTATTACATTCAATCCTGTAAAAACAGTAAACGATTTATTGCGTGAGCAACATCAATGATATATTATTAAGGTGAAAAAATAATAGAAACGCAGAATTGGTCATACTTTTTGAGCAGTTCTGTTTTTTATAAAAATAATGATATTCCACAACCGATGATGTAAAGAGCCTATTTTTTACCCCAATTCGGGATAACTGAGTGTCTAATATGATATAAATGCAGCGTGAATACGCCTCCTCCCCATACCATTAGGAGTGGGTAATAACAGAAGGCTGAAAGAAATTGTTTTGCCCTTAGAATAGTGACAGCTGTTTGGTGTCTTCGATGCAGTATCCCTGCAATGCCTTTGGCTTGTTGTCGAAGAAGCAATATGCTCCCAATGCTGAAATAAGGTTCATGATAAAGTTGCTTACAGATCTATGGCGTGAGTGTACAATCTGTGCCGTATTCTTCAGCATGTCGTTAATGGTTTCGATAATGTATCTCTTGCGCAGCATCATTCTGTCATAGAACGGCATCAGCTTGTTTTTCATGTTTACGCGCAACCCTGTCACCAGCTGTATTCCATCCTCAAAGAGGAAGTCAAACAGCTTCTGTGAAATATAGCCTTTATCAGCGAACAGCTTGCCGTACAGTCGTTTAGCGAGAACCTTGAACGCATTCGGATCCTTGTCGCTGACATTTGCGCCTGTAAGGACAAAGGCTATTATCTCGCCTCTGTCATTGCACGCAAGGTGGAGCTTAAAGCCATGGCACCAACCCATTGTTCCTTTTCCGTCAGTGGCAATTCCCTTGAATACCTTATTGGCATATCTCCTGAGATTATGGCATACGGGTATCATCGTGGAATCAACGAATGTTATGCCGGTACATCTTCCGAAAGCTCTCAGATTAAGGAAGAACATGAGCTGGAAGAACACGCGGCTTTCCAACTCCACAAAGCGGTTGTACGACACGGCTTTCGGAAAATAAGACTTCATCGTACCCTTGACGAAGAACAGATAGTAATGCTTGAAATTGCGGAATGTACCAAAATGAAAATACAACAAAATGGTCATGATTTCACTGTCGGACAACGACGCTTGGCGACGTCTACGCTTGACTCCGCTATTGTCTTCAAGTAGATTTCCTGCATTTTCTGCATCAAAATGTTTGCAAAACTCGTCTATTATACAAAATAATTCTGTAACTTTGTAATCGGCAGTCATATCAAATATTTTTGTAACTAATTGATTTTCACCTATAAAGATACAAAATATTTGTGAGACTACCAACTTTTTTATGAACTATTTCTTATCCCGAACTGGGGTATTTTTTATGCTTAAACCTATTGTTTTTATTTTCAAAACAATAGGTTTTGACATTAGATGTATTAAGCATGATATTTTGAATTTATTGTTTCTCACAAATAAAAGTATTTTATATTTATTCAATTGATTTGCATAAATAAAATTCCCTTTCTGTAATTTTTGTATTGGATTTTAAATGGAAATACAAAGAATCCAACTTTATAAATTTATAAAATCATTTTTTATAGTTAAGTTGCTTTATATCAATGATATTCCGAATATCATATGAAAAATTACACATCTTTACATGGTTTGAGCTGTTTCAATTTTAAATTAAATATTTTGCTGTGGTTATGAAAAGGTATTATCAAGAACAAATATATTATGATTTGCGAAAAACTATTTGAAAGCATAAAACATCAAAAAAGCATAAAATGTAATCTTTATATGGCATTTCCTTACTAAAAATTTGCTACATTGTTAATTTATAGTTATATTTGCACTAACGAAAATAAGATTTAAATATTTACATAATTATTATGGCAGAGAAAAGAGTTTATACTTTCGGTAATGGTAAGGCCGAAGGAAAAGCTGATATGAGAAATTTGCTGGGTGGCAAGGGTGCCAATCTTGCAGAAATGAATTTAATTGGTGTACCAGTTCCTCCTGGCTTTACAATTACTACCGACGTTTGTAACGAATATTTTGAAAAAGGAAAAGAGAAAGTTGTAGAAATTTTAACCGAAGAGGTTAAAAAAAGTGTCAAACATATTGAAGACTTGATGAATTCAAAGTTTGGCGACCCATCAAATCCGCTTTTAGTTAGTGTGCGTTCAGGAGCTCGTGCGTCAATGCCAGGTATGATGGACACAATTCTTAACTTAGGTTTGAATGATACCGTTGTTGAGGGACTTGCAAAAAAGACTGGCAACGAACGTTTCGCATACGATAGCTATCGTCGTTTTGTTCAGATGTATGGCGATGTTGTATTGGGTATGAAGCCTGAAAATAAAGAGGATATTGATCCATTCGAAGCTATTATTCAAAAAGTTAAAGCAGAACGTGGTATTAAGTTGGACAATGAAATGAACGTTGACGACTTAAAGAAATTGGTTGTAGAATTTAAAAAAGCGATTAAAAGTCAAACAGGAAATGATTTCCCATCAGACCCTATGGAACAACTTTGGGGTGCTATTTGTGCAGTATTCACTTCATGGATGAACGAACGTGCTATCCTTTATCGCAAAATGGAGGGTATTCCACAAGAATGGGGTACAGCAGTTACAGTTCAAGCCATGGTATTCGGTAACATGGGTGATACTTCTGCAACAGGTGTATGCTTCTCTCGTGATGCAGGCACAGGTGAAAACGTTTTCAATGGTGAATATTTGGTAAATGCACAAGGTGAAGACGTTGTTGCAGGTATCCGTACTCCACAACAAATTACATTGGAAGGTTCAAAACGTTGGGCAAAACAGCAAGATATCGAAGAAGAAATTCGTAGCTCAAAATACCCTTCAATGGAAGAAGCAATGCCTGAGATTTATGCTCAGTTGAATGCTATTCAAGACAAATTAGAAAAGCATTATCACGATATGCAAGATATGGAATTTACCGTACAAGATGGTAAACTTTGGTTCTTGCAAACTCGTAATGGTAAGCGTACTGGTACGGCGATGGTTAAAATTGCAATGGATTTGCTTGATAAAGGAGAGATTGACGAAAAGACAGCTATTAAGCGTTGCGAGCCAAATAAACTTGATGAACTTTTACACCCTATATTCGATAAAGAAGCATTGGCGCAAGCTCGTGTTTTGACACGTGGTCTTCCTGCTTCTCCAGGTGCTGCTTGTGGACAAATCGTATTCTTTGCTGATGATGCTGCTAAGTGGCGTGAAGATGGTCGTTCTGTTGTGATGGTTCGTATCGAAACTTCTCCAGAGGACTTGGCAGGTATGTCAGCCGCAGAAGGTATTCTTACTGCACGTGGTGGTATGACTTCTCACGCTGCTGTAGTGGCTCGTGGTATGGGTAAATGCTGCGTTAGTGGTGCTGGTGGTATTATTATAGATTATAAGAAACGTACTGTTGAGATTGACGGAACAGTATTGCATGAAGGCGATTACCTCTCATTGAATGGTTCTACTGGTGAAGTTTATTACGGAGAGGTTCAAACAAAGGCTGCTGAAGTAACAGGAGATTTTGCAAAATTGATGAATCTTTGCGAAAAGTATACTAAATTAGTCGTTCGTACAAACGCTGATACACCACACGACGCTGAAGTAGCACGCACATTCGGTGCTGTTGGTATTGGACTTTGCCGTACTGAGCATATGTTCTTCGAGGATTTGAAGATTAAAGCCATGCGTGAAATGATTCTTTCCGATACTGTTGAAGGACGTGAAAAGGCACTCGAAAAGTTATTGCCTTATCAGAAACAAGACTTCTATGGTATCCTAAAATGTATGGACGGAATGCCTGTAAACATTCGTTTGTTAGACCCTCCATTGCATGAATTTGTACCTCACGATGCTGAAGGACAAGAAATCATGGCTAAAGAAATGGGTGTTAGCGTTCAATTTATCTTCAATCGTGTAAACTCTTTGTCTGAGCACAATCCAATGTTAGGTCTTCGTGGTTGCCGATTGGGTAATACATTCCCTGAAATTACAGCGATGCAAACACGCGCAATCCTCGGTGCTGCTGTTCAATTGAAGAAGGAAGGATTCAATCCAATGCCTGAAATCATGGTACCATTAGTAGGTATTGTGAACGAACTTGATAACCAAGAGGCTATCATTCGCAAAACTGCCAAGAAGATTTTTGAAGCTGAAGGCGTTGAAGTTCCATTCAAGGTTGGCACAATGATAGAGATTCCACGTGCAGCTTTAACAGCCGATTTGATTGCAAGCAAGGCAGAATACTTTAGTTTTGGTACAAACGACTTGACACAAATGACCTTCGGTTATAGTCGAGATGATATTGCAAGTTTCTTGCCAAGCTATCTTGAAAAGAAGATTTTGGACGTTGACCCATTCCAAGTACTTGACCAAGAAGGAGTAGGACAACTTATTAAGATTGCAGTAGAGAAGGGTCGCAAGACTCGTAATAACCTGAAATGTGGTATTTGCGGTGAACATGGCGGCGAACCATCATCAGTTAAGTTCTGCCATCGTGTAGGTCTTAATTATGTAAGTTGCTCTCCATTCCGTGTGCCAATCGCTCGTTTAGCAGCGGCACAGGCTGCAATAGAGGATTGATTAGAGATATAGATAATTATTGAATTAGGCTGTAATGGACTGATAATCAGACATTACAGCCTAATCTATTTTTAGGCAGTTCGTTCATTTGACCGCAGAAAATGAGCCAAATAAACGGCAAAACTTACAAATAGCTTACAAAATAACAAAGCCATGGCTTGAGAAAGTCGGGGCTTTGTGCATAAAAAAGAGGGTGTGGCTATTTTGACACACCCTCATATAAATCGTTTTCAGACAATTACTTATAATAGTGTAGCTGGAATTGTTATTTCTCCTGCAATAGATTTGTTCATGTATTGGCGCACCATTTCAGGGTCGTCATATTGTGCTTGGAGTAACATGAGTTTGGTAAGGGCAGCCTCAACTGTTGTATCATAGCCGCTAACAACGCCAGCATCTTTGAGTTGGTAGCCTGTGTCGTAGCGATTCATATCAGCTTGACCACTAATACATTGGCTTACATTCACGGTAACAACACCACGTTGAGAGGCCTCTTTCAAGAGTTTCATTAGCCAAGGTGTATGTGGTGCATTTCCACTTCCATAGGTACGCATTACGATTCCTCGCAGTTCAGGTGCATCAAGAATATGTTTTACAATGTTTTCCTCTGCCCCTGGGAACAATGAAAATACAAAAACGTTGCTATTCATCTCTAAATGAGGTACCATTGGTTTTGTATAGTCGGGTTTTAGAATGTGGTGAGTTTGGAAATTGAAACTTACTCCAGCTTCGCAAAGATGAGGGAAATTAAAAGAATCGAAAGCGTTGAGTTCGTCAGCATTTTGTTTTGTAGAACGATTGCCGCGCAAAAGGTGTCCATTGAAATAGATACACACTTCTGGCACCATCGGAGTTCCGTCATGATGATGAGCTGCTGCAAGTTCAAGACTTGTCATAAGGTTTTCCTTTCCATCGGTACGTAATTGACCAATAGGAAGTTGTGAACCTGTAAGAATTACAGGTTTTGTAAGATTTTCGAGCATAAAAGATAATGCCGAAGCTGTGTAAGACATGGTGTCTGTTCCGTGGAGAATGACAAATCCATCGTAATAGTCATACTTTTCAACGATGATACTTACTATTTGCGCCCAAAATTCTGGCGACATGTTTGAAGAGTCAATTGCTGGGATAAATTGATAAGTGTCAATAGCTGTTGGTATCAATTTAAATTCAGGAACATTATCAGCGAGGTGATCGAAATCTAAAGGTTCTAAAGCACCTGTTATTGGGTTGCAACCCATACCAATTGTACCACCTGTGTAAATCAGTAAAACTTTCTCTGTTCTTTTCATGCTAAAGTTATCTTTGTTGCAAAGTTAGCAAAAACTTTTTACTAATGTTTCATTTATGGCATTCTTTTTTTATTGCTCAATAAAATCATGGTGTAATGAATCTAACGACAAGTTGGTAAAAAGATGAAGATTTAAACTTACAGAATTATAAATGAAACAATTTGCATAAAATTGATACAAATCAATTATAAGATAGAAACATTATGATAATTGAATATATTTTTTGTGTTTTACAATATTTTTTATCTATACAATGAAAAGTACACTAATCTTTTGTAATTCTCAAAAAATAGTAGTATTTTTGCAACACAATTGAGAGTGGGGTTTCTTGTGAAGGACAAAAACTCCTAATCGCAAAATAACGTTATTATATTTATAATATATGAAGAAATTACTTATCTCATTCATAGTGTTCACTGTGATTCTTTTAATGGTAGGCTGTGGGTCAAGTAAGAAAGTAGCTTACTTACAAAATATAGACTCTATTAGTTTAGCAGCTTCAAAAGGATTGTATGATGCGAAGATAATGCCAAAAGATGAACTTACTATATTAGTTCAAACCACCGATCCCCTAACGTCAGAGCCTTTTAATTTAAGGCAGCCTGCAAATGCAGGTGGTGGAGGACAAAATAGGATTGTTGGATATTTGGTTGATAATGATGGTATGATAACTTTTCCCATTGTTGGAAAAATTCATGTTGCAGGATTAACAAAAACAGAATGTGAAGATTTAATTAAAAGTAAAATACAACCTTACTTGGCGCGTATAGAAAATCCATTAGTTTCAGTGCGTATGAGCAGTTACCGAATTACAGTGATAGGGGAAGTGAATGCTCCAGGAGTAATACCAGTATCTACTGAAAAAATTAATATTATGGAAGCCTTGGCGCAAGCTGGAGATATGACAGTATATGGTAAGCGTGATAATATTCTTTTGATTCGTGAAGATAAAACTGGTGAGAAGCATAAGGTGCGTTTGAATATGAACGATGCAAATATTATAAATTCACCTTATTATTATTTACAGCAAAACGATATTGTTTATGTTGAACCACATAAGGTAAAAGCAAGAAATACATTCTTCAGCAGTAATACAAATATTTGGTATACAATTTTGGGTGTTACAACGTCAATAGTGTCGTTAATCATAACATTAGTGAGGTAAAATATTTTTTTGCTAAGAAAGATACATTAATTTAAGAATAAAATTTCAACAAAGGAAATATAATACATGTGTGGAATAGTAGGATATTTAGGTACTAAAAGAGAAGCCTATCCTGTATTAATAAAAGGTCTAAAAAGACTTGAATATAGAGGATATGATAGCTCTGGGGTTGCGCTTATTAATAGTAATAACGAGTTGAACGTTTACAAAGCAAAAGGAAAAGTCAGCGAGTTAGAAGCGTTTTGTGCTGAAAAAGATATTACAGGTATGGTAGGCATTGCACATACTCGTTGGGCAACACACGGAGAACCATCATCAACCAACGCTCACCCACACTTTTCTGAATCAAAGGAATTGGCGATTATTCACAATGGTATCATTGAAAATTATGCTGAAATAAAGAAAAATCTTAAAAAGCATGGTGTATCTTTCGTATCGGATACGGACACAGAGGTATTGGTACAATTGGTAGAATATATTCAAAAGAAGAAAAATTTAGACTTACTTACTGCTGTACAAGTAGCTTTGCATCAAGTTATTGGTGCGTATGCTATTGCAATTCTTGATAAAACTCACCCTGATACTATAATTGCTGCTCGTAAGCAAAGTCCGCTTGTTGTAGGAATAGGAGATGAAGAATTCTTTATTGGTTCCGATGCTACACCTATTATAGAATACACCGATAAAGTAGTCTATCTTGAAGATGGCAACATTGCAGTGATGAAGTTGGGCGAAGAACTAAAGGTGGTAAACATTTTGAACGAGGCTTTAGAACCTGTTGTATCAAAAGTTGACCTCAATCTTGGTCAAATAGAAAAAGCTGGCTATCCTCATTTTATGCTCAAGGAAATATTTGAACAGCCAGATTGTCTTATCAATTGTATGCGTGGGCGTATTAATGTGGAACATGATAAAGTAACTTTGAGTGCTATCATTGACTATCGTCAGCGACTTTTAAACGCAAAACGAATCATTATCGTAGCTTGTGGAACAAGTTGGCATGCAGGTCTTATTGGAAAGCAACTTTTGGAAACGTTTTGTCGCATTCCTGTTGATGTAGAATATGCGAGTGAGTTCCGTTATCGCAATCCTGTTGTATCTTCTGATGATGTTGTGATTGCACTTTCACAAAGTGGAGAAACTGCTGATACGCTTGCTGCTATTGAATTGGCAAAAGAGCATGGTGCTTTCATCTATGGAATATGTAATGCTATTGGCTCAAGTATTCCACGTGCCACTGATACGGGGACTTACATTCACGTTGGTCCAGAAATTGGTGTTGCGTCAACAAAAGCATTTACGGGTCAGGTTACTGTTCTCACTATGCTTGCCCTCACTTTAGCAGAAGCAAAAGGCACTATAAAGAACAAAGAATATGTAGAAATGGTGAAGGAATTATCAGCAGTTCCTGAAAAAATAAACGAAGTTTTAAAAACAAACGAACAAATAGCTGATATGGCTCGTACGTTCACTTATGCAAGAAATTTTTTGTATTTAGGTCGTGGCTTTAGTTATCCTGTAGCTTTAGAAGGTGCATTGAAATTGAAAGAAATTTCGTATATTCATGCTGAAGGATACCCTGCTGCTGAAATGAAACATGGACCTATTGCCTTGATAGACTCTGATATGCCAGTGGTTGCTATTGCAACTCACAACGGAATGTATGAAAAAGTACGCAGCAATATTCAAGAAATAAAGGCACGCAATGGACGTGTGATAGCACTTGTTTCTAAAGGTGATAAATCAATTTCTAAGATTGCCGATGCTGTTATCGAACTTCCTGACACAATGGAATGTCTAGAACCATTGGTGGCAACTATTCCATTGCAGTTGTTAGCTTATCACATCGCAGTTTGTAAAGGTAAAGATGTTGATCAACCAAGAAATTTAGCAAAATCTGTAACTGTAGAATAAATAAAAAGAAAACCTTGATAAATGGAAAAAAATATTCATGAGGATTGTGGTGTTGCAATGATTCGATTGTTGAAACCGCTTAGCTACTTCCAAGAAAAGTATGGTACCTGGATGTATGGCTTGAATAAGATGTATCTTATGATGGAAAAGCAACACAATCGGGGACAAGAAGGAGCGGGAATAGCAGCTGTAAAACTTGAAACACAACCTGGAAATGAATATATGTTTCGTGAACGTGCAGAAGGAAAGAATGCTGTTACAGAAATTTTTGCAAATATTCATAAACAATATAAAGGTTATACAGAAGAACAAATTGCCGATGTAGCATTTGCACAGAAACATCTACCGTTCGCAGGCGAACTCTACATGGGGCATTTGAGATACTCTACCACTGGAAAAAGTGGGTTATCGTATGTCCACCCTTTCCTTCGACGTAATAATTGGAGAGCCAAAAACCTTTCATTTTGTGGCAACTTTAATATGACCAACATTGACCACATATTTGATTTGCTTACCGAACAAGGTCAATGTCCACGCAAATATAGTGATACTTATTTACTTCTCGAACTCATGGGGCATCGCTTAGATCGCGAAATTGAACGCAATTATCGTGACGCCAAAGCACTCGGGTTCGAGAAATTTGATATTACACACTACATTGAAGACCACGTTGAGATGAAAAATGTCCTACATGCAACTATGCAGCATTTTGATGGGGGTTATGTTATTTGTGGTGTTACAGGTTCGGGTGAAATGTGTGCTATGCGAGACCCATGGGGCATTCGTCCTGCTTTCTTTTATATGAATGATGAGTTTATGGCTTTGGCAAGTGAACGTCCTGTACTTCAAACAACATTCGATTTAGCTTGCGAAGATGTAAAAGAATTAATGCCAGGTCAAGCTATTATTGTTAATAAACGTGGTGAAGCTTCATTACACCAAATTTTAGAACCTAAAGAAAATTCAGCTTGTTCGTTTGAACGTATTTATTTCTCTCGTGGCTCTGATAGAGATATATACAAAGAGCGCAAAAAGTTGGGCGAGCAGCTCACAGAAAAAGTATTGAAATCAATTGGTTACGATACAAACCACACTGTAATTTCATTTATTCCAAATACTGCCGAAGTGGCTTTCTATGGACTTTTGCAAGGCTTTAAAAAGTGGCTGAATGCAAAAAAGGTAGAAGAAATTAAGGCATTAGACCATTTACCTACCGATGAGGAGTTGCAACGCATTGTTGGACAATCTATTCGTTCGGAGAAAGTGGCATGGAAGGATATAAAACTTCGTACTTTCATCACGGAAAGCAATTCACGCAACGATTTAGCATCGCACGTTTACGACATTAGTTATGAGAGTATCGTACCAAATGAGGACAATTTGGTTATTATTGACGACTCAATCGTTCGTGGTACAACGCTGAAAGAAAGCATTTTGCGCATTCTTGACCGATTGCACCCAAAGAAAATCGTTATCGTATCGAGCGCACCACAAATTCGTTATCCTGATTATTATGGCATTGATATGCCTCGTTTGGAAGAATTTTGTGTCTTTGCAGCAACTATCGAGCTCATTAAGGAGCGTAAAATGGAATCATTGCTTACTGAAATTTACGAAGCATGTAAGAAAGAGGTTGCAAAAGCTAAGGACGAAGTCATCGAAAATGCAGTTTGCAGAGTTTATGAGCCATTTACAGTGGAAGAAATCAACGAGAAAATTGTTGAAATGCTTCGTCCACAAGGCATGACAACACCTGTAGAACTTGTCTATCAAAGTATAGAAGGGTTGCATGAAGCTATACCACATCATCGTGGTGATTGGTATTTTACGGGAAAATTTCCAACTCCTGGTGGAATGCGCCTCGTCAATCAAGCTTTTATAAAATTCTACGAAGGAGTTTATAAAAAGTAAAATAAAGAAAATATCAAATCACAATATACTAATAATAATGAGGAATGTAACTTTAGTTTTAAGCGATGGTACCAAATTTCATGGAAAATCATTCGGTTACGAGCAACCCGTTGCAGGCGAAGTAGTGTTCAATACGGCTATGATGGGCTATCCTGAAAGCCTTACCGACCCTTCGTATGCAGGACAAATGCTGGTAATGACCTTTCCATTAGTCGGCAACTATGGTGTGCCACCATTTACAATTGAGAAAAATCAGATTCCATCGTTTATGGAAAGTGATAAAATTTATCTTTCTGCGCTCATCGTTTCTGATTATACAGAGGAATATTCCCACTGGAATGCTGTTGAAAGTTTGGCATCATGGCTCAAACGAGAAAAAGTTCCAGGCATTACAGGCATTGATACACGCGAATTGACAAAGGTTTTGCGCGAACATGGTGTAATGATGGGGCAAATTATTTTCGACGATGAAGCTGACAATATTCCTACTGCTCACTACGAAGGTGTGAATTTTGTAGACCTTGTCTCAACGAAGAAAATTATCCGATATAATGAAGGTGGTGGGAAAAAAGTAGTGTTAGTAGATTGTGGTGTGAAAGCCAATATCTTGCGCGAATTAGTAAATCGCAATATTGAAGTCATTCGCGTACCTTGGAATTACGATTACACATCATTAGAATACGATGGACTTTTCCTTGCTAATGGTCCTGGCGACCCAGATATGTGTAACGATGCTGTGGAGATAATTCGCAAGCAAATGAATGAAAGCACTAAACCAATCTGTGGTATTTGTATGGGAAATCAACTTTTATCAAAGGCTGCTGGAGCTACTATTTTTAAGTTGAAATATGGTCATCGTGGACATAATCAACCTGTTCGTTTGGTAGGAACAAACAAATGTTATGTTACTTCACAAAACCATGGTTATGCGGTTGATGCAAAGACAATGGGAAAAGATTGGGAAGAACTTTTTGTAAATATGAACGATGGTAGCAACGAAGGAATCCGCCACAAGGTAAACCCTTGGTTTAGCTCACAATTCCACCCAGAAGCAAGTTCAGGTCCAGTAGATACAGTATTTATGTTTGACAAATTTGTAGAAACACTGAAATAATGAAAAACGAATCAATAAAGAAAGTCCTGCTACTTGGTTCAGGCGCATTGAAGATAGGTGAAGCTGGTGAGTTTGATTATTCGGGTTCACAAGCATTGAAAGCCTTACGTGAAGAAGGTGTTTCTACCGTTCTTATTAACCCAAATATTGCAACGGTTCAAACATCAGAAGGTGTAGCTGACCAGATTTATTATCTACCAGTACAACCTTATTTTGTAGAACGTGTCATTGAAAAAGAACGCCCAGATGGTATTCTGTTGGCATTTGGTGGACAAACTGCATTGAATTGTGGTGTTGAGTTAGACCGCCTTGGAATACTCGAAAAGTACAATGTTAAAGTTCTTGGTACGCCAGTAAAGGCGATTATGAACACGGAAGACCGTGAACTTTTCGTACAACAATTAGATGAAATCGATGTAAAAACCATTAAAAGCGAGGCTTGCGAAAATATAGAAGAAGCACGAGAAGCTGCCAAAATATTGGGTTATCCAGTCATTATCCGTGCGGCTTATGCTTTGGGTGGACTCGGTAGTGGTTTTGCTGATAACGAAGAAGAACTCAATAAACTTTGCGAAAAAGCCTTTTCTTTCTCTCCACAAGTGTTGGTTGAGAAGAGTTTAAAAGGCTGGAAAGAAATAGAATACGAGGTGGTGCGTGACCAATACGATAATTGTATTACGGTCTGCAACATGGAAAATTTCGACCCGTTGGGTATCCATACGGGCGAGTCAATCGTGATTGCACCTTCTCAAACCCTCACCAATAGTGAATATCATAAACTCCGCAAATTGGCGATAAAGATAGTTCGCCACATTGGTATTGTAGGTGAATGTAACGTACAATACGCTTTCGACCCTAAGAGCGAAGATTATCGTGTCATTGAAGTCAATGCACGCCTCTCTCGTTCATCGGCTTTGGCAAGTAAAGCAACAGGCTATCCTCTTGCTTTTGTTGCTGCTAAACTCGGTATGGGCTATGGTTTGTTCGAGTTGAAGAACTCGGTTACCAAGACTACATCGGCTTTCTTTGAGCCAGCGTTAGACTATGTTGTTTGCAAAATACCACGTTGGGATTTGAGCAAATTCCGTGGCGTTGATAAGGAATTAGGTTCAAGTATGAAATCTGTGGGCGAAGTTATGGCAATCGGTCGCAACTTTGAAGAAGCCATACAGAAGGGCTTGCGCATGATAGGGCAGGGCATGCACGGTTTTGTAGAGAATAAAGAACTCGAAATCGAAGACATTGATGCTGCGCTTCGTGAACCAACTGATAAGCGTATCTTTGTCATTTCAAAGGCAATGCACAAAGGTTATACTGTAGACCAGATTCATGAATTGACCAAGATAGACCATTGGTTCTTGCATAAGCTCAAGCATATTATTGATATTGATGAAGATTTAAAGCGTTGCAACATCAATACGCTTGATAAAGAACTCTTGCGCACGGCTAAGATTTATGGTTTTACCGATTTCCAAGTGGCGCGTGCCGTTGGTTTGGAAGATGAGGTTGGTAATATGCACAAGGCGGTTTTGGTGGTTCGTCAGTTGCGTAAAGGCTACGGAATTTTGCCTGTTGTCAAGCAAATTGACACTTTGGCAGCTGAATATCCAGCGCAAACCAATTACCTTTACCTTACTTATTCGGGCGTAGCCTCTGATGTTCAATTTACTTCCGACCGCAAAAGCGTAATTGTTCTTGGCTCAGGAGCTTATCGTATTGGTTCTTCGGTTGAGTTCGATTGGTGTGGTGTGCAAGCATTAAATACCATTCGCAAGCAAGGGTATCGCTCTATCATGATAAATTACAACCCTGAAACCGTATCAACTGACTATGATATGTGCGACCGTCTTTATTTTGACGAACTCACTTTTGAGCGTGTTATGGACGTTATTGATATGGAAGTTCCTCACGGTGTAATCGTTTCAACGGGCGGACAAATTCCTAATAACCTTGCCATGTATCTTGATGCCGAAAATGTTCCTATTCTTGGAACAAAGGCAAAGGATATTGATAATGCAGAAGACCGTGCCAAATTCTCAGCTATGTTGAACGAAATTGGTGTGAACCAACCAGAATGGCGTGCGCTAACAAGTATGGACGATATTCAAGAGTTTGTAGACCGTGTCGGTTTCCCTGTACTCGTTCGTCCTTCTTATGTACTTTCGGGTGCTGCTATGAATGTTTGTTCAAATAACGATGAATTGGAACGCTTCCTTAAATTGGCTGCTAATGTGAGCGAAGACCACCCAGTAGTGGTAAGCAAATTCATTGAAAATGCCAAGGAAATCGAAATGGACGCTGTGGCACGTGATGGCGAAATAATGGCTTACGCTATTTCTGAACATATTGAATTTGCTGGTGTTCACTCAGGCGATGCTACCATTCAGTTCCCTCCACAAAAGCTTTATATTGAAACCGTGCGCCGTGTGAAGCGTATTAGCCGACAAATTGCGAAAGCACTGCACATTAATGGTCCTTTCAACATACAGTTTATGGCACGCGATAACGATATTCTCGTGATTGAATGTAACCTCCGTGCAAGTCGCTCTTTCCCATTTGTAAGTAAGGTTTTGAAGCTAAACTTCATTGATTTAGCAACCAAGATAATGTTGAACGTACCTGTTGAGAAACCAAATAAAAACCTCTTCGACCTTGATTATGTGGGTATTAAGGCTTCTCAATTTTCGTTCAATCGCTTGCAAAAAGCCGACCCTGTATTGGGAGTTGATATGAGTTCAACTGGCGAAGTAGGTTGTATTGGTGAAGATACTCATACCGCATTATTGAAGAGTATGCTCTCTGTTGGTCAGCGTATTCCTAAAAAGAACATTCTTCTCTCTACGGGTGGAGCGAAACAAAAGGCAGAAATGCTTGATGCTGCCAAAATGTTGAAGGCTCATGGTTATAATATTTACGCAACAGGCGGTACCTCTAAGTATTTGGAAGAGAACGGCATAGAAAACACCTTGGTTTATTGGCCATCTGATGAAGGGCAATACCCACAAGCGTTAGACCTTTTGCATGATAAGAAAATCGATATGGTGGTGAATATTCCTAAAGACCTTACACCACGCGAATTGACCAACGGTTACAAGATTCGCCGTGCATCAATCGATTTCAACATTCCTTTGCTTACTAATAGTCGCCTTGCAAGTGCCTTTATTTCAGCTTTCTGCCACGTTCAATTGGACGAAATTGATATTAAAGCATGGGGTGAATATTAATTTACTGATATTATTTTGAATAGCCTTGCATAGGTAGCAGAATATTTTTGAAAGAAGATGCCCTCTAAAAGTTTGGTGTTAAACTTTTAGGGGGTATTTTTTTGGGAGTGTTGGACGAATCGGACGAGTCGGACTTATCGGACGGGTTAGACGTGGGTGTTGTTAGAGTGCCATAATTTGGGTTATTGAGGAACTTTAAGTATATGGTCTACTTCGTAACAGGTGGATTAAAACTCGATTACCCACATGAGACGTTATAGACCCCTATTTTTTATAGTTTACCTTTATTTATTTGCTTTTTCAACTTGCGTAACGCTTTTTTTCTAATTTGTCTTACACGTTCTCTTTTAATGTCCATTATGTCGGCAGTCTCTTGCATGGTGTAGGCTTCTTCGTCTTTGATGGCATAGAGCAGTGAAATGACTTTTCGTTGGCGTGCATCGAGAACACTCATCGCCTTTTTAATTTCCTCTCTTACAATCTGTTTCGTAAGGTTTTCATCGGCATGTTGCGAATTAGCATTCTCTAAAATGGTTTGCAAAGTGAATGTTCCGTTGCTTCCTGCGGGGATAGGTTGGTCTATCGAAACTCTATGTGCTGTGCGCTTTCGAGGTTTTTTCTCGTCTTTATTTTGCACTTTAAAAGTTTCAAGTTGCTCGTTTATGGCTTCTTCCATGGCTTTTCTAATGTATGGAGCAGCAAACTTTACGAATCGAATTCCCTTCGTTCCGTCAAACTTTTGTGCAGCGTACATCATGCCAATATTGCCTTCGCTAATGAGGTCGTCCTCGCCTAAGCCTCTATTTTTGTATTGATGTGCGATAGAAACAACAAACTTGAGGTTGGATTTTGTCAGTTTTTCCAACGCTTTTGCATCACCGATTTTTATTTGCTTGGCAAGTTCTTGTTCTTCTTTATCGCTCAATAACTGCTCGTTCGCAATATCTTTTATATATTTTTCGTTTGTAGCCATCTTCATTTTCTCCTTTCTTCTTTATCAACGAACCTACTTATTAAAAAAACTGTCCCAATTAGTTGTTAAATCAGTTCTCCTTTTCTCCTCATTGGGTTGATATTTCATGTAATCAATAGGCTTGCAATCATTAGGATACAACTCGCTCAAAGTTTCTTTGCATTCTTCTTTATCCATGGAAATAGCCTCTGGCAAGCTCCTATTGTACTCGTCCATTTTATTCAATTCAAAGCAGCATCTTGCAAAAACGGCGTATCCTTGTTTCCAATCCTTTGGGGTTTGGGGCAAATTTTCTCTTAATAATTTATAGGCAAACCCTATTAGTCCGTTGTCAAAACCTGCTATTGCCACTTGAATATAGGCTATTTCTCGGCATGTAGCCGTATCAATTCCGTCTGCGAAGTATTTGCTTGCTAAATCAAAATTTCCTTCTCCCAATTCAATATGTCCCATTGAGATGTAGACAATACTCTTTTCGTCTTCCCTACATAGGTTTAGATAGTTTTCGTAAAACTTGAGTGCTTCGTTAGAATTGCCGAGTGCGAAGAGCGCATTTGCCTTGTTGAGTATGGCATGCTGATTGTTTGGATTGATAGCAATCGAGTATTCACTTGCCGACAATGCTCCTTCCAAATCGCCTTGTTGGAAATTATTATCCGCTAATTGGTCCCAATATTCGTGTGAATGTGGTTCTTCGTCAAGCAAATTGTTTAATATTTTGTTGCTTGCATCGTAGTTCCCCAAAATGGTATATAATTGTCCTAAAACTTCTTTGTACTCAGAATTTTCTTTGTCTTCATACATTTCCAACCATTCTTTTGCTATTTCGGGATAATCAAAATAGACAAAAAGTTTGGCGCAATCTAAGATATACTCTTCAGTACTTTCGTCTTCGTAATATTTAAGTTCTGATAAATGATTTTTTAATAAGCCATTTGCTTCATCTTCTTTCTTCTCTAAGCACTTTAATTCGGCTATTAAGGAGAAATAATTAAAATCAGTTTTATCATTCATTTGCTCCGCAAGTGCGTAGGCCTTGTCAATATTTCCTTCTTGATAAACAATCATTCTTGCCAAATTATAGAGGAGAGGTACCGAATCGGGAAATATTTCTAAAGCAAAATCTAAGGCTTCTTTTGCTTTATCGAATTCTTCTATGCTAATATAGTATTCAGCAATATCGGCAAGTTCCTCTGAATCGAGAAACTCGCCAATCTTATATTGAAGCATATCCTCATATTTTTTGAGGATACACTTAAATTCTTCACTATTAAAATAATCTTCCACTAATTATTTATCTTTCGTTTTTGCCCAAGTATCTTTCAGCCCAACAGTTTTGTTGAAGACCAATTTTTTCGTTGTTGTATCTGGGTCAAGCATGAAATATCCTGTGCGCTGGAATTGCAAATAGTCGCCTGGTTTCTTCTCAGCAAGATATTTTTCAACGTAGCAGTTCTTATACACCTTTAAACTTTCAGGATTTAAGAGTTCACGGAAATCTCTTTCGTCAGCCGAAGGGTTCTCAATACTGAAAAGACGGTCGTATTCTCTGACTTCAGCTTCCAAACAATGGTCGGCACTTACCCAATGCAATGTACCTTTTACCTTTCTGTTTGAGCCTTCCATACCACTCTTACTATTTGGGTCGTATTCCGCTTGAATTTCTATGATATTGCCATTTTCGTCCTTTGTGCAGCCTGTACACATTATAATATATGCACTCTTCAAGCGAACTTCTTTGCCTGGCGTCATGCGGAAGAACTTCTTTGGAGCGTCTTCCATGAAATCGGCACGTTCTATCCACAAGTTTTTAGAGAAAGTAATGGTATGTTTTCCGTCAGCTTCGTTTTCAGGATTGTTGATGGTTTCCATTTCTTCTGTTTGTCCTTCGGGATAGTTTGTAATCACCAATTTCACAGGGTCGAGCACAGCACTCACGCGTGTAGCCTTCTGATTTAAGTCGTTACGCACAGCAGCTTCGAGCAATGCCATGTCGTTCAAAGCATCAAACTTTGTGTAACCAATTGAATCGATGAAAGCACGGATAGATTCTGGAGAATAACCACGGCGGCGCATACCGCAAAGTGTTGGCATACGAGGGTCGTCCCAACCATTTACGAACTTTTCATCTACCAATGTGTGCAACTTTCTCTTTGACATTACAGTGTATGTAAGGTTCAATCTGTTGAACTCAATCTGGCGTGGACGATTGTCATTCAAAGGATTATCTGTACCGTCAGACTCTTTCAAAAAGTCAATAAACTTATCGTATAATGGACGGTGAGGCACAAATTCTAATGTACAAATAGAGTGGGTAACACCTTCAAAGTAGTCGCTTTGTCCGTGAGCGAAGTCATACATAGGATAGCAATTCCACTTTGTACCCGTTCTGTGGTGTGGTGTGTGAATGATGCGATACATGATAGGGTCACGGAAGTGCATGTTGGCATTTGCCATATCAAGTTTAGCACGCAAAACCATGCTGCCTTCTACTACCTCAGGTGTATTCATCTTTTTAAAAAGTTCAAGACTTTCTTCTATTGGGCGGTCTCTATAAGGTGAAGGTGTGCCAGGTTGGGTCGGTGTACCTTTTTGTGCAGCTATCGTTTCAGAGTCTTGCTCATCAACATAAGCCAATCCTTTCTTAATCAACCATACTGCAAACTCCCATAATCTTTCGAAATAATCGCTTGCATAGTAGATGTTACCCCATTTAAATCCGAGCCAACTAATATCGTGCAGAATATTTTCTACATACTCGTTCTTTTCTTTTGAAGGATTTGTATCATCGAATCGCAAATTACAAATACCCTTATATTTTTCAGCCACTCCGAAGTCCATGCAGATAGCCTTGGCGTGTCCAATATGCAGATAACCATTTGGTTCTGGAGGGAAACGTGTTTGAATGCGTTTTCCGTTCTTTCCTTCTGCAATATCTTCTTCTACGAGTTGCTCTACAAAGCTTAAACTACGTTTTTCTTCGTTGGTGTTACTTTCTATTGTATTCATAAGCTAAAATTTTTCTTGTGCAAAGATAACTATTTTTTTTTTCTTATCTGCTCATTTGCTTTATAATAACGTTTAAAGCAAGCGTAATACAATATTTTTTCTTCAATAAATAATAAAAAACGAATATTTTTTGAAAATAATTAAGCAAAAATTTGCCAGTAATTAAAAAATAATTTATCTTTGCACTCGTTATCCTGAATACAATCTTTTTACCTTAAATGACTAATACCTATTGAGGTTGAGTGCCCGTCGCTGCGAAGCGTAGGGCATTTTTATATCCAAATAACTTTTATCTTTCTTCTAATATTTATCAATATAGGCTCTTTTGTGTTTCAAAATAGGCTGTTTTGAATGGCAAAACCTATGGTTTAATTTTCAAAAGGGCGGCGGTGTTTATCTAAGTTTTCTTGTATGATTTTTATTCAGTTCTTTTTTAAAGTGCGATTTCTCGCCACGAGCATGTACAAATTTCGCGTTGCTCATTTGCATGCTTCGTCTGGCTTAACGAAATCGTTCTTTTAATTTTGCCTTTCCTTTTGTTTGTCCACCAACTTTTTTGTAACTTTGCCGTTGATATGTTCAAGAAGATAGTAAAGTTTTTTCGGTGGATAATAGCTTTGTTGTTTGTTTCCACTATTTTGGGAGTTGTTGCTTATCGCTTCATACCCGTATATTTCACGCCTTTAATGTTTTCTCGTTGTTTCGAGCAAATAGCTAATGGTGAGGATATTAAGTTGTATCATGATTGGATTTCGTTAGACGAGATGCCAAAATCTATGCCTGTAGCAGTGATAGCGAGCGAAGACCAGCGTTTTCTTTCTCATCATGGTTTCGATTATGATGCCATTGCACAAGCCGCAAAAGACAATATGAGTGGGGAGAAGAAAATACGTGGTGGCTCTACTATTTCGCAGCAAACAGCCAAGAATGTTTTCTTGTGGCAAGGACGTTCATGGGTGCGAAAAGGATTGGAGGTTTATTTCACTTTCCTTATTGAAACACTGTGGAGTAAGGAACGTATCATGGAAGTTTATTTAAATTCCATAGAAATGGGCGATGGCATTTATGGCGTACAGGCATGTGCCGAACAAAATTTTGGTATTGATGCAAAGAACCTTACTCGTTCCGATTGTGCTTTGATAGCTGCAACTTTGCCTAATCCACGCCGTTTCTCATCGAAATCGCCTGGGCCCTATATGCGCAAGCGATTGAAGCAGATTGAACGACAAATGAAGAATATACCAGCGTTTAAATATTAAAGCCTCACCCCAACCCTCTCCGTTGGGAGAGGGAGTGCAGATTAGCCCAATAAGAATAAAGAAGGTACATTATAATGCAAGATAATACAGAAGAAAAGATAAAAGAATTGCTTTCAGGATTGAATGAAAATCAGCGTGCTGCGGTAGAATATTGCCAAGGTGCATCGTTGGTGGTAGCAGGGGCAGGTTCGGGCAAAACGCGTGTCTTGACCTATAAAATAGCTTACTTAATGATGTGTGGGGTACTCCCTTATCGGATTCTTGCACTGACATTTACCAATAAAGCTGCTAAAGAAATGCAATCACGCATTGGTCAGTTGGTGAGCCATGACGATGCCAAGCAACTTTATATGGGTACTTTCCACTCTGTTTTTTCTCGTATTTTGCGTGCCGAAGCCGATAAATTAGGCTATGAACGCAATTTTACAATTTACGATGAATCGGATTCGCGTTCATTGATAAAAACCATTGTAAAGTCTTTAGGGTTAGATGATAAGAAATACAAAGTATCGAGTGTGCATGGACTTATCTCTATGGCAAAGAATCATTTGATAACCGCTGATGCTTATAGCAATGACCAAGCAGCAAAAGAACGTGATAGAGCGGCACAAATGCCAGCAGTTTCGCAGATTTATACCACCTATCAAGCTCATTGCCGACAGTCAAATGCAATGGATTTCGATGATTTATTGGTCAATACTTATCGTCTTTTTCAGGAACATGAGGACATTTGTAAGAAGTATGCTGAACGTTTTCAGTACATTTTAGTAGACGAGTATCAAGATACCAATATTGTGCAAACGGCTATTGTTCAGTTATTAGCCCAACAACACCAACGCATTTGTGTGGTAGGCGACGACTATCAAAGCATTTATTCGTTCCGTGGAGCTAATATTGATAATATCTTAGATTTTCAAAATCGCTTTAACGATGTGAAAGTCTTTAAGTTGGAACGCAATTATCGGTCTACACAAAAGATAGTTGAGGCTGCCAATTCGCTCATGAAACACAATTCACGTCAAATTCCTAAAGATGTTTATTCGAAAGAAAGTGAAGGCGCAAAGATAAGCTACAAGCCCTGTTACAGCGACCGTGAAGAAGCTATGGTGGTAGTGAAAGAAATCAATCAACTAAAGCGCAGACAATCGTTCGAATATGACGCATTTGCTATTCTATATAGAACTAATGCACAAAGTCGTAGCTTTGAAGACGAGTTGCGTAAGAACAACATTCCTTACCAAATATTTGGTGGAACAGCTTTCTACCAACGCAAAGAAATCAAAGATATTATAGCTTACTTCCGTATGGTAGCCAATCCAAACGATGAAGAGGCTTTTAAGCGTATTGTAAATTATCCTGCTCGTGGCATTGGCAATACGACCATTCAGAAAATATTAGATTGTGCCGATGAACATCAAGTGAGTTTATGGGAAATTGTGAGCGACCCTTTAAAATACAATTTAGCTGTGAATAAGGGAACGCTTGCAAAAATCAATGGCTTTACAGATATTATCACCAATTTTATCAAGCAATTGGCTACGACCGATGCCTATACACTGGGTTCTGAAATCATCAAAGAAAGTGGAATGATGGCAGAATTGAATCGGGGAATAGAGGCGGAAGATGTTGCAAGGCGAGAGAATTTAGATGAATTTCTGGGAAGCTTGCAAGCATTTGTAGAAGGAAATCGAGAGGAAGGACGTGAAGAAGAAACCTTCTTAACCGACTTTTTGCAAGAGGTTTCGCTCTACTCTGATTTGGATAAAGCAACAGAAGACAAGCCGAAAGTAACGCTTATGACCATTCATGCGGCGAAAGGTTTGGAATTTCCAGTTGTTTTCATCGTGGGATTGGAAGAGAATGTTTTTCCAAACCAAATGTCTGCTACTTCTTTGCGAGAGTTAGAAGAAGAACGCCGTTTGCTTTATGTGGCAATGACCCGTGCTGAACAGTTCTGTATCTTGACAAATGCTAAGAATAGATACCGTTATGGTTCCATGCAATTTAACAATCCGAGTCGATTCATAGCCGATATAGACCCTAAATACATTGCTGCTGACGAGGAAATGAGTCTTAATAGTGGTGGAACAGGCAGAATGCCATGGGATAGACCTGCTTCGTCAGACAATTTCCGAGATTACGAACCCAATAAGCCTTACACTGGGAGTAGAGAGTGGGAGAGTGGTAACTTCCAAAAAGGTGGTCGTTGGCAAAATGCTAACCCTGTGGCGAGTCAATTTCGTGCCGACCCAAAGCCAAAAATTACGGAACGAAAAGCCCCTGAGCGTGCAATTGACCCATTATCAGCACGTACCAAGCAGCGATTGATGAGTGAAGGCGGAAACTTTAAGAAGTTGTCGGCTGCAATTGCCAATGGTGGTCGTCAATATAGCGAACCAACTCTAAGTGCAAATGTAAGCAATGCTGCCGTTGGAGAGTTGAAAGTAGGCAATATTATTGAACATCAGCGATTTGGAATAGGAGAAGTAATGGGTATAGAAGGCGTGGGAGAAAACACAAAAGCAACTGTAACTTTCCGTAATGCAGGAACGAAACAACTGCTTTTGAAGTTTGCTAAATATAAAATCGTTAAAGATTAATGCCGCAAATCTGCTGATAAGGACATTGTTTACATATATCTTTTATCGTTGTTGGCTCGAATGTTTCTTTGGTAAACAATCCCTCCAATTCCTTTTTAAGGAGGGTTTCAAACTCTTCTGCGTAGGTTAGCGAGTCTAAAATATCCTCGTTTCCTAACTTTAATATTGGAGAATAATCTTCACTTTTGGCATGTTGAATGAAGAGTAGCGCAGGACTAACTTGCTTGTGTTGTGGGTTATTTTCTGCATCTTCGGTTTGTTCTATGAGGCTATATAAAAGAGCTTGAAAGGTGTAATCGCTTTTGTTTTTAGCAATATTACTTGGATTGAAAATTGCTTCAACATCTTTTAAGCCTGCTGCTACCTTATTACCAGTTTTATAGTCTACCACACGGAGTTGCTCTCTGCCTGTTCCTAAATTTACTTCGTCCAATCTATCGACTCTACCTCCGACCTTTATTTCTTTCTTCGTGCCATTGATGTCCAACGAAAGTGTTTTGTGAATGTCAAATTCGTGTTTGATAACACGCATGGGGGCGGTGCGTTTATCTAATTCAAGCATCTGAAGGAGTAACTTTTTGATAACTTGTTGCTTAATAATTTGCAAGCCATTGAGTTTGGGAAGTCGCTTCATTCCATTGTTTTGTAGGAATAATTCGCGTGCAAAAGCTTCGGCAATCACATCGTCTATTGTAATATTTGTGTTACCCATAGTAGGCGATTGAACCGATTTTCCACTCTTTAAAACCTTTTCAATGTCCTCTTTTGTAATGACTTCACGAGGCAATAAGCGTTCATAGATAAGTTCTGCTGCAAGGTGGAAGATGTTTCCGAAAATACGATTGTCAATATCGTCCTCCTCGTTGTTATCAGGTTCTTTGAGTTGTGCCAAATATTTATAGTAGAACATGAGTTCGCATCGTCGGTAAGTATTTATGGCAGTTGGGGAGAAATATGAAATATGGTTTAACTTAGCCATTACCACCTCATCTTTTTGAAGAATTGATGTTGTTAAATTCATCGGTTCTTGCCCAGCTTGCAATGCTATTTGCTTGATATTCAAATTGCTTTCTACCATTAGCTGCAACATGAAACGGCTCATTTCAGCAGTCTTAGTGCCTTGTGTAGAATTGTTATAAAGCAGGGTAACATGTTTTGCACGTTGTAAAATTCGGTGGAAATAATAACTGAATATCGCAACCTTATTGTCTATCGTAGTCAGTCCGTATGCTTTTCTGATGATATGCGGAATGAAAGAGTTATCGTTTACGCCTTTAGGCATATTCCCTTCGTTGCAAGAAAGCAATAAAACATTGTCGAAATCCAAGTTTCTTGTTTCCAAAACACCCATAATTTGCACACCGTGAGCAGGCTCTCCATGGAAAGGAATGCTTGTTGAAGAAATAAGTTGGCTTAATAGGCGGCGAAGAATGGCATAATCGGCTATTAAATCACCACTTTTCATTAGTTCAGAGAGCTTGTTTAAAAGCGTGTACATACGGAAAGTAGACTCTTGAAACAGTTGGTCGTCGTTTTCTTTGCCGCCAATTGCAATGTTTTTCACCATTTCTGAAAGCCAATCAACAAACTCTATGATGTGTTGGTTGTCATGGTTTACATGAATAAAGCCAATGTCTTGCCCCTTGATATAGAATTGTTTGTTCAGCCTTAGCGTGGTAAGCTTTTCAGAAGCATCGGCAATGAGATATTTTCCGTAAGGGTGGCGTAACACATGAGTAATAAATTTTAAACGGAAAGCATCTTCGCTAGCAGAATATCCCTCTGTTTGGAGGGCTATCAATTGCCAAACCATAGAGCTAATAGGGGTTTGTGAAAGTGGATAACCCGTTGTAACATTGATTAAATCAACCTCCGTTGGAACACAATGGATAACAGTTTGGAGGAGCGATTCGTTGCACATCACCACGGCAGTGCGCTTTCCTGCTTTGTAACGTTCTTTCTCTAACAACCATTCCGAGATGTAACGAGCTTGTAAATTCTCGGTTGGTGCTGATACATAGTGCACTTCTTTCTCGTCCTCGAAATGGTTATAAAAGTCGCTATTGTTGTCAAATTCGTTTGGAAACTTGTCAAACCATTTATTAATATAGACGCCAGCTTCGTTGGTTGCTTTAAGATAATAATGGTCGAAGTCCCAATAGAAGCGTGCTTTGCCCTCTTTCTTTAAAGCTGAAAAGAGTTTTTGTTCGACCGTTTGAAGTACATTGAAACCAATAAAAATATAGGTTTCGTATTGTGTTGGGTAGTTTTTCTTTTCTACAACATCACGATAAAGCATACCTTCGTAGGCTAATTCTTCAGCTTTTAGTTTAGCTTTAAAGTCGCAATATATATCGTATAGTTTGCTCCAAAGATTTAAAAAACGTTCTTTCAATACGGTTGTGTCGCCCGAAAAGTTGGCAAAAAAACGGCTTAATTCGGTCTTTTGTTCTTCAGAAAGATAATCTATCGTATCTAATTCGTGTAAGTCTTTCAAGTTGCGAAATATCATTTTCGCATCAGCCATATTCTTGTCTATATCGTCAAAGTCGGCTAATAAGAGTTGTCCCCAACTATAAAATTCGTCTAATGTTTCGCTTTTGCCAGTCTTCTCAATGTAAGTTTTATAAAGAACGCAAAGACTTTTGATAGGGTCGGCAATGGTTAGTGCAGATTGTTGTCGGAAAAGTTCGGAGATAGTGATATAAGAAGGACTCCAAATAGGACCATCAGAACGTTTTGCCAACTCTTCGTTTAAGAACAAAGAGGCACGTTTGTTAGGAAAGACAACGGCTATTTTAGATAGATTGTTGCCATATTTTTTGATTAAATCCTGTGCTACTTCAGCTAAAAATGTTTTCATATTTTCATTCATTGGAGTGTTCTTTAAAGCGTTACTTCGACAATTTTATCTTGCATGATATACCATAAATAGCCCGAAACGTTTTCGTGTCCCATTTGTTTCAATAGGTTCATGTAACGTTCAACTTGCATTTTATGTTCTTTGCGCACTATTCCTGTCTTAAAATCAACAACAATGGTTTCGTTGTCGTTGGTCATCACACGGTCAGGGCGATGTTCTCTCACTTCGTCAAGTTCGCTGTCATATTGCAAAATGGTACATTCATTAAATAATTTCCATTTGTCTGAAAACCAATCTTGTACGGTTTTATTCTTTAATGCAGCATCAATTTTCTCACGCAACTGGGTGGTTGTGATTTCATCGTTGTAGATAATTCCTTCTTGTTCCAACTCGTTAAGTTTGGAAGGAATGTCCTTTTGAGTATAGATTGTAGAGAAAATTTGATGTAAGATATTGCCATTTTTAATGTAACGAGCAGCATCTGTTGGGTCAATATCTTCTCCATTTACAAAGTCTTTACTCTTGTTACTTTGTCTGAAACTAACCTTTTGCGGATAAGTTTTGATGTTTACAACATGCTTTTTAGGTCTTATAAGGAAAGGATTATCTACCTCTTCTGCTTTCTTTTCGGTAGTAGCATGGTCTAATGCACCATATTCAAAGCAAATAGGTTCATCGAACTTGTCGGGTAAATCCAAGTTGCTACCTTCCAACTCGTTTGAAATTTGTTCTAAAACATTTTCAATTGCTTCAGAACGATTGGACGATGTAGTGGCATTTCTTTTATTTTGCACTTTGCTTTTACTCATTCTTTTACCTGTAATGAATAAGTTTTTAGCAGCACGCGTTACAGCAACGTACAATAAATTCAAGTTATCAATAGTATTTTGCAAATGCTCTTCTTTATAATTGTCTTCAAAAATAGTTCCTATTGACGTTGATTTACTAAAGTTAATAGGCAGAATTGGAATCTTATTGTATGGTTCTGGTTTGTTTTCCGTTTCACACCATATTATTGTATTACTATTTTCTAATGTCCAATCGCAGAAAGGAATAATCACATTGTCAAACTCTAATCCTTTACTCTTATGAATAGTGATGATGCGAATACCCTCTATTTCGTCGCTTTGAATAGTTTTTGATGACAGGGAGTTGTCCCATTCTTTGATAAAATCGTCTATATCAGCCGTATTATCTTGTAAAAAGTCGTTCAAAATATCGTATAAGGTGCAAATATACGAGTTCTGTCCTTCCAATTTGGTCAATTCAAAGATTTCGAAAATACTATCTACGGCGTCAATAATAGGCATGCCCAAGAGTTGTTCTCGCCGATTTACATATTGTTGTGGCAACGCTTCGTTTAGCTTTTCTATTTGGTGCTCCATTGAAAGTTTATGTCGCTTTTCAGGTTCTGTTTCCTCTAAATCTAAAGGAGTAGCAACCAATAGTTCGGTATCGGTTGTTTCTTTCTTTAAAACTTGTTGATTGTAGAGTTTAACAAGTTCGCCTCGTGCCAAAACATCTTCGGGGTGGGTGAGTAAATGCAATGCTTTTATGATGATATTGACAGCCAATGAAGCATCTAAACGGAAAGCCTCGTCAGAAACAATATTAATTTCTTCGCCAAAATCAGCTGCATAAAGTGTATCAACAATCTTTTGTAACTGTTTGTTTTCACGGATTAAAATAGCAATTTTACTTTGATTTTTACCATTATAACCCTTGTCAAACAGGTCTTGAATTGTTTTTATTAATTGTTCTAAGATATCTGTTTCACTATCATCAGATGGGAATAATTGTACTCGAATATATCCTAATTCGTTCTGCTTCGGTGTCTTTTGTGCAACATCTTGGTAAACATTTCCTATAATTTCCGATTTGTTAATCCCATCGTTATTTAATTCTTGGATTGTATTTTCTACAATTGCTTTCATGAAAACATTGTTGAAATCAATAATTCGCTTTTCAGAACGATAATTATAATCCAATGTTTGTAAGTCTAATTGGTAGTGGGGGAACTCTTGTTTTATATTGTTAAGAATGCTCCAATCGCCTTGACGCCACCTATAAATGCTCTGTTTTATATCACCTACAATGAGGTTATGGGAATCAATTTGCCCCATGCAGTTATTCAATAATGATAAGAAATTTTGCCATTGTATGGTGCTTGTATCCTGAAATTCGTCTATCATGATATGTTTTAATTGCGCTCCTATTTTTTCAAATATAAACGGCGTATCGCTATCTGATATTAATTCTTTCAGTAAGGACTGCGTATTGCTGAGCATGAACCTGTTGTATTCTTTGTTTAAATCGTTAACAGCTTCGTCTATTTTGTGTAGCAAACGTAATTCAGGAAGGTGTTTCAACAGTAACTTTGTGGATTGAAATTCGCACCAATTATCTTTGTTGAATGCTACTAACTCGCTTAATTTTTGCGATAAGTCATTGGAAGAGACAACTTCTAAATAATTACATTTTTTTTGTTTGGTCTTTGGAACCCACATTTTAGGGTCGTTTATTGCATTTAGAATATAGTCTTTGTATTCTTCTAAAGCAAGCGCTTTTGTCATTCTTGCAACCAAAAATTTATATAGATTAGCTACCACCATATCAGCTAATCCTTCATTATCTATCACTGAAACGATAGCCTCAGCCTTGCTATTATATTCTTTCTGAATTTGTTTTCTGCGCTCTCGCAAACTTTTCTCGAACGCATCGAATTCCTTTTCGTTGCCTAAAACCTCTGCAAGTTGTTTTTCGTGTGCTTTATAATAATCTTTAAAGATGTTTTCCCCAAAGGTTTTTATTTTTGTGATGACGTTCCAACCTTTGTCGTCTTCCATGTTATGGTCGATGTAAGTGCTTATCCATTTCATGACAGGTTGCCCCTCTTGCAACTCTTCTATCATTTGGTCTACTGCTTTTCCTTCTATATCCTTGTTATTTAAGTCCACTTTTAGGTTGGCAGTCAGTCCCAATTCGTGTGCCAAATTGCGTAAAATTTGTTGGAAGAAAGCATCTATCGTATGGATTCTAAATTCGTTGTATTTATGAATCAGCAACGTTAAAGCCGTGGTTGCATTACTTTTTATCGTAGCTTCGTTGAGTCCAGTCTTGTTTTTAACTTGTTGCAAATATGCGTCCGATGATTTCAACCCTTTGGCAATACCAAATAGTTGCGAAAGGATACGCATTTTCATTTCTTGCGTTGCCTTATTGGTAAATGTTACCGCCAAGATTTGTCTATAATTATTAGGGTCTTTGACAAGTAATGAAATATATTCCACAGCCAAAGTAAATGTTTTACCCGACCCAGCTGATGCTCTGTAAACCGTTAATGGACTTGTTGTATGATTCATGCGATTACTTATTTTGATGTAAAGTTACCAAATAAAATTACGGATACCAAACTTTATTCATATTTTTTATGCTTAATCCCTTTCAAATGGGTTGTTTTTCCTTGTAGAAGTGCTGTTCGACTCGTATTTTGATGGGAGTACTCTTGTGGGAGTACTCGAATCCTCTCAAACGATTACTCCAGTACTCTTGTGGGAGTACTGCCCCCGATAGTGCTATAGATTGTTCGAAGGTTTTACCAAAACAATAATTAGGAGCGCTATATAGCGAACTGAGATAATAATCGTCGTTTCATTAAGAGCGCTATCAAGAGAATAAGCGTAAAGCAAGCAAAAAATTACTAAATAATTTAGCATAGTTTTAATTCTAAAGCCTTTGTCTTTTGTGAATCAATTATAAGTTGTATCTTTGCAAATATGAGAAAGAAACGTTTTATTCTTGTTGTCTTAAGCTTTTTAACAATCATGAGCGTGAAGGCACAATATAATATACAATGTGAAGATACTTGCGACCATGTCCACGGGCTTGATATGAGCCATTACCAAGGTGATGTGTGGTGGGAAACTGTTGCTAAGAATAGCAACCATAAGCTTAATTATGTTTATTTGAAAGCAACCGAAGGGCAAAGTTGGGTAGATAAACGTTATTACGAAAATATACAAGCCGCAAAACGAAATGGAATGAATGTAGGTTCTTACCATTTTTATCGTCCCAATGTTCCGCAAGAAGACCAAGTAAGGAACTTCCGTGCGCAATGTCGACCACAAGACCAAGATTTAATCCCAATGGTTGATATTGAAACCACAAGTGGATTGAACGATTATGCTTTGCGTGATAGCCTAACAAAGTTTTTAGACCTTATGACAAAGGAATATGGTGTACGTCCTTTGGTTTATACATATACCAATTTTTACAACAAACATCTTGTAGGTGCATTGGCAGGCTACAAATTGTTCATCGCACAATATACTCACCGTGAACCAGTTTTAAGCGATGGGCGAGATATTTTTGCATGGCAATATACGGGTAAAGGATATATTAATGGCGTTCGTGGTTATGTTGATAAAAGCAGATTAATGGGAAAGCACAGTATCCGCGAAATACGATTTCCACGAAAGAAATCTAATACACGTTATTATTAAGGCTAAAAAATAAAGCAAATAGTTTTATTCTGAGCAATATATTCATTTTAAATAGTTCGAAATAATGATAATAAAATGTCCAGAGTGCGGGCATCAAGTCAGTGATAAGGCTCCTTTTTGTCCAAGTTGTGGAGTTAAAATAGCAGGTCATATTGTTACCTGTTCAAATTGTGATGAAATCTATTTAAAGGAGGATTATATTTGTCCTAATTGTCATCACGCTGAAACAGAAACACTTCATCGTTCAGAAGAACAAACAATAATAGTAGAAACACCCCACAACGAGGATACTCCTATTGTTGAAATAGCAGAAGATGTTGAGAAAGAAAAAGTTACGAATTTAAATAATTCGGAAGAAGCCGTTGCGGAAACTTCCCAAAACAACGACGAAGTTCCTCTTGTGGAAGCTACTGAGGACGAACCTTTAGCAGCAGTGGTGGTAGAAGACGAAGAACAAGTGGTTTATGCTGAGGAAATTCAGCCAATTGAAGCACAATCTGAAACCGAAAACCCAAAAGAAAAGGCAACAAATAATCATGTCCCACTCATCATTTCATTGTTGTTGGCTATCATTATATCTGCCGTTTTATTATTTTTCTATCATCGTGGTAATCAAAATCATGAGGCAGAAGACTATGAAATTGCTTTGAAAAGTAATAATATAGATGTAATGGAACAATTCATTAATGATTATCCAGATGCTCCATTAGCCCATTTAACGAATATAAAGAACTTATTGGCACAAAGTAAAAGCGAAGACGAAGGGTGGGGGAAAGCGGTTCAGCAAAATTCAATAGTGGGTTATAAAACTTATTTACAAGCACATCCAAGCACACCGCATAGGGCTGAAATCTTGAGTCGCATAGATGAACTATCATGGCAAGAGGCTTTGCGTTTCAATAATGAAGCATCTTATTTAGGATATAGAGAGAAATTCCCTTCAGGAGCCCATGCAAAAGAAGCTGACGAAAAATTAAAAGTTTTGCTCGACAATACAGCTTCTGCCGCTGATACACAAACCGCCAAGTCGGTTATTCGTCAATTCTTACAAGGAATTAATAGTAAAAGTTCGAGCAAAATCAAAGAAACTGTTGCTGCCCAGTTTACATTTTTGGGCGCAAGTGGAGCAACCACTGCCGATGTAGATAGGTACATGCGTGAACGACTTTATCAAGCTGATGTAAAAAATGTGATGTGGCATCTTGGAAAAGACGCTACCGCCACCACCGATAAAACTGACGATGGACGTATAGTTCATACCGTAACCATTCCAGCACGATTGGAAATAGAGCGTGAAGGCGGTACATCGTCAAAGAATTATTCGGTTCGTGCAACCATAGAAAACAATCGAATCGTAGCAATCAATTGGACTCAACAAGCTGCAACACCACAACCAACCGCCCAATAATGCTCAAATTAAGCACATTATGTCAAGATAATGAGCAGATTGTTTGGTAGTTAGAAAAGAAAAATGTAATTTTGCAGTCGCTATTACGAGATAATAGCATTAAATTCAAACCTAATTAAAAGAATAAAAAACAAATTATGGCAACAAAAATCAGATTGCAACGCGGAGGTCGTAAAGGCTATGCCGTTTACAGCATTGTTATTGCAGACGTTCGTGCACCACGTGATGGTAAATTCAATGAAAAGATTGGTACATACAACCCTAACACCAATCCAGCCACTGTAGATTTGAATTTCGATCGTGCTCTTTACTGGCTCGAAGTAGGTGCGCAACCTACCGACACAGTACGCAACTTGCTTAAAGCGGAAGGTGTTTTCATGATGAAGCATCTCCGTGGTGGCGTTAAGAAGGGAGCATTCGACGAAGCTGCATGTCAGCAGAAGTTCGATGCTTGGAAAAAAGAAAAAGAAGCTGCTAAGGAAGCTGCTGAAAAGAAGGTAGCTGACGCAAAGAAAGCTAAGGTAGCAACTAACCTCGAAGCTGAAAAGAAAGCTAACGAAGCTATGGCAAAGAAAGTAGCTGAGAAGAAGGCTGCTGCTCAAGCTGAAGAAGCTGCTAAGAACGCAGAGGCTGAAGCTGCACAAGTAGAAGAAGCACCAGCACAAGAAACAGAAGCTCCTGCTGAAGCTTAATCGAACACTTCTTTTTGAAGAAAAGAATATAAAGGCTGCAAACACTAAGTTTGTAGCCTTTTTATTTCATGTTTCTAAAAACATAGAAGTTAAGTCGGCTAAAGATTTATCAATCGTGCAAACTCAAGAACAGAAGTGTGAAAAATAAAAACCTATTGTTTTGAATAGCAAAACAATAGGTTTTTGAGTTTAAAATAGGCTCTTTGGAAAATAAAAGAATGCCTCTTCTATTTTTGCTTTTATATTTTAGAGATTTTTTATGCTAAAAGCCCTTTTTTAGGTTAGTTGCTTTCAGTTATTCACTAAATTGTTTATCTTTGCAAAACAAAGTAGAAGGATAAATAATGCGGACAATAGAGTTATTGGCTCCAGCTAAGAATTTGGAGTGTGGCATTGCCGCCATTGACCATGGTGCTGATGCCGTTTATATAGGTGCTGCAAAATTTGGAGCACGCCAATCGGCTGGCAATACTGTAGAGGATATTGCAACATTGTGCAACTATGCCCATCAATTTGGTGCAAAGGTGCATGTTACAGTCAATACGATTATTTATAACAACGAAATGGACGATATGCTCCAACTCGTTCGTGAGTTGGAGAAAGTTCATGTTGATGCCTTATTAATCCAAGATATGGGATTGCTCAAGGCTTGTAAAGAAACGTTGAAAACAAAGATAGCTTTACATGCCAGTACGCAATGCGATAGTCGAACAGCCGAGAAAGTAGCATGGCTCGCTTCGCTGGGTTTTGAAAGAGTTGTCCTTGCCCGTGAATTATCAGTAAAAGAGATTTCAGCAATACATAAAGCGGTTCCACAAGTAGAGTTAGAGGCTTTTGTTCATGGCGCCCTTTGTGTTAGTTACAGTGGCATTTGCTATGCTTCACAATATTGTTTTGGGCGTTCGGCTAATCGTGGCGCTTGTTCGCAATTCTGCCGTATGGCATTCGATTTAAAGGATTCTGATGGTAAAATAATAGAGAAACAACGCTATCTATTGTCTTTAAAAGACATGTGTCAGATAGATAATTTGGAAGAATTAATACAATCTGGAGCTTGCGCCTTTAAGATAGAAGGACGACTAAAGGATATTAATTATGTGAAAAATGTTGTTTCGGCTTACAACAAACGCTTGAATGAAATCGTTAGGAAATATCCTAATCAGTTTAAACGTGCCTCGTTAGGGAAAGTGGAATACAGCTTTACACCTGATTTAAACAAAACTTTCAATCGAGGATATACCAACTATTTTGTGCAAGGTCGCCAACCTAATATCTTTTCTCCCAACACTCCAAAGGCTTTAGGAGAGTTTGTTGGAAAGGTAAAAGAACTTCGTCGCGATTCGTTTAATGTGGCTTCGACCGCAAGTTTTGCCAATGGTGACGGACTTTGTTTTATCAATTCTGAAACAAAAGCGCTGGAAGGATTCCGAGTAAATCGTGCTGTTGGCAACCGATTGTTTCCCTATAAAATGCCAAATGGTTTACAACCAGGAATGGGATTGTACAGAAATCAAGACCAAGCTTTTGAGAAAGAATTATCGGGAAATAGTGCGAAACGACTCATTGCTATCACTATGACCTTTGGATTAACCGAAAATGGTTACTCGTTGGAAATAAAATTGGTTGATGAGTTGGAAACAAAGTTGTCGGCAAAAGCTACTATAAACTTTGAACATCAAGCAGCACAAAAGCCACAAAGAGAAAATATTATCAAGCAGTTGAGCAAGTTGGGGAATACCATTTATAATTGTGAAAACATTGAAATAGTTGACGAAGCCGACCAATATTTCATACCAAGTAGTATTTTAGCTGAACTTCGCCGTGATGCAATAGAACAATTTGCGAGTTTAGACCTTGCAAAGGCAATAGGAAAGCATAACCTCTCAACTGAAAAGAACGAAAGCGATAAGGTTAATTCAGCTAACTTCTCGTATATTAATCCGAAAAATTACGAGCGCTATCCTTACCTTTATAATATAGCGAATAAAGAGGCTTGTTCTTTTTATGTTCAACAAGGCATGGAAAAGCCACAAGCAGCCTTTGAATGCACCGATGTAGAAGACTTGAAAAAGAAACAAACGGAGGCTTTGGTGATGCAGTGTCGCCATTGTATCCGCTATTCTTTGGGTTATTGTGTTGTAAATGGTGGTAAGAAACCAACTTGGAAAGAACCATTATTCCTTGAACTTGGCGATAGAAAACGCTTCCGATTAGAGTTTGATTGCCGACATTGTCAAATGAATATATTTGCCGAATAAGCCATAATGACGAACAAAATGTTACATAAAAGCCTTTTAATGTTATTCCAAAAGCGACTGACTCCTTTGGGAATAATCTTGCTTTTGTTTACATTGAATGTTGGTCTAACAGGTTGTTACCATAAGAAAACGCCTTCACAATTCCGTCTTCCTGATAGCATTCAAGAGGCACAAATATCACGAAGAATAAAAGAGGCTGACGATTCCTTGAAAAATAAAAAGCCAACCAATGAGGAAAAGACGTGGCAAAGTAGTACGCTTTCTATGGATTCGTTTGCTTTTCGCGTGAAACACCATTATTCACAAGGCTTTAACTTTGTGGTTCACGACGATTCATTGATGCTTTTGAGGCAGCAGCCAGAAGAAGTTGTCAATAAAATGAAGACCGATTCTTTTGCCGTTCGTAAAGGAAAATCAATGGTAGTTGCCGATGTTCGCATTCTTCCCAACGATAGTATAGACTCCGTTTGGGTGCGTGTAGCAACGGAAGATTACGCTTTTGGTTGGTCAAGAGAGAGCAAACTATTAAAACATGTAGACCCTGACGACCCAATTTCTCAATTCATTTCCTTGTTTTCCAACGTTCACTTGTTGGTATTCTTGGTTGTTATTTTGCTTATTTCTGTGAGTTACTTGATGCGAAAAATATTGCGTCGTAATGCTAATATTGTTCATTTCAACGATATTAATTCTTTCTATCCCACCTTATTAGCACTTATTGTAGCAACTTCGGCAGCCTTTTATGCTTCCATACAATTGTTTGCACCCGAAACATGGCGTGAATTTTATTTCCACCCTTCGCTCAATCCTTTCTCGCAACCTTTACTTTTGAATATATTTTTATTGCTTGTTTGGGCAATGATAATTATTGCAATTGCTGCAATTGATGATGTTCGCCGCTTGCTTCGGTCAGGCGATGCACTTATTTATCTTTGTGGTTTGGCAGGTATTTGTGCTGTAAATTACATTGTTTTCTCAGTTCTTACGCTTTATTACGTTGGCTATTTGCTTTTATTGGCTTACATTTATTACGCTATTCTCGTTTGGCGCAAACGCCATAGCGATACTTACGAATGTGGCAATTGTGGTGCGCGACTTCACAGAAAGGGGAGATGCCCACATTGTGGTGTCATAAATGAATAAAAACTAAAATGTTTCTTTTTTGCTTCTATGTATTCTTATTTTCATCATAAATAAGGATTGTGAATTTTATGGAATGTATGTACCTTTGCAGATGTTAAATAGAATTGATAAAAACATCTATTAAATAAAAAATGAATAAGATTTTACTAACGTTTTTATGTGCTTCATTTGTGCCAGTAAGTGTTTTTGCTGCTCCAGATGACACTTCTCTTGACACAACTCGTATTTACGACATCGAAGAAGTTTATGTTTACGACCAACCCAAAGAGTTTTTCCGTTTGCGTCAGCAACCTTTGAGTAGCACTTCTTTTAATCGTATGCAGTTGAATGCCTTAAATACACAAGACCTTCGCCAACTTTCAGCTTACGTTTCTTCGTTTACGATGCCTGAATATGGTTCACGTTTCACTTCGTCTATGTATATTCGCGGCATTGGTTCTCGTATCAATTCTCCAGCAGTAGGCATTTATGTTGACGGAATGCCGATACAAAGCAAAAGTTCTTTCAATTTCCATAGCTACGATGTAGAGCGTGTTGATGTCTTGCGTGGTCCCCAAGGAACATTGTATGGCATGAATACCGAAGGAGGTTTAATTCGTCTATATACTAAAAATCCGTTCCTTCATCAAGGTACTGACGTTAAATTATCTCTCGGAAATAAGTTTTGGCGCAAAGCCGAAGTGGGGCATTATGCAAAGTTAAGCGATAAGAGTGCGTTCTCTATAGCCGCTTTCTATGATGCTTCGAATGGTTTCTTTACCAATAAATTCAATGGCGAGCATGCTGATAAATTCGATGAATTTGGTGCAAGAGGTAAATTTTTGTGGAATCCTACCAACCGTTTTAGCTTAACTTTCTTAGCTGACTATCAGTATGTGAAACAGAATGGTTTCCCATACGGACAGATTGTTAGCGAAGAACAAATTGCAACAGCCAATATTGCTTCTCCTTATTATGCCTTACAAGCAGGAACGCAAAACCCAAACCACAATCGTGAAAATGGTTATAAGCGCAACATGTTGAACACTGGCTTAGGTTTGAAGTATGATGGTCAAGGTTTCGTATTCAATTCTATGACTTCTTGGCAATATTTAAACGATGATATGAAGATGGACGTGGACTATTTGCCACAAGATTTCATGCACTTGCGCCAACGACAAATCCAAAATTCAATTACTGAAGAACTTTTTATTAAAAGCAAAAACAATAGTCGTTGGCAATGGGCTTTCGGTGCTTTTGGTTCCTATCAATGGTTAAAAACTGATGCTCCTATTTATTTTGGTGGTGATATGAATAATTTTATTTCTCATAAAATCACTTCTTATGCCTACAATGGCATGCTTGCTGCAATGACAAGTCGCATAGCAGCAGATATGATAAAGAAAGGAATGCCAGAAGCCGAAGCTAAGAAAGCTGCTGCTGTTGCTGCTGTTACCGCAATAGCAAAGGCTGGTGGTGTGAAAATTAATATGACAATGGAGCCTATCATAGGTTTGTTCCATACCCCAACTTTCAACCTTGGTGTTTATCACGAAAGCAATATTGACCTTACCAACCATTTGCGTGCAACACTTGGCTTGCGTTATGATTATTCTCACCAAGCTATTGATTACGCAACATCGGCTCGTTTGCTATTAGACGAAAGTGTTATGGGAAAAAATATAAAGCCTATCATCACTTCTGCAATGACTCACCATGAAAGTAGTCATTTCAATCAATTGCTTCCAAAGGTCGGTTTAACTTACCTTTTCGACAATGGCAGTAATGTTTACGCTTCATGGTCAAAAGGTTATCGTGCTGGTGGTTTTAATATTCAAATGTTCTCTGATATTTTCCAATCGGAACTTATGGCTGCTTCACAAAAAGCTCGTGATGATATGAATATCCAACATAATGATGCTTTCTACGAAAAGATTGCAAAAACCATATCTTATAAGCCTGAAACAAGCTTCAACTATGAAATGGGAGCGCATCTTAACTTAATGGGAAGCCAAATGGTATTAGATCTCGCAGCTTATTATATGCAGATAAAAAATCAACAACTCTCTGTAATGGCTGGTAATTATAGTTTTGGTCGCATGATGACCAATGCAGGTAAGAGTCATTCATGCGGCTTTGAAGTTGCTTTGCGTGGTACAACCTTGCAAGACAAGCTTTATTATGCTTTGAGTTATGGTTTCACAAGCGCACAATTCGACAAATATACAGAGACAACTCGTGCAGGAGAAGTTGATTACAAGGATAAGAAAGTGCCATTTGTGCCACAAAATACCTTTGCTGCTACTGCTGATTATCGTATCGATGTTGACCCTGCAGCATTGATCGACCCTTCTAATCGATTCCATTTGCGTTCAGTACTTGTAGGATTAAACCTTACCGCACAAGGTAAAACCTATTGGGACGAGATGAATTCTATTTCTCAAAACTTCTATGCTACCCTTCGCGCACATGCTGATGCTGATTTCGGTCCAATGCATATCAATGTTTGGGTACGCAATATTACGGATACAAAGTACAATACATTCGTAGTACAAAACGGAGCAACAGGTTCAAAATTATCTTTCGGTCAACTTGGAAACCCCTTCCAAATTGGTGCTGACATAAGTTTCCACTTCTAAACGAAATATTAAAACAAGCAGCGTTAAACTACTTAAAATTAATTCATACTGTTAGAAATGATAAACCGCCAAACTCGTTGATGAGTCAGGCGGTTTATTTTTTTAGTACTCTTCTTTACTCTTACCACATAAGAATGAAAAAATCCTTGCATGGAAGTTATCTGTTTTTGGGAAGGGAGATAACCGAAAAGGGTGGTTACATAATTTTATTAGTTCCCAAGGACTATGCTCCAACCACTTTCTTGAATTGTTGCATCAACCATTCCTTTTGTTCTGCAATAGAAATATTGCTATTGTCTAATTCTATAGCATCATCAGCTTTTTTAAGCGGCGATACTTTACGATGCGAATCTATATAATCGCGTTCTTCAACATTCTTCAGAATTTCGTCAAAGTTAGCTTCCATACCTTTTTCTTTTAATTCTTCGTAGCGACGTTGCGCCCTTACTTCAGCTGATGCTGTAACGAAAATCTTTAATTCTGCATTTGGGAAAACCACCGTTCCGATGTCTCTTCCGTCCATTACAACGCCTTTGTCTTGTCCCATTTTCTGTTGTTGCGCCACAAGCGCACTGCGTACAGCGGCAATAGCAGCTATTGGGCTAACGTGAGAAGATACTTCCATGGTTCTTATTTGGTTTTCAACATTTTCACCATTAAGGTAAGCATCAGGACGTTGTGTTGTTTTGTTGAGTTTGAAACTGATTTTAATATTTTCAATTTGGTTTTCTAATTCGTTTTGCTTGATTGTTCCGTCCTCATTAAAAAGGTGATTGCGCAGCGCAAAGAGTGTTACACAACGATACATTGCACCTGTATCTATGTAAATGTAACCAATTTCTCGTGCTAAATCCTTTGCCATTGTGCTTTTTCCGCACGATGAAAAACCATCAATTGCTATTGTAATTTTCTTCATTTATATTTGTTGTTTTTCTCTAATTATTTGTTTTACAGCGAATAGGCTAAGTTTACCATGATAGAATTTGCCGATGCATGGTATTTTCCATAGGCTAAATTCAGTTTAAAACGTTCCAAATTCAAACCGCCACCAATGCTAAAACCTGCACCATGACTGCTTTGGTCATCGCCAATACCTATTTTCATTTCATCGGCTTTGCGGAAATTATATCCACCACCTATCCAAATACTTTCCGAAAGCAATACTTCTGCACCTAAATTCAGGTGGTTTATAAATCGATAATCATAATGAGTGAGGTCTACAAACGTTACAGACAAACGAACAGGAAGGGCTGAAAAAGTTTTACTAACACCTAATTGCAAGTCAAAAGGCATTTTCCCAAAGTCTTCTTCATAGGTTTTTACTTGTCCACCAAGGTTTTTCGCAGCCAAAGACACCGACCATTCGCTTTCAGGTTCATACCAATTTAAACCCAAATCAACGCCAACTGCCATGCTATTATAGTTTCCAATGTGTGCTGTTATAAACTTTCCTGTAATACCACCGACTAAATTTCTCGCCAATTCATACGAAAAAATTGCTTCAACCGCTATTTCGCTTGCAGTAAATTCGCCTGTTTGCACATTATTTTCGTCTACTTCTTTCATCTTTCCGTAACCCATATATTGGATTCCTGCTCCCAAAGTAGCCTTCTCTTTAATTGCTTTTGTGAACGATGCGCCCATGTAATTTGCCCCTTTCATGTAGTTCATGTAGCTTAAACCAATGGTCATATCACTCACTGAAGCTGCTAAAGCTGGGTTTGAAAACATCAAAGCAGGGTCGTCTTCAATGATAGAAATATTATTTCCTCCTAATGCAGCAGCGTGCGCACTAATGGGTAATCTCAAAAAATTATATTCAGTTTGGCTCTCTTGTGCCTGTGTTATTGAGCATAAAAGCGTTATCAAGAGCGTAAAAACAAGCTTTTTCATTTAATGTACTTTAATTTATCGGCAAAGATACATCTTTTTCCGAATATCTTATTAATTTTGTCTTTGATTATGGAATAAACAAGTAACTAAAGCAGTAATTGCCTCGTTTTTGTATCCATATCATTAATAACGTGAAATGATTCGATTTAGTGTTTAAGATTGGAAACAAAGAAGTCAAATAAAGCAGATTTAGAGCGCAAGCGGTGGATAGGATTCTTGCTTGGACTCATTATTGCGTCATCAATTTTCTTTGTTGCAATAGAATATTCGACAGGGGGTGGCGAAGAAAAAGCTGATACTCATTTGCTGAAAGATATTAAACTGCACGACCAAGACATGATTCCTGCCATTGACCAACAAGCGTTGGCAAAGCAAAAAGACGATAAAAAACCAACGGTGGAGGATATGTTGAACCTTAAACGCAGCGAAACTCCCAATAAAGTTACACCCCATGAAGTGGGAAACATGCAATCGAATGATACGAAAACTGCTGCTCCTCAAATTAGCGAAACACCTCTTTTGACAAGTGAAGGTACGCCTTTGCCCGACCCACCTAAGGACGTGGAAGATGCAAAAAAGGAAATAAATAAATTTACGGAAGATAAATCGGAGGTAAAAATAGAGCGTACCGATGACAAAATAGCTAAACGAATATTGTCAGAAACACCGACTCCGCCAGAAGGTTGGAGCGCATTTTTTGTTTGGCTAACCAAGAATATCAAGTATCCAGAAGTAGCAAAACAAGCAAATCAACAAGCTGTTGTCAGCATAACATTTATTATTAATTCTGACGGAACTGTAGATGATATTAAAATAAAAGAATCCAAAAATCCTATATTTGAAGCCGAAGTATTGCGTGTCGTGCGTACAATGGGCAAATGGAAACCTGGCATTCAAAACAATAAACCTTGCAAATCGCTTATCGAAATACCTGTGGTGTTCAGTTTAGGATAAGGCGATAAACAAGAAATAAAAACTATAAAGTTAAAATAGAATTTATAAAACTGAAAGATATGTACACATCGAACGAACTGCTTACAATCGTAAACGAATATTTAAATAACTTACCTTACAATCGTAAACCCTCGTCGCTCTACGAACCTATAAAATATGTGTTGGATTTAGGGGGCAAACGCATTCGCCCAATATTGATGATGTTGAGTTATAACCTGTACAAAGAAAATCCGAAAACGATTCTTTCTTCGGCTTGTGCATTGGAAACTTATCATAATTACACTTTGCTGCACGACGACTTAATGGACGAAGCACCTTTAAGACGTGGACAACAGACTGTTCATACGAAATGGAACAACAACCAAGCCATACTTTCTGGCGATTCTATGCTGGTTTTGGCATACGAAAGATTGGCGCAAGTTGATACGAAACATTTGCAAGCAGTGCTGAATTTGTTTACTGAAACGGCTTTACAGATAGGTGAAGGTCAGCAGTACGATATGGAATTTGAGCATCGAAACGATGTTACTGTCGATGAATACATTGAGATGATACGCCTGAAAACCAGTGTTTTATTGGCCTGTGCTACTAAAATGGGGGCTTTGTTGGCTGATGCTTCTGCCGAAGATGCCGAAAATCTTTATAAATTTGGCGAACAAATAGGTTTAGCTTTCCAGCTTCAAGACGATTATCTTGATGTTTATGGCGATTCAAAGGTGTTTGGAAAGAAAATAGGTGGCGATATTACATCGAACAAAAAGACTTATATGCTCATCACAGCCTTTAATCGTGCCAACGATAAACAACGTGCTGAACTCGAAGAATGGATAAATAAAACTGCATTTGTTACAGAAGAAAAAATTGCAGCGGTAACTCGCTTGTACAACGAAATAGGGGTCGATAAGCTGGCAAAAGAAAAAATGGACTACTATTACGAACAAGGAAAGCAATATTTGCAAGCCGTAAAACTTCCTGAAGAGCAGAAAAAAGAATTGTTGGCATACGCTGCTGATATGATGAGTCGTCAGAAATAAACTACTCAAAGTTCTCGCTTATGCCTTACAGACGCCTACCGAAAACGGACGCAGCACGCCTTAAAGCACTGAAAACACTGTTGGACAACAATGATATTTACACCGCAAGAAATAAATTCATTGATTGGAAACTCATCAACAGTGCCCAACCGCTTTACGACCGATTGCTTACGGCTACCGAGCAGTACAAGATTTCGATGGCAGCACAGGTGAGAAAAGCTAAGAAAATGGACGGTTTGCAGCGTCGTGCTTTCATGTATTTAAGCCATTTTATACAGGTTTTGCTGATGTCAGCAGAGCGTGGAGAAGTGAAACGAAAGCAATTACCTCTTTATGGAATAGAAGAAACAGCCACAGCAATGCCCAATATTAAGTCGGCAGAAAACTTGTTAGATTGGGGACCAAAAATTATTGAAGGCGAAAAGGAGCGAATTAAAAAAGGTGGACGCCCCATTTACAATCCGTCTATTGGCATGGTTTCTACCCATTTTGACATTTATAATGAGGCTTTTACGGCTCAAAAGCGGTTGCAAGAACGCACCAATAAGGACAATCATGCGGTTTCGAAGTTGCGCCCCGAAATTGATGCACTCATTTTAGAATTATGGAATGTGATAGAAGCCCATTTCGAGCATCTCCCACAAGAAGAACGGCTATCTGGATGCAAACGATTTGGCATTATTTACTATTACCGCAAGGGCGAACAAAAAGAATAAACTTAAAGAAAAGAAAGACAAAATGATAATAGATACACACACGCATTTGGACGGAGAGGAATTTAAAGAAGATTTAAATGAGGTTATAACACGAGCAAAAGCAGCTGGTGTTAGCAAGGTTTTTATCCCTGCAATCGACTTAAATTCTATTGAATCGATTGACAAAGTATGCAATATTGCTCCCGATTTTGCTTTCCCAATGATAGGATTGCACCCCGAAGAAGTGAAAGCCGACTATGTTTCTGTTTTGGAAACGATGAAAAAGCAACTGCTTTCTACCGATAAATATATCGCTGTTGGCGAGATTGGATTAGATTTTTATTGGAGTCGTGAGTTTGAAAACGAACAATTATTGGCTTTCGAAGAGCAAGTAAAATGGTCGATAGAAACTCGTTTGCCACTTATGATACACTGTCGAAAAGCGCAAAACGAAATGGTAAAAATCATGCGTAAGTATGAAAAAGATTTGCCAGGGGGGGTGTTTCATTGTTTTACAGGCAACGAAAAGGAAGCAGCCGAATTGCTTTCATTCGATAATTTTGTATTGGGCATTGGTGGTGTACTGACGTTTAAGAAATCTAACTTGCCAGAAACGCTGAAAACACTACCTTTAGATCGTATTGTTTTAGAAACCGATGCCCCTTACATGGCACCAGTTCCGTTGCGTGGAAAGCGCAATGAAAGTTCGTTTTTGGTACATATTGTGTCGAAATTGGCAGAAGTTTACGGTGTTTCTGAAGAAGAAATTGCTGCAAAAACAAATGCTACCGTCAAGCGTATTTTTGGTTTTAGCTAAAAAAAGATAGCATAAAACTGAATATTATAACACTAAGAGGAAAAAATGATACTAAAAAGATTTTTTATTTTCATAACCTCTTTTATGGCTTTACAGGCTTTTGGTGAAACAAAAGATACGATTTCGCATTGGGGAGTAACCCTAAGCGGAATGCCAAGTAAGGTGGTTGTATTAGATAAATATCAACGCAAATGGATGAAAAAGAACAAAAATGGTTCGATAGCCATAGAGTTCAACCATGTAGATTTACCTTCTGAAAAAGATTCATTTGCGAAAGATTATAATTTTCCGTCACTTTCTATCGGATTACGCTACACAATGAATGACAAAGTGCGCATGCATCGTGAGCAAGACCCCAGTTGGGGATTAGCAGAAGAAGTGCCTTATGATTCGCATTTAGGCAACACTTTGTCTATTTATGGTAGTTTTACGCGTGCTATTCATCGTACAAAACATTGGGAAACAGCCTATTCTTTAAGCGGTGGCTTTGGTTTTAATCGAAAATGGTACAATAAAGAAAACAATATCGATAATGAATTGATAGGGACACCAGTATTAATCTATTTTGGAATAGGCATACACCAAACTTATAGATTTGCCCCAAAATGGGGCATTCGTGCGAGTTTAGAATTTGTGCATCATAGCAATGGCGCATTGTATCGTCCGAATAAAGGCTCTAATACATTAGGACCATCGTTAGGATTGGTGTATTATCCTTATTATGATGAACTTATAAACGAAAAGAACAGTTTTAAAGTTGCCCCTTTCAAGAAGTATTGGTACATGGATTTAGTGGTGGGAGCTGGTGCTAAAACCATGTTAGAAGATTGGTTACAGACACAATTTAACACACCCAAGAGTGCCCCTGATTATCGAACAGAGTATTTCAAACGCTATGCAGCCTTTTCTTTTCAAACAAACTTAATGTATCGTTATGCAAGAAGATGGGCATCGGGCATTGGATTTGATGTATTTTATGGAACATACGCAGAACATATTGAGGCACTTGACCGAGCAAATAACATTGATTCTCAATGCTCTCGCTGGTCAATAGGTATTGCGGGAAAGCATGAAGTGTTCTATCATAACTTATCATTAGCGGTAGCTTTAGGTGGTTATTTGTACCGAAAGATGGGTGAGAATGCTAAAATTAATGAGTCAAAGATATACGAACGAATTGGCGTTCATTATACTTTTCCGTCCTTGAATGGTTTAAAATTAGGAATTAATGTAAAGGCGCATATCACAAAAGCCGACTTTACGGAGTTTATAATCTCTTATCCTATCCGCTTTTCAAAGTAGCTTATGGAATTATCAGCACGCAAAAATTAAAAACTCATACTTTTGAAAGTGAAAATAGCCTGTTTTGCGTTGCAAAACAGGCTATTTATTATATTCCCCCTATATTTTAAATAAATATAGTTTTGTCTTTTCTTATAATCCTAAGCCTTTCAATGCTTCGTTAGTAGCTTTATTTACAGTCTTTTTAACGGCTTTACCTGCTGTTTCGCCTGCTTTCTTGGTTGCTTCGTTAGCTTTCTTTACTGCTTCATTAGTTTTGGTTTGAACTTGGTCTCCTGCTTTTTTCACTGCGTCTTGAGCGTCATTTACCTGGTTAGAGGCAGCTTCCTTAACGGCTGCTGCATCATCTTTGGCGCTATTTACCAACTTATCACCTTCAATTTTAGCACCATTGGTAAGCGCATTCAATACTGCGTCAGGACTAACCGAAGTCATTGTTGTAGCGGCAGAAGTAAGAGCAGTTGCAATGGAACTATTGCCAGCATTTGTTGCGACAGTCTTAATTTTTTCAGCATTGCTCTTCAACCATTCTTGAACCTTTAATAAATATTCTTTTGCCTTTTCTGGATTGTTTTTTGCCAATTCCACTGCCTTAGCTTGTGCGCCAGTGAGCATTGCGGTGATACCTTTCGCATCTTTAGAAGCCAATAAAGAGCTGAGTTTTCCTGTTAAATCCTGAACGTTTTCTGGCACATCAGTAGCTGCAACAACCATTGTGTCTGCTTGTGCTTCTGTCGAATCTGCGTTATTAGTAGCTGGATTTTGTTTGTTACCACAGCTGACAAATGTCAAAGCAGCTACTGCCATTACCATAAAAAATACTTTTTTCATAATCTTTCTCTTTTTAATAAATTAATATTGAGTCAAAGATAGGTATTAATTTTCTATTTGATGAGATTTATTGCAAGTTTTAACCTATATTTTCTTTATTTTTTGGATAATAAGTTTTAATTTGAAAGTAGTTTTAAATAAGTTATGTATGGCTCTTAGAAAAGAGTTTTCAAACTTCATTGTTCTGATGTTTGCATCAAAAAATGTTTACATTAAAAGATGTTTGTATCAAAATAAGGTGAATTAAATTTAATATAGTTTCACCTTCAATTCTTTTTTATTCGTTTCTTGTTTTTCTTTGTCAGGAATGCGTTGCATCAACCACGAACCTTTATTGAGCGTATTGAGTTTCAGAAAATCCAACTTTACATTGGAAGTAATCTTTCTCTGTGGTTTACGTCCCAACTTTATTTCCTTCTCAAGATTAATAGCTGCATCAAAATCATTCCAGCGTTTATTAATATAGTCCAATTGAAGGAGTGCTTCTTTGCTATTATTGTTCATGTAAAAGCAATAAGCTCGATTAAACCAATATTCTCTGTTATCTTGATTTATATCTAACGCCTTTGTATAAGCAACAATTGCACTATCAAACTTTTCTTCACGGATACACGTCATAGCATATAAATCGAAAATATCAGCTATGTAAGGTTGCAACGCTAATGCGCTTTGACAATCGCTGTCGGCACCTTTATAATCTTCAAGATGATATTTTGACAAAGCCATGAGATACCATGCTTCGTAAAGATTGGGCTTTAATGCTACTATTCTATCAAATATTTGCAATGAGGTAACATAAAATCCTGCGTCTAACGAACGCCGCCCTTCCTCCATTAATCGTTTTATATTATATTGTGCAGAGGAAGGAAGCGTAAAAGTTGTGAGCAAGAAAAAAACAAGCCACCTCAACATTGCAAATTATTTATTGTTTGCAGGCTTTACCTTATAATGGCAATTAAATCGTCCTTGCGATAATGCTTTCATTTTCTTAGCAATCATTTGCTTGCGAAAAGGTGAAATGCGGTCGGTAAACACCTTACCTTCTATATGGTCAAACTCATGTTGAATGACACGAGCTAAATAACCGTCAATCCATTCATCATGTTCTTCCAAATTTTCATCTACATATTTAACATGAATACGTTTTGGTCGGGTTACATTTTCATGTATGCCAGGCAATGATAAGCAGCCCTCCTCCATTGTTTCTGTTTCACTATCATCGGTTTCAAGAATATGTCCATTGATAAACGCATGCTTGAAATCTTTGTATTCAGGGAAACTTTCAGATATAACATCTAAGTCAATAACAACCAATCGAATAGATTTACCTATTTGAGGTGCTGCCAATCCTATTCCATCGCTTGCCGAACATGTTTCAAACATATCAGCTATCAATTGTTGTAGATTGGGATAATCCAATGGAATATCTTCAGCAATTTTTCTCAGTACGGGCTGTCCTAATGTGTAAATTGGTAATATCATTTGTTTTATTCTTCGTATTTAATAGAATTGTATTGCTTCTTTTTAAACAATTTATAATCCTTTCGATTTCATATAATCTTGTAAAATGATTGTAGCTGACACCTCATCAACTAATCCTTTATCTCCTCGGCGCGTTTTTTTCTTCACTCCTCCAGCTAAAATTGCTTGTTGCGCCAAAGCTGACGTGAAGCGTTCATCGTAATATTCAACAGGTATTAACGGCATAGCTTTACGCCATCGGTTTACAAATTGCTCTACACGAGAAAGATTTTCACTGGGTTGTCCATTCAATTGCGTAGGACGTCCAACGACAATACATTCAACATTTTCACGCTGTACATAGTCTTTTAAAAAATCGAAGAGTTCGGATGTAGCAACAGTCATCAATCCATTGGCAATAATTTGCAATGGATCGGTGACTGCTAAACCTGTTCTTTTCTTTCCGTAATCTACTGATAATATCCTACCCATTACTTAGAAAGTAACCAAGCGTCAGGATATTGAGTGCGCAATTGATTGCGACTTTGAACTGCTGAAGCCTTGTTATCGAAAGTTGAAGCAACAACTCGATACATATTATTACCAGCATTGTAAGCTACTTGAGCATCAAGACCAGCACTCTTTAAACGTTGTTGCAAACCATCAGCGTTAGCTTTAACACCAAATGAACCAACAACAACACTAAATGTCTTCAATCCTGTACCAGCAACGACAGAAACATTTTCACGGCGAACAACCTCATTGTCGTAATTATCTTCCACACGAGTTTCAATAACAGGTTGTGTTTCAACAGGAGCAACTACTGGTACATCTGATGACTCAGTTGTCGTTTTCTCTGCTGTATAACCCGTACGTTCCTGTGCTTTAGCTTTTTCATAAGCTTTCTTATATGCACTTTCGCTTGATTTACAACTGGTGAAAGCCATCGCAACACATAGCGCTGCGCCAAAAATCATCATTTTCTTCATATTTCTTTATTTTATTTGTTGATAATACTCTTTGTTTTTATATTCTATTGTGCGAAATTACAAATTTAGAAGCAAACTACATAAATTCTTGCACATAAAGATTGTTAAATAAATTATTTACAAAAAAATTAACAGAAAATAATTTGTTATTGTTTTTCTTTATCAAGTAAAAGTTGTATATTTGCGAATGATAAATAAATAATTCAACATTAAAAAATAAAAATTATGAAGACATTAGGTTATATTGGCGCATTTTTAGGTGGCGCAATTGCAGGAGCAGCTTTAGGTATATTAATGGCGCCCGAAAAAGGTGCTGATACTCGTACAAAAATCTCTGATGCAGTAGATGATTTCTGCAACAAACACGATATTAAACTCAGCAGAAAAGAAGCTGAAGAATTTGTTGACGACATTAAAGACGCTGCAGCTGACGTTCTCTAATCCTCGAATATGCTTTCAAACGATAACAATGTAGAAACTATTGCACAACTTATTGAGCGAACAAAACATTACATCGGGCTTCAAACAGAATATGTTAAGCTCGATGTAATAGAAAAAGTTGTACGCTTATTAACCGCTATTGCTATTCTGCTTTCAGTAGTAGGATTGCTTGCAATGGCAGCAATATATCTTTCATTTGCTGCCGCTTACGCATTAGCATCAGTAGTAGGAATGACTTGTACTTTTCTCATTGTGGGAGGAATCTATGTGGTACTTCTTTTTTTGATAATTATTTTACGCCATAGGCTTATTGAACGCCCGCTCGTTAAGTTTTTGGCTCATCTATTAATGTCAAAGTAAGCCTTATGTTTAGCAATTCACAAAACAACGAACCAACGTATAGGACGCTAAGCGAAATACGTTTGCGTAAGGCACAACTGCTTACAGAAATTACGAAAGAAAGCAATCGTATGTCGGGATTATGGGATAATGTTTTCCATAAACCACAAGATTCATCTACACCTACTAAAAGATTTTCAGGAATTATGGTCAAGGGAGTTGGAGTTGCTGATGCTGTTATATTAGGTTGGAAACTTTATAGACGCTTTACGGGCAAGCCAAGTATATTTGGTTTCTTTGGAAACAAGAGAAAGAAGAAATAACACAACTTTTTAATATGGATAAAAGATTGTAAAGAACAAAACTCAGAAAAGCCAAATTGCATGTAGTAATTTGGCTTTTTTGTTTATGCATAGTTTTATTGCATAGGCAAATGATGACTCTTTTATTTGCTATTGCCATTATGAAATACAAGCATTTTTATCCATTTGTATTTATGTAGTCATAAGAAGTCGTTGTTTAATTTTCCAAGCAACCTATTTGAGTTTCCAAAACAGGCACTTTTTGAGAACAAAATAGGCACTTTTTGAGAAAGAAATAGGCACTTTTGAAATGATATGAATTCCTAACAACTCCATTTTGATGCCGAATAATCTTCATCTTATATCCATACAATTTACCAATATAAAATAAAAAGCAATTTATTGGCATAAATAACAGCAATATTTAAGCATTTATTTCGAATACTTGTTTTGTTCTCGCATAAAATTTGTACCTTTGTTCCCATATTGATTTATAAAAACTAATTTGTATTATGGTTAAAATCACTTTCCCAGACGGTTCTATTCGTGAATACGAACAAGGCATTACTGGACTTCAAATTGCAGAGAGTATTTCACCGGCTCTCGCTCGCAACGTTGTATCTTGCGGGGTAAATGGTGTTACAACAGAGTTAAATCGTCCTATTAATGAGGACGCTACAATAGCTCTCTATAAGTTTGACGATGAAGAAGGTAAGCATACTTTCTGGCATTCGTCAGCCCACTTGCTTGCAGAGGCACTTAAAGAATTATATCCTGGTATCCAATTCGGATTTGGTCCAGCTATTGAAAATGGCTTCTTCTATGATGTTCAAACAGCAGACGGACAAGCTATTTCTGAAAATGACTTTCCTAAGATTGAAGCTAAAATGCTTGAATTGGCTAAGAAAGATTCTCCAATTGTTCGTCGAGATGTTTCAAAAGCTGATGCAGTTAAAGAATTTACAGCTGACGGACAAGAATATAAAGTGGAACATATCGTAGAAGACCTTGAAGATGGAACGATTTCTACTTACTCACAAGGTAATTTTACCGACCTTTGCCGTGGTCCTCACCTTACTTCAACAGGTGCAATAAAGGCTGTGAAACTAACAAGTGTAGCAGGTGCTTTCTGGCGTGGCGATGCTAATAGCAACCAATTGACACGTATCTACGGTATAACTTTCCCTAAAAAGAAAATGCTTGATGAATATCTTGTGATGTTGGAAGAAGCTAAAAAGCGCGACCACCGTAAAATTGGTAAAGATATGGAACTCTTTATGTTCTCTGAAAGAGTAGGAAAGGGACTTCCTATTTGGTTGCCAAAGGGTACACAAGTACGCCTTCGTTTACAAGAAGTTTTGCGTAAATTACAACGCCCATATCACTATCAAGAAGTGATAACACCAGGCATAGGTGGTAAAAACCTTTATGTAACTTCTGGACACTATGCCCATTATGGTAAAGATGCATTCCAACCTATCCAAACTCCAGAAGAAGGTGAAGAATACATGTTGAAACCAATGAACTGCCCTCACCACTGCGAAATATTTGCACACAAACCACGTTCATACAAGGATTTACCTTTGCGCATTGCTGAATTTGGTACAGTGTTCCGCTACGAGAAGAGTGGAGAATTGCATGGACTTACTCGTGTGCGTACTTTCACACAAGACGATGCTCACCTCTTTGTTCGCCCAGAGCAAGTTAAAAAGGAATTTGAAGATGTTATAGACATTATTCAAAAGGTATTCATCACTTTTGGTTTCGAGAATTACGAAGCTCAAATTTCACTTCGCGACCCTGCTGATAAAGAAAAATACATCGGTTCTGATGAAATTTGGGAAGAAAGCGAACGTGCTATCAAGGAGGCATGCGAGGAAAAAGGTCTTAAAGCACGTGTAGAAATAGGCGAAGCTGCTTTCTATGGTCCTAAACTTGACTTTATGGTAAAAGATGCCATTGGACGCCGTTGGCAGTTAGGCACAATCCAAGTGGATTACAACTTGCCAAATCGTTTCAAGTTGGAATATACAGCAGAAGATAACACCAAGCAAACTCCTGTGATGATCCACCGAGCACCATTTGGTTCATTGGAACGTTTCACAGCCGTTTTGATAGAACACACAGCAGGACATTTCCCATTGTGGCTGACACCAGACCAAGTAGCAATTCTGCCTATTTCAGAGAAATACAATGGATATGCAGAAGAAGTTAGAGCATACTTTGAAGCTAACGAAGTTCGTGCAATTGTTGATGACCGTAACGAAAAAATTGGACGTAAGATTCGTGACAACGAGTTAAAACGTGTACCTTACATGGTAATCGTTGGCGAACAAGAAATGGCAGACGGATTGGTTTCAATGCGTCAACAAGGTGGTGGCGAACAAGCTACTATGCCAAAAGAAGACTTTGTAAAACGTATTCAAAACGAAGTTGCAGAGCAATTAAAAAATCTTGAGTAATCAATTAGCTATCTATTAAAGAGAAACTCTGAATGGTATAAATCGTTCAGAGTTTCTCCTTATATAATATGTAGAAACGCTGTATAAAAGATTCAAAAACCACAAAAAGCCTGTTTTAAAGCAAAATAACTAATAAAAAAGAGATAAAAAATTTGTTTAATCCATTGAAAAATAGTAACTTTGCACCCGTTTAGTAAAAAATAAAACTTTAATATAGTTGAATGAAGAATGACAAAATGAAGTTTCAGTACCGTGTGAATGAGCAAATTCATGCACGGGAAGTTCGTGTGATAAGTGATGAAGGTGCAGAAGTTATGTCTGCGCGCAAAGCTTTGGATATTGCAAGAAAAGAAGGTGTAGACCTTGTTGAAATATCTCCGAACGCACAACCTCCAGTTTGTAGAATCATCGACTATTCTAAATTCCTCTACCAGCAGAAGAAACATCAGAAAGAGATGAAGCAAAAGCAGGTAAAGCAGGAAATTAAAGAAATTAGGTTTGGGCCTCAGACCGACGAACACGATTATCAGTTCAAGCTGAAGCATGCACAAGAGTTTCTCAATGACGGAAATAAAGTTCGTGCTTATGTGTTCTTCCGTGGACGTTCAATCCTCTTCAAAGAACAAGGTGAAGTGCTTTTGTTACGTTTTGCCAACGATTTGGAAGAACTTGCAAAAGTAGAACAGTTGCCAAAGCTTGAAGGCAAAAAGATGTTCCTCTATCTTGCACCAAAGAAAACTGGAATAACAAAGAAAAGTCAGCAACGCAGAGATCGTGAGGAAGCCCAAGAAAATGCGAAAAATGCAGATACAAAAGTTGAATCAAAGGAAACTGAAAATGTAGACAACGGACTATTTGCAAATGCAAAAAATGGTTCTGCAGTGCTTGATAAGTTAAAGAGCGAATAAAGAAAACTTGATTTATCTTTCTTGTAAAGATATTGAAAGAACCTGTGCGTAACGTCCTGGTATATACGTTGCCACAGCTGAATTAAATAAATAACAATTTAAATTTAAAAAAAATGCCAAAGCAAAAGACAAACTCTGGAGCTAAGAAGAGATTTAGCTTCACAGGTACAGGTAAGGTAAAGCGTAATCGTGCTTACCACAGTCATATTTTGACTAAGAAGACAAAGAAACAGAAGAGAAACCTCGTTCACACAGCACTTGTGGACAGTAGCAACATGAAACAAGTACGCGACTTGTTAAATCTTCGTTAATCATTATTAGTCAAACAAATTAAAAGGAAAAGAAACTATGCCAAGATCAGTAAATCATGTTGCTTCAAAAGCAAAAAGAACAAGAATCCTGAAGCAAACTAAGGGTTACTATGGTGCCCGTAAAAATGTTTGGACAGTAGCAAAAAACACTTATGAAAAGGGTTTGACATACGCATACCGCGATCGTCGTAACAAAAAGCGCAATTTCCGTGCTCTTTGGATACAACGTATCAATGCTGCAGCTCGTCTTTATGATATGAGCTATAGCCAATTGATGGGCGCATTGCACAAGTCTGGTATCGAAATCAACCGTAAGGTACTCGCTGACCTCGCTGCTAATAATCCAGAAGCATTTAAGGCTATCGTAGAAAAAGTAAAGTAATTTAAACAATTACATCATATATAAAAGGTTGCAATCTATAAGGTTGCGACCTTTTATTTTATATACGTATCTTCAAAAAGGATTAAATCACATTTTGAAAACTCGGTTTTACAAAATAACCTAAAAGATTAGTGTAAAATCTTTGAAAATTTTTGGAATATCAAAAAAACTTTATTACATTTGCATCGCAAGAAAGGGAAAATCCCAACCTAAATCAATTAACATAAACCAAAGGTGAAAACCCAAGGTTAGCACAAAATAAAATTCTTAAATAATTATGGAGAACAAAAGAACATGCCTTTATGACAAGCATGTAGCATTGGGGGCATTGATTTCACCATTTGGTGGCTTTGATATGCCAATTCAGTATTCAAGTATTATTGACGAGCACAATGCAGTTAGAAAGCATTGTGGAGTGTTTGATGTATCTCACATGGGTGAAATTATCGTTTCTGGTAATGAAGCTGAGAAATTTGTCAATTATATTTTCACAAATGATGTAACAGGATTAGGCGTAGGTAAGGTTATCTACGGTATGTTCTGCATGGAAATAGGTGGTGTTGTTGACGATACTTGTATTTGCAAAGTTGGCGAAAATGAATACATTTTGACAGTCAATGCTGCCAATATCCAAAAAGATTTCGATTGGATTAGCCAACATACAGCAGGTTTCGATATTAAACTTGTAAATGATAGTGAAAAATATGGACAACTTGCTATCCAAGGTCCTGAAGCAGAAAAGATTATTACCGAAAAATTGGGTATCGCTTGTTCTGACTTAAAGTTCTACGAAGTTAAGACAATGAATCACGATGGCGAGGAAATAATAATTTCTCGTACTGGTTACACAGGTGAAGATGGATTCGAACTATATGGAGCTCCTGACTATATCGTTAAGGTATGGGACAAATTAATGGAAGCAGGTGCAACTCCTTGTGGTCTCGGTTGCCGTGACACATTACGCTTTGAAGCTGGTATGCCATTGTATGGACACGAACTTTCTGAAGAAATTACCCCTGTAATGGCAGGTTTATCTATGTTCGTTAAGTTCGATAAAGAGAACTTCCTCGGTAAAGAGGCTCTTTTGAAGCAAAAAACAGAAGGTGTTACAAAACGTTTGCGTGGCATTTGGCTTGACGACAATGCTATCCCACGTAATGGATACAAAGTATTCAAAGACGGAAAAGAAATTGGCGTAATCACAACAGGTTACAAACTTATTTCAGTAGAAAAGAGTTGTGCAGTAGCTTTAGTTGATGCTGATATTAAATTAGAGGATAGAGTAGAAGTACAAATTCGCAAGAAGTTCTTCCCAGCAACAGTTGGTAAGAAAAAATTCTACGACCCACATTACGTTAAGTAATAAAAATAAGTGCAAGAACTCACCATTATTGAAGTTCTTGCCACCTTTTTATAATTTGAAAAAATAAAAATAATAGATAAAAATAATTATGGCAAAAGTTATTGAAGGACTCTTTTACGCTGAGTCACACGAGTATGTAAAAGTAGAAGGTGATGTTGCTTATATCGGTATTACAGATTATGCACAACACGCTCTTGGCAATGTAGTTTATGTTGATATGCCTGAAGCTGACGATGAATTTGAAGTTGAAGAAGGTTTCGGTGCAGTAGAAAGTGTTAAAGCTGCTTCTGACCTTAACTCTCCTGTTTCTTGCAAAATTCTTGAAGTTAATGAAGCACTTGAAGACCAACCAGAACTTGTTAATCAGGACCCATACGCAAACTGGATTATCAAAGTAGAACTTACAAATAAGTCAGAACTTGATAACCTTATGGATGCAAAAGCATACGAAGATTTCTGCGCAAAATAGTTTATAGACAATATTCTTAATGACGTTTATAGCTGTTTTCATTCTCAAAGTAAACTTTGCGAAAGAAAATAGCTATAAAGTTTTATAAAGCTAACCGTTTTAAAATTACGAGAAACATGAATTTTAAATTCTTTCCACATACCCAAGAGGAAACTCAGGAAATGCTTAACAAAATCGGAGTGAATAGCATCCAAGACCTCTTTGCAGGTATTCCTGAAGCATTGCGCTTTAAAGGTGAGTATGATATTCCTGAAGCAATGAGTGAAATTGAAATAAGAAATTTTTTCAATAAACTTGCTAATCAGAATAAATTGATGACTTGCTTTGCTGGTGCAGGTGTTTACGACCACTATGCTCCAAGTGCTATTCCACAAATTGTGAGCCGTTCAGAGTATCTTACTTCTTATACTCCATACCAAGCAGAAATTTCTCAAGGGACGTTACATTATATCTTTGAATTCCAAAGTATAATTGCCGAACTTACAAACATGGACGTTGCCAATGCTTCTTTGTATGATGGTTCGACAGCTACAGCCGAAGCAATGATGGTAGCTGCAGCTATATCAAGCAAAAAGAAAACAGTTTTGTATTCAAAAACATTGAATCCAAAAATTATTGATGTATTGAAAACTTATGCACACTTTAACGGAGTGAACCTCGTTGCTATTGAAGAGGAAGAAGGCATTACATCAAAGAAAGATTTGGAAACAAAGATGGCAGATGGAACTGTTGCTGGTGTTATTGTTCAACAACCTAACTATTATGGTATAACAGAAGATTTCACAGGTTTTGCTGACATCTGCCACAAGAATAAAGCACTATTTATTGTTAATAGCGTTGCTGCTGACTTGTCATTATTGAAAACTCCAGGTGAATGGGGAGCAGACTTTGCAGTAGGTGATGTTCAGAGCCTTGGTTTGCCTATGGCATTTGGTGGACCTTATGCAGGATACATGAGTTGTACACAAAAAATGATGCGTAAGATGCCTGGACGTATTGTAGGCCAAACAAAAGATTCACGTGGTCAACGTGTTTTTGTACTTACTTTACAGGCTCGCGAACAACATATCCGCCGTCAAAAAGCCACATCAAATATATGTTCTAACCAAAGTTTAATGGCACTTTACGTTACTATTTACTCAGCTATGATGGGTAAACAAGGATTGAAAGAAGCTACCAAGATGAGTTTTGATGGAGCACATTATCTTTGCGAAAAAATGGTTGCTACGGGCAAAGCAAAATTAGCTTACAGTCAGCCTTTCTTCAATGAATTTTTAATAAATATTGAAAACAGAGATACTTTCTACGATAAAGCTATCGAAAAAGGTATTCTTCCTGGTGTTAAAGTTGGCAAGAATGGTCTTCTTATAGCTGTAACAGAAAAACGAACAAAGGAAGAAATGGAAGCACTTATTGCTCTTCTCTAAAAACAATGAACTTTAATTAAAGGTTTACAATTACTTAAATTATTGAAGAAATGAACAATAGATTATATGGCAATTTAATTTTTGAGCTTTCACAACCTGGTTGCAAAGCTTACAGCCTACCTAAAAATGAATTTGGAAACTATGAACTTTCAAGCAATTTGAAGCGTGAGAAAGATGCAGAACTTCCTGAATGCGACGAATTAACAGTCGTAAGACATTATACAAATCATAGCGGAAACAATTTTGGTGTTGATAATGGGTTCTATCCATTGGGTTCTTGCACAATGAAGTATAACCCAACCATCAATGAAGAAATTGCTGCTCTTCCTGGTTTTACAGGTGTACACCCAATGCAACCTATTGATACTGTACAAGGTGCCTTGTCGGTAGAATATGGATTAGCAAAGACTTTAGCAAATATTTCTGGTCTTGCAGATTTCACTGTAAATCCTTTTGCTGGTGCGCAAGGTGAACTTACAGGTTTGATGATTATTCGCTCTTATCACGAAAAGCGTGGCGATACAAAACGTACAAAGGTTATCATTCCAGACTCTGCACACGGAACAAATCCAGCCTCTGCTGCCGTTTGTGGACTTGATATTGTTGAAGTAAAAAGTACTGCTGAAGGACTTGTCGATGTTGAAGATTTGAAACCATTGCTTGGTGATGATATCGCAGGTATGATGATGACCAACCCTAATACACTTGGTCTTTTTGAAAAGAACATTCCTGAAATTGCGAAGTTAGTTCATGAGTGCGGTGGTTTGATGTATTACGATGGAGCAAACCTCAATCCTATGTTAGGTGTAGCACGTCCAGGCGATATGGGCTTTGATGTAATGCACATCAATATCCATAAGACTTTCTCAACACCTCACGGTGGTGGTGGTCCTGGTGGTGGCCCTGTTGGTGTAAGAGAAGACCTTGTAGAATTTTTACCAAAGCCACATGTCTTGAAAACAGAAAATGGTTACGCACTTGATGTTCCTGAAGCAACGGAAGAATATTCTCTCAATAATATGCATGTTGGTCAGTTCATGGGTAACTTCCTTGTAACATTGCGTGCTTATACTTACATCTTGACACTTGGTAAAGAAAACTTAAAAATGGTAGGTCCATTTGCAACCCTCAATGCCAATTACATCAAGGAATCTTTGAAAGACGATTATGAATTACCAATTGGTGGCATTTGCATGCACGAATTCGTATTCGATGGCTTGAAAGACAAGAGTACTGGTGTTACAACAATGGACGTTGCTAAACGTCTCTTGGATTATGGATTCCATGCACCAACAATCTATTTCCCATTGCTTTTCCATGAAGCAATGATGATTGAGCCTACAGAAAACGAAAGCAAGAAAACTCTTGATAGCTTTATTGAGATTATGCACAAGATTGCACGTGAAGCACGCGAAACTCCAAATGTTGTTTTGGAAGCACCAACCAATACTCCTATTGGTCGTGTTGATGATGTTTTGGCAGCAACTAAGCCTATCCTCAATTATCGCCAAGCAATTAACGAGTAAAAATAGAAAGGTATAATATTATGGAAAAGACTGATTTAATTATTATCGGCGCTGGTCCTGGAGGCTACCATACGGCAGTTCATGCTGCCAAAGAAGGGCTAAAGGTAACCATCATTGAGAAATCCCACCCTGGTGGAACATGCCTTAATTGTGGTTGCATACCAACAAAGAGTTTTGCTCACGATGCAGAACTCTATCGCAATCCATTGCTTTCATGCGTAGGCGGTGGTCATGTGAACTTCACTCGCATTCAAGAACGTAAAAATGACGTGATTGCACAGTTGCGTGAAGGTGTAAAAGGCCTTATGGCACAACCTGGCATCACTTATATTGAAGGTGAAGCCAAATTCGTTGACAAGAAAGTTATTGAAGTGAATGGGACACAAATGACTGCTGACAATATTATTATTGCAACAGGTTCTCGTGCAAGAATGCTTCCTTTTATACCAACTTTGGATTCTCCTGAAGGTACAGACCTCAAGGATAAGGTTATGACTTCTACTGAATTGTTGGAAATTGACCATGTTCCTAACTCAATGGCTATCATTGGTGCTGGTGTTATTGGACTTGAACTTGCTTCTGCGTTTGAAACTTTCGGTAGCTCTGTTACTGTTATTGAGTTCCTCAAGGAATGTTTGCCAACGATAGATTCAGATATTGCCAAGCGTTTGCGCAAGACTTTGGAAAAACGTGGAATCAATTTCAATATGAATAGTGGTGTTAAGAGCATTCAAGCAACAGAAGACAAGAAACAAGCTGTCGTTACTTTTGAACAAAAAGGTCAAGAAAAGCAAGTCGTTGCCGATGTTGTACTTGTTGCAACAGGTCGTGCTGCTAATGTTGAAGGTCTTGGTTTGGAAGTTGCAGGCATAAATACTATTAAACAAGGTATTGAAACCAACGATTACTATGAAACCAACGTACCAGGCGTTTATGCTATTGGCGATGTGAATGGAAAGCAAATGTTGGCTCATGCAGCAAGTTTCCAAGGTTTACACGTCTTGAATCATATCATGAACAAGCAAGATAAGATTCGTTTCGATATTATGCCAGCTGCCGTATTTACCTATCCAGAAGCAGGTTCAGTAGGTATGTCCGAAGATGCTTGCAAGAAAGAAGGTATCAAGTGTATTGTGAAGAAAGGCTTTTTCCGTTCAAATGGTAAGGCATTGGCAATGGAAGAAACCGAAGGCATGCTCAAAGTTATGGCTGACGAAAATGGTAAAATCATTGGTTGCCACGTCTTTGGTGCCCACTCTGCTGATATTACACAACAAGTTGCAGTACTTATGAACAATGATGCTACGCTCAATGATTTGCGTGACATTATTCATATTCACCCAACTATTGGTGAAGTATTGCTTGAAACCATAATTTAAGTGCAACTGTTTGGTACATTGAAAAAATGTATTACCTTTGCATTTGAAAGGTAAAGACATAGTCGTGTCGATTCGATTGGGATAGTCATCAAATAAATCTGAAAACCGAGAAGACTTCTCTTGACAATGGCGGGCCACATAAATCGCATTAGCGACTAAACCCTTGGGTCGGTGGATTACAAAAGCGGAGAGTTCTCCTATCATAGATACTCGGACTTTTCATCACATCATCGATGCGACTTTCTAAAACTCTCGTCATAGAGAGATAATAATGAGGTGGAGTTCCTTTTGGAGTTCCACCTTTTTTATGATGAACAATAATATAAAAAACGATATAAAACCAAGAAAATAAAATATGTTCTCAGGTATAGTAGAAGAAATGGCACAAGTAGTAGCTATTGAACGTTATCAAGAAAATATAGATTTCACGCTGAAATGTACATACGTTAATGAATTAAAAATAGACCAAAGCATTGCTCATAATGGTGTTTGTCTTACCGTAGTACGCTTGACTGATGATACTTACACCGTTACGGCAATGAAAGAAACATTAGACCGCTCTAATCTTGGCTTGTTAAAAATTGGCGACAGAGTGAACATAGAGCGTTCCATGTTGATGAATGGTCGCCTTGATGGACATATTGTACAAGGTCATGTTGATGAAACAGCAAAATGTGTTGCAATGGAAAATGCTGATGGTAGTACTTATTTCACCTTTGAATATGAACAAGACATTGAATTGGCAAAACGTGGATACTTCACAGTCGATAAAGGTTCGGTAACAGTCAATGGTGTATCGCTAACCGTTTGCGAGCCAACTGATAATACTTTTAAAGTTGCGATTATCCCATATACACGCGAAAACACTAATTTTGCAGATATTCAAATCGGTACAATTGTAAATCTTGAGTTTGATATACTCGGTAAATATATTGCCCGGCTGAATAACTTTCAGGTTTAAAGCAAAAATTTAGTTATTGGTGGGTGGCAATCCACCAATTTGTTTTATTCTTATTTTCTATCGCCGCAGCATTAACAGAAGGGTCGCTTATGGTAATACCGCTATAAGCCGAAACGTTGTAAGTATATGGGGCGTCAAGAAAGCCACTATAAAGTTTTTCAGTTTTCCCTGTGAAAGGAATAAGATGCTTTATGATTTGACTATATTCGATAGTGTCCTGTCCTATGGATGTTATTTGTGCATTATATCTTTTAAGATAATCACCCAAATCATAGAATAAATGATTGGCGAAAACATCTTGTCCAGCAACTTCGTCAGCTGTTGGAGGAGTTGCACTCGATGAATTGAACTTTTTAAGCACGGCAGCAATATCATTTGAATAGGCACAATCTATGACTGACAGACTTCCATAAGGTGCAGAATAAGTTGCATAAAATGATAGAAACCCATTTATAATTGCATTATAATCAGGACTTTGCTCTGCCATATATTGGTAAATTAAATGATAAGGTAGTCCGTAATCCATTATTTCCGATGTCGAAGCTATAATATAATTCGTTGCTTGGCGCAATTCATAAGCTACTTCAACGTTTGCCATGTAGCAATCATCGAAGCAAAGAAATTCTAATTTAATACCATTATTGGCAATTGCATTTGTAATTTCAGTGATATTGTATTGTTGAGCTGCACTTATTCCGCCGATACTTCTACTTCTATTAAGTTTTGTTCCTTTGGGAATCCAACCAGTACCATGCGCTCCCATTATCATAGAATAGACAGGAGTAGGAGAGAAATGTTTAACATCAGCAAGATATTGAGTAAGACTTTTCTCATTAGTTTCGCTGATTGTATATTGTTTTAAAGTATCTCGCCAACATTTGCCCTTGTCGTAAATAATCTCGAACAACGTAGCTGACGATGCAGAATTGGCTATCAAAACCAACGTACGTGTAGCTTGATAAGATTGTTTTGTTACAATAGCTTTTTCAACGTTACTTATATTCTTCATAAACGCCGAATATAATCCGCTATCATAATTTCCTCCCGTCCAAGGCAAATACATAAAGATAGTTTTGTTAGCTATTATGTTAGGGCGTTGGCGTTTGTTCGATAATTCATCGTCCTTACTACATGAGAAGAACAATAAGGAAATGAAAGTAAAGAATATTAACTTTTTCATAAGGGGAGGTATTAATATTATCCTGTTAAATTACAATGAGTTACGAAAATAAAATAATTCACAAGTAGAGGTAAAGCAAAAAATATTGAGTAGGTACACAAAAAGCGTCACCTACCCAATAAAGTTATTTTACTTCTTTTTAAGTTCCTCAATATTAGCTTTGATAGCTTCTATCTTTTCTTCCGAATCACTTTGCTTCTTGCGTTCCTTTGCAATAACTGCTTCTGGGGCATGAGCAACAAAGTTATCATTAGAGAGTTTTGCTTTGACACCTTTCAAGAAACCTTCTAAGTGAGCAAGTTCTTTCTCTAATTTTTCGATTTCAGCTTTCACATCTATCAAATTACCAAGTGGAACCGCAAAGCCATCAGTACCTACCATGAAGGCAGAAGCATCAGAGCTTTTTTCGGCTACAACATTGATATTTTCAAGATTTGCCATTTTCGCAATGACAGCGTTGTAAGTTTCATAATTGTTTTTGCCGACAACTTCCAATGAGAGTGCAATCTTTGGAGCAATATTCTTTTGGTTGCGAATGGTACGAATACCACCCACAATTTGTTTCATGTTCTCAATTTTTACTATCAAAGTTTTTTCTTCATCAGTAGGTTGTGCCAATTCTAACTTCTCTAACATGATGCTTTCATTTCCCTTACGGTCGAAAATATGTTGCCACAATTCTTCTGTAATGAACGGCATGAATGGGTGGAGCATCTTTAATAATGTATCAAAGAAACGAAGTGTAGCCTCGTAAGTTTGCTTATCAATAGGTTTGCCATATTCAGGCTTAATCATTTCCAAGTACCAACTTGAAAATTCGTCCCAGAAAAGCTTGTAAACTGTCATCAAAGCTTCAGAAATACGATAACTCTTAAACTGCTCTTCCATTTCAGCATTTACTTCTTTGAGTTTCGCATCAAACCACTTAATGGCAATCTTGTTAGCCTCTGGTTGGTCTATATCGGCAGTCTCCCAACCTTGAACAAGACGGAAAGCATTCCAAATCTTATTGTTAAAGTTTCGTCCTTGCTCGCAAAGACTTTCATCAAATAAGATGTCGTTGCCTGCTGGAGCAGAAAGCATCATACCCATGCGCACTCCGTCAGCACCATATTTTGCTATTAATTCCAATGGGTCAGGTGAGTTGCCAAGACTCTTGCTCATTTTTCGTCCGATATTGTCGCGTACAATCCCCGTGAAATAAACATGTTTGAATGGGAATGTTTGGCGATATTCATAGCCAGCCATTATCATACGAGCTACCCAGAAGAAGATAATATCTGGTCCTGTAACCAAGTCGCTGGTTGGATAATAATATTTTACTTCTTCATTTTCAGGGTTGTTGATTCCGTCAAATACAGAAATTGGCCACAACCAACTTGAGAACCAAGTATCCAAACAGTCGCTTTCTTGTTCCAAATCAGCCTGTTTTATGCTTGGATTTATACGCTTTGCTTGTTCCAAAGCGTTTTCAATATTTTCCGCAACAACCGTAGCTGGCTTGCCGTCTTGGTCTTTAAAGTAGTAAGCAGGTATGCGATGTCCCCACCAAAGTTGGCGACTGATGCACCAATCCTTAATATTTTCCAACCAATGGCGATAAGTATTTTTGTATTTTTTAGGATAGAACTCTATTTCATCGTTCATTACAGGGTCGAGCGCAATATCTGCAAAGTGTTGCATGCTTAAGAACCACTGCGTTGAAAGCTTTGGTTCGATAGGCACGTTGGTACGTTCAGAGTAGCCCACCTTGTTATCATAGTCTTCAACCTTTTCCATCAATTCAGCTGTTTGAAGGTCTATTGCAATTTGCTTGCGTACATCCATACGGTCTTGACCAACATAAAGTCCAGCTGCTTCTGAAAGTGTTCCGTTGTCATTGAAAATATCAATTGTTTCCAAACCATGCTTCAAACCGAGAGCATGGTCGTTGATGTCGTGAGCAGGAGTAACTTTCAAACAACCTGTACCAAATTGAATATCAACATAAGAGTCTTCAATAATAGGAATGCAACGACCTACTAATGGCACAATTACATGCAAACCTTTCAACCAAGTGTTCTTATTGTCGTCAGGGTTGATACACATTGCAGAGTCGCCCATGATGGTTTCAGGACGTGTTGTAGCCACAACTGCATAATATCCCTTGCAATCTTGGTGCATTACATTTTCTTCGTGCTTACGTTCAACCTTGCTTTGGTCTTCAGGAGCAATGTAATATTTAAGATGATAAAGTTTTGAATGCTCATCTTTGTAGATTACCTCTTCGTCAGAAAGGGCGGTTTTTGCACTTGGATCCCAGTTTACCATGCGCACACCACGATAGATTAGACCTTTATTATAAAGGTCGCAGAAAACTTTGATAACGCCTTCGCTACGTTTCTCGTCCATCGTAAAAGCTGTGCGTTCCCAATCGCAAGAGCAACCAAGTTTTCGCAATTGCTTAAGGATAATGCCACCATGTTCGTCAGTCCAATCCCACGCATGCTTCAAAAACTCATCTCGTGTGAGGTCAGTCTTCTTTATTCCTTGTTCAGCAAGTTTGTTTACAACTTTTGCTTCTGTCGCAATGCTGGCATGGTCGGTACCTGGTACCCAACAAGCGTTCTTACCCTCCATGCGTGCATGACGGACAAGAATGTCTTGAATTGTGTTGTTCAGCATGTGTCCCATGTGCAGAACACCCGTTACATTAGGTGGAGGAATAACCACCGTGTAAGGCTCTCGTCCATCGGGCTTAGAACTGAATAATTTGTTGTTGAGCCAATACTCATACCACTTCGCTTCCACGTTCTGTGGGTCGTACTTACTTGCTAATTCCATTGCGTTTATATTATAATTTCTTTATTATCTTTAAAAACGATGCAAAATTACGAAAAAATCGCTTGAATAATGTATCTTTGCATAATAAATAAGGGTACTTAGTACTTCTTTTAACTTTAAATTTCATAAGATTGCATACCAAAGAAGAAAAATTAGCAGCATTCAGTCGTTTACTTGATGTTCAAGAACGATTAAGAAAGGAATGTCCGTGGGACAGAAAACAAACTTTTGAAAGTTTGCGTCCTAATACTATTGAAGAAACTTTTGAGCTTGCTGATGCGCTCATCAAGCAGGACAAAAAAAACATTTGTAAAGAATTGGGCGATGTTATGGAACATGTTGTGTTCTATTCGCTATTGGGAAGTGAAACTAACGATTTTGATATCGTTGATGTCTGCAATGCTCAATCGGATAAACTCATGTTCCGTCATGACTTTATAGATTGGACTGGTTGGCAAGTTGCAGATGAAAAAATGGCAATCAATCAACAAGGACAAGTTGTTTATAAGGACGAATTAGACACTAAAAAACAAGGAAACACAAACGGTAGCAGCGAATTGCCAACAACGGCAACACAAGTTGAATCGACTTGGGAGCAGAGAAAACAAAAGGAGAGGGAAGGGAACAAAACGGTGCTTTCTGGAGTTCCTGATTCTTTGCCAAGTCTAATCAAAGCGTATAGAATACAAGACAAAGCACGCAATGTTGGATTTGATTGGAAAAATAGAGAAGATGTATGGGAAAAAGTTGCTGAAGAACTTGAAGAACTGAAAGTGGAATTATCCAAAGAAGACAGCGAAAAGGCTACAAAAGAATTGGGTGATTTCCTTTTTTCAGTCATCAATGCAGCCCGACTTTACAAGTTAAACCCAGACAATGCGCTCGAATATACTAACAAGAAATTCATTTCTCGTTTTACTTACGTTGAACAACAAGCTAAGAAACAAGATAAAGAGTTGAAAAATATGGCTTTAGAAGAAATGGATAAACTTTGGAATGAAGCTAAGAAAATAGAAAATAAATAATATTTAAGTTATGAAAAAATTACCTATTATTTTGTTATTTGCATTCATTGCAGCTATCTTTATTGGTTGTAAGAATACAAACAAAGGGAAAGTTATAGAGACAAATTCAAAGTCTGCTGATTCGCTTAACGCAGGTGATACTACTATTTATGGAACAATGCTCGATGGTGGCATGAATTCAATTATATTATTGACCGACGCTGGCGACACATTGGAGTTTATTCAAAACCCTGACGATACTACGGAAGTTGTTAAAGGTGGTAAACTTATAGGCGACCGCTTTGCTGTAATCGGATACAAAGAATATGGCGATATGATGTTGCGCAGTGCAATTAATATTACTTCGTTGCTTGGAAATTGGTCAAGCATCGATAAGAATTTCGATATTATCGAGGGAGGAACGATTACGTCTAAAGTACAATCGGAGAAAGATACATGGACAAAATGGAAGATATTTAATGGAAAACTCGTTTTGTCTAAAGATACTTTTGCGGTCTTAGAACTTGGAGCAGACTCAATGTTGCTTGAAAATAAAAACGGAGTATTCCTTTTCGGACGTAACAAATAAGCGTGGAGCCTTTTAAAATACATATCTTAGGGTGCGGAAGTGCATTACCTACGCTTCGCCACAATGCAACTTGTCAGATTGTGGAGGTGCGAGGAAAACTCTTTATGATAGATTGTGGAGAGGGAACGCAAATACAAATCAGGCGCTCGCGTATTCATTTTTCGAAAGTTCAAGCAGTTTTCATCTCTCATCTTCATGGCGACCATTGCTTTGGATTAATGGGAATGCTCTCCACTTTTGGCATGACAGGTCGCACAAATCCACTTCATGTTTATGCACCAAAGGAGTTCGAGCAATACTTTAACCTCTCTATGGAATTATTCTGCAAAGGATTAGAATATGAAGTATTCTTTCATTGTGTGGAAACAACAGAAAATAAGGTTATATACGAAGACAAAAGTATTACGATAGAATCTGTTCCATTAGAACATCGCATACCATGTTGCGGCTTTCTTTTTCGCGAAAAGCCAACAGCTCCGCATATTAAAAGGGATATGATTGATTTTTACAAAATCCCTGTTAGTCAAATCAATAATATTAAAGCAGGAGCAGATTGGACAACAGACGATGGCGAAATTATTCCCAACACTCGTTTGACAATACCTGCGGAAAAACCTCGTTCGTATGCTTATTGCTCTGATACACGCTACATGAAAAATCTTCATAAAATGGTTAAAGGCGTAAATGTATTGTATCATGAAAGCACTTATGCTGATGATTTTAAGGACAGAGCAAAACTTTATTATCACAGCACTGCATCGGAAGCTGCAACAGTAGCGTTAAAAGCCGAAGTTGGAAAATTACTTTTAGGGCATTATTCTGCCCGATACAATGATGAGAAGCAACTATTAAAAGAAGCAAAAGAGATATTCGTAAATAGCTTTTTAACAAACGAAGAAATGTTTTTTAATGTTGAATAAATAGATGAATGCCATTTCCCTTTGAGTGAAGAATGATAAAATAATCATTCTGATAATGTAGAAAAAGTGCTTTTTCTATGAGATATTGAATATTTGCTTTCAAAATTTGTACAGATTTCAAGAATTATTGCCAAAAAGTTGAATTTGTAAAAAAAAATATTTATATTTGCAAAGTATCAACTTAGCGGTAATTTGTTTTAATCATACTATTTATGGCAAAGTATAATATTACAGAAAAAAAAGAAAAGACAGCGGCATATCGCAAATTTGTGAGTCCGAAATTGATGGAAGAGTTGAAGGATAAAATTATAAACATACTACTAATCCAGCAGAAATATAAGGATAAAAACTATTCTGCCAAACAACTCGCTGACGATTTAGGCACGAATACACGATATATATCAGCCGTTGTAAACGTAAAGTTCAAAACGAACTATACTTCTTTTGTGAATAAATTTAGGATAGAGGAAGCAATGACAATCCTTGCATCGAAAAAATATCAAGATTTAAATATGGAAGATATAAGCGAGATGGTAGGTTTTGCAAATCGACAATCATTTTATGCTTCTTTCTATCGCATAAACGGAATGACACCACGTGAGTTCAAACTACAAGAAAAGAGAAAGTTGAATGCACAAAGTAGAAATTTCAAACTATAAAATAAGAATTTTCTAAAAGACTTTATGAACAAAGAAACTTTTGATTATTCATCTGAAAGATTTGGCGATATTCAAATGTTACGCTATCAATTAGATGGATTCAAAAATCTTACGCTAAATCAAAAATTATACATTTATTGTTTAGCGCAAGCTACATTATGGGGACGAGATATAACTTTCGACCAATTTGGAAAGTATAATCTGCAAATCAGACGAACCTTGGAAGCAATTGTCATAGCAAAGTACAAACAAGAAAGCAATGACTTTAAAGCTTTGGAACTCTATTTAAAGCAAGTTTGGTTTGCAAGTGGCATACATCATCATTATGCAATGGATAAATTTCAGCCCCACTTTTCTCGTTCATACTTTCAAGAAGCTGTACTATCGTTGGGGAAAGAGTTTTTCAAACTTGATACTCATGACAAGTTAGAAGAACTTTGCAACACACTATGCGAGATTATTTTTAATCCCGATATATTGGCGAAACGTGTTAATAAGGCAGAAGGTGTTGATTTGATACAGACTTCAGCCAACAATTACTATGAAAATGTTAGCCAAGAGGAGGTTGAACATTTTTATACAAACCAAAAACAACAAGCAAGCGACAAAGGATTATCATTTGGGCTAAACACTACTTTGGTAAAAAAGAATGGTAAGATTTATGAGGAAGTGTGGAAGCTGAATGGTAAGTATGGCAAAATTATAGAAAAAATCATATATTGGTTGAATAAAGCCATAACTTACACTGAAAACGACGACCAAAAAAAAATCATTCGTTTGCTCGTTCATTATTATACAACAGGCGATTTACACGACTTTGACAAATATTCTATCGCATGGGTAAAGGAACATAAAGGTCAAATTGATTTTATAAACGGCTTCATCGAAGTTTATGGCGATGCTTTAGGACTGAAAGGTTCATGGGAAGGAATTGTTCATTATAAAGATTTAGAAGCGACCAAACGTACACAACTCATATCAAGTAATGCTCAATGGTTTGAAGATAATTCTCCTGTAAATGAGGAGTTTAAAAAGAAAGTCGTAAAAGGTATTACAGCCAATGTTGTTTGTGCAGCAATGTTAGGCGGTGACGAATATCCTGCCTCTGCTATAGGTATCAATCTACCAAATGCAGATTGGATTCGTGCTGAACATGGCTCAAAAAGTGTTACTATTTCCAATTTAACACATGCATATAATGTTGCTGCAAAAGGAAATGGCTTTATCGAAGAATTTGCAATTGACGCTGCAACACGCGATTTGATAGCAAAACATGCCGATTTAACCGATGAATTGCATACCGATTTACACGAATGCTTGGGGCATGGAAGTGGAAAGCTACTTCCTGAAACCGATTCTGATGCACTCAAAAATTATGGCAACACGATAGAAGAAGCACGTGCCGACTTATTTGGATTGTATTATATCGCTGATAAAAAGTTAATAGAATTAGGCTTACTACATTCAGAAGAAGCCTACAAAGCACAATATTATTCGTATATAATGAATGGCTTAATGACTCAATTAGCACGTATCAAGGCTGGAAAAATGATTGAAGAATCACACATGCAGAATAGGGCTTTGATTGCTCGCTGGGCTTTTGAATTGGGTAAAGTTCATAATGTTATAGAATTTGTTCAGAATAAAGAAATAAATAGCAATAGAACAAAGACTTATATTCGCATTAATGATTACGAAAAATTGCGTGAAATCTTTGCACAACAGCTTGCTGAAATACAACGAATAAAGAGTTGTGGAGACTTCGATGCGGCTCGTATGTTAGTCGAAACTTATGCCATAAAGGTTGATGAAGCGTTGCATAATGAAGTTTTAGAGCGTTACAAAAAGCTGAATATTGCTCCTTATAAAGGTTTTATTAATCCTCGAATGAATTTAGAATACGATATTAATAATCAAGTAATTGATGTTATATTAGATTATACAGAAAGCTATTCAAATCAGATGATGAGATATTCCAAAGAATATAGTATATGATGACAGAAGAAACACACGAAAAAATAAAGCAAATTAAGCAATCTTTCCATTTATACATGAACGGAGTAGCTGCTCAATCTATGCGTGAAAAAGGTGCAGATTATAAAGTAAATTGGGGAATTGACCTATTATCTTTGCGCAAAATTGCAAAAGATTATGGGAAAGATTATGATTTGGCAATTGCTTTATGGAAAGAAAATAGTCGTGAATGTAAGATTTTAGCAACTTATATTATGCCTTCTGAAAAGATGTTAGCCGATGTTGCTGATATTTGGTTAGAACAAATTCCGACACAAGAAATAGCTGAACACCTTTCATTCAATTTGCTTCGCTATCTTGATTATGCTCCTTCGTTGGCATTTAAATGTTTGGCTTCTGATAAGAGTTTGTATCTTATCTGTGGTTTTCAAACATTGGCATGTCTATTTTCTGATAGAAAAGAGCCTAATGAACGAGGTATGAACGAATTTCTTGACCAAGTTGAAGTAGCTTTATTGTCAAATGACTTGGCTGTAAAACAGGCAGCTTTTCGTTGTGTACAACGATTTTGCGATTTGGGAGAAGAATATGAATTGATAGTCAAAAAGGCTCTAAAAAAATTTGATATTCTATAAAGTGGTTTTACAAAAGAAGTTGAGCAAAAGAATTAGGTTACTTCCCATGTTGTAAAGTTCTATAACAACCATCACTTTTTAGCTTCACAAGGATGAATTTCGGATAACGATGCCAATATTTCGTCCTTTTTTTGTAGTTTTGTAGTCAAAACAAAATCAAAATGATAATTAAGAATTCTGAATTTAGTATTTCTTCGCCTACGATAGCGAAGTGTCCTAACGATACAAAAAACGAATACGCATTTATAGGGCGTTCGAATGTGGGAAAATCGAGCCTTATCAATATGCTTTGCAATCATAAAGGTTTGGCTAAAACATCAGCAAAACCGGGTAAAACATTGTTAATCAATCATTTCATAATCAATAAAGAGTGGTACATTGTAGACCTTCCTGGTTATGGATATGCTAAAAATTCGAAGACGGTACGCAATAAATTGGAGCAAATGATAGCCCAATACCTATTGCAACGCAAGCAGTTGGTGAACGTCTTTGTGCTTATCGACATACGCCACGAGCAACAAAAAATAGACCGAGAATTTATAGATTGGTTAGGCAAAAGCAATATTCCGTTTTCAATTGTCTTTACAAAAGCTGATAAACTTTCGGTCGGAAAAGCAAAAGCCAATGCTGCTGCATGGATGAAAAAGTTGGAAGATACATGGGAAGAAATACCTCCTTACTTTGTAACATCATCGGAATCGAAACTTGGGCGAGAGGAAGTGCTCGACTATATTGGAAGAATCAACGCTGAACTGGCAGGCGAAACGCTTACTTTGCCCGAAGAACCAATAGAGGAAGAGGCGCAAGAACCAGCAGAAACAGACGAAAAGGCAGAATAAAAGACGAGCAGCATGGCACAGATACCTTACTTAGACGTTCAAAAACTATCGAAAAGATTTGGCTCACAAGTGCTTTTCGACCAGATTTCGTTTTCCATTGCCGAAGGACAACACGTAGGATTGATAGCGAAAAATGGCACAGGAAAGTCTACTTTATTATCCATTCTTACAGGCAAAGAGGGCTACGAAGAAGGTGCAATCATCTTTCGTAACGACTTGAAAGTAAACTGTTTGGTGCAAAGTCCTAAGTTTAAATCAGAAGAATCTGTGCTTGATGCGTGCTTCAACCACGAAGGCGACCCCGAGAAAGTGTTGAAGGCAAAGCAAATTTTGACCACTCTGAAGATTACAGACCTTGACCAACCAATGGGGCAGTTGAGTGGTGGACAGCAAAAACGAGTAGCATTGGCAAATGTACTCATTACCGAACCTGACCTGCTCATACTCGACGAACCTACCAACCACTTAGACCTTGAAATGATAGAGTGGTTAGAAGGCTATCTTTCGCGAGGAAATAAGACCTTGTTAATGGTTACGCACGACCGTTATTTCCTTGATAATGTATGCAATGTTATACTCGAATTAGACGATAATATGGTTTATACCTATCGAGGAAATTACTCGTTTTATTTGGAAAAGCGACAAGAGCGTATCGCCAACACACGTGCCGAAATAGCAAGAGCCAACAACTTGTATCGAACAGAGTTAGATTGGATGCGCCGACAACCACAAGCACGTGGACACAAAGCAAAATACAGAGAAGACGCTTTCTTCGAATTGCAAGCAAAAGCACAACAACGTATCGAAGAAAGACAAATACGTTTGAAGGCATCGAACGTATATATTGGTAGCAAAATATTTGAATGCCAATACGTTTCAAAAGCCTTCGAAACGAAAACCATACTCAAAGATTTTTATTACAACTTTGCTCGCTTCGAAAAAATGGGCATTGTAGGCAATAACGGTACTGGAAAATCGACCTTTATCAAAATGTTACTCGGATTGGTGAAGCCCGATAGCGGGAAATTCGATATTGGCGAAACCGTGCGCTTTGGCTATTTCTCGCAAGAAGGACTCAAATTCAGAGACGACCAAAAGGTAATAGACATCATTACCGACATTGCCGATTACATCGACCTTGGAGGTGGCAGGCACATGACGGCTTCACAATTCTTAAACTACTTCCTTTTTACACCCGAAATGCAGCATAACTATGTGGCAAAACTCTCGGGAGGCGAAAAAAGAAAGCTGTATTTGTGTACTATCTTGATGAAAAATCCTAATTTTCTTATCCTCGACGAACCTACAAACGACCTTGATATTCAGACACTTCAAATACTTGAAGAATATTTGCAAGACTTCCCAGGTTGTGTCATAGTGGTTTCCCACGACAGATATTTTATGGACAAGGTGGTAGACCATTTGTTGGTATTCAAGGGCGAAGGAGAAATAAAAGATTTTCCTGGAAACTACACGCAGTTCCGTGATTATAATGTGTTGAAAACCAAAGAAGAAAACGCAGAAACAAAGCAAAAGGAAAAGAAGCAAAGCGTTCAGCGCGACTATCACAACGATACGCGTAAACGAATGAGTTACAAAGAAAAAAGAGAATACGAGCAACTCACAAAAGAAATAGAGCAAATCACAACTAGTATTGCCGAAATGGAGAAGCAACTGTGTTCGGGAAATATTGAAATTGATAAATTAACGGAAATATCAAAGCAGCTGCCAAATCTAAAAGCCGAATTAGACAAAAAGGAAATGCGTTGGTTGGAATTGTCAGAATTAGAGTAAGGAATAGTTTTTCATGAAAGAAAAGTTATACAAAATCATCTTTGAAGCCGATACGAAAGAGGGAAAAGCTTACGATATTGCGCTCATCGTCATTATTTTTGTAAGCATTATTGTTGCCTTTACCGAAAGTGTAAGAACGTTGGCTTACACCTACAAGTATATTTTGGAAATCGTTGAAATCATTTTAACGGCATTGTTCACCTTTGATTATTGTGCAAGATTGTATTGTTCGCCCCAACCACGAAAATATGCGTTAACCTTTTTCGGTATTGTTGATTTCATATCGACCGTTCCGCCCTACCTAAGTATCATTTTCCCAAGTGCAAAATACATGATACTTTTGCGCTCATTTCGTTTTATTAGAATCTTCCGTGTGTTCAAACTCTTTACCTTTCTGAACGAAGGACACCTGCTATTGCAGTCGTTAAAGAAAAGTTCTAATAAAATTTTGGTCTACTTTATGTTTGTCCTCATCACCGTAACCTGTCTTGGCACAGTCATGTATCTTGCGGAAGGTAATCAGCCTAACACGCAGTTTACCGACCTTGGTACATCGGTTTACTATGCCATCGTAACCATGACCACGGTGGGGTATGGCGATATAACGCCAGTAACGCCTTTCGGACGGTTGCTTTCAGCCTTTGTAATGTTGCTCGGTTATACCATTATAGCCATTCCAACAGGCATTGTTACTGCTACATTTGTTGATGAAACGCAAAGGAAATCGAAGCACGGAGAGTGTCCACGATGTGGCGATAGAATAGACCCTAACGACCGATTTTGTCGCCATTGTGGCGAAAAACTCTAACCTTTTGTTTTTCAAAAACTACCTTTGTTTTCGTTTAAGCTTCTTTTTCAATTCAGAGCAATGCCAGTATGGAAACCTTACTCATCTGTATAAACTGACAGGATTATTATTTAAATGAAAAAAATAGAATGAAAAACAAGCTGCAATCCATGGTTTGAAAACAAAATAAGGTGGATTTTTAAAGAATCCACCTTATTTTAATTGTCAGTACAATCTTATTTTGTCGTTGGTACAGATACCACGCTTCACTAATTTTTTATTCATCTTGATAAGATTTTTTAGTCGAATACCATATTTTTGTGATATATCGTATAAGCTTTCAGATGGTTGAACGATATGAGGACGATTTCGATACTCGCTTGGAGCGTGCTTTTGTTTTTTGCGTAACCATACAATTTCGCCTTCATAGAGTCGTTTGTCAATATCCTGTTCGTTGTATTTAGCCAACTTTTTCTCGCTAATATTCACCTCTTTAGCAATATCCTTGTAAGTATCACCCGCATGTGCCGTAACGTAACAATTTTCGTTGAAAGCACGGAAGTTACGCAAACCTGTATTCAACATGTTTTGCTTTGGTGTTGGTTTCTTTGTGATTTCAGGACGAGTTGGCTCAATTGGTTCTACAAACTTTGCATTATCGTATTGGTAAAGTTTATAGACCTCAATAATTTCTATAAGTTTGTAAGCATATTGGGGATTGGTGGCATATCCAGCACGCTTTAGTCCATGTGCCCAACCACGATAATCATATTTTGAAAGATTAAATAAACAATTGTAGCGTTTTCTTCCACTGAGAAATTTTGAGTGGTCTTCAAAACTATCAAGCACTGTGTCGTAAGCACGAAAACACTCACCATTGAGGTCATCATCGTGCGAAATGGTGCGCCCAGTCCAATCATGACATTTTATACCAAAGTGATTATTGGCAACTATTGCCAATTTGCTTTGCCCTGCTCCGCTCTCCAAAACTCCTTGTGCAAGGGTAATACTTGCTGGTATTCCGTAGCGTTGCATCTCCTTAATAGCAAGATTTTTGTATTTATCGAAGTAGTTTTGGTAAGTTTGATTCCAACGAATGGTAGGTCCTGCCATGGTTGAGCAAAGACAAACAGCAAAAGTCAGAACTATTAAGATATATCGCTTCATTGGTGATGTATGAAAATGTCAGATTGCAAATATATGGATTTTAATTTAAAAAACAAAGTCTTATTGTATAAAAAACAAAAAAACTGGACTCCGATGTGGAGTCCAGTCCTGTTATGATGATTGTAATAATTTACTTTTCTGTAATTACTTGCCTTCTTCCATCTTCTTCTTGAGGTCAGCGAGAATGCCGAGGTCGCCAAGAGATGTGCTAGCTGCTACATTATTAACTTGTGCAGCTGCTTCAGAAGCTTTCTTGTTGTTACCACCGCGTGGGCGACGTGGTTCTTCCTTCACTTCTTCGAATGTGCGAGAGTGTGAAAGAATGATGCGCTTTGTTTCTTTAACAAATTCAATCACTACGAATGGAAGTTCTTCGCCAAGTTGTGCTTGTGAACCATCTTCTTTAACAAGGTGCTTTGGAGTTGCGAAACCTTCGCCACCTTCGTTAAGTGTGATAACAGCACCCTTGTCCATAGATTCTGTAATCTTACCTACGTGAGTTGAACCTGGTGTGTAAATTGTTTCGTATGTATCCCAAGGATTTGTTTCCAATTGCTTGTGGCCGAGGCTCAAGCGACGGTTTTCCTTGTCGATTTCGAGAACAACAACATCGATTTCTGCGCCTGTTTGTGTGAATTCAGATGGGTGCTTAACCTTCTTAGTCCAAGAGAGGTCAGAAATATGAATAAGACCATCAACACCTTCTTCGAGTTCAACGAAGATACCGAAGTTTGTGAAGTTGCGAACTTTAGCGTTGTGCTTAGAACCAACTGGGTATTTAGCTTCGATAGCCTCCCATGGGTCTTCGCGGAGTTGCTTGATACCAAGAGACATCTTGCGTTCGTCGCGGTCGAGTGTTAATACTACTGCTTCAACTTCATCGCCAGCCTTCATGAATTCTTGTGCAGAACGCAAGTGTTGGCTCCAGCTCATTTCTGAAACGTGGATAAGACCTTCAACGCCTGGTTGGATTTCAACGAAAGCACCGTAGTCAGCCATAACAACAACCTTACCCTTAACGTGGTCGCCTACCTTGAGGTTAGGATCGAGAGCGTCCCATGGGTGTGGAGCGAGTTGCTTCAAGCCGAGAGCAATGCGCTTCTTTTCTTCGTCGAAATCAAGAATAACCACGTTAATTTTTTGGTCAAGTTCAACAACTTCGTGTGGGTCGTTGATTCTGCCCCAAGAGAGGTCAGTGATGTGGATAAGTCCATCAACACCACCGAGGTCAACGAATACACCGTAAGAAGTAATGTTCTTAACAACACCTTCGAGGATTTGACCCTTTTCAAGGTGTGAGATTATTTCCTTGCGTTGTGCTTCGAGCTCAGCTTCGATGAGAGCCTTGTGTGATACAACTACGTTACGGAATTCTTGGTTAATCTTAACAACTTTGAATTCCATTGTCTTGCCTACAAATACATCGTAGTCGCGTATTGGGTGAACGTCAATCTGGCTACCTGGGAGGAATGCCTCGATACCAAATACATCAACAATCATACCACCCTTAGTGCGGCTCTTGATGTAACCTTGGATAACTGCATCAGTTTCGAGTGCTTCGTTAATGTTTTCCCAGCTCTTTTGGAGGCGTGCCTTCTTGTGTGAAAGCACGAGCTGACCACCTCTGTCTTCTTGGTTTTCAACGTAAACTTCAACCTTGTCGCCTACTTTAAGCTCTGGGTTGTAGCGGAATTCAGAAGCAGGAATGATACCGTCGCTCTTGTAACCGATGTTTACGATTACTTCTTTCTTGTCGATAGAGATTACTTCGCCTTCAACTACTTCGTGTTCGTGAATCTTGTTGAGGGTGTCGTCGTAAGCCTTTGTAAGTTCTTCTTTGTTGCCGCCAACGGTTACACCGTTTTCGAACTCTTCCCAGTTGAACTCTGACATTGGATTGACGTTTTCAAAATTTGCCATAAATGTTTTTAAAAAATTTGTAATTAATAAAGTTAGACTTTATGTGAATAATTCTCTCAAGGGCATAAAATGCCCTAACAAGGCGCAAAGTTACTAATAATATTCTGAATATTAGCAACTTTCGTGCTTTTTTCTTTGCTAATTTTACTTTAATTTAAAAGTTTACGCTTATTTTGAGCTATCTTTACGAATAAAAAAATCATTTCCAAATATAAAGCTATGGTTTTGAACGATAAAATAGATTGTTTCATGCTTCAAAACAATAGCTTTTGACTTTTTTAGCATTATTCATAATTTTCAATAGCTTATAGTTTCAAACGTGCCACTCGAATTCCTATATTATAGGGGCGTGTTTTAAGATAATCGTAGAGTGTTTCGGTGGGTTCTACTACGGCTTTTTTATTCTTTTGTAAGCTTGATGCGTTGAGCAGATGAAGTCCGTCTTTGTGCCAAACGGCAATGCCAAGATGCGTCGTATCAAGGTTTCGCTTATTGGTTACGAGGGCGATGATGTCTCCATCGTGTATGATTTGGCGTAAAAGTTGGGTATTTTTTATTTCACTTTTAGGTATGTAATTTACTATTTTTCCGTTTGTTGCATCTTCCTTTTTCTTAACTTTCGCAATACGTTCTGGATTATTTTTAAGCATATCGTATGCCATAAAATTCTCGCTCATATAGTTTATTTTCAGACGTTGCGTTGCCGTAAAAGGTGGATTGGGTGCTGAAATTTCTGTTAGAAATCCCATTTTTTCATTGTCTGTTACCCACCATTGATAATAGTGCAATCGATTTTCATAAGCCAAAATGCCTCCTTGATAGCGAATTTTCTGCAACATATTCGTAAAATCTTGGTAGGTAGACTGGCTATTTTTTACGCAAAACACTATTGCTATCACATTTTCAAGATAAGTGGTGCAGTCCATTTCTTTCAGATTTACAACCAATTGTTCGTTTGGATTACGGTCTAAAGTGTGAGCAACGTATGGGATTCCTATAAAATGTCGTGCTACTTTAAGAATCAATTCCTCATTGGTAAGTTTATCTTTGAGTGGTAGAAATTCAGCTAAAAGGCGTTCTACTTGAGCATTTAGAGCGTTTGATTTTACACTTTTAGGCTGCAATTTCTTTGTTTTCTGTGGAACTGAGGTAGTAGTTTGCTTCGGATGATTTTCAGGATTGGGAGCTTTGGCATTGCAAGCCACCAACATTATTAAGAAAACAACAGCTGAATATAATCTTTTCATTGTTTTTTATTTTTATTTTTCTTTGATTTGTTTCGTTTACCAAAGTTCATTCCTACATAAAAATTTATGTTTCCGAACAAATTGGTTGATGAAAATTGGTCGCGTCTGTAATTGTATGCATGCATGATAGCACTCATACCAGCGTACCATTTCATATTGTTCCAAACCAATCCGATGCGTGCAGTAGCATCAAGATTTAGATTATTAGAAATAAAATTGCGCAAATTGAAATTCTCTTCAATAATCTTTCCCGAATTTCGTTTGTAGGCTAAACCTATTGTAAGTGAACCTGCTGCAAGCCAATTGTGTGCAAAAACCCAGTTGTAAGCGTAGCCACCATTAACAGAAATGTCGGTATAGCGTATTTTTTCTACCATTAATGTGCTATCAATCCCCCCCTCAAACTTCGATAAATCAACACGTTTTGCCACTTCATCATAGAGTTCTGGCCAATTTATTTCTAACGTATGGCGTGTATAACCGATGCCAATAAGTGGACTACCTGCCGATTTGCGTTGCATAGTACTTTGACTGAAAGCAGCAGGGTAGGAGAAACGGCGATGATTAAAGATGTAATAGACATTAAATCCTTTTACGGTAGATTTAAGTTGATTGAAATCTACCCCACGCATAGGACTTGTATCAATGCCCTGTCCCAAATTCATTCGCCTAATTTTATAGTCATTTCCCGTATTACGATAGTAAAGATCAACACCAATTTTAGAACTATAAATACTCAAATCCAACTCTTTTTTTTGATTACTTGAGCCTGTTGCGAATGGGTGTTTAATATCAAGTGTATATCCTAAAAAGACCCATCGCCAACCAACATACGGACCAATACGAATGCTGGGGTCGGGTGCAAAAGTTATACTTTGTCCGTTTTTACTATTCAAAGCATATACTTCAAAGTTATCAGTATTTTGAAGCATGACGGTAAAGTTATAGCGTTGAGGTTCAATATAATTGGTATCAATGTCATTCATCTTCTTCATCATACGCTTTGCTTTTCGTAAATATTGGCGAAACGACTTCGTTGTATCGGGTCGTTCCCATTTTATGGTGTCAGCACAATTCCAAACTCTTTCTGTAGCGTGCGAAGAAAGAGTTTGAAGAAGTAATATGATGAATAAGAAAAATCTCATTTATAATATTTTATTTGCGTTACTTTTCCTAAACGTAAATTTTAATTTTGCTTACTACAATATTTATCGCAACAGAAACTTTACTTATTTTGTCTTTAAAATTAATATTTGCCCAATATTCTATCCATAACCCAATTAGTAGGGGTAGCTTCTACGCTTGTACATTCGCATTTCCCATAACCTTGCAAGTCTTGAACAATAGAGCGAATGAGTGGTTCCTGAACGTAATGAGGATTTTTTATATCAATATACTGCATGCCTTGACTGGTATAAAGTTCAATTGGCATATAATTGTAAACAGAAAAGATGATACGTCCTGCTGTTCCATAGATTTCAATGCTATCTTCCTTTGCACTTTCATGCGCTGTAAAACTCCATGACGCACTTCCACTAAGTCCTTTCTCGAATTGGAAAACAGCACTTACCGTATCTTCAGCTTCGAAAAGACCTGTTCGATTGGAAACATAGCCATGAGCTTTAGTAATTACGCCGAACATACTTTGGAGCAAGTCCAATTGATGTGGTGCTAAGTCATAAAAATAATTACGTTCAGTATCTTTTGACTGCAAACGCCAAGGTACTTCATCGTAATTAGTATCCTCTAATTCATTTGCAGGCACTGCAAAACGCACTTGCATGGTAAGCACTTTGCCAATGGCACCACTTTGCAAAATTTCTTTTACCTTCTTAAAATATGGCAAATAGCGGCGATAATAGGCTACGAAACATGGCACACCAGTTTTCTCAGAAATGCGATTAATGCGTACACAATCTTCATACGAACCCGCTAAAGGCTTTTCTATTAAGCAAGGTTTTCCAGCTCTCATCGCCATAATCGCATAAGTAGCATGGGTAGATGGGGGAGTAGCAATGTAGATTGCATTGACATTGGGGTCGTTTACCAACATTTGCGAATCGGTATACCATTTTTTTATGGCATGTTGGTTAGCATAAGTGCGTGCATTTTTGGTATTTCTGCTGAACACAGCTTCAACGTGCGACTCAGTTACAGCATTAAATGCTGCACCCGACTTGCGTTCAGTAGTTTCACTACAACCTATAAATCCCCAAGCTATATGCTTCATTATTTTATCTTTTTGTGCAAAATTACGAAATTAATATGGAATAGGGAAAAGGTAGGGAGTTAAAGGGAGTTAAGGAAAATAGTTTTAGAAGAAGTAAAAGAAAACTTTACAACAACGAAGAAACGCAAAGTTGGAGCATGTTTAGAAAATAATTAAGGGGAAATTTTTGTGAAAATTTCCCCTTTACGATGCTATATTGATTCGTTTTTTACTTGATTAAATCAACTGAACGCTTGATAAATTTGTCTAACGCAGCACCTTTCAACATGCCGTTTTGCAACAAAGCAAGGTCGATAAGTTGGTGGATAGAATCGTTACCTTTAGCATATTCAGCAATGATTTCGTTCTTCTGCTTGCGCTGTTCACCGAGTTTGTCCTCCGTACCTTTAAGGTCGTCCTTCTCTTCTTGCGTAATTTCTTCTGCCTTTTTCTTGCCTTGTTCCTGACGAAGTATTGTCTCACGAGCTTGCAAACCCTTTATTTCACTAAGAATAGGCTTCAAGGCTTCGGCTGTATTGGCACTGCCCTCTTCGAGAATACGCTTCACAAGAGCGTGGTCAGAGTTCAATACGAGGGTGTAATTGTCAGGCATTTGTGCATAGAAACCCATACCTTGTTGATACTGGCTCATTTCCTTCATACGGCGCATGTACTCGTTTTGTGTAACGATAACTGGCTGTGCCGTTTCGCCCATGGCTTCAATTTCAACCATAAATTGTGCCTTTTCCATTTGAGGCATTTGCGATTGGAACGCTTCAGAGAGAATATCACGTTCGTTGTCGGAAAGTTTTTGCTCTGGTTTATCGTCCTTGGCAATGATGCGGTCAATGACATCAGAATCGACACGCACAAAACGTGACTTTTCAAACTTTTGTTCCAACATAGAAACGGCTGGAACATCGAGTTGTCCGTCAGCCAAAATGACAGAATAGCCCTTTGCCTTGGCTGCTTCGATGTATGAGAATTGCTCCTCTTTGTCGTTGGCGTAAAGGTAAATAAGATTACCTTCCTTGTCGGTTTGGTTGTCCTTAATAAGGGTCTTATACTCTTCGTAAGTGAAGTTCTTACCATCTACATCGGTCAAGAAAGAGAAATCCTTGGCACGGTCGTAAAAATCAGGTTGCGAAAGCATACCATAGTTCACGAAAAGCTTCAAGTCAGCCCATTTTTCTTCATACTCCTTGCGGTTTTCCTTGAAGATACTGTTCAAACGGTCGGCAACTTTCTTGGTAATATAGCTTGAAATTTTCTTTACATTCGCATCGCTCTGCAAGTAGCTACGACTAACATTCAAAGGAATATCTGGTGAATCTATCACACCGTGAAGCAATGTAAGGAACTCTGGCACAATGCCTTCCACTTGGTCGGTAACAAACACTTGGTTACAGAACAACTGTATTTTGTTGCGTTGCAATTCGATGTTGTTCTTCACACGTGGGAAATAAAGAATACCTGTAAGATTGAATGGATAATCAACATTGAGGTGAATCCAGAACAAAGGTTCGTCGTTCATTGGGAAGAGCGTACGATAGAAACTCTTATAATCCTCGTCTTTCAAACCCGATGGAGTCTTTGCCCACAATGGTTCTACATTATTAATAATGTTATCTTCATCGGTATCCTCCATTTTTCCGTCTTTCCATTCAGAGCGTTTACCAAAGACAACAGGCACAGACATGAATTTGCAGTATTTATTAAGCAAACCTTCTATCTTTTGTTTCTCAAGAAATTCTTTGCAATCGTCGTCAATATAGAGTACGATGTCAGAGCCACGACCTTCTTTTTCCACCTCTTCGAGTGAAAATTCTGGGCTGCCATCGCAACTCCATTTCACCGCTTGCGCACCTTCACGATAGCTCTTTGTGATGATTTCCACCTTCTTAGCCACCATGAACGAAGAGTAGAAACCAAGTCCAAAATGACCAATGATGGCTTCTGCCTTATCCTTATATTTATCCAAGAAATCGGTAACACCCGAAAATGCAATTTGATTGATATATTTTTCGATTTCTTCAGCCGTCATACCAATACCATTGTCGCTAATGGTAAGTGTCCCAGCCTTTTCATCGAGTTTCACATTCACCTTAAGGTCATTAGTTTCGCCTTTAAACTCGCCTGTTGTAGCAAGAGTACGCAACTTTTGTGTAGCATCAACAGCATTCGAAACCATTTCACGAAGGAATATTTCGTGGTCAGAATAAAGAAATTTTTTGATGACAGGAAAAATGTTCTCTGTCGTTACGCCTATTTTACCTTTTTGCATAATTGTATTTGTTTTATTATTTTCTGTCTGCTTTTATAATTACAAATACTATGCCAACTTAAATAAATTCACTAAAATCTTTCTATGATAAACAAATTGGCACGAATAGAAGGTAGTGGCAGTAGGCTTTTGGGACAGAAGAGGCAGGATAGGCGCACTCAATTCCAACTCACCATGTTTATAATCTAAAGAAAAGAGACTGTTTAGAAACTCAAAACAGCCTGTTTTGAACCTAAAAATAGCCTATTCTGAAATTCAAAGCAACAGTTGAAGAGGAACATTGCAATGATTCGATTTTTCAATGCACTTTCACTTCAACAATAAAAAAGGAAAACTACAATATCTATTAACGTAAGACCAAGGGAGAAGGTTGGAGATAAATCCACTCCTCTGAGTGCTTTTGTCAATATGTATTGTAGTCTTGTACTTGAGAATAGGAAATACCAGTGATAAGAATAGTTCCTATCGGTTAAAACTCACTTGTAAAATGGAACTTTATTTCTTCAAAATCTTGTTGCGCCATGCTCAGTACATAACCAGAGTCGGCTAAGAAAACGTCGCGCCCTTCAATATCTTTTGCTATATATTGGTATTTTCGTTTTTTAAAGTTTTCAAGTGCCTCAGCACTTTCTGCTTCTATCCAACAAGCTTTATGTAAATGAACTGGTTCCCAACGGCATTTTGCATTGTATTCGTGTTCCAAGCGGTACTGAATAACTTCAAACTGCAATTGTCCTACTGTTCCTACGATGCGGCGGTTATTAAATTGATTTACAAATAATTGGGCTACACCTTCATTCATTAATTGTTCCAATCCCTTTTGAAATTGTTTCGCCTTCATTGGGTCATCGTTTTCAATGTATTTAAACAATTCTGGAGAGAAACTTGGCAGACCACGAAAGTGTAATTCTTCGCCTTCTGTCAGTGTATCACCTATTTTAAAGACGCCACCACTATCTGGAAGACCAACAATATCGCCTGGATAAGCCTCAGTTACTGTGCTTTTACGTTGTGCCATAAATTGAGTTGGCGATGAGAAACGCAATGTTTTCCCATTTCTAACGTGTAAATAAGGTTGATTACGTTCAAATTTACCAGAACAAACCTTACAGAACGCAATACAACTGCGGTGGTTAGGGTCGATGTTAGCCGTAATTTTGAAGATAAAACCCGTGAACTTTTGTTCAGTAGGTTCTATGGTTCGTTCCTCTGCTTGTGTAGGTTTTGGACTTGGTGCAATCTTGATAAAGCAGTTAAGAAGTTCTTGAACACCAAAGTTATTTAAAGCAGAACCAAAGAAAACAGGGGCTACTTCAGCCGAGCGATAGGTCTCTTCATTAAATTCTGGGTAGACTCCGTCAACCAATTCAAGTTCTGTGCGCAATTGTTCGGCAAAGTTTTCACCGATTTGAGCATCTAATTCTTCAGAGTCAATCTTCATTTCTATCGTTTCAGTAACACGCTGTTTGTTCGGTGTAAAGAGGTTTAAATTCTGTTCAAATATATTGTAAACTCCCTTAAAGCGTTGTCCTTGTCCGATAGGCCATGATAAAGGACGCACACCAATCTGCAATTCTTCCTCTAATTCGTCAAGCAATTCGAATGGGTCGCGACCTTCTCTATCCATTTTATTGATAAAGATAATTACAGGAGTGTTGCGCATTCGGCAAACTTCCATGAGTTTACGTGTCTGTGTTTCAACACCTTTTGCAGAATCGACAACGATAATAGCCGAATCGACAGCAGTCAAAGTACGGTAGGTATCTTCGGCAAAATCTTGGTGTCCAGGCGTGTCCAAAATATTTACTTTGTAGCCTTCGTAGTCAAACTCCATCACCGAAGTAGAAACTGAGATACCACGTTGTTTCTCTATATCCATCCAGTCGGACGTTGCTGTCTTCTTTATTTTATTACTTTTTACAGCTCCTGCTACTTGGATTTGTCCACCAAAAAGCAAAAATTTCTCGGTTAATGTGGTTTTACCAGCATCAGGGTGAGATATAATTGCAAAAGTTCTTCTGCGTTGTATTTCGTTCATAGAATATCTTTCCGTTTATATTTTACGGGGAATCTTTAATTTTTTTCGTTCAATAAGTTAGCTACGCACTTCTTCAGACTATCAATCCAATAAGGAACAGACGTTCCAAATGTGGTTTTAATCTTTGTCTTGTCAAAAACAGAGTAGGCTGGACGTGTTACGGGTGAGGGAAATTCATTGCTATGGCAAGGTTGAATGTTGCAAGAAGTGTTGCCTGCAAATTCAGCAATAGCCTTAGCGAAGTCGTACCAACTGCAAACACCTTCGTTAGAGAAATGGTAAATACCTGTATTTTCTTCGTATTTTCTGTTTTCAACAATATCAAAAATGGCTTTGGCTAAATCAACTGCGTAGGTAGGAGTGCCACATTGGTCGAAAACAACTTTCAATTCGGGCTTCGTTGCAGTAAGATTCATCATTGTTTTGACAAAGTTCTTACCAAATTCACCATACAACCATGCTGTGCGAACGATAATATATTTACCACCCACTGCCATGATTTTCTCTTCGCCATGCAGTTTTGTCAATCCGTAAACACCAGTTGGTGTGCCTTTTTGGTCTTCCTTGCAAGGGGTATTATAGGGGTCGCCACCAAATACATAGTCGGTACTTACATGTACCAACAAGCCATCTACCTCTTTCATTGCCTTTGCAAGGTTTTCAGGAGCAGTAGCATTGAGCATTTCAACAATATCGCCTGCTGTTTCTGCACCATCAACATTTGTCCATGCGGCACAATTTATGATACATTCAATGTTATTTTCTTTTACCGTACGGCGTACTTCTTCAAGATTTGTAATATCAAGTTTTTGGTAACCTTCGCATACATCAGTAAAGAGATATTGGTCTTTACTTTCTTTTGCTACCACTTGAATTGTGTTGCCTAACATTCCGTTGGCCCCCGTTACTAATATATTCATAATCTTAAATATTTCTTTTCGGTAAAGCGATTAATCTTCGAAAACAAGTCCTTCTGTTTTATCCTTCTGATAATAATCTGCCAACATGCCAATAAGGGTTGAAATTTCCTTTACTGCCACGTTGGTTTCTTGACTTATTTCCTTCTTTTGCAAACGCAGCATCATTACGCCATAAAGCACATCAAAGCAAGTTTCTATTTCGCTATGACCAAGATTTGCAGCAATTTCCTTTAAATTTTCTTCGTTCTTTCGTGCCATTCTATCAGCTACTTGCTTAGTCTTCCCTCGTAGTTCCACAATATAAGGAAGCACTCTGTAATATTCTGCTGAATAGAAAGGAAATTTAGAAGAAGCCAAAAGTTCATTATGTAAATCGGTCAAGCCTTGCATCAACACCTTATTTATTTGTAAATGTCCATGTTCACGACAACCTTCTTGGTTCATCATTCTTACTAAGTTTCCGAACCAATCTTCTTCGTCTTCCTTTTGCTCTTCCGTATAATCAAATTTTTCAATGTATTCTTTTCTGATACGAGTGAGCGAGCAACCATAGACACGAATGATGTCTTCCATTTGCCACATATAAAGTAAGTATTCTGCAATACTTTTCTTTCTTAATTCGTTTGCTATAAACATTATTTTAATAATAAGATGGTAGGTGGTAAAGATTAAATACGGTACCAATTAAGATGATAAGCGAAAAAATTATCACTACTGAACCAATAATTCTATTAATGATTAAGATTCCATTCATATTAAAAATATCGTGTATCTTATTGACAAGCCATGTAAGTCCATACCACCACAACAAAGCTCCTATTGGAATGCACAATAATCCTACTCCCATTTCAACAGGACGTGAAGGTTGAATCAAAGCAAATTGTGCAAAAGTTGCCATAAAAAGGAAGATAATCATCGGATTAGAAAACGTTACAAGAAAGGCTGTTAAACCATTATGAAATAGCGTTCCCTTCGTTTTACCACTTTTGTGAAGCTTTTTTGTAGGATTTGACATGAAACAATAAATACCAAAAAGCAACAAAATAATGCTACCAGAAATCTGTAATATAAATTGATTGGCTGGGTTTTGTAATGGTTCCATGATGAAACTCATTCCCAATCCAACGATTAAAGCGTAAATCGTATCACTAATTGCAGCACCAACTCCTGTGATAAATCCATACCAACGTCCTTTATTTAAAGTACGCTGAATACACAAAATACCTACTGGTCCCATTGGCGCAGAGGCTATAATACCTATTAAGATACCTTTGAAAATAAAATCAAGGATATCTAATTGAATTGGAAAAGGTATGGTCATAATCGTCTGCAAAATTGCAAAAATTATATGGAATAAGCAAATTTAGCCACTAAAAGTTTGCAGTATTATGCTTTTTTCCTATCTTTGTGAGTACAATTTAAACTAAAAATATTTTTAATGGACGCACAAGAACAAAAGCCATTCGTTATAGGATTGGATTTAGGAGGTACAAATTCTGTTTTCGGAATAGTAGACCAACGAGGTCAAGTATTAGCTACAAATGCGATAAAAACGCAAAGTTATAAGACCGTTGAAGATTTCGTAGATGCTGGTATTGAAGTTTTGAAACCAATTATAGCCAAAGTGGGAGGAATTTCACAAATAAAGGCTATGGGAATTGGCGCACCAAATGGTAATTTTTATCGTGGAACTATCGAATATGCACCTAATTTGGTATGGGCTCACGAGGGTGTAGTACCTTTGGCTAAAATGTTTTCAGACCGTTTAGGTATACCTGTTGGACTTACAAATGATGCGAATGCAGCTGCTATTGGCGAAATGCAATATGGTGTGGCTCGTGGTATGAAGAATTTTATTATGATAACACTTGGCACAGGCGTGGGTTCAGGCATTGTCATTAATGGTCAAATGGTATATGGTGTTGATGGTTTTGCGGGCGAATTAGGTCATGTAACCATGGTTCGTGGCAACGAAGGACGTCTTTGCGGCTGTGGTAGAAAAGGTTGTTTAGAGGCTTATTGCTCTGCAACAGGTGTTGCTCGTACCGCTCGTGAACTACTTGAAACATCATCAGAACCTTCACTTTTGCGCGAAATGAATCCTGAAGAAATTACTTCTTTAGACGTTTCCATTGCTGCTGGTAAAGGAGATAAGTTGGCTTTAGATATTTTCAACTTTACAGGCGATATGATAGGTGCTGCTTGTGCCGACTTTGCAAGTTTCTCTTCACCTGAAGCGTTTGTATTCTTTGGTGGATTAACCAAGGCTGGCGATTTACTTATGAACCCAATTATTGCTGCTTATGACAAATATGTTATGCCTGTATTTAAAGGTAAAGCCAAATTTTTAGTAAGTTCTCTCGATGATGCTTCCGCAGCTGTCTTAGGTGCTTCGGCAATTGGTTGGGAAATGTAATACATACACGTAAGGTAAAGCTACACTTGGCAAGTCAAAAATAGACTTTCTTTGCCCTGCTGGCAATATCTTTACATAAAAGAAACCGCTATCAAAAGGAGAAATGGTAGCGGTTTTTCTTATTTTTCTTATTTTGTTTCATGCTCTATAATATTATTTTTATTCTATATACTTGCCCAATTGCTTTTTTTATTCTAACTTTGTATTCCTATATGATTGAAAAAAGATTAAGATGACACAACAAGAAGATATTAAAAAGGCGGTCGAAGTTATGCGCAAGGGTGGGGTAATACTTTATCCAACTGATACCGTATGGGGTATAGGCTGTGATGCAACTAATGCCGAAGCTGTTGCAAAGGTTTATGAAATAAAACACAGAGATGATTCTAAGGCTTTGGTATGTTTGGTTGATTCGCAAGATCGCCTTCAACGTTACGTTCGGAATGTCCCTGATGTAGCATGGCAACTCATGGAAGCTGTGGTGAAACCTACTACCATAATTTTGGATAATGCGGTAAATCTTGCATCAAATTTGGTTGCAGAAGATGGCTCTATTGGTATGCGTATTACAAACGAGCCTTTTTCTAAGGAACTTTGTTTCCGTTTTCAAAAAGCGATTGTTAGTACATCGGCAAATATAAGTGGCGAACCTGCTGCACAAAACTATCCTGATATTTCTGAAGAAATACTCAATGCAGTAGACTATGTTTGTATGTCACGCCGACAAGAGCATAAACCTCACCAACCTTCTACCATTATAAAAGTTGGCGAATCGGGTGAAATAACTATTATTAGAAAATAATTACTATAAATCTAAAAAATAATTTGCCACAAATTGTTTTATCAACAAGCGTGGTTATTGAAAATGACAAACGAAACTGACAATAATATCATTTCCACCATAGACAATTGGCGTAAGGCGCATGTGTCCGACCGACAATTTGTACTTGTGTTGGCTTTCATTGTAGGTTTTTTAGCTGCGTTGGCAGCTTATATTCTGCATCTTATCATTGGAGAAATTCAAACATTAATAACATCAGGATTCCGCATGATGACCATCAACTGGTTGTATTTGCTTTACCCTGTTATTGGTATTTGGCTTACAAGTTTGTTCGTTAAATATGTTGTTCGCGACAATATTTCACATGGCATCACACGAGTTTTGTATGCTATTTCTACCAAACGCTCAGAATTAAAAGCCCATAACACTTGGAGCTCTATTGTTGCTTCTGCAATTACTATTGGTTTTGGTGGGTCTGTGGGAGCTGAAGCGCCGATTGTTTTAACTGGTTCTGCCATAGGAAGTAACTTGGGTAGACTCTTTAAAATGGATAGACGCACCCTCATGTTATTGGTAGGTTGTGGAGCAACAGCTGCTGTGTCAGGTATTTTTAAAGCACCGATTGCAGGTCTTGTATTTACTTTGGAAATATTGATGGTGGATTTAACCATGGCAGCCTTATTGCCAATCCTTATTTCCTCTGTTACTGCAACTTGCTTTTCTTATTTCTTTACAGGTGGGGAATCTATGTACGACTTTAAAATGGACTATTTTTGGAGTTTAAGTCGTGTACCGCCTACCATTCTTTTGGGTATTGGTTGTGGTTTTCTCTCGCTTTATTTTATGCGTATCATGTCGTGGTGCGAAAACAAATATGCAGGACTTTCCGCTCACCCTTTCTTGAAATTATTTGCAGGCGGAATCGTTTTATCCTCACTTATTTTTGTTTTTCCTTCGCTTTATGGTGAAGGCTATAACAGTTTGCGCATCTTTATTGAAAGTAATACCGAAACTGATTGGAATCAAGTTATGCATGGTTCTATGTTTGCTGGTCATACTGAATTCTTACTACTCTACGTTGGTCTTGTCGGACTGACTAAAGTTTTCGCCACAAGTGCGACAAATGGTGCTGGCGGTTGTGGTGGTACGTTTGCTCCGTCTTTGTTCATTGGCGGTTTTGCAGGTTTCTTCTTTGCTCGCTTTTGGAATGTTCAGGAAATTGGTCAATACATTCCTGAAAAGAATTTCACACTCTATGGCATGGCAGCAGTGATGGCAGCAGTGATGCACGCCCCCCTTACAGGAGTATTTTTGATTGCTGAATTGACGGGTGGATACCAACTTTTCATTCCGCTGATTATCGTTACCATTAGTTCTTACCTTACAATAAATATATTTGAACAACATAGTATTTACGCTGTTCGATTGGCTCGACAAGGAAAATTATTGACCCACCACACCGATAAAGCTGTGATGACGATGATGAACATGCAAAAGATTATCGATCGTGACTATACTTCGGTTGAACCAACAATGGAAATGGGTAAGTTGGTTCATGCGATTAGTTCAAGCCGAAACAATTATATCCCAGTGTTGAATGATAACGGAAACTTGTTAGGCGAAATTGATATTACGAAGTTGCGCCACATTATTTTCCGCTCAGAATTGTATCATCGTTTCCAAGTCTATCAGATTATGACTCAACCACCTGCTGTATTGGGGGTGAACGACCCAATGGAAAGTGTGATGAAGATTTTTGAAAAGACGGAGGCACAAATGCTTCCTGTTATCGAACCCGATGGACATTTTATTGGTTATATCTCTCGTGCAAGACTTTACAATATGTATCGTCAGTTAGTGGCCGATTTTAGCGAAGAATAAATTAGTAATAATGCACCTTACATTCGTGAGGTTTAAGACATTAAGGATAAAGAAAGAAAAAGATATGGATAAGAAAGATATACGCATTGTCTTTATGGGAACACCAGAGTTTGCTGTCGAATCGCTGAAAGCGTTGGTTGAAGGCGGCTACAATGTGGTGGCAGTTGTTACACAACCTGACAAACCCGTAGGACGGCATCAAGATACATTACAAGCTCCAGCCGTAAAAGTTTACGCAGAGTCAGTAGGTTTGCCCGTATTGCAACCTATTAAGATGAAAGATGCCGACTTTTTAGCTCAGTTGAAAAGCTATCATGCAGATTTGCAAGTAGTTGTCGCTTTCCGTATGTTGCCACAAGAAGTGTGGGATATGCCTCGCTTTGGAACTTTCAATGTGCATGCTGCCTTGTTACCACAGTATCGTGGTGCTGCCCCTATTAATTGGGCGGTGATAAATGGAGAAACAGAAACAGGAGTTACAACCTTTTTCCTTGACAAGAATATTGATACTGGTAGAATCATTCAACGCAAACATTTTCCTATTCCTGACCATGCGAATGCAGAATATGTTTACGATGGCTTGATGAAATTAGGGGCTGTTTTAGCAACCGAAACAATAGATTTTCTTGCTCAAAACCTATTGTTTGACATGAGCAAAGAGGAATTGACAACTGCCATAGAAAGTTTTACAGAAATACAAAATGATAGCTGCGAACTCCATGATGCACCGAAAATATTCAAAGAAACGTGCAAAATTAATTGGCAGCAACCATCAAAAGACATTTATAACTTTGTTCGTGGGTTGTCTCCTTATCCTGGCGCATGGTCAAATATGGTGGCAATCAATAACGAAATGAAGGAAAAAGGCAAGATGGTGATGAAAGTCTTCGAAACTGCTAAAACCGATATGCCGTCAAAGGGCGAGTCTGGAACGTTTATTGTGGAAGGTAAATCGCTCTATATCAATACTGCTGATAGATTGTTAGAAATAAAGGAATTACAATTATCTGGTAAGAAGAGAATAGATAGCCGTTCGTTTTTGAATGGTTTTCAACAAATAGAAAATTATAAATTGCTTAGCGAATAAAATAAAGCTAAGCTTACTATTCATATTTAAAGTAAAACGATTATGGGATTAATAGGAACACTCATCGTGGGTGCATTAGCAGGTTGGTTAGCAGGCTTCTTTATTGATAAGAAGAAAAACGGTTGTTTTTGGAATATGCTAATTGGTATCATTGGTGGTTTCATTGGTGGTAACGTTCTTTCATGGGTTAATATTGATTGGGGAGGGGGCTTTTGGGGCTCACTCGGTACAGCTTTAGTCGGTTCAATTATTTTCCTTTGGATTTGGAAACTGATTTCCGATAAATAATCGGAGATGAATTATACACTTTTAAAAGGGGGCGTGCTAATGAAACATGCCCCTTTTATAATGCAAATAAGGTAAGGCTGCTGTAAGTATATTGCACCATAAAGGCAAATTCCAATTCAATTTTATTTTGAGTGCTTTAACGATAATAGTGTAATCATTTCAACGATGACAGTGCTATCACTTCATTGATGACAATGTTTAAGTTTTAAAGAGAAAATATTATTTGACTTTTACCAAGTCGGAATTGAGATGACTAACAAGAATTTGCATACTACCTTTGGTAAATGCAACGCTGTAAAGTCCGCCATTTTTATCTTTGCGCTTGAACATGAAGTTATCTTGATTTATTTTCCAGCAAGTATCTTTCATTGCTGTAGCTTCTATCATAGCGTAAAATTGCTGGTTAGGAATGGTGTCAAAGTTAAGAATTGCTGAATAATTACCACCAACCACGCTTTCTTCGTCGTATGCAATGCTGATAGAGTCGGGGATAATCGGATTTTCTTTGATTATTTTATATTTTGGAAACTTTAAGTTGGTGATATAAGCCAAGTTTATTTCCACTGTCGTATCGTTTATTTCAGGTGCAAAGGCAGCTGAAGGCACAGTATCCTTTAGCGATTTCGGTGCGTTTGTCCCATTGTTGCAAGCTACAAAAAGGAGAATAATGACGCATAAAGTAGATAGAATGTAAATTATCTTATGTGTTCTCATTTTCTATTAATCTTTTTCTTTGTTGATTTTAAACGTTTTACAGCAATAGGATTTTCAGGATAAAGTTCTAAAGCCTTATTGTAATTGTTGATAGCAGCCTCATACATTGCTTCAGCTTCGCATTCTTTTGCCATGAAAACATATTCGGTTGATAAACGTTTTAGCATTTCTTCTTGCTTTCTTCTTGCTTCTATCAACGCTTTGTTTTCATCTTTTAATTGATTGATAATGGAGAGCTTTCGCCTTATAAGCCGCTTTGCCACAGGCTTTTCTATGTCGTAACGACTATGAATAGCCAAAAAGAATTTGTCTAAAAAGGTTTGAAAATCTCCGTTATTAAAGGCTTGTGTTGCTTCAAAATATTCTCTATCAGCCTTACTCTGCATAAGTGCTGTGCGCAAAATGTTATTGTCGTTGAAATGTTTCGCAAAGTTTACGACCTCAGCTTTCACAAAAATATCCTTCTGTTCAATAGGCTGACGGAGCGTGATACCATCTAAACTCGTGCAGCGAGAGAGGGCAACGTAAGTTTGTCCGCCTGCAAAAACGCCACCTGTAAAATCAATATCAACATTCTTGAAGGTGAGTCCTTGACTTTTATGAACCGTGATAGCCCATGCTAACTTGATAGGATATTGTGTGAAAGTACCGATTTGTTCTTCTTCTATCTTCTGTTCTTTCTCGTTAAAAGTGTAGCGTATGTTCTCCCAAAGTTCTTGCTGTACTTGCAAGTCTTCTCCGTCCTCCGTTTGAATATAGAGAATACCCGCTTCCTCATCAATGCCAATGATAATACCAAGGGTTCCATTAACCCATTGTTTTTCAAAATCATTTTTGACAAACATTACATGCGCTCCCACTTTTAAGGTCAATTCTAACGAAGTAGGGAGGTTGTTCTCTGGAAATTCTCCCGTGATTTTACCTATTAATGTGATATTTTCGCCTTCCAATTTATTGAGTTCTTGGCTATTAATCCATTCAACAGAATCGCGACGAGTAGACAAAATTATCGACAAATCAGAAGCGTTTTCAGCCTCTAACTTTGGAGTTACACGCTCGTTAAGGAGGTGCAAATCATCGTAAGTTGTTTGATTAGTGCGTATGTGGTCAAGAATCGAAATAAAAGAATCGTCCTTTTGGCGATAAACTTTTTTCAGTTCTATGCTCACCAAGGGATAATCTTGAAAGACTTTGGCATCAAAAAAGAACTCGCTTGCATAAAAAGGACTTAACAAACGATGGTCGTCTTCCTTTACAACAGGTTGAAGCTGGTAAACATCACCTACAAAAATCATTTGTTTACCACCAAATGGTTCACGCATATTGCGATTATAAACTCGCAAAATCTTGTCAATGAAATCAATAATATCGGCACGAACCATACTAATTTCATCAATAATAATCATGTCAAGTTCGCGCAACAGCTTGCATTTCTCGCTGTTGTAACGTAAACTTGAACGGATATTACGCGAATTATAACGCGAATCGTTAGGAAGAAAAGGGTGGAAAGGAAGTTTGAAAAAGCTATGTAAAGTAGCTCCACCAGCATTAATAGCCGCTATACCAGTGGGTGCAAGTACTACATACTTTTTCTTTGTAGTAGCCGTAACATATTGAAGAAAAGTAGATTTACCAGTTCCTGCCTTTCCTGTAAGGAAGAGGGAGGTATGAGTAAATTGGATAACTTGGAGTGCTTGTTTAAACTCCTCGCTATCCAATTCTATCTTTGATATATCAATCTTGGTTCTACCCATTATAAGTTAATTTCAATAGGCTGAACTTTTGGCTTGTTTACACGTGGCAATGCCTCATTATGATTATTAGAAGGTTGTTTTTGTTGCTTATGTTTATCTTGCTTTTCCCCTTCTTTTCCATCTTCTTCGGTAGGAATAGGCATACCATTTTCATCTAATTTAATATTCTCAACACCTTCGTTTTCATCATTGTTGCGTTGATTGTCCTCGGCATTGCTATCATAGTGAATTGTATCTGCCTTGTAAGTGCGTTGAACAGTTGACTGGCAATTGTACATGATAGGGTCAATATCTTTATCCGCGTTTGGAAGCCATTTAGCATGATACTTTTGAAAAGCCCTATCGCGCATCAAATCATAAATAAAGCTACCACAGATAGGTAAAGCTGTCTTAGACCCTTGCCCTAACGCTCCAGTTCGGAAGTGAATACTACGATATTCACCACCAACCCAAGCACCAACAACAAGTTTAGGACTTACTGCCATAAACCATGCATCAGAGTGATTGTTTGAAGTCCCCGTCTTTCCTCCCCAATCCGTATCATCAAAGATATATTGTCCTAAAGCACGGCTGGTTCCACTTGGTTCTGTAACACCACCTTTGAGCAATTCTTGCATGAAGAACGCACTTTGATAATTCAATGCTTGCTTGCCGTCATGTGGTGCAACATATACTTCATTACCTTTCGAATCAAGAATCTTTGTAACCACTACAGGGTCAATTTGTTCACCATCATTGGCAACAGTACAATAAGCATTTACCATTTCAAGCAAGTTTACATCACTTGAACCTAAAGCCAATGAAGGTTCGTCCTCAAGTGGACTCTTTATACCCATATCTTGGGCAGTGCGAATGATATTTTTGATGCCCATTTCTTGTCCTAAACGAACTGCAATAGTATTAACACTTCGAGCAAAGCCAGCTTTTAAGGTAATCGAATCGCCTGAATAAGAACCATTTGCATTGCGTGGTGTCCATGTTTTCACAATTCCTGTTTTCTTATCGGGGACTTGCATGCTAATATATTCGTCACGTCGTTTATCGCAAGGGGCTAAACCTTGGTTCATAGCTTCAGCATAAACGAAAAGTTTAAAGGTTGAACCTGGTTGGCGTTCGGCAACAGCTTTATCGTATTTCCATGTTTTAAAGTCAATATCGCCAACCCAAGCCTTTACTGCACCCGTCTGTGGTTCCATAGCCACCATTGAACAGTGCATAAATTTCACCATATAACGGATAGAATCCATTGAGGATATTTCCTTTTCAATGTATCCCTTGTCGTAATCAAATAACCTTACTTTGTGTGGCTTGTTCAGATAATAAAGCACACTATCGGGTTGATTAGGATATTTTTGAACCAGTTTTTTATAGAATGGTTGGCGTTCGGCAATACCTTCAATGAAGCCAGGAACTAAGTTGCCATCTTCGTTGCGCCAAGGGTCTTGTCCGCTCCAGTGTCTGTCAAACTCTTGTTGTATTCTACGCATTTGTTTTTTTGCAGCTTCTTCTGCATATTTTTGCATGCGCGTATCAATGGTAGTGTATATTTTTAAACCACTACTATATAAATCGTAATCGTTGTCTTTAGTCCAATCTTTCAAATAGTCAGCAACATATTCGCGGAAATATTGAGCTTGTCCGTCATAGTTTTCTTCCAAATGAACATCAAGTTTCATTGGCTTCTTTGAATATTTATCGTAATCTGCTTGAGTCAAATAGCCATGGGTTACCATGTTGTAAAGCACCGTATTACGACGACCTATCGAATTGCTTGGATTTAAAATTGGATTGTAATAAGTGGTAGCTTTTAACATACCGACTAAAGTTGCGATTTGTTCAGTTGTTAAATGGCTTGGCGTTGTATTAAAATATGCCTTTGCAGCCGTTTTTATTCCGTAGGCATTATTTCCAAAATCAACGGTATTAGCATACATTGTAAGGATTTCGTCTTTCGAATATATTAGTTCTATTTTGTATGCCATAATCCATTCTTTTGCCTTTACAATCAGCATTTTAAGTCCAGGAATATGTCCTAACAATCCTGAATATTCTTTATTACGAATACGGAACATATTTTTGGCAAGTTGCTGGGTCAAAGTAGATGCGCCACGAGCGCCATCTTTCGTTACAGCGTCCTTGATAGCACCACCAATACCCATAAAATCAACACCATGATGACTATAAAAACGTTCGTCTTCAGTACTGATTAATGCCTTCCAAAAAGTTGGATTAACTTCTTCATACTTAACAGGGATACGATTTTCCTTATAATATTTTCCAATTAAAACAGAATCGGCACTGTAAATTTCAGATGCAGCATAGGTTGGAGGAGTCTTGATTTCAGCAAAGCCTGGAGATTTACCAAACAACCAAAGGAAATTCATATCAACTAAACCAAAAAAGATAAATATGGATACAAAGAAAGACACGATACCCAATGCCATTTTTGTGTACCATGTACGCCCTTTATAAAGTTTGATATACCAAGGAAAGAAATTAGCTATTCCATTGATAATTCTTTTAAAAAATTTTATTATACTTTTCATTCAGAAATTTCTTTATTAAATAGACTGTTCGTTTTTTAATTAGACTGCAAAAATACCAAAATGTTTTTAAACGAGGTAAGTATCTATGTAATTTAATATATCTTTAGTTTCATTGGGGTGAAACCAACTGACATCTTTATCACGTTTAAACCAAGTTAGTTGCTTTCGGGCATATTTTCTTGTATTACTTTGTATCTTAAAGATTGCTTCGTCTAAGGTTACCAGACCTTCCAGATATTCAAAAAGTTCTTTGTAACCAACGGTATTCAGTGCATTCAAGTCTCGTTTATCATACACTTTCAATGCTTCTTCAATCATTCCATCAGCAATCATAACGTGGGTGCGAGCATTTATTCTTTCATACAATTCCTCACGCTCACGGTTTAATGCAATTTTTATAATATTAAAAGGGCGGTCTTGTTTAGTATTTGACCGAAAAGAAGTGTAGGTTCTCCCTGTTTGAATACATACTTCTAAGGCATGAAGGACACGACGAGGGTTTTGTTTATCCACTATTTCCCAATGTTTTGGGTCAAGTTTCTTTAGTTCATTGCATAGGGTAGGCAGTCCTTCAGCATCAAGACGTTGCATTAACTCTTTTCTAATTTCATCTTTGATAGTAGGAATATCATCAATACCATTGCAAACGGCATCAATATACATCATCGAACCACCGGAAAGTATAAAATTTGAATTAGAATTTGCATTTAGAAGTTCTAACACTTCTTGCTCAAAAATGCTTGCAGAATAGTATTCATCAATACTTTTGCAAGCCACAAAAAAGTGTTTTACACACGCAAGCTGCTCCTTAGAGGGAGCAGCTGTACCTATGGGTAACTCTTTGTATATCTGTCTTGAATCAGCATTGATAATTGGAATGTTATAATGCTGAGCTATTTCGAGCGTCAAAGCTGTTTTACCAACACCTGTGGGACCTGTCAATACAATTAGATTTTGCTTTTTCAACTGCAAAAATTACTTGATAATACCTCTTTGTGATGCTTGCACAAATTCTATAATATGCTGAATTTCCTTTGTCATTGGCAAAGTATCTTTGATTTTTTGAATATTTTCTTCGCGTGTTCCTTCGCCATACATCAAACGATAAGCATTATGAATTTGGTCGATTTGTTCATTGGTGAATCCCTTTCTGCGTAAGCCGATAATATTAATTCCACAATAACGAATAGGGTCTCTGCCTGCAATAATGTAAGGTGGAATATCTTGCGAGAAACGACTTCCGCCTTGAATCATAACATTGCAACCGATACTACAAAATTGGTGGCAAAGAACAGCGGCAGAAATGATTGCAAAATCTTCAACCACAACCTCACCAGCCAACTTTGTCGAGTTGCCAATGATAGTATTTGAGCCAATAATACAATCGTGGGCAATATGCATGTTCTCCATTAATAGGTTATTATCACCTACAATAGTTGTCCCTTTAGAAGCTGTACCACGAGAAATAGTTACATTTTCTCTGATAGAATTATTATCACCAATTTCACATGTAGTTACTTCGCCTCTGAATTTTAAATCTTGTGGCTTAGTAGAGATACTTGCGCCAGGGAAAAATTCGTTTCCATTACCAATTCTTGCCCCCGTATGAATGGTTACGCTATTTAAAAGTTTATTATTATCGCCTATTATAGTGTTTTCGTCAATATAGCAAAAAGGACCAATAATATTGTTTTCTCCTATCTTTGCGTTTTGATGTACAAAAGCTAATGGACTTATCGTGTTCATATCTTTGTTATTTGTTTTTCACTATTTGCGCTGTAAATGTTGCTTCAGCAACAACTTGGTCGCCAACGAACATATATCCTTTCATGGAACTGATACCATGGCGCAACGGACTTAATAGTTCTACTTGGAACAGCAATGTATCGCCAGGAACAACTTTCTGTCTGAACTTTACATTATCAATTTTCAAGAAATAAGTTGACCATTTTTCAGGTTCTTCAACTTGCGAAAGCACCAATAAACCACCGCATTGTGCTAATGCTTCAATTTGTAATACACCTGGCATTACTGGTTCCTGAGGGAAATGACCTTGGAAAAATGGTTCGTTTGCAGTGATATTTTTAACACCAACAATCATTGTTGCACCCATTGCAATAACTTTATCAACCAATTGCATTGGATAGCGATGAGGAAGAAGTTCACGAATTCTGATATTATCCATGATTGGCTCGTCATTTGGGTCATATATCGGAGCTTGTATCTCATGCTTACGAATATCTTTGCGAATCATTCGTGCAAACTTGTTATTTACAGTATGACCTGGTCGAGTAGCAACAATGCGACCTTTAAGTGGCTTTCCTATTAATGCCATATCGCCAATGATGTCAAGCAGTTTGTGTCTTGTACATTCATTGTCCCAAATCAAAGGTTTATTTTGTATGTAACCAACAGAATTTGCATCCATATGAGGCACTTTTAACAAGTCGGCTAATTGGTCAAGAGTAGATTGGTCTACCTGTTTTTCATAGATTACTATAGCATTATCAAGGTCGCCCCCTTTAATGAGGTTAGCTTGCAATAATGGCATAATATCGCGAACAAATACGAATGTTCTTGCAGGCGCAATATCATTGGCAAATTTGTCAATATTATCTAAAGTAGCAAACTGGCTACTAATGAATTTTGATTCGAAAGAACACATCGCAGTGATAGAGAATTGCTCATCTGGAAGAATTGTTATTACACTTCCATTCGCATCTCTATACTCCATTTTTTTGCGAATAATGTAATAATCTTTTGGTGTAACTTGGTCAACAATGCCGATTTCCTTAATTTTTTCGACATACATTGTTGCTGAGCCATCAAGAATAGGAAATTCAGGACCATTAATTTGAATCAGACAATTATCTATTCCCATTGCATAAAGAGCTGCCATACCGTGTTCTATTGTACTTACACGGGCTTCTCCTTTTGCAATTACTGTACCTCGCTGGGTATCAATAACATTTTCAGCAATAGCATCAATAATGGGTTGTCCATCTAAATCTATTCTTTGTATTTTATAACCAAAATTATCTGGAGCAGGATTGAAAGTAACAGTAAGACTTAAACCTGTGTGTAAGCCTTTTCCAAAGAGGGAAAAACTTCCCTTCAATGTTTTCTGTTTTGTTGTTTCCATATCGTTTATTTATTCTTTTTCAATTCTTCAATTTCCTTTTCTAAAAGGTCTAATTTCTTGTACATCTCTGGTAAACGTTGAAAAATAACTTCTGATTTGAAGTATTTTCTTGGTTCAATTGCAGGACTTCCCATAAGCGATTGGTTATCTTTAAGATTGCTTAAGACACCTGATTGCGCGCCAAGGAACACTTTGTTTCCTACCTTTAAGTGTCCTGAAATTCCTACTTGTCCGCCAAACATGCACCATTCGCCAACCTTTGTTGAGCCTGCGATGCCCACTTGCGCACTCATTACTGTGTTTTCGCCAATATCCGTATTATGAGCAATTTGTACCAAATTATCGAGTTTTACACCTTTTCTGAGATAGGTGCTACCCATTGTTGAACGGTCAATACATGTATTTGCGCCAATTTCAACATTGTCTTCGATTGTAACAATGCCTATTTGTGGTATTTTATCATAACTATTTGTTTTAGGATTTGGTGCAAAACCAAAGCCGTCAGCACCAATAATACTACCAGAATGGCAAACGACATTATTGCCAATTTTACAATCATGGTAAATGCTAACATTTGGATAAATGATGCAATTTTCACCTAAAATAGTGTTATCCATAATGGTAGCATGCGGATAAATCATACTTCCATTGCCAATTTCAACACCATCACCGATATATGCAAACGCTCCAATATAAACGTTTTCGCCAATTTTTGCTTTTGGAGAAATAAATGCCAACGCATCAATGCCTTGCTTTTTAGGCTTCATGCTTTCATAAAGTTGAAGTAATTTTGCTACACAATCGCGAGCATTTTGCACACGAATAATAGTCGTTTTTATTGGCTTATCTATTGTTATGCTTTCATCTACGAGAACGATTGAACATTTTGTTTCGTAAATATATTGTGTGTATTTTGGATTAGCCAAGAAAGTGATTGCACCAGGGATTCCTTCTTCTATCTTTGCAAATGTATTGATAGTGACAGTTTCATCTCCTTCTACGTATCCTTGGATAAATTCTGCTATTTGTTTTGCGCTAAATTCCATTCTGTATAAGATTGTTATTGCTTATTTTTGCAAAGATAAGAAACTTTTATTAGATACGATGATAACAAAAGTAATATTTACAAATTTTTTTAGATAATAATTCCACGTTCAATATTTCTGACGCTTCTGTAATATCTTTCATTGTGCCGTCTTTTGATAAAATACTGATATGGTCTTCATGGATATCGTACATGTCTTTTTGAACGGTATCAATGCTTATCAAGTAGTTACATTCATCTTCTGAAATTTGTAATGCCTTACATATTTTATCTTTGCATGCTTGAATATTTTCGCTTGATATGGGAGTTTCATGTATTTCTACTTTAAATAATTTCCGATTGATGAAATCATCAGCAAGTAGGGATAATATTTTATCTTCATGATTTTTCCATACTTTTATGGCACTCCACAAGTCGCTATCGTCTAAATTTAGATAATGTGCTAAGCATTCTGGTCGTGAATAAAAGTAGTTTGCATCAACATCATTTTCGAGAAAATAAGCCAATGGTTCTGAAGCAAATAGCTTTTGTCCCTGCTTTATGAGTGCTTTTGCTCGTTTTAGCAGATTAATCAGTAGCTTTTCGTATCCAACGGTTGCTTTGTGCAAATATACTTGCCAATACATTAAACGGCGAGAAGTTAGAAAATTCTCTATGGAATAAATTCCTTTAGCATCAACGACTAATTCATCATCAACGACATTCAGCATTTTTATGATGCGTGCAGACCCTATATTTCCTTCCGTTACTCCTGTAAAGAAGCTATCTCGTCGCAGATAATCCAACCTATCCATATCTAACTGACTACTAATAAGTTGGTGAAGAAATTGCTTGGAATATTCGCCTTTAAAGATTTTAATGGCAAGATTAAGTTCGCCATTCATTTCTTTATTCATGGCATTCATCACCATTAAGGAGATTTCTTCATGGGAAATGCCTTTAAATAAAGTGTTTTCTAAAACATGCGAGAAAGGACCATGCCCAATATCGTGCATCAAAATGGCAGCTTGTACAGCCTCAGCTTCACTATCAAAGATAAAGACTCCTTTCTGTTGTAGGGACAATGTTGCCTCACTCATTAAGTGGAATGCACCTAATGAGTGTTGAAACCTTGTATGTTGTGCGCCTGGATAAACAACTGTTGTTAGCCCTAACTGCTTGATTCGGGTAAGACGTTGCATATAGGGATGGCGAATAATGTTCATTAGAAGTCCTGATGGGATTCTAATAAATCCAAAAACTGGGTCGCTAATAATCTTGCTTTCGCTCATTATCCGTTCCTATAATTTTAGTTTTAAAGTTTTGCTAATTCAATAGCCATTTCTTCTTGCAAGGCTTTGGCTTTTTGAGCGGCAACTTCTGTATAATTTTCTTCACTACTTGCATAAAGAATACCGCGTGAAGAATTGACTAATAAACCGCAATCCTTAGTAATACCGTATTTACATACTTCTTGTAAGCTACCACCTTGTGCACCAACACCTGGTACTAATAGGAAACTCTCTGGCGCTAATTTGCGAATATCAGCAAATAAACTTCCTTGGGTTGCACCTACAACATACATCAAGTTGTTTGGATTGCCCCATTCTTGTGATTTTGTAAGTACACGTTCAAAAAGTCTTAATCCATTTTTATCTTCAAATAATTGGAAATCTTGACTTCCTTTATTGCTGGTCAATGCCAATAAAATAGTCCATTTGCCTTTATATTCTAAAAATGGTTTTACTGAATCTTCGCCCATGTAGGGTGCAATCGTCAATGAATCAACATTGTATTCTTCAAAGAAAGTCTGCGCATACATTTTTGAAGTATTGCCAATATCGCCTCGTTTTGCATCTGCAACAATGAAATGGTTTGGATAGTTCTTCTTTAAATAATCAATAGTTTTCACAAATGCTTGCATACCTTTTAAGCCATAGCACTCATAGAAAGCCAAATTAGGTTTGTAAGCTACGCAGTAAGGAGCAGTTGCATCAATTATAGCTTTATTGAAAGCGTAAATAGGGTCTTCTTCCTTCAATAAAAAATGTGGAACTTTATTTAAGTCGGTATCAAGACCAACGCAAAGAAAAGTTTTCTTTGTAAAGATTTGTTCTACTAATTGTTTTCTATCCATTTCAGTATCAGTATTATTTTGTTTTGCAAGTTTCTAAGTTATATCCTAAATTTTACTTCTCAAGCTTAAACTTAAAGGGATTTTTAAGCTAATTATACCTTCTTGAAAGTCAATGTATTATAAGTAAACCTCTTAAAGCATCTGTTTTAAGCTTCAAAAGTACCTGTTTTGAAGTCCAAAACAGGCTCTTTTAAAAATTTCTACTTAACCTTAATTGATTATTTTCAAGTAGCAATCGTTTTTTTCTTAGTCTATAAACTTTTGAAATTTGAATTATTTTATATTTTTAGACTTACAATTCGTTTTCTTTCAACTTTTCTGCATTTTCTGCAACAGTAAGTGCATCTATCATATCTTGAATATCACCATTCATAAATCCTGGTAAATCGTGTGTGGTAAAACCTATTCTATGGTCTGTTACACGTCCTTGTGGATAATTGTAGGTACGAATTTTTGCCGAACGGTCGCCTGTTGAAACAAGACTTTTACGTCTGCTTGCAATGTCGTTTACATATTTTTGATGTTCACGGTCATATATAAATGTGCGCAAACGTGACAAGGCACGCTCCTTATTCTTAGGTTGGTCGCGAGTTTCTGTACATTCAATGAGAATCTCTTCAACCTCTCCAGTGTTTGGGTTTTTCCACGGATAACGCAAGCGAACGCCTGATTCTACTTTATTTACGTTCTGACCACCAGCACCACTTGAACGGAATGTATCCCATTTGATGTCGCCTTCATTGATATTTACTTCAAACTTATCGGCTTCAGGGAGTACAGCTACGGTGGCTGCTGAGGTTTGCATACGTCCTTGCGTGTCGGTTGAAGGTACACGTTGCACACGGTGAACGCCTGATTCATATTTTAAAATTCCATAAACACCAGTACCAGCAACTGCAAAATCGATTTCTTTGAAACCGCCAACAGTACCTTCTGAAACTGATGTAATAGAAAGGTTCCAACCTTTTTTATCACAATAGCGCTTATACATATTAAAGATGTCGCCTGCAAATAAGGCAGCTTCATCGCCACCTGCACCTGCACGAATTTCCATTTGCACATTCTTATCATCTTCAGGGTCTTTCGGAACAAGCAAAAGTTTTATTTCTTCTTCAAGATTTGGCAACAATTCTTCGTTTTCACTCAACTCCAATCGAGCCATTTCCTTCATTTCTTGGTCGGTTTCATTGGTGAGAATATCTTTTGCTTCGCTGATTGTTGTCAAACACTTAATGTATCGCTTACGCGCATCCATAATGTCGCCAAGGTCTTTATACTCCTTGGTTAGTTTGACGTATCGTTGTTGGTCGCTGATAACATCAGGGTCTGTTATTAATGTCGAAACTTCTAAAAAGCGTGCTTCTAATCCGTCAAGCTTTTCTAATATACTATTTTTTTCGGGCATATATTTTTATTTGATTATAGATGCTGTATTTTTCAACGGACTTATGCCGTTATTTTTGTTTGATTAATAATTAAATACTCCAAATTCGCTCTTGATAGTCAGGCTCTTTTCACCTTCTTCTATATGTCCAATCACTTGAGCATCAATATTAAATTCTTTGCTGATAGCAATAATTGAGTCGGCAACCTCTGGACGAACGTAAATTTCAATTCTGTGTCCCATGTTGAACACTTGATACATTTCTTTCCAATCTGTACCACTACAATCTTTGATAGCCTTAAAGAGTGGTGGAATAGGGAACATATTGTCTTTCACGACTTTACAGTTGTCATTTATAAAGTGCAAAACTTTAGTTTGAGCTCCCCCCGTGCAATGTACCATTCCATGAATTTCAGAGCGTTTTTCGTCCAAAATACGCTTTATGACAGGGGCATAGGTGCGAGTAGGGGAGAGAACCAATTCGCCAGCCTTGATAGGACTATCTTCAATGGCATCGGTCAGTTTATATTTACCGCTATAAATTAATTCTTCAGGCACAGCATGGTCGAAACTTTCAGGATATTTCTTTGCCAAATACTTTTCAAAAACATCATGACGAGCACTGGTTAATCCGTTGCTACCCATTCCGCCATTGTATTTCTTTTCGTAGGTTGCTTGTCCTGTAGAACTTAATCCCACGATAGCATCGCCTGGACGAATGTTTGCATTGTCAATAATATCAGAACGTTTCATACGACAAGTGACAGTCGAGTCAACAATAATCGTGCGAACCAAATCGCCAACATCAGCTGTTTCGCCACCTGTCGGATAAATACCGATACCCATTTCGCGCATTTCAGCCAGCAATTCGTCAGTTCCATTGATGATTGCTGAAATAACTTCACCTGGAATAAGCATCTTGTTGCGACCAATAGTTGATGAAACTAAGATATTATCAACCGCTCCAACACAAAGCAAATCATCGGTATTCATAACGATAGCATCTTGTGCAATGCCTTTCCAAACGCCCAAATCGCCTGTTTCTTTCCAGTACATATAGGCAAGCGAAGACTTTGTGCCAGCACCATCAGCGTGCATAATGTTACAATACTCGCCATCTCCACCTAAAATATCAGGAATAATTTTACAAAAAGCCTGTGGAAAAATTCCTTTATCTATATTTTTAATAGCGTTATGAACGTCTTCTTTTGCTGCGCTAACGCCACGCATTGCATATCTGTTATTCATTTATAGTATCTTTAATTATTTTTTCCCGTTCCAAATATCCCAACTTTCAAATGCTTGAAGCAATAACATTTCCAATCCATTCTTGACTACAGCACCATTTTCGGCACCTTTCGCCATGAATTGTGTAACATCAGGATTATAAAGTAAATCGTAAAGTAGGGTATGACTATCCATTGCCTCGTATGGTAATGGTAAATATTCTTCAACATTTGGATACATTCCTACTGGAGTACAATTGACAATTACATTAAATTCGTTGATAATCTTAGGCGAAATATCATTGTAAGTTAATCCAGCAATGTTCTTACGTCTTGAAACATATTTTGTTTCAATTCCCAAAGAAGCTAAACCATAACTAATAGCTTTTGCTGCGCCACCCGTTCCCAAGATAAGCGCCTTCTTATGATAACGTTCTAAAAGCGGTTCTATGCTCTTTGTAAATCCAATAACATCGCTGTTATAACCTTTTAAATAGACTTTGTTTCCATGATGCTCTACTTTTACAACATTAACAGCGCCAATAGCTTTGGCTTCTGGACTAAGCGCATCAAGATATTTTATGATTTGCTCTTTGTATGGAATGGTTACATTGAACCCTTTTAAGTTTGGAGTCGTATTAATTATCTCCATAAGATCGGCAATATTCGAAATTTCATAATTCAAATATTGTGCATCAATACCTTCATTCTGAAATTTTTCATTAAAGTATTCTTTAGAAAAGGAATGTTCTAAAGGGTATCCAATAAGTCCATATTTATCCATAAGCCATAAATTTTATTTTTCAGCAATATACATGGTACATATACCAAAAGTCAATCGCTTAAAAGAAGTTTTGGCAAAGCCTGCTTCTTTTAATATTTTCATCATCACTTCTCCTTGTGGAAAAGCTGCAATCGTTTTATTCAAGTAATCGTATGCACCGCTGTCTTTCGAAATTAAGCGTCCATAAGTAGGCAAAACTATCTTTGAATAGAGTTTAAACAATTGCTTCATTGGGAATTTCACAGGTGTGGTAAGTTCTATAATGCAGAGGTGTCCGCCTTTTTTAAGCACTCGACACATCTCGGAAAGTCCTTTATCTAAGTCTTGAAAGTTTCTAATTCCAAAAGCCGCAGTAACAGCATCAAAGGTTTCGGAAGGGAAAGTAAGGTTCAAACAATCTTCTTTTTGAAAAGAAATGGTTTGATTAAGTCCTATCTTTGCTACCTTTTGTCGGCCTATTTCCATCATACCTTCGGAAATATCAGCACCTATAAGTGTCTTTGGTTGGAGCATTTGAGAAGCTAAAATGGCAAAATCTCCAGTTCCTGTTGCAATATCAAGCATTTGTTTAGGAGAAAAAGGAGCAAGTTGCATGATAGCTTTGCGTCGCCAACCTTTATCAATATTCCATGACAATCTATGATTTAAAGTATCGTAAGTAGGGGCAATGTTATCAAACATCGCCTCTACTACTTTTCCTTTTTCCTCAGTACTATTATAGGGCTTAATTTTTTCTTGATTATACACGTTCTGTGTTATTTAAGAATTTATTTCCTTCAGTATTTTGAGCATCATTTACTTTCTTGATGCAAGATATTCACTTACATTTTTCTCAATGCGCTTTGCTAAGTCTGTTGTATCTGTTGCTTTTACAAACTTTTCACCTGTAATATGCTCGTAAAGTTCAATGTATCTGTCGCCTACGCTTGTTGCATATTCATCGGTAATCTCTGGCATAATCTGCCCTGGTTCGTTCATAAAGTTATGTTCAATCAGCCATTGACGAACAAATTCTTTTGAAAGTTGCTTCTGTGGTTCACCCTTTTCAAACTTTTCTTCGTAACCATCAGCATAGAAGTATCGACTTGAATCTGGAGTGTGAATTTCGTCAATAAGGTAGCATTTTCCATTACGCTTGCCAAATTCGTATTTTGTATCAACAAGTATCAAGCCTTTTTCAGCTGCCATTTCTTGACCACGTGCAAAAAGTTTGCGTGTCCAATCTTCGATTGTATTGTAGTCTTCTTCAGAAACAATGCCTTGTTTGATAATTTCTTCGCGAGAAATATTAAGGTCATGACCTTCGTCTGCCTTTGTTGTAGGAGTGATAATTGGTTCAGGGAAACGTTCGTTTTCACGCATTCCGTCAGGAAGTTTTACACCACAAATTTCTCTGCAACCTGCTTTATATTCTCTCCATGCTGAACCTGTCAAAATAGAACGAATTATCATTTCTACTTTGAAACCTTCACATTTCAAGCCAACTGTTACCATTGGGTCTGGTGTAGCTAATTTCCAATTTGGGCAAATATCAGAAGTTGAGTCTAAGAATTTAGATGCAATCTGGTTTAAAACCTGACCTTTGAAAGGGATACCTTTAGGTAAAACAACATCGAAAGCAGAGATGCGGTCAGTTGCAACCATGACGATTAAATCATCGTTGATATTATAAACATCACGAACTTTGCCATGATATACTTCATTTTGTCCTTCGAATTTGAATTCGGTCTTAGTTAGTGCATTCATTTTTATATTTTTTTGAATCCGATTTATTTAATCTTGACTTATCGTATGCGTCGTAAGCGTTTACAATTCTTGTAACAAGTTTATGGCGTACGATATCTTTTTGGTCAAGATTTATGATTGATATTCCATTTGTTTCTGTTAAAATGTCAATGGCTTCTTTCAAGCCACTCTTTTGATTATAGGGAAGATCTATCTGTGTTAAATCCCCCGTGATAACCATTTTTGAGTTCATTCCTAAGCGTGTTAAGAACATTCTTATTTGTGCTGTAGTAGTATTCTGCGCTTCATCGAGTATGACAATTGCATCATTAAGCGTGCGTCCACGCATAAAAGCGAGAGGGGCTATCTGAATGATATGCTTATCCATCATTTCTTGTAGTTTTGCAGCTGGAAACATGTCCTCAAGTGCATCGTATAATGGTTGCAAATAAGGGTCTATTTTATCTTTCATATCGCCTGGAAGAAAGCCTAGTTTCTCGCCAGCTTCTACTGCGGGACGTGATAAAATTATTTTCTTTACCTCTTTTCCTTTTAAAGCTTTAACAGCAAGTGCAATGCTTAAATAAGTTTTACCAGTTCCAGCTGGTCCTACGGCAAAAACCATATCGTTTTTATTAAAAGCATCAACTAAATCTTGCTGATTTTTAGAACGACTTTTAATAGGTTTGCCCGAAACAGAATAGACGATAACACCTTTTACAGCGTTTATTTTTGCTTGTTTTCCATTGACAATGTCAAGTATATCTTCTTCGGTAATGACGTTATATTTTACAATATGTTTGCAAATACGTTCAATATCCTCTTCGAATTTTGCCATTTGCTCTTCATCTCCAAGCACTTTTAGTACATTGTCGCGTGCAACAATTCTCACTTTTGGGAAGAGAGACTTTATTATTTGCAAATGTCCATTACCAACTCCGTAAAATAATACAGGGTCAATATCTTCAAGAATAATATGCTTTTCTATCAATTTTTCGTCTATATTAATAATAGGTGCAAAGTTAATATAAATTCGTGAACCTCGCAAATAAATATCAATTCTTATAAAACGAATTATGAAAAAAATTAGTACCTTTGCGGCAATGAAAAATAAACGAAAGATAACAAAGAATAATTTTCTTATAGGTTTTATGATTGCAACAGCTATCCTTGCTCTTATAAGGCTTATTTTCCCTTCAATAGCAGGTAAAACTTATTCTCTTAAAGAAGAAATTCCAACAAAATATATAAACAAAACATTATCAAGTAGTTCTATATTTCAAGAGGAATCTAATTCGATTAAAATTAATAGACAAGCTTATCTACCTCCATTAAGCTACACAAACTTTTATAATCGCGATGGAAAAGAACGCATTTCGCGTATTAATAGTGTGGCTGACTATGATGTAAGTTTCCCAGATTCTCAACATGTACAAGTTGCAGCTGCTTTAAAATATGCTGTTCCTGCTGTTGAAAATAGGATAGATGCTGAAAAAAGAATAAAAGAACTTGTTTATATAGGTAGCAATCCTTTTTATGAAGTGAAGAAATTATCGAATAGTGTGCCATATTTAGTTCCACGAGCTTCTATTTTGCTTCAAGATATTGGACGGAATTTCTTCGATAGCCTACAAGTCAAGAATATTCCTTTAAATAAATTGTTAGTAACAAGTGTTTTACGAACAAAAGAAGATATAAAAAATTTGCAAAAACACAATGGTAATGCAACTGAAAAAAGTTGTCATTTGTACGGAACAACCTTTGATATTGCTTATAACAAATATAGAGCAATTACTCGACCTGTTAGAGATGATACTTTAAAATGGGTTTTGAGCGAAGTACTAAACGATATGCGGAAACAAGGAAGATGCTATATAAAATATGAAAAGCGACAAGGTTGTTTCCATATTACAATTCGATAAAAAATACGCATACCGAAAGAGGAGGTGGGGGTATGCGTATTTTTTATGTTTTTTCTTATTCTATTATGATATGATTATCTTTGATAGGAATTGATACTCCAGCATTAAATAGTCGATTGAAAACTTCTGCATTTCCAGCACGTCGGTAAACAACATAAGCATATTGTTTTTTGTCTTTATCGGAGAATCCCATTTGTATGATAGCACCTAATGTATCGTCATTATAATCTACAATATTTAATTGTACCCCATTGCTAATAGTCAGCGTATTTTGCTTTACATCATATCGGAAATCATTCTCATAAGTTACAGTTTTACCTTTTGCAGATGAAAAGAAGAAGGAGTTGCATTTTCCATCTTTAAAATAGTAACTAATTGGGCTAGAACCTATGCGCATAGCATGATAGTCTTTATCAAACAATGTTCCATCTTCATTAATTATTCGAGTAGACAAACAAAACAAACCACCCGAAGACGTAAGTTCTTTGAATTCTTTTTCAGTAAGTTTTCTTACCTTTTTAGCATAACATTCTCCCTTTTTATTAAAAGCAAAACCAACAATAGGAGCTACACCTGCTAATTGTTCTCCTTGATTTTGTTTTGTAGTTTTACAAGCAGTTGCGGCTATTGTAAGCCCAATGCAACTTAACGCAAATACGAGCTTATGCTTTATCACTTTATTCATATATTTTATGATTTAAATTTTAATCCATATTTTGTTTTCAGACGGCAGGGTAGGAAATACTTTCAAGTAATTACACTACTACATTTTGCAAATATACAGTAAAAAAATGATTCTACAAACAATCTGATAAGATTATCAAAGGATTTATCTTTTTAGGTACAGCGGAAAGTTAAGTTGTATTAAAATAAGCGGCTATTATTGATAATTCCGATATTAGTTGGGTAGAAATCCTTATTTTTGTAGCAAAATAGACAAAAATAAATATGAAAAAACTATCTTCTATAGGAATAAAAAATGGTATAGTAGTATGCCTTATGGGGGCTATAACCGCTTGTAAATCAAATATAACAACTGTTGGTGATGTTGATGCAAATAAGTTTGAAAAAACGATTCAAAGTAATCAAATTCAACTTTTAGATGTGCGTACTGACAAGGAATATTCGGAAGGGCATATTGCAAGTGCAAAGAATATAGATGTACTGCAAGATAATTTTGCGGAGAAGGCGATAGCAACTTTAAATAAGAAAAAAACAATTGCCGTTTATTGCCGTTCTGGTAAACGTTCAGCAAAGGCTTGCGAAATTCTCAAAGCAAAAGGTTTTAAAACGATTAACTTATTAGGTGGTTTCTTGGATTGGCAAGCTAAAGGAAAAGCAGTAGAAAAATAACGCAATCTTTTGGGATTACAATTTGAATGACTTAAATTAGCGTCAGCGATGACCTTATTTAAGTCATCTTTGTAAGAAATAGGGTTTATAATGATAAATTAAAATATTTATTTATCATAATCTATATTAGTTTAAAATGGTATGTTTGTATTAACTATAAAAAATAGAACGTTTTTCAATATAGGCTATTTTGAAACTAAAAAGTGCCTATTTAAGCCTCCTAAATAGGCACTTTTTAGTTTCAAAGAACATTCTTCGTTTTTAAAAGGGAATTTTTGGGGAAACTTAATCTATTTGATTTCCCGAAGATTTCATGAAGAATTTCAATTTATTTTTTGTCCAATGCAGAATAGATGCTATTATTGCTGACATATTCGGGGACTATTTCTTTCATTTTCTTCACAATTTCCATATTGTTATATGTATGGCTAATGCGAATTAATTCTTCTATATCAGCGTTTACAGAATTGTAATCGTATTCACGCACTTGTGCTATGCGAATTTTTTCGTGGAAACTTGGCAATGTATTTTCTGTGGTACTCAACACCTCTTCATAGAGTTTTTCGCCTGCGCGTAATCCTGTATATTCTATATGAACATCGTCTGCGCCAGAAAGTTTTATCATTCTCTGTGCCAAATCAGCAATTTTTACAGGTTTACCCATATCGAATACTAAAATTTCACCACCTTTTCCATGTGTTCCAGCTTCTAAAACTAATTTGCATGCTTCAGGAATAAGCATGAAGAAACGTATAATTTTTGGGTCGGTAACAGTTACTGGACCGCCTGCTTTTATTTGTTTTTTGAATAGAGGAATAACTGAACCATTGGAACCAAGAACGTTTCCAAATCGTGTTGTAACAAATTGAGTTCCAGAAACTATTCCATTTTTATTTAAGCTCATATTTAAGCTTTGACAATAGATTTCACATATACGTTTAGAACACCCCATAACATTGGTAGGATTGACAGCCTTGTCTGTAGAAATCATCACAAATTTTTTCACACCATGCTTAACGCTAAGGTCGGCAATAACTTTTGTTCCCCAAATATTATTTTGAACGCTCTCAGAAGGATTATTCTCCATCATCGGCACATGCTTATAAGCTGCAGCGTGGAACACATATTCTGGTTTATATTTCTTAAAAATGGACTCCATTCGGTCGAAATTAGCAATGTTTGCAACAATGGTTTCAACCTTAATGTTCGCAAAATCAGAGTGCATCATTAAGCGAATATCGTGTTGAGGCGTTTCGGCTTGGTCAATTAAAATAAGTTGTGCTGGTTGATAGATTGCTACTTGACGTACCATTTCCGAACCTATAGAACCAGCCGAACCTGTTATCATGATACGTTTATCTTTCAGCAATCCTCCAATAGCGTCCATATCGACAGTTATTTCATCACGAGGCAATAGGTCTTCAATGCTTATTTCTTTCAATTGAACATGCTCAAAATCTTCTTTCCCACTCCATTCTTTCGACATTTCAGTAATGTAAATTTGCACTTTCGCATTGATTAATAAATCCTGCAAATGTGTGTCATCACGAAAACGTTTAACCTGAAGCGGAGAAACCAAAACCGCTTGAATGTTCATTTCATGAAGATGCTCCTCAAAGAATTTATCTATGATAAAGATTTTTTCGCCCATTAGGGTTTTACCAAAATACTTTTCATCATGTGAAATAAATCCTTTTAATAAGAATTTTGTTTTTTTATCGTTGTGAATATTGGTAGCTAACCCTATTCCGCCTTCATGAACACCATAGATAAGAGTACGCAATTTTTGATTGGGATTCATGGTAACATCGTAAATTGTCTTTACCAAAATACGAAAAGTTATCATTCCGATGGTTGCAACAAGATACATTGCTGCTATTTGCCGACCTTGTAATGGTACAAAATTCATTTTCCACGCAAAAATCATATAATGCATAACTTCTGCTAATGAAAGAGATAATAACATTGCTAAACTTACACGCTGCAAATCAACGAAAGAAGAATAACGTATGATACCCGAATAAGTACGGAAAACCCTAAAGCCTACAAGGTTAAAAACCATGTAAACAAAAATAGTTTTAGTCAATAAATAAATATGTTCAACAGCAATTGCACCATGATAGTAAAGCCAGAATATCAGCAATCCTGAAAAATAGCATATCATACTATCAATCAATAAAATTGTCCAATATGGTAAAGCTTTTCTAGAGAAATACCATCTAAAAAAATTCATATAAATATTCATATTAAAAAAATGCAACTATACGTTAATATCAGTTTGATTTTTTTTTTTGTCATTATTGTGCAAAAGTACAAAAAAATATCAAAACACCAAATGATACATTATAGTATTTCAAAATAAAAGAAATGTACAAATCAGAATTTAAAGCCAATTAACAAACGTTTTTTTCAATATCTCAATAAAAATATCTAACTTTGCATTACAATAAACTATATAAATGACAAATGGAATATAAGAAAACCAATATTGAGGGGGTTTGGATAATGGAACCTAAAGTTTTCAACGATAACCGTGGATACTTCTATGAAGTATGGAAACAATCTGATTTTGACAAAAATATAGGAAAGCATGTAGAATTTGTTCAAGATAACGAATCAAAATCTACCTTTGGAGTGTTGCGAGGTCTTCACTATCAAAAAGGAGAATATTCACAAGCAAAGTTGGTACGAGTACTAAAAGGAAAAGTATTAGATGTTGCTGTTGATTTAAGAAAAGACTCCCCTACCCTTGGGAAATACGTTATGGTAGAATTGTCCGACGAAAATAAACGACAATTTTTTATTCCTCGTGGCTTTGCCCATGGTTTTTTGGTTTTGTCAGACGAAGCAATATTCACCTACAAAGTAGATAATGTGTATGCTCCACAAAGCGAAGCTGGCATTAGATGGAACGATGAAACCATTGGGATTGAATGGCCTATTGACATGAATAAAGTCATCACATCTGAAAAAGACAACCATGCTGCAGCTTGGAAAGATGCTGAATTATTCTAATATAAAAGCATAATAGAATGAAAAAAAATCGAGTCTTAATACTATTTTTTTCAATCTTGCTTTTCGTAAGTTGTACCGATAAAGCAAAGGAAGATAATCCCGAAGAAGATTTGAAAGCAAAAGAAATGTTTCAAGGGCTTTGGGTAACTGAAGAAGACGATGTTCCTGCCCTTATGGCAAAGGGGGATAGTATTTTTTATCCAGACTCTGCAAGTATGTCTGTAAAGTTTTGGATTTATCAAGATTCGTTATTTTTGAAAGGACAAAATAAAAATAGCTATAAGATAACAAAGCAATCAGACAATATTTTTGTCTTTCTAAACAATAATGGAGAAGAAGTAAAATTAGTAAAAAGCAAAAATAAAGACCTGAAAGCCTCATTTGGTTATCAAGTTTATGCGATGAATACATTTTTACATGATGAAGCTGACACAACAGTAAGAACGAGTTTTGGCTATTTTGATAGCAATATCAAGGTCAAAACCACATCTGATAGGGTTATAAAATCAACATTTAATGAAAACGGAATGGAAGTAGATAACACTTATCTTGATAATGTTGCTTCCGTAAATATCACAAATCATGGAACAAAAATCTTTGCACATGATTTCAAAAAGCAAGAATTTGCATCACTAATAGATAGGAAATTCTTGGAAAAAAGTATTTTACGCAGATTTGAATTTAATAGAGCAGACGAAATGGCACTCTATTACGATGCTATTATTGGTATTCCAGATGCATCAACAAGCTATGTGATAGAAATTCGAATAACAAATGATGGAAAAACATCAATGAAAATGAGTTAGGTTTTACTATCAACTAAAAGAAAATAGCCATACCAAAGATATAATTAAAACGATTTTATGAAAGAAAATAAGAAAATTCAGGAAGAACAAATTTTAGTTAGAGTTACAGGACAAGATAGACCAGGTCTCACTGCATCGATAATGAGCATTTTGGCAAAGTATGATGCAAGGGTATTAGATATTGGACAAGCTGATATTCATGCTACACTTTCGCTTGGTATCTTAATCCGTACAAATGAAGATAATTCAGGAAAAGTAATGAAAGACTTACTTTTTAAAGCAACAGAATTAGGAGTCAATATCGGATTCTCTCCCATTTCTGATGAAGAATATGAAGAATGGGTTGACCAACAAGGCAAAAATCGATATATTTTAACTATCATTGGACGCTCACTTTCAGCAGAAAATATTGAAGCAGCTACTAAAGCTATTGCTAATCAAGATATGAATATCGACTCTATTGTACGCCTTACAGGTCGCCAAAGTATTGTACGCAAGAATACGAATGTACGTGCTTGTATCGAGTTATCGCTTAGAGGAACACCAAATGATTATGTTCAAATGCAAGCAGACTTAATGAAAATGAGTCAAGAACAAGAAATTGACTTCTCGTTACAAAAAGATAATATGTATCGTAGAATGCGCCGTTTGATTTGTTTTGATATGGACTCAACATTAATTCAAACTGAATGCATCGATGAATTAGCTAAAAAAGCTGGCGTAGGCGAGCAAGTTCAAAAAATAACAGAACGTGCCATGCGTGGCGAAATAGACTTTAAAGAAAGTTTTAAAGAGCGTGTTGCACTTCTAAAGGGACTTGATGCAAATGTGATGCAAGAGATTGCCGATAATTTTCCTATCACTGAAGGCGTTGATAGATTAATGAGTGTGCTAAAAAATTGTGGATATAAGATTGCTATTCTTAGTGGAGGATTCACTTTCTTTGGCGAATATTTACAACGAAAGTATAATATTGACTACGTTTACGCTAATGAATTGGAAATAGACGAAAACAATAAATTGACTGGAAACTTCGTTGGCGAGATAGTAGATGGTCGTAGAAAAGCTGAACTTTTGAAACTTATTGCGCAAGTAGAGAAAGTAAATTTAGCACAAACCATTGCTGTTGGTGATGGCGCAAACGACCTTCCTATGCTTGCAGAAGCTGGTTTGGGAATTGCTTTCCATGCAAAACCAAGAGTAAGAGAGACCGCAGAACAAAATATTAATGTCATCGGACTTGATGGAGTGCTTTATTTCTTAGGATTCAAAGATAGTTATCTTGGCGAAGCTGGAAGAATGTAAATTACCAACGACCGATATGAAAACCGAAGAAAAAATGTCTTTATACGAAATATTAAACCATCGTAGAGCCATTAGGCATTATGATTCTACCAAAACTCTTGACACAGAAAAGGTAAAAGAGTGCATAAAAATGGCAACATTGGCTCCAACGAGTTCAAATATGCAGCTTTGGGAGGCTTACCATATAACAAATAAAAATATTTTAGAGAAACTTTCTGTTGCTTGTTTAGACCAATTAACGGCAACATCAGCGCAACAAATGGTTGTATTTGTTACACGACAAAGTTATTTTAAACGCCACGCCAATGCTGTAAAGGAGTTTGAACGTGAAAATATCAAGTGTCATAGCCCATTAGAAAAGCAAGCTAAAAGAATAAAGAAATGGGATATTTATTACGGAAAACTGATGCCTTTTTTGTACGCCCGTTGCTTTGGTATATTTGGATTAGGCAGAAAAATCCTTGCGCAATGTATTGGATTGTTCCGCCCTATTGTTCGTCAAGTATCTGAAAATGATGTCCGCGTAGTTGTAAACAAAAGTTGTGCGCTTGCTGTTCAAACCTTTATGCTCGCTATGAGCGAAGCAAATTATGATACATGTCCATTGGAAGGGTTTGATAGTAAGTTAGTTAAAAAGGCTTTGGGTTTACCTTATGATTGCGAAATAAATATGTTGATAACTTGCGGCGTCCGTTTACCTGATGGAGTTTGGGGCGAACGCTTCCGCATTCCGTTCGAAGAAACTTATCATCAAATATAAATTGAAAGGTAATAGATATTTGATTTTCCAATAAAAAGGCAGCATTTTCAATAATTTTGAGAATACTGCCTTTCTTATTTCATGCGATTAAGCGTGTTAGAACGATGAGATGAGGCCTGTATTTGCCAACAAATATGCAGCAATAGCAAGCAAAATAACACCAACAACTGCTTTAAACAAACAGCTTGTAATCTTTTTTATTGCTAAAAATCCTATTATAATAAGGATAATAGTGCCCAAATAATTTCCTATATGTTCCATATTATTTACTTTCAAATAGTCGTTTAAAACCTGCTGGAATATATGTACTAAATTCCATTGGCTGACGAGTTATGGGGTGATAGAAGCACAACATGTAAGCATGCAAACACAATCGTCGCAAAGGATTATCGCCATTTCCATATTTATTATCGCCGCATACAGGGTGATTCATATCAGCTGCGTGAACACGGATTTGATTTTTTCTACCAGTATCTAATTTAAATTCCACCAATGAATGCGAATTGCTGCGCTTTAAAACACTGAAATGAGTAACGGCATATTTTCCTCCATTGTCGAAAGGAGAACTATAAGTTACATAAGCCTTATTATCTTTCAGCCAATTAGAAATCGTTCCACTATCATCTTCCATAATTCCGCTTAACACGGCAACGTATCTTCTATCGTAAACTATGTTATGCCACTCATGTTCAAGGATTTGTTCGGCTTGCATATCCTTGGCATAAATCATTAAACCCGATGTATCACGGTCAAGACGATGCACTACATGAGCAGTACACTTTTGTTTTGATTTCTTAAAATAATCGTCAAGAACTTTTTTCACATTCAAAGACGCATGTCCTGCCTCCATTGAAAGAATGCCTTGTGCTTTTTCTATGACGACAATGTACCTATCTTCGTATAAAAGCTTGACATAGCGACTTTGGAATTGGTCATTTTTCTTACTTGTACTAACAGAAATTTTATCACCAGCATGTAATTCGTAGTTAAATTGGGTAACGATTTTTTTATTAACCATGATACCACGATTTTGCAAAGTAGCCTTAATTTTTGATTTACTTTGCTTTACATTCGCCAATAACCATTCTAAAAGCAGCGCATTCTCTTGTACATTCAGTTGAACATACTTTTCCTTTTTCTGATATGGTTTTTGATTTCTCATTTATGGAAATATAAAAGGAAAGTCATAGGACTATTTCCCACAGCTTCCCTTTATTTATTATAAACCTAACTTTGAGATAAGTTCTTCGGAAGAAACAAGTGTTTGTTCACCCGATTCCATATCTTTCAAAGTTACTTTTCCTTGTTCTATTTCACTATCACCAGCTAATACAACAAAAGGAATATTCTTTGCATTGGCGTATGCCATTTGCTTTTTCATTTTTACCGAGTCTGGGAAAATTTCAGTTCGTATGTTTGCTTTGCGTGCTTGTGCAACAAATGGTAACACATAGTTCATTTCTTTTTCACCAAAGTTGATAAACAAGAGTTGAGTACCCGTTACGCTTGACTTTGGATATAAGTCCAAAGTGTTTAAAACGTCATAAATACGGTCAGCACCGAAACTAATTCCAACACCAGAGAGTCCTGGCATACCGAAAATTCCTGTAAGATTGTCGTAGCGTCCACCACCTGTGATAGAACCAATTTGAACATCTAATGCCTTAACTTCAAAGATTGCACCTGTATAGTAGTTCAATCCACGTGCCAAAGTAAGGTCCAGTTCAATCTCATTCTTTAGGTTTGTTTTCTTTAAAGCATCAAGAATATAGCGGGATTCTTCCACACCTTTCATTCCGATTTCGCTATTTGACAACACCTTAGCAATGGTATCGAGCTTTTCATCATTCGTTCCGCTCAACTGAATAATTGGTTGCAACTTCTCAATAGCATCGGTTGGTATGCCCTCTTTGGCGAGTTCAGCATTCACACTTTCCAATCCTATCTTATCCAACTTATCAATTGCGGTGGTAATTTGCACAATTTTATCAGCTTCACCAATAACTTCTGCAATACCAGATAGTATTTTTCTGTTGTTGATTTTGATTTGCACACGAATGCCAAACTTTGCAAAAACCATATCAATGATTTGCATTAGCTCGACTTCATTGAGCAATGAGACTGACCCAACAATATCGGCATCGCATTGATAGAACTCGCGATAACGTCCTTTTTGTGGGCGGTCAGCACGCCAAACAGGTTGAATTTGATAGCGTTTGAATGGCATTTGCAATTCCTCACGGTGCATTACGACATAGCGAGCAAATGGGACTGTTAAGTCATAGCGCAATCCTTTTTCTGCAACTTTGGTCTGTAATTTAAGCGGATTACGTTCTAATAACTCCTCATCTTTTGCATTTTTAAGGAAATCACCAGAATTTAATATTTTGAAAAGCAACTTGTCGCCTTCGTCCCCATATTTTCCCATGAGTGTTTGAAGGGTTTCCATTGCTGGAGTTTCGATTTGTTGAAATCCATAAAGTGCATATACGCTCTTTATTGTATCAAATATATAATTTCGTTTTGCCATCTCATCGGGTCCGAAATCTCGTGTACCCTTTGGGATAGAAGGTTTATTTGCCATATATTTATTATCGTATAATGGTTTGTTCTCGGTCTGGTCCAATAGAAATTACACCGATTTTTGTTTCAAGGAATTGCTCAAGGAATGCTACATAGTCGTTAAATTCCTTTGGGAATTGTGCTTCACTTGTAAATTTTGTCATATCTGTTTTCCAACCTTTTAATTCCTTATAGATTGGTTTAACATCTGAAATGTCGTAAGGCAATTCGTCAGTTGTTTCGCCATTTGGCAATTCATAACCCACGCAAGCCTTGATGGTTTCGAATGTATCAAGTACATCGCTCTTCATCATGATAAGTTCTGTAACTCCATTCACCATTATAGAATAGCGAAGTTGTACCAAATCTATCCAACCACAACGACGTTCTCTGCCCGTAACAGCACCATATTCGTGCCCTAAATCACGCATTTTCCCACCTGTTTCATCAAACAATTCTGTTGGGAAAGGACCTGAACCAACACGCGTACAATAGGCTTTCATAATGCCAAACACGTTGCCAATTTTATTAGGACCAATGCCTAATCCTGTACAAGCACCTGCGGAAATGGTATTTGATGAGGTTACGAAAGGATAAGAACCAAAGTCTACATCAAGCATTGTGCCTTGTGCGCCTTCGCAAAGAATACTCTTTCCATTGCGTAAAGTATGGTTGATTTCATGTTCAGAATCCACAAAACGGAAGTTCTTCATGTATTCTATACCTTCCAACCATTGTTTTTCAATTTCCTCAAAGCCCTCAAAGTCAGTCCAATTCATAGCAGCAAGCATCTTCAAATGACGCTCTTTATGCTTCTCATATTTACTTTCAAAGTCTTCAAGAATATCTCCAACACGCAAACCATTGCGACTTGTTTTGTCGGTATAGGTAGGGCCGATGCCTTTCCCCGTAGTACCTACCATTTCTTTTCCCTTTGCAACTTCGTTAGCTTTATCGAGAATTCTGTGAGTAGGCATGATTAAATGTGCCTTTTTAGAAATGTAAAGTCTTTCAAAAAGAGGGTGTCCTGAGGCTGCCAAATCTTTTGCTTCATTCATAAACAAATCTGGTGCTAACACTACCCCATTGCCAATGATATTGATTTTTCCTCCTTGGAAAATACCAGATGGTATAGAACGTAGTACATATTTCTGACCTTCAAATTCCAAAGTATGACCTGCGTTTGGACCACCTTGAAAACGAGCCACAACATCATAGCGCGGTGTAAGCACATCAACTATTTTTCCTTTACCTTCATCGCCCCATTGTAAACCCAATAGGACATCAACTTTACCTGTTTCCATTAATTCTTATCTTGTTTCTTATTTTTTGCTTTATTTTGTTCACGCAATAGCTTGGTATGGCACTTAGAACAGACACCATATATATATAGCGAAAATCCATCTTTGCGGAACCTTGATAATTTTGTGTCTGCAATAGCCGCCGTAATAGGTTCGGAATCTATTTCAGTAACAGTCCCACAGACTGTGCATATCTGGTGAATATGGTCATCATTATTGTAACAGACTTCATATTTTGTCTGCCCAATAAATCGATGACGCACTACTAAACGTAACTCTATGAAGAGCCGCATTGTGTTATACAATGTAGCGCGTGATACTCTGAAACTGTCTTTTAGCATTTTAGCACTTAACTCTTCGAGTGAAAAATGCCCTTGCATATCATAAACAGCATCAAGAATGGCAAAACGCTCGGTAGTTTTTCTATGATTATTCATCTCAAGATAACTATCGAGAATGCCTCTAACTTTTTGTTTGACTATATCTTTAGTCACGACTAACTGATTAAATTTCCTACAAAGTTAGGAAATTTTAATCACAAAGTCTAAATAAGGCAAATAAAAAAAAGTTAAACCATAGCTTTCATGATACCGAAAAATGAAGTGCAAAGAAGAAATGCGATAATCTAACTAATATCCTCATCTTCTAAAGTGATTGTTTTGCGGTTCAATAGAGCCTATTTTGCAACTCAAAAGAGCCTGTTTTGCACCTCAAAAGCTACTGTTTTACTTCAAAAACAATTTCCAAGTGCGACACCCCCTCTGTTCAATATGGTAATTTATGCAAACTTTCTAATTCTGTGTAAAAGTCCGAATTGTCTAAATAGTCGTCCCTCAAGAACTCGACTTACAACCCGCAAAAGGTATTGGATAACACCTTTGTTTCATTAAAGTTGGAATCCACTCCTTGGATACTCCATTTTATCATGGTTCGAATAAGGCACAAAAGAAACCGCATGGCTCTTTTGAAGTTGAATGCAGCCGCAGCGAGCATCACGTTGATGGCATCACCCAAGAGACCCTTATAGAAGTTTCTCCCCAATCGATGATCTGCTTTGCAGTGCCCTATGACAGGCTCTATTCCTGCTCTCTTGCGGAAGAACCTTTGTTTTTTCTTTTTCGTGTGTGGCGAGTCGCTTGCCTTGGGAACGCCGGGTATCATGATGTTCGTCTCTCCGCACGTTTCCTGCCCGCGATACCCTCTATCCCCCGCGAGTCTTTTGATTTTCCTGCCATAGACCCTGCCGACCTGCTCCATTGCCTTGTCTATCGTATGACCGTCGTATTCATTGCGGAAAGATAATGCACCGACAATGAGACCATTCCACAGTCTGACAAGGGAGACTTTATTGCCGAACTCGTATTTCTTGTGGTCCTTCCCCTTGCTGATGCACAACACGTCCGGCTCATGAAGGGAGTAGATCTTATGACCGTCCCTTCTCTCGCCGTTAACGAACTTCATGCAGACCTCAATACGTTCTTGGTAAGAGTTCTCAGGGGGCAAATTCCGAACCAGCTCGCGCAACAGCCTTCCGGCGATGGTGCGCATCCGACGATCGGCCTTCCTTACCTTGGCTGAACTGTTCTTCCTGCCACGGAAACGCTGCACAAGCTTAAGTCTCTTGATTTCCCTGGCATAGCTTTGGCGCACCTTGAGGTGCTCTGCATGAGCCACGTCGCGGCAGAAACCGATGATTTTATTGAGGAGTTTCGAATCCGTGGGGAACGTGACGTTCTTCTCCTGCACGGTAGAGTCGATAAAGGCTGTCTGCTCGGTGTCGGACTTGCGTCCACGACCGTCCTTGCCGTCATTTCTGTTTTCATTCTCTTTCCGCTTGTCGTCAAGCAGCAGATTTACCCGGATGCTCTCCTTGAGAATCAACTCCATACCCGCTTCGCCAATGCGATGGCGGAACTCCACGAGTTCCGTCGGTACGCAAGGTTTGGCGATGGTGAAGGATTCCATTCCGCAAAAATACTGGTAGTAGGCGTTCTCCGAGAACTGTTCCACGACGCTCTCGTCCGAGACGTTGCGAATATGCTTCAGCACTATAAGACCGACCATCAGGCGGATAGGCTTGGCCATGCGTCCGTTGTCCTTACAGTACAAGGGGGCAAAGGAACGCTCAAAGGTTTCCCAATTTATCAGATTGGCAAGTTTGTACATTGGATGGGTGGGATTGAGCATGGATGCCAAGTCCCAAAACATTGATACCTGATGGGTGTTGGATGGAGATTTATACATTGTTGATTTGCAAGATTTTACCATGCAAAGATACAAAAACTTGTAGATATATACAAATAATAGAAAGGCTATTTTATTGATAATCAATAGGTTATTTACTTTTCAAGGGACGACTAAATAGAAGTACGCTATCAATCTTTATCCTCCCAAAAATTGATTTTATTAATACAAAAAGCCGATAAGAATTTGTAAGTTTCGTTTTTTTTCTCTACTTTTGCACATTGTAATAACATTGTGCAATTATAAAAAAGGATTTACTTTTTAAGCACAAACAATCATAGGGAGGGACAAAAATGTCTATTTCGAAGACAAGGCAAATGTTTGTAGATGTGGCACGACAAATTTTTGCAAAAAAAGGAATTGCCAACACCACAATGAACGATATTGCGGAAGCCTCAGGAAAAGGTCGCCGCACGCTTTACACCTACTTCAAAAGTAAGGACGATGTTTACTATGCGGTCATCGAAGCCGAATTAGAAAGGTTATCTGAGAAGCTTGACGAAGTAGCAGCAAAGCATATTTCACCACACGATAAAATCATTGAACTCATTTATACCCACCTTAGTATGATAAAAGAAACCGTTATGAGAAACGGAAACCTCAGAGCGGAATTCTTTAGAAATATATGGATGGTGGAAAGAGTACGCAAAAATTTTGACGAAGACGAAATAGAACTTTTCCGAAAGGTATATACCGAAGCAAAAGCTGACGGCGATTTTGATATAGACAATGTGGAACTCGTTGCTGACATTACCCACTATTGTATAAAAGGATTGGAAGTACCATTTATTTACGGCCGATTGGGACACGGATTGACCGAAGAATCAAGCCGACCATTAGTAGCAAAAGTAGTCTACGGTGCGCTCGGAAATAAAGGTTTGAAGCCAAAACTAAACGACTAAAGCAACAACAAATAAATAAAAATAGAAACTAAAAATAAAAATTATGGGATTATTAAATGGCAAAACAGCACTTATCACAGGTGCTGCTCGCGGTATTGGAAAGGCAATTGCATTGAAATTTGCATCAGAAGGCGCAAACATTGCATTCACAGACCTACAAATTGACGAAAACGGAAAAGCTACAGAAACTGAAATCACTGCTTTAGGCGTAAAATGTAAAGGATATGCAAGCAACGCTGCCGACTTTGAACAGTCAGCAGAAGTTGTAAAACAAGTAAAAGAAGAATTTGGAAGCATTGATATTCTTGTAAACAATGCAGGTATCACCAAAGACGGTCTTATGCTCCGTATGACAGAAGCACAATGGGACGCAGTAATTGGCGTAAACCTTAAGAGTGCTTTCAACTTCATACACGCCTGTGTACCAGTAATGATGCGCCAACGTGGCGGTAGCATCATCAATATGGCAAGTGTTGTAGGTGTACACGGAAACGCAGGACAAGCTAACTATGCTGCATCTAAGGCTGGTATGATAGCTCTTGCAAAGAGTGTTGCACAAGAAATGGGACCAAAGGGAATCCGTGCAAACGCTATTGCTCCTGGTTTTATCGACACTGCAATGACACAAGAATTATCAGAAGAAATCCGCAAAGAATGGGTTTCTAAAATTCCATTGCGCCGTGGCGGACAAACAGAAGATATCGCAAACACTGCACTCTTCCTCGCTTCAGACCTCTCAAGCTACATCTCTGGACAAGTACTCCAAGTTGATGGCGGTATGAACATGTAAAAATAATTTTGGAGTTTGTTAGACAAGTCGAACTGGTTAGACCAGTCAGACTTGTCAGACTTGTCAGACTTGTCAGACTCGTCTAACAAATCCCCAAAAACAACAGAAAAGTCCTCTTTTCTCAATAAAAAAATCCCCATGCAAGTACTTTACGAAGACAACCATATCATCATCGTTTACAAAGAAAGCGGAGAAATTGTCCAAGGCGATAAAACTGGCGATAAACCACTTTCAGAAACTGTAAAAGCATGGCTCAAAGAAAAATACGCCAAACCTGGCAATGTTTTCGTGGGTGTGGTACACCGATTAGATCGCCCCGTGTCAGGAATCGTAGTATTTGCAAAAACATCAAAAGCACTCTCACGACTAAACGAAATGTTTAGAAAAGGAGAAGTAAAGAAAACCTATTGGGCAATGGTTCAAAATCCACCTCAAAAGCTCGAAGGAACAATAGAAAACTATCTTTTACGCAACGAAAAACAAAACAAAAGTTACGCTTACGAATACGAAAAGAAGGGTGCAAAAAAAGCGATACTAAAATATAAAACCATCGGACAAACAGAACGTTACACCCTACTCGAAGTAAATCTAATGACAGGGCGCCACCACCAAATACGTTGCCAATTGGCAAACATGGGTTGTGTCATCAAAGGCGACTTGAAATACGGAGCAAAACGCTCCAATCCTGATGGGAGTATTTCACTACTTAGCCACAGCGTAGAGTTTATCCACCCCGTTAGCAAACAACCTATCTCAGTGGTTTCCCCACTCCCAAAAGAAGCCGTATGGGATTCTTTTAGATAAACAGGCTTTCTTTTCTGGCTGATTAGTCGGACTTGCCAGACTTGTCAGCCCAGTCTGATTTATCTAACCACTTCGAATTATCTGAATAGTCTGAATAGTCCGACCAGTCAGACTAGTCCAACAACCCCTGATAAGCCCCCTCAACCCTGCTCCCCACCCTTTAACTTACTTTTTTCGTAAATATCCACTATATTTAAAAATAATTCCGTAAATTTGCATTTCAAACGAAAATAGGAAAAATACATATTATTATGTCAAAAAAATTCGCCGAACATAACGGATTGAACTTGGTTAATACCAACAAAGAAGTGTTAGACAAATGGAAGCAACAAGATATCTTCCACAAAAGTATAGACGAACGAGAGGGTACACCTCAGTTCATCTTCTTTGAAGGACCTCCATCTGCCAATGGACACCCTGGCATACACCACGTTCTCGCACGCGCTATCAAAGATACATTCAACAGATACAAAACCATGCAAGGATTCCAAGTACACCGCAAAGCTGGCTGGGATACACACGGACTCCCTGTAGAATTGGGCGTGGAAAAGGAATTGGGCATAACAAAAAAGGACATTGATAACAAACAATCGGACAGGTACATTTCAACAGAAGAGTACAACCACAAATGCCGAGAGAACGTTATGAAGTTCACAGAAGAGTGGCGACAGCTCACAGAACAAATGGGCTATTTTGTCGATTTAGACCACCCTTATATTACATACGACAACAAATACATTGAAACCCTATGGTGGTTGCTCAAGCAATTGTACAACAAGGGGTTACTTTATAAAGGATATACCATTCAGCCTTACTCTCCTGCTGCAGGTACGGGACTTTCAAGCCACGAGCTTAACCAACCTGGTTGCTACCGAGATGTAAAGGACACGACGGCAACGGTACACTTTGCTATCAACGAAACCGATTGGACTACATTCTGCAACAAACACAATGTAAAGACCAACAATTGGGGAAAACCATCATTCCTCGCATGGACAACAACACCATGGACATTGCCTTCAAACACAGCACTTTGTGTTGGACCAAAGATTGAATACCTTATCGTAGAAACTTACAACCCATATACAGCCGAAAAAGTAACAGTGGTGATTGCTGAAAGCCGTCTTGCTGCTTACTTCAAAGCAGAAGGAGAAGTAAAAGAAGGCGAAATGCCAGAATTTAAAAGCGGCGACAAAGTAATGCCTTACCGTGTTTTGGGAAAGGTAAAAGGTACTGACCTTGAGGGCATTCACTACGTTCAACTCATGAAATGGGTAAAACCAGTAGAACGCATCGGCGAGTTTGCACCTGCATTCGTAAACGATTACGCTCAACAACACAGCGAAAAAGTATTCGAAAGCGAAGACGGTCGCGACAAATTTGTAGAAATGGAAAGCGAAGCCTTCCGCATTATCCTTGGCGACTACGTTACAACAGAAGATGGTACAGGTATCGTTCACATCGCTCCAACCTTTGGTGCCGACGACGCTAAGGTGGCTAAGGACGCAAAAATCCCTGCCCTATACTTGATTTCTCACAAGGGTGAAACACGCCCAATGGTAGATTTGCAAGGAAAATATTACCTCATTGACGAGCTTGATACCAACTTCGTAAAACATTGCGTAGACCAAACAGCCTACGGAAAGCATGCTGGCGACTATGTTAAGAACGCATACGACCCACGCTTCAACCCTAATGGCGTATGGGATAAGGTAGCTACCGAAAAGTCAGAAGACTTGAATATTGTCATGTGTCTTGAGATGAAACAAGCTGGCGAAGCATTCAATATTCAGAAACATACCCACAATTATCCTCACTGCTGGCGTACCGATAAGCCTATTCTTTACTATCCGCTCGATAGTTGGTTTATTAAAGACACCGCAAAGAAGGAACGAATGGTTGAACTGAATAAGACAATCAACTGGCAACCAGAGTCTACGGGAACTGGACGCTTTGGCAATTGGCTTGAAAATTTGAACGATTGGAACCTCAGCCGTTCACGTTTCTGGGGAACACCACTACCAATTTGGCGCGACGGAAAGCGCAACGAAAAGTGCATTGGGTCAGTAGAAGAACTTTATAACGAAATAGAAAAAGCTGTAAAAGCAGGCGTTATGAAGAGCAACCCATTGAAGGAACGTGGCTTCATCATAGGCGATTACAGCCAAGAAAACTATGACCGCATTGATTTGCACCGCCCTTACGTTGATGAAATCGTACTCGTTAACGACGAAGGCGAACCTATGAAACGTGAGGACGACTTGATTGATGTATGGTTTGACAGTGGTTCAATGCCTTACGCACAACTTCACTACCCATTTGAAGGCGAAATTTCGAAAGAAGGATTGGCTAAATTGGGAGTTAAAGAAGAGGAATACCGCCAACAATTAGTAGCATCTAACTACGAAGGAATGGCTGTTCCACCAACTTTCTACCCTGCCGATTTCATCAATGAAGGTGTAGACCAAACCCGTGGTTGGTTCTTTACACTTCACGCAATCGCTACAATGGTGTTCGACTCTGTGGCTTTCAAAAACGTCATCTCTACTGGTTTGGTCTTAGACGCTAAGGGAAACAAGATGAGTAAACACGTGGGCAACGTTACCAACCCATTCGAAATGATAGAAAAATATGGTGCCGACCCTGTTCGTTTTTACATGATGACCAACAGCGAGCCATGGGATAACCTAAAATTCGACCCAGAAGGAGTAGACGAATGCCGCCGTAAATTCTTCGGTACATTATATAATACATACAGTTTCTTTGCCCTTTATGCGAACGTAGATAAGTACGAAGCAAAAGAATTGGGCGAAAACACGCTTACAGACGATGCAACCGAAATTGACAGATGGATTATTTCAAAACTTAATTCATTGATAAAGAAGGTTACAGCCGAGCTCGAAAACTACGATCCAACACGTGCTGGACGCTTAATCGACAACTTTGTAAACGATGATTTAAGCAACTGGTATGTACGTTTGAATCGTAAACGTTTCTGGGGCAAGGAAATGAGTGGCGACAAACGCAGTGCTTACGATGCGCTTTACACTTGTTTGATGACCGTAGCAAAACTCATGGCACCATTAACTCCATTCTATGCTGACGAACTTTACCACGATTTGGGCGGTAAACTCGAAAGCGTTCACTTGGAAAAATGGGTAGTAGCCGATGAAAATGCGATTGATACCGACTTAGAAGCACGCATGGATATGGCTCAACGCATCACATCTATGGTCTTGGCTTTGCGTCGTAAAGTAAACATTAAGGTGCGCCAACCATTATCACAAATCATGGTACCACCAACCGACGACAAGCAACGACAACACATTGCAGCCATGGCTGACCTCATCAAGAGCGAGGTTAATGTAAAAGAACTTAATTTCGTTGAAGGTCAAGGCATTCTCGTGAAGAAAGTAAAGTGTAACTTTAGAGTCATGGGAAAGAAGTATGGCAAACTTATGAAAGACATTGCTGCAAAAATGAACAACCTCAATCAAGACGAAATTGCACAGTTTGAGCAAAGCGGAAACTATGCTTTCGAATTGCAAGGCGAAACCATTTCGGTTGATGTAGCCGATGTTGAAATCATCTCAGAAGACATGCCAGGCTGGTTAGTGAGCAACGAAGGCAATCTCACAGTGGCACTCGAAGTGGAACTTACCGAAGAATTGAAGAAGGAAGGTATGGCACGTGAACTTATCAACCGTATTCAAAACCTCCGCAAAGAAACTGGTTTCGAAATTACAGACCGCATCATCGTTACAATAGCACCTAACGAAGAGACCACTGCAGCTATCAATGCTTTCGGTGAACTCATCAAAACACAGGTCTTAGCAAACGATATTATCATTGCAGAGAACAAAGGAACAGAAACAGAATTTGACGAATTTAAACTCAACATTCTCGTTGAGAAAGCATAAAAGTGAGGCGATAGGGCAGCAAATAACGCACACTGCCCCATCGCTAACCTCATAAACATAGAAATTATCAACCATTCATACCATTTAACTTACCATTTATGGAAGAAAAAAAGCGTTACAGCGATGAAGAACTCGAGGAGTTCCGCGCTATAGTATTAAATAAAATTGAAGTTGCCAAATCTGATTACGAGGAGACAATGAAGGTGTTGATGAACAAAAACACTAACGATGTAAACGATACCTCGCCTACCTACAAGGCTCTGGAAGAAGGCAGCACAAACCAAACAAAAGAAGAATTAGTGCAAATGGCACAACGCCAACAAAAATTTATACAAGGATTACAAGCTGCACTTGTTCGTATTGACAACAAAACTTACGGAATAGACCGCATAACAGGCGAACTCATTCCAAAAGAACGCCTCAGAATTGTACCACACGCAACATTGAGCGTAGCGTCAAAAGAGGCAAATAAAAACCATTAAGGTTTAAATGAATAACAAAAAGAAGCACATCATAGCAGCGGCAATTATCATTTTGCTGCTGCTAATTGACCAAGCAATAAAGATTGCGGTTAAACTTAATATGAACATTGGCGAAGAAATTGTCGTGTTCGATTGGTTTCGCATAGCCTTTATTGAGAATCGTGGCATGGCGTTTGGCATGGAATTGGGTAGCAAACTCTTCTTGAGTGTGTTCAGATTGATAGCCGTAGCCGCCTTGACATGGTATATATGGAAGAAAATTAAGGAAGGTGCCCGTATGGGATATATCGTAGTTTTAAGTATGATATATGCTGGAGCAGCTGGAAATATCATTGATTCACTCATCTATGGCGAGATTTTCACCGCTTCAAATCCTTATTATCTAAATCTTCCCCCAGCTCATCTTGTTCCGTGGGGCGAGGGTTATGCCTCTATTTTAATGGGAAATGTTGTAGATATGTTCTCGTTCCCACTCTTTCATGGAACATTCCCCGATTGGTTTCCAATATGGGGTGGACAAGATTTCACGTTTTTTTCAGCTATTTTCAATTTTGCTGATGCGTGTATTTCTGTAGGTGTTACCATTCTTTTCCTTTTCTATCGCAACGATTTCAACAATATTCCTAATCAAAAAGACAAAGATTCGGACAGCAATATCAACACCAAGAAGGAAAAGAGTGGCACTATTGCTGAAACAGCTCATGATGCTGATACTATTGACCCAATATTTTAAGAAAAATAATGAATAGGTTGAACCTTTATACATACTGTTTGCAAAGAGCATGGCTACTTCTTATAGGCATGCTTTTATTGGTTTCATGTAAGCCAACTGTGCCTTCGGAGTATATTCAACCTGGAGAAATGGAAGATTTGCTCTACGATTACCATGTAGCAATGTCCATGGCGGAGCAACAAAACGTTTCATTCACCCAACAAGAGGCTTATAAATTGAAAGTTTTCGAGAAATATGATGTTACCGAAGCCGAATTTGACGATGCACTAAAATATTACATCAGACACACAGAGCAACTGAAAAAAATCTACGAAAATATTTCCAAACGCTTAGAAAACGAGGCACGCACACAAGGTTTGTCGGCTACCGACTTCTCACAATATGGTGAAGCATCACTCAATGGCGACACTACCAACGTATGGAACAAGACCAAAGCCCTCGTGTTACAACCACAAATTACACGCAATTACGAAAACTTTGAAATTAAAGTTGATACTGCTTTTCACCGTGGCGACCAACTTTCCTTAGAGTTCGACCCACAATTCATCGTCCAAGATGGTACACGTGAGGGAGTAGCAGTGTTCACTGTTACATTCAAAAATGATAGTATTGCTACACAAGCCGTACGTTTCTTTGATGCAGGACACCAAATTTTGACCATTTACGACGATAAAAAACTCGGTATCAAGCGTGTTCGTGGTTATTTCTATATGCCACAGCCAACAGAAACATCAACAACTTTCCGCTTACTTTTGCTTACAAATATTAAACTTATTCGTATGCACGAGCAGAAAGAAAAGCACGAACAGATAGAAAATTCTGCTTTTGAGTCCGATTCAACCGAAACGACTGACCCTGTACGCATGGTGGGTGGCGAAAGAGTAAACAAAGAACAGAATGGTCCACCAGTAACTTTACAAAGCCACCGCACAGTAGACCAAGCTATGCGAGAACGAAACATACCAAGACCCACATCGCAATGAAACGTTTAGCTTTCAACCACATCAAATACGATACGTTCGACTATTCTCCAGGCATCATCGAAATTGAAGGCAACATGGTCGTGCGCACTTATCCGCTCATCGAAGAAATAGAGCAAACAGAATGGATTGGCGGAACAGCCTATTTGAAGAAGCAAAACAATAGGTTTCAGGCTTTCAAACAGGCTATTTTGATAAAAGAATAAAAACTTGAGGAAAACAGCTTTTTGACTTTTCATTCGCAAATAGCCAAAATATTGCCAATAAAAGTCAGATTAGATACTGTAGGACACATTAATAAACGAAGAAATAATAAGCAAAAATGCACTATATAATAGGTTTTTTACTAACGGCACTATCTTTTGGCTCACCTGTCCATATTCCCGTACAATTAGCGGGTAACTTTGGTGAGCCACGCCCCAACCATTTTCATGGCGGTATAGACGTAAAAACCGAACGAGGTGTAAATTTTGGCATCTACACCATTGCCGACGGCTACGTTTCACGAGCTATTGTGGGCGAATATGGCTTCGGTAAAGCACTGGTTATCGCCCACCCTAACGGCTATTCAAGTACTTATGTGCATCTCAATCGCTTCGCTCCACAAGTGCAAACAGCCGTAGAAAAATGGCAATACCAACACCATACATTCAAAGGCGACATACATTTTAAACCAGGCGAAATACCTGTGCGCAAAGGACAATTCATAGCTTTAAGTGGCAATACAGGCGCATCGAAAGGACCACACCTCCATTTAGAAATCCATAACACGGCAAATGATAACCTTATGGATCCTTTGAATTGGCTTTCACAAATAGCTCCCGACAGACAAGCACCAACCGCCTACTCGTTTAAAAGCTATCCACAGCGTGGAAAAGGTGTATTCCAAAATTCAACCGACTCTAAAATTTATACTTTTGGAACAAATCGCTACCGTGCTTGGGGGTTAGTTGGCTTTGGTACATGGGCTTACGACCACATGGACTCCGTTTACAATAACTACGGAGTGCGCTACACTGCACTTTATTGCGACGGCAAAAAAGTCTACGAAAGCGATGTAAACAACATACCAACCCAATGCAACCGCATGATAAATGTATGGGGCGACTTTGAGCATTATGCCAGCAGACGCATTTGGTATCTAAAGTCTTTCCGTGAAGCAGGCAATCGGCTACCATTCATAAAGACCGCAAAAAATGGAGGAATCATCAACTTTAACGAGCAACGTGAATACCATTTGCAGTACGTCTTCAAAGATTATTATGGCAATAAAACCGTTAAAGACATCTATGTGGTAGGCACACCGCAAACCATTCCTCCTGCCAATCCGATACAAGGAAGCTATGCTTTGCTTACCAATCGAGATAACCGCATTATGTTTGGCGCAGCCTTGCTCCATGTACCAGGAGATTTACTTGCACGTAACACTCTCTTGCAACCCTCGCAAAGCCATTTTGCCGATGCCCTTTCGGCAGCTTTCCGCTTTGCGCCTCTACAAGTTCCGCTCTTAGACTATACCGATTTAAGCATCAAGGTGGAACGCCCTGCTGCCAATCCACAAAAATATTATATCGCAGCACGCACCGCTCACACCGCAGCAGCCGAACCAGCACGCTATTGTGGCGGCAGTTTTGCAAATGGTTGGGTGAAAGGACGAGTGCGAGAATTAGGCTTAACCTACTTCATAGCCTACGACGACAAAGCCCCCAACATACACCAAACATCGGCAAACCCTACATTTCTTGCCTTCAAACTATCCGACAACCAAAGCGGACTAAACGGATACGAAGCCTACATTGACGATAAATTCGTGTTGTTTGAACAAGGAAAAGACCCGTCATTCGTTTTCTGCGATTTACGAAAAACGCCGATAACACCTACAAAACAACCACGTACGCTCAAAATTATGGCAACCGATAATCGTGGAAATGTAGCAAAATACGAGACAAAAATTACATATTAAACATTTAATTTTAAACTATATCATTATGAAGAAACTCCTTTTAGCAGTGATGCTTGTTTGTTCGTTCGGAACAGCAAAGGCATGTACCAACTTCATCGCAACAAAAGGTGCGACAACAGACGGCTCGGTCTATGTAACTTATAGTGCCGACGACTACGGATTGTTCACAAATCTCTGCCACTATGCTGCTGGAAAGCACGCAAAAGGCACAAAACGTGAAATCATTGACTACGACTCAGGCGAAAGCCACGGATTCATTGACGAAGCAGCCGAAACCTACAACGTCATCGGAAACATCAACGAATACCAAGTAAGCATTGGCGAAACCACCTACGGAGGTCGTGACGAAATGGTAGACCCTAATGGTCAAATCGACTACGGTTCATTGATGTACCTCGGTTTGCAACGCTCTAAGACCGCTCGTGAAGCCATTAAAGTAATGACAGAATTGGTAGACAAATACGGATACCAATCAAGTGGCGAAAGCTTTACCATTGCCGACCCTAACGAAGTATGGATTCTCGAAATGATGGGTTGCGGTGGCGACAAGAAACAAAAGGTGGTTTGGGTAGCAGTTCGCATACCTGACGGCATGATTTCAGGACACGCTAACCAAGCACGCATCGGACAATTCTCAACTTACAACACAGAAGTAATCACCTCAAAGAATTGCATTAAGTTTGCAAGAGAAAAAGGTTGGTTCACTGGTAAGGACAAAGATTTCAACTGGAAGATGGTTTATGCAGCACCTGACTTTGGCGGTCGCCGCTACTGCGATGCCCGTGTGTGGAGTTTCTTCAATCACTTCTGCGATATGTCTGAATACCTCCCATGGGCAATGGGTAAAGACAAAAACGCAAAGGATATGCCACTTTGGGTTAAGCCTAACAAGCAAATCACTTTGGAAGATATGAAAATGTCAATGCGCGACCACTATGAAGGAACAGCCCTCAGCACATTGAACGACTGCGGTCAAGGCTCATGGAACATGCCATACCGCCCTACTCCATTGGAATTTGAATACAACGGTAAGAAGTATTTCACAGAACGTCCAGCATCAACCCAACAAAGTGCATTCTCATACGTTTGCCAATTGCGTGGTTGGTTGCCTCGTGAAATCGGTGGTATCATCTGGTTTGCCAACGACGAAGGTAACACAACTGTTTATGTGCCAATCTATTGCAGCAACACAGAACGTGCTGAATGCTTCAATACCCCTGGTGCTGACGCAGTAACTTTCTCTGACAAAAACGCTTTCTGGGTTTGCAACTGGGTAGCAAACATGGTTTATCCACGCTATTCTCAAATGTTCCCATCGCTCAAAGCTGTTCGCGACCGCTTGGAGAATGAGTACAAGACCAATCAACCACAGATTGAGGCAAAAGCACAAGAACTTTATGCTACCGACAAGGCAGCTGCCATTAAGTTCTTGAACGACTATTCTGTACAAAAGAGTAACGAAATGCTCGCTGAATGGAAACAACTCGCAACTTATCTCATCGTTAAATTCAACGATATGGCTATCAAGCCAGACAAAGACGGCAAGTTCCTCCGCACCGAATCAGGCTTCGCTGTACGTCCAGAACGTCCAGGCATGAGTCAAGAAGCTCGCAAAGTGTTAGTAGAAACCACTGGCGACAAGTTTGAAGTGCCTACACAAAAATAATTTTTCTCATTCATTATTGAATTTAAATTAATTTGTTTTGATTAGTATTAGCGTGGTGTCTTATGAAAGGCTCCACGCTTTTTTATGCCTCCTCACCGCTTAGAAGGTGGAATAATCCTCTCCTATCCGTCATACAAGCACTTTCTTCCACAAAATAGTAGCTTTCCAATACTCATACACCTTATTCAAGACCTGTTTCCCTGTGGGGATACAGGAGTTTCCCTGTAAGGACACAACTATAAAAGACGAATCGCCGTAACCATTCTATTGTATAAGTTTCTCAGCAAGCACTATTGGAAGCTCAAAAATATGAGCGTATGGGGGCAAAATAAAAACCCCAAAAGTTCAATCGAACTTTTGGGGTACACTTATTACCTAACTTTGTAGAGAGAAAATCCCTCTATTGAATCTTCAAATTGGATTACATCATTCCACCCATACCTGGATTTGGAGTCATAACTGGGTTCTCTTCTGGTTTATCAACAACGATACATTCTGTTGTCAAGAACATTCCTGCGATTGATGCTGCATTTTCCAAAGCTACACGAGCCACCTTAGCTGGGTCAATTACACCTGCTGCACGCAAGTCTTCGTATTGGTCGCGACGAGCATTGTAACCAAAATCGCCATTACCTTCGCGCACTTTATTCACAACAACAGCACCTTCGCCACCAGCATTGGCAATGATTTGACGCAAAGGTTCTTCGATAGCACGGCAAACAATATTGATACCAGTTTGTTCGTCAGCATTCTCACCTTGAATACCCTTCAAAGCCTCTTGAGCGCGAATGTATGTTGTACCACCACCAACAACAACTCCTTCTTCTGTAGCTGCACGAGTTGCACAAAGTGCATCGTCTACACGGTCTTTCTTCTCCTTCATTTCTACTTCAGAGTTAGCACCAACATAGAGAACAGCAACACCGCCAGCAAGTTTAGCCAAGCGTTCTTGAAGTTTTTCCTTGTCGTATTGGCTCTTTGTATTAGCAATTTCGCTCTTGATAACGTTTACACGTTCAGCAATGCTATCCTTAGAACCAGCACCATCAACAATTGTTGTAAAGTCCTTAGATACGGTTACTTTCTTAGCAGAACCCAACATTTCAAGCGTTGCCTTGTCAAGTGTCAAACCCTTATCCTCGCTGATAACAACACCGCCAGTCAATACTGCGATGTCTTCGAGCATAGCTTTACGACGGTCGCCAAAACCAGGAGCTTTCACAGCGCAAATCTTCAAACCACCACGCAAACGGTTTACGACCAATGTTGTCAATGCTTCTGAATCAACATCTTCAGCAATAACCAACAAAGGACGACCACTTTCGGCAGCTGGTTGGAGGATAGGCAAGAAGTCTTTAACATTAGAAATTTTCTTATCGTAGATGAGAATGTATGGGTTTTCCATCAGAGCTTCCATCTTTTCAGTATCTGTAACAAAGTAACTTGAAAGGTAGCCACGGTCGAATTGCATACCTTCTACAACGTCAATTGTGGTGTCGCGTGTTTTGCTTTCCTCAATTGTAATAACACCGTCCTTAGAAACTTTGCGCATAGCGTCAGCAAGAAGTTTACCAATCTCAGGGTCATTATTAGCACTTACGGTTGCAACTTGCTCAATTTTATCATAGTTGTCGCCAACAATTTCGGCACTATCCTTAATAAAATCAACCACTTTATTGACCGCCTTATCAATACCACGCTTCAAATCCATAGGATTAGCACCAGCAGCAACATTCTTCAATCCTTCTGTAACAATAGATTGAGTAAGAATTGTTGCGGTTGTTGTACCGTCACCAGCGTCATCGCCTGTCTTACTTGCCACACTCTTTACCAATTGTGCGCCTGCATTCTCGAAAGCATCTTCTAATTCGATTTCCTTAGCAACAGAAACACCATCTTTAGTGATTTGTGGAGCACCAAATTTCTTGCCAATAACAACGTTACGACCTTTAGGACCTAATGTAACTTTTACAGCATTTGCAAGTTGGTCTACACCGCTTTTAAGTAATTCGCGGGCATCTTTGTTGAATTTAATATCTTTTGCCATTTTCTTTTTAATTTAATTGTTTGTTTTCCTAAGTAACTATTTACGATTGCTTCCAACTTTTCAAATAGAAATATTAAACATTTCTTTGCTGAAAGCTATCTTAGTTTGATTATTCTACAACAGCGAGAACGTCACTTTGGCGCATCATGAGATACTTTTCGCCATCGTTTTCGATTTCAGTACCAGCATATTTGCCATAGAATACTTGGTCGCCTACTTTCAAAATCATATCTTCATCTTTTGTTCCATTACCTACGGCAACTACTTTACCACGCTGTGGTTTTTCTTTTGCTGTATCAGGAATGATGATTCCACCTACTTTTTGCTCTGCCTCAATTGGGAGAATAAGCACTCTGTCTGCTAAAGGTTTAATTGTCATAATCGTTATATGTTTTTAATTGTTTATTTTAAGTTCATCTCGAGGAAGAAATTAACTTCCAACCATGTTATTACGAAAACCGTGCCAAAACATCTTTTCCACACTTCTAACTTACTTATGACAGAATAGTATGACAGTTTGTCGGTTTTCATCATTCTAAAACAGAAATCCCTACCAGCAGTTTCATGCTGATAGGGATTTCAATAAATTTGTTTTTCTTAAATTACAATGGAGTTGTAAAGATAAAGGTGCGAATCACATAATAGCAAGCAATACCTGCAAGGTAGCCAATAAATGCTATCCATGTGATTTTCTTCATATACCAACCAAAAGTAATCTTCTCTAAGCCCATTACGACAACACCTGCAGCACTACCAATGATAAGCATTGAACCTCCAACACCAGCACAATAAGCAAGCAATTGCCAGAAAATACCATCTCTTGCCATATCGCCAACTTCGGTAATAGGATACATACCCATACTACCAGCTACCAAAGGAACGTTATCCACAATAGAAGAAAGTACACCGATGATTCCTGTTACAATATAATGATTGCCTTCAAAGACTATATTCAATGATTTTCCAAGATTCATCAAGACACCAATCTCTTGTAGACAAGCTACTGCCATCAAAATGCCAAGGAAGAAGAGAATGGTAGAAATATCAATGCGTGACAACAAGTTTGTAACACGTTTTGAAAAGCTCTCGCTACCACCTGTGCGGTGCAAATTACGATAAAAGATTTCGGTAATAGTCCACAATAAACCTAAGACCAACATGATACCAACAAATGGAGGTAAGTGAGTAATTGATTTAAATACAGGAACAAAACAGAGGCCTCCTACACCAACAGCAAAAATAATCTTGCGTTGTGTACTACCAAACTCACCTTCACTGCTATTTGTTTCACTAACTTCACTATTGTTTTCCATTTCCCCTTTTAACATAGTTTGTAAAATAAAGGCTGGGACAAGCATAGAAACAAGAGAAGGTATAAATATTTCGCTGATAACTCCAGCTGCCGTAATCATTCCAGCATTCCACAACATTATGGTTGTAACATCACCAATTGGAGAGAAAGCTCCACCTGAGTTTGCAGCAATAATAACAAGTGCCGCATAAATCATACGGTCAGACTTATTCGAAACTAATTTGCGCAAAATCATAATCATTACAATACTTGTTGTCAAATTATCAAGAATTGCCGAAAGAATAAATGTCATAAACGCAATGCGCCATAACAAACCGCGCTTCGATTTGGTCTTCATTACATTCTTTACCCAATTGAAACCGCCATTTTGGTCTACAATTTCAACAATGGTCATAGCACCCATTAAGAAGAACAACGTGGTAGAAGTATCGCCAAGATGTTCTACAATTACAGAATTGGCAAACTCTGCAATGCGTCCAGTCCATTCTTTTGCATCTCCTGCGTGCATGAGTTGTAAAAATGGAGTTGGGTCAAACATGTAGAGTGTCCAGCAGAATACGAACATCAACAAAGCAATAGCAGCCTTGTCGATTTTTACTAAGCTTTCAGTGGCTATCAATGCATAGCCAAGAACAAAGACGATGATAATCGCGATTGTTAGTGTTGACATTTTGTTAGTTAATTTTAAATTGGTAAATGTTATATTACATATTTTGTAAACGCCCACAAAGGTAAAGAAAAGTAATGATGTGTAAAACCTTTTTAAAGGATATTTTTACAAAAAAAACGTGCGAATAGGTTTATTTATAGTATATTTGTAGAAAATTCTTGATTTATGGAAAAGAAACTATTAAATATAGTATGCGCTGTCGTTCGCAAAGACGATAAATATCTGTGCATGCAACGCTTACGGAAAGGACCTGACTATATTTCTGAGAAATGGGAATTTCCAGGTGGAAAAGTAGAAGAAAATGAAACAGATTTCGATGCTTTGCGCCGAGAAATAAAGGAAGAAATGGATTGGGATATTTATGTGGGCAGCAAGTTGGGCAACATAAAATACGATTATCCCGACTTCAGTATTGTTCTTTCTGCCTACGATTGCATGGCTCGTAACGAAGATTTCAAGCTCCTTGAACACATCGATTCACGTTGGCTCACCAAAGAAGATTTCGATTCTATTGAATGGACTGCTGCTGATAAAGAACTCATAAAGGAAATATGGAAATAATTGTTAGTAAAGAAATTGATTCAGTTTGCCCTAATTTTGTGGGTGCATGTGTGGAAGCAAAAGTAAAGAACACTAAATATTGTCAGCCTCTTTGGGACGAAATCAACAAATTAGGCGAGAAATATAAAGCAGAACTGACCACCGAAACATTAAAAGATAGGTCGGGTATTGCTGCTACACGCCGTGTTTATCGTGCTTGTGGTAAAGACCCTTCTCGCTATCGACCAGCATCTGAGGCGCTTATTCGTCGTATGTTGCAAGGCAAAGACTTGTATCAAATTGACACTTTGGTAGACCTTATCAATTTAGCTTCTATGGCTTTTGGTTACAGTATTGGCGGATTCGATGCTGATAAATTTGTGGGTAACACTTTAACTTTGGGTATTGGTAAAGAAGGTGAGCCCTATGAAGGCATTGGACGAGGCATGATTAACATTCATGGGCTACCCGTTTATCGCGATGCAATAGGCGGTGTAGGTACTCCAACTTCCGACCATGAGCGCACAAAAATAACGATTGAAACAACCCACCTATTGGTGTTAATCAACGGATATGATGGCGATGAAGAGTCTGTAAGACAAAATGCAGAGTTTATACAAACACTTTTAGAGAAATATTGCGAAACAACTGAAAGTTCTTATAAAATCTATAGATAAAGGAAAATCATGCAAAACGATAAGATGACACACATGCGAGAACTCGTTGATAAATTGAACGAGGCCTCTAACACTTATTATAATGGTCAGAACGAAATAATGTCTGACCACGAATGGGACGCTGCTTTCGATGAATTGAAACACTTGGAAGAAGAAATGGGTACGATTTTACCTGATTCTCCTACGGCAAACGTAAGTGCTGACAGCATTGCTGGTGAAAAGGAAGAACATGAATTTGCTGCATTGTCGTTGGCTAAAACAAAGAAAACTACCGACCTTTTGAAATGGTCAGAAGGAAAACCTATTTGGATTTCTTGGAAATTAGATGGTTTGACACTTGTTGTTACATACGATAAAGGCAAACTTTCTAAGGTTGTAACGCGAGGAAATGGACATATTGGCACTAATATCACCCACCTTGCACCAGCCATTGCAGGTATCTTGCCAACTATTACAGACAAAGGGCATGTTGTTATTCGTGGTGAAGCCATTATAAGCTATTCGGATTTTAATGTTTTCAATATGGAAACGGGGGAAGAATACGCCAACCCACGCAACCTTGCTTCGGGTTCATTGACGTTGAAAAACATTGAAACCTTGAAAGAACGCCATTTACATTGGATACCTTTCACACTTGTTTATAGCGATGAGCCGTTTAATTCGTGGGGCGCTCAAATGGATTATCTTACTAAATTAGGTTTCAAAACGGTTGAACACGAAGCTATCAATGTGCCAAATATTGAAAACATAGATGCGACCATTGAGAATTGGACACACAAGTTAAATTCTTTCGACTATCCCGTTGACGGCTTAGTCATTTGCTTTGACGATATTGCTTATGCTACAACTGGTTCTGTAACAGGTCATCATGCTACTCGTGGAGGCTATGCTTTTAAGTGGCAAGACGAAAGTGCTAAAACAGAATTAGAATATATCGAATGGTCATGTGCTGCCTCTACCATTTCGCCTGTTGCGGTTTTTAAACCAGTTGAACTAGAAGGTACAACCGTAAAGCGTGCAAGTCTATGTAATATTTCAGAATGTGAACGACTTGGCATAGGCGGTAAAGGTACTAAAATTTCCGTTATCAAAGCTAATAAAATTATTCCAAAGGTGATAGAAGTTTTACAAACAGAGGGGAAACTATCTATTCCAACAGAATGTCCAGTATGTAAATCTCCTACTGAAGTGGTAGTTAGCTCAAGTAGTGAAACTAAAACTTTACATTGTACCAACCCTAATTGTGCAGCAAAAGAACTGAAAAAATTTGTTCGTTTCGTATCAAAAGAAGGTGTAAACATTGACGGACTTTCCGAGCAAACCCTACAAAAGTTTATCAATCTTGGTTGGATAAATCAATATGCCGATATTTTTCACCTCCATGAACATGCCAACGATTTAAAAATAATGGAAGGATTTGGTGATAAGAGTGTACTGAATTTACTTCGTGCGATTGACAAAGCTAAAATTGTAGAGGCTAAAAATCTACTTTTTTCCCTATCTATTCCGTTAGTGGGACAAGATGTTTGTAGCCGTTTATTGTCAGCTTATCCATTTAATGAACTCATTATGAAGGCACGTTTAGCTACCGATTCTGCCGAATTTTCTAACATTGCAGGTATCGGACCAGAGAAGAGTGCCAGCTTTATTGCATGGATTCAGGCGGAAGAAAACATAAAACGCTTAGACAATTTATTAGTAGAATTGAAAATAACCCAACCCGTTGTAAAAGAAATTGGTACTCGGTGCAATGGACTAACCTTTGTTGTAACAGGCGATGTTCACCATTACAAGAATAGAAACGAACTGAAAGCCTACATCGAAAGCCAAGGTGGAAAAGTTACAGGGAGCGTATCCAAATCAACAAACTACCTTATCAATAATGATGTAAATAGCACTTCTGAGAAAAATAAGAAGGCACGACAATTCGAAATTCCTATTATATCAGAAAATGAATTTGTGGAAAAGTTTACATAATTACAGCATTAAATATTCAAAAGAATATACTATCGTAATAATTTGAAATCCGATATATTATAAATACATACCGATTCACAATAGCAAAGAGCCTATTTAACCTTCCAAAATAGGCTCTTTACTTGTTCAAAACCCCTTGTTTGAGAAATTTACATTGTTGCTATTTTTCATGAAAGATTATGACTATTCCTTTGGAAAGGTTATTTTTCTTTATTACTTTTGTATTATCAATCTTTATTGAGAACGAAAATACTAATATTCAAGACCAAATTGAAAATGAAAATTACACATTATTTATATATCCTATTGACCTTTTTCATGCTGACAAGTTGCACGAAAATCATTTATGAAGACTTCGACCCCAATAACGAGCAGCATGAAAATACGGAACAAACAAATAATGGAGAAGATGAAAACCAAGACGAGAAAAACGAAAATGTGGTTGTATCGGTAGCTGAATTTATCCAAAACGACTATTCGCAAAAGTCTGTTTGGGTGAAAGGATATATCGTTGGCTGCTGCTATCAAAACATAAAGAATGCTATTTGGACTCCACCCTTCCCTTACGATACTTCGATTCTATTAGCCGATGAGCCTGGAGAAACCGACTCCAAGAAGGTGATTGCCATACAATTAAAAACAAAAGAAGACAAAGAAACATTAGGATTACACTCCAATCCACAACTTTATAATGAAGAAATAAAGTTCTTTGGAAAGAAACAAAAATATCTCGGTATTTGGGGAATAAAGGAATAATATGAAAAAAATATACCTTTTTGTTACTCTTTTTCTGCTATTCTAACAGAATTATCAAGAAAAAATTTGTTAGAAACATTAAAAGTAGTTATATTTGCAAATGAAATCAATAGCTCATAATTAAAATTAAAAGCCTATAGGAACATCATTACTTCATAAAAAATCATTGAAATAATGAAAGATATTAATGAAATGACAGACGAGGAGTTGGCCTTGTCTTATGTAAATGGTGACAATAGAGCTTTTGATTTGCTGTTGTCGCACAATCAAACTAAACTTTTTTCCTACATACTTTTTGTGGTTAGGAATCGCGACGTAGCTGATGATATTTTCCAAGAAACGTTCGTAAAAATTATAACAAAACTTCAACAAGGCAAATATACGCCAAGTGGAAAGTTTTCGGCATGGATTATGCGTATAGCCCATAATGTTATTATGGACTGGTATCGTGCGCAAAAAGCTGACAAAGTAGTAGACTCAACCAAAGAAAATGACCTTTCGAATATATCAGGGTCTGAAGTTGTTATTGGAAATATTGAAAATCAATTTATTAGTAGTCAAACTTTGGAGGATATAAAAAAGATGATGGAGCATCTACCTACCACACAACGTGAAGTCGTTTTTATGCGCTATTATCAAGAAATGTCATTCAAAGAAATTGCCGAGACTACAGGTGTTAGTATCAACACGAGCCTCGGCAGAATGCGTTATGCTATTTTGAACCTACGAAAGATGGTTCACGAAAATGATATGCTATTGCAATTAGCCTAATACCTTCAAACCTCGTATAGTTTCAATAGGATTAGCCGATTTGAACACATAGCTTCCGCTCACCAAAATATCAGTTCCCGCCTCAACAAGGCGTGGAGCTGTTTCGTTTTGAACACCACCATCAACCTCAATAAGAGCATGGCTGTTCGATTCATCAATGAGTTTGCGTAAGCGTTTCACCTTACTAATGGCATTTTCGATGAACGATTGACCACCAAAACCTGGATTTACACTCATTATCAGCACAAGGTCAACATCTTCAACAATGTCTTCCAGCACCGAAACAGGAGTTGCAGGGTTAATAGCTACACCCGCTTTCATTCCTGCTTGTTTTATTTGCTGAATGGTACGGTGTAGATGTGGACAAGTTTCGTAGTGAACTGTCATAATTTCAGCACCTGCATCAGCAGTTTGCTGAATATAATTCTCAGGGTGCATAATCATATAATGCACGTCCATAGGCTTTTTACAAGCCTTTCCAACAGCCTTCAAGACAGGAAACCCGAACGAAATATTGGGAACAAACATTCCGTCCATTATGTCCATATGAATATAGTCGGAATCACTATTGTTAATCATTTCTATATCCTTGTCTAAATGCAGAAAATCTGCCGATAAGAGCGAAGGCGATACTAATGTTTTCATATTTTAATTTAAGCTATAAAATTCTTGCTTACCATTGACTTTCAAAGTTCTGTAAGTGTAAGCGATTTGTCGAATAATCTCCAATGTCTTTTCAGAAGGAGAGAGTTCATCTGGTGTAAATAATTCTATCATAGGCTCAATATTTTTATATGCTTCAAATAAGAAACGCATTCTTTGGCGGAATATTATGTTTTTCTATTATCTTTTTATAACTTTGTATCATGAAAGATATTTTAGAAGATATTTTTGCCAACAAACAAAAGGAATTAGAACAATGGAAACAATACGTTCCATTAAAGCAATTGTATGGCATTATTGAATATGAAGGAGCGTTGAAAAAGGAAGTTCCTTCAATGAAAGCTGCCTTACAAACTGATAATGCGAATGTTGTAGCCGAGTTTTTACGCAAGACTCCTGCAAAAGGTTGGGTTAATAAAGATGCAAAAGTAAGAAACCTTGTGCCTAATTTTGAGAAAAATGGTGCGAAAGCAATCAGCATTCCAACTGATTTCACTTTTTTTGGTGGCTATGATGAGTTTCTGCAAGAAGCCAAAGCTGTAGGTGTTTCGTTGCCTTTATTGTATAAAAATTATATCATAGATGAATATCAGCTCTTTCAAGCCAAACATGCGGGAGCCTCAGCTGTTATGCTTACAGCAGTATTTTTGGAAAGGGAACACTTAAAACATCTAATTTCACTTTCTCACCAACTAAACATGGAGGTAGCATTAGAATTGCATACGGAGGACGAAATCGACTTCCTTGCGTGCGAACCAGATATGGTTGTTGTGAATAATAGGTTGGCTGGAAGTTTCGAAAACGACATCAATCGGTCTTTAGAGTTTGCAACAAAACTCCCCAAAAATATACTAAAATTGAGCCAAGGAGGCATTGATACACCAGAAAAAGCAAAGGAAATCTTTTCAGCGGAATACAATTCTATTATAATAGGTGAAGAAATTATGCAAAAAGAAAATCCAAGTGAAGCCTTAAAACGCTTTATTACAGATATTAATCACTAATCAGGTTGATTGCAATAGGAATTTGAAAAAAATGAAAATAAAAGTTTGTGGCAATCGTGATGCCGAAAATATTCACGAATTAGCAAAATTACCCATTGATTGGTTGGGTTATGATTTTCGAGTAAATAGTCCTAAATTTGTAAGACAAGTGTCTTCACAAGCAGGTATTATGCCCGATTATGGCAGTAAAGAGGCTGCAATGGGTAAAGAAATGCAAAAGCCTATGAAGCAAAAGTTTAGCTTTGGTATTTTTGCAGACGATATGCCGCAAAGCATTGTTACTCGTATTGTAAATTTTAATCTTGACATTGTGCAGTTAGATGGTGAAGAAAGTGCGGTAATGATTGATAATTTACGTTGTACTGTCATTCCTGATATTCGTAAAGAAATTCAAATCATTAAAACTATTCCCATTACTTCAGAAGAAGATTTCAAGAAATGTGAAGCATACGAGGGACATTCTGACTATATTTTATTCAAATTTGAAAATCAAAATATTGAATTTATAGAACAATACAAAGGCAATATTCCGTTTTTTGTAAGCATCAATGATAAACAAATAGACAAGGTGAAGTTATTGAACCATGCACTTTTTGTTGGAATAGATTTAGAAGAATGCAACAAAGTTGAAGAAATTGTCAAAAATTTGAAGCCTTAAAGAAACCTTGAACAATCCTATGAAAAATGTAAGGTGCATACTAATAGACAATTATGACTCGTTTACATTCAATTTAGTTCACTTGTTAAGAGAATTGGGAGCGCAGGTTACTATCAAGAAAAACGATGAAATTAAATTTTCGGAGATAGAACAATATGATAAGATTATATTGAGTCCTGGTCCTGGAGTCCCCTCTGAAGCTGGTAAATTATTGGATATTATCAAACAATTTGCTCCAAAGAAACCCATTTTAGGAGTTTGTTTAGGACATCAAGCTATTGCCGAAGCCTTTGGTGGAAAACTTGAAAATTTGTCTTATGTATTCCATGGAGTGGAAACAAAAATCAATATCAACCCTGAAACACAATTGTTTAAAGGTTTGAAAAGCAATATTATTGTAGGACGTTACCATAGTTGGGTGGTGTCAAAAGATAATTTTCCATCCGATTTAGAAATAACAGCACAAACAAAAAGTGGACTGATAATGGCTTTACAGCATAAGAATTACGAGGTACATAGCATTCAATTTCACCCCGAAAGCGTACTAACACCTGATGGAAAAACAATCGTTAAAAATTGGTTGGAAATATAATTCTTTTTTATTACTTTTGTAATTACAATGGATAATTCGCAAAACAAATATTCCGATAATATTGTAGACGATGGCAAACCATGGTATGCCATACGCCTTTATAGCTTGAAGTTAGACGAAATAGAAACCTTTTTCCACGAAAAAGGAATGGAAACTTTTTCCCCAAAGCAAATAGTTACAGAAGAAGATAAGAATGGACGAATCAGAAAAAGTCTAAAACCCGTTGTAAGAAATCTTATCTTTGTGAAAAAGGATATGGAAGATAAAGCAATTAAAAAAGTCATCTATGAATCAAATTTTAAAATGTCTGTTTTCACAAAGGCAGAAGATAAGAGTCAATATAGCTTAATTCCTTCTGAAGAAATGTATGAGTTTAGGCTCATGTGCAACCCAGAAATAAGTTTGCGTAAATTCATTTCGTCTGAAGAAGCGCAACTAAAAGAAGGCGAAGAGGTGTATGTGAAGTTTGGTTTACTCAAAGGACTGAAAGGAAAATTAGTTCGTTCGAGCAAAAAATATTATCTATTGAAAGAAATTCCTGGTATTGGCGTGATGATGAAGGTAACAAAATGGTGTTGCGTGCCTCTATCAGAAATGAAAAAATCATAGATTTTTCCACATTTATAATAAGCAAAAATAAGAAAAATGAAATATCTTCAAATTACTTTTACATTAAATCCTGATACAGAATTAGCACGAGAGCTTTTAATAGCAATGGCAGGAGAAGCTGGTTGCGACTCATTTTCAGAAAAAGGAAATGTTGTCTTAGGCTATTGCTTGGAAGATAAATTTGACGAAACGCTATTAAAAAATAGCGTGAAAAACTTTATTTTGCCCGATACAACTATTGAATATAAGGTGGAAAAAGCTGAAGATAAGAATTGGAATGAGAAATGGGAAAATACTGGATTTTCACCTATTATTATTGATAACAAATGCGTTATATGCAGTTCAAAACTAGAAAATCCTCAACTTTTATTAGACACTGCTGATGAAAAGAATGCACTCATCATTCGCATAGACCCCAAACAGGCCTTTGGCTCAGGCACTCATGAAACCACACAAATGATTGTTGATGAACTATTAAATATGGATTTGGCGAACAAAACAATATTGGATTGTGGGTGTGGCACAGGAATTTTATCAATTGTAGCAGCAAAACGAAATGCAAAAGAGGTTTGCGCTTACGATATTGACGAATGGAGTGTAAAAAATACCGAATATAATGCTAATTTAAACAATGTTGAACTATCCGTAAAGGAAGGAAATTGCAATATTATTAAAGAGTTTAATAAAAAATTTGATATTGTTATTGCTAATATTAATCGCAATATTTTATTAGAGGATATGGACACTTTTGTTGATTCAATGAATCCTAATGCAATTTTAATATTAAGCGGTTTTTACAACGAAGACATACCCTTTTTAGAAGAAAAAGCTACTACTCTTGGACTGAAAATGAGTCGATGTAAAGAGAATCAGTCGTGGTGCTGTCTGGTATTTCAATAGGTTTAGGCTCTGGAATGAGCATTTGCATAAGGTCATAATAACTCCCATTGAAAATATTTAAGTCCACAAAACCTTTTATACCAGGTAATTTTCCAGCATCAGTATGTTGCCAAAAATGCCACTTCCCAGCATATTCCATTTTATCAACATAATAGTGGGCTATCCAATAAGGGTAGTCATCAAAGCGAGAATCAGAAAGGTATTGGTCTTTAAATTTGTAATAAGTATAAATAATAGGTTTTACATGGTATTCGTTTTCAACGATATGCAACCACGTTAGAATATTTTGCTGAAATTCCTCTGTACTAATATCCTTTGGTTTTGTTTCAACATCAAGCACTGGGGGCAAATCACCAGGTTCTAATTTTGTCATTGCTAAAAAGAAATAAGCCTGACGGCGGGGCGAAGAAGTATTGCTCCAAAAGTGATAAGCACCACGAACAAGTCCAAATTCTTTCGCATTATAAAAATTTACTCGAAAGTTTCTGTCTACATGGCTATCTCCTTCTGTCGATTTCATAAATACAAAACGAATAGGAACTTGCTCTATCAAAGCATTTCGAAGGCGCGCCCAATTGATATTTCCTTGATAATGACTTATGTCGATACCATGAATTTCAAACCCACTCGGATAATCTGGGTCGCCATAAATAGCTCTCCAGCGAAATCCAGATGGTGCTACTAAAAAATAATAGAATAATAAGCAATAAATAAAGGCAATAGATAATCCCCCACTCCATCTCCCCCATTTGGACATTTCGCGCAATTTTGTGCGAATTTTATTGATGTTTAAGCGATTATCCATTGCCGTTTTATTCTATTTTTCAATTTAATAGGCAGGAATTTGTTTACCTTGTTCGAGTGCTAACGTCCTTGTTGTTTGGTCGCATACGTCAGAAGGTCCCCAATATTGAACAGGACCAGGGTAAATGTAGCTGGTTTCTTTTGCCCATTTGTTACGTACTTTTGCGAAAGCCTTAAATGGTGCACCGTCCAATTCAACGAGTGCTTTGCGAATTACAGGCTTCATTTCTCCATTACGACGCTCAATGTTCATCATCATTGTGATAGGAACACCACCTGCAATCCAGTTTTCAGCCTTATCTGTTGTATTTTTTACGATAGCCATATAACCCGTTTTTCCATTGGCAATAAGTTGAACTGCTGATGTTCCCAGCGAATAACAGTAGTCGGAATCGAAGTTAGAAGGTGCTGCACAACGACCTTCATAGCCTAAGAAGTGGTGCAAAGTTGCAAAGCTACCTTTATATTGACCCTCTTTAGTCCATTTTTGGAGCTTCATAGCTACCATTTCTGAAATAAGTTTTTCAGTTTCAATGAGCGACACTTGTACGTTTCCATGTGGATCACGGTCTAAGGAAAGCTGACGAGCAACACCAATAGGAAGCGTTTCAAAAGTAGCTTTGTTGGCGTCAGATAGATGTTCGATGATGTAAGCGCGTTGAGCGTCAGCATCTAAATCCTTATAATCACTGCCATGTTCTGCAAGTAAATCATTCAACTCTTGAATTAAACGACCAATGGCAGGCACAAACTCAATAAGTCCTTCTGGGATTAAAACTACGCCATAGTTACGTCCATCTTTTGCACGACTTGCTACAACTGTTGCAATTTCTTCAACTATATCATTTAAAGTCAAATCCTTTGACTGAATTTCTTCTGAAATCAAACAGATGTTAGGCTGTGTTTGCAAAGCACATTCAAGAGCAATGTGTGATGCAGAACGTCCCATTAACTTTATGAAATGCCAATATTTACGGGCAGAATTGCAATCACGAGCAATATTTCCAATAAGCTCTGAATAAGTCTTAGTGGCAGTATCAAAACCAAAAGAAGTTTCTATTTGGTCGTTTTTCAAGTCGCCATCAATTGTTTTCGGGCAACCTATGACTTGAATTCCATATTTCTTGGCTGCATAATATTCTGCAAGAACACACGCATTTGTATTTGAATCATCACCACCAATTATCACAAGTGCTTTAATATCAAGTTCGCGAATAATTTCTAAACCCTTCTCAAACTGTTCTTCTTCCTCAAGTTTAGTACGACCAGAACCTATTAAATCAAAACCGCCAGTGTTTCTATATTTATCGATAAGCACTTCTGTTATCTCAATATAATTGTGGTCTACCAAACCTCCAGGCCCCATAAGAAAACCAAAGAGACGATTTTCTGGGTTTAATTTCTTTAATTCATCAAACAATCCTGATATAACATTGTGTCCACCAGGAGCTTGTCCGCCCGATAAAATAACTCCTACATTAATCTTTAAAGCAGCTTGTTCCTCGGCAGGTACAAACTCTACGAGAGGCATTCCGTATGTATTAGGAAATAAACTCTTAATTTCATCATGGTTATCTACACTCTGTGTTGGTTCACCTTCCTTAATTTTTACAGCACCCTGTAATGCCTTAGGCAATTTTGGCTGATAGCTTGCTCTTTCCTTTTGCAAAGCACTCGTTTCCATACTCTATTCTTTTTAAACGTTATTTTTGAAACAATCTGTTATCTTTGTTGCAAAAGTACATTTTTTATATGACAAATAGAAAGAAAAAATGTAAAAAACCAAATTTAACTCTATTTTTCTTTGGAGTTTCTTGGTTTTCTTATTTTTTTTATTATCTTTGAAACATCAAAGTGAATTTAGACAACTTATATAATATGGGAAATAAAAGAAATTTAAAACGCTCTATCAATAATATTTGCAGCGAACTTTTTACCGAAACAATAGCAGCTTCTTTGTATGGAAGCAATGTAAATAAAGACAACGTAGAAGCTATTTTGGCTGCTATCGTTCTTTTGCGTAACAACTATATTGGCAGAGTTTCGCATGTAGAGCCAGGCATGAATGCGAAAGACTATTTCAAAGATTTACGAGAAAAGTTTGATGCCGATACTAATGAAATTATAGACCAAATCTGCAGTTTAGGATAAAAAGTATGTTGAAGAAGCTTTCTTCATGGCTTTTATTCAGAGTCATGGGGTGGAAAAAGGAAGTCGAAATAGATTTTCCAAATAAATTTATCATTTGCCTTGCGCCACACACAAGTAATTGGGATTTCTTAATCGGACAATTATATGGTTTATCTCAAGGGATAAAAATTAATTTCTTAATGAAGAAAGAATGGTTCTTTTGGCCTATGGGGGTAATCTTTAAGAAGATGGGAGGAATTCCCGTATATCGTAGTAAGCACACGAGCATGACCGATAGGATAGCCGAACATGCTATAAAAGCCGAAAAATTTGGTTTATGTATTACGCCTGAAGGGACACGTTCATTGAATCCTGAGTGGAAAAAAGGATTCTATTATATCGCATTGAAAGCTCAAATCCCAATTCTACTATATGGGGCAGACTATGAAACGAAAACGATTGTATGTAAAAAGTCTTTGGTTCCAAGTGGAAATATAAACGAAGAGTTTAAGATGATTAAATCCTATTACAAAGATTTCAAGGGTAAACACCCAGAGTTGTTTACCATAGGAGAAATATAAACAATGACAAATAAAATATTTACTTTCTTGATTTGTATGACTATTTCGCTAAATGCAGTGGCGCAATCGAAAAAAACAAATTGGGGAAAGGCTGAATATAAAGGAAAACAATGGGTTGAAAACGTATCACGCCCAAACGAAATTACGAATGGATTGAGTGGTAGACACTTCTCCATTTGGGCATCACATGGTCATTACTATGATGAAAATAAGGGGAAATGGAAATGGCAAAGACCGAATCTTTTCGGTACAACAGAAGATTTATTCACACAAACAATCGTTATTCCGTTCCTCTTTCCAATGTTGGAAAATGCAGGAGCAGTAGTGGTTTCACCACGAGAACGTGATTGGCAGAAGAACGAAATTATTGTTGATAACGATAACCGAACATCTTATTATAAGGAAACAAACGATAAGAAGAAATGGGAAAATGCTAATGGTTCGGGATTTGCGTTTCATCAAGGCACATACGCTGATGGTGAAAATCCATTTATTGCTGGTACGGCAAGGCAAATTAAATCACGTAAAAAGAATAGCAAACTTAGTTTTATTTCTTACCAACCGAATATTCCTGAAGAAGGAAAATATGCAGTTTATGTAAGTTACAAAACTGTAAAAAAGAGCGTTAAAGACGCAGAATATATCGTCTTTCATAAAGGAGAAGAAACCCATTTCAAGGTGAACCAACAAATGGGCGGTGGAACATGGGTCTATCTTGGAACTTTTGATTTTGATAAAGGTTGCAATATTTTTAATCGTGTCATTCTCACCAACCACGGAAAGAAAAGAGGAATTGTTACAGCTGATGCTGTAAGATTTGGTGGTGGTATGGGAAATATCGTTCGAGGAGGAACAACAAGTGGTATGCCCCGAACCTTAGAAGGTGCTCGTTACTACACACAATGGGCGGGTGCGCCACGTGATGTTGTAAGCAAAAGCAACGGAACAAGCGATTATAAAGACGACATCAATACACGTTCACTTTATACAAATTGGCTTGCAGGAGGTTCATCGTATGCCCCAAATATTGCTGGATTGAAAGTTCCTATTGAATTAACCTTAGGTGTCCATAGTGATGCTGGGTATGATATGAGCGGAAATACAATAGGAACATTGTCCATTTGCACCACTCAAAAAGGCAACCCAACCTTGGGAACAGGATTATCTCGTTCCGTTTCACAAGATTTTGCAAATCTATTATTAACCAATGCAAAGCGCGATATTGAGAACACATTCAAAAGAGCTTGGAATATTCGTGGTGTTAAAGATGATAATTATAGTGAAACACGTTTGCCAGAAGTACCTTCAGCAATCATAGAAACAATGTCTCACCAAAATTTTGGTGATATGCGATTAGGTCAAGACCCTAATTTCAAATTTACTCTCGCTCGTTCCATTTATAAAAGTATACTCCGTTATTCTGCGCAAATGCACGAAACAGAATATGTTGTACAACCTTTAGCCCCCAATAACTTCCGCATTGAATTTATTACTAAGAATAAAATCCGGTTAAAATGGAACGCTGTTGGCGACCCTTTAGAACCTTCTGCCAAGCCAACTTCATACAATGTTTATACGGCAACAGGTACAAGCGGTTTTGACAATGGTACAAATATAAATGGAACAACCTTCGAATTAAAATTAGAACCTGGTGTTATCTATAATTTTAGAGTAACGGCTTGTAATCAAGGAGGAGAAAGTTTTCCAACCGAAGTACTTTCTGCATTGAACCAAAGCGATTCAAAAGAAACCATTTTAATCGTAAATGGTTTCAATAGACTATCCTCCCCTGCTATCATTGACAATGAAACTGAACAAGGTTTCAATCTCGAAGCTGACCCAGGTGTAAGCTATGGCATTACAGCAGGGTGGAATGGACGACAAAGTAACTTTGACAAATCGCAAGCAGGCAATGAAGGTCCAACGGCTTTAGGTTTCGGTGGTGATGAATTAGTAGGGCAATTTATTGTAGGAAATACCTTTGATTATGTTCGTACACATGCTGAAGCTATTTTTACAAGTGGCAAATATAATATTGTAAGTTGCTCAAGCGAAGCCTTAGAAAATGGCTATCTCAAATTGAGCGACTATGTTCTCGTTGATTTAGCCTTAGGCTTGGAGAAAAACGACGGACATAGTTTATTCCAATATAAGGCTATCCGCCCACGCATGCAAGACCAAATTGCAAATTATTTAATGCATGGTGGACGAGTTTTTGCAAGTGGAGCATACATTGGTTCTGACATGGGTACGAGTAGCGAGCAACAATGGTTGTCTACTTTCTTTAAACTTTCGGCAGCAGGCAACAATCAAAACAATTATAATGAGACTGTTACAGGCTTCGGCTCTCAAAAGTTTGATATTTACAGAACAATGAACGAAAAGCATTATGGAGCTTATTCCCCCGATATTTTAATGCCTTTAGGTTCTGCTTTCAGCCCATTAAGATATGCCGATAATACAAGTGCAGGTGTCGCTTATAAAGGAAAAGATTTTCGAACATTCGTTATGGCATTCCCATTTGAATGTATAAAAGATAAAGATACACGCAACAGAATTATGCGAGGCATTGTTTCTTTCTTATTGCAGTAAAGAAACACACCTACAAAAATATTTAAAAACATTTAACAAGAATATTATGCATCAAATACAAGCAAATGTTTCAGGTACAAGACATATTGACATCGAAGATAAACATCTCAAGACTATCACAAAATACAATTTATTAGCAAACATGATAGATTCAACGGGGGTTATAGATGAAGAAATTTTAGATAAATTGAAACTTACTGTACGTAGTCTTTTAGAATCAGAAGCTGGCAAGGATAAAGACCTTCTCGACCTTTGCTTAGACGTTATATACAATCAAAACATGAAAGCGTTGGGATTGAAGAATCTTATCGACCTTTATCGTCAATATTACGAAGAGAGCAAAGAGGACGTTAAACTCGAAGAAAAGCAAGTAGAAAATTAATTGAGGTATAAATTTGAGTAACAATAAAGCTACAAGAAGGCAACAAAACGAGCAAAAGGATTCTCAAAACAAGCCTTCTAACAGAAAAGGTTCGAGGACAGGAGAGCAAAAGAAAAAAGAAAAAAGTGTTCACACGACCTCACGATATAGACTTACAGACTTTCTACCGACAACGAAGAAAGAGGTAGAGTTGCGAAAATGGGACGAACTTGATGTTATCCTATTTTCTGGTGATGCTTATATAGACCACCCTGCTTTTGGTGCTGCTGTTATTGGTCGCACTTTGGAGGCTGCGGGCTATAAAGTAGCTATTGTTCCACAGCCCGATTGGCATGGAGATTTCCGAGATTTCAAGAAATTAGGTCGTCCACGACTTTATTTTGGCATTAGCCCTGGAGCAATGGACTCTATGGTTAATAAATATACTGCCAACAAACGCTTACGTTCGGAAGATGCTTATTCGCCTGATGGACGCCACGACTTGCGTCCAGAATATCCTTCAATAGTTTACGCTAATATTTTACGTAAACTTTTTCCTGATGTCCCAATCGTTTTAGGAGGTATCGAAGCATCACTTCGCCGCCTTAGTCATTATGATTATTGGAAAGATTGTCTTCGCAAAAGCATACTTTGTGATTCGAGTGCTGACATCGTAATCTATGGCATGGGAGAAAAGCAAGTAGTTACGATTGCACAAGAATTAGAAAAAGGAAGAAATATTCGCGACTTAAAGGAAATTCCACAAACGGCTTATCTTTGTAAAAAGGAGGAAATTCTTGAAGGAATAAAAGACAATGATATTATATTACATTCGCATGAAGAATGTTTACACAATAAAAAATATCAATCAGAAAACTTCAAACACATTGAAGAAGAGTCGAATAAAAAGCATGCACAGCGCATTTTACAAGAAGTTGATGGGCAATACACGGTTGTAAATCCTCCCTACCCCACCATGAGTACTGCCGAAGTTGATGCAACATACGATTTACCCTATACGCGTGAACCTCACCCCAAATATAATGGAAAGACGATTCCTGCTTACGAAATGATTAAATTCAGCGTGAACATTCATCGTGGTTGTTTCGGTGGTTGTGCTTTCTGTACGATTTCAGCTCACCAAGGTAAATTTATAGCAAGTCGTTCGAAGGAAAGTATCATTAAGGAAGTGAAACAAGTTGTACAAATGCCTGATTTTAAAGGGTATCTTTCCGACTTAGGCGGTCCGTCTGCCAATATGTATGGTATGGCTGGGAAAAATCAAAAAGCATGCGAACATTGTAAACGACCAAGTTGTATCAATCCAGAAATATGCCCAAATCTTGACACCGACCATTCAAAACTGCTTGAAATTTATCGAGAAGTTGATGCACTTCCAGGGATTAAAAAGAGTTTTATAGGTTCGGGTGTTCGTTACGACTTGCTCTTACACAAGAGTAAAGACGAGAAAAGTAATGAAGCTGCAAGAGAATACACGCGTGAATTAATTAAAAATCACGTTAGTGGACGATTGAAAATTGCCCCAGAACATACTTCTGACCGTGTCTTAAAACTCATGCGCAAGCCTTCGTTTGAACAATTCTACCAGTTTAAACGCATCTTTGACAGAATCAATCGAGAAGAAAACTTGCGCCAACAAATTATTCCTTACTTTATTTCGTCACACCCAGGCTGCAAGGAAGAAGATATGGCTGAACTCGCTGTCATCACTAAAGACCTTGATTTCCATTTGGAACAAGTGCAAGACTTCACGCCCACGCCGATGACAGTAGCTACCGAAACATGGTATTCGGGCTTTGACCCATACACGTTAGAAAGTATTTTCTCTGCTAAAACACCACGAGAGAAGTTGGCACAACGTCAATTCTTCTTTTGGTACAAGCCAGATGAACGGAAGAATATAGAGCGAGAACTGAACAGGATAGGACGTAGCGACCTCATTTCAAAACTCTATAATAATAAACCATTTAAGGGAAAAGTGACCTACGACCCTAAAGCTATAGGGAGTAGTCCTGCTGACTATCATAAAGGAAATCGATCGCACAGACAAGAAAATGGACGAAAGCAGCAAGAAGGGTCTTGGAAAAAAAATAAAAGCAAGCGAAGATAACATTAAAAACTTAATATACAGACATTTTATAGAATGGTAATATAAATAAAAGAAGAGATGAAAGAATTTGATACTTATGTATTCGACTTGGACGGCACACTCCTCGAAACATTAAATGATTTAGCAGCAAGTACCAATTATGCTTTACGAACCAATAATTTCCCAGAACATACTGTTGAGGAAGTTAGAATGTTTGTAGGCAACGGAGTGAAAAAACTCATCGAACGGGCTATTCCCAATGGATTAGAGAATCCTAAATTTAACACAGTATTAGATAGTTTCCGCCAACATTATTTGGAACACAACCTCGATACAACTAATCCTTACAAAGGTATTCCCGAATTACTCAAAGAACTAAAAGCACGCGGAAAGAAACTTGCCATTGTTAGCAACAAGTTTTATGCTGCCACACAAGACCTTGCACACCATTTCTTCCCTGATACTATTGAGATTGCAATTGGCGAACGTGACGATATAAAAAAGAAACCAGCACCTGATACAGTTTTGGAAGCATTGCGTCAATTGGGCGTTTCTAAGGACGGAGCTGTTTATATCGGCGATAGCGATGTAGATATTATGACGGCAAAAAATTGTGGAATACCTTGTGTCAGTGTTCTTTGGGGATTCCGTGACAAGGATTTCCTCATCAAGCATGGTGGAAACATATTCATTGAACACCCAAACGAATTGTTACCTGACTAAAAAGAAGGAGTATCATACTAAAGGGGGATTATTTTAACCCCTTATATTATTGAAAAAGGCAACAATCACTTTGAATATTAGTAATTCAAAATGATTGTTGCCTTTTATATTGCAATAAAAAATACGTTCATTTAGAGCGTAATTTTTATTCAACTTACTTTATAATGCCTTGACTTTTAAATATTTGTTTCAATATTTCTACACCACGTTCCACTTGTTCTTGTGTATGAGTAGCCATTAAAGCAAATCGAACCAATGTGTCTTGTGGTGCGCACGCTGGTGGAATTACAGGGTTAATGAATACACCTGCATCATAAGCTAATTTGGTTACGATGAATGTTTTTTCAATATCACGAACATAAAGTGGAATAATAGGACTTTCGGTATCACCTATTTCAAATCCTTCTTCACGGAAACGTTTGAGCGCATAGTTTGTAACGTCCCAAAGATGTTGTTGGCGTTCAGGTTCTTCCTGAATAATATGCAATGCTTCTAAGGCTGCTGCCGTTGCTGCAGGTGTATTACTTGCCGAGAAAATATAAGTTCTGCATGTATGACGCAAGTAATTGATAGTTTCCTTATCACCTGCTATAAAACCACCAATTGAAGCTAAACTCTTAGAGAAAGTACCCATAATAAGGTCTACTTCATCGGTAATTCCAAAGTGGTCGCAAACTCCCCTACCTTGTTTTCCGAACACTCCTAAACCATGAGCTTCATCAACCATGATAGAACAATTGTACTTATGTTTCAGTTCTACAATTGCTGGAAGGTTTGCGAGGTCGCCTTCCATTGAAAAGACACCATCTACAACAATAAGTTTAATAGCATCTTGAGGAAGTTTTTGCAGCACACGCTCCAAATCTTCCATGTCGTTGTGCTTGTAACGGAGCTGTGTAGCAAAGCTCAAACGGCGTCCATCAACAATACTCGCATGGTCACGGTCGTCGCAAATAATATAATCGCCACGACCTACAACTGAAGCGATAACACCAGAATTTACAGAAAAACCTGTTGAAAAACAAAGAACATCGTCTTTGTGCATAAACTCAGCAAGTTCTTTCTCTAATTGTACATGCAAATCAAGCGTACCATTCAAAAAACGGCTACCTGCGCAGCCAGAACCATATTTGTCTAAAGCACGCTTGCCAGCCTCAATAACCCTTGAGTCATTGGGCAATCCTGTGTAGGCATTTGAACCAAACATGAGAATTTCATGACCATCAATGTCGGTCACTACAGTTCCTTGCTTACTTGTAATTTCTCGGAAATAGGGATAAACCCCTGCATCGATGAATTTCTGCGGTTCACAGTAACTTTTGTACTTGTCTTGTAATTGTCCCATATATATAAGGTGTAGCCGAAGCTACGTTTTTCATTAGGCTACAAAGATACGATTTTTTGTCGGAATATGGCATTTTTTCTTAATTGATTAACTAATTAATCTTTTTTCACAATAGATAATTTATTAAATACATATTAATCATTAACTTTGCTTATTAATGCTCTAATAGAGAAAAACGACAAGATGAAGAAGAAAGTTCTGTTTATAATGAATCCTATTTCGGGAACGAATAAAAAAGATTCAATTCCCGAAGAGATTGATAAATATATTGATAAAAAATTATTCGATTACCAAATAGCTGTAACCGAATATGCAGGTCATGCAATAGCTTTAACCCAAAAGGCTGTAGCCGATAAAATTGACATCGTAGTTGCCGTAGGTGGCGACGGAACTGTTAATGAAGTTGGTCAAGGATTAATCAATTCTGAAACCGCAATGGGTATCATTCCTTCTGGTTCGGGAAATGGTTTAGCACGTCATTTATGCATTCCTATCAATATACAGAAGAGTTTGGAAATTATCAACCAAAACGTCATCCACGCATTGGATTACGGAATCATCAACAATCACCCTTTTTTCTGCACATGTGGTATGGGGTTTGACGCATTCATTTCGATGAAATTTGCCGAAGCTGGTAAACGAGGTCCTATCACATACGTCCAAAAAGTTTTGGAAGAAGGCTTGCGTTACGAGCCTGAAACTTATGAGATAGAAGACGATGAAGGTGTTCATCATTACAAAGCTTTTTTGGTATCTGTAGCCAATGCTTCACAATATGGGAATAATGCTTATATTGCCCCACAAGCACACATGAGCGATGGAATGTTAGATGTCATTATTATGGAACCTTTTAATGTATTAGAAGCTCCAAAAGTAGCGATTCAAATGTTTAACAAAACATTAGATAAAGACACTAAAATCAAGTCGTTTAAGGCAAAAAGCATACACATACATCGAAAAAAGAAGGGAGTAATTCACTTCGATGGCGACCCTATAATGGCTGACAAAGATGTAGAAATAAAACTCGTTCCTAAAGGCATCAAGGTGGTTGTCAATCCTGCTGATTGCTCAGAAATAAGACGTCCGAATGTGATTCAAACTTCTTTTTCTGAGTTATTTTCATATATTGATTTAATTCGTCTCAATGTGCATAAACAAAGTAGAAAATTTCAAGCTCTTAACAAGATTATTTTCAGAAAACTAAATATGTAATGGGATTTACGTTCAAACAATTTCATATTGAACAAGACCAATGTGCGATGAAAGTAGGCACTGATGGTGTACTTTTAGGAAGTTGGGCTAATGGCGGAGAACATATATTGGACATTGGAACAGGCACAGGTTTGTTAGCTTTAATGATGGCGCAACGCTTTGAAAAAAGCCTAATTGATGCCATAGAAATTGAAGAAAATGCCTATCAACAAGCAGTGCAAAATGTGGCAAAATCAGTTTTCAAAAGTAAGATAAATATTATTCATTCGTCTTTACAAAACTTTGCGAAAAGCAACATTAACCAATACGATTCAATTATCTGTAATCCACCCTATTTCGTTAATTCATTAAAGAATAACAAAAAGAGTAAAACCATTGCACGACACAACGATACCCTTCCTTTCAACGAACTCATTTCTTTGGCTTATAAATTACTCAAAACAGAAGGAACATTATCATTGGTTTTACCCGTTAATATTTTTCCATTGATTGAAACAGAAGCAGTCATTTATGGATTCTTCTTGAACAGAAAAATAAGCATTAAAACTACTGAAAAAAAACAGCCCAAACGCGTTTTAGTAGAATACAAAAAAGAACCTACTCAAATAGAAACCTCAACGGAATATTTATTAAACCAAAATGGAGAAAAATCTATTTGGTATCAACAACTAACCAATATTTTTTACATCAACTAAGCTATTTTTCACCAAAAGCAACAACTTTGAGAAAAAAGAAAAAGCCCCATTCTTTAAAAGAGCCTATTTTGCAGCACAAAACAATAACTTTTGAGGGGTAAAATAGGCACTTTTACATAAAAAAGAAGTTGCTATTTTTCATCTCAACCCTAAATAGTGTTTACTGAATAATTTATAACTCTCTGATATTTAAGTTTATATAACTTTATTTCTTTGTTTGTTTAACTAGAAAATCGTACCTTTATATAGTTAAATCCATAGCAAGATGAAGTTTTACGCTCCAAAATACAAGCAACTTGACCTCGGTTTGCTCCGCTCATCCCTTGATGAAGTTGGACAAGACAAACCGATGGGTGGCTCTCGGAGACCTTCTTCCATGGACAGAACTTGAGAAGGAATACAACTCAAGGTTGGACAATCAGAAGAAAGGTGCAGGGAACAAGCCGGCACGCATGATTCTCAGCGCAATGATTATCAAGCACAAACTAAACCTGAGTGATGCCGAGACCATCGAGATTATCAGAGAGAGTCCCTACATGCAGTACTTTTGTGGATTGCATGAGTTCACCGACAAGCCTATATTCGACCCGAGCCTATTCGTCACGATACGCAAGCGAATCTCAGAGGAAGAACTCAACAAGATGACAGTCAAGCTTCTCGACAAGCAGAGGCGTCTTCTTGAAGAGAAACGCAAGCGTGAAGAAGAAGAGGCGAAGAGGAATGATGAGGACCCGCCGGCTCCGAAACCAGAGGATCCGAATGCCGCTTCCTTCACCGACTCAAAAGGTCGCGAGCACAAGGGAGTGCTGAAGATTGATGCTACCTGTGCCGATGCAGAGATGCGTTATCCTGTTGACGTTGATATAATACATGATGGTTGCCGCAAGGTTACCGACTATATTATAAAGGTGTGCGAGATGTTTGAGCTGCACAAGCCACGCACGAACTACAAGCATGCACGTCAGGCATACCTTCAGCTTGTCAAGAAAGCCAAGAAGAAAGGCAAGATGGTGCGTGATACTATCGGGGTGATGCTCAACTACTTGCGCAAGGACATCCGCATCTTAATGGACTTGCTTGCAAAGAACAAGACGTACTACGAGAGCCTATTCCTATATGAGAAACGCACCTTGACTGCAATCCTCACGATGTACCATCAGCAGGAGGAGATGTACAGGTCAAAGACTCATACTTGTGCAGACCGCATACTGAGCATCTTTCAGCCACACGTCCGTGCCATTGTCCGTGGAAAGGCTAAGGCAAGGACTGAGTTCGGGGCCAAGATAGGTGCAAGCATAGTCGAGGGCTATACGTTCATCGACCACCACAGCTGGGATGCCTACAACGAGAGCCAGGATCTCTTGCTACAGATTCAACTTTTCAAAGAACGCTTCGGCTACCTTCCGGCCACCATCCTTGCGGATAAGATTTACCTGAACAGGTCAAACCGAGATATACTTGAGGATTTTGAAATCCATTCATACTGCAAACCGTTAGGGCGACCACCGAAGGATCCTCCTTCAGATGAGATGAAATCCAGAATGGCCAAAGCCATCGGGGAACGCAATGAAATCGAATGCTCATTCGGTACTGGCAAGAGAATCTATCGAGCCAATGACATAAGAGCCAAGCTTCCAGATACAGCACGATGCTGGACAGGAATGTGCTACTTCGTTAAAAACGTGATGAAGTTCCTCAAGGAACTTTGTCTTGCCCTGACCGAAATCTGGCGGTTTTTCATCATTATCGTCACTATGAGGGGCTACGTCTGCTACCCTCTGTCTGTGAAGAGATAATAATTCAGCAGACCCTAAATATATTAAAGAAAAATACCAACATCATCACAAAAAATGATTTGAATCAACCTAAAACCTAATTTGTTAGGCATTATTAAGATTTATGCTAAGGCATTTATTGCCAAGATTCAGTTTTATTTTGTAATTTTGCACGTTAAAAGAAATAATGAAATTTTGATGAAACAAAATAATTCGATACAAATGTTTGCTGACTACGAAGGCGACCTTCCTGATTTTGATGTAAAAGTAGAAGGCGATGTGCCTGTATTTGTAACGCGCAACCTTGTGATGTTTCCAGGTGTTTTAATGCCTGTATTAGTAGGACGTAAGGCAACTCTAAAGTTAGTAGAATTTTTAGAGAAACACCCTAACACAATTTTTGCAGTATTCAGTCAGAAAGACGGCAATGTTGATGACCCTAAAGAGAAAGATTTATATCGTACTGGTATTTATGCACGCCTCGTTCGTGCTTTCGATATGCCAGGAAATACGCATGGAGAAAATAGAACGGCTATTCTTCAAGGTTTGGGACGTTGTAAATTAGACAAGATAACCAAAAATTCTCCCTATATGATAGGGCTTACTCACGCTGATCCTGATGCACAAGCAGATTTGAATGACTATGAGTTTATAACTGCTGTCAATGATATGAAAATGACAGCAAAGGAGTATATTCAAGGTAGCGATGAAATTCCTGACGACTCACAGTTTGCACTTGACAACATAGCAAACCCTATTGTGTCAATCAATTATGTTTGTGCAAACATGCCTTTCAGCGTTGTCGACAAAATATATCTTCTCGAAGAAGAAACTTTGAAAGACCGTTTGTTCAGGCTCATGAAGACGTTGAACAGAGAAATACAGTTTCAACACCTTCGTCAAAATATACGTTCAAAGACAAGAGAAGACTTGGACGAACAGCAAAGAGAATATTTCTTACACCAACAAATCAAGAACATTCAAGAGGAATTGGGCGACGGAGAATCAACTCCAGAGAGAAAAGAACTCTTAGACAAAGCGAAAAAGAAAAAGTGGACTGAGGATACGCAAAAGATTTTCCAAAAGGAATTTGACAAGTTGAACAATCTCAACCCACAAAGCCCTGATTATAGTGTGCAAATCAACTATTTGCAGACCATGGTAAACCTTCCTTGGAATGAATTTACAAAGGACGATTTAGACCTCAAACGTGCCGAACGTGTCCTCAATAGCGACCACTACGGCATGGAAAAAGTAAAGGAACGTATCCTTGAATACATGGCTGTCCTCAAATTGAAAGGCAGTTTGAAATCGCCTATCCTCTGTTTATACGGCCCTCCTGGAGTTGGAAAAACAAGTTTGGGCAAGAGCATTGCCGAATCAATGAAACGTAAATACGTTCGTATGTCGTTAGGTGGTCTGCACGACGAATCAGAAATTCGTGGTCATAGACGTACCTATATCGGTGCAATGCCTGGTAGAATTATCAAGAATATACAAAAGGCTGGTTCGTCAAACCCAGTGTTTATTCTCGATGAAATCGACAAAGTAACTCAAAACACCATCAATGGCGACCCAGCTTCTGCCCTATTAGAAGTACTCGACCCAGAGCAAAACTTTGCTTTCCATGACAATTATTTGGACATGGACTACGACCTTTCAAAGGTGTTATTTGTGGCAACGGCAAACGATATAAACGCTATTCCAAAGCCATTGCTCGACCGTATGGAGTTAATCGAGGTTTCGGGCTACATAACTGAAGAGAAAGTAGAAATTGCAAAACGCCATTTGCTTCCAAAAGAACTATCAAACACAGGGTTGGACATCACACACCCTAAGTTTAAATTCACCAAAGCGGCGTTCGAAAAACTCATCGAAAGTTATACCCGTGAGAGCGGTGTGCGCCAATTGGAAAAGCAAATCAATAAGCTATTGCGCAAATTAGCTTACAAGCAAGCCGTTGACAACGAATTAGCATACGAAAGTGTAGACCCAACAAAGTTGGAACAACTACTCGGCAACCCACCTTTCTATCGCGACATTTACCAAGGCAACGACTATGCAGGCGTGGTAACAGGATTGGCATGGACAAGTGTAGGAGGCGAAATTCTGTTTATCGAAACTTCATTATCAAAAGGAAAAGCTGGGAAGCTCACACTGACAGGTAACCTTGGAGATGTCATGAAGGAATCGGCAGTAATCGCGCTCGAATACGTTAAAGCACATATTGACAGACTAAACGTGGATTATCGTATTTTCGACCAATGGAACATTCATATCCATGTGCCAGAAGGAGCAACACCAAAGGACGGACCTTCAGCAGGTATTACCATTGCAACGAGTATCGCTTCGGCACTGACTCAGCGCAAAGTTAGAAAGAATACTGCCATGACGGGCGAAATAACATTGCGTGGAAAAGTGCTTCCAGTAGGTGGTATCAAAGAAAAAATTCTTGCCGCTAAGCGTGCTGGAATCACCGATATTATAATGTGTAAGGACAATAAAAAGAATATCGAAGAAATTCCAGAGAAGTATCGCAAGGGAGTTGAGTTCCATTACGTTGAAAACATTCAAGAAGTATGGGATTTTGCTTTAACCGACCAAATGGTAAAAAATCCAATCGACTTTACCATCACAGAAGAAAACAATAAAAACAACTAAAGAATGACATTTGAACTTCAATGCACTGACAATGCAAGCGATGCAAGAACAGGTATTATAACAACCGACCACGGACAAATAAAGACACCTATCTTTATGCCCGTGGGAACGGCTGGCACCGTAAAAGGTGTACACTTTTCTGAATTAGTAGAACAGGTTAAAGCCCAAATCATTCTTGGCAACACCTATCATTTATACCTTCGCCCAGGATTAGAAGTACTCAAAGCAGCAGGCGGACTTCATAAATTTAATGGTTGGAACCGCCCTATTCTCACCGATTCTGGTGGTTTTCAAGTATTTTCTTTGACAGGTATTCGCAAATTATCGGAAGAAGGTTGCCAATTCAGAAGCCATATTGACGGTTCAAAGCATATCTTTACGCCTGAAAACGTTATGGATACGCAACGTGTAATCGGTGCCGATATTATTATGGCGTTCGACGAATGTCCTCCAGGCAACAGCGACTATGAGTATTCGAAGCGCAGTTTAGGGCTAACCCAACGTTGGTTAGACCGCTGTATCAAACGTTTCAACGAGACAGAACCACTCTATGGCTACAAGCAGAGCCTCTTCCCTATCGTTCAAGGTTGCACCTACAAAGATTTACGCACCGAAGCAGCTAAATTTGTAGCCGACAAGGGAGCTGACGGAAACGCCATTGGCGGTTTGGCAGTAGGCGAACCAACAGAGGTAATGTACGAAATGATTGAACATGTCAATGCCATTTTGCCAAAAGACAAACCTCGCTACCTCATGGGAGTTGGTACACCACAAAACATTCTCGAAGGAATTGAACGTGGAGTTGATATGTTCGACTGCGTAATGCCTACCCGTAATGGTCGAAACGCAATGCTTTTCACCTACGAAGGTACCATGAATATGCGCAATAAAAAGTGGGAAAAAGACTTCTCGCCAGTCGATGCTGACGGCTGCGATATTGACGTCATCACGTCGAAAGCCTACCTTCACCACTTGTTTAAAGCAGGAGAATTGTTGGCAATGCAAATTGCAAGCATTCACAACATAGCGTTCTATTTGCGATTGGTTACCGATGCACGCAAGCACATAAAACAAGGCGACTTTGTAACGTGGAAGGCTTCCATTATAGAAAAGTTAGGACGCAGACTGTAAGACAAAATATGAAAGAGAAATTCGACAAATATAAAGCCATTGCAACCGATAAACTGAAGTCCCTCCGTGGGCATCAGTTTCTTCAAACAGCAATGAATGTTTTGCGTTGGTTAGCTAATAACTTTCATCATTTACACCCAAAACATATTGTCGGATTATTAGATTGGTACATCATAAAGAAATTTATTGGTACTTATATCTTCTCTATCGTTCTTATTATTTCCATTGCTATCGTCTTCGATTTCAACGAAAACCTCTCAAAGTTTACACAGTATCATGCTCCTTGGCGTGCAATTATCTTTGATAACTATGCGAACTTCATTCCATATTACTCGAATCTTTTCTCGCCATTGTTTGTTTTCATTGCTGTCATCTTCTTTACATCAAAATTAGCTGGCGACTCCGAAATCATTTCAATGCTAGCAGCAGGCATTTCTTTCAACAGATTGATGCGCCCATACATGATTTCTTGCATTCTGATAGCGGGGGTTACTTACTATTTAAATAGCTCAGTTATTCCGCATGGCACAGTGATTCGCCAAAATTTCAATGCACTGTATCGTAATGATAAGAAGAATACAACGGGCGAAAATATACAATTAAAGGTTGCCAAGAACACCGTTGCGTACATTCAGCATTACGATAATACATACAAGCGAGGTTATGGCTTCTCATTAGATAGGTTTGAAGGAAAAAAATTAGTAGACCATCTGACTGCAACTGAAATTCAATACGACACAATTGCTGATTCAAAGTTTCATTGGAAAGTAACAAATTGGAAAATAAGGAAGTTAAAAGGTTTGAAAGAACACATCACAACAGGAGCAGAAATGGATACGGTTATCCTCATGGAACCTACCGACCTTATCTATTTTGACGGTCAGCAAGAGGAATTTACATCGTCCCAACTATTAGATTACATATCCAAACAGACCAGTCGCGGCTCGAAAAATGTAATTCAATATGAAGTCGAATTTCACAAGAGAATAGCCATGTCGTTCTCTTCTTTCATACTTACTATCATAGGATTATCGCTTTCGTCACGTAAACGCAAAGGCGGAATGGGTATGTATCTTGGTATTGGGTTGGCTTTAAGTGTCAGCTACATTTTATTGCAAGCCATTTCTTCCACCTTTGCCATTAATACAAATGCTTCACCAATGTTGGCAGCGTGGATTCCCAACATTATTTTTGCAGCAATAGCTTATTTTTGTTATCGTAAAGCACCAAATTAATTAAAAAGAAAATATAAATAACCCTTTGTGAGAAGGGCAAAAACAATAAAATATGAATTTTGAAAGTTTAGATTTAAATGACGATATACTCGATGCACTCTATGATATGCGCTTCGAGAAATGCACACCCATCCAAGAAAATTGTATTCCTGAAATATTAAAAGGTAAAGATGTATTGGGTGTAGCACAAACAGGAACAGGAAAAACAGCTGCTTATCTATTGCCAGTCTTATCAAAATTGGCTGACGGAGGCTATCCAGAAGATGCAATTAACTGTTTGATAATGTCGCCAACCCGCGAGTTGGCACAACAAATTGACCAAGCAATACAAGGCTTTTCATACTATCTTAATGGCGTTTCATGCGTGGCTGTCTATGGCGGAAACGATGGAAATCGTTACGACCAAGAATTAAAAAGCCTCTCATTGGGTGCCAACCTCGTCATCGCAACCCCTGGAAGATTCATTTCGCACATGTCATTGGGCAATGTAGACCTATCGAAAGTGAGTTTCTTTATACTTGATGAGGCTGACAGAATGTTGGATATGGGATTTTCGGAAGACATTATGACTATCCAAAAGAATCTCCCCAAAACGTGCCAAACCATTATGTTCTCGGCTACCATGCCAAAGAAAATTGAAGATTTAGCACAAACTTTGCTCACCAACCCATCAGTCATAAAACTCGCAGTAAGCAAACCTGCTGAAAAGATTCATCAATTGGCATACGTTTGCCATGAAACCCAGAAAATGGGAATCATTAAAGACATTTTCAAAGCAGGCAATTTGCAACGTGTCATTATCTTCTCTGGTTCAAAACAAAAGGTAAAACAAATTGCTTTATCCCTCAATCAGAAGAAGATTAATTGTGGTCAAATGCACTCAGACTTAGCACAAGCCGAACGCGATGAGATGATGTTCAAGTTTAAAAGCGGACAAATTGACGTGTTGGTAGCGACCGATATATTGGCTCGTGGCATTGATATTGACGATATTGCCATGGTTATTAACTACGATGTGCCGCACGATGCCGAAGATTATGTACACAGAATTGGTCGTACAGCCCGTGCTGACCGCAAAGGTTCTGCTATTACTTTCGTTAATGAAGATGATATTTACTATTTTCAACAGATAGAAAATTTCTTAGAAAAAGAAGTTGAGAAGGCTGAACTCCCAGAAGGGTTAGGCGAAGGACTTGACTATGTAAGTAGAAATAAAGAACGCCGTAAAACTTCTGCCAAATCGCGCCGTAGAAAAGACCGCGACCAACAAAGTCATAAGGATAAGAAAGTACGCAATAACCGCAGAAACAATAATCAGCCTACTGCTACCAATGAAACGAAAAAGCAAGATGTAAAGACTAAAAAGGTACAGGACGGAAAGAATGAACCTGCAAAAAGCTATAAAAAGAATAATAATCGCAAGCAACGTCCTACCAATTTTAACGGAGAAGTTGTAGAAACGACTGATAAACAGACTCCTAAGAAAAGACAAAACAGAGTTCAAAAAGATAACAAGGACTCTAAAACCGATAAAAAACAACCACAAACGGTTGCAGAAACCACTAATAATAAACCTAAAAAGAAGCGTCCAAAAAAGAAAAAGCAACCATCGTTTGAGGCAAATGATACGCAACGTAGTAGCAAATATGATATGAGCGAATACTTCCCAAAGCCGAAAAAAGAAGAAAGCAGACTTAAAAAACTCATCAAAAAGCCATTAAAATGGTTGAGTAATTTAGGAAAGAAATAAAAAACAAATCTCATTTAAAAAGCCTTACTCATTACCTTAAAAAGGTTTAACAATGAGTAAGGCTTTTCTTTTTACCTAAATTTCTCGAGAAAGAGTGGCATCATAAGGCGAAATACAACTATTTCCCACTACTTACTTTTATTGATAAAAATGCAAAGCCCACACAGCTTTTCAATTTAATAGCGTTTTGAGGGATTTCGACATATAAAAAGAGCTCACTACAAATTTTGTAATAAGCTCTTTTCCAGATATTTTTCTTTTATCTTATTCTATCAGCTGCTCTTACCAATGCCTCATCAGCCTTAATCGCTTGTCGTGATAAGAACAAGAGAATAAGCGAAACTAACGGTAAACATGCTGCATAAGAAAAATGGAAAGTTATATCTTTCAACATTATTTGCGTCATTGCGATGTATGCACCATACCAAATAATGTTCAGAATCATGTAAAATCCACAACTTTTAATCTGTCGTTTCCTATTCTTATAGTCGAATATCGTGAATAAATGGCAAGGTAACGAAAGTAAAAGAATAGCAAACAATGGCCAAACTTTAAAATCTTTTGCTTCATTCGCCCCTTCTATCCACAAATTTGTCATGTTGCTTGGTGTTCCCATACCTTTGGATTCTAACCAACCAATTGGGAAGCAAAGACATAAGAGAATAATGATGAATGATAAGAAAAGGAAAATTGTTTGTTTCCTCTGTATCATATGTTATATTCTTCCTCTTCTACTCCGTCTTTAGATGGGTCGCGCCAATAAATATTACCGTCCAAAAATTCTTGCGTTGCCAACAATACTGGTTTTGGAAGTTTCTCGTAATAACGGCTAATCTCTATTTGTTCACGATTTTCAAATACTTCCTCCAAAGAGTCGCTATAAGAAGCAAACTCTGCAAGTTTCTTACTGAGGTCTTGCTTAATCTCAATTGAAATTTGATTAGCACGTTTTGCGATGATAGCAACACTTTCGTAGATGTTGTTTGTTCCTTTCCAAAGTTCTACCACATCACGGGTCACTGTGTTTACAGGTGATTTTGACTTCTTGTAATCCATTATATGTTTATATATTTAATATTCTATTTCTTATTTTTTGCCTCAAATTCTTTACATTTTTCAATGTATTTTTCAGCTGTTGCACGTTCTTTCGAATCAGGATACTCGTTGATAAAACCATAACATTCGTCTTCTGCATCTTGATAACGTTGCAATTTCTTTTCCTCAACACTCATTTGTGCTAATTCAAACTTACCTTTCATCACGAGAATTGCAAAATCTTCACGCAATGAAGAATAAGGGAAATCGTTTAAAGCACTTTGTGCTGTAATGATACAAGCCTCATAATTGTTGCCGCCATCGTTGCCGCAGTTGCCAAAATAAGAGCCAAGATTATAATATAACTTAGCATTCAAATATTCTTTGCGAATAAGTTTATCTTGCAAAGCAAAGAGTCTTTGTTGCGCTGTACTCTTCATTTTGCCATTAGGATACAAATCCAAATAATCTTGGAATGCGGCAATTGCAGCCACAGTAGGTGTTTGGTCTAAACGTGCTTCTGGTGTTCCTTCATACAGACTTTGTCCGATGTAAAACGAAGCCATTTCTGCGTATATTCCATGCGGATAAGTTTGAAAATATTTCTTGAAGGTTTCTGAAGCAGCTTCATAATCTCGCATGCCAAATTCCGACATTGCAAGCATATAAAGGCATTCTTCAGCGTTATCGGTACCTTTTTGTATGGTAACTACATCTTGTAATAATGGAATTGCAAAGGAGTATTTTCCGTTTGCGAAACACTCTTTTGCATATTCGTACTTGTAGGTGTAATCAGTACTTTTAAATACTTGGTTATATTCATGTGCGCAACTTGTAAAAAGTAATGTTGCAACAAATGTAATAAGAATATTCTTCTTCATAAATTCACTTTGAATTGCAAAGTTACACATAATTCGTTAATTAAACAAAGCTACTATAGTATTTTTAGCAAAAAATAGTTTTTATAGTGATTTATCCGCTCTTTTTTCCTAACTTTGTACATAGAAAATGGAATTTGAATTAACATCGAAATATAAGCCAACAGGCGACCAACCAGAAGCAATTAGACAATTAACGGAAGGTATAGAACGTGGCGACAAAAGTCAAGTTCTTTTAGGCGTAACGGGGTCTGGCAAAACTTTTACAATGGCAAATGTTATTGCCAATGTAGGAAAGCCCACGCTCATTTTATCGCATAACAAGACTTTGGCAGCGCAATTGTATGAGGAAATGAAAGGATTTTTTCCTCATAATGCGGTAGAATATTACGTTTCATACTACGATTATTATCAGCCTGAGGCTTACATGCCCACCACCGACACTTATATTGAAAAGGATTTGGCTATCAATGACGAAATTGACAAGCTCCGTCTTTCGGCTGTTTCTTCCTTATTATCAGGGCGAAAGGACGTTGTTGTCGTGTCTTCCGTATCGTGTCTTTATGGTATGGGCGGTCCTGTGGCGATGAAAGATAGTGTCATACGACTCAAAAAGGGGCAGATTATTGACCGAAACGAATTTTTAAGGCGGCTCATCAATGCGCTTTATGTTCGAAATGATATTGATTTGCAGCGTGGAAACTTCCGTGTAAAGGGCGATACGGTGGATATTGCCATGGCTTATAGTGATAATATTTTGCGCATTACTTGGTGGGACGATGAAATTGATGCCATTGAAGAGGTTGATTCTGTTTCCTATCATCGTTTGGGTACATTTGAAGCATACGAGATTTACCCTGCCAATCTTTTTGTTACAACGAAAGAACAAACCGAAGGTGCTATCCGACAAATACAAGACGACCTAAGATTGCAAATTGATTTCTTTAACGAAATTGGTGATAACATTAAAGCTCAACGCATTAAGGAACGTGTAGAATATGATATGGAAATGATAAAAGAGCTGGGACATTGCTCTGGAATCGAAAACTATTCTCGCTATTTTGATGGTCGTGAAGCTGGTCAACGTCCCTATTGTTTGTTAGATTTCTTCCCAAGTGATAACCTCATAATGATTGATGAAAGTCATGTTAGTGTGCCACAAATATCTGCCATGTATGGTGGCGACCGTGCAAGAAAGAAAAATTTGGTAGAATTTGGTTTTCGTCTTCCCGCGGCTTTCGATAATCGTCCATTACGTTTTGAGGAATTTCATAGTCTTATCAACCAAATTATTTACGTTTCAGCTACCCCTGCAAACTTTGAATTAGAGGAGGCTGAAGGTGTTGTAGTAGAACAACTTATCCGCCCAACGGGGTTGCTTGACCCTGAAATAGAAGTACGTCCGTCTGAAAATCAGATTGACGACTTAATGGAAGAAATACTTATTCGTGCTGAAAAAGATGAGCGAGTACTTGTTACCACGCTGACAAAGCGTATGGCAGAGGAACTGACAGAGTATTTGCTGAACCATGAAGTGCGTACCACTTATATCCATAGCGACGTAGCAAGTTTAGACCGTGTAAAGATTATAAACGACTTTCGCATAGGTATTTACGATGTATTGGTTGGAGTAAACCTTCTTCGTGAAGGATTAGACTTACCCGAAGTTTCTTTGGTAGCGATTTTAGATGCTGACAAGGAAGGTTTTTTGCGCAGTCATAGAAGTTTAACACAGACGGCTGGACGTGCTGCACGCAATGTAAATGGACGTGTAATTATGTATGCCGACAAAATTACTGACAGCATGCAAAAGACGATTGACGAAACAGCACGCCGTCGTGAAAAGCAATTAAAGTATAACGAAGAAAATCATATCACACCTACGCAAATTGTAAGAACTATCAAAGACACCTTGCCTTCGAGTGAAAATTCGGCTACGATTGTACCTATCAATAAGGCTAAAGCACCGCAAGCTTACAGTGAACCAACATTTGAAACCAGCATAGTAGCCGACCCTATTGTGATGAAAATGACAAAAGCACAATTGGAAAAGAGCATTCAAAACACAACATTGCTCATGCAAGAGGCTGCTAAAAATCTTGATTTCTTACAAGCTGCACAATATCGTGATGAAATATTACGTTTGCAAGCTGAATTAGAAACAAAAGAATAAGTCGGATAAAAGTAATATTTTTCTAACAAACATATTTTAGTAATTTATCTACAAAAAATCAAGCAAATTATTTTTTTTTCAAAAGAGCCTATTTTGGAGTGAAAAACATGCCCTTTTTCATCTCAAAACAATAGGTTTTATTTTTCCGACCTCATTGCCATAAACGTTAAAAGATTGGTAAAACATCTGTAATACTCTATTTTTTTGTACCTTTGTTCGGAAAATGTGTTAAGTAATTATTGAAATAAGAATTATGACTGAAGAAATAAAAAATAGCAGCGCACGCCCCCCTCATCACAGACAACCGCTTCACAATAATAAAAGTGAACGTTCCATGATACGCCAAGTGCTAAATATCATTTTTATGATTGGTGCAATCGTTGGACTTATCTTCTATTTTGCAATGGATAATCAGCAAACTGGTATCATCATTATTTTGGTATCAATGGTCTTTAAATTCGCAGAATCGGCTCTTCGACTATTTCACAAATGAAAAGATACATCTCGCTCATTTTCACGTTATTAATATTTAGCACTACTACACAGGCACAAATAATAGATCCTTTTTCTGACGATGGAACTTTTGGTGCTAAGAAATTAGGTACAAATGGAAATTTTGGTCGCTCAGACTCTATCCAAAGTCAGCATAAAGAAATACCTCGTGGCATGAAAGTGTGGACGGTTGACGATAGATTTGGCGACAAAAAAGCTGTTGTACCAGATACTTTGTCAGAGTTATTCATGAATAGTATCTTCAATACAGGACTGCGAGGCGAATATAATGCGTTAGGAAATTTAGGTTCACCACGCCAAAATCGTATTTTTATTGATAGAAAAAGTGGGGAGGAATTTATATTTATCAACCCCTACAATGGGTTTATTGTGGAGCCTTCTCAATTTCATTTCACTTCAACATTGTCGCCTATTACAAATCTTTCGTATAGCACAGCAGGCAATAGAACCAATGGCGAAGACCAATTCAAAGCACTTTTTGCAGTAAATGCAGGCAAACGTTGGGGATTTGGCTTTAAATTCAACTATCTATATGGGCGTGGTTACTACACCAATCAAAATACCTCGCACATCAATTACTCTATTTGGGGTAGTTATACAGGAGAAAGGTATCAAGCACATTTATTATTTTCGCTCAATCATCAGAAGGTTGCAGAAAATGGAGGCATTACAAATGATGCCTATATCACCAATCCAGAAATCTTCAATGAGACATTTAGTACCAACGAAATTCCAATGACGCTGAATAAAAATTGGAATAGAAACGACAACCAACACATCTTTTTCAATCATAAATATAGCCTCGGATTTTTCAGAAAAGTGCCTATGACAAAGGAAGAAATCGAAGCTAAAAAGTTTGCAATAAAGTCGGCTCAGTCGAAAAAAGAGGACGAAGCAAGACAAAAAGCAATGAAAAAAGCAGAGGAAAACGGAGAAGAATTTGATGAAGAGATGTTCAATAAAAACATGAAGGCGCAAGGTCGTCCTGACGATGCGCATATTGTAGATAAAGTTGCCCCCAAAGAAAAAACTAAAAATACAGATATTCTCTACCCTAACGCACAAGAAACTGCTAAAAACGAAGCTGATGAGCAATGGGTAAAAGACGAATATGTGCCTGTAACGAGTTTCATTCATTCATTCAGATTTGATAACTATAGACGCATTTATCAAGCATACGAAACTCCAGAGGGTTACTATTTGAATAATTATTACACCAATACCGCTACTGCAAACGATTCTATCTACGACCAGACAAAGCATTTTTCGCTAAAAAATACCTTTGCTATAGCATTGTTAGAAGGGTTTAACAAGTGGGCAAAAGCAGGGTTGAAAGCCTTTATTTCTCATGAATTGCGCCATTACGAGTTACCTACACTACTTAATTCTACACCTCCAACAGCGACACCTCTATTTGGTGGTTACGAAAAAGTGAATAAAAATGATATTTCCATTGGTGGACAACTTTTAAAAACCAATGGAAACACCTTACATTATAATATTACTGCCGAAACGTGGTTGGTAGGAAACAAGGCAGGACAACTGCATATTGACGGTAAAGCAGATTTAAATTTCCCACTCTTTGGTGATACTGTTCAGTTGGCTGCAACTGCTTTTTTCCATCGTTCTAACCCATCTTATTACATGGAAAACTTCCATTCACGTCATTATTGGTGGGACAACACGCTCGAAAAGCAAATCCACTCGCGTATTTTGGGCGAACTCTCATGGCAGAAGACCAAGACAAAATTACGCATTGGCTATGATATGTTGAAAAATTACACCTATTTTGGGGTACAAAACGATAGAACATTACAAGAAAAAAACTATCTCATCACCAAGCAACAAGTCAATGTTCGCCAACATTCAGATGCGATTAGTTTGCTAACATTACAACTCCAACAGGATTTACGCTTTGGTATTTTCAATTGGCAAAATGTATTAACATTCCAAAAGTCAAGCAATGAAAATGTATTCCCTACCCCAACGCTCAACATTTACAGTAATTTCTTTATGCGATTTAAGATTGCTCGTGTGTTAGATTGTGATTTGGGTGTTGATGCAAGGTATTTTACAAAATACAATGCACCAGAATATATCCCAGGTATGGGCGCATTTGGCATTCAAGAAAACGAAGCAAGTCGCACTAAAATAGGTAATTATCCTGTACTGAACGCTTATGCCAACTTCAATTTACAGCATACACGCTTCTTCATTATGATGTCGCATGTGAATAGTAGTAGCGGTGGTAACTACTTTTTTGTGCCACATTACCCTTTAAATGAGCGTATTATACGTTTCGGATTGAGTTGGAATTTCTTTAATTAACAAGAAAGAAAACTGAAAAAGCATGTCGGAAAAAGAAGATATACTATCGAAGATGGAGCAAAACGTTAAGACAAATTCGCTTAACGCATGGGTTCTCGCAGCTCGACCAAAGACACTTACTGGCGCAAGCGTACCTGTAATGATAGGTATTGCCTTTGCTTTTAAGGATTTAAGTTGGGAGAATTTTCAGATAATCCCTGCCCTATTGTGTGTTCTTTTTGCCTTTATCATGCAGATAGATGCCAACTTTGTAAACGATTATTTTGATTGCTTGAAGGGCAACGATGATAGTGAAACACGTTTAGGGCCTCGCCGTGCATGCAGTGAAGGGTGGATTACTTTACCTGCAATGCGCAAAGGATTAATCGCAACTACCCTACTTGCATGTATAAATGGACTACCTCTTATATATTATGGTGGCTGGGAAATGATTTTAATAGGATTACTTTGCGTTGCTTTTTGCTTCCTTTACACCACAAAACTTTCTTATTTGGGCTTAGGCGACTTACTCGTACTTGTCTTTTTTGGCATTGTTCCCGTATGTCTTACCTATTATGTCATTCTGCCAAAGGGTTTGCAAACCATTACATGGCAGGTATTTGTTGCATCGCTTGCATCTGGTTTGGTAATTGATACCCTATTGGTTGTAAACAATTACCGCGACCGTGAGAACGACAAACAAGCCAATAAAAACACGCTTATCGTGAGAATTGGTGAAAAACGTGCCGAACAACTTTATCATTGGTTAGGCTTTTTAGGTTTATTGCTCATGGATTCGGTTTTTATTTTTTCCTATTCAAGCATGAAAACATTAAGCCTCACTTTACTCTTCTTTTATCTCTTCCTCCACCAAAAGGCATTCACGGAAATGAAAAGGATAAAGCACGGAAAAGAATTGAATAAAGTTTTAGGACTAACAGCACGCAATATGTTTGTTTTCGGACTATTAGCAACAATTGGAATACTCCTCATTAAGTTATAAAATATGGATAACAGAGTAGATTTGGATTTAATGGAATTTGTAGAACAACAAATTCTACCACGATATAATGCTTTTGGACGTTCGCATGGCTTAGGTCATGTGCAGCGTGTCATAAAGAATGCTTTGGAACTTATACCCGCTACGGGAGCCGATAGTAACATGGTTTATGTGGCAGCAGCCTACCATGACCTCGGAATGGAGGGACCTCGTGCCATTCACCACATAACAAGTGGGAAAATTCTTACCGCTGATGCACGACTAAAGAAATGGTTTTCGCCCGACCAAATCACCATTATGAAGGAAGCAGTGGAAGATCATAGAGCCAGCAGTTCGCGTGCCCCACGCAGTATTTATGGGAAAATAGTAGCCGAAGCCGACCGAGAATTAGACCCTGAAGTAGTCTTTGCGCGTACCGTCATGTTTGGTTTGGAAAACTATCCAGAGAAAAACGAGGAAGAACAATGGCAACGTTTCTATGAACATATCAAAGAAAAATATGGCAGAAGCGGGTATATTCGACTTTGGATTCCTAACTCTCCTAACGCAAAGAAGTTAGAATATATTCGTGAAATATTGACCCAACCAACAAAATTAAAAATAATATTCGACAAATTGTACAAAGACCTTTTTGAAACAGCAACAAAAAACAAGTAATTTTAGACGCAACAAAAAAATAAAATATAAAGATTGATAATCATGACAAACGAAGAATTAATGCGTAGAGCCATAGAACTCTCGGAAAACAGCGTAAGAAATGGTGGTGGACCTTTTGGTGCTGTCATTGCCAAAGATGGAGAAATCATTGCCGAAGGCAGCAACAGGGTAACCATAGACAACGACCCTACCGCCCATGCAGAAGTATGTACCATTCGCAAAGCATGCGAAAAATTAGGTACTTTCGACCTTAAAGGGTGCGTAATCTATACTTCATGCGAACCATGCCCAATGTGTTTTGGTGCAATTTATTGGGCGCATTTAGAAAAAATTTACTACGCTAACGACCGCAAAGACGCAGGAAAAATTGGTTTCGATGATGATTTTATTTATGAAGAAATCGCTATTGAACCACAATATCGCAAAAAGCCATCAGAAATTATCCTCCAAAACGAAGCGATTAACGCTTTTAAGATGTGGACGCTCAAGGACGACAAAAGCGAATATTAATTGCAAAAAGAACAATGTTATTGGTCGTTAGTGCGACTTAGACTAAAATTTAGTGGAAGTATTTTCTTATAAGTTGGTTAAACGAAAAGAATTTACTTCCACTTTTGTATTTAATAATGGGCAACAATGTTCAAGTTTAAATTAATCAGAAAGAAATAAAACATAAAGAATAAAATCAATATAATCGGGTAAAAGTATCGTAAAAAGACCTCGATAGGAAATCCTAATCGAGGTCTTCGTAGATTATAGTATTGAAGTTATTATTATCTTGCTCTCAATCCACTTACAGCTTTTGCTTTGTGTGAAGCTGATTCGTTTACAGCAGCTTGACCAAAAACTTTACCAGCGTTTATATTTTCTAATTTGCGAGCCTTAATCATCTTGCCCTTTGCACCACTTGTAGATTGGCGAGATAAGTCAATATAGAAAACATCGGTGGTATTGGTGCTAATGCCATAGCCAAAGAAAGTGTCATAGCCCTTTTCTTTTTCATAACCTAAGTGGAAACCTTTATCAGGTGAAGAAGCATTCATTCTAAAAATAGTACCAGATTTATACTTAATATAGATGTCTCCATTTTTATCAACATACCATGTAAAATCTAATGTCTGAGTACTTCCGTCGGCAGCGGTATCAACTTCTTGTCCATTGCCCCCTAATGAATTCTTAGACGATGCATATTGCCAGAATTTCATATTAGCATGAAAGGTTTGAGCTTCTCTCTGACCAGTTTTTCCATCAAATTCAATCGTCATATCACCAGCCCATTCGCCTGAAAGAACTTGAACTTCCTCCATGATAGGGTCACCTTTTTGGTTGTTATAACCAAAATTAATTTGATTCATAAAAGCATCAAATTCTGCAGCTGTGGCGTTTGGATAATAATGTACAAACCAATTGTAAGCGGTGTCGTAATCTGTACCACCTGGATAAACATACCAATAATTATTGACAGCCTCAGTTACGAGATCATTGTAATAGTAATAATTTGATATATCCTCGCGTTCACTGCAACTTTGGAACGCAAATGGCATTGCCAATAAGGTCAGAGCCATAAAATACTTAGCAATCTGTTTCATATCTTTTATCTTTAATATTTTTTTATTTGTTGCAAAATTAGAAAATAGAAAGCACTTCTAAAATGTATTTTCTATATTTGGCAATAGGGAAATCCCTATAAAAATAAAGAGTCTAATATTTTAAGTCTTTTAAGAGAATAGAATTTGCATATTAAAAATTAAATGCGTATTTTTGCAATAAATACAAAATAGTCATTTAAAATAAAAAGATTAAAAGATGAAAACAGTTTATGATTTCACTGTCAAGGACAGAAAAGGCGGTGATGTAAATTTAAAAGAGTTCGCTAACGAAGTACTATTAATTGTAAATACTGCCACTAAATGCGGTTTTACACCAACATACGAGCAACTTGAGGCAACTTACAAGAAGTATCATGCAAAAGGTTTTGAAGTGCTTGATTTCCCTTGCAACCAATTTAACAACCAAGCTCCTGGTACAGACGAAAGTATTCACGAGTTCTGCAAACTTACATACGGTACTGATTTCCCACGCTTTAAGAAGATTAAAGTAAACGGCGAAGAGACAGAACCATTATACAAGTTCTTGAAAGAACAAAAAAGCTTTGCAGGTTGGGACGAAAGCCACAAACTAACACCAATTCTTGATAAAATTATTTCAGAGCAAGACCCTAACTACAAGGAAAATGCTGAAATAAAATGGAACTTCACAAAATTCCTTATCAACAAGAAAGGACAAGTAGTTGCACGCTTCGAACCTACTGAAAAGATGGAAAACATCGAAAAGGAAATCGAAAAATTGCTCGCAGAATAAGCAAATAGCAAATAAATAATTAAAGGAAAGTAGAATGGAAAGTCAATATGCCTTACCATTCTACTTTCTTTTTATATTAGACAAGTATAACCCTGCAAAAGTAAGAATACCATTGAGCATCAATAGTTCATACCCAAACTTATAATTCCATAGTTTCATGGACAAAGTATCGATTGCAAAGCATAATAATGGACTCGCAATGGCGATGTAAGGCACAAATTTATCATTCACCGAACGGCGTGTTAAAAGGCTGAAAGCAAACAATCCTAAAAGTGGACCATAGGTATAAGAACAAAGAATATAGACCGCATCTATTAAACTCGTTGAATTGAAAACTTTGAAAACAAGAATAAAAAGGATGAATACAACTGACATTGCGAAATGAATTCGCTTACGCAAAGTTTCATTTTTAGGTTGTTCACAAATATCAACACAAAAGCTTGTAGTCAAAGAAGTTAAAGCTGAGTCGGCTGTTGAAAAGCAAGCAGCCACTACTCCAATCGTAAACAACACTTCTACCCCACTGCCTAACATTCCACCAGCAACAGGTAATAACATCAATTCGTCAGGAGAAGCTGGTAAAGGAACATTCATTTTCGATAAATACATCATCAATAATATACCTAAAGACATGAAAAGAAGATTGACAGGAAGGAAAGCAAAGCCGTATGTACACATATCTTTTTGAGCATCGCGTAATGTTTTACAAGTCAAATTCTTTTGCATCATATCTTGGTCTAACCCTGTCATTACCACAACAATGAAGACCCCACTAAGAAATTGCTTCCAAAAATTTTGCTTAGAAAACCAATCGTCCCAAACAAAGATAGTGGAATGACTATCGGAAATTATCCGATTGAAAGTTTCAGAAATACTGAAATCCAATGCCGTCATCACATTATATATAATAAGGAGAAGGGCAAGGAACATGCAAATGGTTTGAAACGTATCTGTAAAAACCAAAGTCCGTATGCCGCCTTTGTAGGTATAAAGCCAAATAAGCAACACCATAGAAACCACCGTTATAGGGAAAGGAATATTAAAATCAGTAAGAACAAAACGCTGTAATATCATACAAACAACATAAAATTTAACGGCCGAACCCGTCAATTTCGATAAAAGAAAAAACGAAGCTCCTGTTTTATAACTTCTTATCCCCAATCGTTGTTTCAAATAAGTATAAATGGTTATAAGATTTAGCCGATAATAAATGGGCAAAAGTACAAAAGCGACCAAGATATAACCAAAGATAAAACCTATACAAGTCTGCGCATAAGCCATATTTTGGTCTATCACCATTCCAGGAACACTTACAAAAGTTACACCCGAAATGCTGGCACCAATCATTCCAAAGGCAACAAGATACCAAGGCGACTGCTTATTAGCACGAAAAAACGACTCATTGTTACTCGACGAAGCTGTCATTTTACTGATGAATAACAACAAGCTGAAATAAATCAATATAGTTCCTAAAATAATCATATTGCCGCAAAAAGTTGAAAATAACGTAATTCTTTGGGTTGTGTTTGATTTCTTTTATGTATCTTTGCTATCACTTTATGATAAAATAATACGTTCCAATATTGAACGGATACTCACAATAAAAGAGAACAAAGAACAACCTATGCTATGACACACACTTGAAAGCCCGATAAAAGTTAATACTTTTGCGGGCTATTTTTATACCTTTTAGTTGTAAAATTATAGTTTGACACCCGATTGCAAGGCTGCTCCAATAGCAGTACAAAATTCAGAATATTTTGGTATAATGAATCGAACATCGTAAAGACGCTCCATCATTGGAAATAAGACCTTACATTGAGGAAGCAAGGTAAGGTTACCTATCATGACAAAATCCTTAATACCACTATTCAAGGAACTCAAAATCGTAGCCGAACCAATTGATTGCAATACTAAGCAAATCAGACCTAATGCAATGTCTTCCCTACTTGCAGTTCCTTGAGCATTAGCAAAGAGAGAGGCTGTTGCATTCATTGGTAAACCAGGAAGTGGCTTTGAAGAAATATCACCAATCTGAAGATTAATGCTACCAATATCGCCTTTCATGGCTAAATCGGATATTTGCTGAATATCATCAGTATTTAATAACAAACGAGAAAGACCATTTAAAGTTCCGCCACCAATACCAATACCACCGATATGATGAATATCGTCGCCATCACACAACACTAACGAAGTACCAGTTCCCATTGAAACAACAATCATTCGGTCGCGTTGAGCTTCATAACGAGCCCCTAAACCATCAGCTAAAAACTCATCAGCTTTCTCAGTTGACAAACCATAAACAGGCTTATCAATATAGGCTGCGCCAACTCCTGTAATCATAACTTTTTCAATATCATCTAATTCTATCTTGTTATCATACAGATATTTACCAAAAGCACCATAAAGAGATGTTACTGGGTCGGTAGCTTTAATACGTAATGGTCTAACCACCTTTCCATCTCTTATTCCAACTATTTTAGTAGTAGAAATACCAACGTCAATTCCAATTGCAATTTTCATAATACCTTATCATATAAAAGTATGGGCAAAGGTACAAAAAAAGTAGATACATATTAAGTCAAACACAAAGATTTTGTAAAAAAAGCCAAAAACATTTCTGTATTTATCTGAAAATGAGTATCTTTGCACTCCGTTATGATGAGAGTAGGAATTCAAAGTATAATTATTAGATAAAAACAAAATGACAAAAGCAGATATCATCAATGAGATTGCATCTTCGACTGGCATTTCAAAAAAAGACGTGTCGGCAGTAGTAGAATCATTCATGGAAGCTATTAAAGACAGTCTGTTAAAAAGCAAGGAGAATGTTTATCTCCGTGGATTCGGTAGTTTTATCGTTAAACACCGTGCAGAGAAAACGGCAAGAAATATCTCTAAGAACACAACAATTACCATTCCTGCACATGATTTTCCAAGTTTCAAGCCTGCGAAAACATTCATTGAGGACATGAAAAAGTAAGAATCAAAATAATATAAACAATTTAAACATTTAAAAGCTATGCCAAACGGAAAGAAGAAAAAGGGACACAAAATGGCTACGCATAAGCGTAAGAAGAGATTAAGAAAGAATAGACATAAGAGCAAGTAAGCCCCAAGGGCAGAAAGACAAATATAGTCTATCAACAGACGGGGCATGTCATCGCATTCAACTCCTAACCCTAAGGGGGCGACGACACGTCTCGCTTTTTTTAAATAGGTACGTTAGTACTTATAAACACAATAAGAAATGACAAGCGAAATAATTATTGATGCCCAACCAAAAGAAATTTCGATTGCATTACTCGAAGATAAACGATTGGTGGAATACCAACGTGAACCAAGAGATGCTAATTTTTCGGTTGGAAATATCTACATTGCTAAAGTCAAAAAGCTAATGCCAGGTTTAAATGCCTGTTTCGTAGATGTAGGTTATGAGCGCGACGCATTTCTTCATTATTTAGACTTAGGAAGTCAGTTCAACTCCTTTGCAAAATATCTCAAGCAGGTACAAAGCGATAGGAAACGACTATTCCCACTACAAAAGGCCAGCAAATTACCTATCTTACAGAAAGATAGCAGTATTCAGAACATATTAGAGGTTGGTCAAGAGGTAATGGTGCAAGTAGTAAAAGAGCCTATTTCAACCAAAGGTCCACGCCTTACTGGAGAAATTTCATTTGCAGGCCGCTACTTAGTTCTCATTCCTTTTGGGGATAAAGTAAACGTTTCAACAAAAATTAAAAGTGGAGAAGAGCGCGCCCGCCTAAAGCAACTCATACAAAGCATACGTCCAAAGAATTTTGGAGTAATTGTACGCACAGTAGCAGAGGGTAAAAGGGTTGCAGAACTCGATGCTGAGATGAAAGTACTATTCAATAGATGGAATGAAGCCATAACGAAAGTACAGAAAACTCAAGAAAGACCACAACTCATATTTGAAGAGACAGGGCGTGCAGTAGGCATGCTTAGAGACCTTTTCAATCCTACCTACGAGAATATTTATGTGAACGACGAGGAAATTTGCACTGCCGTTAAAAGCTATGTTTCACTTATCGCCCCTGAAAAGGCAGACATAGTAAAGAAATATAATGGTAAACTGCCAATTTTCGACAACTTTGACGTAACGAAACAAATAAAATCAAGTTTCGGAAAAACAATTAATTATGGTCATGGTTGCTACATTATCGTTGAACATACAGAAGCTATGCACGTTGTTGATGTGAATAGTGGAAACAGAACAAAGGAGAAAGGACAGGAACAAAACGCACTTGACACCAACCTTGGCGCAGCTGATGAAATTGCTCGCCAGCTCCGTTTAAGAGATATGGGTGGTATTATTGTTGTCGATTTCATAGACATGAACTTGGCGGAAGACCGTCAAATGCTCTATGAACGTATGTGCAAAGCGATGCAAAAAGACCGTGCTCGACACAATATTTTGCCTTTAAGCAAGTTTGGATTGATGCAAATAACTCGTCAAAGAGTACGCCCTGTTATGGACGTAGATGTTGCAGAAGAATGCCCAACATGCTTTGGAAGTGGGAAAATACGTTCAAGTTTATTATTTACAGACTTATTGGAACGTAAAATTGACCAACTCACCAACAAAATAGGCATTAATAAGTTCTATTTACATGTACACCCATACGTAGCTGCTTATATTAACGAGGGATTTATATCACTCAAACGCAAGTGGCAAATGAAATATGGATTCGGTGTAAAGGTTGTTCCATCACAAAAATTGGCATTCATGCAATATGAATTTTACGATAACAATCGCCAATTCATTGACATGAAGGATACCAACGATAAACTTTAGACGTTCATCGGGTAAAGAAAAAATAATGAAAGATTAATGTGGCTATTATAAAAGAGGGTGTGTCAAAATCGACATTCCCTCTTTTTTATCTTCCTCCCTATTTGGTAAAAAAACTTGACTTATTGGTCAATAATAATTGTTCTGAACCAATCACGCAAAATACCGCCATATTGGTCTTGACTATCAGCACAAAGCAACAAAACTTGTGAACCATCTGTTAATTTAGGAGCAAGGCAAATTCCTTCATAATTAGCAAAATCTTGATGCAAAAGAGTTAATGATGTACGCCATTCTGTAAGCAAAACTTTATGAAGATAAGGAGTACGTTCTGTCAATGGTGAGGTTTCATTTATTACTTTCGATATGGTAGGGTCTACGCAGTAGAGTTTATTTTTCACGAAAGAGCCTATTTTGGAAGGTGAGACATAAAGTTCCCGCTCTAAAACAATTAGTTTTCCATCGTCTAATGCTACCAAATCAGAAACTCCCATAGCGTAATTCATTGCTTTTTTTGCAACCGTTCCTTTGTCCATTTGATAAGCATATTGGTTCAAAGGTTGTAAACTATCATTGAAAGATTGTAATCTTAAATGATTTTCAACTAACCTTTTGGGTTCAGTTTGTACACCATCGCAAGGCAAAGTAGATTCAGAAGTTGTCCAAAATAAATGAGTTTTTTGATTGTACGCTAGCGATTCAAATCCGTAATGACCTGTTGCTACATTAAATAGCATAGGGATTTTCAATTCATTACCAGTCATATTGCCAGCTAAATCGTATTCCTTTATTGTATTATCATGCTCTCTTGCAATGAACAAAGTATTGCGATTAGGGTGAAAAGCAATCCCTTCTTCGTCTGCATTAGGTGTTTTTGACGAATAAAATCCTTCCGTTTTAATATTCAATATATCACCCGAAATGGAATCAATGTCTATTGTAAAAACGTAAAAACCGCTTTCTTTTGCTTTATCAGATACCACTGCATATCGATTTTGTCCTAACCACGTTAGTCCACTATAATTGCCTTTCGGAACATTGGTCTTATAATAATGTTGCGAATGAATCTTTATCACCTTTGGAAAGCCTTTCCCAAATATCGGAAAAGCTACAAAAGCAAATAATAAAAGGAAAAGTATTTTCATAAAAGTCTTACTAAACAAACGTTTCATATCTGCAAAAATTAAAGTTCCATTCGCACTATAAAAATTAAAATCAAAAACAGGTAATTTCTGTCTATTTCAGAAACTACCTGCTTATTTTTCCTATCAAAAAGTTGATTATTCTGGTAATTGAGCCTTAAGATATAGTTTCTTAACAAACTTCATATCGTGCTCAACCATTATTTTAACCAACTGCTCAAACGAAGTTTTTCTTGGATTCCAACCTAACTTAGTTTTTGCTTTTGTTGGGTCGCCAAGCAATTGTTCCACCTCTGCTGGACGGAAAAATTTAGGGTCTACTTCTACAAGAACAGCACCCGTGTCCTTGTTATAACCTTTTTCGTCAATACCTTCACCCCTCCATTCAAGTTCGATGCCTACCTCTTTAAAAGCAGCTGTACAGAAAGCACGTACGGTGTACATTTCGCCCGTTGCAATAACAAAGTCATCAGGTTCCTCTTGCTGGAGAATTAACCACATACATTCTACATAATCTTTTGCATATCCCCAATCTCTTTGAGCACCAAGATTGCCCAAATAGAGTTTATCTTGCAAGCCTTGAGCAATGCGACAAGCCGCTAATGTAATCTTACGAGTTACGAAATTCTCGCCTCTTCGTTCACTCTCGTGATTAAAGAGAATACCATTGCAGCAATACATTCCGTACGACTCACGATAATTCTTCATTATCCAAAAGCCATAAAGTTTAGCTACTGAATATGGAGAACGTGGATAAAAAGGCGTAGTTTCCTTCTGTGGCACTTCTTGCACTTTACCAAACAATTCAGAAGTAGATGCTTGATAAATTTTACATGACTTTTCTAATCCACAAATTCTTACAGCTTCCAACAATCTAAGTACGCCCACTGCATCAGTATCAGCAGTATATTCAGGGACATCGAAACTTACTTTAACATGGCTTTGTGCTGCAAGATTGTATATTTCAGTAGGTTTTACTTCGCCAATGATTCTAATAAGTGATGAAGAATCGGTCATATCTGCCCAATGAAGATTGACCAATCTTTCCTTTTTCATATCGCGCACCCATTCGTCCAAATACAAATGTTCAATTCGTCCTGTGTTGAAAGATGAACTACGGCGTAGAAGTCCATGAACTTCATAGCCTTTTTCTATAAGGAACTCAGCCAAATAACTACCGTCTTGACCTGTAATTCCTGTTATCAATGCTATTTTTTTACTCATCTATGTTTTACCTTTATCTAAGACACTGTATTATAAAGTTTGTATTTTATTTTAATCGTTCTCTGAGAATTGCTTAATTCGCTGTTCTTCAGCTAATTTACAAACAAGCAACATGCCGTCTTTTTCTGCTACAATATAGCCCTCAAGTCCTTGAACCACTACTTTTTTCTCGTCAGTAGCATGCACAATACAATTTTTACTATCGTACATTTGAATATTCTTCCCAATTACGGCATTGCCATACAAATCGTGTTGAGTTTGTAAATGCAAAGAACCCCATGTGCCTAAGTCGCTCCAACCAAAATCGGCAGGGCAAACAAAGATTTCTTCAGCCTTTTCCATGATAGCATAGTCTACTGAAATACTTTCACATTCAGGGTAAACCTCGTCTATTGTCTTTTGTTCTTCTGCTGTACCAAGTACATCTGCCACTCTATCAAAGATGCGTGCAATACCTGGTTGATAGATTCTAAAAGCATTTACGATAGTAGAAACATTCCAAAGGAAGATACCTGCATTCCAAAAAAAGTTTTTCATGCTGATATATTTCTCGGCAGTTTCCAAATCAGGCTTTTCTCTAAACTGGTCAACCCGATAGATTTCCTTATTTCGAACCGATGGAACTGTCAAATCAGCTTGTATATATCCGTAACCTGTTTCAGGTCTTGTTGGCTTCATACCCAATGTTACAACGGCGTCTGTTTCTGCTGTAAATTTCAAGCAATTATTTATAACGCGTCTAAACTCCTCTTGGTCGGTTACAATGTGGTCGCTTGGTGTAACAACGATGTTAGCTTTTGAGTCAGACTTTTTAATTCTCCAACTCACATAGGCAATACATGGAGCAGTATTTCTTCTACATGGTTCGCTCAAAATATTTTCTTTTGGAATATCAGGCAATTGCTCATGTACCAATTCGCAATAATTTTCGTTGGTTACTACCCACACATTCTTAGCCTCAATGATACCTTTAAAACGGTCGTAAGTAAGTTGCATCAAAGACTTTCCGACTCCAAGAACATCAATAAATTGTTTGGGTTTATCGGCAGTACTCATTGGCCAGAACCTACTTCCAACTCCTCCAGCCATTATCACAAGATGGTTGTTTGTGTGCATCATAACTTTTTTGAATCTTACAATTAATAGATTTAGGTGCAAATATACGAATAAAAAATTAAAAAAACAAGATATGCAATTATCTTTCTTTCTAATCAAATAAGGATAAACTTTGGTCTTTTGGTTTTTCAATAATGGGATTTTCCTCCTCTTCGTCTATAAATTTTAACTTTAACTGCTTTACTTGCTGATTTGCAGGGTTAATATAGTAAACACCTTTCTTTACTTTTCCTATCATAGGCTCGCTTCGACGGCTCATTTTTTGCAAGCATTGCAACACTTCGCTATGTACTTTTTCATAATCTAATGGTAAAAAAAACGAATTGTGCGTATTAAAAACATGACGTGAAATCTTATTGACTGACAATCCATTATCGCCAGCCTCTATTAAAATTAGAAGTATATCTTTCTCGAATCTCATATAAAAAAAGGAGTCCATATTATTCATATAGACTCCTTCTTATTTTTTAAAAATATTTTAAGCCAAGGCTATTTTATTGTCTTCATTTTGAATTTTTCCTTCTTTCAGGAGCCACCCAATACCAAGATAAGCCTCTTCGGAGCTAATTTTTGCTATTTTTGCTATTTCAGACACAGAGAGTGCTTTCCCCTCAGCGGCAAGTGTATTGTAAACATCACCTGCTTTAAATCCTACATTTTCAGGACTTAAGTCTAAGACAATAGCCTTTTGCGCAGGTTTCTTTGTTGTTGTCCGTTTCGTTGCTTCTTTTGTAGCAACAGTTTTCTTTTCTACCATAACTTCTTTCATCATTATTAATTTCTACTCGAGTAAAAATAACAAACTGCTATTAATATCTGCAAATATACTTCAAATATCTTGATGAAACTAATTTATAAATAAAAAAATGACAACTTCGCAAGCCTCAGGAAAGGGAAATGCCGTTTTTTTGATTTAAATCAATATTTATTAGACCTTTAAATCCAACTTTATTTGCAATTCGTCTAATTGCTTGTCAGCCAAATTAGATGGTGCATCAAGCATTACATCACGTCCACTATTATTCTTAGGAAACGCTATCACGTCACGAATAGAATCCAAACCTGCCATAATGCTTACATAACGATCCAAACCAAAAGCAATACCTGCATGAGGAGGTGCGCCATAATGGAAAGCATTCATCAAGAAACCAAATTGCTCTTCGGCTTGTTGGCGTGTAAAACCAAGAACCTCAAACATTTTTTCTTGCAACTCGGTGTCATGAATACGGATAGAACCGCCACCAACTTCTATGCCATTGCAAACAAAGTCGTATGCCAAAGCACGCACTTGTTCAGGGTGAGTATCTAAGAGGTGCAAATCGTCTGGATTAGGCATTGTAAATGGGTGGTGAGTAGCCATTAATCTTTGTTCTTCATCGCTCCATTCAAACAATGGGAAATCAACTATCCAAAGGCACTTAAATACATTTTTATCTCGCAACCCAAGGCGATTGCCCATTTCTAAGCGTAAAGCGCACAACTGAACACGAGTTTTGTTCACATGGTCGCCCGAAAGAATCAACACTAAATCGCCATTTTTAGCACCAGTTGTTTCTTTAACCTTCTGCAATTGCTCTTGTGTAAAGAACTTATCAATAGAGCTTTTTGCTTCTCCGTTTTCACCATACTTGATGTAAACCAAACCTTTTGCACCTACCTGTGGACGTTTTACGAAATCGGTTAATTCATTCAACTGCTTACGGCTATAGTCAGCGCAACCGGGAACAACAATACCGCCAATGTAGTTGGCTTCGTTGAATACAGAGAAGTCGCTTGTACCCTTCAAGTCGTCCATCAATTCGACAAATTCCATGCCAAAACGTATATCAGGCTTATCAGAACCATAGCGCTTCATTGCCTCTTGCCAAGTCATTTGTTCTAACTTTTCAGGCAATTCTACACCTCTTATTTCTTTAAACAAATGGCGTGACATATCTTCAAAGACCTTCAATACATCTTCTTGATTTACAAAAGACATTTCGCAGTCTATTTGTGTAAACTCTGGTTGGCGGTCGGCACGCAAATCTTCATCACGGAAACATTTTGCAATTTGGAAATAACGGTCGAAACCAGCAACCATTAACAACTGCTTCAATGTTTGCGGACTTTGTGGAAGTGCATAGAATTGGCCAGGATTCATGCGTGAAGGCACAACAAAATCGCGTGCGCCCTCTGGCGTAGAACCTATAAGAATAGGTGTTTCAACTTCGATGAAATTCAAATTATCCAAGAAGTTGCGAATCAAAATCGTCATTCTGTGGCGCAACTCTAAATTGCTGCGTACCGCAGGACGACGCAAATCCAAATATCTGTATTTCATTCTAAGGTCGTCGCCACCGTCTGTATTGTCCTCAATAGTGAATGGAGGCGTTACCGAAGAACTTAAAACGTTCAATTCCTTTACAATGATTTCTATTTCGCCTGTTGGAATCTTGCTATTCTTGCTCTGTCGTTCGCTAACGATACCCTTAATTTGAATGCAGTATTCACGTCCGAGCTTGTTAGCCTCTTCGCAAAGACCAGCATCTTCAGCTTCATTGAACACTAATTGTGTTATGCCGTAACGGTCGCGTAAATCAACAAAGGTCATACCTCCCATTTTACGCGTACGTTGTACCCAACCAGCAAGTATAACTTCCTTGCTCGCATCTGTTAAGCGAAGTTCTCCACAAGTTTTATTTCGATACATATTTTTGCTTTTTTATTATTTCTAATTGCAAAGGTACGAACTTTTAATGAAAACAGATAATAGAGTAATGAGAAAATACTGAAAATATGGGTAATAAATAAATATACATGTATCCATGTTCAACGCTATTGAATTTTAAAATAATAGGTTTTGAACATCAAAATAAGCTATTTTAATGTTCAAAACAGCCTGTTTTATATAAACTAATTATCTTCAGCTATTCTCAAAATATTTTTTTGCAATATAATATTACCTTACACTTTGCACTTTCTCAGTATTTTTCACTACTTTTGCAGTATATATAAGTAGGTGGAAGGCATTTCTCCATAAAATAATTTGAATGGATAATAAAAAAGCAACATTAGAACTTGGCACAAAACCAGTAGGAAAACTATTGGTACAATATGCCATGCCTGCTATCATAGCGATGGTAGCATCTTCGCTCTACAATATTATTGACCGAGTTTTCATTGGACAAGTAGTAGGTCCAATGGCTATATCGGGGCTTGCCATTACTTTCCCTTTTATGAATCTTGCCGCAGCTTTTGGTGCTGCTATCGGTGTGGGAGCCTCAACCACTATTAGTGTAAGATTAGGACAAAAGGATTATAAATCGGCAGAAAATATTTTAGGTAACACAATAACCCTCAATATCATCATTGGATTGACCTTTGGCGGTATTTGTTTGTTATTTCTTGACCCTATTCTTAGATTTTTCGGAGCAAGCGAAGCTACAATTCCTTATGCAAGAGATTTTATGCAGGTCATTTTAGCAGGTAATCTATTCTCTCACATGTACTTTAGCATGAATGCTGTACTGCGTGCAGCATCGAAACCAAAGAAGGCAATGTATGCAACTATCTTTACTGTTGCGATGAACATCTTGCTTGATGTCGTTTTCATACTTTGGTGGCATTGGGGTATCAAAGGTGCAGCTTTGGCAACTATTATTTCGCAATTCTTAGCACTATGCTGGCAGATGAAAATCTTTGCTAATAAAAATGAATTATTGCATTTGGAACATGGAATCTATAAACTAAAAAGCAATTTAGTTAAGAATATCATTTCCATTGGCATTTCCCCATTCCTCATGAATACGTGTGCGTGTGTCATTGTTATATTCGTTAATACACAATTGGTTAAATTTGGTGGAGATATGGCAGTGGGAGCATTTGGTATTGCTAATAGTATTGCTATGATTTTCGTCATGATTGTCTTCGGATTAAATCAAGGAATGCAACCTATTGCGGGCTATAATTATGGTTCACAACAATACGAAAGAATGATGCGCATAGTGAAATTATCTATTATTAGTGCCACTTGCATCATGATAATTGGTTGGGCTTTAGCAATGTTTGCGCCTTATTATTGCGCGCGTATGTTTACCAAAGACCCTACGCTTATCAATGATTCTATCAAAGCCATACGCATTATGATGCTAATGTTCCCATTTATAGGAAGTCAAATTGTAATAACCAATTTCTTCCAATGTATTGGAAAAGTAAAAATTAGCATTTTCTTATCGCTTTCAAGACAGCTCTTTTTTCTTCTTCCCCTACTACTCATACTCCCAAACTTCTATGGAATAAATGGTGTTTGGGCAGCTATGCCAGCAAGCGACATTAGTTCTGTCGTGGTAGCAAACATTATACTATTTACGTTTATGAAGAAGTTTAACAAAGAAAAGACCCCAAAAGGGAAAACAAAATAAAGTCAGTTATTATGGAAAAGAAACTTATAATAAATATAGGACGGCAACTTGGCAGTGGCGGACGATGCATAGGCAAAGCCTTAGCGGAAGAGTTTAATTGCCAATTCTACGACAAAGAAATTCTGAATTTGGCTGCTAAAGAGAGTGGATTCTCTGAAAAATTCTTTGAAGAGAACGACGAACAGAAAGGTTTTCTAAAGACTCATTTCCATGTTCATCTACCTATTTTGGGCAATCACGACTTCTATAAGAACGATTTTTCGCAAGAAGGACTTTATCAATTCCAAAGTGATGTAATCAGAAAGCTTTCTGAAGAACATTCAAGGTGCGTATTTGTGGGTAGAACGGCTGACTATATATTGCGTAATAACCCCGATGCTATCAATATTTTCATTACAGCAAAAATTGATTTCAGAGCAAAAAATGTGAGCGAACGCCGAGGTTGCTCTATTGAAGAAGCGATAAAATTCATTGAAAACAAAGAGCATGAACGCGCAAAATACTATAATTATTTTACGGGAAAGATGTGGGGACACGCTGAAAGTTACGACCTTTGCGTTGATGCAAGTATCTTAGGATTTGACGAGACAAAAGATTTCATCGCTTGTTTCATTCGGAAAAAATTGAAAGAATAGAATGAAAAAGATTGGTATCATTAGCGACACACACGCTTATTGGGACGAGAAATATGGGAAATATCTTGGCGAATGCGATGAAATATGGCATGCTGGCGACATCGGTTCCATAGAGGTAGCCGATAAATTTGAAGCCTTAAAACCTTTATTTCGTGCTGTTCATGGCAATTGCGACGGCTATGATATAAGGCAACGCTACCCCGAAATATTGCGATTTAAGTGTGAAGAAGTCGATGTTTTGCTAAAACATATTGGTGGATACCCTGGGAATTATGACTTTTCTATTAGAAATAAATTATGCTATTCGCCACCAAATCTATTCGTAGACGGACACTCTCATATTCTAAAAGTTATGCCCGATAAATCATTAGGGCTACTTCATATCAATCCGGGGGCAGCAGGCTTGCAAGGATTTCATAAGGAAAGAACCATTGTAAGAATTACTATCGAAGGCAATAAAATAAGCGATTGTGAAGTTATTACATTAGCTGGACGAAAATAAGAGTCTATAAAATGTGAACTATCACACATCAATAAAAAACAAAAGAAATTATTCAAATCAAAATATCAATAACAAATGAAAACTTATTTGGTAACTGGTGCAGCTGGATTTATCGGCGCTAACTACATTAAGTATCTACTTCACAAAAAATATGTGAACGAAGATATTAAGATTATCGTACTTGATGCACTAACGTATGCTGGAAATCTTGGAACTATCAAAGAAGATATTGACGAAAAACGTTGCGTTTTCGTGAAAGGAGATATTCGAGATAAGGAACTAATTGATAAACTTTTTGCTGAAAACGACATCGATTATCTTGTGAATTTTGCAGCAGAAAGCCATGTAGACCGCTCTATCGAAGACCCACAATTGTTCTTAAATGTGAACATTCTCGGTACGCAAAACCTCATGGACGCTGCTCGCCGTGCATGGGTTACTGGCAAGGACGAAAAGGGATACCCTACATGGAAAGAAGGCAAACGTTATCATCAAGTATCAACAGACGAGGTTTATGGCTCGCTCGGAGCAGAAGGTTATTTCACAGAAGATACACCTTTATGCCCTCATAGCCCATATTCAGCAAGTAAAACCAGTGCTGATATGTTCGTAATGGCTTATCATGACACCTACCACATGCCAATAAGTATCACACGATGCTCCAATAATTATGGTCCATACCACTTCCCAGAAAAGTTGATTCCATTAATCATCAACAATATTCTTGCTGGAAAACCACTCCCTGTCTATGGTGAAGGTCTAAACGTTCGCGACTGGTTGTATGTGGAAGACCATTGCAAAGCCATTGATATGGTGGTTCGTGAAGGTCGTGTGGGACAGGCTTACAACGTGGGAGGACACAACGAAATGAAGAATATCGACATTGTTAAGCTCACTATCAAAACCATTCACGATATGATGGCTGAAGATAAAGAGCTTCGCAAGGTTCTGAAAAAGAAGGTTAAAGACGAGAATGGCGACATCGACATCTCGTGGATCAACAACGATTTGATTACCCATGTAGCTGACCGACTCGGCCATGACGCACGTTACGCAATCGACCCTACAAAGATTAAGAACGAATTGGGTTGGTTCCCTGAAACAATGTTTGCTGAAGGCATCGTGAAAACCATAAAATGGAACCTTGAAAATCAAGCTTGGATAGAAGAAGTTACAAGCGGAGATTACCAAAAATATTACGAAGAAATGTATGGAAATCGATAGGTTTTAATCATTTAAACTTATCAAGATACCAACTAAAACAAGCTAAATTCGTACGTTCCCCTGATAAAAAGGACGTACGAGTGTAGTTCATTATCTTACAAATATGACTAAAATAGGGAATTTAATTGAGCTACCCAAGCGATTAGACTATCGTGGAAACCTTACTTTTGTAGAAGGAGAAAAGAATATTCCTTTTCATATATCGCGTACGTATTGGGTTTATGATGTTCCTGGCGGACAAAATCGTGGTGGGCATTCGCATAAACACTGCCGAGAATTTATCATAGCTGCTAATGGTTCGTTCACCGTAACCCTCGACAATGGAAAAGAAAAGGAATCGTTTTTGCTCAATCACCCCTATCAAGGCTTGCTTGTAAATACGGATATATGGCGCACACTCGAAGATTTTTCGTCTGGAGCAGTCTGTTTGGTACTTGCCGAAGACCCTTTTGAAGAGGAAGACTACATCAGAGATTACGATGAATATCTACAATTCATTGATAAAAAGAACGGATAAAGATAGTTTTCTACGTTCAATCATGGTATAAGAAGTATGAAAAATAAATTTATTTCAAAGATTGATACATGGCTTTTAGCTGTATTAATCATTTGCTTTACCTCTGCCTTCATTGCAATAGCAATTAATTTTGATTGGCTTTCATTTACTATCTGTACGCTAACAACGCTCCCTGCCCTACTTTTTTTATATCCTTGCCAATACAAAGTAAAAGGAACAACGCTGGATATACAATGTGGCGTAATTCATTGGAAAAGGGATATTATGAAAATAAAAACTATCCGCCCTACAAGAAATCCGCTCAGTTCACCTGCAATGTCGTTAGACAGATTAGAATTACAATTCAAAAATGGCGAAAAAATTATGATTTCGCCCAAAGACAAAGTAGGTTTCAAAGAACGAATGAAAAGCATTAATTCTGAAATCAATTTTGTTCCTTAAAACAAAACAGTCTGTTTTAAGGTGCAAAACAATAGGTTTTGAAGTCCAAAACAGGCTGTTTTGAAATTCAAAAGAATATAGCCCATAAATACAACCCTATATTTTAATTGTAAAAACAATGTTTGAAATAAAGCAATATAGTCTTGATGATGCTGAAAAATGGAATGAATTTATAGCCATTTCTAAGCAAGGAACGTTTCTTTTCCACCGCAATTACATGGATTATCATGCCGATAGATTCCATGATTGCTCCTTTATAATAATGGAAAAGGGGCATATTTATGCTTTGTTTCCAGCCAATCGGAAAGACAATACACTTTATTCGCATCAAGGATTAACCTACGGTGGACTTATAACCAGTGAGAAAGCAACAGCCGAAAAGGTATGTGCTATCTTTCAACAGATCAATATTTTACTTAAAAATATGGGCATTGAACGTGTCATTTACAAAGCTATTCCATGGATTTACCACCGCTTTCCAGCCGAAGAAGACCTATATGCGCTTACAAATATATGCCACGCTCAACTCATCGGACGTGATATTTCGTCTACAATAATTCTCAATCGTCCCACTATTCCTTTTAATAAAGACCGCAGACACGGCGTTAGCAAGGCAAGAAGAAATAATATTATCGCAAAAGAAAGTGATAATTTAACTGAATTTTGGCAAATTCTTACAGACAATTTAGTCAACAAATATAATGTAAAACCCGTACATTCGCTTGCAGAAATAGAACTTTTAAAAGCAAAATTCCCTGAAAGAATACGCTTATTTATGGCATATAAGGAAGAAGAACCAGTTGGTGGAACAATATTATACATTACTCCACAAGTCATTCATTCGCAATATATATCTGCTTCTCCAATAGGAAAGCAATGTGGGGCTATTGATTGCATATACAATCATATTTTGAATGAAGTTTATACTGATAAACCTTACTACTTTGACTTTGGTAAAAGTACAGAAAATATGGGCAAATTCTTGAATACCTCGTTAATCTTTCAGAAAGAAGGATTTGGCGGTCGTGGTGTTTGTTACGATACTTACGAATGGAAATTATAAAACTATGATAGATTATTTGTCATTAAAACGCATCACAGCGATGCACGAAACCGAAATAAACAACGCTATTTCAGATGTTGTAGCCTCGGGTTGGTACCTCAATGGAAAAGCTATCGAAAATTTTGAAAAGGCTTATAGCAAATTTATTGGCACAAAACATTGCGTAACTTGTGGCAACGGATTGGACGCTTTAAACCTTATTCTTCGTGCATACAAAGAGTTAGGGGTTTTGAACAATGGCGACGAAGTCATCGTACCAGCCAATACTTACATAGCAAGCATACTTTCCATTACTGAAAACAACCTTAAACCTGTCCTTGTTGAACCCAATTTTGAAACTTTAGAGATTGATGAAACACGCATAGAACAAGCCATTACGCCTCGTACTCGTGCCTTAATGTTGGTGCATTTGTATGGGAAATGTGCTTTCAGTAAGACTATATCAAAATTATGTAAGCAGCATAATATCAAATTAATAGAAGACAATGCTCAAGCACATGGTTGCTATTTTGAGAATAAACGCACAGGAAGTCTTGGCGATGCTGCTGCTCATAGTTTCTATCCTGGGAAGAATTTGGGCGCATTGGGCGATGCTGGTGCAGTAACCACCAATGATTCAGACTTAGCAACCATTATTCGCACACTCGGGAATTATGGTTCAAGCCAAAAATATGTGTTCGATTATCAAGGAAAAAATAGTAGAATGGACGAAATACAAGCTGCTGTTCTTTCTGTAAAACTTAAATATTTAGATGCCGATAATGCCAAAAGAAAAGAAATAGCCCACTATTTTGAAACGCATATCAATAACGAAAAAATTATCATACCAAAGAATTTAGGACGTGATAACGTTTATCATATCTTCCCAATTCTATGCAATGAGCGTGAAAAACTACAAGCGTATTTAAAGGAAAATGATGTGCAAACCATGATACACTACCCCATTCCACCCCACAAACAAAAAGCATACAAGGAATGGAACACCCTTTCATACCCTATAACAGAACAAATCCATCGAGAAGAGCTTTCCATTCCTTGCAATCAAACAATATCTTTGAGTGATGCAAAGCTAATTACATCACTCTTAAATCAGTTTATTTAACCGATAATAATTATGGTTACACCACGAGCAGCTTGCGCTCCCATAACCAAAGCCTGTTCTATATCGGCAGTTTTACTTGGTCCTGAGATGAACGCACCAAACCCATAATCGGGCATTTCGATACGTTTGTAAGCCTCGTGCATATTGTTCACTATATTTTTGCGGTCAAGCAGGATTACCAATTCTTCTGAAATAAAGCATACTATGCGCTCTTTCATAACTTGAGGCACCCATATACAACCATTTTCAGCCACTCCTAATTCGCCTTGAACAATACCAACATCAGTACCATTTAGTTCGGCTGCCGATGCTATAGTATCTGGATTTTTGTCAGCTTTAATGCCTTTCACACTCGATGCAAACACCTTTGCTTCGGGATAAGCCGCCCTAATTATCTTGTTCAAATCTTCATTTGGCTTAGCTTCAATGACCTTTCCACCCACAGTTTTAGATATTTCAATAAATTGTTTTACGACATCATTGTAAACAATACCCTTAACTGGTGTTGCTGGCATATCAAATTGCTGAGTAGTAGCCTTGTGCAATTTGTCGAATAATTGTTCTTTCTTCATTATAGTTCTTTCTTTTTATGATGCAACTAACCATATTGCATCGCTACAACTATTTCTTCTTTTTCTCCTCTTCCAACTCTTTCATCGCTTGTCGATAAAGTTCGTGGAACGGTTTTTTAGGGAAATGTGGCATAGCATGCCCCGCACTCCATGGATTTAGCTTATTGTTCATTAGCATATTTGGAATGTAATTAGCCAAAGATGCTTGCTTTGTCATGGCATCATAGAGGGTATAATTGCCAAATACTTTGCTTAAAGTCTCTGCAATGTACTTCTTTTCCTTGTTTTCCGTACCGAAACTTTCAAGTTCTTGTCGCCAATTGTATATCTGACTCCCTGGATTTACCTTAGTAGGACACACATGGTCGCAACTTAAACAAAGTGAACAAGCCGAAACATTACCACTGTGTTTCTTTGGATTGCGTAACATTCCGAGATTCACACCAATAGGTCCTGGAATGAAATAGCTATACGAATAACCCATTGAACGGCGATAAACAGGGCAAGTATTCATACATGCGCCACAACGAATACATTTCGCAGTTTTCCAATGGGTTGGATTTGCTATAATATCGCTACGTCCGTTGTCTACCAAAATGACGTGCATCTTTCCGTCAGGACGTGCTTTTCCTATGTGCGAAGTATAAGTTATTGTAGGCTGCCCTGTTCCGCAACGACACAAAAGGCGTTGGAACACAGCGAGAGAGTCGTAATCTGGAATAACTTTATCGATGCCCATAGCCACAATATGCAACTTTGGAGCCGCCGTACTCATATCAGCATTACCTTCATTTGTACACACTACGCAGTCGCCAGCAGATGCTACGCCGAAGTTACAACCCGTCATACCAGCATCAGCCTCTAAAAATTCTTCACGCAAACTATAACGTGCGCATTGGGTGAGATAGGTTGGGTCGTGATTGCCTATTTCTTTTGAAATACCTTCTTCCTCAAAAAGTTCTCCAACTTCGTCCCTTGTCAAGTGGACAGCAGGCACTACAATATGAGAAGGCTTTAAGTTCATTAACTGCAAAATGCGTTCTCCTAAGTCGGTTTCCACCACATCGATACCTCTTTTAATAAGGTAATCGTTCATTTCACACTCTTCTGTGAGCATTGATTTCGACTTTACAAGTTTCTGAACTTTATGAGTTTCTAATATGCCGTAGGCTATTTCGTTAAATTCTTGTGCATCTTTCGCCCAATGAACGATTGCTCCTTTCTTTTCCAAATTGGTTGCAAATTCGTCCAAATACTCAGCTAAGTGAGTCAAAGTATGTTCTTTTATCTGACTTGCGTGTTCTCTTAAATCTTCCCATTCGGGTAATAATCTTGCTTGTATATCACGTTTCTGACGAATGCCCCAGAAAGTTTGGTCGTGGCGAGTTATCCTTTCAGGATTTTCCAAAAATGCAGCAGCTTTCTTTGAATGACTTGTTGCCATATTCTTTCTCCTCCTTTTCTTTTATAAACCAGCAGCTAAAATTTCAGCTACGTGCATAAATTTCACATTATACTTTTTCTTTCCAGCCACTCCTTGCATGTGCATCAAGCAAGAAGAATCGGCCCCTGTTATGATTTCAGCACCTGTTGCAATATGACGCTGTACTTTATCATCGCCCATTCGGCTACTAACGGCAGGTTCTTCAATCCCAAACATACCGCCAAAGCCGCAACATTCATCGGCACGGTCAGGTTCTTTCACAGTGATACCTTTCTTCAACTTGAGCAATTCTACGATTTTATTGAATGGTTCAACGTTTTCTTCCGTCGGAGCACTCAATCTTAACTCTCGGACACCATGACATGAATTGTGTACAGACACCACATGGTTAAATTCACCAGGCAATTCTTTCACTTTTAACACATCATATAAGAATTGTACCAGCTCCATTGTTTTCTCAGGAGTTGCACACTTGTGTTGATGAATTTGTGGGTGATTGACTTGTACAAAGGCAGCACACGATACACTTGGTGTTACTACATAATCGTAATCCTTGAAAATATCTTCAAATTTCTCTACTAATTCGCCTGACATACGTTCAAAACCTCCATTAGCCATTGGCTGTCCGCAACATGTTTGTCGCTGTGGATACTCAACATTGAGTTTCAATTTGCGGAGAAGTCTGTAAGTTGCTACTCCTACTTCAGGATAAAGCGTATCCACGTAGCAGGGAATAAATAATCCTACTCTCATATAAAATAGTTATAATCTTGTTCGTTTCTTTCTACAAAAGTAGATAATAAAAGGCAAAATAAAGAAAAAAAAGAGAGATGAAATATTGAATTTTGCATTTTTTTGCTAATCCTTTTAATTTAGATAATAAGTAAAACAAAACACGATTGTTCTAAATTCGTGTTATCAATCATCAAGTTTAGCGACTTTTACACACGCCCTTATAACAACTTGTATACCAATAACTTACAAAAGCAACTTTCTTTTATTCAATAAAAACGGCTCTTTTGCAGATTAAAATAGGCTCTTTTGAATGCCAAAACCGCCTATTTTGAAATTCAAAATAGGCGGTATTATTTTTCAATAAACTATAATTGTTCTATTTTTCCACTTAAAATAAATATACAAAAAGAGGTACTATAAGGCTACAAAATATCATTTTTATTCCTAAATTTAAAGTTTGATATATATTATCTAATCATCTTGCAATTCCTATTATTATTGTACTTTGCCTTTATTTTAAGCTATATTTTTGTACCTTTGTATTGATTTTCAAACACAGACTTACAAGAATATGAATAATAACACTCCCTTAAAAGCCCATTTAAGCATGTTGGGCGCAGAAGTAATATGGGGATTAATGTCGCCTATCGGGAAAGATGCTATGACACACGGTATCAGTGGAGTATCCATGGTATTCTTCCGAGTTTCGGGTGCAACCATTTTGTTTTGGCTCGCTGCCCTTTTTGCTAAAAAAGAACACGTTCCTTTTAAAGATGTATTCCTATTTGCAGCCGCAGCCCTCTTTGGTGTTACTTGCAATCAATGCTTATTTACTATCGGGTTGAGCTATACTTCGCCTGTCAATGCAAGCGTTATTACAACAAGTATGCCTATTTTTGCCATGATTCTTGCCTTTTTCATACTGAAAGAACCTATTACTTTTAAGAAAGCATCAGGCGTTTTTATAGGTTGTACAGGGGCTATCATCTTAATTCTTACAAGTTTATCGGCAACAACAAGTAAGGTTGGCGATGTTCGGGGCGACCTTATGGTGTTGGGAGCGCAATTGAGTTTTGCTCTCTACCTTTCGCTTTTCAGCAAATTAATCAAGCGTTATTCGGTCTTTACCATTAACAAATTTATGTTTATTTGGGCTACCATATACGTTTTTCCATTGGCTATTGGCGACTTAACAAGCATAGATTATGCAGCAATCAGTCAGAAAACATGGTTGGAAGCAGGCTTTGTTGTCTTCTTCGGCACGTTTATTAGCTACCTCTTAATGATGAATGGGCAACGCACTTTGCGCCCTACCATTGTCGGGGTTTACAACTATGTGCAACCCATTGTGGCTGTTACGGTTTCCGTACTCACGGGAATTGGTGCTTTCACTGTCTATCAAGGCATTGCCATTATTCTTGTCTTCAGCGGAGTATGGTTGGTTATTAAATCGAAATCACGCAAAGATATTGAGGTGGGTTCTCATGTTTGCGAAAAAGAAAAAATATAAGTAACTTTGCAAAAAATAGGAATAAGATGAAAGTTTGCATAGCCGAAAAGCCCAGTGTGGCACGCGATATAGCTCGAATAATTGGGGCAACCAGCTCCAAAAATGGATATTTGGAAGGAAATGGGTATCAAGTAACATGGACTTTCGGACATTTATGCGAACTAAAAGAGCCTAACGACTACGCCATTAATTGGAAGTATTGGAGTTTGGCAGCCCTGCCTATGGTGCCTCCACGCTTTGGTATAAAACTCATTGAGGACGAGGGAATTAAGAAGCAATTTGCCATTATCGAAAAATTGTATCAAGGCGCAGAAGAAATTATAAATTGTGGCGATGCTGGACAAGAGGGCGAGTTGATTCAACGTTGGGTAATGCAGAAAGCAAAGGTAAAATGCCCTGTGAAGCGACTGTGGATTTCGTCGATGACAGACGAAGCCATTAAGCAAGGTTTTGAAAACTTGAAAGACCAAAAAGACTATGAACCGCTCTATTTAGCAGGACTTTCCCGTGCCATAGGCGACTGGCTTTTGGGCATGAACGCCACAAGATTGTACACCTTAAAGTATGGCAACAACAGGTATGGGCGTAACGCTCAAGTGTTGTCCATAGGTCGTGTGCAAACGCCAACATTGGCTTTGATTGTTGAACGACAAAGAGAAATTGATAATTTTAAACCTGAACCTTATTGGGTTTTGGCTACCATTTACCGCAATACACAATTTACGGCTACCAAAGGAAAGTTCACTTCAAAGGAAGAAGGGCAACAAGCCTTTACAACCATAGAGGGTAAACCATTTGAAATAACGAGTGTTGCAAAGAAAAAGGGAACAGAACAACCCAAACAATTGTACGATTTAACTTCGCTGCAAGTAGATTGTAACAAGAAATTTGGCTACTCTGCCGAAATGACTTTGAACACTATTCAGAGTCTTTACGAGCGTAAATATACCACTTACCCTCGTGTTGATACGCAATATCTTACAGACGACGTTTACAGTCAGTGTCCGCAAATCATGAACGCCTTGTTTCAAACCGCTTTTGCAGGTAAAAAGCCATACGCCGATGTGGTAAAAAAATTGGGCGGAAAGCCACTTTTGAAAAGTAAAAGAGTGTTCGACGCATCGAAAGTTACCGACCACCATGCCATAATTCCTACCCATGTTGTGCCACAAGGACTCTCTGATGCTGAACGAAACGTTTATGATTTGATTGCAAAACGTTTCATTTCAGTGTTTTATCCTGATTGTACTTTCTCTACAACCACTGTGTTGGGGAAGGTGGACAAGATAGAATTTAAAACTTCGGGAAAGGAAATTATCGAAGCTGGCTGGCGTGAGGTGTACGAAAATCATGAGGAAAAAGACACAGAAGCCGAAGCCAACGATAAAAATGAGGCAAGCGAAAAAACACTACCAACATTCGTAAAAGGAGAAAGTGGGGCGCATGAACCTACATTAACCGAAAAACAAACCACGCCACCAAAGTATTATACCGAAGCTACCCTACTCCGTGCTATGGAAACAGCGGGTAAATTAGTTGATAATGAAGAACTTCGTGCAGCTTTAAAGGAGAACGGAATAGGGCGACCATCGTCGCGTGCAGGCATCATTGAAACGTTATTCAAACGCCATTACATACGCCGACAAAGAAAAAACCTTGTGGCTACAGAAACAGGAATGGCACTCATTGACACCATTCACGAGAAATTGCTCACATCGGCAGAGCTTACAGGCATTTGGGAGAAGAAGTTGCGCGATATAGAACATAGAAAATACGACGCAGGGCAGTTTATCAATGAGCTAAAAGAGCAGATAACAAAAATTGTAAACGATGTGTTGGCAGACAATTCCAATCGGAAAATTGGGGAAACAACACCGCAAACATAAACCAAAGCGGAGGCAATAATTTGTTTGCCCGTACGTTAATAAAATATGAATCAACGCCATTTCACATATTATAATAAAATAAAGCAAGTGGGAAATCAACTTAAAAAGCATGATTTCTGGTTTGTTTTAACCCTTGTTCTGCTCGTTAGTAGCTGCGGAATCGACCGAAATATTAAGAAAGGAGAGAAGTTTCTCGAAATTGGAGAATACTTTGATGCTGCCGCACAGTTTAAGACAGCCTACCAAAAAACACCTGCAAAGGAGCGAGAACAGCGTGGAAAATTGGCTAAAAAAATGGCATTTTGTTACGACAGAATCAATCAATCGCAACGTGCTATAGCTGCTTACAGAAACGTAATACGCTATAAACAAGACGACAAAGAAACACACTTAAAGTTGGCTGAAAACCTTATGAAGGTGGGAGCCTACCCTGATGCGGTTAAAGAATATACCATTGCGTTAGACTCTATGCCCGATAACGATATGGCAAAAGAGGGACTTTCGGCTGCCAATATAGCCCCTACTATCAAAGAACAGGGGTCGTATTATGAGGTAAGACGAATGGATAAATTCAATTCAAGACGGCAAGATTATTCGCCAATGTTCTATGGCGACCAATATAATGAACTTTATTTCACTTCGACACGCAACGATGCGCAAGGCGATGAGATAAGTGGCATAACAGGAACAAAGCCTGGCGACATCTTCGTCAGTGAGAAAGACGACAAAGGAAAGTGGGGTGCGCCACACACAATAGAGAGTGGATTGAACTCAATTGCCGATGAAGGAACGCCAGCTTTCTCGCCTGACGGACGTGAAATGTACATTACCCAATGCTTAACCGATGCCACCTATCCTCGATTTGCACAGATAGCAGTGAGCAGCAGAGCCGATGCGGCATGGGGAAAGCCTAAACCTTTGGAAATAAGTAGAGATACCTTGTCAAGCTATGCCCACCCTGCCCTATCGCCAGACGGCAATTGGCTCTACTTCGTTAGTGATATGCCTGGTGGAAAAGGAGGCTTGGATATATGGCGAGTTCGATTGATTGGTGGCACAACAGGGGGCGTTGAAAACCTCGGTGCGCCCATAAATACGGCAGGAAATGAGATGTTTCCAACGTTCAGACCTAATGGCGATTTCTATTTTTCATCAGACGGTCATGGCGGATTGGGGGGCTTAGATGTCTTTATAGCAAAGGTGGGAAGCGATAAACGCTACCATATTGAGCACCCTGGATTTCCTTTAAATTCTGCTGGCGACGACTTCGGACTCACGTTTGAGGGCAAACACAACCGTGGTTTCTTCTCGTCTAATCGTGGAGATGCTCGTGGTTGGGACCATATTTATAGCTTTGAATTGCCTGAAATAATACAAACCATTAAAGGTTGGGTCTACGAAATGGAGGGATACGAGTTGCCCGCAGCGCAAGTTTTCTTAGTGGGCGACGACGGAACAAACCTAAAATTATCGGTAAAAGGCGATGGGTCGTTCGAGCAAGAAATAAAGCCTAACGTGAATTACATTCTCTTAGCAACGTGTCAAGGTTTCCTTAACCACAAAGAAGAGTTAAAGGTTGAGCCTGTAAAGGAAACGAAAGAATATACTTTGCAATTCCCTTTGGCGAGCATTCGTGTACCTGTCATGATTGACAACATCTTCTACGATTTTGATAAAGCTACACTTCGACCAGAATCGGAGGCTGCATTAGACAATCTTGTGAAACTTTTAAACGAAAATCCTAACGTTACCATAGAACTTTCGGCACACACCGACTACTTAGGACGGGCTGAATACAACAAGAATTTGGCACAAAGAAGAGCCGATGCGGTGGTGGCTTACTTGATAAAGAAAGGTGTCTCAGCCGACCGTTTGTCGCCTGTTGGTTACGGAGAGGGTAAGCCTAAAACTATAAGAAAGAAAGTTGCAGAGAAATATCCATGGCTAAAAGAAGGTCAGGTGCTTACCGAAGAGTTTATAAAATCGTTGCCAAAAGACAAGCAAGAAATAGCCAACCAAATGAATAGGCGTACTGAATTTGTTGTTCTCCGCACCACTTACGGTATGTTTGACGAGAAAGGTAATCTTAAAAATCCGCCAAAACCAAAGGAAAAAGAAACCTTAGAGGACGACGGCGATGTTTATTTTGAGATTCAATAATGGCACGAAGAAAGCAAAATAGCTATGGAAAGACATCAAGTTCAAGACCAAAATGCAAAGACTTTTGACGACAATAAGTTGCCAAAAGCCTTTGTTGCATACACAAAAGAGTTATTTGGCGAAGAACGCTTCAATAAGTTTTTGTCGGGTTTGGGGCAGCCTTCGCCTGTTAGTATCCGCCTCAATCCGTTCAAATTGCCTGCCAATGCTACCATTAACGAGGCGTTAAAGCCCACGCAAATACCATGGTGCAAGGAGGGATTTTACCTTAACGAGCGACCCAACTTTACGTTCGACCCTTTGATACACGCTGGTGCATACTATGTTCAAGAGGCTTCTTCGATGTTTCTTGCCCATATTTTACGACAATTTGTTCATTTTCCTGTTGCATTGCTCGACCTTTGTGCTGCTCCAGGGGGCAAAACAACATGCGCAAGAACGGCTATTCCGTCAGAAAGTATTGTCTTTTCCAATGAGCCAATGGGCAAAAGGGCGCAAATTTTAGCCGAAAATGTACAAAAATTTGGACACCCTGACGTTGTTGTAACCAATAATTATCCGATAGAATATAAGAAAACAAAACTCAAATTCGATGTGATTGTCGCTGATGTTCCATGCTCTGGCGAAGGAATGTTCCGCAAAGACGAACAAGCAATGGCAGAATGGAGCGAGAAAAATGTAGCAAATTGTTGGCAATTACAGCGCAGTATCGTGGCTGATATATGGGACAATTTAAATCCTGGCGGACTCCTTATTTACTCTACTTGCACGTTTAATGCGCATGAAAACGAGGAAAATATCGCATGGATTCTCAATGAATACAACGCTGAATTGTTGGAAGTAAAAACGGAAAAGGATTGGAACATAATGGGGTCGCTCATCAATAATCCGTTAAAAGATAAAGATTCGTTCCCTGTTTACCGCTTTATTCCAGGATTTACAAAGGGCGAAGGCTTGTTTATGGCAGTGATAAAAAAGGCTGGAACAAACCCTAATTTGGCAGAAAAGCATACAATAAATGGCGAAAAATTGATTGGCGAAGCTAAGAAAAAGTTGTATATCATAGCCCATGGGGTAAAGGCTGGCACAACAAAGGGTAAGAATGTTGTCCCCGACCATAGTTTGGCTCTCATGATAAATGGAAAAAACGATTTTCCAAAGATAGAAATCAACTATGAAACGGCTATAAAATATCTTAGAAGAGAGGCAATTACACTGGAAAGCAACGCTCCAAAAGGTATTGTTACCCTTACTTTTAAAGGACTTGCCATAGGCTTTGCCAAAAATTTAGGCAACCGTGCCAACAATTTATACCCACAGGAGTGGCGCATAAAGAGTAGCCATTTGCCTGAAGAACAATCGATAATAAATAAAATACAGATATGAAACAATACCTTGACCTGCTCAATCGTATCATAACGGACGGTGTTCAGAAAGGCGACCGCACTGGAACAGGAACATTATCAGTATTCGGTAACCAAATGAGATTTAATCTTCAAGAGGGTTTTCCATTGCTGACAACAAAGAAATTGCACCTAAAAAGCATCATTTACGAATTACTTTGGTTTCTCAAAGGCGACACAAATGTGAAATATTTGCAGGAGCATGGTGTTAGAATTTGGAATGAATGGGCAGACGAAAATGGAGAACTTGGTCCTGTTTATGGGCATCAATGGCGTTCATGGCCTAACTATAAAGGAGGCACTATTGACCAAATTTCTGATGTAGTGGATATGATAAAGCACAATCCAAACTCTCGTCGTATGCTCGTAACGGCTTGGAATCCAGCTGAAGTAGAGGATATGGCATTGCCACCTTGCCATTGTCTTTTCCAATTTTATGTGGCAAACAACAAACTTTCATTGCAATTGTATCAACGTTCGGCAGATACTTTCTTGGGAGTACCATTCAATATAGCCTCGTATGCACTCCTCTTGCAAATGATGGCACAAGCAACAGGACTTGAAGTGGGCGATTTTGTTTATACAACTGGCGATACCCACTTGTATTTGAACCATTTGGAACAAGCGAAACTGCAACTAACACGTGAGCCACGCCCATTGCCAAAGATGAAAATCAATCCGAATGTAAAAAGTATATTCGACTTTCAATACGAAGATTTTGAACTTATTGACTACAATCCGCACCCTCATATTGCTGCGGAAGTGTCGGTTTAAAAAACTCGTAGAGTGGCATTCGTATTAAAAAAACACACTTGCAAAAATAAAAGGAAATAGGAAAGAAAATAAAAATGGAAATAAATATCATTGCAGCCGTTGCGAAAAATCGTGCAATAGGCTATCAAAACGATATGGTCTACTTCATTAAAGAAGACTTAAAACGATTTAAACAACTTACAACAGGACATACTGTTATCATGGGACGACGCACTTTCGAATCGCTTTCAAAGGGTGCTTTACCCAACAGACGCAATATTGTATTAAGCCAAACAAGTACAAATTTTCCTAATTGTGATGTTTTTACCTCACTCAACGAGGCGTTAAAACACATCGGAGCTAACGAAAAAGCATTTATTATGGGCGGTGCAAGCGTATATAAAGAAGGTTTGCAAATCGCAGACCGACTCTATTTAACTGAAATAGATGCTACCCCACCCCATGCTGATGTATTTTTCCCAGAATATAATGATGGAACATGGGAAATAGAAAACAAGGAGGAACGTCCTAAAACAGACGATTCACCAGCCTATGCCTTTGTTGATTACGTTCGTAAAAAATAAAAAGAAAAGTTGCAGACAATAAAAAATCACGATAAATACACTTATATTCATCGTGATTTTTTTATTATTTGAAAGCGTCCAACGCCTTAATTCAGAACTTATAGCCCAACGTTAATAAGAGTTGGCTTCTGTTATTATCAATCTTTGTTGCAGTTGAAGTGTTTGAATAAGTCGTTTTAGTAGCCTTATCCACCACTGCCATGTTTGAGAACGGATAGAAATCGCCCTTTTGCGCACTATATTGATAAGCCAAATCTATATTCCAATTTTTTACTTGATAGCCCACACCAGCTGTGAAACGGTTAATAGCGTCCCAATTTACAAAATCGGTTGTCGATTGATAATTCGTTCCGTAAGAAGGAACAGAAGGGTCTTTTTGCGCATTCTTATCATATTTTGAACTTACATAGTTGTAACCTACACGCAAAGCAAAATTGCTAACTGGCTTATATTCAGCACCCAATTTCAATGTGCTAACCCCTTTTAAGGTTTGCTCCGTATGCTTGTTCATAGCATAGTCGGCAGTTGTTGTTTCCACTGCATCGCCGTAATAATCGTAATAAACGCCATTGTTCACACGAGTATTTATTGTTGAATGGTCTTCGTACTCGTAGGTAAGTCCCAAAGCTAAGTAATTTCCAATGGTATGCCCCAATGAGAAGCCAAACTTCCATGGTGTCCAAATCTTAAATTCGTAAGAATTTGGCACTTCGCCCCATGTATTCGTAGCATTTATGTTTGCATCGACATCAACACGGCTAACGTTTTCAGTACGCAAATCATACCATGTTGGAGTTTTTACATAGGCACCGAATCTAAATGGGGAGTCATAAATTGGACGAACGATAACACCTGCAGTAATATCAAATCCTGTACCTGTTATTGTTCTAATATCTTGTGATAAAACACCGCCCAAATTGTTAGCTAATTTTTCGTCATATTGGCTCTGACCATCGTAATGAACGTCTTTCAAACCAAAGGTTACACCAAGGTAAACCTTATCTTGAATGTTGCCACTAATGTTGAAATCATAGTTGCCAATGTAGCCTGTGTTGGCTCTATCAAATATAAATTCATCAGCAAGATAGCTTTTATAAGTATTTTTGTGAGTAGCATCTGGAAGCAGAGTGTTAAAGTAAAGATAGTCTAATTGATTCCAAGTCCATGCTACATCGTTACTCCTACTATTCTGATAACCAATATTTTCTTTACCATTATTACGCACATCGAAACCACCTTGCGCATCGTTGCCAATCACATTCTTAATGAACGACTGATTGTTTTGTGAGCCATGTCCCAATTTATTCGATGCGTTAAGAATATAATCAAAATTCTTTCCTTTCGTATAGTTGAACCCAAAATTCATATTTGAGTTGTTACGAGCACGAGTTGAATAAACAAAACCTATCTGATCGAAACTTGCATTGGTCTTTTTACCATCGGCGAATTCAATTCCTTTATGTTGCATCAACAAGCCACCGCTAACAGTTACTTGTGAACGGCGAAACAAACCGATACCAGCAGGGTTACTTCCTATAGTAGAAATGTCGGCACCAAGAGCTTCCATAGCACCACCCATACCCACATAACGAGCAGTTCCATTAAGGTCGAAACCTGTCAGTTTCGCATTTTCGTATGTTTCCTGAGCTACTGCTGGCAACGATATTAAAGTTGCTGCCAACAAATAATAATGCATCTTCATAATTTACAAATTTATTTAGACGTTTTTAATTTTCTATACTATTACTATCTAACGATTTATCTATGTCCACCGAAGCTACCACCGCCCCCTCGTGAACCACCACCAAAGGAGCCACCGCCACTACGAGAACCTCCGCCGAAGCTACCACCACCGCTGCGTGAGCCACTACCAAAGGAACTTGAGTTGTAAGAACGTGTGTTACCTCTATCGTAGTTATTGAATTGACTTTGACGTTGTTGATTTCCAAAACGACTTTGTTGATTTCCAAAACGGCTATTTTGGTTTCCAAAACGACTATTATTGTATGTATTTCGTGAATTGTAGTTCGAATTATTATTGCCGAATCGAGATGAACGTTGATTCATGTTACCAAACACGCGATTAGAGTTGTTGCGGTAGGTTTGACCACTATAATTATTGTTTCTACCAAAATGGTTTCCAGTGCCAGTATGACCATTATAATAGCCGTAATAGCGATTTCCATAATAAGGGTAACCATAGCCGTAGTAAGGGTAACCATATCCATAATAAGGATAGCCCCAACCATAATTGTAACGCCATGGATTATACCAACCATAGTATCCTCCATAACCATAATAGCTACCCCAACCGTAATAACCGCGATACCCATAATGCCAAGGGTCGTAGAAATCGTCGTACCATGGATTCCAATAGCCAACAGAGGCGTAAACTCCTACTGCAGGATAGCCATAGCCCCAATAGCCACGATAACCATAAAAGTCGTCGAAGCGCCCCATGCGGCGACTATAAGCAAAGTCGTCTGAATTGTTTTCGTAATAACGTTCGAATTGATAAATCGTATCTATTCGACTCATTCCGTCATTTGTACGATATTCTACAATATCGTTGCCCAAAGAATCACGACCTATTTTTTTATAGAAACCTTGCAAATTTGCACGACGATTGTAGTCGTAATCATTTTTCTCGATACCACTATAATAAGTTGGGCTATCATCTACTTGAACTTCAACATTCTTTACAGACTGCTTAGATGGTATAAAATAAACATCATCTTGCGCCATCATTGAAAGAGGAAGTGCTGCTGCCATTAATGAAAATAGTATGAATCGTTTCATGATTTTTACCTCCATTTATTTGTTATGTATTTGTTATTCTTATTTTCCGTTTTTCTATCTGATGCAAAAATACTACATCTGCTTGTGCAAATATACGGATTTTCCCTAACTTAAGATAGGTTTTTCCCTAAATATTTATTTAAATAAAAAAAAATCGGATTTATTCAAAGGCGATTTTAACAGATATCGGAAGAAAAGGACAAGAGCCTCGCTTTTTACATATTCCGCTCTCTTTTAAAAAAAACAGGCTCTTTCCGAAAAAAGAGCCTGTTTCATGGTTCAAAAGAGCCTGTTTTATCGTTCAAAAGAGCCTATTTTTTAAGCAGCTTCGTGCGTTTTTTATATATCACTGAATAACAATGGTTTACAAAATATTTCTATTTCGCTTCGTTGCAAGTCAAATAGAATCTTCTAATTGGTCAGACATATCAGCACTATTCGCATCATCAGACGATGTTCCAAATTCATCTAAAATGCCATTGATAGCAGAACCCACTACTCCTTTTATTAAATCAGTTGTTGGGTCTATAATATTTTCTTTCAGTTCTTTTTGTACTTTCTGCTCAAGCTCTTGTTCAATATTCAGTTCCGCTGTCTTATAATATTTTTCGGAAGCCTCTTTTAGCTGTTCTTTGTTTACAGTAAACACGTGATTAAACACACCAAACGAAACGATTTTATCTTGATTATTGTAGTGAACCTTACCCACCGAACAGATAACGTAATTATCAACGTGTATCAAATTGTCCACCGCAGCATCAATTACCTTACGAGTAAAAGCATTAGCTATCGTTTGAAAAGCCTTGGTTATCACATCACTATTCGTATTTTCACCTGCATCTTGAGCCGATTCAGTGATGGTTTGTGTAACCACATCTGACAAAGCCTCTTTGTGTTGGTCGGTATTTGGGCAAGTAAATATCATCAATGCAATGAGAAATGCGATTCCAATAAGTCCACCTATCAAACAACCTTGCATCGTTTTCGACTTCTTTTCAGGCTCATGATAATAGGTTTTATCTGAAATAGTTTGCGCTTCAACGTACGGAATTTCTTCTATTGGTTTCCCATTTATAGTTGATTCTTGATTTAAAGTTTCAGTTTCATTAACAGGCTCTTTCATGTTTTCATTAGAGTTATCCATTAATATGCTTCTCAATTCTTCCACTTGCCATGCAGGAATCCACTCGTTTGAGTTAGAATCCATCACCAAAGTTGTAGCCTCAATGCTACGTTCTGCAAGTTCCTTTAATGTATAAGGTCCTCGTTTTTCATTATTAATATTGATAAAATACTCCATTTTTAAAGCTATTTTGCATATTTAATAACATTGAGTTGTCGCTTTCTGCAACACTCAAATCTATATTGACGATGCGAATTTATGAATTATTTCTGAACCGACAAAGTTTTCTCCCAACAATTAGAAAAATCAAAGAAAACTAAGGAAAGTTTTTACAATATTTAAAGACGAAACATAAAAAAGTTACCCAATTATTTGCGGTTTTTTATGTAATTTATTAACTTTGCAGTTATTTCGAAATAAGAAACTTTAATATAATGTTTGAGAATTTAAGCGACCGTCTTGACCGCTCCTTTAAGATTTTAAAAGGCGAGGGAAAGATAACGGAAATAAATGTAGCGGAAACGCTCAAAGATGTTCGTAGGGCATTGTTAGATGCCGATGTCAACTACAAAGTAGCAAAATCGTTTACAGATACTGTAAAGCAGAAAGCTTTGGGTATGAACGTATTGACAGCGGTTAAGCCTGGCCAATTAATGGTAAAAATAGTTCACGATGAACTTGCCGAATTAATGGGAGGCGAAACCGTAGGATTGACCCTTGAAAACAAGCCAGCAATCATCTTAATGAGTGGTTTGCAAGGTTCTGGTAAAACAACATTTACTGGAAAACTTGCAAATTTATTGAAGACTAAGGAACATAAAAAGCCGTTACTCGTTGCGTGCGATGTGTATCGCCCTGCGGCTATAGAACAATTAAAAGTTGTAGGCGAATCGGTAGGTGTTCCAGTTTATAGTGAACCTGAAAGCAAAGACGTAAATGCCATAGCAGAACACGCTATTAGGGAAGCAAAGGCAAACGGAAACGACGTTGTTATCATCGATACTGCTGGTCGTTTGGCAGTAGACACAGAGATGATGAACGAAATTGAGAGTTTAAAAAACCATGTAAACCCTGATGAAGTGTTATTCGTAGTTGATTCAATGACGGGTCAAGATGCGGTAAATACAGCAAAAGAGTTTAACGACCGACTCAATTTCGATGGTGTTGTCTTGACAAAACTTGATGGTGATACACGTGGTGGTGCAGCTCTTTCTATTCGTACAGTCGTAACCAAACCTATTAAGTTTATCGGTACGGGCGAAAAAATGGAAGCATTAGATGTATTCCACCCTAATCGCATGGCTGACAGAATCTTGGGCATGGGCGACGTAGTATCATTGGTTGAACGTGCGCAAGAACAATTTGACGAAGAAGAAGCTAAGAAACTTCAAAAGAAGATTCAGAAAAACAAATTCGATTTCAATGATTTCTACAACCAAATTCAGCAAATCAAAAAAATGGGTAATCTCAAAGACCTTGCTGCAATGATACCAGGTGTAGGAAAGGCAATACGTGATGTGGATATTGACGACAACGCTTTCAAGGGAATAGAAGCCATTATTCAGAGTATGACACCAAAGGAAAGAACAAATCCTGAAGTGTTAAACAACTCTCGCAAGCAACGCATTGCAAAAGGTTCTGGTACGAATATTCAAGAAGTAAACCGTCTTGTAAAACAATTCGACCAAACCCGCAAGATGATGAAAATGGTAACAGGCTCGAAAATGGCTGGTATGATGGGCAAAATGAAAAATATGCCTGGAATGCCAAAAATATAATAACAATATTAAAACCTAAGACCGGAACCTTATGGAATACAAATTAATTGACGGTAAAGCTACCGCAACAGCTATCAAAAAGGAAATTGCGGAAGAAGTAAAAAAAATCGTTGAGAATGGTGGGAAACAACCACACCTCGCAGCAGTACTCGTAGGACACGATGGCGGCAGTGAAACTTATGTTAAAAATAAAGTTCTTGCTTGTGAGGCTTGCGGATTTAAATCTTCGCTCATTCGTTACGAATCTGATGTAACAGAAGAAGAATTGCTCGCATGTGTAGATAGATTGAACAAAGATGATGATGTCGATGGATTCATCATGCAATTGCCTTTACCAAAGCACATTGACGAACAAAAGATAATAATGGCAGTAGACTATCGCAAAGACGTTGACGGATTCCACCCTATCAATGTTGGTCGCATGGCGATTGGCTTACCTTGCTTTATTTCAGCAACACCTTTAGGTATGCTCACTTTGCTTCAACACTACAATATCCCTACTTCAGGAAAGAAGTGTGTGATTTTAGGACGCAGCAATATCGTTGGTAAACCAATGGCACAATTGATGATGCAGAAGCACTTTGGAGATGCAACTGTTACTGTATGCCACTCACACTCAAAGACTTTAAAAGAAGAGTGCCGTGCTGCTGACATCATTATTGCAGCGATAGGTATGCCAGAATTTGTTACTGCCGATATGGTAAAAGAAGGCGCAGTCGTACTCGATGTAGGCACAACTCGTGTTCCTGATGCTTCTCGTCCAAGCGGTTTCCGTTTGTCAGGCGATGTTAAATTTGACGAAGTTGCACCTAAGTGTTCTTATATTACCCCTGTCCCAGGTGGGGTTGGTCCAATGACAATTTGTTCATTGATGAAAAACACACTCGCAGCAGGCAAAAAAGAATACTATAAATAAGGTAAAAATATAATAAGGTAGGAGAAAGAACGATTTTCTCCTACCTTTTTCAACATAAAACAAACGGACAAGAAAGGGGGAATATGACTGCGGAAGAATATTTCCAGCAAGGAAACGAATATAGGAAAAAAGGTGATTTAAGTAAAGCAATGAATTGTTACTTAGAAGCCATAGCACTCGAACCTGAGTCGCCAGCTTTAGAGGCAAAAAAAATGTTGGAAGATGTATTCAACTTCTACAACAAGGACGCATACAATCCTTAAAATACAAAAACAATGAGTAAGATGAAAGGAGCAATTGTCGTTAATACAGATAGATGTAAGGGTTGCCAACTGTGTAAGGTAGCATGCCCGAAAAACGTAATAGACATAGCTCAAAAGAAAGTAAATGCCCACGGATACCCATTCGTAGAGCCTGCCAACGCAGAACTTTGTATTGGTTGTGCTGCTTGTGCTATGGTCTGTCCAGACGGCTGCATTACGGTTTATAGAAAAAAAGTGGAGGAATAACAAAATGGCAGAACAAGAAATTAAATTGATGAAAGGCAACGAAGCCATAGCTCATGCTGCCATAAGATGTGGTACTGATGGATATTTTGGTTATCCGATTACACCACAAAGTGAAATTATTGAAACATTAGCGCAACTGAAGCCATGGGAAACCACAGGAATGGTTGTACTACAAGCCGAGAGCGAAACAGCCTCAATTAATATGATTTATGGTGGGGCTGGCGCAGGAAAACGTGTACTAACATCGTCTTCGTCGCCAGGTATTGCACTAATGCAAGAAGGTATTAGCTACATGGCAGGCGCTGAATTACCAGGAGTTTTCATTAACGTACAACGTGGAGGACCTGGATTAGGTACTATTCAACCAAGCCAAAGCGATTATTTTCAAGCTACAAGAGGAGGAGGTAATGGTGATTACAATGTTATCGTATTAGCACCTAACTCTGTTCAAGAAATGGCAGACTTTGTTGATATTGCCTTTGAATTAGCTTTTAAATATCGCAACCCCGCAATGATACTTTCAGATGGTGTCATCGGACAAATGATGGAGAAGGTTGTTTTGCCACCAATGAAACCTCGACGTACAGAAGAGGAAATTGAAAAGGAATGCCCATGGGCTACAACAGGGCGAAAAGGTGGTCGTGAACCTAATATTATAACATCGCTTGAATTGCAATCAGAAGTGATGGAACAACGAAATTTGCATTTACAAGAAAAATACAAGCAAATTCAAGAAACAGAAACAAGATACGAAGCATTGCAATGTGAAGACGCCGATTACATAATCGTTAGCTTTGGAAGTGCCGCACGTATTGGAGAAAAAGCCATTACATTAGCAAGAGAAGAAGGAATAAAGGTTGGTCTTTTCCGACCAATCACGCTTTGGCCTTTCCCTAACAAAGAATTGGTAAAATTAGCACAAGGCAAAAAAGGTATTTTGGTAAGCGAAATCAACGCAGGGCAAATGGTACAAGACGTACGATTAGCTATTAATGGAGCGGTAACAGTAGAACATTTTGGAAGATTAGGTGGCATTGTCCCTGACCCAGAAGAAATTGTTAATTCGTTAAAGCAAAAATTTATAAAATAGAAATGGAGGATTGCCTTATGGCAGCAAATGATATAATTTCACCAGAAAATCTGGTGTACGCAAAACCCAAACTAATGAACGACACAACCATGCACTATTGTCCAGGTTGTTCGCATGGTGTCGTGCATAAACTCGTTGCAGAAGTGATTGCCGATATGGGTATGGAAGACAAAACGATAGGCGTCAGTCCTGTCGGCTGTGCTGTTTTCGCTTATCGATATTTGGATATTGATTGGCAAGAAGCAGCTCACGGACGTGCACCAGCAGTAGCAACAGGTATAAAGCGTTTATGGCCTGACAAACTTGTATTTACATATCAAGGAGATGGCGATTTGGCTTGTATCGGTACAGCTGAGACCATTCACGCACTCAATAGAGGAGAAAATATTACCATTATTTTCATAAACAACGCAATCTATGGTATGACAGGAGGACAAATGGCACCAACAACATTATTGGGGCAGAAAACGGCAACGTGTCCTTTTGGACGTAATCCTGAAATTCATGGCTATCCGCTTAATATGACCGACTTGGCAAGTAGATTAGAAGGAACTTGCTATGTTACACGACAAAGCGTTGATACAGTTGCCTCTATCACAAAAGCGAAAAAAGCAATACGCAAAGCATTTGATGCTAATATGCAAGGAAAAGGCAGTGCTTTAATAGAAATTGTAGCAACTTGCAACAGTGGTTGGAAACTTACACCAGCACAAGCCAACGAATGGATGCGTGAAAATATGTTCCCACATTATGAAAAGGGAGACTTAAAAGATACAACGGGAATATAAAACGAAAGGAACTTACAGATGAATACAGAAATAATAATAAGCGGTTTTGGCGGACAAGGTGTCCTTTCAATGGGAAAAATTCTTGCCTATTCGGGATTGATGGAAAATAAAGAGGTAACATGGATGCCTGCATACGGACCAGAGCAGCGTGGTGGAACAGCTAACGTAACGGTCATTATAAGCGATGAACGCATCTCATCACCAATTCTTAGCAAGTACGATGTAGCTATTGTGCTGAACCAACCATCACTTGAAAAATTTGAGCCAAAAGTAAAAACGGGTGGAATCTTGATATATGACGGATTTGGAATAATTAATCCGCCTACACGTTCAGATATAAAGACTTATAGAATAGATGCAATGAACAAAGCTGCAGAAATGAAAAATTCGAAAGTTTTCAATATGATTGTACTTGGCGGATTACTTAAAGTTTGTCCAATTGTAAGTCTTGACGGACTCCAAAAAGCACTGTATAAAACCCTTCCTGAACGCCATCATGGCATGATTCCACTAAATATAGAAGCTGTGGAAATTGGAAAAAATATTATCACAGAAACAAAAAGAACACTTTAACTCTCTAATTTTGTTAAGGAGGCTTTCAGCAGTGATGCTATGAAGCCTCCTGTTTGTTGTTCTTTTTTTAACACTAAAAATGTTTATTCGTACAGATTTTATCACAATCAAAGGGTAAAAAAGGCACAAAACACCCTCGATATGGCAGTTTTGTACATTTTTCTTTAAAAAAATTTGGTCATTTGCGTAATTTTTTATTACTTTGCAGTACTAAATATAGGTAATTATTTTTTAAGTATTAATAAATTCAGAGAAATGAAAAAGTTAGGTTTATTGTTAGCTGCCGCTACTATGGCAGTTTCAGTATCAGCACAAACTGTTGCAGAAAGCAAAACTTTCGACAACATTTATGTAGGTATTAATGGTGGTGTTGCAACAAAGACAACAGGACACAAGTGGTTGAGCGACCTCAACCCTAACGCAGGTCTTCGCATCGGTCGTTATTTTACACCAGTATTTGGTTTGGCTATTGAAAGCAATGCATACTTCTCAAACAAGCCATACGAATCTTTTGGAACAGCAGTTCGCTTCATCAACACTTCTTTGCTCGGTACAATTAACTTGAGCAATTGGTTTGGTGGTTACAAAGGTACTCCACGTAATTTCGAAGTAAGCGCAATCTATGGCATTGGTTGGGGTCACACTTTCAACAACAAAGGTTTTAAGAATTTGAATGTAGCAACATCTAAGGCTGGTCTTGACTTTGCTTTCAACTTTGGTTCTGACAAGCAATGGCAAGTATATGTTGAACCTTCTATTACGTATGCATTGAATGGTGATGGCTACGAAGGAATGGAATACAACATTAACAAATCAATGGTTCAATTGAATGCAGGTATCGTTTACAAGTTCAAGAACTCTAATGGTTCACACAACTTCACAATCGTTACTCCACGCGACCAAGCTGAAATTGATGCACTTAACGCACAAATCAACGAACTCCGTAACCGCAAGCCAGAAGTTATCACTAAGGAAGTTATCAAGGAAGTTCCAGCTGTTAAGGAATTCACAGTTTCTGACCTCGTATTCGTAACATTCGCTCAAGCTAAGTATAACCTTACAAACGAAGCTAAGGCTGCTCTTGACAATGTTAAGGAAGGTAGCCACGTACAAATCGTTGGTACAGCATCTCCAGAAGGTAACGCAGCATTCAACCAAACATTGTCTGAAAACCGTGCTAAGGTTGTTGCAGAATACCTCTCAGGTCGTGGCGTAATCGTTGACGAAGCTACAGGTAAGGGTGTACAAGGTACAACTTCTAATCGTCTTGCAGTAGTTTACGTTAAGTAAATAACAGCAAAAGAGTAATTTAAAATTACGATAAATAATATTCCTCGGTACGAAAGTGCCGAGGATTTTTTGTTTAGAATTTATTATTATGGGCAAACTTCCAAATATTGGGAAATATCCTTTTAGGGCAGAACCCTTTAGATGCGACTTCACGAAGCATCTTTTTATAGGAAATTTAGGAAATGACCTTCTGAATACAGCAGACTTTCATAGCAACGATAGAGGTTATGGCGTAATTTTTCTACAAAGCATTCATAAAACGTGGGTGCTAAGTAGATTAGCAATTGAATTAGAAAAAGTCCCTTACATATACGAAAAATTTAATATTGAAACTTGGGTTGATAGCGTTATGCGATTTTTCACAAGTCGCAATTTCAAAATTTCAAATGATGAAGGAACTATTTTTGGCTATGGGAAAAGTATTTGGGCAATGATAGATACTGACTCCCGACAACCTATTGATATATTAGAGATAAATAATGGAGTTATTTCTCAATATCTTGAAAAGGATTATTTTAATCCCATAGAGAAACTTTCTCGAGTAAAAATAAGCGAAAACTTACAATTAGTAAAAACTTTAGAACCCAAATTTTGCGATATTGATATCAACGGGCATGTAAATTCCATAAAATATATCGAGCATATATTCGACTTATTTCCACTCAAAATATTTCAGACAAAACGTGTAAAACGTTTAGAGATAGCTTATATCACAGAATCGCACATTGGTGAAGTTCTTCATTTCTATACCGATAAAGCGATAGAAACAGAGCAAAACGAAACAGCTATTCGTATTACCAAAGATTCAGAAGTAGGAGAAATAGAAGTTTGTAGGTCAAAAGTTGTATTTTGTGGAATATAAAAAGATTGACAAAAATTACTCCTTTTATTTTGCGCTATCCAAAGAATTTATTATATTTGCAAATAGAATAAACATATATTATTAATCTAAATTTTATGAACGACAACAAAGTTATGAACCGCGCAGCGGACAACATTAGAATCCTTGCTGCCTCCATGGTAGAAAAAGCTAAATCAGGTCACCCTGGTGGAGCGATGGGTGGAGCAGATTTTATTAATGTCCTTTTCTCAGAATATTTAATATTCGACCCAGCACAACCAAAATGGGCGGGACGCGATAGGTTCTTTCTTGACCCTGGACACATGTCGCCAATGTTGTATTCAGCATTAGCCTTACAAGGAAAATTTACAATAGACGAATTAAAGGATTTCCGTCAATGGGGTTCCCCTACTCCTGGACATCCTGAAAGAGATATCGAAAGAGGTATTGAAAATACTTCTGGTCCTTTAGGACAAGGACATAGCTTCGCTGCTGGAGCAGCTGTTGCAGAGAAATTCCTCGAAGCACGCTTAGGCAAAGAGGTTATGCAACACAAAATTTACGCCTATATTTCAGATGGTGGTATCCAAGAAGAAATCTCTCAAGGCGTTGGTCGCATTGCTGGAAATTTAGGTCTTAACAACCTTATCATGTTCTACGACTCTAACGACATTCAGCTTTCAACAGAGTGTGGAGTGGTCATGAACGAAGATACAGCGGCTAAATATAAAGCATGGGGTTGGAATGTTCTTACTTGCAATGGTAATGATGTTGATGAAATCCGTAAAGCATTAGATGAAGCCCTCACTGAAAAGGAACGTCCTACCCTTATTATAGGTAAAACCATTATGGGTAAGGGTGCGTTGCAAGAAGATGGTTCAAGCTACGAGCATAGCATTAAAACTCACGGAGCGCCTTTAGGTGGCAACGCTTATGCGAATACAATAAAGAATTTAGGTGGCGACCTGGACAATCCATTCAAAGTTTTCCCAGAAGTGGCAGAACTCTATGCTAAACGCTTAAAAGAATTGGAAGGAATCGTTGCTAAACGCCATGCTGAAGAAGACGCTTGGGCGAAAGCTAACCCTAAAAAGGCAAAATTATATCAAGAATGGTTCAGCGAAAAAGCGCCAAAAATTGATTGGAGCGCAGTAAATCAAAAGGCCGACTCAGCAACTCGTGCTGCGAGTGCAACTTGTTTAGGCGTTTTAGCCGAGCAAGTTCCAAACATGATATGTTCTTCTGCCGACCTTTCTAATTCAGATAAGACCGATGGTTTCTTAAAGAAGACAAAGAGTATCGTTCGTGGCGATTTCTCTGGTGCATTCTTCCAAGCTGGTGTAAGCGAATTAACCATGGCTTGTATGTGCATTGGTATGATGCTTCACGGCGGAGTTGTTACCGCAATGGGAACATTCTTCGTTTTCTCTGACTACATGAAACCTGCTGTTCGCCTTGCTGCATTGATGCAAGTTCCAGTTAAATTCATTTGGAGCCATGATGCTTTCCGTGTTGGTGAAGATGGTCCTACACACGAGCCAGTAGAGCAAGAAGCACAAATTCGCTTAATGGAGAAACTTCAAAACCACGCTGGTAAAGATTCTGTACGTGTATTCCGCCCTGCTGATGCTGAAGAAACAACTATTTGTTGGCAAATGGCAATGGAAAACATTGATACACCAACAGCAATGATTTTGTCTCGCCAAAATGTAACCAACCTTACCGCAGGTACTAAATACGAAGAAGCGCACAAGGGAGCTTACATCGTAGCAGGTTCTGACGAAAATTATGATGTTATCATGGTGGCAAGCGGTTCAGAAGTTTCAACATGTATTGCTGGAGCCGAACTTTTAAAAGCTGAAGGAATAAAAGTTAGAATTGTTAGCACACCTTCTGAAGGCTTATTCCGCACTCAATCGGCTGAATATCAAGAGAGCATACTCCCAAAGAATGCCAAAATATTTGGTCTAACCGCTGGTTTGCCTATTACACTTCAAGGTTTAGTAGGCGCAAATGGTACTGTATTTGGTTTGAATAGCTTTGGTTTTTCAGCTCCATACAAGGTACTTGACGAGAAACTGGGCTTTACCGCTCAGAATGTATATGAACAAGTTAAAGCATTTTTAGCATAATTAATAACCAAGCCTCACAGGCATTACGCCTGTGGGGCTCTTTAATACTTTACGCTTATGGAAATTAAAACAGTAGGTATTGCCTGCGACCACGCTGGCTACCCATTAAAGCAGTTTGTTATTCAGTATCTCGAAGAACATAAGCTCCCTTATAAGGACTTTGGTTGCAACAGTGATTTAAGTTGTGATTACCCTGATTATGCACACCCACTGGCAGAAGCTGTCGAAAAGAATGAAGTTTACCCTGCTATCGCTATCTGTGGAAGTGGCGAAGGTATGGCTATTACCCTCAATAAACACCAAGCAGTTAGAGCAGGATTGGCATGGAACAAAGAAGTTGCACAACTTATTCGCCAACACAACGATGCTAATGTTCTTGTAATGCCAGGACGTTTTGTAGATAATAAGACTGCAAAGGATATTATGGACGCATTCTTTAAGGCTTCATTTGAAGGTGGTCGTCATGAACGTCGCGTTCAGAAGATTGCTATTGAGAAATAATTTTGCCTCCTTTGAATATCAAAAACTAAAATCAAGTAAGTAACTTTTCTATTTTCGTTTCTGATGTTCACAACATAAAAAAAAGGCTTTCTCCTAAAAGAAAGTCTTTTTTTATATTGCCTTATTTACTCAATTCGACAAATCATTCTTATAAAAGATTTGTCTTAATCGTAAAGTTTTACTATTTTTCTTCTACATTTTCATTTTCCACATCACGCAAATGGAACTTGTAAGTATCTGCAAAAACTGCACTTACAGTATTTATTTCCAAGAAAGAAGTGCCACCTTCTTTGCCTCTCATACCTGAAAGATAAGCTATTTTATCGGTTGATTTTATAAAACCACGTTGGCGCAACATGCGCAAAGCAGCGGTAAATAATTCATGCTTTGATTTGTGCTGTTGCTGATAAATCGGGATTAATCCATAACTCAAGTTTAACCAACGTTGCAATTTTTCATGATAGCAGATTGCAAGTACAGGGTTAGGACCACGGAATGCTGCCAAATTTCTTGCAGTTTTACCCGTATCACCATCGGTTATAATGCCCTTAACACCCAATTGTTCAGTTGCTTCAATTGCACTCTTCGCTAAAAATTCACGTTGTCCCATTTCTGAGTTCAAAGGAATATCAATAAAACCGTCTCTATGCGCATCTTTTTCAGCACGTTCAGCAATTTTTGCCATTGTGCGACACGCTTCAATAGGATATTTTCCACTTGCAGTTTCACCACTCAACATCAAAGCGTCCGTGTAACTATAAATTGCATTTGCAATATCGGCAACCTCAGCACGAGTTGGTCGTGGGTTGTTAATCATTGTATGCAACATTTGGGTTGCGACAATTACAGGCTTGCGTTTGGCGATACATTTACGGATAATTCTGCGTTGGATACCTGGGATTTTTTCAATAGGAACCTCAATACCCAAATCGCCACGAGCAATCATAATACCATAAGAAGCATCAATAATTTCTTCAATGTTATCAACACCCTCTTGGTTTTCAATTTTTGAAATAATCTTTATATCCGAATGATGTGCATCGAGAATATCTTGTACCGCCTTAACATCTGCGGCAGAGCGAACAAAAGAGTGGGCAATGAAGTCAATATCAAGTTCGATTGCAAGCTCAATATTCTTTTTATCCTTTTCGGTTAATGCAGGCAAATCAATGTGAGCACCAGGAACATTTACACTTTTATGCGCCCCTAACTCTCCGTCATTGGTTACCTTTGTCAATAACATAGGACCTTCACTCTCAAAGACTTCCATATCCAAAGCCCCATCATCAAACAAAAGATGATTGCCAATTTTTATATCTTTTGCAATATCTTTATATGAAAGATTGACCATTTCACGAGTAGTTTCCACATCTGGGCGACCAAATATTTTCACGACATCACCAGCTTTATATTTTATAGGCTCAGCTACCGCTGTTGTACGAATTTCTGGACCTTTCGTATCGATGAGCAAAGCAATATGTGGCGACACTGCTCGCGTATTTTTTACTACTTTTCTTATCCCCTCTTCCGTGGCGTGTGCAGTATTCATGCGCACAACATTCATTCCTGAAAAAAACAGTGAGCGAAGAAAATCTACTTCACATCTAAAATCACTGATAGAACATACAATCTTAGTTTGCTTCATTATCTTTTGCTATTAAATTTTTAATTTGACATTGCCTTAAAGACAATATATAATATTGTGGACAATAGGATTATAATTCCAACAAAAATGAGAAAACCTATCACCATTTTCCTACCAAACTGATTCCCATGCACCGCTTTTTGTGGTTTCACTTTCTGCGCAGGTTCACTATTTTCAGTAGACATTAATGGCGCAGCAACGATATTTTCTTTCCCACAAAACGGACATTGACATTTTACTGTTTTTCCGTTTTCTGCCTGAACACCAAATCGTTGCGAACAATATTTGCAGTTTATCTGAAAGTATTGTATTCCCATTTTTTATCTTACATTATCAATTAATAATCGTCCTCCGAATTGTTTAATTCTTATAAGGCGTTGCTCTGTTTCACCATTTTGCGATAATCTGACTTTATACCAATCGTCCTCGTAATGAGAAACACGCAAATTGCGCAGCAACTCCTCCGAATTTTCCAAACCCGATAGTGTGCCGAAGAATCCCCACCATGCTGTTTGCTTATCCAAATCGTAGGCATTTTCATCATTACCATAGATTAATCGGCGGCAATTATCGGTTAAATATTGCTCATATTGGGTAACATCAGCGCCCGAAAGTACGGCATTTTCATAAAACGATTTCACAAAGTTACTAACTTTTTCCCACCGTTTTTCTTGCAATTTTTCTGCTGCAACTTTCTCAGCAACTTGTTTTCTTACCTGTTCAACTGAATCTCTATGATGCTGACGTTCAAGACGTTCTGTTTCTTGAACGTTTTGTCTGTACCAATAAAAAGCCATAAATCCTAAGCCATGCAAGGCTACAACCAGTATAATAAATAAGATTTTCAGCCCTTTTCCACGTTTCTTTTTAGGAACTTGGCGCAGTGTTTCTCCATTTTCTCGTACATGATTGTTAGCTTTTTTCTTCACGTTTTCAGGCACCGCTTCTATTATATCCCCTTTCGGCTTCACCTGTTCCTTTGGAATAAGAATAGCGAGTTTCTGCCCACAATGTGGACAAACAGAAGCAGTCTTCAGTACATTGTCTACTGTAATTCTAAACTTCCCACCGCATTTCTTACAAGTTACTTGATAGAGCATTCTTTATTTTTCTGCAAATTTAATACTTTTCTTTCGTATTATGAAATTTTTTCAACAGTTAGGCAAAACAAATTACGTCATAGCATATAAATTTAATTTTACATAAATAGCGAAAAGATTGTGAATAGGTGCTTTAAAAATCAAAAGAGCCGCTTTTTGTATTCAAAACAATGGGTTTTGAGTTGCAAAATAGGCTGTTTTAAAATTCAATACTTTTTCCTGCACAATACATACGCTACTTTGTTAGAAAAATAGCTATAAAATTCATGACAACAACACATTTTGTTTTCAATAACGCTATCTAATGCGCTTGATTGCGCTATCAAGAACGTTCCATAGCGCGACTAAAAAGAGTTTGATTAGTAATGGAAAAACATTTTCGAAAAGATATTATTTTTGTGGAAATACATATTACCCAATCCGAATAATAAAATGTATATTCTTGCAATATAAAACAATATCTGTTCCATCTTTTCACTTTGCAAAATTCAAGAATCCTTCATGCCATTTCCCTTCCATTTCGCCACTCACCGATAAGCCTATTAAACGGATTGGACGATGCTTATATTCTGTCTGTTTTAGTAAGTTTTTAGCCAATGGAAGTATATCATCTTTCGACCGCAGAATATGGTCGGTAGTAACACTTCGACTTATCTGACTTGTTGCACTCCATTTAATTTTCAGGGTGAGTGTTCTACCTTCAAATTTACTTTTACTTAATCTTTTAACAAGTTCTATTACAATATGATACAATTCTATTAAAATTTTTATTTCACCCGTAATATCTTCCATAAAAGTTTGTTCACAACCAACAGATTTCCGTTCTCTATAAGCCTCAACAGGACGTTCGTCAATGCCACGAGAGAAATTGTAAAACACTGCGCCCATTTTTCCAAAGACTTGTGTTAAATGTGCCAACGAAACTTGACGCAATTGCTTACCTGTAAAGATTCCCATTTGATGCATTGTTTCGGCAGTTTTATGCCCCACACCCCAAAATTTTTCAATCGGGAGTTCTGCAATAAAATTCAAAGATTTCTCTGGGTGAACGATAAATATACCATTTGGCTTTCTGTAATCAGAGGCGATTTTTGCCAAAAATTTATTATAACTTACCCCTGCCGATGCTGTCAATCCTGTTTCTGCAAAGATTTCTTCTTTAATTTTCAAAGCTACATCTTTGGCTAAGACAATATTGGCTCTATTTTCGGAAACATCTAAGAACGCTTCATCTAACGAAATGGGTTCTACCAAATCGGTGTAACGATGAAAAATTTCATGAACCTGCCTTGAAACTTTCTTATATTTTTCAAAATGTGGCGCTACAATCAACAAATTAGGACATCGTTTTAAGGCTTGCGACAAAGGCATAGCTGACCGAACTCCATACTTTCGAGCCTCGTAACTTGCCGTTGTTACAACACTTCGTGGGTGGTCATGACAAACTACTAAAGGTTTACCTATCAAACTCTTATCATCTCTTTGCTCAACCGAAGCAAAGAAGGCGTCCATATCTATGTGAATGATTTTGCGCAAAATAAGATTAATTTTCTCTTGCAAAGATAAACAAAATCACAATTATTTAAGAAAAAAAGCATTACCTTTGCAACAAATTTGACAAAATGGAGTTATTAAAGAAGTTAATAGTTGAAAATCTATGTACTGTTCAGCAAAGTTCCACAAAGTAGAGCTTTAAAAAACTCCTAAACAATGATGATTACAACATACGAACAAGCAATGAGTGCGACTGAACATCATGATGCCATGGGCGAAATACAAAAGTGGCTGAAGCGAGCCATTGATTTCACCACGGCAGCTATTGGATTAGTGCTGCTTTCACCCATATTTGCTATCATTTTATTGCTCATGAAGAAGCAGGGAAATGGTTCAATTTTCTTTCGTCAAGAGAGGATAGGCTACCAAGGACGCCCATTCATTATTCTCAAATTCCGCACAATGAGTAGTGTTGTAGAAGAAGAAGGTCCCCAATTAGTAGCGAAGCCAAATGGCTGTAACTCAACCAAATTAGAGCGATTCTTAAGAAATCATCACTTAGATGAATTGCCCCAACTATGGAACGTATTGAAAGGTGATATGTCGTTGGTGGGACCAAGACCAGAACGAAAATACTTCATTGACAAAATCATGGAGCATACCGACCTCTACCCTATTCTCTACCAAATGCGTCCAGGGCTTACATCAGAGGCAACACTTTACAATGGATACACTGACACAATGGAAAAAATGTTGCGTCGTCTCAATATGGACATCGCATACTTAGATAAACGTTCGCTTTGGCTTGACTTCAAAATCGTAACGAAAACTTTTATTAATATTATAACGGGAAAGAAATTTTAAAACAATATGAAAAGATACATTCTTTTACTCTTTGTTATGCTAAGTGCTCTAAGCGTTTATGCACAATCGGGTATGACCGATACGCAGGTTATGGAGTTTATTGTAAAAGAGCATAACAAGGGAACATCGCAGACACAGATTGTTACAAAACTGATGCAAAACGGTGTAGACATTTCTCAAATTAGAAGAGTTAGAGATACATACGAGAAGATGAAGAAAGGCAACTCTTCATTAGGTGCTGCATCAAGCAAGGAAAGCAATACCGAGCGAAGTAGGAAAAACAACGGACAGCAACGTCCGGGAATGAACAAAAAGAAGATTGCAAAAAAGACTATGCAAGACTACGAAGACTCGGAAAATGAAGCCAACAAATATTCAAACAAGCGATTGGATTCTGAATCTGATTACCCAAACACATACGATGAAGAAGACGGAGATTTCCTTTTAATACAAGAGGAAATGAACGATTGGTTGCCACAAGACACTGCCACAATGTATAAGAACCTTGTGAAGCAGATGAAGAAAAAGAAGAAACAAGTTTGGGGACGCAATATTTTCAACAACAAGAACTTGTCGTTCGAACCTAATATGAATATGGCACTCCCTGCAAACTATCGTTTGGGACCAGGCGATGCTGTGTTTATCGATATTTATGGAGCATCGCAAAAGTCGTATGAAACAACGGTTGCACCAGATGGAATTGTTACATTAGACGGTTTCGGACCTATCCAAGTGAGTGGGCTCACCGTAAAGCAAGCCAATGAAAGAATCAGGGCAAAATTAGGCAAACGATATAGCAATTCCAAGATTAGACTTTCAGTAGGACAAACCCACACCATAATGGTGAATGTGGTAGGCGAAGTAAAAGCACCAGGAACTTACACGCTATCAGCTTTCACAACCGTGTTCAATGCATTATATATGGCAGGAGGTATCACCGACCTTGGTACACTCCGTAATATTAAGGTTTACAGGCAGGGACGTCTTATCAGCACAGTCGATGTTTACGATTTCTTGAAACGTGGGAAACTAACGGGCAACGTTCGATTGGCAGACAATGACGTTATTGCCGTTGATGCCTACGAAGTACTTGTAAATGTTAGTGGCAAGGTGAAACGCCCAATGTATTATGAAATGAAGCGTAACGAAAGTCTTGGCGCACTCATCAACTATGCAGGTGGTTTTGCTGGCGATGCCTACACGAAATCTGTTCGTGTAAGAAGAAAAACAGGTCGCCAATACTCTATATATAATGTAAACGAGTTCGATATGAACCGTTTTAGACTTTCTGATGAAGACTCTATCAGCGTTGATTCTGTTATACCACGCTACGAGAATATGGTGGAAATAAAAGGAGCCGTATTCCGTCCTGGTATGTACGAAGTAGGCGGACAGATTAACAGTGTACGTGCATTGGTAGAAGCAGCAGAAGGTCTTACAGAAGTAGCCTTCGGGCCGCACGCTGTAATGCACCGTATGAAAGCAGACCGCACACTGGAAGTAGTTTCAGTAGATGTAGAAGGCATTTTACTTGGAAAGGTTGCCGACATTCCTTTACAGAATGAGGACGTACTGTTTGTGCCGACGCGAACCGACGTACAAGAAGAGCAGATACTAACCATTTATGGAGAAGTGCAATACCCTGGCAAGTATAAATATGCCGATAACGAAACACTTGAAGACTTCATTTTGCAGGCAGGTGGATTAAAACAAACAGCATCTACGGTAAGAGTTGATGTTTCGAGAAGATTTGTGAATCCACAGGCAACGGCATCTGACTCTATCATTGCTCAAAGTTTCACATTCAGTTTGAAAGACGGTTTTGTCATTGATGGACAACCAGGGTTTATCCTTGCACCTTTCGACCAAGTATTTGTACGCAAGAGCCCTGGTACAACAAAACAACAGAATGTAAGCATTGAAGGTGAAGTACTGTTTGAAGGAAACTACTCGCTTACAGGTCGCAACACTCGCTTGACAGACATATTCAAAGCTGCAGGTGGTGCAACAGACTTAGCTTATATACAAGGAGCAAGATTGGAACGCAAACCTAACAAGATAGAGAAAATGCGTATGGAGGCTGTTTATAAGATGCAGATGGAACAGGAAAACAAGAGTTTCCTTGACCTTGCTGCGAAAAGTTCGAATGCAGCAGGCATTCTTCAGGCTTCACAACAAACGCAAGATTCACTGCTGAAGAAGTTTGAAATTCCAGAAAGCTACCCTGTTGGAATTGAATTAGACAAGGCATTGGCAGCACCAGGCAGCGATGCTGACCTTATTCTTCGAGAGGGCGACCGCATTATCATTCCACAATACAATGGTACTGTGAAAATCAATGGTGCAGTAATGTATCCAAACACAGTAAGCTACCGTGAAGGTAAAAACGTAGCCTATTACATTGACCAAGCAGGTGGTTTCTCTTCTGACGCAAAGAAAAGCCGCACCTATATATTATATATGAATGGTACACTTGCAAAAGTTGGACACAATGCTAAGGTTCGACCTGGTTGCGAAATCATTGTCCCAAGCAAGTCGCGCGCTAAGATGAGCCTTGCTGAACTCATGACCATCGGTTCAAGTACATCAAGTATGGCCGCCGTGCTGGCTACACTTGCCAACATCTTGAAATAAGAAAAATAGGCGGTACAAATATTACAAGATAAAATAGATTATGCAAAAAAATATTTGGCAAATGCTAAAGTGGTTGAAAGATAAAACAACAAAAAAAGATAAAAATAATTTGTCATCATCTGATAATAACAATGATGACAAATTAGAAAATAACGATAATATAGAAGATTCTCAAAACGAAACTGTTTGTGAAAATAAACAAGAAAAAGAGAAAGCAGAAGAATATACTGTGAGAAAGAAAAAGCACATAGAATTTGATTTATTTGGATTCTTTTTGGTTCTAAAGAAACGCTGGTGGGTAGTTGGAATCTTTACCTTAGTGTTTGGAACTTTTGGTGTTTGGGTTGCTTTTCAAATACCTCGCATTTATAAGGCAAACATTTTATTAGCCCCTGAAACGGCTAATAATAGTATGCTTTCAAACGTTTCTTCATTAGCAGCAATGGTTGGTCTTTATAATGATGCTAACCCAACGGGCGATGCAATTTATCCAGAAATTTACCCAGAGCTAATGAGTTCAAACGACTTTTTAGTTAATCTTTTTGACATAAAAGTTACAACACTCGACAAAAAGACCCAAACAACGTATTATGACTATCTTACCAACCATCAAGAAGAAACATGGTGGGGCAAAAAAATGAAAGTCTTTTCTGATTATATCAAAAAGAATTTCATGCAAAAAAATCAAATTACTCGTGGCGATTCTGTTCATGTAAACCCATTTGAACTGACAGAGAAACAGTCTTCAATAGTCAAATCAATGAGGGAAGACATTTTATGTTCAGTTGATAAAAAAACAAATATTATCAATATTGAAATTACAGCGCAAGACCCACTCGTAGCTGCAACAATGGCTGACTCTGTGAAAAATAAATTGCAAAAATCTATTACAAAGTATAAAACATCGAAAGCGAGAAACGATTTAAAATACATGGAGGGACTTTTTGCAAGTGCAAAAGCTGATTACGAGAAAGCAAGAAGAAAATATGCAGCGTATTGCGATGCAAACCAAGAGGCTATATTAGAATCTATCCGTTCTGAACAAGAAAATTTAGAAAACGATATGCAGTTGAAGTATAACATTTACACGCAACTCGTACAACAATTGCAAATGGCAAGAGCAAAACTTCAAGAAAAAGTACCAGCATTTACAGTTGTTCAATCGGCTTCTGTTCCTATAAAACATAGCAATACACCAAAAATTTATATTTTAGCGGTCTTTTTATTCATCGGTTGGATTATTTGCTCTACACTCTTAATTATAAAATATAGAAAAGAGATTCTTATTATAAGAAGTTAAAATGACAAAGAAGAAAGGAGAAGTTACTGTAAAAGAGATATGTGCCAAAAATAAATATAAATTTTTGGTATCAATCTTCATAGCTGTTATAGGAGCTTTTCTTTTCACTAATTCTATTCCAACACTCTATGATGCGCAAAAAAAGATTTCTATTGATGCCTCTGAAGATAAGGTTTTCAAAAGAGTAGATGCGCTTTCAATGGTTACGCAAAAGTTAGGACTCAAAGAAGGAAACGTAACAACAGAACCTATTATTTATAGAAAAATTTTAGAATCACCTTCTTTCCTTAATAGCCTTGCGGATATTACTATTTTAAAAAAAGGAGAAACATATTCAACACCATGGAGCGAATATCTACAAAAAGATTTTGTTCAACCATGGTGGAGCAAATATACTGGAAAGAAAAATATAAAAGAATTATTAAGAGAAAATGTAAAATGCGAAGTTAATTTGCATAATGGCATTATTACTTTGCAAACATCTGCACAAGAACCTTTTATCGCTTATCAACTTCTTGACTCTGTAGAACAACGATTGCAACAACATCTTACAAAATACTCCTTCGACAAGGCAAAAATTGATGTTGATAATAGAAAACAAGAATTGAATAACTCAAAAGAGCTATATGAAAAGGCAATGAGTAAATTGAATAAATTTCTTGATGCGAATAAAGATGTTGCCTTAGGTTCATTTAAAATAGAAGGAAACGCATTACAAAAAGAAGCTGATAAAGCATTGGCTAAATACAATCAAGCCATTCAGCAATATCAAATGGCAAAAATGCGATTACAACGTACTAAACCATATTTCATAACATTGGTTTCAAGCGAAATACCAAAAACTCCATCGCACCCAAAACTGCTGATTAATATACTGATATGGGTATTTTATGCCGTATTAGGAACTTTTTGGTGGGTAATGATAGGATATAAAATGAAAATAAGAAAGGAAAGAGTACCATGAATTCTGAATTAAGGACATCACGTTTAAAAAAGAATATTCTCTTTTCATTTTTAATTAAAGGTTGGGCTGGCATCATACAATTGTTATTAGTCCCAATCACTTTATTTTGCTTGGGTAATTACGAAAATGGAATATGGATGACTATCAGTTCTATTCTTATTTGGATAGATTCGTTAGACATTGGATTGGGCAATGGATTGAGAAATACTTTATCTGCTCAAATTGCTAACAATGAAATAGAAAAAGCAAGGGAAAGTGTTTCCTCTACTTTTTTTATGTTGGCTTTAATAATAATTCCAATTTGCATTCTATTAATACTTGCAATCAATTTCTTAGATGTTTATACATTGCTGAATATTGAGGAAAGCAAAGTTCCAAATCTTATTTCGGTACTCAGTTTATCAATAGCAATTGTAAGTGCAACTTTCATCTTTAAATTTATAGGGAATGTTTATTTGGCATTGCAGCTCCCAGCAGTAAATAATCTTTTAGTTGTAAGTGGACAAACTTTAACTTTGATTGGAATTTATATGCTGAATATTTTGAATATACACTCGCTAATGTTGGTGGCTTTATGTTATACGGCAGCACCGTTGATTGTCTTTCTCATAGCCTACCCTATTACTTTTGGACATTATTATCCAAATTTAAAACCCAATATTCAATACTTTAATAAATTTGCAATAGCGAATTTATTTAATATTGGCATGAAGTTTTTTATTTTACAAGTAGCAGGAGTTATCCTGTTTGCATCATCAAATGCCTTAATTTCGTATTTTTTCACTCCAGAAAAAGTAACTCTTTATGGCATAGCATACAGATATTTTTCAATTACAATGCTCTTATTCACTGTTATAGCTGCACCTTTTTGGAGTGCAACAACAGACGCTTATACACGTAAAGATTTTGATTGGATAAAAAAATCGATGCGTAAACTACACTTTTTGCTCATCAGTTTATTCATCATACTTGCCTTTATGATTATTTTCTCTGACCCAATTTATCATCTTTGGGTTGGAAAGAGTATAAATATCTCATTAGAATTATCTGCTTCAATGGCACTCTATATGTTTATTATCATTTGCAGCCTTTGTTATTCTTACATTTTAAATGGAATAGGTGCTTTGAAAATTCAGCTCATTTTTACCATCGGAGCAGCTTTGGCATATTTTCCAATTGCATACGGACTTTCAAAATTACTTGGAGTATGCGGAATTGTTCTTGCATTATCGATAGTAAATTTACCTGGCGCAATTGCAAACAGAGTGCAATATAGTAAAATTATGAACGGAACAGCTAAAGGAATTTGGAGAAAATAAAATGGTAGAACTCACAATTATTTTTCTTGGATTACTCTTGTTGGCTTTTGGAGTATTGAAAATTGGCGATATTTTTTCACCATGGTTCATAACAACAGGTATTTGGTTCTTCATTGTCGTGTTCTTCCAAATTTCATCAGGACTACTTTATCCTTTACAAGACCGCTTTTACATTTGCTTATCACTTTGGGTTCCTATCATGTGTTTTACGGGAATCATGACTTATTATGCTTTACCGAGTGTCAAATCCGAAATAGAACCAATAAGGAATGAACTTGAAATACATAAAACAATTTTCTTGATATTCTTTATAATCTCTATGATTTGTACGCCTTTGTACATTTATAAAATATATAAAGTGGTCATCATGTTCGGAACGCAAGACCTGTTATTTAATTTAAGAATTTTAGCAGGAGCAGAAGATGAAGACCCTTTAGCTAAGCTACTTAAATACATTAATGCAGTAAATCAAGCTCTTTATATTATAGCTATTTGGCGTTATCCTAAAATTAGCAAAACACAATTAACGCTTATAATTATAGCCAACTTTATGTGTGCCATTGCTATCATGGAGAAAGGTGCTTTATTCTTCATGCTTTTCACAACGCTTTTTACTCTTTATCAAAAGGAAAAAATAAAGATGCGTTCTATTTTACTATGGGGAGTCGTTATAATATTTGTTTTTTATGGCATAAATATCCTTCGTCGTTCTGCAGATGCAAAGGTATCTGATAATTCTACATTATTAGATTTTATTGCCATGTATATTCTTTCACCACCCGTGGCTTTTGAGCAAGTACAAGAAAAATTAACACCTCAATTTGGTTCACGCACATTTGCTTTCTTTTATGCAGTTGCTTCCAAACTTGGCTTTGGAAAGTTTGTGATAGAACCTAAATTACAAGAATTTGTATATGTGCCTATCCAAACAAACGTTTACACTGTATTTCAACCTTTTTTCCAAGATTTTGGTTACAAAGGAGTTGCTTTCTTTGCCTCAATTTATGGAACTTTCACAGGTTGGTTGTACAAACAAGCAAAAAATGGAGGAGCCATTTCAAAATGTATGTACACATATATTGTCGAAATTCTAATACTGCAGTTTTTTCAAGAAAACCTCATATTAAGTCTTTCGCTACTCTTCCAATACTTGATAGTCTTTACATTTATCTTACAAAAGAAGATAAAATTTGTAGTAAGAGCGTAATCTTCAAAAGGATATTTACAAGATGAATATATTTGTCATAATCGTACTTTACAACCCAACTGAAGAAGATTTGCAACATACCAAACATGTAGCAGAAATCGAAGCAGGATTTATTATAGATAATTCCGAAAAAGCATCACTTCCTAACAAAATAGGCAAGATGAATTATATCTGTAATAAAAAGAATTTAGGCATTGCGGAGGCACAAAATATTGCATTACAAAAGATTATCTCAGAAGATTCCGAATCGTATGTTGTGTTTTTCGACCAAGATTCAAGGTTTATTCCAACCTATGCAAAAGATATTGTTGCCGAATACATCAAAATAAAAAAAGAAATTCCCAATTTAGGTTTATTGGGACCAACCGTATTGAATAAAGAAACAGGAAAAGAATATAAATCAGCATTCCATAATGATGCTGAAAATATAAATAATTTTATTCCTCGCCGTGATGTTATTTCTTCAGGAAGTTGTGTTGATATAGATACATTAAAAAAGGTAGGGTTAAACGATTCAGCACTCTTCATTGATTTTGTAGACTTTGAGTGGTGCTGGCGTGCCCAAAAATTAGGCTTTATTTGTGGCATAACCGCTAATATTTGCATTGAACATAAAGTTGGTTCTAATGAAATTTCAATTGGAAATCACCATGTTATCATATCTTCTCCCATTAGAGAATATTATTCTTACCGAAATTATCAATGGCTGATAAGACGAAATTATGTGCCGCTTCAATGGAAAATAGCGCAAGGAGTTAAGCAATTCTTACGTTTTCTCTATTTCCCATTTGTTGTAAAAAATGGTAGAAAACATTGTAAATACATGATATTGGGCTTTAAAGATGGTATTTTAAGCCGACAAAAAATTGCACAATGAAAATAGGAGCATTAGTAATACTTTATAATCCGACAGAAGAAAACATTACCAATATTGTCAATTGTTTAGAAAAACAAGTTGATAAAATATGTATGGTTGATAATTCTGACAAAGATAATTCTCATTTATTAAGTATAGATGAGAAGATTATTTATTTTCCATTATGCCAAAATGTAGGCATTGCAGGAGCCCAAAATAAAGGAATAAAATATTTCATCGAACACCATTTCGATTATATTATTTCATGCGACCAAGACACAACCATAGGACAAGATGTTGTTAAAAGATTATTATCAACCACTTTACAACTTAAAAGCCAAAATATCAATGTTGGAGCAGTTGCCCCTATTGGTATTGACCATAACACCCAAAAGCCATTAAGTTATTCAACACCAAAAATAAAAGATATAACCGTTGGCAATTTAAGCCTCATGGAAGTTTATCACACGATGAACTCTATGTCGCTTATTAGTGTTGATTTATTTAAAAAAATAGGACTAATGGACGAAACTTTATTCATAGATGGCGTTGATTGCGAATGGTGCTGGAGAGCCAAACACCTTTTGAGCGCGCGTTTCTTCTACGACTATAACATTAAGATGAACCACACTTTGGGCATATCTACCAAAAAAATAGGAGGACGAGAAATCCACATAACACCATCATTTAGAATGTACTATCAATATCGAAATTTTATATGGCTTGCGCAAAGGAACTACACGCCCAAAAGGTGGATAATAAGAAATGGTATTAAATACATTTTTAAATTTTTTTATTATACAATAAAAAGTACTAACCGCCGTTCTTATATTAAAAACATTCTAAAAGGAATACGTGATGGAATATCAAGTCAAACAAAAAATTAAATTTTCTGTTTTAATGTCTGTCTATGCCAAGGAAAATCCAGAATGGTTGCGCCTTAGCTTAGATAGTGTATTTCATCAAACCCTTCCTCCTAATGAGGTTGTTCTTATAGAAGATGGACCTATTACGAAAGCACTTTCAGATGTTATAGAAGAGTTTAAATCCAAATACCATACACTTAAAGTTTTTCCACAAAAAGAAAACAAAGGTCTTGGGACAGCTCTTAATATTGGTTTGCAACATTGCTCCTACGAATTAGTAGCTCGTATGGACACAGACGACATTTGTCGTCCCAATAGATTTGAAAAACAAATAGAACTTTTTGAAAAAGATGCCGACTTAGATATTTGCAGTTCGCTAATAGATGAATTTGAAGGTAACATAAAAAATATTCGCTCTCAACGTCTATTACCTGAACATCATGAAGATATTATAAAATATGCCCACCAACGTTGTCCTGTAAACCACCCCACTGTAGTTTACAAAAAAAGCAAAGTTCTTGCAGCAGACGGCTATCAAGGATTTCCCGAAGACTATATCTTATGGATAAACATGATTATGAATGGTTGTAAATTTTATAACTTGCAAGAAAGTTTGCTATGGTTTCGGTTTTCTTACGATGTTTATCGAAGAAGAGGCGGCTGGAAATATGCAAAAAACGATATAAAAGCACAATGGAATTTCTATAAAATGGGGTTCACTTCATTTTCAGAATTTCTCACAAATGCTATTATAAGAGGAATTGTCCGCTTAGTTCCCAATTCACTTCGAGTTTTTACTTACAAATACCTTTTAAGAAAAAAATATGACAGAACTTAGACATTTACAGTTGGTCATTTTGCATATAATGAAAGATATTGATGCGCTTTGTGCCAAAAACAATATCGAATATAGCCTAAACGGAGGCAGTGCTATCGGTGCTATACGTCATAAAGGTTTCATTCCATGGGACGACGATTTGGATATACAAATGACACCTACCAATTATAAGAAATTTATCAAAGTGTGTAGAGAGCAACTTGATAAAGAAAAATATTATTTTGCAGAAGGTACAGTGGATTGGCCACTCGATTTTTGCAAAATAAAACTACGTGGCACAAAGATGATTGAGGCCGAAGGTTATGGTGGGAAAGAAAATGAATTAGGAATATTTGTTGATATTTTTCGTGTCGATGGTGCTGCGCCTACTAAAATAGGAAGATATTGGCAATATTTTTGTGCAAAATATAGAACAGCTTATCTTATTAATCAACGTGGATATAATTCTGCTTCTCTCCTAAAAAAGATAGTAATGTTCCTTTCTTTTCCACAAAAATTCAAGCCTATCCGCAATTTTTTCAAACATGAAAAAGAAAAATATGATGGTGAAGAAACAGGTTATTATGGACTTCTATCTGAATATACAAAAGTAAACCATTGCTTTTTTCCAAAACATATTTTTACGAATGGCACTATAAAAGTAGATTTTGAAGATACTAAATTGTCTATTTTAAAAGAATATGATGCTTATTTAAAGCAAGTTTTTGGCAATTATATGCAACTCCCTCCTTTAGAAAAACAAGTTTGTGAACATCACAACGGAGTAGATTTTGGTCAGTATTAAATAGCGGTAAAAGATTTCAAAGAAAATGCAAGCAATAATTTTAGCAGCAGGAATGGGTCGCCGTCTTGGCGAAATAACAAAAGAAAATACAAAATGTATGCTTTCTATTAATGGTAAACGCTTAATAGATAGAACATTGGAACAATTAGCAAATAATGGCATACAAAAAGTTATCATTGTTGTTGGCTATAGCGCAAAAAATCTTATTGAACATATTGGAAACCGATATGAAAAGTTTTTTGATATAGAATTTATTAACAATCCGATATTTGATAAAACAAACAACATCTATTCGCTTGCACTTGCAAAAGAGAAGATGATTGAAGACGATACCATTCTTTTTGAATCTGATTTAATATACGAAGAAAGTGTCTTGCAAATGGCTATTGAAAGCCCCTACCCTAACCTCGCATTGGTTTCTAAATGGGAATCATGGATGGACGGAACAGTTGTACAAATTGATGAACAATATAATATTATTAATTTCATCAATAAAAAGGCTTTCAGCTACAGAGATGCAGAAACTTATTATAAAACGGTCAATATCTACAAATTCAGCAAAGAATTTTCTAAACAAAAATATATTCCTTTTTTAAATGCTTATTGTGAAGCACAAGGAAATAATGAATATTACGAACAAGTATTGCGTGTAATAGCATTTCTCAACTCTCAAGATGTAAAGGCATTACCTATTGGTAATAAGAAATGGTACGAAATTGATGATATTCAAGATAAGGATATTGCAGAAACAATTTTTGCCAACAATGATGACGAACAACTTGCAAAAATGAATAAACGCTATGGTGGTTATTGGCGTTTTCCACAATTATTAGATTACTGTTACCTGGTAAATCCTTACTTTCCACCTAAACGAATGCTGGAAGAAATGCGTGCCAACTTTGACACACTCCTCACTGAATATCCTTCAGGAATGGGTGTAAACTCCTTGCTTGCAGGAAAATATTTTGGTATCAAACAAGAATATATAGTAGTAGGAAATGGTGCTGCCGAACTTATAAAAAGTCTTTTGGAAAGAAATATAGGCAAAATAGGTATTGTACTTCCTACTTTTGAGGAATATCCTAATCGATATTCTAAAGAAGACATCATTGCTTTTGTCCCTGACAACAAGGATTGTGCTTATAATTCATCGGATTTAATAAAGTTTTATGATAATAAACCTATAAAAACTTTGCTTCTTATCAATCCTGACAACCCTTCGGGCAATTTTATTCCAAAGAAAGAAGTTTTAGAATTAGCAGAATGGACAAAAAATAAAGGTATCAAATTTATTGTTGATGAATCTTTTGTTGATTTCTCCGATGACTTTCGCAACAATTCACTTCTTGATAACGCTACACTCAGCACATATAAGCATCTTTTTGTTATGAAAAGTATTTCAAAATCATATGGTGTTCCAGGTTTGCGCTTAGGCATTTTGGCAAGTTCTGATACCCAAACCATTGATTACATAAAGAAAGATGTAAGTATATGGAATATCAATTCATTTGCTGAATTTTATATGCAAATATTTAACAAATACAGCAGTGTCTATGATGCAGCCTGCGAATGTTTCATTGCAGAACGCACTCGCTTTGCAAAACGATTGGAAGAAATAAATTGGCTTCGAGTAATTCCTTCGCAAGCCAACTATTTCCTTTGTGAAGTTAAAACGCCTCATACATCAGCCGAAATAACAAAACGACTTTTAAAAGAGCATTCTATACTTATCAAAGATTGTAATAGCAAGCAATCGTTAGAAAACAAAAATTTTATACGAATAGCAATTAGAAACGAAATAGATAACGAACAGCTTATTAAAGCTTTTAAACAGCTGTAAAATTTTAACAAATATAAAAATACTTAAATTCGTATTTTTAGTAACTTTACAGGCGCATTTAAATAAAATAAGAAATGAAAATTTACATACTAATTAGTCTTTTAGCCTTTACTTTGAGCATCACATGCGGCTTTATCTTCATTCCCCGCATTCTGAACTTTTGCAAAAATAGGAACCTATACGATATACCTAATCAACGAAAAGTTCATAAAAATGCCATTCCACGATTGGGTGGCGTATCATTTTTGCCGAGTATGCTGATTGCTACGATTATAGCTTTATTGGCTTGGTCGTATACCAACGATGGAAAGAAAATAGAAATTAGCCCTTGGACTATCTATTTTGCTTTGGGATTGTTTATCATTTACGCCATAGGACTGATAGATGATGTTTTTGGAGTAAGTGCGAAAAAGAAGTTTTTAGCACAGATTTTTGTTTCATCGCTCCCTCCTATCGCTTGGCTTTATATCAATAATTTTTATGGCTTTCTGGGCATTGAGCAAGTTTCATTTTGGGTTGGTGCGCCGCTAACGGTGTTTATTTTGGTTTTCATCATGAACGCTATCAATCTTATTGATGGCATTGATGGCTTATCGGCAGGACTTTCGCTCATTGCCCTCGTCGGTTTCTTCTATTGTTTTTTTAGTGAAAGCATTTGGATTTATAGCATTTTAATTGCTGGACTCATTGGTGTGCTTATTCCATTCCTTTATTATAATGTATTTGGAGATGCAGAAAAAGGTCAAAAAATATTCATGGGCGATTCTGGTTCTTTGACTTTAGGTTATATATTGGGTATTCTTTTGGTAAAATTTAGCATGGATACTCCTTTGGTGAAAGATTACAAAAGAGTATCAATATTCTTAGCTATGACGCTGATGATGGTACCAGTATTCGATGTTTGCAGAGTGGTCATCGTTAGAAAGTTGCATGGACATAATATTTTTCAACCTGATAAGAATCATATTCACCATAAATTTATGCGTGCAGGCTTAACCCAACACCAATCGTTAGCTGCAATTTTAGGCATGGCAATTACCTTTATCGTATTGAATGTATCGCTATACTCAATTTTTGATACAACCATTTTAATTTTGGGAGATATTGTGATTTACACACTTTTTCATCTTTTACTATTGAATCGATGGATTAGGAAAAACAAACAATTGCCTTTTATGGAATAAAGGAACGAAGAAATAAACAACAATTATTTTATACGAAAAACGAGAGCAGCGCTCTTGAAATGGAAATAGGCTCTTTCGGATTATAAAACACCTTGTTTTACACTCCAAAAGAGCCTATATTATTTTGGGAACCAATAAATTAAAACCGAAGACCTATTGCTTAGAACTTTTTAAAGTACAATTTGTAGGTTTCAGTAGCCAAAGTTAATTCCTTTTTACCTTTCGCAAATTCAATGGTGAATGTAGTATTCATTGCATTGATGCCATAGAACGCAAGTAAAGTTGGTTCTGTCAAAGGCTTATCACCATGATCACGGTCGTAGAGATAAGGATTGTTAAGCTCTAAAATACTGCCATTCAAGTTGTAATGATACAAGATGCGTGGTTGCGTACCGATTTTATCTTCTATCTGTAACAACTTAGCTTGAAACGACCAGAATATTTGTTTTTCAGCAACATCAACTGTTTGTCCATTCTGCTCCATTGCTGTGCATTTCCACATTCCTTCTAAATCGCCAGGAGTGTTATCAGTATCTAACGAACAACTGGTAATACCGAGCATTGCAAGCAAAGAAAAAAGAAGTTTAATATATTTTTTCATTGTACGATATACTTAGAAAATTCCACTTTTTGAGATTGTAAATTGAAAGCCATAGTTTATTCCGCCCAATATAGCACCGAAATCCATGCCGTAAGCAGCTTTCAAACTTATTCCATTGAGCCACTTATGGGATATACTATGCAGTAAATAAGACGTTTCAGCCAATAAACTCACGTTGTGATGCTTGTCGTTGTAAGGTCTATTATAAGTGCCTAAACCTTCTTGATAGGTTGCAAGAAATCGCCAATTAAGGTATTCGTTTGGAGTTCCAGCCAATCCTAAATGATAAGCCACGAAGCGATTGTCTTTAAAACTAATCGTTCCGTCCTCATTATAGATAGGTGAGCGGAAGAGAGGGTTGCCCATTGCTTGCCCCCAATGTTGGTTGCCCGTGTAAATATAATGATTATAGAAATTGTCTTGACCACCAATATGGTCAGCAATAGTAATGGTATGGTCATGGTAAATTGGACCGCTTTGATATTTTGTGTACATATATTCCAATACGATTGAATTCAACCAACTATCTTGACGATACTTATATTCAAATCCAATGAGCCAATCTTTCAAGTCATAAACCAAATATTTATGCTTTTTCTTTTGTTGCCATTCTTCACCTTCACCATAACCATCATAATCTAATTGAAACATAGCCGAATGGTCTTCGAAGTATTTGTCAGCATAAAGGGCATAACTTTTTGTTTCGCCATCGTATTGCAGACGAGCCAACCACGAGCCTAATTGATTGCCTTCTGCATTTTGATAAGTTATTTCAGTTACATCAGCACCACCAGGAATAAAGGCATTCCAAAAAGCTTGAAAGTTATTATGCCCTTTTAAAGTTTCCATCTGCCCGTCAGAAGTAGGTCGATAAGCAGTACCACCAAAGGTTGAAACCATTTCTAATCCTATTTGTAAAGACCAAGGAGAGAACACTTCTTCATTGCCAATCTTTAAAAATCCAGATTTAGAATGGTAAAGCACATCATCAGCATATTTGCTTTGCTTATTGGTAAAATCGTGTTGCCAATTTTGGTCTGTCATCTTTCCATATGCCAGATGCCCCTTGAAATGAAACCAACCATTGCCAAAAGGCAGTGTCCAATAGTTTGGTAAAGATAAACGAACCTGTGGAACGGGGCGAGCATTAATACCTAACGTTTGAGAACCTGTACTTAAAAGATTGTTTTTCAACTCCATAGGTTGCTCTTTCGCACCAATTGTCAATGCGCCATGAAGCCAACGCCCCTCGATATAGGCTTGTTGAACAACAAAATTTGATGTATAATTTAGTGGAGCCGCTATATCAATACCATAGCCAATCCCCCATTTCCGTCCCTCATCAACAGAAAGTGGACGCTCTATTGCTGTGCGAAAATAGCCATTTGTCTTATCCAATGAACTCAATCCAAACTTATTGGCATTAAGCCACAAAGGCGTTTTCGTATTAGAAAAACTACCTTGCGTCTCAACTTTGTAATTTATAGCCTTAAAAACACGAGCTTTCACTGTATCTTTCTGCACTTGCACGTCATATTGAGCAAACATGGGCATGCTGATAAGCAATACAGAAAAAGCGAAAAAAAGTCTTTTCATTTTTATTTTTTATGTAGATATTTGGTGCAAAAATACATATTTTTTTAGTAATAACGATAAAAAAGTACCAACATAATTAAAACTCTGTCAAATTAAAATATTTTCCTTAGGGACATAAGAAAAAACAAGTTTATTAAGGCGGTATTCACAGATTTTTACTATCTTTGCAAGTTGAAAGTTAGTAGACTGTAAAAACAATAAAATTAAAAGATATAATCGTGACTGAGACAAAGTATATTTTCGTAACAGGCGGCGTTGTTTCCTCTCTTGGAAAGGGAATTATATCATCGTCAATTGGTAAACTTCTTCAAGCAAGAGGTTACAATATTACCATTCAAAAGTTTGACCCCTATATCAATATCGACCCGGGTACGCTGAATCCGTATGAACACGGAGAGTGTTATGTAACGGTCGATGGTATGGAGACAGACTTAGATTTAGGTCATTACGAAAGATTCACAGGTATTCAGACCACAAAAGCCAACTCGATGACAACTGGACGCATCTATAAAAGTGTTATTGACAAGGAAAGACGTGGCGACTACTTGGGTAAAACCATTCAAGTTGTACCACATATTACCGATGAAATAAAGCGTAATATCAAGCTATTGGGTCAAAAATACCATTACGACTTTGTCATTACAGAGATAGGTGGAACCATTGGTGATATTGAATCAGCACCATTCCTTGAGGCAATACGCCAAATGAAATGGGAATTGGGCAAACGAGCCATTAACCTTCACCTTACTTATGTGCCTTATTTAAAAGCAGCAGGCGAAGTAAAGACAAAGCCAACACAACATAGCGTAAAAGAATTGCAAAGTGTTGGAATACAGCCTGACATATTAGTTTTGCGTACTGATGAGCATCTTGAAGATGACATTCGCAAGAAAGTGGCTGCATTCTGCAATGTTGATTTGGATTGTGTGGTGCAAAGCGAAAACTTGCCAAGCATCTACGAAGTGCCTATTAATATGCAAGAACAAGGACTTGACGCAGCTATTTTGCGCAAATGTGGCGAAGAAGTGAAGCCTACACCTGAATTGGGACCATGGAAAGCTTTCCTTGACAAATTAAATAAAGCCACAAAAGAAGTTCATATAGGATTGGTTGGCAAATATGATTTGCAAGATGCTTACAAAAGTATTCGTGAAGGATTGCTCCAAGCAGGTACTTACAATGACCATAAAACCCAACTCCATTTCGTTAATTCAGAACATCTGACTGACGAAAACATCGCAGAAGAAATGAAAGGACTTGACGGCGTAGTCATTTGTCCAGGCTTCGGTCAACGCGGAATTGAAGGAAAATTGGTTGCGATTAAATACACCAGAACCCACAATATACCAACATTTGGTATTTGTTTAGGCATGCAAATGATGGTAATCGAGTTTGCCCGCAATGTTTTAGGCTACTCCGATGCGAACTCACGCGAGATGGACGAAAAGACTATCCATAACGTTATTGACATTATGGAAGAACAAAAGAACATCACCAATATGGGTGGCACAATGCGTCTTGGTGCTTACGAATGTGTTTTGCGCCAAAACTCACATGTTTTCAATATTTATAAAGCAGAGCATATACAAGAACGTCATCGCCACAGATACGAATTTAACAACAATTTTGAAAAAGAATTTGAACGTAACGGCATGATGTGCGTGGGTAGAAATCCAGAAAGCGACTTGGTAGAAATAGTAGAAATACCTTCGCTTAAATGGTTTATAGGAACACAATTCCACCCTGAGTATCAATCAACTGTACTCAAACCACACCCTCTTTTCCTCAATTTCATTAAGACAGCAATAGAAAATAAGAAAAAATAAGAATGGATAAAAATACTATCGCAGGGTTTGCACTTATTGCCCTCGTTCTATTTGGTTTCGCATGGTGGCAGCAACCTTCTGAAAAAGAACTTGCTCAACAACGTACAGAGTTTGTAAAAGACTCTATAGCCAATGCAAAAAAAATTGCAAAACAAAAAAAGGAAGTAGCACAAACTGCCAATAAAACCATTGCAGCTAATGCCGATACAACAGCTTTATTCTATGCTGCCGCAAATGGAACAGCACAAAATATTGTTCTGAAGAATAATAAAGTAGAATTAACCCTCAATACCAAGGGAGGCGTTGTTAGACAAGCGATTATAAAAGGCTATACGGGACACAACGTAACCAGTAAAGACCGAAAAACAGACAAGCAAGATGTTACACTTTTCAGTGGGGCTGACCAAGAATTAAACTTTATCTTGGCAACAAAGCAAGATAACATCGAAACAAAAAACATGTATTTCACACCTTCAAATGTTACCGACTCTACGGTAACCCTTACTGCTACGGACAAGAGCGGTAAGACATTGGTGTTGGACTACAAACTAAAATCACCTTATTTGCTTAGTTTGAACATCAAGGCAACAGGTATGAATGGATTGTTCAAGCCAGGTGAAAACCAACTACTTATTGATTGGCAAGAAAAATGTAAGCAACAAGAATTGGGTTATACCTTTGAAAATCGTTACGCCACACTTACATACAAAGAGAGCGAAGGTAGTACCGATTATTTAAGTGAAACAAAAGAAGATGAAAAAGCTACGGAAGAAAGACTTGATTGGGTAGCTTTTAAAAACCAATTCTTCTCAGCTGTAATGATTTCTAAAGATGGTTTTGCAACAGGAGCAAAACTAAAAAGTATACCACAACAGAAAGAATCACATTATCTCAAGCAATATCATGCAAGCATGAATACTGCTTTCGACCCAACAGGAGCAAAAGCTTCACAATTTGAATTCTACTTTGGTCCTAATGATTTCCGCTTACTTCAAAGCGTAGAGAATCAAAGTACATTTGGGAAAAGCCTTGATATGCAACGCCTTGTATATCTTGGTTGGCCATTATTCCGCATTATCAACCGTTGGTTTACTATCTATGTTTTCGATTGGCTGAGCAAATTATTCCCGATGGGCGTAGTACTTATACTCATTACTTTACTCTTGAAGTTTATTACCTTCCCGATGGTAAAGAAAAGCTACATGAGTTCAGCTAAAATGCGCGTATTAAAGCCAAAACTTGACGAAGCAACAAAACAATACAATAAGCCTGAAGACCAAATACAAAAGCAACAAGCCATGATGCAGATGTATTCAGAGTATGGCGTTAGTCCACTTTCAGGTTGTTTGCCTATGCTTATTCAAATGCCAATTTGGATTGCGATGTTCAATTTCGTGCCAAATGCAATACAACTTCGTGGAGAAAAATTCTTATGGATGGACGATTTGAGTACATTTGACCCTATTATTTCATGGAGTCAGAACCTTTGGCTCATTGGGGACCATATTTCTTTAACATGTATTCTATTCTGTGCTACGAATATCCTTTATTCATGGTTCACTATGCAACAACAGAAAGACCAAATGGTAGGACAACAAGCTGAGCAAATGAAGACGATGCAATGGATGATGTACCTTATGCCAGTATTCTTCTTCTTCATGTTCAACGACTATTCATCAGGTTTGAATTTCTACTATTTCATTTCTCTATTTTTCTCTGCTGCCATTATGTGGACATTACGCAAAACAACAGACGATGAAAAATTGCTGTCAATCTTGGAAGCGCGTAGAGCTGAGAACAAAAAGAATCCTAAAAAGAAAGGCGGATTGGCTGCTCGCATGGCTGCTTTGCAAGAAATGCAACAACAGCAACAAGAGGAACTTAAACGCAAAAGAGAAGAGCTTAACCGAAAAAAATAATAAAATCTATGAACAAAAACATCTCATTAACAATTGCAACTGCATTGATTATGAACAGTGGAGCAGCATTGGCACAGAATGTCAATATTGGAAAGAGCAATGTTACGCTTAAAAGCGACATTATGACCCCTGAAACGATGTGGGAAATGGGTCGTGTTGGAAGTGCGAAAGCAAATCCTGACGGTAGTAAAATCATTTATCAAGTGGGTTATTATAGCGTTAAAGAAAATAGAGGACACCAAGTTCTTTACATTATGGACGCTAACGGAAAGAACGCAAAATTGTTGACAACATCAGCTAAAAGCGAGACCAGCGCAGAATGGCTTAATAACAATACTATCGCATTTATGTCAGGAGGACAAGTTTGGACGATGGATAGTAACGGGGGAAATAGAAAGCAAATTTCAAATTCTGAAATTGAAATTGAAGGTTTTGCTTTCTCTCCTGATAGAAAACAAGTTGTGCTTTTAAAGAGCATTCCTTATTATGGCTCTATCAAGAAGAACCCTGACGACCTTCCAAAGACAACTGGCATGGTCGTTACCGATATGAATTATCGCCATTGGGATCACTGTGTACAATCAATTGTTCACCCATTCCTTGCCAATGTTGTAGCTGACGGAAGCATTAACGAAGGCTACGATATATTGGAAGGTGAACCATACGAAAGTCCTTTGGCACCATTTGGTGGCATTGAACAAATAGCATGGAGCAAAGATTCAAAGTCTATTGCTTATACTTGCCGTAAGAAAGAAGGCGTAGATTACGCAACTTCAACCGATGCCGACATTTACCTTTATAATATAGCAAACAAAAAATCAGTCAATCTTTGTAAGCCTGCTGGCTATGTTGCTCCTAAAAAGGATATGACAAAGAGTTTGAGAAATCAAGCTGTTAATAACCAATCAGGTGATTTTAACGTGGGTTATGATGTAAATCCTAAGTTCTCTCCTGACGGAAAGTATATTGCTTGGCAAAGTATGAAGCACGATGGCTACGAAAGCGACCGTAATCGTCTTTGCGTTTACGAACTTGCGACGGGCAAAAAGACTTACGTTAGCGAAGCTTTCGACTCAAACGTTGATAGCTACGTTTGGGCTCCAAACTCTAAAGATTTCTACTTTATTGGTGTTTGGCATGCAGTACAAAATATTTACCAAACCAATCTTAAAGGTGAAGTAAAACAACTTACAGAAGGACAACATGATTATGTAGACGTTTCATTGCTTGGCAATAGCGGTAAAAAATTGCTTGCTATGCGTCAAAGCCACCAAATGCCAACAGAAATTTTTGTCGTGACTCCTTCAAAGAAAGAGAAGATGAGCGAACAAGTTCAGATTAGTTTTGAAAACAAAGCTATTCTCGACCAACTCACAATGGGCAAGTCAGAGGCACGTTGGACAAAAACAACTGACGGGAAAGACTTATTGTATTGGGTAATCACTCCTCCTCATTTCGACCCAAATAAGAAATATCCAGCATTGTTGTACTGCCAAGGTGGTCCACAAAGTCCTGTTTCTCAATTCTGGAGTGTACGTTGGAATTTCCAAATGATGGCAGCAAATGGTTATGTTATCATAGCTCCTAACCGCCGTGGTTTGCCAGGTTTCGGTAGCGAATGGAACGAAAAGGTTAGCCAAGATTGGACAGGTCAATGTATGAAAGACTATCTTTCAGCAATTGATGATGCCGCTAATAATCTCCCTTATGTAGATAAAGACCGCCTCGGTGCCGTTGGTGCATCATTCGGTGGCTTCTCTGTATATTGGTTGGCTGCTAACCACAACAAGCGTTTCAAGGCTTTCATCTCTCACGATGGTGCTTTCAATCTTGAAAGTATGTATACTGACACTGAAGAAGCATGGTTCAGCAATTGGGAATACGATGATGCTTATTGGAACAAAGACCTTACTGATGCTGCAAAACGCACTTACGATTATAGTCCACACAAAATGGTAGACAAATGGGACACTCCTATTCTCTGCATTCATGGCGAAAAGGATTATCGTATCAATGCTAACCAAGGTATGGGTGCATTCAACGCTGCTCGCCTCCGTGGCATTCCAGCAGAATTGCTTTTATTCCCTGATGAAAACCACTGGGTATTGAAACCACAAAATGGTATTCTTTGGCAACGTACATTCTTTAATTGGCTTGACCGCTGGTTGAAGAAGTAACCAACGTTTAATTTTAAAATTGAAACAAAATATTAAAAATATAAATATTATGACAGACCAAATTCAAAAAACTCTTAGAGACTCGGCTGGTGCACGTTGGACTGCCCTTTTGCTTTTGTCTCTTGCAATGTTCTGTTCTTACATTTTTGTGGACATCTTGTCTCCTATTAAAGACTTGATGCTTTCACAACGTGGTTGGGACTCAACAGCATTCGGAACAATGCAAAGTTCTGAAACCTTCCTCAACGTGTTCGTATTCTTCCTCATCTTTGCGGGTATCATTCTCGACAAGATGGGTGTACGCTTCACTGCTCTCCTTTCAGGTGCCGTAATGCTTACAGGTGCTTGTATCAAGTATTATGCCATTAGCGAAAGCTTTATGGGTAGTGGACTTGAAGCATGGTTTACTAACAATTTGAACCATATTCCTTTGTTTGAACAATTAGGTGTTTCTCCTTTCTATGAAGGTATGCCTGCTTCTGCCAAACTTGCTGCCATTGGCTTCATGCTCTTTGGTTGCGGTACAGAAATGGCTGGTATCATGGTTTCTCGTGGTATCGTAAAATGGTTTAAGGGTAAGGAAATGGCGCTTGCTATGGGTTCTGAAATGGCACTTGCTCGTTTGGGTGTTGCTACTTGTATGATTTTCTCACCATTCTTCGCTAAGTTGGGCGGCAACGTTGATGTTTCTCGTTCAGTAGCTTTCGGTGTTGTTCTCATTTGTATCGCTGTAATCATGTTTGTTGTTTACTTCTTCATGGATAAGAAACTCGATTCACAAACAGGCGAAGCTGAAGAACAAGAAGAACCATTTAAAATTAGCGACCTCGGACAGATTCTCAGCAGTATGGGTTTCTGGTTGGTCTCTTTGCTTTGCGTTCTTTATTACTCTGCAATTTTCCCATTCCAAAAGTATGCGGTAAATATGTTGCAATGTAACTTAACTTTCACTCCTGTTGAAGAAGGTTCTTTCTGGGGTTCAACACAAGTAACAATCGTTCAATATGGTGTGATGTTGGTAGTAGCTGCAACCGCTTTCATGTTCAACTTTATGAAGAACAAGAGCGTTAAGTACTCAGTACTTTGCATCTCTATCCTTTCTCTCATTGCTTATTGCTACATGGGTTATATGCGTCAATCAGCTGAATCAATCTTTGCTGTGTTCCCATTGCTAGCTGTAGGTATTACACCTATCCTTGGTAGCTATGTTGACCACAAGGGTAAGGCTGCTTCAATGTTGATTCTTGGTGCTATATTGCTCATTAGCTGCCACCTTACATTTGCCTTTATCCTCCCAATGTTCAAGGGTAACACTATTGGTGGTGTCATCATCGCTTACATGACAATTCTTGTACTCGGTGCTTCTTTCTCACTCGTACCAGCTTCATTGTGGCCAAGTGTGCCAAAGCTCGTAGACCCAAAGATTATTGGTTCAGCTTATGCACTTATTTTCTGGATTCAAAACATTGGTCTTTGGTTGTTCCCATTGCTTATCGGTAAGGTACTCGATAATTCTAATGTAGGTGTAACCGACCCAACAAAGTATGATTACACAAACCCATTGCTCATGCTTGCAGGTCTTGGTGTAGCTGCTTTGGTAATCGGTATTTTCCTCAAGGCTGTTGACAAGAAGAAGGGTCTTGGCTTGGAATTGCCAAATATCACAGAAGAATAAATTTTTATTCAAACTACAATAAAAAAAGACTGAACTCTTACGGGTTCAGTCTTTTTTCATTTTATAGCAAAATTATTGGTTCGAAAATAAAACCTATTGTTTCATAATGAAAAACCCATTGTTTTGACACTCAAAATAGTCTATTTCAAAATTCGGAGATGATGAAACACAGATGGAATGTATCAAAGAATATTTATCAACTCTGAAAAACTTTTTAAAATGACAAGTCTTTCATGTTCATATTCCTCGGCCATTTCATGCTGCCAAAGCGTTTGGGAAGGAAGATAAATAGCTGAACCACCCAATTGCAAGACTGGGTCTATATCGGAACGGAACGAATTGCCTACCATAACTAAGTCTTCAATAGTACAATCAAAACGCTTGCAAAGGTTTAAATATTCTTTTTGAGTTTTATCGGACACTACTATTATTTCATCGAACAACTCCGATAGCCCTGACCGCTTTAGTTTATTCTCTTGGTCTAATAATTCTCCTTTTGTAAACACGATTGTTTTATAGTTGCCTTCCCTTTTCTTCAACGTTTTAAGCGTAGCCACCACATTGGGTAAAGGCGTTGCAGGCATGTTTAATAGTTCCTTTCCTAAAGTCATTATCTCCCCTACTTTCTCAGTTGGTAAACTGCCATGACTTATAGCAATGGCATTCTCTATCAACGATAATATAAATGCTTTACAGCCATAACCCAAACTTGGCATATTGGCACTTTCGATTTTAAAAAGCGAAGCTGAAATATCATCAGGCGAACCATAATCGGATAAGATTGTAGTATATTTTTCTTCCACAACATCAAAATAGGATTGGCAATCCCATAATGTATCATCGGCATCAAAAGCAAGGAGCTTTATTCGTTTCGCATCTATCATACGACAAAATTACAAAATAATTCTCAAAATATAATTGCGTTTTTAGTAAATACTACAATATTTCTGCTACCCTACTCAAAGTTTTTTCTGTTAAATCATAATTATTTTGCCTATTTATTTTATTAGTTAGGATTAACTAACTAATTTTATAGCATCAAATTTAATGCTTATCATTTTAGCATAATGCATCATATAAACATCTGAACGATAGAAAGCAATCATACAATGAATGAAAAAATAGTAACAGCCATCTCACTTTTTTCACGCTTGATTACGGAATCTGAATCAAAAGCAAAAAGTCTTTTTGATGTAAGCGACCTTACCTCTTCACAATTGAACTATCTGAAACAATTGGCGAATTAGGAAATCCTAACGTTACAGAACTTTCTGTGGCATTAGGCGTAAAAAACATCAGTAATAGGGGTTATAGATAAACTAATAACCAAAGGTTGTGTCTACAAAACTCATACCGATAACGACCGCTGTCCCTCTCATTTACACTTGACAGATATAGGTGAGCAACTTAATCAACGCCATATTTATGCCCACGAGAATGCAAAAACAACCACAGAGTTTCCCGAAGAATATCACGATATTATTGAGTTTGGAATCCTTTCCAGCCAAACAAATCCATTTGACCCAATGGAAAAAGCCATTGTAAAACTCGGATATGATTTTCTTGAACATACCGAACATATCCATACAAACGTAAGCATCCAATTTGCACATTTAGGAATTAAAGAAGTTATCACTTCGATTGTAATAGGAGCGTTAACCATAACGTGGTTTGAGCTTTACAAATGGAAGCATAGACGACAAATTAACAACACCCAATAGCAAATAAAGCATTATCATCGCCCATGAACATATTTTAAACAAATTATGTTCATGGGCGAAAAATAAATAATTATCTTTGCACTTGTTGGCAATATCGTTGGGTTCAGCTACATTTTTGCTTTCATACTATTTAAAAGAACAAAGTTTAAATCCGAAACATGACACTTCAACAACTAGAATATGTAATGGCAGTTTACCGATGCAAACATTTTGCAAAGGCAGCCGAATATTGTAACGTTACACAACCTACACTGAGTTCAATGATTCAAAAGCTTGAAGACGAACTTGGAATTAAAATATTCGACCGTAGCAAGCAGCCTATTCACCCAACTGCTGCGGGACAACTTGTCATAGAACGAGCTTGGAACATACTTGTCAGAGCAAAACATCTCAAAGAAATTGTTGAAGAAGAGCGCAAATCTATTACGGGAACGTTCAATGTAGCTATTTTGCCGACAATAGCCCCTTATCTGCTTCCTCGTTTTCTTCCTCAACTCATGAACGAATACCCCGAAATGGATATTCGAGTTACAGAAATGAAGACTGAAGACATTCATAAAGCACTCAAACACGGAGATATTGATGCAGCCATATTAGCCAAACTTGATGGACAAGATGACTTTAAAATGCACCAACTCTACGTTGAAAAGTTCTTCGTTTACGTTTCTAAAAACGATAATTTGTTTAACAAACAAAACATACGCACCACCGATTTAAGTGGCGAATTTCTTTGGTTGCTTGATGAAGGGCATTGTTTCCGCGACCAACTTGTAAAGTTTTGTCATCTAAAATCAGCTGTAAAAAGCAAAAAAGCCTATAATCTTGGTAGCATAGAAACTTTTATGCGAATCGTTGAAAGCGGAAAAGGTGTAACTTTTATTCCCGAATTGGCACTACAACAATTCACCGATGTGCAGAAGGAATTAGTACGACCCTTCGCCCACCCTATTCCAACACGCAGTATCGTTCTTTTAACCCAAAAGAACTACATCAGAACAACCCAATTGCAATTGATTATTGACAGAATTCAAGCATCAATCCCAGCTGAAATGCTCCAATCTGGTAAAATAAAAACATTGTAAGCAACAACAAAAATTTACTGCAAACCCGCCCATAGCGCCCTCTTATTGTATAGTGCAGATTGCAATATACCACTTAGGGGCTGATATGCCATTTGGGTACATGTTATTTTGTGTAAAATCTTCGTCATTTTCAATCTTTTTTTATAATTTTGAACTCGCAAACGTTTTAGGAAACATAACTAACTCATTCGTAAGCAATAGGAAGTTATGAAAGGGATAACCAAATTAAACGTCTGAAAAATAAACATTATCCTCATACTTTAACGTTCAAAAGAAAAAACTTTTTAAATAATATATATACAAAGGTAAAAATTATGAAGATTGAAAAAGTACATGCTCGTGAGATTATCGACTCACGTGGTAACCCTACAGTTGAAGTTGAAGTAACTCTTGAAAATGGTATAATGGGACGTGCAAGCGTACCATCAGGCGCATCTACTGGAGAAAACGAAGCACTTGAACTTCGTGATGGAGACAAAGATCGTTTCTCAGGTAAGGGAGTTTTGAAAGCAGTAGAAAACGTAAACAACATCATTGCTCCTGCATTGAAGGGTTTCTGCGTAACAGAACAACGTGCAATCGACTATAAAATGTTGGAAATCGATGGTACTCCTACAAAGAGTAAGCTCGGTGCTAACGCTATTCTCGGTGTTTCTTTGGCAGTAGCTCAAACAGCTGCAAAGGCTTTGAACATGCCTTTGTATCGTTACATCGGTGGTGCAAATGCTTACACATTGCCAGTTCCTATGATGAACATCATCAATGGCGGTGCTCACTCTGACGCTCCTATTGCTTTCCAAGAGTTTATGATTCGCCCAGTTGGTGCTGCTAACATTCGCGAAGCATTGCGTATGGGTGCTGAAGTGTTCCACACATTGGCTAAGAACTTGAAGAAGCGTGGTCTTTCAACAGCAGTTGGCGATGAAGGTGGTTTCGCTCCTAAGTTCGAAGGCATCAAAGACGCTCTCGATTCTATCATGCAAGCTATCAAGGACGCAGGTTACGAACCAGGCAAGGACATTAAAATTGCTATGGACTGCGCTGCTTCTGAATTTGCAACACAAGAAAATGGCGAATGGTTCTACGACTACAGCAAACTCAAGAATGGTATGCCTAAAGACCCTAATGGTAAAAAGCTTACTGCTGACGAGCAAATTGCTTACTTGGAAGAACTCATTACAGAATATCCTATCGACTCTATCGAAGATGGTCTTGACGAAAACGACTGGGAAAACTGGGTTAAACTTACCGCAAAGATTGGCGACCGTTGCCAATTGGTAGGTGATGACTTGTTCGTAACCAACGTTAAGTTCCTCGAAAAGGGTATCAAGATGGGTGCAGCTAACTCTATTCTTATCAAGGTTAACCAAATTGGTTCTTTGACTGAAACTCTCGAAGCTATCGATATGGCTCACCGTGCAGGCTATACCTCAGTTACTTCACACCGTTCTGGCGAAACTGAAGATACAACAATTGCTGATATTGCTGTTGCAACAAACTCTGGTCAAATCAAGACTGGTTCTATGTCTCGTACAGACCGTATGGCTAAGTACAACCAACTTATCCGTATTGAAGAAGAACTTGGCAGCACAGCTAAGTACGGCTACAAGAAGATTAAGTAAGAAACTTACTTTATCAACATAAAACATAAGGGAATGGACGAAAGTCTGTTCCCTTATTTTATTGTAAAGAGGCGATATTGTTGGATTAAAAGAATAAATGAAGACTCCGTAGAACAAAAATGAGGAATTCTTTTATTTGTTTGTCTGCCTGATTTAGGCGGAAGCAACCTCATTTATATTTCAGCATCAACAAAAACTTGTGCCTTCATTTATAAAGAGTTCACTTCTGATTTCCAAAACCGCCTATTTCGGAGTGCAAAATAGGCTGTTTTGAACATAAAAACAGGCTCTTTTGAAAATGGGATAATATGGTGTTATGCCTCCTACTATAAACTTTGATTGATTTTCCCGATTATAATATCAAGAAAACAAAAGTTTATTTTAAAGTTATAACATTTTGATTTCCAGCAATTTATCCTACTTAATAGATTCTTTCTATTGTTGTATAGATTTTATCTGTTGTCAGCCTAAAAACAAAGTACTATCTTTGCATTGTCAAAAGAAAATAAAGAATAACAAACACCTCATACAACGTATGATATAAAGTGATTTTTAGGTAAAAGATTGTAACGGATACACAAAAGAAAGTTTGCCATAAACTTCTCATAGCAATAGAATTGAAATTTAATAATTAACAGTAACATATCAGAAAGCAGAAGACAGAAAAGTCGGAAGCTACTGAATTAAAAAACAAAACATTTAAAATGGAAACAATTATCAACGCAGCAGCTCCTGAATTTAAGGTTCAGGCATACCAAAACGGTGAATTTAGAACAGTATCAAACGAAGATATTAAAGGTAAATGGGCGATTTTCTTCTTCTACCCAGCTGACTTTACATTCGTTTGCCCTACCGAACTTGTAGACCTTGCAGGCAAGTACGAAGAGTTGAAAGGCATGGGCGTAGAAGTATTCTCAGTAAGTTGTGATACTCATTTCGTACACAAGGCTTGGGCAGACGCTTCAGATAGCATCAAGAAAATCAATTATACCATGCTTGCCGACCCTCTCGGAGTATTGGCAAAGGGTTTCGGTGTTTACAAAGAAGACGAAGGTTTGGCTTATCGTGGTACATTCGTTATCGACCCAGAAGGCAAGGTTAAGTTGGCTGAAATGCAAGACAATAGCATCGGACGTAATGCTGACGAACTTGTTCGCAAGGTTAAAGCAGCTCAATTCGTAGCCTCTCACCCTGGTGAAGTTTGCCCAGCAAAGTGGAACGAAGGTGCTGAAACTATCAAACCAAGCATCGACCTCGTTGGTAAAATTTAAAACATAAAGTTTAATCCTATCCTTGCTCATAGCCCATAAGTATGATAGAAAACTATTAGCAAGAGGATTAAGATTTTACACAATACATTATGAATTATCCCTCGCTTTCCTACTATCCAATTTCCTTATGGAAATAATGGTAAAGAAGAAAAGTGAGGGATTTTTTATTAACTAATGACATCACATTTTATGTTAGACCAGAATATATTAGAACAAGTAAAAGGCATATTTGCGTCCCTAAACTCGAATATAACCCTTGATGCTACGTTCCAAAATAATGATAAAAAGGCAGAAGAACTGAAGGAATTTCTCAATGACTTTGCTTCTACTTCTGAAAAATTGTCTGTTCAATTCACAGAAAAGGGTAATGCTCAGTTGCAATTTAGTTTACTAAAAGACAATAAAGAAACAGGTATTACCTTCCGAGGCATACCCAATGGACACGAATTTACTTCACTATTATTAGCAGTTCTCAATACTGACGGACAAGGGAAAAACTTCCCTGACGAAATGATTCAAAGCAGAATTAAAGCATTAAAGGGAAACATTAAACTAAAAACATACGTTTCATTGACTTGTACCAACTGTCCTGACGTCGTCCAAGCACTCAACCTCATGTCGCTTATCAACCCAAATATCAAACACGAAATGGTTGATGGGGGCATTTATCAACAAGAAATAAGCGATTTAAACATACAAGGCGTACCAGCAGTTTACTGTAATGAAGAATCATTACATATCGGTCGTGGCGATTTGGGCATGCTTTTGCAAGAATTAGAAGACAGAGTAGGCAGCGAAACCATTGAAAACGAGGAACCAATAGAACGCCAATATGACGTAATGGTTATTGGAGGCGGACCCGCAGGTGTCTCTGCTGCTATCTATTCTGCTCGCAAAGGATTGAAAGTAGGCTTAATAGCAGAGCGTATTGGTGGACAAGTAAACGACACAACGGGCATTCAAAATCTTATTTCGGTGCCACAAACAAACGGAACACAATTGGCTGCCGACTTAAAAAGCCACTTATCCGATTACCCAATCGACTTGTTTGAGCATCGCAAAATAGCAAGCGTAGAACTAAAAGACAAGCTAAAAAGTATCCATGTAAAGGGTGGAGAAGTTTTCAAAGCACCAGCTGTAATCATCGCAACAGGCGCAAATTGGCGTAGATTGAACGTTGGCGACGAAGCGAAATACATCGGACATGGCATTCATTTCTGCCAACACTGCGATGGTCCATTCTATAAAGGAAAAAATGTTGCCGTCATTGGCGGCGGAAACTCAGGACTTGAAGCAGCCATTGACTTAGCAGGAATTTGTAAAAACGTTACCGTTTTCGAGTTTGGCGACACCCTTCGTGCCGACACAATATTGCAAGAAAAAGCAGCAACAATGCCAAATCTTACAATCATAAAGAATGCACAAACCACCAATGTGAAGGGTGATGGCACTAAACTCACAGCCTTAACCGTTAAAAACCGATTAACAGAGGAAGAAAAAGATTATGCCTTTGACGGCGTTTTCGTACAAATTGGTCTTGCAGCCAATAGCGACCCATTCAAAAAAGACTTAGAACTCACACCAAGACAAGAAATAAAAGTTGATGAATTTTGCCGCACTTCCCTTCCAGGCGTATATGCCGCAGGCGATGTAACTAATGTTCCATACAAACAAATCGTAATTGCCATGGGCGAAGGAGCAAAAGCTGCGCTCTCAGCATTCGACGACCGTTTGCGAGGCATCATCTAAAAAGTAAGCTTCCCCAACAAAACAACACGATAAAACGTCGAACACTATCCCCATAGAAAGACGATAACGAACGCAATAGATGAACAGCAGTTTCCCATAGGGAAACTGCAGTACAATCACAAGAGGACTGCCATAGAACAATGCTAATAGAAATAGAACAGATAGAGGGATAACGACAAAACAAAAGAATGAGCGCATCATTATAAACATTAGCCCACACAACACAAAAGAACCATAGCAACTCTAAAAACAGAGTTTAGCTATGGCTCTTTTCTATCTTATAATAATCTAATTTCTAACGTTCTATACCAAATATTGGTCAGAAATACTTTCATTTTTTACAACACGAAGAATCGTTTCAGCAAACATATCAGCAACAGAAATTTGCTTTACTTTTGAACATCTGTCAGTATAAGGAATAGAATCAGTGAAAACCAACTCTTCCAAAGCAGAAACATCGACACGTTCGTTAGCAGGACCACTCATAACACAGTGTGATGCACAAGCACGAACACTCTTAGCACCAGCCTTTTTCATAATATCAGCAGCCTTCGACATCGTACCTGCGGTATCCACCATATCATCAACGATAACAACATTCTTATCCTTTACATCACCAATAATCTGCATTGTAGCAACTTCATTGGCACGTGCGCGAGTCTTATTGCAAAGCACCAATGGACAGCCAAGGTACTTAGCGTATGTATTAGCACGCTTAGAACCACCCACATCAGGACTGGCAATTACCATATCCTTTAAGCGTAAACTCTGCAAATAAGGCAGTAACACACCACTTGCATAAAGGTGGTCAACAGGAACATCGAAGAAACCTTGAATCTGATCAGCGTGTAAATCCATCGTAATCAGACGGTCGATACCTGCAACACTCAATAAATCGGCAACCAATTTAGCACCAATGCTAACACGTGGCTTGTCTTTTCTATCCTGACGCGCCCAACCAAAATATGGTATTACAGCAATGATGTTACGAGCTGATGCACGTTTCGCAGCGTCAATCATCAGGAGTAACTCCATTAAATTGTCAGAATTTGGGAATGTACTTTGCACAAGAAATACGTCCTTACCGCGGATACTCTGTTCGTATGACACGGCAAATTCTCCGTCAGAGAAACGTGTCATAACTGAATTTCCTAAAGGACAATTCAAGCTTGCACAAATTTTTTCTGCTAAGTATCTCGTTTTTGTTCCCGAGAATACTAAAAAAGAGTTTTCTTCACTCATCTTTAATAGTTATTAAATATAGGGGTTATGTTGATTATTCTGTTGCTTGTCGAAGTTGATGAAAGTAGTTTAATATTCCTTTGAAATCGGTATCAGCACGCAAATCAATCTTATTCCAAAAATCATTGCCCACTACTACTCCTCCAAAACCATAGTTTTTTAACTCTGGTATACGTTCTAATGTTACTCCTCCCATTGCATATACATGTTTACCAAGCCTTCCTTGCTTCTTGAGTTCAGTAAGTTCCATACTTGATAACACAGGGGTTTTCGTTGCATCACTACTATCTTCATAAACATTTTTAAGGATAACATAATCAGAATTCTTACGCATTTCTTTTAAAAGCATTGAGTTCTTACATGTTCTTCCTATCTGTCCTTTGTAGCCAATTGGTGGTTCTACCTCTAAATTATCCAGATGAATGCCCGCCAACGACAACTTTTTCGCCATATCGAAGTGTTGATAAACAATAATGTACTTGTGATATTTGGTTGGAATAAGCATCAATAGTCGTTCAAGATACAAAGACGATTCATCTGTCTTCGAGATGTGCAGATTTTCAAGTCCCGCCTCGAAGAGTAGCGTTAATATCTTGTCTTCCTCCACAAAATACGTGGATTTAGTCATGACGACCAATTTCATACCCATTATTTTGGTGCAAAGGTAGATATTATTTCCGAGTTTCACAAACTTTTCTGTATATTTGCAGAATGAAAATTAACGCATTAACATTCGAAGAACTGCATCGCCCCACTTATATATTAGAAGAGGCGAAATTGCGAAACAACTTGTCGCTGATTTCAAAAGTTGCGAAAGAAGCCGATATAGAAATCATATTGGCTTTTAAGGCATACGCACTTTGGCGAACGTTTCCTATTTTTCGTGAATATATCAAGGCTACTACAGCCTCATCACTATACGAAGCGAAGTTAGGTTTTCAAGAATTTGGCGCTCCCACCCATACTTTTTCGCCTGCTTATACCGATTACGAAATTGACGAAATAGCGCGTTGTTCGTCGCATTTAGTTTTCAATTCGCTTTCTCAATACAACCGTTTCCATGCGCATATCAAGCAAATTAATAAGGAAACGAGCATCGGATTACGCGTAAACCCTGAATATTCCGAAGTGGAAACCTTACTATATAATCCTTGCGCACCAGGCACTCGCTTTGGTGTTTCTGCCGATAAACTCCCTAAAACTTTGCCAAACGACATTGAAGGATTCCATGTTCATTGCCATTGCGAGAATGGTAGCGATGTATTTGAACGCACCTTAGCCCACATAGAACAGAAGTTTTCGCCTTGGTTTAGCCAAATAAAGTGGATTAATTTTGGGGGCGGACACCTCATGACTCGTAAGGATTATGACATTCCACGCCTTATCAAACTGTTGAAAACCTTTAAGGAAAAATATCCGTGGCTAAAGGTTATCTTAGAGCCAGGCAGTGCTTTTGCATGGCAAACGGGATCTCTTGTTGCTCAAATTGTTGATATTGTGGAAGATAAAGGTATACAAACTGCTATTCTCAATGTTAGCTTTACTTGCCACATGCCCGATTGTTTGGAAATGCCCTACCAACCTACTGTGCGCAATGCAGCTTGTGTTGAGGAGATCGAACAACATGCTACCAACACTTATCGCTTAGGTGGTAACAGTTGTTTGAGTGGCGATTGGTTGGGTTATTGGCACTTTGACCATGCGTTAGAGATTGGTGAGAACATTATTTTCGAGGATATGCTCCATTACACGACCGTTAAAACAAATATGTTCAATGGCATTACCCACCCTGGCATAGCCCTACTCCACCCAAATAACGAGTTGGAAATTTTGCGCCAATATGCTTACGAAGATTACAAACAGCGCATGGATTAACTGCAAAACAATCGTTTTATATGACAATTTACTGCCAAAATGATAAAAAACGTTGCTATGGCATATATTTTGCTTATGAAATAGTGGAATAAAAAAAATAAGCAGGAGGAAAATAAAAATGGCATTTGTAGATTATTATAAAATATTAGGCGTAAAGAAGGATATTCCGCAGAAAGATGTTCGTGCGGCTTATCGTAAGCGTGCGAAGCAATTTCACCCCGACCTACACCCTAACGATGCAAAAGCAAAGGCTAAATTTCAAGCATTGTCAGAGGCTTACGAAGTCATTGGCGACCCTGACAAGCGTGCGAAATACGATAAATATGGCGAACAGTGGCGCAATGCCGAAGCCTACGAAAACTTTGGTGGCGGCAGACAAGGTGGCTACAACACATCGTTCGAGGGCTTTGACTTCGGAAGTATGGGAGGCGGATTCAGTAGTTTCTTCCAAGACTTGTTTGGGGGTGGCACTCGTGGCAGCTATCGCCGTCAAAGCAATTACACAAACACCGCTCCACAAGCGCAAGAGAAGGAAATCAACATCGACATGTACACGGCTTTGCTCGGTGGCGAGGTGGTTGTACAACTTCCAGAAGGCAAAAAGGTGAAACTAAAAGTAAAACCTTACACGCAAAACGGAACAAAAGTCAGACTCAAAGCTACTGCCCAGCGCAGCGAAATCATCTTAAAATATAATGTGAAGCTGCCTACTGTTTTGACAGAAAACCAAAAAGAACATCTCACAAAGATGCGTGATAATCTTTGATGAAAATTGTTTCAAAAAAAGAAACCTATTGTTTTGAAACGCAAAACCTATTGTTTTGCGGCTCAAAACAATAGGTTTTTCATTTTAAAGAATATATGCTCATTTCAGGGATAGGATATTTCATCCTATGAAGCATACTCCATTTTCATGAAAAAGTATGGAGCAGAAACGCAAAATAAGCCCTATTTCAAACAAAATTCAAGGAAAATATTCGTTATATACGAAAGAAAACTTTAACTTTGCAAATAGTTCATACTTATTTACTTATGAAACATTTTATAATTATAATATTTCTCTGTTTGCCAATTCCCATGTTGGCTCAAACCAAGACACTTGCCGAATGTCAAGAACTTGCCGTGCAAAATTATCCATTGATTAAGAAACACGACCTAATTGCCCAAACAACAGCCACCGAAACAGATAACGTTGCCAAACAATGGTTGCCTAAAATCAGTGCATACGCCCAAGCAACCTTGCAAAGCGATGTGGTTACGTTGCCCGAAACAATGAACAATCTCTTAAAAATCACTGGTGTAGCGTGGGAAGGATTAAAGCGCGACCAATACAAAATAGGCATTGATGTGAACCAAATTATCTACGATGGAGGTGCCATAAAAAGTCAAAAAAACATCATTCGGCGACAAGGCGACTTGCAAGCAGCGCAAAACGATGTGAATATTTATGCGGTAAGGAAACGTGTAAACGAAATTTTCTTCTCCATTCTCTTTGCCAACGAAATGATAAAATTAAACGCTGACCGACAAACGCTGCTGCTTGCTAACGAAAAACAATTAGAGGCTATGCTCAAAGGCGGTGTTGCCACCGAAAGCGACTATGCTTCTGTGCGTGCCGAACGCCTCAATGTTATACAAGAAGAAAACAGTTTGCGAGCCAAACAAAAGAGCTTGCTCAGTTTACTATCTGCTTTCGTCGGAACAACCGTTAGTAACGTGGAAAAACCTGCCTCTATTCCATTGGCAAAGGGTGAAAACTATCGCCCAGAACTGCGCCTTTTAGATGCGCAAATCAAAGTTATCGATGCACAAGAAGCTGCTTTACATAGTCAGTTAATGCCAAAGTTAGGGGCTTTTGCAAGTGGTTTCTATGGTTATCCAGGCTTCGACATGTATGCCGATATGATGAATCGCCGCTTTTCACTGAACGGAATCGTGGGCTTAAAACTAAGTTGGGATATTTCTCCACTATACACTCGAAAAGGCGACAAGACTCGTTTACAATTGAAGCGTGAGACTGCTGAAACAGAACGTGCTACTTTCCTTTTCAATAGCAAGTTGGAGGAAATTCAGAACGACACTGAAATAGAGCGTTTCCAACAATTAATAGCAACCGACAACGAGATTATTCAACTACGAAGCAAAGTGAGAAAGGCTTACGAATCTAAACTCCGACACGGCATCATAGAAACAACATCACTCTTACAGGAGATTACGAAGGAGAATGCAGCAAAAACAAATCTTTCAACTCACGAAATAGAGTTATTAAAGCAACTTTACGATAAGAAAATCCTCTTGGCACAATAGTAGAAAAATTACTATTTTAAAGCGAAGGAAAACAAGTTGTTATCATCAAAAAAAGAAAATAAAAAACTCAAAATATGAAAAATAAACTATATTTTGGCTTACTTGTGGCGGCAACCATGATGAGTTGCAGCGATAAAGATTTGACCAACAAAGCCACAGGAACATTTGAAGCGACCGAAATTACCATATCAGCAAAGGCGTCAGGGCAAATCGAACGCCTCAATATTGTAGAAGGTCAGCAGCTGAAACAGGGCGAATTGGTGGGATTAATAGATGCCACTCAATTGCAATTGAAACGTAATCAATTGGCTACATCGAAGAAAAAGCTAAATGCAAGCCGACAGCAAATAGCGACAACGCAACGCCAAATGGCAGCCAATCGGGCGGCTAACGATAGCAGAACTTTAGATTTGGGAAATCAAATCGCATCTTTGCAACAACAAATCGCCAATTTAAAGCGAGAAAAACAACGCTTTCAAGAACTTTTAGACGATGGTGCAGCGACACGAAAGCAAGTAGACGACATTGAATACAATATCTTGGTGTTGCAAAAGCAATTGGTTGCCACACAAGAACAATTAGCAAGTGCGAACGAAAGTCTATCCCAACAAAGCAAAGGCATTAATGCGCAGATAGAAGGCTTAGATGCTCAACGTGCAATGGTCAAGGCTGACGATGAGAATTTAACCATAGAAACATCGCAGATTGACGACCAAATTAGCAATACCAACATTGTTTCGCCTATCAATGGTATCGTTTTGGAGAAGTATATGGAACAAAGTGAATTTGCAGTAGCAGGCAAACCGCTTTTCAAAATGGCTGATACCAACCAAATGATAATGCGTGCTTACATCACTTCCGAGCAATTGATGAATGTAAAAGTGGGACAAATAGTGAAAGTTTTTGCCGATTACGGAAATGAGCAACGCAAGGAATATAAAGGAAAAATTACATGGATAAGCAATAAAAGCGAGTTTACACCAAAGACAATACTCACCGATGACGAACGAGCCGACTTGGTTTATGCCATAAAAATAAGGGTGAAAAACGATGGTTACATCAAAATCGGAATGTATGGGGAAGTAGAATTGTTGGGCGAAAATGATTAAAGTAACTGACCTTTCAAAGTCGTACGGAAACGTTTGTGCGTTAAACAACGTTTCATTCGAAGTTGGTAAGGGCGAAATATTTGGTTTAATAGGACCTGACGGAGCAGGGAAAACCACGTTGTTTCGCATTCTTACCACACTCTTGCTGCCAGATGAAGGCACAGCAATCGTAGATGGGTGCGACACTGTCAAAGATATGAAACGCATAAGGCAAAATGTTGGCTACATGCCCAGCAAGTTTTCGCTTTATCAAGACTTAACTGTGGAAGAAAATCTTGACTTTTTTGCTACTTTATTTGGGACAACTATCGAAGCTGGTTACGAACTTATCAAACCCATTTACGCCCAAATTGAACCTTTCAAAGATAGGAAAGCAGGGGCATTGTCGGGTGGAATGAAACAAAAATTAGCCCTTTCGTGTGCCTTAGTGCATAAGCCTATGGTGCTATTTCTCGATGAACCCACAACGGGAGTAGACCCTGTCAGTCGCAAAGAGTTTTGGGAAATGCTGCAATCGCTGCGCAATCAAGGCATTACCATTGTAGCCTCAACCCCTTATCTTGATGAGGTTAGACAATGCGAACGCGTAGCTTTCCTTGCCGAAGGGAAGATACAAGGCATTGATATGCCCGAAATCATACTTGAACGCTTTGCTAACGTGTTCAATCCGCCACCAATTGACAAACTTAAAGCGGAAGTAACGGAAAGTGAAAACGTGATTGAAGTAGAACATTTGGTCAAGGCTTTTGGCACTTTCAAGGCGGTTAATGACATCAGTTTTAAGGTTAAACGTGGAGAAATCTTTGGTTTCTTAGGAGCAAATGGTGCAGGAAAAACCACTGCAATGCGCATTCTGACAGGATTGAACCAACCTACGAGCGGCAAAGGCATGGTTGCAGGCTACGATGTGGCTACGGAATACGAACAAATCAAGCAGCATATTGGTTATATGAGCCAAAAGTTCACGCTCTACGAAGACCTCACTGTAAAGGAAAACATTCGTTTGTTTGCAGGTATCTATGGTTTATCTACTGCGGAAATTAGCAAACGCACTAACAAATTATTGGAAAGCATGCACTTTACAGAACATAAAAACGACATTGTAGCCTCATTGCCACTCGGTTGGAAACAGAAATTAGCCTTTTCTGTAAGCATTTTGCACGAACCCGATGTGGTTTTCTTGGACGAACCAACGGGGGGTGTAGACCCAAAGACACGCCGCCAATTTTGGGAACTCATCTACGAAGCTGCCAAACGAGGTATCACCGTCTTTGTTACTACCCACTATATGGACGAAGCCGAATATTGCGACCGCCTAAGTATCATGGTAGACGGAAAAATTGCAGCAATGGGAACGCCCAACGAGTTGAAAGAAAAGTATAAACAGGCGGATATGAACCATGTTTTCACCTATTTGGCACAACAAGCCAAACGCACTTAAAAGAGAGGAAACTTTGATTTGTTTTTAAAAGATAGAATTATGAACGCAAAGAAAGGAAATCAACAACAAGAAAACTTGACTACCATACACCAAAAAGGGTGTAACAAGGGAGCAAAACCGCTTTTCTTATCGTTCGTTATCAAAGAAATGCGGCATATCTTCCGGGACAAACACACGTTATTAATACTTTTTGGAATGCCCATTATATTGATGTTTCTCTTTGGATTTGCGCTATCCATTGAAGTAAGAAATATCAGAACTGTCGTGGTTACTTCGTCTATGGACAACCAAACGCAAGCCATGGTAGAGGCATTGAGGGTCAGTGAATATTTCAAAATTACCCATTGTGTTGCGACACCCACAGAGGCAGAACGATTAATGCGCAACCAAGAGGCTGATATGGCAGTTACCTTTTCGCAAAACTTTGCCAATAAACAGGGCGGAATACAGTTGATAACCGACGGAACAGACCCAAACATGGGACAACAATACAGCAATCTTGCCACACGCATACTGCAACAACACCTCACAAGCAAACAGTTGAAAGGAAAAAGCCCTACCCTTTCGGCATCGCCTGTAAGTATCAAATTGCTCTACAACCCACAAATGAAAAGTGCTTATAACTTTGTACCAGGTACAATGGGATTGCTTTTAATTTTGATTTGCACCATTATGACTTCTATAAGCATTGTGCGAGAAAAAGAACGTGGCACCATGGAAGTGCTTTTGGTAAGTCCCATCCGTCCTATCCTCATCATTGTGGCAAAGGCAGTCCCCTATATGCTCGTATCATTCGGCATTCTTAGCATTATTTTACTCATGGCACGCTTCGTTTTGAACGTTCCTTTGGCAGGTAGTATCTTTTGGATTGTAGCCATTTCTGCAGTTTATATCATCATGTCGCTTGCCTTAGGACTGCTCATTTCAACCATTGCAGAAACCCAAATTGTCGCCCTGCTCATGTCGGCAATGCTACTCTTAATGCCCAGTATGTTGCTCAGTGGAATGATGTTCCCTATCGAAAGTATGCCAGATGCGTTGCAATGGATTTCCATAATAATGCCGCCACGCTATTATATCAGTGCCATGCGCAAGCTCATGATTATGGGTGTGGGATTGGAAAGTATCTTGAATGAACTCGCAATGTTGGTTGGAATGATGACTTTCTTCCTCTTCATCGCCCTCAAAAAATTTAAAACACGATTAGAATAACAAACAGTAAACGACAGATGGATAATAAAGAACCGAAAAAACATAAAAGGCAAAACATAAAACGGTTGCGCTTTTTGTTAGAGAAGGAGTTTTTACAAATCTTTCGCAATGGTTTCATGCCTAAAATGATAGTTGCCTTTCCACTGTTTGTTATGTGCATTATGCCATGGGTGCTGACAATGGACGTAAAAAACATAAAGGTGGATGTGGTAGACAACGACCATTCTACCCTTTCGCAACAACTTGTACAACACATTGTAGCAAGCAATTACTTTATTTTCCACAAGCAGCAGAACACATATACCGAAGCAATGAAGAGTATTGAGAAGTCGGAAACCGATATTATCATTACTATTCCACAACATTTTGAGCGCGACAAGATGAATGGACTGATGCCACAGGTGTTCATTGCTGCCAATACTGTGAACGGAACAAAGGGAATGATGGGCAGTAGCTATTTAAGTAACATCGTTACACGCCAATTGTATCCCGAAATAGATGTGATAGAATCAAACATTTCGACCCTTTATTTGTACAACAAACACTTGAATTACAAACTCTACATGATACCTTCATTGATAGCAATGTTGCTGATGATGCTCTGCGGATTTCTTCCAACATTGAACATTGTGGCAGAAAAAGAAGCGGGAACCATTGAAGCTATCAACGTTACCCCAGTTGGGAAATGGACGTTTATTTTGGCAAAGCTCATTCCTTATTGGCTCATTGCTATTTTAGTCGTTACGATTTGTTTCATCATCGCATGGCTACTCTACGGCATAACATCGGTGGGCAGCCTGCCGCTGGTATATTTGCTTTGCATTTTGCTTGCCTTTGTCTTCAGCGGCTTAGGCTTAGTCATTTCCAATTACAACGAAACCATGCAACAAGCTGCCTTCACCATGTGGTTCATCATCATGATAATGATAATGATGAGCGGACTTTTCACACCTTCACGCTCTATGCCCGATTGGGCATATGCTACCACTTACCTCAACCCAATGCACTATTTCATAGGTGCCATAAGAACCATTTTTGTACGTGGAGGCGACTTCCAAAGTATAGCATCGCAAGTTTGGTCGCTCCTTGCATTTGCCATTGCCATGGATACTTGGGCGGTGGTAAGCTATAAGAAGAATAGTAAATAACCGATAGTATCTCTCCCACACCTTAAAAACAAAACAATTAAGGGCTAACACACTTTCACGAGACGTTAGCCCTTATCGTTTTTCATTTGTTCCCCTATCTTCCAAACTCCAATTAACGGTATTCTGTGTCAGTACTCTTGCGAGAGTACCAGAGTACTTATGGGAAAGTACCAGAGTACTCATAGGAAAGTACTGCAATACTTCCATAGGAATACTGCTACGAAAGCCTTTGCATCGTAAGCATCCAATATTAGCCGAAATCTTAGAAATATTTAGTAGATTCTTACAAGAAGAAGTTACTACGCAACTTTTCAGCAAGACTTTTCGGACTGAAAGATTCTTTTTTCATAACATAACTTCCTCTGTTCCATCTCTCCTTTGCTTGTCTTTTCAATCTGCCTATATTATTTTAAACAATATTCCACCACCTTTGTCTTCAAATGAATATCATTTATATATAAATAAAGCACCCCAAAAAGTTTTGTATCGAACTTTTGGGGTGCAATTCAGTTTGTTTATTATGCGAATTGAAGGATTAGTTGTTTACTGAACCTCCAACAATATCTAATAATTCAGAAGTAATAGCAGCCTGACGAGACTTATTATACTGAAGATTTAAGCCACGAAGTAATTCGTCAGCATTATCTGTTGCTGTTTGCATCGCCACCATACGCGCAGCATGTTCAGAAGCATTACTATCTAACAATGCCGTATAGACCATTAAATGAAGCAATTTAGGCACCAGAGAAGTCAAGACTGTTTTAAGGTCTGGTTCAACAATAAAATCATCGTTCAGTGGTTTCACCTCTTTACTTTCTCTTGGTTGCTCCGCTTTACCATGTTTCTTGAGATATTCTTGCGTCTTTTTCGTTACGACATTTGTAGTTAAGTCGCGTTCGTGGTCAGCATTCAACTCTGTTTCCAAATCAATAGGCAAATAAGTTTTGCGTGTAAGAATTTGAGTTCCCGCACTTTTAAAATGATGATAAATCATTTCTACTTTGTCTATTTTCTCTTCCAACCAAAGTTTTTCAATCTCTATGGCAATACGTTGGCATTCTCCAGAATTGGGCTTATCGGCTAACTCTATGAACGAGCCAGCACTTTTAAGTCCCATCTTAGCCACCTTCTCAGCCACTTTGCGCCCAATTGGATAAACAATAATATTATCTTTTTCTATGCCTGTAGCCAAATATTCATTGACTGTATTTTGTAGCATTTTGATAACATTACCATTGAAACCTCCACACAACGAGCTATTTGAAGAAAAAACAAGCAAAGCAACACGCTTAACAGGTCGTTCTTGGGCGAAAGGAGTATCCACATCAGGAGTAGACACCAAGAATGCTTTTAAAATATGTTCAAGCATATTTTCATAAGGGAGCATATTCTCGATAGCTACTTGAGCATGGTGAAGTTTACTCGATGCCACCATTTTCATAGCACTTGTAATTTTACGAGTGTTATTAACGCTGGCAATTCGAATTTTAATTTCTTTTAAAGATGGCATTTCTACTTCTCTTATTTATATTGTGCAGTAATATTGCTCATAACCTCTTTGATAACATTCACGTCATCATCAAGAAGTTTTCCAGATGCAAGATTGTCAATAATTTCCTTATGTGTATTACGCATACTTTCAAGGAATTGGTCTTGACATTCGCGAACATTCTCTACTGGTACAGCTGACATTAAGCCATGCACACCGCAATAAAGAATTGCAATTTGTTCACCTACAGGCATTGGGTTGTATTGAGGTTGGATAAGCAATTGGTTGTTCTTACGTCCACGATCCAAAGTCATTGCTGTAACCTTGTCCATATCAGATGAGAACTTTGAGAAAGCTTCCAACTCACGATACTGAGCCATATCAATTTTTAATGTACCAGCAACCTTCTTCATACTCTTTACTTGTGCAGAACCACCCACACGAGATACAGAGATACCTACGTTAATAGCTGGACGGAAACCTTGATTGAAGAGGTCGCTCTCCAAATAAATCTGACCGTCAGTAATTGAAATTACGTTGGTTGGAATATAAGCTGATACGTCGCCTGCTTGTGTTTCAATAATAGGAAGAGCGGTCAATGAGCCACCACCCTTAACGTGTCCTTTCATACATTCTGGAAGGTCGTTCATTTTCTCTGCAATTTCTTGTTGGTCGTTGATACGTGCAGCACGTTCCAACAAACGAGAGTGAAGGTAGAAAACGTCTCCAGGATATGCTTCACGACCAGAAGGACGACGAAGAATCAATGAAACTTCACGATAAGCTACTGCCTGTTTTGACAAGTCATCGTAAACTACCAATGCAGAATGACCACGATCGCGGAAATATTCTCCAATAGCAGCACCTGCGAAAGGAGCGTAATACTGCATGGCAGCAGGGTCGGCAGCCGTTGCACTAACAATAATAGTGTAAGGCAAAGCACCATGGTCGCGCAATGTTTGCACAAGGTTAGCCACAGTTGATGCTTTTTGACCAATCGCTACATAAATGCAATATACAGGTTTTCCTTGTTCATAGAATCCCTTTTGATTGATAATAGTATCGACAGCAATTGCAGTTTTACCTGTTTGGCGGTCTCCAATGATAAGCTCACGTTGTCCACGACCAATAGGAATCATAGAGTCTACACCCTTGAGACCTGTCTGCAATGGTTCTTTTACAGGCTGACGATAAATCACTCCAGGAGCTTTTCTATCCAATGGCATTTCAAACGATTCAGACAAGTCTATCTCACCTTTCCCATCAATAGCTTGACCAAGAGGATTAACGACACGTCCTAAGAAGTTGTCATTTACACGAATAGAAGCAATACGGTGAGTACGCTTTACGCTCTGTCCTTCTTTGATACCCGCAGTTGGACCGAGAAGAATACAACCGACATTGTCTTCTTCCAAGTTCATGACAATAGCCATCGTGCCATTTTCAAACTCCAAGAGTTCATTAGCCTCAGCATTGCGAAGTCCATAAATACGAGCCACACCATCACTGATTGTCAGTACGGTACCAACTTCATCAAACTTTTCCTCCGCATTAATGCCTTGAAGTGCTTTTAACAGAACTTCAGACACTTCACTTGGTTTAATTTTATCTGACATGTGTAATTTTCTTTTATTTCTTTAACTGTGTGAGGACTGCATTGAGCTTTGTCTTCACGCTTGCATCCATTTTGTATGTATCATACTCAAGGATGAATCCACCAATAATATCGGGGTCTACGTTGGTATTAAATTCTACAGTACCTTGCGCTTTTGCATGTACTAAGTCTTTCATTTTTTCCTCGATACTTGGGGTAACAGGAACAGCTGTTGTAAGCTTTCCCTGAATAATATTCTTCTGCTTCCTATAAAGCGTGATGTAAGAGTTCGCAATAAAAAGGAGGATTCCTTCACGCCCTTCTCTCAAAACAAGAGCAAAGAATGTTTTTAAAAGCTCGCTAACGTTACCGCCAGTTGCTACCTCCAACAACTCTTGTTTTTTATCTTTAGGGAGCATAGGATTATCTATTGTGAAACGCAATTCAGCTACTTCCGAATAACTTCCGAGCAGTGTTTGTATTTCGTGATAGATTTCATCTTCTTGCTGATGCACCATTGCACCTTTGAGGAGCGCCCGTGCATAGCGAACAGATATTACACCTATATCCATAATCTATTTATTTACTTACGTTGCTTACAGGTGAAGAAACATTATCCAGCAATTTTCCTATTAATTCCATCTGCTTATCATTGTCAGCAAGCTGCCCACGTAGAATTTGCTCTGCTACCTTTACACTGATTTCAGCTACCTGACCACGAATATCATTGAATGCATTTTGCTTCTCTGCTTCGATTTCGGTTTTTGCTTCAGCTATGATACGAGCACTTTCTTCATGTGCCTTATCTTGCGCTTTTCCAACAATTGCATCACGTGTAGCAGTTGCCTCTTTCAAAAGAAGAGCTTGCTGCTCACGTGCTTGCTGCATGACGGATTCACCTTCTTTCTGAATATTGGACAACTTTTGATTGGCTTCCTTTGCCTTTCTAAGACTATCGTCTATATATTCCTTTCTTTCGTTGACCATGTTAATAATCACTGGGAAACCAAATTTTATAACAATGACTGCAACGATAAGGAAGACGAGTGTCATCCAAAATAGAAGTCCACTATTGGGAATTAATAAATCCATACGCTGGTTTTGTTCTTTCTAAATTTATTGGGTACAGCACTAAGTGCTTGTAGCCCCACTATTACATTACGATTGCGAGAATTGATACAATCACAGCCAAGAAGGCAACACCTTCAATCAACGCAGCTGCGATAATCATTGATGAACGGAGATCACCAATTTTCTCTGGTTGGCGAGCCATAGCGTCCATAGCTTGACCACCAATACGACCAATACCCAAACCGGCACCAATAGCAACTAAACCTGCACCAATGGCAGCACCTAATTTTGCAATAGCAACGTCTGCTAATAATAATGATAACATAATCTTTAAGCTTTTAATTTATTATTAATTTTAATTTTCTATCTCTTTATTTTATGCTTCGTGTCCTTTTACATGTGCTTGCGAAATAAATACGGCGCTCAACATTGTGAACACTAATGCTTGGATATAACTTACCAACAATTCAAGCAACATCATGAAAACACTCAAACCTACTCCTAAGATTGACATACCCGTACCTGCTCCCCAATTGGCAATTGCATTGTCGGCAATACCAAACATGATGAAGATGATAGCACAGAAACACAATGCGATGGCGTGTCCAGCAAACATATTTGCAAAAAGACGGATAATCAACGCCAATGGTTTTGTGAAAATACCAAAGAGTTCGATAATAGGCATCAATGGCACTGGAAACTTCATCCATACAGGCACTTCTGGCCAAAATATTTCTTTCCAATATTCTTTTGTTCCTGTAAAATTGGTAATGAGGAACGTACAAGTACCTAAGAAGAAGGTACAAGTGATGTTACCTGTCAAGTTACCACCTCCTGGGGGGAAAGGAACCAACCCCATAAGGTTAGCAAAAAAGATGAAGAAGAAACAGGTGAGTAACCATGGAGCATACTTTGGAGTTTCTTCGCCCATACATGGTTTGATGACATCGTCATGAACACTCATGATAAACATGTGCATCAAGCCTGTAAAGCCCTTTGGGGCTGGGTCGGTAGCTTTATGCTTGCGACACCAACGAGCTGGAATAAGAATGACTAACAGCAGCAAAATACCATCGATAAATACGGTACATGCAGCTTTTGTTAATGATATATCAAGTGGTCTTACCTCTTGTCCATCTATTTTTTCAACGATTAAGTTTGGATTTGTTTTATCGTCGCCATTCTTAATAAGAAGATTATAAGGACCTGGTCGGTCGCCATTTGCATCACGTTCTTCTGAAAATTCTTCGCTACTAAATACATGCCAGCCTGTTGAAGACTTTACTATAATAGGAAGATGGATAATAACAGGGTGGGAATTTCCTTCCGAACCCAATTCTGTTATGTGCCATTCATAAGAATCTTTGATATGTCCCCATAAAATCTCTTTCACGTCTACTTCGCCTTTCTTCGACATATCGCGAGCGAAAGTCGGAGCAAAAGCTGTAAACAAGAACAACAAGAGTAATACTTGTTTGATACGTTTCATATCGTCTTATTATTTATTTTTATTATTTTTTTCTATGCGGAAGAAATAAACACTATCGAAAATCATGGTTGCAATATAGTATATTACGAACACAGATACGAAAGTTAAAATCTTTTCGCTTTCCCCACGATTGACAAGCGCACCAATAAGGATTGCTATTATCGCAAGAAACATTCTCAACATAGACCCTGCTAAATAGAATTTACCTAATACATTAGGCGAATTAGTAGCAAAATATTTCCATGCCTTGCCATAGAATTTACCTGTAACAAGGAAGAAAATAGCACTAACCATAAGTGGAATTTCAAAATTAAACTGCAAAAACACCTGCGTTAGGAGCAATCCCAACAGGGTAAGTCCTACGACAAGCCACAGATTAATCTTTTGATACCTTTTTTCTACTTTAGCTATATCCACGTTTTCAAAGATTTGCATTAAGTTTTTACAACTCAACGCAGAGGTTTACCTCATTTCGTTTCACTTCCACAAAGCCACCTTTGACCATGATTGGTTTTTTCTCATCGTTGATAGTATAAACTACTCGTCCTTCTACCAATGTAGAAATGATAGGTGCGTGATTGTTGAGAATTTCAAATTCTCCCATTTCACCTGGAACGAGTACGTTTTCTACTTCGCCTTGAAAAAGTATCTTCTCTGGTGATATAATTTTTAGAACTAACATTAGTAAACTTTTTTATTTGTTTCTAATTAGCCCTGAGCTGCTGCAAGAAGTTTCTTAGCTTTTTCCTTAGCATCTTCAATAGTACCTACATTAAGGAATGCTTGTTCAGGGAGGTCATCAACTTCACCGTCCAAAATAGCATTGAAGCCCTTAATTGTATCTTCGATAGGCACCATTACACCAGGAATACCTGTAAATTGTTCAGCAACAGTAAATGGCTGCGACAAGAATCTCTGTACACGGCGTGCGCGGTTTACGACCAACTTGTCCTCATCAGACAATTCGTCCATACCCAAAATTGCGATAATATCTTGCAATTCGTTGTAGTGTTGCAACAATTGTTTTACACGTTGAGCGCAATCATAGTGTTCTTTACCTACAACCAATGGGTCAAGGATACGCGATGTACTACCTAATGGGTCTACGGCTGGATAAATACCGAGTTCTGTAATTTTACGACTCAATTCGGTTGTTGCGTCCAAGTGGGTAAATGTTGTTGCAGGAGCAGGGTCAGTCAAGTCATCGGCAGGCACATAAACCGCTTGTACAGAGGTAATAGACCCTTTCTTTGTAGAGGTAATACGCTCTTGCATCGCACCCATTTCACTTGCCAATGTTGGTTGGTAACCTACGGCAGAAGGCATACGACCAAGAAGTGCAGACACCTCAGAACCAGCTTGTGTGAAACGGAAGATATTATCAATAAAGAACATAATATCAGCAGCTTCTCCGTCCTTTCCACCATGGTCGCGGAATTCTTCAGCAACGGTCAAACCAGAGAGTGCGACAGAAGCACGCGCCCCTGGAGGTTCATTCATCTGACCATAAACAAGTGTTGCTTGTGATTTCTTAATTTCTTCTTTATCAATGAGCGAAAGATCCCATTTACCTTCGTCCATTGCCTTACGGAACTTTTCGCCATAACGAATAACGCCTGACTCCAACATATCTCGAATCAAGTCGTTACCTTCACGAGTACGTTCACCAACACCTGCAAAGACAGAATAACCATTGTGTCCTTTTGCGATGTTGTTAATCAATTCCATGATAAGGACGGTTTTACCAACACCAGCACCACCGAACAATCCGATTTTACCACCTTTCATATAAGGTTCGAGCAAATCGATTACTTTGATACCTGTTGCCAACATTTCTTTTTGAGTTGACAACTCATCGAATTTAGGAGCTTCACGGTGGATAGGATATGCGCCTTCCATGTGGAGTTCTTCCATACCATCGATAGGTTTGCCTATCACATTCATCATGCGACCTTTGATTTGTTCACCAGCAGGCATAACAATTGGGCTACCTGTTGGTATAACTTCCAAATTACGTTGCAAGCCTTCGGTATTGTCCATAGCAACACATCTTACAGTGTCTTCACCGATGTGCTGTTGCACTTCGATAATCAGGTCTTCTCCGTTAGGGCGCTTTACGCTAAGAGCCTCGTAAATCTTTGGGAGGACTTTCTCTGGGTCTTCTCCTTTAACATCAAAGTAGACGTCAATTACTGGTCCAATAATTTGGGAAATACGTCCATTTATCTGTGACATACGCTTTAATTTATTATTTTTTTATGCTTTAATTTTCTTGGTTAACAATTTATCCTTTCAAGGATTATATGCTTAGCACTTCCAATATTTTAATTAGTTTTTTATCAAAAGGCTTATCTGAACGAATAGCCTCAGATAGTGGTACATAAACTACTTCATTATTTCGGACTCCTACCATAATGTTTCGTTGTCCTTGCATAATTGCCTCTATTGCGCCATATCCCGTTCTACTTGCAAGAATTCTATCGCGCGCCGATGGGCGTCCTCCTCGTTGCAAATGTCCAAGTATTGAGACTCGAACATCGTAGTTTGGGAATTCTTTTTTAACACGGTCAGCATAATACATCGCTCCGCATTTGGGGCTTTCTGAAACGATTACAATACAACTTCTTTTCGACTTTCTAATCCCTCGTTCCATGAACATTGCCAATTGGTCTACGTCGGTAGAATCTTCTGGAATGATAGCCGCTTCTGCTCCAGAAGCTATTGCTGAGTTCTGTGCAAGGAATCCTGCGTCACGTCCCATTACCTCAACGAAAAATATTCGCTCGTGACTTTGTGCTGTATCGCGGATTCTATCCACACATTCCATGATTGTATTGAGGGTTGTGTCGTAGCCTATCGTGCTATCGGTTCCATACAAGTCGTTATCAATTGTACCTGGCAGCCCTACACAACATAAGTCGTACTCTTGAGCAAAGTTCATTGCTCCTGTCAAAGAGCCATTACCTCCGATTACAACAAGTGCCGAAATACCTTCTTTTTTAATATTTTCGTAAGCTTTTTTGCGTCCTTCTTTTGTTTTAAATTCTTCCGAACGTGCAGACTTTAGGATTGTCCCTCCTTCATCAATGATACCACTTACGTTTTCTGTTGTGAATGTTTTTATTTCTCCAGAAATTAATCCGTCAAAGCCCCGATAGATTCCTTTTACAGAAAAACCATTATAAATACCAGCACGTGTTACGGCTCTAACAGCAGCATTCATACCTGGAGCATCGCCGCCCGAGGTTAAAATGCCTATTGTTTTAACTTTAGCCATATTTTTGTTTTTGTCTAAATCGTAGTATTTTAATTTGGCACAAAGTTAGTGAAAAATTATTTAATACAAAAATTGTTATGGAATTATTTTTTTTAGTGCCTATTTTAGCATTTAAAACAGGCTGTTTTGAACATTAAAACAGGCTCTTTTCACAAATCGATTTATAGTTGCTCTTTATTTTTTCTCAACAATGCACGCAAAGAAAAGAACAATTCTTCTTGCAATCTGAAAGTTATCCACGAATTTTTCAGGGGTATATAACCAAACCTTCTTGACAAATGCTTAGGCAATCGATTGACTTCAATTGTCTTCCATGTTTCTTTCAATAGGTGTAAACCTTCTTTTCGTTCGTTTGGTTTCAATTCGTTACGATGCAAGAAATAAAACATGTAAAGCCCGATAAGATTTCTCCATCGCACTTCTTCGTATAAATCAAGGATTTGTTCAGATTCTTTTAGCAATTCTAATTGTCGCTTCATACTCTTATTGGCTAACAAATAATCGAATCGACGAAGGTTTATTCTATGGGTTACTGACGATTCGTGTTGGCGATAATAGTAGATAGCATCGCATACTCTCACTTCTCTTGAATTTAAATAATGTAAGCGTGTTGTGTTGTCGTCGCTATATGACAAGGCACTTTCATCGTATGGAAATTGCAAATGTATGGTTTTTCGAACGACATAAACGCCATGTATTTTCCAAGTTAAGCTATCGATAAAAGCGGTATACCCATCTTTCTTTTCAAATTCGTCCATGGAATAATCTTCTTCTCGTCCATCGGGGAATACGTTTTTAACATGAAAAAGAACTGCATCGGTAATGGGGAAAGCTACGAAAGTATGGTAAATATGCTCAAAAGCATCAGCTGAAACCCAATCATCGCTATCTACAAAAGCTACAAAATCGCCAGTAGCAACTTTCAAACCTGCGTTTCTCGCTTTTGCGCTACCGCTATTTTGGGGCATTTCTACTATCTTTATGCGTTTATCCTGTTGGGCATAAGTGTGCAAAATGGCAAGCGAATCATCGGTTGAAGCATCATCAATACAGATAATTTCAATATCTTCAAGTGTCTGTTTCATCAACGAATTTAAACATTGCGCCAAATATTTTTCAGCATTATAAACTGCTACCAATATGCTAACTTTCGCCATGCTTCCCAAAAAACTTTAAAAATTTATTTACTAAACTGTTCCAAAGATTGGTTTTCTTCCTTAATATAGAGAGCGAAATAGCGGCACTAATAAGAGCCAATAAGAACCCTCCACCCCAATAAATCAAAGGATTAGCACTTTGAGTAACTGCAAACGTCAAGAAGCCTATCGGTATTTGAAGTGAGGAATAGCGCAAAACTTCTTTTGATAGCTTATAATTGTAACGCCAACGAGTATAAACAACAGTAAAAAAGGTATCAATAACTCCCGCAAAAGTTACTCCCAAACCTGCTCCAAAGAGTCCATAACGATTGAAACTATAGAGTACTGCCACAACCAAAATAATGTCGTAAATGGCTTCAAGCAACAAATATGAAACGGAATCGCCTTTGGCTAACGGAATATATTGCACAGGAAGGCACATTGCACGAAAGTACATTGCTAACATTATAACTTGCATCATGCCCAAAGCTGGCAAGAATTTGCCCGTATATAATAATGGTAGAAGAATAGGAAGAAGCAAAGCAAACAAAACTAACAAGGGGGATACCAACAATAACATTACTTCTATTTGCCTATTTACAATCTGATTGAAGCTGAAACGCAACTGATTGACACCTGAAAGGCGTGGAAAATAATCGGTTTCCATGGCTGCAAAAACCATTCCAACATAGGTCATCGTCAGCATATAACCTGCATTGAACAATCCCACAGTGTCTATTCCGTCTACATTATTCATGTAACTTCGTATCACAAAGTCGGCTCCCGAACCTAAAACGCCAGCTAAAACAAAGGCAATACCCAAACGTATCATATCCAAACCATCGCGTAAAGACCGAAATTTATTCATTAATTTCAACGAATAAGTACGATATGAATAAACAATGGTCAATATCATTTGGATAAAAGCCATAATGATAAGCGAGGGAACAATGGCTTTTTCTCTAAAAAAATAGTAAAGCGGAACGGACGTTATCAATGCTCCTAATACATTATAAATAGAGATGAAAGCCAAGTTTTTTAGTTTTCTGATGCCTTTTAATATAGCAAGTTCACCACTTGATATGGCCATCATGAACACAATAGGCGATAAAAGTATAAAATGAAGTGTGTGTCCATTCCATGAAAAAGTAAACTTACTGAGCAGTGGACTTAACAAAATGCAAAGCAACATACCCAACAATCCTGCCAATAAACTCCACGAACGCACTAATTTAACAGTATCTGCTAATTTTATTTCATCGCTTTTATCGAAATATTCTGAAATGTTTTTTACGGCACTAATAGAGATTCCAAAGTTTGTAGAGTCGCTCATTAGCTTCAAAGTGGAATTGAACAATGATATTAAACCCATTCCGTCAGGTCCTAATATCATTGCCACCAACTTATTCCTAACCATTCCCACCAATATATTAAGCGTCTGAACTCCGCCAAAAAGTCCAGTATATTGAAGAATATGCTTGTAGCCGTTTGTTTTTTTCATTATTATTTAAACGTAAGTTAAAAGTTTTTATTATTTTTGCAACAAGGAAAAATATGGAACTAAGTATCATCATACCCGTTTATAATGTTGAAAACACACTCCGTCGATGTGTGGAAAGTGTTCTCAATCAATCGTTTCAAGACTTTGAAATGATTCTTGTGAATGATGGTTCTAAGGATAAATCGGCTAAAATTGCTGACGACTATGCTGCAAAAAATAATAAAATTCGTGTTATTCATCAGCAAAATCAAGGACTTTCAGCTGCTCGTAACGCAGGAATAAGACTTGCAAAAGGTAATTATATCACCTTTATTGACTCCGATGATTTTGTGGATTTGCACACTTACCAACAGCTTATGGAGCGTTTAGCCCAGCATTCTGAATATGATATACTTGAATTTTCGGTCATTGAGAAATATGGTTCAAAGCAAGAAAGGCAACTCATTTTGCCCGAAAAGCTCTACACCGACCCATCTAAATATTGGTTAGAAGGTCAAACTTACTTGCATACATACGCTTGTAACAAAATATATCGACGAGAACTTTTCGACAAAATAGAGTTTCCACGAGGCAAAAACTTTGAAGATGCGCACACACTTCCAAAGCTAATAAATGCAGCAAAAGTCATAGCAACAACGAGTATCGGAACATATTATTATTGTTGGAACGATGCAGGTATCACTGCTAATGCTAACGGACAAGACTTAACCAGCTTATTAGAAGCTCACTTGAACTACATCAACAATGGTGGAAGAATTGATAGCAGATATTACGCTCATATATTAAACATTCAATTAGATGTTTACGAGGCTACAAAGGCAAAACCATTGCTCCCTACTCTCCCCTATTATGGAACTCTGAAACTTCTATTACTTCACTTTTTAGGATTAAAAGGCTTATGCAAACTCAACCAAATCATACACAAATTAGTAAAAAAACACCATTAATAAGTTTCATTATTACCTACTATAATGAGCCAGTCAATATGCTAAAAGCGTGTATTGAGAGTGTTCTTGCGCTCTCTCTGACTGATGAAGAACGAGAAATCATAGTCATTGATGATGGTTCTAACCTTTCTCCGCTTGATTTGCTGACCGATATTACTAACGAAATTTTCTATATTCGACAGCCCAATCAAGGATTAAGTCAAGCCCGCAATACTGGTATTACGATGTCATCAGGTCAATATCTCCAATTCATTGATGCTGATGATTATCTTATTCCGCACAACTATGAGAAATGCTTGGACTTTATACGATTTAAAAATCCTGATATGGTCTTGTTCGATGAAACAAGTAAGGAGACAACAAGCCTACAATTACCAAAAGATGAGGTGATTTCAGGAACAGAATATATACGCAATAACAATTTAAAAGCAAGTGCTTCTGGCTATATTTTTAAGAAGAATTTATTACTAAACCTTCGCTTTACGAAAGGAATTTTGCACGAAGACGAAGAGTTTACACCACAACTTATTATTCGTGCCGATAAAGTTTACGATACGCAAATAGCTGCTTATTTTTATAGACAGCGAAACGATTCTATTACACACAAGAAGGATAAACGTTGGAAAATAAAGCGTTTGCAAGACACAGAGCAAATTATTAAAACGTTACAAGATAAGGCTGACCTCATGCCACCTAAGGAACGTAGCGCAATGAACCGTCGTGTAGCTCAACTTACAATGGATTACATTTACAATACAATTATTCTCACACACGATGAGCAATATCTTAATCATGTAATTCAGCGACTTGAGAAACGTGGATTGTACCCTTTGCCAGCAAAAAACTATACGAAAAAGTATAAAACATTTAGCATCTTAATCAAAACAAAGATTGGTCGCAAAATTTTAATCAACACGCTCCCATTGATTAAAAGTGGACATTAAACCCACTTGAATAAATAAAAACAAATGCGTATACTATTATTTGGCGAATACAGCAACGTTCATCATACGCTAAAACAGGGGTTAGAACAACTTGGACACACGGTTGTTATAGCCTCTAATGGGGATTATTGGAAAAATTATCCACGCGATATTGACTTAGCTCGCCCCAAAGGAAGGTTCTCAGGCATACGTCTGTTGCTTCAACTCTTCGCCAATTTAAGAAAAATGCGTGGATTTGACATTGTACAAATTATCAATCCTATCTTCATAGACTTAAAAGCACCTCATAATCTTCGCCTTTACAAGTACTTACGCAAGCACAATAAAAAAATAATTATGGCCGCTTTCGGCATGGATTACTATTGGGTGCACGTCAATAGCACCACTATGCCACTGCGTTATAGCGACTTTAATATCGGAAAAGAACTGCGTACCAACAAAGATGCTATCATTGAAAGAAAAGATTGGGTGGGTACTGCAAAAGAAACATTGAACAAACTCATTGCCAACGACTGCGATGGCATTGTAACAGGACTCTACGAATACGATGTTTGCTATCGTCCTATCTTTCCAAACAAAACAAAATTTATTCCATTCCCTATCGTTACAGAGGGGAAAAGTCAGACTATTAAGCGACAAGAAAGACCACTCCGATTGTTTATTGGCATCAGTAAGAATCGTTCAGAATACAAAGGAACTGATATTATGCTGCGAGCTGCACAAGCTGTAAAGGCTGATTACCCTGACAAAATAGAATTACGCATTGCTGAAGGCATTCCTTTTGATGAATATGTAAAATTAATGGAAGGGTCAGATGCTATTCTCGACCAACTTTATAGCTACACTCCGTCTATGAATCCATTAGAAGCAATGAGCCGTGGTCTTATTTGTATTGGTGGCGGAGAACCTGAAAACTACGAAATTATTAACGAAACCGAATTGCACCCTATCATCAATGTTGAACCAAACTACGATAGTTGTTACCAACAAATAAAAGATTTGGCACTTCACCCTGAGCGCATTCCACAACTCCAACAACAAAGCATTGATTATATTCGTAAACATCACGACCACATGAAGGTGGCAAAAAGCTACGAAGAATTTTACAAATCTTTCCTTGAAAAATAGAAAGAAACAAGAACCCTATAAAAACAAGAACGCCAAACTCTGAGAGTCTGGCGTTGTTTTTACTTGTGTAAGCAGTAATTACTTAACAGAGTCTGTAGCAACTGCTGAATCTGCAACTGCTGAATCTGCTGTCATAGAGTCAGCATTAACTGTTGTATCAACCTTAGCTGAGTCAGCGTTAGCTGCTGGTTTGCTGTTACCACCGCAAGATGCGAAAGAGATAGCTACGAAAGCTACTGCTACAAAAAATAACTTCTTCATTTTCTTTTGCTTTTTAAATCTGTAAAACGATCATTTGTTTCTTAAAACGTTGCAAAGGTAGGTATTTTTTTTAATTACAGCATACTTTTTAGACTTTTTTTTTACCTCTTTTTGTAACAAAAACGTAAAGCTCTGATTTACAATACAATACAAAATTATTTTCATTGTTAAATATTGCTAACGATAAAAGGATACGTATCATTTTACGCTTTTTATGAGTTTTTGCGACAATATTGAGATGAAAAAAGTAAGAAATAGGCGACTAATAAGAATAGTATTATATATAATAAGGTAAAAGAGCAAGAAAAATATTGCAGACATAAGTATTTAGAGTTTCATTTACTCAAAAATAGGCTGAAAGAAGATAGGGTTCTAACGTTTTTACAATCTGGATAAATATTTATTCTAATCTTATTTATACTGCTATTTATGCAAATAAAGCTACAAAAGAGGCACTTCCGTAAACCACTGAATATAAAGCAATTACAAAACTCATATTTCCTGTAATAAAAAACCTATTGTTTTGCGCTTCAAAACAATAGGTTTTGGGCTTCAAAAGAGCCTGTTTTGAAAATTGAAACAATGGGTATGATGTTTTCATTGTGTATTTATATTCATTAATATAATAAAAAATAGAGAGAGTAAAAGATACTTTTTAAGCAATGTTTTATTGGAAAAATTATCGTACTTTTGTAGCAATAAAACTACAATAAAACAAGAAATGAGTTATAAACACATCGTTTTTGATGTTGATGGAACATTGGTTGATAACAAAAAAGCTGTGATTTCAACGTGGCAAGAAACCATTTTACAACTAACTGGACGTACCTATGAAGCCAAAAAGTTAGCGTTTGTAATGGGTGTGAATAGCGAAACGGCATTGAAAGAATTAGGATTGAGCCGTGCTGACGAAGTGTTTAAAACATGGGAAAATATCTATCTGAAACATCAAGATGAGGTACAGTTGTTCGAAGATATTGAGTTCACCTTACGAAAACTACAAGATGAAGGTTATCAATTAGGTATCGTTACGTCAAGAACACGCTATGAACTATGCAATGACATCACTCTTACCAACTTACTTCCATGCTTCCAACAAATAATTTGTGCCTCAGACATCACAGAACCCAAACCCTCACCTGCTCCACTTTTGGCTTATTTGAAAAAAAGCAATGCCACAACCAACGAAACACTTTACATTGGCGACATTCTCAACGATGCTTTATGTGCAAATGCTGCAAATGTAGCTTTCGCATGGGCGGCTTGGAGCGACAACGACCCAACAATAGCCAACAAAGCCAAATACATTTTGCACACTCCCAAAGACTTATTCTTGCAAAATATTCTGAACAAATAATACGAAATTTGGTGTTATAGCAGAATAGCATTACCTTTGCAAAGAAAAGAAGCTCAATGCCAACGCTTTTCACAAGAAGAAAGAAAGGAAAAGTTTCTTTATTGCGGATAGCACTGCATGCTTGTTCAGCGTAAAAGTCGAATCAAACGGAGGAAATATTCGGACTTGTGAACAACATGAGAGGCATCATGAACGCCCCACCCCACATATATTAATAGAAAATCCTCCACAAAAAATATGATAGATACATCTTCCTTTCAAGGTAAAACAGCAAAATATTACACATTAGGTTGCAAGCTAAACTTCTCAGAAACAAGTACCTTTGCACGCAGCTTGCGCGAAATGGGTGTCAGAGAAGCCAAAAAAGACGAAATTGCTGATATTTGCCTTATCAATACTTGCTCGGTAACCGAAGTTGCCGACCACAAATGCCGCCAAATCATCAACCGTATGGCAAGACAAAACCCTGGTGCATTTATCGTGGTTACAGGGTGTTACGCCCAGTTGGGAAGCGAACGAGTGGCAGAAATACCAGGTGTAAACTTGGTTTTGGGTAGCAATGAAAAAGCAAACTTAATACAATTTTTGAGCGATGCATGGAACAACCCTACAATAGGCACAAATAGTGATGAAGAAAAGAAGAAAGCAATCTTCCATTCCGTTAAAACAAAGGATATTGTAACCTTCCAGCCCAGTTGTTCACGAGGCAACAGAACTCGCTATTTCTTGAAAGTACAAGACGGATGTAACTACTTTTGCACCTATTGCACCATACCTTATGCACGAGGTTTTTCACGCAATCCAACAATACAATCCTTAGTTGAGCAAGCCGAACAAGCAGCAAAAGAAGGCGGAAAAGAAATAGTTTTGACAGGTGTAAACATTGGCGATTTTGGCAGAACAACAAGCGAAAGTTTCTTAGATTTAGTCAAAGCATTAGACCAAGTAGAAGGCATTGAACGTTTCCGTATAAGTTCTTTAGAACCAGACCTTATCGACGATGAACTGATAAGATATTGCGCTACATCGAGAGCCTTTATGCCTCACTTCCACATTCCACTACAAAGTGGCTCAGACGAAGTTTTAAAACTTATGCATAGACGCTACGACACAGCACTTTTTGCCCACAAAATAAACTTAATAAAAGAAATTACGCCCGATGCTTTCATTGGTGTCGACGTTATGGTGGGCTGCCGTGGCGAAGAGCCGCAATACTTCGATGATTGCTATAACTTTCTTTCTTCTCTGCCAATCACCCAACTTCACGTTTTCCCCTACTCGGAACGCCCAGGCACATCGGCGCTCTCAATTCCTTACGTTGTAGACGAAAAAGAGAAAAAATGCCGTGCTCGTCAATTGTTGCAACTCTCTGACGAGATGACCCACAAGTTTTACGCAGAACATATCGGAAAAGAAGCCGAAGTTTTGCTCGAAAAAGCAGTACGTGGAAAATCAATGCACGGATTTACAAAGAATTACATTCGAGTGGAATTAAATCCAACACAAGTGCGTGAAGAATATGATAATCAAATCATAAAAGTGCGCTTGGGCGATTTCAATTTCGATAAAACAGCCTTAAAAGTAGAAATCCTATGAGAGTAGCCATCGTTATTTTAAACTGGAATGGGCGCACCATGTTGGAAAAATATCTACCCTCTGTGGTAAGATTTTCCCAAGAAGAAGCAGAAGTTATCATAGCCGACAACGCCAGTACGGACGATTCTTTGGAGTGGCTGGAGCAAAATTTTCCACACATCAGAACGATAGTTCTTGACAAAAACTACGGCTTTGCAGGTGGCTATAATATGGCTTTAAAACAAGTGGAAAGCGAATATTACATCTTATTGAATAGCGATGTAGAAGTAACCCACCATTGGTTGTCGCCCTTAATCGAACAGATGGACGCCCACAAAGAAATAGCAGCTTGCCAACCGAAATTACTTGCCATGCACGACAAAGGAACTTTCGAATATGCAGGGGCAGCTGGAGGCTTCCTCGACAAATATGGCTACCCTTATTGTAGAGGGCGCATTTTTGACACTATTGAGCAAGATTTAGGACAATACGACTCCAATCTTGAAATATTTTGGGCTACTGGCGCCTGCCTCATGATACGTTCAAAAGACTATTGGGCAGTAGGCGGACTTGACGAACGCTTCTTTGCACACAACGAAGAAATAGACCTTTGCTGGCGATTGCAACTTGCTGGACGCAAAATTTATTGTATTCCAAGTAGCGAAGTCTATCACGTTGGTGGCGGAACGCTCCCAAAATCGAACCCAAGAAAGACCTTTTTGAATTTCAGAAACAACCTCACTATGTTGTGGAAAAACCTACCTGACAATGAGTTAAGACTTATTATGCGCCGTCGTTGGTTCTTAGATTATTTAGCAGCCCTACAAATGTTGGTACTAAAATTCAATTGGGGAGACTTCATGGCGGTAATAAAAGCACGAAGAGCATTCAAAAAATGGCGCAACAGCTTTGAACGCACACCACAAAAAGGATTTGCAGACAAACGAGATAAATTCTCTATACTATGGTTGTATTATGCAAAAAAGTGTAATATATTCAGTAAATTACCATAAGAGAAAAGGAAGAAACATGAATTTTATTTTAACCTTTTTTGCCAAAAACTTGTATGATTAAATGTTTTTTAGTATTTTTGCAAACAGAAATAGTTTCTAAAACGAGTATCTTTTAGGTGAAAAAGGTTTATTACATATTATTTATATTGTGCATTGCTTTAACAAGCTGCCAATTAAAGGTAACATCGGGAGACGATGTTGCCGATGATAATGTATCCATAGAACGATACGACCGATTAGAATATCGCTATCTCACCACTGGCGACTTCTCTGCATTGCAACAGATGAATACCGATTACCCCATGGAAACTCGCACATTGATAGAAGATATCATTCAATTGGGCGATGCACGCGACCCAGATATCAATACAAAATTCTTGAAATTTTATCAAGACACTACTTTACAAGCAATGATAGCTTCAGTTGAATCGGAATATGCGAATATTGACGACCTCAATTCGCAACTTAATTCTGCATTCAAATTCTTGAAACAAAAGCTACCAAACCTTGAAACCCCACGCTTTTATGCACAAATTTCAGCCTTAGACCAAAGCATTATCGTGGGAAATGGCAGCGTAGGTATTTCGTTGGACAAATACATGGGCGAAAACTTCCCACTCTATCAGAAATACTATTCGCCACTTCAACGGCAACAAATGACCCGTGAACATATTGTTTCCGACTGCCTATCATTCTATTTAATGAGTGTCTATCAAATAAAAGACTACGATAAACGCCCACAAATAGAGCGAGATTTGCACATGGGAAAAATACAATGGGTAGTAAATCAAGCGCTATCACGCAGATTTTATAGAACAAGATACGTCGCAATGGTAGAAAATTATGTACAGGAACACCAAAAAATATCATACGACGAATTACTAAAAATGACCGATTACACCAAGTTTATTAAGAAATAAATGGTTAAAATAAGCGTTATTAGAAACGTTCCTGCAACTTTCTGCAAAGCTATAACGCACTGATAATCAATTTTTCACGACAAGAAATACGATTACCATATCTATCAAAAGTCATTCTTTTCTCTTTTTGGAGAACAAAACAAAATATTTTTCCAAACTTTTGTGGCTGAATACCACACTTTCAAAAAACAAAAAAAGGAGCATCAATAATTGATACTCCTTCGTTTTCTTTGAGCCTCTTGTCGGATTCGAACCAACGACCCCGAGATTACAAATCACGTGCTCTGGCCAACTGAGCTAAAGAGGCGGGTGGGCAAGCTATTCTTATCGCGTCGCTACAACCTTTTTCCCTTGCTACGTTCCCGTCCTGGGGTATTCAAAGGGAGCTGACCGTAAGAGACTTGCCCATAATAGGCTCGCCATTTCTGAAAAGCGAGTGCAAAGATAGTAAAATAATTTTAAATACACCAAGGAATAGCCTCGCTTTTTTCGATTTTAACAAAAAAATATAATTTTGCACCTACCTTACCTTATTTATAATATAATTTCTGTAATTTTGTAGCATGAATTACGAAGAAATTAAACAATTGCGTGCATACGCACGTTACGACGGAATATATTTGGCAATTGTGTGGACAGCAAGCTTTGTTTGCTTCTTAGCAACTCCATTGCATGCTATTTTTTCAACCTTTAGTTCTTTGCTTACACTCTGTACGCCTTTCTTTGTGGCTTACAGATTTAAAGTTTTCAGAAACGAAGGATTGAATGGTGTTATTTCTTTCAAACGAGGCTATGTTTATAGCATACGAGTTTTCATGAATGCAGCCTTGCTTTTCAGTTTCTTACAGTGGGCATACATGCAGTTTCTCGACAATGGAAAAGTCGTGGGAATCATTAGTTCTATCGTTTCATTACCTGATTATGATGCTTTCTTTGCCTCATTTGCAATGAGCAGAGAAGAATTTATAAAAGCCCTACCAGAAGCATTTTCACCCATAACATTGGTCTCAACAAGTCTTTTTTATGAGTTGTTCATAGGTGCTTTCCTTAGTCTTTTCATTGCAGCAGCAATGATGCGCAATTATAAAAAATAAAATAATACTTGAAAATAAAGAATATGGACATTTCTGTAATAGTACCTCTCTACAACGAAGACGAGAGTTTACCAGAATTACACTCGTGGATTTGCAGAGTAATGAATGAAAACCACTTCACATACGAAATAATTTTTGTAAATGATGGTTCGACCGACAACAGTTGGAACGTTATCGAAGAACTCACAAAAAAGGACGAAAACGTACGCGGAATAAAGTTTCGCCGCAACTACGGAAAGAGTCCTGCGCTCTATTGTGGCTTTAAGGCTGCAAAAGGCGATGTAGTCATTACCATGGACGCCGATTTACAAGATTCACCAGACGAGATTCCTGAACTCTACCGCATGATTACCAAAGATGGTTTTGATTTGGTAAGTGGTTACAAACAGAAGCGTTACGACCCACTTTCAAAGACGATTCCAACAAAATTGTTCAATGCTACGGCACGCAAAATTAGTGGTGTGAAGAATTTGCACGACTTTAATTGCGGACTAAAAGCCTACAAAAATGAGGTTGTTAAGAACATTGAGGTTTACGGAGAAATGCACCGCTACATTCCATACTTAGCAAAAGAGGCTGGATTTAAGAAGATTGGCGAAAAAATTGTGCAACACCAAGCACGCAAATATGGTTCAACAAAGTTTGGTATCAATCGTTTTTTCAACGGCTATCTCGACCTTATAACACTTTGGTTCTTAACCAATTTTGGCAAGAAACCAATGCATGTATTTGGTCTTTTAGGCAGTTTCGTATTTTTCATAGGCTTCATGTCGTTTCTTTGGTTCATCATCGAGAAAATTATCGACCTTTCTAATGGAGTTTATGGCGATTTACTCTCCAACCATGCATCGTTCTTTATAGCCCTTACAGCCATGATTATTGGCACTCAACTTTTCCTTGCGGGCTTCTTAGGCGACCTTATTAGCCGCAATAGCGACAGACGAAACGACTACCTCATTGAGGAACAAATCAACTTATAAGAAAGAAAAAGGGAGACCACAAATACCAAAATAATGTAGTCTCCCTTTATTTATCATATTTCAACCTACAAAAACAGGATACAAAAGTAGGAATAACAATAAAAAAGTAACATTATGAATCACAAAAAAAATAAAAAATTATTTTGGCAATTACCATTTTTAGCGTTATTGATTATTGGAACTATTCTCATTATCAAGCATCAAAACGAGATTCCCTATCAGCATAACAAAGGATTTGTATTTGGAACAGTTTACAACATAACGTATCAAAGCGATAAAGATTTACAGAAAGAAATTGAAGCCGAACTGAAGAAAGTAGACAATTCTTTATCTACTTTCAACAAGCAGTCGATTATTTCAAAAATAAACAATAACGAACCTACCCAATTAGACGAAATGTTTGTGGAAGTATTCGACAAAGCAAAATTCATTTCAAAAGAAACCGATGGAGCTTTTGATATTACCGTTGCACCGCTTGTAAACCTTTGGGGCTTTGGTTTCAAAGAAGGCAAGAATCCGTCAAAACATAAAATTGACAATATCATGCAATTCATTGGCTACGAAAAGGTTTCATTAATCGGAAAAGGAATCAAGAAAACTAATCCAAAAATCATGTTAGACTGCTCGGCAATTGCAAAGGGATATGGAACAGACGTAGTGGCTCGCTTCTTGAAAAAGAACGATATTCAAAACTTTATGGTAGAAATTGGAGGTGAAATTGTAGTAAGCGGAATCAGCGAAAGTCGCTCGCCTTGGAAAATTGGAGTAAACAAACCAGTTGAAGACAAAGGTAACGAAAATTCTGAAATACAAGCCATCTTGCACATTACCAACAAGGCAATGGCGACAAGTGGCAATTACAGAAACTTCTATTATAAAGGTGGAAAAAAATATGCCCACACTATTGACCCCAAAACAGGCTATCCTGTGCAACATTCCCTACTCTCTTCAACTGTTTTAGCGAACGATTGCGCTACGGCAGACGCTTATGCAACTGCATTCATGGTGATGGGAATGGAAAAAGCAAAGAAAATTTTAGAAAACCACAAAGAACTCTTAGCTTATTTCATTTACTCCGACCATCAAGGAAAACTGAAGGTATGGTGCAGTCCAAAGTTGGAAAAGAAACTTTCACATTAAAACATTGGAGAAATCAGTAAAAAAGCATGTTACAAATCTATAAAAAACTTCTTGAACTACCCCTATTTCTTGGCATTGGCTCTGCCGATTTAAAGGAAATAGTGGGTGCTACAAAGTTTGGATTTCACACTTTGAAACCCAAAGAAACACTGGCTAAAGAAAATGACAAAAGCAACATACTCTTTTTCCTTATGAATGGTACGATGCTGGTAAAAAGTTTTGCCGACAACCATAGCTACAGCATCATTGAAGAAATAGCTGCACCAGCCGCAGTACAGCCAGAAAGACTATTTGGATTGGTACAAAATTATTCCAAAAATTTTATTGCCAAAACCGAATGTAGCTTCATTTCACTCAACAAAAACGAAGTATTAAGGTTAGCCGACCAATACTTAATCTTTCGCCTTAACTTCTTTAATCTCCTTTCCAATAAGGCGCAACGCTATAGCCGATATGTGTGGCAGCAAGAACCCAATAATATAAAGGAGAAATTTATCCACTTTTTACGTTTACATTGCGAATATCCAGCAGGCAAAAAGATTTTAAAAACAACCATGCAAACACTGGCTGACGAGTTGCATGAAAGCAGATTAAATGTATCAAAAATGCTCAATCAGAGCAAGGAAAATGGCGAAATACAACTAACAAGAAGCGAAATAAACATTCCAGCATTAGAAAAAATGCGTTAAAACTATCATTCTATTTTGCTGGTACATAGTTTTTTCTGTAACTTTGTAACTTATATAGAGAAAATAAAAAAATGACAAAAAATATAGACGAAAAGGGAAAGCACATAAATCCTTTCTTTCAACCTTACAACACTCCACACGAAACTGTTCCATTCGACAAAATTACGCTTGCCGACTACGAGGAAGCTATGCTCGAAGGAATACGCCGTGAGGACGAACAAATAGAAAAAACAATTAACGACCCAGCAGAACCAACGTTCGAAAATACACTCATTCGGGAAGACGAAGTAGAGGGAAGAAAACATTATTACGACCTGCTCTCACGAGTAGAAAGCGTATTTTTCAATATTTTAAGTGCCGAAACAAACGACGAAATGGACGCTTTGGCACAAAAAATGAGTCCTATTCTGACGAAACACTCTAACGACGTAAGTTTAAATCCGCAACTTTTCGAACGCATCAAAGCTGTTCACGATAAACACGAAGAACTTACGCCTGAAGAAAGCAAACTATTAGAAGAAAGCTACGATGGCTTTGTTCGCAGTGGTGCGTTGCTAAACGAAGACGATAAAAATAAACTTCGCCAACTCACAGAAGAGGCAAGTATCCTCGCTTTGAACTTTTCGCAAAATGTACTCAAAGAAAAGAAAGCATTCAAGCTCCACATTACGGACGAAAAACAATTAGAAGGATTGCCTGCAACCGTGCGCGAAGCAGCGGCAACAACAGCCAAAGAATACGAATTGGAAGGTTGGGTAATCACCTTAGACGCACCAAGTTATGGTCCTTTTATGATGTACAGCACGCAAAGAGAATTGCGTAAACAGTTGTACATGGAAGCCAATACGCTTTGCATCAAGGACAACGCTGAAAACAATTTGGAGGTTTGCAAGCGATTAATCAACTTGCGCCGTGAGATGGTGCAACTTTTGGGCTACGAAACCTACGCTGATTTCGTCATGAAATATCGCATGGCAAGCAACGTTAAGAATGTTTACGAATTGCTCGACAACCTCATTGAGGCTTACAAACCAACGGCAATAAAGGAAAGAGACGAAATCATAGCATTGGCAAAACGATTGGAAGGCGACGCATTTGAAATGAAGCCTTGGGACACAAGCTATTATGCCCACAAGCTAAAGTTAGAAAAATACGACCTCGACCCTGAAATGTTGCGCCCTTATTTCGAACTTAACAACGTTATTAAAGGGGTATTTGGCTTGGCAACACGCCTATACGGCATCACATTTAAAGAGAATAAAGACATTCCAGTCTACCACACTGATGTTAAACCTTTTGAGGTTTACGACAAAGACGGTTCTTATTTAGCCGTACTTTACGTTGATTTCTTCCCACGAAAGGGCAAGCGTTCAGGCGCATGGATGACTGAATATCAAGGACAACGCATCACAAAAGAAGGCGAAAACATACGTCCACACGCATCGTTGGTCATGAATTTCTCGAAGCCAACCGACGACAAACCAGCTCTTTTGCGCTTAGGCGAAGTTGAAACATTCCTACACGAGTTTGGTCATTCTTTGCATAGCATCTTTGCCAATAGCCGCTTTGAAAGTCAATCAGGCACAAATGTATGGTGGGATTTCGTGGAATTGCCTTCACAATTCATGGAGAATTTTGCAGTAGAAAAAGACTTCCTCCGCACTTTTGCCTTCCATTACGAAACGGGCGAACCTATACCTGACGAACTCATTGACCGCATTGTGGCAAGTCAAAACTTCAACACAGCCATGGCATGTTTGCGCCAAGTGAGCTTTGGATTGCTCGATTTGGCTTACTACACTCAAAAAGAAGAGTTTACAGACAACATCATAGCCTTTGAAAAGAAGGCATGGGAGAAAGCCATTATCGACAAGCAAATGGATGAAACCTGTATGACAACCCAATTCTCGCATATCATGGCGGGTGGTTATGCCGCAGGTTATTACAGTTATAAATGGGCAGAAGTGCTTGATGCCGATGCTTTTAGCTTGTTCAAAAAGAATGGTATCTTCGACCAAAAGACTGCTCAAAGTTTCCGCGACAACATACTTTCAAAAGGTAGCACCGAACACCCGATGACTCTTTACAAGCGTTTCCGTGGACAAGAGCCTACCATTGACGCCCTATTAGAGCGCAACGGCATCAAGAAAAAGCAATAAAAAAGAATAAATCACTATCCAAGAAACATGGAAATAAGTAAGCAAACACTTCTCGATTATCGCTACCTACGAATGGCACGTGTTTGGTCGGAAAATTCCTATTGTAAACGCCGCCAAGTGGGTGCATTGGTCGTCAAAGACAAGATGATTATAAGCGATGGATATAATGGAACGCCAAGCGGATTTGAGAACATTTGCGAAGACAACGATGGTTTGACAAAGCCGTATGTGCTACACGCTGAAGCCAATGCTATCACAAAACTTGCACGCAGCGGCAATAACAGCGAAGGTTCAACCCTTTACGTTACCGCATCGCCCTGCATTGAATGCGCCAAACTTATTATCCAATCAGGCATTAAACGGGTCGTTTATGCCGAAAAATATAGACTTACCGAAGGCATCGAATTGTTGAAACGTGCCAATATAAAGGTTGAATATTTAAATCTTGAAGACAATGAGTCAGAACAAGAATAACCGTTTTCTCCCACTTTGGCTTGCCCTATGTGTGGTTATCGGAGTTATCATCGGAACATTTTACGCCAATCACTTTTCAGGCAATCGGCTGAATATCATCAATAGTGGTAGTAGCCGATTGAGCAACTTGCTGCATATCATTGACGACCAGTATGTTGATTCAGTCAATATCGATGAGTTGGTAGAAAAAGCATTACCTGAAATTCTTGCCGAACTCGACCCTCATTCGGTTTATATCAGTGCCAAAGATGTGCAAATGGCTACCGAAGACCTTAAAGGTTCGTTCTCTGGAGTGGGCATAGAATTTACCATTCGCAAAGATACCATACACGTTCAAAACATCATTAAGGACGGGCCAGCCGACAAAGCAGGAATCCTTGCAGGTGATAAGATTGTAAGTATTGACAATAAACCATTTGTTGGCGACATTGTTACCGATGAAGAGGCCAAACATAGGCTAAAAGGACCGAAAGGTTCAAAGGTGAAAATAGGCGTAAAACGATTTGGCGAAAAGAACATTAAATACTTTGTGCTCACCCGAAACGACATCGCCATGAAGAGCATTTCGGCAACCTATATGCTCAATGACTCAACGGGTTACATCAAAATTAAAAACTTTGGTGAACGCACATACGCTGAAATGCTTTCTTCATTGCAGCAACTTACACTTCAAGGGGCTGACAATTTGGTGATTGACCTTCGGGATAATACGGGGGGATATTTAGAAAGTGCAGTGCAAATGGCTGAGGAATTTCTAAAGAAAGACCAACTCATTGTTTACACCCAAGGCAGAAAAAGTCCACGAAAAGAATACCGTAGCCGTGGAAAAGGCAGCTATCAGCAAATACCATTAGTAGTTCTCATCAACGAAAGTTCGGCTTCGGCTTCCGAAATTTTTGCAGGTGCGATGCAAGACAACGACCGTGGCACCATCATCGGACGCCGTTCTTTCGGTAAAGGCTTGGTACAACAGCAAATACAATTCCCTGACGGTAGCATGATTCGCCTTACCATAGCACGCTATTACTCGCCTTCGGGACGTTGCATACAAAAGCCTTTCAAGCCTGGAAGCATTGCCGATTACGAACAAGACATACTAACACGCTATCAGCATGGTGAGTTCTTCTCGCAAGACAGCATTAAGCACACAGGGCCAGCCTACCATACCAACAACGGTCGCTTGGTTTATGGTGGCGGTGGCATTACGCCAGACATCTTTGTACCCGAGGATACATCAGCCGTAACTTCTTATTATAAAGAAGCTGCCATTAGCGGACTCATCTTGCAATACGCTTTCAAGTACACCGACGACAACCGCCAAACGTTGAACAAATACACTGAAATGCAAACATTATCAGAGTATCTTAGAGGCAGAAATCTTGTAAACGATTTCGTCAACTATGCTGAAAAGAATGGTTTGCGCCGCCGTAATAACCTCATCGACAAGTCGCACATGCTGTTGGAAAATTATATCAATAGCCGCATTATTTACAATATGCTCGATGAACAAGCGTGGACACAATATTTAAACCGAAACGACAAGATGATAAAATCGGCTGAAGAAGTGTTCTCTAAAAGGGAAGCGTTTCCCAAAGCACCCGTAAAAAGAGCGACTACCAATAATAGAAAGCCAAGTAATAAAGCGTAGAAAATATGCCTTTTTTTACTAAACCCCTCATCAGACAAATCGGACGAGTCTGACTTGTCTGACCAATCTGACCAGTCCGACTCGTCCGACTTGTCCCAACCCACCAAAACTATGAACAAAAACGAATTAAGAAAAGAAATAAGAAGCCGCAAACACCAATACACCAAAGAGCAGTTATGCGAGCTTTCTGCCCCTATCATCGACCGATTGCGCAACCATCCTAAACTCGTTGCTGCTGAAACCGTTATGCTTTACCATTCCCTACCCGATGAAGTCTTCACTCACAACTTTGTAGACGAAATGGTCAAAGCAGGCAAAAAAGTTGTTTTACCAGTTGTTATCAGCGAAACCGAAATGGAAATACGCTGTTACACGGGAGAAAAAGACATGGCAGAAAGTTCTTTCCACATCTTAGAACCCATTGGCGAACTCTTTACCGACTATGCCTCTATCGATTTCATTGCCGTACCAGGCATGAGTTTCGATGCACAATGCAACCGTTTAGGACGTGGAAAAGGCTACTATGACCGCTTTCTTAACCAAGTCCCAAACGCTTATAAATTAGGCATTTGCTTCGATTTCCAAAAGTTAAAAACCATTCCCGCTGACGAATACGACAAGAAAGTAGACGAAGTATTGTAAAACAGACTTTCTAAACAAAAAAGGACTTAGAACAATCTGTGTGTCATTGATTTAGCTATGGCTTCAGTAATATTGTCCACACCCAATTTCTTAAATGCCGAACGTTTGTAAAACTTAATCGTATCAACTGATTTACACATTCGTTCGGCTATTTCGCCCATTGTAAATCCAGTAACAGAAAGTTGCAAAACTTCTATTTCCTCTGCTTTCAACTCAATCCCTTTTTTCTCGTTCCATTTGTGCCCTTTCATGGAATATTCCCAATAATTGGCTCGTTCAGTTAAATTAAATTGAATCTGACCAGCAGCTTTTTGCGATGATAGCGACACCACGCACATTGCTATCCAAATGCGTCCTTCGTTGGTCAGCAATACAGGTGTAAGTTTATGATTGACAAGCGTTTGCCTCTTTTCATACTGTAAATGAAAATCGTAAGATATGGAAGCTTTATATTTCTCATCATCTGCCAAAGAATTAAAGAATTTAAAACCACTATGATTCACCTCAACCAGCATTTTTTGTTCCTCTTCAGGAACATGCCGAAGGTAAAAACTATATCCCATTTCTTTCACTTCTTCAGCAGTATGCCCACAAAGAAACAAGGGATTTTCAGCAACATACAAGAAATCTTGCTTGTAATAATCTATCAAATAAACGCTCTGATAAGTTACTCGTGCAAAGGCTTCAACGCTACGAATCAACATAGTCAATATGCCCGAACTATAATCGGGAGCATTTTCCACAGCATTAAGGTTTATAAAAAAGTCTTCTACTTTTGCCATAATCCATTAAGATTTGCTACAAAATTACATTTTTCTATCGAAAAAAGAGAATGGAATACGGACTTTTTGGACTTTCGCCCTTTATATTAAGGTGGAATCTAAGTTGATAGTGCCATAGAAAGAGGCTTTATCAAGAGTTTTATTTCATCGATAGTTCGAATGGCTTTCATTGTGTAGGTACACATTAAGACAGAAACAGACAAAAACAAAGCCTAAATCACTACACAAAAGTGTAAAAATCGGGCTGCAAACCGAAGAATTACCCTTTTGTGTAGTGTTTTTATTTGGTGGTTTTAATATTTTTGCCACAGAAACAAAAATAAAACATTAATATCATAATGAGTATGAAATACATTTTAAGTATTCTTCTTGCCTCTGCAACATTAGGAGCAAAGGCGCAAAAACTTAAAGGAGTCGTGGCTGATGCAACTGACAAGCAGCCTATTGAGTGTGCAAACGTAATGTTGCTAAATGAAAAAGACAGTATTGTCGGAGGGAGTTTAACCGACAATATGGGACGATTTACCATTAAAAACACAGGGCAAAAACTCCGCATTAGTTTTGTTGGCTACGAAACACTTGATATTTTATTGAGAGATTTTACGATTTCTGATACATTGTTTCTAACCAAAGAAGCCATAACCATGCAGGGCGTTACGGTGAAAGCCAATCGTCCGACGGTTAAAGTGGGACTGAATAAGGTTTCAGTAAATATTTCTAATTCCTACTTAAAGCATTTGGGAAAAATTACCGATATATTAAAGAAAGTCCCTGGACTAAGCTCTGACCTTCAATTATTGGGTGGTGGTAGTCCTACTTTCGTACTGAATGGTAAACCTATAAGTCTAAAAGAACTTTCTGCCATACCTTCTTCCGAAGTTAAAAAAATCGTTGTTGATGCCAATCCAACGGCAGAATACAGTGCCAGCTCTAAAGGGGTGGTCTACATTACCACTGTTACCGAATTAGGCAATACGCTTTCCACCGAATTATCAAATACCTCTTTATTTGCTCGCAACTACATGAATATTGCCAATATTACGATAAACGAAAAATATAAAAAGGTAAGCAATTTATTTACGGCGGGTTTTTCTTATATTAACACCACCCAGATAGACAATACCACAGAAAGCGTTTTCCTACCGAACCGCATCATTGAAAGCACAAAAGAACGACACACAAGAGGGAAAGCACGTGCTTTCGATTGGTTTTATGCCATGAATTGGAATATTAACAACCGCCAAACATTGGGTATTCAATACTCGGGAAATGTTGGAAACACGCACACAAAAGAGCCTACTTGGCAAGTCATGAATGGCGAAAATATGCAATATGTGCAACGAAAGCGAGGTACTGAATATATGCACAACATCGGATTAAACTATCATTATACACTTGACAAAAACAGCACCCTACGTTTTGTAGCAGATTATGCTCACAGAAAATCGGACGATGAAGGCTTAGCAAATACTAATCCTATTGTAAAAACCAACAGCATGGGGCGTTACAACATTGGTGGAGCAAAACTTTCCTACAATAGAAATGCAAAATGGGGCAACCTTTCTACGGGTATTTTTGCTTCTGCTATGAGTAATAATGGTGGCTATGTGTACAATGCGAGTGGTGAAAACTATAAAACCCACGAAACGCTTTATGGTGCATACGCTTCTTACTCAAAACAAATAAAGAAATACAGCGTTCAGTTGGGCTTGAGAATGGAAGCCGACAAGCGCAAACTGGAGTCTGAAACATCGGGTGTTTTCATGGATTCTACTGAATGGAAAATATTTCCAAACATAGTTGTAACAAGAACTTTGAGCAACAATTCTTCACTTGGTTTGTCTATCGGACAAACTATTAAACGACCTTCGTTTAGCGATTTAAGCCCAACGCTCAACTATTATGATGCTATTTCTTATCGAGTGGGCAATCCGCAACTAAACGCTTGTATTACCACCAATTTTAAACTCAGCTACAACCTCGGCAATTTTATGGCTTCGGTGGCTTACAACCATAATAAAAACAAGATAATAGAATTGCCTTTTTGGAAGGAAACTGCCGTAGACAATAAAAACATAGAGTGGCGACCTATTAATTTTAATAAATCGTCCGAGTTCGTGGCAACAGCCATTTACGCTTATTCCTTAGGTCCGATACAGGGCGATATAAGTTGTTCATATTCAAAACCATTCCTTAAAGCTAATTTTTTAGGCAAAGAACGTTCATGGAACAAAGCCTACTATAACTTTAATTTATCGGCTCAATGCCCAGTAAGTCAGCATTCTCTCATAGCTCTTGATGGTTCTTTCGACAGTGCCTATTCAGGAATGCTTACCGAACATCGCAGCTCGTGGACGTTAAATCTTACCTATATGCACCAATTATGGCAAGATAGGCTAACACTCCTTGTTGTGGCAAATGATATTTTCCATACCGACCGTAGCAATACATGGAAAATGGAATACAACAACATTCGTACAACCATGAACACCAATGGAGACACGCAATATATAATGGTAAAACTGAACTATAATCTTGGGAAATTGAAATTGGATAAAAACAAGAAAACAGCTTCGCAAGATTTCCTTAATCGTTTGTAATAAAAGCCTAAATCACTACACAAAAGGGTAAAAATCGGGCTGCAAACCGAAGAATTACCCTTTTGTGTAGTGTTTTTATTTGGTGGTTTCAATATCTTTGCCACAGAAACAAAAATAAAACGCATCATTGAATATGAAAAAACTACTATTCACAGCCTTGCTATTGTTAGGCTTTCAAGCAGCGATAGCACAACACATTACAGGAAAAGTAACCGACCCAAAAGGCGAAACATTGGCTTTTGCCACAGTGGCATTGCTTTCTTCAGCCGATTCTTCCTTTGTTGCAGCAACAACGACTCAAGACAATGGTACGTTCTTGTTGGAAACCAATAAAAAAGAGGGCATTCTTATGGTTTCTTACATAGGTTATAAGAATTTTTATACTCCCTATAAAGGACAACAATTAGGTGTGATTACGCTTGAAGAAGATAGCAAAATGCTCGAAGGAGTAGTGATAAAAGCCAATCGATTGGTAAATACAGCAAATGGTTACAGCTTTCGTCCTATCGGGTCGGGATTGGAAAAGACAAACAAAATACAAGATATGCTCGCCTTTCTGCCAGGCTTAACAATAACGGATAATAAAATTTCATTGTTCGATAAATATCCTGTGATTTATGTAAATGGACTAAAAATAACTTCGCAAGAGGAGCTTTCTGCTCTGTCGCCAAAGTTAATTGACAAAGTGGAGGTAGACTATATGTCGATTGGCGAAGGTGCAAACGAAAAAGCAGGCACACTGCGCATTACCACAAAGAAAGAACAGAATGGAGGTTACTCGGGTTCGTTGAGTGCCACCATAGACGAAATGCCAAAATACGGACACCTTATGGACTCGCCTACCTTTGTGTTTAATGCCAGCATAGGACGATGGACATTTAACTATTATGCCAATTATACTCACCAAAAACTATTGGCCGACGAAACCAATAAGTATGTTTTCAATTCGGGAAAAGTAACTTTCAACGACAGTAAAACACGTTCGTGGCTCAATGCCATTAACACACGTCTCAACATTAGTTACGAATTGAGCAAGCGTGCTACACTCGCCTTATCGGAATATGTTGGCAATAAGGATATTAAAAACAAACTCAACACGCGTGTAACCATGATGGAAGGTTACGGCATTGAGCCTAAAACTTTCAATAATTTCTTGTATAGTCCTGAAAGCAAGTTTGTTCAACAAACCGTAGGAAAATACATTTTGCAAACCGATGAACGTGGTTCTAACCTTGAAATAACAGCCGATTATTATCATAGAAACTATCATTTGAAGCAAAACCAATATGTAAACGATGGGCTAAAGGCAGAAACCAAAACGCACGAACGCATCAATATGTACAGCATTGCACCAAAACTAACACAACGCTTCCAAAACGGAAAAGAACTGAAAACGGGTGCAAGCTATCAATACATTCATTACAACGATGCCACAGAAAGCCTTCAAAACAAGGTGGGCGCACAAAAAACATACGCTTACGCCAATCTTTCGGGACGCATAAAGAAGATGATGTATGGCGTAGGACTTACCTTACAATACAACCGAATGGACGTTCGCACAAACGGAACACAGACCATTGTAGACAACACTTACCTTTGTCCGCAAGCCAATCTTGCATGGGCTATCAATCCGAAGCGAGGAACAATGCTGAATTTCATGTATCAACACAACGTAGCCGAAATGCCTTACAGCATTGTAAACAGCTATAAAAACTTTGAGAACCCACAACATTACACCACAGGAAATCCCTCTTTGCGCACACCTACCGACCACCAATTCATGGCACGCTTTGCCTTTAATCGCCATTTATCGTTTATGTTTATGTATGACAGAGTAGCCGATGTCATTTATTATCAACATGGCATAGATGCCAACGACCCTTCCATAACATGGGCAAAGCCAGCCAATGCAAAATATGAACGCATGATGGGCGCACAAGTGGAATACACTTGCAAACCTACAAAGTGGTGGCAAACAAAAGTGCAAGCCGCTGCGCTACAAGATAAGTTTGCCACAGCAGAGAAAACCATTACGGGAAAATGGGGAGGAAAGTTTTGGTGGAACAACAATTTCAATTTCTCTGAAACCTTTGGAGGCTCGCTCAACGGCTATTGGGAAACAGCGATGACCTTCGAAAACCATGCATTCCGCCCAGTAGGCAACCTCAATGCTTCGCTTTGGAAAACGCTTTTCAACGACAAGTTGCGCCTTTCTATGGAATCGACGCTTTGCGGACGTGGACGCAAAAATACCATTTACGGCGATGGTTTCACTTCATACTACCACAATGCAACCCACCCTACCTCATTTACCTTTACTGCAAAATGGTATTTCTCAGGAGGAAAGAAAGTAAAACAACGCCACGAAGCTGAAAGTATACAGGAGTATAAGAAAATCGAAGAAAGAAAATAAAGTGAAGTATTGAAAAGTTTTTCGCTCCAACACCTTCACTTAAATGCCAAGCATTTACACTTCATTGCTTTAAAAGCTATTGCTGCTTATTTTAAAAGATCCTATTTGGGAGTTCCAAATAGGCTCTTTTGTCTCGCAAAACAGCATGTTTTACAACACACGGTTGTTTTTAATAAATGCGTACTTCGGATATAACGAACGACCCAACATGGTCGTTTAAACGCTTGATCAATTGGGTGCGCATCATGGATAGTTCTTGGCGGAGGGCAGGACTACTTATTTTCACAAACAATGTTTGGTTACGAATTGCTTTTTCTTGCGTATACCGTGTAATGGTTGGTCCCATTATTTCGTCCCACCCGTCTATGATGCGTTTCTGAAGTAAAGGCGATTCAAAGCCCCCTTCACGCAAAACTTTTCCTAAAACTTCGGTTAATGGTTTTACTTTTCGTCTAAACATAGTTCATGCCCCTTTCTATTATTTCTCCATTCTCTACTGCAAAGAGTTTGTAGTCAAAATTGCTGCTGCTCAATATTTTATCTAAATGGTCGCGGTTGGTGTCGGTAATGAATATTTGTCCGAAGCTATCGCCAGCCACTAATTTAACAATCTGTTCCACACGGTCGGCATCTAATTTGTCGAAAATATCATCGAGCAGCAAGAGCGGTGTCCTATTGCCAGCTGTTTGTTTTAGGAAATTAAACTGCGCCAACTTCAAAGCCAAAACGAAAGTCTTGTTTTGTCCTTGGCTGCCTTCACGTTTCATCGGGAAACCGCCCAGCGTCATGAGCAAATCGTCTTTATGAATGCCATGCAAAGAATAGCCCATGATGCGGTCTTTTGCCCTATCACGCTGTATGACATCTAACAAATCGCCTCGTTGTCCGTGCGAAATGTACTCCAAAGAAACTTGCTCTCGGTTTTGCGAAATGGCTTGATAAATCTCTTGAAAGACAGGTACGAGCTGCTCAACGAAGGCTGCACGCTTCTTGTAAATCTCTGTACCATATTCTGCCATCTGCATTTCTAAGAGTTCCAACAAGGTTGTGTCGGGTTCTTCCTCCTGCTTCAACAAACTATTACGTTGTTGCAAGGCTTTATTGTAGCGCAATAATGTTTCAATATAAGGGCGGTCGTATTGTGAAATCACTACGTCCATTAGCTTTCTTCGCTCCTCGCTTCCGCCTTCAATGAGCGAAATATCGGACGGAGAAACAAAGATAAGTGGTAGCAAACCGATGTGTTCCGATAGTTTTTTATATGCTTTTCGATTGCGTTTAAAATGCTTTTTCGTGCCACGCTTCATGCCACATGTCACTTGTTCAATCTCTTCGGAATCCATTGTATAGTCGCCTTCCAATACAAAAAAGTCGCTCTCGTGGCACATCACTTCCGAATCTTTTGGATTAAAGGCACTCTTACAAAAAGAAAGGTAATAAACGGCATCGAGCAGATTGGTCTTCCCTACTCCATTATGACCTATAAAACAATTCAATTTAGCCGACAAATTGAGTGTTGCCGCCTGAATATTTTTATAATTGATGATTGAAAGTTTGTCTAATCGCATATCAGCATTTCAAAATTTCCCTACAAATGGGCATACAAAGATAGAGAATAAAATCCATATCCACAAGGTTACAGCTGGTTGTTCGCTTAAAAACAAGGAACTAAACGCAATGAAAGGAGTTATCTAAGCCTTTGATAACTCCTTTCATTCTTTAATGTAATGGGGAAAATCTTAACATCCTGTGCCGTCAATGTTGCACGAAGGAGTATCGTCACCTGGTGCTTGCAAGCCTGCTTCAACAGGATTGAGCGTTACAGTGCCGTCCTCCAATACAAAACAAGGTATGCCTGCATAGCCTTTTTCGCGTGCATCAGCAAAAACATCGTTGTTATCGCGCAAGCGTAGAAACTCTTTCAAATAGCGTACATGGTCGCCAATATCGATTACTTCGTAGCGATTGTTTCCCTTCACTTGCTCGTCTACTGCCACACAATCGGGGCAAGTCTTCATTCCATAAATCTTAATCATAGCGAAACGAATATTTAATGATTACATATTTTTGTGCTATCTACCGTGAAAGCGTCTTCATTTGAAGGCTTAAACTTGTTGCGTGCGGCTAAGAAATCTACTAATTCTTCGGCTGTCATGCCTTCTGCCGAACAAGTATGGAAGCGTTCTTCTGCTCCAAACTTTTCGATAATTGCTTTCACTAAACTTTCTTTTGTTGTATAGCTGTTGCCCTCCATCATGTGGAGAACCTCGTGTCCGTGTGCCATTCTTCTTTATCCTTTCTGTTTTTTAATTGTTATTAATCGTGGGCAAAGGTAAGTTTTCTTCCCCACAATCATGGTAACAAATGTTACACTTCCTCTTCTTTTAACTTACTTTTCAATTCTTCAACGCTCCATAATACCCCAACGAAGTCTTTTAAGTGCAACAGTTTGCGCTTAAAAGGTACTTCTAAATCACCTATTTTATGTAACTTTGTAAAAGAAACAAGTACAATCAAAACGAAAGGATTATCATTATGCTAAAAAACTTACGTAGCTATAAAAAAATATTCTTACCTTTGCATAAGATATAACGGCACTCGGCAATATGTAAGGGCATTCAGCAAGTCGGTTTAGGGGCGGAATTTTATTCCGTTCCACATACAAAGAATCACTTTTATGCTTGTTAGGAACGTGAAACGAATTGTTGAGCTTGTAAAACACTCCCTATAACATTAGAAAACAATAGAAAAGAATGGCAATAAAAGCAATATTTTTCGATATTGACGGAACATTAGTATCGTTTGAGACACACGAAATTCCGCAATCAACTATCGAAGCAATTCAGGAAGCAAAACACAAAGGCGTTAAAATATTCATAGCAACGGGGCGACCTGTAGCACTCATCAATAATATTAAGGCAGTTGAACATTTGGTGGACGGATACATCACGTTCAATGGAGCGTATTGTTTCGTGGGCGAAAGAGATTTAATGCTCAACACAATCCCACAAACTGATGTTGAAATCATGCTCAAAGACGCTAAAAAACGCGACTACTGCGTGCTGGTTTGTGGAAAAAGAGAAGTGATTATCTACAACTATAAAAAGATTTTCACCGACATTTTTGTGAAGGCATTGGGAGTAAACAACATCAACGAAACACGAACCATAGATGATTTGCAAGGACAACCCATTCTACAGCTTACCCCTTTCTTTAGCGAAGCCAACGAAAACAAAATTATGCCCGATATGCCAAACACCATTTCTGCACGTTGGCACCCTGAATTTACTGATATTACAGTGAAAGGTGCCAACAAAGGAAACGCTTTAAAGACGGTTGCCAAGCAGTTAGGACTCTGTCTTGAGGAATGTATGGCCATTGGCGACGGCGGCAACGACCTTACTATCTTAAAAGCAGCAGGCATTGGCGTAGCAATGGGCAACGCTACTGACGAAGTGAAAGCCGCAGCCGACTATGTTACAACATCGGTCGATGAAGACGGAATAAAGCTCGCTATGAAACACTTCGGCATTATTTAAATCATAGAAAACAACATATTAAAAGAAAACAAACATTGGAAACAACAAACATAGAAAGCAAACAAGAAAAGAAAGTACGCTTTGTTGTGCTTTTTACACTATGTATTATAATGGTGGAAGTATGCGCTGGACTCCTTTCTAAATCTATGGCATTGCTCGCAGACGCCATTCACTTGGGTTCACACATTCTCATTTTAGGCGTAAACTGGTCGGCTTACATCTTGGTACGCCACTTGAAAAATAAACATTCCGACAAATATGACTCCAATAAAATATTGAGTCTATCGGCTTTTACAAGTGGTATCTTCCTTTTAGCAACCGCCGTATTCATTGCCGTTGAAGCCTTTGAACGCATCAATGAGAACAGTGGGCATATCACCAACCATAAATTTGCTATCATAACCGCTATTGCTGGACTTTTAGCCAACTTCATTTGTGTCTACGTTATGCGCAATCATGAGGGCGAAGGCGACTTAAATAGCCGTGCTGTCTACTTGCATTTGCTATCTGATATATTAGCAAAATCAGGCATTATCGTTGGTATTGTCTGTGCCTTGTTATGGAATATTTTATGGATAGACGCTGCCGTTGCTATCGTTTCGGCAATCATCGCAGCCCATTGGGCGAAGAATTTGTTGTTAGACACGGGACGTTCATTAACCCAAAAGAATTAAATTAAAAATCAATAAAGAATCAATTAAACACTTATGGCTACAAAAATAAACATTAAAACAACCGAAGGCGACATCATCGTTGCCCTATACGATGAAACCCCAAAGCACCGCGATAACTTCATTAAGTTGGCTAAGGAGGGATATTTCGATGGAACACTCTTCCACAGAGTAATTAAAGACTTCATGATACAAGGCGGCGACCCAGATAGTAAGGACGCTCCAAAGGGGAAAATGCTCGGAACAGGTGGTCCCGACTATACCATTCCAGCCGAATTTGTTTATCCCAAACGCTATCATAAGCGAGGAGCATTGAGCGCAGCACGCACAGGCGACGAGGTTAATCCTGAGCGTGAAAGCAGCGGAAGTCAATTCTATATTGTTTGGGGAAAAACTTTCAACAAGGGAGAACTCAAACAAATGGAAAAACAAATGACCATGCAACAAGAGCAAACCACCTTTGACGCATTAGTAAAGCAGCATCATGACGAAATAATGACCCTTCGCCGCAACCGAGATCGTGCTGGATTACAAGCCTTGCAAGACCAAATCATTGAAAAAACAAAACGTATCTGCAAAGAAAAGGGTAAACCACAATTCACAGAAGAGCAAGTGGAAACCTACACTACCATTGGTGGCACCCCATTTTTAGACAACCAATACACCGTATTTGGGGAAGTTTTAGAAGGACTTGACGTAGTAGAAAAGATTCAAAACACAGCAACCGAACGTGGAGACCGCCCGAAAAACGACATCAGTATGACCATTGAAGTAATGGAATAAAAACAAACAGAAAGGGAAAAGATATGACAGGAACAGCATTTGGACTCTTAATCCCGCTCTTAGGAACGGTCTTAGGGTCGGCATTTGTATTCTTTATGAAGAATGAAATGCCTGCTCGCCTACAAAAAGCCTTATTAGGTTTTGCATCAGGTGTCATGGTAGCAGCCTCCATTTGGTCGCTCATCATTCCCTCAATGGAAATGTGGGCAGACCAAGGCAGGCTGCGCATCATACCAGCCTTAGTAGGATTCTTAGCAGGAATTGCTTTTTTGCTTCTAATCGACTATATTACGCCTCACTTACACATGGGCAGTAGCAAGCCAGAAGGACCACGAACAAAGCTCAGTCGTACCGCTATGCTCACCTTTGCCGTAACCATTCACAACCTCCCCGAGGGCATGGCAGTCGGCGTAGTCTTGGCTGGTGCAATGCAAGCAAGCACTTCCATTTCGACAGCAGGTGCTATGGCAATGGCGTTGGGTATTGCTATTCAGAACATTCCAGAGGGTGCTATCATCTCAATGCCAATGAAAGAAGCAGGCAATTCACGTTTAAAATCGTTCATCATAGGCGCATTAAGTGGTGTGGTAGAACCCATTGGGGCTATCTTGGTTATACTTTTAGCAAGCACCATTACCCCAACTCTCCCCTATTTGCTCAGTTTTGCTGCTGGTGCAATGTTTTATGTAGTAGTAGAAGAACTTATTCCAGAAGCTTCAGAGGGCGAGCATTCCAATCTTTCTACCATTGGATTTGCCATTGGATTTGCCGTTATGATGACCTTGGATGTTGTCTTAGGATAAAAAATAAAAACATTTTAGAGCGAAGAAATATCTACTAACATTCTCATTATTAGCGCATAACATAACAAAAGACATCTTTTTTTATGTTATGCGCTAATCTTTTTTAAGAAAATTTTTAGTAGAAATATTTGGAGAATATTAGAAAACTTATTAACTTTGCATCAGTTTTTTTAGTGGTTAATTTAGTTTTAGTATTGGAACCTTGGTTGATGTGATATCAGTCAAGGCTTTTTTTTGTCCAAAAATTAGGTATCCGAAGCCACAAAATAAGCAAAATCCAAATTTTCAGACACAGATTGAAATAAGAGAGAAGTTGATTGGGTACAGAAAAAGAAAAGGCTGACTTCACAGCCAGCCTTAATCCTATACAAAAACATTATGAAATAATTTTATTTCGCGAACAAGATTTATATCTTTAATATATATGTGGTTTTATCAATTCCTTACTTTTACACTTTTTATTGTAGCTGCTTGCACGAGCGACACTTACGTTCGCAATAACGTTCACACTGAACACGAATGTCGTAACCGAGCATAGCACCCAATATAAAATCTTCCTCTGGTGTTAATTTGTTGAGAGGTTTTGTAACAAAAAGTTGGATAGCGTCCAAACATTCCTTGCGTCCGAAAAACAAATTCAAACTGCTATTGCCTACGGGCTGTATAATATAAGGTATGTTTTGATTTTGAAGGCGTGTTCTTACAAAGTCTTCATACTTCTTATTGAAGGTATAAAGCACCATTTGGCGAACCCCTTTTTTGAACTCATAGATATGGTTCATCAAAACTTTCATATCATTTGCCATATCAAGCATATCGTGTTCTGTACGCTATCTTTCTATTTTATTACAAAGAAGGTTTTATACCTTCCAACCAAGCATCAATTCGTCCCTCAGTAAGGTCGTCTTCATTAACATTATCCAAGGCAAGACCTACAAAGTTACCGTCTACAACAGCTTCGCTATCATCGTAAGTGTAACCCTCGGTTGATACACCTGGTAAGATATTTGCACCTTCGCAAGCATCATAAATTTCTTTCATTGCGCTGCAAAAAGTATCAGAATACGATTCGCTATCACCACAACCAAACAAAGCTACTGTCTTTCCTGATAAATCAGCACTCTTCAAAACGTTTACTGCATCGTACCAATCGTCTTGCAATTCGCCTGCTCCCCATGTTGAAGTTCCAAGGATAAGATTATCGAAATTAGCGATAGTATCTTCATTAAAATCAGATGCGTTCATTGAATCTACACCTAATTTGTTAGCAATTGTTGCTGCGATGTCTTCGCAGATACCAGTTGATGAACCATAAACTACAATTGTACTCTTCATATTTGTATTGATGTTTTGTTACTGTTTAATTATTTTCAGTTGCAAAGATAGATAGTTTCTAACTTTTGTGCAATACCTAAAAATGGTGGTTTTAGCAAAATACCTATTTGTAGGTAGATACTTTTTAATCGGAAGCAACTCTGTTTTTCATTTTGTAGCCTTTATATAATAAGGTGAAAATGTTATTTAAAAATATGATAAATATGAAAATAGTAGTTTAATATTTCTATTTATCTCCTATAAGTAGATAATTTTTCTTCCCTATACAATGAAAACATAACTTTATAATACCCATAAATAAGCAAATTTGCACTCCCCTCCTAACAGAGGGGTTGGGAGAGGCTTTCGATTTTACCCGATTTTTGACCAATTTGTATCTGTCTGAAAATCAATACATTACAAAACCATTTTCAATACCTATTATTTCTCATTTCAAAACAATAGGTTTTGAAGCTCAAAAGAGCCTATTTTGAACACTAAAACAAGCTCTTTTAAAAATGAGAAAAATAGCCATTGTTCCATTTTTCCTCTAATTTTGAGCGTAAAAGAAAGACCACGAAATCAAAAAGCATTTGAATAGAAGATTTACAAATGATGTTTTGCAAATAAATCCAATATTTTTCCGCTATTAAAGAAAATATTCGTACTTTTGCAAAGATTCAGAAAAACTGAAAAATCATGATACACAAGTCAGATTTTCTTGTCATAGGAGGCGGTGTTGCTGGTATGAGTTATGCGCTTCGTGTGGCAAATAGTGGAAAAGGCAATGTTGTTTTGGTTTGCAAAACAACGCTTGACGAGGCTAACACAACGAAAGCACAAGGTGGAATTGCTTCGGTTACGAACTTAAAAGTCGATAATTTTGACAAGCACATAGCCGATACAATGATAGCAGGCGACTATATTTCTGACCCTAAAGCCGTAGAAAATGTAGTTCGCAATGCGCCAGAAGCCATTCAAGACCTTGTTAATTGGGGGGTAAACTTCGATAAAAAAACCGATGGCAGCTATGACTTACACCGTGAGGGAGGTCATAGCGAATTTAGAATTTTACACCATGCCGACGATACAGGCAACGAAATTCAACGTGGATTAATGGAGGCAGTGCGCCAAAACGAGCATATCACCATACTTGAAAACCACTATGCCGTTGAAATCATTACGCAACACCATTTAGGTGTAGAGGTTACACGCCGCACACCCAATATAGAATGTTACGGAGCTTACATTTTAAATCCCGCAACACAAAAGATTGACACTTATTTAAGTAAGGTTACACTCATGGCAACAGGCGGTTGTGGGGCAGTTTATGCCACCACTTCCAACCCTAGCATTGCCACAGGCGACGGCATTGCAATGGTTTATAGAGCCAAAGGCGAAGTGGAACACATGGAGTTTGTGCAGTTCCACCCTACTGTTTTATATAATCCGAAAGAAACACGCCCCGCATTTTTAATCACCGAAGCCATGCGTGGCTATGGTGGAATATTGCGTTTGCCCAACGGAGAAGAGTTCATGCAAAGATACGATGAACGCCTTTCGCTTGCACCACGCGACATCGTTGCAAGGGCAATTGACCATGAAATGAAGATACATGGACTGGCTCACGTTTGCTTAGATGTAACCTATAAAGATGCAGAAGAAACCAAAAAACATTTCCCTCACATCTATGAGAAATGTTTAAGTTTGGGCATTGACATCACAAAAGAATATATCCCCGTTTGCCCAAGTGCGCATTATATGTGTGGAGGCATTAAAGTTGGACTCAATGGAGAGAGTTCTATCAAGCGACTTTATGCCGTTGGCGAATGTGCTTGCACAGGTCTTCATGGTGGCAATCGATTGGCAAGTAACTCCCTTGTAGAGGCTGTCGTCTATGCAAAGGCTGCTGCTGAGCATTCCATTGAAGTGTGCCAAGACTACGAGTTAAACCTTAATGTTCCCGAATGGGACGACGCTGGCACATTATCGAACGAGGAACGTGTGTTGATTACGCAAAGTATGAAAGAAGTTGGCGAAATAATGAGTAACTATGTGGGCATTGTTCGCAGCAATTTGCGCTTGAAACGTGCATGGAATCGATTGGATTTATTGTACGAAGAAACCGAAAAACTCTTTAAACAAGTAAAGGCTACGAAGGATATTTGTGAACTAAGAAACATGATAAACGTTGCTTATCTCATTACAAGACAGGCAATAGAACGAAAGGAAAGCCGTGGTTTGCATTACACAATTTCTTATCCATTACACGCAAACGACTAAGAAAGAAGTAATTATCTAAGATATTTAAAAACATTATAACAACATGAATGACAAGAAATGGAGCGAACAGGGATTTATAGACGAGCCTACCCCTGCCAATACCGACATTAAAGCTGAAATAAAGCGTATGTGTAAAGAGAAGAATGCAGTCATTATGGCGCATTATTACGCCGATGCAGAAGTGCAAGATTTAGCCGATTTTGTTGGCGATAGTTTGGCTTTGGCACAAAAAGCAGCCACAACCGATGCTGATATTATTATTATGTGCGGCGTTCATTTCATGGGTGAAACCAACAAAATACTTTGTCCTGAAAAGAAAATCATTGTGCCTGACCTCAATGCTTCATGCTCTTTGGCAGAAAGTTGTCCTACCGATGCGTTCGAAAAATTTGTCAAAGCTCACCCCAATCATACTGTTATCAGTTATGTGAATACGACAGCAGCTATAAAATCGCTTACCGATGTGGTGGTAACGAGTAGCAATGCTTGTCAAATCGTAGAATCATTCCCTAAAGATACAAAGATTATTTTCGGTCCAGACAAGAACCTTGGTGGTTACATCAACCGCATAACAGGGCGCAATATGTTGCTTTGGGACGGCGGTTGCCATGTTCATGAACGTTTTTCTGTGGAAGGTATCAAGCAATTAAAGCAACAACACCCTAATGCAAAGGTATTGGTTCACCCTGAATGTAGAGAGGAAGTGGCTGAAATAGCCGACAAAGTGGGTAGCACAGCGGCCTTGTTGAAGTTCAGTATCAATGACGATGCTAACGAATTTATTGTGGTTACGGAAGTGGGAATCTTACACGAAATGCAAAAATCTGCCCCACAAAAGACTTTTATTCCTGCACCTGCAGAGGATATTGAAAGTGGCTGTAACGAATGTAACTACATGAAACTCATTACAATGCGCAAACTTTACAACTGCATTAAACACGAATGGCCTACTATTGAGGTAGACTCTGAGATTGCAGAGAAGGCTGTGCGACCAATTAACAGAATGCTTGAAATTTCAAAACAATTAGGTTTATAAATTAAAGCGTACATTTCCCACCACTTATTCATAAAGAAAATGTTACAAGTAGACGAATTAAACGCAAAATTAATCGACCTTGCCTTTAGCGAAGATATTGGCGACGGCGACCATACCACACTTTGTTGCATTCCAAAAGATGCAATGGGCGAAAGCAAACTATTGATAAAGCAAGACGGAATCTTTGCTGGTGTAGAAATAGCCAAACAAGTTTTCAAGAAGTTCGACCCTGAATTGCAGGTTGAAGTATATATAAAAGATGGCGAAAAGGTAAAGGTTGGCGACATCGTGATGAGTGTAAAAGGACGTGAACAAAGCCTTTTGCAAACTGAACGCCTTATGCTGAACATTTTGCAACGCATGAGTGGAATTGCAACAATGACCCATAAATACCAACAAGCACTGATAGATGCTGGCACGAAAACACGAGTTTTAGACACACGAAAGACCACTCCTGGTATGCGAATGTTGGAAAAAGAAGCGGTAAAGATTGGTGGTGGCATGAATCATCGTATTGGTTTGTTCGATATGATACTCCTTAAAGACAATCATATTGACTTCTGTGGCGGTGTGCATAACGCTATTTCACGAGCAAAAGCCTATTGCAAAGAACACGGAAAGGACTTAAAAATAGAATGTGAAGTGCGTGATTTTAAGGAATTAGATGAGGCTTTAGCAGAAGGTTGCGACCGTATTATGTTCGATAACTTTACGCCTGAAGACACACGCAAGGCGGTTGAAATCGTTAATGGACGCTGCGAAACTGAATCAAGTGGCGGAATTACCTTCGAAACAATGATTCCTTATGCCAAAGCAGGAGTCGATTTTATTTCTTTTGGCGCACTTACTCACAGCGTTAAAGGCTTGGACATGAGCTTTAAAGCAGCTGGAAGCGATAAACTTATCATTAAATAAAGCCCCATAACGGCGAAATCTTTTAACGACACACGGCGAACTGTTCTAACGATTCGCCACGAATTTCCACAAAGGTTCGCCATAAAGTTCCATAAAGGTTCACCATGAGGCATAATAAGCCCCATTAAGGATAGAGAAAATTGCTACCTTAATGGGGCTTTTTCGTTGCTCTGCCCTATCGTTTTATGAACTTTTTATGGTTGCGAATGTAGATACCACAAGGCAAAAGATTTTCGTTTGTACCTGCAAAACGACCATCTAAATAATAAATCTTATTATCGTTGTGCAACGTTAGCGTGTCTTCCACCTGTTCAATTCCTGCTGCTGCTTTCTTCAAAACTTCCTTTAAACCCTCGTAAACATCAATTTGTCCGTAGCCATAAAGATTGTTCGGATAAGAAAGCGAAGCGTCATAATGCGTGCAAGTCTTACTAAACACATCGAAACAATCCTCTGGTGTTAGCCGTGGATAGGCTTGAAGCCAAAGAGCAATGGCTCCTGCAATGATAGGCGACGACATTGAAGTGCCCCCATTGCTGTTCCAAGCATAGGTTTTACCATTGAAAGGGAAGTGTTTTACATCAGAACCCAGCTCGCCAACGTTGTCGGGATTGTTGATAAAGAAACTACTATAAGCCGAAATTATGTTTTGTCCAGGAGCCATAACATCAGGTTTCGTACGCCCATCAAGGGTTGGTCCTACACTCGAAAACGATGTTCTACGTCCGTCAGTACCTTTATTATAGTCTTTCCATACACCTAAATAATTGTAAAAGCCACGCCTATAAGCCGTTGCACCCACCGAAATAACACGTCTTGCACTCGAAGGCGAGTGAACACTGTGGCTATTATCGCCTGCTTTAAGTTGCGGATTCAACTCATTAGGCAACAAATATCCACTCAATCGGTAAAGGTTTACGGCTGCATCTACACCCACTATCTCCAATGAAAGCGGCACATTGTGCCCTAAATCGGGCTTGCTTATAAGCATAATATCGTATGCCATTTCATTCGAATTGTAGCTTGAACGATAAGCCAACATACGATAAATGTATTTCTGTTTGCCTATTACGATAGAATCTTCCAACAAAAAATCCTTGCTTTCTACTATCTTTTGCGTTGGAATTTCAAAGAAAAATGGATTTGTTCTGTCAGCATAAACCGCAAAACGGAACGTAAAAGGTTGGTCGCTTTTCAGTGTAAACGAAGCTCTTTCTTTACCTCCTAAAACGAAAGCCCCACTACTTTCCACACCTTTGGGTTTGTTAATGTAGTTCACCCAATCGGCACTATTACCTGCCGAAGCCACAATGATATGTCCAGGTCCCACCAATTTGTCAAGCATCTCATAATAAAGCTGGTCATAACCTTGGAAATCCTCGTGTCCGCCTTCACTAAAATTAATGACACAGGGCTTGTTTTGACGGTCGGCATAGTCGAAAATATACTTAAAACCGAGCGCATCAGTAGCGTAAGTGTATTTGTAATAATTCTTTTTATCAATCAATTGTATGTTACTACCTACGGCATTTGCCACCATAACAATGTCCGATTCATAAGCCATACCACGATAAGGACTCACTTTCGCATCGCCTTCTGCCCCACTTCCTGCTGCTATTCCTGCCGTATGTGTACCGTGTGTTTCTATCAAACCATCGAAAGAACGTCCTATTTTCATCAACTCTTGTTGGCTATGATAGTCGCGACCAACAGGCAAACTCGTATTCAACGTGTCGGTAGAGAGTTGGTCCCACAAGGCTTTTATGCGGTATTCACTCATATCAACACTGTAAAACGTAGGGTGAGTAAGGTCGAAACCAACGTCTTGAACCCCCACTACAACGCCTTTACCCGTATATTTTTGCGGTAATTGACGTCCCTCATAAACCTGTAAAGCATTGATAAACAGCTTGGTAGTATCCATTTGCACCTCATTAGACCTGCCCGCTTCTATGCGCAAAACATTCTGTTGATTGGAAAGAGCAGCAATTTTATCCAACGGAATAGAGAGAATGTAAACATTTCCCACCTTTGCCAACACTTCACACCCAAAGTTTTGAATGGTTTTTTCAGCGTCATTGCTAAATTTAGCAAAGGCTGTCAACGTTCTATTTTCGGGATTTCGGGTGATAGAAGGTGCTTTCCTTGTTTCTACAATTACCTCCGTAACCGCTTCACGCACCAACGGAGAGAGCTTTAAATAGTTAGGTCGCTGGGCATAAACACCCACTACAAGCAACAAAAGCAACTGTAATAATATGATTTTTTTCATCATTTCTTCTTCAATAATATTTGATTTATGACTACAAAGAAAAGGTTTTTTTTTGAATTAAGCAAATATTGACAATAATTCAAGTCTTCTTGCGTTTCCTTTGTGTATGAAACTATTCTCAAAAGCAAAGAAAGATAGTTGTAAAAGTAACCCTTCACAATTAAATTAAGTATATGAAAAAAGCCAGTTGGCATAAACATCATAAATGGTTCGGAATAGTATTGAGCTTTTTCCTCATCATGTTCTGCCTTTCGGGCATCGTGTTAAACCACCCAATATTGTTCGATTCAGTGAACATTAGTAGAACTCATTTGCCCCAGACCTACCGCTATGAAGCTTGGAACAATGGACTTTTAAGAGGTACAATTGCCTGGAACAATAAAATTCTAATCTATGGCAACAATGGTATTTGGCTAACTGACTCTACAAAGAAGAGTATTAAGAATTTCAATCAAGGTCTCCCGCAAGGTGTAGACCATCGGAATATTCGGGCAATGTGCCTCACTCCTTCGGGAAAGCTGTTTGCTGTAGGGCAATACGGACTTTATTTGTTAGGCGCAAACAACGTTTGGCACGAAATAAACTTAGATAAAAGTGAGGGCGAACGTTTAGTAGATATTACTCAAAAGGATGGAAAACTCGTGGTAGCAAGTAGGTCGAACCTATTTTTAGCCACAAAACCCTATCATAAATTTGAAAAAATAACCTTGCAACCAGCCAACAACGATGACCATAAAGTCTCACTTTTCAGAACAATATGGTCGCTTCATAGTGGCGAACTCTTTGGATTTGTTGGAAAAATCGTTGTTGATTGCATAGCCTTAGTGCTTCTTTTACTAACTTTTACAGGTTTTTTCTATTGGTTTGCACCACATTTAGGCAAGAAATACATGCGGTTAGCACAACACATCTTCATACCTTTGCACAACAAAATAGGAATATGGAGTATCGGTTTCACCTTGTTTCTTTGTCTGACAGGTTGGTTTCTACGTCCACCAGGCTTAATAGCAATTGCATCGGGGCGCATTACTGCATTGCCTTTCACGACAATGGACAATCCCAATCCATGGAACGACAACTTGCGAGGCATTAGATACGACAATGAAAAGGGCGATTGGCTCCTTTCAACAGCAAATGGTTTCTACGCCATGAAGTCGCTTTCCGACCAGCCCATAGCCGAAATTCATCAACCCAACGTGAGTGTTATGGGCATAAACGTTATGGAGCAAAGGACAAATGGAGAGTGGTTAATAGGTTCGTTCAGTGGACTTTACGTTTGGAAAAGAGCAAATGGAAACATCAAAGACTATTTTACAAATAGAAAACCTGCACCTATCAAAGGAATACCGATAAGCGAACACGCTATAAGCGGATATGCTAAAGATTTTGAAACAAACAATGGAGCAGTTGATTACTATAAAGGAACAAAGGCTATCGCTATGCCTAACGGAATGAAAGCCTTACCTATGTCGCTTAGAAACGTTTGCGTGGAAGTGCATACAGGTCGCATTTACACATTCTTAGGCATGGGAACAATCTTCTATATCAGCATCATGGGATTGGCTTTGGCTTGGTGTTTGTGGTCGGGGTGGAAGGTTAGAAGAAGAAAACGCAAATCAAGAAAGGATAAATTACACAGCTTTTGCTGACAAAGGGAGTATGTATAGAAAAATATTTTATACGAATCAAAAGCGTATCATGAAATCTGAGTAAATCATTTGAAGTCAAATAAAATATAAAAGAGCCTATTTTGGAGTCCAAAATAGGCTCTTTTGAGGCTCAAAATAGGCACTTTTGATGTTCAAAACAATAGGTTTTATATTTTCAGAAAAAACTTTAGTAGCTTATACTATAATGTGAACAGGTTGAAATTTGCGAGTTTCATATTATTATTGTACTTTTGTAGCCTAAAGATAATTAAAAAGAAGAATTTAAAGTAATGAAAGCATTTGTATTCCCAGGTCAGGGTTCACAGTTTGTTGGTATGGGCAAAGACCTATACGACACCAACCCTTTAGCAAAAGAATTGTTTGATAAAGCCGATGCCATTCTTGGTTTCAAAATAACAGATATTATGTTTGCTGGAACAGACGAACAGTTGAAGCAAACGAATGTTACTCAACCTGCAGTTTTCCTTCATAGTGTAATTTCAGCACTCTGCTTAGGCGATGAATTTAAACCTGAAATGGTTGCAGGACACTCTCTTGGTGAGTTCTCTGCATTAGTAGCAGCTGGCGCATTGTCGTTTGAAGATGGTTTGAAACTCGTTGCTTTGCGTGCGAATTGCATGCAAAAGGCTTGCGAATTAAACCCTGGCACAATGGCTGCAATCATTGGTGTAGCCGATGAAAAAGTAGTTGAAATTTGCGAACAAGTAACAAACGAAGGCAAAATGGTTGTTGCTGCCAACTTTAATTGCCCTGGTCAGTTGGTTATTTCAGGTTCAAAAGAAGGTATCGATGCTGCTTGCGAACTGTTGAAAGCTGCTGGTGCAAAGCGTGCATTGCCTTTGAAAGTGGGCGGAGCATTCCACTCTCCATTCATGCAATCGGCAAAAGATGAGTTGCAAGCAGGTATCGAAGCTACCAATATTGCTGCTCCTAAATGTGCAGTTTACCAGAATGTTGATGCTAAACCACATACTGACCCAGCAGAAATTAAGGCAAACCTCATTGCACAGCTTACTTCAAGTGTTCGTTGGACAGCAAGTGTACAGAATATGATAGCCGATGGTGCAACAGAATTTGTAGAATGTGGTCCAGGAAAGGCTTTGCAAGGCATGATAGGAAGAATAGATAAGGGCGTAAACGCTCATGGTGTAGAATAATTTTCTGATATTTACAGACGTAATAAGGTAAATTTTCTACCTCAATAATTTTCATGTAGGGACACAAACCCCTGTATTTCTACTGGTTATACTCGGCAGCGAGATAATCAAAATGCCCGCAAGGTTAGAAGGAAGTACTGGGTATTGTGTCCTTTTTTATTTGATAAAATGGGGGTTAACCCATAATTTAAGCTCATAATATTGCGGTGGTAATTGTTAGAACCACCTTAAAGATAAATCCAACCTAATGAAATTAGTAATATATCAAGTATTTACACGCATTTTTGGCAACAAGAATACCCATAGAAAAAGGCATGGTACGCTTGCTGAAAATGGAGTTGGAAAGATGAACGATTTTGATTTGGCAACATTAAATCAAATCAAATCCCTCGGTGCAAATACAATTTGGTACACGGGAATCCTACGCCATGCTACTTGCACTGACTACAGTTCGTTCGGTATTCCACGCCAAACGCCTCGTGTGGTAAAAGGTTTGGCAGGTTCGCCCTATGCTATTACCGATTATTACGATATTGACCCCGATATTGCGGAGAACGTTTCGGAACGTATGAACGAGTTTACAGACTTGGTAAAACGCACGCATAAGGTTGGATTAAAGGTGATTATCGATTTTGTTCCAAACCATGTAGCACGCGAATATAAAAGTATTTGCAAGCCAAAAGGTGTAAAAGATTTGGGTGAAACCGATGATACGAAAAAGCATTTTGATGCGAATAATAACTTTTATTATTGTCCGAATGAAGCGTTAGATACCTCTGCTATCCCGCAACCTTATGGTTTTACCGATTCGGAATACATAGAAACAGTGGCAAGATGCACTGGGAATGATAAATTTGACGCACACCCTCAAGCCAACGATTGGTACGAAACAGTCAAACTGAACTATGGTATTGACTATTGTGATTGGGGCGGAAGAAGTACGCACTATATGCCAATTCCCGATACTTGGCACAAAATGACTGATATATTGTTATTCTGGGCAGAGAAAGGAGTGGACGGTTTTCGATGCGATATGGCTGAAATGGTGCCACCAGAGTTTTGGAAATATGCCACCAAAAAGGTGAAAGCACAATTCCCAAACATTGTTTTCATAGGTGAAGTGTACGACCCTCAACAATATAGAACTTACATTTCATCGGGCTTCAACTACCTTTACGACAAAGTTGGTATGTACGATTGTTTACGAGATGTAATGTGTGGCAATCGCCCAGCATATACTATTTCACAACAATGGCAGGCAACTGACGATATAAAAGACAATATGTTGTACTTTCTTGAGAACCATGACGAGCAACGTATAGCGTCCGATTTCTTTGCAAAAGATATGAAACGAGGCATTCCTGCAATGCTTGTTTCTGCACTATTGCAAACCAATCCTGTTATGATTTATGCTGGGCAAGAGTTTGGCGAAGAAGGTATGGACGAGGAAGGTTTCTCGGGTAAAGACGGAAGGACTACGATTTTCGATTATTGGTGTGTCGATTCAATTTATAAGGGTTATTATAATCGGACGAAATTGACTCAAGAACAGAAGCAATTGGAGCAGACTTACCAAGCTATTTTGCAGTGTTCAAACCAAGAAGAAGCTATTTCTAAAGGCAAAAGTTTCGACTTAATGTATGCCAATATGGGCAGTGATAAGATAGATAGTAACAAGATTTTTGCTTTCATTCGTAAGTATAAAGATTCTGTTTTGCTGGTTGTCGCAAACTTTTCTGATAGTGAAAAAGCAATAGAACTGAATGTTCCGCAACATGCTTTCGATTATCTTGAAATGAAAGAGCAAGAAGTTTTAGCAGAAGATTTGCTTAGTAAAGAAGAATTTTCAATTACTTTTAAAGCCGAAAAGCCTATCCCAATAAGTGTAAAAGGTAATTATGGACGAATTTTAAAGTTAAAGTAATGGAGACAGATTATATCTTTAATGAGCATAATAAGGAGGAATTTCCACCTGCTCACACCGCAGAACATCTTTTAAACCAACTTATGGGGCGCATATTTGGGGCGGAAAGAAGCAAGAATGCACACATTGAGCGAAAGAAAAGTAAGATGACTTTCCTCTTAGACCATAAGCCTTTGCGCAAAGAAGAAAAGGCTATTGAAGACGAAATGAACCGACTAATCGAGTTGGATATGCCGATAACTTACGAACTTGCCGACCGTAACGAATTGCCAGAGGGAGTATCTTTAGACCGATTACCCGAAGATGCAAGCGAAAAAATACGCCTTGTTCGTATCGGAGATTATGATGTTTGTCCTTGCATTGGCAAACATGTACGTTCAACAGCACAGATTGGACGTTTTGAAATGTTAGGAACGAATTGGGACGAGCATGCCCGTTCGTTTAGAATACGTTTTAAAGTAATTCCATAACCGTTTAAAAGAAGATGAAAAAGCAAAGAACTGACGAGGAAATGATGTGGAAAAAGCTATCCTCAGAATATATTATTCAACGTCCATGGCTTACGGCTCGGTGCGACAAAGTGGAACTTCCGAACGGAACAGTACACGATGAATACTATGTTTTGGAATACCCTACATGGATAAACGTGGTAGCTGAAACCGAAGAAGGTATGCTTGTATTAGAACGACAATATCGTCATGGGCTGCAAATCGTATCGACTGAAACGTGTGCAGGGTGTGTCGAAGAGGGTGAAACACCCTTAGAAGCAGCAAAAAGAGAATTGGAAGAAGAAACAGGATATACTGGTGGAACATGGGAAGAACTCATGGTGGTGTCGCCAAACCCAAGCATCATGAACAATTTATGCTATTGTTTCTTAGCCCGTGGAGTGCGTCTTACATCGCCAACTCATTTCGATAAGACAGAAGATATTGAGAGTTTCTTGCGAACCAAACAGCAAACGTACGAAATGTTGCTACAAGGAGAGTTTAAACAAGCTATGATGGCAGCTCCATTGTGGAAGTATTTCACACTTTATTGTAAGGATATTGTACGATGATAAGCAGGGATAGTATCGAGGCAGCCTATTGTTTTTTGCATCAAAAGTATCGTGTTTACGAGTTCTCAACGAGCGAAACGCAACGCGATGACATTGAGTTTGCCATTGCATCGTATGTAGACGGCATGAACAAAGCACTGTATTTGGAACTTGCCAAGAGCAGAAAAGAGTTCCTTTTAAACCATGTTTCGTTTGCCAAAGACATGGAAGAAGCCATAAAAGCATTAGAAGCAAAATTATAAAACTATGGATTTTAATAAAGTACAAGACGAAAATCGTCGTGCAGAGCTTATCAGAGTGATTGAGCATTCGGTAGAAAAATTGACTTTACCAGAGTTGGAAGCACTCTATTACGACTTAATTTCAAAGGATTATATACGCTAAAAAGTTTCAGAACAACGTGGCAAATATCAACAAAGAAATACTAAATCTTGCTTTACCTTCGATTGTTAGCAACATCACCGTGCCGCTTTTAGGGTTGGTTGATTTAACAATTGTCGGGCATATTGGCAACGAAAACTACATTGGAGCAATTGCAATTGGGTCGATGATATTCAATATTATGTATTGGATATTGGGCTTTCTTCGTATGGGAACAAGCGGAATGACCTCACAAGCCTACGGAAAAACGGCTTGGGACGAATCGTTGCGAGTTCTTTTTCGAGCTTTAACCATTGGTATAAGCATGGGCTTTACCTTTGTTTTGGGACAACGTTTCTTAGAATTATTGATGCTAAAAGCCATGAATACGCCCGAAAGTTCTATTGATTTTGTGCGAGCTTATTTCCGAATAGCCATCTATGGCGCACCTGCCATGTTGGGTCTTTATGGTTTAACGGGGTGGTTTATTGGTATGCAAAACACCAAAATACCAATGATGATAGCCATTTTGCAAAATATTATCAACATTCTTGCATCGCTTTGTTTTGTCCTTTTCATGGGCTGGAAGATAGAAGGAGTAGCTACGGGAACACTCATTGCCCAATGGAGTGGCTTTATTTTGGCACTTTATTTTGTGAAAAGTGGTATTAAAAACGGGCAACTTATTCCTTTAGAAGCTCATGTTTCAGCCACTTGGACACTATTCTCTTCTACGCTGAAGCACATAGAATCGTGGAAAAAATTCTTTGTTGTGAATCGTGATATATTCTTTCGCACACTTTGTTTGGTAGCCGTCAATATGTTTTTTACCAGTGCTGGTGGCAAACAAGGTGCGATGATGTTGTCGGTAAACACTTTGTTAATGACCATGTTCACGCTCTTTTCATACTTTATGGACGGCTTTGCCTACGCTGGAGAAGCCCTTAGCGGTAAATATTATGGGGCAAATGACAAAGTAGGATTCAGTAAAATGAAGTGCCAATTATTCAAGTTTGGAGTCTTAATGGTGGTTCTTTTTACTTTTATATATGTCGTTGGTGGCGTAGATTTCTTGCGTTTACTCACCGATGAGCAACGAGTTATTGCGGCAGCATCGCCTTATCTGATTTGGGTTTATCTTATTCCACTGGCTGGAGTAGCTGCTTTCGTTTACGATGGAATATTCATTGGAATTACCGAAACCAAAGGAATGTTGGTAACTTCGGTTGTTGCAATGTTGTTTTTCTTTGTTTTTTATTTCATTGCCGAACCTTATTGGGGCAACAATGCCCTTTGGATAGCTTTTCTTATGTTCCTTGCTTTACGTGGATTATTCCAATATTTTTGGGCAAAACAATATATTATTCATTCATAAACCGACCTTATTTCAGTCGTTTAAGGTCTTCAATGCTCACCCAGACCACTTGACCGAACTGAGCCTTAGAGCTTGCTCCTTTCATTTTCAGTCGGCAAAAATACTTAAAACTTTCTTTATATCAAAACCAAGATTAGTTTTTTTACTTTTTACACCATATTATAAAGGTAAATACTCTATCCTATTCTCAAATAAAAAGAGTGAAATAGCGATTTTAAAAATAGAAAAAACAAACAAGAATGCTTGAACATCAATTCGTCGAATCCATATAATATTATCAAAAGAGCCTATTTTGCATACCAAAAGTGCCTGTTTTGCGATTCAAAACAGGCACTTTTAAAAATAAATCAAATAAGTGTATTTCGTGTTTCCCTAACAAACGTGAGTTGTAGAGAGGAAAAACGCTGACAATATCTTATCTCTTTCTTTTCTTTTTTGTAGTTGTGGCAGGCTTGGTTGTAGCTTTGTTTGCTTGATAAACCTTCATGGCTTCAGGCATCCATTCTTGTATTTTCTGGATACGAGAGGCATCAGAAGGGTGGCTACTCATGAATGGTAAAGTAGAACTTTGTGAGTTTGCAGCCATGCGTTGCCAGAAAGGAACAGCAGCTTGTGGGTCGTAACCTGCCATTGCAGCAAACATTAACCCCATATAGTCGGCTTCTGTTTCGTTGCTACGACTATATTTCAAGTTCAAAAGTGATAAGCCTGTTGAGGCGACAGAGTTGAAAATATCGCCTGTGCCAGAACCTACTGCCGTGTTAAGAACTGTGCCTATAATAGCGGTTCCTATACCTTGATTTTGTTGTTTGGTAATTTGCTCTGCACTATGTTTGGCTACTGCGTGTGCAATTTCGTGTCCTAAAACAATGGCGAGACTTGATTCGTTTTGTGTGTAAGGCAACAATCCTTCGTAAACAACTATCTTTCCGCCTGGCATACAGAAAGCATTGGCTTGTTTATCTTGCACAAGATTGAACTCCCATTGGAAGTTTTGAATCTCATTAGCATAACCATTGTTGCGTAAATAATTTTCTACGGCGTTGGCAAGTTTACGACCTACACGTGCAACCATTTGTGTATTCTTTACATCTGACGACTTTTTTACACTTGCCATGAACTTTGAATACTGTGTTTGGCTTAGGGTTAAAAGTTCGCCATCAGTCATACTTATTCTGTGTTTACGTCCTGTAAGTGGCACAGTAGAAGTTGTTCCGCATGAAGCAAATGTGGCGAAAACAACACTCATCAATAAAAACTTCATCTTGTTCATCTTCTTTTTATTTTAAATATCTTGGCTATCGTGTAGCCCTTTCTTTAATTAATCCACTGCGAAAGTACAAACTTTTTTCTGCAAAATAACTTTTCTTCTTCTCTTTTTTCTGAAATCCTTGCATAATTGTTTGCAGATTTGGAAGGATATTCTTATATTTGTGAACGAAAATGGAATTGATTTTGCTGAATTGCAACACATGAAAGGAAGATTATTTCCACATTTATAACATAATAAACCGAAAGTATATGAAGAAAATTGCCACACTTTTTTCATTGTTGTTCGTAGCCATTTTGGCTTCAGCACAACCCAAACAAACTTATTTATCCGACTTTAAAAAAGGACAAACTGCAACTTACGAATGCTTTTTCACAAAATCTTTCCAACGAAATTCTGATGGAACAATGGTAGAAGGGGTTGAACTTCATTCTTGGTATAATGTTAATTACATGACAGCGTTGACGCAATACATAAGCTCTGGCGATACCATTTCCAATAAGTTTTCATTGACAATGATTGAAGCTACCCCATACGCTTACATCATGGATATGAAAATTATCGATATAGGTTTACCTAAATCGATAATAGGTCACAATGATTCAAAAGATTTTTTAGAGGTTATAGATATTTTAAAAGGGTTGAATTTCCGTCTTATGTTCTCTAAACAAATGAGCAACTGGAAGGCTATCAATACTACGGAAATATATAAAAAATTTATAACAGAAGCACGCAAGAGTGGTAAATCGTTTATGCAAGATGAACTTACTAAAAGCGATGAAGAGCTAATAGCCGATATGCAAGAAGGGAAAACGTTTAATATCTTTACACAAATATTCTTGCCTGGGCTTAATACCTTTACCAGTGCTTACCGCATAAGATACAATGAGGGACACCACGAAGAGGGAGAACTCAAAGAAAACGAAGTCTCTTTTCATTATGTTTCTGATGCTAAAAAAGGCAAAGGCAAGGAGTTTACGTTTAATGGCAATGTAACTTCCATGTCCTCCAAATATGATACTTATCAAAGTTATGATAAGGCTGAAAGCGACACCATAGCAGACGATAGCATAGATACGGTTGCTGTGATTGATTATAAGCCAAAATTGTGTAAAGAACAAAACCTAATTGAAGTGAAAATGAATAAAGATAGTTGGTTAGAAGTGTATGAAAACAAAACAATCACCAACTACCCAAGTGGAATTGGCACTATTTATGAAGTAATAAGACGTCGCAATAACTAAAAAAGCAACACAATGAAAACAAAAAAGAAAGAAAATATAGCCATGCGAATAAGTGCAGTCATCATAATGTTATTTATCGGCAATGGGATATGGGCGCAAAATGCAATATTGAAAAACCCAAAGTTTAAAGTAGGACAAACTGCAACCTACGAGTTTACACTCGAACAAAAACAATCGGGCGAGCCTGATTCTATAAATACAATGCTCGATTTTACCCAAATAGCGCGTAATAAAGACTATTTTTTTGGTTATAAAGAAATGCAAGAACCTTACCTTTCGTGCAAAATTCGTTTAAAAGTTTTGAATGTAACTCCACACACTACCACCATGCAGGTGGACTTATTAGAAAGTGTAAATTACTCGAACAAGAAAGTGGAATCGTTTGGCGACAGCTTAATGTATTATAAACTGAACGATATTTTCAAGAATTGCCCTCTCATTCTTACTTTCTCCTCTGATATGAAAGAGTACGTTATAAGTAATGGAGAGGAAGCTATCAATAAAATTTATGATATATTATGGAACAACATTCAGAGTTCTTTGAGACAAAAAAGGGAAGTTCCTAGCCAATTCTATAATAACTTCCTCCAAGAAACATTAAGTCTGATGAATGGTAGAAATATAGATTATACTATGTTTTTATATTTCTTTTACGCCCCAAGTTTGCTCGACTTAATCCAAACTTTTGCCACGGAGATGAAAGAAGGCACTACAACAGAAGGGAAGCCATTAGACGGCACAAACCGATATATGTCGTATTTAACAACAAAAACGACCAAAAACAAGAAAGGAGAATGGACTTATTTGTCTGATTTTTCTGAATATGTTATGCCAACTTATCATAGCGATTTAGAAGAAAAGTGGGAATCGGATTACGAAGTAGACAGTGCGGTAATAGATACTATGGAAGCCGATTACAATAATGATATAGCCGAAGTAGACACAGCGGTAATTGATTCGTCTTATTATGACACTACTGAATGGGATTCTGTGGAAATCGACTCGGTTGAATGGGTTGATTCTCTCGATGAATACAAGCCAGATAGCACGTTAAACGAAGAGGATAGAGAAGCAAATACGCATCGTGAAATTCGTATAGGAAAGGACTATTGGCCAATAGAAATAAGTAAAACCATTACTTTGGAGGATAAAAACATCGTTTGGACTTACCGAAGGAAAATAAAACGTGTAGAAAATAAATAAAAAAAGGAAAAGATTGAGGGAGAAAAACTCCCTCTTTCCATTTTCTTTACTAAAAAGTTGGCAATTTCGTTTTAAAGTACTAACTTTACAATCGAATTAAATAATCGTGGCTATGGTACAATACTTTTCAGAAAATCTTTGGTTAGCATGGCTTTTGGTAAGCCTTTTATGCTTGGTTTTAGAATTAACCAATGGCGATTTCTTTATCATTTGTTTTGCAATCGGTGGTACTGCCGCAACTATTTTAGCGGCTTTTTGCGATAGTTTTACGGCACAAGTCATTCTCTTTGCAGTAGTTAGTGCATTGAGTATTTTCTTTATTCGACCGTTTGCACTAAAATATTTGCACAAAAACAAAGAGCAGCGAGTCAGCAATGCTGATGCTATTATTGGACGAATCGGTAGAATTACAGAGCGCATAGAGCCAAATGAATATGGCAGAGTGAAGATTGATGGCGATTATTGGAAGGCTCAAGCAAACAATAATACCGCTATTGAGGAAGGAACACAAGTGCGCATCGTAAAACTCGACTCAATTATTGTAACAGTAGAAATAGCCGAATAATATATTTTTTATAAACAATTAAAAACTAAGTCATTATGTCAATAGTAAGTTATATTCTGATTGCCATCGTAGTATTGGTAATCATATTTGCCAAAAAAACAATTGTGATAATCCCACAGAGCGAAACACGCATCATAGAACGTTTGGGAAAATACTATGCAACATTGCAACCAGGTTTCAATATCATCATTCCATTCATCGATAGGGCTAAAGATATTGTAGCAGTGCGCAATGGCCGCTACGTTTATACCAATGTTATAGACCTTCGCGAGCAGGTTTACGATTTCGACCGTCAGAATGTTATCACGAAAGATAATATCCAAATGCAAATCAATGCACTGCTTTATTTCCAAATTATGGATCCTTTCAAAGCGGTATATGAAATCAATAATCTTCCAAATGCCATTGAAAAATTGACGCAAACAACCTTGCGTAACATCATTGGTGAAATGGAACTTGACCAAACGCTCACCTCTCGCGATACAATTAACACCAAGTTACGCTCTGTTTTGGACGATGCTACCAACAAATGGGGTATCAAAGTAAATCGTGTTGAGCTTCAAGACATCACGCCACCAGAGAGTGTATTGCAAGCAATGGAAAAGCAAATGCAGGCAGAACGCAATAAGCGTGCGACAATTCTGACCAGTGAAGGAGAAAAACAAGCTGCTATTTTGCAATCAGAAGGTGAAAAAACATCACGAATCAATCGTGCTGAAGCTGACAGACAACAAGCTATTCTTATTGCAGATGGTCAAGCAGAAGCCAAAATGCGTGTAGCTGAAGCCGAAGCTGTGGCTATTCAGAAAATTACAGATGCCGTTGGACAGAGTACAAACCCTGCAAATTATCTCATAGCACAGAAGTATATCCAAATGATGGAAGAACTTGCGAAGAATGGCAACCAGAAAACGGTTTATCTTCCTTACGAAGCTACGGGCATAATGGGTTCGATTGGCGGTATAAAAGAAATGTTTAAAGGAGAATAAAGTTTAAATGACGGAAACTAAAAGCGAACTTAGAATTTGTATTTTTTGTGGTGCGCGTCCTAATTTTATGAAGGTTGCACCCATCATTAGATTACTGAAAAAGAACGAAAACGAGGGTTGGGACGGTAGAAAAGTTGCATACTCATTGGTTTATGCAGGTGTAGAAACCGACCCAACGTTAGAGGATAGTTTATTTAAGGACTTGCAAATTTCACGTCCGAATGTATATCTTGGCGTGGAATGTGAGAACTTAAACGAATTAACGGGGCAAGTAATGTCGAAATTTGAGCAATACTTGCAACAAAATAAGACCCATGTTGTCGTGGTAGTTGATGACCTTGCTTCAACGATGGCAGCTGCAATTGTTGCAAAAAAGCAAGGCATTCAGTTGGCACATATTGCTGCTGGCACTCGTTCGTTCGATATAAATATGCCAAAAGAAATCAACCGTTTGGTCATAGACGGCTTGTCTGATGTGCTTTTCACGGCAGGTTTGAGCAACAATAGTATTGCTAACAAAGAAGGAGCAGAGCTATCTCGTGTTTACATGGTGGGCAATATTCTCATTGACAACATTCGTTTCAATCGTGAACGAATGAGTAATTTGGCATTAGAAACGATTCCTTCGGTTTGTGATTTAGGATTAAAAACGAAACAATACCTTGTTTTTACGCTTAATCGGAAGGCACTAATGAACGACAAAGAGAACCTGAAACGTATGCTAAACGCCATGTTTGAAGCTGCAAAAGATATGCCTATTGTTGCGCCATTGCGTGGAAATGCAGCACAAATTATGAAGGAAATTGATGTTACCAAGCACAAAAACCTTCATATTGTAAACCCTTTAGGCTATTTAGAATTTAGCTATTTGCTCTCAAATGCTGCTGGAATCATTACCGATTCGGGTAATGTTGCCGAAGAATCAACCTTTACAAACGTTCCATGTGCTACTCTGAACAGTTATACCGAACACATTGAAACCGTAAAACAAGGTACCAACGTGTTGGTAGGCGAAGATGCTGAAAAACTAAAAACTGCCGTTAGTGATATGGCACAAGGCAAATGGAAGCCAACTGCCCTACCCGACCGCTGGGACGGACGTTCGGCTGAACGCGTTATTCAAACACTTTTAGATATTGCGAAATAAAGAAAATAAAAGCGGATATGTTGATTTTTCATATCCGCTTTTGCTTTATAATTTATTATTTTATCACTATTTTCTTTCCATTCTTTATATATATTCCTCGCATTGGGTGCTGAATAGCACGACCTTGAAGGTCGTAATACTGATTATTTTCTTGTATTTGGGGCTGAACAATAGTCGTAATGCCATTTGTAACTTGAGTTTCTGGAAGCGTAATACTGATGTTTCCATACTTTGTAACCCATTCATTCTTCACTCCACTATTAGTAATTGTATAGCTAAGCGAACCCAAAAAATCATTTTTTGCAGTTGTACACTTGTAAGTATGGGTGCTTGCATCAAGCGTCATAGGCAATGTTAATCCTTCTAACTCTGTAATTTTGCCACTATCGTCTATTTTTGCAGCTTTAAATACAAAATATATGTTTTCCAAATAACTCAGAAATTGATTGTTTGGAATGAATAACGACATTTTATTATTGTCATTTATAACTTTTGCAACTTGCCATTTTTCAGGAATAATGGTTTCTAACGATTTAAAATAAATATTTTCGCCATATTTCACAGATTCTAATACTCCATTTCCTTCTTCTTCTTCATCAAGATTAACATATTTGTAGCTTGTTTTTTGTATTTTATTGTCTATCTGTTCTTCATTTATCATTTTTAGCCCCTTGGTATGAAGAAAAACAATAGGTTTTTCTTGTTCCATATAGTAAAGAGCGAAACAAAGCGAACCGCCGTCGATGCAAATTTTTCCATCACCTTTATCAATATATTTCAACGTAAATTCACCTGTTTCAGGCTGTTGAGTGGTTGGATTCATCGTAGCAAAATACATTTGATGCGCCGTTCCTCCTTCGGTAAGTTGCTTCGTTCCCATTGCTTGACCGTTTTTAATGGTAATGATACCAGCTTCTTTGTTTATCGTTCCTTTCACTAAACCAACAAAATCGATAAATTCTTGAAAGTAAATCTCGTTGTTTTCCATGATGTAAACTTTTTCTTCAAGTAAGTTTCGTTTGGTATATCCAATCGAATTTACATGAATTTCATCGTCATAATAGAAGTACGTTGCTTTACTTTCATCAAGTTCAGGTTCTGTTTCATTAACATTTGTTTGTGCATTCATCGAAGTAGCAATGAGCAAGCTCGAGAGTAAAAGTTTAATTTTCATAATTCTTGATTATTTATATATACTTAAAAGTTTGTCAGAAAAGTTTTATTTCAAACACAAAGTTAGCAATATATTTCCAAATAAATATATTTTTCACACAAAAAGTTATTTATTTCTTTCTTTTAGTTCGTTTTATAATATTGTAAATTTCGTTATTTTAGTTCTAATTAGTGTTTACTGAATAATTTATAACTCTCTGATATTTAAGTTTATATAACTTTATTTCTTTGTTTGTTTAACTAGAAAATCGTACCTTTATATAGTTAAATCCATAGCAAGATGAAGTTTTACGCTCCAAAATACAAGCAACTTGACCTCGGTTTGCTCCGCTCATCCCTTGATGAGTTGGACAAGACAAACCGATGGGTGGCTCTCGGTGACCTTCTTCCATGGACAGAACTTGAGAAGGAATACAACTCAAGGTTGGACAATCAGAAGAAAGGTGCAGGGAACAAGCCGGCACGCATGATTCTCGGCGCAATGATTATCAAGCACAAACTAAACCTGAGTGATGCCGAGACCATCGAGATTATCAGAGAGAGTCCCTACATGCAGTACTTTTGTGGATTGCATGAGTTCACCGACAAGCCTATATTCGACCCGAGCCTATTCGTCACGATACGCAAGCGAATCTCAGAGGAAGAACTCAACAAGATGACAGTCAAGCTTCTCGACAAGCAGAGGCGTCTTCTTGAAGAGAAACGCAAGCGTGAAGAAGAAGAGGCGAAGAGGAATGATGAGGACCCGCCGGCTCCGAAACCAGAGGATCCGAATGCCGCTTCCTTCACCGACTCAAAAGGTCGCGAGCACAAGGGAGTGCTGAAGATTGATGCTACCTGTGCCGATGCAGAGATGCGTTATCCTGTTGACGTTGATATAATACATGATGGTTGCCGCAAGGTTACCGACTATATTATAAAGGTGTGCGAGATGTTTGAGCTGCACAAGCCACGCACGAACTACAAGCATGCACGTCAGGCATACCTTCAGCTTGTCAAGAAAGCCAAGAAGAAAGGCAAGATGGTGCGTGATACTATCGGGGTGATGCTCAACTACTTGCGCAAGGACATCCGCATCTTAATGGACTTGCTTGCAAAGAACAAGACGTACTACGAGAGCCTATTCCTATATGAGAAACGCACCTTGACTGCAATCCTCACGATGTACCATCAGCAGGAGGAGATGTACAGGTCAAAGACTCATACTTGTGCAGACCGCATACTGAGCATCTTTCAGCCACACGTCCGTGCCATTGTCCGTGGAAAGGCTAAGGCAAGGACTGAGTTCGGGGCCAAGATAGGTGCAAGCATAGTCGAGGGCTATACGTTCATCGACCACCACAGCTGGGATGCCTACAACGAGAGCCAGGATCTCTTGCTACAGATTCAACTTTTCAAAGAACGCTTCGGCTATCTTCCGGCCACCATCCTTGCGGATAAGATTTACCTAAACAGGTCAAACCGAGATATACTTGAGGATTTTGAAATCCATTCATACTGCAAACCGTTAGGGCGACCACCGAAGGATCCTCCTTCAGATGAGATGAAATCCAGAATGGCCAAAGCCATCGGGGAGCGCAATGAAATCGAATGCTCATTCGGTACTGGCAAGAGAATCTATCGAGCCAATGACATAAGAGCCAAGCTTCCAGATACAGCACGATGCTGGACAGGAATGTGCTACTTCGTTAAAAACGTGATGAAGTTCCTCAGGGAACTTTGTCTTGCCCTGACCGAAATCTGGTGGTTTTTCATCATTATCGTCACTATGAGGGGCTACGTCTGCTACCCTCTGTCTGTGAAGAGATAATAATTCAGCAGACCCTAATTAAACATTTGTTCACTTTCTTTCTTTTGTTTTTTGTACCTTTGTCATTGATATGAGAAAGGAAAAGAATAATTTCACATTCCTAACCGAGGGACCTATCCACAAGGTTGTCATTAAAATGGCAATACCAACCATAATTTCGATGTTGGTAACAAGTTTATATAATATTGCAGACACTTATTTTGTTGGGCAAATAAACACGCAATCGACTGCTGCTGTGGGCATAGTCTTCTCCTTAATGTTCTTTATTCAGGCTTTTGGCTTCTTTTTCGGACATGGCTCTGGCAATTATATCTCTCGTGAATTAGGTGCTCAATGCCATGACAATGCCACTCGTATGGCTTCGACAGGATTTTTCTATTCTTTTCTTTTTGGTTTGCTCATCATGGTAGGTGGTTTGCTCTTCATTCGTCCCCTTTCACTCCTCTTAGGCAGCACTCCAACCATTCTTCCTTATACAGAAAAGTACTTAAAAATCATACTATTAGGTGCACCATTCCTTACGTCTTCACTTGTTTTGAACAATCAAATGCGTCTGCAAGGCAATGCCAAATATTCAATGTATGGGATTGTTGTGGGTGCTATTCTCAATGTTGCGCTTGACCCTTTGTTCATTTTTGTCTTCAAATTAGGAATTTCAGGTGCTGCAATCGCTACCATAATCGGTCAAATAACCTCTTTCTTGATACTCTTTTTCATGGCACGTCATGGTGAAAATATAGGAATTTATTTCCGAAATTTTGCTCCTTCGTGGTCAACCTTTAAGGAAATATTCTATGGAGGCAGCCCTTCTTTATTGCGACAAGGCTTAGCCTGTGTTGCAACCATGTCGCTCAATATTGCAGCTGGAGTATATGGCGATGCTGCCATTGCCGCAATGAGCATCGTTTCTCGAATATCGTTGCTCATTTTGGCCACCGTGATTGGTTTAGGACAGGGTTTTCAACCACTTTGTGGTTTCTGTTATGGTGCAGGACTTTATGAACGATTGCAAAAAGCCTATAAATTTACCGTAAAATTAGGTACCATTTTTCTCTTCATCTGTACCATTTTGGGTTGGATTTTCAGCAGTTCGCTTATCCAAATTTTCCGAAACGACCCACAAGTTATTGCGATTGGTGTGGTGGCTTTGCGCTGGCAATTATGCACTTATCCCTTAAATGCTTTTATCATAGCAAGCAACATGTTATTGCAAACTTGTCGCAAACCATTGCGTGCCAACTTCTTAGCAGCAACCCGACAAGGGTTATTTTTCATTCCTTTAATCTTCATTTTGCCCCATTTCCTTGGTCTGTATGGTGTGGAAATGTGCCAAGCCGTGAGCGACCTGCTTTCATTCATTTCAACTGTACCTATTATTATTTACACTTTCAAAGAATTTAATCAATAGCAATATCCCCATTTCTTTGCATGGAAATTCTTTCAGAAATCAAAATAGGCTGTTTTGCAGTTCAAAATAGGCTGTTTCGTAGCTCAAAATAGGCTGTTTTGTACGCTAATATCTATTGTTTTTTATTCAAAAGAAAAAGTTTATTGTCATTAGATTTTCTTTACTTTTCTTGCTTTTGGCATTTCATTTTTGTATCTTTGCACTCTCATATTTAATTTTTAGTATGCGCGACCTCACCGATGCCGAATTGGCAAAGTTTATAGATAAGGATATATTTCATAAAATTTCTGATGCAGCCGATAAACTCGGCTTAGAATGTTACGTTGTGGGCGGTTACGTTCGCGACTTATTCCTTGAACGACCTTCCAATGATATTGATGTTGTTGTCGTTGGGAGTGGTATCAGTGTTGCCAATGAACTTAAAAAAACACTCGGAAAGCGTGCGCACATATCTGTTTTCCATAACTTTGGCACTGCACAAGTGAAGCTCGGAGGTATGGAAGTTGAATTTGTTGGCGCACGAAAGGAGAGTTATAGCCACAATAGCAGGAAACCAATTGTGGAAGACGGAACGTTGGAAGACGACCAAAATCGCCGTGATTTCACTATCAATGCCATGGCGGTGTGTTTGAATAAAGAACATTTTGGCGAATTGGTAGACCCTTTTGGTGGTGTAGACGACTTGTGGGACGGTATTATTCGTACACCATTAGACCCAGATATAACTTTCTCGGACGACCCTTTGCGCATGATGCGCTGTGTAAGATTTGCTACTCAACTCAACTTTTTTATTGAAGACGAAACGTTTGAAGCGTTGGAACGCAACGCTGAACGTATCAAAATTGTCAGTGGAGAACGTATTGCCGATGAGTTAAATAAAATCATGGCTACCAAAACGCCAAGCAAAGGGTTTATAGATTTGTATCGTTGTGGATTGTTACAAATCATTTTGCCAGAATTAGTGGCAATGGACGTGGTTGAAACTCGCAATGGACGAGCGCATAAAAATAATTTTTACCATACCTTAGAAGTATTGGATAATGCTGCACGCACCACTGATAAGCTTTGGTTGCGATGGGCCGCACTGTTCCATGATATTGGTAAACCAAAGAGTAAACGTTGGGACGCTTCCATAGGTTGGACTTTCCATAGCCATAATATCATTGGTGCAAAGATGATTCCGACTATCTTTAAACGTCTGAAATTCCCAATGGACGCCAAAATGAAGTATGTTCGCAAGTTGGTAGACTTACACATGCGTCCTATCATTATAGCTGATGAGGAAGTTACCGATTCAGCTGTTCGTCGATTAATGAACGATGCTGGCGACGATATTGACGACCTTATGACACTTTGCGAAGCCGATATTACCAGTAAAAATGCTGCACGCAAACAACGTTTTTTAGATAACTTCAAGACTGTTCGTGAAAAGTTGGAGGATTTAAAAGAACGTGATTATAAACGATTGTTGCAACCTTGTATCGATGGCGATGAGATTATGGAAATCTTTAATTTAAAGCCAAGTCGTGAAGTTGGGGAACTAAAAAAAACTTTAAAGGAAGCTGTTTTAGACAATCGTGTACCCAATGAGCGCGAACCTCTTATGGAATTGCTAAAACAAAAAGCAGCAGAAATGGGCTTAGTCTGATGTAATTTTTGTTAAATCTTTGTCTTATTACTTCTTTAAATTCAATTAAAAATTGTATCTTTGCAGTATGAAAACTTATTCTTTGTGTTGAGTTTTCGCAAAAAGTATAAAATGCTTGTCTTTAATAGCAAAGAGATTAGAATTTAAGGAACGGCAGATAAGAAAAGATTATAAATTACAAACAGACGTATGATAAAAAGCAAATTTTTACTATTCGCAGCTTTGGCTGTGGCAGTGCTTACAAGTTGTGGTGGAGGAGGCAAACATCAGTTGCCAACCAACAACGAGTATCCAGTGATAACGATTGGTGCAGCAAATGCACAGATGAAAACGACCTATCCTGCTACAATAAAAGGTATTCAGGACGTGGAAGTACGTCCGAAAGTAAGTGGCTTTATTACCAAACTTTATGTACACGAAGGCGAAGCTGTAAAGGCAGGGCAAGTGCTTTTTGTGGTGGATAACGCAATCTACCAATCGGCAGTACGCCAAGCAGAAGCAGCAGTGGCTTCGGCACAAAGCGGAGTAAATCGTGCGCAAGCAAGTGTAGTTCAAGCAGCAGCAGCTTTAAACTCAGCATTAGCTCAAGCGGCAACAGCACAATTAACTTATAACAACAGCAAGCAACTCTATGCAAACAAAGTAATTGGCGATTACGAGATGCAAGCTGCAAAAAATGGTTATGAAACTGCACAAGCAGCCGTAAATCAAGCACGAAGTGGCATTCAAGCCGCAAATTCAGGTGTGAAACAAGCGCAAGCAGGCGTTAAACAAGCACAAGCAGGATTAGCTTCGGCAAAAGAAAACCTTAGTTTCTGCTATGTAAAAAGTCCAGCAAGCGGTTATGTAGGTAGCCTTCCATATAAAGAAGGAGCATTGGTAAGTCCTTCTTCTCCGATGCCAATTACAACCATCAGTAATATTTCGACCATGGAAGTCTATTTTTCTATGACAGAATCCGATATTCTTACCCTTTCACGCAATAACCGTACATTGGGTAATGCACTCAATACGTTCCCAAGTGTAAGCCTCTTATTGGCTGATGGGTCGGTTTATAACCATGTAGGAAAGATTGTTAAAACAAGTGGAATGATTGATGCTGCAACAGGAACAGTAAGCGTCATAGCACGTTTTCCTAACCCTGAAAGTTTATTGAAGAGTGGTGGTAGCGGTCAAGTTGTGATTGCAAAGAATAATAACAATGCTTTGGTTATTCCGCAAGATGCTACTGTACAAGTGCAAGACAAGATTTTCGTTTACAAAGTAGATTCTAATAATAAGGTACATTATACTGAAATCAAGGTAAATGCACAGAACGATGGCATAAATTACATCGTTACTTCGGGTTTGAAACTTGGCGAAAAGATAGTTTCTAAGGGACTTGCAAGTCTTCAAGACGGCATGGAAATCAAGGCATTGACTCCTGCACAATACAAAGAAGCATTGAAAAAAGCTGCATCATTGGGCGCAAATCAAAGTTCGGCAGAAGGTTTCTTGAAAGCAATGAAGGGCGAAGATAAGAAATAAAGTACTTAAACGAAAAGAATTATGACATTTACAAACTTTATAAAACGTCCTGTACTCTCTACCGTGGTGTCTATCTTTTTCGTGCTTTTAGGTACGATAGGATTGATTTCACTCCCTATTGAGCAGTATCCAGATATTGCTCCGCCTACCATTTCGGTAATGGCAAACTATCAAGGAGCAGACGCACAGACCGTTTTAAATTCCGTTATTACCCCTTTGGAAGAAAGTATTAACGGTGTAGAGAATATGACCTACATACAATCAACGGCTACCAATTCGGGTAGTGCGATGATTACGGTTTATTTTAAACAAGGTTCTGACCCTAATATGGCGTCGGTAAACGTGCAAAATCGTGTTTCACAAGCGCAAGCATTGCTGCCTGCGGAGGTTACTCGTGCAGGTGTCACAGTGTCTAAACGCCAAACGTCTAACGTGGTAATGTACTCTCTGACAACCGACGATGGTCGTTACGATGATGAGTTCTTGACCAACTATAACAACATTAACGTTGTTCCTTTGCTGAAACGTATCAATGGTGTGGGCGATGTGCAAACTCCTGGTATGAAGACCTATTCTATGCGAATATGGCTGAAACCTGAAAAAATGAAGCAATACGGACTTGTTCCAAGCGATATTGCAGGAGCTTTGGCAGAACAAAATATCGAAGCTGCCCCTGGTTCGTTCGGAGAACAGAGCAATATGAAGTATGAATACACCATGCGTTATAAAGGTCGCCTCAAAACGCAAAAGGAATACGAAGACATTATCATATCAAATAATGTGAACGGACAAACGCTTCATTTGCGTGATGTGGCTGATGTGAAACTTGGCGGATTGATGTATTCTGTTTCAATGCTCAACAACAAGCAACCATCAGTAGTGGGTATGGTACAACAAATTGCTGGCTCTAACGCTACACAAATAGCCAAAGATGTGAAAGCAGCCCTTGAAGATGTGCAAAAGAATATGCCTCCTGGCATGAAAGTAACCATTCAACAAGATGTTACAGAATTCTTATTTGCCTCTATGGAGGAAGTAATTTTCACGCTGTTCATTACTTTGTTGTTGGTATTCTTTGTGGTTTACATCTTCTTGCAAGATTTACGCTCAACGTTAATTCCAATGATTGCCGTTCCTGTGGCATTGATTGGCTCGTTCTTCTTCCTATGGATGTTTGGTTTCTCAATCAACTTGCTGACACTTTCCGCCCTCTTATTGGCAATTGCTATTGTGGTGGACGATGCCATTGTGGTGGTTGAAGCTGTCCATGCAAAGTTGGATTTGGGCTATAAGAGTGCTTTAACGGCTGCCATTGATGCGATGAACGAAATTTCAGGAGCCATTATTTCCATTACGTTGGTTATGTCTGCCGTGTTCATTCCTGTTTCATTTATGAGCGGAACATCGGGAACTTTCTATCGAGAATTTGGCGTTACCATGGCAGTATCTATTGTCATTTCTGCTTTAAATGCCTTAACCCTTTCTCCAGCCTTATGTGCTATTCTCTTAAAGCCACACAGTGAGGAGGAAAAGAAGAAGATTAGTAGGGTAGATAGATTCCATTTAGCATTCAATACACAATACGAAAAAATCAACGAGAAGTATAAAAAGACAGTTGAAAAAATCATTGGTAATCGCATTATCACAGGTATTTCGGTTGTCGTTGGTATCTTAGCTTTGGTTATTACGATGGCTACTACGAAGACAGGACTTGTGCCTGACGAAGATACGGGTGTACTTTTTGCTATGGTATCTTTGGAACCTGGTATGTCTCAAACCGAAACGAAAAAGGTAACAGAACAGATTGACAAAATGTTGGAAACCAATCCATACGTTGAACGCCGTGTGCAATTGATTGGATACAACTTCATTGCGGGTCAAGGTTCAGACCAAGCCACTTTCATCATAAAGTTAAAACCATTCGAAGAACGTAAATATAGTATGTTCGACCGCATTAAATCTGTCTTTAATGGGGCGGGGATTGCAGGTTTATTTATCGACCCAACATCATCAAATATGATTCTTGGAATGATTTATAAACAAACTGCCAGCATCAAAGGAGCAAGAGTTTTGGCATTCGGACCACCTATGGTTCCAGGATTTTCAGTTTCCAATGGTCTTACAATGTCTATGCAAGACCGCACAGGAGGCGACTTAAACAAGTTCTTTACAATCACTCAAGAGTATCTTGCAGCCTTGAAAGAACGTCCTGAAATCGGGAATGCAATGACAACATACAACCCTAATTATCCGCAATACATGGTGGATATAAACGTGGCAAGGGCAAAACAATCGGGCACTTCGCCTGCTGCAATCCTTTCTGTGTTACAGGGTTATTATGGCGGTATGTATGCTTCCAACTTTAATGCTTACGGAAAACTCTATCGTGTGATGATTCAAGGTTCGGTAGAAAGCCGCATTAACCCAGATGGATTGAATAATATTTATGTTCGAACCCCTGGTGGAATGGCACCAGTGAGCGAGTTTTGTACATTAAAACGTGTTTATGGACCTTCTAATATAGCACGTTTCAACCTCTTTACGGCTATTACAGTGAATGCGCAAGCTGCTGATGGCTATTCGTCAGGTGATGCTATCAAAGCCGTAGAAGAAGTAGCAGCACAAAAATTACCTCCTGGTTACACCTACGAATTTTCTGGTTTGACACGTTCAGAACAAGAGTCTTCTAACTCAACAGCCATGATTTTCGTTCTCTGCTTGGTATTTGTCTACTTGATTTTGAGTGCGCAATACGAAAGTTATTTGCTTCCATTGGCGGTAATTTTGTCTATTCCTTTTGGTTTGGCAGGTGCTTTTATCTTCACAATGTTGTTTGGACACAACAACGACATCTACATGCAAATTTCGCTGATTATGCTCATTGGTTTATTAGCAAAGAACGCAATTTTGATTGTAGAATTTGCTTTGGAACGTCGCAGAACAGGTATGGCGATTAAATATGCTGCCATTCTTGGTGCAGGAGCCCGTCTTCGCCCAATTCTTATGACCTCTTTGGCAATGGTCGTTGGTTTGTTGCCATTGATGTTTGCCAGTGGAGTAGGTCGCAATGGTAACCAAACTTTGGGTGCAGCAGCCGTAGGTGGTATGCTTATCGGTACGCTTTGCCAAGTATTTATTGTACCCTCGTTATTTGTAATCTTCCAATATTTGCAAGAACGCATTAAGCCTATTGCCTTTGAAGACGAGGAAAACAAGCAGGTTGCTAAAGAATTGAAGCAATTTGTAAGTAGGCCTATAAGCGATTACAAGGTAAAAGAATAAAGTTTACGAATTAAAAGAGTAAAATGAAAAAAATAAATATAATCATAATAGCACTTGCAACTCTCAGTTTGACGGGTTGTAAGAGCCTATATGGCACTTACGAACGTCCTGAAGTAAAGACTTCTGGCATCGTTCGCAACCCTATTAATGCTGATGCCACATTAGAAGGAGCAAACGATTTCGGCATTCTTCCATGGCGAAGTGTCTTTACTGATAGTCATTTACAAGCTATTATAGAAAAAGCATTGACCAATAATCCCGACCTTCTCAATGCTGCTTTGAATATTGATATTGCTGAACAACAGCTTAGTACTGCAAAATTAGCCTTCTTACCTTCGGTCGTTTTCGCTCCACAAGGCACTATTTCTCATTTTGGAGACCAGAAAGAAGCTACAAAATCGTATGTGCTTCCAATTTCAGCAAGTTGGGAAATCGACCTTTTTGGAAAACTTCGCAACGAGAAAATGGCTGCCCAAATGGCGATGATACAGATGCAAGATTATAAAGTTGCCGTACAAACACGCTTAATTTGCAATGTTGCTAACCTTTATTACACCTTGCTCATGCTTGACCGTCAGAACCAAATTGTTACAGATATGGCTGACCTTACAAAGAACACATGGGAGATGATGAAACTGCAAATGGACTATGGACGCGCACGTTCTACAAGTATCCAAAGTGCAGAAGCGGCTTATTACAGTGTGCAAACTCGTGCTGCTGATATTAAAAGACAAATTCGTGAAGTCGAAAATTCATTGAGTTTACTCATGGGAGAACCTGCTCATAGCATCGCACACGGAGCATTAGACAATCAACAATTGCCTTCAAATTTATCTAATGGAGTGGGTATTGAACTATTAAGCAATCGTGCTGATGTTCATGCAAACGAAATGGCGTTGGCTCAATGTTTCTATAATATACAAGAAGCGCGTGGGCGTTTCTATCCTTCTTTGAGCATTGCACCTACGGGAGGTTGGAGTAATGGCAACGGAATGGTAAACCCTGCCAAAATTCTTTGGAATGTAGTGGGCAATCTTACCCAACCTCTCTTCATGAAAGGTAAGCTAAAAGCTGGGTTAAAAGTAGCGGAAAATCAATACAAAATAGCTTATAATAAGTGGCAAAATAGCATTCTTACAGCAGGTGCAGAGGTGAGTAACGCTTTAGTAGCCTACAATTCCGCACAAGAAAAAGGCAAACTTTACGAACAACAGATTGATATTTTGAAGAAGAATGTAGAGCATACTCAAATGCTTTATCGCCAGAGTTCAAGCTCTTATCTTGAAGTGATTACAGCACAACAAAGCCTTTTGAATGCTGAAATAGCACAAGTTCAAGACCAATTTTCTAAGCTCCAAGCCATTGTAAACCTTTACTATGCGCTTGGTGGTGGTTCAAAATAAGATTTCTTAAAACTATTTTATAATATGAGTAGTGAAATAAGTCCACGAGCCGAAGTTTCTCCAAAGGCGAAAATAGGCGACGGCTGTAAAATATTCCCATTCGTTTACATTGAAGACGATGTAGAAATTGGCGATAACTGCATTATTTTTCCATTTGTAAGTATTCTTAATGGTTCACGAATAGGCAATGGAAACAAAATTCATCAATGTGCAGTTATTGGTGCTTTGCCACAAGATTTCAGTTTTGTAGGCGAAAAAAGCGAGTGCATTTTGGGCGATAACAATATAATTCGAGAAAATGTTGTCATCAATCGTGCCACACATCGTGGTTGTAAAACCCAATTAGGCTCTGACAATTTCCTTATGGAAGGTGTACATATCAGCCACGACACAAAAGTGGGCAACCATTGTGTGTTTAGCTATGGAACGAAAATTGCAGGCGATTGCGAAATAGCCGACCATGTAATCTTCTCTTCTGGTGTCATTCAGAAAGCAAACACACGAGTAGGAGAAGCTGCAGTAGTTCAAGCAAGTACCACTTTCGGTCGTGATATTCCCCCTTACGTTATTGCAGGAGGCAGTCCGATAGCCTACGGTGGCGTAAATACAACGATTTGCCGTGATTTGAATATTGACGAAAAGGTTATTAAACACATTGCCAATGCCTATCGTCTTGTATTTCATGGTCAAACATCAATCTTTGATGCATGTATGCAAGTAGACCAACAAGTTCCCGATTCGCCAGAAATACGCAATATCGTTAATTTCATTCGTGAAACCAAAGAAGGTATCATCTGTAAGATGTAATACCTATGATATAATAAAACGTAAAGTCCCAATAAGTAGGTTTGCAATCTACTTGTTGGAACTTGCATAGGTTTTATTTTTATACTCAAAGCTGCTGAAGGGTTTGGAAACACATCGTTATTTTCAATTTGATTAATTTCTTTCATTTATTCGTTGAAATATTAAAAAAAACGTACCTTTGCTTTCATAATCACATTTTAAAGCATTTGTTATGAAGAGAAATTACTTGCACACGAGGTTAACACTAAGCATTGTTTTGCTTCTGTTTTGCGGACTAAAAGCAGCTGCACAAAGGAACTATTTCAATGAATTTACCCAATTATTGGAACAAGAAGATACGATTGCAGCTAAAAAATTATTAACCGATTGGAAAAAAAATGGAACAAAAAATGGGGACTATTATGCGGCATTGGCAAATTATTATTGGAAAAAAGGTAATTCATCTGTGCTTTCTTTAACTACTGATAAGCCTGAAGAAGGGGATTTTTTAGCATTTGAAGATTCTACAGGAGCAACGGCAGGATATATAGGACAAGCCCAAACTTACGATGATAAAATTCTGAATAAGATGTTCGCAACATTGGACGAGGGCTGTAAACTCTTTCCAAATCGTTTGGATTTAGCTTTCGGAAAAGTGCATATTTATCTTGAATTGGGTAAGGGAGAAGAAGCTATAAAGACTATTCAGCAAGTGCTTGAGCAAGATAAAACAAATCATAGACAATGGATTTGGTTAGAAGACAAGCCCACACCTGCGCCAGCACCTGACTTTATAAAGGATTGTTGCCAATCTTATTTCTACCAACTTAATGAATTTGCTGATGAGAAAGTGATAACAGAATTAGGCGAAGAACTCTATAATTATGCGCCAACCTACATTCCTTTCCGCACCAACATGGCTGCACTTTCCTTTAATAAAGGTGACTTAAAACGAGCAACCGAATTGTTTGAAGCCATTCATAAAGATGCTCCCGATGATTTAGTGGTTACTTACAATCTTGCTTATAGCTACGAAAAGCAAGGTAAAACAAAAGAAGCAATCTTGCTTTATGAGCAATTGGCTAAATCGAACAATGAACAATATAAAGAAATTGGCAAAAAAGCTGTGAAGGAATTGAAAGACAAGTAGAAAAAAGAATAAGTCGGCATATTGTAATACCAAAACCAATACTGTGGTAAGCTTTAGTTCCTAATTTTTTTTGCAATATGAAAATGGATATATCTATTTTTCCCTCCTATAGAAACTTGTCCAAAAGTTCCTATAGAAGAGAAAAATAAATATGAAAAAAATTTCATATTAAGTAGTTATTTAACGTATATTTCTATGACCAACAGCAGTTTTTACTCTGCTGGCTTCATATTTGTATAAACGTTTTGTACATCGTCGAAGTCTTCGAGTTTCTCAATCATTTTGTCGATAATCTCGCGTTGTTCTTCGGTTACGTCCTTGAGGTCGTTAGGAATACGAGTAAATTCTGCAGAAGTAATTTCAAAGCCGTTATCTTCTAAGTGCTTTTGTATTTCGCCAAAGCTGGTAGGTTCTCCATAAATGGTAATTTCGCCTTCTTCATCGTCTTGGTCAAACTCATCGTCTACTCCGTAATCAATGAGGTCGAGGATAAGTTCTTCCATGTCTAATCCGTCTTTCATTTTGAAAGTGAAGACTGCTTTGTGGTCGAAAATAAATGCTAACGAACCTTGTGTGCCGAGTGTTCCGTTGAATTTATTGAATACTGAACGTACATCTCCTACGGTGCGGGTGGTGTTATCGGTCAATGTATCAACGAAAATAGCTATTCCGTGAGGACCATATCCTTCGTATGGAACTTCTTTATAATCGCTAGTATCCTTGCCCATAGCGTTCTTTATGGCACGTTGGATATTGTCTTTTGGCATGTTTTCACGCTTGCAAGTTGCGATGATAGCACGCAAACGTGGATTTGTTTCAGGTTCAGGACCGCCTGCCTTTACTGCAATTGCGATTTCTTTACCCAATTTTGTAAATGTACGAGCCATGTGGCCCCATCTTTTTAGCTTTGTAGCCTTACGATATTCAAATGCTCTTCCCATTGGAATTGTGTATTTATCGGAGTTCTGCTCCGAGTTTTGTTGTTATGTTTTTAATTAATTTCTGCATAATAGCGTCTATCGCCTTGTCGTTTAAGGTTTTTGTTTCGTCTTGGAGGATAAAGTTTACAGCGTAACTCTTCTTTCCTTCAGGAAGATTTTTACCTTCGTAAACGTCGAATAGTTCTACTTTCTTCAAAAGTTTCTTTTCGGTTTGGCGTGCGATTTCCTCAATTTGTGCAAATTCGATGTTTGAATCTAACAAGAGGGCTAAGTCGCGGCTAACGCTTGGATATTTAGATATTTCTTGGAATTGTAACTTATTCTTGCGAATGGCTTTCATTAAGTTGGTCCAATGTATATCTGCATAGTAGACAGGTTGTGCAATATCCATTTTCTTCAATAGCTTATGGCTCAAAATACCCATTTCTACGATGGTTTTACCACCACGAGTTTTGAGTTCTAAGGCTTTGTCGAAGATGTTGTTGTGTGATGTTTCAGCTAATAATGCGCTTTGTGCCATGCCTACACGACGGAGAATATTCTCAACATTGGCTTTGAGTTCGTAGAAAGTAGCTTCCTCATCGGCGTGCGCCCACGAACCTTGTATGCGTTTTCCTGTTACCCAAAGTGCCAAATGGTACTCTTGGTTGTAGGCTTTGATAGGACTTTCTTCGCTCCACTTGTCTTGTTCGTACTTGTAAGTATTGCCTACCTCAAAGAATTTAAGGTTTTGGGCTTTACGATTTACGTTGCGGCGAATGCTTTCCAACCCACCAAAGAGCAATGTTTGACGCATTACGCCAAGGTCGCTTGATAGTGGATTCATCACCTTTACGGTTTGTTCCCAAGGATAAGCATTGAGTTCTGCTCCGTCATAGTAAGATTGGGCAGTGAGCGAGTTATTTAGAATTTCGTTGAAACCAGCTCCAACCAATTGCTCGCTAACAATGTTTTCCTTATGATAGTTCTTGTCAGCCTCTTCGGCAATGGTGAGCGATGACTTCAATTCAGTTGGAATTTCAACGTTATTGTAGCCATAAATGCGGAGAATATCTTCCACAACATCGCAAGCACGCTTCACGTCTACACGATAAGGAGGTACGATAAGGTCGAGTCCTTCGGCATCTTCCTTCACAATTTCCATTTCAAGACTGGTAGCAATGCTCTTAATTGTGTCCGCACCGAGTTGCTTTCCTATCAAACGGTCGGCATATTCATAGTTCAAACGAACAGGAAAACCTTCCATTTTAGTAGGATATTCATCACGGATTTCCATGCTTACCTTTCCACCAGCCAACTCTTTGCAAAGAATAGCAGCTTGTTTCAAAGCATAAATCGTTCCATTTGGGTCAATACCACGTTCGAAACGGAAACTTGCATCAGTAGAAAGACCATGACGGCGTGCACTTTTGCGAATCCAAGTTGGGTGGAAGTAAGCACTTTCCAATACAACATTGCGAGTATTTTCGTATGTTCCGCTACCTTTTCCACCGAATACGCCAGCAATACACATAGGTTCTTCGGCATTGCAAATAGCAAGGTCGTGTTCGCCAAGCGTATGTTCTTCGCCGTCGAGTGTTACGAATTTCTTGCCTTCGTTCTTATCTTTTACAATGATTTGCTTACCTGTTACCATGTCAGCATCGAAGCAATGCATGGGTTGTCCGTAAGCCATCATCACATAATTGGTAATATCTACAATATTATTAATTGGGCGAACACCAATGATATTAAGCTTATCTTTCAGCCACTTAGGACTTTCCTTCACTTCACAATCGGTAATGCTCAAACAAGCATAGCGGCGACAAGCGTCTGTATTCTCTATTTTTACGTCAATTGTAAGGTCGTTATTATCAACCGCAAACTTGTCGCAGTTAGGACGATGCAATGAAGTTTCGTAACCATTTTGCTTTAACCAAGCGTAAAGGTCGCGTGCAACGCCATAATGGCTTAGTGCATCTGCACGATTGGCAGTAATGTCAATCTCGATGAGCCAATCGCTATCCAACTGATAGTATTCAGCTGCTGGCATACCCACCTGTGCTTCTTCAGGTAAAACAATAATTCCGTCATGACTTGCTCCTACGCCAATTTCGTCTTCAGCACAAATCATTCCGAAGCTATCAACGCCTCTAAGTTTACTTTTCTTAATTGTAAAACTGTCATCACCATCGTAAAGAATGCAACCTAAATCGGCAACTATTACCTTTTGACCAGCAGCAACATTTGGCGCACCACATACGATTTGTTGTGGTTCTTCCTTACCAAGGTCTACAGTAGTAACGTGTAAGTGGTCGGAATTAGGGTGCATTTCACAAGTAAGCACCTTACCAACGAAGAGTCCTTTCAATCCTCCGCGGATAGTTTCTACCTCTTCAACGCTTCCAACTTCCAATCCCGTAGACGTTAGCGCAGCCGCTAATTCCTGTGGAGTAAGGTTGAAATCAACGTATTCCTTCAGCCATTTGTACGATATATTCATTTATTTTGTTGTTTTATTTTATTCTTGTTTTCAAAAAGTTGCAATTAGCAACGTGCAAAAGTACTAATTTTCATCAATATACACAAATAGTAGGCTGATGATTTTAGCTTCAAGACTTGTTTTCCAATAGTTTTCTTCAATGGTGATATGGCTTAGATAGGAAAAGATAGGAGGAATATTTTTCTACAAGTTTGACCTATACGCCACAAATTTCTTAGACGGAAATGATTTTATTCCCACTGTTGTAGTTGAAAATGAAAAAAACACCGCTCCCCTAATTCCAATTTGCCCCTCTTTTGTCTTACTGAACCAACGTTTTATATCAAAAGATACAACATAAAAAGAAAGCTAATGGTTGCTTTAAACAACTATTAGCCTTCTTTATTTGTGGACCTGGTGGGAGTCGAACCCACGTCCGCACAAGGAAACCATATGCTTTCTACATGCTTATTTCAGCCTTTGATTTTCGAGCATTGGCAAGACCTGAACCACCAACCAATGCCTTATCCTCTAAATTTCATTTGCGCAGCGAGGCATACACAAACTATTTCCGATTTACCTGCACCGCTTTACCCTCTGATTCGGAACAACATCATTGGAGCAGTGTCTCGTTCAGCTATCTAATAGCCGAATAAAGCCAGTAATCTACTGTACTTCGATTAGGCAGCGAGAGCGTAATTGTTTTCGCCAATTAATTGTTTGATAACTGATATTTAGGAGCCAGCCACCAAAGCTCCGCATGCTTACATACCATCTCGTCTTGCCGTCAAATCCAAACAAGCCCGATTTACATATCGCTATATGTGGATTGCAAAGATATTGTAAGTTTTTGACATTGCCAAACTTTTGCGTTTATTTTTTATTTTCTATGCCTTTTCTGTCAATTTCTCGTTTGTTTTAGCCCTGAATAAATAAAAAAAGGAAGACTCGAGTGCGAATCTTCCTTTTTATTTTTACTGAAAAACAGTATTTATGCTTCTTTATCGTATTCCAAATGGAAGTTGATAACGGCTTCAATGCCCTTCTTCCAAAGGTCAACTGGCATGTTTTCGTTTGGAGAGTGGATAGCGTTTGATTCCAAACCGAAGCCCATGAGAACGCTCTTTGTGCCGAGAAGTTTCTCGAAAGTAGAGATGATTGGAATACTACCACCGATGCGAACTGGCAATGGACGCTTGCCAAACACAGCTTCGAAACCACGTTCTGCTGCTTTATAAGCTGGGAAATCGATAGGACAAACGTAGCCATAACCGCCGTGAAGCAGTTCTACTTTCACTTCTACTGTATCTGGAGCTACTTTGTTGAAGTAGTCTACTACCAATTGACCAATCTTTTTGTAGTCTTGGTGTGGCACGAGGCGTGAAGAAATCTTAGCGTATGCTTTTGAAGGGATAACGGTTTTTGCGCCTTCGCCTTGATAACCGCTCCAAAGTCCGCATACATCGAATGATGGACGATAGCCCGTGCGCTCAATTGTGCTATAACCTTCTTCGCCAAAGATATTCTTTATACCGAGCGATTTCTTGTATTCATCTTCATCGAAAGGTATAGAAGCAACGAGTTCGCGCTCTTCTTTTGATGCTTCTTCAACATCATCGTAGAATCCAGGGAAGCGGATTTTGCCGTCAGGACCTGTTACATCGCCGATAAGTTTACAGAGAACATTGGCTGGGTTAGCTACTGCGCCACCGAATGTACCTGAGTGTAAGTCGTGGTCAGGACCTGTAACTTCGATTTGCCAATAAGCTAAACCACGCAAACCTGTTGTGATAGAAGGAACATCAGGACCAATAAGACCAGTGTCAGAAACGAGGATTACGTCGCACTTCAACAACTCTTTGTGTTCTTCGATGAATGGAGCAAGGCTACCAGAACCGATTTCTTCCTCACCCTCAAAGATGAATTTCATGTTGTGCTTCAACAAATCGTGCTTGTTGATATATTCGAAAGCCTTTGCTTGAATGAACGATTGACCTTTATCGTCGTCAGCACCACGCGCCCAAATGTGTCCGTCTTTGATAACTGGTTCGAATGGTTCAGTCTTCCAAAGCTCAAAAGGTTCAGCTGGCATTACATCATAGTGCCCATAAACCAATACGGTTTTAGCTTTTGGGTCTACAATTCTTTCAGCATAAACCATAGGGTTGCCCTTTGAAGGCATCACTTCTGCTTTGTCTACACCTGCTTCTAAGAGCAATTCTTTCCAACGGTTGGCACATTTTACCATGTCTTCTTTGTGAGCTGGTTGCGCACTTACACTTGGAATACGAATAAGGCTGAACAACTCTTCGAGCATTCTTGCCTCGTTTTCTTCTACATATTTCTTAATCATAGTCTTTGATATTTTGAGATTTTCTTTTCATAGTTGCCCGCCCAATGGACGAATACACCGCAAATATACTACTTTTTTTCTGAATGTGAGTGGGAAAATAGCAATATCTTAAACATTTTTCCAAGATATTCATTCCTTTCAACAAAGATGATAATGCGCAAAAAGGTTTCCACTATAATATATATTAAGGTGGAAGACAATAGCTTTCAAAGTTTACTAACGCTATGTTTCGCACAGACTGTTATTAGTTTCTCGCAGTTTCTCAGTTGGAAACTATTAGTTTCTCCTATGGAAACTCGCAGTTTCTCCTATGAAAACTATTAGTTTCCATTGGAGAAACTATTTTAAAAGTATATACCTTCCCCACGGAAATATAATATGAAAGGCTGACAAAGTGGCATAAAGAAGCATGAAACCCTTATGGATTCCACTCTAACGCATCAATGTATTCATCGTATTTTGGCTGTATCTCTGGGCAAAAATCTTTGAAAACCTCAGCAATATAAGCCTGTTGTTCTTCCGAAATCAACTTATCGCCTCGTCGTGCCTTAAAATAAAAAGTTCGAGAAGGAAAGCAATGTTGAACCTTCTCACGCATTGTTTTTAGTACTTTTGCAGGTATTTCGTCGTAAAGATGTGTCATTCCCTTGGCAAAACGCTGTATTTTTGCATCGGCATACCACTGACAAGGTTCTTTTTCTGTGCGACTTTTCACATAACGAGGGTCTACCATTTGCATCAACGACCAATCGTTTTCATCACGTTCGAACCTCATTGCCAATGCTCGCAAGCATGTTTTTGCTCGTTTACATTGCCCATTTGTTGCCATACAATAGATATAACCACTTGGTATTTCTTCTTTTTTTATTTCCATTGCTTTTGCTTTTTATGAGTTTTAGAGCAAAGTTTGTGCCAATGAAGTAGTTCTATTTAAATAGAATAAACACTAAAAAATATTTTATTGTTTATTATTTTGGTATTTAAATAGATTTTAATTATGGTTCTTCCGAAATTTGGAGTGATGAGCCATAAGTTCTTATATTCATATAGTTACGAAGTAATAGCCTCCACTAAAAGCCTATAAAAAGCCATTTTATAAAAACAAAAAATCATAATTCAAGCTTTTCTAAAGTCGACGTTGCCGAATTGCTGTGCGACATCGTTAAATCCTTTTATATAAAGCTGTTATAATGGAGGTTTATTATCTTCTACGACAACCTTGATTATATCTATCACTCCAAATTCCTGATGAACCAATAAAATTTTCTTTGCACTCGTTTGCAATCTCTTTGTGGAAGATATAGCTGCACTCGGCAATATGTAGGGGCGGAATTTATTCCGTTCCTAATAAGCAAAACATACGCAGGTTGTTAGGAACGTGATAAATCACGCCCCTACAAAGTTACCTTGCTATCCGTTACGTTCTTAAAGTCGAGATTGTTTAGAATTGAGTGTAAATGAAAGGCTGAATATTGTTCTGACTAAAGTTGATGACCAACTGAATGACTATGATGAAAATGATAAACTTAGCCAACCAAGGGAGCGAAATAAACTTTTTTTGCAGCCATTTGTAGTCATTCAATCGAATAGAATGCAGTTCCAAACCAATGGCAAGAAGGAGAATCCATGGCAAACGAGCCGTGATAAAACTTTGAATATCGGCTAAATGAAAGTCGGTTGCTATTTGTTGTAACATGGAAAGTGCGGTTTCAATGTTGGTAGCACGGAAGAATATCCACGCAAAGGCTATGTAAACAAACGTGATTGCCCACGAAATAGTCTTCGTGCCAATGGTATTGGGAAAGCGATTTAGTCCTCGATTGACACAAAACTTATGCACCATTAGTCCTAATCCATGTAGGCAACCCCACAAAACGAACATTGCTGATGCGCCATGCCATAGCCCTGCCACTATCATGGTAAGGAACGTATTGGTGTAAGTTCTTAATTCGCCTTTTCGATTTCCCCCTAAAGGAATGTAAATGTAATCGCGAAACCATTGAGAAAGTGTGATGTGCCAACGGTGCCAGAACTCTGTAAGGTTCAAACTTTGGTAAGGTGAGCTAAAGTTGTTGGGCAATTGAAAGCCCATTAAAGCCGCAATTCCAATTGCCATATCGCTATAACCCGAAAAATCGCAATAGATTTGTAGTGTAAAGCCCAAAACTGCCATGAGGTTTTCAAATCCATTGTAAGCCAAAGGGTCGGCAAACACCCAGTTATTGTATTGGGCTAAGTAGTCGGCTACCAATGCTTTTTTTAGCAAACCACAGATGATGAGCCACAAACCCGTATTGATGAGTTGCTTATCGTTGAGTTTGGGATTGTGAACTTGTGGAATTAAAGTTTCGGCTCGTGTGATAGGTCCCGCAATAAGGAGTGGGAAAAAGGTGAGAAAGAAACTGTATTCCAGCAATCCTGTGGTCTTTGGGAATCGTTCTTTGTAGATATCAATCGTATAACTAATGGCTTGGAAGGTGTAGAAAGAGATGCCAATAGGGAGCAAAAGTTGTAGGAAAGCAAAATTACTTTGCAATAAATTGTTCAGAATTTCTAAAGTGAAATTGCTGTATTTGTAGTAAAGGAGTGGGAAAAGTTCGATGAAAATAACCAATATCAATCCAACTTTGCGTGGCTTTCCACGTCGCAAGCGCATCATTTTCTTGGTCAAAAACCATGAAAGCAAGGTGGTTGTGGGCAGCAAACACATCAGCGTGCCATTTGCTTTATAGGCAAAAAGGAGTCCAAACAAGATGACATAAATCTGCATATAGGCTTTTCGCTGACGATTGATGAAGAGGTAGAAAGCGAAAAACAAAATGAATACCAACATAAATGATAGGGTGCAGAACGACCATTCCTTGTTGGGTGTAACCAAAAAGGAGAGCAAAGTGTCGATGGTTGCATGAAAATCTATCATAGAGCTATGGTGAGAAAGTTTAAAAACGCAGACTTTATGTTCTGTTACTATTTAATAGCCTTCAAAATCGGGCTGTAGTACTTCTGTTTTTTTCGCTTTATGGTGAGCTTTTGGAACTTTCAAAACGACGGGATAAGCAGCCTTTTTGCTCGTCATGAACCCTCTAACGTGGTCTAACCATTGAGCTGCTGCATCCCAAGTAGGGTGATAATGGTCGGCACCACGTTCAAGTTTCAGTCCCCGACTATCGTAAAAACAGCCCTTGTCGGTATGCTTTTCCATTAAATTGATAATCCCCGTGTCGCCATTCCAAGTAGCCGGACTAATCCAAACGTAGGGCAGCGGGTTCAATTTCTTTATTATCGTCTTAATATAGTCCTCTCTTACATCTAAATCGTTGATGAACAATTCGTTGCTACCCAAGCAAAGAAGAACGTAAGTGGGCTTATATTCTTTGATAAAATGTTCTATGGTTTGCGTTGTTGCCCATTTCTCGGTGGTCGAACTATACCAAATAACGGTGTAAAGCTGATGCCCATTTTCTTTAGCATAATCGCCTAAACGGCGTGAAAGTCCTTCCACCATGGAGTCGCCAATAAATAAAAACGTATGATAGCGGCGAGTTTTTTTCGTTTTGTGAGTAGGAATAGGCTTTTTATTCCTCTCTTTATCCGTTTGACGCAATTGGGTCAAGCTAATTTTGCGTAGCGAAAAATCGCCAAAGATAACCTTTCCTGGCAAAAGTGCATAGCCAACGATGATTGCCAAAGTGGCAATCATCATGAAAAGTATCTTTGCTTGCTCTCGCACGGTTAGAAGTTTAGTTCAACTTCTACCGGGCAATGGTCGCTGCCATATACTTCGGTGTGAATTTTCGCATCGACAAGTTGCGCACGCAAACGGTCTGATAGTAAGAAATAATCTATACGCCAACCTGCATTCTTCTCTCTTGCCTTGAAACGATACGACCACCATGAGTAAGTTACTTGCTCTGGGTAAAGCGTTCGGAAACTATCTATGAAGCCTTTTCCAAGGAATTGTGTCATCTTCGCACGCTCTTCATCAGAGAAACCTGCATTCTTTCGGTTAGTTTTTGGGTTCTTTAAGTCAATTTCTTCGTGAGCAACGTTCAAGTCGCCACATACTATTACAGGCTTTTTCTCGTCTAAACGCTTGATGTAAGTTTGGAAATCGTCTTCCCAACGCATACGATATTCCAAGCGTTTGAGTCCGTCTTGCGAGTTAGGAGTGTAGCAAGTAACCAAATAGAAGTTTTCCATTTCGAGCGTAATGACACGTCCTTCGTGGTCGTGTTCTTCTATTCCCAAACCGTAAGTTACGTTTAAAGGTTGATGTTTTGTGAAGATTGCCGTACCAGAATAGCCTTTCTTTTCGGCATAATTCCAATAAGATTCATAACCATCGAAAGCAATATCTAATTGTCCTGCCTGCATTTTTGTTTCTTGCAAGCAAAAGAAATCGGCATCAATTGCTTCAAAACTTTCTTTAAATCCCTTTGTTACGCAAGCTCGTAATCCATTAACGTTCCATGAAATAAACTTCATCGTCCTTTGTCTCCTTTCCTTCTATGTTTATCTTAGTAATTCTTATTCATTGAAATCTTGGGGTTCGCAATGCCAAACAATTGGTTTTAACAGCGAAACCTATTCAACGCAATGCAAAGCCTTAGCCTCGCATTGTGTTGGAATGTACAAGATTCATAAATTCTTCGCGTGTTTTAGCTTGATTGAATGCTCCGCTAAACGCACTTGTTGTAGTAATAGAGTTTTGTTTCTCTATGCCACGCATTTGCATACACATGTGTTTTGCTTCGACAACGACCATTGTACCGAGGGGGTGCAAGGTGTCTTGAATGCAATCTTTGATTTGTTGGGTCAAACGTTCTTGCACTTGGAGGCGATGACTGAATATATCTACCACACGAGCAACTTTGCTTAAACCTGTAATATGTCCGTTTGGAATGTATGCAACATGGGCTTTTCCATAGAAAGGCAACATGTGGTGTTCGCACATTGAGAAGAAATCAATGTCTTTTACAATAACCATTTGGTTGTATTCTTCTGCAAAAAGCGCATCGGTCAATACTTTATGAGGGTCTTGTGTGTATCCACGAGTTAGCACTTGCATTGCTTTTGCCACACGCATCGGTGTTTTTTCAAGTCCTTCTCTATCTGGATTTTCGCCCAAAAGCTGTAAAACGTATCTGTAATGTCCCGCAAGTTCGTCTAAACCCTCACGAAATTCTATGTTTGAATTCATAATTCGGTTTGCTTATTCTTTATTTTTAAATCGTTTTTTATCTCTTTTTATTGTCTTTTCTTTAGCACTTTCAAGTCGGAATGTTAATCGTTGCGTGCTAAATTATCAATCATTCATGCTCAATATTCATTATCAAAATTTGGATTATCGTCAAGAACTTTGGTCGTTTGTATGGTTACCATCGTTCTAATGATATTTGCATGAGTGAAACCTTCCTTTCTTAATTTGCGCATCACTTTCTTTGCTTGTGCGTAATTGGTAAAATTACCCACTTGGCACATCCATCTTGGAGAATAAAAGTGAACGTAAATAGGTTCGGTTACTAATATTTCTTTGGCCTTTTGACCTAATTTTTCTGCTTCTTGGCGTGCCTTTCGAGTGTTACCACCTGAGTAAGCCAACACTCTAAAGCCTCTTACTTTCTTCACTCCCTTAGCTACACGCTTCATAACCATGTGCTTTGTTTCTGTTCCATCAACTGGGTCGATAATAGGTTTGCGCACTTTTTTTCTTACAAGTTTAGTGCGTTGATACGTTTCTCCCGATGAATTTGATGTAGGAGGCGCAATATAAGGCACAACTCGTTGTGTTCCAGGAGTTGTTACGTTTGGTTTTTTGATTGTTTGTTGTGGCTGTTGCGGTTTATTTTTATTTGTTTTAGCAGTTTTTTTGTTTCCATTCACCAATGCGTCTATATCCGAACTATGCGTAACAGTCACAGTTCCTTGTGCGCTAACAGCTAATGTGCTGAGCAGAACAACGACTATTGTGGTAAGGAATTTCTTCATTTGCTTTCAATTTATAAAATCCTACAAATCCAAAACTATTGTTTGGACTTGCAGGATTTATGTGATTTTATATTTTTATTTCTTCCAAGCATCAATGATACCCTTGAAATCAGCAGCCTTCAATGATGCGCCGCCAATCAAACCGCCATCAATATTTGGTTTAGAGAATAACTCTGGCGCATTGCTTGCCTTGCAGCTACCACCGTAAAGGATACTTGTTTCGGCTGCAATCTCTTTGCCATACTTGTCAGCAACGATAGAACGAATGTATGCCAACATCTCTTCAGCTTGATCAGCACTTGCAGTTTTGCCTGTACCGATAGCCCAAATTGGTTCGTAAGCAAGAATAATGTTCTTCCATTCAGCTTCTGAAAGATTGAAAATAGAATTTTCCAATTCTGCTTTTACTACTTCATTTTGCTTGTTAGCTTCACGTTCTTCAAGTGTTTCGCCACAGCAGAAAATAATTTTCAAACCATTTGCCAATGCCAATTGTACTTTTTCTTTCAATATTTCAGCTGTTTCGCCATAATATTGGCGGCGTTCAGAGTGTCCAAGAATGACATATTCTGCACCTGTACTCTTTACCATTGCTGCTGAAACTTCGCCTGTATAAGCACCTTTTTCCTTATCGGCACAGTTTTGAGCACCAAGTCCAACCAACTTCATATCCAACTCTTTAGCAATACTTGCTAAGTGGATAAACGGTGTGCAAATTACTACATCGCAATTTGGCTTGTCAGCTTTCAATGCGTCATTGATTTCTTTTGCCAATGCAATACCTTCTTGCAGGGTCTCGTTCATCTTCCAGTTACCTGCTACAATTTTCTTTCTCATGTGTCTTTTACGTTTTAAAAGTTGATATAGTTTATTCTTTTGTTCTTTATGAATGAGCCATTTTTCCTTTTCTTTTATCCATTCTTCACGTTTCTGTACCCATTTTGTCCAAGCCCAAAAGCGGTCAGCTATAATGAGCAAGATTAATGGCAACAGATAGCAAAGTACTATGGTCAGAATTTTCTTCCATGTATTACTTTCAGGCTCTCTACCTATACTCAATAATGAAAGCGGAGCATTCAGCTGTTCAATCTTTGGTATATCGTTGTGGTTCCATTTATTTATGATGGTTCCTTTGTACAATAATACCAATCCAGGATTGCTCCTTATGATGGTTTTCAATGTTGTTCCATCGGTTGTATAGAAAGGATATTCCGCTCCTGTGATATCTCTCCAATGCTTACGAGCCTTGTCTGTACTTGATGTAAGCCCATAAAAGTCGTAACCATATTCCTTTGCATACTCGTAAACGCCTTCAATATCACCAAAATTTTTATCTTCTGCAACTTCTAAGAATGGCGCAATCAAGAGGAAAGTATAGCCGTCTTTAGTCAAGATTTGTTCGGTTATGTCTTCGCCCGTTGCTTCATTGGTGATTGAGAAATCGTGAATAGGCGGTTCATATCCTTGTTCTAATATTTCTTGTTTGGTATCTACAAACACCCAAGCACTGTCATTGTATGGGTAATTGTTCTCGTCGAATTCCTTTTGAACCCCATTTTTCGTGCAAATAAATGTTGTTTTATATTTTGTTTGCTTTGCTCCTTTGGGTATTTCCATGCCTTTTTTAATGTTCTGTCCGATGTAATAAGGACGAAAATCGAACAAAGGTAGGTGGTAAAGGCTCAATAATGATACAACAACGATGAATGCCATTGTGAAATAAGTGGCTATCCATTGGTTGATTTTCGATATAAATCGCACTTGATAAAGTGGTGAACGCATTACAATAATGGCTGCTCCGAGCAAAATCAAGTTCTTAATGAAGGTCTGACTATTGCTTAAATGTATGGCATCGCCAAAGCAACCGCAATCTTGAATAGGATTTCCTATGGTGAGCCAAAGCGTTATCGCAGTCATGCCAAGCATTAAAACAAACGACAATTTGCTCACTAATCGGCGGCGAATTGCTAATAAAAGCAGCACTCCGAGTGTAAATTCCGCTCCAGAAAGTGCAATTGAGAGTATGAGTTGTATCCATTCTGGCACTCGTCCTGCTAACCCAGCAGCCTGCAAATAGTCGCCTATTTTATACTGCGTGCCGAGTGGGTCGATACTCTTGACGAATCCAGAGAAGATAAACGTAACAGCCAACAGTAAACGACAGATGTTTACTAAAACAGATTTCAGTTTATTCATGTAATTTTATTGCTCCAAAAACTGCGTAATTAATAATATCCATGTAGTTAGCATCGATACCTTCGCTTACCAAAGTATTGCCGTTTAAGTCTTCAATTTCCTTGATACGTTCAATCTTTGTAAGTATTAAGTCGGTGTAACTACTGACACGCATATCGCGCCAAGCCTCTCCGTAGTCGTGATTTTTCTTTAACATCAACTCGAATGTTTCCTTTGCATACTTTTCATAAAGCGCAATTGCCTCATCGGGCGTAATATCCACACTGTCTACAAAAGGCTTTTCTAACTGAATTAACCCAATGATACCATAGTTGATAAGGGCTATAAACTCTTGTCTAATCCCTTCTCCAACACGGTTTTCACCTGTTATTTCAACAGAACGAATGCGTTTTGCTTTGATAAATAGCTGGTCGGTGAGCGATGACGGACGCAAAATGCGCCACGAAGCTCCATAATCGTGCAACTTTTTAGCAAAAAGCGTTTCACACTCGTTTAATATTCCTTTAAATTCCTGCTCGGTATTTATAATTTGCTCTGACATTGTGGAATCTTTCTTTTACATTGCAAAAATACTGAAAATATACGAATTAGCAAAACATTCCTTAATAATATATGTGAACTTCCTGTATTACACTGATTTCGTAGAACATTGTAGATTTTATCAAGCAAAGAAACAGCTATAAGAACTTCAAAAATAGGGAGGCAATTATCTTTTTTTTTATGAATTGCACCTTTTCTATCAATACAAATAGCACAAACTTCTATCCTCCCCCACCCTCTAACTTTTAAAAGCCCTTGTTTTGAACTAAAAAAGAGCCTATATTGCTCATCAAAATAGGCACTTTTAAATTCTTAATCGTTTTTGCACAAAAAAGCGGTGCCGCCCCACATAGAAGTAACACCGCTTTTATATCTATAAAATGCTTTTAATTAAAGCAACGCCTTGAACTTTTCGTCTAATTTATCCTTTGATGCAGCACCAACGAACTTGTCAACTAACTCACCATTCTTAAAGAAAAGAATAGTTGGAATATTGCGTACACCGAAGTCGATAGCAATATCGTCGTTTTCTTCTACATCGCATTTACCAACAACGATTTTACCATCGTAATCGTTGGCAAGTTCTGAAATGATAGGACCTACCATTTTGCAAGGGCCACACCATGTTGCCCATAAATCAACTACCAATGGCAATTCGCCATTCTTATAACTCTCAAAGTTCGCGGTTGTAATTTCTACTTCCATTTCTTTTATTTTTTAATTAAACAATTATTTCTTTTTTGATAATTCTATCTTCAAATTTTGTGCCAAACTCTATTTTTGTCAATTGATAAAATAGTCCATCTCCTCTTCTGCGGCTATATAATCGAGCAGTTTTCGGTCGATATTTATGCCTTTTCCCTTGCTACGCAAAGTTACAAAGTCGTTTTCAGAAGTGTGCAATTGTATGTATAACTGCGTGTTACCTTCATTGCCGTCTAACAAAGTGGAGAGATTAGAAATGGTTTCATCGGTAACCTTACTTGCAGGTATGCTAATGGTAAACTTTTCTAATCGTTTTTCTTTCACATCATAAAGTTGTTGAACGTTTTGAACCTTTAACTCGTAACTTTCACTATTACGAAAACGAGGCTGACATTTTGCCGTTACAAAAATGGTATAATTTTCTTTCATTAACCCATTCCATCTTGCCCAATCATCGCCAAATAAGGCTAATTCGCCCGAACCTTCAAAGTCTTCAATGGTAACAAAGCCAAATGGTTTACCTGTTTTCTGAGAAAAACGCTCATTCACCGCCGTAATAATACCACCAAACGATATTTCTTCTCGTTTAGATAGTTCTGCCAAATCGGCACCCCGTCCTATTTCTTCGGTGTGCGTGTTGCAAAGGTGGTTCAAAATAACACTATATTCATCTAAAGGGTGGGCAGACAGATAGATACCAACCAATTCTCGTTCCTTATTCAGCTTTTCTATACTGGGCCAACGCTCGTTTTTTGCAGCCACAGGGCGTGCTATTTCTACCTCATCATCACCTCCAAAAAGTGAGTTTTGCATAGAGGCTTTCTCTTGTTGGTACAATTGCGCATAGCGAACCAAAGCATCTAAGAACATAACACCTTTTGAAGTTACGCTAAAATAGTCCTCTCGTTGCAATTCAAAGCTATCGAAACCACCACTATAAGCCAGACTTTCGAAGGCTTTACGATTGACATTGCTAAGGTCGATGCGTTCTGCAAAATCGTAAATGCTCTTATAAGGACCATTTTTTTCACGCTCTTTTACAATAGCAATGGCTGCTCCCGTACCCATTCCCTTAATGGCTGAAAGTCCAAAGCGTATTTCTCCTTTCTTATTCACACCAAAACCCATCATACTTTCATTGACATCAGGGCCTAAAGTTGATATTTTAAGGGATTTACATTCCTCCATTAACTTCGTAATTTCAGTAATCTGACTGAAACGACGTGTCATTAAGGCTGCCATAAACTCTGCAGGGTAGTGGGCTTTCAGGTAGGCTGTTTGATAAGCTACCCACGAATAACAAGTGGCATGCGACTTGTTAAAGGCATAACTGGCAAATTTTTCCCAGTCAGTCCATATCTTTTCCAATATCTTAGGGTCATGACCATTCTCCTGTCCTTGCTTTAAGAACTTCGGTTTCATTTGGTCTACAATAGCCTTTTTCTTCTTTCCCATCGCCTTACGCAACGCATCACTCTCGCCACGAGTAAAGTTTGCAAGCTGACGACTTAACAACATCACTTGCTCTTGATACACCGTTATACCATAAGTATCCTTCAAATACTTTTCCATACACGGTATATCGTAAGTTACCAAACTTGGGTCGTGTTTACGTTTGATAAAGTCTGGGATATAATCCATTGGTCCTGGACGATACAAAGCATTCATCGCAATGAGGTCTTCGAACACTGTTGGGTGCAATTCGCGCAAATATTTCTGCATACCAGGCGACTCAAATTGGAACGTTCCAATGGTTTGACCTTTCTGATAGAGTTTGTATGTCAATTCATCGTCAATAGGAATATTGTCAATATCGACAATATCGCCTGTTGTTTGCTTGATCACTTTGCAGGCTTCCTTAATCTCTGAGAGCGTTTTAAGCCCAAGGAAGTCCATTTTTATAAGCCCTGTTGTTTCAATAACGTGTCCATCGTATTGCGTAACAGGTACTTTTTGGTCAGGGAAATCAGGGTCTGTAGCTGTTGAAACAGGTACCCATTCGCTGATAGGATTACGACAAATAATAAATCCACAAGCATGAATACCTGTTCCACGCACCGTTCCTTCCAACATTTTAGCATACTTAATGGTGTTGCGTTCACGGTCGTCTTCGCTCACTTCAGCCTCTTGTAAGCGTGGGGTACAAGCTATTGCATTCTTCAAATTCATCTTCATTCCGTCTGGCAAACGCTCTGGAATGGCTTTACACAAATTGTTTGAAACATCTAAAGGCAATCCTTCTACGCGTGCAACGTCCTTAATAGAGTTTTTCGTTGCCATAGTAGAGTATGTAATAATGTGGGCGCAATTCTCTGGACCATACTTTTCCATTACCCATTGCAAAACTTTTCCACGTCCGTCATCATCGAAATCGGTATCAATATCAGGAAGATTTACACGGTCAGGGTTAAGAAAACGTTCGAACAGAAGGTCGTATTTCAGAGGGTCAATACGGGTAATTCCTAAACAATAAGCCACTACTGAACCAGCAGCAGAGCCACGTCCAGGTCCTACCATTACGTTTAATTCTGTTCGAGCAGCATTGATAAAATCTTGCACTATGAGGAAGTAGCCAGGAAAACCCATGGTTTTCATAACGTGTAACTCAAAGATTATGGCTTTTTCTACATCGTCTGGAATAGGGTTGCCATAGAGTTTTTTCGCACCATCGTGAGCTAATTTTGCCAAATAGTCGGCTTCAAACTTGATGCGATACATCTTTTCGTAACCTCCTAAACGCTTGATTACGGCTTCGCCTTCCTCTGGTGAGAGTTGATTTTCACCATGTTCGTCGGTTGTAAACTCGTCATACAACTGCTGTTCTGTAAACTTTTTACGCCATTCTTCCTCTGTTCCAAAGTCTTTAGGGATAGGGAAGAAAGGCATAATAGGACCATTATCAATACTATAAAACTCAACTTTTTCAAGAATTTCTATCGTGTTACTCAACACTTCGGGGAGGTCTTGGAACACTTCATTCATTTCTTCACGCGTTTTAAACCACTCTTGTTTAGAGTAGCGCATACGTGTTGGAGAATTCAAATCCTCTTGTGTTGAAAGACATAACAAGTGGTCATGAGCCTCAGCAGTTTCCTTATCTTCAAAGTGGCAGTCGTTTGTACAAATACATTTCACGCCAAATTCTTTTCCCAATTGCAACAAAACATGATTTACTTTTTGTTGTAATGGGAAGGCTTCTCTGTTGGCTTTTAGTGTAGGGTCTTTTACTTCATGACGTTGAAGTTCCAAATAAAAGTCATCGCCAAACACCTTTTTATACCATTGTACGGCTTCTTTTGCTCCTTCAATATCACCTCTCATAATATTACGAGGGACTTCTCCAGCTAAGCAAGCCGTTGAAATAATCAGTCCTTCATGATATTTTTCTAAATCTTCACGGTCGGTTCGTGGACGATAATAATAACCATCAACCCATGAACGCGACACCAATTTTATAAGATTCTTATAGCCCGTATAGTTTTTAGCCAATACAATAAGGTGGTAGCCCGAATTATCGTGCATTTCCTTTACCTTATCTTCTTTTCTACGTCGTGCTACATACATCTCGCAACCAAAGATAGGCTTAAAAGGTTCTTCGCCATTTTTCTTTCGTTGCTTATTGATTGACGCACAATAATCAGAAAATTCTTTGATGCCAAACATAACGCCATGGTCGGTAATAGCCATACCTTTCATGCCATTTTTGATAGCCTTATCAACAAGATAAGGCACTTTTGACTGACCATCTAATATTGAATAATGTGTGTGAACGTGTAAATGTATGTAATCTTCCATTATTATTGCGTTTTGAGATTCAAAGATACAATCAAAAACTGACATATCCAAAAGAATAAGATTAAAAATTTGTGAGAATAATAAAAAATATTTATCTTTGCATTCGTATAATTATCTACTCCTAAAATGGGTAAAATAAAAAAGAAATTCAAGAAAATAAGATTGCATCACGAAGGCACAGACCAACTTCTTTATGGAGGTATAGGAGTTGGCTTAATATCTTTAATCCTGTGGTTTGGCATTGATTCCAAAATTCCTTTTTGGATTTTTATAGCAATCTTTGGTACTATATATGGCATTGTATTAAATTTTTATCGCTGTCCAATTCGCTATTTTAGCCAAGAAGATACCGAAAAAATAGTTGTAGCACCTGCCGACGGACATATCGTAGTAATAGAAGAGGTGGACGAAAATAAGTATTTTCACGACCGTCGTATTATGGTTTCCATTTTTATGAGCCTTTGGAATGTTCATGCCAATTGGTTTCCAGTTGATGGAACAGTGAAATTCACAAAGCATTTTAATGGTAATTTCCATAAAGCATGGTTGCCAAAGGCAAGTGAAGAAAACGAACACGCTGACACCATTATTACAACTCCTGACGGAAAAGACATTCTTTGCCGCCAAATAGCTGGTGCTGTGGCACGCCGCATTGTTACCTACGCAAAAGAGGGCGAAGAATGTTTCATTGATGAACACATGGGATTCATCAAATTAGGTAGCCGTGTTGATGTTTTCTTGCCAATTGATTCTGAAATTTGCGTAAAGATGGGGCAAACTACAACAGGCGACCAAACTGTTATTGCAAAACTTAAATAAGACTATATAAAGAGGTAATGACGTTTAAAAAGCATATTCCAAATACGATAACTTGCTGCAATCTTATTTCAGGTTGCATCGCTATTGCTTTTGCTTTTAGTGGCAATGCTGAAATGGCACTTGTTTGGATTGTTACAGGAGCTGTCTTCGATTTCTTTGATGGTATGTCAGCTCGACTTTTAAACGTAAGTTCGCCCATTGGCAAAGAACTTGATTCATTGGCTGATGTTATTACTTTTGGCGTAGCACCTTCAACTATTTTGTTCAGCGAATTGAGCATCATGGACTATCCTACCCTACTTGAACCTTTGCGCCCAGCACTTCCTTTTGCAGCTTATATCATGGCTGCTTTTTCAGCTTTACGCTTGGCAAAATTCAATTTAGACGAACGTCAAGCCTTAGGTTTTATAGGTTTGCCTACACCAGCTAACGCTTTATTTTGGAGTTCGCTTATTGTTGGTGGAGGTCAATGGATAGAAAACTATCCTTTAATGCTTTTCGTTCTCCTTGCTGGAATATTGGTTAGTTCGTGGCTATTAGTAGCCGAAATTCCAATGTTTGCACTCAAATTTAAGGAATGGAGTTGGAAAGGCAATCAAGTAAAGTATATATTTTTGGCAACTTGCGTTCCTTTGCTCTTGATTTTTGGCATTACTGCATTGTCAATCATCATTGCTTGGTACGTTCTTTTGTCTTACATTATAAAGAAGTAATATGTTTTTCCTAAAATTTATTTTCTTCATTTTTATAGTTTTCTTAGCCCTAATTCTTTGGGTGGCTTATACATTTTATAAGCAAATAACCCGTGTACGCCGCAGATTCAATCCTGAAGATTTAAAAGACGAAGTAAAAGTGGACGGAAATACCATCATCGACCATCGCCAAAAGCAAGAGCGCAAACCAGTTATTGCCGACGATGAAGGCGAATATGTCGATTTTACAGAGTCGGATACAACAAAATAACGCATACGAAAAGCCCAACAAGATAGTTTCATGCAAACGCTTGTTGGGCTTTTTTGTTTTTCTTCCTTCTCTTTCTGAGTGTAAAATAGCTAACTTTTAGCAAGTAATGATACTTTGTAGGGGCGTGATTTATCACGTTCCTCTTAGTAAATGTTAGGGTGTTAGGAACGTGATAAATCACGCCCCTACAAAGTATCATTGTTTGCTTGAAATTAATTTATTCTTATTTGTAATTTCTTTGCCTCTCTCCGACTTAATAAAATCATGTTCTTTTATTGTTCTTTTTCGTTAAAATTTCAGGAAATTTAGAACAATCTTGTAACTATTTAAAAATCAGTATATTACATATTAGTTTTTAAAACCATTTGTTTTGCGTTTCAAGATAATTATAAAAATATATCTATCTGAAAATAAAGAAGTTACCTTATTGATACAACTAAACAGGTAACGATTTGGAAACGAGCGAGCTACTTGGCTTCGCTGTTTTCTGCCTAACAAAGAACGCTTGTTATTCTGTTTGCAAAGATAAGACTTTGTTACCGAATAACAAGCGTTTTTGATGAAATATTCTTCTTTCTGCATTTTTGATTGATTGTCTGGTTGTGGGTTATATTCCTCTTCCTCGTCTTTTCTTTCTATTGGCTTGGTATCTGAGTTTACGCTGCCATGCTGCTTCGGCATAGTCATCACCATGTGCGGATGGTGTAATCAAATCGACCAATCCTTCCACTGCTTCATCGGCTGCGCTAATGGCTGCATCTGCCATTGTACCGATAACCTGTGCAATCTGCGGAGTTTCTTTTGATGCTTTTGGTATGTATGAACGGCTTTTAGGTACAAGTTGGTAGCCTTTATCAGGTTGTTCTTCCTTTTCTATTGGCTCTTGTATCGTTTGGCGTGGTTTCTTCTGTTCTTCCTTGTTGGTTGCTTCAAAGTTCTTCTGCAAGGAATGGTAGCCGAACTCCCTGCCGATTTCGGAAGCCTTGAAGGATTGCCCTGCGTATGAGAACTTCAAGCCATATACCTTGCCCTGCTTGTTCTTCATACGCTCTATGGTAATGCCGTTTTTGTTCAATTCATAAAGGAACATGGAATGCCCCGTGATACCTGTTCCTTTGTACTTGTCAAGCAGGGAATAACAGATTTGCTGTACCTCTTTCTTTGTTTGCTCTCTCGTTGGGTTAGATTTTTCCTTTTGGTATTTTTTGTTTGTTTTGACCTCCTTTGCGATAGTCAAGCCTTTCTCTCTGCTTATTTCCTCTGCCACTCTCGCTGCCCTGTTGCTCGCAAAAGTGGTATCATAGACCTCTCCGTACAGACTGATACGGTTGGCGATGATGTGAATGTGTGTGTTGTCGGTGTCCTTGTGCGTTACTGCCACCCATTGGTGGTTGTCAAGTCTCATTCGCTTGGCAAACAAATGGGCTATCCACATATATTCGGACACAGACAGCTTTTTCTCGTCCTGCGGTGCGATGCCGATTTCGATACGGAGAAACTTGTTCCTGCAACGGCTGTTGTAGTCACTGACCACTTTCATTTCCTCATAGATAGTCTTTGGATCTCTGCTGCAAAGATTGTGGAATGCAAGCCGACTACCGAGTTTGCCTTCCCTGAAAATATAGTCCAAAGCTGTGCTGCCGTGCGCTATCGCCTTACATTTTCCTATCATTTCTTGTTAGATTTAAGACCTTATATACCTCATCGTCCACACGAAAATGCGGGTCGTAAAATCGCTTAAATGCTTCTTTGGCACATAGCGAGAGGTTCTTTGTGATATGTAGCCAATCTTCGTCCTTGACCTTGATGAGGTTGGAAACCTGCCCATAGAATCTTCCTGTATGTTGGAGGATGGCAATGGCTTCCCTCTCATTGTCGGTCATCTTGGGAACGGCTGTTACTTCTCCGTTAAGGAGTATTTCCCGACAATAATCGGAGAATTTCCGTCCCGCACTTTCTGCCTTTGACTTAATACGCTGCTTTTCTTCTAAGGTGCATCTTACCTTGATGAACTCTGTCTTGTTCATCCTCTGTTCTTCCTTATCCCATTGCTGCCATCGGGCAGCTTTTCCTTTGTATCTGTTCATATAAGTTTCCTTGAAAGTTAATCATTGAATATGATTTGTTGTTGTTTAATTCCTGAATGCTGACCGATGAGAACGGAGTGATTACGGTCTTATCTCCCCGATAGTCTGACGAGGGGAGCTGGGCGCAGTTTGTGGGTACAAACTGACGTCTTGCAATATCAGCTAACGAAACGTTTACGCACAAGGCGTTTTGCTGCTTGAAAGTGAATGCTGTGCATTCCGTGTTTAACTGTGTTCGTGGTGTTCTCATCATTCAGTATGTTTGACAAATGTCTGTTGATATGTTCTCTAAAAAAGGGTTGAGGGTTTTAAGTGGAATAATAGCCCCTTTTCCCAAAAGTCCTCGCTCCCTTTTCCTGTGCCTCACAGCTTTCTCCACTTCTCTATGTCCTCACCATACTCCTCCAAATGAATGCGCACGATGTTCTCCACGAAACTTGAAAGGTTGCTGCCCTTGTCGCCCAATCTGCGCACGATGAAGTCGGCACGCTCATGCGTTTCTAGGCTTAGATAGACCGCCTTTCGGTTGCTCAGTTTTGTTGGGACAAGGTAGGCTTGCTTGTAGGCTTCAAGCGTTTCCTTTCTCATTTTGGCACTGATACGTCTTTGAACAGCCATATTCTCAGTATGCCGTGTATGCTCGGATTTCCCAGAAGTGATATCCGCTTCTCCTTGACTAACACTGTCCTCATTCATTTCTACGTCCGTTGTTGTTTCCTCTACAGGAACGGGGTGTGCTTCCGTCTGTGGGATTACCTCATTGTCCATTTCATCATCTTGGTTGTCCAAGAACCACGAAAGGTCTTTGTCATTCATCATTGTTTTCTTTTTCATTTCTCTATCTGATTTTATGTTTGACTTGTTTTGATTCCTTGTTTTGATTTTGGTCTGTAATCGACATGTGTGCCTGTATCTGCCCTTTATGCTTCTGTCGCTCACGGACATGACTGACATGAAACTCGTTGAGGTCTTTGAAATCCTTGTAGTGTATGCTCATGTCCTCAACATGAAAGCCTGCCCCTGCAAACTCCTGCACAGCTCTCCGCCCAGCATCGTCATTGTCAAGGAAGGCACGAATGAAAGATATTCCCTGCGCATTCATATACCGAATTGCTTTGGCGGTATTGCTCACGGAGTTTAGCACAAGGCAGGCACTTGTTACTTCTTCTTTCATTGAAAGAAAAGAAAGAAAATCCATAAAACCCTCGAATACACAAGTTGGCTGTATTTGGTTTATTATCTTGTCGGTGAATATAGGAGTAATGTCTTTCGGAGCTATCGTTCCCTTGAACGTTTTATTGTCCCGAAGCTCATAGCCGCCAGAGAGATTGGCAAAGCCGATGGCTTCGTAACATCTGCCCCTTACCTCATAAGTGATACATTTAAGAAATGGCATTGCCTTTTCCAAGTCAATGCAGCGTTCCCTCGCAAGATACTCCTGCAAATGTGGTGGCAGGGTGTCTGATATTTCTATCAGTCTCCTTGCTCCATTTATAGCCATCACAGGCTGGGAATTATTTGGCACGAAGTCTTTACGAGAACTATATGTTATATTATCGGAAGCGTTTTGTTCCAAACAGCAAATGGCTTCCGATAGCGTGCAGCCTTCCAAGCGCATACAGAGGTCAATGATACTTCCGCCCCTACCTTCGGCATAATCTATCCAGAGGTTCTTCTCTGTGTCCACCTTAAAACTCGGATGCGTTTCCTCCCTGAGCGGTGAACAATACAGGGCATAGGCAGCAGTCCTACGTACAGGCTTGATGCCTTTCCTTTCAAGATACTCCACGATGGGGTATCGCTTGATACGTGATAAATCTTCTTTTTTCATTGTTTTGATACATTAATGGGTTGAATAATAATTATTTATGTTTGTCTGTTTTTGTGGTTTTACCTTTTCCAAAGTTTTTCCCCTCCAAACTTTTTCATCTTTCTTCTTACTACATACTATTTTGTAATAAGTGATTGATAATCAGTATTACTTTGTAGTATAAGACAATACTACACATTCTACTACATTTGGCTACTACAAGTTTGAAGGAGCGGGCATGGCAAGATTTTCCTAATCTTGTAGACATAAATAGGGCTACTACCGTTTCTTCGTTTGCTCACCTTTATGTATCCTGCTTTCTTCAAGGCTTCGCCCATACGCTTGGCAACAAGTGGTTGGTGAGTATAAATACCCAAATAAGTGAGTATCTCCGTAGTGGTCATTAACGAATAACTTTCATCCTCCGTTGGCTTTTCAAAACAACGCAACAAAAGCTCCATCTCTGCAGTTTGTACTTGAAAGTCTTCACTCTCTCTATATAGTTCGGCAATCTCGTCATCGTCAAACCAATAGCGAAAACCTGACTTTAACAGGGCTTTGGCTTCCGCATAAACATTGTCCATCGAGATAGCTTTTGCTCTCTCAATATCTATGGAAAGCACTTCAAAGGGCAGAAACCGTCTGCTGCCTGTGGGGTCGGTAAGGAAATCGTTACCATTTACCGATGCAACGAAACTCGCCAAATGTGGATGTTCCTCCACATACTTGTCGTAAGGCATACGGTACTTGACCATCGGACAGGTGATGAGGTTTTTCAGTTCGTTCTCGTCACGCTTGTTGAGGGCTTTGAGCTGGTCGTCAATGTTTACGATGAGGTTTTGCCCTATATAGGTAAGCGTGTCCTTCTCTTGCGGATATATCTTTCCCGTGTAGCTGTAACCATGCAGGGCAGGTGGGCAGAGCAAGTCAAGGAAAGTTGTCTTGAACTTGCCCTGCTCGCCTGTCAGTACAAGACAGGTATGGTTACGGCATTCACGGTCGTCCATGGCGTTGGCGACCACTGCCACGAGCCATTTGGTAAGGTATGGCAGCCACTTGTCAGAGTTGCGCACAACTACGCAACTTGCCAATTCGGGAATGGCTTTCAATGAAAGGGAAGAAATATCACAACAGCTATTGTTTTCATTATTACCATTACTCTTACTGCCATAAGCATAACTATCGCTATTGCCACTGTTATTACCACTGCTATTATCAATATCCACCAAGGGCAATCCCTTGAAATACTCCTGTATGGGATTGATACGTGGAGAGAAGCTGCTTTCTATGATGGAATAGAGATTGTCGGAAGAAGTAACGATGCCCACATAGTTATCAAGTTCCCTGCGGAGCGTGTTGATTTCATAGCGACCCACTTTTGAGAAGTGAGTATCATCCTTGCCCCTGTATTCAGTTCTTCCCAACACCGTGTTGTATCTGAACTCATAATAAGAGGAGAGATAAGTTTCTATCTCACCGTTTTTGGAGGAAGTCTTCCTTTGCTTAGGCATATTGTTTCCTCCCTTCGATTTACTTTTATCTGCATTCTTCTTCATTATATGCTTGGTTTGGTTTCAGAGAGTGAAGTTATTACGAGAAGATGAAAGTTCCAAGCATTCGGAGAGTGCTTGCATAATGTTGCGTTCATTCGCAATAAAGTTCGCACGGATTTTTGAGGAGACAGGAAAAGAAATGACTGATTGAAGCCCAAATTAAGTCAAAACAGAAGATAAAATAGCAAGGAAAGACAGAGGTAGAAGTGTACCCTCTGCACACGTTTGCAGTATTCAGCACCAATATTGCAAACAATAGAATCAGCACAGAAATAGGGTAGCGTTTGTCCACACCAAGAGTGTCACAAGCTGCCACTTGGGCGAAAAACGATTGAATAGGAGATACAGCACCATATCTTTGTACCCAACGGACGGTGAAAGAAAAAAAATAGGGTAAGAAGGTGCAAACGGCTGCTGATAAAATGCATTGTCTTTTTCCTTGAAGTTCCCGATATTTCCCTGCTGTTCCCTGCTGCTTTGAAGTATAATAAACTCATCATACTTTTGCAGACATAAACGTGCAATGATACGCAAAACAGGCAAAGGTATTGTCAATACCAATAAGACAGAATTACAAACAAAACAACAATAGAATTATGGGATATTTTATCATTACGGATTCAAATTGGACAAGGCTCAGAAATGAGATACTTAGCCTTGCTGAAACCTGCCATAAGGCATTTGGAGAACAAAGCAAGCATACCGATTGGCTGCACAACGGTGATGTGTGCAAGTTGCTTAACATCAGCAAGCGCACATTGCAGCACTATCGAGATACAGGCGTGCTGCCTTTCTCGCAAATCGGGCATAAGTGCTATTACAGGCGTGAGGATGTGGAGCTATTGCTCCAAAGCAAATCGGAGAAATCGAAAACAGACAGAATAAAGAATAACAAATAAGAGAAGGATATTATGGAATCAGTAAAGGACTTGAACATGGAAGCGGATGATATGCAGGGGGTGCTGTCCGCACTTGAAGGAGTCAACAGACGGATAAAGGAAGTGGCACAGACACATAAACCGCTGTTTGGCGGTGAGCATTTCCTAACGAGCAAGGAAGTATGTGAGCGGCTGTATATCAGCCCTCGTACCTTGCAGGACTATAGGGACAGGAAAGTTATCCCCTATACGCAATTCGCAGGGAAGATACTCTATAAGATGTCGGACTTGGAGAGATTATTAGACGAACATTATCAGGAATAGCATATCACGCTCTGAATATGTTATAAAATCTAAAATAATCAGTGGAATGAGAGTTTTTTACACTTTTGTGTAGTGCATGTGTGTGTTTAAGCATTTACTTTTGTCACAAATTAAATATGTAGTTATGGAAGACAGATACAGTAGAAACAGGCTCTATGTGAGCGAGAAGGAACAAAGTTTGATTAAGGATTATAACATATTCCTTGGTGGTGCAGGCATTGGTAGTATCGTGGCTGAATGTGCTTTGCGGTTTGGTTTCGAGCATATTACAATTGCCGATGGTGATAAGGTTGAGAGAAGCAACCTTAACAGGCAGAACTATACGGAGGATGACATTGGTAGATACAAGGCAGAGTGCTTGGCTGAGCGTTTGCTAAGCATCAATCCTGATGCACAGATAGATTTCCATATAGAGTTCTTGACTCCTGATAACATCGAAGAGATGCTGAATGGACATGATGTGGCTATCAATGCCTTGGACTTTAAGGATAAGACCCCATTCGTCTTTGATGAAATATGCAAAGAAAGAAAAATTCCCGTACTGCACCCATACAACTTTGGTTGGGCAGGTTTTGTTACAATCGCAGACCCATTGGGACACTCCATATCAGAATTGTCAGACGGATTTAAGGGATTTGAATTAAAGGTAGCTGAGTATGTTACCGGACACGGAGCTTTTTGGAATCAGCCAAAGGAGTGGCTGGATAAAATCGTTACTCAATATAGAGAAGAAAGCGAAATGCTACCACCTCCACAACTGTCCATAGCATCCTGGATTGCAGCGGGATTGTGTACAACAGCAATGTACAATCTTGCCACAGGAAAACCTGTGAACTATTTTCCAAAATTCTATTTCTCCTCACTTTTGCAATAAGCGAAGTATAGTTTTCAGAACAATTTGTTTAAGGTTGCCCTTGAAATAGCTTCTGTAATATTCGCCACACCTAATTTTCAAAGGCGTGGCGTTTGTAGAATTTAATGGAGTCTAACGACCGACACATTCTGTCTGCAATTTCTGCCATCGTAAGACCAGCCACAGATAGTCTGAGAACTTCAAGCTCTTCTTCTTTAAGCGATACACTAATATATTCCTGCCACCGATGTCCCTCGAAAGAGTATTTCCAATATTTCTGTTGTCCATTCTTGTGAAACTCAACGTGTCCAGCTGTTTTATGCGAAGACAGAGACACGACACACATTCCAATCCATATCTTGCCCTCATCGGTTAATAGTATAGGAGTAAGCTGATGATTGATTAGTTTGCTCCTCGTTCCACTCTTCAGATGAAAATGATAGGACATAGAGCATTGGTATTTATCAACGTTGTCGAAAGTATCGAAGAACTTAAAACCACTGCTGTTCAGCTCCACGAGCATTTTTTGTTCCTCCTCCGGCACATGTTTCAAGTAAAAACTGTACCCTAATTCCTTCACCTCCCTTGCCGTATGCCCACAAAGAAACAAAGGGTTGTCCGACACATAAAGAAACTCCTGCCTGTAATAGTCTATCAAGTAAACGCTCTGATAAGTCACACGTGCAAATGCCTCTAACGTTTGTACTAATGTAGATAATACATGTGAGTCATAATCTGGTGCATTGCGTACGGTATTTGATGCGATAAAAAAATCTTTTATGTCTGTCATATATGCTAAACGTGTTAAGGTTCTCTGATATATTTCACTACAAAAGTACATTTTTAATGCGGAATACTGCAAAAAGATTACACAAAAGTGTAAAAAACAAAGAGAGAGATGCCAAATTACACAAAAGTGTAATAGATGATATTTGCATAGGAAGTATTTTTGCCGTATAAATCAAGAATTAAAAAGCATTATGGAAAAACAGATTGCAACATTTAAGGACTACGCTATCTTCATGGCAGACAAAACGAGTCTGTTGGAAATAGCACAGTTTGTAGTCAGGGAAAATTACTCCCATCACTTATCTTCATTTACAGAGAAAGAAATAAATGAAGATATCAAATCAGTGCTTGAAGAAGAGGAATATCTGTATGATAACGAATCTCATATCTATATTGCAAGGGATGCCTTTGGGAATATAATTGGCTGCATCAGGAGTTTTCATTGGGATAAGCACAAGACTCTTCCTATCGAAAAAATATATGGGATAAACCCGCTGAATGCTATTCATCAGGAAAGTAAATATAGTTTTTGGCATATCGGACGCTTTGCCGTTGTAAAGGATTCGAGAATATCCACATTGACTTTATTCAAGCGGTTAATGGCATTGGCAGTAAAGCCGATAGTTGAGGATAAGTACAGCTATATGATTGCAGAGATTGACAGCAAACTATTGAAAGTAATGAAGGGCTTGGGATTTGGCACACACCAAATAGGGAAACCCATAGACTACCTTACATCAGAGACCGTTCCTGTATGTTCCAGTAAAAGAGGTATCAAGGGTTTCTTTTCCAAATATGGTGAGCTTTGCAAGGCAGCATGATTACACTTTTGTGTAATATTTCAGACAACAAATTCAGAATTACACAAAAGTGTAACGATATAATTTGGAGATATAAATATATTTGCAACAGAAATAATCAAGTCGACAAGATTATAAAAACAGACCTCACTGTAATTTAAAAGGAGAAAAAGTCGAAAATCTATAAGAGTAGACAAAATATAATAATAATTACAAAATGAATAATACACTTTCATTTAGCGAAGTTCTTAATGTAGAGGAACTCGCACCTACAGAATTGGATGCCATTGTTGGTGGTAAGTTTGGAATTAAAATTGTTGGTGCTAATGGCCATCAATGCAGTTGTGGTAATGGAAAACCAAGTACCCCTTCTACCCCTACGGATTCTACAAGTACAGGCACAACTAATCCTTAAGTACTTTATATCAATATCAAGGTAGCTTGTGATTTTATGACAAGCTATCTTGATTTACCTCTTAAAAATAAAACAAATGGTGAACCTTAAAGAAACTCATATTATAACAAAAGATAATGAAACTATACTTTTTCATTATCCTTCTTATACTTTAATAAGTATCAATGACCATATCAAAGAGATACTTGAGATGATCAAATCTGGGATTTCTTTGTCAGAGATTTCGCTTAAAAAAAATATACTAGAAGCAGATATAAAAAAGCTACTAGTAAGCCTCAATAAGGTTATTACCAAAAACCTTCTTTGCAAAGAAAAAGGAAAAGAAATAAAAGAAGGGGCTATTCATAGAATAACACTACATATTTCAAATGATTGCAATCTTCGATGTAAATATTGCTATGCGAATGGCGGTAATTACAATTTACATCGTCATTTGATGACAAAAGAAACGGCAAAGAATTTTATGACTTTTGTATTAATAATTTTCATCACATTGAGAAAATTGTTTTTTTTGGAGGAGAACCATGTATTAATGTTGATGTCATGGAGTATCTATGCTCGTTATTTTATAACTATAAATTTGATAAATCACTTGAAGAATTACCTAAATTTGGCATAATAACGAATGGAACAATTTGGAATGAACGATTAATTAGTGTTATAAAAAAATATATAACGTTTATCACTGTTAGTATCGATGGAGAAAAAAAAATAAATGACAGTAATCGTGTTGATAAACAAGGAAAAGGTACATATAACAGGATTGCAAAGTTCATTGATTATATAAAGCATATTCCTAGTGTAAAGGTTCAATACGAAGCTACCTATACAAAGCAGCATATTAAAGAGAATATTACAAAAGATGATATATCTTTGTTTTTTCGAAAAAGATTTAACATTGAAGGTTTTTTAGTAGATGAAATTAGTATTGAAGAAGATAATCATAAAATAGATTTCTCTGTTCAAAACGTTGATAATTTACCAGAATGCTTTACAGACATTTTATGGGCTATTTCTTTTAAGCACCATCTTGAGTCTTGCCAAATATCTAGGTTACAGTTTGCGGTATCAACATCTGGACTAATATATCCTTGTCATATGGATGTTGGAATCGAAAGCTTAAATCTTGGAGATGTTAAAGGGGATAATATCTTTAACTCAAAACATATACAAGACCATTACCCATTATTTAATCTGATAAATAACAAGGAAAAACTATGTCCTAACTGTTGGTGTCAGAATTTATGTGAATGTTGTCCAAAAAGTTTTTTTTATGATAATGAAGCTAAAAAATATTCTCTTACCCCTAATACTGATAAATGTAAATATCAGCGAGAATATATAGAAAAGATTCTAATAGCTATTGTTAAATTGAGAAAAAATAAGGGTAAGTGGCAGGAATATGTTAATGAAATCAATAAAAAACAGAATCTATATGAATACTAATAATAAGATGCGAAGCATATTGATTATAAAATTATTTATGCTTTCGCTTTGTACTTTTGGACAAATAAAAGGAATAGTAAGAGAAAAAGATAGCAATTTACCTATGGAGTTTGTAAATGTTACCATCCTTTCAGCATCTGATAGTGCTTTTATAACAGGAACCACTACGGACTCTTTGGGCATGTTTATAATTCCAAACAACATACCCAACGGTATTATAAAAGTAAGTTACATTGGCTGCAATACCCAATTTAGGCAAATAGTGCCTGAAGATAGCGTATATAATTTCTTCTTACAGCCCAATGAAAATACTTTAAAAGAAGTTATAGTAAAAGGTAAGACCTACTTACATACATCAAAAGGTATCATCGCTAATATTGCTTCTGGACCATTGGCTAAACTTGGTAATGGCTTAGATGTGTTATCTCATCTTCCCTTTATTATAAATAAGAATGGAAATATTAGTGTTTTGGGTAAGGGAAAGCCTTTAATCTTTATCAATAATAGATTGGTGCGGAATCAAAGCGAATTGAATCAAATAAATTCTTCGGATATTAAACAAGTAAAAATTATAACCAATCCCGGAGCGGAGTATGACGCTACAATAAGTGCTGTGATAAAAATAATCACAAAAAAACCAATAGGAGAAGGAATTGGCTGTTTTGCTAATGCAGGTTTAAGCATGGAGCGCAAGTTGTCTCATTATAGTGGACTAAACATAAAATATCGAAAGAAAGAATTTGACGTTTTTGCGGATTTGCGATATAATCAAACATCAGCTGAAGCTAAGCAGCTCTCAGATCGAAGTTTATTAACTCGGCAGGTAAATGAGAATATGGATATGCAAACTAACGCATTCTCTTGGAACGGATCAGTAGGGCTTAATTACGAACACAGAGATAAGGTGGCTATGGGTGCTATATACAAGTATACTTCTGTACCTGATGAAACTTTCACGACTGATGATTATGTGGAAGTTAAATATTTGGGACACGTAAGAGGTTTTATGTCAAACGATAAAAGAAAATCGGTCTTATACAGTCATTATATAAATAGTTATTTCTCTTATTATTTCACAAAAGACGCATATCTCAAGATTGATTTTGATTATATGAACTCATCTAATGAGAATAACCAAGATTATTTTCTTACAAGCCAAGAAATCCATTCAAAGAATCATAGTAATAATATGCTATATGCTTATCGGGCAAAGGTAATAAGCCCTTTGGTTGGTGGAACTTTGACATCTGGAACTGATGGAGCTTTTACTACAAACAAAAATCGTTATTCAATACTAGATGGTACAACCTTGCGAAATAGCCTATCACCTACTTCCAATGTAGCTAAACAACAGCTGTATTCAATTTTCTCAGAATATGAAAAATCTTTTGGTGCGCACTGGGATATAAGTATGGGGATCAGGTTTGAATATATGAATTTTAATTATTATAACAATAGCAATTATTCAACGAAAGATTCTCAGAGAGATAAGGGCTTTTATCCTTCTGCTGTCATTAATTACAAAAACAATAATGTACAGATGACCCTTGCATACCGTTATATGACATTACGTCCAAGTTATTTTATGCTAAGAAATTCTGTTGAGTATAATAATCCCTATGAATATGAAGGTGGAACCCCTAACCTTTTACCACAAAAAACTAATATGCTTTCATTTTCATTAGGGTGGAAAGATTTACAAGTAATGGCAAATTATTCGATGATGAAGAATAGTACGATGTACGTTTACGACAGATACAATGGAAGTGATAGCATTGCTATTTTTCATACTCAGAATATAAGAAGCAATCAAACCTTTGATATTGCTTTATATTATTCACCGATATGGTTTAAAATATGGAGACCATCATTTACAATAGATTTTACAAAACCTTTTTTGGTATACAATAACAGTAAATATAATAAGCCCATTTATTCTTTTCTATTGGATAATATAATAACTCTGCCTAAACATTTCCAAATAGGAGTAAATATGAGCTTTAATACATGTGGAAATTTAGATACAGACTTAGCTTATTATTCTCAAAATTTCGATTGTAATATTTATTGCGTAAAAGAATTTTTTAACGAAAAGTTACGATTAAAATTAGCAGTTAATAATTTATTTAATACAAGTCGTGAAAAATGGAGTAAAAACACCAATAATATCATTTTGAATAAATGGAACGATGCCAATAGATGTACGCTTACCTTCACTGCAAGTTATCAGATAAATCCATCTAAAAATAAATACAAAGGGGAAAAATCAAGTAATGAATTAAATAGACTATAATGAATATTGTATTTATAAAGCAACATGATTCCATGCAATGCGGTGTAGCATGCTTACAGATGATCTGTGAATACTATCATAAAAAGTATTCCACAAATTATCTCTCCAGCCTGTGCAATACAACGGCAGAGGGCGTTTCTATGCTTAGCATCAGGGATACAGCTTTTGCTTTAGGAATAAAAAGTAATTGTGGGAAAGTTAATATAAAAGGAATAAAGAAAATATCTTCTCCCTGTATCCTCCACTGGAATCAAAACCACTTTGTGGTGCTATATAAGGTAAAGAAAGGCAAGATTTTCTACATTGCAGACCCTGGAAAAGGACTTATAAAGTACAATCTTGAGGAGTTTAAGAAGCATTGGATTAGTACTCAATCGGGCGGTGAGGAAAAGGGTATCGCGATGTTCTTAGAACCTACTCCTGCCTTTTATGAAAAACAGACAAATGAACAGCCAACAGAGGAACGCTCGTTTAAGTTCCTCTTTGGTTACATCAAGCAATATCGCAAGTATTTCGGACAGATAATTTTAGGCTTACTCGTGGGCAGCTTGCTGCAGCTTATCCTGCCTTTCCTCACACAATCCATCGTGGACGTGGGCATTAAAAACCAAAACATCGGCTTTATCTGGTTGATTCTCTTGGGACAGTTGATGCTTACGGTGAGCCGTACCGCTATTGATTTTATCCGTCGTTGGCTGCTGCTGCATATCTCGCTGCGCATAAACATTTCATTGGTAAGCGACTTCTTTATCAAGCTCCTGAAGCTACCCATGTCGTTCTTCGATACTAAACTAATGGGCGACCTTATGCAGCGTATGGGCGACCACAACCGTGTAAACTCGTTCCTGACACAACAAACACTCAGTATTGTGTTCTCGCTCTTTACCTTTGTGGTATTCAGCATTGTATTGTTATCCTATAATTGGCTTATCTTCGCCATTTTCATGCTCGGCAGTCTGCTTTATGGCGGTTGGCTTGCGCTCTTCCTAAGGCGCAGAAAGGTTCTCGACTACGAACTTTTCGAGCAGCAAGCCATCAACAACAACAAGACCTACGAGTTTATCACCTCCATGCAGGAGATAAAACTCCAAGACTGCGAACATCGCCGTCGCTGGGAATGGGAGGATGTGCAGGCAGACCTCTTCGGTGTACAGATGAAATCGCTAAAGCTCCAACAAACGCAGGAAGCTGGCAGCATATTCATCAACGAACTGAAGAATATTGTCATCACCGTGGTGGCAGCAACAGCTGTCATTCACGGACAGCTCACACTGGGTATGATGCTTGCCGTGCAGTACATCATCGGACAACTCAACTCACCTGTTGAGCAGTTAATGAGTTTCTTCTACTCCGTACAAGATGTAAAGATAAGCCTAGAGCGTATCAACGAAATCCACCGTATGGACGATGAGAACGGAAAGCAAGGATTGGAAACCTCAGTGAAAGAAGAAAACAAAGGCATAGAACTTGAAAGTGTAAACTTCAAGTACGACCCTCACGCACTGAAAACTATCATAGATGATGTAAGCCTCGCAATCCCTAAAGGCAAAGTAACAGCCATTGTCGGAGCGTCGGGTAGCGGAAAGACCACGCTAATCAAGCTCATGTTAGGCTATTATCCCGTATTGGGCGGTCGAATAACTATTGGCGGAACCGATGTAAACACGCTCAACAAGAAGTGGTGGCGCAGGCAATGTGGTGTGGTGATGCAAGATGGAGTAATCTTTTCGGAGTCGATAGCACGTAACATTGCCGTAGATGACGGCGAGATAGATAAGGAGCGTTTGCAGAAGTCTGCCGAGATAGCCTGCATTCACGATTATGTGATGGGGCTGCCCCTAAAATACAACACCAAGATTGGGCGCGATGGTGTGGGCTTAAGTCAGGGACAAAAACAGCGCATCTTGATAGCGAGAGCCGTATACAAGAACCCTAATTATATTTTCCTTGATGAAGCTACCAACTCGCTCGATGCCAACAACGAACGTATGATTGTGGAACATCTGGACGAGTTCTATAAAGGTAAGACGGTAGTTATCGTGGCACACCGACTAAGTACGGTGAAGAATGCCGACCAGATTGTGGTATTAGATAAAGGTAAAGTAGTGGAAACAGGCAACCACGAAACACTCACAGCAAAGAGAGGCGCATATTATAACCTCGTGAAGAATCAATTGGAATTGGGCAACTAACAGCAGGAAGGAATATTATGGTAGACAATAAGATAGAACTCCGCAGCGAGAAGGTAAGGCATATTATTGGCGAGATACCATCAAGGATAGTCCGTTATGGTATCACGATTATCACCATTGTGATATTGGGACTGCTGACAGGTGCATACTTTATCCCTTATCCTGAGACCATCAGTGCAAGGATTGAGATGGCAGACGAACATCAAGGAACAATAGACATTCCCTATAAATATGTGAATTGGGTAACAAAAGGAATGACGGCAAACATAGAATTTGAGGGCTACGATGTCGAAACATACGGAACAGCCAATGGTACGATAACCGCCACATCGCATACACCCCGACAAACAGCAAAAGGTAGTGTGTTCACGGCACAGGTAAAGATAACGGATTGCAGGTATAAAACTATCAAGGGAATGACAGGCACAACATCCATACTCGTAAACAATGAAAGCGTGCTTCAAAGAATTGTCAAGCAAATAACAAACAGCATATAATCTCCTTTTTATCCGTAATAAAGCGATGAAAGAGAAAGGCAAATGTAGTTACTGCGTAGTACCATTATTTTCGAGTACTTTACTACAAGTTAATCCTTTTTCTTTCACCGCTTTATCCTTTATTGTAGTTATGTAGTAAGATATAATCAGTGAAAGAAAAAGAAATATATTTATCAGTTCTTGGTATTGTCCAACAGGAAGATTGGCGTTACAATGACAGCCTCTGTCTGCAATCTTCTACTGATGTACATTCTGAACAAATGCGCTTCCATGCTGTTCAATAGAAAGGACAGTGCGATGATAATAAGAAGGGGATAGAATGGTGAATAACTTACGGTCTTTCCCTTCTTGATAACTTCCTCACCTGCAACCCTCTCATCGGGATGCAGGTTGGAAGATTTCATAATTGTCTGAAGCCTATGGTTGAGTTTCCTCCATGTTACCCCGAAGAACTTCACAAGTTCACTCTCCGTCATGGCAATTTCGCCATTCCCCCTGCGAACAACCTGCATTCCATCAGTCCAGTCGAAATAACTGCGCTGATTGGTTACGCTTACTTTTCTTTTGGGATTATTGATTGTCTTCATGCCGTTTCCTCCATTTTACAGGTTACAATATCCGAAGGTTCACAAGCCTCTCTCTCCGAAGTTTCCTTTTCTTTTGCCGATTGCTTGGCAATAAGCCTGTCCATATCCTCCGAAATCTTGTTGTCCGTCACCTGCGCATAAACTTGAGTGCTTGATATGGAAGCATGCCCCATCATCTTGGCTATGCTCTCAATAGGAATACCTGCGCTCAGACTCATCGTGCCAAATGTATGTCTTGCCATGTGGAAGGAAAGTCTTTGGCGGATACCGCAAGCCTTTCCCACGATGCTCAGTTTGGCATCCATGACACTACGGCTACAATTACGGTGAAAGACAAAGTGGTCATCTTTTTCTTTCACCGTCTGCTGTTCCTCGCTTCTTTCCCGCTCTTTCCGACAATGGCTGATGATGGCTTCCGCAATGGGATGTAATGGTACGATGAACTCAACCTTGGTCTTCTGACGTTCCTTTCTTATATACCTCTGTCCGTCCGCTGTCGTTTGGATATGCTTGTTTTCTAAATTCTCCATGTCTGAGATAGTCAAGCCTGTGAAGCAGGAAAAGACAAACATCAGTCTTGCCAGCTCCGCTTCTCTGTCGTTCATCTTCATTGCCATAAGTTTCATTACATCGCTCTTTTGCAGAAAGCGTATCTTCTTTTCCTCTTTCTCATACTTGGCATTCTCAAACGGATTGCAGCGGATAATCCTCTTGCTGACAGCACGGAACATTAGTCGGCTCAGCCAGCAGAGGTTGCTGTTGACGGTAGATGCTTTCAGTCCACGCTTTTTGAGAAAGAAGCGGTATTCCTCGAACAAGTCCTCTGTAATTGTTCCGATGGGTATGTCCTGTACTCCTTTGTTTTCTACAAATTCACGGAGATTTCTGTCAGAATAGAACAGGTTCAGATAAGTTCCCTCTGCCCTTGATCTGCCAACATTTTCCTTGACTGCTTGGAGTTCCGCCCTGCTCATGGCAAGGAGCGTGGTCGGATTGGTGGCAATACCCTGTAAACAGTTCTTTACAAGCTCCACACTTACCACTCCATCCTTTACAAGAATATCCCGATAAGTCTTTTCCACCAAATCCCTGAACTCATTAATTCTTTGATTGGTCTTCTTGTTGGTTGTCAAACCCTGCTTGGTGTTCCACTCGGAGAATTTACACTCTTCTCCTGTGGTAATGGCGGTATTCTTTCCGTCGATGGTGATACGGCAGAGAATGGCAGTATTGCCGTCTGCCTTTATCTTCTGTCTGTTGATATAAAACAGTATCTTGAATGTACTTCTCATAATGGTCTTGATTGAATTGTTCATGTGTTATTTAGCTATAAAACAATGTTGAATGAAAGAAATGGTCAAATAGTCAACTGCATATCTTCAGTGAAAGAAAGGAAACGGTCAAATTCCTCAAAGAGTTTCTGCGGTGTTACCTTTGCATAACGCTCGGTCATGCTCACGTTGGAATGCCCCAGCATCTTACTCACGGTCTCAATGGGTACACCCTGTTCAAGCGTGATGAGCGTGGCAAATGTGTGCCTTGCCGTATGTGTGGTAAAAGGAAACGAGATGCCTGCACGAAGCCGCAGGGCTTTCAAATAAGATTGGTAAGTGGTATATCCCATGAAAGGGAGCAATGTTTCCCTTTCATCGCTGTGGAGCTTCTCCATCAGCCGTATGGCTTCGGGTAACAGTTTGACACGGCAAGGCACACTTGTCTTCTGACGGTTGAACTTCAGCCAAAGGCTACCCTCGTCATCACGCACAAGATGGGACTTGTCCAGTTCCATCAAATCACAATACGCAGCACCCGTATAACAGGCAAAGAGGAAAATATCCCTTGCCGTTTCCATTTCCTCCTCCAATTCCTCAAAGTGGAGAGTCTTTAACTTCTCAAATGCTCCTCTGTCAAGTGCTTTGGGGAGTTTCTTGTTACCCTTGCTGATTTTGACTTTGTCAAAAAGCAGGATGTCTGCCAACCCCTCACGGTAAGCCTGCCTGCAAACTGTTTTCAAATGGGTGGCGACATTGTAGAATGAGCTCTCCTGAAATCCACACTCCCCCAAGAAGTACTGCTGAAACTCATGGATGAAGTTCTCTGTCAGTTGTGAGAAAGCTAAGTCTGAAACCTTATACTTCTTTTGGATGAACTCCTGCAAGTGGATTCTCGTGGAGTGATAGCTTGCCATTGACTCTTTTCTGAGGTCTACACCGACATGACTTTCTTTCTCCTTTATGAGCATATCAAGCCTTTCGATGAGCATGCACCGTGTCTGCACACTGCCTTGAAACTGTTCCTTCACATCGGTTGCGTCAAATGGGCAACATCTTGCAAGCAAAGACTGATAGGCTGACTGAATGGACAGCAGCAAGTTCTCCAACCTGCCATTCACCTCCACCGCCTCACGACTTTTTCCGTCCATTCTGCTCTCACGGGGATTCCACAAGTCAGGATTGCAGGAGAGCTTGCAACTGAACTGGGCGATGGAACGTCCAATGGTAATGCGTCCCATAATCGGAGCCTTGCCCGACTTGTCCAGACCGCTCTTTTTGAGGTAGAGCAACACCTTCATTTTTTCTGTTTTCATACGCTTTGATGTTTTGTGGCAAAAATACCAATTTCAAAGCGTTCATCACTTATGCAGAAAACTGCCGACCGTAGCAACAGCCACACGAGCGAAAATAATTCAGTTACCGAACATTACTCCATCGTTACCTATGACGAAATCGGGTAACGGTTTAGTAACTGAACTTCTGCCTAAATCTGCATATTCCTGCCCTTTTTGAAAAGAGCACTTCTATGCAAATTATTCCGTTTCCTACTCATTATCAGTCTGTTTGCACCAACTTCGATATTTCTTCATTTTCGCTGATTAGTTGCAGCCTAAAACAATAGGTTTTGAACCTCGAAACAATAGGTTTTGAAGGTCAAAACAATGGGTTTTAAAATGAGCTAAAATAGCGTTTGTTCTAAATTCCATAAATTTCGGATACCTAATAATGTAGACTTGTAAGGGAAAACTACATATTCAAAACAGAAAAATACAGCATGACAAAATTAAATAATCGTGTTTTAAAACCTTAATAGTATTGTTTTAAAAACAAAATAGGCAATAATATCATTAAAGCGTAGTTGTTTTAGCGTTACTTTTTACAAATCATTATCTATTCTAAAATCATAAATTTTGAGTATTGCCATAATGTTCCCATTATAGTAATTTTGCAATTCTAAATGAGTGAATTAGCTACAGAGGTTATAATGACATTAAGAAATCGAACGAACAAGTATGGTTTTCTCGCCATATCTTCTCTCTTTTTGAGTCTTTCCTGTTTTGCACAAACAGGCAAAGACACACTTTCTGTACGCGAAGAAACACTCGATGAGGTTGTCGTTACAGGCTATGTTAATAAACCAAAGGAAATATATACAGGTTCGGTTTTTACCATTGATAGCAAAACACTCAAGAGTCAGGTCAATACAAACCTATTGGAACTGATAAAAAACAATGTTCCTGGTTTTGAATTAACACCTAATAATAACTTTGGAGCTGACCCTAACAAGTTGCCCGATATGGTAATTCGTGGGCGAAGCAGCTTTATTGAGGGCGACCGCACTAATCTTCCACTGTTCATTCTTGATGGTGTAGAAGTTGATGTGCGTGTAGTTTTCAATTTGAAACCCTCTACCATTTCTCAAATATCGGTTTTAAAAGATGCGGCAGCCACAACCTATTATGGTTCAAAAGCAGCCAATGGTGTCATTGTCATAACCTCTTTGCCTACTCGCATCGGCAAATTAGATGTCGATTATACCAATCGTTTTCAAATAAGTGTAGCCGATTTATCGGATTATAACCTCCTCAATGCAGCCGAAAAGTTAGAGTTTGAGCGCAAAGCTGGCTTGTACGGAAATTTCACAGGTAGCAGCGATATAGACGTAAAACGCCAAAAAGATTATTACGAAAAGTTGGATAGAGTAAAGGCAGGCATCAATACAAATTGGCTGAAAATACCTTTGCGCACAGGATTGACACAAACCCACAACGTGAACGTTATGGGGGGTACGCCACTTTTCCGCTATACGCTCATGGCAGGTATTAACGATGTGCGAGGCGTTATGGACAAAAGCGACCGCCGAGATGCTTCCGTTAGAGTGAATTTAACCTACGGCGATTTCTCAAAATTATTCTTGCAATACACAGCACGCATAGAAAGTGGACAAAGCCATGATGTTCCTTACGGAAGTTTTGCCGATTATGCCCAATTAAATCCTTATGATGCGCCTTACAATAACCACGGTGAACTCAATACGGAGTTGGCTTTTGGCATGGCTAATCCCATTTACGAAAAGACCCTTTCCAGCTATATTGAACAGAAAAGCAGAGTAATTTCCAACAGTGCTAAACTGCGTTGGAACGTTGTAAAACATTTGCGTTTGGAAGGAACAATAGCTTTGACCCAAACACAAAACGATAACGAAACATTCTTTTCGCCACGCTCCGTAAAATTTAATTATACCGACAAGGCAAAACGTGGAAGTTTTGACATTCTGCACAGCAATGCTACTGATTTTTCTGCCAATGCTTTTGCAGTTTGGTCAAAGGCTTTTAAGGCTCATCAAGTAATTGCTACATTGGGATTGAACCTTCAAGCAACTGAAAATGAAAGCAATGGCTTTACGGCAATAGGCATACTTTCCGACAAAATAGACCATGCTTCGCAAGCAGCAGCCTTTGCCGAAGGCAGCACACCAAAGGGTGGAAAAGACAAAGCGAGAATGTTTGGCGGCTATTTGAATGTGCAATATATCTTTGAAAACAAATATTTTATTGACGCATCGTTCCGCCGTGAAGGTTCGTCAAAGTTTGGAACATCAGAGCGTTACGCCCCTTTTAGCATGATAGCCTTAGGTTGGAATTTACACAAAGAGCGTTTTTTGGAGAATACACCCATTAACTTACTGAAAATCAGAACCAGTATTGGCACTGTGGGCAATGTTAGTTTCAGTCCGTATCAAGCCCAATTAGCCTACCGCTACCACGCCAATTACATTTATAACAATGAAATTGGAGCTATGCCTGTGGCTTTGGTCAATCCAAATTTGAAATGGGAACGCACCACAAAAGCCAATTTCGGATTAGACTTTAGTTTGTTTGCCGACCGCCTTAGTGGGTCTTTCGATATTTATAAGAATACAACCAACAATTTGGTAATGACCGTTTCTAAACCGCTGCATACAGGTTTTGCCAATGCAAAAGAAAACTTAGGGCAAATACGCAATAGTGGTTACGAGTTGTCTTTGCGTGGTAGAATCATAGATGGTAAGTTTTGGGGACTGAACGCATACGTTACAGCAAGCCACAACCGCAACCGCATTGTGAAAATAAGCGATTATTTAAGAAATCAGAATGCAGAAAACGCAAAGCAATCTAACAAATTGCCTGTTGCTATATATGCTGAAGGCGAGTCGCTTACAGCCTTAAAGGTAATGCGTTCGGCTGGTATCAATCCTGCAAATGGAAAAGAAATATTTGTTGTGAAAGACGGAAAGCAAACCTATACTTACAGTTATAACGACCGAATTGTAGTTGGCGACCTAACTCCAACCCTGCAAGGCGCATTCGGTTTGGCTGCCAATGCTGGCAATTTCAGTCTGTCGGTATCGTTTACCTATCGTTTAGGAGCTACCATTTACAACGCAACATTGGCAAACAAGGTGGAAGGCATCAATCCAATGCACAATGTAGACCGAAGAGCGTTCTACAATCGTTGGCAAACTCCTGGCGACAACGCACTTTATAAGCATATTGCAGCGCAAGAGATAACCCCTCCTACATCACGATTTGTTAAAAAAGAGTACGCCTTAGACGGCACATCGCTCATGTTGGGCTATGATGTTCCAAATGGTTTGTGCCAGTTGCTTCATATACAATATGCTCGTTTAACTTTTTCGATGGGACAATTCTTGCACCTATCCACCATAAAGCGCGAACGAGGGTTGGCTTATCCGTTTGCAAATATCTATGAATTAGGACTTAATATTAAAATTTAAGGCATGAAATCGATTAAATTTTTCTTCATAATAAGTCTGCTTACATTTACTATTTCGGCGTGCAATTTCGTTGAAATAGATACCCCTGGACTCATCAATGATAAGCAAATGTTTGACGATGAGCAAGGTGCAAAAGATGCGCTTACAGGTATTTACGCCACACTTACCAAACCCGAACTCTATGGAAATAGTCTTTCGTTTGGTTTTGTAGACGAGATAGCACAGTTGTATTACAACGACCACGAGGCGACTACGACTACCATACTTGCAAAAACCTACAATTTACAATATGAGGACAAAGATGTAAGAAGACAAATTGACCAGATTTGGGCAACGGCTTATTATAATATTTATGCAATTAATAGTCTTTTGGAACACATAAAGGGAAAGACAACCCCCAAAATGAGTAGTTACAGAGCGCAAGCCCTAACGCTTAGGGCTATGTTGCATTTCGATTTGCTCCGCCTTTTTGCACCCAATATCACTGAACCCAACGCATTGGGTATTCCGTATGTAACGAAAGCAAGCAATCAGGCAAGTGAAAGAAAAACAGTGAAAGCGTGTTATGAAAACATTATGGGCGACCTTGATGAGGCGAAAAAAGAGTTTTTAGCCAATGAACAGCCCGATAGTAAAAACGTTTACATAACCCTCGATGCGGTAAAAGCATTGCAAGCGCGTGTGGCTCTATGGGGAAACGACATGGAAAAGGCAGAAACATTGGCAAAAGAGGTAATAAATGGAAAGTATAAGTTGGTGAAAGAAAATAATGTATTGCAACTTTTCATGGGCTACGATGCTCAAACAGAGTGTATTTGGGTGTTAAATGCGCCTAAAATGTACATCAATGTGCGCCAATTATTCTTTCCTGACCATAGCACACCCACCTGCAATATGGTAAGACAGAACTACAAGCGTTTATTTAAAACTGAGACTTTCTCAACCGTAAATAACGATTACCGCTATCAAGCCTATTTCGCGGCAACCAATTGGGGAAGACCTGTTACGGCATTTACCAAACTTTACGATAAAGATTACGAGGAAAACCACCAATGGAAGTCGAACAGAATCCCTGGAATCAATATGTTTCGATTGCCTGAAATGTATTATATTTTGGCTGAAGCGGTGTACAATAAAGATAAGCAAGGGTCGCTCAACGCTATCAATACAGTTATTACGGCTCGTGGCTTGCAACCTATTGGTATGGAAGAAATTAGTACAAAAGAGCGTTTTCAACGTTGGATTGCTGACGAAATTACAAGAGAATATTGGGGAGAAGGACAAATTTTCTTTACCAACAAACGCTTATGGCGCAACATGGAAGGACTAAATGGCAAGCGCATAGAAGCCAATAACGAAACCTACGTCCTACCATTGCCTGAAAGTGAGAAAGGTTTGGAAAAATGAAAAATAAGGAAAAAGTTATGAAACAAATATCTTCAATCATTCTTTTGTTGTTCTCGCTATGGGCAATAGTGGGTTGTTCGTCCGATTTTATCGAGCCTACTAAAAGCGGAATATGCTTTGAAAAGTCTACATACAAAGTAGCTTTGGGCAGTTTGCCGTATGCTATAACCGATTCAACAGTGAGTGTTCTTGTTGAAACAATAGGCGAATTGCAGTCGGAAGAACGTTTCTATAAGTTGCAAATCATTGATACTGCAACCACGGTAATAGCCAATTTGCATTACAATCAATTGGATTTAAACCGAAAAATAAAGTCTAATGCAACCCACGATACACTGAAAATTAAGATAAATCGTCGTGCTTTAGACGACCATTCCGACTATGTTTTAACGCTCGGTATTGACGAATCATCGCCATTGCAGCCACAAATTTTAGAACGAAGCCTTACTAAAATTGTTTTCAACAATCGTTTAGATATGCCAATTTGGTGGACATCGGTGGCTTATTGGTTGGGAGAATACGATGTAAGGAAATACCAAAAGTTCATAGAATACAACGGTAATCCTGTTACAAAGGAACAGTTTGAGAGTCGAAAATACGAATACTTGCGCATTTTTAAACGAGTAAAAGAGTATTTTGATGCCCACCCTGAAGAAGGAATAACCTTTCCTGATGTAGTATGGGAGGTGTGAAAATATGATTAAATCGATTGAACCATAAAGGAAAAAATAGAAAAAAAATAATAGAAACAAATAAAATGAAAAAACTAAAGAACATCTACTTGTTGCTCATAGCGGTGTTATTGATGACTGCTTGTTCTGAAAACAAGTTGGACGACATTGTTCCACAACCTGAAAAGAAGGAAGGAAAATTAACCAACGTTGAAGGTATTGAAAAGGCATACAGCCTAAAACAAGGGGCAATATTGCAGATTAAACCCAATGTAAAGTTTGATAGCGAACAAAAACAACAACTTACTTACGAGTGGAACATTAATCACGAGAAAGTAAGCAATGACGAAACCCTCCATTATACTTGCTCAAAATTGGGCGAATTTCCATGCTTTTTAAAAGTAACTGCTGCCGACGGAACTGCAAAAATCATAGAGTTTAAACTCTTTGTTTATTCAGATTACAACCGTGGATTGCTCTTATTTACCGAAGGAGAGCAAGGAGCAGAACTTGCTTATAAGGCTTTAGATATTCAAAACATACCAATGGCAACCAACGTTTTTAAGCAAAGCAACCCTAATCTTATGTTGGGAACAACGCCGTTGGCACTCTGTTGGACTGGAGAAGGTATCACAAATCCAAATAATATCAACGATTTTGAAGGATTAAACGTTGTGGTTAGTACCGATAATCCACGAAAAGTTTACTTGCTCGACCCTAATACGCTTGAGGTTAAAACCGAAATTGTGTATGACGGAAAAGGCGAATTTTATCCAAACTTTGCTTTTGCACCATTTGGAGGACAAAATTTCCGTTGGAATCCAGACTTTAATGTTATCTATTTTATTGGGAATGGAAGAGACTACATGATGACTTTAGACCACCATTTCCTCGAAGGAAGAGCAAACCACCAACTCCCTAAAGGCGTGAGAATAGCCGATTTAGCTTGTTCTATAATTCCTTTGCCAACCGATATGGTACGCATTCATTTTGATTTAAACTCAAAACGCTTACTTTATGTTGCTGGTTTGGGTGGTACAGCCTTAGGAAATTTAGTTTGCGATGTTACACCAATGGCTTTACTTCCTTGCGATGGAGTTTATGCAAACGAATTAGCCGACCATCGTTATGAGCCTCGCCACTTCTTGTTTGTAGGATATACAAGCGCAGGAGAGGTTAATATTTACCGCTTATCGCCAAAGGCTTTGAAGGGAGAAGAGACGGTTTTAACCAATATTTCAGCTAATGGAAATATCAAGGCAAATGATGCCATTGGTGTAAATCCTACAAAACCAATCATGTATTATGGCAATGAAAATGGTAAAATCTTCGCTTTCAACTACGAAGCTCAGAACTTTAGCAATAAACCTTATATAGAGTTAGGGGAAAATTTTGTGATTAAGCAAATCATTTTCAATCCGTATAATTCCAACGAAATGTATGTTGCAGCCGAAAATAAGAAAGCTCCTGCCCATGCGTGTGCCTCAGTTTTCATTATCAATGCTACAAATAAAGAGGGTGGAAAAGTAGTAGAAGCCGACCATCATGTGGGTGGGAAAATTCGCAGAATGGTGTTTAAAGGTAACGGACAAGAAAATTTAGACCGAAAGTAATAACGAAAATAGCTGAAAGTAATAATCAAAAAAGTAATAGAACAAATAAAAAGAAATGATGAAACTAATTTACAGATGTTCATTTGTTGCTTTATTTGCATTTGCAGCCTTATTGGCAAGTTGCAGTAAAGACAATGATGATATTAAATCAACACCCAAAGAAGAACAAAAAGAACCTGAGAAGTTTGCGAAATTGAAACTCTCTACAACCCAATTAACAATACAATTGGGCAACAAAGCAACCATAAATATACTTGAAGGCAGTGGCGATTATAATTGCCAAATGGCTGATACAAAGGTGGCAACGGCAGTTTTAGAAAATAATATAATTACGATTAATTCGATTGCCATTGGAAAATCCAACTTGATAGTTACCGATAAGAAGAGCAACGAGCAAGTGAAAGTTGAAATATCAGTAACAGAAGCTGCTACACCAATGCCTGATGGCGTTATTGTTAAAGACCATATTTTGTACAAATGGCCACAAGAATTAGTGCCTGCTGACGGCAAAATTATTCTTGAAGAAGGTATTGTGGGGATTGAATGTGAAGCCTTTAGAGAATCTCCAGTGCGTGAAGTAGTATTCCCTTCTACACTGAAATTCATTGCAAAACACGCTTTTATTTACTGCAATGACTTAAAAAAAGTCATTCTACCTACTCATTTAGAACGCCTTGGCGAAGGTGCTTTCCTCCAATGCCATGCCCTTGAGGAGGTAAGTGTGCCTCAATCAGTGAAAGAAATCAAGCAAAATATATTTGCTTATTGCGACCAACTTCACAAAGTAACTTTAGAAGAAGGACTTGAAACCATAGGCGAAAGTATGTTTTATGGTTGTAAAGCATTGACAGAAATAAAATTGCCTGTATCTTTAAGGCAAATTCAGAACAACGCATTCTGCTCTTGTACCAGTTTAAAATCAATTGTTATTCCAAATAATATTACAAAAATAGAAGAAACAACATTTAAATATTGCAGTTCGTTGTCATTTGTTCAACTTTCTGAAAATCTTTCATTAATAGGTAGTTATGCTTTCTTTGGTTGTAAATCATTGAAGGGTATAAAATTGCCAGAAACGTTAGAAAAGTTAGAAACATTTGCTTTTGGAGATTGTTCTGAATTAGATGGTATTCAAATTCCACAGAATGTTTATAGCATGGGAGCCTATCTCTTTGCTGATTGCAAGAAATTGAGTGCAATAAATATCCCTAATAAGGTGAAAGTTATTAATGTTAGAACATTCCAGAATTGTGTTGGTTTGACAAATATTGTTCTCCCTAAAGCAGTAAACAATATTAAGCACTCGGCATTCCTGAACTGTACAAATTTGAATAAAATAGATTTGCCTTCTACACTGAAATCAATTGGCGTAAACGCATTTACAGGTTGTATAGAACTTGCTGAAGTATTCTGTCGTGCAACAACGCCTCCTACAGCAAATGCTGCCATTTTTAGCAAGACACCGACAAGCAAAAAACTTTATGTTCCCAAAGGAAGTAAAAAGCAATATAGTAACAATGCTACATGGGGAGAAACTAATTTTGCAGAAATAGAAGAATTTTAACTCAACAAATAGAGTAATTTATACATTTAATCAATAACAATTAACAAACAAATTAAACAAACAACAAGTATGAAAAAAAGTTTTCTTACACTTATGTTCCTCGTTGCCATGACCATACAAGCTATGGCACAACGAGAAGTAGTATTCGATTTTTCAAAAAATCCGTGGAATGCGCCAACAACAACTAAAGAAGTAGCAGACAAAGATGCAAACGTTGCAAAATTAGAAGACGATAGCAAAATTCTTACAACCGATGGCGTAACAATTACCCAAAAGAAAAAAAATGCAAAAAATTGGAATAGAATTGTAGATAAAAAATACATTTGTTATAGGGGTAATATCTTTACTTTCTCGGTAGAAGAGGGGAAAGGAAATATTACTCGTATTGATTTTTACTGCGAAAACCCTAATTCTGATTTTGTAGAAGACCCATATAAACTAAGTATACGGACAGAAGATACAAAAGGGCATTCTTCTTGGACAGGAAATAGAACAGAGGTTTCATTCAAAGGAGAAGATGTTTCTGATTTTAAAAAGATTGTAATTATAGTAGAGGGCGGAAAAAATGAAGGTAATGGTAACGATGATTCTAAGCCAGAAGAAAATCTTTCTATCTTTGATTTCTCAAAGAATACATGGGGTGTTCCTACTACAACTGCTGAAGATGCTAGAGATGATAAAAAAGCAGGTAAATTAGATGATGATGTAAAGATGACTACAGGTTCGGTAACAATGACACAAAAGAAAAATAGTGATGTGTATTGGAACAGAATTATAGATAATGTGTATATGGCATATAAAGAAAATGACTTTACATTTACTGCCAAAGAGGGTAAGATTATTACTCGCATTGAGTTTGTAAACAAACCTTATTTCTGCGATATTACATATAAAGGTAAAAAAGTGGAATGCGATAATGAGGACGACACTCCTTATATTTGGACAGGTAAAGAAAAGTCTGTAACATTTAATGCGACTCTAACTTCAAAGTTTAAAGCAATCAAAGTAACATTAGAGAATAATGTTGCAGATGAAATTGAGGCTATTAACGCAATAAATCAAAAGGCAAATAATAGAATTTATAATATTCAAGGTCAATATGTAGGCACACGTTCAGAATTGAGCACTCTTCCAAAGGGTATTTATATCATTAATGGTAAAAAGATTGTGAGATAAGAAACACACTATTCATAGCAAAAAGAAAACACCTTTGCCCAACGAGCAAAGGTGGTTTCTAATTATGAACACCTACTTAAAGAATTAATTGTGAACTAATGTTCCAATTTCTTCGCCATTCATTACCTTTTTCAAGTTGCCTACAATATCCATATTGAACACATAAATAGGCAAATTATTTTCTTTACACATAGTGGTTGCCGTTAAATCCATAACTTTTAACCCCTTGTTGTAAATTTCATCGTAAGTAATTTCGGTAAACTTTGTTGCCGTTGGGTCTTTCTCTGGGTCAGCAGTATAAATACCATCAACACGAGTTCCCTTCAACATAACATCGGCTTCGATTTCTATACCACGCAAACTTGAACCTGTATCGGTTGTGAAATAAGGATTACCTGTGCCTGCTGAGAAAATGCAAACATAGCCATTTTCGAGTGCTTCTATGGCTTTCCACTTGCTATAAAACTCTCCAATGGGTTCCATTCTGATAGCAGTCATCACTTTAGACTTTACGCCAAATGCGCCCAAAGCAGAACTAAGTGCTAAAGAATTAATCACAGTTGCGCACATACCCATTTGGTCGCCCTTCACACGGTCGAAGCCTTTTTGGCTGCCACTCAACCCACGAAAGATGTTACCACCACCAATTACAATTCCAATTTGAACGCCCATTTCTTGCACTTCTTTGATTTGCCGTGCATAATCTTCAAGACGTTCAGGGTCAATCCCATGTCCTTGTTTTCCCATAAGGCTTTCGCCAGAAAGTTTAAGGAGTATTCTTTTAAATCTTGCCATACTTTATTTCTTTAAATTCGTAAGTTCTAATTCTGCCTTCACGGTCGCGTAAAATTAAATGTCCATTGTCTTCTACCTCGACAATCGCTCCTTCAAATGCACCGTCTTTATCTTCATACCAATAAAAACCTTTGCCACGATAGAGTGCATCGTGGTACATACTCGAAATTGCACCATAATTAGCACTTCGTATCCATTCGTAATTGCGTTCAAAGGCTTGCACTATTTTTTGCAGAAGTGCCTCTCTATCAATTTCTTTTCCTAATATTTGGCAAAGAGAAACTGGATTTGGAGCATCACTTTTAAACACTGTTTGATTCACATTCAGCCCTACCCCAAAAATGCAATCTTTAATTCTGCCACCACTCAATTTGGTTTCGATTAATGTTCCGCTCAATTTCTTGTTTTTCCAATAAATATCGTTCGGCCATTTCAGCGTAATATCCTCGCCAACGTACTTGGTTAGCACATCGCGTAGGCACAATGCGCCATACATTGACAATAAAAATTGGGTAGCAACAGGAATTTCGTAAGGGTGTAAAAGCACTGAAAATAATAAATTTTTGCCTGCTTCGCTTTCCCATTTATTCGTTCCCTGTCCACGTCCAGCCGTCTGATAGTCAGCCATAACCACCGTCATGGGCTCGTTTTCTTCGGGCTTATAGGTGCGAAGATAGCCGTTTGTACTTTCCACCGAGTCTAAACGAACTATTTTAGTCGTGGAAACAGGTTGTTTCTCGAAGGCTTTTTTTAATTTATCTATTATTTTCATTGATATAAACAATCTTATTTTTAAGGCTTTTCACCTAAATAAAAGGTAAAAAAGCATCTTCTGTGTGTCGTATTTCATGCTTTTCTGGCGTACCAACAATGGTGATAATGTCGAAACGAATCTCCCTATTCATGCCGAACATCTTTACATACGAGTTGGCAGCTATCGAAATTGAGCGTATTTTCTGTGGTGTAACCGCTTCATCGGCATTGGCATATCGCTCATTGCTACGGGTTTTCACCTCAACGATAACCAAAACATCATCGTCAATGGCAACAATATCTAAATCACGCTTGCCAATTTTCCAATCACGTTCCAATATTCTGTAGCCCTCACGCATGAGAAATTCACATGCAAGGTCTTCCCCCCAACGCCCTATTTCATTGTGCAACGCCATATTATTCCAAATTTTAGGTGAAATAAATCGCCCTCATAGGCGACAGGTTATATGAACTACAAAGGTAGAGTTTTTTTCTGAAATATGAAATATATATTGTATTTTTGCAAAATATGAGCAGTGAAGAACAAATAAAGAAAGACGAATACTACATGGGGCGTGCTTTGGCTATGGCTGAAGAAGCTTTCGAAAAAGGCGAAGTACCTGTTGGAGCCGTCATCGTGTGTCGCGACCGCATTATTTCTCGGGCGCATAATCTTACAGAAGCCTTAACCGATGTTACAGCCCATGCTGAAATGCAAGCCATCACCATGTCGGCAAACGAATTAGGTGGCAAATATTTGCAAGATTGCACATTGTATGTAACTGTTGAACCTTGCATAATGTGTGCTGGCGCATTGGGTTGGTCGCAAATCAAGCGCATAGTCTATGGTTGTAGCGACGATAAACGTGGTTTCTCTCTCCATGCTCCGAAAGCCTTACACCCTAAAACCGTAGTAACAAAAGGGGTTCGAGAAGAAGAATGCAAAGCACTCATGCAACGTTTTTTTAAAGAAAGACGATAAAAATAATTATCTACAAGTATAAACCTCCTTCAAAATGATTATCAATATTTTTCAAAATAATTTCTATTTCTACAAAAAGCTATTGTTTTGCAATGAAAAAGAGCCTATTTTGAGTGGCAAAATAGGCACTTTGTATTAATCAATTCGCAGCATTTTCACAAAAAAATCCCAACTATCAGCGTAACGATTCATTAAAGAGGCTGATAATTGGGATTTTATATTATTTTCACTTGCTTATAATTTCAAATATTTTGCAAATTGTTCTTTGGTAAGAATCGTTTGTAAACGAGAAATATAGCTATTACGCTTTGCTCTCATGTCCATTATATGCTTGTCTTTAGCGTCTACTGCCTTTGAATTTGAGTAGTAGACTAACTTATTTGGAATCATTTTCTCACGATAAGTGCGTGGACAGTCTTCACAACTATTTTTCTTGCAACCTTCTTTTTGCTCATTGCAGTTTTTTTCACAACTCTTATCGCAGCCATTTTGCTTGTTTTTGCAGCTATTTCCGCATTCTTTTTTGCAACCTTCGTGATTCATTTTGCATTTGTCGCCGCATTCTTTCTTACAGCCGCCTTCTTTCTTGCAGTCATTACCACATTGCTTCTTGCATTCACCTTGTTGCTTATCGCAGCTACATTTGCAGCTATTTCCGCATTTACCTTTGCACCCCTCTTGGTTCTTTGTGCAATTGCTGCCGTCTTCTTTCTTGCAATCATTGCCACATTGCTTCTTGCATTCACCTTGTTGCTTATCGCAGCTACATTTGCAGCTATTTCCGCATTTACCTTTGCACCCCTCTTGGTTCTTTGTGCAATTGCTGCCGCCTTCTTTCTTGCAATCATTGCCACATTGCTTCTTGCATTCACCTTGTTGCTTATCGCAGCTACATTTGCAGCTATTTCCGCATTTACCTTTGCAACCCTCTTGGTTCTTTGTGCAATTGCTGCCGCCTTCTTTCTTGCAATCATTGCCACATTGCTTCTTGCATTCACCTTGTTGCTTATCGCAGCAACATTTGCAACCTTCCATTTCATGCTTACACATTGGCTTGATGATACCATTACCGTGTGGGCAAGCTATGACTTCAGCATATTCTGTATTGAGTTTTAGGATTTTAGCCTTTTGCTGTTTGTTCAGTTTCAACTCTTTAGCAAGTTTCTGTGTGAGTGCTTTTGGTGTAATTTTAGCTTCCTTTTTAGGAGTACTTACAACCATACCATTGCTATTATTAGAGGTGGCAGTCAGTGGTGAAGCTACAAAAAGCCCCATTGCCAATAGGCTTAAAATAATTTTTTTCATATTTTGCATGTTTATTTTTGATGAATTTTATTAAACAATCTGTTACTCTTAATATTTATGCGAAAAAAAAGTTCCGCTTTATAATTTTCGCAAAGATACATTTTTTACATTGGAATAGACCGATTAGTAACAAATATTTATTTTTTCTTCACAATTTTACTGCACTTCTGCTCTATTTTGAGTCTTTTTTGGAGGGAGAATAAATTTATTACACTAAAAAAATCCCATAATTTTCCTTGTGGAAAACTATGGGATTTATATTTATTTTACCGTTTTTCTTACGAAAGCAGGAGTAAGACAACCTTACTTAACCATAACTTTGCGAGTTGTACCATCGCTCATCTTCACAATGTTCAAGCCATGTTGTGGAGCGCTAAGTTGTGTTCCATCAATAGAATAACGAGCTACTTCAACTGCTTTTTCATTGTTTACAGTTGTAATACCACCTGGAACAGCCTTTGTTGTTGATAATACGATATTGTCAATAGCTACATAAGCAGGAGTTGAAAGCAAACCATAAGATGTTTTCTTTGTACCAGTGAAATTAAACTTTACGCATTTAATATTCTGTCCTAAGAATTCAGAAAGGTCAACAGTTTGCCAATCTTTGATATATTCTACTTCTGTTGCACCTTTCTTGAATTCTACGAGTACAATCTCTTTTTCTTTTGCAGGAACTTTATCTTTTAGGGTCTTGTAACCTGCAATATGAAGAACAAAGTTGTCGCCTTCTACAAATTTTTCATCAGGCTCTGTACTTTTCAAAATATATTTAAGAGGGTAAATAGCATTTACGATATCAATACTCTTAACTTCAGCATTATCAGCCAATTCGAAACAAGCTCCTTGTTTAGAAACAATACCATAAGTTTTTGATTTACTACCACCGCCCTTTACATTTTTGAAATAAAGGTTTTTATAGGTATAGTCAGTTTCGGTAATTGCAGCAAAGCTAATACCGTTTGATGTTCCAAGTTTATACTTAACACTGTAATCATAGTCAAGGTAAAAGGTTACTAATCCTTCCTTGTAAGTACAATCGTAACGCTCGATATCCTTGTTTCCAAATTTTTCATATGGTTTTGTAGGTGTACCTTTCTTTTCACCACCATAGACCCCTTGATTGAGGGCAGCACCTTCTGGATTTTCGAAACCTACGACTACATCAACTTTTTCTTGTGCCATTGCGGGCATTGCTAATGTTGCCAATGCAACCAATGAGTAAATTACTTTTTTCATAGACTAAAATTTTGAATTGTTAATTATTAGATTGTTCTACATTCCTTTGCCCAAAGAAACATAGTTATGCTTTTTTCGATTTTCCTTTTTAAGGATTTTAATGTACATTTCTTGCAAAGATAATACAAAATGATTAAATTGACAAATTATAATGATATTTTTTTATTCTTTTCATGTCAAAATATGTTTTGCAAAAAAAACAAAAAAAACACTCCTTTAAAAGAGTGCTTTTTTCCATTATTTCCACATAAAATTATTTCTTTTTAGGTTTTCTCCTTGCCCAACCTTCTTCCGAAAAATCTGGCATTTCACCTTTTAATTTAGTGTTTTGTTGGAAGAATTGACGCCAATCACCATTTTCGTTGTCGTCTTTTGGTGAACGTGTATTGCGTTTTGGTTTGCTGTTACGTTCTTGACGATAGCCTCCAGAACGACGATTTCCATTTTCGTTATCGCTACGTCTACCACGACGCTCGCCATTGCTGCGACCACCACGACCATGACCACCTTCTTCTGCATCGTTGCAACGTACCTCACGTCCTTTGTAAGTTGCTCCGCTAAGGGCATTCATTACTTTGGTAGCGTCCTTTTCTGGTACCTCAATATAAGAGAACTTGCTCAATAAATCAATATGACCAACTGCTTGGCGACCATGAACGTTTTTATTAATGAATTGCATCACTTCTCCAGGGTAGAAACCATCGTCTTTACCGAGATTGATAAATAATCGTTTGTAGCCAGCTTCAGGAGTGCGTGGAGTTTTGCGCGTTCGTTCGCCACGACTGTTACGACTTCCACGATCTCTCTCTCTGTCGCTACGTTTGCCCGAAGGCTTTTCGATTTCAGGAGCATTAGCATAGTATTCCAAAAAACGATTGAAAGTCATGCTAATGATTTTCTTAATAATATCTTCCTTGTCTATAAATTCAAAATGGCGATTAATATCCTTAATAAATGGTTCTATTTCTTCTTCGTTTACATCAACTTTAAGAATTTCGTCCATTACCTTAAAAAGTTGCTTACTGCAAATTTCTTTGGCAGCAGGCAATGTTCCGTCTACAAATTCTTTTTGGATAATTTTCTCAATTTCCCTTACTTTGTAACGCTCACGAGTGTGAATAATCGAAATTGATGTACCTTTCTTGCCTGCACGACCAGTACGACCGCTTCGGTGGGTATAGCTTTCAATATCGTCGGGCAAACCATAATTGATAACGTGGGTTAAGTCATCAACGTCCAATCCACGGGCTGCCACATCGGTAGCCACAAGGAATTGTACGTTATGCTGACGGAATTTTTGCATGGTTAGGTCGCGTTGCTGCTGACTAAGGTCGCCATGTAGAGCTTCTGCATTGTATCCATCGCGTATTAGTTTATCGGCTATTTCTTGCGTTTCCACTTTTGTGCGACAAAAGATAATAGCAAAGATACTTGGATAGTAGTCTACAATTCGTTTCAATGCCAAATATTTGTCTTTTGCATGTACCATATAATAAATATGGTTTACCTTTTCGGCACCTTCGTTACGGCTTCCCACTACAATTTCTTTGTAATCGTTCAGATAACTTTTGGCTATTTTCTCAATTTCTTTGCTCATCGTGGCAGAGAAAAGCAATGTGTTACGTTCAGAAGGAATACCCTCGAAAATAGCATTTATACTTTCTGTGAAGCCCATGTTCAACATTTCGTCAGCCTCATCAAGTACAACGTTGTTCACGTTTTCCAATTTTGCTACACCTCGTTTCATTAAGTCGATAAGACGACCAGGCGTAGCTACAATGATTTGAGCACCCTTACGGAGTTGGCGACTTTGCATTTCAATCGATGCACCACCATAAACGGCAGCGACATGAAGCCCTCCGATGTATTTAGAGAAATCGGAAAGGTCGTCAGCAATCTGCAAACAAAGTTCACGAGTTGGACTAAGAATAAGTGCTTGAGTCTCTTTTTTTGTTGGGTCTACTTTCTGTAAAACAGGAATACCGTAAGCTGCGGTTTTACCAGTACCTGTTTGTGCAAGTGCTATTACATCATTTCCATTACCCAATAAATAAGGGATTACTGCTTCCTGAACAGGCATCGGTTGTTCAAAACCGAGTTCTTCTATTGCGTGGCGAATCTCTTCGCTAACGCCTAATTCTTCAAATGTTTTCAAACTTCTTTTTTATTTATAAAAGTCAGAGCGTGTAAGTCAATTGAAAGCCATAATATTTAAGCATACCAAGATAGCATGCTTCACCTAATATTAAAAACTTTAAATGTTGTAACCCACTCAAACTTTTGTCTATTATTACTTGTTCACTCAATCGTTGCCACCCAGCCATAATAGACAACATTCTGTTTGAACGCATGCAAAGGTAGTAAAATGATTTGAAACGCATTGATTAACAGCGTTTATTTAAGCTATTTTGGCTAAAACACCTACTTCACATCATGGTATAAGAAAGTTTTTTACAGAAAAGGCTAAACTTCCCACAAATCAAAATCTATTGTTTTGCGTTTTAAAAGCATATTTTCTGTCATTTAAAGTACGAAAAATAACTAAAAAGTTTGGTTCAACATGCAGTGTGTTGTATCTTTGCAGTATCTAACCTTAAAATATAAATGGAGATAATAAAATTTCGCCCTATTTTAAAACAAGTACTTTGGGGGGGCAATAAAATAATACCTTTCAAGCAACTTGATACCAAAATGGAACAAGTGGGCGAGAGTTGGGAAATTTCTGGTGTGAAAGACCACGAAAGCATCGTTTCCAATGGGCAATATAAAGGCATGAAAATCAATGAGTTGGTAGAATTATTAAAAGCCAATTTAGTGGGAAAGGATAACTACGAACGCTTTGGAAATGAGTTTCCTTTGCTGATAAAATTCATTGATGCGCGCCAACAACTTTCCATTCAGGTACACCCTACTGACGAACAAGCACAGGAAAAGGGCTTGAGCAGAGGTAAAACCGAGATGTGGTATATCATGAAGAGCGATGAAAATGCATCGTTACTTTGTGGATTGAAGCAAGAAATTACACCTGAAGAGTACAAAAAAAAGGTTGAAAATGACACGATTATAGACGCATTATGCCAATATAATGTGAAAGAAGGCGATGTCTTTTTCTTACCAGGTGGACGAATTCATTCCATTGGGGCAGGTACTTTTTTGGCTGAAATACAAGAAACCAGCGATGTTACTTATCGCATTTACGACTTTAAACGAAAGGATAAAGACGGAAAATATCGCCAACTGCATACGGAAAAAGCAGCAGAATGTATTGACTATCATGTGGAGAAGGATTACAAAACCCACTATATTCCCAAGAAAAACGAAGGTGTTGAAATAGCCAATTGCGCTTATTTTACCACTTCCGTTTATGAACTTGACGAACCAATGGTACTCGATTATTCGGAATTAGACTCCTTTGTGGTCTTAATGGCATTGGAAGGAGCGGCAATAATGAATAGCGGGGAAGGCAACCAAACAACGTTAAATGCTGGGGAAACAGTACTTTTGCCTGCCACAACCCAGACGGTAAAAATAGAGGGCAATATAAAATTTTTGGAAACATTCGTTTAATAGGAAAATTGAAAAACCACTTTGTTGTATCAAAATAATTACTTATATTTGCAAATATTATGGCAACAATGGACAATATAAACGGTGAAAGACGTCGACAAGGACGCATCGAAGTGATTTGCGGTAGTATGTTCTCTGGCAAAACAGAAGAACTTATACGCCGAATGAAGCGTGCAAAATTTGCAAAACAAAAAGTTGAAATATTCAAACCCGCAATTGATACACGCTATTCCGAAGAAGACGTCGTTAGCCATGATAAAAATGCCATTCATAGTACGCCCATTAACTCATCGGGAAACATTTTATTATTGGCTTCTGATATTGACGTTGTAGGTATTGACGAAGCGCAATTCCTTGACGAAGGGCTTATTGATATTTGTAATCAATTGGCAAACAATGGTGTAAGAGTAATTGTTGCGGGACTCGATATGGATTTTAAAGGCGTTCCTTTTGGACCTATTCCCGCCCTTTGTGCCATTGCCGACCAAGTTACAAAAGTGCATGCTATTTGCGTAAAATGCGGAGCATTGGCCTATGTAAGCCACAGATTGGTGGACAATAACCACAGAGTAATGTTGGGCGAGCAATTAGAATACGAACCCTTGTGTCGTGAATGCTACAAAAAAGCAATGGAAACAGAAGATAATAAAAAAGAAAAAGAAAAACTTTGATAATGTCTTCCTAAAATAAACTAAAAACTCAAGACTATGTTAGATGAAAAAATAACGTTCGACAAATTCATTCGTTGGGTACTTATAGCTGCTTTGGTTTTTTCAATTTTATACATTGTGAACTATCTTAGCCATGTACTCTTACCTTTTTTCATCGCTTGGCTTTTAGCTTATTTACTCAATCCTGTGGTGAATTTTGTACAACACAAAATGAAAGTCAAAGTGAGAGCTTTGGCAGTCATCATCACAATGCTGCTCGTTGTAGCGATTATTACAGGGGTGATGTACACCATTATTCCGCCAATGGTTGACCAATTTGAAAAATTGGGAGCGGTCGCAAATAGATATGTACAACAAAACACGCCAAGTAATAATCTTACGGCATGGATAAAAGATTGGATTCAAGAATATTTACCACAAATAAATGAATATTTCAAAAGTAAAGATTTCACTGAAACTATCAAAAATGCCATACCAAAATTGTTTACCGTTGTAGGGCAAACAGCTAGCATTGTGCTTAGCATTGTAGCCTCATTAATTACCCTATTATATCTGTTTTTCATTTTATTAGACTACGATTACTTAGTTAAAAACTTCGTACGAATCTTCCCAAAGAAACATCGTTCGTTTTGGAAAGATTTAATGCAAGATGTTGAAACAGAAATGAATAAATACATTCGTGGGCAAGGATTAGTGGCATTAACAATGGGAATTTTATTTTGCATAGGCTTCACTATCATTGGTTTTCCTATGGCTATAGGCATGGGAATCCTCATTGGTATCTTGACACTTATACCCTATCTCCACTCCTTAGCACTTATCCCAATGGCATTTTTATCTTTACTTGAAGCCGCAGACAAAGGACAAAACTTTTGGGTAGTATTTGGTACAGCAATTTTAGTCTTCGCTATCATTCAATTATTGTGCGATTTGGTCGTAACGCCACGCATCATGGGAAAAACAATGAACCTAAACCCAGCCATACTTTTACTATCGCTATCCGTTTGGGGAGCACTTTTAGGCTTTATTGGACTTATCATAGCATTACCATTGACCACTCTCATCATTGCCTATTGGAAACGTTATGTAACAAAAGAAGATGAAAATAAGCAAAAAGAAATGCTTATAGAAAATGATAACCCAACGTCAAATCATGCGGAAAATTAAGACGAAGAGAAAGAAAAAGCTAACTTGTAGATAGATAAATAGCCGATAGCCTTTTTCTCGAAATAGAAAAATTGAATGAAAGATTAAGGGAAAAATATTTTTTTCGACCTCTAAATGTGAGTTCTTTAAAAACATATCTTAATTTTGCACTTGTTGGTTGGCTCAACGTTTATTATTTTGCGGTTTAAAGCAGTAGGTTTTATTTTCGGCTGTTCTCATTTTTCAATTAAAAAACGTACCTTTGCCCTCCAAGAACGCAAACGTGCGATGAATATACAAGATATAAACGAACTATATGCCGTCTTGCCACAGGGCGGTGCTTTGATGAAAACAATAGAAGAAAAGTCGGTACGAACGGTTTTTCTTCAGGGTTTATTGGCTTCTGCCACACCGATGTTCTTTGCTTCGATAGCAAAGCGGTGGCAAAAAACAATGCTTTTCGTGTTGAACGACAACGACGAGGCTAGTTATTTCTACAATGATTTGAAAACCATAGCTATGCCCGAAGGGGGCGAAGGTAAGGTTGCGGAAGTGCTTTTCTTTCCTTCTTCCTATCGTAGGGCTGTGAAATATGGGCAGCGTGATGCTGGAAACGAAATTCTAAGAACAGAGGTTCTGTCGCGTTTATCGGTCATTGGCGAGGAAAAAGTAAAAGCAAAACTACCACTTTACATCGTTACCGAGCCTTCGGCGTTGGCTGAATTGGTGGTGGCAAAACATAAATTAGACGAGCGAACATTGTCGGTTAGTCTTGGACAGACCATGGATTTAACCGAAACAGAGAAGACTTTGCGCTCGTATGGTTTCCAACAAACCGACTATGTTTATGAACCTGGGCAGTTTGCCATACGTGGTAGCATTCTCGATGTTTATTCTTTTTCGAGCGAATTGCCCTATCGTATCGACTTTTTCGGTAACGATGTGGACACCATTCGCACCTTTGAAGTGGAAACGCAGCTATCAAAGGATAAGAAAGACAAGGTAGAAATTGTGCCAGAACTGGCTACATTGTCGGAAGAAAAAATACCTTTCTTACAATTTCTTCCGCAAGATACCGTCCTTGTCATGAAGGATTTATTGTATATTCACGATACCATAGAGCGCATTTACAACGAGGGATTTACGGCACAAGCCTTGACCGAACAACTTGAAGGAAAGACCGAAGCCGAGCAAAACGAATTGAGAAAACAATTGCAAGCCAATCTTCAGTTGATAACGGCGCATCAATTTACCGACGATGCTCTCAATTTTAAGCGCATAGAGTTTGGAATAAATCGCACAAAAGACGAGGAAACAAAGGCAATAATCCGCTTTAATGTTTCGCCTCAACCTTTGTTTCACAAGAATTTTGAATTGCTAACGCAGTCCTTAAAGGATTATCTTTTACAGGGTTATAAGCTCTATATCCTTGCCGATAGCGAGAAACAAACGGCTCGTTTGCGTGATATTTTCGACTCAATGGGGGCAGATAGCGAAGCCGAAACCACCTCCGTAGCCGACAATCTTCCGTTTATTCCAGTGAACAGAACCATTCACGAGGGTTTTATTGACAATGATTTAAAGGTTTGTTTCTTTACCGACCACCAAATATTCGACCGTTTCCACAAATATAGTTTAAAGTCTGACAAAGCTCGACAAGGCAAAATGGCACTTACAATGAAGGAGTTGCAAGAAATGGAACCAGGCGATTTCCTTGTCCATGTAGACTTTGGAATCGGTAAGTTTGCAGGTTTGGTGCGTGTTCCAGCAGGCGAATCCTACCAAGAAATGATACGTTTGGTTTATCAGCACAACGATATTGTGGACGTTTCCATTCATTCGCTCTATAAAATCAGCAAATATCGCCGTGCCGATAGTGGCGATGCTGCTCCACGCTTGTCTGTTCTCGGTTCGGGAGCATGGGACAGATTGAAAGAAAAAGCCAAGAAACGCATCAAGGACATTGCTCGCGACTTGATAAAACTCTATGCCAAACGCCGCCACGAAAAGGGGTTTGCTTTCTCGCCCGACTCCTATTTGCAGCACGAGTTAGAGGCTTCGTTCCTTTACGAGGATACACCCGACCAATTGAAAGCCACGCAAGAATTGAAACAAGATATGGAAAGTGCGCGCCCAATGGATAGATTGGTGTGCGGAGATGTGGGCTTTGGCAAAACCGAAGTGGCTGTACGAGCGGCGTTTAAGGCTGCCACGGACGGAAAACAAGTGGCGGTGCTTGTGCCAACTACGGTGCTTGCGTTCCAACATTACCAAACTTTCAAGAAGCGATTGAAGAATATGCCCGTTACGGTGGACTACCTTTCACGAGCAAGAACGGCTAAACAAACCAAGCAGGTCATAACAGATTTATCGGAAGGTAAGATTGATATTCTCGTAGGAACGCACAAATTGATTAGCAAGAGTGTGAAATGGAAAGATATTGGCTTACTCATTATCGACGAAGAGCAAAAGTTTGGCGTATCAACCAAGGAGAAACTCCGCCAATTGAAAAGCAATGTAGACACGCTCACCATGTCGGCAACGCCAATTCCACGCACGCTTCAGTTTTCTTTAATGGGTGCAAGGGATATGAGTATTATGCGCACACCACCACCCAACCGTTATCCTATCCAAACAGAAATATCAACTTTCTCGGCAGAAACAATCGCTGACGCCATCAACTTTGAGATGAGCCGCAACGGACAAGCATTTTTTGTGAACGACCGCATAGCCAATTTGCCCGAACTGGCGAGCCTTATCAAGAAATATGTACCCGATTGTCGTGTGGCAATAGGACACGGACAGATGAAACCTGAAGAATTGGAGGAAATCATCATTGGTTTCATGAACCATGACTACGATGTTTTGCTTTCGACAACGATTGTCGAAAACGGCATTGATATTTCAAATGCGAATACTATCATAATCAACGATGCCCACAAGTTCGGACTTTCCGACCTCCACCAAATGCGTGGACGTGTGGGACGTTCCAATAAAAAAGCATTTTGCTACCTTCTCGCCCCACCTTTGGCAGCACTCAATCCCGATGCACGCCGCCGTTTGGAGGCTTTAGAAACTTTCTCCGACCTCGGAAGCGGCTTTAATTTGGCAATGCAAGACCTCGATATTCGTGGAGCAGGCAATCTGTTAGGGTCGGAACAAAGCGGATTTATGGAAGATTTAGGCTACGAAACTTATCAGAAAATCCTTAATCAGGCAGTTACAGAACTAAAAAATGATGAGTTCCAAGAACTATACAACGAGGAAATGGCAGAAGGAAAAGAGTTTACAGGCGACGATTTCATTGACGATTGTGCGGTGGAAAGCGACCTTGAGATGTATTTCCCCGACAGTTATGTACCAGGAAGTTCGGAACGTATGTTGCTCTATCGTGAACTCGACAACATAGAAAACGATGCCGACCTCGATGCTTATCGCCAAAGATTAGAAGACCGTTTCGGTCCCGTACCCCGTCAAGGCGTTGAACTGATGCAAGTAGTTGCCCTCCGAAGAATAGGCAAACGACTCGGCTGCGAGAAACTAATCTTAAAACAAGGCACGCTCCAAATGCAATTTATATCGAATGCCGACAGTGCATATTATAAGAGTCAAGCCTTCGGAAAGGTCATTGCCTACCTCACCAAGCAAACTCGCCGCTGCAATCTAAAGGAGAAAAACGGAAAACGCTCCATGGTTATCAGTCAAATCAAATCGGTTGGCGATGCCGTCTTTGTGTTGAGGGAGATAGAAAAGGGGTAGATATTGAAAAAATGAATAGTTTCTGAATATCAATAAGTTGCTATTATAGCAAGTTTCAAAGGTTTTTGCAACCTATTTAAAGGTAGAATACGATGAATTTGTAGACCTATTAGAGTGGAATCCATAAGGGTTTCACTCGTTTTGTATGCGCTTTCACAGATACATTATTTATGAATTGAGAGGAAAGGTATATACTTTTAAAATAGTTTCCCCATAGAAAACTGAGAGTTTCAATAGGAGAAACTATGAGTTTTCATATGAGAAACTGATAGTTTCCAATATTGAAACTAAAAGAAACTATTAGAGATGTGTTCAAAAGATAGCGTTATTAAGACTGGAAAGCTATTGATTTCAGTTTGCCAATAGGGCTGGTTCTATAAATTAGCTTTGTTAGATTTTGAACTTATTTTTGAGGTCAAAATGCAAGAGAGTGAAGGAGTGTAGCGAGCTACACGACTGAACGAACTTACATTTTGAAGCCAAAAGAAGACAAAAGATAACAAAACGTATTTCATAAAATTTAATGATAATATGCGGTGGTAATTTATAGAACCAGCCAATAGATGATTTTAGAAACGAAACATGACGATATAGCATCGTCTACATGCACAAAGTAAAGATGATAATAGAGGTAATACAAAAACGAAAGAGCCTATTTTGATGCACAAAATAGGCTCTTTTTAAGTTCAAAACAATGGGTTTTAAATTATTTGGAGTATTTCTCTATTTTTAATCTTAATCATTTTGCGACTATTAGGATTAAACTTTATAGTTGAATACTAACCCCAGCAATAACCCAAATGCCTGGCTGTGGAACGTTTCCGTAGTCTACATAGTTGCGGTTGAGGAGGTTGTTGGCTGAAACATAAGCAGACCATTTGGCTTCATTCCATGATAATCGGCTGTCAAGTATGCCGTAAGTGGCATATTTATGCTTAACATTAGCCACATCAAGATAGTTTCCCATGCGGTGGAGCAATCGATAATTCAACCCTAAATCAAGTTTTTTATAAAGGTTGAGCTGTAAATCGGCTACAAATTTATGCTTCAAATACTCTAAAACATACTTACTTACAATGCCTTCGTGTTCGTTTTCATGCTGATTCAGATAACAATAAGCCATGCTAAGGGTCTTCAAAGTGCGCATCGAAGGGAACATTTGGCGGAAATTGAATGCCAACGATGCTTCTAAACCGAGGGTATTGATATGCCCAAAGTTTACACTTTTCCAAAGTGTTGCCTTATTTTCATCTAACGTACCATCTGAAATCCAATCGATTAAGTTCTTTTGGTGATTATAGAAGATACTTGCCTTTCCACTAATACCGTGTTGATGATACTTTATACCACCCTCCAAAGCCGATAATTCTTCAGGTTTTAAGTGTTTGTCGGCTTTGTGTCCACCTACGGAATAGAACAGTTCAGTGAACGAAGGCATACGCAACGATGAATGGTAAGACGCATAAACCTTCCACGCATCGCCTATTCTGTAGCTTGCATCAATGCTTGGGTAAACGCGCATTGCCATATCGGCTTGGCTATTTTTCACTGCTATAATTCCCGCAGAGAGTGTAAAACGATTGAAAATAAGATTATGTTCCAATACAAATTGCAAGTTTGTGCGATTTATACCATGCGTATAATTTTTGTCTGTACCATGAATAGGGTGCGAACGTTCGAGTTTTTCGCCCAAGTTGGTACTGACTAAATCTTCATTACGCAACTCTGCACCAAAAGCAGTACGCCCTAATGTCCAATCAAAGTAAGCATTCAAATTTACACCATACACATCTGTGCGATGATAATTGAACGCATATTTTTCAGGAGCATTACGGAAAAGTTCAAACCTATCCATGCTTCTGTTCCAATAAATAGAGGGACGAATATGGAATTTACCTTGCTTGTTCTCGGCTTGTATGGCGGTAAAAGTTTTAAAAGTATGCTCAAATTGGTCGTCAAACTTAGAAGAATAGAAAGTATTGGAACCAAAGTTCTTAGAACTCAAACCTGCATGCCAGCGTACAAGCATATTATTGTCGTTGTAATTTCCTTGATAAAAACCTTTCACTGTGTTGTAATCGGCATTCAATCCACCATTCTTCGCACGAGAAAAACCGTCGCTGCGTGTAAAAGAAGAAGAAAGTTGATTGTTCCAATGCCCATCTTTTGAGGTTACATTTCCCCTTGCTCCGATAGAAAAATAGCCATACGAACCGCCTTCAGTATGGGCTGAGAGAGAAGAATGAGGGGGAGTTTTAGTTACAATGTTTATCGCACCTAACAAAGAAGAAGTACCATAAACTCGTCCAGCAGGACCTTCGAGAATTTCAATGCGATCGATTTCACTTTTATCAACAGGGAAATCGAAAGTGTTATGACCTGTTTGCGCATCACCAATGTTGATACCATTGAGCAGAACAGTGATTTGCTCAGAGTTTCCTCCTCGAATGCTCACATCGGTCAGTGCTCCTAATGCTCCTTTCTGTCGCACATCAACACCAGCGGCATACTTTAAAAGGTCGTTTACACTTTGTACCGGAGCCGCTTGAATCTCTTCTCGGCTCAGTACAGTTACCATTCTCGCTTGCTGACTTTGTGTCAGCGGCGCTCGCGTACCCATTACGCTCACCTCATCGAGCATCACTTGCTTGTTGGTAGTTACCGAATCGCTCTTTGCTTGCAAGGCTTCGTTGCTTTGATTGCTTGCCGTTGCATGTTGCAAAGTTGCGACACTCAGTACACCAATAATCACTTCTTTGCCTAAAACAGCAAAGAGCGAATAGCCGTGATTAGTGAAGTGCGTAAACTTCAGCACACTGCGCATGTTAAAAATTGGTTTGTACATAATATATAATATGTGGTGGCAGGGTTAAAATGATGCCAACCAAGGTGCAAAATTACATAATTTTATGCTAAATCTACGTTTTTGTACATTTTTTCTTACAATAAACAGAAAGAATAAAGGTCAGAAGAAAAATAAATGGAAAGAATAGCGCATAGTTTTTTATAATGTATTACTTTTGCATTTTATACTGAAAATTTGGCAATCTAACCGATTTGACGGTATTAACTGAATATCAAAATAGAGTTAAACGTTTAAAAGACCATACAATGAAAACATTAATAGACCGTATTTTAAAGGACGGAAAATGCTATGAAGGAGGCATCTTGAAAGTAGACAAGTTTATTAATCATCAGCTTGACCCTAATTTGATGAAACAAATTGCCGTGGAATTAATTCGTCGCTATGCTTCTACCGAAATTAATAAGATTATTACAGTTGAGGCAAGCGGTATTGCACCAGCCATAATGATGGGCTTTTTACTCGATTTGCCTGTGGTTTTTGCAAAGAAAAAGAAACCTTCTACCATGGCAGATATGCTTTCATCAACTGTATTTTCATTTACAAAGCAACGTGAATACCATGTTTGCATTTCCAAAGAATATCTGACTCCAGAGGACAAAGTATTGTTTGTAGACGACTTTTTGGCTTACGGCAATGCTGCAAAGGGTATCATGGATTTGTGTAAACAAGCTGGAGCAGAACTTGTTGGTATGGGTTTTATCATTGAAAAAGCATTCCAAAATGGTCGTGAAGCCATTGAAGCAGCGGGAATACGTTGCGAAAGTTTGGCCATTATAGATTCATTAGACAATTGTGAAATAAAGATTAGACAATAAAATACTTATGGAAACACCAAAAGAACTCATCTATGGGCTTAACGACCGCCCTCCTTTGCGTGAAACTATCTTTGCTGCATTGCAACATTTATTAGCCATTTTTGTTGCAATTATTACGCCTCCACTCATCATCAGCTCTGCTTTGCAGTTCGATTTAGAAACTACGGGTTTCCTTGTTTCTATGTCTTTGTTCGTATCGGGTATTGCTACGTTCATTCAATGCAAACGTTTCGGCATCGTAGGAGCAGGTCTGCTTTGTATTCAAGGTACATCTTTCTCGTTTATTAGCCCTATTATAGGAGCAGGAATGCTTGGTATGGTGGGTGGAAAGATGAATGTTGAAATGGGGTTAAGCTATATTTTTGGTGCATGTATGGTTGCTTCTGTGGTCGAAATGTTTGTCAGTCGCGTCTTACCTTATATGCGTAAAATCGTAACTCCATTGATTTCAGGCATCGTTGTAACGCTTATTGGTTTGTGTTTGATTAAAGCTGGTATCAATTCGTGCGGCGGTGGTCAAGTAGCTATGGACGCTGGCACGTTTGGTTCTATGCAAAATCTTGGTTTAGCCTTATTGGTATTGGTGAGTATTGTCTTTTTTAATCGTTCAAGCAACCATTTTTTACGCATGGCATCTATTGTTTTAGGACTTATTTTGGGTTGTGTGGTTGCTTATTTCTTAGGTATGATAGACCTTTCTCGCCTCAATCCTACGGATTCTATTAATATTCCCGTTCCATTCAAGTATGGTTTGCGCTTCGATGTGGGGTCAATCATTGGATTAGGGTTGATATATTTGGTTACGGCAGTTGAGGCTTATGGAGATATTACTGCCAATTCGTTGATTTCAGGCGAGCCTGTTGAGGGACCAGTGTTCATGAAACGTGCGCAAGGAGGTATTCTTGCCGATGGTTTTAACTCCTTCTTAGCTGCGGTTTTCAATAGTTTTCCAAACTCAATATTTGCCCAAAACAATGGTATGATACAACTTACAGGAGTGGCAAGCCGCTATGTGGGCTATTTTATTGCTGCTGCTTTGATGGTATTGGGCTTATTCCCTGTGGTAGGACAATTGTTCTCACTCATTCCTGACTGTGTTTTAGGTGGCGCAACTTTGTTGATGTTCGGAACAGTAGCAGCTGCGGGTATTCGCATTATTGCCGCAACCAAGATAGATAGAAAGGCTACTTTGGTTATGGCCATTAGTTTCGCAATGGGTTTAAGCGTAGAATTGGTGCCTGATATATTAAGTAAAATGCCCGATGTGATACACAATATTTTTTCAAGTGGCATCACAATGGGTGGTTTAACAGCCATCATTGCTAATGCAGTTATTCGCATTAAAGATTAGGAACTTAGGGTAAAGTTTTAGGACTTTACCCTTTTTTGTTTCCGCTTTTATCCCTATCTTTGTGGCATAATAAGAAAAAATAACGAGAGTTTCACCAATATATACAAAAGATAATGGCAAAAAACAATAAAAAGCATAAATTTACAAATTCTTTAACCTTTAAAATACTCTGCGGAGTAGTGGTTTTGTTTGTATTGGGATTGCTTTACAATCTCGTCATTGCGGGTAACGATGAAGTAACCGAAGAACAGGTGCAAGAAGAACAGCAGCGCAATGCTACATTAGATACGTTAGATGTTATCGGTGATTATCTTTGGCCTAACCAAAAGCCACGAGGGGAGGATTTATTGACCGATAAGGAAAAGGCAAAGCAAGCCGAAGAAGCTAAAAAGGCTGCCGAAGAAGCTAAGAAGAAATCGACCAATGTTGCTGAAAAGCAAAGCAACGACATAAATATAGAGAAAGATGCCGCCATTCCGCTGCCTGCTCCCGCTGCCGACCCTGTGTCAAAGACTGAGTCAAAAGCGACATCTAACCCTACTATCGAAAAGGTTTCAGCACCAAAGATTGAGCAAATAGAACAATAAAGGGAATATTAAAAGAAGGAGGAAAATATGAAAAAGTTATTATTTCTACTTATATCAGTGCTATTTTTAGGCAGTTGTGCCACCATTTATCGCGATTCTGAAGGCAATATCGTATCAAAAGAAAAAATGGAACAACTGAAAAAAGCTGCCGTATATGGGCATTTAGACGACCAACGCTATCGCATTTTTGTTGATAAAATACACCCAATGGGTTACCCTACACGCACACTGACAAGCGATTATGTGGTTGAAGTAAGTGGCGACTCTATTGGTTTATCGCTCCCATATATGGGTAAGGTTTATCGTGCGCCTATTGACGGTATTATAGATTGGCAATTTATCGCTCCAATCAATTTCTATAGTTGGTCAAAAATAAAGAATGGCGCCCAAATAACTATTACCACGCAACATGAAAATGAGAACTTTGAAATCCAATTGGATATTTATGATAATGCTAAGGCTTACATTAATATAAAATCAAACTTTAAGAGTGCCATTGGATATTCGGGCGAAATGCAACTCAACGACAAGTTTATTCCGCATAGGAAGTAAGAAAAATTCTGCAACAAAGTGGGTTGATTAATCCGCAAAACTATTATTTATCCTTAATTCCGCAACACTATTATAACTTAAACTTTTTAAGTACCTGAGCAACAAAAAGTTGCCCAGGATTTTGCCATGTCAAAGAATTCACTTATCTTAGTGTTGCAAAACAAGCAAGCAAAACTCTGATATGGCATGGCAAAAATACATATTAAATCCGATAAACTCACTCCTTTTGGAGGAATATTTTCAATCATGGAGCAATTTGACTCCACATTGTCATCTGTAATCGACTCGACCCTCGGTCTAAGGTGTAGATCATTCGGTTATCAGTACAGCGAAATCATCCGTTCACTCATGAGTATCTACTTCTGTGGTGGCTCATGTGTTGAGGATGTCACTACTCATTTGATGAGCCATCTCTCGCTTCATCCGACACTTCGAACTTGTAGCTCTGATACTATCCTCAGAGCGATAAAGGAGCTGACGCAAGAAAACATCTCATACACGTCAGATACGGGTAAGAACTACGATTTCAACACGGCTGACACTCTCAATACTTTACTGCTCAATTGTATGTTTGCATCTGGCCAACTGAAAGAGGACGAGATGTATGATGTTGATTTCGACCATCAGTTCATAGAGACAGAGAAGTATGATGCAAAGCCTACATACAAGAAGTTCCCTGGTTATCGCCCTGGCGTGGCGGTTATTGGCGACTTAATCGTTGGCATTGAGAATAGCGATGGCAACACAAATGTTCGTTTTCATCAGAAGGACACGCTGAAGAGGTTCTTTGAGAGATTTGAACAGAACGGCCTTACTATCAATCGTTTCAGAGCTGACTGTGGATCATGTTCCGAGGAAATCGTAGAAGAAGTAGAGGAACACTGCAAATCCTTCTATATCCGCGCAAACCGCTGCAGTTCGCTCTACAATGAAATCTTTGCTCTCAGAGGTTGGAAAACTGAGGAAATCAATGGCATTGAGTTCGAATTGAACTCTATCCTTATTGAAAAGTGGAAGGGTAAAGCATACCGACTTGTGATTCAAAGACAGAAACGGTTGGATGGTGTATTGGATCTCTGGGAAGGAGAATACACATACCGTTGTATCCTGACTAACGACTATGTATCTTCCGTAAGAGAGATTGTCGAGTTCTATAACCTTCGAGGGGGAAAGGAACGTATCTTCGATGATATGAACAATGGTTTCGGATGGGACCGATTGCCCAAATCCTTCATGGCAGAGAACACCGTGTTCCTTCTTCTTACAGCACTTATCCGTAACTTCTACAAGGCCATTATCCAAAGACTTGATGTAAAGAGGTTCGGACTCAATACAACAAGCCGCATAAAAGCGCTTGTCTTCAGGTTTGTCTCTGTACCAGCAAAGTGGATCAGGACATCAAGGCAGTATGTGCTGAATATCTATACTTGTAACAATGCTTACGCGGATGTGTTCCAGACAGATTTTGGATAACGCCTACAATTTATGGGTATGATACTGCGTATTGCCTCAAGTCGCATTGTGGGGTAAGGGGATGTTGTAGGCTGAAGTGGGGGATTTCAGTTCTAATTATCTGCAAATTCAGTAATGAGAGGATGTGTACACGCAAGAAGGACGTTGAAAAGTTAAGTTGCGGATTTGAGGTTTATCACGTTCCTAAAATCAATTTTCATTTTAGAAACGTGATAATTTTTATTTGGCACACAACTCATATCAACACAAAGTCAGAACGTCTTTTTATTTATAACCCATGGTACGAAAAATCAATACCCATTGTTTTGAACACCAAAACAGCCTATTTTGAGTTACAAAACCTATTGTTTTAGATTTCAAAATAGTTTCATTCAAAATTTGCTCCATTGGTTCGAATCCATTTTGTAATACTATTTTAGTGGTTTGCGAGCTTATCTGAAAAAAAATGCGTAAGTTTGCAGATAGAAAATAAGAATGTAGAACCTTTCAAAAAAATAAAATACGATTGCGTATGAACTTCTTTCAAAAGTTGTTTGGTGGAAAAGACGAAGCCAAAGAAGAAACAAAAGTACAAAATGAAGCAAAAGACTTCGATGTTTTAAAGTATGACGGCGTAAGAGCCATGAAGACAGGCGAGGTAGATTATGCCATAAGATGTTTCAAACATGCTTTAGAAATTCAAGAAGACTTAGAAATACACGATTACCTTTCTGTTTCGTATATCGCAAAGAGCATGCTTTCAGAGGCTTACGACGAACTACAAATACTCAGCGAAGCCCAACCCGATAATATCCAAATCTATATTCGCATGGCTAACATTGCCTTCATGATGGAGAATTATGGAGTTATGGCAACCGCTTGTGAGAAAGCAATTCTTCTTGATAAGGAAAACGCAGAGGCACATTATCTATATGCACAAGCTTGCAAAGGTCAAGGCGATGATGTAAATACGATTGCAATGGCGACAAAGGCAATTTCGTTGAACGAGAAATATGGCGATGCTTACTTACTTCGTGGCGAAACTCACTTGCGCATGGAACAACTTGAAGAGGCAACAACAGACGCAGATTGGTTGGTGGAACACACTGATAATAACGAAGATGTATTGTTATTAAAGGCAAGAATTGAACGTGCAGCCACCCGAAACAATGAATCCATAGCATGGTTTACCAAAGCCATTGATGCCAATCCGTTCTCCTACGCAGCTTTCAAGGAGCGTAGTGAGGTTTATTCTGCAATAGGCGAAGACAAAAAAGCCAAAGAAGATGCCGAAAGAGCCGAAGAATTGATGCCAGAAACAACCGAAAATGGCGAAGAAAAAGCAGAAGAAACCCCAGAAAACATAGAGCAAAAGCTCAATAATAAGTATAAGGAAATGAACCCCTACGGTTTTTAGTAACTTGTAGGGGCGTGATTTATCACGTTCCTAAAAACGTTTGAATAAGCAAAAACAAATATAAATGTTAGGAACGTGATAAATCACGCCCCTACAAAGTAAAAACAATGGAATTTTTCCACAGAAAATACATAAGGTGGCATGGATATAATTATGATACAGCTGAGTATTATTTTATCACATAATGGGGACATTGAAGAAAATTCAATTAGACTCAACTTACGACCCCATAGATTACTTTAAGCGCTAACTTGTAGGGGCGTGATTTATCACGTTCCTCAAAACGTTTGAATAAGAAAAAACAAATATAAATGTTAGGAACGTGATAAATCACGCCCCTACAAAGTAAAAACGATGGAATTTTTCCACAGAAAATACATAAGGTGGCATGGGTATAATTATGATACAGCTGGGTATTATTTTATCACAATTGTTACTCACGAAAGAAAAAACATATTAAGTAGAATTGAAGATGACCAAGTTCATTTAAGTTTAATAGGAAAAATTGTACAAAAATGCATGGAACAAATTGAAGAAAGGTTTACCGATGTTCAAATAGAAGATTTTGTTTTGATGCCAAATCATGTTCATTTTATCATCAAAAATTATGGTGAAGAAAACATTACAGAAATAGTAAGAACAGTGAAAGCACTAAGTTCTTTTCACTACCATAAGCAAAATGATAATAAAAAAATAAAACTTTGGCAAAGGAACTACTTTGATAGGGTTATAAGGGACGAAAGAGAATTTAATTTCATTCGTAACTATATATTCAAAAATCCTGAACGATGGAACAAGGATAAATTGAATAATGAATGTATCACAAATAATGATAACATAATGGAGACATTGAAGAAAATTCAATTAGACTCAACTTACGACCCTATAGATTACTTTAAGCGCTAACTTGTAGGGGCGTGATTTATCACGTTCCTCAAAACGTTTGAATAAGCAAAAACAAATATAAATGTTAGGAACGTGATAAATCACGCCCCTACAAAGTAAAAACGATGGAATTTTTCCACAGAAAATACATAAGGTGGCATGGATATAATTATGATACAGCTGGGTATTATTTTATAACATAATGGGGACATTGAAGAAAATTCAATTAGACTCAACTTACGACCCTATAGATTACTTTAAGTGCTAACTTGTAGGGGCGTGATTTATCACGTTCCTCAAAATATTTGAATAAGCAAAAACAAATATAAATATTAGGAACGTGATAAATCACGCCCCTACAAAGTAAAAACAATGGAATTTTTCCACAGAAAATACATAAGGTGGCATGGGTATAATTATGATACAGCTGGGTATTATTTTATCACAATTGTTACTCACGAAAGAAAAAATATATTAAGTAGAATTGAAGATAACCAAGTTCATTTAAGTTTAACCTCAAATCCGCAACTTAACTTTTCAACGTCCTTCTTGCGTGTACACATCCTCTCATTACTGAATTTGCAGATAATTAGTGTTTACTGAATAATTTATAACTCTCTGATATTTAAGTTTATATAACTTTATTTCTTTGTTTGTTTAACTAGAAAATCGTACCTTTATATAGTTAAATCCATAGCAAGATGAAGTTTTACGCTCCAAAATACAAGCAACTTGACCTCGGTTTGCTCCGCTCATCCCTTGATGAGTTGGACAAGACAAACCGATGGGTGGCTCTCGGTGACCTTCTTCCATGGACAGAACTTGAGAAGGAATACAACTCAAGGTTGGACAATCAGAAGAAAGGTGCAGGGAACAAGCCGGCACGCATGATTCTCGGCGCAATGATTATCAAGCACAAACTAAACCTGAGTGATGCCGAGACCATCGAGATTATCAGAGAGAGTCCCTACATGCAGTACTTTTGTGGATTGCATGAGTTCACCGACAAGCCTATATTCGACCCGAGCCTATTCGTCACGATACGCAAGCGAATCTCAGAGGAAGAACTCAACAAGATGACAGTCAAGCTTCTCGACAAGCAGAGGCGTCTTCTTGAAGAGAAACGCAAGCGTGAAGAAGAAGAGGCGAAGAGGAATGATGAGGACCCGCCGGCTCCGAAACCAGAGGATCCGAATGCCGCTTCCTTCACCGACTCAAAAGGTCGCGAGCACAAGGGAGTGCTGAAGATTGATGCTACCTGTGCCGATGCAGAGATGCGTTATCCTGTTGACGTTGATATAATACATGATGGTTGCCGCAAGGTTACCGACTATATTATAAAGGTGTGCGAGATGTTTGAGCTGCACAAGCCACGCACGAACTACAAGCATGCACGTCAGGCATACCTTCAGCTTGTCAAGAAAGCCAAGAAGAAAGGCAAGATGGTGCGTGATACTATCGGGGTGATGCTCAACTACTTGCGCAAGGACATCCGCATCTTAATGGACTTGCTTGCAAAGAACAAGACGTACTACGAGAGCCTATTCCTATATGAGAAACGCACCTTGACTGCAATCCTCACGATGTACCATCAGCAGGAGGAGATGTACAGGTCAAAGACTCATACTTGTGCAGACCGCATACTGAGCATCTTTCAGCCACACGTCCGTGCCATTGTCCGTGGAAAGGCTAAGGCAAGGACTGAGTTCGGGGCCAAGATAGGTGCAAGCATAGTCGAGGGCTATACGTTCATCGACCACCACAGCTGGGATGCCTACAACGAGAGCCAGGATCTCTTGCTACAGATTCAACTTTTCAAAGAACGCTTCGGCTATCTTCCGGCCACCATCCTTGCGGATAAGATTTACCTAAACAGGTCAAACCGAGATATACTTGAGGATTTTGAAATCCATTCATACTGCAAACCGTTAGGGCGACCACCGAAGGATCCTCCTTCAGATGAGATGAAATCCAGAATGGCCAAAGCCATCGGGGAGCGCAATGAAATCGAATGCTCATTCGGTACTGGCAAGAGAATCTATCGAGCCAATGACATAAGAGCCAAGCTTCCAGATACAGCACGATGCTGGACAGGAATGTGCTACTTCGTTAAAAACGTGATGAAGTTCCTCAGGGAACTTTGTCTTGCCCTGACCGAAATCTGGTGGTTTTTCATCATTATCGTCACTATGAGGGGCTACGTCTGCTACCCTCTGTCTGTGAAGAGATAATAATTCAGCAGACCCTAATTAGAACTGAAATCCTCCACTTCAGCCCACAACATCCCCTTACCCCACAATGCGACTTGAGGCAATACGCAGTATCATACCCATAAGTTGTAGGCGTTATCCAAAATCTGTCTGGAACACATCCGCGTAAGCATTGTTACAAGTATAGATATTCAGCACATACTGCCTTGATGTCCTGATCCACTTTGCTGGTACAGAGACAAACCTGAAGACAAGCGCTTTTATGCGGCTTGTTGTATTGAGTCCGAACCTCTTTACATCAAGTCTTTGGATAATGGCCTTGTAGAAGTTACGGATAAGTGCTGTAAGAAGAAGGAACACGGTGTTCTCTGCCATGAAGGATTTGGGCAATCGGTCCCATCCGAAACCATTGTTCATATCATCGAAGATACGTTCCTTTCCCCCTCGAAGGTTATAGAACTCGACAATCTCTCTTACGGAAGATACATAGTCGTTAGTCAGGATACAACGGTATGTGTATTCTCCTTCCCAGAGATCCAATACACCATCCAACCGTTTCTGTCTTTGAATCACAAGTCGGTATGCTTTACCCTTCCACTTTTCAATAAGGATAGAGTTCAATTCGAACTCAATGCCATTGATTTCCTCAGTTTTCCAACCTCTGAGAGCAAAGATTTCATTGTAGAGCGAACTGCAGCGGTTTGCGCGGATATAGAAGGATTTGCAGTGTTCCTCTACTTCTTCTACGATTTCCTCGGAACATGATCCACAGTCAGCTCTGAAACGATTGATAGTAAGGCCGTTCTGTTCAAATCTCTCAAAGAACCTCTTCAGCGTGTCCTTCTGATGAAAACGAACATTTGTGTTGCCATCGCTATTCTCAATGCCAACGATTAAGTCGCCAATAACCGCCACGCCAGGGCGATAACCAGGGAACTTCTTGTATGTAGGCTTTGCATCATACTTCTCTGTCTCTATGAACTGATGGTCGAAATCAACATCATACATCTCGTCCTCTTTCAGTTGGCCAGATGCAAACATACAATTGAGCAGTAAAGTATTGAGAGTGTCAGCCGTGTTGAAATCGTAGTTCTTACCCGTATCTGACGTGTATGAGATGTTTTCTTGCGTCAGCTCCTTTATCGCTCTGAGGATAGTATCAGAGCTACAAGTGCGAAGTGTCGGATGAAGCGAGAGGTGGTTCATCAAATGAGTAGTGACATCCTGGGGTACATGAACCGCCACAGAAGTAGATACTCATGAGAGAACGGATGATTTCGCTGTACTGATAACCAAACGATCCACACCTTAGACCGAGGGTTGAGTCGATTACAGATGATAATGTGGAGTCAAATTGCTCCATGATTGAAAATAATCCCCCAAAAGGAGTGAGTTTCTCAGATTTAATTTGTATCTTCGCCATGTCTATCGTCGGATTTTCTTGTTTTTTTGCAACACTAAGATAAGTGAAAATTCTGACGTGGCAAAATCCTGAGCAACTTTTTGTTGCTCAGGTACTTAAAAAGTTTAATTTATAATAGTGTTGCGGAATTAGGGTTAATAAAATATTTATTGTAAAATAAAAAGATGATGAAGATAAAAGAAGTCAAGAATATAATAAAAGGGGGCTTTTTAATACAAACGTCCAAAGATAACAGTTTGATGTATCAAATCAGTAATAATACTTTTATAAATAATAAAAGCTATAATTATGTAGCTCGTTTCGAGCAACATACTTTGAACGATACTTTGTATGTGAATAATTTAAAACATACCGTATATAAATTTGACTCTCAAACAAAGGAATTACTTCCCTATATCACTCATGGAAAAGGATGGGTGGAAGGTGTTACACCTAATGGATATATATTAGCTAATTACAACAAGGAAAAGAAATTGAGAGAGTATACATGTATTCGTAATGATAATAATATATGGGAATTGGAATCTCCTTTTGAATCTTTTTCCTTATTCAAGCAATATGCACTTGCATGGAAAGGGAAAAGAGAATATGCAAATACATGCCAGCTAATCGACTTGGAGACAGGAAAAGTAATGTGGGAGAAAGAATATACAGAAGCTCATATAGACTTAGTTATTCCTTTTGAAGATAAGATAGTCATAGAATGGTGCACAGAATTATCATCTGACAAAAAAGATAAGATTATTTGTGTAGAGATTCCGTCAGGTAAAGTCTTATGGGAAAATTCTACAAGTGGAAATTATAAAAAATATGGAAAAAATAGACTTGTGAGTTTTTGGTCACATTATTCAACGGTTGGACCATCCAAAAACAATAATCAATACGCAGAGATTGATACTGAGACGGGTGAGGTATATATTCATAAATTTGAAAACTATAATAAAGAAGTCTTCACAACTATGGTTTATAAAGACTATCTCTTTTATGCTTATCATTCCGACAACTCAGAATATTCAGACAGAATGGGAGTCGGCATTATTGATTTACGGACACATGAAATGATCCAAGAATACGACATCGACTTCACTCGTGGAGATTGCAACTATATAAAAAGCATGGGCGTTTACAAAGGCGACCTTTACGTGGAAGTGGAAACAGAAGTGAATCATAGCGACATTCATGTATTCGAATTGAAAGAGGAATAAACTCATGCAGAAAAAGTATTTATCCTCAAATCCGCAACTAAGCCCTTGAACGTCCTTATTGCGTTTACACGTCCTCTCATTACTGAATTTGCAGATAATTTGAACTTGAAGCACCCACTTCTGCCTACAATATCCCCTTACCCCACAATGTGACTTGAGGCAATACACAATATCAGTCCCATAAGTTGTAGGCATTATCCAAAATCAGTATGGGAAACATCTGCGTAAGCATTATTACAGGTATAGATATTCAGCACATACCGCCTTGATGTCCTGATCCACTTGGCTGGTACAGAGATAAACCTGAAGACAAACGCTTTTATGCGACTTGTTGCATTGAGTCCGAACTTCTTTACGTCAAGTCTTTGAATAATGGCCTTGTAAAAGTTACGGATTATACCGACTATCAAATCGCCAATAACCGCCATGCCAGGGCGATAACCAAGGAACTTCTTGTATGTAGGCTTTGCATCATACTTCTCTGTCTCTATGAACTGATGGTCGAAATCAACATCATACATCTCACCCTCTTTCAGTTGGCCAGATGCAAATATACAATTGAGGCTGGTTCTATAAATTACCACCGCACATAGTCATTAAATGTTTATGAAATACGTTTTGTTATCTTTTGGCTTCTTTTTGGTTCAAAATGCAAGTTCGTTCAGTCGTGTAGCTCGCTACACTCCTTTATTCTCTTGCATTTTGACCTCAAAAATAAGCTCAAAATCTAACAAAGCTAATTTATAGAACCAGCCTTGAGCAATAAAGTATTGAGAGTGTCAGCCGTATTGAAATCGTAGGTCTTGCCCATATCTGATGTGTATGAAATATTTTCTTGTGTCAACTTCTTTATCGCTCTGAGGATAGTATCAGAGCTACAAGTGCGAAGTGTCGGATGAAACGAGAGGTGGTTCATCAAATGAGTAGTGACATCCTGGGGTACATGAACCGCCACAGAAGTAGATACTCATGAGAGAACGGATGATTTCGCTGTACTGATAACCAAACGATCCACACCTTAGACCGAGGGTTGAGTCGATTACAGATGATAATGTGGAGTCAAATTGCTCCATGATTGAAAATAATCCCCCAAAAGGAGTGAGTTTCTCCGATTTAATTTGTATCTTCGCCATGTCTATCGTCGGATTTTCTTGTTTTTTTACAACACTAAGATAAGTGAAAATTCTGACGTGGCAAAATCCTGAGCAACTTTTTGTTGCCCAGGTACTTAAAAAGTTTAATTTATAATAGTGTTGCGGAATTAAGGTAAAATAGGTTTGGATATGAAAAAGATAAAAATAGGCAGATCGGACATTCTTTATATCGCCCAATCAAAATTCAAAAGTACATTAGAAGAACCAACAGGAAATTTTGATTATAACAAGTGGGTGGATTTTATTGAGAGTCATAAAGACTATTTTATTTGGTATGAAGATACTGAAGATGGAACCTATAGAAAAAACAATATGGATAACGTTCCAGATTGGGCAAGAGAGGGGATAAGCTACCAGTTAAATAAAGCGCATGCCTATAGTACCAATAAAATGACTAAAAATCCAAAAGATATACGTGTTGTCTTTAGTAAAAAAAATGGCACTATATCAATAGATTTAGAAAGAAAACCAAGTAAAACTGCTGTACAAATTTTGCTGGAAATGGCAAAGTTTTTAAATGGAAAACTATTTCGCAATGGAAACAAAGAAATAGAAAGCATTGAGCAGGTGGAATAAATAAGAAGAACCATGAGTAAAAGAACATTGCTTACATCCATATTGTTGTGTTTATCGCTGTTCGCCAGCAGCATTACTACATCCCTGCCCAATATGTTAGAGGGGCGGCATATCTTCGAGGATATCATGGGCGAATATCGCAACCACAAGGCCGACGAATGGACGCATACTGCAGATATTGCTAATAACTTTAAAGGAGTGGATTTCTACAAAGGGACAGAAATAGGCAACCAGATATTTGCAAAAAAAGCAGTGTCTATGAAAACAACGATCTTAACAGATGTGAATGCTTGGCTAAACTCTAAACCAATACAAGATAATATCAGATTTTTAAAAGATGGATTAGAAAATGTTGAAGGTATGACAAGTAATGGGCATGTAATGAAAATTACAGAAAAGGCAGAAGTACACATCTATATGCCTAAAGAGAATGCAACTGCTGATTTGCAAAAGGAATGGCATAACAAACTTGATGCCATTCATCCCAAAATAAAGTTTAAAATTCACATATTGGAGGATTATATAAAATAATGGTAGTATGTTTACTATAGGGAAATTGACATATTTGAATATAGATAAAAAGAGTTTTAGTTTTGTGACAGATACTAAAGGCTCTATAGATTATCAAAAATGGGTAAAATACATTGATAAAAATCAGGGACTATTTGTATGGTATGAAGATACAGAAGATGGAAAAAATATCTTAAAAAACATTAAAGATATTCCAGAGGAATTTCAAAAGCATGCTCTTGCTTTGTTGAATAAGGTACGGTGTTTTGCTAAATTTAATAGCAAAAAGAATTATTATGATATAAGTGTAGGATGTTCCGAAGAAAGCCAAAGAGTAACTATCACCTTTGAGCGAAGACCTCAAATAGAGGAGATTAGACTATTTTTTAACATGGCAAAATATTTAGATGCTATGCTCCTATACAGAGGGGGGAAAAAGATAGATGAAAAGATTATCGAGGAGTTGGAATACAACAGCAAAAAATGACAGCAATGAGAAATTTGTATATTACAATAAATAAGTTTAGTACTCTTAATCGTTCAAGATTACATGCATTAGACTACAATAAATGGGTGAAGTATATAGAAAGTAACTCATCATATTTCATATGGTATTCAGATACAGAATCTGGCAGAAGACTCGCTGAGTCTATCACGAATTATCCCAAAACCCTGAATACCGATTATTCAGAAACATCATATTAACAACAAAATAGTTTCAAATATGAGATATATTGAGTCAAAACAAATAGAAAATGTCGAAAGCTTCTGTCCCGACAACGGGGACTACGCCTATACCAAAGGGCAGAAAGGTTATTTGTATATCGATGGGGTACTTTTAGAAAAAGATGATGCACCTTTAGAGCTTTCTCTTAGAGGTAAGTATATGTATGCATGGTATGGTTCAGGCATGTTTGAACTATACGAGGGGCATACACTTTTGAACAGTATAGAAAGTAATGTTATTTTGCTAAATGAGCAAACTCAATATATAGGTAAAACCTATATGGAATTTAATCCTTATCGAAAGGGTTATAACTTCGCATCTCCGATAGATGAACAACTGATATTGCTTGAGTTTGGTCTCTTCCTGCCTCAAAGAAACTGCAGTTCCTATCGAATCGGCATTCACCATTGAGGCATCAGAAGATAAGACCTCACCTGTAACTATCCAATTGAAAAACGAAAGTTATGGGGCTGATGAATTGCTATGGATTCCTGGAGGCATGACTTTAGGAGGTTTCTCAGAGGCAATTATAGAACCCATAAAAGTAAAAAATGCGAATATATACACAACTCAAATAATTATCCAATGAAAAGAGAAGATGAAATAATCAAATCATTGAACTACACGAGGTGTTCAAAAGAATATAATATTGTCAAAAATTCTGTTTTTGACGGAAATCTGATAAATATTATAGTAGTAAAGCATTATGATAGTAATGCCGAGGTGATTGATTGTTCAAATATTGTATGGGCTCTGCATGCAATGTTAGTGGATAATGAAGTAAGCCTTGACAGAATAAATAAAATAATTACTGATGTTGAAGTAAACAGAAAAAATGTTTGTAGGATACTATACTTCATGTAACTATTCAGCAATAGTCACAACTCAATGCCATCAGCACCATCCTATCATTGTAGGATGGGAGGTGGCGTATGGCTATTGCTGAATAGTTACGCCCTTATCCCTGAAAACAAAAAAAAAGCAAAAAAAACTAAAACAAAAGAGTAAAATACCCATAACAAAACAAAATAACCTCAAATCCGCAACTAAGCCCTTGAACGTCCTTATTGCGTTTACACGTCCTCTCATTACCGAATTTGCAGATAATTTGAACTTGAAGCACCCACTTCTGCCTACAATATCCCCTTACCCCACAATGTGACTTGAGGCAATACACAACATCATTCCCATAAGTTGTAGGCATTATCCAAAATCAGTCTGGAAAACATCTGCGTAAGCATCATTAAAGGTATAGATATTCAGCACATACTGCCTTGATGTCCTGATCCACTTGGCTGGTACAGGGATAAACCTGAAAACAAACGCTTTTATGCGACTTGTTGCATTGAGTCCGAACTTCTTTACGTCAAGTCTTTGAATAATGGCCTTGTAAAAGTTACGGATTATACCGACTATCAAATCGCCAATAACCGCCACGCCAGGGCGATAACCAAGGAGCTTCTTGTATGTAGGCTTTGCATCATACTTCTCTGTCTCTATGAACTGATGGTCGAAATCAACATCATACATCTCACCCTCTTTCAGTTGGCCAGATGCAAATATACAATTGAGGCTGGTTCTATAAATTACCACCGCACATAGTCATTAAATGTTTATGAAATACGTTTTGTTATCTTTTGGCTTCTTTTTATATAAAACAGGCTGCGCCTCAACAATTCAAACAAGTTTGATTGCATTCGGCTTGCTCCGTTTTTGGTTCAAAATGTAAGTTCGTTCAGTCGTGTAGCTCGCTACACTCCTTTACTCTCTTGCATTTTGACCTCAAAAATAAGCTCAAAATCTAACAAAGCTAATTTATAGAACCAGCCTTGAGCAATAAAGTATTGAGAGTGTCAGCCGTATTGAAATCGTAGGTCTTGCCCATATCTGATGTGTATGAAATATTTTCTTGCGTCAACTCCTTTATCGCTCTGAGGATAGTATCAGAGCTACAAGTGCGAAGTGTCGGATGAAGCGAGAGGTGTTCATCAAATGAGTAGTGACATCCTCAACACATGAACCGCCACAGAAGTAGATACTCATGAGAGAACGGATGATTTCGCTGTACTGATAACCGAACGATCCACACCTTAGACCGAGGGTTGAGTCGATTACAGATGATAATGTGGAGTCGAATTGCTCCATGATTGAAAATAATCCCCCAAAAGGAGTGAGTTTCTCAGATTTAATATGTATTTTTGCCATGCCATATCAGAGTTTTGCTTGCTTGTTTTGCAACACTAAGATAAGTGAATTCTTTGACATGGCAAAATCCTGGGCAACTTTTTGTTGCTCAGGTACTTAAATAGTTTAAGTTATAATAGTGTTGCGGAATTAAGGTTGAATAAGAAAAAACAAATATAAATGTTAGGAACGTGATAAATCACGCCCCTACAAAGTAAAAACGATGGAATTTTTCCACAGAAAATACATAAGGTGCATGGATATAATTATGATACAGCTGGTATTATTTTATAACATAATGGGGACATTGAAGAAAATTCAATTAGACTCAACTTACGACCCTATAGATTACTTTAAGCGCTAACTTGTAGGGGCGTGATTTATCACGTTCCTCAAAATATTTGAATAAGCAAAAACAAATATAAATGTTAGGAACGTGATAAATCACGCCCCTACAAAGTAAAATATCATCATAAAAAAGGAAATGAAAAAAGATGATATGCTTACAAAAAATCAAGACTTACAAAAAACAAGAAGAGATAGAATGGAATTAGAATTGCAACCTTTAGGATTACCTCATCATGACAATTACCCTGTAATCATTGCGGGTCCTTGCTCGGCAGAGAGCGAAGAACAAGTAATGACTACGGCTATAGCATTGGCAAAGAAAGGTTGTAAAATTTTTCGTGCAGGTGTTTGGAAACCACGCACCAAACCTGGAGGCTTTGAAGGGCAGGGCGAAAAGGCTTTGCCGTGGCTCAAACGAGTGAAAGAAGAAACGGGTATGCTCATTTCCACAGAGGTTGCAACTCCAGAGCATGTAGAACTTGCTTTACAATATGGCATAGATTTGTTTTGGATAGGGGCTCGTACTACTGCCAATCCGTTCGCAATGCAAGCCTTAGCCGATGCACTTTCAACAGTGAAAGACATGCCTGTGTTAGTGAAAAACCCAGTCAATCCTGACCTTGAACTATGGATTGGAGCTTTACAAAGGCTAAATCAAGTAGGAATGAAACGTCTTGGAGCCATTCATCGTGGGTTTTCTTCTTACGAAAAAAAGGTGTATCGCAACCTTCCCATGTGGCAAATTCCAATAGAATTGCACCGCCGCATACCCAATCTTCCGATTGTTTGCGACCCAAGTCATATCGGTGGACGCCGTGAACTCATTGAGCCACTTTGCCAACAAGGGCTCGATTTGGGTGCCGATGGTCTTATTATTGAAAGCCATTGCAATCCTACAGAAGCATGGAGCGATGCTGAACAGCAAGTAACACCCGAAAGATTAGCGCAAATTATTCCTCGTCTTATTGTCCGTGATAAGCACACTACAAGTGAAGAACTGTGTCAATTGCGTTCGCAGATAGACGAAATGGACAATTCGTTGATAGATTTGCTTTCCGAACGCTTTAAGCTTTGTCGTGAAATAGGTCTGTTTAAAAAAGAACATAACATGACTGTGCTGCAATCAGACCGCTACAACGAAATTTTGGAAAAGTATGCCAAGCAAGCCTGTGCCTACGGTATTGATGCAGAATTTGCCGCTCATATTCTCGAAATCATACACGAAGAAAGTGTACGCCAGCAACTTAACATCATCAATCAAAAGTAAACCAAGCGATGAAACGTTGGTTATTATTGCTCGTTTGCTTGCTTCCTACCCTTATTTTTGCACAAGAACGACTAAGAATTGTGGAATGGAATGTAGAAAACTTATTCGATACGGTACACGATTCTTTAAAGAATGATAGCGAGTTTCTACCCTATTCGCCTCGCCATTGGACTCGTACCAAGTATTGGGAGAAACTCAATAAAATAGGGCAAGGCATTCTTTCGTGTGGCGAAGATTCTGCTTCGTGGACTTTACCTGACTTGATTGGACTTTGCGAGGTGGAGAATGACAGCACCATGATATATCTTACACAACGTTCAAACCTCAGAAAGGCTCGTTATGAATACGTTATGACGGCATCAAATGATGAGCGTGGTATCGATGTAGCCTTGCTTTATTCACCTTTTTCTTTCCGTTTTATTCATGCAGATACCCTCGCTATCAAGCCAATCAAAGGCATGAAACCCACAAGAGATATACTCCATGTGGTAGGTGAAGTGGCTTCTGGTGATACACTCCACCTTGTTCTTGTCCATGCACCGAGCCGTTCGGGTGGTGAAAAGGTTTCCGAACCTTTTAGATTGCATGTAGCAGAAAACATTTGCAACCTTATTGACTCCATAAAAGCCCAAGAAAAGCAGGCAAATATCTTGATAATGGGCGACTTTAACGACTACTATGACAATGCTTCTTTGCGTAAAATATACGAACATGGAATGGTGAACATATCCAAAAATGCAATAGGAAAGCATGGTGCAAAGGCCACTTATAGATACAAAGGCGAATGGAATAGCTTAGACCAAATGCTCATTAGTCAGCATTTATTGCCCAAAGTAAAGCAATGTAGTATTAACGATGCGCCCTTTTTAATAGAAGAAGATAATAAATATGGCGGTGTTAAACCTCGTCGTTTCTACAATGGTATGAGCTATAACGGAGGATTTAGCGACCATTTGCCTTTGGTTTTAGACTTATCACTTTAACTTACCAAAACTTAAACTTCCACTCTATAATCATAGAAAAGATTAATTTCCTTTAATTTCTTTGGTAGTTCATATCCAATCTGCTAAATTTGCAACGTATGAAGAAGATATTTATCATTGCAGCAACCACACTTTTGAGCATGCCACTATATGCTCAAGATGTTCAAAATGTTAGTCAAAAGACCGACACAACCATTGTTGCCCCCATAGAATCTTCACGTTTGCAAGGAACAAGAGAGGCTACTGAAGCTGAAAAAGAATACGCACGCCGCTTGTCGGAGGCTCGTGAAGAGCAAAAACAAATCGATAATAATTTGCCAATGGTAGACGAATATGGTCAAACCATTACGCCCAACAACTTTGATTATCCCTATTGGAATTATGGTTGGACGGCAGGACCATGGCGATTGCACAAGGGATTGAATGTTAATCTCGGTGCGTCTGTGTTCTCAAACTTTGGCAGAGGCGCCCACCATGGGGCTGGTTTCACGCAAGATGTGTCCTTAATGTATGTTACTAACCTTTCTAAAAAGGCTACATTAGCCGTGGGTGGCTACTTAACCAATACCATTTATGGTGGCAGTAATTACACCGTAGCAGGTGTAAACGCCTTATTTGGCTATCAATTTGACGAACATTGGAGTGCATATGCCTTTGTACAAAAAGCATTTACATCAAACAATTGCACACCATGGTCTATGGGTTACGGCACATTCAACAATCGTTTTGGTGGTTGGGGCATGGGCTTTGCCCCGATGTATGCAGGTTGGGGCATGGGAATGGCAGCCTCACGCTACATGGATCGCATTGGTGCAGGCGTAACTTACCAATGGGGAGAGCGGAAACAGAATGCTGTTTCTGTTAGCTTTGAGTACGACCACCTACCAAATCAACAAGGAAACTTCTACGATTTCAATCGATATAGCTATCCAGTAGGATACTAAAATAACCCAAAAGGCTGATACATTGCACACAAAGTATCAGCTTTTTCTTGCCCAATAGAAGAGTTTACACAACTATAACGCCTTGTGCAATCTTCTATAATATCATTTCAAACATGCCCAATCCCTCTATGGCATTTTTAAATTGGATAGGTGAAATTAAATCCTCGTTATAAGTAATGCGAACCAACTTATTTGGAAGGTCTACTGCTACCCTTTCGACACCAACGAGCTGTTTGATAGCACTTTCTACTTGGGCTTTACAAAGTTCTGACTGCATGCCATTGACGGCAAAGACTTCTGTTTTCATTCTTAATATAGTAAAAAAAAGGAAGCAAAGTGCCTCCTTTTTGTGAGCGAAAAGGCACTTATTCTTTTTCGTTTGTGTGGGTTTCGGCTTGGCGCAAGATAGCATCTCGGCATTCTTCCATTAACCATTTTGGCGTACTGGTAGCCCCACAAATGCCAACTGTCTGCACATTATCAAACCATTCCATATTGATTTCGTCGGCACTCTCCACTTGGTGAGAGTTAGGATTGATGCTTAAACATTCGTGGAATAACACTTTTCCGTTGCTACTCTTGCGCCCCGCAACGAAAAGTATTAGGTCGTGCTTGGCAGCAAACGACGAAATGTTGGGCATACGATTAGCCACTTGGCGGCAAATGGTATCGAAACTGCGGAATTGAGCCGCCTCCGAAATGTGGGCTTGTATGTATTCTATGATGCGATGAAACTCGTTCAAACTCTTTGTAGTTTGAGAATAAAGGTAAATATCACGATTGAAATCCAATTTTTCTACGTCTTCAAAATTCTCAATTACAATGGCTTGGCTATGTGTTTGTCCCACCAATCCTAATACTTCGGCATGTCCATTCTTACCAAAGATAACAATTTGCGCCGTAGAAGCTCTTTGCTTATTTTTCAATTCGGCTTCTAAATCCACTTTTTCCACGCTCTCTGTGATGTTATTACCATTCTTTTCATATTGGTTTTTAATGCGCCTTTGCAAGGCTAACACCACGGGGCAGGTAGCATCAATTATCTCTATGTTATTCTTTCGTGCCAATTCGTAGGTTTCTGGCGGCTCACCATGCGCTCGGAGTAATACCGTTACATCGTGAAGTTCACGCAACTGGTCGTGATTTATGGTAATTAATCCCTGTTGGGTGAGCCTTTCCACCTCCATACTATTGTGAACAATATCGCCAAGGCAATACAGTTTTGTTCCTTTTGCTAATTCTTCTTCGGCTTTTTTTATGGCTGTCGTAACGCCAAAGCAAAAGCCACTGCCTTCATCTATCTCAATTTGAAGCATTGTTGTTATTTACTTTTAGGTAGATTCTATGAATTAGCTTTGCCAGATTTTATTTTTCTTTTCGTGAGCAAAATATAAGAGAGCAAGGAAGTGTAGCGGGCTACACGACCGAACGAACTTACATTTTGATTCGAAAAGAAAGCAAAAGCTGAGAAACCATAACATATAAATAAGTTATTTGTCATTATTCTGGTAATTCATAGAACCCACCTTAACTTTAACAGCCCCTTGACGACCTGAATATTCAGGCGCGTAGGCGCATTGAGCAGTACATGTTCCCGACTGATAAGTGCCTTCTCGGTCGATGAAATACTCTGTTTCCACAACGTGAGTACCCTTTTGCATCATGTCGAAATAATAATTTGTGCAGTAATCCTTAGGCGAAATGTAATAACCGCCTTCATATCCGCTTGTTTGCGATACAGGTTCAAGGCACGCAGGACGCTTATCGGAAACTTGAACAAAGTCGTAATCACGGTCGGCAACTATGGTAATGCGCACCACAACCTTATCGCCTACCTTTCCTTGTACCATGTTTTGCGCTTTGCCTTCGTTGGTTTTTACAAACAATTCGCGCTTAATGGTCAGTCCTGAGTTGCTCGATTTTATTTCTGTGATAGGCTGGAAGAATTGTGCATAGACTGCTCCCCAACTTGTTCCTTTACTTGTTTTTTCAACCGATAGTGTGTTTACAACTTTCTTTCCGTTACCGTCCTTTGGCGAATTGACTGCAACCGCTTGCGAACTCTTCACATAGCCTATCCCAGCCGTAGCCTTTGACATTTCCATAACCTCGCCGTCAAGTTTCAAAACACTTGCTTCGCCATTATCCATTGCCCACTGTCCATTGTTCATAAATGCCCAAATAGCATTGACAGAGTTCACTGGTGTGTCCCAAGCCTGTGTGCGTTTCGATTGCAAGAGCCAACGTTGAAGGTCTTGTATCGTCTGTTTATCGGTTGGAGCAATGGTCTTAAACGATTCGATAGCTGCCACTTGCGTTGGAATCTTGTAGTCAAACCAACTGTAATAAGCCTTTTTCGTGTCGAAATATCGACCCATTTCTTCTTTATAAACGGTGTATTCCTTGATACTTTGCAGATATTCTTTTGCCTTTTGTGTTTGATTATATTGCTGAAGAATTACGGCTGTGTTTGCCTTTCCGTAGATGGTTAAATCGACAGGCTTCTTCATTAAAAGATTAATCAGATATGTAATATCAGCGGTTGTCTTGCGTTTTGCCAAAGCATTGCTGTACAGATAGTCGCAAAGGGCATCAGAAGGATAGATATTTTTATATCCCTTGCGTTCCCATTCTTTCATTTCTTTAACACGTTTTGCTACCTCTCTATCCAAATATTTAAAAGCAAAGCTGAGCAAATCTTCTGTCTTTTCATTGTTTTCGCCCATTAAAACATTCAAGCGTGCGAGGGTTTTAACCACATCAACCGTCATGTAGAAACTGCCACGCATACCGTCCCACCATGAGAAAGAGCCGTCAGGATTTTGCAAACGCTCTAATCCTTCTAATGTAGACGACAGGTTATAGGCTATTTGATTGTCGTCAAAGAAACGCACAAGCATTTGTTTCTGCTCGCTTTCGTTCTTTGCTTCCATTACCCAAGGGGTTTCCTTGAGTGCAAATTCCTTTAAGTCTTGATTCTTTTCCAACGCTGACATCATTGAAGTTTCGCTGCCTTCTTCCTTGCGCCATTCCTCTATGGTCTGGCGAATCTTAGGCGATGTTTTCAAAATCTTATTGGCTAAACTATTGGCATAATAGGCTGCTGCCAAACTAATGGCGTTGCGCTCGTTTGAATCAGCAACGTATGGCAGTGCTTGTATCATCAACCAATTTGGATTATTGGTGTATTCTACGGTCAAACGCTGCTCAGTAGTATTGGTTGGGAACAATTTGGTAAGGTCAATTTGCTTCGTTCCTGCTTCGTTTTGCGTGAAAGGATAGGTATTTATCACATATTCACGATTTGGAAGTACTGCCAAATATTGTTGTTCGCCGTCCGAATAATCATCGCCAGCTGCTATAATGCGCACAATAAGCATAGTTTGGTCGGCAATAGAAAGTTTGTTTTCGCTATTTTCTGACAATAAATTTGCCAATGAGAAGGTAGCCGATGTCGTTCCATTTGCTTCCAAGGCATAATCTTTGCTTTCGGTATAAAGCACTTTTTCTGTAGCTGCATCAAGTATTTCGAGTGTTGTCGTACCTTCAACTAGCTTGTCTGACGAATTAAAAATGCGTGTTGAAAGGGTTGCTTCATCGCCCATACGAACAAAACGAGGCATATTGGGTTGCACCATAACTACCTTTTTAGCCACTACTTCGTCTGTTATCATGCCGTAATTTATATCCGCATCGTGTGCAAAACCCATGAAACGCCATGTTGTAAGGCTCTCTGGTAAAGTGAATTTTAGGCTCACATTACCATTATTATCGGTGTTTAAACGAGGATAGAAGAATGCGGTTTCTTTCAAATTCTCACGCATTTGCACGTTATTGCCATGTTTTTCAACAACCGAAACGCTATCAGCAACGGCATAATCTTCTGAACTTTGATATGCTATATCGGCATCTTCTTTCACAACAGGAGCAGCAAATTTTACCGCAGCACGTTTCATATTAGCATCAGGGGCAGCACTTGTAAGCATTACAGAGGCTTCTGCCACCTCCATTTTGGCATAATTTCTATCAGAACGACCTGCAAATCCATGAACAATAATATCTTCTGCACCAAAACAATTTGTATAATCTGGATTAAACCTTGCAAAACTTACCCTATATTGGGTTAAATATTGGAAAGGCATTGTATGACGTAGCTGCAATAATCCATTTCTAAGGGTATGCCATTCTATTCCATTTGGCAAAATGTTATCATAATTGTCTGAGAAATTCCATAAATGTTCCTCAATTTGGTCTAAACTCTTGTCGTAAAGGGTTGCCATGAGTTGTGCTTTGGCTGGCTTTCCGTCCGCATTGGTTATATTTAGTGTCCATTCTTCCTGCTGTCCTGGTAATAAAAGGTTGCGGAAAGTTGTCCATTTTACATTCAAATGCTTGTCAGGTTGTGGGCGTACTATGGTTTCATTGTGGCTATAAATTTCTCCATTTTTAACCCATGCGAGGTTTAAAACAATGCCGTCGCCGTATTCTCCTTTATAAGTTAGCTTCCATGTTGTGTTGCTATTGCTTTGGTCGATAGCCCCGCTCTCCAATACTTTGTTGCCCGAATAAATAGAATAGACAATGTGTTGCGCCTCATCGGTAGAGCCAAACTGAACGTAAACGGGCTTTCCGTTGCGTGAGAACTTATGGTCACTAATGTAGAACCAATCGTGTGTTTCTATAACAGGGCGTTTATCGTCCATTGAGAATACCACAAATTCATGTTCTAAGGTGTCTGTACCACAAATGGCTTGCAACTTATAATGACCTGAAGACAATGGTTTTAAGTCAATATCCTTATTGGTTTCAACGGTAAGATATTTGCCAAATGTTACCTTTCCGTTCTTGAATGGAGCAATAGCATAGCAGACTTTGCCCTCAATAGGTTGTCCAGCTGCATTCAAATAATTGAATTTCACTTGTCGCAAACTGTCTTTCAAAACCTTTTCAGGCATATTGCTTGTCAGCAAAGTTGCCTTTGTTCCCAAAGGAAGTGAACGATTTGCCGAACGACTTTCGCCTGCCACATCGGTAACATCGGCTTCTATTTCAAAGTTAAAGAACAGAGTTTCATCTTTTGTACCCTTTTCATTGTCAGGAAAAATGAAAGGAACAACCACCTCAAAGTCGCCTTTTTCATCGGTTACAACGTTGTCTTCATGTACAATTTCATCATCATTGTAACTTCTCCACCACCATACATAACGGCGATTTACATTGTATGCGACCTTAGCCCCTTGCACTGGCATACCTGAATAGGTCTTTGCGTGTCCTTTTATCTTAATGGTGTCGCCAATAGCATACTTGTCTTTGTATTCATCGAGTTCCACAGTGAAGGTGGGACGCTTGTATTCTTCCACCGCAAAGTATTCTCTCGCATCATTGTCGCCAATAACAATAGAATATTGCCCTGTTAATCGTCCTTTTGGCAAGTCAAAATCGGCAGCAGCCGTACCAAATTCATCGGTTAAAACTTCCTTTGTTGCTACATCTTCATAATTTGCATCACGCAATTTCAACGTAATGCGCTCGTTAGCCTTTGCCTTTGAAGTTTGCTTTTTATGGTCTTTTGTATAAGATATAACCGATGCGTGAACGGTTTGCCCTGGTCGGTAAATCTTTCTATCGGTAAAAATCTCATATTCGTTACGGATAGGAGTTTCATCATCTATATAATAATTTGACCAAATTGATGAACTTGGGCATGCCTTATCCTTTTCGGTAGAAACAAAAACATCATTAGGAGCATCAGTTTGATAAGTAAAAAAGGCTTCTCCGTCTTTATTTGTCTTTAAAATTTCAGTTTTGTATTTATCAGAATATCTTATTTCAAATTTCAAACGAATGGTTGCATTTGCCACTGGTTGTCCTTTTTCTGCATCAACCACCACATAACGCAGCTTTTTAGCAGGTTGTTCCTCACTTAAAAGCATTAAGTTGGAAACATAATACAAGTCAAATTGTGGTTTTATCCCCTTGTTTGAAGACGACATTTCCAATAGATAAACACCTGTTTCTAAAGCTGGCAACTGCAAAGAGTCTTCTACAATTTCATAATCCTCATGCCCTTTGTATTCACGATGAATAGTTTGGGTGGTTGAGCGTATCAACCTTTGCTTTATTTTATCTAAATCACGCTTGTTATTTGGATTTAAATTATCGCCACCCGTTAAGGTTGTACGAGTAATTTTGAGGGTTAAGTCCTTGATAGCACGTATTTTTACGTCCTTAATAACGCATGGTTTATGAGGTTGTCCAACTGCTTTTTCTGCATAGAACTGGAACATTGGGGCTGTAAAGCGTTTGCGTTCATTGCGCAAAAAGTTCATTTCTTTCCACGTTCCCCAACGTTTTAGTGCATTGTCAATATAGGCTATGCGCTCTTTCTCATTCTTAAATTCGTCAGAAAGGAATCTATATTTCCGTATAGCTACTTTTCCGCAAACAGGGAGGTCGCCAAAACGAGCAATAAGCGAATCTAACGCCGCTATTTCATTCGTTGTTTCAAGTCTTTTTAAAGCAAAAATACAAGTTCCTTCACGGTTTCCTACCGCTGCATAATGCTTTTCTGCCTCAGCGTATCGTTCCGTTTCTAAAGCTATAACATGGAGCAAATCGTTGTTGAAGATAGCATCGTTGCTGCCTATCTCTATTAACGGAGCATATTCACTGCATTGATGTTTTGCCAATAAAGTAGGATTTGCCATGGCTTTATCGAAATATGCTTTCACTTCATCATCATTTTGGTCGTCGCCACTAAAGAGTTTGCCCAATGCACAATTATAAACCGCATACAAAACCTTATCGGTCTTTTCGGCTTGATTGCACAATTTCTGCAAGCGTTCCTTCTCTGTTTCTATCGAATCGGGCGATATTTGCGTGTAAAGGCTTGATGTTAGCAATTCGGCTGCCAACAAATTACCATACGATTTTTCACCCTTTGCTTTCTTTACAATCTTTTTTAGCACATCAATTTGTGTCCGAGGCAAGTCTTTTCGCTCTGCTTCTTTTACTTGTTTCCACAAATCGCCGTATCCTTGTGCGAATAATTTAAATGACACCATAAACAATAGTGTTATTAGAGTTAATAGTTTCTTCATTACTTCTTGTTTTAGAGTTATCGGCAAAGATAGTAATTTTAGTTTTAACTCTATTATTTTGTTGAATATATATGATAAAAAATGATATTTTTTAATAGTTTTTCATTATCTTTGTCCTTTAACAAAGCCCTGCAACAACGGCAAATGAACTTAAAAATAAAGAAAAAATGAAGCTGACAATATTCAATATCGCACTGATTATCATGGCAATTTTGGTCATATTATGGCTGATAAAGCGCACAAGAGTGAACAAACAAAAAGAGAAACAATACGTTGAACCTTTACCATTCCAACCAATTCATATTGAAGAGGTTAAAGATTTATACGACGGAACAGAATTAATATGCAAAACAGGCTTTCTCCATTATCAACTAACCATGACAAACGCAGTTAAAGAAGAGACCGAAGGATTGTTTGTGGGAATTGCTAAAGCCGACCCAAATCACGCTGCACGCATCTTAATTGAGGACGAAACCAACCAACTACGCGGTTATATTGACAATCAAAACGACTTGTATAAAAAGCTCATATCCCGTAAAAAAGCTGCTGTATATGGTTTTTCACGCAAACAAAACGATGATTCTTTCATTGGCGAAGTCTGTGTACGCATAAGATAAAAACACTGCAAGTTACAAAACGAAGTGCAATAACAGGTGAATAAGAAGAGATTTCGGACAAGTATCAACTCAACTTTGTAATCCTCAAGTCTCAGCTGTTTGATTTTCTCCAAGGCTCTCCTATCCAAAGCCCTTGGCAGTTTACTCTCTCCTCGGTCTTTCTTGACAAGGTCAAAAAGAGGAAGGTCTATAAATCCCTCACGAAAAGCCAAGCGACACGCTTTCTTGACCATTAAAGCCATCTTACGGTAATAGCTTTGCGAATGCCCTAACTCCCCCACGCTGTATTGCTGGAAGCAGTCCAAGAAGTCCTCCGTTAGCTGACCAAAGGTAAGGTCGCTTGTGTGGTACCGCTCTTGGATAAAAGCTTGTAGATGCTTTCGAGCAATGTAGTACGCTGAATGCGAGTGAGCCGTAATCTCCACACCAACAAGTTTCTTCTCGTTCTCAACCATTTGGTCGTATCGTTGTAAGAATGTAGTTCGGCTTTGCATCGTGCCTTGAAACTGCTCCTTGATTTCTTTAGCAGAGAACTCAACTCCCCTATCACATAGAGTTTGATACGCTCTCTGTACGGACAGGAGCAACTGCTCCAACTTTGCATTGTTAGCCACTACTTCACGACTCTTGCCATTTAGTCGGCTCTCTCGAGTATTCCACAACTTGGGATTACAAGACTGCTTACTGCTAAACTGAACCATCGTGCGATTGTGGGTTATTCTTCCCATTATCGGAGCTTGCCCCGACTTATCCAAACCACTCTTTTTGAGGTGGAGCAACACCTGCATTTTGTCTTTCTGCATACGCTTCTATTTTGTGGGCAAAGTTACCCAGTTTTGAAGCGTTTTTAGTCATGCAAAACATTGTTATTCAGTGCATAAACACCGTAATAGCAGAAGCTTTACCATTGTGCTTATTGCTTTCTGTTGCCTATCATCGTCTGCTTATATTTGGATAACGATTTGGTAACGCATCTTCTGCACAAATCCACGTTTCTGCACATTTCTTGCCAAAGCTGTTCACAGCAACAATCCGTGTTTCTCTCATATTCTCAACCACTTACCATCAATCTACATAAATCCACCTTTTTCTTGCATTTGCCCATTGATAAAATTAAATTTTTCAACACCAAAAGCAGACTTCTTCAGTAATATATTATAATTTTTCACTTGCTTGCTGACTCTGTCTTCCTCCGTTTTTTTAGCAGTTGGAGTAGATTTATCCTCATTTACTTGCTTTGTAGCAGAAGATTGCTTATCTTTGTCGGCAGAAAGGTTATTCAAATCCGAAATAGGCGTAGCTTTGCTATTAGCGTCGGTGCGAGTAGCCTTTTTTCTTATACTCGCCATTGCTAATTCTTTACGTCCAGTACGGACTTCTTCTATATAAAGGGTTGTTCCGTTTGGATAGCTCTTTTTATACACGATATTTTTTTGCCCACATTTATTTTCTTCGATGTTAATTTCATTGTAGTTGTTTATAACATCGCTAACGTTCTCAATATCTTCTTCTGTTATAGGCAATTGACCTTGTAAGCGTTCTTTTTCGCTACCATGTCTGTTTAATGCGTGTTTGATAGCATTGTTATCAAGGATGTGTTTGAAGTCGTCTGTAATATCAATTCCATGAGCGCGTAAATCAGCCTTTAGTTTATCGCTAATATTTGCAACGATAGCCTTAACAAGTCCACTGCCTTGTTTTTTAGATTCTTCAATTAAAGATTTTATGCCACCTTTGAAGTATTCGAATAATGGCTGCTTTGTATTTTCTACTCCTCCTTGTGCGCCCTGATGTACAAGTCCATTCTCAACTTCGCCTTTACTGCCAGCTTGAACTGCTGTTCCTTGCTCTTGGCTTTCGTTATCTCCTCGGCTGTTATCAACTTCTTCGCCTTGCAAAACTGAATTGCTTTGAGTAAATCCTACCTCTTCATCAGTAGGAATTGCATCGCTTTCTGCATTTTTAACGCTGCTTCCTTGTTCGTTATTAGAACTTTGCGTATCTTTGCCAACAGAAGAAATGCTTTGAGGAGTTATTCCCGAGCCCTTTGTTTCGCTCTCGGCATTATTTGAGTAAACATAGTCCAAACCTTGCTTCTCTGCCGAAGAAGTAGTCGCATCTTTCGGAGTGCGCCAAACGACATTTCCCTCAATCAAGAGTCGTAATATTCTGTTGCGGCTCTTTTCTTGATTAGATACTACAACTTCTTTACCGTCAATGCTTACGGTTACTGATGTAAAATAATAATAGCGTGAGCCGTCTGCCTATTTGAAAGATTTTATAAAAATATAACCCCAGTTCGGGATATCAATAGTGTATTGTATTTTATCTTCTGAAAGGTGTTTATTTGCCATAATATTTATAGATTAAATGAACGTTGTAATTGATCGTGAATATTTCTTCTCACTTCATCGGTAAAACCAAAACGAAGTTGTGGGAATGTTTCGTGATAAAGAACTCCCCAAACAACACGGTTATAAAGTGCAAGGTTGCGCCGTTTGTGCTTGGCTATACGGTCATTTCTAAGACGATATGCCATATCTAAGAAGCGAAGATAAGGCAGAATGCGTACGAAAATGGTAAGAGATTCGCCCGAAATACTTGTATTAGAAGAATGTTTGGAAAGGGACGTTAGAAGACGCCCCGAGCGAATCTGATAATTGCTACGTACAACGCTTTCTTGCGTAGCATATATTTTAGAGATACCCCGATGGAGGGTGTCGTGAACAAATTTCTTATGAACAAGACTGTCTGTTACCATATTTACCTTTTTAAGTGCAAATATAATAACAGACAGTTTTAGTGCAAAGGACAGTCTTTCCTAATGATAGATATTATTTCATTAGATGTTTGTAAAGGGGAATTCCTATTATAGGAGTAAAAAAACTGCAAAGCCCCAAGTAGAGAGCTTTTAACATCCAAGAATCGCCACGGGTAACAAAGGGCATTGCAAGGAGGGTTATAAGGTATGAAATAATTTCGATTATCAACATATCTATCATTGTTCTTTAAAGTCCCTTAATTCCGCAACACTATTATAACTTAAACTTTTTAAGTACCTGAGCAACAAAAAGTTGCCCAGGATTTTGCCATGTCAAAGAATTCACTTATCTTAGTGTTGCAAAACAAGCAAGCAAAACTCTGATATGGCATGGCAAAAATACATATTAAATCCGATAAACTCACTCCTTTTGGAGGAATATTTTCAATCATGGAGCAATTTGACTCCACATTGTCATCTGTAATCGACTCGACCCTCGGTCTAAGGTGTAGATCATTCGGTTATCAGTACAGCGAAATCATCCGTTCACTCATGAGTATCTACTTCTGTGGTGGCTCATGTGTTGAGGATGTCACTACTCATTTGATGAGCCATCTCTCGCTTCATCCGACACTTCGAACTTGTAGCTCTGATACTATCCTCAGAGCGATAAAGGAGCTGACGCAAGAAAACATCTCATACACGTCAGATACGGGTAAGAACTACGATTTCAACACGGCTGACACTCTCAATACTTTACTGCTCAATTGTATGTTTGCATCTGGCCAACTGAAAGAGGACGAGATGTATGATGTTGATTTCGACCATCAGTTCATAGAGACAGAGAAGTATGATGCAAAGCCTACATACAAGAAGTTCCCTGGTTATCGCCCTGGCGTGGCGGTTATTGGCGACTTAATCGTTGGCATTGAGAATAGCGATGGCAACACAAATGTTCGTTTTCATCAGAAGGACACGCTGAAGAGGTTCTTTGAGAGATTTGAACAGAACGGCCTTACTATCAATCGTTTCAGAGCTGACTGTGGATCATGTTCCGAGGAAATCGTAGAAGAAGTAGAGGAACACTGCAAATCCTTCTATATCCGCGCAAACCGCTGCAGTTCGCTCTACAATGAAATCTTTGCTCTCAGAGGTTGGAAAACTGAGGAAATCAATGGCATTGAGTTCGAATTGAACTCTATCCTTATTGAAAAGTGGAAGGGTAAAGCATACCGACTTGTGATTCAAAGACAGAAACGGTTGGATGGTGTATTGGATCTCTGGGAAGGAGAATACACATACCGTTGTATCCTGACTAACGACTATGTATCTTCCGTAAGAGAGATTGTCGAGTTCTATAACCTTCGAGGGGGAAAGGAACGTATCTTCGATGATATGAACAATGGTTTCGGATGGGACCGATTGCCCAAATCCTTCATGGCAGAGAACACCGTGTTCCTTCTTCTTACAGCACTTATCCGTAACTTCTACAAGGCCATTATCCAAAGACTTGATGTAAAGAGGTTCGGACTCAATACAACAAGCCGCATAAAAGCGCTTGTCTTCAGGTTTGTCTCTGTACCAGCAAAGTGGATCAGGACATCAAGGCAGTATGTGCTGAATATCTATACTTGTAACAATGCTTACGCGGATGTGTTCCAGACAGATTTTGGATAACGCCTACAATTTATGGGTATGATACTGCGTATTGCCTCAAGTCGCATTGTGGGGTAAGGGGATGTTGTAGGCTGAAGTGGGGGATTTCAGTTCTAATTATCTGCAAATTCAGTAATGAGAGGATGTGTACACGCAAGAAGGACGTTGAAAAGTTAAGTTGCGGATTTGAGGAAGTCTTATTTTTATTATGAAAGCAAAGATAATAAATAAGTTTTGAACGTGCAAGTTTTTAACCCAAATCGGTCGTTAGAATGAGAATGTATTTTTTGAGCCGCAGAATCAACTAGCAAGTGCAAAATTATAGTGTGTATAGGTTTAAGACGTATCTCCTTCTTGTCTTAATCCACTTGGCAGGTACGTTGATGAAGTGTGTAATATGAACTTCTTCAACATTACTGTAACGAGCATAAAGACGGTGTTCTGCTCAAGAAAGGAGAAAGGCAGGTGTGCCCAACCTGAAAAGTAATCGTAATCGCCTTTATAGGAATATGTTGCATCGTATTTGTGTGCAGGAAGAAACTGGTGGTCAAAGTCTAAATCAACGCTGCTTCCTTCGTGTATTAAGCCAAGATGCTTAACCATCGTCAGAAGAAGTTGGTTTAATTTCTCAGCCTTATTGAACTTATAGGCGTGCTTGGATTTATCACAAGTGTAAACCACATTTGCTTCCTTAAGTTCTTTTAAACCACGACCAACAGTGTCTGCCCCAGGAAGTGTACATTTGGGAGATAATGAAAACTGAGCAATGAGCGTGTTAATATCTTCCAAGCAATCAGCACCACATAAATAGCTATAAAACAGCGATGAAATAATATCACTATATTGGAATGCCGTACCTGTACTGCCACGCTGACCAAGTGAGGAAACAATAATTTGATTGAGTCCAAGTTTGGAAAAAACATCCATTACGTGAAAAATTCCACCAAAAGAGGTTATTTTGTCAGATTTTATTGCTACCTTTGTCATGTCAGTTGATTTATTGTTTTACATGTTTAGTAGCACTAAGATAAGTGAATTTTCTGACATACGCAAGCGTTTGAATACTTTTATGTATCAAGCACTTGCATTTCTTGCAAGCAAAAACGCTGCGGAAATAAGGTATTAGATGATAAAGACAATTATATTATTGGTAATAGTTTTCTATACATTTCCATGCCAGAAGATAAATGCTCAAAGCAGAGATACCTCAAATATCTTTGCAGGATATTACATAGCTGTTTACAATAAGAGCGATTTATCACATAAAAAGATAAGAAGACATCATAAACATTCTTATAACACAGCTGTTGATAGCAGATACAGAACTTATTTTATTCCGATAAAAATTGGGAAAAATAATATTAATCAAAAAAATATATGGAAAGAGGTAACGGACAATAAAAAAGAAAGCGATACAATCTTTATTTTTCCGGACTCTACGGATATAAAGCTATTCAAACAAATTGGGCTGATCGATAGCAATATCTCTGATAAAAAACATCTCTTGCTTCAAGAGATAAAATCCTTACCCTATTATAATACCGCATCAAACAAAGCATATCTATTCAAATGTCTTTATGTTAAAGGAACCTTTTTGCAACTAAGGATAGACACTATAGACAAGAATTGGCAAGATTATTTGTTAGATATATATTCTATTTCAACAAAGAAAAAGAAAAAACTATTTCTTGTTACAAGCATAGATAGTTTGCATTCTGGTAATGATCCAGGTTGGGAGTTGTGAAAATAGGGTCTTGATTATCAGGATTATCTGATAAGTTAAAAATGCGACGGCAGGAATTAGCGCTTTGCCTTCGCATTATTTTCGCAATTATAGCATAAGCAAATGAAGCAACAAGATAGTTTTGTCCAGATTGGGAGTTAAGTTTTTATGTCCCTATTGTCAATCTGAGTCAATCGTCAAAAGTGGGAAGAATTGCAATGGCAAACAACGCTACCAATGCAAATATTGCCACAAGCGCTTTATTACCGACTACACCTACAAAGCCTATCTTCCTGACACCGATTCTAAAATCATCCAACTGACCAAAGAGGGATTAGGCATTCGTAGTACGGTAAGAGTATTGGGGATTTCAGTTACCACCTTGTTCAAAAGGATTTTACAGATAGTAAGCAAAATCAAACAACCACCTATCGCTGTAGGCAGAACCACGAAGTAGATGAAATGCGGATATTTATCGGTAAGAAAAGTTGCTTACGATGGTTGGCTTATGCCTTAGATAGAGAAATAAATCAGGTGGTTGCCTTCAATGTTGGCAGACGTACCAACCGTACTTTGTCGGTAGTACTTCACAACCTTTTCCTATCCAAAGCCAAATTTATTTAGTGTTTACTGAATAATTTATAACTCTCTGATATTTAAGTTTATATAACTTTATTTCTTTGTTTGTTTAACAAAAAACAGTATCTTTATATAGTTAAATCCATAGCAAGATGAAGTTTTACGCTCCAAAATACAAGCAACTTGACCTCGGTTTGCTCCGCTCATCCCTTGATGAGTTGGACAAGACAAACCGATGGGTGGCTCTCGGAAACCTTCTTCCATGGACAGAACTTGAGAAGGAATACAACTCAAGGTTGGACAATCAGAAGAAAGGTGCAGGGAACAAGCCGGCACGCATGATTCTCGGCGCAATGATTATCAAGCACAAACTAAACCTGAGTGATGCCGAGACCATCGAGATTATCAGAGAGAGTCCCTACATGCAGTACTTTTGTGGATTGCATGAGTTCACCGACAAGCCTATATTCGACCCGAGCCTATTCGTCACGATACGCAAGCGAATCTCAGAGGAAGAACTCAACAAGATGACAGTCAAGCTTCTCGACAAGCAGAGGCGTCTTCTTGAAGAGAAACGCAAGCGTGAAGAAGAAGAGGCGAAGAGGAATGATGAGGACCCGCCGGCTCCGAAACCAGAGAATCCGAATGCCGCTTCCTTCACCGACTCAAAAGGTCGCGAGCACAAGGGAGTGCTGAAGATTGATGCTACCTGTGCCGATGCAGAGATGCGTTATCCTGTTGACGTTGATATAATACATGATGGTTGCCGCAAGGTTACCGACTATATTATAAAGGTGTGCGAGATGTTTGAGCTGCACAAGCCACGCACGAACTACAAGCATGCACGTCAGGCATACCTTCAGCTTGTCAAGAAAGCCAAGAAGAAAGGCAAGATGGTGCGTGATACTATCGGGGTGATGCTCAACTACTTGCGCAAGGACATCCGCATCTTAATGGACTTGCTTGCAAAGAACAAGACGTACTACGAGAGCCTATTCCTATATGAGAAACGCACCTTGACTGCAATCCTCACGATGTACCATCAGCAGGAGGAGATGTACAGGTCAAAGACTCATACTTGTGCAGACCGCATACTGAGCATCTTTCAGCCACACGTCCGTGCCATTGTCCGTGGAAAGGCTAAGGCAAGGACTGAGTTCGGGGCCAAGATAGGTGCAAGCATAGTCGAGGGCTATACGTTCATCGACCACCACAGCTGGGATGCCTACAACGAGAGCCAGGATCTCTTGCTACAGATTCAACTTTTCAAAGAACGCTTCGGCTATCTTCCGGCCACCATCCTTGCGGATAAGATTTACCTAAACAGGTCAAACCGAGATATACTTGAGGATTTTGAAATCCATTCATACTGCAAACCGTTAGGGCGACCACCGAAGGATCCTCCTTCAGATGAGATGAAATCCAGAATGGCCAAAGCCATCGGGGAGCGCAATGAAATCGAATGCTCATTCGGTACTGGCAAGAGAATCTATCGAGCCAATGACATAAGAGCCAAGCTTCCAGATACAGCACGATGCTGGACAGGAATGTGCTACTTCGTTAAAAACGTGATGAAGTTCCTCAGGGAACTTTGTCTTGCCCTGACCGAAATCTGGTGGTTTTTCATCATTATCGTCACTATGAGGATCTACGTCTGCTACCCTCTGTCTGTGAAAAGATAATAATTCAGCAGACCCTAAATAGTTTCCTTACACTGTAGGCAGTGGTTCCACCTACTTGTAATTTCGTAAGTTCAGCAAAGATATTTATTTTTATTAATATCAGCAAGCTTTAGTATCAAAAAGTTCATATTTTGTCGGATTTTGTTCCTCTTGTGAATATTAAACGTATATTTATTTAACGAATTGGCAGATAGATGTGCAATCCGTTGTTGAGTGTAGGGATTGGGAAGGATATCCCAGTTGTGTTTTCTCCTTCGATAATCAGGGTCAGTCGTAAAACCCAGTTGCACCCCCTCTCCCCTCATGCACATAATTTCATAAGCCTGTAAAGGAAGAAAGGAATATCCGTTACTCCCCTGAACTGTGCCCTGAAGGATTTGACTTTTGCGTTGAAGGATTCAGCATTGGCATTTGTGGCTCTGTTGACAAAGAAATTGAGTATGGTATCATAATGGTTCTTAAAGGTGTCAATCACCGTATATAAGTTGTCCCCCCCCCAACTTCTCTACCTTATTAAACCATCTTGCCAGTTTCAGCCTTGCAGCGTCCTTGATGTTTCTGGCATTATAAATATCGGTAAGTTCCATGGCCAGGTCATAGGCTTTTTTGAGTTCGGGGTAGTTTTCAAAGATTATTTCAGCCCTTAGCCTTTGCGATTCTGTCCACTTGGACTTGTGTTTAGTCAGTATAAACTTCGCCCTGGCAAGCAGTTGCTTGCGTGTCTCACCGTTGCTATATCTGAATGGCTTGTAGGTTTCGTTCTTGTTTTTGGCTTCCTTCATCTCCTCATTTTCTCTGTCCCTTGCCCTCCATCGGTAGGCTATACGCATGTCGTCCAAAGCATCATAGTAAAGTTTCTGCACATGAAACCTGTCACTGGTGATGAGTGCTTTGGGGAACACAGTGTGCGCAATTATCATCATAGAGGAAGACAAGTCGAGCGTTATTTCCTTGACTGTCTTTCTTTTGGAAAGGTTAATCTTTTCCAAAACACGGATCACATCTTCGGCTTTTGTTCCCCTAACCACAGCTACCAGCGTACCCCTGCCACCTTTACCAGGCTTGTTGGTCAGAAATGTATAGACCTTACCGCTGCTCAGACAAGACTCATCGATACTCAGGCTCTCTCCCAGGTTCTCATCAAACAGCAGCCAGTCTCCCGCATGCGACAACTGCTCCCACTGGCGATAATCGCTGAAATGCTCCTTATATTGGGTGGAAAGCTGCTTACCGTCTACGCCATAATGAGAGCCGATACCTGTAATGCTCTCCGCAGTAGACTCAATTCTATTCTTTTAAAAAAGAAACGAACTCAGGGGATAGTTTGCTGCCCTCAGCTGTCAGGTCATCGTAAGAATAACTGAATATCTCACCCGTGGAACTGTCACACCATTTTCGACGGCGGACATGAAGGTAAACGAGCTTGCCACGAAGGGGAAAGTCTTGGACAACCCGTTCGCGGTAAAGCCGTAACTGCTTACTGTGCCGGACTTGCGGTCTGCTTCTTCCATAAAGTTACGCTCATCCAACCAGAAGTCTATCTGGGAAATACTCTCTTGGATATCTATCACATCAAAATAATCTGCGAGTATCTCTGGAAAGATACCACGCAACAATTGCTCGGTCTTCATGATGCAAAGATAACAAATACTTATGAAATTATGTGCATGAGGGGAGAGAGGGGTGCAACTGGGTTTTACGACTGACCCACATTAGCCCCACTTTTTATTGTAACCTATTGATTTTCAGTTATAAACAATTGGTAATCAACAAAAAAGGGATACAAAAGTACCCCTTTAAAAGTGATCCGCATGGGGCTCGAACCCATGACCCCAACATTAAAAGTGTTGTGCTCTACCAGCTGAGCTAGCGGATCTTTTCAAACTTCCTTTTCGAAAGCGAGTGCAAAGGTATTGCTTTTTTTTGAAAGCACCAAATAATTTTGAAAGTTTTTGACTTACTTTTTTATTTTTCCTTATTTCCGCAAACAATTTCCTTGTTTGTCTCAAAACTTGTTTGCGTTTCATTTAACCCTACGAGAAAGGTCGATTTGTCATTTTTTGCTCAACTTATCACAAATAGGTTCTTTTTTAGAGTGCAAAATAGCTGCTTTCTGGCAAGTTATGATACTTTGTAGGGGCGTGATTTATCACGTTCCTAATACACTTAAATTTGCGGAGAGGAACGTGATAAATCACGCCCCTACAAAGTTTCATTGCTCGAAAGGTTCTATTTCTCGCCACGAGCATGTACAAATTTCGCTTTGCTCATTGGATAAGATATAGCTGCACTCGACAAATTGAAAGTAAACTTTCTTTGTTCTCGCTTGCAATATCTTTTGCATGCTTCGTCTGGTTTAACGAAATCGTTGGTTTAATTTCTCAGCCTTATTGAACTTATAGGCGTGCTTGGATTTATCACAAGTGTAAACCACATTTGCTTCTTTAAGTTCTTTTAAACCAATAGAAAAATTCCTCTGAAATAATGGTTGATATGCTTTTATTTTCAAAACCTATTGTTTTGAGCTCCAAAATAGCCTATTTTGAATGCCAAAACAATAGGTTTTAAAATTCACTTGTATTTGATATGACTTTACCCTTAATTCCGCAACACTATTATAACTTAAACTTTTTAAGTACCTGAGCAACAAAAAGTTGCCCAGGATTTTGCCATGTCAAAGAATTCACTTATCTTAGTGTTGCAAAACAAGCAAGCAAAACTCTGATATGGCATGGCAAAAATACATATTAAATCCGATAAACTCACTCCTTTTGGAGGAATATTTTCAATCATGGAGCAATTTGACTCCACATTGTCATCTGTAATCGACTCGACCCTCGGTCTAAGGTGTAGATCATTCGGTTATCAGTACAGCGAAATCATCCGTTCACTCATGAGTATCTACTTCTGTGGTGGCTCATGTGTTGAGGATGTCACTACTCATTTGATGAGCCATCTCTCGCTTCATCCGACACTTCGAACTTGTAGCTCTGATACTATCCTCAGAGCGATAAAGGAGCTGACGCAAGAAAACATCTCATACACGTCAGATACGGGTAAGAACTACGATTTCAACACGGCTGACACTCTCAATACTTTACTGCTCAATTGTATGTTTGCATCTGGCCAACTGAAAGAGGACGAGATGTATGATGTTGATTTCGACCATCAGTTCATAGAGACAGAGAAGTATGATGCAAAGCCTACATACAAGAAGTTCCCTGGTTATCGCCCTGGCGTGGCGGTTATTGGCGACTTAATCGTTGGCATTGAGAATAGCGATGGCAACACAAATGTTCGTTTTCATCAGAAGGACACGCTGAAGAGGTTCTTTGAGAGATTTGAACAGAACGGCCTTACTATCAATCGTTTCAGAGCTGACTGTGGATCATGTTCCGAGGAAATCGTAGAAGAAGTAGAGGAACACTGCAAATCCTTCTATATCCGCGCAAACCGCTGCAGTTCGCTCTACAATGAAATCTTTGCTCTCAGAGGTTGGAAAACTGAGGAAATCAATGGCATTGAGTTCGAATTGAACTCTATCCTTATTGAAAAGTGGAAGGGTAAAGCATACCGACTTGTGATTCAAAGACAGAAACGGTTGGATGGTGTATTGGATCTCTGGGAAGGAGAATACACATACCGTTGTATCCTGACTAACGACTATGTATCTTCCGTAAGAGAGATTGTCGAGTTCTATAACCTTCGAGGGGGAAAGGAACGTATCTTCGATGATATGAACAATGGTTTCGGATGGGACCGATTGCCCAAATCCTTCATGGCAGAGAACACCGTGTTCCTTCTTCTTACAGCACTTATCCGTAACTTCTACAAGGCCATTATCCAAAGACTTGATGTAAAGAGGTTCGGACTCAATACAACAAGCCGCATAAAAGCGCTTGTCTTCAGGTTTGTCTCTGTACCAGCAAAGTGGATCAGGACATCAAGGCAGTATGTGCTGAATATCTATACTTGTAACAATGCTTACGCGGATGTGTTCCAGACAGATTTTGGATAACGCCTACAATTTATGGGTATGATACTGCGTATTGCCTCAAGTCGCATTGTGGGGTAAGGGGATGTTGTAGGCTGAAGTGGGGGATTTCAGTTCTAATTATCTGCAAATTCAGTAATGAGAGGATGTGTACACGCAAGAAGGACGTTGAAAAGTTAAGTTGCGGATTTGAGGTTTACCTAAATTTTCTATACACTTTTAGGCTATATAAACTAACTTTCTATACACTTTCTTTTTTGCTATACTAAATTAGTAGACAGAGTCCTAAAGTTGCACTTAAAGTATGAGAGCTGGACTTGCTGACCCCCTACTTGTTGTTTGTCAAAATTGTATGCCCCTCAATGGGGCATGCAATTTTTTTCTTTCTTATCAGGGTTGCTGGCATGTGCTTTGCCCCTGACTTGTTGTTTGTCGCTGTAAAGTTACAATTTTGTTTTCTTTCGTCTCTTGTTTTTTATCATATTTTTTCTTTTTCCACTTTTTTTGTTGTGGTCCTTTCTCTTGATGCGCCATGGCAGGGGTTTTGTAGCCGATGCTCATGTGGGGGCGTTTGTTATTATAGAATTGTATGTATCGTCCGATAACTTCTTTTGCTTGTGCTTGGTTTGCAAATTGGTGGGTACGATAAACGTATTCTTCTTTGATAATACCATTTACTCGTTCGGCTATGGCGTTATCGGTGGGCTTGTAATCTTCTGTCATAGAGATGGATATGCCATACGATTTTAAGACTTCAACATAGGCATCGCAGCAGTATTGTACGCCACGGTCGGAGTGGTGGATAAGTCCCTTTAGGCAGCTATTACCTGTGCTTTGAACTGCTTGGTCGATGGCTTGTTGGAGGGCTTCTATTGACATGGCTGCTTTTAAGGTATCGGTTAATACCCAACCTATTATCTTATGGGAGTAGGCATCAGTTATAAGATGTAGATAACAAACGCCTTGAGCCGTCCAAATATAAGTTATATCGGCTACCCATAGTTCGTTGGCAGAGTTTAGGGAAATGCCTTTTATAAGGTTCTTCCATTTATGATAACGATGATTGGAGTTGGTCGTATGCCGTACCTTAGGGGGAGGAAGCATCAACTTGTGTCTGCGAAGCAGGACATAGAAACGATCACGACCCATAACTGCCTCATAACCATAGATGTTTCTCATCATGAGCCAAAACTTATAAGCACCGATACCAGGGTCTTCCGCCCTAATTTCGCAGACACTTTCAAGTACACGACGCTCGTTGGCAATATCCTTTTCAATATCAGACTTTAACTGGTAAAAAGACTGACGATGATGGTCAAATAGCTTACAAGCAAGCGTAACACTGAGGTGGTCTTGCTTGACCAGTGAAGTGGCTACTTGACCCCACATTTTTTTCTGATTGAAATGTTAAAGTATTCTTCTGCCTTATCAATGAGCATATCACGAGCTTTGGTCTCTAAACGAGAAATTTCCAAGGCTTTTTCTAACTCTGCATACTGCTTTTTCAATTCCGACAACTCTTTACGATAACCCTCTTTACTTATATTTGCCATGTCTATATCGAATGATTCAGAGGGCAAAGGTAAGCCTTTTTTCTCACAAGCGTAACGCTTTATCCAACTACTTAAGAGAGTTACATTGCAAATGTTGTGCAATTTAACAAACTTAGACTTACTCAAACCTGATTCGTAATACAAACGAACCAAACCTAAACGAGCTTCATCACTGTAATGTTTCCGATTTTTTACCATATTTCTTACTCATTTTATGCACCGAAAATGTGTATAGAAATTTCAGGATAAGACACTCAAATTTTAACGAACTATTGTTATCCCGAACTGGGGTTATATTTTTATAAAATCTTTCAAAAAGGCAGACGGCTCACGCTATTATTATTTTACATCAGTAACCGTAAGCATTGACGGTAAAGAAGTTGTAGTATCTAATCAAGAAAAGAGCCGCAACAGAATATTACGACTCTTGATTGAGGGAAATGTCGTTTGGCGCACTGTTGCAAAAGAGGGATTGGAAATATCTGTTAGTAGTCATTTTGTTAATCCTAACAAAATGAAAAACAAATTAATGGAGTTTGAACGTGCATACACAAAAGAAACGTTACTCCCCAACAGTTCTGAAATGCGCTTAACTGAACATCAAAGCGATGTGCCGGACCTCCTTCCTACGCAAGGGAATAACGTTTCTTCTGCTGGCAAAGATACGCAAAGTTCTAATAACGAACAAGGAAGCAGCGTTAAAAATCAAGAAACCGATGCAATTCCTACTGATGAAGAGGTAGGAATTACTCAAAGCAATTCAGTTTTGCAAGGCGAAGAAGTTGATAACAGCCGAGGAGATAACGAAAGCCAAGAGCAAGGAAGAACAATTGAAGTTGGCACTCAAGGCGAAGTTGAGAATGGATTTGTACATCAGGGCGCACAAGGAGGAGTAGATAAGCAAGGTAATCCTATTAATGCAGATGGTACTTTGAAAGTTGAAAAGGTAAAACAAGAACCACAACCAATAGGATACGGAGATTTTGGAGCTATATACGACCAATTCAAAGGAAAAGCAAACGAAGCTATTAAGTTCTTATTATCAAAACAAGACGGAGAAGCTATCGCTGCTTTACACCACAAAGATATTGGAAATATTGATTTGGTTTGGGGAAAAGAGGGAACAGCAAAAAGCGATGGTTTTGGACTTGCCAAACTCGCTAAATACCACCCAGAAGTACTTGATAACTTGCAAGAAATATTAGAAGATATGATTGTTACCAAACGCACAGACAATCGTGTGCAGTTGGAAAGCGAAAAGTATCAATCTGCCGTACGCCTTACATGGGATAGCAAAAAGAAAAATTGGTTGCTTACAATGTTTGAAAAGAAAAACAGCGTTCTTAACAATACTACAGACACTGATAAGACCCAAATAGGCAACGAGAATGACACAGCTACTCTCGAAAACGCTGCTTTGTCTGATGGCAAAGATACAGAAAAAACTCCAAACAGCAAGGGGAATAAGAAAAAAGTTGTATCTTCGCACATGGAGGGCAATTTGTTTGATGAAGCCCCAAGTTTAACTAATAAAGACAAAGACGATGAAGATAACCAAAGAACTCGAAGAGAGAATAGAAGAAGCGATGATGGAGTTTCGCCACGAGAATCTTCTGGGCGCAGGACAGCTGAACCGGGACAACTGGACGCAAATCCTACAGAACGCAGGACTGAGCGACAAGGAAATAGCGGAGTACAGAGCAGAAATGCAGAAGTACGCAGCAGCACTGGACGACCCTCTGGACGCTTATCGAGATTAAACACAACCAATAACCATGCAGAGCGTGGTGTAGACTATGCGCCTACATCCGTTGATGCTCGTATTGAAGCCAACATCAAAGCGTACAGGTAAGATAACCGTTGTTGTGCCTAACCATGCTAATATTGCAGATATTGAAAAGACTATTTTACACGAAGCAGTAGCGCATCATGGGTTAAGGGAGTTGTTTGGTGAAGAGTTTGACAATATGATAGAATCTATCTTTATGCAGGTAGATGAAGCTACAAGGCTTGAAATCATGCGTAAATCTTCTAAGCGTGGTTGGGATTATGCAACGGCAACGGAGGAGTATCTTGCGAGCATGGCAGAAGATACCAACTTTGAACATGTCAAACCGAGCGTTTGGCAGCGTATCAAACAATTCTTTGGTGAAATGCTAAGCGCAGTAGGCTTACATCGTGCAGAACTTACTGATAATGATTTGCGTTATATTCTGTGGCGCAGTTATGAGAACTTGAAGAAAGGCGGTAAGCGTGGTGTCTTTGATGTGGCGGAAGATGTTGCTATGCAGTACCGATTAAAGGTTGGTAATTATGCAGAGCAGACAGAGGTAACGTCGGGCGAGGTTGCAGAGGCTTCTGTTGGACTTGATGAAGTGAATGAGCGGTTTAATGATGCTTTGCAACAACAGATTGATGGAACATTGCCAAAAGGTTATGTTTATGATTTGGGTATGCCGAGCAGTATTCTTTTAAGTACTGGTATTCCTAATCTTCCTATCCAGCTTAACGCTACGCGATTAAAGGAAAAGGCTACGTCTTTTGGTCATGATTTTGATTTATCAGAGGTAAAAAATCTTGTGAAATCCTTACAACATCCAATGGCTATCTTCAAATATGGTGATGAACGCAAAGCTCAAAATATTGTTATTGAACTTCAGCAGGGCGATAAGAACTTTATTGTTGGGCTGTCTCTCCATCCTACAATAAATGGCAGAGAATTACATATTAATAGTATCAGGAATGTATTTCCAAAGGATAATGCAGAATGGCTGAATTGGATAAGTCAAGGTAAGCTTCTTCGTGTAAATAAAGAAAAAGTCCAAAACCTCATAAACCAACAGCGAACGATTCTCGCTGACGTGGATTATTTGGATTTGGACTCCATTGCAAAGATAGTGAAAGATTTTGAAAATCGCAAATTAAATGATGATGTTATTTATCCTATTGTAGAAAATGGCAGCCTACAATGGGTAGACAAAGAAAAAGCCTTGAACTATCTGCACCACTCCGCACTCCGCGCGGAAGCCCTCAGCAGTTCAAGACTTAATTCTGCTGCAAAGATAATTAAAGATTTTGAAAATCGCAAATTAAATGATGATGTCATTTATCCTATTGTAGAAAATGGCAGCCTACAATGGGTAGACAAAGAAAAATGGCTTAATTGGCTCTCCTCAGTATCACATTATGCTCAACAGGAAATAGACAATCAAGCCCTTAATTCTGCTACAAAGATAGTTGAAAACTTTGAAAATCGCAAATTAAATGACGATGTTTTGTATCGTAAAGTAGACCCTACGGAAACAGATGCAAGTAGTATTTATGAGCAGCGTGTAAGACGTTCAATGTTTCAAACGCAAGAAGCACTGCAAGATAGCATGCTCGGGTTAAAAGAAGCAATGGAAGCTATTACGAAGTCAGAGGGAAAGAAAATAGAAAGAGTCCTTTCGCTTGAAACGAAAGGACTCTTTTTATTTTATCACTTCTATTTTACTTGTATAAGTAACGTTTGATTGAACGCTTTGGGGTTTTAACAAACTCTTCTTCCATAATTTCTATATCAGCCAATTTGTAGTAAGCAGGCATAATTTCGTTCAATTGCTTCTTACTTTCGTCCATCAAATTTCTTAAATCAGCATCATTTAGTCCAAGTTCTTTTGCTTCTTCTAAATCAGGGAAGACCAAACCAATGAGTTTTTCTTCTCTTTGAACAACCAAACATTCGCTAACAAGCGGCATAGAATTGAGTTTATCTTCTATTTCTTCTGGGTAAATGTTCTGTCCGTTACTACCTAAGAGCATATTTTTAGAACGTCCTTTGATAAAAATATTCTGCTCTGCGTCCATTGTTCCAAGGTCGCCTGTGTGGAACCAACCATCAGCATCAATCACTTCACGGGTTGCTTCCTCGTTTTTATAATAACCTAATAAAACATTAGGACCTCTTGTAATGATTTCGCCTGGAACATTTTCAGGGTCTATACTATCAATTCTCACTTCTTGGTGTAAAGCTGGCTTACCGCATGATGTGGGAACAAACTCTTTCCAATCGCTATAACCAATAATTGGAGCGCATTCGGTTGCACCATAGCCTACTGTAAATGGGAAGTTTATTTCTTTTAAGAACGTTTCTATTTCACGATTCAAAGCTGCACCACCGATGACAACTTGATAAATATTACCGCCAAAAGCAGCAACCACCTGTTCACAAATCTTCTCTTTTACCTTTTTATTGATAACAGGTGTATTAAGCAGCAACTTCATGCGACTTGTTTGAATCTTTGGGAACACACGTTTACGGATAATTTTCTCTATAATAAGTGGAACCGCAATCATCAGCGTAGGCTTAACATCAGCAAGTGCTTGTGCAATAATAGCTGGTGAAGGCATACGTGTAAGATAGAAAATATGTGCGCCAGTGATGAATTCAAAAATGAGTTCAAAAGCCATTCCGTACATGTGAGCCATTGGCAGAATGCTAATAATGTTATCTCCAGATTTAAGATTTTTCCCTAAAGCATTGCTAGCAAAGTCGGCATTGCTCCACATGGCACGATAAGGAATCATGACACCTTTTGAACGCCCTGTTGTACCACTTGTGTAATTAATCAGTGCTAACTCATCAGGACTTTGTTCACGGTAATATTTAACATGTTCTTGACGGAAAAATTTAGGGTATTTACGTCCAAACATTTCGTTAAGATGCTCACGAGCGTAGGTAAGTTTTTCGGTTCTGCTCAATGAAAGCGATAAATCAGGTAGATAGATTATGCCTTCAAGGTCTGGCATTTTGGTTGCATCAATTTCCGTTGCAATAATATCACCCACAAAAAGTAGTTTTGCTTCTGAATGGTTTACGATATTATGGATTTGCTCAGGTGTAAATTCATGCAAAATAGGTACGGCAACTGCCCCATAAGTTAAGGTTGCGAAAAAAGAAACAGCCCACATAGAAGAATTGCGTCCACAGATAGCAATCTTATCTCCTTTTTTTATACCACTTGCCTCATACATAATATGTATTTTCTCGATTTTACGAGCTACATCATGATATTGAAGCGTTTTTCCTTTATAATCTGTTAAAGCATCAAGATCCCAATGTTCAATGATACTTTTCTCTATTAATTCGTTAAAACTAGGGATATGTTCCATTATATGTTGCTTAAAAAACACTGCAAAGGTAAGAAATATATTGCACATTTCAAAAATATTTGTGCATTATTGCACTTTTTCTCTCATTTTGTGCGATAAAACTAAGAAAGGAACATTAGTTTTTCTTACTCGTAATGCATTGATTTTGCTGGGTGTATGTGGCTTATTAGGTAGCTCGGAGCAATTAAAACAAAGACACATATTAATAAGGTAGCAATATTCAAGATAAGAATAAGTGGTAGATTTATCTCTACGGGGACGGTGCTAACGTAATAAGTTTTTGGGTCAAGGGATACCAAACCTGTATATTTTTGCAATAAAACGATGCCTAATCCGACAAGATTGCCCAACAACAATCCTTTTCCAATGATGAAAGTTGCAAACCAAAGGAAGATATGGCGCACTTGTTTATTGGTTGAACCCATGGCTTTCATGATGCCAATCATTTGGGTTCGTTCTAATATAATAATGAGTAAACCTGAAATCATGGTTACTCCTGCAACTGAAATCATGAGGGCAAGTATAATCCAAACATTCAAATCCATAAGGTCTAACCATGAAAATATTTGTGGATTTTGTTCTATGACGGTTGCAGCCGAATAAGTTGCACCATATCTATCGGTCGTTCCTTTCACACTATTAAGCACTTTTAAAGCCGAAATGTCAAGTTGATTAAAGTCGTTTATCAAGACTTCTGCCCCACTACATTGGTCTGTTTTCCAACCATTTAGCTTATTAGTTGTATAAAGGTCGGTGAAACAAATTTGCGAATCAAATTGTTTCATATTGGTTTCGTAGATTCCCGAAATGGTGAAACGACGTGTACGCACTCCTTGTTGATTGACAAAATAGGCAAAAATTTTATCGTTTACTTTTAGATTTAACTTTTCAGCAATCGTTTTTGAGATTAATATTTTCTGTTGATTTGCCTTGTCTGAGAAAGTTGGAATGCTTCCTTCCACCATACTTTTATGAATGAAAGTAGTATCAAACTCTGCTCCTACTCCTTTTAAAACTACTCCGAGAAAATCGTCATCGGTTTTCAATATACCTTGCGTATAGGCAAATCGCTGCACATGACGTACATTGTTCACCTTTTTCAGTTTGTTTATTGTTGTATCGTTTACTACAATTGGGTAATCGTCAGAACTCTGCAAGGAGTTGTAATTGGCTACTGTTATATGGCTACCAAACCCAATGACCTTATCACGAATGGTATGTTTAAAACCAAGCACGACACAAACCGATATAATCATCACGGCAAGACCTATGGCTACACCAAAGGTTGCAATGCGAATCGCAGGCTTTGAAACCTTGCGCTTTTTATCTTCGTTACCATTTATCTTTCTTGCTATGAATAAAGGAAAGTTCATTTGCTTGTTATTTTTTAATAATGTGGGACGAGTCGGACGAGTCAGACACAATTCACTTTTTGCTTTTTTCAGACAATTCAGACTGGTCGAACACGTCCGCCTTGCCCTATTGTCGTATAAACTGCCATGCAAAGATAACGCTTTAAAATTAAAAACCTATTGTTTTGAAGCTCAAAATAGGCTCTTTTGGTGTTCAAAACCCATTGTTTTAAAAATTACGGTATCGTTTAGTGGCGGTGCTTTTGTATTTTCCGAAATGAATTATGATTTTTTTGAGCGAACAAAGTTAGATTAAGCCAGACTTTTTTAGTACTTTTGCAGTTAGTATAAATCATCATGTCCAACACAGCACAAATGCTTTGGTGGGCATCACTAATAAATTAGAAAAGAATGAGAAGCAAATCAAGTGCTTGGTTTGAAACTAAGGTGCGCTACGATAAGACCATGGAAGATGGTCAAACAAAGAAAGTTACAGAGGCTTACACGGTGGAAGCTTTGAGTTTTTCGGAAGCAGAAAGTGCCATAACCGAAGAAATGTTACATTATATTACTGGCGAATTTGACGTAAAAGCAATTACTCCAGCAGCTTATAAAGAAATTTTCTTCAGCGATGGCGATAAAGATGACAAATGGTTTAAGGCACGTTTGGCTTTTATTACGATTGACGAAAAGACCGAAAAGGAAAAGCGTTCTATCGTAACTTTCCTTGTTCAAGCTCACTCTGTAAATGGTGCGGTAAAGCATGTAGACGAAGCAATGGGAAAAACGATGATTGATTACGACATTGTTTCTATTGCCGATACAAAATTAATGGACGTTTTTGAACACAAATCAGCAGCCAAACCAACCGAAAAGCCTGAATACGAATAAACAAAAAGTCGAATACCATAAAACAATTGAACGATGTATGATGTAGCAACAAATTTACATGAGGTGAAAGACGGACTACCTGAAGGTGTCCGTTTGATTGCCATCAGCAAGTTTCACCCCAACGAATATCTTGAAGCAGCCTACAACGAGGGGCAACGCATCTTTGGAGAAAGCCACGAACAGGAACTTTCGGCAAAAGCAAGTACGCTCCCAAAGGATATAGAATGGCACTTCATTGGGCATTTGCAGACCAATAAAGTGAAATACATTGCACCTTATATCTCTATGATTGAGGCAGTTGATTCGTTCAAACTATTGAAAGAAATCAACAAACAGGCTGCCAAGCACAACCGAATTATCAACGTACTTTTAGAATTGCACATTGCCGAAGAAGTTTCAAAGTATGGTTTCAAGATTGAAGAGTGTCGCCAATTGTTAGAAGAAGGCGCATGGCGCGAACTAAAAAACGTTCATATCTCTGGGTTAATGATGATGGCATCAAATACAGACGATGAAGAACAAATAAGAAAAGAAATGACCGAAGCTGCCAATTTCTTCGATGAAGTAAAGGAAAAGTATTTTGCTAACGACCCAGCGTTTAAAGAACGTTCGTGGGGAATGAGCAACGACTACCCTATTGCCATTGAATGTCGCAGCACAATGATTAGAGTGGGAACAAAAATATTTGGTCCTCGCATTTACTAATTGGCTTCATCTTTCATATAACACCCCAACCCAACACCCAAAATCCATTATGATACAAGAATATCAAATTCGTGTGATGCCGCAAGTGGCAGTCAGCGAGCAGAATATAAAAGAGTTTATTGCCAAAGACAAAGGGCTTGACGCACGAACCATTAATCATGTGCGCACGCTAAAACGCTCGATTGACGCTCGCCACCGTGATATTTTTGTCAATCTAAAGGTGAGAGTTTACATCAACGAAGTGCCGCACGACGATGCTTTCATTAAGACCAATTATCCCGATGTAAGCCATTCACCTCGTGTAATAGTCGTGGGGGCAGGACCTGGCGGCTTATTTGCAGCCTTGAAATTAATAGAATTAGGCTTTCGCCCCGTAGTTCTTGAACGTGGAAAAGACGTGCGAGAACGCAAAAAAGACCTTGCCCAAATCTCTCGTACGCACACCATAAGCCCTGAATCGAACTATTGTTTTGGCGAAGGAGGGGCAGGTGCTTACTCTGACGGAAAGCTTTATACACGCAGTAAGAAACGTGGTTCGGTGGATAAAATTCTTAATGTGTTCTGCCAACATGGTGCATCAACCACAATTCTTGCCGATGCCCACCCCCATATTGGTACCGATAAACTTCCGAAAGTCATTGAAAATATGCGCAATACCATTCTGTCTTGTGGCGGAGAGGTACATTTTCAAACGAAAATGGTGGCGTTGGAAACTGACGGTAACACGGTTGTTGGCGTGAAAGCCGTATCAACTTACGAGGGTGAACCACAAGAAAAAACTTTCAAAGGTCCTGTTATTCTTGCCACAGGCCATTCCGCTCGTGATATTTATCAGCATTGTTACGATGCAAAAATAGAAATGGAAGCAAAGGGAATTGCCGTTGGCGTGCGCTTGGAACACCCTGCAACATTAATCGACCAAATACAATATCACAATAAAAACGGACGTGGCAACTACCTCCCAGCGGCTGAATACGCCTTTGTTACACAGGTAAAAGAACGTGGTGTTTACTCGTTTTGCATGTGTCCAGGGGGCTTTGTCATTCCCGCAGCAACCGCTCCGAAACAGATTGTAACCAACGGAATGAGTCCAGCCAACCGTGGAACAAAATGGTCGAACTCTGGTATGGTGGTTCAAATCAATCCCGAAGATATCGAAGGCGATGACCTTTTGCGCATGATGCACTTTCAAGAAAAGATTGAACTTGATACATGGCAACAAGGAAACATGCGCCAAACAGCTCCAGCACAGCGTATGGCTGACTTTGTAAACAAGCGTTTGTCTTACGATTTACCTTCTTCAAGTTATGCACCAGGACTCATTTCCAGCCCATTACACTTTTGGTTACCAGAAATGATTACCACTCGTTTGCAAGAAGCCTTTAAAACTTTCGGCAAACAAGCCCATGGTTTCTTGACCAATGAAGCCACAATGATAGCATCGGAAACACGCACCAGTTCGCCAGTTCGCATTCTTCGCGACCGTGAAACCCTTATGCACGTTCGCCTTCAAGGTCTGTTTCCTTGTGGTGAGGGAGCTGGCTATGCAGGCGGAATCGTCAGTGCAGGCATCGACGGAGAACGTTGCGCAGAAATGGCAAGTGCGTATATGAAGAGTATTCAGTAATACAAAATGAGTGAAACGAAATTTATACATGCTCGTGGCAAAAGAAATCGCACTTTGAAAAAGAACGCAAAATAGAAGCAATGAAGACTTGAAAAAACGTGGATTCAAATACGTTGGGTCAGTCATTATTTATAGTTAATTTGCAAGGAATAGGCATCATCAACGACCACCAAGTCGATTGCGATTGTTACAATCGGTAGGCTTGTATTTGTTTTGAGGAATTTATTTCACTCATTACTACTAATAAAATCCGCCAACAAGCCTCTTATTATCAACACAAAAATAACGTAATAAAATTCATTAGCAAGAAAAACGCAAAAAAAACACTTTAATTATTTGCAAATTATAAAATATTTCCTACATTTGTAACCTATTTAGAAAGTTACATTTGGAGATAAATAATATTTCATTCAACTAACGACACAATTACAAATTAAAAAAATAGAACTTATGAACAAATTAAAAACCTTAACATTGCTGTGCATACTCGCTTGCACAATGTTTACTTTCACGGCATGTAACGATGATGATAATGCTACAAACCCTAAGATTGAAGAAGCAGTAAAAGCTCTTCCAAGTTCTTCATTTGGTGCTACCATTGACAATTTAACACAAGAATTGTCTAAAAATAGCGGAGCTACCGTTACAAAAATAGATGAAACTCACCTGAAAGAAGTAAGAACCCTTGACAACAAGAAAGTTGAATTCATCTATACCTTCGATAGTGAAGCCTTTAAGTATCAATTTGCTGAGGGAAAACTTGAAAACGCTGATGCACAAAAGCAATTTGTAGCTTACCTTACAGCCAACAAATACAGTGAAGAAAAGAGCGGTAACAAAGAAGAACGCATCTTTAGAAGCGATGTTACACCAGCTTCTGTGATTGTACTGAACACAACCAAAAATACATTTATGTTCGGTGCAAATGATGAAAGTGCCTATTCGTGGACACGCCTCAACCCAATCACCGACAAAACAGGCTTATTCATGCCTTTATTTGCCAAATATGCGCCTTATTCACTTATCGAAAGTTTTGAAGCACGTTGTGGTCATAAACTTAATGCAGAGAAATCAAAGAAAGAAAAAGGATATTACACCTTTGATACAGGCATTGAAAATTTCCCAATGGTAAAATATTGGCTTGATGAAAAAACTAATAGCAAACTTGAAGAAGCTGTTTTATACATTAAGAACAAGGAAGTAGTAACTCCAGACAACGTAACTGCATTCTTGAAAAATTTAGGTTTCTATTACACTACCCTTAAAGACCAAAGTGGTGCAATGCTTTATTACAACGCAAAACAAAAAGCTGCTGCTTTTGTTTTAATGGTTCCTAAGGCTGGAGACCCTAACTTCGTACCAAATATTCATTTCGTATTTAAAAATTTCGATGGTCAAGTACCTCCTGAAACAGTTAACATGCCATGGCCTTACACTGTTTTTGGTAAGCTCACAATGGACGAAGCTGTTGCAGAATACAAGAAATTGGATTACTTTAAGGAAACAACTGACGATGGATATGGAGGTGCATTAGGTATTATGGTCGTAACAAAATCTCCTGATTTTCCAAAGATTTTATTAATGAAAGATGATAATAATAAATATGGTGCAGCACTTCTTATTGCTAACAACACGATGACTTTACGTTCACCAAGTATTCAACAGATGCTAAGTGACAAAGGATATGTATATACTAACAAGTCAGCCTTACCAACATTTGTAAACGAAAAAGAAAATGTTATGGCACAATTCGACCTTGAAGGTCAATTTGGGGTACCATGTATAGCATTCCAACCATCAGAATTTTCAAGTGGTGCAGCGAAGAAACTCCAAAGTTTAAAACTTCTAAAGTAATAAATTTTAAACTTCTAAAGTAATAAATTTTAAACTTCTAAAGTAATAAAATCCCTCATAAGTGTTCATTTTGCTTATGAGGGATTTTTGTTTCATTTCGTGTAGGCTCACATAAGCAACCCTTTTGGTATCATGCTCAACTAGTTAGTAGATACTTTCCTTTCATCAAAATGCCATGAATCGAAAAAAAAATTATAAGAATACCACTCCCACTCTATCAATTCTTTTTTGTAACTTTGCACTATTATAAATTTACTTTATAAAAAAAGAACGAAGAACATAACTAAAAAGATAGAAATGGACTGGAAGAAACTGCAAAACGGCTCAGATATTCGAGGCGTAGCATTGGAAGGTATCGAAGGCGAAAATGTTAATTTGACAGAAGAAGTTACGAGTATTTTAGCACAAGCATTTGTAAGATGGTTGGGCGAAAAGAATGGCAAAACGCAACAAACTATTGCTATTGGTAGCGATTCACGCCTATCAAGTCCAACACTTCGCGATGCTTTTTCGGCTGGTGCTTCGGCTATGGGAGCAAAAGTTCTCAACTTTGGCATGGCTTCTACCCCTGCTATGTTTATGGCAACCGTTGATGAAAGTCTGAAAGCCGATGGTACCGTCATGGTAACCGCAAGCCATTTACCTTGGAATCGTAATGGTTTGAAATTTTTTACAGCCAAAGGTGGATTGGAAAAAGCAGATATTGCTCGCATTCTTGAACTTGCTGCTGCACAAAATGCGCAACAAACAGAGGGAAAAGGCGAAGTCAAAGACGTTGATTTCATGCAAACTTATTGCCAAATCCTCAAAGATTATATTCGTAAAAGCGTAAATTCAGGCGACCAACCACTGAAAGGTATGCACATCATTGTAGATGCAGGCAACGGAGCAGGCGGCTTTTTCGCAAACAAAGTCTTAGAACCATTAGGGGCAAACACTGCGGGTAGCCAATTCCTTGAACCTAACGGCAACTTCCCTAACCACGTTCCTAACCCTGAAAATAAAGAGGCAATGGCTTCCATTTGTAAGGCTGTTGTTGATAATAAAGCCGATTTGGGTATTATTTTCGATACCGATGTAGACCGTTCAGCGATTGTAGACCGAACGGGAGCACCGATAAATCGCAACGCTCTTATTGCTTTAATCTCAGCCGTTATCCTTCGTGAACACCCACAAAGCACTATCGTAACCGACTCAGTTACCTCTGACGGATTGGCAAAGTTCATTGCCGACCGCAAAGGAGTGCACCATCGTTTCCGCCGTGGTTACAAGAATGTTATCAATGAGTCGCTCCGTTTGAATGCAGAAGGTGAAGAATCGTGGTTGGCAATAGAGACTTCTGGACATGCTGCTTTGCGTGAAAACTATTTCTTAGACGACGGTGCCTACTTGGTAGCCAAACTTATTGTCGAAGCAGCTAACTTGCGCAAAGAAGGAAAAGAGTTGCAAGACTTGATAAGCGATTTACAACAACCCGAAGAAAGCAAAGAAATACGTTTCAAAATCACTACTGACGACTTCAAAAAATACGGCGAAAAAGTGTTGGAACATATCCGTTTAAATGCTGAAAAGCATAAGGGTTGGCAGATAGTAACCCCTAACCACGAAGGCGTACGTATCGCTTGTACAGCTGAAAACGAGCAAGGTTGGTTCCTTTTGCGCCAATCATTGCACGACCCAGTATTACCTTTAAACATTGAGTCGAACGTAAAAGGTGGCGTAGAAGCCATTACCGCTCAAGTTATTGAAATGCTTGCTGAATTTACAGCGTTAAAGCAATAGACAAAAACAACTTTCCCCCACACTATTATGGAAATCAAAATCGCACAAGCACAACCCAAACATTCGACTATCATAGCACGCCTCATCATGGAAGCGATGAACCACGAGTGCTGTCAATGGTTTGCAGGAGAAGAACATACGTTAGACGACTTTTTCAACCTTATGAAATCGCTCGTCGAACGTACTGATTCTCAATATTCCTACTGCAACACATTGGTGGCAATAACCCCTGATGGAACGATTGCAGGGATATGTGTGAGCTATGACGGCAGCCTCCTTCGCTCTCTGAGACAAGCATTTATAGATGGGGCAATAGCTGCATTCGGTCGAGATTTCTCTGACATGGACGATGAAACTACCGCTGGCGAACTCTACATTGACTCGCTTTGCGTTGATGTAAATTACAGAAACGCAGGTATTGCCAAACAACTTTTACAAGCAACTATCGAAAAGGGGAAATCCATAAATCTGCCTACTGGACTATTAGTCGATACCAACAACCCACAGGCAGAGCGACTTTATACAAGGGTTGGATTTATTTATAAGGATAACAACCAATGGGGCGGACACCAGATGCGCCATTTGGTTTGTCCGATAAAATAAGAATAAAATTAAAACCTATTGTTTTGCACTTCAAAACAGCCTGTTTTTAGAGTCAAAACAGTGGGTTTTAGCGTGCAAAGAAGATATACGAAATAGCAAGTCATTCAATTCACAACAATATATTATACATTATGAAGTTATTGCCCACAGTTATTCTTTTAGCATGCACTATTGGGGTGAAAGCTCAAACACCACAATTAGATTCAATTCAAACAATTGATGAAGTGGTTATCACTTCACGATTGACCCAACGCGAAATTGTACCTGCTCAAAGCTTACAAGGCAAAGATTTAGAACGTTTGAATAGTCAATCGGTGGCTGATGCTTTGCGCTATTTCTCTGGTATGCAACTTAAAGACTATGGTGGTGTAGGTGGCATTAAGACAGTCGATATTCGCAGTATGGGTACGCATCATGTGGGAATTTTCTACGACGGAGTAGAATTGGGCAATGCTCAAAACGGGCAAATCGACCTTGGACAATATTCATTAGACAATATTGACGAAATTTCATTGTATAACGGACAGAAAAGTGCTATCTTCCAACCTGCTTCCGATTTTGGAAATGCAGGCAGTGTCTACATTTGCACACGCCGTCCACGCTTTTTTAACAACAAGCATTACAACCTAAAATTTAAAACGAAATATGGTTCGAGCGACCTTTTCCGCATCTCTGGCTTATGGGAACAACGCATTTCTGAAACGGTTTCAAGTTCGTTCAATGTGGAACACCTCACTTCAAGTGGAAAATATAAATTCAATTATCGCCGTGTAACCCCTTCGGGAGAAGTGGCTTACGACACAACGGCAACACGACAGAATGGCGACATACGTGCCGACCGTGTGGACTTGAATATCAATGGTATTCTCACTCGTGGTTTTTGGAACACAAAAGCGTATTTTTATAATAGCCAACGAGGCATTCCAGGGGCTATCGTGAACAATGTTTGGCGACGTGGCGAGCGACAAGGCGATGTAAACACCTTTGTACAAGCACGTTTCCAAAAAGATATTACCGACTGTTTTTCAACACAATGGTTGGCTAAATATGCGTTTTACCGCACGCATTATGTGAACAACGATACCACCCAACTGCCTGCCAACAATAAATATTGGCAACAAGAAGTTTATGTTTCAACTGCCAATGCCTACGAAATCTTGCCCAATTGGAGCGTTTCTATGGCTTACGACTTCCATTGGAACAAACTCAATGCCAACACTTATCGCTTTGTCTTCCCAACAAGATTTTCTAATCTCATTAGCTTAGCAACAGCGTTTGAAAGCAGATATTTTCGCATTCAAGCCTCTATTCTCGGCACTTTCGTTCACGATAAACTCCACCCAACGGAGCGTTTGATGGACGGAATGAGTGAAACCAATAATATTTCAAAGTTTACACCTGCCGTATTCATAGATTTTCCACTCATCGACAAGCAAGAAAATGGCTCGCAAACAAAGTTTAGTTTGCGCACTTTCGTAAAGCGTAGTTTCCGCATGCCTACCTTCAACGACTTGTATTACACCGATTTAGGCAGTTCAAATCTAAAACCTGAAAGTGCCGTACAATATGATTTCGGCACCGTGTTCGACAAAACAAATAGCAAAAGCTTCTTGCACAATCTTCATTTTCAAGCCGATGTTTATTACAACTCCATTCACGACAAAATCATAGCCTACCCTAAGGGGCAGCAATTCCGTTGGACAATGCTCAATTTAGGTAAGGTTCACATCACAGGCATGGACATGCAAGGTGCTATAACGATGCAGCCGATACGCGATTTCTTAGTTACAGGTCGCTTGCAATACACTTACCAAAAAGCAATAGATGTAACCAATAAATCAAACTCGTTTTACAAGCACCAAATTCCGTATATTCCACACCACAGTGGGTCGGCAATCGTGAATTTAGCTTACCACAATTGGACACTCAACTATAGTTTTATTTATTCGGGCGAGCGTTACAATCAGCAAGAAAACACGCCAATCAACTACATGCAGCCTTGGTACACAAGTGATTTAAGTTTGCAATACGACTTTAATTTATGGGCTAAAAAATGCAGATTGATATTGGAAGCTAACAACATTTTCGACCAAAAATATGATGTAATCCTCAATTACCCAATGCCGGGCATTAATGGTACGATTGGATTACAAATAGAACTCTAAAAAATACAAGACAATGATAAAAGTAAAACACGTTTTTTTCATCTTGTTATTACTCCTTACAGCAGCTTCGTGTCGTGAGGACGATACGATAATTTACCCTGATATTCACGATATTAGCGAAGTTACCCATACCAATATTGCGGGTATGTATGTGCTGAATGAAGGCAATATGGGGTCTAACAAAGCCACTTTGGACTATTTAGACCTTGACTCAGGAAAATATTTCCGCAATATTTTCCCTTCACGCAACCCTAATTTGGTGAAAGAATTGGGCGACGTGGGCAACGATATAAAGGTATATGGCGACCAACTTTGGATAGTTATCAACCAATCAAACAAGGTGGAAGTAGCTGATGCACAGACTGCTGTGAGTCGTGGACACATTGATATTCCGAATTGTCGCTACCTTTCTTTCAATGGAAAGTATGCTTACGTTTCATCTTATGTGGGCAAAATTGGTGAAGCAGACGTCATTGGGGCTGTTTATAAAGTAGATACGGCAACGCTAAAGATAGAAGGAAAATGCCTTGTAGGCTATCAACCAGAAGAAATGGTGGTGCAAGACGGCAAAATTTATGTGGCAAATAGTGGCGGTTATCGGGGCATGAACAAAGCATTGGGCTACGACCGTACCGTCAGCGTGATTGATATTAATTCCTTTAAAGTGGTGAATACTATTGATGTAGCCCCAAATTTATTCCGCATTCGCAACGATAAATATGGCAAACTTTATGTGGCATCACAAGGAAATCGCAACGATATTGACCCCAATATCTATGTAATAGACAACGAAAAAGTGGTTGATGCGCTTAATATTCCGTCCATGACTTTCGATATACATGGCGATTCGTTGGTCTGCTTCTCAAAGGTGAAAGGCGAAACCAACTTTAAAGTTGTAGATATTAGAACCAATAAAGTCATCAATAACAACTTTATCACGTTCCCAACCGACTACCCTATTGAAACACCATACGCCCTTACCATTCACCCTATTACAGGAGATATCTACGTGATGGACGCAACCAATTACGTTTCGAGCGGAAAGTTATATTGTTTCGACAGAAATGGCAAATACAAATGGCACACAGAAACAGGCGATATACCTGGTCATACTTGCTTTTTAAAGAAGAATTAAAAGAAGAAACAAAAGGGTTAAATTTAAATATATTATGAAAAAAGTTTACTTATCAGTCGCATTGGTGTCTTTATCAATTGTGTCTTTTGCGCAAACAAAAAACCCTTATATTCAGGCAGTAGATGAATTTGTACCTGCACCAGGACAATTTACAAACAGTTTGCCTGAAATGACGGCAACCGACACACCAGAATCAGCTGCTAAAAAATGTACCGACCTTATTGCTAACAACAAGAAAGGTATGATTTCTTTAGGACCATTCGGAGGATACATCACCTTCCATTTCGACCACCCTATCATTAATGTCGAAAATGCCAACGACTTTAAAGTCATCGGCAATGCTTCAAAAACTAATAACGAGCCAGGAATAGTAATGGTTTCACAAGATACAAATGGCAATGGGAAACCCGACGACAAGTGGTATGAACTGAGCGGAAGTGCCGATGTTGATTGTCCTGACCAAGTTATTTACAATTACGAAATCACTTACAAGCCAAATGCAACAGCAGTACAAGAAATCCATTGGACAGACAATCAAGGTAAAGAAGGAGTTATTCCACGCAATGATTGGCACAAGCAAGAATATTATCCACTTTGGATAAAAGAAAACTTAACCTTCAAAGGTACGCTCTTACCACACAATAGCATTAAAGACCCAGTTTCAGGTTGGTATGTGCAGAAAGGATATCGTTGGGGATATGCCGATAACACATCAGACGAAAACAATGGAGAAATGGATATTGCAAATGCTGTGGACGAAAATAGAAAAAAAGTAGTCCTCCCTTTTATCGATTTCGTACGTGTTTACACTGCAATCAACCACGTTGTACCAGCAGGAGTGGGCGATATGTCCACAGAAATATTAGGTGCTGAAGACCTACACCCACTTGCAGCAGGCATTGATGCGCCACTAAATTCGAATGAAGAAACAACAGTAAAGAGCATTTACTCTATCGAAGGTAAACAATTGAAGGAACTACAACACGGCATTAACATTGTGAAATTCACCAATGGCAAGGTCAAAAAAGTTGTCGTGAAATAATAGAAACACTCTATTTACACTTAAACTCTCGAAAGTTTCCCTACTTTCGAGGGCTTGTTTTTTCTGAGTCTACAACGTAAAAATTAGGCAACAACCCTAAAATAGAGTAACCAAAAGCTTTTACGTTCCCCCCTTTCCTACCCATAAAAGCAAGTTTGTACAAGCCATTATACACGTTTGTATAAGTGAAAAATCAAAATTTTGCAGTTCGTTTTTGAATCTTTATCATTACTAAGAAGTTGATAAAAATACAGAATAGTTACAAAAGGCTTATTTAAAGTTAAATATTTATTAAAAATAACGAACATATTAAGATTAAAATACAATATATTTTTTCTGTTATCATAATTTTTTATACTTTTGTGAATAACTAAACCCCATCACCTCTTAGCCTTTTATATCGATTTAGAGGCGTATGTTACGAACATTTTCCCAACCTATTCGGTAAAGATTGTGTTCAAACTCGGACGATTATACTAACCAAAGTTACATATTTATGAAAAAAGTAACATTTACTATCATTGCTGCGCTCACCTCTATTATGTCTATGGCGCAGAACAGTAACAACCAACATTTGTTTTCTGTACTAAAAACTCAGTCACAACAGAAAAGTCTTCGCATGTTTGCTAAGGCAGCACAGAGAAAATTACCTATTATCTCTGATGTAATCATTAGGGATAAACCAGAAGGCGAGGCGATAGAAAACCTCCAACGGAAGGCTTTCTGTACAGTACCTGGTGGGACTACAGGAATAGATTATGTTCCACAAACTTGTGCAGTAGGTAATTTCCTGAAAGGAAAGGACGGTAATTTATACATTTATGACGCATTGGGCAAGTGTTATACCTTCTCTTACCTTAAATTAGAGCCACTTGGAGGCAGCTCTTACGTCCTTCATACACCACAGGCTATTGATACTGATTATGATTCAGAAGGAAAAACAATCAATCTTTATGCTACACGTCTTAAATTAGAAAAGACTCCTGACGGACTTAACTATATTCCTGAAATGACAGCAGACGGAAAATTTGTAGGCGATGTAAAGTTTGAACTACAAGATAATACGCTCACACAAGTAAGCGATGGGAAAGATGCAGAAACGGAATTGCCCAATACGATTATTGCACTGACCACTGCCGAAGGAGAATGGAGAGGATTTTGCACTACCGATATTGTTATCAAACCTTTCAAAGAAACAGCAACGGAACTTCCTGAAGGACTGGAACCATCAACTTATGTACTCAATTTCCTCAATCTTAAAAGTGAAAAAGAGAATATTATAGCCCAAGTTGCTATAGACGGAAACGATTTCTATTTAAAAAATCCGTTTGTTTTTGATGATGAAAATGCTCCTGACATGTGGATTAAAGGCACAAAAGAAAATTCGAAAGTTGTATTTAAACCTCAATATATTGGTTTGAACAAAGATGAACATAATTACGTTTTCATGAAACCAACTATTTATGACTATCAAACAACAGACGACGGACAGAAGAAAATGACAGTGTCAAATGCTGATAATTTGACTTTCGATTTAGATGCTACCACAGGAAAACTTACTTGTAATGAAAAGGGATTAATGCTTATTAATGAAGGTTTGGAGGAACTTAATGTTTGGGCTGCCTATGCCGACCCTAATCTTACAATTTTCGTTGATAAACCTTTTACACCTGCCAATCCAGCAGATATAAAATTAGAAGAATATAGCGAAGAAGACGGACAACCAGTGGTATTTAGCATCAAAGCACAAGATGTGAATGGCGAATTTATTTTGCCAGAGCATCTTTATTATAATGTTTATTTCGATTCAGACAAGGCACCTTATACTTTTGACACAGAAACTTATTCCCAATTAGATGATAATTTGACAGATATTCCTGTTAGTTATAATGATGGCGATTACTTCTTCTTGAAAGGAAACTTGCGCATGTTCTATGCATACGTCAAAGATTTTAAGCGTGTCGGCATTCAAATGATATATAAAGGGGGTGGCGAAACAAAACGTTCTGAAATAGTATGGTGTGATAATGCTGCTGGTATTACTGATTGCACTGCCGATTCAAAAGTAAAGATTGAATATTATGACCTTTGTGGTAGACGTTTATTGCAACCTACAAAGGGAATTTGTATCAGCCGCATTACCTATTCAAACGGAGAACAGAAGACCATTAAGCGCATCATGCGTTAAGTTTGTTATAAGATTTAAAGATTAAACAATGTTGAAAGAGTTCGGCGCAATACCGAACTCTTTCTTTTTCATTTTGCTTTTATAGTTTATCGTCCCCATTATATGACCATTTCAGTAATTATTTTTGTACCTTTGCGCTGTTGAAACATTAATATACCGCATGTTTATGAAGATAAATAAAGTTTTTCTGTTGCTCTTTGCAAGTATTTCCCTTGTTAGTTGTCACGAAAGTTTAGAAGACCGTGCCGCAAAAGATTGTAAGGAATTTACTGAAAAGAATTGTCCTACACCCTTAGAAAATAATACTCGTATGGACAGTATGGTTTACGAACCAGCCACACACACCATACATTATTATCATTCTTTCTTCAACGAAGCTGATAACAAAGCCGTTATTGACGCACATACCGCTACTTTACGCAAAACTTTGCTCGATGCAGTAAAGGCAGATATGGGAACAAAAATCTATAAAGAAGCAGGTTTCAATTTCCGTTATACCTATCATTCAAGCAAAACGCCTCAACAAATTCTCCTCGATTTCACATTTACAAAAGGCGAATACTAATAAAAATCCCCCAACCTTCAGCAGATTGGGGGATAGATTCTGTTTTAAGAAGATTCATTAGCACCTATTTCGGCTTCTTTTTCCTGACTACAAAAGTAATAAGAATAAGTATTTTCGCTCCATCTCAACACTACAATTTCATCTGATACATTACGAATAAAAAGACCACATTTCAAGCAAATAGGAGCTATTTGGCAATTATTTGCCAGATTTTGTGCGATTACACTTCATACACAACATTTGACAGTTATCTTTTTCTGTCTTTCCGCCCTTGTGCCAAGGTATAATATGGTCGGCTTCCATTTCTTCTATCTCGAAATGTTTCCCACAAATCGGACAAATACCTTTTTGTTCTTCGTATACAGCACGACTAATTTTCTTCTCAAAGGCACGGATATTTAAGTACTTTTCATTGCGTGTAAGCACATATTCATAAATTCCTTTCTTATTTTGCACTTCATCGTCCGCCATAAGTTGGGCAACTTCTGCCTCCAATCTCTTTGTATCTAATGATTGTTTACCAAATTCATTGTAAAGCAATCCCCATGGTAATCCCTTCATTTCACGACGATAAGTCGGAAAAATAGTTTCAACCCAATAAATAACCTGTGTAAAATAAAGCCACAACTCGTTGGCATTACTATCATGTTGGTGGTCTGCCATATATTGACGAATCTTTTCATCGGTCGTTCCTTTCGCCTCATCGTTTATCCACGATAAAACAAGTTGCAATATTTCTTGACGTATAGCCGTACCTTTCACATACTTATCGCCCAATCCCATTGCTGGGCAACCTGTCTTAGAGAAATGTCGCTTTGCATCTGTGAGCCACTCACCTGTATAAACAGCGTTACGTAATTCTTGGTCATAGAGTTTTTCTCCTGCTATGTTAATGGTTTTAAACCATTCCAACTTTTCACTATCGGTACCTTCACAGAAATAAACCATGAGTTCGTAATCCAATATTTGCTCCTTTTGGTCTTCAGTTAGCGTATGAAAATATTGCTCTTTTATGGAAAAATCGCCCTTCAGATATTGGCAAATACTAATGGTTCGCTGCTGTCCGTCTAACACTTCAAAATTTCCATCGTCTTTCTTCACCCAATACATCACGTTCAAAGGAAAACCTTTACGCACCGTATCTATGACCGCATCACGCTGTTCGTCCTTGTAAACAAACTCACGTTGATACTTAGGACGCACATCAAGTCGTCCGCCGTATGCCACAACGCCCTCTTCTTCATTATCTTCATAACCTTCAAAAAGGTCTTTCAGTTTGATTGGTTTAAGTTCTATTTTCATTGTTCTTATTTTTTTATTGTAAGGTATTCAAAATTTGATTTTGCATCTTTAAAATGGTACCTAAATATTCATTTGCGAGCAAGGGCGTTAGCCGTAGGGGCGTGATTTTTTCGCTTTGCTCAACAACTCGATTCACGTTCCTCTCAGCAAATATTAGGGTGTTAGGAACGTGATAAATCACGCCCCTACAAGGTAGCATTTACACTAATTTTATTGCTTGCGTTTGATAAAAATACGCTTAAATTTATTCTTCCCATTAATAACACAATGTGGATTGATTCCGTCCCATTTGGATTCTACTCCGCTATAACCTCTTCCATTATCTTCTGCCATGCCAATTATCTCAAATTGTTTTGGATTATATTTATCCATAAATGTGATTGGAACACCCATAACTCCGTCATAATCAGAAGGAATTTCCTTAACCTTATTTACGTTGATAGCACCGTAATTATCGTATTTTGGATATTCTTCTGGCGAATAACGCTTATACAAAATGAGTTCTTCATGGCGTTTTTGAATATCAAGATTAGTAAACCAACAAATGTTACCAAGACTTCTCCACTTCTGCCCTGTATCATCAATCCAAAATCTTGTTGCCTTCGGTTCAAAGTAATCGGGTACTTTAAATCCCATATCACCAAATCCGTAGCCTATCCAAATTTTATTTTTCATAAGATACGGGAACACCTCTTTATAAGTAATTGCGTTTTGATTGCCTATGATAACAAACTTCTTTTCGTATTCCACTAACTGCGCCACATACTCTCTGAACAAAGAAAAGGGCGGATTTGTAACGACTATGTCGGCTTGTTTTAATAGTTCTATGCACTCTTTGCTACGAAAATCACCATCGCCTTTCAAGGGTTTCACGTCTATTTCGGCATCGTTTATAATGCGGTTGCCGTTTTTGTCGCCCTCATAGACAATATACACGGCTCGCTCCGATTGGTTTTGCGAAAACAAATTAGGCTCTTTGTTTTTATAGCAAGTGGCAATAACTCGCTTCAATCCTAATGGTTCAAAGTTCAGAGCAAAGTATTTAAAGAAATTGCTCACTCGTGGGTCGTCACAATTGCACAGAACTGTCTTGCCTTTAAAATGCTCTTTGTAATGTTTAAGCTCTCGTTCTATATCGCCAAGTTGCGTGTAGAACTCATCGTTCTTAGCCTTTTTGGCCAAGGTTAAAGTTTTATTCGCCATAGTAAAATTTACTTTGAACGAATGTTGTGTACTCAATAAAAACGAGGAACAGCCAAATACAAAAGAACGTGGACGCAAACTTATCCACGTTCTGAGGTACTTGGCCGAACCCACAATGCAGAAGATAAGTTAAACGCCCACGCATATTGCGCAGACGTTCACAACTTATTCTAACTACATTGGTTCTTTCTACGGCCAAGTTTCCAGAACGTTTATAGAATAAACAGCAAACGCTTGTTATTTTATTTACCAACAAAAAATGAATATTAGCAACCCCGATGTTATTCGTGATAGCTCTACTCACCTGCAAACTTACACAAATTATTTTACATTATAAAATATTTCATTGCAAAACATGCAATTGTTTTATTTCTATTCTAGGTCGTATAGTCCACTATACTCCCTCATTCACTGCCTATTTTTGCTCAATAAAAACCTCAAAATACAGCAAAGCTAATTTTTAAAACCCACCATAAAAAAAACTTGAAAGAAGATTCTTCCAAGTTTTAAAGAGGTGCCTAGCAGAATCGAACTGCTCTACACGGTTTTGCAGACCGTTACCTAACCGACCGGCCCAGGCACCAAAAAGTTTGTTTACAATAGAAGTCGTAACTCAATTGCGAGTGCAAAAGTAATCATTTTTATTGATACGACCAAACTTTTCGCTAACAATTGCGTTGATAATGTAATTTCTTTTTTTCTTTTTTCTGTTGGTTTCGCATCATTTGTGAACGCATTGCGCACCCTTTACACCCTCCGCAAGCGTTGCGAGAAACTTTGAAAGTTCTGATTATCATGCGGATAACGTAGGCTAATGAGGCAACTAACACGAAGCCAACTATCATATATTGAATCATTTTTTTATGTCCTTTCTTGTCTAAGACACTCGCTTTGGGTTATACAGGAATGTCTTCTGCGTTGTCTTTAAATAGATTGTCGGTGGCTTTCATTTCTTCTTCATCGAACCATTGCGACAATTTATCGTGAGCTTTCTTTTTGATTTCTTCATCAACATCGCCCCAAACTTTGTTGAGAACGAAGATTAAAATGGACAAATCATCGCCTAAACCAGCAATAGGAATGGCATCTGGCACTAAATCTAATGGGGAAATAAGATAGCCGAGCGCCCCTATTATCATTGCTTTATCCTTCAATGAAACTTTGTCGCTTTCTATTAAATAGTATAAAACCAATGCGGCATAAACGAGTTTTGCACCAGCACGCTTCGCAATACGGTGTATTTTCTCAATAAAACCATTCTTAGTGAACTTTTCTTTGTATTGACTCAAATCGGGCATTTCCATAACTTTCAATGTTTAAAGGGGTTATTACTTGTTGTATCGCATCACCTTTTCAACATATAGGCATGCTTCGGGGTGGTCTGCTTTGGCTTGTTTCACTTTGCTACGAACAATGATTTTCATCACAATTTTATAGAAAAGGAAAAGCAAAAGACCGATGGCTAAACCTAAAAGCACCACTTGGTAACCTTTTACTGGTAGTGTTTTTTCGGGGAAAGCCGATAAAACAAGAATAGGAAGCGACAATAAAAAGCCTGCGATGGTATATTGTGTACGCTCAGAACCTTCTGTATCAAGGGCTGCTTGATAGTCAAAAAGATAGTTATCCAATTCCTCTTGGTCTAAATTTCCTTCCATTTTGGGGAAATTAGCCTCGTCTTTATGATGCTTTATCTTATTCTCAACTTGATGTTGAAAATCGTCAATGGTGTATCTATAATAGGTATGTCGTTCCATAAGTCTTGCATTTACAAACTGCATTCCCCCCATTTTATGGGGAGAAGCAGGTATAAGAAAAGCAGTATCTCTATAAGCCGGGTTTTGTTTCCTTATTTTCTTTCGAGCATAAGGACGCCTGTCATTTATCTAACCATAGAGTCGCCTCTATGTTTTAGCGTTCTACCCTCCGCTGTGCATATTGCTTGGGCGAGCAACCCTCAAACAACGGTTTACATGAACTTGCAGCTCTTGAACGGTACAGCTACGTTGTCGCCAACGCACTGGTAGTCTTTTACACTACCTTCTCACCCTTACCTTGCAAGCAAGGCGGTTATTTTCTTCTACCTTCATCTACTGTTGCCAATAGCTTTCACTTTCGGAAGCAAGATGCTCTGTGCTGCCCGGACTTTCCTCTCGTGCTAAAAAGCACCAGCGACAGTGCCGAAATACTGCCTTAGAATTGCAAAGATACGGTAAATATGCCAAATAGCAAAGTCTATCTCTCTATTTTTGATTTATTAGAACTTACTTTATCGCTTTCTGATATACATTTTATGCTGACATAAAATAGAAACTTTCAACACTGAAATAAGTGCGATTTTAGTTTTTAGTCTATGGGTTAATTTTCAAAAGAGCCTATTTTGCAACTCAAAACAATAGGTTTTGCATTGCAAAATAGGCACTTTTGAAGTATAAGGTGGGTTCTAAAAATTACCACCATAATATATAACTTTTAAATAATGGGTTACGTTTTACTTTCTTTTGGTCTTTTATTGGCACAAATCGTCAGTAGAATGTGTAATGCATCTATTTTCTTGCAGAGAAGTGTCTTGTACAAAGCATTTTGAAATGGATAATACATCATCAAAATCATAGAACATATTATAAGTTACAGCTATTAAACAATCTGCTTCCATAAAAACAAGACACATAATAGGAGATTCTGATATAACATCAACAATCGAATAGGCATGTTTCTTGAGTTCTTCCATTTTTAAAGTTATGGGAGCGTAGTTCTTTATATTAGAAAAAATATTGATTTCTATGGAGTAATGTTGTATATTATTCTTTGTTCTCTTTTGGGCGTTAATGTGAGAATGTTTACAACAATATTTGATTTTATCCAACTCTGCCTGTTTGTTTTCGTTGTTACAAAATGCATTAAAGATAGGAGAGATTATGTACTTGTGCGACGAAATAAATAAAGCTGTATCTGTGGAATTAGTATCTGCAAAGACGATATTCTTATCCCAGCAATAATCAAATGTCTCAATTACTTTATATGAAAATTTATTAGTGATACTATCGCTACATGTTGCAACTGCATGACAATATGTACACATACAAAATGTAACACATATTATATATTTGACATTACACATAATTCTTACCTCCTTTTTAGACATTTTTCTAATGTATGAAATTACCCTATCTGATGAAGTATGCTAGCAGCTACAGCTTTCTCATAATCCACAACATCATTTTTCTCATACGGCGTATTAATGACATTTAATAAATATTGTTGTGCTTTTTCTGTTTTCCCTTTTTGAAAAAAAAGTTCTCCTAAAACACAACTTGCACGAATAAAAAAAAGAGCATCTTTTTCTTTTTGAGCCTTTATGATTATTTCATTTAAAATATCCAAAGCTCTTTCTTCTCTTTCTAAATCCAACAGGCGCAAAGCCTTATTGAATTTATTTTCTATATTAGTGACATCCATATTTTTTTTGCAAAATTTCTCGAAGATTTTGGAATATTGTAATCTTTCATCATTTGTTTTATTTGCTTTTGTACATCTTTCAAAGTCTCTGTTTTTTTACTCCTTTTTTCTTTTGTAACAAAAAAAACACTCCATTTGAAGCGGTTTTTTGTTTGTATAAAGATGTGTTTTTTAATCTAATTCTGCTCTTAAAAATAAATCTTGTATTAAAGTTTCGTTTTCGCAGGTTTCTTTAAATGCAATTATAAAAGATTTTAGAGCATCTGGATTAGATGAATAAACACAAAACATATCTGCTTCGGGGTCAAACTTTATGACTTCTATTAGTTCAGTTTTTTGTTCTTCCAAAAATACTTTTGCTAAAGTCCCCCAATCATAACCGTTGCCCTCAAAGCCCTCATCTTCTCTTGCTTGGAAAATTTCTGCTTTGTATTCTCCAACATTCAAACATACCGAAACACTATTTTCGTGTTCGATCCAAAAGAATGGTTTTATTAACTCATTAAAATTATTAGTGTCCATATTGTTCCAATTGTTTAAAGAGTTCATCGCCATTGGCTTTTATACCGTCCCTGTACTTTGCAGGTATTTTATTACCAACACGTTCAAACCAATCGTTAAACGTATTTTTCCATTCTTTTACTTTGTCTTTTTTGATGCTCAAATTTGCATCGATTGGAAATCTTTTTGCAAGCATAATTAGTATTTCAATATGTGCTAAAAGAGCTTGCGTTGGTTTATTTGCTGTTTTTAACCATTCTGCATTTTCTTCAATTTGTTTTATAGCCAAATTAAAGTAGCGTGCATTTGCCATATCAGCCATTTCATTGCCATCGGGTGCTGTGCTAAATATTTTCATTTTTTATTTGTTTTCCTTATTTCCGCAGCGTTTTTGCTTGCAAGAAATGCAAGTGCCTGATACATAAAAGTATTCAAACACTTGTGTATGTCAGAAAATTCACTTATCTTAGTGCTACTAAACATATAAAAGAATCAACCAACTGACATGACAAAGGTAGCAATAAAATCTGACAAAATAACCTCTTTTGGTGGGATTTTTCACGTAATGGATGTTTTTTTCAAACTCGCAGAGTCAACCAGCAAGTGCAAAATTATAAAACGTATTTGAAGAATTCACACTTTGGAGTAGAAAATTATGTTTCTAATATTCCCTCGATTATTCTATATCCTGTAATATTATATTTCTCAAATTCTTTTATTATTTCGGATGAAAAAAATACACCTGTTGTAGTTTTAATAATATCATACTGGATTCGTGCTTTAAGAAATAATCTTTGTGGCTTTGCAGTAATCCTATCATAATTTGCAGTTTCATAGTCCTCAATACCTTGGAATTTAACTTGAATCCCATTCTTGTAATCGAAAAAAGTGCTTTTGTTGAAATCGTAAGCATTTTTAGGAAGCATGGGGAAACCCACTAAATAATAGTTCTGAGTGAAGGTGTCAATTTTTGCTGGTATTTTATTGTGTGTTGGCAATCTATACTTTGAAATTATATCATAAACTTTTTGAGTCACCAAAAACTGCAATCCATGTTCGTATGGGCCAAAAGCCATAAAATCTAACTGTTTGATAGATTTTGTTTTAGGGAAGTAAGTAATTGTAAAGCGATTTTTTGTGTCAAATAGCCGAAAATCGGATAATAAAACTCTGTTTTTTTCTTTGTAGTTGGCTATAAAAAAATCATCAAACGCTTTTTCCTGTTCTTTGTTAGAGAATGAACCTTTATTCTTCACCACGGCTACATCACCATCTCTTTTTCCTGTAATTTTAGGAGTATAATCTGTATCTATATTACAATACTTCATTTCTTTCTTTTATTTACAAATGGCACTTATCAAATGAAGACCTTCCTTAAAGTAGTCATTTAAGGTCAATCCTGATTTTTTCGCATTTGATATATGCTGTAACATTTTTGCTTGCAATCTTCGAATTTCATTCAAGTTTAGATTATGCAAGGTCTTTCGGTCGCATAATCCTCTATGCTCCCTCATTCACTGCCTATTTTTTCTCAATAAAAACCTCAAAATACAGCAAAGATAATTTTTAGAACCCACATTAAAGCAATCAATCTACACAACCGATAATTTCAGTTACGGAGTTGCAACCATGGGCATCTAACCAATCGGAAATGCCATCGCGCACTTTCATGGTTACTTGTGGGTCTACAAAATTGGCGGTTCCTATCTGAATAGCAGTAGCACCTGCCATTAAAAACTCAATAGCATCGGCTGCGGTAGAGATACCACCAAGACCGATAACAGGGATTTTCACTGCGTGGGCTACGTCGTAAACCATGCGAACCGCTACGGGCTTAACGGCAGGACCACTCAATCCGCCTGTACGAATGCTAAGACGATGGGCGCGTTTCTCTATATCTATCGACATGCCCATAAGGGTATTGATGAGCGAAACAGCGTCTGCGCCTTCGGCTTCACAGGTGCGTGCAATGCTGGCAATATCGGTTACATTGGGCGAAAGTTTCACTATCAGCGTTTTGTTGTAACGCTTTCTAACTTCACGAACGACTGAGGCTGCGCCAGAACAGGTTACACCAAACGACATGCCACCTTCTTTCACGTTCGGACACGATATGTTTAACTCTATCGCTGGCACATGTTCAAGACCATTTAAACGTTCGGCTGCTTCGGCGTAAGTATCTGGCGAATTGCCACTTACATTGACGATAATATTGGTATCTATCTTGCTGACTTCGGGGTAGATGTGTTCTACGAAATAATCAACACCCTTGTTTTGCAAACCAACACAGTTTAACATTCCCTTTGGCGTTTCTACCATACGAGGATAATCGTTGCCTTGACGTGGATTTAAGGTGGTTCCCTTCACAATAATACCACCAATTTGGTTTAAAGGCACAAAATCTTGAAATTCTAAACCATAACCAAAAGTTCCACTGGCGGTCATTACGGGGTTTTTAAGTTTAAGGTTGCTTATCTTAACATTTAAGTCTGCCATTGCCGTTTCTTCTTTTTCTTTCCTTATTATATATAATAATGTGGTGGGAATAGACACTCGGAGCGAGCTTTACCACAACAATTTCTTTATATCAAACACTGGACCTTCGGTACAAGCGCATAGATTGCCCTCTGTGGTCTTCTCTACGCAGCACAAACATGCACCGAGTCCGCAAGCCATAAGATTTTCTAAAGAGGCTTCGCAAGGCACATCAGCAGCACGAGCATACTTAGCCACAGCAATCATCATGGGCTTTGGACCGCAGGTTGAAATTTGATTAAACTCGCATTTCTGAAGTATGGAATGGTTGGTAACGTAACCTTTTTCGCCTAATGAGCCGTCTTCGGTGGTTACAAACACTTCACCATATTGCTTAAACGTGTCCAACTCTAACAAATCTGTGGCAGTACGACCACCCAAAAGGAAGGTTACTTCGTTGCCGCGTGCTTTGCACTGTTCGCCAAAATAGAGCAAAGGAGCCACACCAACACCGCCTCCGATAAGCAAAACCTTATCAGTTGAGGATTGAGGATAGCTGAAACCATTGCCCAAAGGTAACACACAATTGAGCGTATCGCCCACCTTAACGGCACCAATATGGCGAGTTCCATCGCCAATCGTAGCAACAAGCAACCATAATTCGTTGCGCAATTTATCAACAAAATTAATGGAAATAGGGCGTCGAAGATAAGTTTCAGACGTATTATCAACCCTAACTTCGACAAATTGACCTGGGTTCATATCGGGCAATGGAGCCTCTTGTGTGAGTTTTAAAAGCACATTTTTAGCATTTAAACGCTCAACAGCAACAACCTTTAGGTCGAGAACAAATTTCTTTTTCATGATGATATAATAGAAAATCTAGGTGCAAAGGTACACAAAATTTTCGCTTCTACATAATAGCATATCACTTTTTAAAAATTAAAAAAATAGTAATCTCAATCGGTTTGGGTGAGGGTTGTAGAGGAAAGTTATCAGCGCAAAAATAGAGAGAAACGTTCTCATGAACACATACTATATAATAGGGAAAACAAAAAGATAAAGTTGCTTTCGCAAAATCTATTACTGCATATTTAAAACATTTACTTTTGCATATATATAATATTCTAAATTAAAATTAGGAATGCGTTATCAGAGGGTAGAAAGCAATTTTAAAGCCAATTCAAACTATTCCAAAATTAGAAGGAAAGAAAAAAGTCGCCAACCAGAAACAATACCTGTTGGCGACTTTTGGAGTTTATCTGAAAAATTATCAGAACGATTTGAGAAAATGAAATGTTAAAATTAAATTTCTAAAACTACTTTTTTGGAACAAATGTTTCCCAAGTTTGGTCATCAAAAAAGATACGAATTTCGGTAATATTGCGTTGTGGTTTGTCAATATATTTCACACTTGTTTGAACAATATTCCTTTCCTTATTTACAGGTTGCACCATCTTTTGAGGTTCGTCATCTACAAAGGGGAGGGTGGCAGCAGGAATATCGTTGAAAAGATTTACAGACTCTGGAATTACATTTCCTTGGCTTTCTTTTTGTGATGTAGAAGCAGTGTCAGGGAACATTGGTTCCTTTCCATACATCAACCAATCAAGACTGATAGTCGGATATTTTCCTTTTATAGCCTCAACCGTATTTAATGTAGGTTTGGTTCGTCCTGTAAAGATGCTGCTAAGAGATGCTGATGAAATTCCAATATAATCTGCAAAGTCTTGTTGGGTCATATGCTGACTCTCCATTAAGCGTTTTATTCTATCTTTCATACCAATGTTTACCGTTTAAAAGGATTTTTCTTATTTCTCAATGACTTTACAAAGGTAAAACAAAAGATTTATATACACAAATAAATCGAACCTATTTTTGTTTTCAAAAATAAACATTTACAAATCAATAAATATGAATCTAAAATCATAAAAGGTGTGCAATTCGGATTTACATCAACAAATGTAGAAACCTAAAGAAAAATAACTTAAAGCCTTAAATAGGCTATTTTAGGCAATAATCTGGCTATTAATAAAGTATTATACAATTTAAAATCAAATTTTAAAGGATATGCGTTTATTTTGGAGAAATATGTCCTCTTTTTGTCGCAGTTAGGTTATCGAGTTGTTATATAATACTGATTTTTAGTAATTTACACTATATTTGAGTAGGTTGTATATTTAAACATATTAAGTTCTAAATTGTTTGATTTTGATTTACAAATACAAATATAAATACAAACGTGCATTATTTAAGTCTTTAAATATGCTCTACAAAAGGTAAATTACTTTATTTTAATTTACAAAACAAAAGGTGTATTTTAATAAACTAAATACTAATAAACGCAAAAAGTAAATCTTTAGTTTGAAAAAACGGCAAAAATAAGCGTATTTTTCATATTTCGAAGCGATGTAAAGATGTGAAATAAATAATCGCTGTATAAGCGTTTTAAAACTGTGTAAAGAACATATTATTAACTACTTACGTTAAAAAAGCACATAAAATAAGTTTTTCCTTTTAGATGAAAAAATGTAGAAAAAGGGGCATTTTAAGGCATTTTTGGCGGTAAAAATAGGCTTTTCAAGTATAGAAATAGGGCTTTTTAATCGAAAATTACGATTAAAAAGCCCTATTTTAGTTCTCCTTGTTAGTGCAAAATGAAGAAGATTAATTCTTTCATCAAATCGCCTGCTTCTGTACTTGGGTTATTTAAGCCTTTACTTTTGGCATCAATCTCACGAATTTTTGAAATGATGTTCATTGTTTTTTGGGCAGTGTAATTTCTCATTCCTATATAGTAATCTTTTGCTCCCCATGTGTTCTTCAAATCTAAAACTTGCGCTATTCCATTTTCTGTTTTATTGTTGGGAGAATAAAAGACGACCATTAAATTTTGGAAGTAAGAGAAGAGCAAAGGCAAGAAAGAATAGAGTGAGCCCGCCTTTGGATTCTTATCAAAATAATTAACAATCTGATTGGCTTTAAAAATGTTTCTATGAACAATAGAATCTCTTAATTCGAAAGTGTTAAAATATTTGCTAACTCCAATTTCTTTTTCTACAATTTCTGGAGTAATCTTTTTGTTATTTTCTGGCAACGATAATGCCACCTTATCAAGTTCAGATGTGAGTCGGTTCAAATCTGCTCCAACATGGTCGGCTATCATTTGTGCTGCTTTGGGGTCGATTGCTATTTTTTTTGTAACCAAATATTTTTGCATAAAACCTGCAAGTTGGTATTCTTTAATTTTTCTACTTTCGAACACTACCCCATTAGCTTGTGCCAAGCCAACCACTTTCTTGCGTGCGTCAATTTTTCCATTTTTGTGGCACCAAACCAAAACTGTTGTTTTGGCTGGATTTTTCAAATATTTTTCTAACGCATCTAAAGAATGAATATTTTGCGCTTCCTTAACAATGACCACCTGTCGTTCTGCCATCATTGGAAAACGTTTCGCCATGTCTGTTACCTGAACGGCTGAAACATCTGCCCCAAAACAAACATTCAAATTGAAATCTTGTTCTTCGGGTGTCAGTACATTCTCTGCAATGTAATCTGAAATTTTGTCTATATAATACGATTCCTCGCCCATTAATAAATAAATGGGTGAAAAATTTCGTGCTTTTAAGTCGGACATTATCGTCTCAAAGGTAGTTCCTTGTTTTGTTGACATAGCTTTTATTATCGTTCCACAGCCTTTTACAATCCCATTTTTCAGAAAATAGACGTCAGCTCTCGGAAAAATTATCTATATTTGTAGTGAATTTGTGCGCAAAAAGTTTTTTTCAACGATTTCGTTAAGCCACACGCAGCATACAAATGAGTGAAACGAAATTTGTATATGCTCGTGGCGAGAAATCGCACTTTGAAAAAGAACATCTTTCCGCCCTATTCTATCGTATGCAAAGTTACGAGATAAATAAGAGAAAACAAAATTCTATCTGCTTTTTAAACGAGCCGAAGGAAAGTTAGAAGCGAGCTGAAGAAATAGGAAACAAACAAAATTATGGTGCAACTCAATCTTCCACCTTATAATATAAAGGTAAAAAACGAAGACGGTCGTCGCAAAATCTTCGATATTTTGCGACGCAAATATTTTGTCATTACACCCGAAGAATGGGTTCGTCAGCACTTCATTCATTTTTTAATCGACCACAAAGGCTATCCCGTTAGTCTTCTTGCCAACGAAGTTGCGCTTTCCGTAGGCGACAAAGTGATACGTGCCGACAGCGTTTTGTACGACAAAAACCTTTCGCCACGCATGATAATCGAATATAAAGCACCACATATTAAGCTCACACAAAAGGTTTTTGACCAAATTTCAGCTTACAATCTCCTACTCCATGTTGATTATCTCATCGTTTCGAATGGCATAGAAACGTACATTTGCAAAATGGATTATGCTCAACAAACTTATGTTTTCTTGGAAACGGTACCTGATTATAAGAGTTTAGACCTCTAACAATGGTAAAATAACTTAATTTTTAAAGCAAAAATCTTATAACTTTGCTACTGCGAATGACATTATTTTGCACAGTAGTTTTCTCATTGGGACACTACATTTTCCCCACAAGAAAACTCCAGTATCCCTTTGAGGAAACAGTCTGGAATAGCGCTATTGAGCAACAAAAAGATAAAAGGCATGACCAACTATAGCCTATATAACTATCCTACCAAAACAAAAGGGCTAACACACTTTGCGAGAAGTGTCAGCCCTAATTTATCTAAAAACAGCTTTTCAACTAAAAACGTGTCATTATTTCGATTACAAACTTATCGTGTTCTGACGTTTTGGGTATTCCGCTATTCGCATAAAAGTACTTTTCATAATTCAAACGAATATCCGATACAAAAGGTTTATCAATGCTTAGCGTAACTCCGCCTGTCAAACGAGAACGTTGATAATCAGTTATTTTTAACTTTCCCGCTTCATTTTGTTCATTTCCAACATAGCGAATACCGTCACTATGGTCGCTCATATAGTCATAACGCAACAATGGCGAAACTTTCGTAAAGAATTTATTACGCAACGGAATATCATAATTAACAAAAGCATCTAAAGCATGTACTCCATCAAAAGCATTGTCAGCATAATGCTTGTAAAGATACTCCACCTCTGCATGCCAACCATGCGCATGATAATAGACACCTGCATCATACATCATCACCGAAATTTGGTCGGGCTTTATCTTCTGCGCACTCAATGTAAGGTTAAATCCGCGTGGGAAAAAGAACTGTGCTTTGGTCGAATAATTGATATTATTTGTCCAGAAATCCTTCTGGTTGGTTAGTCCTGAACCGTTAAAAATGCCTGCTTCCAACCTTATCGGAAATCCGCAATTCAACGTATAGCCCAAAGTTGCACCCACATCTCTCACATTTCCCACCTGCTTTGCAATAAACGAACGATTGGCAAAATATTGTAGATGTGGTGAACGGTGGGCATCAATTGTAAATGGTACACGCATCTGTCCAAGTGTAAAATTCAAATTGGTAATGGGTGTGAACTGCGTATAAGCATCAAGCATTTTAATTTTTCCTTCATCAGATAAGTCTATTTCTGCCTTATAATTCACCCAACTTGCAACTTTCCCACTTAAACTTATTCGGGCGGTTCTCACTTCAAATCTACCTTCTTTATCTTCTGATTGGTATTCATATTTTCCACGAATCGTACCGTGAACTTTCGGAGTTAAGTCTACCGCCTCCTTCTCTTGCCCATTTGCCACCATACTGCCCAATAGCAATAAGGTTGCAAAAATGTACTTTTGTTTATGCATTTCTTATTTCTTAAATTTTGTGCAAAATTACATTACAGACATTACAAACCCGTAACAAATATATTAAAAATAAATTTCATGTAAGATATTTTTAGAAGAAAATTTACAATAAACAGAACACCATAAGTAGCGCATAGAAAGATAGATTATAGAAAAAAACTATTTATTATTTGCATTTACAAAAGCAATTCGCTACTTTTGCAGAAAATAGTAACATTAAACTCTATTATTCTAAACCAAAACAACAAATAAATAATTGACTAATACTTAGAGAAATAAAAAGAAATCTATTAAACTCATAAACTTATAAAGCAATGAAAAAATTATTTACAACTATCTTTGCTACTATGGCAATGTTTGGAACGTTGCCCATTGTAGCTCAATCTACAGACGTAGAATTTAACATGTATGGTCATGCTGTGAACAAATACGAAATGAACGGCATATTCAGTTTCACAACTAACACAAGCACAGAGGTAAAATCTGTAAAAGAACTCGTGGCAACTCCCAATTATGGAGCCGTAAAAGTAAAAGACCGATACTACGTTTTTAACATGGATAATTCCAGCGGCTATGGTTCCGACTACAAAATGTATATTTACAATGCAACAGACTATCAGCTTGTTACACGCAACACTTTAACTGCTGATGTGGTTACTGAAGCCTCTCCAATTGCTTACGATGCTAAAACAGATAAGGTTTATAGCATTTTTAAAGACAACGAATATCTTGCCAAACTTTGTCTGTTAGACCTTAGCAAACGTTCAAAAACAGAAATTTGTACATTTTCAATGAAGAATTTCTTGGTAATGGCTTTCAACGAAGAAGGAAATTTGTTTGGTATTACTGATAAAGGAGAACTCTACAAATTGAGCACAACTGGTGAATACCCACAGTTAATTGGAAATACAAAACTTTCTTCAACAGTCCTACAAGGAGCAACATTTGTTCCTAGCGACAATGTTAATATGTATTGGGCCGCTACTTTGTCTAACGGTGAAAACGGTTTGTACAAGGTTGATGTTACAAAAGGTACTGCCACAAAGGTGAAAGCGTTTGCTGAAAATTACGAATTTGCTTATATTTGGGCAGGCGATAAGATTATTAAGGCTGGCGCTCCAGGCAAATCAACCGACCTTAGCCTCAACTTTGCAAATGGTTCACTCACAGGTAAAGTCAATTTTAAAGCTCCTTCTGTAACCCATGCAGGCAGCGCTTTATCTGGCGCACTCACTTATACCATTTATGTTGATGGTGTAAAAAGCACGAACGGCAGCACAACAGCAGGTGCAAATGTAGAAGCGCAAGTTACCACAACACAAGGAATACACGACTTTACAGTGGTTGTCAGTAACATAGAGGGTGATGGCGATAAGGCAGAACTCCTCAAACAATACATTGGTAAGGACACTCCAAAGGCTGTAAGCAATGTTAAATTAGTACGTGCAGACAATAATACCGACTTTGTTCTTACTTGGGATAACTCTACTGAAGGTGTTCATGGAGGCTACGTAAACCCTGCTGAAGTGAAGTATAAGGTTGTTCAAATGCCTGCTGCCACAGAGATTACAAAGACTGCAACATCGCCTTATACTTTCACAGTGAACCAAGATAAACCTGAAAAATGCTTCTTCGACGTTACTCCTTATGTAGACGATAACACGGTTGGTATGCCAATGTCATCAAACAAAATCATGGTTGGCAAGCCTTTTACTGTTCCTTATACTGAAGAATTTAATTCAAACGACAATTTCTTACTCTATACTACCGAGCATATCGGTGATGGTAATGCTTATTGGGATTGGGATTACGAGTACAAATGGATTAAAATTTACAGCAGTACAGCAGCTAAAAACGACTGGATTTTCACTCCTTTCATCGCTACGGAAAAGGATATGGAATACAAACTTACGTTCGATGTGAAGACCATTGGTAAGGAAAAATTTGAAGTTAAGTATGGCTATGCGCCAGCTTCTGCCTCTATGACTGAGCAATTGATAGCTGACACAGAGGTCAATAATGATAACTTTGTGAATAAGGAATGCAAGTTTGTTACAAAGAAAAATGGTATCATTTACATTGGCTTCCATGCGAATACTACAAATTACGAAGATGCGATGAATTTGTACATTGACAACATCAGATTAGAGGCCATTGGTTCAACCAATATTGACGGTATAAAGACCACTATCACAACAAACGATGCCCCACTCTATAACCTTGCTGGACAGAAAGTTGGCAAAAACTATAAAGGCATTGTTATTCAGAATGGCAAAAAGTTCATGAATCGATAAATTTTCCGATTGATTAATTGATATGATAAACCCCATTGGTTGCTGCGAAAGCTTTACCAATGGGGTTTTTTACTTTATCTTTTCGAATATAAAAAGGTGCTTTTTTATTCAGCGTCTTCCTTCTTTTTACGAGTTGCGCGCTTCTTCTTTGGCTTTTCTTCGGCTGTTTGAAGTTTTACACCAGCTACTTCTGGATCGATAAGGATACGTCCGCAATATTCACAGACAATGATTTTCTTGTGCATCTTAATATCCAATTGACGCTGAGGTGGAATTTTGTTGAAACAACCACCGCACGCATCACGCTGAACGTACACAATTCCTAAGCCGTTACGAGCACCTTTGCGAATACGCTTAAAGCTGCGGAGCAAACCAGTTTCTATCTTTGTTTCAATTTCAACTGCTCTTTCCTTCAAATCATCTTCCTCATCGCGTGTTTCTTGCATGATTTCTTCAAGTTCTGCACGCTTTTCTTCCAAGGCTTTATGACGGTCGTCAAGAATAGCTTCGTTATTTGCAAGGTCGTCTTGGCACGCTTTAATCTTTGCTTGTGCCTCGTCCATCTTCTTCTTACAAAGCTCTACTTCTAATGTTTGGAACTCTATTTCCTTGGTCAACATGTCATATTCACGATTGTTAGCCACTTGTTCCAACTGTTGATTGTAACGTTCCAAACTTGCTTTTGCCTGTTCTATGTCGCCCTTGCGCTGAACAATAGCGTGTTGGAAATCGTCTATTTCGTAGCGAATTTTATCGATACGAGTGTTCAAGCCTTCGATTTCGTCCTCTAAGTCGCGAACTTCGAGTGGCAATTCACCACGCAACGCACGCTTTTCGTCAATTGCAGAAAGTGTTGCTTGCAACTGATAGAGATGCTTCAACTTCTCTTCTACTGATAAATCTTTAGGGTCTTTCTTTGCCATTGTTGTCTATTTTTTATTCTGTTATTTTTCGTTCTTTCCCAAAAATCCACCTTATATATATATAATAGGATTCGTATTAATGTCCGTCGTGTAGCATTTCACGCTCGGGCATGCCCGTTCTATGATTTCACGGAACACCTCTGTGGTGAACTGCTCACTTTGATAATGCCCTATCGAGCAGATTTGAATTTCTTGTTCGTGTCCAAAAAAGTCGTGATAGTGCATCTCGCCCGTTACAAAAGCGTCAGCCTTCTCGCCTATCGCCTTATTCAAAAGGAAGGCACCAGCACCACCGCAGAGCGCAACCGTCTGGATTGGACGACGCAAAAGCTCGTTCGTTTGCACACATTCTACTTCAAATTCACGCTTCATCATAATGATAAAATCGTCAGCAGCCATAGGTTCTGCAAACGTTCCGATAACACCTTCACCTCCTAAAACTTCGCCTCCAGCAATCGAAATAGTCTGTTTATTGCCAAAGAAACGTACATTTTTCAAGCCAAACTTCTCGGCTATTTTGTAATTTACGCCCCCCATGGCAGCATCTAAATTGGTATGCATCGCCACAATGGCTATATCGTTCTTAATCGCCTTAACCACTGTGCGTTCCACATAGGTAGCATCTGAAATATGAGATAATTTGCGAAATATCAAAGGGTGGTGTGCCACGATAAGATTACAGCCGAGTTTTATCGCCTCGTCTACAATCTTTTCGGTTACGTCAAGACACAACAAAGCCCCTGATACTTCCGCCCCTGTCAATCCAACTTGCAAGCCAGCATTATCGTAGCTTTCCTGCAAGGGCAGAGGCGCAAACTTCTCAAGGGCATCAATTACTTCCTTAATTTTCACGCTACGCATAAATTTTGTTTGCAAAGATACGAAATAAAACTTAAACTACAATCTATCAAACCCTAATTCTTTAAAAAAGGACTTATTTTTCATAGAATTGAACTTGTTTCTGTACCGTTACCCAATGATAAAAACATTTTTCAAAAAGTTTACTTTTCTTTCTCATTATTAGCTAAATACCAATTTTTAGGTATTGTGCGTTTTTAGGTAAAGTTCTACTTTTGTAGCGTTAATTTAACGCTGTAGTATTCACTAAAAAACAGACAAAAATGAAAATTTTTAAAGTAATGATTGCAATCTGTGTGTTGCTTTTAGGTTGTGTGTTACAGACACATGCAGCCGACAAAATGTTATTTAAGATTACTTCTGCTAAGGGCAAAGGCAAAATGATTTATCCAAGTATGACCATAGCCAGTGGGAAGAAGTGCAGAATCAAAGTTGATGAGGGCGATGGAAAAATCGTTGATTTCAAGCTAAGTAGCTATTCTTCAGTTGAATTGAAAGGCGAAACCGTAACTTTTTATTGCGACCACCCAGAATATATAACATTTATCAATGCAAGCTTCTCTAAAGCTACTGCATTAGATTTTAGTGGTGCTGTTGGTTGTAAGGAAATAAATATGTTTGTAAACGAGCTTCCAGCCAAGTCTATGGCAGCTTGTATGGCATCGCTTCCAAAGACCACTGACGGAAAAATAACAGTAAAAAATTTCAGTAACACAAACGATAAAAGCGTTATTTATAAGTCGCATGTGGCTACTGCTAAGGAAAAAGGCTGGACTGTTTATGCTTTTTCGGATGTTGTAGAGAAAAAAACACCATACGAAGGCGAGGCTGACCCTGTAGCACCTCCTGTTGTTCAGAAAGAAAAGATGTTATTCAAGATTACTTCTGCTAAGGGTAAAGATAAAATGATTTATCCAAGTATGACCATAGCTGATGGAAAAAATTGTAAAATTAAGGTTGATGAGGGCGATGGAAAAATCGTTGATTTCAAGCCAAGTAAATATTCATCAGTTGAATTGAAAGGCGAAACCGTAACTTTTTATTGCGACCACCCAGAGTATATAACGTTTATCAATACAAGTTTCTCTAAAGCTACGGCATTAGACCTTAGTGGTGCTGTTGGTTGCAAGGAGATAAATATATTTGTAAACGAGCTTTCAGCTAAGGCTATGGCAGCTTGTATGGCATCGCTTCCTAATACTACGAGTGGTGTAATAACTGCAAAATGTTTTACCAACACCAATGATAAAAACGTTATTTACAAGTCGCATGTGGCTACTGCTAAGGAAAAAGGCTGGACTGTTTATGCTTTTTCGGGTTCAGTTGGAAATAAACAACCATACGAAGGCGAAAATGAGGGCGGAACTGTAACCGAAGAACCAAATGTAACGATGAAATCATCTGGCGATGCTATAGTGTTGAAGGTAAAAGGTACAGGTAAAATGGAATGGACTACGCAAGGTGGCGAGAAACAGGAACTCATTGCGGGGATTAATTTCCTGAATGGTGTGAAGAACAAACAAGTATTGCTCACAGGAGATTTTACTGAAATGGTATGTTTTCAGAGCGACCTTACCGAATTGGAAATTAAGAAAGCACCTAATCTTGTTTACCTAAACTGCTGTGCCAATCGTCTTAATGAAAATGCAATGAAGAAGCTTGTAGCAAGTCTTCCTGACAATAACAATATAGAAAAGCGATTGGTAGCAATTGACACGAAGAACGAATACGAAGGAAACTATCTTTCCGACAATTTGGTTGCCGATGCGATTAAGAAAAATTGGAAAGTATTGGATTGGAATGGAGGTGAACCTACTCCTTATAAAGCACCTGTCCCAGCTATTATGATTAGCACCTTAAAGCAGAAAGGCGACATGGTGCAAATGGCATTCAAGGGCAAAGGAAAGCTGATGCTTGATATGGGCGATGGAAACCTTGTAAAGGTGGACAACAAAGATAATATCTACGAACTCAAGGGAACCTATATTCATGTTTATGGAGAAGTGGAAATTGCTGACCTTAGCAATGTTGCTGCAACGGCAATAGATGCAACAAATGCAGCGGTATTAAAGGAATTGGATTGCTCGTTGAACCGACTTGATGATGCGGCTTTCACACGTTTTGTAGCAAGTCTTGTAACTTGTCCGAAATCTGCAAAAGGAAAAATTATTGCAATTGATAGTGATAATGCAGCTGAACGCAATGTTGTAAGCAAAACCAATGTGGCATTGCTTTTGAAAAAGAATTGGCAAGTATTTGCTAATACCACTAATGGTTTGAAGGAATATGCAGGTATAGCCTTAACACCTAAAGAGCCATTGGCAGTAAAGATGCAAACCACACTCGAAAAAGGTAAAGAAATAAAAATATTTGCTGAAGGAACAACTGATTTATGGGCAGATATGGGCGATGAGGTACTTGTACACCTTAGCAAAACTGGGCACAATACACTTACTGTAAAGGATAAAGAAATAAAAATATACGGCAATCTTACATGGTTCGCTGTTCAAGAAGCAAGCTTAACCAATTTTGAACTTGTTAAAGCACCAAATCTTTTAAGTCTTTTTGTGAACAAAAACAATCTTGAAATGCTTGATGTTTCAGCAGCAACAAAGTTGGAGTTTTTAAATTGTGCTGATAATAATATTAAGGGGAAGGCTATGGACGCACTCGTAGAGTCGCTTACCGATGCTACAGGCTATAAGCGTAAAGCACAACTCTATATTATAGATAGTACCACCAAGGGCGAAAAAGATAATATTGCCACCCAAGAGCAATGCAAGAAAGCTACCGATAAGGGTTGGGAAGTAAGAGACTTCAATGGTGGACAAGACAATAAACCTATCTATGAAGGTGAAGATCCAAACGGAATAAGCAGTTTAAGTGCTACCAAGGCTCGAATTTATACCAACCCAAATAGTAAGCAAATATTTGTAGAATATCCTGTCGCTAAACTCCGTACCATTGATGTTTATTCTATTGACGGACGAAAGATGGAAACACGCATACATACTGATAATATCAATAATACAACCATTGATTGCACCCAATTACAAAAAGGATTGTATATTGTTGGTGTAGGTGAATATTCACAAAAGGTAATGATAAAATAAAAAATATTGGCATGCAATAGCCCCCACTTACCTACAAAAAATAAAAATGGAAAAGGAGTTTCGTTTCTGATAGCGAAACTCCTTTTTGTAACTATTCAGCAATGATAACTTTTGCTGTGAAAGGTTAGCAGGTAGGGGTTATCTATGATTTTCCCTACAAAAAAAATAAAACAGCCGCTTTTGGAGTTCAAAAGAGGCTGTTTTGAAGTGCAAAACAATAGGTTTTGTTTTTGGTATTCATTCTGTGCTTAATTATAAGAAAGATTTTAGCATAGAATTCGGATTTCCACCTTAATTAGGGTCTGCTGAATTATTATCTCTTCACAGACAGAGGGTAGCAGACGTAGCCCCTCATAGTGACGATAATGATGAAAAACCACCAGATTTCGGTCAGGGCAAGACAAAGTTCCCTGAGGAACTTCATCACGTTTTTAACGAAGTAGCACATTCCTGTCCAGCATCGTGCTGTATCTGGAAGCTTGGCTCTTATGTCATTGGCTCGATAGATTCTCTTGCCAGTACCGAATGAGCATTCGATTTCATTGCGCTCCCCGATGGCTTTGGCCATTCTGGATTTCATCTCATCTGAAGGAGGATCCTTCGGTGGTCGCCCTAACGGTTTGCAGTATGAATGGATTTCAAAATCCTCAAGTATATCTCGGTTTGACCTGTTTAGGTAAATCTTATCCGCAAGGATGGTGGCCGGAAGATAGCCGAAGCGTTCTTTGAAAAGTTGAATCTGTAGCAAGAGATCCTGGCTCTCGTTGTAGGCATCCCAGCTGTGGTGGTCGATGAACGTATAGCCCTCGACTATGCTTGCACCTATCTTGGCCCCGAACTCAGTCCTTGCCTTAGCCTTTCCACGGACAATGGCACGGACGTGTGGCTGAAAGATGCTCAGTATGCGGTCTGCACAAGTATGAGTCTTTGACCTGTACATCTCCTCCTGCTGATGGTACATCGTGAGGATTGCAGTCAAGGTGCGTTTCTCATATAGGAATAGGCTCTCGTAGTACGTCTTGTTCTTTGCAAGCAAGTCCATTAAGATGCGGATGTCCTTGCGCAAGTAGTTGAGCATCACCCCGATAGTATCACGCACCATCTTGCCTTTCTTCTTGGCTTTCTTGACAAGCTGAAGGTATGCCTGACGTGCATGCTTGTAGTTCGTGCGTGGCTTGTGCAGCTCAAACATCTCGCACACCTTTATAATATAGTCGGTAACCTTGCGGCAACCATCATGTATTATATCAACGTCAACAGGATAACGCATCTCTGCATCGGCACAGGTAGCATCAATCTTCAGCACTCCCTTGTGCTCGCGACCTTTTGAGTCGGTGAAGGAAGCGGCATTCGGATCCTCTGGTTTCGGAGCCGGCGGGTCCTCATCATTCCTCTTCGCCTCTTCTTCTTCACGCTTGCGTTTCTCTTCAAGAAGACGCCTCTGCTTGTCGAGAAGCTTGACTGTCATCTTGTTGAGTTCTTCCTCTGAGATTCGCTTGCGTATCGTGACGAATAGGCTCGGGTCGAATATAGGCTTGTCGGTGAACTCATGCAATCCACAAAAGTACTGCATGTAGGGACTCTCTCTGATAATCTCGATGGTCTCGGCATCACTCAGGTTTAGTTTGTGCTTGATAATCATTGCGCCGAGAATCATGCGTGCCGGCTTGTTCCCTGCACCTTTCTTCTGATTGTCCAACCTTGAGTTGTATTCCTTCTCAAGTTCTGTCCATGGAAGAAGGTCACCGAGAGCCACCCATCGGTTTGTCTTGTCCAACTCATCAAGGGATGAGCGGAGCAAACCGAGGTCAAGTTGCTTGTATTTTGGAGCGTAAAACTTCATCTTGCTATGGATTTAACTATATAAAGGTACGATTTTCTAGTTAAACAAACAAAGAAATAAAGTTATATAAACTTAAATATCAGAGAGTTATAAATTATTCAGTAAACACTAATTATATACCCCTTGCCTTGAAGATGCGTTCCTTCGCATTATTGATTTCTTGGAATTTCTTTTCAGCCTGTCGTTTGATATCCTCACCCAACTTAGCTACACGGTCGGGGTGATGTTTCAATGCCATACTTCTGTAAGCCGCCTTCACTTCCTCGTTACTTGCATTAGGCGAAATACCCAATATGCGGTAAGCATCGTCAAGACTGCCTTGATTGTTTTGTGCAGCCTCCATATTCAGCATAGAATCAACATCTTGCGCCGATAAACCAAGGTATTGTGCAATTTCTTTGAGGGCTACAACTTCTTCAGGACTAACTACTCCATCGACTTTGGCAATGATGACAAGGTAGTTGAGCAGTTGTAAGCGTTGCGCATCTTCCATGTGGAACGAAATTTCGACACAACTTTTGCGTATCATTTCTTTGAAACTTGCTGCCCCTTCACGCTTTTGCATTTCAAAAAGACGGAGCAATATGTTTTCACCCTGTACTACTGCGTTCTTGCCAAAGTTGTTACGTAGGAAATTGCGGACAAATTCCATTTCCGAGTGCATGATTTTTCCATCTGCCTTAATGATATAAGAGGAAAGCACCAACATGGAAAAGAGGAACGAGTTGCGGTCTTCCTCGAAGGGGCGTTGGTTGAAATTTGTATGATTGTAGTCGTTCGTGAAGGTTTGCCCCGTTGTTCCATTGTCGTCCGAACCTTCCTTCGCATCGTCAATAAAACACCCTACGCAATAACCAGCTATTGCTCCGAGTACATTGCCGCCAGAAAGAATCCAACCTAATGCGCCACCAATCCATTTACCAAATGCCATAATTTTTCAGTTTATCAATGTTTTTGTTTTTTAATCTTCAGAATGATAGGCAAGAAGTGTGCCTTAAATTCCAAAAGCCGTAACCGACGACGTGAAAATTTTAAAATCCTATCGAATTTTTCAATTCAATATAGTTTTTGAAAAGCCATTGATGCCCATCGTAAATAAAGTTTGTGAGTTGTGCCATGAGAAATAACACAATGAAAACCAACAAGATATAGCTAATACTTCCGATGAAGAAAACCCATAAATCGCCGTCTTTATACTTTTCTTGAAAGGCTTTGATTTTTGATGAAGAATGTGAAACAAATTCCGAAGTAGCAGCTGTCGTGGTGGCAGCCAATTCGGTTGCTTGATGGGCGTGGGCAGTAATAGACTCTTTTGCCGATAGCAACATTTCCGCCGTTGCCATTTTTAAGAATTTAGTCTTGGCAACAGGCTGGTGGGCTATGGTGTTTGCATCTATTTCTGTACCATCAACGATAGGTATAATAGAGCGTGCTCGTGTGCGAAAAGGCTTAGGCTCACCCAACTGACAATTTAAAACATTATGGCAATAAGGACATTCCACTTTTACAATGCCCTCTTCTTCCGTATCCACTTGGAAGTCTTTTCCACATTTATTGCACTTTATTTTGTATCTCATGATGGTGCAAAATTACTTAAAAAGTTCGAAATGAGAGAAAAGCAAGTATAATATTTCAAGTGAAACCATAAAATAGTTCTTGCGAAGAATGAATAGTTTTTGTTGATTTTTCACTATTTTATAAAAAAAGAACTTGACGTGTCGTACTTTTTCTATATTGCCTAATTGTTATTATAGCATCTTTTATTTAAACATTTTGTTAGTAAAGTTTGGGAATGTAGTTTATCATTTGCTATAAACAACTGCTTAATAGGTTATTTTTGTTACTAAAAGGTAGCGAGTTAGCACTGTTTTTTTAGGGCGATAAATTGTAAAATACACTCAATAAAATTTTTTATTTGTAAGTAAATGGCTACCTTTGCACTCTCAAAATCATACTTATGGACTGGTTAATTAAATTATTCACTACAGAAGATAGCGTGGCTCACATTGTGCTGCTCTATTCTTTAGTAATTTCGTTGGGAGTCTACCTTGGTAAAATCAAGATTGGTGGTATCTCCCTTGGTGTAACATTCATTCTTTTTGTCGGTATTTTAGCTGGACACATCGGCTTTACAGGACCAAAAGAAACCCTTACTTTCTTGCAAGACTTTGGTCTTATCCTATTCGTCTTTATGATAGGTTTGCAAGTGGGACCAGGTTTCTTTGAAAGTTTCGGAAAAGGTGGTCTTAAACTGAACATGCTTGCTACAGTTGCAATATTATTGGACGTAGCCGTAATGTTTGGTTGCTATTATCTTTTCTTCGATACTTCAGACCCTAAGAACTTGCCAATGATGGTGGGTACGATGTATGGTGCCGTAACCAATACTCCTGGTCTTGGAGCAGCAAAAGAAGCATTGACAAGCGTGTTTGGCGCAAACATGAATTTTGATATTGCGTCTGGTTATGCTTGTGCTTATCCATTGGGTGTTATTGGTATCATTGGTGCTACTTTGGCTATTCGCTTTATTTGTAAAGTAGACTTAGATGCTGAAAATGCAATGCTTACAGACGGTGAAAAGGAAAATCCAAATGCGAAACCACACATTATGTACTTGCGCATAGAAAATTCTTACATCGGCGGTCGTACAATGGAGGAAATTACAAAATTCTTGAATCGTGATATCGTTATTACACGATTAATGCATGAAGGTGTTGTATCATTGCCTTCAAAGGAAACAAACCTCCATGTGGGCGATGAAGTTCTCGTGGTATGTGCTGAAGCTGATGCACCTGCCGTTATAGCTTTCATTGGTCCAGAAATTGAAGTAGATTGGCACGAAGAAGACCAACCAAAGCAAATGGTAAGCCGTCGCATTGTGGTTACCAATAGTGCTATGAATGGTAAAACTTTGAGCAAACTTCAGTTCCGTTCTGTTTATGGTGTGAATATTACTCGCATTAGTCGTCAAGGCATGGATCTTTATGCTGCTAACAATCACCACTTGCATGTAGGTGATAGAATCATGGTAGTAGGTTTTGAAGAAAACGTTGAGCGTGTTGCTAAGATGATGGGTAACTCAGAGAAGCATTTGAATGCTCCAAACATTGCTACTATCTTTATTGGTATCGTTGTGGGTATTATTTTTGGTAGCCTTCCATTGGCTATTCCAGGAATGCCAGTACCTTTGAAACTCGGTTTGGCTGGTGGTCCATTGATTATTGCTATCCTTTTAGGTCGTTTCGGTTACCGTATGCACCTTGTTACTTACACAACAACGTCGGCTAACATGATGTTACGCGAAATAGGTTTGGCACTCTTCCTTGCTTCGGTAGGTGTGAAAGCGGGTGCTGGCTTCTGGGAAACAGTAGTTCAAGGCGACGGATTGAAATATGTAGCAACAGGTTTCTTGATTACAATTATCCCAATTTTGCTTGTTGGAACTTATGCTCGCATGAAATATAAGTTTAACTATTTCACTATCATGGGTGCGATAGCAGGTTCTTATACCGACCCTCCTGCATTGGCTTACGCAAACTCTGTTTGTAATGCTGAGGCTCCTGCCTTGGGCTACTCTACGGTTTATCCTTTGAGTATGTTCCTCAGAATTTTGGTGGCACAGTTGATTGTGCTTTTCTGCTGCGGATAATAAAAATTCGACATATATCGTTTATAATTGGTGTAAGGCTGAACTCTGTCAAGGAGTTCAGCCTTTTTTATTGTGATGTAAATGGAAATAAGAGATTTTTGATTATCTTTGTGCTGAATTTGTAGGACTTTCTCATTTGCTTTATGGTATGGGAGTTTTGCAAACAATTTTATTTAATAACGAATATACGAGATGTTACTGAATTTAGTTTTTATTGTTATTGGTATAGCCTTAGTGCTGTGGGGTGCTGACCGCCTTACTGAGGGTGCTGTGGCTGTTGCTACAAAGATGAATATTTCGCAAATGGTGATAGGGCTAACCATTGTAGCTATGGGAACGAGCATGCCAGAGTTTTGTGTAAGTTTTGTTTCTGCTTTAAAAGGCACGCCCGATTTGGCGGTAGGCAATGTTGTTGGTTCTAATATTTTCAACACTTTGCTCATCGTGGGAGTAGCTGCTACGATTGCACCAATGGCGATTTTGCGTTCAACTGTAAGGAAAGATATTCCATTTGCCTTGGTGGCTTCAGTCATTCTGATGATGATGTGCTTTGATGGTAAGATAAGCCGATTAGATGCAGCCATTCTCTTTGCTTTTTTTGTCATTTTCATGTATATGACTTTATCAAGTGCAAAGGTTGAAAAGAATGCTGCTGAGGCGGAAAGTGAGTCTACTGATACTTTAGAAAGTAAACCTAAATTGTCGGGCATTATGTCTGTCGTTTGGATTGTGGTTGGTTTAGGCTGTTTGATAGGCGGTAGTACGCTTTTTGTTGATGGTGCTATTAAAGTGGCAAGTTACTTAGGAGTATCAGAGGCGGTTATTGGTTTGACCATTGTTGCAGGCGGTACATCGTTACCCGAACTTGCTACAAGCGTTGTAGCAGCAAAAAAAGGCAAGAGTGCGATTGCAATTGGCAACGTCTTAGGCTCAAATGTTTTTAATGTCTTAGGCATTTTGGGTGTTACGGGGCTTGTTAGTCCAATGCATTTGCAGGGAATTACAATGACCGATATATCTGTTTTGGTGATTTCTATGATAATGATTTGGTTCTTTTCGTTCACAAAGTACGTCATTGAGCGTTGGGAAGGCTTCGTTTTGTTTGCTTCTTTCATTACTTATGCCACTTATTTAATTCTTGGTGTAAGCTAATTTTCGCTCCTTTTTTTAGCGTGTGAAAGGCTTTATTGATAGGCTTTCACTGTTTACAATGTAAATCCTTGAGCGATTATAGTGTTGTCGTTGGTGCAATAACACTGTAATCGCTCAAATGTTTGCAGTGCTATCCCCTTTTCGAAATGTATAAGTAGTTTGGTGTTGTACACGTTTGTACAATCAGTTGTACAACAGCTGTATAATGAATTATACAAGCGTGTACAAACTTATCGTTGCACTATGGTGTTGATGGGGGAATAAGCGTTCAAGTAGCGTTTATTCTCAGGGGGAAATGTTTGGTGTAAACCTTATGAAAGCCTATCTTTTGCGGTTTAATACCATTGTACAGCATTGGTAATACCGCTGCGTTTGTCGTATTTAAGTGCATCGGTGAGCGTTGCAGCGTTGGCACGGAAAGTGAAATTATACGACGTATAAGGCGCAAGAACAATTGATGCACTCATATTAAAGCAGTGCAAATCGCGTGAAAGGCTTGCTGTTGTCATACTCATTGCGTGGTAATCGAAGTCGTAACCTGTTGAGAAATTAATGTTCCAACCATCGCTAATGCGTATGTTTCCGCTGACGTTTAAGGTTTGAGAGAACTTGTAAGGATAGCGCATAGTCTTTTTGTTGAACGTTCCTTGTAGGTTCTCGCGCATGGTGATACCATATCCTATAGTCAATGACCACGGCATACTGAAGCGCATATAGCCGTCTTCATCGGTTTCAGCAATGTTGCCACCACGACTTTTAGCAGAATATTTGCCTTGTTCCATCTTGTCGTCTATGTTCGATTCGATTTTAGTGTCAGGTCCTTCTTCATCTTTGTGCGTGTCATCGTCCTCTTTGTCTTTCCCACCACCAAACCATTTCTTTATCTTTTCAGGGGTAAGTGTGAACGAAAAGTTTTGCGACATGCCTTGGAAGCGTGGGAGACGGCCAAAGCCCCATTCTGAATGGTTACCCACAAATGGTTTTCCGTTGGCATCAAGTTCGTAGGCGTAAGTTGCAAATTGGGCATTCATAGAGAAAGTATAGTTCTTCCACCATTTTAAACGAAGGCGCATGCTGAGGTCGCTCCATGGGTGCCAATCGGCAGCAGCATTGTAAGACATGGACGCACCCAATTCGTCAATGATGCTTATCTTGCGATACCCTGTTGAATCCTTGTCGCTTCTAATCTTCATTTCAATGTTATTGCTCACGTCCCATGTTATCATTTCCGTCTTGGATCTCCCAGGAACACTATACAATTGCTCTTGAAATGGAGAATATTCAACGAGCTTTACGTTTCCGTTAGCGTCTGTATATTGATAGCTATCGTAGTATCCGTAACGGCGTGTGCCAAAATTTGGCGCATAAGAAAAGGTTATCGAAGGTGTTAAAACGTGGCGAATGGCTTGTATTTTGTTACCAAAAATTTTCTTGTTTGGTACCCAAAAACCATATAATTTAGTACTTGCCGAAAGATTTAACGACCAGTTATACACGTTATAAAAGCCTGAAATCGTGTCTTTTTTCTCTTTTCCTGCTACATTATCCCAACTGCGTGTAACCTTATTGGTGTACATACGGTCGGTAAAACTAAACGAAGGCGAAATATTAATGTTGTCAAACAACGTAAAATTACCTTGTATTGGGATAACGTGTTGAATGCCATGACGCCATTCTTTTGCAAAGTTAGCCTTTAACAGATGACTTTCTTTTGCGTTAATAGAATTAGAAAGCTGCCCCGTATAGCTCATGGAAATTTGCTCATACCAACGTGGCTTACCCACTAATTTCTTGCGTTTGAAAGGATAAAGGCGGCTCAAACTAACGTTCAAATCAGGCAAAGTGAGCTGAATTGTAGAGTCAATCATGTTCTGATTCAGGTTCATTGACGTACTAATAGATAGCCCAATATTTGGAAATTGCTTACTCCAACTTACGGAAGATGTACGAGTTGATTGCGTTCGAGCTTGTGGATTATACATACTATTGAGGTTGTTACGCTCATAACTTGACGTTGCAAAGTTCACACTCGCTGACAAAGAACTATTAGGATTGGCTTTTGGGTCTTGCGAATGATGCCATTGAACCTTGAAACTCTTTTGTTCCATGTAGTCGGGAAGCCCCTTGTCGCCAGTCTTGGTGTCTTGGTAACTAAACAGAAACGAACCAGAAAATCTGTAACGCTTGCGGTAATTTGTGGCAGCACTCACTCCCCATGAACCACGCGTATAGATTTCTCCCAATATTTTCAAGTCCCATTTATCGCTCAAAGCAAGGTAATATCCACCGTCACGGAGATAGAAACCACGTTCATATTCCTCGCCATAGCTTGGCATAATGATACCGCTTGAATATTTTTTACTGAAAGGAAAAAATCCGTAAGGTATTGCTAAAGGCAACGGAACATCGGCAACAACAAGGTAGGCTGGACCGAAAACAACATCTTTACCAGGGCGAACTTTGGCACGCGAAAGGGCTATATAGAAATCAGGGTGAGGCTTATCACAAGTGGTATAGCGACCATGCTCCAAATAGACCACACCTGACGAATCACGTTTTGCCTTTTCTCCGCTGAGATAACCTTCTTCTTGATGCGTGTATATTCCTTTTATCATACCCTTTTGCGACTTAAAATTGTATGCCATAGAGTCGCTACTGTATTCCTGACCGCTCATTGTAAAGACAGGTTTCCCCTTGATATTGTTTTCTTGGGTTGAGTCTGTTGTACCATTCGCACGCACAAGGCTGCTATCCATATTGAGTGCAACGTTATCACTCTGGAGTTTCATCTTCTGATAGTCTACCTTTGCCATACCATAAAGATATGCCATGCGTTTTGTAGCGTCGTAAACAAGTGAATCTTCTGCCGAATATTTTACAGGTGCTTCTATTCCATTCGACTTTGATTTCATGATACTATCGGTACGAATGGAATCGTCTACGGCTTTGTTATGGCGGAAAATAGCCAACTGAAGTGAGTCCATTTTCGTGGTATCTACTTGTGGAGCGACTGCTTCATTGCCTTTTTTCATACGATGTAGCAACGGGTCTACCGCAATTGTCGTATCGTTTTGCGGAACTATTTGGTGCTTAAAACGTGAGGGTATAGAAGGTACTGCCATGGCAATTGCGATGACAGATGATAAAAGCGGTATGATGAACTTTAATTTCATTGCCTATTATCGTGCAAAATTAAGCAAATAATGGGATAAATGGGAGTTATTTTTCTATTTTAACTTTTTGAGGGTTCAAAGTATTTGCGCCATGCTCGAAACCTTTCCACGCACTCATCACCAAACTTTTCCAAACTTTTTTCGGCTTGCTCGAATGTCTTTTCTACATCAAGATGCGTTTTAGAAAAGAATTTATCGGCATAACAGATGAGTTGTTCTTCGATAGTTTCGGGTAAAAAATCTTGTTCTGGTAAAGGTATTGCTTGCTTTTTAATTGTTTCTTTCGTTAGTCCTGTACCTGTATGGCGTTCGCAAACACGAGCGTGGTGTGGGAAACCTTCGGCTCTTAGCAATTCAGCACCGATGCGTCCATGCAAAATATAAGGCGCATCGCCAAAGCAATGAATGCCCGATGCGTTACATTGAAAGATACCAATGTCATGTACCATTGCTGCTTCTTCCACGAATTGCCTGTCAATGTGTAATTCGGGGCGTTCGTCTACGATTGTCAAAGCCTTGTTAGCAACGCTTCGGCTGTGTACAAGCAAAATGTTTTTAAGTTCATTTGCTTCGGGATAATATTTATCTATAATGGCTTGATAGTCCATTTTCTTTTATTTTTTTAATTTCTCTCAATACTTTTGTCTTGGCACATTTAAGCCCTGGCGTCAAGGGCATATTATCGTAAAAGTGCAATGTGGTTTCTAACTCGCTTAAAAGTTCTGGAAAAAACTTGCATTGTTGGAATGATAAATATATGCTTAGCGACCTTATGCCTATGGGGTGAGCAAAATTCGTGATATTGTTAAGACAAAAATCAAGAAATGATGTTTCGATTTCACTTTCTGAAAAAGTCTGCTTTAAAAGGATTGTGAGCAATAATCGAAGTTTGGTAGGATTAGAAGTGCGCTGCGCTTCGTCTATCATGAGTTGCTTTTTGCTCTTTAATCGTTCCCGTCCACTTTTATTAAAATGCGACATTATCCATGCAACGTTCTCCGAAACTCTTCGTTCGTCATCGAATAGCAATTGAAAGAAATCATCGAAAGCTTCTTCATCGTACATTGTTTGCACAATAGAAGCAATTTGTTTTACCTCTTCTTCGTGTATTCTTCCTATTAATCGCCCTCGCAATTCCATTTTTCCTATTTATTGAGTAAGACTGTTCCACTATTGAACGATGATGATTGGTAATGATTCTTCAGAAAAGACTGTACGAGCGACACCTTCTATTATAAGTAAACGATTTATTCACTGGCTGCAAAAGTTTTAAACTCTCTGCAACTTGTGAATAAATCGCTACCAATATAGTGTTTCAATAATTACTTTTCGTCGCGTTGAATGTAGGCAATCACATCGCCCTTATTGATTTTAGAGCCTTGCTTTGCGTTGATTTCAACCAATTTACCGCCCAAAGCAGCAGTTACTTCAACAAATTCACCCCATGGAGCAAGAATATAGCAGAACTTTTCACCTTCTTTATATTCCTTTCCAATGAATGGTTCTACTGCTGGTGCAGCTTCACCATCGCCTTGGAACTCCCAGAATATTTGTCCTTTGACAGGTGAAACAATCGCATCTGCCTTAGCGTGCTTGAATGCTGTTGCTTCTTCAACGCTAATTTTTGCACCAAGCTTAGCATCTTTAGCCTTCTGAAGGTCAGCAAGGAAATTCTTTTTAGCTTGTCCGCTCTTGTAATTGCGATATTGTTCTGGGTGCATAGCCAATTCGAAAAGCTCTTCGTCGTCTTCTCCATATTCCCAACCATTTTCGTCCATTTCCTTGCGGAAATCGTCCAATGCGTGTGGAAGCAATGTGTGTGGGTCGGCTTCAGTAAATTCAAGACCTTTCTCTTTCGCCAATTTAACGAGTTCTTCGTCAATCTTTCCTGGCACTTTACCACTCTTTCCGAGAATCATACCCCACATAGAATCGTCCATCATAACGAATCTTCCCTTACCTTGTTCAATAGTAAGGAGGTTCATCAAGGCGATATTCTTAGTGTATTGAGAGAAAGGAGTAACCAATGGAGGGTAGCCTACACGAGGCCAAACGTAAGCAACTTCGTCGAAGAGTTTTACCAACATATCGTCTAACGACAATTCTGGTTCGCCCTTTTTCTTACGTAAGTTGTTGATAGTAGTGTGAATGCCACCAAGGTCTGCCATCATTGAACCCATCATACCGCCTGGAAGACCACAACCAAGCAACAAAGAACTGCTGATTTTGTTCTTAGGATTGATGAAATAGCCCAACCATTCGTCAATAAATTCCTGTGTCATGGCACGCGCTTTCATATAAGCGTCCATGTTGATTTCTGGCACATCGAAACCTGCATTCTTCAACATACTTTGAACAGAAATAAGGTCAGGGTGAACCATACCCCATGACAATGGCTCGATAGCTACGTCAAGAATATCGGCACCATTCTTTGCCACTTCGAGCATTGATGCCATTGAGAGACCAGGCCCAGAGTGTCCGTGATATTCAATGATGATTTCAGGGTGCTTGTCCTTAATCATCTTTGTTAATTGTCCGAGGAATGCAGGCTGACCGATACCTGCCATGTCCTTCAAACAGATTTCTTCTGCGCCAGCTGCAATTTCTTCGTCAGCAAGTTTGCAGTAATATTCTAATGTGTGAACTGGCGAAGTCGTAATACAAAGCGCAGCTTGTGGAGTCATGCCAGCTTCTTTTGCCCATTTAATAGATGGTGCAATGTTACGAATATCGTTCAGTCCGTCGAAGATACGAGGAATATCTACACCTTGTGCATGCTTTACTTTGTACATTAAGGCACGTACATCGTCAGGCACAGGGTACATACGCAAAGCGTTCAAACCACGGTCAAGCATGTGAGTTTTGATGCCTGCTTCGTGAAGTATCTTTGTATATGCACGTACTGCTTTGTTAGGATTTTCTCCTGCAAGAAGGTTTACTTGTTCGAAAGCACCACCGTTTGTTTCTACACGAGCCAAGCAGCCCATTTCAACAAATACTGGGGCAATACGCTCCAACTGATCCTTGCGTGGCTGAAACTTTCCTGAACTCTGCCACATATCTCTATAAATGAGACTAAATTGAATTTTCTTTGCCATATTTTTATTACCTTTCTAACCCAAATTCGCTCATTGCGCATGAGTTTCTGGTGTGCAAATTTAGAAAAAAAATATTATACATCGGTACAAACATCTAACTTTTTGAATAATTTATATTCCTTTTTGCACAAACATAACACTTCTGTGCATGATTGTAATTTCTACTTTACACTATTCCCAATTATTTTATAAAGCTAAATAAATCTTTACAACTCATACGAGTTTCTAGAATTTAGAACAATATCCTTTGGATACGATTTTAACATAGCCTATTTTGCGGCTCAAAACAGGCTATTTTGAACGTCAAAACCTATTGTTTTGAATGGTAAAACAATAGGTTTTGAAACTTGATTTATAAGTGATTGATTTACAGATAGATACAAGTTAGTCAAAATTTCCCCTATTTTTCGCTTTGAATCGATGCTATGCAAGTCAAAAAATAGCGTATTTTGGGGCGTATAGGTCATTTTGCAAGATAAGAATTATCCTTGTGCTTTAATTCTATTTTTTTATTATCATCAGGGTCTCCTTGCCAAAAAACAGAATAGAATCTGAATAGTAAAGGTCTAGACCTCCTTGACCATTTCTATTTGGCAACTCGTATGTAATATGAATCAACTCATTATTAATGATAGACCAAGTTGCTTTATTCGTATTTATTTTAATTCCCTTGTTTTGTGGAAAAGGATTGATTTTTTCTATCCAGGTTGTTTGACATAACATTCTTGTTATCAATGTATTAGAAAACCTATTGTTTTGCATTCCAAAAACGGCTGTTTTGCAACGCAAAACCTACGCTTTTACCGTGCAAAACAGCCGCTTTCAGGCTGCAACTAATCAGCGAAAATGAAGAAATATAGAAGTTGGTGTAAACTGACTGAAAATGAGCAGGAAACGAAATAATTTGCATAGAAGTGCTCTTTTCAAAAAGGGCAGGAATATGCAGATTTAGGCAGAAGTTCAGTTACTAGAGCGTTACCCGATTTCGTCATAGGTAACGATGAAGTAATATTCGGTAACTGAATTATTTTTGCTCGTGTGGCTGTTGCTGCGGTCGGCAGTTTTCTGCATAAGTGAGGAACGCTTTGAAATTGGTATTTTTGCCACAAAACATCAAAGCGTATGAAAACAGAAAAAATGAAGGTGTTGCTCTACCTCAAAAAGAGCGGTCTTGACAAGTCGGGTAAGGCACCGATTATGGGACGGATAACCATTGGGCGTTCCATCGCACAGTTCAGTTGCAAGCTCTCCTGCAATCCTGACTTGTGGAATCCCCGTGAGAGCAGAATGGACGGAAAAAGTCGTGAGGCGGTGGAAGTGAATGGCAGGTTGGAGAACTTGCTGCTGTCCATTCAGTCAGCTTATCAGTCCATGCTATCCAAAGGTTACCCATTTGACGCAACCGATGTAAAGGAACTGTTTCAAGGCAGTGTGCAGACACGGTGCATGCTCATCGAAAGACTTGATATGCTCATAAAGGAGAAAGAAAGTCATGTCGGTGTAGACATCAGAAAAGAGTCAATGGCAAGCTATCACTCCACGAGAATCCACTTGCAGGAGTTCATCCAAGCGAAATATAAGGTTTCTGACTTAGCCTTCTCACAACTAACTGAGAACTTCATCCATGAGTTTCAGCAGTACTTCTTGGGGGAGTGTGGATTTCAGGAAAGTTCATTCTACAATGTCGCCACCCATTTGAAAACAGTTTGCAGGCTGGCTTACCGTGAGGGGTTGGCAGACGGTCTGCTTTTCGACAAAGTCAAAATCAGCAAGGGTAACAAGAAACTCCCCAAAGCACTTGACAGAGGGGCATTTGAGAAGTTAAAGACTCTCCACTTTGAGGACTTGGAGGAGGAAATGGAAACGGCAAGGGATATTTTCCTCTTTGCCTGTTATACGGGTGCTGCATATTGTGATTTGATGGAACTGGACAAGTCCCATCTTGTGCGTGATGACGAGGGTAGCCTTTGGCTGAAGTTCAACCGCCAAAAAACAGGTGTGCCTTGTCGTGTCAAACTGTTGCCCGAAGCCATACGGCTGATGGAGAAGCTCCACAGCGATGAAAGGGAAACATTGCTCCCTTTCATGGGATATGCTACTTACCAATCTTATTTGAAAGCCCTGCGGCTTCGTGCAGGCATCTCGTTTCCTTTTACCACACATACGGCAAGGCACACATTTGCCACGCTCATCACGCTCGAACAGGGTGTACCCATTGAGACCGTGAGTAAGATGCTGGGGCATTCCAACGTGAGCATGACCGAGCGTTATGCAAAGGTAACACCGCAGAAACTCTTTGAGGAATTTGACCGTTTCCTTTCTTTCACCGAAGAGATGCAGTTGGCTATCTAATCCTTATCAAGTCATTTGATTTCTTATCTATTCATTTAATTAACTTCAAACCACCAAGACAATGAGAAGTACATTCAAGATACTGTTTTATATCAACAAACAGAAGACAAAGGCAGACGGCAATACCGCCATTCTCTGCCGTATCACCATCAACGGAAAGAATACAGCCATTACCACAGGAGAAGAGTGTAAAGTCTGCGAGTGGAACACCAAGCAGGGGTTGACAACCAACAGGAAGACCAATCAAAGAATCAATGAGTTCAGGGAATTAGTAGAGAAAACCTATCGGGACATACTGACGAGGGACAGAGTGGTAAGCGTGGAACTTATCAAGAACCGCTTGCAAGGTATTGCCACCAATCCGACCACGCTCCTTGCCATGAGCAGGGCCGAACTGCAAACAGTCAAGGAAAGTGTTGGCAGATTAAGGGCAGAGGGAACTTATCTGAACCTGTTCTATTCTGACAGAAATCTCCGTGAATTTGTAGAAAACAAAGGAGTGCAGGATATATCCATCGGAACAATTACAGAGGACTTGTTCGAGGAATACCGCTTCTTACTCAAAAAGCGTGGACTGAAAGCATCTACCGTCAACAGCAACCTCTGCTGGCTGAGCCGACTAATGTTCCGTGCGGTCAGCAAGAGAATTATCCGCTGCAATCCGTTTGAGAATGCCAAGTATGAGAAAGAGGAAAAGAAGATACGCTTTTTGCAAAAGAGCGATGTGATGAAACTTATGGCAATGAAGATGAACGACAGAGAAGCGGAGCTGGCAAGACTGATGTTTGTCTTTTCCTGCTTCACAGGCTTGGCTATTTCAGATATGGAGAATTTGGAATACAAGCATATCCAAACGACAGCGGATGGACAGATGTATATAAGAAAGGAACGTCAGAAGACCAAGGTTGAGTTCATCGTGCCGTTACATCCCATAGCGGAAACCATAATCAGCCATTATCGGAAAGAGCCGGAAAGAAGCGAGGTACAGCAGACGGTGAAAGAAAAAGGCGACCACCTTGTTTTTCACCGTGATTGCAGCCGCAGTGTCATGGATGCCAAACTGAGTATTGTGGGAAAGGCTTGCGGTATCTGCCAAAGACTTTCCTACCACATGGCAAGACATACATTCGGCACGATGAGCCTAAGCTCAGGAATACCCATAGAAAGCATAGCCAAGATGATGGGACACGCATCCATATCCAGCACGCAGATTTATGCGTAGGTAACGGATAGTAAGATTTCTGAGGATATGAACAGGCTCATTGCAAAGTACAAGGCAGAAGATGAAGATAGGGCAAATGTAAATACGGAAGCAATAACAAACACAACGACAATTCCGTTAGTTGTCAATTCAAATGGCAGAAAGGAGGAAACGGCATGAAGGCAGGCAATCATCCCAAAAGAAAGGCAAGCGCAACCAATCAGCGCAGTTATCTTGATTGGAGCAGCAATATGCAGATTGTTTACAAGGGAAACGGAGCCATAGCCATGACAGAGGGCGAACTTGCAAGGTTCTTCGGAGTAACATGGAGAAAGCTCAATGGCAGGCTTCAAGCAATAGCCCACAATCCCAACCTGCACCCCGATGAGAGGAGTACAGGCGAGGAAGATATTTATGCAAACAAACAACTAAAAGGTTATGCGCCGCTCTATCCGCTCTCAACAATCATCGCCCTATCCTTTCAGTTAAACAGTACGGAAGCACATTTGTTCAGAGAGTATATCTGTGAGAGATTGCAGAAACCTGCATCCGTGATAACACCGATATTTCTGTTCGGTAACACGAATAACTAATGATTATTTCTTATCTTTCCTTTTTCTTTCACCGATTATATCTTACTACATAACTACAATAAGAGATAACACGGTGAAAGAAAAAGGATTGTGCCGTAGTTGGAAGATGGAATAACTATTACTACCAAGTGGCTACATACTACATCTATCCTTTATTCGCAAAGTGTTTCAGAAGCTGTACTTCATCTTTACCCATGCTTCGGAGTTCTTACTGTACATTTGAAACTTGCCTTTGTCGGCATGGAAATAGTCGTAGCCAGCGGTGAGTTCGATTTGGTCGTTAAGAGAATAGGAAGCCGAGAAACGATTGAAGATGCCGCCGTTTGTTACATCAATGTAGGCAAAGGTGGAGAGTTTCAGCGTGTTGCGCATCAGTTCCTTGGAGATACGTGCCGTGGCAAGTGCGGCATGCCGATAGACGGAAAGACCGTCAAGGTTCCCTGCCGTATATTTATGGAAGTATTGTGCACTGAAATTCCAATCGTTGCCCAGATACCAGTCCACACCGGCAAGGAAGTTGTACGTATTTCGGCACACCACATTTTGTCCCACACCTCTGCTTTGCGCCTCATCGAAATAGCAAGCAGCCTCGCCGCGAAGGACAAACTGTCCAACAGGCAGAGAGCAGTCGACCCCGAGCATCGTCATGCGGTGGTATTCACCCTTGACTAAAAGCGACTTTCCATCGTTGGACACAGTAAGGGAAAGAGCGGGCATCTTGTTCCACGTTCGCAGGACACTCAGTGAAAAATCAATCCCGCTGAGGTTGGTCGTTATCCGTCCGCCGTACTCCATATTCCGAAGTCTTTTCTCTGGTTTTCCACTTTCCAAATCTATGGTATAGGGAAGAGGGGCTGACGGCAGAGTCAATGCCCACGGATTGTGCCTGTCGGTGGGAAGAATGAAGAAATCCGCTACAGGATTGCATATCGCCTCGAATGTTACCGAACGCCATGTGTATCTTGTACGCAGGGCATTGACGGGCATACGGATGTCATCGTAGTCCTGCGCAAGGAACTCGGTGTAGTCGCAGGGCGACACGCAGTCGGTCAGTCGGAGGGCATCTGCCACTCCCCACACCACAATCTGTCGCCCCACGCGAAGGTCAAGGTTTCCTTTGGCGTATGCGAGATATGCCTCACGCAGTTCCAGTCCCGTGCGGTCTTTCAGTATAGCGTTGTAGGTGGCATTCATGGAAACAAAAAGGGAAGCAGCACCTTTTTCGAGTTTTACCTCTCCGCGTGCACGGGTTCTCGAAGCCATCCAGTCGGCTTTTCCCTCGGTGCGTGCGGCATGGTAAGTATCGAGAAATCCCTTTACCTGAACACGCAGGGAGTTGTCCTCCGTTTCTTCCTCTTGTATGTATTCCGCATCAACGGAATCGGTTTCCACCGCCGAGGTGTCAATCTGGGCTGCTGCCTGTGCCGAGAGCATCGGCACAAGCAACAGCGTCCATAATCGCAGCATTCTCATGGTCAGAGTCCTTTCTCTAATTTGGAGACGGTGAAGAGATTGGGCTGAACCTTCACGTTGAACCGCTGGTTGTTCATACGAATGATGGTCTTATGCCCCGTCTGCACGTTCTCCATCTGCATGAAGTGCATCGTCCAGAAGCCCTGCACCTTGTTGATGTTGGAGATGGTGAGCCGGCGGTGCAGCTTCTTCAGTTTATCGTAGTATTCAGCCTTGACCGGTATCAGGCAGTCCTGTCTGATCCATGTGATGCGATACGAATAGATCTCATCCTTGTCCTTGGGCGTGGACTGCACCACCCAGCATTTCTTTCCTCCCACGACCTCCTCGCGAAGCAGTTTGTGTGTTTCCTCGTCCACGCTGCGCGTGTTCATGTCGTTGTAGGTGAAGTCGCTGCCCATAAAGTAGTCGGTCTTCGACGATTTGCCGCTGATGCGTCTCGTCTTCTTCATCGCTGGCAGGTAGAGCCACTTGTCGTCCACCTTGTTGGCGTTGTCGTAGTCCCATGTGAGGAAGCCCGTACCTTTTACATCGCCGGGATAGGTGAAGAACATGATTTTTTTCGTGTTCCTGCCCACGTCCATTGCCCACGATTCGAGCTTGCGCACACGTTTGTGCCCGCTTCTCTGCACGAGCGTCATTTCGATGGTGGCATAGCGTGTGTCGCCATCGGCACGGTTTCTTACTTTCTGCATAACGTCTCTTCCTGTGAGACCTGCGGCGTTTGCACTGCAAATCGCAAACAAGGCGATGAGTGTCAATACTAATTCTTTTGCTTTCATTTTATACTGTTTTTTATTGTGAATTTGTCTTTTTTTCTTTGCCAAACACCCTGAGATACTTAAAGAGAACCGGTGTGAGGAACAGGTCGGCGAGCAATGCCGACACCATACCCGCCACGGCAAGGATGCCCCAGTTGACCATCTGCGTGGCGTTCGACGACATAAATCCTGCGAACGTCGCCGACACGACCACGGTGGACATCACGATGGCAAGCCCCTCGGTGCGGAACGTACCCTTGATGGCGTCAGCGTAACTGCCGCATCGGTTGTACTCCACATGGCTGTGGTTGATGAAGTGGATGGTGTCGTCAACGGCTATACCGAGTATCATCGGTATAAGAGAGGCGGTCATCATGTCGAGCGGATAGTCGAGCCAACCCATCATACCGCCCACTATGACCGCAGGAGCGAGGTTGGGGATCATGCCCACCAAGCCGACCTTCCAACTGCTGAAGACGAGCACGAGGATCACGCCGATGACCAGCACCGAGAGCAGCATCGACCACATCTGCCCACGCTCCACGTATTGCTGCATCACGGTGAACTGCGGTATGTTGCCCACCATCGAGATGTGCGCTTGAGGGAAGAGCCTCCGTGCCTCTGCCTGCAATGCGTCCATTTCCTTCTCCGCCTCGTTGGAGTTGTAGTTCTTGATTTCCACTTGAAGGCGTAGTCGCCGGTAGTCATAGTCCATCCAATACTCCGACTCCGTGCCGCCGGCGTTCTCGTAGAGCAGGAGGAGCTGTGCCACCATGTCTGCATCGTCGGGAATACGATAGAATTGTTGCTTGCCACCGTTGAGCGTGCAGTTCATGTCCTTGATGATGTCCGTCACGGAGTTGTGCCGCTTGGTGAGTAGATAGCCTTCTGTGATGGTAGCCAACTGATCGAGCCGTTTTAGGTTCTCGGGCTTCTTTGCGTCGTCTGCGTGCGGCAGTGTAATCATCAGGTCGTAGGAATACATCGACCCCAATTCCGTATCGCACAGGTCGAGGAACTTCTTCACATACTCCACCTTGCGCCCCATTGTCTTCTCCACATCGAACGCCGGCTCGATGAAGAACAGACCGATGCCGCAGAACAGCGTGAGCACCGACGACACGACAACGATACGCCGATGGTTGCGCATGACGAACCCGCCGAAACGCTCGAAGTGGTCGCCCACATAGCCCTCAAAGCTGTGCGACATGTTCGCGTGTGGCTTCCTGTCCCTGCCCAGCGACAGCAGCACTGGCGTAACCACGAGACACGTGAGCAGCACCGACAGCAGGCAGAGCGAGGTGTTCAGACCAATGGCTTTCATCGGCACGATGCTCATGGAGAGGAACGTCATCATCGCCGCCACGGTGGTCAGTCCCGAGAGCAATACGCCCCAGCCCGTCTCGCCCACGGCATCGGTAATGGAAGCCTTGCGCCTACCCGTTTCCACAAATCGTGTCTTGAAGAAGTTATATAGGTGAATGTTGTAGGCAATGGAACAGGCAAAAGTGAGTATGACGGCTATCATCGCCGTGCTCATGTCGATGTAAAGCCCCGTCCAGCCTATGATGCCGAAGCCGATGAGCAAGGCACATATTGAAGTGATTAACGGTGCAACGACTCCACGCAGCGAACGGGTGACGACAATCATCACCACAATGGAAACGAGGAAGGCGATGGCGAACAGCCGTCCCATCTCGCCCTTCAGATAGACGAACTTCTCATAGCTCATATAGGGCATTCCCGCGGCAGCAGGCGACAGTTCCGCGTATTTCGCCTTGCCGATGATGTGCCCGGCTTCCTTGCCCGTAAGCATATCAGGGGCAATATCGCTCGTCTTCTTCCACACGCTGTCAGCGGGGAACGGGCGTAGCTTCACCATGATCCATGTCATCGTGCCGTCCTTCGACACGAGTTTCTTCGAGAGGTAGGGCTTGCTGTATGCCTTGCGCCTAATTTCTTTCAGTCCGGCGGCATCCGATGGGATTTGCTCGGGCACAATCTGCTCGATGGTCATGCCCTCGTCGGTGCCAACGGCAAACTCAAGGTCGGTGAGCGACGTTACCTTGTCGGCATACGAGAGGCTGTCCTTCAACTCGTTGCTCAACTCACGGATGAGCGTGAGGCTTCGCTTGGAGAACACGTCCTTGTTCTTCACCAATACCGCCACATAGTAGTCGTTGCCGAAGATGGACTTGAACTCATCTGTTTTCAAGAGCATCGGGTCGTCGCTCATAAAGTAGTCGTCGAACGAGGTCTTCATCACGATACGCTTCGTTCCCACGAACGAGAATGCGACAAGCAGGGCGAACAGCCCTACCACAAGCAGCCGGTGGCGCAGTATCCACTCCGCCGTCTGCCTGAACTTACGGTTGATTTTTTCGATTTTCATTGTTGTTTTTATTTTATGATTTATTTTCCTGTTGTAATCTCACCATCTGGGCAAACTTGCCACCTTTTGCTATAAGATCTTTGGGCATACCCTGTTCGCTGACCGTCCCGCCGTCAAGTACCACGATGTGGTCGGCACCCAGCACGGTGCGCATGCGGTGGGCGATGATGATGACAGTCTTGCCCTGCACCAGTTCAGAGATACCAGCCTGAATCTTTGTCTCGTTCTCGGCATCAAGGCTGGCGGTGGCTTCGTCCAAGAGTATGACAGGAGCATCTTTCAGAAGCGCACGGGCTATGGAGATGCGCTGCCGCTCGCCACCCGAAAGGGTTTCCCCATTTTCGCCTATCACTGTATCGTAGCCTTGTGGCATACGGATGATGAAATCATCGCATTGTGCCAATCGTGCCACACGCTGCACTTCCTCGTCAGTGGCATCACGCTTTCCGATGCGGATATTGTCGGCAACTGTGGCATTGAAGAGTACCACGTCTTGAAATACTACGGCATAATTTTTGAGCAACGTCTCTGGTTCTATGCCCGAGATGTCGTGTCCGCCCAGCGTTATCTTACCACTATTCGTGTCCCAAAAACGTGCAGCGAGCTTGGCAGCGGTGCTCTTGCCACCACCTGAGGGACCAACGAGTGCGGTTATCTCGCCCTGTCGGGCAGTGAACGTGACATCGTGAAGTACCTGCTTGTCTGTTTCGTAGGAAAAGCTGACGTTGTGGAACTCAATGTCATAGTTTGAAACTTCCACCTTGGTGTCGCCCGTCTGTATGGGCATTGCCTCCATCTCCTTCATTCGTTTGATGCGTACATCGAGAAAAGTTAGAATAGCAAGGTGATTGCATACATCAAGAATAGGGTTGTAAACCATAGCCGAAACAAGGAGGAACGCCAAATAGACGAACACCGACACGTCGCCACGCTGAAGCATCCATGCGCCTACAACGATGACGGTAGGCATGCCCAGTTTAAGCAGTACAGCGGAGATGTTGACAAACACACTTACCAAGAGTTCACCGGCAACAAGTCCTTTTTCCAATGTTTTTAATCGCTGGTCGAACCGCTGGTTATATTCGTCCTCGCCATTGTACGACTTGATTTCCTGCACACACTCCAGTCCTTCCTGTATCTGTTCGCTCACTCCTCGTTTGATGTGGTAGATATGTGTAAAAGCCTTGTCCATGCGATTTCGTGAAATCAACAGCACCACCAAGGCAAATGGCACTACCCAAAACACAGCGATGGCTAATCGCCAGTCGTAACAGAACATTCCCGCTGCGATAATGACAATGCTCATCACGGAAGCAAACAGTTGGGGAATGGCGTGCGAGAACGTTGTTTCCAATTGTGTGCAGTCTTCCATCATAGTGGCAGTGAGGTCGGAGAGATTGCGCTCACCAAAGAAGGCGAGAGGCAAACGGCGCAGTTTCTCGGCTAAGGAGATACGGCGTTGCGCACTCTCATTATATACGGTGGTATAGGTGCTGTCGTATTGCCGACGAATCACGACGAGCATCACGACCATAAGCCCTGCTGCCATGAGGAGATAAAACCACAACGTATGAGGAGCATTCATTGACTTATCATCGAGATACTCCATCAGGAAGAAAAACAAATAAGTGGGTGGCAGCATTAGCACAAGGTTGAGCAGTGTCGAAAAGACGATGCCTTGCCGCAAGTCTTTTGCTCCTTTTTCCGTAAGAGCAAAACGGTTTTGAAAATATTTAATCATGACTTTATGACTTTTAATAGATTATAGTTTCCACGAAACAGATTGTTGATATTCATTCCACATACGGTGGTATTGCTTTTCCCTGCTCAATAGTTCCTCGTGCGTTCCCTGTTCGACTATCTTGCCGTTGTCCACAACTACGATGCTGTCGGCATCCTGCACAGTGGTAAGTCTATGGGCTATCATCAGCACGGTCTTTCCTTGGGTGAGATGTGCCAGTGCTTTACGGATAAGCTGTTCGTTTTCGGGGTCGGCGAAGGCGGTTGCCTCGTCGAGCACCACGATAGGAGCATCTTTCAGAATGGCACGGGCAAGAACAATACGCTGCTGCTCACCTCCCGAAAGATAAGTACCTTCGGCACCGATAACGGTATCCAATCCCTGTGGTAGCTGGTCAATAATCTCGCGGCTTTGCGAGAGGTCGATGGCACGGTTGATCTGTTCGGTTGTTGCATCAGGATTGCCGTAACGTAGGTTTTCGATGAGCGAAGTTTTGAACAGACGGGTGTTTTGGAAGACGAACGACACGTTGCGCATCAGTTCGTCCTTGCGCATATCCCTCACGTCTATGCCTCCTATGGTAACGCTGCCATGACGCACGTCCCAAAAACGGGGTATCAATCTTGCTATCGTGGTCTTTCCGCTGCCCGACGCTCCTACAAGCGCAACCGTCTTTCCTTCGGGAATGGTAAGGTTGATATGACTCACTGCATCTTTCTCCGCTCCCTCATATCGGAACGAAACATCGTTGAAACGAATGTCATACGCTTCTGCACGTTTTGGCTTGTCGTGCTGCGAGAGCGGTGCAATATCAGTGAGCTGCTCTAATCGTTCCACAGCCTCATTTGCTAAGAAAAGGTCCTGACTGAGATACATGGCTTTCATCACGTTGGAAGCGATGAGCGGTGCAATCACCACATAAAGTATCACGTTGGCAATAATTGTGCTTGTATCTCCACCGTGTCCTATCAGGATAATAGCGGTAGGAACGAGAATGAAGGCAAAGGCATTGATGGCAAGTATATAAAACGACATTGGCGTGCGCCACACAAGCGTACACTTGATGACAAGGTCGCGGTAGCTGATGATGCTATCGTAGAAACGTTTGAACGAGAAGACCGTCTGCTGGAACACCTTGACCACAGGAATGCCTCTGACATATTCCACCGCCTCTGCCCCCATCTTCTCCTGCGCATCAAGGTAGAGCCTTTGAAATTGGTTGTTCTTCGGGTTCATCATATATCCCATAATGCCTATAGCGCCAACGAGCGGTATCATTGCAGCCGTACCCAACTGCCAATCCACAGCGAATAACAGTACGATAACACCTATCGGAGCAACGACACAGCTCGCCACGTCGGGTAGCAGGTGCGCCACGAAAGTATGTGTCTGTCCCGAATCCTCATCAATGATTTTGCGCATACGCCCCGTATTTTGTCCATCGAAATAGCCCAATGGCGCGCGCATCAGCCGTTGCATCGCTTTGCGCCTCATGTCGGTTTCGATACGGAATGCTGCAAGATGAGAGAGCATCAGTGCCAAAAAGTAGAGCAACACGTTTGCCACCGATATGACAAAAGCCCATAGGGCATAGTCTATAAGAGGGGTGCTCGAGAGGTTGCCTTTGGCGATTAGTAGTGTGCGCACCACGAGCCACAAAAGTATGAATGGGACAAGCGACAGCAGTCCGTTGACTGCCGACAGCCCGACGGAGCAGGGCAGCAACCACTTGCGCCCTCCCATGTAAGCTCCTAAACGTTTGAGAGTTTTCATCATATATTATCGTCTTTTAATAATTAGTCTTTATGGTTTCAGTAATGCTTTCCAACCTGCCATGCTAAAATCCATGTACTGCTCCAAGGCAACTTTGATATCCTCGTCGCTGTAATCTTCGTGTTCTACAATCTCGCAGAAAACGGTTATCCATGTAGAGCAAGTGATGTGAACCAAGAATGGCGAAATGTTGGCGTTGAGATGTGGATATCGTTCTTTCATCAGTCGCAGGTATTCCATGCCCACCTTCATCTGTCTGTCCACCATCTTGTCTTTATATCCTTGTAGCGACGTACCCTCCGAGTTGAATAGGAGTAGTCGAAGCTCTGGGCGGAAGTCTTTGATGATGGCGAGCATGGCAAAGATGTAATCTATTTGGCGTTGCCGCATGTTGAACACATCTATCGACAGGAACTTTTCGTCATTGTGCGACAGGATGTGTTTGTTCAATGCCTTGGTGAGAGGACGCAACACCTCGCAAAACAGTTCGTCCTTGCTCTTGAAGTAATTGTATAGGTTTCCTACAGCGACACCTGACTTGCGAGCCACTGTGCGGATGGAGGTGCAGCGTACGCCATGTGCGATAAATTCTGCACGGGCGGTAGCGATGATGCGCTGCCGAATGTCATCTTTCAGAGTTTGCATGATGAGGGTAAAGGATTAATAGTGAACGTTGTTCTATTTTGTTCATAAAAAAAACGCACTGTTCTTTTCTTGAACAATGCGCTTCGATAGTCGAGGGATGTATATCCATATATATAATATGGTACTTTCGTTTTATCATACTCTTTTATTTATTTGCTGCAAAGGTACGAGGTGTGAACAAGTTTTGCAATACTTAAAAGTGGGTATTTTATAATGGGCATAAATTATAATAGTACCCTCTCGCAGAAATTAATCTCTAATTAGACAGTCGTGTCGTAGTGTGCAACTCTGAAAGCGAATACAATATTATCCGAGGCCTCTGCAAAACTCCATTTTGCCAGAAACACAATATCTGCCTACCAATAAGTTATACCTCCTGTCAGGGGACTTTTGCAGAGATCTCTTCTAAATAGCTTTTGGCAGTAGTCGCTAACGTGACGGGCGACTATATGGCACAGGGCTGCTCGGTGAGACTCGGCGGCATAGGCTCATTCTACTTCACGGCTGTGACGAACAATAACGGCGTGGCAACAGAAAAGGAAGTAACCGCCGCACTCATCAACAGCGTGCGTGTGTGCTTCATTCCCGAAACCCGCTTCCGTGGAGGCGGCACGAGGGTCACAGGTGGCGACTGCCGTGCCGTGCGTAGACTGGCGGTTGTGGACATCGAGTGAGAGGAAAGGGAAGGCGAAGTCGCCTCGGATGATTCTTCTTCGGGCGGTGGAGCAATCATCAACCCGTGACCGAAAGTTTTTTATAACTCTCTAATTTGTATGGTGCAAGGTCTGTTTCGAAATAGAGCTTGCGCCTGTTTTGGTATGACGGGCATATCATACATCTGTGGTGAAAGTCCACTCGGGGCGTAGTTGCCAACGAACCCCATAGCGACTTGCAAGTTTCAAGGGGCGACCCTTGGGAGAGAAGAAGCAATAGCGAACTCGTGGCCTGACGAACAGAAACCTAATATTAGCGGGAGTTCGATGAATTCAGAACAGAGCAAGCTGTGTGTCAATAGTCCTTTGTACATTGATACACGGTTTCTTGGGAAACAAACAATAGGCAGCAATAGCGCCTAATAAATTGGCGATGAAATTGTCAAAGCATCTATGTCTGGAGTGTTCCACCTGCGCAATATTCTTAAGCTCATCATTCACAGTTTCTATAATGGCTCTTTTTCTGAGTAAGAGTCTGTCAGAAACGCTCATCAAAGCTCCTTTCATATTGCTTTTCAGCTTGGTAATAAGTTGTATTCCGTCCACAAACAGCCTTTGGAAGAGATTCTTGCTGATGTACCCCTTGTCGCCGACCAGCTTGCCATATATGAAATCTACAAAAGATTTGTATTCCAAAGGCTTACGGTCATCAACATCTCCAGGTGTTATCATAAAATTGAGAAGTTCTCCTTTCTCATTGCAAATCAAATGTAATTTGAAACCGAAGAACCAACCCATGGAGCATTTTCCTCTTTGGGCTATACCTTTGAAAACCTTGTGAATATGTATTCTTTGGTTCTTGCAGACACGCAGTGGTGTGCTGTCAACAAAACTTATGCCCGTGCATTTGCCCAACAAGACTTTTTTGATAAACAAAGCGAGTGGAATGACAACCTCCCTTTCCAATTCTACTATACGGTTGTATGAGACAACTTTAGGAAACAAATTACGCAGATGCTTACATACTTTTTCAAGATAGAAATGTTTAAAGCAGCGATAACCAGAGTCATGAAAAAGAATCATATTATGCAAGTTCCAAAACGAAGTGCAATAAAAGAGTAACCCTCACCGAGAGATGCAGACGTTCTCGAAGCGTAGCGAGAGGTTGTCTGCATCTCTCGGCGAGGAAAAAAGAAACAACCAGCAATACAAATAAAAAAGGGAGACCTCTGTCTCCCCAAGATTAATTAATTTTGTATTGTGAAATATCATCAATTAACCTCGGAGCAAAGGTCGCAAATTTTCGCTTTACTCCAAAAGAAAACAGGGAGAAAAGAGATTGCCTCAATCGTCGGCATCAGTCAGTCAACACTCTCACGTGAAATCAAACGCAACAGCACGTCATCAGGGAAGTATATTTGGACAAAGGCGCACGATATGGCTATGCAGCGCAGAAAGAGAACGGTAAAGAACGCCAGGATCTCTGACGAATTAGTCTGGAGGATTAAGGAATATATCACCAATGACCAGTGGTCTCCACGACAAATATCAGGTTATCTGCGCAAGAATGAGGGGATAAAGGTATCCCACCATTCCATTTATAATATCATCTATAATGATACAACAGGGGAACTTGTCAAGCACACAAGGCATAAGATGAAATACAGGCATCGTCCCAAGGACAGACATCTTCCAATCAAGGACAGAGTGAGTATCCATGAAAGAAGTAAGGAAGTTGACGGAAAGAGATTCGGAGATTTTGAGATGGACTTGATTGTAGACCCTGACCAGCACGCCATACTCACGATGGTGGAGAAATCCACCAATATGCTGCTTATGCAGAAACTGCCATTTGGAAAGCAGTCAAAGCCTCTGGCAAAGGTAGTTAGGAAACTGCTACTGCCATACAAGAACAGTCTGAGGACCATTACAACAGACAACGGACCTGAATTTGCGGCACATAAGGACATTACCAAGTTCTTAGGCGTGCCCGTGTACTTCGCTGGTCCATATTGTTCTTGGCAAAAGGGAGCTATTGAGAATACAAATAAACTAATCAGACAATATATACCGAAAAAGGATTCGTTTGAACATTATACAGAAAAAAGAATTATGTCCATACAAAAGAAATTGAACGAAAGACCGAGAGAAAAATTAAACTTTTCTACACCTAAGTGCGAGTTCTTCAAATACGTTTTATAATTTTGCACTTGCTGGTTGACTCTGCGTTAGCATGACTTCTGCCTTTGACATCACGGAATTACGATGATAGTTTCTTTTTCCTGTAGGTTTTAGCGTATATTTTGCCACCATTGTATCAAAAAACTTGCAGAAATCATCTGCCATACAAAATATTTCAGTAACTTTGTCTTCGGTGATCATAGCGATTTTTGTTTGTAATTATTTGTATATCAAAACCATAAAGTCGCAAATTTCGCTAATCGCCAAATTTACAGACACTTATAATTCGTCGAACTCACGTTAAAATAGTTTTCACTTCATAATTATGCGCCATACTACATTCATCTTGTATTCTGCTCCTATATGTAATAATCCCTAATCAGATATGCGATAGCGGAGCCATTTGATATCAAACCATTTAGAATTTCAACATAAGCGGCTCTTAAAGCATCATTTTTACGAATGGCCTCCCTTGTCTTAGCATCATCATATAAATCCTCAACAGCATTTTGCCATCGTATCATCGAATGCCGATCTCTTGATGACTGACGAAGAATTGCTTTATCTATATGTCTTAAGCAATCAGGCATAAGCCACCTAAAACCAATCTTGCAAACAAGCCAAGGTAGGTAAGAAACGCCCTCTTGAGGTAGTATTTGCAAAAGCTTATAAATATGTTCATTCGCACCATTAGCGATTTCCCAATCTTCAAGCAAACTGGGGTTCATCACATCAAAACTAAGCATTAGCGAAGGAAGAACTTCCGTAGCATTATTTTTCTTATACCACTCAAACATAATCTCCCACAACTGCCAAAAATAATCTTTATTCGCTGGAGTGGCCATATAGCAATAATGGTTGAATACTGAGCCTATCGGACTCTCACGCCTGTCATAATGATACATAGTCCGTTGAAGACTTGACGCCAACCATATTTCTTCTATAAACTTACGTCTCTTTGGGGGCATCGCAACCATATATGCGGCACAGAACTCCTCTATTCGCATATCTTGCATTCTCACGACGTATCGATCAGATATTTTATCCGTCAAAGTATCCATGAATTGTTTACAATAGATAAATGTCATCTCATCTATAACCGTATCCTCTATATCTGTAGGAATCAGTTTGCAAACATGCGCGAATTTATCAATATCGTCTCGTTTACTTTCAGTATTGTGAATGTACAGCAAGATAATTTTCTCTGCTAATTCTTTATGGTTAGGCCATAACAACGACTTGAAGGAGTTCTCAAAACGAGTAAACAAAGAATCATTATCATCTATAGCATCAATCAATCCCCATACTATTTGCAACAATTGCTCATCGTCAGGCAGCCGATCAAGCAAATATACAAGCCCATCAGAGCTATACTCCGTGTACGGCTGAAACATTCCAGATTCCGCGAATCGAGACGTTTCTTGAACAATGGCTTCATAGCACCATGCTCGTTCTTCTTTGTTCAGGTTTTCCCAATGTTTCTTTACACCCAACGCAGCAACCAGTCCTTTTGCTTCAAACACACCACCTTGGTCTTTATGTAAGCAATATGCTTCACGCCACTCATCAATAACTTGTTCAGAATCCTCATCGTAGCGTGTTCTGGAGAGGTTACCCGTCAATAGTATCTTATTGAATTGGTTGCTAAACACCTCGTTTTGCGCTGCTTCCTTTTTTATATCCTCAGAAGGCCTCCCTTGTAAAATGATTCCCTCATCTGTCTTGCCTATAATTTCATACTGAGTTATATCCATACGACCGGCAGATACTTTTTCCAAATAAGTAGTGGCCGTTTCCTTCAGATGCTTGACAAGTTTTCTAAACTCTTCAGCAAACCCTTCTGTCATGGACATTCGCAGGATTATGCCTTCCAAATCCTGTTTTCTATGCGGCAACTGATAACTATTAGCAACATCTTTCTGAATATTCTTGGATGCATAGGGACTTATCATGGGTTGCATTAACTCAGTGCTTAATCTAGTTTTATCCCATAATATGAAATCTCTACAACTATAGATAGGCATGGCTTTCATGCCGACAAATATCGGAAATCTTGTAGCGACACTAGCCAATACTCCCCAAGCGCTTACATTATAACACTTTCTGTAAACAATATCAAATACAGCCAAAAGTCTCTCCGTAGAAAGAGCATACTTAGCACCATCAATATTGTTTTTGATGGAGTCCATCATCCACTTCTCAAATGTCATTAGAAGGCTTTCTCTCACATGTGATTGGTAATTGCGTCCTCTATACTCGCGCCACAGATAGTTATTGCCAAAGAGGGTTATTTCTTTTCCATCCACTACAACTTTTATTTTCTCTAATTCTTGTGCATGCTTGCGTTTGAGTTTTTTTATATCATAGTTAAGAATTTCACAGAGGAAGCCAATTGCATCAGCTGGGTGAGAATATAAGAAACATTTGTAAGAAGTTGTCAATCCGCTGGATTGATGAATCATAGGATAGTAATCGTGTACGATTCCTTCATCATCAAGCCATTCATGCCTGATTAGAGCTTTATATATTTCGGGATATGTATTAATAAAGCCAAGTGTTTCTATGCCTTCACTGAGTAAGAGAAACTCTTTAATAACTTTGTACTTATAAGAATCTGTCTCTAACGCCTTTTCTGTCCACATCTTAATCTGTTCTGGATTCTCATTCATCCACTTGAAAAGAAGGCGTATAACTTCCTTATCAGGTTTTTCATGTATTCTATCATCTGCAAGAGTCTGGTTTACATCATCTGCTAATATAGAAAAGACATATTTTTTTGGATTGGGAGCATCTTTCTCATAAAAACCGACAAGCTCGCATTGTAGTAATAATGTTATCAAATTGCTTTTATATGCGTTGAAGACATTTCTGTTCTCATAAAGAAATGTAACAAAGGTGTACCATCCCTTTCCAAACGGGAGCATAAAATCTGAGTTTCTTAACTTTGAACCTTCCTCGTTCATCCTTTGTTCCGTAAAAAACTCTTTAGTACTCCAGTCCACTTTTCGGAACATATACGATAATGCGACAGACAACCTTCCTAAAAGCAAATTATTGTCTTTTAAAAGAAAGTCTTTTATTGAAGCAAGGAATGATGCTCCCTTATCAGAAATAAGGATAGCATAGAATAAGGCATCATAGAACACGTCGTCCAAGCGAAGCGAGAGACTCTCTCTAATAAAAGCATCAAGATTTTGATCTTCCTCAGAAATATGTGTCTCAATATACTTCCGGAACATGTTTCTTGATGCAATGTTCGAATCTATGTTCCGATAGAACTGTGCAAGACTTATTTCACCTGATTCAACCTCTCTATAATTATTTGCAATATAGCAATATAAGCCCCAATCAGTAAATATATCATGTCCAGGGCGCAATAGACCTTGCTCTGGCTGTCCAACAAGAATATCATCAACAACGAGTGATTTTACAGCATCTGTCATCTCACATTTCACCAAATTCATACCTATTTTGGACGTTCTTCTTGCCACATCAATAAGAGCAGCTATGCGCTGACTGACCACTTCAGGCTTCTTTCCTGATATAATTTGTCGGCAAAGTATATCTTTGAATTCACTTTCTTTCAAAGTGCTTGCATTTGCTATAGTTGCAATGGAACAAGCAATATTCAGATAGAATGGATTTCTTAAGACATGTCGGGTTTTATCTGTTGAACAGTATGGTTGAATTTGAGGAATATCCTTTTCCACTGCCTTCAATTCGGCATCACTAAGAAGACCGATATCTATAACATAGCCATCAGTGACAATAATCCCATTACATGCCAGACACAATCTAAATTGATCAAGAGAATTTTTCCGAATTGTGAAGACTATTTTTACTTCATGATTCTCGTTCAGAAGATCCTCTATGAATAATACTGCTGTATCAGTATTGCCATTCAGCATTCGTTCAGCACTTTCCACGAGTAACACTTTACCACCATCTCCCCATATGGGTGATTTGAAAAGTTCAGGAAGCCTACTTGTTATATTCCAATTTGCCAGTATCTCTGATTCTTTTGATTCATCAAGGTCATCACCCAACACCGCCACAGAGCGATATTTGTCATTTGTTAACACTTCTTTTGCAAGTGCTGATTTACCTATTCCAGCTTCACCGGTAATGATAACGATATTGCCTGTTTCTAAAGAAGAATTTATCTTATCTTTATATTCTTGACGGGGCAATTGTATCTTTCCAACAATCTTATTTTTGATGCGTTTAAGAACGAATTCAGTATTTTCAATCAGTTTATTGTATTGACTGATAATCTGTTGACACAGTTCAATCGGGATTAGAGGTATCTCTGTCCAACCTTCACCTTTAATGACCTCATTAATTTTCTGTAATTTCCAACCAATGAATAGATTTCTCTCTTCCTCAACCCTATGAATAATGCCAACGAGGTATTTTTCCCCATTGGAACTGACAAATACGCCAGAGCCGGAGAATCCGCTTTCCATATACTGCATTTCTACACCATCTTTGCGTTCTTCGTCCAACTTAATATAAAGCTCATTACCCGCCTCGCTCTCTTGCGAAATATGACATTTGTTTTCTATCCTAAGTTTATTGTCGATTGCGTTTGACGGGAAACCATCTATCTCACACGGGTAGCCAGAACCTTCAAACGTAGCACACTTCACATTGGCAGCTATCGCCAAAGCAATGTCCTCTTGAAGTTTCATTACACAAATATCAAACTTCTCCTTAGGTGAAATTGCCATTTCATTTGGGGTGACCTCATTCTCATTGCCGTTAATATCGGTAATCACCATGGGGACTTCCCCCGTATATTCATCGCATACGTGAGCTGCAGTCAGCAGATAATAAGACTCATTCTGCTTGACTAACACTGCACTGCCTGTGTCGTTAGCTTTAAGCTTAACTGTAAAGTCGTAGTTCTTATTCATGTTATTCAAAAGTGAAGTTGGCGTCATCAATAATTTTTAGATTCCCACAATCATCGTTTGCAAAAATCTCCTTTAGTTTGAAGTTCATCTGGGTGAAATGCAATTCACAACCCGTTGGGTTTGCGGCATTTAATCTGGCTATGGTTTCTTTGTCAGGTAGATGATATCTATTAGCACCATTGCCAGAGATAACATATTTGGGACAGATAATGTCTTTCAAGAAAACGAATGAGCTATTCCTACAACTACCATGATGGGGAATATGCATAAGGTCAAACTTAAAGTCCCCATCCTTCAACATATTTGTATTCTTCAAGCCGTCAGACAAAAGAGAGGAACATGAATCGGCTGAAAACAGCAGGTTATAACCGTGATAGCTTAATACAAAAGCAATACTACTATTGTTTTTTACTTCATTATCTTCTTCGTACAGCGTCAGATTGAAATCCTTGAATTTCTTGTCATAGTCCCATTTTCCGCCTTTAATAAGTCCATCTACTGTTTGTGCGACATCTTTGAATTCTATGTTATTCCACCATTTTATATAGCATTTCATTGCGTTCTCATTTGGCGCAACCACGGTTATTGTAGCATCAGATAAAGTTGAAATATGTCCTGCAAGTATAGCCTGCTTAACAACTACATGCTTTTCCTTAAGTAAGTCGCGTAATTCTTTTCCGCCATGATAGCCTATTGTTCCTGTTCGCTGCACTTCATAGTCTCCTTTACCACCATAGTTCATCCAGACCTCTTTTAATCGTTCTTGGTGAGTTTCAAAGAATTCTGTGTCGTTGATAAAATTATAAAGCCCTCCTATATGGTCATTGTCAATATGAGTTATTACCCACAAGTCTATCGATTCCCCCATGCCGAATAAAAGTTCAAGTTCCTTCTTAAGTCTATCGGTATAGCAGAACTTTCGTGAATTAATATTACCACCATCCACAAATATATTATGCACACTGCCATCGTCACCAGTAAAACGGATGATAATAGCATCATAATACAGCATAGGTATATATTTCACAGATAACATAACAATAAAATGAAAATAGTAACGAAATACATGTATAAAGGGTCTTCTTCATATAACAGAAATGCTTTATGTCCACAACTGCTTCAAATCAGCATCCACTCCATCTTTAGAAACAAGCGAGTCCTTCGGAAGTACATTGTAGTTCTTGGAGATATTCTCTTTCTTGCCGGTGAACCATTCTCCGAAGACGGTCATCAGGTAGGATTCAATATCAAGGTTTTCCTTTCTGTTGTACTTAACTATGTTGAGTGCAAATTGTTTCAATTCCGCATTACGAAGATTCTTGTTATAAGCAATCTTTAAATCCTTATCGGCAGCAACATGTCCACGTTCAAGAAATAGCTTTGTGACCTGCCATACTTTTTCTACATCTTCTACAGGAGTCTTTGCTATAGTGAATACGAGCATGGTGTAATCTTCGGTATTCTTCATTCTTTCTTCGTGTTCCTGCTGTTCTCGTTGTCGGATAGCCTGGTTAAGTTTTTCTATCCTCTCCTGTCTCTCGATAATTGCGTCAACGGTAAGTGACTTACGTTTTAGCTCTGACTCTTTCTTTTCGTATTCAAATACCAACTTCTGTTTCTCGTAAGCGACTTGTTGACTAACCTGTTGGTCAACCAAAGTAAATACAACACTTGGCAGATTCGCTTTTAGGAAATCTACGATAACTGTTGTGTCTGTGTTCGGAATAGCGGCAATGTCATTGATGATTTTGTCAAGTTTGCCAGAAACCTTCTTCTCTTGTTTTACTTGCTGTGATTGCTGCTTTTCAATGATAGTTTGCAGATGCTTAGTCTTTTCCTCAATTTTAGTTTCCAAATACATCTGTACTCCAAGAATAACAGCCTTAAATGCCACGACAAGCATTGCAACTCCATATAACAATGAAGTATATGGTCGGAAATCGTTCCAGATATTATCTGCACTATTGGCAACACTGATTGCAATTAAAGCAAGAATCATGATTACTGCTATTGCAACCAGTGTCCAAACGACCTTCTCTATAATCTTGAAGAATTTTATCATATCATTTCTTTATGATTACCCAATTACCATCTTTGCGACCACCTTCACGTGTTAGAATGCCTTTGGCTTGAAGGTCTGCGATGTCCGTCCTTATAGTCCTATCTGTTACAGAAATTTTTCCAGAAGTCTTTTCCGAAATCTTTTGGGAAATAGCTTTTCCTGAAAGAGTGTCATCAACTGATATCGCCCACAAGATATATTTCTGTCTGTCAGTAAGTTCTATGTCATTTTCTTTTAGGAAACCTTTTAGGAAGTCTTTTAGGAAATCTTTCTTTCCGTCTTTCCCGAAATCATCCTTGATTTCCTCATCCAATTCCTTCCCTTTTGATGCAAGATAAGCCTTCTCGTCAACGAAAGCCTGATGTATTGGCATAGTTGCAAGAAAGTGCATATTGCGGTCATCTGTTTCAAATAGAGGCATAGGCGAGTCATTACGCTTGACTGCTTGGTAAATCTTCGGGAATCCTGTTGAACGTCCCTCGGTCAAGTGCATCTCTTTGAGGAAATCGCCTATACGACGATTACGATAATGACGTGATATCACTCGTGGTTTCTGCAAATCTGCATTAGTTATCGGTGGCATGGGTCCCTCAAAGTTAAGAACCTCTATACTGTTATGATTGATACGCACCTCAATAGGATTACGGTTATCCCAAGATTTATGGAATACGGCATTCGCCAAAATTTCCTCTAAAGCCTCGTATGGATAGTTGTAACAGCGGATAGCTTCAGCTTCACCACGTACTTTTATGACTTTCTCCAATAACACCTGCTCTCGGATGTACTTCAATGCAGCTTCCAATTGCAGATGTATAGGACCGTGAAGAATCTTCTCTGTGAAACGGTCCCCCACTTCATCAAGGAAATGAACAATCTCGATACGAGCGTATGGGAAATATTTCTCTGGCTCCTGTGAGAAAAGCAACAAGCCAACATTCTTTGGATGCAAATCCTCAGTGCTACCACCAATTATCTGTAACTGCCAGCCAAGTTCTGCCATCGGCATGTGCATGATTTCCTCATGCGTCATCTTGCTTCCAACACGTTTCAAGAAGTCTTCGATAAGCATACGGTCAAGTTTTTCAATGTTGGCAGTCTGATTGATACGGTCATCGAATGGAACTTTATTGCAAAGTCCCATCAGCATGCGTTCTTCTTCCTGATCAGCAATCTTTGTAACCGAACCTTTGCGGACAAAATACATCTTACCTGCCTTCTGTGCTTCCTTACCAAGATGTTTCGGAGCCTTATATGGACGAACCTCACCACCAGGCACATAGATTACAAGTATCATTTTGTCCATGAACTCCACAGGCTCTGCCAATGCGTTCACTGTTGGCTGCACCTGATTACACAAGTTCACCAATTCTTTCTGTATGGCATCAATGGAGTGCAAGTCTATTCCTACTGGAGGTAAGACAGGCACACCATCCTGTTCATCAACACCTACGATGATATAACCGCCACCCCAGTTATGGATGTCGTTAGCAAAGGCGCAAGCAGAATGGATAACATCTTCCGGATTCCACCCACGTTTGAAATCCAGACGTTCCCATTCTACGGTTTTTCCTTTCAGCAATTCGTCTATATTTATTGGCAATGCCATACGCTATATATTATATTAATGTATAATCTTTATTTCGTCGGACAAATCAAGTCCCTAATATCCACATCAAGGATAAAGGCAACCTGACGTAAAGTCTCCAAAGTTGGCTGCACTATGTTAGTGCACCATTTGCTAACTGTTGCTGGATCACGACCAACCTGTTCAGCAAGCCATTTAGCTGTTCTTTTCTGCTCAACCAACACTATTTTCAAGCGATTAATATCGCCCTTAGGCATATTATTCGTATTTTGGGTATTATTCGTGTTGCTCATATTTCGATTTCTTTGTGTTTTGTGCAAAGGTATAAATGTTTTTTGTAAAACACGAGAAAAATAATAGTTTTCTGAATTTAAGCAACTTAAAAAGACTTTTTGAGTCAAAACATGAAAAATGCAATATAAAAGGGAAGCATCTTCATAAATTCGTGTTTTTAACATAACCATTCAACGATTTGGGGTGATTGCTACCCAAAGAGTGTGATCAGCCATAAAGAGTGAGACGGTCGGAAAAGGGAAAGAGGGGGAGTGAGAACCTCGCATGAGGGTGCAACAGGGGTTAAAAATGGGTATCTTGTACCTTGGTTGTATCTCAGTTGGCATATATGGCTGATATACAACGGAGGTTAATAATTCGGCGGCAATAGCAAATGGCCGATATTTTATCAAAAATTCTATTCTTTGGAGCTTCCAAATTATTATTGCTACTTTTATATCGTATAATGCTATATTTAGGAGACTATTTAGTATCTTTGCACCCCAAATACATAGTAGTATGAAATTAAATCGAATAAAAGCAGTATTGGTAGAACAAGATAAGTCGCAGAAATGGTTGGCAGAGCAGCTTGGTAAAAGTTTTAGTACGACCAACGCTTATTGCTGTAATAGGCAACAGCCTAATCTTGACACCCTGTATCGAATAGCCCAACTGCTTTCGGTTGAACTCAAAGAATTGATTGTTGATAATACAAAGAGCGAGGACGTATGATTAAATTGATAATTGAGAATACAAACCGAATCAGGAACCGGTGTATATCTCGTGCCAAGGTCTTGGACTTCGTGGGCATACTTCAAGAAGTTCAGGGAGTACCTATTCAAAAATTGCGTAATTACAGACATGCATTTAATTATTACTGTCCGCTAAACTTTTTGGTAAGATACAAATTTAGGGCTGACACTTCTCACGAGGTATCAGCCCTTTTTGTTATCTTTGCTTTTGCTTCCAAACTCAGATAACATGGGCAAAAGTACACATTTCTTCGGACAGCCGATATATGGTCAGCTGATAAAATCTCTCGACCATGATAAAATAGTTGAAATAAGCCGTCGAAACGGCGGTGAGCGGTATGTGAAAACCTTTGACGGCTTCACCCATCTTCTTACGATGCTGTATGCAGTCATCATGCGCTTCGACTCCCTGCGCGAGATAGAGGCGGCAATGACGGCTGAGGTGCGCAAGCTTCACCACATAGGCATTGACAGGGTTCCTAAGCGCAGTACCCTGTCAGACGCGAACACCAGACGCTCGGAAAAGTTCTTTGAGGACGTGTACCGCGACCTTTACGAGTCCAATAAGGACAGACTTTCTTCGGACAGCCGACGCAATGGTACGGAGGAATGGATAAAACGTCTGAGAATCATCAATTCCACCACGATAACCCTGTTCTCTAACGTCATCTTCAAGGGCGTGGGACGTCATCCTAAGACGGGAAAGAAGAAGGGTGGCATAAAAGTGCATTCCGTCATTCATGCAAACGAAGGAGTTCACTGTGACGTGAAGTTCACCTCTGCCGCTACCAACGATTCCTTCATGCTCGCCCCCAGCCATTTCAAGCATGATGAAATCATTGCCCTGGATCGTGCATATATCAACTATGAAAAGTTTGAGGAACTGACCGAGAGGAACGTCGTCTATGTCACCAAGATGAAGAAAAATCTCAAATACGAGGTGTTGGTAGACTGCATGGATATGAACGAGGATGGGCTGATGGAAAATCGTGAGCAGGTGGTGGTGTTCAGGAAGGGCGGTATCAACCATATAGCGCGTATCATCACCTATGTGGATATCAAGAAGGGAAAGATGCCAAAGTTGGTATCCTTGCTTACCAATGACTTTGACATGTCCATGGAGACTATCGTAGCCATCTACCGCAGGAGGTGGCAGATAGAGTCTCTTTTCAAGCAGATAAAACAGAACTTCCCGCTTAGATACTTCTATGGGGAGAGTGCCAACGCCATCAAGATACAGATTTGGGTCACACTCATTGCCAATCTATTACTGTCACTGCTGCAAAGCTCATTGCAGAGGCGGTGGAGTTTCTCAGGGCTGGCTACTATGGTGCGCATAGTACTTATGGAATACCTCAACATGAATAACTTCTTCAACATGCCAGATGCCGACATGAAACTCATGCTTGAAGCAGCGGCTGAATCGCCACCAGAGGTAACAGAAAATGAATAAGGGGGCTTGTCACTAGCATGCTGTCATCCGAACTATTGTGTCTCAATGAGTTGGAATGAGGATTTCTATGTTTAGCGGACAGTAATAACATTTAATAGAAAGCCGTGACAAGGTGTTTGATGGGGAATCTGTCCTGCAGGAAACCATTATCGTAAAGGTAAGGAAGACACAGCAACAGCCCTCAACTATTCGCATAACGACATCTTCGACATCCGATTTCTCGGACGTAAGAAGTTTCGAAACGCCATACGATACCGTGGTTGGCAAGAACGAATATGTATACTTGGTTACGAATGAGGACGATGCAGATGTTCTTCAAAAGATAAATCACTTTGACAAGACTTTTCCCGAAATTAACTTGAAAATGCAGACTGGCATTATCGTTGATTTCAGAACTCGGGAAGTATTGCGAAATGAATTGGAAGAAGGAGCATATCCCTTGCTCTACTCCCAACACATCAAGGGGGGGTAGAGTTTTTTGGCCGCAGGGTAAGGATGGTGAAGTCATCAAGACTGAAAGAGAAAGTTATTTAACGTGAGTTCGACGAATTCAGAACAGAGCAAGCTGTGTGTCAATAGTCCTTTGTACATTGATACACGGCTTCTTGGGAAAAATCGAGTAGGTTGGGAAACGAAAGTTTTTTAACCTACTTTCGTTTCCTTCCCTCTCACACCACCGTACGTGCCGTTCGGCATACGGCGGTTTAATTCGTTTTCAAAGCGTGTCTAATCGTGTAGTAGTCCAAACAACTTACAAGTCCTCTTCGAGCAAGCACTTCTTTTGATATCGCTTTTACCACGCATGTACGTCTCACCACCCATTCATAGCGGTCTCCGCTGTAGGAGGTGAGCTTGGCGAAGTCGTTGCACACACCAAGCTTGCGCAGTCCCCAGGCTCGCTTTTGAGGAGTTTTCCATTGCTTCCATATCACCTTACGTAATATCGTGCGCAGATGTTCGTCTATCTTCGCCATATTGCTTTTCATGACACCAATGACAAAGTAGTTTATCCATCCACGTATCAACCAGTTCAGCATAGTGATGCGGTCAGACATGGAGATGCTCCAGGAGCGTTTGCATAGTTTCTTCAGCTTTCTGACTAACTTCGCTACGGAGGCCTCGTGAGGTCTCGCCGTCCATTGCCTTGTCTGAGGGGATTTGTAAAATCCGAAACCAAGATATTTGAGTTTACTCGGTCGACAGACGTGCGTCTTAGTGGAATTGACCTTGAGTCCCAAGACACGCTCTATCCATTTGGTGACAGAATGCATCACACGTTTGGCACTTGCTTCGCTGCTCACTGCTATAACGCAGTCGTCCGCGTAGCGAACATAGCGCAGGTTCCGTCTAACGAGTTCCTTATCAAGCTCGTTGAGCATCACATTGCTCAACAAGGGTGACAGATTGCCGCCTTGGGGCGTGCCAAGTTCTGTAGCTTCGTAAATACCATTCTCCAGAACGCCCGACTTCAGATACTTGCGTATCAGACTTTCGGTGTCTGGGTCATGGATGACGCGACCAACATAGCTCATTAGTTTGTCCTGAGGGACTTTGTCGAAGAACTTCTCCAAGTCTATGTCAACTATCCACTCCGAACCCTCGTTGAGGTATTCCAAAAGCTTTTGCACGGCTTGCTCGCAGCTCCTGCCGGGGCGGAAGCCGTAGCTGCCATCTTGGAACTCTGCCTCGAAGATGGGTGTAAGGACTTGGACAATGGATTGTTGAAGGGTTCGGTCGACAACAGTCGGGATACCAAGCTTGCGAACTCCTCCGTTGGGCTTGGGTATCTCAACCCTCCGAACGGGAGCTGGTTTGTACCTACTCGCAAGGATAGACTGCTGGATACTTGTCCAGTTGGCGTTCATGTAGTCACGGAGTTCCTCGACTTTCATGCCGTCTATCCCAGAGGCGCCCTTGTTGGACACAACTCGATGGAGAGCCTCACGAACGTTGTCCTTGGCAAGTATCTGTTCGATTAGTTTCATCTTCCGTCTTTCTTAATTTCCGCTTCCGATGCATGCGTGCTTAGCTCTATGTGGACACTCGCATTGACGTATTGACCGTTGCTACTCGTCAGCAAAACATCGGAACATACATTCTTGATTAACGTTACAAATTATTCGGTCCTTCGGCTTGTTCTACTCAAGAAGGGCTACTTCGACCTCTACTGACTCCTCGGCATTCGTTTTTATTATCCTTAAGGACTGCCAAGGCCTCACGGGATAAGACATACATCTTTCATCTTTTACCAGACTAATTTACGCATCAAGGGTACGGTTGCCTTTTGGAACTTCACTGTCTTCGGCCAGCTTGTCCGCTTGATACGCCTTAGTATTAGCGGGAGTTCGACGAATTTAGAACAGAGCAAGCTGTGTGTCAATGGTCCTTTGTACATTGATACACGGCTTTTTGGGGAACAAACAATAGGCAGCAATAGCGCCTAATAAATTGGCGATGAAATTGTCAAAGCATCTATGTCTGGAGTGTTCCACCTGCGCAATATTCTTAAGCTCATCATTCACAGTTTCTATAATGGCTCTTTTTCTGAGTAAGAGTCTGTCAGAAACGCTCATCAAAGCTCCTTTCATATTGCTTTTCAGCTTGGTAATAAGTTGTATTCCGTCCACAAACAGCCTTTGGAAGAGATTCTTGCTGATGTACCCCTTGTCGCCGACCAGCTTGCCATATATGAAATCTACAAAAGATTTGTATTCCAAAGAATTACAGTCATCAACATCTCCCAGTGTTATCATAAAATTGAGAAGTTCTCCTTTCTCATTGCAAATCAAATGTAATTTGAAACCGAAGAATCAACCCATGGAGCATTTTCCTCTTTGGGCTATACCTTTGAAAACCTTGTGAATATGTATTCTTTGGTTCTTGCAGACACGCAGTGGTGTGCTGTCAACAAAACTTATCCCCGTGCATTTTCCCAACAAGACCTTCTTGATAAACAAAGCGAGTGGAATGACAACCTCCCTTTCCAATTCTACTATACGGTTGTATGAGACAACTTTAGGAAACAAATGACGCAGATGCTTACATACTTTTTCAAGATAGAAATGTTTAAAGCAGCGATAACCAGAGTCGTGAAAAAGAATCATTATTAGCATGACTTCTGCCTTTGACATCACGGAATTACGATGATAGTTTCTTTTTCCTGTAGGTTTTAGCGTATATTTTGCCACCATTGTATCAAAAAACTTGCAGAAATCATCTGCCATACAAAATATTTCAGTAACTTTGTCTTCGGTGATCATGGCGATTTTTGTTTGTAATTATTTGTATATCAATACCATAATGTTACAAATTTCGCTAATCGCCAAATTTACAGACACTTATAATTCGTCGAACTCACGTTAAAATAGATATATTTCTATCCAAGTGACTAAGTCTTTTATGGAGTTTTCTCTAATCGTTCTTGTAACTATTCTCCAGCATCCTTTCCAAATCCGACACCTTATAGAGTATCTTCCCTGCGAACTGAGTGTAGGGAACAATCTTTCTGTCCCAATAGTCCTGCAAGGTACGGGGGCTAATATACAGCCGCTCGCATACCTCCTTGCCTGTTAGGAAATGCTCACCACCAAACAGTGGTTTGTGTGTTTCTGCCACTTCCTTAATCCGTTTGCTCACACTGCTGATAGCGGACAACACCACCTGCATATCGTCCATATCCATGTTTAAGTCTCTTATCTGTTCCATAATACTCTTATCTTATTTGTTGTCCTTAGATTTGTCTGTATTTGATTTCACTGATTTGATTTCCAACAATCGTTCCACGTCCTCACGCTTGTAATAGCACTTATGCCCGATTTGGGCAAAGGGCAGCACGCCCGTATCACGGTAATACTGCAAGGTATGCTTGCTGATGTTGAGCAGTCTGCACACATCACCGTTGTGCAGCCAATCGGTGTGCCTGCTCTGTTCTCCGAATGCCTTGTGGCAGGTCTCGGCAAGGCAGAGTATCTCGTTCCTCAGCTTTGCCCAGTTTGAATCCGTAATGATAAAATATCCCATAATTCTATTGTTGTTTTGTTTGTAATTCTGTCTTATTGGTATTGATAATACTTTTGTCTGTCTTGCGTTTCACCGCACGTTTCTGCCTGCAAAAGTAGGGAGTGTTTTCCATACTTCAAAGCACAAGGGAACAGTAGGGAAATACAGGGAAAAACAAGGAAAGGCGGTTTTAATTTTAGCTTTCTTTGCCTCCTCACTCCATTTTATCATATCCTTTTAGCCGATGCAATACTATGCAGAACGGAGCAAATAAGCACCTGCCTTTCTTGCACAATTTCGATACTTGTCCTCTTGTTTAGGGCTTAAATCCATGCTTTCCGACAGTTTCCTGTCAAAAATCCGTGAGAAATTCATTGCCAATGAGTGCAACATTATGCAAGCACTCTCCGAATGCTTGGAACTTTCATCTTCTCGTAATAACTTCACTCTCTGAAACCAAACCAATCATATAATGAAAAAGAATGCAGATAAAAGCAAATCTGAGGGAGAAAACAATATTCCCAAGCAAAGGAAGACTTCCTCAAAAAACGGTGAGATAGAAACCTATCTTTCCTCTCGCTATGAGTTCAGATATAACACGGTGTTGGGAAGAACCGAATATCGTGGCAAGAATGATGCTCTGTTCTCAAAAGTGGGTCGCTATGAAATTGACACGCTCCGCAGGGAGATAGACAACGACATCGGGATTATTACATCGTCCGATAATCTCTATTCCATTATAGAGAGCAGCTTCTCTCCACGTATCAACCCTATACAGGAGTATTTCAAAGCGTTGCCCTTGCTGGATATAGTCAGTAGTTGTGGTAACACTAACGAATACAATAGTTGCTGCAATGCTTCTTCCCTTTCACTGAAAGCCATTCCCGCTTTGGCAAATTGCATTGCCGTGCGTAACCCCGACAAGTGGATGCCATACCTCACCAAATGGCTCGTGGCAGTGGTTGCCAATGCTATGGACGACCGTGAGTGCCGTAACCACATCTGCCTTGTGCTCACAGGCGATCAGGGCAAGTTCAAGACCTCGTTCCTTGATCTGCTTTGTCCGCCTGCCCTGCGCGGTTACAGCTATACGGGCAAGATATATCCGCAGGAGAAGGACACACTCACCTATATCGGGCAGAATCTCATCGTAAACATCGACGACCAGCTCAAAGCCCTCAACAAGCGTGACGAGAATGAACTCAAAAAACTCATCACCTGCCCGATGGTCAAGTATCGTATGCCCTACGACAAGTATGTGGAGGAATATCCACACTTAGCGAGCTTCGTTGCATCGGTAAATGGTAACGATTTCCTTACCGGCCCCACAGGCAGCAGACGGTTTCTGCCCTTTGAAGTGCTTTCCATAGATATTGAGAAAGCAAAGGCTGTTTCTATGGATAATGTCTATGCGGAAGCGAAAGCCTTGCTGAACATAGGTTTCCGCTATTGGTTTGACGATGAAGAGATAACGGAACTATACTGGGAGAGTGAGGATTTCCAAGTGCAGACCGCAGAAATGGAACTACTGTTGCGCTGTTTTGAGAAACCAACGGAGGATAATCCCCAATAAAGACAGGTAAATAAGCTACGCAATGTTGCTGTTTTGAGAAACCAACGGAGGATAATCCCCAATGTACTTATATGACCACCACCGAGATAATCACCTACTTGGGACTTTACACGCATCATCCCTTGTCCTTAAAGCACATGGGCGAAGCCCTTAGGAGGGCAGGCTTTGAGAAAGTAAGCCGAAGGCGTGACGGTGGCAGTCCCATCTATGTATATAAGGTAAGGAAGATTCTCCCTTGTCCCTTGCCAAGTTATTGCAGCAACCAAATGTAGTAGCCGTATGTCGTAAGTTCGTAGTATGACTTGGTACTACAAAAATACATTGAAAATCAATTACTTAACTTAAAATAGTATGTAGTAAGAAGAAAGATGAAAAAGTTTGGAGGGGGAAAAACTTCTGAAAAGAGATTTTCTTTCAATAATCATTCACCTACCATTCAAATATCATTCAAATACACCATCGTCATTCAAACACAAATTATTCAATCAATTCAATTAAAACATATCACAATGAAAGAAGAAGATTTATCACGCATCAAGCAATACCCCATCGTGGAGTATCTTGAAAGGAGAGGCATCAAGCCTGTACGCAGAACACCAGTCTATGCGTTGTACCGCTCACCGCTGCGTGTAGAAACACATCCGAGTTTCAAGGTGGACACAGAGAAGAACCTTTGGATAGACTATGCCGAAGGCAGGGGCGGAAGCATTATCGACCTCTGTATGCGTTTGGAGGGCTGCACGCTATCGGAAGCCATTTGTCGTTTGGGACAGACCGCTTCCGATAATATACCATGTAGTTCTCGTAAAAACTTCGTGCCTAATAATTTACAACCTACAATGGCTGCAAACGAGGCAAGGAGACTGATAAGCATATCAGACACCCTGCCGCCATATTTGCAGGAGTATCTTACAAAGGTACGCTGCATTAATTTGGAGAAGGCAAAGGCTTTCCTTAAATGTATCAGCTATGAGGTAAGAGGCAGGCGCTATCAAGCCATCGGCTTTGCCAACCTGTCGGGAGGATATGAGCTTCGAGACAATCACTCGTTCAAGGGAACGATAGCCCCGAAGGACATTACTTCCATATTTACGGACAAGATAATAAACCCAATACAGCCAATTTGCGTGTTTGAGGGATTTATGGACTTCCTCTCCTTTCTTTCAATGAAAGAGGAGATAGCCAGCCACTGCCTTGTGATGAACTCCGTCAGCAATGTGGCAAGGACAGTTCGCTATCTGAACAACCACAACCTATCCCATATCCGTGCCTTCCTTGATAATGATGAAGCAGGGCGAAGAGCTACCAATGATTTCGTCAAGGCAGGTTTCAAGGTGGAGGATATGTCCCGATATTACAAGGACTTCAAAGACCTCAACGAGTTTCATGTCAGCCGTATGCGTAAGCAGGAGCAGCAGAAAGCGCAGGAACGGACACGGATGTCGGTTACGGAGCAAAATCAAAACATGAAATCAAAACAAGTCAAACATAAAATGAGATAAAAACATGGAAAAGCAAAAAGTCAGTAACGAGGGAATGGATAATACCATCCATTCCACCAAGCAGTATTTTGGACTAAATCAGATAGAAAATTCGTCTGAACATATCATTGCCGAACTTCGGGCAAGGAAAGCAAGACTTATTCAAGAGTCTAACGAACAGGACACAGAGAACACTACGCACTCTGAACCTGCGCAGTATACAGAGAATGCAACCGTTCAAAGGCGCATCAGTGCCAAAAAGAGAAAGGAGACGCTCGAAGCCTACAAGCAGGCCTACCTTGTTCCGACAAAACTGAGCAACCGAAAGGCAGTCTATCTGAGCCGAGAAACGCAGGAGCATGCCGACTTCATCGTGCGCAGGTTAGGCGACAGGGGCAGCAACCTTTCAAGCTTTGTGGAGAACATCGTGCGCCTTCATCTGGAGGAGTACGGTGAAGACATAGAGAAATGGAGGAAGCTGTGAGGCACAGGAAAAGGGGGCGAGGACTTTTGGGAAAAGGGGCAACTATTCCACTTAAAGCCATCACCCCTTTTCAGGGTATATGATCACAGATATTTGCCAAACATACTGAATGGTGAGAACACCATGAACACAGTTAAACGTAGAATGCACAGCATTCATTTTCAAACAGCAAAACGCCTTGTGTGTAAACGTTTCGATAGCTGATATTGCAAGACGTCAGTTTGTACCCACAAACTGCTCTTGCTCCCCTCGTCAGACTATCGGGGAGATTAGACCGTAATCACTCCGTTCTCATCGGTCAGTATTCAGGAATTAAGAAACAATGAATCATCTACAATGATAAACTTTCAAGGAAACTTATATGAACAGATATAAAGGAAAAGCTGCCCGATGGCAGCAACAGGATAAAGAAGAACAGCGGATGAACAAAACGGAGTTCATCAAGGTAAGATGTACCAGTGAAGAGAAGAAACGTATCAAATCAAGGGCGGAAAGCACGGGACGGAAATTCTCCGATTATTGTCGGGAAATACTCCTTAACGGCGAGATAATAGCCGTCCCCAAGATGACCGACAACGAGAGGGAAGCCATTGCCATCCTCCAACATACAGGAAGATTCTATGGGCAGGTTTCCAACCTCATCAAGGTCAAGGACGAAGATTGGCTACATATCACAAAGAACCTCTCGCTATGTGCCAAAGAAGCATTTAAGCGATTTTACGACCCGCATTTTCGTGTGGACGATGAGGTATATAAGGTCTTAAATCTAACAAGAAATGATAGGAAAATGTAAGGCGATAGCACACGGAAGCACAGCTTTGGACTATATTTTCAGAGAAGGCAAGCTCGGTTATCGGCTTGCCTTCCACAATCTTTGCAGCAGAGATCCAAAGACTATCTATGAGGAAATGAAGATGGTCAGCGAGTACAACACACGGTGCAGGAATAAGTTCCTCCGCATAGAAATAGGCATCGCGCCAAAAGACGAGAAAAGACTGCCTGTATCCGAGCTTATGGGAATAGCCCATCTGTTTGCCAAGCGAATGGGACTTGACAACCACCAATGGGTGGCGGTAACGCACAAGGACACTGATAATAGACACATTCACATCATCGCCAATCGTATCAGCCTTTACGGAGAGGTCTATGACACCACCTTTGTGAGCAATAGGGCAGCAAAAGTGGCGGAGGAAATAAGCAGAGAGAAAGGCTTGACCATTGCAAAGGAGGTCAAGGCAGAAAAGAAATATCAAAAGACAAAAGCAAGTCCAACGAGAGAGCAAACCAAGAAAGAGGTGCAGCAAATCTGTTATGCCCTGCTTGACAAGTACAAAGGAACAGGCGTCACGGGGCATTCCATGTTCCTCTACGACCTTAGTAAGAGTGGCGTAACCATTGAACGTTTGAGGAACAAGCAGGGCAAGGTCTATGGCTTGAAGTTCTCATACGCAGGACAAACTTTCAAGGCTTCCGAAATCGGCAGGGAGTTCGGCTACCGTTCTTTGCTGAAGAACTTTGAAGCATCCAACAAGGAAGAACCAAAGAAACCATGCCTAACGATACAAGAGGCAACAGAAAAGAAAGAACAATCTGATACAGGCTATCAACTTGTACCCAAAAGCTGTTCCTCAATCTCACGAGCATCAGAAGAAACTCCGCAGATAGCACAGGCTATCGGTACAATAGCAGATGCAACCGTTAGCGCAGTCGATGAAGCAGTGGAAGTATTGGGCGATTTGATGACACCAACTTCGCAAGGCGATGACTATGCAGAAACAGCGTGGCAGCGCAAACTTAGAAACCAAGCCAACAGAAAGAAAAGACGTGGAAGAGGATTATAACCCTAATCTGAACAAAATCTGAACAAAAATGCAAAAAGAAGAATATCTCATTAAAAACGCTTGCTATTCGGTAACAAAGTATTATCTTTGCAAACGGAATAACAAGCGTTCTTTGTTAGGCAGAAAACAGCGAAGCCAAGTAGCTCGCTCGTTTCCAAATCGTTACCTGTTTAGTTTCACTAACAATGTAACTTCTTTATTTTCAGATAGATATATTTTTATAATTATCTTACCGTGCAAAACAGCCGCTTTCGCAATGCCAAATCGAAATTATCATTTTTTAGTAGAAATATCTTTACAAGCCGAAAGTGTTTATCCTTCTTTATTTCTCTTGCGTGTTGTTCTACCAGCAGAGTGTTAAGACTTGCCCAAAAGGTTTCCGTAGTATTCATTTACCTTTATTCAATACCCATCAGTTCGCGCCAGCCGCCAAGGGTGAAATGTATATAGTCGGTAATGATTTGGTTTATTTCAGTCTCGGTTAAGTCATCGTGGGTAACGATATGCCTAATGACACCTGCCCACAAATCGCAAAGAATGCGGGTGAAGTGTAGGGAAATGTCTGAATTGATATGTGGAAATAGGCTTTTTATGCGGGAGAGATAAGTTATTCCGTCGGTATATGTCGCTTCCAATAGTTGGTCGAAATAGTTCTCCAACGATGTGCCGGCTGTTTCGAATATAAGTAAACGCAACTCTTTCCGAAAGGGAACAATCAGCGATGCCACCTGTTCGCGCATCATCTCATAGTAGAATTCATGGTGAAAAATGTCGAGCGTTATATATTCTTCGCCGCCAGTTTTGCTGCGATAATCCTTGAAAGCCTTGAAAAGAGGAGCAAGGACAGCCTTCAGTAAGTCGTCCTTGCTCTTGTAGTAATTATATACATTGCCTACTGCTACCCCAGCTTTGTCTGCAATAGTCTTTATGGACGTATGCTTCACACCGTTCTTCATAAACTCGTTGCTTGCAACGATAAGTATCCGGTTGCGTATCTCGTCTTTCTGTATTTGCATAGACAGTAGCTTTTAGTAAATAGTAGGCACGATTGATTGTCTTATTCTGCAAAGCTATGGAAGAAACTTGGATTTCCCTTTACCTGCATAATTGGTCCTGCTACTTTCTTTGTTGCAGGGTCGTAGGTATAGAAGCCGTTAGCCTTCTTGTTGGAACTGCCGAATACAAGCAAGTTTCTGTGTTTGCCAATAGCGATGCCTTGTGGGTTGGAAATCTCCATTCCTTCGATAGTACTCATTGTCTTTTGTTTCAAATCAACTACAACAGGTATATTGGTAAAGCTTACATAAGGATTTTCAAAACCCTTTGAGTCGAGGGCAAACGAATTGGCATAGGTGTAGACCTTTCCGTTACCTGCGTAGTAGAATGTAGAGAAGAAGTCGGCAAACTTCGTTGGCAGTCCTGCTACTTCTACTTGGTCGAGGCGTATGCAATAGTCGGGGTCTATCTCGGTAGTTCCGTTCTTGATACGTGCAATACCGCCATGGAATTGTGGGATAAAGCCGAACGAACCGATACAGTTAATATAGATGTCTTTGTTTTCGTCTATAAAGATAGAGCCTGGGTCGATGGGGCGGGTGGCAAAGCTCATTTCCAACGAAGTATTGACGATGTGTTTCTCTACTTTATCGGTCTTTGTGTCTATTACTGCAAGCTCTATATTGTTGCGCGCTGGCATGAATTGTGCGTTCATTTGGTTGAGACCGATGAAAAGTTTACCATCTCGTATGACCATAGCTGCAGGAGCAACATTCGTTTCTGCTTGTTTAAGACCGTTCAAATCAATCTCCCCAATACGGGTCATAGTGGTAGGATTGAACACTATTATGCTGCCTAAACCCTGCAAACTGACGTATGCTTTCTCGCTGTTCAGTTCAGTTACGCAGCATGCGGCTGCCTTTGGTGGTATCTGCAGTGCGCCTTTCTTGTGCCATTTGTTGTCGGAATATATCCTATAACGTGTAATTTCTGCTTTTGTATTGCCCATATAGTCTGGCAAAACATAGATATTTCCCGATTTCGCAACTATCGGAGCGGTACCGAATCCTACAGGAATACCATTGCTGTTGTCGTAGTTTCCTGGCACCATATCGGGGAGACTCTGCATGTAAACGCTACCACTGTTTCCCTCAGGATTGGTGATACCAGCGGCAAAGATAATTCCCTTGAACGCCTTTCCTGTAGGTTCGACGGGGTTTGGTGTAGGTTCGACGGGTTTTGGTGTAGGTTCGTCGTTGTGGCTGCATGAGCTTACGAGTGCCATCATTGCGATAGCGGGAAGAATAAATCTTAAATTTCTCATTGTTTTATATGTTTATTAATTAATTATTTAAATAGGTATCTCACCTTTATTCCTATGTAGCGACCTGGTAACGGGCGGTTTAATTCAGAAACAATACGACGGTCGGTAAGATTTTTAACCTTGAAAGTAATCGTCCAACGGTCGTTGCAGAAGCTGTGTTCTAAGGCTGCGTCCATTGTCATTGAGGTTGGAATTTTGCGTTCTTGGTACTTACTAACCTCAAAATCGTAAAAGTATTGGTGTATATACGAAGCGTCGAAAAGCAGCCGTGTGTTCTGTCCGCTGCCACCAAAGAGGTTTTCTTTGTGCAGTTCGGCACCGAAGTTGGCAAGCAGATAAGGTACGTTGGGAATGCGCTTGTTGCGTGTAGGGTTCTCTACCTCTGTTCCTGGGATTGTTTTTCGGACGTCGCGAAGGTCTTGATAGGTTCCGTTTGCGTAGAGATAGAGAAGTGGGCAGATGTCGCCCTTGGCTTCCAACTCTACTCCTTTCGTACGTACACTGCCGAAGTTTCGGTAGCGTGCCATAGTTGGAATCATGTCGGGGGTGAAGCGTATCATATCTTCCAACTGGTTGTAGAAGCCATTCAACTCTACTTCTATAAGTCCTCCATCTGCCTTTATGTGGCGATAGAGAAGCCCGAGGTTTACTCCTGATGTGCGTTCGGGTCTCAATGCTGGCGAGGCGAGTATCGAATAACCGTTGCCTATGAGTTCTTCGCTTGTCGGGATACGTACTTCCGAGTTGAAAGAAGCCTTCAGCATCAAGTCGTTTGTGAATTTATAGCGCATGGCATTGCTGAATCCAATGTAGTTTTTGGAGGTTTTCACAGGTTGAGGCTCCTTCACAGAGAAGATGTCGATGCTGCGAGAGTGAGATGAAAAGAGGAAATCCTTCAATGTAAAAGCATTCTGAAAGCGTCCGTCGAAGAGTGTTAGGTCGTACGAAAGTCCTACGGTCAGCGTTTTCATCTTGCTTGGGAAGTTGGCACGGAAGCCCAACGACTTATCCATCAGTGAATCGTTAGGGTGCAGGGAGTTATGGTCTGCGTAAATGTTAAGGTTCAATGCGTGGTGCATATCAAGGGTATAGCCCATATTGAGCTTTGCCGCCAGTTCGTTGGAACGGTTGTTGCCGTCTGACGCAAAGTTGTTTTGCTCGCCTCCAAAAGATGAAACGGGAGGAAGCACCTTGCCGTCCCAGTCGTAGCGATGTTCAGCCTTGTCGCACAATCCATATTTGCCGATGATGTAACCTGCATTGAAATCGAAGTCCAAACCATCTAAAAAGAAGTTTTTACGTTTCAGTGTCAATGCTGTAACGTAGTTGATTGAATGGTTATAAGCCTCTCGTACGTTAAGGTCAATGCCCTGTATTTCCTGTCGAGTTTTCATAAAAATGAGTTCCCACTTCATCTCGTCGAACCACCATTGGGTAGCTTTTACCGACATACCTCCCATTATCTTGTTGAAACGGTCGTGGTCTCGCTCAACAATACGGCCGTCAAGATTAGCCAAAGTCATTTTATAGTTGTTCTTGGCATACGACACCACACCGCCAACACCGAATTGCAAGCCACTCTTGCGGTTGGTTCGTTTCAGTACGGAAGAGACTTGATGAGTATTGAACGACCCAATTTCGTAAGAAAAATCCAAGTAAATGGGTGGATATTCCTTTGTTACAACATTGACAGCCCCGCCCAATGCAGAACCGCCAAACTTGTAAGGGACGATACCTTTATATACTTCTATACGTTCGATCATATTTGTAGGAATATCGTTCAGTGCCACGAAGTTGCTGAGTTGCGACATAGGTGCCTCGTCAACGTACATACCCATTCGCTTTCCCTCTAATCCACGAACCGATATACGCGACGCACTTCCCATGCCACCAGTGTTCCGCACCGTAACGCCTACGGTGCGAGCGAGCACGTCGTTGATATTAGAGGCTGTGCCTTGCAGTTGCCGCTGCCCGATAACAGATATGGGCATAGCAGACTCTCTTAGCTTCCGCATCTCGCTTCGGGTGGTTACTGTTACTTCGTCCAGCACGTTGTCAACGGGCTTCAAGCGTATGTTGCAGCACACGCTGTCGTGCAATACTATCTCCCGACTTTCTGTTTTATAGCCCAAATATTGAAAGTTCAATCGCACTTGCTGCCGTCCTTGAATATTCAGAATATAGCGGCCATTGGCATCAGCAACCGTTCCCTTCCCATCTTTTGCTATCGAAACCCCTGCGCCAGCAATAGGCTCGCCAGTCTTGTCGTCGGTAATCTGTCCATATACGATGGCTTTCTGTGCTGAGATTGTCATTGTGCACAGCAGGCAAAGCAATGCCAAGCAAAGCCTCTTGCCATGCAACCGCACGTCAGTTCTCCTTAATACTCCTGCCGATGGCTTCTTCTTGACTCTTGTCTCTTTCATAATAGAAGTGTGGTAAAAACGAATATTATCCATAATTGTTCAAAAATAAAGTGCGCTGTCTTTAATTCTGACAGCGCACTTTCTGTATTAGGGCATTGCCCCATAGTTTTATTTCTCTTCCTTTTTGGTATCATTTAAAGTTCTTTTGTATGTAAATATACAATTTGTGTGCAAAGGTAGGGTTAATATTATAAACTATCAATACCTAAAAATGGGTAAATCTTTATTCGTATTTATTTTAATTCCCTTGTTTTGTGGAAAAGGATTGATTTGATAAAAATCAACATTCTTTATACTACATACTCCGTTTTTGTAGAAAACTATTTTTTCTCCATTATTAGTATTCCATGTACCAACAATATCTTTGTAAATGTTTTGACGTGAACAAGCGTACAAAACCATCACAACTATAAGCACAAATTGAATATTCTTCATTTTTCTAATTTTAAATGTTTCACTCCAATTAAAGAAGTGGTGCATTCAACAAGCAAGTACAAATATACAATATATTTTCATAAAAACACTTTTGTAGTGGTTTATTGTCGAGCATTTTCCTACAGACTTATACGCATTAAAATCTCTTTTGATGTTTAAAACTTATTATTTCCCAGTGGTATAGCATGTTTTCAAAAAGAAACAATATATCTTACAAGTTTTTTGGGGCTATTTAATCGAACACACTATATCAGTTTCAAAAAGTTTCCCTATGAAAAGCTGTGAGTATTCGATAGGAAAACTCTTTGACACTATGAACTGTCATTTGATTTTTAGCTGATTATTTCTTCTCTTCCTCTCCGTTAGCTATTCTTATTTGCTTGATATTTTCTTTTTCGCCTACCAACCAAATAATGTCGCCAGCTTGAAGAATGTGGGCTGGATTGATAAGCGTAATCTGCGGTTGCCCTTCGTCTACGCCTACCACCATGCAATTATACTTGTCGCGTATGCCACTTTCGGTTAATGCTTTGCCAATGAAAGGATTGTTGTCGGACAAAAGAATTTGTCTTAACAATATTTCTCGATTCTCTATGTCGTAATCTTCTGCTTTTACTTCTTGTCGCATAGCTGCTGAAATGGCTGCAAGCTGCTGGTCGTTGCCAATGACTTGTATCTTGTCGTTCGGAAAAATAATGGTATTTCCTTTCGGTATGTTCAACCTTTGTGTGCCACGAAGAATGCTGCTGACGTGCGTTCCAAAGCGATTGCGCAATTGAAGTTTGTTCAACGATTTGCCTGCCCACAAGGAATTTTCTGTTATTTCAAACTCTCCGATGTGAATATCCCTGTCTAATAAGTGTCCTTCAAATCGTGGTTTGCGTTGTCCGTTTACCTGTGCTGCAATTTCACGGCTACGAAGATTTTGCACGAACAAGCGTTCCAAAGTTATGCTACGATGTTTCATGCTGCGTGAAAGAATCATCAACGTCAAAAGACCTATGGCAATGACAATGAGCAAAGCGTTTTTGAAACGAGTAAGATAGTTGCAAATATAGAAAATGAACATCAATGCAATGAACATTCGTACTAAAACGGTGAACACCAATGGCAAGCGATTCGTGCGGTGGCGTGTCCAAAGTGTTTTAAATTCTTCGGAATGGTTTTTCTTCATCACAAAAGCACGCAAAAAAGGAGCAATGAGGAGAGTAGTGAGGAGTCCGCAAATAGCATTTCCAACCCAATGTTCGCCCGTTATTTCTATTGAAAGTCTGCGTAAAATTGGTAAAACGATTGAAAACATAATGATGATAGTGGCTGCTGAAAGTATGCTATAAACGACCGTATTGGCAACCATAGCACGAATAAGTGTGCGCCAAAGATTGTCAGACGAAAAGTTTTGAGGTGTCCCCACTTCTATATGGTTCACACGTCTTGCCCATTGTTTTGGCAAATGTCGCAAAATAAAATCGTAAGTAGGGTTGGCTGCACGAATCATGTAAGGCGTAAGGAAGGTGGTTACAACAGAAACGGCAACCACAACAGGATAGAGAAATTTGCTGATGACACCTAAAGACAATCCTAAAGTAGCAATAATAAAAGCAAATTCGCCCACTTGTGCCATTGAAAAGCCACAACGTAAAGCGTTTTTAAGCGACTGCCCACCAAACATATAACCCATAGTTCCGAAAAGAGCTTGCCCGAAAAGAATCGTTATAACCAATAAACCAATAGGAACTGCATATGTAACAAGGATTTTAGGGTCGACCAACATGCCCACAGATACGAAGAAAATTGCGCCAAAAAGATTCTTTATAGGCTCAACCACTTTGATAATTTTTTCAGCTTCAATGGTTTCTGCCAATATACTACCCATGATAAACGAGCCGAAAGCTGCACTGAAACCTACTTTTGTAGAGATAACTGCCATGAGAAAGCAAAGTCCTAAAGCCAAGACAAGGAGGGTTTCGCTATTGAGTATGCCTCTGACTTTGCGCAAAAATAAAGGAATGGCAAACAAACCAATGACAAACCAAAGAATAAGAAAGAAACCTATTTTCAGTAAACTTTCTATCAATTGCACTCCATCGGGACTATTTCCGCTTGCTACGGCACTCAACATCACCATCATGACAATGGCTAAAATATCTTCCAATATGAGTACACTCATCACTGTTGTAGCAAACCCCTGTTGCGATAGCCCCATATCGGTAAAGGCTTTATATATGATAGCCGTTGAACTCATTGCCAACATACCGCCAAGAAAGATGCAATCCATTTGTTTCCAACCAAAGCCATGACCAACAGTAATACCTAACCCTAACATGCAGAAGACTATGGTGCAGGCTGCAATGATAGGGGAGGCACCCATTTTGAGAATCTTTTTCACAGAGAAATCTAATCCTAAGGAGAACAAAAGGAAGATTACCCCAATGTCTGCCCATGTCTTTATGTCGGCTTCGTCTACAACACTCATGATATAAGGCATGTGTGGCGAAACCAAAAAGCCAGCCACAATGTAGCCCAAAACCAAAGGTTGTTTGAGTTTTTTAAATAATAAGGTAACACAACCTGCTACTACAAGGATAAGTGCAAGGTCGGTTACAAGGTTTGGAAGTTCTGCCATAATAATGTGTTTGAGTGGAAAAAAGGATTTTATATAAGAAAGTGGGCTCCAACATCGTCATTAGTTGGAGTCCACCTCTATCAAATTTTTCTTAGCAATTTTGTTGCTATTGCTGCATTTCAATCGTTGTAACCTGCGGTTAGACGACTAATATTGATGACTACTTGCATAGCTTTTTCCATTACTTGGATAGAAACGAACTCGTAAGGACCATGGAAATTCACTCCACCAGCGAAGATGTTTGGACAAGGAAGTCCCTTAAAGCTGAGTTGAGCACCGTCAGTACCGCCACGAATAGGTTGTACCAATGGTTTCACCTCGGCTTCTTCCATTGCTTTGAGTACAAGGTCGATAACATGAATATTTGGGTCTATCTTTTCCTTCATGTTATAATATTGATCGTTCATGTTCATCTCAACCGTACCTTCTCCGTACTTTTCGTTCATAGCCTTCACGCAGTTCTCCATCATTTTCTTGCGATTTTCAAACTTCTCTCTGTCGTGGTCGCGAATGATGTAGCTTAATTTTGCTTCTTCGCAACGGCTATCAATGCCCAAAAGGTGGTAGAATCCTTCGTAACCTTCTGTTGTTTCAGGGATTTCGTCTTGTGGCAACATTTCGTTAAACTCAATTGCCAAACGGCTTGCATTGACCATTCTGCCCTTTGCATAACCTGTATGAACGCTCAAACCCTTGATGTGAATCTTTGCACCAGCGGCATTGAAGTTTTCATATTCCAATTGTCCGAGGTCGCCACCGTCCATGGTGTAAGCCCATTCACAACCAAATTTCTCTACATCGAAGTGGTGTGCGCCACGTCCAATCTCTTCGTCTGGATTGAAACCAACACGAATCTTGCCGTGTTCTATTTCTGGGTGGTCGCGCAAATAGCACATTGCTTGTACGATTTCAGCAATACCTGCCTTGTCGTCAGCACCAAGAAGCGTTGTACCATCGGTTACAATGAGGTCTTCGCCCTTGTGGTCTAAGAGCTCAGGGAATTGCTTTGGCGATGAAACCATGTTCTCATTGAGCTGAATATCGCCGCCATCGTAATTCTTAACAATGCGTGCTTTGATGTTAGCACCACTTGCGTCTAAAGCGGTATCGTAGTGAGCAATGAAACCAATTGTAGGAACTTTCTTTGAAGTAGTGGCTGGCAAGGTAGCGTAGATGTAGCCCATGTCGTCCATTTCAACTTCTTTCAGTCCTTCACGCTCAAGTTCCTCCTTGAGATACTTTGCGAAAACGAGTTGTTTCGCAGTGCTTGGCACAGTTTCAGATTCGTCTGCTGACTGTGTGTCAAACTTAGTATAATTAATAAATCTTTCTGATATTTCCATGTTTTGTTTTTATTTTTACTAATCTCTTACTTGCAAAGATAACTAAAAACTGATTTATAGCAAAACTTGTAGCCGCTTTTTTATAATTGTTATACTTTTTATATGCTAATCTTTAAAAGATAAGTAAATTCCAAAAGCAAAAATAACAGAAAGAAAGAACCCTATATCCTCAATGAAAGAGGACATAGGGCACTGTCTGAAATATAAATGTATACGCCCCAAACGCACTATAATGCTGCGTTCGCCGTCAATATTATTGGTCTACAAATTTTATTTTCCTGTTCAGTTCATCTATACGAGCCTGCAATTTGACTATTTTCTTTTCTATTTTATTCGTCTTTTTCTGAGCTTTCTTCAACTTTTTGTTAACAGCTTTTGCTTCTTTCAAAACCTTAATCGTCTCCTTTGCATCTTTTACAGTGCTCTTTGCGTCCGACGAATTAAATTCTGTTGTTACAACATTTGCCTCTGCATTCACTTCAGATGCCTTGCTTATGAGGTTGTTGTAGGTAGCCTTCTCTTTTTCTAAGTCGAGCTGAAGTTTGTTTAATTTAGAAGTTAATTTCAACACTTTCTGTTGTTCCTTCAACTTATCCACTCTATTTACATCTTGTGCAAAGCCTGAAACAGCTGCTAAAGCCATTATCCCAATTAAAAATAATCTTTTCATTTCTTTATTAATTTTATTAATACTGCAAAGATAACTTTATTTTTCTTAACATGCAAATTTTTATCCAAATATATCGCAGATTCAACCAGCAAGTGTAAAATTACCTTATTTCCGCAAACAATTTCCTTATTTGTTTCAAAACTTGTTTGCGTCTCATTTAACCCTACAAGAAAGTTCGATTTGTCATTTTTTGCTCAACTTACCACAAATAGGTTGGTTATTGGACACAAGTTCCCTTACCCATAGGGAATGGGGAAGATAAAATTCAGCAAAGAGTTTGAAGCTATTCTTTAAAAATCTTGATATAATACTTTTTGGGTGTGTATAGGTTTAAGACGTATCTCCTTCTTGTCTTAATCCATTTGGCAGGTACGTTGATGAAGTGTAATATGAACTTCTTCAACATTACTGTAACGAGCATAAAGACGGTGTTCTGCTCAAGAAAGGAGAAAGGCAGGTGTACCCAGCCAAGAAAGTAACCATAATCGCCTTTATAAGAATATGTTGCATCGTATTTGTGTGCAGGAATAAACTGGTGGTCAAAGTCTAACCCAAGTTTAACACCTATCATCGTAGAATCTTGCTATTATTATACTTTTTCAGTTTTGGCTATGGACTCTGTGTCCTACAAATTTTTATTTTTCTGAATGGTGCATATTTCAGTTTTAATTTATCGTATATAGCAGTTGCCTGCTTTGAGGGATTGCTGCATTGTCGCATCTGTACGATGTCTCCTAACGGGTTCCTACCTTCCGTGGTTACAAGTTTCTGGGTGCTCAACCTCCGCACGATTTCGGTCCAATAGCAGGATTCGCCTTCTCGCTTCAACTGGCAGCGGATGGTATTTACCACCCAGTAGGCAAGCAGACCGAAGAAAAGATGCGCATCGCTCCGGTCATCGGTCTGATGATATATAGGACGGAGGTTCAGGTCGGTCTTCAACTGCCTGTTGGTACATTCGATTTCCCGTATGAGGTTGTAATAGTCCCATGTGGTACGCTCGTCGAGTGTTTCTACATTGGTCCGTAGGAAGTATACGCCGTGTCCGGACTCGATGGCTGAGAGGTCTTTGAGCTTCCAGTCTACACGTAGCATTTCCTTTGGTTTTTCTTCGTTTCTAATGTAGTCTATCGCATAGTATCTTGCGATAGAAGGATATTTCTGTATGGCTCGTCCCGTACGCTCTACAACCTTCTCGTAGAGTTTCGTTCCACCTTTCTTTGCAATACCATCATTTATCTTCTTCAGCTCTGTCTCAAACCTTTCACGCCAAAGTTTGTTCATTGACGATTCGGTCATAGCCTTAGATGGAGAGGTTATCTCAAGATAGTAGTCCTCACCTTCGGTGTGTACCTTGTTGAGCGTTATTGTTTGCTTTCGGGCGTCTTTTACCATCACGCTCTTATGGTCCTCACTGAGCGTGTAATCTTTCAGCTTGGTGCGAGATACGCAGAGATAGTTGTAACCCTTTGCCTTAATAAGATTTAGATTCTCTCCGGTTGCAATACCTGCATCCATCACAATAAGCGATTTTTCTTTTTGTACAGGATTCTTGTCTGCCAGCGTATCTATCATATCAGGCAGTGATTTAGGGTCAGCCGTATTACCTTCCAGGATAGAAGAATAGCGTATGAAGCCCTCCTTATTGATACACAGGGCCAGGACGAGAAGTTTACAATCTGATCGCTTCTCTTTTGACCTACCAAACTGTGCCTTCTTGCTTTCACGCTTACTACCCTCAAAGTAGAAATTTGTCAAGTCAAAGAGCATCAGCTTGTTATCTATATTAAAAAGGTTATCTGTTACATTGCACAAGTGACATTCTATCTTCTCTTTGAGTTCATAGAGTTTGTCCGTTACCTTGTACAGGGCATTGATACCCGGAGTCCAGTCTTGCGAACCAGTGTAAAGTTCGGCGGCAGCCGAATTATCCCTGAGATAATAATACGAGGAACGTTCAGACACGGCATACACAGTCCGGATGATGAGCGCAGAGAGTGCGGTGTGGATAGAATGGTTGCTCCATCCTTGGTCACGCAGGAACTCTTCCAGTCCCAGCTTATCAATGGTCTGCTTACAGAGCCATTCTGCACCAACATTCCTTGCGTCAGTATGTTCTGCCGTAGCAAGATCGATATAACGTTCAGACTCCTTTCTTGCTTTCTGTTCCTTCTTATCGAATCTATCAATTCCACCTTCCTCTTTCATCCGCTGCCACCACTCATCCGCCTTAGCCTGTTCCAGTTCAGTAAGTCCCTCCAAATGCTTGCCAAATAAAGAATTAGTTCCTCTGTTCTTAAAACGCTCTGTAAGTGCAAAAGCAATCCTTCTCACCTGCAAGGCTGTGAGAGAAGGTTCAAAACCAATATTGAGCAGAATGAGCGAATGTACGTGTCCAGCCACGTCACGATATGACTCTTTTAGTCTATAATAAAGAGCCTTTTCACCAGTTGCCGGATTAAAACGTGTCTGTACATTTGCGTGCATAGGTGCAAAGTAACAAAAAAAAATTGATATGCTGGTGTCCTACAAATCAGATTTACTCCGTATTCAGAAAACGCTACGGCTGATTATTAAGTACTTAGCAAACCTGAAACCCTCAAAACACACTGAAAATTTATGAAAAATAATTATGCCCGTTAAACTTGGGCTAAATCAACGCTGCTTCCTTCGTGTATTAAGCCAAGATGCTTAACCATCGTCAGAAGAAGTTCTTTTTCAAAGTGCGATTTCTCGCCACGAGCATGTACAAATTTCGCTTTGCTCATTTGCATGCTTCGTCTGGCTTAACGAAATCGTTCTCTTTTAGAGCTCTCTATGGTGAGGGCAAGGGTATTGTTTTGAACAACAAATACGATGAGCTTATTGATTATGATAAGGTGGGCAATATCACAACGCTCCAACGATATGGGAAATCTGATAATGGCTTTGGACTGATAGACAATCTTTCGTATGTCTACAATAATAACCAACTTATGAAGGTTACGGATACTGCCGATTCCTCCGTGACTTATTATAGTGCTTTTCATTTTGTCGATGGTGCTGATGCGGAAACGGAGTATGTTTATGATGCCAATGGCAACATGACACAAGATTTTAACAAGAAAATTTCAAAAATTGAATATAATTCTCTAAATTTGCCGTCAATGATACAATATAGCCACGGAGACCAAGCCCACTATGGGTATGATGCTGTGGGGAGAAAGTTGAGCGTAAGCCACATAATTTCTCCTGTCAATATATATGTGCCTATGGGCTCAACTACTCTACCTGAAAATGCTTTTTTAGAATGGCGAGGCTTTGATGTATACGCAGATAACATACAATATTTCATGGAAAAGTCTTTATCTGTATTTCCAACACGCTTGAATTTCGATGGTGGTTACCCAACACGCTTGAATTTCGATGGTGGTTACATCACTTCGATTGACGATACACCTGTTTACCACTATTACTTACAAGACCATTTGGGCAATAATCGTATGGTGGTGAATGCTAATGGCGAGGTGGAACAGGTGAACCATTACTATGCCTTTGGTGGACTTATGGGCGAAAGTACGGGTGGCGACACGCAGACTTACAAATATAATGGTAAGGTACTCGACCGCATTAATGGTTTAGATTGGTACGACTATGGTGCTCGCAACTATGATGCAGCCTTGGGTAGGTGGCATGTGGTAGATCCTTTAGCGGAGAAGTATTATAATGTCAGCCCTTATGCGTATTGTGGAAATAATCCTGTGAATCGGATAGACCCAAATGGTATGGAGATGGATTGGGTGCAAAGTGACACACAAATGAAGTATGATAGACGTATTATAGACGAAGAAACGGCACAACTATATTATGGCAAATCTGCTATTTACAGACCTTTGGGGTATTCGTACATTGCTACTACTGGTGAAAATATCACATTATATGATAATGCCAATTTTATGAGCAATGGTATTATGAAAACAGCCTTTGACTATACGCCAATTATATCAAGTAAAAATTTATCTCCTTTTTTTGACTCTATAGATAATTTTAACACTTGGGGGCTTGGAATAATAGGGGGATTTAGTTCTAATGCTTATAGAGCGTCAGTTATAAGCACTGCCTTATCTGCACAATTTTATCAAAAATCGACCTTAGTAAATAGTTTAGAAAAATTAAGTGGAACTTACAAGTATGCAAAAAAGATAGGAAAATTAGGAACTGGAGTATCCATTGTTACTGGAGCTTTTAATATTTTTAAAGGTTATGAACAGGATGGTTATAGAATTCATTATAATACCACAAAGGCTATAGCTGAAAATAGCTTCGGAATTAGTATGGGAATCTATGGTGGAACTCAAGGAGCCAAGTTGGGAGCTACTATAGGCTATTTATGTGGAGGATTTGGTGCAATTCCAGGTTCTATTATTGGAGGAATTATAGGAACATATTTGGGTGATAAAATCGGAAAGGGTATAGGAGATATAGTAAATGAAATTTTCTATCAATAAGTCGTATATGAAATTAATAGAATACTATTTGAACATATTCCACTATGTTATATATGTATATTGTATAAAATACAAGCGTTTTTTACCAGGTTATAGTCCAAGTCATAATTCTGGAAATATATTGATGATACTGACTGTAATTCCTTCAATCATTATATTTAACAGTTACTTATTGTTTTACAAAGTAAATAATCATCCACCTATCATTGAATTATTTTTAGTAATTACGATCCCATTTTATCCTCAAATCCGCAACTTAACTTTTCAACGTCCTTCTTGCGTGTACACATCCTCTCATTACTGAATTTGCAGATAATTAGAACTGAAATCCCCCACTTCAGCCTACAACATCCCCTTACCCCACAATGCGACTTGAGGCAATACGCAGTATCATACCCATAAATTGTAGGCGTTATCCAAAATCTGTCTGGAACACATCCGCGTAAGCATTGTTACAAGTATAGATATTCAGCACATACTGCCTTGATGTCCTGATCCACTTTGCTGGTACAGAGACAAACCTGAAGACAAGCGCTTTTATGCGGCTTGTTGTATTGAGTCCGAACCTCTTTACATCAAGTCTTTGGATAATGGCCTTGTAGAAGTTACGGATAAGTGCTGTAAGAAGAAGGAACACGGTGTTCTCTGCCATGAAGGATTTGGGCAATCGGTCCCATCCGAAACCATTGTTCATATCATCGAAGATACGTTCCTTTCCCCCTCGAAGGTTATAGAACTCGACAATCTCTCTTACGGAAGATACATAGTCGTTAGTCAGGATACAACGGTATGTGTATTCTCCTTCCCAGAGATCCAATACACCATCCAACCGTTTCTGTCTTTGAATCACAAGTCGGTATGCTTTACCCTTCCACTTTTCAATAAGGATAGAGTTCAATTCGAACTCAATGCCATTGATTTCCTCAGTTTTCCAACCTCTGAGAGCAAAGATTTCATTGTAGAGCGAACTGCAGCGGTTTGCGCGGATATAGAAGGATTTGCAGTGTTCCTCTACTTCTTCTACGATTTCCTCGGAACATGATCCACAGTCAGCTCTGAAACGATTGATAGTAAGGCCGTTCTGTTCAAATCTCTCAAAGAACCTCTTCAGCGTGTCCTTCTGATGAAAACGAACATTTGTGTTGCCATCGCTATTCTCAATGCCAACGATTAAGTCGCCAATAACCGCCACGCCAGGGCGATAACCAGGGAACTTCTTGTATGTAGGCTTTGCATCATACTTCTCTGTCTCTATGAACTGATGGTCGAAATCAACATCATACATCTCGTCCTCTTTCAGTTGGCCAGATGCAAACATACAATTGAGCAGTAAAGTATTGAGAGTGTCAGCCGTGTTGAAATCGTAGGTCTTGCCCATATCTGATGTGTATGAAATGTTTTCTTGCGTCAGCTCCTTTATCGCTCTGAGGATAGTATCAGAGCTACAAGTTCGAAGTGTCGGATGAAGCGAGAGATGGCTCATCAAATGAGTAGTGACATCCTCAACACATGAGCCACCACAGAAGTAGATACTCATGAGTGAACGGATGATTTCGCTGTACTGATAACCGAATGATCTACACCTTAGACCGAGGGTCGAGTCGATTACAGATGACAATGTGGAGTCAAATTGCTCCATGATTGAAAATATTCCTCCAAAAGGAGTGAGTTTATCGGATTTAATATGTATTTTTGCCATGCCATATCAGAGTTTTGCTTGCTTGTTTTGCAACACTAAGATAAGTGAATTCTTTGACATGGCAAAATCCTGGGCAACTTTTTGTTGCTCAGGTACTTAAAAAGTTTAAGTTATAATAGTGTTGCGGAATTAAGGTTTATTTATTAGTTTGGTTTTCTGTATTGCATAAGGATAAGTATCGTTTATATTTTAAAGATTTTAAGCAATTACCACCTGAAATAATAAAGAAATGGCAAAAGAATACACGTTTAATGCTGTTGGCAGCTTTTTTGCTTTTGGTGGTCAGCGTATTACTCTTGAATGCTTTGTAAAATGAAAAATGTTGTTCAAGTAATTAATTATAAGACCTTTGGTGGACTTATGGGCGAAAGTACGGGTGGCGACACGCAGACTTACAAATATAATGGTAAGGAACTCGACCGCATTAATGGTTTAGATTGGTACGACTATGGTGCTCGCAACTATGATGCAGCCTTGGGTAGGTGGCATGTGGTAGATCCTTTAGCGGAGAAGTATTATAATGTCAGTCCTTATGCGTATTGTGGAAATAATCCTATGAATCGGATAGACCCAAATGGTATGGAGATGGATTGGGTGCAAAGTGACACACAAATGAAGTATGATAGACGTATTATAGACGAAGAAACGGCACAACTATATTATGGCAAATCTGCTATTTACAGACCTTTGGGGTATTCGTACATTGCTACTACTGGTGAAAATATCACATTATATGATAATGCCAATTTTATGAGCAATGGTATTATGAAAACAGCCTTTGACTATACGCCAATTATGTCAAGTCAAAATCTATCTTCTTTTTTTGATTTCACAAATATTTTTAATACATGGGGACTTGGAACAATAGGAGGATTTGGTTCTAAAGTTTATCGAAGAGCAGTTGTTAGTGCTGCCTTTTCTGCACAAATTAAGCAAAATACGACCTTAGTAAATAGATTAGATAAATTGAGTGGAACTTACAAGTATGGAAGATATGCGACAAATTTAGGTTGTGGTCTTTCGGTTGGGGTCGCTGTATATAGGATTACGCAAGGTTATGAACAAGATGGAGGTCAAATTGGATATCATACAGCGAAGGCAGCATCAAGTAGTGGCTTTGGTTTAGGCTTTAGTATTTACGGTGCTACTCATGGTGCTACGATTGGGGCAGGTGTTGGCTCATGGTTTGGTGGTATTGGTGCAATACCAGGTTCCGTTATCGGTTCACTTTTAGGCGGATATTGCGGTGAAATTTTAGGAGAATCAGTGGGAGAAAATATTGTTGATGAGATTTATAAATAAATTATTATGTGGAAAAAAATAGAATATAATCTTAATATATTACATTATGTCATTTATCTTTTTTGTGTTAAATATGAGCGATTATTACCTGCTTACAGTCCAAGTTTGAATTCTGGAATTATTATGATGTGGCTTTCTCCAATTCTTGTGATGCAATTACTTATTATTCATAATTTAATTTATAAAATATTTCATATTTCTTATTCATCAGATTATGATTTTTACTCTACAATTTTTTTTGAATTATTAGTTTGGTTTTCTGTAATACACAAAGAGAAGTATCGTTTATACTTCAAAGAATTTAAGCAATTACCACCTGAAATAATAAAGAAATGGCAAAAGAATACACGTTTAATGCTGTTGGCAGCTTTTTTACTTTTGGTGGTCAGCGTATTACTCTTGAATGCTTTGTAAAATGAAAAATGTTGTTCAAGTAATTAACAATAGTTCGTTAAAATTTGAGTATATGGCTACGCAGCCTTAGGCTGCCAGCCATATACTCAAATTTTAACGAACTATTGATACAAAAACGATGTAGGTGTATGGAAAGCATATAAGAATGGAGAATATTATACGAAATATTCTGGTGATTTTAAGAGTAAGGGACAGCCAGGTTCTCGCGGTTTTAATTATTCTACACTATGGGATAGACTGAGCAATAATTGGGATAGTCTGATCAATAAGATAGGAACTTTATTTAAATAGTGTTTACTGAATAATTTATAACTCTCTGATATTTAAGTTTATATAACTTTATTTCTTTGTTTGTTTAACTAGAAAATCGTACCTTTATATAGTTAAATCCATAGCAAGATGAAGTTTTACGCTCCAAAATACAAGCAACTTGACCTCGGTTTGCTCCGCTCATCCCTTGATGAGTTGGACAAGACAAACCGATGGGTGGCTCTCGGTGACCTTCTTCCATGGACAGAACTTGAGAAGGAATACAACTCAAGGTTGGACAATCAGAAGAAAGGTGCAGGGAACAAGCCGGCACGCATGATTCTCGGCGCAATGATTATCAAGCACAAACTAAACCTGAGTGATGCCGAGACCATCGAGATTATCAGAGAGAGTCCCTACATGCAGTACTTTTGTGGATTGCATGAGTTCACCGACAAGCCTATATTCGACCCGAGCCTATTCGTCACGATACGCAAGCGAATCTCAGAGGAAGAACTCAACAAGATGACAGTCAAGCTTCTCGACAAGCAGAGGCGTCTTCTTGAAGAGAAACGCAAGCGTGAAGAAGAAGAGGCGAAGAGGAATGATGAGGACCCGCCGGCTCCGAAACCAGAGGATCCGAATGCCGCTTCCTTCACCGACTCAAAAGGTCGCGAGCACAAGGGAGTGCTGAAGATTGATGCTACCTGTGCCGATGCAGAGATGCGTTATCCTGTTGACGTTGATATAATACATGATGGTTGCCGCAAGGTTACCGACTATATTATAAAGGTGTGCGAGATGTTTGAGCTGCACAAGCCACGCACGAACTACAAGCATGCACGTCAGGCATACCTTCAGCTTGTCAAGAAAGCCAAGAAGAAAGGCAAGATGGTGCGTGATACTATCGGGGTGATGCTCAACTACTTGCGCAAGGACATCCGCATCTTAATGGACTTGCTTGCAAAGAACAAGACGTACTACGAGAGCCTATTCCTATATGAGAAACGCACCTTGACTGCAATCCTCACGATGTACCATCAGCAGGAGGAGATGTACAGGTCAAAGACTCATACTTGTGCAGACCGCATACTGAGCATCTTTCAGCCACACGTCCGTGCCATTGTCCGTGGAAAGGCTAAGGCAAGGACTGAGTTCGGGGCCAAGATAGGTGCAAGCATAGTCGAGGGCTATACGTTCATCGACCACCACAGCTGGGATGCCTACAACGAGAGCCAGGATCTCTTGCTACAGATTCAACTTTTCAAAGAACGCTTCGGCTATCTTCCGGCCACCATCCTTGCGGATAAGATTTACCTAAACAGGTCAAACCGAGATATACTTGAGGATTTTGAAATCCATTCATACTGCAAACCGTTAGGGCGACCACCGAAGGATCCTCCTTCAGATGAGATGAAATCCAGAATGGCCAAAGCCATCGGGGAGCGCAATGAAATCGAATGCTCATTCGGTACTGGCAAGAGAATCTATCGAGCCAATGACATAAGAGCCAAGCTTCCAGATACAGCACGATGCTGGACAGGAATGTGCTACTTCGTTAAAAACGTGATGAAGTTCCTCAGGGAACTTTGTCTTGCCCTGACCGAAATCTGGTGGTTTTTCATCATTATCGTCACTATGAGGGGCTACGTCTGCTACCCTCTGTCTGTGAAGAGATAATAATTCAGCAGACCCTAAATAATATGATTTGTAAAAAAAATATTCTACTTTCGTTATTATTCTTTTTCTTAGGAATATTCTGTAATGCTATGATAAGAATGTTTCACGAAGAATTTTATCAAGTGGTTGCTACGCCTTATCCTGAACAAGAAAAAATTGAAAAATGTAAGCAGCAATTTATTAAACATGGCGGATATAAAAATTATGAAACGATAAGGTTTTACTATGATGGTTTAGACGTTGCTCGTAACGAAGCACTTTATTTTGATATTATTGCAGCTAATCGGTATAATATTCTTTTAGGTTTTGGTTATACATATAGTTTTTTAGAAAATATATTACATAAACATGCAGTTATGGACGATAATACCCTCTTCTTTTTTAATGATATGCTTTTAGATTATGTGAAACGTGCGTCCCAGACTCACGATATGAAAGATCATCTATTTGGCATGCAAATGGACGGTAGAGATTTCTACGATGTGCAATTAGATAGTTTAGCTAACGATTAATTTTTTTTTAGTGTAATGAAGAAATATATTTTATTTGCCATAATGTTTTTATTTGGATTATTACTCCATTATGATAATTTAATAAGCTATCCGTATGTACGTTATACTGATGCTGCTAATTTATATAAGGAAAAGAAAAATGTAATAGAACGTGGAGATACAAATGCCTATAAAAGTATTTTAGAGAATTATCAAAGCTACTACCAACACGATCCTTCTAAAATATTCTACTATTCTTTTATTATGGCAACAAAATACCACTATGTTCCAGCTAATTACGATACTTATAAATCGTTAATAAGCAATTATGGGACATTAGATTCTTTGGATAAAGATACCAAGCATCTTGCTCTCTTTTTTCTAAGAAGAGGGATAAATAGGGGAGATATACTTTGTAAAATAGAATATCATCGCCTTCAAATAAAAAGATAAAAATTCAAAACCTATTGTTTTGGAATGCAAAACAATAGGTTTTGAGCAAAAAAACAGTCTGTTTTAGTCTGTTTGCGATGTGCATCTGCATGAAGTGTAATATTTACTTGTGGCGATTGGCTCTTTGTTGGCGATATTTAGCCTTCTGTTTGGCACTACCAGAGCCATGCGCCCCTGTAATATACTTCTTTTTCTTGGCTTTGGTCTTCACTTTGCCATCATCGACCTTGGGCTTTGGTGCACCACGGAAAACCATTCCGCCTTCTATGATTTCATCAATTTCGCTCATTTTTATTATTCTTTCTGTTTATATTATTGGACTTTGCGCGTATTGCCCAATCTATTTTATTAATGGTGGAACAGACGAACGCCTGTAAATGCCATTGCAATGCCGTACTTATCGCAAGTATCAATAACATGGTCGTCGCGAATGCTGCCGCCCGCTTGTGCTATGTATTCAACGCCACTCTTGTGCGCACGCTCAATATTGTCGCCAAAAGGGAAGAAAGCGTCCGAACCCAAAGCTACTTTTGTGTTCTTTGCTATCCATGCTTTGCGCTCTTCTATGGTCAATGTCTCTGGCTTTTCGGTGAAGAAAAGTTGCCATGTACCCTCTTGAAGCAAATCTTCGTATTCGTCCGAAATATAGATGTTGATAGAATTATCTCGGTCGGCACGGCGTATTCCCTCTTTAAACGGAAGGTTCATCACCTTAGGACATTGGCGCAACCACCATTCATCGGCTTTGCTTCCAGCCAAACGGGTGCAGTGAATGCGGCTCTGTTGTCCTGCTCCAATACCGATAGCTTGTCCGTCTTTCACATAGCAAACCGAATTACTCTGGGTGTATTTCAACGTGATAAGGGCAATCATAAGGTCGCGTTTTGCCTCTTCGGTGAACGTTTTATTTTGGGTTGGTATGTTTTCAAACAATGCTGGGTCGTTGAGTTTTACCTCGTTGCGTCCTTGTTCGAAAGTAATGCCAAACACTTGTTTGCGTTCTATGGGTTGAGGCGTATAATTTGCATCAATTTTGATGACATTATAGTTGCCCTTACGTTTCTTTTTGAAGATTTCGAGTGCCTCTGGCGTGTAGCCAGGCGCAATAACGCCATCGCTCACTTCGCGGTTAATCAATCGTGCTGTAGCCTCATCGCAAGTGTCGCTCAAGGCACAAAAGTCGCCATAGGAGCACATACGGTCGGCACCTCTTGCTCGTGCGTATGCCGAAGCCAATGGAGTGAGTTTAAAATCAACATCATCAACAAAGTAAATCTTCTTCAATGTATCGCTTAAAGGCAAACCAACGGCAGCCCCAGCAGGACTAACGTGTTTAAAGGAAGCAGCAGCAGGCAAGCCCGTAGCAGCTTTTAATTCTTTGACAAGTTGCCAACTATTCAGTGCATCAAGGAAGTTGATGTAACCAGGACGACCATTTAGCACTTCGATAGGCAATTCGCCTTCGTCCATAAAAATGCGTGATGGTTTTTGATTTGGATTACAACCGTATTTAAGTTCCAATTCTTTCATTTTGATTTTGGTATGTAATTGACTTTGATTATAGCTGCAAAGTTAGGCAAAACAACTTAATAATTAGCTAAAACCGCATGGAATAATTGTCTTTTTCCCTTAAAAGGGCTATTATTTTGCTTAATGTAAGCGTATTTTGCAATAAAGTTCTTACATTTGTAGTAGTCAATGAACAATTGTAATTAGACCAACCTTTGTTGGTGTTTACCGATACGTTGGAGGATAAATTAGAAAAGATAAACACAGCGTTTCGAGTAATAGACCAATTATTTACGACAGAAAGCATTGAGTATTATGCCACTTTGCCACAAGCCGAAGCAGCAAAAAGGAAGTTTGCAAAGGAGTTTTGCGAGATGACAAAACAATTGGAGGCTGCCAAAATGCAGGGTTTTGTTTGGGAAAATACGGAATATGAGTTTAAACACGCTAATGGTTATGTTACGTTGAAAATGGAGATAGACGAGCAAACCTACAAAGTGTTGTTGGCTCGCTATCGTGAACTCTTCCAAAAGAAACCAAATGACGGCGACGATGGCGACGATGATGTTTACCAATTGGACGCATACATTACCGAAACAGGCGCAGGAACTATCGATGCGGAGTATATCAATTCGAAGTTCATGAAGTTTGTAAAAGACCTTTATACAACAGGAGCCGACAGCGATTTGGTAAAAGCGGCTTTGTCGGAATTGCATACTGCTTTTGCAGGCTATTCGCAACAAGACCAGCGCACAGCACAACGCATTCTGCACGATATAGAAAGTGGCGACCTTATTGTAAGTCATGGGAAAACCATGCAAGACTATATTCTTGAATATCAGAAACAAGAATGCGATAAGTTGGTTTTCAGTTTGGCTGAGGCTTTGGGCGTAGAGCTTAATAGACTAAAAGACTTGATAGACAAGGTTGTCGAAGGGAATATCAATGAAGGCAGACTGAAAGAATTGATAAGCACAATAGACAAGGCAAAGGCAGCAGCGTTTTTGAAAACAATAAAAGGCGAAGAACAAAAGAAACGATTTGTTGTAACAAACCTATCAGACATATTGCGCCGCTTTATACTTGACCCTGCCGACAGAGCAAGAATAATTTATGCTTACCAAAACGAAGGAGTTTTCCTTGATAGGAATGTTCCTGAAGAATTGCCACAAGAGGAAGAAGCGCAGGAAACACCCGAAGAAAAAGAACAACGAAAAGAAGACAATAAACTATCATTCGATGAAATGAAAGAAAACATAAGAATAGTAGTAAAAAAAGACTTAAAGGAAATAAGTCCCATAGGCTTAAAGTTCCCTTTGTCTGACTAGTCCGACCTGTTTGGCCAGTCCGACTCGTCCAATAATCAAAAACAATAAAAATATGAACAATTTAAAATTAAGTTTAGTAGCAGCAAGCATCTTTTTAGCTTGCTCGTCAAGCGTTTCGGCGCAGTGTCCTATCATGGAACAAATACTCAATAGTGGCGATGAAGAAAGCACTGGAGCGCAGAAAAATCACACATTGATTATCAATTACGATGAGAAGAAAGGCGATAAAGCCTTGAAAAAAGCAATTGAAAAGAAAGATTGCGAAATTGTTTACGACCATAAAGAGTTTAATAGTTTGACGATTAAAACTCCAGAAGATTGGGATATAGAGAAGGCGATTACCTATTTCAATAAAATAAAAGGCGTAACAAATGTTAGGAAAGACGGAATTAGTAGGTTGCAAAGGTAAACTTAAAAACCTCTCCCCAACCCTCCCCGATGGGGGCAGGAGCGCAACTTTGCTTGTTAGTTGGGGTTATAAGTGTAATTTAATTTAAAATTTTGTTTTAATTCTCCATTGTCGGACTTGTCTGACCCGTCCGACTTGTCCTTTTTTTTATTTACACTCCCTCCCCCAACGGGGAGGGTTGGGGTGAGGCTTTTAGAGCATTACTTTATCAACCCTTCTTGCTTTAAAACACTTTCAATAACCTGTGGGAAATGTTCCATTTCCAAAACGTGTTCCTTGTCGGCAATATCGTTTGGCGTGTCATTCGGAGTTATTGGCGTGCGGAATTGGGCAATAATTTCGCCTCCATCGCAAACATTGCTAACCCAATGAACGGTCATACCTGTTTCGGTTTCGTTGGCTTTGCGCACAGCTTCATGGACATGATGACCATACATACCAATGCCACCAAACTTAGGAAGTAAGGCGGGGTGAAGGTTGAGCATACGTTTTGGGTAAGCATCAATGAGCCAATCGGGGATAATGAGAAGAAAACCAGCCAAAACTATAAAGTCAATTTTGTTTTCCTTCATAAGGTTTAAAACCTTTGTACGGTCGTTAAATTCGGCTTTTGGCAAAACAATGGAAGGCACATTCAGATTCTTTGCGCGTGTAAGAGCGTAAGCATCAGCCTTGTTACTAATCACCAATGCAATATTAACCTCATTGTTTTGTTGGAAATAACGAATAATATTTTCACAGTTACTTCCACTTCCTGACACAAAAATTGCGATGTTTACCATATTTTTTATAAGTGCGTTTTCGGTTAAAATTATTCGTCCTCGTCATCAAAATCGTCGAAACCAAACATGGCAGGCTCTACAAAAGCATCTATTTGACGACGGTCTTTCTTGGTAGGACGACCTGTTCCACGAGCACGGTCAATAAATCCACTAATCCGACTCATCTCCAACAATTCGTATTGCTTGGCATCGGTAACATTTTTGTAGACCTCTGGCACAAGTTTAGCACCTACACGGCTTTCAATGGGTTTTAATACTTCGAACGAATAAGTAATGGGTGGTTTCTTAACGCTAATTACATCGCCTACTTTTATGGTATGCGAAGGTTTAACGTTGATTCCTTTGATAGTTACACGTCCGTTTTTACACGCATCAGATGCTATGCTGCGTGTTTTAAAAATGCGTGCTGCCCACAACCATTTATCTATTCGTGCAACCTCATTCATTATTTCTTTCCTAATTTATTGAATTGGTTCATTGTAATGTTGATACCTGCAAGGGCGAAACTTTTAATGATTTCTACTGCTGTATCAATGCTGGGTTGAAGCGTTTTCATATCCTCTTCCGTGTATTTACCCAATACCCAATCAACCTGTCCGCCCTTCGGATAGTCGTTTCCGATACCCATACGGAGGCGAGCATAGTTTTGTCCTATGAGTTGTTGGATATGTCCCAAGCCATTATGTCCACCATTTGAACCGTTAGCTTTCAAACGAAAGGCACCTAAAGGAAGGGCTAATTCATCAGAAATAACCAACAAACGTTTCTCATCAATCTTTTCTTTTTCCAACCAATAGCGTACTGCGTTGCCAGAAAGATTCATAAAAGTAGTAGGTTTAAGCAGAATTATCTTGCGCCCTTTAAGCATTGTTTCGGCAATAAAGCCATAACGCTTGTCCTCAAAAACAATATTGGACGCCTTAGCAAAGGCGTCCAATACCATAAATCCTGTATTGTGGCGAGTTCCCTCGTACTCACGCCCAGGGTTCCCCAAGCCACATATTAGATATTTGTCCAATGTTGTTCAACTTTATTCTTCGTCTTCTTCTTCGCTTGCAGCAGAAGCAACAGAGTTACGAGTAGCCTTAATAGAGCATACTACAACTTCCTTTGGAGTTACGAGTTCAAGACCTTCGAAACTCAAATCGCCAACCTTGATACTCTTACCGATACGAAGATTAGTAACATCGATTTCGAGCGTTTCTGGAATGTGAGAGTAAGGAGCCTTAACGTTGATTTTACGGATAGACATGTTCATACGACCACCATCGCGAACACCTTGTGCAAGACCTGTATGCTTAACAGGAACACCCATTACAATAGGCTTAGTTTCGTTTACTTCGTAGAAGTCGATGTGAAGAACAGCATCTGTAGTTGGGTGGAATTGAATTTCCTTCATAACAGCCAAATGCTTTTCGCCGTCAATGGTCAACTCTACAACATAGATATGTGGAGTATAAACCAACTTGCGAAGCTCTGCCATAGGAGATGCAAACGCTAAAGCTACTGGTTTGCCATTTTCTTTTACTTCACCATAAAGGTTACATGGGATTAAACCTTCTTTGCGGAGTTCCTTAGAGGCTTTCTTGCCAATAATCTCACGCTTCTTACCTGAAATTTGAATTTGTTTCATTGTTTGTGTTACTCTAAATTAATGAATATTTAATTCGCCATCACACACTGATACTGCAAACAAAGGATTGTAAAAATCCCATAAATTGCTGTTCTCAATTTGCAAAAAGCGGTGCAAAGTTACTCCTTTTTCCGTAAATGCACAAATATTATGCCTATATAATGCCTAAAAATCAAGAAAAAAGGACATTCTCTTGCATGGAACACATATTTTTTTTACATTTGCAAAACAATAGATTATAACGAAACACAACTTTTATAGGGCAATGATAAATAGAGATTTAATAAGAATAAAGGTCGTACAGTTAACCTACGCTTACTACCAAAATGGGGATCGTAATATTGATAAAGCAGAAAAAGAGCTTCTTTTCAGTTTATCAAAGGCGTATGGCTTGTATAATTATCTTCTATCGCTCATTGTTTCAATAACGCAGGAGGAGCGCCGCCGCGTAGAGATTCTAACGAATAAGGCAAAACGAGAAGGCACTGAAACTCCTTCTGAACGCTTCGCTTTCAATAAGTTCGCTGTACAACTCGAAGAAAATAAACAGTTGAACGCATTTATGGAAGGACAGCAACATCATTGGAACGATGACATGGAAACTGTTCGTAAAATATGTGACCAAATTGAACAATCGGTTATCTACCAAGAATTCATGGAAAGCGAGGAAGATTCGTACGATATTGACAGAGAGTTATGGCGCAAATTATATAAAGCATTGATTCAAGACAATGAAGATTTAGACGCTATTCTTGAGGAAAAGAGTTTGTATTGGAACGATGATAAAGAAATTGTTGATACGTTTGTCGTAAAAACCATTAAGCGTTTTGACCCAGCCAACAAAGCAAATCAAGAATTATTGCCTGAATTTAAGGACGAAGAAGATAAAGATTTTGCAATCAAACTTTTCCGTTCAACCATCTTAAATGCAGATACTTATCAACGTTACATGAGCGAAACAAGTCGAAATTGGGACTTCTCGCGTTTGGCTTATATGGACATTGTTATCATGCAAATAGCCATTGCAGAAATGCTTAATTTCCCCAACATACCAGTTTCGGTATCAATTAACGAATACGTTGAGCTTGCCAAACTTTATAGTACCCCAAGAAGTGGAAGTTATATCAATGGTATGCTCGATGCTATTGCTCGCTATTTGTTTGACATTGGGGTTATATTCAAGCAGTTGCCAGAACGTAGACAACCGCAACGAATGCAAAATAACCAAGGATACAATCGTCCTCATCGCCAACGCTTCACTCCTCAAAAGAATCATTTTGAAGAGAATGGTTATCAAGATGAAATGAATGAAAATGAAAACAAAGAATTTTAATCAATAAATAAGAAATGAATACAGCTTTTTTACTTGCTGCACAAGCTGCAGGACAGTCAGGCGGCGCAATGCCAATGATAGTTATGATGATTCTAATCTTCGCTATCATGTGGTTTTTCATGATTCGCCCACAACAAAAGAAACAAAAACAAATTCGTGCTTTCCAAAATGCACTGAAAGAAGGTGATTCTGTCGTTACCGGAGGTGGTATCTTTGGCATTGTAAAGCGTGTTGATTTGACAGCCAATAAAATTGATGTTGAAATTGCACGTGGTGTTGTTATTTCAGTAGACAAAGGCTATGTTTTTGCCGATGCTGAAGCAATGCGCATGAATCAAGCTAAATAATTAGGTTTGCAAAATTGAAAATGGTTTGCAAATGGTGGGTAAAACACTACATACATTAGGCTTTTTCAGGAACTTCGTGTCGAGAATATTCAACAAGGAGTTTCTGATTTTTTTGTTCTTTCTCATGCTGAGCGGTTTGTTTTGGCTAACAAACGTGCTTGACGACTACTATGAGAGAGAATTTACCATAGATTTGCGCTTGGCGGGGATACCTAAAAATGTGGTATTAACGGGCGAAGTAGATTCTGTGGTAAAGGTCGTGGTGCGTGATAAAGGTTATGTCATAGGAAGTTACATGTTCCGAGGAGATTTCCGACCACTATTTTTCGATTTCGAAACATGCAATAAAGGCAGCAATAACGGCGAGATTTTGGTAAGTGAAATTCAACGATTGGTACAACAACAACTGTATTCCAGCTCAAAAATTGTAAGCGTAAAAGCTAACAATCTTACCTATTCTTACAATTATGGACAACATAAAAAGGTGCCAATCAGACTGCAAGGTATGGCAATTCCAGCCGAAGGCTACTATCTTTCAAGGGTGCAATTTACCCCAGACAGCGTAACGATATACGCAACAAAGAAGGTCTTAGATAGCATTCAGTACGTTTCTACAGAACGAGTTGAGGTGTTAAACTTCTCGGAAATGCAACAGCAAGAAGTCAAGATAGCCAAAATAAAGAATGCAAAGCCACTCCCCTATCGTGTAAAAATGCAACTTTATCCTGATATTTTGACGGAAGAATACGTTGAAGTTCCTATTCAAGCCATTAACGTTCCGACTGATAAGACGATGAGAATCTTCCCTGGAAAAATAAAAGTAAGGTTTGCTGTTGGTGCACAACGACTTCGCTCTATGCCTAAAAACATAGAGACACGCGAATTACAACCCATTGGCTTCAAAGTAATAGTAGACTACAATGAGATTTTAAAGACAAAAGCAGAGAAATGTCATGTCTATATTCAAGCCACACCAAACGGAGTTCGCAATGCACATCCTATGATAAATGTGGTCGATTACCTTATTGAGCAGAAATGAAAGTTGCAATAACAGGGGGAATTGGTAGTGGCAAATCGTATGTTTGCAACCAACTACGCAAGTATGGCATCAAGGTTTATGATTGCGATGCAGCAGCAAAAAAATTGATGCGCACATCAATTGAATTGCAAAATAGGCTATTTCAGCTTATAAAACAGCCTATTTTTATCAACAAAACCATACAAAAATCTGTCATTGCAAAATTCCTTCTTGAAAGCGAAAGCAATAAGCAAGCTATCAATAACATTGTTCACCCAGCCGTGGCAGCCGATTTCATGCAGTCGGGTGCCGATTGGTTAGAAAGTGCCATACTCTTTGAAAGCGATTTTATCAATCGTGTACCAATCGAGAAAGTAGTTTGCGTAACCGCTCCAGAACACATTCGTGTGGCACGCATTGTTCAACGCGACAATATTTCTCCAGAGAAAGCGTTAGAATGGATACACCGTCAGTTACCGCAAGAGGAAATTTTAAGACACAGCGACTATGAAATCGTGAATGACGGAAAAAGAAATTTAGACACACAAATCAAACAAATAATTGATGAAATAATTTAAACGAATCAATAATAAAAATAAAAACAAATATGTTACAAACAATTCTTTCAATAGCAGGCAAACCTGGACTTTATAAATTGGTAAGTCATGGTAAAATGAATCTTATCGTTGAAACACTCGATGAAAAGAAAAAACGTGTACCAACATTTGCTACCGACCGTGTTACAAGTCTTAGTGACATCTCTATGTTCACCGAAAACGAAGATGTTCCTTTGTACCAAGTGCTTGCAAATGTGCGTGACAAAGAGGAAGCAAAGCCTACTTCATTGAATTGGCGCAAGGCTTCAGCTAAACAATTGCAAGATTATTTTGCTGAAATCCTGCCTGACTTTGACCGCGACCGTGTACACAATAGCGATATAAAGAAGTTGTTGCAATGGTACGACATCTTGATTAACGCTGGTATTTCTAACTTTGAAGAAATATTAAAGGCTGACAACGACAATTCAGAAGAGGTGCAAGAAGAGGAAAAATAAACGCTCATCGTTCCAATATATAATGTATCAAAGCCCTATTTTGCTCTGATTTTATAGCATTCAAAATCTTTCAGCTATAAAGTCAGAGCAAAATTTTGTTCATACCTCGCCCTTTCCCATAGCTTTATTATTGGTTCAGCAGCAAAAGATGGAGTTTTTTTATTCTATCTTTTGATTATTAAGCCACTTTTGTTATCCTTATTGCTAAAGCTGTAAGCATCCAATATTAGCCTACTTTTTTAGAACTGCTGTTCATGCAAGGACATGCAAGAACCCATTCAACTCCGAAAAGGTCACGAGAAAGTTTCTGTGCCTTGTCGAAAAGATGAATGGGCTGATGAGGATGGTGGTTATCGCTTAACTAGTTTCTTGCCACCGATGATGTAGATGCCCTTTGGCAGTGACTCGAACTGTTGTTCGCCTTTGCCTACCACCACACCTTGCAGGTTGTATATGAGCATCGGCTCATTGCTGATGTGCGGAACAGTGATTGCTGCTGGTGCGGCTTTTGCCATGTAGAACGGTGTCTTGAGAATGCGCTCCCATTTAGGTACGTATTGCATCCCACCCTGGATGAAGTCTTCTTTTTTCTCGACCTTATAGCCATCTACGTAAATGGCATATTGTGCCCCAGCGACAACGTTGTCTATCGAGAACGGTATTTCCTTCGTGCTATTGGCGGGAATGATGTCTGCCAGCGAGATTTTGTTTTCAAGGTAAGCCTCGTTTGTATTGCCTTTCCTGCAACGCAGCTCAATGTCGAAACCGCCGCAATAGTCTGCATTCTCGCTGTTGGTGACAATGAGTTTCCCCCTCATAGCAGGAGCTTGGAAAGCGTTTTCTTCACTTTGTTCGATTTTCACCTTAACCGAAGGAAGGTTCTGCGACTTAGGTTCAGTAATGGTAATGTTTCCTTTAGAGCTGATAGTGGCGCCCGATTTACATTCGAAGGAATAGTCGAACTCTCCAACCTCCTTTGGATACAGCTCAAACATCACGTCCGTCGTCTGTCCTGCCGGCAGGAAGGTGGTGGCGGAAGCTACATAGTTATACTTGAAGAGCATGTCGAAGGTGTCGTACAGCTCGTCGCCTTTGTTCTCTATAGTGAGGGTGACGAACAGGGGACGTCCTGCCTCCTTGCTACCTTTCACGTCCACTTTCTTCACCTCTAAAACAGGCTTGGCAGTGGAGGTCTTCAGTTCCGTGTTGGTAATCTCTATCTCCTGCGCCATGTCTCCAATGCCACCACAGGCTTTCCATTCGCTTTCGCCTTGTATGCGGTAAACGGGTAGCACGGTGTACTTTCCGTTGGCGAGGGTGTGTGGTATGTTGAAGTTCGCTTCTTTCTTTTGTATCTTGCCGTCGCGCTTGAACTTTGAGCTGAACAGCTGTACGGCGTTTATCAATCTACCTCCCTGCCAAAAGCCTAAGCCGCAATCGGCATCAAAGGCTTCGCCGTAATTGTTCACGCATTTCATGGTGATGTCAAAATCCGTGAAGTCATCGCTGCTGTTCGAGCGACTTTGATCTTGTAGGGGAGTCATCTCCTTGACGTCAACGACTTTGGGAAATACATCAGCACCTTCGCTTGGTCTGAATCCGATGATAGCTCCTTGTTCGCGTGTGTAGATACTGGGCAGTTGCGTAAATCCATATTCGCGTGGCGAAAGAACCGATAGGCGATAGTAGCCGTTGAATTGACCTCCCCAGCCCCAGTTGATGTGAAAGTAGTCGCCTTCCTTGTAGCCATCGCAGACAAAGGCGTGACCATAGTTGTACACCACATCTTCGGCAAAGTAATATACGGGTCGTTTTGCTTTCAACTCATTGTATATCAGATTGTACCATTCCTCACTGGTGTAACGGTCTCTGAAAACACGGTGCATGTCCTTAGAGTATCCAAACAATCGGGTAAGGAACAATATCACGTTGTAGGAATCGGCGCCCGAATCATCAGCGGTATAATCCATATACACCGCCTGTCCCACATATCTCATCAGCTTAGCCACAGCGTCTTGCTGCTGCTGGGTGGTGGGAATGCGGTACGAAGGCAGTATGTCGTTCCACTCGAAGGTACTCTCGGCAAGCTCGGGAACTTGCAGATGAGCCGACGGAGCCGTGTAGGCAGGCATGGCGGGAGCCTTCTTAGGATACTGGTAGTAGCCCATAATTTGGGCTGCTGCCGTGGCAACACATCCCGTGACACAGTGCTTGTTTTTGTGCATGGGCGTTTGTTGGTTGTAGGGACCGTACTGGCTCCATGTGGTTTTCAGCAACGGTTCAATGGGTTGCAGCTTTCTGCTGGCGCGCGTGGTGGCAGGCTTTGTGGTGGTAGGTATGTTGTTCAGCATGCGCACCTCCTGTCGATATTGTGCCAAGAGCATCTTGAGCGATGCTGGACATTGCTGCTCGTCGTATGTTCCCTCTTCTGCATAACCTAACACGTCAGCCGTGCGGTCGTCAGCAGAGGCGATGACGAAGCCCTGTCCCTTGCCTACGTTGAAAATATAGTAGGCATTGGTACTTGCCACCTCGTTGAGCGAGGGTGCGGCTTGTGAAGCTCGTCTAACGACCCGGGAGTTAGTACTTGCATGGCTCTTGATAAAAGCCAATGCAGCTTGTCGGGCTTGTTGTCTGCCAACAGGGGCGGAAAAAGCCAAGGTTGTTGCGCATAGCAACACTAAAGATGTAAAAATTTTCCTCATATTTAATTTATTGGTATAAAGGGTGGTCCTATCAATTACCACCGTAAAGTTTTCTATGTCAATCTTTTTACGTTTTGTCATCTTGTGGACTCTTTTTGGTTCAATTTGCTTGTTCATTCAGTCGTATAGCTCGCTATACTCCTTCACTCACAAACAAATTGACCTCAAAAATAGTCTCACAATCTGTCAAAGCTAATTTATAGAACCGCCCTAAAAAGTGATTCTGGCAGTGTCCTTAAAAGTGTATAATTCATCTTTCATTTCTCTGTACTTCCACTGCTTTTTCCTGACTTTGTCTTCGTGTCACTCAGAAATATAAATCATTCAATACTTCTTGGCAAGAATATAAAAAATCAGGTTATTTCTCGTACAAGGGGAGTCGAGTTTGCTACTTTACTCGCCTTTTCGCACGTCACCCTAAGCAACAAAGATAAGTATTGATTATAAAGTACTTACAAATGTGTCTTGAAAAAGTGACGAAGTCAGAAGGGATCCAGTCCTAATTTTTAGGCTCAAAAAGTTTTAACGGACAACAATAGTCTTTTTTATCTTGTGTTTTTTTGTAACACGAGGTATAGCCTAAGGTAAATTTGATAAAATAAAAAATCCCCACCTCCAGTATGTATAGAATAACTTTTGTTTTATGGTGCACGGAATTTGTTGTCTCTATGCACGTTTTCTTAGGTACATCTTTAATACATTCTATGGGTGGGGGAATAATGTGCGTTACTTAACTAAAACCTTTTTTCCATTGATGATATAAATGCCACGTTGCAATGTGTTGAGTGTTTGTGCATCTGCATGATTCATATATCTCTTGCCGGTGATGTCGTACACGCCAACTTTTGCCTGGGCTGCCTTGACGCCGCGAATGCCAGTAGTAATGTTGTTGGCTACATTTTTCCAGCCGTTTGCGTTTCTGTATTTCTCCTCGCTTCCTGCTGGTACTTCCAAAACAAACTCGTCATCAAAGCCAGTGAAAATGTTTACATAATCAACAGGATCCATTTTGATGCCTCCGTTGATAAAGTCTTCACCTCCGTCAAGGGTTTGGGGTGGATTGACGGCAAGGCACACCGCTTTCTTTAGACTGCTGCAGTCACCAAAAGCACCCTCATCGGTACCAAAGAACGTTTTGAGTGTCTTTGGCAAGTACACCTCTGTGCATTTGGCATTATGGGCAAAAGCCCCCATGCCAATTGATTCTACTTGTGTTTGCGAAAGGTCTACCTTCTTAAGATTGCAGGTGTGGAATGCTTTTGCCTTTATCTCTTTTAGATTCTTCGGGAAAGTAACGGTTTCCAAAGCATTACATTCCTCAAAAGCACTCTCGTCAATCATGGAGATGTTGTCTGGTAATGTTATGGATTTGAGCGCAGTACAATGTTTGAAACATTCTTTTCCCAACTTGGTCAACGACTTAGGTAGCGTTACTTCTTGAAGGTTTGCAAAGTCCCAACATATATATTCAGCAAGAGACGTAACGCCTTCTTGTACTACAACCTTTTTGATGTCGTTGCGCTTTACTTGCGGATTTTCACCACCCCATGCATAAACAGAGTTACCTTCTGCGTGTTGCATCTCTCCTTTTCCGCTAATGGTAAGTGTGCCATCATCGGTAAACGACCATTTCAAATTTTCACCAATAGACCCATTGTTGTCTGCCAGTGCACCTATGCAAACCAACAGGCTCATTGTTAACATATAAATTTTTCTCATACTATAAAAACATTAAATTAAACATATTTAGGTAAAACCTATTTTATGAAGTTTAGTAAGAGAAGGCAGGCATTTATAATGCCTATGCCTTCTTATTTCGTAGGTACAACCACCTTCTTGACCTCAAAGTCAACCGATGAGTTGTTTGTATCGGAAAATCTTTTTCCATTAAAACGTCGAGTAATCATCTTGCCTGCACCAACGTCTATCTTATCATCAGCCTTTTCGTAAACGCCATTCCAACCTTTGTCCAGTGTACCCGATATCGGGAAACTTTTTTCAGTAGTAGCTCCTTTGAACCTTACATTTACGGCGTCAACAACCCATTGGTTCGGTAAGAACATAAAAATTTGTGAATGTGAGTGATGTCCACTTTCGTTCCACATGACATAGCGTCCATATTTTGCCATCGGATCTTCGATTTCTCTTAGCAACGCTTCATTTACTTTGGCATTGTTCATATTCTCTTTTATCTTCTCAATAGGTTCTGCCAAACGTATCAGCGCAATGGTGAAGTTACGCTCAAATCCGAAAGGTACATACTCATCGTCGTCTTCATCCCATACTCCGACTTTCGATTTGTCCTCTTTCATTCTTTTTTCCTGCTCTTTGTCGTTTTCCTTACAATAGAGGAACGTCATATGTGGAACTTTTTCGTTACCATTCTGTCCCCATTCAAAGTCGGCTTTGGAAAGGTCGATCAGTTTTTCGATACCTTTGTATTTAGCTGGATCTTCTCCATACTCTTTCAAATACTTCTTGTATCCTTCCGCATGATTGATGGCTCTCATGGCAATAACAATAGTTTTGCCTGCTTTTACGGTGTATGGCATGCCACTTTTATCTTTGGGAAAACCAATCATGTTGGAAACACCAAATGCTTTCTGCCTATAATCGCAATTAGGCTTTTCAAAGTTGACTTTGTCTACGGCGTTGTACTGACATAGTGCCAAAGCCATATTCTCAAGACTTATGTCATGGTCGGTAGGGTTGTAGACGGCAATAAACTTGTCATCCGTTTCTTCAGATTTATTGCCGTAAGGTGTCTCCACGAAGTCCCCAGCATAGTAAATGTCTTTTATAATCAGGTCCGTGCTTTCTGTCTCAGCGGTATGTTCCTTCTCTTCAGGTTGTCCGTCACGTGCACAGTTTGCGAAAAGCGCAATTGTTGCCAATGCGCATAACATCATCTTCTTCATTTGTTTGTCTTCTTTATATCAATGATTGTTGTTTAGTTATTCTTGTACGTCTCAACTCTTAATTCTTCTTGGTACGTGCATTGATGGAATTAACCTTCCAGTATGCAGTCATATCTAACGGTTTTCCCTTGCTGTCGCGTCTGCACAATGATGGTACACCTTTCGTGAAGTTCAGCGCAGAACTCATTTCGGCTACAAATCCTTTTCCATTGGTGCGACGAATCAGTGCGCCTTGTAATTGTGAGGGATCGAAAGAGGGATTAGAAAAGTCGTTAATTCCAAATATCCTATTGCAGACACTTGCTGTTCCTCTGTCGTACCACCATACTTTTTCTTTCTTTTCTTCTGATCCTTCCATTACGGGATGTCCTGTTGCATCATACACAGTTACAGAGCTTGGACCTGTCAGCAAGTCCATTTTCTTCTCTGTCGAAGGGCAAATGGTAAGGAAGTCGACAACCCAATTGTAATTCAACTCAATAGCATTGATGCCGCCCATACCAGTTGTGTTATATATCATGTGGTAGTATGCCGTTGGGTATTTTCTGTTCTTTTCCAGTTCTCTTTTCTTCAGCGGATCTGTCTCGTCATTAATTTGATCCTGCTCGGTTCCATACAAATCATATAGTCGATACCAATTGTAGCGAGAGCGTGGCGATTCGTCAGGATAAAATCCGTTTTCGTCTTTGGCATGAGGTTTGGTTGCATCGCCATCAGGAAGTTTCACTAAAGCCATACGCATACTCTGGCTTGGTCCCTTAAATGGTAGTTCAGTCCACAAAACAAGGTCACGCATATTTGGAATATCCTTGTTGTCAAATTTGTCGTTAGGGTCGCACATTCCATTTTTCGGTGAATGCTGGTTGCACAATTCAAAGGTCTTGTCCTTTGGAAGTTTGCTGTAGTCGGGCAGAGCCTCCCAGCCATAGTAATTTTTCTTTGCCTCTTCTTCTGTGGTCTCATTCTCGGCAAGGAATTTCTTCTGGTGATCGCACGCATAATTCACGATGATGACACTGTCACCTGGCTGTATGACATGTGGCTTTTTTGTCACAGGGTCGTTGGGGAAGTACGACATTCCTCCAATGCCATAGTATCGCTTTGTGAAATCTCCATTACCGTCTTTTTGGAATGAATATTGGATACTTGGGTCGACAACATGACAAGCAATTGCCATATTCTCAAGTGATATTGGTTTATTGGTAGGATTGCATATCACCAGATAGTTGGCATCCTCGTATCTGCTATATTGGCTTTTGACGCCGGGGAAGGAAGACAAATCCCTATAAGTGCAGTAACCAATGTAAAAAACTTCTTTGAAAATGAGGTGATCCACTGTTGAATTAGCATCAGTAATGTCTGGCATATCTCCATTTCTCTGGCATGCTGTGAATAGAGATGATAAAGCTATGAAGGCTAATATCAAGGTATAATTTATTTTTTTCATATCCTTGTTTTGTTTATTTGTTCTGATAATTTTTATTGTTTATAATAATTGTATGAATTAGAGGAACCAGTTACCAAATGCGCCAAAGCCATGCGTCTTAACATTTTGGCTTGCTTCGTATGCCTGTTTTCCTGTCAATCCAATCTCTCTACCTAAGTAGAAATAATATGGTTCTGCTGGTGATGCGTTTGTCGGATCGGAATCGAACCTATTGCAATACACCTTGATTGGTATATTAAAGCGTATAAGTTCTTTCCATTCAGGAACCTCAAGTGTCGTATTCTTCGATTGCCAGAAAGGGTTATAGAATGGTGCGCAGGCTTTTTCGCTCTTCATCCAATCCCAATATCCAGCATAGTCCAGCTCCTTGTTGGCAATGGTAGCCTTAGGAATATATGCCTTCTTTCCCTTTTGACATTTCATAACTCTTACGGAAAGATAGAAGTAGGGCAATATGTATGAAGGACGGCTGTATGCTACCGACTCACCAGAAAAACCTTTTACCATGAAAGGCCATGTATCTTTGTTCTCTCCAGTCCCATATCGTCCATCTATTTCAGGCCTAAAGTTAGAGGTAGGCTCGTTGGCCTCATAATAAAAGTTGATGTGTCCTTTTAGTCCTACACAGTCCTTGTCATAGGAAACGCATGAATTAGCATCGGTGGCATCAAGGGGTGGCAGCAACCTAATGTTGTAAAACTCGCGCATACCGTCAGCCATGGCATTCTGATGCCATGTGTCACGGTAGGCATATTCAAACAAATTCTTGGTTGCATTTTGTCTACGCATGAAGATATCGTGACCTAAATTTTCATCCTTATCTACTCCTTCGAAATAAGGTGATACGACAGGATGCTCATCTACTTTGCCATCTTTTCCATTTTTGTCAACTTCCCATGTACCTCTACAGTCTTCGATCTTGTATGGGTTACCCTTATCGTCAACGTCGCTGATGGTAAAGAATATTTGATACTCATCAGAGTGCTTGTATATCTCATCGTTAAGCAACTTTCCATCTTTATCCAAGAAGTACAAGCATACACCCCAAAGGTTTTTATCTCCACCTATAAGGCGAATGTAAGGTTGCTGGGGAGCAGGCTTGCCTAACTTCTTTTCAAAAACAGTTTGAATACTCTTTTCCCATTCCACCTTTACAGTAGGAAACTTTTGTGAATTGTTTTCTACTATGACAAATTCTTCTTGTCTCCATGGCGCTGCTGGGTAAACATAATTGCCATGAAATTTTTCATCTCCGTGTGAGTGTCCCTCTTTGAACATAACTAAGCAGCGAGCCCAGTTGTTGAATGCGCCATCTTGGTCGGGATTGCTCATGGCATCACCAAAGGGAGCTTTTTTCTTCAAGCTGTCAACCATGGCATCCGCACCGCTGTGTGGTACTTCTTTGTGTTCAAGTGGGTTTTCGTTGTAATCGATGTTCATGTTACCAAAGATGAAATCATCACATGATGTACATAGTATCAATATAAGAACGAAACAAAAACTATATTTTTTCATTTTATTATTTTATGTAAATGTCTTGATTAGATAGTCCAGTATAATTGGCACTTTGCTAAATACTCTTTCTCCTCTTAGCCGTGTATGTAAGTTTTCCTTAGTTAGGAGAACGTGCAGCCATATGAGGAATGATGATGCGCAAATGCCTTCCTTTTAGCTGAAGTCTACATGACGAATATATTCTTACGATTCCTTGACAGCAAATATTGAGGATTGAAGAAATAATTCTTGATTTCATTGGTATCCATGTGCGGATAGAACTTTTTGAAATCTTCCACGAACTTCTCGGCTTCATCGTTCATGTCTGCAATGACACGGAATGTTAAAGGAATGTCAATGTCGTGATTGCTCCATTCTGATTTTATCCCATTAAAATTATAAAGTCCTCTACTTCCTCCAAATCCGAGTGTAGGAATTTCAGAACAAGTCTTTGAGTCATCATCTGGATCATCATTTCCATATTTGGGCCAAATAGCATTCTTTGATTTATCCATTTGTGATACGATGTTGCATAGGCTTATTTGCATAGCAAATTCGGTGTTGGCTTGGGTAAACTGTAGAACTCCCTTGAATCCCATTCTGTCCAAATTGTTTGGACCTGTACCTATTTTCCTGCATTGGTGCAGCAATTCCACGAAATCGCCTTGTCTTTGTCTCAGTGCGTTTGTACCATCTGTTACAACACCACCGTCACCGCTACCTTCTTGATACTCATATCCCAATTGTTTCTCAAATGGGTCGGTATCTCGGTATTGGTATTTAAACAACTTGCTAGCAAATTTTGCCGCATGTGGCATGGTGAGTGTTTGAAAGAATTTAAAGCCATTTTCTGTCCATGTGGCTTGATTTTTTTTCAGCGTAGGGAATATATTTATCGCTTTGTCTATCAGCGCGCTGTCAAACGGCATACTATCTGATTTGTTCCCACTTTCAGGTGCAAGCAGTGCGCTGGTCGTGGTAATGTCACAAGGCTTTAGCTTGTCGCCCTCCATCTCAAAGGTAAGCTCTGGGTAGTATGTTGGATTCTTGCCCAGCGTGTGTGGATAAAAACCCTGCTTACTGTTCTTGGATATGGTTTTACCATCTATAGTGTAGCTGTGTTCCAATACTTCGTTGCCAATGGTAAAGAAGTGTTGGTGCTGTACCAATGTAGAATTGTCGAGGTCTGGGTCGCCGTTCTTCTTGTAATAGAACTGTATGAACTCACCGTTTATTTGTTGGTGGTTGGCTCCATAATATGTAAGCTCAAGTCCATAATAAACCTTATCTGACGCAACTACATCAAAATGGTCGCGCTGGCTGGTAATTTGCATTTGTCCATTGTCGCCCTTACTTATTTCAATTTGTTGCATGAGCGGATAGTCTGTCGGTTTATCCGTGTTCACGCTTATCATGTTGTACGAGTCTTGTTTGTATGTGTTGTCTATACTGTTGTCGGCACCAAAGTTTCCAACTTTTATGTCACCACCTTTGAACCCCATTCTAAGTACGGCACTTACTGCGTATATCTGTGAGTGTCCCTTGCCATTGTACTCAATAGAAGCAGGAGGAGCTTTTACTACTTTCTTCAAGAAATCATCAACATTATCGGTAGAACATGCGGCAAGCATGCAGCAGCAGCCTACAGCTAAAATAGTTGAACGTATTATTGTCTTATATTGTAACTTCATTTTCTTAAAATTTAATGATTGTGCGCAAAGAGTAGTTCATACCACGTTCGTGCGCATAATATCTAAATCGATCTGTATATTCCTTATATAATGTGTTGAGAATGTTATCGCCTGTCAACATTACCTTTATTTCCCTGTTGTTGGGCAGTTTGAAGGCAACATCTGCTGTGGTGCCAAGCAGGAAGTAGGGGTCGGGCGATACTGCCACTAAATCCTTGTTGGGGTCGAAACGCTCTTGTTTTGTGACATAGTTGCCAGAGAGAGAGAACGATGCCTTTATCTTTTTCTCTGCACCGAAGAAATGTTCGTAGCTAGCTGACAGTCCATACTTGTCTGATGGCATAAAAGGCAACCAGTCGTTTCGTGTTATGTTGCGTGCAAATATCCATTCGCCTTTTGCTACGATACTGAGTCCTTTAATGGGAATTACTGTAGCTTCTATATCGCCACCATACAGTCTCACATCGTCCTGATCATACATAAACTTGGCATATTTTCCGCTTGGGCTGTTATGAAAACGATTAGCACCATAGCCGATATGGTCGTATATATAACTGTTAATGTGTTGGTAGAACATGCTTGGCTCTACAGATACCCATGTATTGCGATACCTTGCGCCTAAGATGGACTTCCAACCACGCTCACTCTTTAGGTTTCTATTGCCCACTACCCAATAAGAACCTTCTTGAAGTCCGATGGCATAAAGCTCATTGATGTCTGGTGGACGCCACGACCAACCGATGTTCGCACGTATGTCCCAGTTGTCGTTAAACTGATAGTGAGTAGCAAAGCTCGAGGTGAAGTTGCTGTAAACCTTGAAGTCATCGTAATAGTCGTACTTGTTCAGCGTGGTGTAACCGCTCACGCTCATTACTCTAAAGTCGTAACGCAAGCCCAATTCGCATTGCAATTTTTCAAAGAAAGTAGCCTTTTGCAACAGGAAACCACCCATGGTGAGAGCGGCAAAGTTTGGTACAAAGGCAGGATTCTTGGTGCCTGGGAAGTTGTAGTTTATTTGGTATGTGTTTGCTATACCTGCAAAGGTGGACATTTTGTAAGGTTTCCATGAAGCACGATATGACAAGTCGCCCTTGTATGTTTTCAATATAAGGTCTTGCATCGGGATGACGCTCCACTCCTTTTTCATACGGTTCTCATACTCCTGTCGCAAATTTTCTTGGAACGACAAAGTCAGATCCAGCGATTGCTTTGGGTTAATACGATATTTCACCTCGCCCTTCAGCGTGAAGTGTTGTGATTGCTGGAAGGGTATGCCAATTTCATAACTGAATGGTTGCAATGACGACTCTGTTGGACGACCAATGCGGAATCGTTCTTGTAGTTGTGCCAAGTCGGATATTTGGCTGCCAAAATAGATACCAGAACGTTGGTAGAACAAACTTGTAAGCACGGTTGCCGTGATGCGCTTGTTCTCAAAACCACCCATGGCAGACATGCTGATGTTATTGTAGCCCGTGTTGTTCATGATGTATTCGGGCGTATGGTAATCACCACCACGAGTATAGTTGCCGTGCAGGCGCATACCGAAATTCTTCCAACCTGCTTCAATGCTTCCCGAACCGCTTATTCCCCGGGCATTGGTATCATAGCCGATGTTGGTAACTCCTTTCACGATAGGCTTGTTATGCCCATAGGGTAGGGGCGCATCGTTGAGCAACACCACACCACCCATGGCACCAAAACCGTAACGAATACATTCGGCACCCTTTACAACCTCTACCATGCTGGCACCTGTATAGTCAATTTCTGGCGCATGGTCGTTACCCCAACTCTGGCTCTCCAGTTTCACTCCATTGTTCATCAATAGAATACGGCTGCTGTGCATACCTTGAATAACAGGTTTAGCCACCGTACTACCGGCACTGATAGAGCTCACGCCAGGAATGGTCTCTAACATTTTTGCCAACGAGGTGGCACCACCTTTTTCAAGTATACTTTGATCCAAAGTCTTGGCTTGCTGCATGATGTTAGTGTGTCTCTTTTTAGCTGTCACCGTTACTCCACTTAATAGCTGTGCGTCTTCCTTTAACTTGATGTTCAGTGTGCGTGTTTGAGTTGATACATAAGAAATGTAACTCTTGTAACCTACGTATGTGACAGTGATTTTCACATTCTTGCCGCTGTTGCCTAACTTTATAGCGCAGGTACCCGACTCGTTGGTGACGTATGTCTTACCGTTGCTATCTTTTACAACGGCTCCTAATATGGGTTCGCCCGTTAGTGCATCTGTAACTTGAAGAGTCACGCTATCTTCCTCGGCTTTATCTGTGCTTGCGTTCGTGCCGTTGTGTGCCTTTGTGGCAGAGATGCTTAGAAACAGCATCGTCAGCATTAGCAAGCATCCCTTGAAAAGGGAGTCTCGAGCCGATAGAATCTTTTGCGTTCGTTGTTCTTTTTTCGACATTTTACTATTTTAATAATTGTTATAATACTAAAAATCTTTCGAGTGCAAAAGTATTTCAATTTTTCGATACGGAAAAAAAATGTACATACCCAAAGATAGGTATTTTCTTGTTGCTTCTTTTTACGGACATAACTACTTTTAGCGAAAGCAGATGGTGCCGACGAGATTGTTGGCTAAGTCGTGTTCCTCTTGTTTGGAATGTGGTCTGAGTGCTTTTGAAGAACTATTAATAGGAGTTTTCTTCTTACTATTTGAGGCTGGTTCTATAAATTACCACCGCATATTATCATTAAATTTTATGAAATACGTTTTGTTATCTTTTGGCTTCTTTTTATATAAAACAGGCTGCGCCTCAACAATTCAAACAAGTTTGATTGTATTCGGCTTGCTCTGTTTTTCGTTCAAAATGTAACAAAGCTAATTTATAGAACCAGCCTTTATGGAATTTAGAACAATTGGTATTTTCCTCCATTTTAAAAGCTATTGTTTTAACGCTCAAAAGCGTATGTTTTGAGCTCCAAAACCTATTGTTTTGAGTTGCGAAACAATGGGTTTCAAAAAGACATTCATAAGTCTTTGATTTTCAGAAGAATACAAATTGGTTGAAATTTCCGTATTATTTAGGTGCTTTTTAATACAACTGTGTCATTTTGTCGCTTATTTTGCCAATATGGCAGGGTTTATTACGTTGGTACAAACCTTGCAATATGGTTAGTGAAAACAAAAAACAAATAATTAAACAATAATAGGAGGTAAAAATTATGTACAGAAATTCATGGTTACCAGAAGTCTTTAACGATTTCTTTTACAACAATAATATGCCAAAAGCCAACGCTACTGCACCAGCTATCAACGTGTTGGAAGACGAAAACGCTTACACAGTCGAATTAGCTGCCCCAGGTTTGTGCAAAGAAGACTTCGATATTAGTTTGAATAACGAGGGCGATTTGGTGATAAAAATGGAGAAAAAGAATGCTGAAACTGAGCAAAAAGCACATTATTTACGTCGCGAATTTGCTTACAGCAAGTATGAACAAACCCTTATTTTGCCTGATGATGTAGACAAAGATAAGATAGGAGCAAAGATGGCAGATGGCATTTTGAACATTAGTTTGCCAAAGATTCAACAAAGTGTTCAAAAGGTTGCTCGCCAAATTGAAGTAGGATAAAGTTTTAGTAGTTAGATAATTGAGTTTAGGTTAAAAAGAAAAATCCCCAATAGCGACTTTAGCTTTGGGGATTTTTTTCTGTCTTATTTTATAATTTTCTTTGTCGTTCCGTCTTTCATTTTTACGATGTTTAAATTTTTCGTGCAAGGGACTTTTGCAGAGGTCTCTGAATATAATTATTGTTTTATTGATGATTAGCAAACCTTGTTTCTGCCATTTTTTCATATTTAGTTCCAGGCTTTCCGTAGTTTGCAAAAGGGAAAATGCTTATGCCACCACGAGGAGTAAACAAGCCAATCACCTCAATATACTTCGGTTCCATGAGTTTTATCAAATCTTTCATGATGATATTCACACAATCTTCGTGGAAATCACCATGATTTCGGAAGCTGAAAAGGTATAATTTCAAACTTTTACTTTCCACCATACGCACATCAGGAACGTATGAAATACGTATTTCAGCAAAGTCAGGTTGCCCCGTTATTGGACAAAGACTTGTAAATTCAGGACAGTTAAAGCGAACCCAATAGTCATTTTCTTGATGTTTGTTTTCAAAAGTTTCTAATACTTCAGGTGCATAATCCATGCTGTATTGTGTCTTTGCACCCAATTGGGTCAATCCCTCGTTACTTCTTTCCATTGTTTTACGTTTGAAAGTTAAAAAACACCTAATTAATTAGGTAAGAATATGGCTCAATGATGAAGCCTAACAATTAGCTTAAATTAAAGATTTTCCAAATACTATAATTCACACCCGTATCGTAAACATCTTCTCCTTCGTGTTCTTTGAGTTTCTTCACGATTCGAATGGTCATAGGAAGAGCAATAACTTCATAAATAGTTTTCAGCAAAACTTGCCATAACATGAGTTTTGGCAATTCATTTGCAGGCACAACGCCTCCTAAAGCCAATGGGAAAAAGATGATAGAGTCGCAAGTTTCGCCAGCAACAGTACTGAGTATAGCACGCAATGAAAAGCGTTTCCCACCATCATGAATCTTCATTTTGCTCATCACATAAGCATTTGCAAAAGAGCCAATGATGAAAGCCACAAACGAAGCTGCCGCAACACGTGGTGCTAAACCAAAAATGGCATGAAAACCCTCCTGATTATTCCAATAAGGAGCACCAGGAATCCAATCACACAAAGCACCCACTGACACGAAAAAGAAATTCATTGCGAAGCCTGTCCATATCAATAAACGAGCTTTTTTGAATCCCCATACTTCGCAGACACAGTCGTTGATGATGTAAGAAACAGGAAAAACGATTAAACCACCAGTAAGGCTAATCCCTAAAACCGAAATTTGCTTTGTTTCGAGAATGTTTGCCGCTATGAGGCAAACGCAAAAAAGTATGCTGAAAAGCATGAACAGCACACTCACTTGTTGTTTTGTCTTATTCATTATCTTGTTTTGTTAAAGAGGGTTTATCAAGTACCCCTATCCATAAAGTAGGTGCAAAGGTACAAAAAAATCTTAAAGAAGCATGGTTTTATCAATACAATTCTTTATTTTTGCATCTAATTAAAGAAATTACGACCCACACAAGGCGTTCGGATTGTAAATAATTAATAAAGAAATAATATGAAAAAAATCTTTTTGGCAGCCCTCTTAGCTGCACAGACATTCACAGGATTTGCCCAATCGCAAGACTTTAAGCCTTACGAAGAGAAAATGAACAAACTCTACGCTGAGTTTGAAGTAATAGGAAAAGAATTTGCAGGAATTCGTCAAAAAGGCGATGCAATTACAGAAGCCGATAAAAAGCGCGCTGAAGAGTTGTTAGCAAAAGACGATTCACTTACCAGTATCTTTACAACTACTACACTTGAAATTGCAAAGAAATTCAAAGCAACCAAATTTCCTGCAAAATATGTAGGTGATGTCTATGGAAACCTTACTTACGACCAACTCAAAGAGGTTCTCGACCCTACAAGTGGTTATTACAATGAAGAAAGTTTGAAGAATGCAAAGGACTTCCTTGCATCATTAGAACTCCGTCGTCCAGGTCTTATGTACACCGATTTGGTAATGAAAGATATGAACGGTAAGGAAATCAAGTTGAGCCAATTCGCTGGCAAGGGTAACTATGTATTCGTTGATTTCTGGGCAAGTTGGTGTGGTCCATGCCGTCAAGAAATGCCTAATGTAGTTGAGGCTTACAAGCGTTTCCACGACAAAGGTTTAGAAATTGTTGGTGTCAGCTTCGACCAAAAGAAGGAAGCATGGACAGCAATGGTTAAGAAACTCGGTATGACTTGGCCACAAATGTCTGACCTTAAAGGCTGGCAATGTGCAGCAGGCAAGATTTATGGCATTCGCTCTATCCCTTCAAACATCTTGCTTGACCCAGAAGGTAAGATTGTAGATAGCGATTTGCGTGGCGAAGACTTGTTGAACAAATTGGCTGAAATCTACAAATAAGATATTTAAACCTATAAGAAACGACCCATTTAGTTCATGCTAAGTGGGTCGTTTTTTGTTTCAATTGCTTTAAGACAGATGAAAAGACTGAAATATTATCGTTTGAAACTTGTTCTAATCCTTTTGTAAAAGGCTGAAATCGGAATAGTTGTTGAAGAAATATCAGTTCAAAAAATAAAAAATCCCCCGCTCTTATAGAAAAAGAACGGGGAAAATATAAATCAATGTCTATCGTTTTTATGAATCTATTTCTTTCTATAAACTACTTCGTCAGAAGAGTTTGCGTTGCTAACAGGCAAAATAGTCTTTGCTTTTTCGTCAACAATATATTTTAAAGTTTTCGCTGGCTGACCATCTTCAGCATTAAGTGTAATCGTCAGATTAGGTGCTTTGTATTCATAAATACCATGTAGCGAAGTTTCATTGCGGTTATAAGCGCCATGATAATTTCCAAAATTGTCTTGTTCGCCTTGATATTCATAACCAGCAGTTACAACAACATCTTTATTGGTTTGAAATTGGAGCGAACCCCAACGCTTTAAATTACCTTGCAGGTTAAAGTTTGATTTCTCATAGCTCCAAGTTGTATGTACCAAAGCGTTTGTTTCTACTATTTCATCGTTATCCTTATTACATGATGTAAAACTCAATACCATAGCTATTAATGCTAATCCAAAAATAATTTTCTTTTTCATAATTCTGTGGCTTTATATTTATCTTATTCGTTCGCAAAATTAAATAACAAAGAAATATACCTCAAGTGTTTTACATTTTTTGTGAACCAAAGAGCGAATGTTTTTGTCTTAAATCAAGTACATTTGCAAATATTACCCTCAAGTTGTTCTATATTCATATCAAACGAATCACTCTTCCGTAGAAATTCATCTATCTTACTTTGAAGGAAATCACCATAATATATAATAAACATGTGATTTTAGCTTAATTTGCATTAGATTTGGTTATAACATGTTATTTTCTTTTTGCTTTGATTTATATCAAACACATTGACAAAAGTCAAAACAAACGGCTCAAAACAACATTTTTCACCTTAATTTGATTTCTTTTTGTCAGAATGTATGTAATTTTGCATCGTATAATTCAAAGTAATGCTTCGAATTATTAATCTTCAATAGAGAAAAGAGAGGTTAAAGGATATCCTCGTGAATTAGTAATTTAAATGTAAAGGGATTGATTATGAAAATGATGAAAAAATTAGCAAGCAATAAAATTATACCTTATTTTGTAAAGGCATTAGAAATGTATAACATAGGACGCATAAATTGTCCTTCATAAATTAGAGATTTAAGAAACGATAAGTATTAATATGAAAGGCGAGTATGTCGAAATTTCGATATACTCGCCTTTTCTTTGTGTTGTTCTCTCGCATCTTTTACAAAGTAAAGTAACCTTTTTAAATCAAGAGAGTGTATGTTCTAAGCTTTCGTAACTTTCAAAAGTTCGTCCCAACCATTAGCAACGTCCTTAATAGTATGGAAAAGAATGTTTGCGCCCTCGTTTATTAATGTTTCATCGGACAGCGGACCACTATTTACAGCGATTGTAAAACATTTTGCAGCCACACCAGCACGGACGCCAAGGGGGGCATTTTCTACAACAATACCCTCCCACGGAGCAAAATTGCCCGCCTTTTTAAGTCCTGCAAGATAAGGGTCAGGATTGGGTTTTCCACGCTTTACATCGAAGGCTGTGGTTACTTGACTTTCGTCTATAAAATCTTTAAAGTCAGATAGCAAACGTTCTATCAGCAATCGTTGCCCACTTCCTGTTACAATACCTATTTTTAGCCCACTTGATTTAATTTTCTTCATCAAGTCTATCACACCATCAAATATATGTGTCTTTGGCATTTCTTGAAAAATATGCGCTTTCAGTTGGTACATTTTTTCGGCTTCCGATTCAGAAATTTCTTTTCCCCATTGTTCTTTGGCATATTTCCGAACCGTATCAACTCCTCGTGCCCCTTCCGTCGCGTAAGCATCTTCAGCCGTAAAAGTGATGCCACACTCCTTCATAGCCTTTTGCCATGCCTTTGCATGAGTAGGCATGGAGTCGTAAAGAACCCCGTCCATATCGAAAAGAACCACCTTTGGAGCAAAAAATTGTTGCGTTTTTTCGTTGTATTGTGCAATTGCTTCTTGAAACATTTTTACCTTATTGCAACTAAAAAGCCCACTCCTTAATATGAGGAATGGGCTTTATTTTTTATAATCTTTTTCTGATTGCTTTGCTTTCTTCCTCATATCCAGGTTTGTTCAGCAATGCAAACATATTCTTTTTGTAAGCCTCAACACCAGGTTGGTTAAATGGATTTACTTCCTGAACCAATCCACTAATACCGCAAGCCTTCTCAAAGAAGTAAATAAGCTGACCAATATAATATTCGTTCAACTTTGGAATACTGATGCGAATATTTGGAACGCCACCATCAACGTGTGCCAATCGTGTGCCAAGTTCTGCCATTTTGTTCACCTCGTCAATGCGCTTTCCTTCTAAGAAGTTAAGACCATCAAGGTTTTCATCATCGTGTGGGAAAAGCAAAGTTTTGTTGGTTTCTTCCACAGAGAGTACAGTTTCAAAGATAGAACGCTCGCCATCTTGAATCCATTGTCCCATAGAGTGCAAATCAGTTGTAAAATCACAAGCCGCAGGGAAAATACCTTTTTGTTCCTTTCCTTCACTTTCGCCGTAAAGTTGTTTCCACCATTCAGCCATAAAGTGTAGCTTTGGTTGGAAATTAGCCATGATTTCTATCTTCTTTCCTGCCTGTGAATAAAGTGCTTGGCGTATCGCAGCGTAACGAGCAGCAATGTTTTGAGCAAATGGAGCATTGGCAGATGTAGCCTCTTCCATATCTTGTGCGCCCTTAATCAGTTGCTGAATATCAAATCCTGCTACTGCAATAGGCAACAATCCGACAGGTGTAAGCACAGAGAAACGACCACCAACATTGTCAGGAATAACAAAAGTTTTGTATCCTTCACGTGTTGCAGCAGTGCGAGCAGCACCTTTTTCAGCGTCTGTAATGGCTACAATAACACCTTTTGCTTCATTCTTTCCACGTTGATTTTCACATTGTTTCTTCAACAAACGGAAAGCGAGCGCAGTTTCGGTTGTTGTTCCTGACTTAGAAATATTAATGACACCAAATCGTTTATCTTTCAAAAAGTCAGTAAGTTCATAAAGATAATCTTCGCTAATGTTGTTGCCAGCATAAAGAATTGTAGGATTTTTCTTTTCCTTCAACAACCATGCGAAGCTATTATCTAAGGCTTCGATAATGGCACGAGCACCCAAATAAGAACCTCCAATACCTGCAACTACCACATAATCACACTTTTCGCGCAATGTGTTAGCTACGCCCACTACTTCATTGATGAACTCCTCCGTAACACTTGAAGGCAAATGCAACCAACCTAAAAAGTCGTTTCCTGCGCATGTTCCTTTCTCCAAAGCCTCTTGTGCAGCAGCTACTTGTGGTGCATACGCTTCTACCGTACCAGGATTTAATACCTGTGCGGCTTTTGAAATGTCTAATTTAATCATTTCCATGTTATTTTACCTGAATGAATCTGTTAATAATTTTATTTCCACTTGCGGGCTTATTCGCTCGTATAATATATTGTAAACGGCATCAAGGATAGGCATATTAACATGCAAGTGTCGGTTTATTTCCTTCATACACTTTGTACCGAAATAACCTTCTGCAATCATTTCCATTTCCATTTGTGCCGATTTCACGCTGTATCCTTTACCAATCATCATGCCGAAAGTGCGGTTTCGGCTAAAATTGCTGTATCCTGTAACCAATTGGTCGCCCAAATAAACACTATCCACCATGCTACGTTGCATTGGATTGATGCTACTTAACAAGCGTTCCATTTCTTGCATTGCGTTCGAAATGATGACTGCTTGAAAGTTATCGCCATATTGTAATCCAGAGCAAATACCCGAGGCAATGGCATAAACATTCTTTAAAACCGAAGCATATTCAATGCCAAGCACATCGCGTGAAACCTTTGTTTTCACATAATTGGACACTAACTTATCGGTCAAAGCGTGTGCTTTTTCTTGGTCGGTACACCCTACTGTTAGATAAGTGAGACGTTCCATAGCCACTTCCTCGGCATGTGAGGGACCACCAATAACTGCCAAATTCTCCTCTGGCACATGACACACCTTATTAAAGTATTCCGAACATACTAAATTTTCGTCTGGCACAATGCCTTTAATGGCTGCTACGATAAATTTATCATGCAATTTATGCTTTACCTTTTTCAATATACCTTTAAGGTAAGGCGATGGTGTTACGAAAATTAACGTATCATAATCTTGCACTAAACGATTGATGTCTGACGATAATCTAATCTCGTTGATATCGAAATGAGCACTCGTCAAATAGGTGGGATTGTGTCCTAACCGCTTAAATTGCTCTATCGATTCGTCGCGTCGAAAGTACCAACCTATGTGGTGGGTATGTTCCACCACAATCTTGGCGATAGCTGTTGCCCAACTTCCGCTTCCGATGATTGCTATATTTCCTACGTCATACATGTTTTTAGGATAAGGAAGAGCTTAGCCCCTCCTTGTTTTATTATTGTGCTTTATCAATCCACTGTTGAATTTCATCAACCGATGGTTTTTCATAACCAAGCTTATATTTCTTATTGATTTCGCCAATTTTTTGTTGCAAACCTTGTGCTTTTTCATCTTTGATATTCTGAATCAAATTGAAACCGCACTTGCGCAAAACGTAAGCCCATTCTTCTGGCACACCTATTTCAGCCCATTCTTTGATGCTGCTTTGTGGTATTTTTGCCTCTGGCTTCATTTGTGGGAAGAGCAATACTTCTTGAATGTATTCCTGACCTGTCATCAACATGACCAAACGGTCAATACCAATACCGATACCCGATGTTGGTGGCATACCATATTGCAAAGCACGAAGGAAGTCTTGGTCGATTATCATTGCTTCATCATCGCCATTATCAGCCAAACGCATTTGCTCTTTGAAACGTTCTTCTTGGTCGATAGGGTCGTTCAATTCCGAGTAAGCGTTGGCCAATTCCTTACCATTTACCATAAGTTCGAAACGTTCTGTAAGTCCTGGCTTAGAACGGTGCATCTTTGTCAATGGCGACATTTCAACTGGATAGTCTATGATGAACGTTGGCTGAATGTAAGAACCTTCACAAAACTCTCCAAAGATTTCGTCAATGAGTTTACCCTTACCAAAACTTGCATCAATACCTTCCAATTTTAATTCGTTTACAGCTATGTTGCGAATTTCTTCTTCGGTCTTATCGTTCAAGTCGAAGCCTGTTTTTTCTTTGATAGCATCGAGGATAGGAAGGCGACGGAATGGTGCTTTAAAGCTAATGAGTTTGTCGCCCACTTGTATTTCAGGTTTTCCATTTACCGCTGTGCAAATCTTTTCTATCAAACGTTCTGTGAAACTCATCATCCAGTTGTAATCCTTGTATTGCACATAGAGTTCCATGCAAGTAAACTCTGGATTGTGGAAACGGTCCATACCTTCGTTACGGAAGTTTTTTCCGATTTCGTATACGCCTTCAAAGCCACCTACGATTAATCGCTTCAGATAAAGTTCGGTAGCAATACGCATATACATTTCAGTGTTCAACGCATTGAAATGGGTAATAAATGGACGCGCACTTGCTCCACCTGCTATGGTCTGCAAAGTTGGTGTTTCCACTTCTGTGTAACCTGCTTCGTCAAAGAAGTTACGCATGGTTCTCAAAACGGTAGCACGCTTTTGGAAAGTCTCCTTTACGCCTTCGTTTACCACTAAATCGACATAGCGTTGGCGATAGCGGAGTTCTGGGTCGTCAAATTTATCGTAAGCAACACCGTCCTTGTATTTCACAATAGGAAGCGGTTTTAAGCTCTTTGAAAGCAAAGTAAGCTCTTGGGCATGGACAGAAATCTCGCCCATCTGTGTTTTAAAGACATAGCCTTTAATGCCTACGAAATCGCCAATATCAAGCAATTTCTTGAATAACACATTGTAAATATCCTTGTTTTCACCTGGGCAAAGGTCGTCGCGAGTAATGTAAACTTGAATTCTACCCTTGCTATCTTGTATTTCTGCAAATGAAGCTTTACCCATTACACGGCGACCCATAAGGCGACCTGCAATGACAACTTCACGCTTTTCGTCTTCTTTAAATTCCGATTTTATATCCGTTGAAAAAGCATTGGTTGGAAACTCTGCTGCTGGATATGGGTCAATGCCCATGTTGCGCAATTCCTGCAAGCTCTGACGGCGTACAATCTCTTGTTCTGATAATTCTAAAACGTTCATTTTATTTTAATCGAAGTATAATCTTATAATTTGCAAAAGTACGAAATTATTTGCAAATAATTGGTGTTTTAGCCTTTTTTAGTGTCAAGAACTTATGCAAGACCTTCCGAAAGCGTGCAATATATTGAAATTAACAAATAAATTCGCTTATCCTAATTACGTTAATTTCTGTTTACCACACAAGCTATTTGTTAATTTAAATCCAACATATAACTATCATACGTCCCGTATTCAAAAATAAAAAATATTTTTCTATGAATTTAGTCTCTATTCGTGTGCAATGATAAAACATTACATATCAACACCTTGCTTCAAAGAAATTATTTTTGTGCAATAATCATACAGTATTTATATTACCTATGGAACAAAACATAATACCAAAAGAACTATTTTTCAAATAAATCAGCCACATGTTTCTATCTAAAAATCACCTTTTCTCCCTTCAAAACCTATGCTTTTGCAGTTCAAAACCTATGCTTTTGCATTTCAAAATAGCCATCTACACAATTTACTACACATTTTAGGAATTATTAGAGCCAAAATTTTAGCAACTTTAAAATTAACATTTAATCTAAAATAAAACTATTTTTAACTATAAAACGTATTGGAAAATTTCTCTCGAAATATATTTTTCAATTACAAAGAAATAAAACTTATGCCCTCCAAGGTCACCGCGTAACCAACCCACTCACCGTATTTATATCCACAACGGAAAGAAAATTGTTATAAAATAATTGTACAAATAGGTTACAATAAAATAGAGATAAAGGTGGCATTCCCCCAAGGAGTGTTACCTTTATTTCTGTAGATAAAATGTAAAAAACATAACTAATTGTGATTTGTTTCTTCAAACATAAGGATTTTTTAAAAATAATGGTTACATTTGTAACATTATTCATTTTTTAAAAAGTAACATCTACAAAACAATTTTATGAAAAGAATATTACTTTCAGCACTTTTCGCAGCTGCAACAATACTTCCAACATTCGCAATTGGTCCTTCGCCACGAATTTGGACTACAAAGCAAAGTGATGGCACATTATTGAAATTCCGCCAACACGGAGTAGAACGAGTAGAATATTTCACCACATTGGACGGGAAATTCATGGTAAAAAATGCCAATGGTGATTTAGCTTACGCTATGATACAAGATGGAAAATTGGTTGCTTCACAATACATTGCGCACGAAGCTGGTAATCGTTCTAACGAAGAAAAAGCATTTTTGAACAATAATGATGTAGCCAATAAATTGAGTATATTACATACCACTCACCGACATGCCCGCCATGCACCTCTCAAAGCCATTCATGCCTCAACAGATGACGGATTAGGTAAATTCAATACAACAGGAGCGGGAGGTGTTAATAGCATTGGCACCCCAACTATTCCTGTAATCATGGTCGAATTTACCGATGCAAAATTTGATGCGAAAACAACAAAAGAAAAGTTGGAACGCTTTTATAACGAAGTGGGATACAAGGACGAATTACTATGCAAGGGGTCGGTAAAAGATTACTTTACTTCGCAAAGTCGTGGAAAATTTGTACCTACTTTTGAAGTTTTAGGTCCTGTAAACGTTAATAAAAGCTATAAAACATACGGCAAAAGAACGATTTATGATGAAGATTCTGATATTGACGGATTGGTAAGAGATGCCGTAAATGCGGCAACAGCCAAAGGATATAAATTTGACAACTTTAAGGATAAAGATGGAAAAGTGCAATTGGTGTGCATTCTTTATGCTGGAAAAGGACAAGCTACAGAAAGCAATGCAGACCCTAATACAGCAGACTTAATCTGGCCATGTCAAAACGATATCAACGAAACCATTGGCAATACGCACTTTAATTCCTTCTTCGTTGGTAACGAATTAGACCATGAAAACAAATTAATGGGTATGGGTATATTCTGCCATGAGTTTGGACATGCTTTAGGTTTACCCGACTTCTATAAAACAGACTATTACACAGATGGCGATGACCCATTCGGTTTTTGGTCTATCATGGACGGTGGTGCTTATGTAAACGATGCACGTGCACCTATCGGCTATACTGCATACGAACGTTCTTACTTAGGTTGGTTGGATATTAAAGAGTTGAAAAAAACAGAAGAAGTAGTTCTCGACCCTGTAAGCAATCCAAATGGAACATTAGCAGCATTGGTTCGCAACCCAGAAAATAACAAAGAATACTTCATTATGGAAAATCGCCATACAGATACATGGTATCCAGCATCATATACCTACGGCGATATTTGCACTTTTGGTAATGGTTTGCTGCTCACCCACTTCTCATACGATAAATATACTTGGGATAAAAACGTAGTAAACAACGATTACAATTTTAAACACGCATACGTTGTTACAGCTAATAACGAGAAGTTAAGTTTTAATGCTCGCCGTGAACATTTATTTGGAGTGAACAAAAAGCAGATAGATATCTTTGATTTTTGGACAGGAAAGTCTATTGGACAGCCTGTAAACAACATTGTTGTTAATCCTGATGGAACGATTAAATTCACTTATTCAATACTTGACCCAGCTGGAATAGAGAACGTAACAACCACGCAACAACAAGGTGATGGATACTATTACGACCTCCAAGGACGCCGTGTAACCCACCCTACTCACGGTATTTATATCCATAATGGAAAGAAAATTGTTGTAAAATAATATTCCAAATAGATAACAACGGAAAAGAAATAAAGGTAGCTATCCGCCAAGGGTTGCTACCTTATTTTAATTTATAGGAAACAAAAACAGTATTTCCTTTACGAATGCGCAATTTATTTATTATCTTTGCATAAGGCATAATTTCACTCGTACACGAAAATGGTTGCCAATAACAAGGATTTCATATTTTATAATATAGAAAAATAATGGATATAGAAAAACATCGCATAGCTTTGGAAAACGAAGACGGATTAAGTCGTACGTTAGGAATGCGCTTCCTATCTACACCCGAACCTGATACGCTCATGGCAAAAATGGCGGTAGACGATAGAAATAAACAGATTTTTGGCTTTCTTTCAGGTGGTGCTACGTTAGCATTGGCTGAAAATGTCGCTGGCGTAGGGTCGTTAGCACTCTGCCCTGGCAAGGTTGCTTTAGGTATAAACGTTAGCGGCAGCCATGTAAAAGCCATGCCCTACGGTGGCACTGTTACTGCTTTTGGCAAACTTGTACATAAAGGTAAAACGCTCCATGTGTGGCAAGTAGACGTGAAAAACGATGAGGGAGAAATCATTTCAACTGTGAGTGTAACCAATTATGTCATCAATCCGAAACAAAAAAAATAAGGTAAAAAGAAATTATCTATGAGGTCTTTTGCCATATATCGATTGCCTTACGCCAAAGAATGTACAAAAATGGTGCAACAAACTGCACCACTCGAGGTTGCATCGTTACAGGATTTGAATGGTAAAACAGGTTTTGTCATTGTGCCTTTTATGCCTTCTGCTCAATGCCCTATTCTTCTTTTGCAACCAGAAGAAGTCGTTACCTTGGCAGTAAAGCAACCCGAAACCATATTAAAAAAGGAGGTTAAGCCAACCGAAAGGAAGGAATATAGGGACGATTATCACAAGGATTTTGCAGTTTTTCATGAACAAATATGCAATGGAAGATTCTCTAAAATTGTTCTATCACGTTGCGTTGAAGAAGAAAAATCAAGCAACTTGCAAGCAGAAGAAATATTTTGGCGTGCTTGCCAACGCTATCCACGTCAATTTGTAGCCTTGTTTTCAACTCCTCAAACGGGTACATGGCTCATGGCAACACCCGAAATATTGCTCGATGGCAACAGTTCGAATTGGAAAACAATGGCATTAGCAGGTACAATGCCCTATCAATCGGACGAAATAATATGGTCGGAAAAGAACAAAGCCGAGCAACAATACGTGGCAAAATACATTCGCCAGTGTTTGGAACAGCACGCCACCGACATTGAAGAGCAAGGAGTTTACACCGCACAAGCAGCTAATTTGGCACACCTACGCACCGATTTTAAATTCCAATTGAAAGATAACACGCAAATAGGGACACTCTTAAACACATTACACCCTACCCCTGCGGTTTGTGGAATAGAAAAGGAAATAGCACGAAAGTTTATACTTGACAACGAAACAACCCCACGTCGCTATTATAGTGGCTTTGCTGGAGCGTTAAATTTAAACGGAAACACGCATCTTTACGTATCATTACGTTGCATGGAAATCATGGAAACAAAATGCCGATTATATGCTGGTGGCGGATTATTGACCGATAGTACAGAGGAAAGCGAATGGCAAGAAACCGAAGCAAAGTTGGCTACTATGCGCCAATTGCTTGAATAAAAAAAGAAAAGGAATTATGTTCAGTAACAAAGATAACGTTAATATTCTTACCGCATTGCTCATACAACACAACATTACCGATATTGTGGTCTGCCCTGGCTCGCGCAATTCGGCTTTGGTTCACAACTTTTGCGAGGCGGAAGACATGGTTTGTTACCCTGTTACCGATGAACGTTCGGCAGCATTCTTTGCCGTAGGCGTTAGCTTAGCCAAACATAAACCTGTTGTGGTATGCGTTACTTCGGGGTCTGCCCTATTAGATGTTGCACCAGCAGTGGCAGAGGCTTACTATCAGAACGTTCCTTTAATCGTTATTTCTGCCGACCGACCTGCGCAATGGATAGAACAAGGCGACGGACAAACCATGCCACAAGCCAATGTTTTAAGTCCGTTTGTGCGCAAAAGTGTAAACCTGCCTGAGCCAAAAGACGAGGAGGAACATTGGTTTTGCAATCGTTTGGTAAACGAAGCCTTGATAGAATGCAGCCGTATGGAGTATGGCCCCGTGCATATCAACGTGCCTATTAGCGAACCATTGTTCAACTATGATGTGGAAAAACTACCCCTTGAACGAAAAATAACGTGTTCGCAACAAATAAACGATAGCAATGCAGCACGCAAAATCGTTGAAAACATCGGCAAATGCGACCGTCCTCTCATCGTCATAGGGCAAGAAGCACGAAATAGAATGGAGGCGGTGAAGCATGAAATCAATGCGTTACGCAAACGATTTGTCATTGTTCAAGACAAACTTTCCGACGCTACTGAAGCCGAGCCACAAGCCATTGATGCGCTTTTGGCATCGACCGATAACATAGAAGCCTTGCGACCAGACCTTATTATATATATGGGCGGAACGATTGTAAGCAAACTTTTGAAGCGTTTTTTAAGGAATAGCAATCCCGAACACTCTATTTTAATTGACCCACGAGGCGAAATTCGTGATACGTTTATGAATCTTACCGATGCTGTTCAATGCTCTACTATCGATTTTATCAAACTTTTGGCAACTGAAACAAAGGCGATAAAATCTTCTAATTATTATAATTTGTGGCAAAAGGAGGGACAACGCGTTGGCAATATCGCCAAAAACTATGTCCCAACCTATTCGCAAATGCTTGCCACAAAGCTATTTCACGAAAAATTAAACCAATATAAAGTCGAACGACAAGTGGTTTATGGCAACAGTTCAGCAGTTCGTTTGGGCAATTTCTATTCCTCTGACTACATTTTTGTTAATCGTGGCGTAAACGGAATAGATGGTTCTTTGTCTACGGCAGTGGGCTTAGCAGCTGCCAATCCTACCGTAAAAACATTCTGTATCATAGGCGATTTGAGTTTTTTCTACGACCAAAATGCACTATGGAACAACAATTTACATAAAAACCTTGCTATCCTCTTGCTCAACAATAGCGGTGGCGGAATTTTCCTGCAACTTCCAGGATTGGAAAAGTCGGCACATCGTGCCACAATTATGGGCAGTGGGCTACCTGTAACCGCACAGGGCGCATGCCAAACCCATGGCATTCACTATCTTTCGGCTACTAATTCAAAGGAATTGAAGACAGGATTGGAACAATTTTTCAATCAAAAAGATAGTCCAATCCTATTGGAAATATTTACCGATACTGCCACCGATGCAGCAGCGTGGCAAACTTTCAATGAAGAAATAAAAAAGAACAATAAATAAAACATACAGATATGGCAAATAGAGAATGGAAAAGCATTGAAGGTTTCGACTTCAAAGAAATACTTTTCGAGGAATATAATCACATCGCAAAGATTACTATCAACCGTGAACGTTATCGTAATGCGTTCACACCGCTAACCGTTTGGGAAATTTCGCAAGCCTTTTCGTATTGCCGAGAAGCACTCGACATTCGTGTTGTGATACTTACTGGAGCTGGCGACAAGGCTTTTTGCGCTGGCGGAGATATGAATGTAAAGGGAAAAGGCGGCTATGTTGGGGGCGACGGTGTACCTCGTTTGAATGTTTTAGATGTGCAAATGCAAATTCGCCGTTTGCCTAAACCAGTCATTGCTATGGTCAATGGTTTTGCAATAGGTGGCGGACACGTGTTGCATGTAATGTGCGATTTGTCCATAGCGTCAGACAATGCTATTTTCGGACAGACAGGTCCAAAGGTGGGTTCGTTTGATGCTGGCTTCGGAGCCTCTTATTTGGCACGCATCGTTGGACAGAAAAAAGCACGCGAAATATGGTTTATGTGTCGCCAATACTCTGCCGTTGAAGCTGAAAGAATGGGATTGGTAAACAAAGTTGTACCATTCGATCGCCTCGAAGACGAGTGTGTAGCGTGGGCAGAGACCATGATGGAGCGTTCTCCATTGGCTTTACGCATGATAAAGGCAGGACTCAATGCTGAATTAGACGGTCAAGCGGGTATCCAAGAGTTGGCTGGCGATGCCACAATGCTCTACTATACGATGGACGAAGCGCAAGAAGGAGGGCGTGCTTTCTTAGAAAAACGTAAACCAGACTTCGACAAATATCCTCAATTCCCATAAGTAATTATGCTTACAAAAACTTGTTTGCGTAAAAAATCACGCCCCTACATCTTACCGACAACATTACAACCGATTAAGAGAAAATAATATTACTTCTCTAAAAACAACCATAATGATGCGCAAAATAACGATAATTTCTAAAATATTACACTTTCTGCAACCTGCGGAAACATCGCGTGGTGTCTATAAGACACGCCAAAGTTTCTACATTTCGCTCACTTCCGACGAAGAACCAGGGGTGGTTGGCATTGGCGAATGTGTTACTTTGCCCGACCTTTCGTGCGATGCTATGCCCGAAAAGGAGTATGAAAACAAACTAAGAGCCTTTTGTAACGATTACGAAAGGACAGGAATTATCGATTATGAAGCCATGCGCAATTATCCTTCTATGCTCTTTGGACTCGAAACAGCAGTTGCTCAACTCGGTTCAAAGGGCAGTTTAAACTTCTTCGATACTCCTTTTGGGCGTGGCAAAGAAGGTATTCCAATCAACGGATTGGTATGGATGGGAACTTTTGACGAAATGTTTCAACGTTTAGAAACAAAGTTAAAACAAGGTTTTCATTGCGTAAAACTAAAAATTGGAGCAATCAATTTCGAGCGAGAATTGGACTTAATACGCCACATTCGTCAGTCGTTTAGTGCCAAAGATGTGGAATTAAGAGTTGATGCCAATGGTGGTTTTTCGCCCAAAGAGGCTCTCTCACGATTGGAAGCCTTAGCCAAATATGATATTCATTCCATAGAACAACCCATCAAACAGCACCAATGGGCAGAAATGGCGCAGCTTTGTGCCAATACTCCCCTCCCTATTGCGCTTGACGAAGAACTCATTGGGGTAAACGAACATGACGAAAAAGTGGAATTATTAGAAACCATTCGCCCACAATACATTATCCTTAAACCTTCATTACATGGCGGAATGGCAGGTACAAAAGAGTGGATTGAATTGGCTAACGAGCGAAATATGGGTTCGTGGATTACTTCTGCTCTCGAAAGTAACGTGGGGTTAAACGCAATAGCCCAACTCACTGCAAAGATTTATGGCAGTGGAATTACTCACGCACAAGGCTTAGGAACGGGACAATTGTTTGCTGACAACATCGCAATGCCACTCGAAATTCGTGGCGACCAACTATGGATTTCCCAGAAAGAAGCCCACATACATATCGTATAATCAATTATTTGCTGGCAAAAACAAGATGACTTTACAAGAATTTCTCGCTGAATGGCACAACGTTTCCCCTACCCTAACCGTACATACGAGTGGGTCTACGGGGAAACCGAAACCTATTTGTGTGGAAAAAGCACGCATGCTCAACTCTGCACGCATCACTTGCAATTTTTTAGGTTTAGAAAAAGGCGACACTGCCCTACTCTGTATGCCTTTAGACTATATTGCTGGCAAAATGATGGTGGTAAGAAGTATTGAGCGAAACCTTAAATTATTGAGTGTGAAACCTTCGGGAAATCCTCTTTCAAACGACTCGTTAGCCGATTTAAACAACCCTGATGAAAGCATAACCTTTGCCGCAATGGTGCCTTTGCAAGTCTTCAACACGCTGAAAAACAAAGAAGAATGCGAACGACTGAAAGCCATAAAACATTTGATTATAGGTGGTGGAAGTATTGACACCGACCTATCTAACCAATTAAAAGACTTCCCAAATGCGGTGTGGAGTACCTACGGTATGACCGAAACCTTATCGCACATCGCTTTAAGACGCCTTAATGGCGAAGAAAAAAGCGAGTGGTACACACCTTTCAATGGTGTAAAAGTGTCGCTCAATAACGATGGTTGCCTAACAATAGCAGCCCCTATGGTGAGCCAACTTCCCCTTTTAGAAACCAACGACATAGCTGAATTGCAGCAAACAGCATCAGGCAAAACTAAATTTCGCATCTTAGGTCGCAAAGATAACACCATTAATTCTGGTGGAATAAAAATTCAAATGGAAGAAATTGAACGTGCTTTGCGCCCTTATCTAATTGCGCCATTTGCAATAACCAAACGTCCTAACAAAAAATTTGGTGAGGAAATAGTCCTCATAACCGAATCAAACTCGCTCGATTCTGTCCGTTCTATTTGTCAAGATAAGCTTCCACGCTATTGGCAACCAGCATTTTACAAAACCGTACAAAGCTTACCAACTACTGAAACTGGCAAAATTGCACGGGCAAAAGTTTTAGAAATTGCATGTAACAGCTAATCTACGGCTGACGAAAAATTACACAAATCACAATTATTAGGTATTGCCCATTCAAAAAGGTCTATGTATTTTTGCATCACAAATATATTTTAATAAATGAAAAAGCAACTTTTACTCTTAATTTGTATGTTCGTTGGATTATCTATCCAAGCACAAAACACTTTTCCACAGACTACAATTTCGCACAATGATGACCCTCATGGGTGACTATTTGCAGGAGGTGCCTTAACATTTTGGAACAATCCAGATGACAAAAGTCTTACTTTTGACTTTAGTCCAGAAGTTGGTTATCTTTTTAATAATACTTGGGGCGCAGGGATTATGCTTGCTTACGAATATGAAAAAGAAACAGAAGACGGAATAAAAACAACTTCTAATGCTTTCAAAATAGCTCCTTTCGTGCGTTGGTATTATGTTCACAATGGACCGTTCAACTTATTTTTAGATAGCGGTTTAGGTTTTGATTTTGGTAAAACAAAGACTAATGGAGTGAAAAACGACCGCCACGGCTTTGAAATAGGCATTCGTCCAGGTGCTTGTGTAGACCTAACCGAAGGACTTTGCCTTTGTCTGCGTATGGGTTTCATGGGCTATTGAAACGACTATCATGGTGGCGAAGAGCCTAAAATAGGCACAACTGGTTTTGGTTTGCGCTTTGCTCCCGAAGAATTAATGATAGGGTTAGAATTAGAATTTTAATAAAAATACGATTCTAAATCATATTTTTTAAACATATATCGCCTACTTTTCATGATGAAAAATAGGCGATATATGTTTTTATCCTTCCCTCAAAAAGTCTAATGCCTCTCTTATCATTTCTTCGCTTGCGGTTTGATTGATAGCAATTTTACCAACATCTTGCAGAAGCGTGAAGTTAATGGTGCCACCGTGATTCTTTTTATCGTGCTGCATGAGCGAAATTAACTCCAAATAATCATCGCACGAAATTGGAAGCACACCATAATGGGCTTTAATAAAGTTTACGACGTGGCGCATTACTTCCGTTGGAAAACCTTGCAACACCACTGAAAGATACAATTCGCAAACGATTCCGTAAGCCACAGCATAACCATGCAAGATTTGATTTCGGCGCATTGCCCACGATTCAAAGGCATGACCAAATGTATGACCATAGTTCAATGCCTTGCGAATGTTCTGTTCGTGTGGGTCTTTTTCTACTATTTTTTTCTTTACTTCAACACTTTTTTCCAGAAGAGCGAACAACTTTTTCAAGTCAATATCGTCTATATCGAAGGTTAAAAGTTCTGTCAAATGACTTCGTTCTGATAACAATCCGTGTTTCAACATCTCTGCATAACCACTCAAAATGTTTTCCTTATCCAACGTTTTGAGCCATTTCGTGTCAATCAACACGGCTTCGGCATCGCAAAAAGCCCCAATTTCATTTTTCAGACCACCGAAATTTATTCCTGTTTTCCCGCCAACACTTGCATCAACCATCGCTAAAACAGTCGTGGGAAGATTGATAAAACGCATTCCACGTTTGAAAGTTGCAGCCGCAAAGCCTCCCAAATCGGTTATCATTCCGCCACCAAGATTTATCAGCAGTGAGTGGCGTGTTGCTTTTTCCTTTTGCAAATAGTTCCAAACCTGTGTCAATGACCCTAAAGTTTTATTGTTATCGCTGCTCGGAATGGTGATGCAGACGGAATTTTTAAGACAATAGAAATGCTGAACTATTGGATAACAAGCCTCAATGGTTACGTCGTCGGTAAGAATAAACACCTTGTCGGGCTTGCATTCATCTATGAATTGCGACAACGTACATTCCAATTCAGCGGTAAAAATAATAGGGTGTTTCATTGCTTCGTGGGTCTATTGTTTGCCACAAAAATACATTTTTTCTTCCTAATAGCAGTATGTTAAAGTGGGAATTGTGCCATAATCTATGCTTTTTTACTTACTTTTGCGGTCGAAAAACAAAAATAACAAATTAAAATGAACGGATTTTATACAATAGGCCTATTGATTGTAGCAAATATTTTCATGACTTTTGCATGGTATGGGCATCTTAAATTGCAACAAATCAAGGTTATATCCGACAATACGCCCCTTTATTTTGTCATTCTCATGAGTTGGGGATTGGCTTTAGCCGAATATTGTTGCCAAGTGCCAGCCAATCGTATAGGCTACGTTGGCAATGACGGAACTTTTTCACTCATGCAACTAAAAGTCATTCAAGAAGTCATTTCTTTGGTCGTATTCACCATTTTTACAGTTGTTTTTTTCAATGGCGAGAGCCTTCATTGGAACCATTTCGCAGCCTTCGCCTGCCTCATCTTAGCCGTTTTCCTTGCCTTCATGAAATAAGCCAAGTCGTTTCTTTATAAAAAAATAATAAAAAAGGCTTTATTTATACAGCTTATTCAGTCAGTTAATACATACTATTTTATGAAAGCTATTTGTTTGTTAGTCGAAACAGCCTATTTTGTCGTCCAAAACAGCCTGTTTTGAAGTGTAAAATAGGCTGTTTTGGAGTACAAAATAGTAACTTTTATCAAAAAAGATATTATAGGCTGGTTCTATAAATTACCACCGCATATAGTCATTAAATTTTTATGAAATACGTTTAAAGCTAATTTATAGAACCAGCCTATAAATAAAATAAAAAACTATTTCTTTAAGTATTCTTGCACTAATGCAACCCAATAGGTTGCACCTCTCGAAAGCATTTGTTGATTGAAAACATAATGAGGATGGTGAACCATCTGAGTATCGCCATTGCCCATCACACAATAATTTCCTGGTTTTTTTTGTAGCATGAAAGCAAAGTCTTCGCTACTCATATAGGGGTGCATATCCTCGCTAACTTGGTCGTTTCCAAAGGTATCTCGAGCCACTTGAGCCGCCCAGCGAGTGTTTTCGGGTGTATTGATTAAGACTGTTCCTGCTACACCTTCGTGAATTTTGTATTCACAATTATAGCTTTCAGCTTGAGCTTTGGTAATGAAACGAATACGGTCAAGCACGAATTGACGTACTTTCGAATCCATATTGCGGATACTAAGTTGAAGGGTTGCCGTCTGAGGTACTGAATTACCAGCCACGCCAGCATTAAATGCGCCCACATTTACAACCGTATTGCTCCATGGTGAAATATTTCTACTCACAATAGTTTGCAATGCCATGACTAACGAAGCACCACATACCAATGGGTCAATGCTGAGTTCAGGCATCGAGCCATGCGAAGCCTTACCAATGAGTTCTATTTCCCAATTGTCTACCGCTGACATGGTTTCATTTTCATGAAAATAAAACTTTCCAAGTTCCAATCCAGGCATATTATGCATACCATATACAGCATCTACGGGGAAACGTTCAAAGAGTCCATCGGCAATCATTGATGTTCCTCCTTGCATGGTTTCTTCTCCTGGTTGGAAGATGAAACGAACAGTTCCGTTAAAATCATTATGTTCGGATAAATATTTAGCCGCTCCCAACAACATGGTAGAGTGTGAATCGTGTCCACAAAGATGGGCTATGCCTTCGTTTTGGCTTTTATAAGGTAAATTGTTGTCTTCAGCAATAGGCACTGCATCAAAGTCTGCTCTTAATCCGATAGACTTTGTTCCATTGCCAACAGTCATGGAAGCCACAATGCCTGTTCCACCAACCCCTTTTGCCACATCGTAGCCCCATTCTTCAAGTTTTGATGCAATATATTGGGAAGTCCAATGCTCTTCCATTGACAATTCTGGGTGTTGATGAAGGGCACTCATCCATTCTTTCATTTCGGATTGTAATACCGAAAGAGAGTTGATTAATTCTTGATTCATATTTTTTTTAATTCTTAGAAGTAAAAAAATGAAGTTAGTATTTTACTCACTTATTCTTTCACTTATATCCTGATACTATTATTGTGCAACTCTCTGGTTATAAACAGAATGAAGCAATTATTAGATTTTACATTATCGTGCTTTTTACCGCTCAATTATTTCTTTTTCAAATCTAAAATCATTTTGCCTACAAAGATTGCCGATTTGCCATTTTGGTCGATTCCGATTTCTTTTCCGTCAAGATTTTTCACATAAAGGAGTTCTTGAAGGAAGGTGTGAGAGTGTCCGCCCAATACTAAGTCAATGCCGCGAGTTCCTGCCACGAGTTCTTCATCGCTAATGCCCTCAATGTTTACCCCCAAATGGGAAATACATATAATAAGGTCGCATTTTTGTTTCTTCAATTCATTGACACATTTTTGCGCACATGGAATTGGATTCATATACTTTAAAGGACCATAATTGGCTTCTAAAACTAAACCTTTTAGTTCGGGAGAAACACCGAAAACACCAATTTTAAGTCCTTTTTTATTTAATATAATGTAGGGTTTCACTATTTTTGCTAATTCGGTATCGGCAAAATCGTAGTTGGCACATACAATTGGAAAGTTCAAAGCCTTGAACATTCGCGTCATATTGTCGAGTCCAAAGTCGAACTCATGGTTGCCTATCGTACCCGCATCGTAGTGCATTTGGTTCATTAACCCTACTTCAACATCGCCTTTAAACATAGTAAAATAAGGCGAACCTTGACAGAAATCACCACTATCAAATAGCAACAAATCGGGGTCTTTGATTCTTTCTTCCTTCAACATGGAGATACGGCGTTCAAATCCAGCACGTCCAGCACGCATTGTATCGGCAAGCGTTGTATTAAAAGGCATAATTTGGCTGTGCGTATCGTTGGTATGCAAAATGGTAAGTTGCTTTTTTTGTGCGAAACCCACCATACTGAACATACAAAGGGCTACTAATAATATTTTCTTTTCCATTGTTTCAAGTCGTTTTATAGATTATTTTAAAATTATAACTGGAGGGATTTTATCTTCATTAGCAAAATAAGCGATGCGCCCCTCGGTCTTACTATTAATCTTTTTCCCTTGTGCGGTCATTGCTTTGAAATAGTTCAAAATGATAAAGCGTGTATTATTCGATGCGTCTTGTGGCGAATTGAATTCTGTTTTCATCTTGAACGCCTCCATTTTGTCGTTTCCTTGCGCTAAATAATCAATGGTTGCAATGCGATATTTGGCAGTAGGGACAATCTCTTTATTGTGCAAACGTGCGAATTGCAGTAGATTATCTTGCGACAATCCGATTTGTACTCCCTCGCTAACTCCCTCGCCACCAACGTGGGCTATTTGTCTAAAAAGTTCCAAAACCTTGTCGCCCGTGAGCGTAAGAAAACATATTTTGTTTTCAAACGGAGCAATATCGTTCACATCGCCCACAGTAACATCGCCTTTAGGCAATGCCGCACGAATGCCACCAATATTATAAACAGCAAAATCAACCTGCTCATTGTAGTCTTTTGCTGCCCAAACTAAGATGTCGGCAAGCAAATTTGAAAGGTCGCTTTCAGGTCGTTGCACCTTCATATAATGGTCAGACTGTGCCACAATCGGACTCATTATGCTGTCTACCTGATGCTTATAAGGAGCAAGAAAAGCTGCTGCTTGCGCATCTTTGTTGTTGTCAAAACGTGCGTCAATAGTTATTCTTGAACGCTGAACATTCTCTAATTTGTAGTGAGAGGCACACGATGCAAATGATAATGCTACGGCAATGCCACCCAATAAATTCATCTTTTTAGTCATATCTATATTTTTTCTTATCAAAGATATTGCAAACGAGCGCAATGCAAACTTGTTTTTCTTTGTAGGGGCGTGATTTATCACGTTCCTAACACCTACGAAAAATCTCTTTTACTTATTTAGGAACGTGATAAATCACGCCCTTACGCATTGCTGAGTGCAGCTATATCTTATGCAAAGATACTAAAAACTGAGAAAAACTCCCTATTCATTTCATTTGTTTTTGCGCTTAATGTACAAAATATAGTTAAAGAACATTTATAATAATATAAGATTTGATAGATTATCAAATTATTTGTCGTAACTTTGCAGCGCTTTTCGGTATAACCGCTGGACACGGAAGAGTCGTGTTCCATGTTGTATTGGAACGACAAACAATATTAATTAATAGAAAAATGGATTTAATTAAAATTGCTGAAGAAGCATTTGCAACCGGCAAGAAGCACCCAGAATTCAGAGCTGGAGACACTGTAACTGTCGCTTACAAAATCGTCGAAGGTAACAAGCAACGTATTCAGCTTTACCGTGGTGTTGTAATCAAGATTAATGGTGAAGGTGAAAAGAAGCGTTTCACTGTTCGCAAGATGTCAGGTACTGTTGGTGTAGAACGTATTTTCCCAATGGAATCTCCAAACATTGACTCTATCGAAGTGAACAAGCATGGTAAAGTACGTCGCGCTAAGCTCTACTACTTACGTAACCTTACTGGTAAGGCTGCTCGTATCAAGGAAAGAAGAGTTATTACAGCTAAGAACGACAAGTAATTCCCTTGCAAATCCAAAAATAAAAAAGGTTCGGAACAATTTTGTTCTGAACCTTTTTTAATTAAAAACAGTTTTATATCTCCCCTACTTCCTTATTATCAGCAAGTTACAAGCAAAAAGTATCCTTCGTAGGGGCGTGATTTATCACGTTCCTCTAAGCAAAATTTAGGGTGTTAGGAACGTGAATCGAGTTGTTGAGCAAAGCGAAAAAATCACGCCCCTACGGCTAACGCCCTTGTTCATTAATGATGTTTTAGATACCATTTTAAAGATGCAAAAATATTTTTTAAACACTCAATTGGAAATAAAAATCAATCTTCATTATCCTCATAATTAATCTGCCCATCGGTTTCTCCGTGCAGTGCTTCTTGCAAATCGTGCCAATTTTGAAAACCAGCAAAGAGTGCTAAGCGGTCTAACGTCTTCTTTGATGGTTTGTCTTTGGTAAGAACGTAGCCCCAAAGTTTACGCAATGATTTTGATTGCAAGTGTATATTGCGCTTACGCAATATAGCTGAAACTCTTTCATAATCAACCGAGAGATGAGCGTATTGCGGTATTTTGCGTTCAAACTCCACAATAAATTTTTTCAAAGCCTTTCCCATTTTCTATAACTCAACTTTTCGACTGCAAAATTACGAAAAGATTGGAATATAGAACCATTTATGAAAAGAATTTTAGGCGGGGCTAAAAATTAGTTTTGTCTATTCTGAGTTTCTTATTAAATCGTTTCTCTTTTTTATTCACATGATAGATTTTACTTTCATATAAGCAAAAAGACACCATAACGAGAATTTAACTCGTAGATAGCCACGTGTCAAATGCAGTTTTGAAATAATTTGGTTTTGAGCAATATTCCCCCAAATAAGGGTCGTCAGCATAACTTGCATTACCTGAATAACCATTCTTTTGATCCACAATAGTTTCCCAAGTAAAGAAATAATAGTACTCTCATGAGAGGATTACAATACTCTCCTGGGAGGACTACAGTACTTTCACGAGAGTACTGACCATGGAATAAGTCACATTTAGCTATAGAAAAAGGAAATGCTATCGTCATAAATTCTGCAAATATTGTTACCTTTGCAACCAATAGAAAAATAACATCTAAATGTTTCATTTTCAAAAATTCAAACGATATTATTTCATTGGCGGGGGAATGCTTCTGCTACCTTCATTAGTATTTATAATTGGCAGATTATTACCTCCTTCACAAGCCGACATAGAGGATTGCACAACAATAGTGGAACAGCAATCTTACTACCAATTGGAGATAAACAGCAAGCCAATTCTATTCTTTGCCGATTACAAGGATAAAGAATTCAGCGGAGGAGTTACCAATGCAGATTCCATTGTTACCCGAAAAGTACGCACAACAGCTTATTGGGTAAATCGTTATCAGCTCCTGCCGAGTTGTTTTGGGCGTCTTGTTACCAAACGAGGAAACATTCCGTCAGCAATTATCAATTTAAGTAGTAGTAAGTTGCAAGCACTTATCAAGAAAGAAATACAGGTAGCCGATGATGAATTGGCTGGCTTTCAAACTCAACTCAACGAACTGTCCTATTACATGCGCATACATAACGTGAGCGATTTCGGATACAATCGTGTTGCCGATTACCATAAAATAGTGGAAGAGCGCATGGATTCGCTGCAAAAAGTTATAGATATTTTAGAAAAAATCTCCACGTCAGCACATTTAAAAGTGAAGCAAATCAATCGTTATTTTGTAAAGCAAAAAGGCACATTAGCTTCTATTCCATGCCATCGTGTTGAAATTTTCGATACGGGAAATATGTTGTTACAGACTGACAACGAGCGCACTCCACTGCGTGTTACAACTGCTATCAGAGCGAGCCGAGCGCAAGAAGAATTAGCAAAACTCCCCCCTCGTGCCGATGTAATGCTCAATAAGCCGTTACAACGTGGCATTCCCGACTCGTTAGGCTATTATATTGGTGAAACAAAACACGGAATACCAAATGGTTACGGAGAACATTTTGGACATAATGGCAGTTTTTTTAGTGGGCATTTTGCAGAAGGATTGCCGAACGGATTTGGATTTTACATTGCTCCACACAAGTATTTACAAGTAGGAGAATGGAAAGATGGTGTCTTCAAAGGCGAAAAATTAAGCTACAATGGTGAGCGAATTTATGGTATAGACATTTCAAAACATCAACACGAAAAGAATAAAAAACGCTACACAATAGATTGGGATAAACTTAGAATAACCGACTTGGGCGTGATTAGTTCGAAGAAAATAGAAGGAAAGGTGGACTACCCCATCTCCTTTATGTACATAAAATCGACTGAGGGGTGTACGGTTTTGAATAATTATTACCGTTCCGACTATGCGCAAGCACGCCAACATAACATAAAAGTGGGGGCTTATCATTTCTTTTCTACTACTTCATCGGGAGCAGCACAAGCCAATTATTTTTTAAAAAACACGCTCATTAAGAAAGGCGACCTTCCTCCTGTACTCGATGTAGAGCCTACCGACTTACAAATTCAAAAGATGGGCGGTGCAGAAGTAATGTTTAAACATGTACGCGCATGGCTTTCAACAGTTTATAAGCATATAGGAGTGTGTCCAATACTCTATATCAGTCAGATGTTTACCAAGAAATATTTACCCTTAGCCATTGACATTCAAGGCGATTATTTCGTATGGATAGCACGTTATGGCGAGTATAAACCCGAAATAAAGCTAACCTATTGGCAGTTAAGTCCTGACGGAAAAGTGCGTGGCATACATGGCGACGTGGATATAAATGTATTCAATGGGTATAAAAATCAATACGAATTGTTCTTGAAGAAATATTGTATCAAATAAAATCAAATAAATAATGAAAGACCTAAAAACTAACAAAATTGTAAAAAATAGGCGATTTTTTGCCTTGTTTTTAATTTTTTTATGTTGCGTGTCAATCCATGCGCAATATAAAGTCGTTGGAGAAGATGATGGGGCAGCTGTCGCTTATGCTACTATCCATGCAGAAAACGGAACGCCATTAGGCCTAACCAATGAAAAAGGCATTGTTCCCCAAACTATAAAAGAAGCAAATGGAACAATAACCATTCGTCAGATTGGTTATCAAACAACTACCATAGATTTGAAGAATGTAACTGATGGCATCATAAAAATGAGACCAGCAGTTCACAATATGAACGAAATTGTAGTCAGCTCACAAGGAAAAGAATACATACGCATACGTGGATATTATCGAAATTTTATGGAAGAGAATGGAAAATTGTGTTATTTTCAACAAGGAGTTGAAGACTGCTATTTTAAATTAAATGGGAAATTATCAAAATCAACGCGTTTACAAAGTAGTATTCATTATTCGCCTGATATAAAATTAAAGGACAATGGTAAATTACCAAATGTTGGAAAATTGTTTAGTTCCTTATCTATTTCCACTAATGGGCGTCCTAAGATTAATATTTACAACACTTCCGAATTGTTAGCAAGAACAGATAGTATGCTAACCGACTCTATTTCGCATACACGGAAAGCACGTTTTCATATTGATGGACAAAACAAAACTATTTCAATGAGTATCGATACGAAAGATTTTTATGGTAACAAATCGTTCAATTTAAGTTTGTTAGGGAAGCTAATCGGACTGAAACAATTTCATATAGAAGGGTATAAAAAGAACCAAATATACAAACGAGTTGAAGGAAAAGGATTTTATACCGTGCGCGATTTATTAAGTGAGTCAGAACATCTCCAATTGCTTGTAAAAGAAAAAAAAGACATAAAATCACGTAATATCACTTGGTTTGGTGAAAAGTACATCATTGATTACGAATTGTTAAGCAAAGATGAAATGAAAGAAAAATATAAAAACACAGCAACATCACTTAAATTGAAAACACCCGATGATATTCCGACACTCCCAACCGCTTATGTTGAAGCATTAAAAACAATGAAAGTGTACGAAGATAAATAATCTTTCACAAATTCTGTAATGCCATTTTTCTATTGTATCTTTGCATCCACAAAGATTATAGATTATTTTCAAATTACAGATAGAGATTATAAAGTACTAATTATTAATATTTTAAGGACAAATAAGTTATATGAGCGAAGTTAAAAAGAAAATTATTTATCAAGAATTTAAAAATCTTATCGCCATTACTTTTGCTATTGGCATTGGTAGTTTTGGTTGGTGTGCATTTATTCTTCCACATAAAATACCAATCGGAGGTATTGCGGGTATTTCGTCAGTCCTTTTTTGGGGCACTGGAATCCCTGTCCAATACACTTATTTTATATTAAACATAGGATCATTATTGATTGCACTCAAAATTTTAGGCTGGAAATTTTGCGTACGCACTATTGTTTCCGTTTCTATTTTTAGTATCTTCACCTCCATTTTCCAACATTTATTAGAGGGGCATACTCTCTTTCTCAATGAACCTTTCTTAGCTTGTGTCGTGGGCGGCTCTCTCTTGGGTTTGGGTATAGGTATTGCGCTCCAATACAATGCAAGTACAGGTGGTTCAGATATTATCGCAGCCATGATAAATAAGTATCATGACGTGTCTTTAGGCAAAGTTATTTTAGCTTGCGACCTTATCATTATCACCTCTGGTTATTTAGTTTTAAAGAATTGGGAAAACATTATCTACGGTTATATTGCTTTGATTATCATGTCGGGCATGGTCGATTACGTCATCAATGGTATGCGTGGCTCAGTTCAATTTTTCGTTGTTTCCGACAAATGGAAAGAGATTGGCAACGCCATTAATAACGATGTTCAACGTGGTTGCACCTTGATTGACGCTCGTGGTTTCTATACGGGCAAAGAATTGGGTATGCTTTTCATTCTTGCACGCCGTGCCGAAACTCATAGCATATTCCGTGTTATTGACGAAATAGACCCAGAAGCCTTTGTTTCTCAAAGTGCTGTCAATGGAGTTTATGGCATAGGTTTCGACAAATTGAAGGTTGGTAAGCGCAAAAAGATAGCCAACGATAGCCTAAAAGTTAATGAAAATCAGTAACTTTGCGGTATGAATTATGATGAAATCAAAGATAAACGTATTGCAGTGCTGCTCTCTGGCGGTGTCGATAGTTCTGTTGTAGTCTACGAATTTGCACGGCTCGGACTTACGCCCGATTGCTTTTATATCCGTATTGGCCCTGAAGAAAAGGAAGAATGGGATTGTAATTCGGAAGAAGATGTTGAGATGGCGACAGCAGTTGCACGCCGTTTCGGTTGCACGCTGAAAATCATTGATTGTCATAAGGAGTATTGGGGTCAAGTAACAAAGTACACTATGGACAAGGTGCGGGCTGGTTTTACTCCAAATCCTGACGTGATGTGCAACCGAATGATTAAGTTTGGTGCTTTCCATGAGAAGTGTGGAAAGGATTACGACCTTATTGCGACGGGGCATTATGCGCAAACAAAATGGATAGAGGGTAAGAAATGGCTTTGCACAAGCCATGACCCTGTGAAAGACCAAACCGACTTTTTAGCGCAAATCTATGATTGGCAACTCAAAAAAGCGATATTCCCAATTGGTCATTACGAGAAAAACGAGGTGCGAGAGATTGCCGAACGTGAGCATCTTATCAATGCAAAACGAAAGGATTCGCAAGGAATTTGCTTCCTTGGCAATATTGATTACAACGAATATGTGCGCCGTTATCTTGGCGAACAGGTTGGCGATGTTATCGAATTGGAAACGGGGAAAAAGATAGGACAACACAAGGGTCTTTGGTTTCACACGATTGGACAACGCAAGGGCTTAGGCTTCGGTGGAGGTCCTTGGTTTGTAGTGAAAAAAGATGTTGCCAACAATGTGCTTTTGGTTAGTCATGGCTACGACCCACAGACGGCTTACAAGCAAGAATTTAAGGTACACGACTTGCATTGGCTAACAGAATCGCCAAAGAATGAAGTTGTTGAAAACAGCGAAAAGCCTAATCATTGGATTCCAATTCGCTTCAAAATTCGCCACACACCTGAATTTCATAAAGGCTATTTAGAAATGATTTCAGCCGAAGAAGATGGCAAGGAAACAGAAGCCATGGTGCATTCAGAGGAGAAAATACATGGTGTTGCGCCTGGGCAGTTCTGCGTCATCTACGACAAAGAGCATAACCGCTGCTTCGGGTCTGCCGAAATCACAATTTAAGATAGATTTTTAGCAAATATGAAAGAGCCTGTTTTGATATTCAAAACAGGCTCTTTTGATGTTCAAAACAGGCTCTTTTGATGTTCAAAACAGGCTCTTTTGATGTTCAAAACAGGCTCTTTTGATGTTCAAAACAGGCTCTTTTGTTGTTCAAAACAGTCGGTTTCATTTTTCAAAGCAATCTTCTATCAGTGCATCTCCCCCCCTACTCCACATTTATTTCGTACGTTTTATGACTAATTGAGCTAAAAAAATGGTAGAAAAGAATAGGACAATCCCATAAAATTCATATATTTGTAACATAATAAAAAAGATTGCTTATGATTCTACCCATAATATTATTCCTAATCTTGCTCATTGCACCCGATGTTTATCTATGGTTACACCTCATAGAACCCATGAAAACATGGTGGATTAGCACAATATGGTTTGTGCCAACAGCCCTGTCTTTGTTGTCGTTTTTCATGGCTCGTGCAGGCTTTTACCATAATACCTTCATGCGTATTATGTTTGCGTTCATCTTAATATTTGCCCTTCCAAAAATTATTTTTATCCTCCTCGACTTCTTTGTGATGTGGCAAATAGCCTTAGGGGCTGCTCTCATGGTTGATTTGATTTTCCTTTACGGATTTTTCTTCGGCTGGCGACGCATTATCGTGCGCGAAACTGTATGTGAATCCGACCTCTTGCCCGATAGTTTCAATGGCTATCGCATCTTGCAATTTAGCGATTTGCACGTGGGGACATACATTCAAAATCCTAAATTTATCAAGAAGTTGGTGAGAATAATGAATGAACAGCAAGCCGACCTTGTCGTCTTCACAGGCGATTTGGTAAACATTCACGCTGAAGAAGTACTGCCCTTTATGAGCGATTTACGCACAATAAAGGCAAAAGATGGGGTATTTAGCATCATGGGAAATCATGATTATTGCGAATACGGCATGGACGCTGCGCACGAGAAAAAGCAGAAAGAAACAGAACCCATAAAAGAATCAACTGCACACCGCCATCAACGCATTTTAGAATATTTGGAAGAACGCATGGGTTGGAAAATGTTGATGAACGAACACGTTACCATTGTGCGAAAAAATAATGCAAAAGAAGAAAATAAAGAAGAAAAAATCGACTTGATAGGAGTAGAAAACATAGGAAAACCACCCTTCAAAAGCATGGGAAATCTGCCGAAAGCAATGAAAGGATTGGAGGAAGGAACATTCAAAATATTGCTCAGCCACGACCCAACCCATTGGCGACAAGGCGTTTTACACAAGACGGATATTGCATTAACCCTCTCGGGACACACCCACGCAGGACAACTGCGCATAGGAAAGTTCTCGCCTGCAAAATGGGCATACAACGAATGGGGCGGAAAATACATGGAAGACGGCAGCATGCTGCACATCTCACCAGGCATTGGCGGCACCGTTCCATTCCGTATTGGAGCTTGGCCTGAAATAAATGTGATAACGCTGAGAAAGAAAAAAGAATAAGGGTAGGATTGCAGTGTATACTGTTCAAAATTATTTCTTCATCTTTTATTAAACGATGTCTAAAAATAATTCATCAACGAACAAGGGCGTATACCGTAGGGGCGTGATTCATCACGTTCCTAACACCCTAAATTTTGTTATGAGGGGCGTGATTCATCACGTTCCAACACCCTAAATTTTGTTATGAGGAACGTGATAAATCACGCCCCTACGGCATACGCCCAACTATGTTTTAATTATATAAATGCTTTTAAACCAATGTGTTAATCACTTCTTCGCGTGTTGCAGGAAGGTAATCTATCACTGGAATTTCAGGCATGGTATAGCAACCTGGAGCCAAACGCATCGTAGCACGAGCGCAATTTACAAGTACTTGGGCAGTGAGTGCAGGGTTGTTAATACTCATATTGAACTCAAAATGTTGGTTTTGAGTCTTACCACTCACACCTTTGCGTATCAAATGAACGCCATGACCCATATCACGCACATCATCAACGCTTGCTACAGCAAATACATGGGTTTCATCGTGAGAGAAATAAGGGTCGGCTTTTATCGCTTTTGTTACTTCCTCGAGCTTTGCACCTTCTTCCAATTCAACGTAAACCATACGGCGGTGTATGCCTTCGCCCAATGGAATTGTAACAGAAAGGGCATTTTTCACACCTTCTTTTCCACGAACACAAACCGAATGACCCATTGACATACCAGGTCCGAAGTTAGTATATGAGAGTCCTTTTGGTGCAAGACTTTCCATCAAGATGCGCACAACAGAATCAGAACCTGGGTCCCAACCAGCTGCAATGACACTAACTTTTTCCGCCTTCTTACAATTTTCCATTTGCTTTGTGCGGTATTCCAAAATGCTTGTATGTATATCAAACGAATCGACTGTGTTGATGCCCATTGCGACTATCTTCTCTGCATAGTCAGGACAGCTGCGTGTTGGTGCTGCAAGAATAGCCACATCAACATCTTTTAGCTTTGAAATATCGTCTACAACCTCGTAAGGAGTAAGTTCTAATGGTTTGTCTTTATCACCCTGACGGCGTACAATGCCTGCAATTTCGAAATCTTTAGCAACTTCAAGTGCCTCAATAGCGTAGTGTCCAATGTTGCCGTAGCCCACTACTGCCGCTCTTATTTTCTTCATATTCTTTACCTTAATTTTTGTTTTACCTATTTATACAATTGCAAAAGTACAGCAAAAATGTGGTTTAGTAGTATTTTAGTTTGATTTTTTAACTAAAACTATTCGATTTTAATTTTGCTTACTTCTAACAATGCCACAAGATTGAACATCACTTTCAGCAAGATAAAAATTAGTTCACACGAAAATGATAAAAAAAGACCCTCTCAAAAGTCGGGAACACCAACTTTTGAGAGGGCATTATGCTATTAAAGTCTTAAAAAAGATATTTTACAAGACTTTACCACGCCATGTTACACCAATGTTGAGTTGCGACATTTTGTCTTGAACAACACCGGCAGGGTTACTATTCTTACCCCATGCGTAGCTGTAAAAGCCGTGTAAACGAACGTTTTTATTTTTCAATGGATAGTATTCTACACCTGCTCCAACACGAGTAAGCTCTGTTCCGTTTTGAACGGCTACATCGGCATCTGTTTCAGTATGGTTTACTTCGTAACTTGCCTTAGCAAATACATTTACACGCTCTGATGGTTGGTAAGAAATTTGACCAATTACTGAGCAGTCTTCACCAAAGAAAGCTTGTCCGTGAGCGGCACGATTCCAATAATCAAGTTCCAATTGAACGTTGTCAGAGAAGTGGAATTTGTTGCCCAAAGAAATGTAATTGATGTACTTATGAGGCTCACGTTCCATCATATTTACCGACCAATAGGTTTCAAGGAAGCCATGACGACCATTCCACATCATGTTGTAAGCATACATTTCTGCGCTTTTGCCACTCCTATCGGTATATCCCTTTTGATAAGGGCTTTGACAAATTTGTGCAGAGAAAGTGTCGTTTCCGCTATTTGTTGTATATTCACCAGCCAATCCCCATTGGTAGCATGGGAAATTATAGCAAAATTCAGATAAGAAATAGCAATCAATTGGAGCTGGAAGCAGTTCCCAACCAGCAACCATAACGATGTATTTACCAGCGATAACCGATACGTTCTTGGTTGGTTTATACTTTAAATACAACCAGTCGGTAGAGTTAAAGAAGTTGTAATCCTTATTTATACCATTCATACGATTGCGGAATCCGTATGAAAACTTAGGAGAGATGTCGCCTTTCAAAATGATATTAACGATATTTCCTTTAAAACCGCTTTGGTCTTTTACATTTTTACCATCAATACTCGTGCGTTGATAATCACCTCTTGCCTCGAATTGTAAACTTACAGGTTTGCGCTCTTGCGCCATTACAGCAACAGAGCCAAACATTAATAATGCGATAATGCTTTTAAATTTCATAGTAAAATGACTGAAAACTTAGTTTTTATATAGTTTTTTCTATAACCAATAGAGGCGACATATCCCTATACCGTCTCTATTTTTATTAAATTCAATGCTTATGAAAGCTTTTATTTTTGTATTTTCTTTGGCTTCTTGCCTTTATTCCACAAGCCACGAACTTCGCTAACGGTGTCGCAAGTACAGAAAGAATCGATTTCTTCATTACGGAGGAATGCCATAAGACTTGACATTTCTTCGTTGGTCAATACGATTTCAAGCTGCATGCTCTTTTGATTGCTATAACCACCAATAATTTCGTGCAAGGTTACACCACGGCAAAGCGAGTTGAGAACATAGTCTTGAATGCGCTCATAGTCTTTAGAAATAATGAATACACGATTCTTAACGTTCAAACCCATCATGAAATAGTTCAAGATAAGACCGTTCAACCATGTACCGATAAGACCGATAAGAACCAAATATGGAGGGTTAATAGCAAAAGCAGTACAGCAAATAGCACCACCTGCAAATGTTACAGAGGCACCAAGGCTAATACCAGTGTACTTATTAATAATCTTAGCCAAAATATCCAAACCACCAGTTGAGGCGTTAATGCTGAACAAAATACTCTGTGAAGCACTTAAAATAAGCACAAAACAGAGCAAATCGAACCAAGGATTAGCAATAGCTTGACTGCCTACATAAATTGTAAACATTGAGTCTGACATTGGGAAAATCTTGCCAATAAAGTCAATCATAGGACCAAGAATAAGCGCAGTATAGACTGTCTTTGCACCAAACTCATTACCGATAAGTATAAAAGATAATACCAACAGCACAGCATTGATAATGAAAATCACAATACCCACAGAAACAAAAGGTAAAAGTTTAGCAAGTACCAATGAAAGTCCAGTAATTGAGCCAACGATGAGTTTACTTGGGATAAGGAAAAAATAAACACCCAGGGCTGCAACGAACATACCCACTGTCATAATAACCAATTCTACCCAGAACTTTCTTGACTTTAGCAATGCAACCACTTGCAACAAAGCGCGCATAATGATGCCTTGTCCTTCTACAACATTGCTATTCTTAGAATCTTGATTCATAATTAATTTCGATTTAAGTTAGATTGTTTTATATTTTTTATTTATTTCTCAACTTGGAACCTTGCCTTTCTGGTTATATTTGCATTTATAAAAAGAAAGTATTGTTTAGGTGCTGCAAAATTACATCATTTATATGAAATAACAAATATTTAATAGTCAAAATAATAATTTACCCTTGAATTTTACCAAAAGAACAAGTTTTAAGCCTTTTTTACGCCTTATTTTTGTTCAAAACTTTATTTTTGAGAAGTTAATACGAATTTATAAGCAGATTTTTTATGCGAATTTAAAGACTATTATTGCATATTTTCGCAAGTTATTTAGAGACCTTTTTACAGCTAAAAAAATACACTTACAGGCATTTTTCACCTTTATATAATATAGAAAGGGACTGAAAAGGATAATGAGAAATAGAATTTCAAGGCATGAAAAATAGCAAACACAAAAGGCAGCAAATGCTTTTATATTGAAAGAAATTCTGTTTTTTAGTTTGAAATTATAAGTTTACGATAAACAACACTATCAAAAATGAAAAAAATAGCATTTTTTAGACACAATACCCGAACAAACAGATAGGAAGTCTACTTTTCTCTAATCATTTGTAAGAGAGTTCTTCGCTTAAAATTTTAATATTTGCCTCATAAAATAAAGAGTATGGAGCATTATTTTTAAGCTTTTTATATGTACATTTGCAGAAAATAAAGAAAAAAATCAAATGGAACAATTAGCAAACGACTACCTTACTTTACAACTTTCTGCTCATGGTGCAGAACTAAAAAGCATTAAAGACGATAACGGAAAAGAATATTTATGGCAAGGTGATGCACAGTATTGGGCACGCCAATCGCCTATTTTGTTTCCTCATGTAGGCAGTGTTTGGAACAATTCGTATAAGATTGAAAACAAAGAATATTCGTCTTCGCGTCATGGTTTTGCTCGTGATATGGACTTTAAAGTAACCCAAAAATCTACCGACCGCATTCTTTTTTCTTTGCACGATACGCCTGAAACTTACGAACGCTATCCTTATCATTTTATTTTGGGTGTAAGTTATCGTTTGAAAGGCAACCGAATTCATGTTATTTGGCACGTACAGAACATTGATAACAAGGAAATTCATTTCCAAATAGGTGGACACCCTGCTTTCAATCTCCCCGATATGAAGGCAGGAGAACCCATAAAAGGTTATTTGAAATTGGACAATGAAACTTTACAAAGGAACAATTTCACGCATGAAGGTTATCTTCTTGAGGGTTACAAAACCTTTGAAACTGATGAAGGAATATTAGAATTGACACCAGAAACATTTGCCAACGATGCCTTAATTTTCGACCAATGCCAATTGCATCATGTACAAATCCTCAATAAGAAAGGGGCTGCTGAAGTCAGCGTACAGTTTAATACACCAGCAGTTGGAATATGGTCGCCAGCAGGAAAGAATGCTCCTTTTGTGTGCATTGAGCCTTGGTACGGCATAGCAGACAAGGAAAACTACAACGGAGAATTTTGTAATCGTTACCTAATGAACCACCTTCAACCCGGAGCAAGTTTCATGAGCGAGTACATTATCACCATTCGATAAAGGCTGGTTCTATAAATTACCACCGCATAGTCATTAAATTTTTATGAAATACGCTTTGTTATCTTTTGGCTTCTTTTTAGTTCAAAAATAAGTTCAAAATCTAACAAAGCTAATTTATAGAACCAGCCTAAACGAAAAGGATAAAAGTTGCAAGTTTAAAGATATTTGCTTATCTTTGCAACATCGTCCTTTTAATGAGCATTTTATACGATTTCAGAGTGCAAATAAGAGGATAAAACAGAAGAAAACTATTAAATAAACAATAATCTATAAAGTTACAAACAAAATTTTATGAACAAAAAAACTTTAATGGTCTGTGGACTGATTGGTCTTTCACTTTCATTGCAAGCACAGACTAAAAATGGCGGTATCGATAAACAAATGATGCAGAAGATTGTCGCAGGTCATTCATCGGCTTCAAATCGTGCTCTTTCAAATGCCATAGCGACTAACTCTATCGACAATCTTGCTCGCAATTTCCGCAAAGCAGGTGGTTTGGATACACATTTCAGCGTTGAAACAACCAAACAAAACATTCACGACCAAAAAAGTTCTGGTCGTTGTTGGCTCTTTTCGGGCATGAACGTGTTACGTTCTAACTTTGCTCGTATGCACAAGGACACACTTCATGTTGAATTTTCACATGTTTATTTGAGTTTCCACGACCAATTAGAAAAGTCAAACCTTATGTTGCAAGGCGTAATTGACAACGCTAAGAAGCCTATGAACGACCCTATCGTGCAGTTCTTCTTCAAGAATCCTATTAACGATGGTGGTACTTTCTGCGGTGTTGCCGACCTTGTTGACAAGTATGGCTTGGTGCCTATGGAAGCAATGCCTGAGAGTTATTCAGCTGAGAACACTTCTCGTATGGCATCAATTATTTCGTCTAAATTGCGCGAATATGGTTTAGAACTTCGCAAAATGGTAGCTAATAAGAAGTCAGTAGCAGCAATCAAGGCTCGCAAAACAGAAATGTTGGGCGATATTTACAACATTCTCGTTCTTTCATTGGGTGAGCCTGTGAAGACTTTCCAATATGCTTTCAAGGATAAGAATGGTAACAACGTGGGCAAACCACAGACTTACACTCCTGAAACCTTCCGTGATGCTGTGCTCGGAAAGAAACTTAATGGTTCATTTATTATGGCTATGAACGACCCACGCCGTGAATATTACAAGACTTACGAAGTGGAATACGACCGCCATACCTACGATGGACACAACTGGAAGTACATCAATCTCCCAATGGAAGACATTGCAAAAATGGCAATTGCTTCTTTGAAAGACGATACAAAGATGTATTCAAGCTACGATGTGGGTAAGCAATTAGACCGCAAACGTGGTTATCTTGACCTTGACAACTTCGATTATGCAACGCTCTTTGGCACTAAATTCCCTATGAATAAAGCAGAGCGCATCTCTACTTTCGATAGTGGTTCAACCCACGCAATGACTTTGTCAGCAGTCGATTTAGACGAAAATGGCAATCCAAAGAAGTGGAAAGTAGAAAACAGTTGGGGTCCTTCAAATGGTCATAATGGTTGCCTCATCATGACCAACGATTGGTTCAACGAATACAGCTTCCGTTTGGTTGTTGATAAGAAATATGTTCCTGAAAACATTTTAAAGGCTGAACAAACAAAACCTGTTATGGTTATGCCTGACGACCCGTTGTTCCAAGAAGACAAATAAGTCGTTTAAAAATTAAAACAATAGCAAATCCGCTTCAAATAGATAGTATCAGACTATAAAAAGGAGGATTTTGCAAAGAATAAGCCCCAGAAGTTTTCCAAGACTTCTGGGGCTACTCATATTCTTTCATCTTTCATCTACCAATATCCTACGAACTACTCAAAATAGAAGGTCAATGCAATCATTTTTGAATGGGCTTCTTTTGCAGCATTGGTAAACATCAGCATGCGTTTATCACGCAAATTTTGCGCATGCTTGGTATCAAGACAATTCGATAGACCATACATAAACTTCAATTCTGGGCGTAACTTGAAGAAAGGAAGATAAAAATCGCACCCTACTCCAACCTCTAAATAAGCATCGCTACGCTTCAATCGAAGAAACTCGTTGTCTTTTCCTGAAAGATTTAACATCGGATTGATACCCAACATCAGGTAAGGACGATGATTATTAAAGCGAGGCGCAGCAGCTATCAAGTTGAAAGCACACGATATATAAGCTGTTTTCAAATCTTGAACCTCCGTTATCTCTTTTGATTCCTTCGCACTTGCAAGCTGATTTCTGAAAGTTAAATGGCGTGTACCAAAGTACATAGCAGGCGCAATGCGCAATTGGAACGTTGTATTTAAACGCAATTCGCCTAACACACCTACCGTAAAACCAGCGTCCCAGCGGTCTTGGTCTACTGAAATGAGTCGTTCTTGCGACCCATTTCCGTCATCAATATCCACCATTTGCGGTCCAGCATTCAACAATTCAAGGTCTTGCAAATGCGTACCTACCATAACGCCAAAGTGAAAAGGACGCAAATCTGTATAGGGACGATTCTGTACTGTCCTTTCTTGCGCTAAACTTACTTGTGCAGTAAGTAGCAAAAATGCGATGTAAAAAAGTTTTTTCATATCTTCTTTTATAACGTTTCCCTCTGTCAATTATTGTAAAACAAAGAATTCAAGTTCACTTTTTGCATGCTAAAATCTATTCGTTTATTTTGATATAGTCTAAATATTTAAAATTTCTATCATCATTTGTAGGTATTACAAAAATATTATTTACCTTTGCACCATACAAAAATAGGTATTGGAAACAATCCTATACAAAAACATTATTAATAAAATTAAGATTTATAATTATGGCTTATGTAATTAGCAATGACTGTATTGCTTGCGGTACATGTATTGACGAATGCCCAGTAGGCGCAATTTCTGAAGGCGATATCTACAATATCGACGCTGATGCTTGTACAGAATGTGGTACATGCGCAAGCGTTTGTCCAAGCGAAGCTATCAGCTTAGGATAATCGCATTAATTGTTACTGATTAAATTTTACGGACTCTTCGGAGTCCGTTTTTTGTTTTTATAGAATGAGTACTTCAAAACTTGTTTCCTAAATATTACGGTAAATTAAGGACATTCATTTCCGATTTTTCAGACACAAATAACCGTAATGAAACGTAATAATAAGTGTAAACGTAGCGGATTGACTTTTTAAAGTGTACCCCCATCAACGAACAAGGGCGTTAGCCGTAGGGGCGTGATTTTTTCGCTTTGCTCAACAACTCGATTCACGTTCCATTCAGCAAGTTTTAGGGTGCTAGGAACGTGATAAATCACGCCCCTACGGCTAACGCCCTTGCGCGCTAATAATTTATTAGACACCATTTTAAAGATGTAAAAAACGTTTTTAATGTCCTACGCTTACTACAACAATATCAAAACAATAAGCGGTGTACCGAAAATGGCACACCGCTTATTGTTTATAGGGTTTCAATTTTATTTTTTCGCCTTAGGATTTAAGTTCAATTTATAGATTAAATGGAACATAACATAGCGTGGAATAACGTTGGTAAAGGTTTCGCTAATGCCTTGTGCATTGATGGTTCGGGTTACGTTATTGAGTTGTCCGAGAATGTCAAAGCCGTCGCAAATGAAAGTGAGCTTTTCGTTTAGGAACGAACGAGAGAGGCGTGCGTTCCAAAGAAGGTCGTCTGCGTTCATTGCTTTGTCTACAAATCCACGGCGAGAGTAGAGCGTTAGGTCGGTAGAAAGTTTGAATTTACATGGCAAAGCTATCTGTGCTGTCAAACCATTGCTAAGGTTTGACACGTTGAAAGGTTGGAAATCTTCGCGTGTACCACGTATTTTATTCCACGAAGCTGTGGCTTTGTAGCCAACAAGGTGTTTCCCGAGTTTATAATCAATCGAAAAATCGCCCACAAGTGCCGAGTTTGTAACTATGCTGCGCTGTGTTCCTGCTGTCAAATCAACGCCTATCATATCGACACTGCGGCTGCAATTCCACCCAATACTGGTCTTGAAATTCAAGTTTCGTGCCTTGTCTATCGCACCGCCACCACCGATTGAAACACTACCAGTCCAGTTTCCATTCACATTTTCTGGTTGGAAAACACGCTTTCCCGTTGCTTTGTCGTAGGTATATCCCATAGAAATGGCGTTGAAAGTAGGGTTAAATCTGCCTTCAATGTTCCACATCAAGGCTTTATTAGGATAGTTGCGAGAGAAATCGAACCAGAAAATATGTGCAAACGATGGCTTCAACGATGAGTTACTCAATTGTGTATTGAGTGGGTTGGTCGTGTCGTTAATATCAATAAAGTAGGTTAAATCGGGGGTAGTCGGCATTAATTGGTATTGAGTATAGATGCTGTATTTTTCATCTTCGGTTGACCAATAGAGCGATGTTAGCATTGATTGAGGCAAAAGGAAACGTTTGGTGAGCGAAGTGTTCAGATTACCACGCTTGTAATCTAAGTGCTGAATGCTAAGAGGGAGCATAAAGGAAACCATACCACTCATTGACGATTTCTTGAAAGGTACATCATATTCTAAGAACATTCCCAAACCATGTTGGTCAATGCGTGTTGTGCGGCTATAACTATTACCAGCGTCCATCACGTTGCGATATAATTCTACTGACGGAAGTGTTCCCAATCGGTTTTGAGCGTTTGCTCCCCACCCTTCCAATTTGTCTAAACGATAGAGTGAAGAACCTCTGCGGTCGTACTTTCGTATATAATTATATCCCACAGAAAGGCTTGTTACATCAGAAAAGGCAAAGCGATAAGCTGTTTCTATATTAAAATAGTATGATTTTGATGGGCTATTGTCAAAGTAACGATTGCGGAAATCAGTGTTTGTAAGCGTTCCCTTATTATAAAATTCCACCAAATTGTGGTCGTACATTTGGTTAGAACCATTGCTGTAATCTCCTAATATACTGAACATTATATTATCGGACGTATTTTTAAGTTTTATAATTGACTTGAGGAGGAAACTCGTATTAAAGTTGTATCCGTGGTTATAACTGCTCTGCAAATAGCGATTAAGAGCAAATTGGCGTGCATGGCTATTCAACACTGGCAGATACAAACTATCAACTTGCGCTTTTGTGAAGCTACCCATATCGGCAAGCGAAGTGATTGATGACGAACTTGCATCTTTATCAAAGCGATGATATTCAAGATAGTGCGTAATACCCAAGTTGAAAGCCTCAAATTTTTGATACAAGGAGTTTCTTGTGCGCAGGCTAAAATTATTATCGTGCGTTGTGTTCAACACTCTATCGTATGTATTTCCACCAGCAAGGAAGTTGGTACGATTGATATTTTCGTTCAAATCGTAAATGCTTCGAGTAACACTAAGTTCACTTTTCAAATCTAATTTACCACTACGAGGCGAAAGATTGAACTCCATTCCACCCATGAGTTGCTTTTTCGTCCCCCCCACAATATCGCCAGGCGACCACGTTGAGTTCTTTCCTGGTTGATTTTCATCATTCAAATTGTTCACATTACCGAAGACCGACAGGCGTGAATGGTCGGTAAAACGCATGGCAAACAAACGTGCCATATAGCGGTCGTGCGTACCACCACCTGCTTGAGCGTTTACATTCCACCCCGTATTGTATTGTTTCTTCAGATTGATGTCCATAACAAATTGCTTGTCGCGCTGTAGTTTTTTGCCCAAGAACTCTGAATCTTTGCCATATTTCTCGTAAACTTTCACTTGGTCTACCATGTAAGTAGGCAAATTGTCTAACATTACTTGATTATCGCCCTTAAAGAAATCTTTGCCGTTGAGCAACAACGATTCTACAAACTTTCCGTTTACCGTGATGCGACCATTCGCTTCCAATTTCGCACCAGGCAATTGCCTAATGAGCGCATCGAGCATTGAGCCTTCTTCCAATTGGAAAGCATCGGCATTATAGACTAAGGTGTCCCCTTTATGGTAGAATTTCAGCTTTGTAGCGGTTACGGTTACTTCGTCCATGTTTACAACCTTTGCACGGCGTAGCAAAGCATCTTTTATTTCAAAGGTGTTTTGTCGTTTGCCAAGCGATTGCACAGGAAAGTAAATATAAGCCGTTTCGTAACCAGGTTTAGAGAAACGCAACATATAGTTGCCCTCTTTTCGAGGAATGCTGACATAATATTTAGCGTCCGTATGCTCATAATCGCCATACGCCCAATGACGTCCCGCACGCACCGAATCAATTAAAACTGTGTCTTCAGCATTTAAAACTTCGACCAAACTGCCCAATAATGGTGTGCGAGTAGCAAAGTCTAATACTTGTCCTTCAAAGGTCATTTTATCTTTTTGTGCCATAGTAGGCAATGCAAACCAGCTCAACAGCATGGCGAGCGCAAAATAGATTGTTCTCATAGGGTTGTAAGTAATGTGTTAAATCATTAGATGATAGACTACAAAGGTATCAAAAAAAACAGACAATCTTATTTCTTGTCATTTTTTTTGGTTTAATTTTCAAAACAGCCTATTTTGAGGTTCAAAACAATAGGTTTTGTGGTTCAAAATAGGCTCTTTTTATTTTTAAACGTTATCTTTATGACTTGCCACTACGACACAACAGCATCGGCAATAGTTTCCCTGTGAGAGAACTCCAGTACTCCTGCGAGAGTACTGGCAAGAAACAACGCTAAAAAAAGGTTGATGACAATAAGAAAGGGAGGCAAATACAATGTGTACTTGCCTCCCAAATATACTAAACTTATTATCGCAACTTATCGTTGCTTACATTCTTCATTACTTCACTGCAACAGCCTTAGCTACGCCACGAGTCTTTACAATGTAAACACCTGAAGGAACGCCAATAGATTGTGTACCTGTAATGGTGTCAGCGAAGACTAATTTTCCGTTTGGAGCATAAACACGAATTTCGGTAGGCTCTGAAGTAGAGAATGTTAGTTCACGATTGCCACCTTGAACAACAGTCTTGTTTTGGTTTACCCCTTCAATGCCTGCGTCAACAGTGAATTTAACAACTACGGTTGTTGCACTTGTTACAACAAATTTATTATCCTTGATGTCTGTTCCATTTGCTTTTGCAGATTCAATTGCATAGCCTTTGGCAGGTGTAGAAACTACTTTTAATTCAGAATTTTTCTTTACCTTAGTGCCACTCATCACTTCTTTATCGGTTGTTGTGTAAACCTTTACAGTACCATTTTCAGGAGTTTCGATAGTGATGTATGCCATATCGCAACCTGAACCATTACCTTCATAGTTTATAACCCAACCCTTGTTGGTTGCTAATTTAGATTCTGCCTTTTCAGCATCGTTATATTTCTCTTTATTATCACCTCTTGAGAAGAGTTTGTAACCAGCAGGAGCGCCCTCTATGGCTTTGTATTGTGAAAGTGTATAATAAACATCGTTCAAAGTACAAGCGTCCCATTTGTTGTCGCCAATATTAAGATATGACAAATTATCAAGCCCTGTAAGGTCGAGTCCTTCAAGTTTGTTGCCATTAACCATTAAACGGCTCAACGCTTTGTTTTTGCTTACATTAAGTTTTGTCAATGTGTTTTCTGCAACATCTAACTCTGTGAGCTTTGTATTCTTGTCAAGATTTAATGTGCCAATTACGTTCTTAGAAATTCTTAATACTTCCAAATTTGCCATTGCAGCTACATCAATAGAGGTAAGACTATTGCTTCCTGCAATAATTTTTACCAACTTAGAGTTCTTACTCAAATCAAGTTCGTCTAAATTATTGTTGTTGATTTCGAGGTATTGCAGGTTTTCAGCATTCTTTAAATCAATGTTTTCAAGCGCATTACCATTGGCACGCAAACAAACAAGTTTCTTGTTTTTAGCTATATCAAGTTTTGCAAGGTCGCTGTATGCGCAATCCAATGTATCCAAATTAGCCAAATTGCTTACGTCTAACGTACCGATATTGTTCATATAAGTAGAGAGGTAATGAATGTTAGCGTTGTGGCTTACATCAACTGCTGAAATCTTATTGTCAGCGTTAATATGTGGATAACTTGAAAAATCAGCACCTACTATCGCACCATAGATTTTTACATTTGTTCCCTTTGTTGTTCCTTCGATATGAGTTAGGGTTTCCTTTACTTTAACAGGGACTTTCTCTCCATTACCCCAGTCAATAGAAATTTCTTTATCAGGACCACTTGCTGTGAGGTAATATGATTGTACTTGACCAGCAGGAACAGTCAAACCAATATAATCATTAGTTTCTAAAACTTTGTAAACAGGTTTTATTGTTGCTGTGCTTGATACAACGAAGATATAATCATCATAAAATTCCCCATTAATTTCAACACCTACGAGTTCTTTATTGTCTATCGTAGTTGGTGTAACCTTAATAGGGAAACCCGGAATAGCCTTATTTGTAATTGGATTCCAAGTTGCATAAGCGTTGTCGTCTGCAACTTGAGACAAAGAATAAGTAATGCCTTCTATTGGAGTCATTACAATATTAATAGGGTCCATAGATGCTGTACCATTACCTTTTACATCTGATTGATAGAAATTATCACTATCGTATTTCAACAAATCTGTATTAGCGGTTTCTCCGTTAGACCCTGCAATAAGCACATTTGGTCCCCAAGAACTTCCTGTATGTGGAGGCATTGCCTTAAACGTGAAGTTTAACGATTGTGGAGTCATCTTTTTACAATCGCGCATATCCAACTTGTTCAAGCGGTTAGTGCCGATAGCAGCGTGCATATCAAGGAATTGTATACCCGTTCCCTTTATGTTTACATCACGAATAAAACGACTATTAGAAAGGTCAATACGTTTTATTAGTGTATTTTCAATATTAAGTGTTTGCAAATTTGCAAGGTGGCTTAAATCTAATTTAGCAATCTTAGTATCGGCAAGCAATAAGGTTGTTATTTTTGTATTCTTGCTTATATCCAATTTTGGAATGTTTGTTTTAGTAGCATCTAAAGAAATAAACTCTGGATTGTTCACAAGATTAAGCTCAACAATAGCTGTACCAGCGATGTTTAGTTTGTTAAGCTTTGTGAGTTTCGTTACGTCAATACTTGCAAGATAAGTACTATTAGAAACATTGAGTGTTGTCAAGTTAGGGTAATTCTCGCCCAATTCGAGTTCATTAAGACTGCCATTGCCTAAATCAAGATTGCTAAGGTTAGGCAAACTAATAGGATAGAAATGGGTAATATCACAATCTGCCATGTAAATACCTCTAAGTGCTGTACTACCTTCGGCAAATATTACAGTTGAAAGGTCTGGATTCTTATTAGCTGTAAATTGCTCTAACTTTAACAAATTATCAACTTTAAGACGCTTGATTTTATTTTCTGAAACATCAAGATTTTCCAAATTAGGTACACCTGTAAGGTCTATTCCCTCAAATGTGAGTTCATTCTTTTTAGCTGAAATTTGAGTAAGTTTGTCTTGATTCTTGAAAGCCAACACATTTACATGTTGATTTTCCACATCAAGTGTTGCTAAATCACCATAAACAATAATGGTATCATTCTTTAATACGCCCTCTGTATTTTTAATAGACGACCAGCCTGAGAGTTTGGCTTCTACTTTGTTGCCATCGCCCCAGTCTACATAAACTTTAGAATTTGCATCAACTAAGGTTAAATAGAACTTGAAATTTTGACCAATTGGCGTTGATGTGCCAATAATAATTTCTCCTTGTGCGAACGCTCCTATAAAGGTGGACATAAGAAGAAGACATAGTAGTAATTTTCTTTTCATAAGTATAAATTAATAATTTAAATAAAACTTGGTCTGCAAATGTAATAACAATTTAAATTTTATCATAAAAATAATAGAATAAATTTTATTTTTAAACGAATTTTATTGAGTTATTGAATATTTATTGCAAAAAAATATAATTTTACATCAAACCACTTCTAACACACTAAATCATCGCTATTTACAATCTTTTTCTAAAAATATTTTTTACAATTATAAGGTTTTTAGACTTTTTAAAATAGAAGGTTGGGAAATATCACCAATATTGCTTAATTTTGTTTTTAAATTTAAATAGCAAAAAACTTGATATGAAAAAGCTCATTTTTTCTTGTTTTTCAATCTTTTGTAGCTCACTTTTTGTAATAGGTTGTGGCAACAAATCGGCGAAAATCAGCAATAAAGAAGCTGATACACTTTCGCTTATAGGTAAATGGACAACCCAAAATCCGAACGATTCGAGTGCGGTTTTAGGTGTAGAATTAAAAGCTAATGGAACGGCAACATCTATCAACATGCCCACTTTGCCATACGACCATTGGAAGAAATTGAATGATAGCACAATTACAATTCATGGCATCAGTATTTTTGATGGCGAAAAGACGGAGCTGGTCGATACGTTTTTGCTCAATACAGAGAAGCAAACACTGAATCAGCAGCATACGGATATTGTCTATCAATTGGCAAAATAGAGCAAAGAAAATCATAAAGGTAGTAGCAAAAAGTTTGTCGCTAACTTTTTGCTACTACTTTTCACTTATTGTTTTGGAAACATTTGGTACAACTGCAATCCAAATTCGTTGGCAGAAGCGTAAACATGTTCTAAAACATCAGAAACTATTTGCTCGTAATTGAGCCATTCTGTGGTATTTATAAAGAAGTAAAGTTCAATAGGAATACCACTTTGTGTAGCTTCCAATTGGCGCACCATAATCATCATATTAGAATTAATGTCTTTTCTTTTTCGCAAATAATCTTCCATATAATGGCGGAAAAGTCCTATATTTACGTCTTCATCTTTGATTTGTTCTTCGGTTACGATGTTGCGTACGATTAAATCCTCACGCATTTTGTCATCAATGAGTTTGAAACTTCGTGCATCAAAGTAGATTTTCTTGGCTACTTGGCGCATTCCACTCTCTTGCATTCCTTTCCAATTCTTAAAGGAACCATTCACAAGAGTAAGCGGCGAAACCGTAGTATAAGTATTATCAAACTGCCTTACCTTAACAGTGGTAAGCGTAATATCAACAACATTTCCATCAACAGGCGTGTTAGGTACTGTAATCCAGTCGCCAACATGTACCATTTCGTTGCTCGTAAGGCGAATACCTGCCACCAATCCTTCAATAGTATCTTTGAAAACCAACATAAGAACAGCCGAAGTTGCACCCAAACCTGCCAACAATGTCATTGGATTTTTGTCGAAAAGAATACTTACAACAATAATTACTGTAATGAAAAGGACGATAATTTTCAGTATCCCAAGAAAGGATTTAAAGTATTGACTCGTAGAACTACCCGTGCGTTTATCCAAGAAACGTAAGCGGTCTACTAACTGCAAAACTAATCGAGTAGTATTGATGCAAATATAAACGGCTGTCAATCGTGTCAAAGTTTCTTCTACAAAGGGATAAAGAAAGAACACTTTTGGTAATAATTCCCACATGACAATAGCAGGAACAATGTTGGCTGCCGTGCGTAAAACCTGTCGGTCGAACATCACAGAGTCCCACTCTGTATTTGTTTTTGAAGTAAGTTTTATTACCAACGGAACAATGATTCTTCGGCAAAACACACCCGATAGCCATGCCAAAAGGAAGGCTACAATGACCATTGAAGTATGACGGACAATGGCAATGGTAGAACCTTCAAGTCCTAAAGTTTGGAGAATTTGGTCGATAAAAGAGATAATAATTTCCATTTTCGTTTTGTTTATGATTTTATTGATGTTACTGACTCAATGCAACGCATATCTTATTTTGCAAATTGCGCATAGGCGACTGACTCATTCCGCCATTAACGATGATAGCAAAGCATAGGCGATGACCATTAGAAGCGGTAAGATAGCCAGCCAAAGAACTAACGCCCATAACTGTACCTGTCTTTGCTCTGACGTTATTTGCAGCAGGTGTATGGCGCATTCGCTTTCTTAATGTACCATCAACGCCTGCAATTGGGAGCGTATTATACAAGGTATTGAAAATGTCGGTCTTGCTAAACGCATAGCGCAGCAATTGTAATTCTAATTCGGCACTGACGTAATTGTAGAGCGAAAGTCCTGAACCATCGGCAATATTATAATTGGAAGGCGACAAACCTATCTTTCTTATTAAACTATTTACCTCGTTGCGAGCTTGCTTTGCACCGTTCCATTTTCCATTATTGGCTGCTGCAAATTGATAAAACATTGATTCTGCATAAAAATTATCGCTTTTTTTCATCATTCTTCGCATCACTTCGCCAATGGAATGGGTGCGTGTCGTAATGAGCGTAGCATTGTTCGGAACTATCTTTTCACTCATAACCCCATTATGTTCCACCCCTATTTTTCTCAATTCTGTGCGCAAAACACCCATGAAACAATCTTTTCGTCCCATAGAAAGTGGGATTAGTCTTGGATTTTTATCGTCCCAGCACCAACCTTTTCCAAAGTCATCGCGGTCTTTAAACGACAAATCGGCATACAGATTACCATTGATACGCTCTACGCCTAAGCCCTTTATAGCGTGAGCGATAGCCGATAAATCGCTATTGGAGAGCATTGGGTCCATTCCTCCAACACAATAAATATCGCCATTAAGCACTTGCGTACTATCAATCGTACCCGTATAGAAAATACGCGTCTGGTAATTGTAATTACAACCCAAGCGGTCTAAAGCCGTAATAGCCGTAACACACTTCATGGTTGAGGCTGGTCGCAAATGCTTTCGTTCGTTAAAAGCATAAACTTGCTTATTGTCTGTCAAGTCCCAAACCATGAGTCCCACTTGTGTTGTTTCTACTATATCACTTTTTAAAATCCCATTCAGGCGGGCAGTGATATTCTCTTGCCACGATTTGGTATTGTCATTATCGAACGGAGCAACGAAAACATCAGAATCTTCATCGGAATCGCTATCCTCTTCCTTATCTACAATGATTGCTTTGGGGTCTTCTTTATGTAGAATATGAGCAATTTCGGCACTATCCAAGTAGACTTGCGCCTTGACAGGCAGTGCCAATAAGGTAATAAGAAGAGGCGTTTGTAGGTATTTTAATTTCATAATTGTTTTTGGATTGTAGCGATAAATACCTCTTTATTATCGGGTTGCACACTTTCAACCTTTCCATTTTTAAGTTCCAACAAAATGTAACTCCCAATACGAAAGGCTAAAGGCAACTCACGAATGCTAATAATTTCGGCAATGTTGATACACTTTTCTTTTGTCAAGCGACCACGTTTAATATGTAATTTTTCATCGGAAACAATATAGGAAGTGTGCAAAGCACGGTCTAAAGCCATTGTAGTCAGCACAAGAAACATTGCGCCCAAAATGACTAAAGCTACATTTTCACGATTCCAAAAACCGTACAATGTGCCGAAGATAAATAAGAGAATAGCACACCATTCGAGTGCCATTACACGATGATTAAATGTTCTATTCATTATCGCTTATTTGCTTTAAGACCACAAATGTACAAAAAAAAACAGTCTTATTGGCATAAACGCAGCTTTAATGGACAAAAGTTAATAATAATCAACGGTTTATAACAATGGGCTAAGCAGTCGAACAATGGATTCCCAAAGGCGATAAATGAAAGAATTATGATTGATTTCCTTGATGTTTTGTAAAGGAATGCAGTGAGATTCGTCAGTAAAAAAGATATTTTTAACCCGCTCTGCCATTGTTTTATCATAGAAAAAAGCATTGGCTTCGAAGTTATTTTCAAAGCTGCGGAAATCAATATTGGCCGACCCAATGGTGGCAACATTGTCATCGGACACTAAGAGTTTGGAATGATTGAAACCGTTTTTATAGCATAACACTTTCACTCCCGAAGCAATTATCTGATTCAAATAAGATTGAGAAGCCAATTGCACAAGTTTGGAATCCATTTTAAAAGGAACCATTAAGCGCACATCAACTCCAGAGAGAGCTGCTGTTCGTAAGGCAAAAAGAATAGGTTCGGTCGGCAAAAAGTAGGGAGTTTCCATATAAACGTATCGCTTAGCACTCAGCAAAACTTTTATATAGCCTTGTTCTAACTCTGCCCACACGTTGGTTGGACTACTTGTTACGATTTGTATCAAATTATTATTGGCTTTTATCGCCGTATCGGGATAATATTTTCGGTTGGTAATAAGGGTTCGGTCGGCATAAAACCAGTCCACTAAGAAGGCTCTTTGCAGTCCATACACGGCAGCTCCCGTAATTTTCACATGGGTATCACGCCATTTTTCACCCTTTTCGCCTTTCACATAGCGCAAGGCTAAGTTCATACCTCCTACGAAACCAATTTTGCCATCAATCACTATTATCTTTCGGTGGTTACGGTAATTCACTTTACTCGTAAAGGCTGGGAAACGCACAGGCATAAAAGGGTGAACTTCAATGCCCTCTTCTCTCATTAATTCGAAGAAGTTTTCTTTCGTTTTCCACGACCCTACATCGTCATAAAGGAAACGAATTTCAATTCCTTGGCGTGCTTTTTCTATGAGCGCATCGCGTATAAGTCGCCCCAAAGGGTCGTCTTCTATGATATAAGATGTAATGTGTATGTGGTCTTTTGCCTTTGAAATTTCGTGTAAAAGTGCTGGGAAAAATTCGTAACCAGAGGTGTAAATGTCAGTTTCATTGTTTTTAAACGGCAAAGCCCAATTCTGATTGACAAAAAGTTGTATGAGTTCTTTATGTTGTTCGGGCAATTCTAAGTTCTTTTGCTCTACAAATTCTATCATAGAACGCTTGGTAAGTTGGTCTAAACTCTTTTGCCAAATGTATCTATCTTTGCGTATTCGCTGTCCAAAAAAGAAGAAAAGTATGATTCCCACTAAGGGCATAAAGGATAGTATCAACACCCATGCAATGGTTTTTGCAGGCTGTCGATGTTCCATGAGTACCGTTATCATGGCAATGATTGCCACAACGTAGTAGGCGACAAGGACTATCCAGTGAATATAAATCATTTATTCTGCAGTTTTATTTCTTCTTTTTTATCTTGTTTGTCCATTATTTTTTGCAAATAGTTGAGTTCTTCTTGAGCAAATTCGCTGCATAAAGGAATCTCAATCAAAGACTCTAACATATTTTTTGCCTCCTTATATTGTTCTTGGTCTATCAGTGCGTAAGCCTTTCTGCGGTAAAGGAAGAGCATAAAGTCGTTGATATGGGGTGGCATTTCTTCGGCTTCTTCATCGCTGTTATTGGTTTGGTAATTATTGATGAGTTCTTCCAAAAGAGCATCAATATAGTTGAAGACTCTGAAATCCTTTGAATGTGTCAAACAATTGACGTATTCTTTGGTGTAAGTGATATTGTTCAAGCCCATCGTGAAATTCAAATAATAGAACGCACGTTGGTATAATTGCAAGTCATCGTAGCAAAATCCGAGCATGAAACATATTTCATAAAAGTTTTCTTTGTCTTCTTTGTTGAGTTTAAGGTAGTTTAGAAAAAGATAATGAAAACCATTTTCCAACCACATAATAGCCTCGTATTTGCGGTTTGCATTGAACAATTGGCGACCACGGTAGAGGTATTCTGCCGCATCTTGGAAAGTTATGCTGGCAACAAAACGTTGTTCGTCGGTTAGTTTATCTTTTTCTCCTTTCGAAATCTTGTCTATTGCATCTTGCCACATGTACTTAAATTCTGCTACTTGCTTATCATTGTTCCTCAAATCATGGGCAACAATGGCGGTAGAAAGTTGTGGCATAAGATTTCTTACAAAGATACTTTCCTTTGTTTCAGCGTTTAATGGCAATAAAGTAGCAGTGATGCGATAGTAAAGTGCTTCCTCTATTTGGTCTACTTTTTGCAGAATGAAGGTGGCATAACGGCGTCTATCAGGTTCAGCCATTAGGAAAAAAGTGAGCTGAAGGGTTGCAAAATTTCTTGCAAAGTTGCCGTTTTCGATAATGCTTGTAGAGAGATTGAAGTTTGAAAGGACTTCTCTGTCTTTTAGGACTTCTATTTTCTCGGTTATCACCATAAGTTCTGACGGCACAATGCCTTGCAATTGGAATGCTGTTTCTAACCATTGTGTCATGGTAATCCCATTGATTGGAGACTCACGGGGCTTTTCCAACGTTTTATTATGGCTCATTTCATGCTCACGAATCATGAATTGTTTTTGCGAAACACTCAATGCTTTGTATTCTACATCTTTCTCCTTTTCTTGCTTTTGTGTCTCTACCAACGCTTCAAAACGCTGAATGAATAGGTTGCGCCACCCGAAAATATCAGCCATAGCCTTTGCAAGAATATCTTTGGCGCGGTCGTCGTCGAGCAGAACATTATAGATAAGGTGTACATTGATGTTGCCTTTCTTTTCATTGCTGGAGTAAACGAAGCAAGGTCCATCGGTATAGGTGTTTAAATTGTTGCATAAATAACGCACACTTTGCAGATAATCGACTCCCGTTTCTGCTAAATAATAGAAGGATAGCAGCACATTGAACACCGTAGGTTGTAGCGTTATTTCAAAAAATCCACCTTGATATTGGTAAGTAACCACCTCATTTTTTCCATTTTTCTTCCACTTACAATCACAATTCAGTTCGGCAAGTGCTTTCGTTACTTGTCGTTTGTTGGCAGCCAAAGTTTGGTCGGCTAATTCAATTTTCTTTCCTATGAGTCCTTTTATCTTTTTTATCATACTACAATATCGGTTCCAAGTTTGCGTGCAAGTATATTTCTCATGTCTTGCAACTCCTTGATTTCTTTCATCATATTCATTGTTTTCTCCAAATCTTTTTCCTGCAATAGATTGGTTTGGAGTTCCTTTAGATGGTGTTCAACGTAGTCCATTCGGTAGTCAAGTATCAAGTGCATGATGCGGTCGCGCAGGTCTTCTTCGCTTTCTTTTACTTGCATACTCTGCGAAAGGTGGAAGTTTTCAACACTAAGGTTAATAGCAAGGGTTGAAATTTGTATGTCGCTGTGCTTTGTGAAATATTCTTCTGCCTTAAATCCTTCATCATTGCTATGTTCAACTGCCTCTGTTAGGATTTGGATAGACATCGGATTGGCAAACGAAAGGTTGTCTAACCCAAGGTCGTAGGCAATATATTGCGCAACATTCAGACTTATTTTTTCGCCTGTTTCTTCGTTTTCTATATCGCGTAAAATGATTTTTTCGCCATCACGAACGATAGCTTGCACAAGCATGGTTTCCACTTTCGAGGCTTGTTGCATAGGCGTTGCTGGCCGCAAAGGTTGTGCGTCTTGTTGCGTTTGCTCTGCTTCACGTACTTTTTCCTTGCGCTCTTGCTCTTTATCATTGTAGATAAAGCGATTCATTTGTCTAATGAGCGTGCTTTCTTTCATGCTAGTTCTGTGGGCGCATTCTCGCAAATAAGTGTCTCGGAGTATTGGGTCTTTGATAACTGCAATACTTTGAACAATGGAATTAATAGCTTCTGAACGTTTTACGGGGTCGGTTACGCCTTGCAATAGCACATTGATTTTAAAGACAATGAAGTCGGTTTGGTTGTCGTCAATATATTTTCTGAATTGTTCTGCAGTGAGCGTTCGTGCCAATTCGTCAGGGTCTTTGCCATCGGGAATGAGCAAAACTTTCACGTTCATACCTTCTGAGAGCAACATATCGGTACCTCTCAAAGCAGCATGCTGCCCAGCTTCGTCGCCATCATATAGCAAAACGATGTTGGAGGTAAAGCGTCTTAGAATTTTTATCTGGTAGGTTGAAAGCGCAGTACCACTATTGGCGACCACGTTTTCTATTCCGCATTGGTGCATAGAAACCACATCGGTGTAGCCTTCCACCATATAGACAAGGTCGAACTTGCCGATAGCTTTCTTTGCCTGGTATATTCCATAGAGTGCATGGTCCTTCTGATAGATTTCGCTTCCTGGAGAATTGACATATTTTTGACTAATTCCTTTGGTTCGAGAGTCTAACAAGCGTCCACCAAAGGCAATAACTTTGCCGCTGACACTTACCCAAGGGAAGATGACTCTGCCGTTAAATCTATCTAATATATCTCCATTTTCACGCTCAAAGCACAAGCCTGTCTTTACTAAAAACTCTTTTTTATAGCCCGCTTTCAAGGCTGCATTTGCAAAATCTTGGCGACCATTGAGGCAAAAGCCCAATTGAAACTTCTCTATAATATCATCTCTAAAACCACGACTTCTGAAATATTGCATTCCAATGGCTTGTCCATCGGGATTGTTTCGCAAGGTTTCGTGGAAATAATTGGCTGCCCATTCATTTACGAGAAACATGGATTCACGTTCGTTTTCCAATTGTTTCTCTTCCGAAGTCAGTTCTCTTTCCTTAATTTCGATACCATATTTTTTTGCCAACACACGCAAAGCCTCAGGATAAGTGAGTTGGTCGTGTTGCATTAAGAACTTTACCACCGAACCAGCTTCGCCACATGCAAAGCATTTATAGACACCCTTGGCAGGATTTACCGAGAACGAAGGCGTTGTATCATCGTGAAAAGGACACAAACCTTTATAGCTTACGCCCGCTTTACGCAGTGTAACGTATTCTGAAATGACGTCTACAATGTCTGCAGCCTCCAGTATTCTGTCAACGGTTGGTCTATCTATCATATAAAATTAATTATCGAAATGTTTTTTCCTTGTAGGGGCGTGATTTTTTCGCAAGCTCAACAACTCGTATCACGTTCCTATCAGCCAAGTATTCCTTTTTTCTATTAGGAACGGAATAAATTCCGCCCCTACACGTTGCTGAGTGCAGCTATATCTTATGCAAAGATATTGCAAACGAGTGCAATGCAAACTTGTTTTTCCGTGTAGGGGCGTGATTTATCACGTTCCTAACAACCTGCGTATGGTTTGCTTATTAGGAACGGAATAAATTCCGCCCCTACATATTGCTGAGTGCAGCTATATCTTATGCAAAGATATTGCAAACGAGTGCAATGCAAACTTGTTTTTCCTTGTAGGGGCGTGATTTTTTCGCAAGCTCAACAACTCGTATCACGTTCCTATCAGCCAAGTATTCCTTTTTTCTATTAGGAACGGAATAAATTCCGCCCCTACACGTTGCTGAGTGCAGCTATATCTTATGCAAAGATATTGCAAACGAGTGCAATGCAAACTTGTTTTTCCGTGTAGGGGCGTGATTTATCACGTTCCTAACAACCTGCGTATGGTTTGCTTATTAGGAACGGAATAAATTCCGCCCCTACATATTGCTGAGTGCAGCTATATCTTATGCAAAGATATTGCAAACGAGTGCAATGCAAACTTGTTTTTCCTTGTAGGGGCGTGATTTATCACGTTCCTATCAGCAAACAAATTATCTTTATTATTAGGAACGTGATAAATCACGCCCCTACACGTTGCCGAGTGCAGCTATATCTTATGCAAAGATATTACAAACGAGTGCAATGCAAAATTGTTTGCACATTGCCGAGTGCAGCTATATCTTATGCAAAGATAGTAAATCAAAATTCCTTTACCAAACTATTTGGTAAAAAAGTAAGATTGTACATGTTTGTACAATTCATTGTACACGCTTGTACAAAGGATTATACACGTTTGTACAAAGCGATACATATTATACCTTCGGATAAGAAGGTGTAAGGGAACAATGAATGCCGAATAATTATAAATTACCATAGGGCATGTTGTCCCAGTATAGGCACAATAAAAAGCGAGCAAATGGGTTAGAAACGCAAAAGAGCCTATTTTGGCGTGCAAAATAGGCTCTTTTGAGCATCAAAACAAGGGGTTTTGTTTTTGGGAGAATTAGAAAGGCGAATCCATTACCACACGACGACCGAAAGGATGGAGCGCAAGTCCTGCTAATTCGAATTGTTTACGAGCAAAGGGTATGCCGATAATGGTAACCAATAGGAGTAATCCGAACACAATATGGGTCAGCCAAATCCAAATGCCTCCTAAGAAAAACCACAGAATGTTCATGAACGTGTGCAAACACCCATGTGCTTGGCTATCATAGACCACATGCTGACCAAAAGGCCACAACACATAAATACCTATCTTGAAGGTTTGAAGGGCAAAAGGTATGCCCACAATGGTAAACATCAAGGCTAAACTCGCTGCGAAATATTCTAATGCTGCAGCGAAACCGCCAAAGAAGAGCCATAACAGATTGCCAAATATTTTCATTTTTAATTGTTTTTAATTGTTTTAAAAGAGTTTTGCACCTTACGCCCTCTCTCTCCTCGCCGACTATCGGGTAAGGCTCAGTTTAAGACTGACACCAAAATCATGCGTGGTAGTAGGATAGCTACTTGACGAAAGCAATGGTGTGTTGATTTGAAGGTCATAGTAAACGCTGGCAGTAATGAGTCGGCTCAACGTGTAATCGCCTGTAAACGATACTTTGAATGCCGTATTACCGCTTGAAGCTGCCGATGTTAGCGTAGCAATATCGCGCGTAATGGCTGCTTGCTGACGATAGCTTAGGTCAAAACGGAGGTTCAAATCACGGTTAATTCCACTCTTATCTTTAAAATTCAACCCCTGAGACATGCCGTCATCTTGCTGATTAGCTTTGCCTGCTTGCTTCTTCTTGTTCTTCTTCACCGCACGAGAGTTGCGTCCACCAAAGAGATTGAAGTTGTTAATGCGATAACCCAAACCAAAAACCCAATCTTTTGAAATGGCTTCATTGATTTGTACACTCGTCATAGAGAGCGAAAGCACACGAGTTTGGCGGTATTCCAAACGAGCGGTAAGGTTGTTTTGCATCGTAACATCAATACCCAAAAGTGGCGAGAATGCTTCGTTAATGGATACTTGCGATATGTTATACATCGAACTTGGTATTGGTGCGCCCGTCGTAGCATCAGTGATAAAGCCTAATCCGTTCATGTATTCTTGCCATGTACTGAAACTTTGATAAGAACCAACGGCGAAAATGCTCTTATAAGCGTGGTTGATATTGACACTCTTGAAGATGTTTTGGAACATTGGAAGACGTGATAAACCACTGTAACGAACGTTCCAGTTAGGCAATAAACTCTTGAGTGTAGGGAAGATAGATAGCCCATTATTGCTCATACTCGTGTAAGCATTGAGGAAAGCAGGTATCATTACATCGGCACTATACTGGTTGATAGTTCCTCGTTTCGGGTTAAACGCTCCGCCACCCATTGATGAAGGATAACGTGCGTCCATGTATTGGGTCTCAACACGACCACGATAGCTGTCGAGCGAATGGACAAACTTTTCGAAAGTTGCACTCTTATAACCGTTATTAGCATCGCCTTGACTTTCAAAAGCTGTACCAATCGAAATGGTTGTCATGGTCAATGTTCCACTTTGTGTGGTTGGATTGCCCTTATACATGTATTGAATGCTCTTTGAAACTGTTTCCATACGACTTGCAGTGAGGTCTATCTTAAAGTCGCGGAACGGCTCTAACGTAGCACGAAGTTGCAAGTCTTCGGTTTTATTCGTAGTGGCTGGTGTTGCAATACTGTCCGACATGAGCAACCAACGGTTCTCTCTTGCTTTTTCAATATAGCTGTCGCTGATGACACCAAAGGCAAAATCTAATCCAGGAGACATTGCCCCATGACCACGAGATTGCCCAAACGCATCGCCAATGGTAGGCATAAAGCCTGGTAAGGACATGGAATATTGGTTGCGATACGAGATACTTGCGTTGCGAACCATCATTAAAGCACGCGCAATACACTGCGCTGTCTTGTACCAACCCTTGTTCTCTAATGGTTCTTTTGGTGTAACAGTAAGTTTCAAACGGAGCAAAGAGTCGGTCTTATTGTAGAGTTTCACTCTGTTTTCGTCCATCTTTTTCCACTTCAACTTCACCGAATGACCTTTAGAATCCTTTAAAGAAAGGTTGAAACGCTTGGTCTTTTTCGAGTGCGAAACGATGATAGCTGTATCGGCAGGAAGGGTTATTTCTTGCTCAAAGCTCTTCGCATTTTTTGGCAACGCTCTCTTCTTGTCATCGTCCTCGTCCTTTATTTTCAACTTCTTATCGTTTTCTAATTTATTACCAAATTTCTTCGCAATATTTTCACCACGTGAAGACAAACTAAGATTCTTGGAGAATGAGTTAGAAAGCGATTTGCTAAACCGTTCATTGGTCTTTTTCAAGAACGGAATGTGATTGTATAAACGTTCGAAATTGATAGAACTATTGATATTCAAAGTCCTATTGCTGGTAATGGTATGCCCTAACGACTTACCATTCTCCAATTCTGTCCCACGCACCCAATTATAAGTTGCATTGTAATTGGCGTCTGCATTCAACCAATCAAAGGCAGGAAGCATATTTAACGGCAACTGATAAGAAAGATTGAAGTTCTGTTGGTAGTCCAAAGGCGTACCAAAATTCTTTATACTCGTCCAAACAGAGTCTTTCCATGCTTGATATTCATCGGCATAGAGGGCTTTATTTATCGGCGTATAAGGCTCTTCTATCTCGGCATGAGTAGCACTTTGGAAACTAACATGAAGGTTTCGAGTCAAATCCCAACGTATTGAGAAGTCGCGATTCCACAAGAATTGCTCATTAAAGGTAAGCGGCAACATGTTGTTCTCGGTCGACTCCATGTCGCGTTCTTGCAATTCGTAATAATTTCGAGTAATTTCTGTATTGAATGTTACATTCTGTGGCAACCAATTTAACTCGAAACGCTTGATAATATCAAACCATCTTGAATTGCTTTTTATCATCTTTCGGAACGGCTTAAATGGCTTATAAATTGGTGTCCAACTATAATTCATCGCACCACGCCAATTGTCTTCATTTTCAAAAACAGTGGTTTCGCCCGTTGTATGGGTGTGCGAATGACTATAAGAGAATGAGAAGTTGGCTGGGTCGTATGGCATTGGGTGGCGCTTATTCTGTATGCCTACACGCACATTCGATAGAGAAAAGTTCGTCGTTGTACGCTTTGTTACCGCAATGGATTCTATTGAGTCGCGCTCAATGTTATTTGCAGCACCATCAAGAGCAGCATTTAACTCCATATCGGTGTCCAAAGGATTGTATTTTGGACGGCGTTCGCTCTTGGTAACACTATAATATAAAGGTGCAGTAACCTTGGCTTTGTCGGGGAAGAACTTACCTAATTCGAAACTTGTGGTAACAGAAACATCTGTATTGGTTTCTTGTTGACGCTCGCTAACACCTTGTTCCAAACCACCAAAGCCGTCAGTACTATGACTGGCATTGACATCAATAGAACCAAAATCGGATAGTTGAATGTTCAATTGTCCATGTGCTGCCCAACCACCTTCATTGTTAAAGTCGAGCAAACGCAATTCATTCACCCATACTTCACCACTTTTCTCGCTATTAGAAAGGTTTCTTACACCTACAATCATGGTCTTTATCTCGCCCAAAGTAGGATTACCCATGACCGTAACTCTATTGGCTGGACGATTTTCATCATAGATAGAGAACTCTTTATTATAGCTTGCAGTACCATTTCCACGCCCTTGATTGCGCTTTTTCTTTACGTCTGTGAAAACAGAAATAGGCACATTCAACATATTTTCCTCAGGCCAAACCGCCTCACAACCCTGTCGTGAATAGGTGTCATACTGCCCTTCTGGAGTAAGTTTCAATGGAATTTCGTATTCGTAATAATTGTTCTTATAATCTGAACCCAAACGTATGAATACAGCCAACTGATTGTCTGTAAGATTGGTAACGTTCTGTTTCAACGCATTAGCGTGTACAAACATTTGTAAACGCTTATATTGGCGAATATCAAGGGTAGTATTTTTGTACACCGCCTTAGATTCTTTGTTGCCCAAATTGTTCACCGTAATCGCCAAAGCTTGCTCATTACTTTGCACAAGTTGAGGTTGTGTTGGGTCTTGTTCGCGTGAAATTCCAGGTGGAAGCACATAGTTTACAGGCGTTTTTGTATTGTTTTCTTCAATACTAACGGCACTTACTGACATCGAACCAGATGTTGAAGCAGAATTAGTAAGGTTTTGCTGATACTGACGCCACTCTCCACGAACCAAATCGAATGTACCAAATCGCAAAACAATAGGCTTTTCAAAGTTGGTAAGGAACATTCTCATGAAGCGAATGCTCGTGAAATCATTGATAGAACCTACTCTTTTTTGATATTCACGCACAGGTATGCGGAACTGATACCATGTAACTTCTTCCGATTTTCCATTGCGCAGCTTTGGCGAAGTTACACGTTTGTCCACAATATAGTTTTGTCCAACAACCAAATCCTCTGGTCGAATGCTCACCTTATATTGGTAATACTTTTCGTATTCATTGAGCGTGTAATCTTGATTAATATCTTCCACGTCTGGAGCAGTCTTATAAGACGTGTCATAACGTTCATTTCTATTGTCTGTATCGGGCGAGTTCCCTTGCGGATTGTTAATATGCTTGTAACGCTGAAGGATTGAAGCCTGCACTCTATCCCAATCAGAGCCACGATAATAGTGGTAGTCATCGTTGGCAGGGTCAGCCCAAATAGAGTCGAAAACAGCTTGATTGGTATGACTACGAGCATAAGTTAAGAAGTCTTGATAGGAAGCAAACTTTTGTTCTTCCTCATTGTTTAAACCGTTATAACCTAAGTCTTGCAAAGCACGGCTACCCTTTGTTGTTGCGAAAGCATAAGTTACAGTGGTTTGTGTTGGTATTTTACCCCATTGAGTAGTCGTCCATGATTGAGTTCCGTCCACAGGTAATCCACTTTCATAGAACTTTTTACCATCGCGAAGAATGTCTTCTGAAACTTCTCCGAGGTTAATATAGAAGTCGCCTCCATAGAGATTGCCGTCAGGTTGCTTACTTGAATAAATAAATGGGTCGAGTAACCAGAACTCAATGTACTCAATATTGGCTGTTTCGAAATCGTTTGTATCCAATTTACGCATCATTCCGCCCCATTTTTGTCGTGGGTTTGGCAGACGACCATTAAGGTCTAACGTTGGACTAAAGTTATATGGACCACGCTCTTGTGGGTAATAAGCGAGGTTAAGGATAGGCAAAGTTGAGGTAGACCCATTATAACTGCTTTGGTCACGGTTTGGGAAAAGTTCATGAACATAGACTTCACGAACATAATGGTTTGACAATTGTTCCAAATCGCTCTTGATATGACCAGGCGTTAGCGAGCTGCTACGGCGTGTAAACAATGGGTCTATGTTGTACCATGCCAACAAACTGCGGTTGAAACCACTTGAAAGAGTTGTTTTATCAGACGATTCCGAGAAATCGGTTGGTACACTTGATATAATCCAACTTGTTGGTTGGCTCACGTCAATCGTATTTTTTGTATTTTCAAAGTCGTCCAAATACGATGCTCTATCTTGTGTTCCCTTGCTTTGACCAGCAATTAATTGTGCAAATTCTGCTGTAAAAGAGATATGAGAAGGTTGCGTTAGATGCAAGAAAGGCAACTTATCGAGCATATTCGTGAGCCACTGACTTTCCTTTTTCCAACTCATATTGAGTCCCCAAATGGTATTGTTCAATGGTTCAGCACCCATATTTACCTTCGTTGTCAATGGCTGTTCAGACAAGTGCATGAACGTACCACCAAGCATAAAGTTCTTAGAAAAATCGTATTGCCAATTCAGTCCGAACATCGTTTTGCGCTCTTGCCCATAGTCAGACTGACTTTCCAACGACACATTTACGGAAGTTCCAGCGTCTATAATGCTTTGATTCAAAATGGTAACTTCGCCCGAATTATAATCAACACTATAATCTGAACCTTCTTGCAAAGTTACTCCACCTGCCGTTACTCTCACCGAACCTTGCGGAACATTGTATGCACCGAGTGAAATAACGTTAGCACTCGAACCACGAAACTGACCAATCAGCATGAATTTATCCTTCTCCGCTATTTGTTTTGCTATCGTTTTTGTAGAATCATATAGTTCTGTAAACGCATATTTTTGGGCGATATTAGCAGGAACACCCTTTGCAATCAAATAGTCTTGCATATACTTTCCGAAAGGTTCAGCTGCTGGAAAGAAGACACGTCCATCGGTTACGGTGTATCCAGGTACAAAGTCGAAGTAGCCATTTGGGTGTGGATTGTTGTTATTATCCAATCTATCAGCCCCCAAAACCTTAATCAAAGTTTGGTTTTTCACCTGTGGTTCAGGTATGTAAGAGAGATAAACGCCCGTTGTATCACTTTGATATTTAACATCTAAACGGAACTTATCCTTTTCGACTGTCGATGCTAAATAGTAGACATTCTTCATCATCAAGTCCCAGTTTGCCTGCTTTGGATTGTTGCTGGTGTTCTTCAACGACTTCACAAACAAAGCTTCTGCAACATTGGTTCGGTCGCTTGCAAACTCGCCAACTTGATAAGTTACGCCTCCCGATGTATATTCGTAAGCAATGGCAAGCACTTGGTCGGTTTGTAATCCTGTGCGCAATGAAACGTAACCGAGGGCTTGATTGACCGTATATTCAGAGCTATTAAGCAGTCGAGCATTCGATAATTTTTCGTAATCGACACCACCTACTAATCCCAATCCGTCCAAAACTGTTGCCGATTTATCAATGTCGCGTGCTTCAGGGTGGTTCTGTGCAATGGTGTTATACTCGCTATTGGCAGCATTTGACGGCACTGAACCGCTACCACTTCCCCACAAATCGGTTCTACTCACCTTTGTATTTTCACCTAAATCACTCAAAGCGACAATATTACGAGTATTGTTTGTCGTTCCCGTTTTGTTCGTAACCCATATTTCAACACGATTGATAGTGATACCAGTCGTAAGATTTGGCAACGTTTTCATGGCTCCGTCATATTGCGAACGGAAGGCTTGAGCGAGGAAGAAGTGGCGGTTTTCTTCGTAATCGGCAGCGTCTAATTCGAATGGAGTCAATTGTTTTCCACCCTTCGAACTTACGCTTTTATTAGAAGACTTCTTCTGTGAAATAACCGTTTGCAGTTTAAGTTTACCAAATTGCATATCGGTTCTGATACCAAAGAGCGACGATGCACCTTGTACCAACGAGTTATTAGACGGAAAAGTAACGTTACCGCCTTCCACCAACTTAATAATTTCGTCTTCTTTTCCTTCGTATTTCAGTTTAAAGTTTTGAGCATCAAAGTCGAAAGTAGCATCTGTGTTGTAATTAAGGTTCATGTTTACCTTATCGCCCACCTTACCATTGACGTTCAAATTTATCTTTTCATCAAAATTCATCGTTGTCATTTTTCGGTTACGAATAGGCAACGAAGGGTTATCAATATTCTTTAACGTTGCGCCAAACTTTAATTCAGCGGTTCCTTGTGTCTTTACACGCACACCACCTGGTCCAAAAATCTTTTCGGCAGGTCCTAAAGCAAAGTGTATATCGGTAAAATCGAACTTCTCTTTCCCTTTCTTTTCTAATATTTCTTTGTTCTTTTGGCGATAATAATCGGCAAAACTTTTCTTTTCGCTCCATGCTTTATACTCCTCTGGAGTCATCATAATTGGCGTTGTAATGTAGGTGTCGCCAATTTTATTTCCGATGATATACATACCCAAAGTGTCATTATATTCCACACTTTGCTTTAAGTTTTCAGGGCGTTTTAAGTCGTACGAACCTTGTTCAAGGTCGCTATAAGTAACAGGAGTAGTGCGTTGTACCTTCCAACGAGGGTGCAACAATGAGTCGGGTATATCTTCATTCTCAAGTTCAACATCGGGCATTTTAACTTTTTTCGTGGTGTCGAGAGGCGCAATCTTGTTGTGCAATGTACTGAAAAATGGCAGTACATTAGCCCAAGAGTTTCCCCACGCTATCAAGCTAATGCCTGTAAGCAATAGAAAAATGAAGAATATATGTTTACCTTGTTTCATGTATGAGAGCGTCGTCGTCCATCTTTTTCAGCCTTTTTGTCATCGTTAGGCTTACAACTTATGTTATTTTATTTGCTTCAACGCCAATTTTACCACTTGCTCTACTGGTAAATCTGGTTGTTCGGTCAAAATATCTACCACTACTTTAGCCGATGGCGCTGGCGAGAAACCCAACATCGTGAGCGCACCCACGGCTTCGTCCTTCACAGCATTATTAACATTGGCGGCATTTGGCTGACTACTAACGTGTAATTCCTCGGCAATTCCACTTTGAACAATCTTATCTTTAAGGTCAACGATGATGCGTTGTGCCGTTTTAAGACCTATTCCCTTCACTGCTTTCAACATTTTTTCATCACCATTAGCTATCACATTACACAATTCAGCTGGCGTTAAGGAAGAAAGTATCATGCGTGCCGTGTTTGCTCCCACACCCGAAACGGTAATGAGCAATCGGTAAAGTCCACGTTCTTGCTTATTGGCAAATCCGTAAAGCGTATAACTATCATCACGCCCACCCATACTAATCGCCTCATGAACAAAGAGTTTTACACTCTTCTTACCTTGTATAACTCCGTATGTATTAAGCGAAATATTAAGCCCATAGCCCACACCATTTGCTTCGACAACTGCCAATGCAGGGGTCAATTCTGCCAATTCGCCCTTAATATATTCTATCATAAAAGAATTTTCTGTTATAAAAACCTGCGAGCAGGTATTTTGTATATACCTTATTTATAACGACCATGTCGCTGCTTTATTGCATCATCGCAGAAAAAATGTGGATTTAAGCCTCAACAAACGATTTCGTTTTCAACAAACAAACGCAACGAAATTGATGAAAAAAGAAATTAGAAAAATAGAACAATCTTTCGTTTTGTTTTACAATACAAAACCCACCATTTTACAAAACCTATTGTTTTTAATAAAAAAACAGCCTATTTTGAGCCTCAAAACAGCCTGTTTTTTTATCACAAATAGCAAAGATTGAAGATATAAAAATATAAAATAACACAACTAATTGATTATAAATCACTTACAAAACACCATCTTCACTATTCAAAATTATAGCGTTTTATTACACGATTTTAGAACAATATTACATCAAAACAACTCCCATCAAATCAAAACATTTGGTGGAAGACGGCAAAACAAAGAAATAAATTTGGTGGAAAACGGCATTTTAGCATAAAACATTTGGTGGAAAAGAAAAAAACTGTAACTTCGCAAGGATTAAAACGGAGAATAAAAGATGGAAAAAAATAATTTTTCGCAGAAAACTATACGACCAAATGTTGAAATGGAAAGAACAAGACTCATGCGTCATTAGATGCGTTTTGCGAAAAATATTCTGAAAGAATCAAGAACAGATACCTTATATATACAAAGGATTTCGAAGCCAATCAAAACGTAATGCAGCTGCCTGTCTATATGACAATGTTTTTGTAACGGCATTTTTCATCAAGCTTTGAATTTATAGAGTGCCAAAAAGTAGTTAAATATTTTGCATTTCAGCCCTTTTATTGTAACTTTGTAGCAATGAATATACAAGATTCTAAGAACATACGAATGAGCGAAAACATTATTATTGTCGACGGAGATTACGTGGACAAAGTGGCGTTTAACCTCATTGTGAACTTCGAGCGAATGCTCAACAGACAGATTCCAGTGGCAGACTTTAGCCAATGGGTAGTTGCTATTGCGCTTGATGGCAGATTAAAGCCAGGCAATCACGAAACGCAAGTGGTGGTATTGCACGATAAAAATAATTCTAAATTTGAAAATTTCATGCCTGCCAATTTCGAAAGCGAACTAAATAAAAAGGCTTTCAAAGACGAACAATTGGGCGAATTTATCATTAACACCATTGCAACAGGTAGCCAAATGACCGATAAAGATGCGGTGCTACTTGATGTACTTAAAATAGCATTGAACCACAACGATGTGCATCGCATCATGATTGTGCCAAATGCCGAAGACAGCAACGTGTATGATGTCATCAGAAACACAGTGAAAGACGCTGACGACGAAGAGAAACACATTACGATGTTTGCCATGATGCCTATGGAAGGAGGCAACTTTAAACAACAAATATTGGGCTATCCGCTCATGAATGCAATGGGCATAAGAGCAGAAGAAATTAAAAGAAAAATAAAATAAAAAGATATAATATGGGAAGAGTACTTATGATTGGCGCAGGTGGCGTTGCTACGGTTGCCGCATTTAAGATTGTCCAAAATCAGGACGTGTTTACTGAGTTTATGATTGCAAGCCGTCGCAAGGAAAAATGCGACGAATTGGTCAAGGCTATCCACGATAAAGGCTACAAGGCTGACATAAAAACAGCGCAAGTAGATGCTGACGATGTGGAACAATTGAAGGATTTGTTCAATTCGTTTCAACCTGAATTGGTGGTAAACCTCGCTTTGCCTTATCAAGATTTAACCATTATGGAGGCTTGTTTGGCTTGCGGTTGCAACTATTTGGACACCGCAAATTATGAACCAAAGGACGAAGCTCACTTTGAATATAGTTGGCAATGGGCTTACAAAGATAAGTTTGAAAAGGCTGGATTGACCGCTATCCTCGGTTGTGGATTCGACCCTGGTGTATCACAAGTATTCACTGCTTACGCAGCAAAGCATTATTTCGATGAAATTCATTACCTCGATATTGTAGATTGCAACGCTGGTAACCACCACAAAGCATTTGCAACCAACTTTAATCCTGAAATAAATATCCGTGAAATCACCCAAAAAGGACTTTATTACGAGAATGGAGAATGGATAGAAACTGAACCTTTGAAGGTCCATCAAGACTTGACTTATCCAAATATTGGTCCTCGTGATTCTTATTTAATGCACCACGAAGAGTTGGAATCGTTGGTAAAGAACTATCCAACCATTAAGCGCGCTCGCTTTTGGATGACTTTCGGACAGCAATACCTCACTTATTTGGATTGCATACAAAACCTTGGCATGAGTCGTATTGACGAAATTGAATACGAAGCACCATTGGCTGACAACTCTGGAAAGACTGCAAAGGTTAAAATTGTGCCATTACAATTCCTTAAAGCCGTATTGCCTAACCCACAAGACTTAGGCGAAAACTATGACGGAGAAACCTCTATCGGTTGCCGCATTCGTGGTATTAAGGACGGAAAGGAACAAACTTACTATGTTTACAACAACTGCAAGCATCAAGAAGCCTACGAAGAAACGGGTATGCAAGGCGTAAGTTACACCACAGGTGTGCCTGCAATGATTGGCGCAATGATGTTCTTCAAAGGCATTTGGCGCAAACCAGGCGTTTGGAATTTGGAAGATTTCGACCCAGACCCATTCATGGAACAACTCAACAAACAAGGTTTGCCTTGGCATGAAGTGTTCGGGGGCGACTTAGAGTTGTAAGCTGTAAGAACAAAGAAACGCTTTCAATCATAATATGGCATGTTCTTTAGACTTCATTGAATTTGTTTGCGAGCAAATAGCCCCTGTTGGCGACATCAGATACAGAAAAATGTTTGGCGAATATATGATATATGCCAACGAAAAACCTGTCATCATCGCTTGCGATAATATTGCTTTTGTGAAGCAACACAAAGCGATAGAAACGTTAATGGTAGGAGCTGAAAAAGGATTTCCCTATGATGGAGCTAAAGAACATTACATATTAGACGTTTCAAAAGCTGACAACGCTGTCCGAGTAGTTACTATCTTAGCAGAAGTTTTGCCGTATCCTAAAAAAAGAAATAAGCAAAAGAATGCGCTATAACCAATGAATATATACAAACTATTAAAGGTTTACCAAAAAATAAAAAGCCCAAAAGTAAAACTCTTGGGCATTTTGGCGTTGCACATAACCAAGCGGCGTTATTTGAGTTTGAATATAGATCCAGCATTAGCTTGTAACTTTCGCTGTCGAATGTGCTATTTCAGCGACAACGAAGCGGCAAGAAAAAACAAAAAGTTTAAATTACAACGTAAAATAAATACAAAATGGCAAAAGAAAATAAAGAAGAATTATCTGCTAGCGAAGGCAAATTGAAAGCCTTGCAAGCAGCGATGTCGAAAATAGAAAAGGACTTTGGTAAAGGCTCTATCATGAGAATGGGCGACGAGCAAATAGAAAACGTGGAAGTAATCCCAACAGGTAGCATCGGACTTGATGTTGCTTTAGGCGTTGGTGGCTATCCTCGTGGACGCATTATAGAGATATATGGTCCTGAAAGTTCGGGTAAAACAACGCTTGCCATACATGCTATTGCAGAAGCACAGAAGGCGGGTGGTATCGCAGCTTTTATTGATGCAGAACACGCTTTCGACCGCTTTTATGCTCAAAAGTTAGGAGTTGATGTTGATAATCTTTGGATTTCACAGCCTGATAATGGTGAGCAAGCATTGGAAATAGCCGACCAATTGATTCGTTCATCGGCAATTGATATTCTCGTGGTGGACTCTGTGGCTGCGCTTACGCCTAAAAAAGAAATCGAAGGCGACATGGGCGACTCTAATGTGGGCTTACAAGCACGTTTAATGAGTCAGGCTTTGCGCAAACTTACCTCTACCATTAGCAAAACAAACACCTGCTGTATCTTCATCAACCAGTTGCGTGAGAAGATTGGAGTGATGTTTGGCAATCCTGAAACAACAACGGGTGGTAACGCATTAAAGTTTTATAGTTCTGTAAGATTGGATATTCGTCGTGTTACTTCGGTGAAAGATGGCGACAATATCATTGGTAATCAAGTTCGTGTGAAGGTTGTAAAGAACAAAGTAGCCCCTCCTTTCCGCAAAGTAGAGTTTGAAATTCTCTTTGGCGAAGGCATTTCTAAGGTAGGCGAAATCCTCGATTTGGGTGTGGAATACAACATCATTCAAAAGAGTGGAAGTTGGTTTAGCTACAATGGAACTAAGTTAGCACAAGGCAGAGATGCTACAAAAACTATGTTGAAAGACAATCCTGAACTCGTTGAAGAGGTTAGCCAATTGATAAACGAAGCCATTGCTGCTAAACAAAACGCATAAAAACTTATAAGAAAAAAGACGAAAGAAAGAGTCATATCCCCCTTCTTCCGTCTTTTTTATGTATTTTGAAAAGGAAGAGAATAGATTTTACCTTATAATAGAATTGTTTTTTAATTTAAATCATATATTAATTTAAACTATTTATTAATACATAACGCAATAAAGAATATGTTTGACAAATTAAACGCATACGAAAAAGCAATTGTAATGTTCTTTGCTATCAATTATGGCAATGAAATTACAAAGAAAATTTACACAAAATACGCAGCAAAAATAATCCCTCAACCTTTTTGTTACGAGGTTTTAGAATCGTTGATGCAGCAACAATTTGTCAGCAAAGTAGTTAGTTATTATTCTGCAAAGAGCATTTATCAGCTTAAAAAAGAATATGTTTTAAAGGCACTTTACGAGCTAAAAAAGAAAGAAAATATTAAACTTTATAGGTCGTTTACAACTATAACAGAGCATATTAGCGTGCTTTCTTACAGTTCAAAAAAGATAATTAAAGATTTATTGGAATTACTTTCAAATCCAAAATCTTTAAAGAACCTCATCTATTTTCAATTTTCCGTAGACGAAAGAGTACCCTTTATAACGCCCATTATTGGTCTTCCTGAATTTGATTTCTTAATATCAGAACTCAGAGAAGACACATTAATCACTATACTCACCCCAAAATGCAACGAAATTATTGACAATGACGTGGCATTTCCATGGGAAAGAATCCTCCAATTAATAGAAAATCGCAAAAAAGACAGTTCGTATCATGAACTCATCAATTGTTTTGCGTTCTTCTATTACATAGCAACAGGAAAAATTTGCATTGACCTTGCAACTACAATTGCCGATAAATACACCTTGCAAATAGCCGCCATTCAACAGCTATACAAGAAGAATTATGAGGCAGCAGGTAAGCTCTATATCAAAGCGATGCAATCTTTCAATAATTTAAATCATTCAAAAAATATATTTTCAGATACTATCAGCAACTATTTTTATGCCCTTGCCATGTTGCTTACCAATAGCAAATCGAGCATAAAGAAGTTGGAATTATTGTCGAAAAAGGAAGTATCAAATTCTAACATCTTTCTTTTTACCTTTGTAAAAATCATTTACAATTATTTTATTTTACATAAAGACCTTCCCAACTCTACGAGTACCGAAGTAGGGTTCTCAACCAATGAAAATGTTACTTACCTTTATTTTATTTGGACACTCCTTAAACGCCTTGAAAAAGAGTCGGAAAAAAAATACAGAATAGACCTTACCCGACATCAACCCACCGCTGCTTTTTTGCGCAACGAAATGAAACCAATGGGCATTGTCCCCGAATCGGATAATGTAGAAGACCTTTTTGGCGGCTCATCTATCATAAACGAGATAAGAATTACCCCACTATGGCAAGCTAAATTAGAGGCTATTATCAATGAAGCCAATCAAAAAAAGGAAGAAAAAGCGTTAAATGCACAACAGAAAAAAATAGTTTTCCATTTAGATTATGGCTACATTACTCCAATTGAAAAGAAACTTCTCAATAGTGGGAAATGGTCTGTTGGCACAAAAATGACAATGAATAAGTTTATGCAATTGGATGAATCCTACTTAGATGATAGCGACCGCAAGATTCAAAAGGGCGTACAGGCGTGGTCGTCATTGTTAAGTTTTTATGATAATATCCACCTTTTCATCGGCTGCAACCATATCTATGCTCAGCTTAACAACGAAAGAAAGCTCGTCAATGTACACTTAGACAAGCCATTTCTAATTATCAATAAGAAAAAAAATGGAAGTTTTGAAGTTTCAAGCAACATCTCTGAAGCCGAACCTGTTAAAAATAGATTCTATTATATTAAAAATTCAACTTTCGATTATTCCGTTTTCCAACCTACGGAGTACGAACTCAACATTTACAACCAACTATTAAAAACTGAAATTTTTCCTGCTGAAGCCGAGCCATTGATTACAAAGTTGATTAAATCGATAGGTGGAAAAACCGAAATTCACTCGAATATGGTTAGCGAACTAAACGATATTCAGCAAGAGAAAGCCCCTTCTTTTGTTACTGTTCGCATTGTTCCAGCTCAATACGACACCTTTAATCTTTCTTTTTTCATAGAATATTCCGACCTACTTTCGTTTATTCCTGGCGAGGGTAATGTGGCTACAATCATTGAAAAAGACGGAAAACGTGTCAATATTTTGCGTGATTTGGAAGCCGAAAAAGCCAATTTACAACTTATTATCAACTCATTAGAAGGTTTTGAACCACTATCCGACTACACGTTCGACGATACCTTGTATTCTAAAGTAGCATTTTCCCTTTCTACTTTCCAACTCTTAAAATTTATGGATTGGGCTAAAAAGCACGAAGACATCTGTCAATTGGAATGGCCAGAAGATGCTGCCTTGAAGTTTCATCAGTCTGTTCAAAGCAATAAACTCAACCTTTCTTTCAAGCAAAAGAATGGTTGGTTTGAGGTGGAAGGCGATGTTCAGATTGCTGAAAATGAAATAATTTCCTTGCAACAGTTATTGGAAATGATGCGCGATAGTTCTCAAAAAGGGTTTATTCGTATAGGCGATAAGGAGTATATTACCCTCAGCAAACAGTTGGAGCGCATCTTAAAACAATTGGATACCGCAACTTCCGACAATAGAAACCACCTTCAAATAGCACCAGCAGGTGTGGGCTTGCTCAACGATATTCTCTCCGACGAAACCTTAAATATTAAAGGACAAGAAAACATGGAGAGCCTTCGCCAACGCATTGCCGAAAGTTCTAAATTGCAACCTCGTGTACCTAAAACTTTAAAAGCCGATTTACGCAAATATCAAGAGGAGGGTTTTGAGTGGTTATCACGTGTAACATCGTGGGGCGCAGGTGTGTGTTTGGCTGACGATATGGGTCTTGGTAAGACATTACAAACCATTTCTTTACTTTTGGAACAGAAGAAAGAAGGGGCATCATTGGTCGTTGCACCAGCCTCAGTTGTACCCAATTGGCGCAACGAAATTCGCAAATTTGCCCCATCACTCAATGTTTTAATCCTCAATTCAGCCGATGACCGTGCGGCAATGATTAAGAAAGCTAAACAGGGCGATATAGTTTTGGCAACCTACGCCATGATCAACATAAATGAGGCAGAACTCATTGAGCAAGAATGGAATGTGATTTGTTTAGACGAAGCACACACTATCAAAAACCCAACCACTAAAATGTCGAAATCGGCGATGAAGTTGCGTGCCAAAAGAAAGGTTATTCTTACGGGTACACCTATCCAAAACCACTTGTCAGAGCTATGGAATTTGTTCCAATTCATTAACCCTGGCTTGTTGGGGAGTGCCGATGCGTTTAAGAAAAAGTACATTCTACCAATCGAAGGCGACCGCAATAAAAGTCGTCAAATACAACTCCGCAAACTCATTTCGCCTTTCCTTCTTCGCCGAACAAAGGGAGAGGTTATTGAGGAACTGCCCGAAAAGAACGAAGTTGTGCGCCCTGTCGAACTATCAGACACAGAAATGGCACGGTATGAACTACAACGAGCGCAGGCAGAGGCTATGGTTGAGGTAGAAAAGAATGTTAGTGTCAGCACGTTAGCCGAAATAACTCGCTTGCGACAATTGGCTTGTAGCACAGCTTTAGTAGATAAGAAATGGGAAGGAGTAAGTTCTAAAACATTGGCATTCATTGATTTGGCTGAAAGTTTAAACGATAGCGGCAACCGTGCTTTGGTGTTTTCTCAATTTACAAGCTATTTTGCTGAAATCAAAAAGATGATGGATAAAACCCATTTGCCTTACCTTTATTTAGACGGTAGCACACCAATGAAAAAGCGTGAACAATTGGTACGTGAGTTTCAAGAGGGCGATTGCCCATTTTTCCTCATCAGTTTGAAAGCTGGTGGCTTAGGTTTGAACCTTACGGGGGCTAATTATGTCATTCATTTAGACCCATGGTGGAATCCTGCCATTGAGCAACAAGCCACCGACCGTGCCTATCGCATTGGGCAAGAACAAGATGTTACGGTTTACAGGCTTATTGCTCAACATACCATAGAGGAGAAAATTCTCCGCTTACACAAAACAAAACGCGACCTTGCCGACTCATTATTAGAGGGAACGGATATGGCACACGCTATGACACAAGCTGAATTGTTAGAACTTTTGCGCAATAAATAATTTTTAAAGAACTACTTATAAAATGGAAAAGAATATCATCAACGAATTTGAACAGACCATAAAAGATGATTTATACCAATATTTATTGTTGCACAAGGAAGTAGATGAGCGTCTGCCAGAGGCTCCCGACCTTGACGAACTTTGGGTAAAGATAGTCGAAGCTTATATGCCTGATGCCATTCGTGAGTTTCCTGCCTATCCAACAGTTGCCCTCGGCTGGATAATGTATGTGGGTATGGCTCTTGCAAAATATTGGGACGAAGATTGGGCTTTATATAGTAAGGTGGAAAACCTGTATGCCTATCTTCGCGACCAAACCGATTTCGACCATACGGACGACTATATCCGTGAAAAAGTGCTATTGCTTTCTGCTGACGAGGCGCAAAGTTTGGAGCAACTCGTAGGCGAATGTGCTGCACGAACTTACAATAAATTGCGCCGCTTAAATGTGGAACCTGGCACAAAAGAGGCTTTCAAAGCCTTTGTAGCTGCCCTTCATCAACTCTATAATTTTGGTGTTGCAATGGAACTCAAACGTTTAGGCTATAAAATGACCGCCATACAATAACCCTTTTAAAAACTACTAACATGGAAGAACTAAAATGCCCGAAATGTGGAAGTGTATTTACAGTGAACGAAGCCGACTATGCTTCGATTGTAAGTCAAGTAAAAACCGATGAATTTCATCGTGAAATAGAACGTCGATTAAGTGAGTTGAACGAGAAACATGCTGCCGAAACCGAACTCGAAAAGTCGAAAGTGGAACAGAAATTCCAATCAGAGCTCAACAAACGAGAACAAGAATTGGCGCGTAAAGATGCTGAAATAGACCATGTAAGAACTGAACAAATGGCTGAAATAGCACGCCTTAAAGCTGAAATAGCCAACATGAATAGCCTTAAAAAGAGTGAGGTCGCTTTAGCAAAAGTGGACAAAGACAAGGAAATTTCCGACTTAAAAGCCCAATTAAAGGAGTATGAGGCTGCAAAGCAAATTGCGATTATGCAAGAAAAAGAGCGGGCTTCGGCTGTCCTTCAAGAGAAGGAACGCAAGATAGAACAACTTCAATCGGAGGCAAAACTCCATTCGCAAGAGGCTCAACTCAACGAAGTGGCACTCAAAAAGAAGCATTCTGACGATATGCAACGTATGCAAGAAATGGTCGATTACTACAAGGATATGAAGGCAAAGCTGTCTACTAAAATGGTAGGGGAAACGCTTGAACAACACTGTGCTACCCAGTTCGGACAATTTTTGCGTCCTATTATGCCTACAGCTTACTTTGAAAAGGATAACGATGCAAGCGATGGCACAAAAGGAGACTTCATTTTCCGTGATTTAGAGGATGGTCTTGAATATGTTTCCATTATGTTTGAAATGAAAAACGAAATGGACGAAACCGCCACAAAGCATAAAAACGAAGATTTTTTAAAGAAACTCGACGACGATAGGCGCAAGAAGAATTGCGAATACGCAGTATTGGTCAGTTTATTAGAGCCTGATAGCGAACTTTATAATGGTGGAATTGTTGATATGTCGCACCGCTTTGAGAAGATGTATGTCATTCGTCCGCAGTTCTTTATCCCTCTGATTACGCTCCTGGTGCAAACTTCAAAAAAGAGTTTAGACTATAAACGACAACTCATTGCAGCACAAAGTAAGGAGGTAGATGTTACCAATTTTGAAAATAAGATTGAAGATTTTCGTTCGAAATTCATGCGCCATTACGAGCTACATTCTAAGAAATTTACAAGTGCTATTGAGAGTATTGATGCTACAATCAAGAAACTCCAAAAGGTGAAAGAGGAACTTCAGAGTTCTGAAAACAATCTCCGCTTGGCCAATCAGGACACGGAAGACCTTACAATTCGTAGACTCACTTATAAAAATCCAACGATGAAAGCCAAGTTTGATGAGGCTCGTGAACTGTCAAAAGGGTAAATCCATTCAAAAATCTAAACGTAATAGAAGTTTGGGAGGCTAACATCATAAAGCAAAAGCAATAAGGGCGTGTTTGATTACACGCCTTTTCTTTTTAATCAAAAAGACTTATAACACCCTTTTTTATGTTTTTAAAGAAGTCTGTCCAACTATTTGACTTCTCTTTTTGCGGTGTTGCTGACTTTGTAACAGGTTTGTTGGTAGGCATTGTTGCAGACTTTTGCCCCACTTTTTGGTTTCTTTTTTGCGTTGTTGCCGTTCTCGTTTTCTTTGGGTGCAACGTTGTTTTAACCTTCCTTTGTATTGTTTTTGGTTTATCGTCTTTCCCTTCTGCTTCCCATTCAGGTATAAATTCGTAGCAAACACCCGCTAAACCATATTCCACTTCAGGTACTTGCAAAACATTTTGTTCAGAAGTATATGGAATTTCTACATCTTTTGGCATTACTTCCACCTTTATATAAGCCACGCCTGCCGATAGCATTCCTAATTCTCGTGCTGCTGCATAAGATAAATCTACAATTCTTCCCTTTATAAATGGTCCACGGTCGGTAACTCGCACAATACATGAGTTACCATTTTTTGTATTTGTAACCCTTAGTTGTGTTCCAAAAGGCAATGTTCTATGGGCGCATGTGAAATCGTTACGGTCGTAACGTTCGCCATTGCTCATCTTTCTTCCGTGCAAACTATTACCATAATAAGAGGCTTTACCGCTTGATTGTGCATAGAGCGCAGTCGAAGCCGTAAAGCCTATTATAGTTGTTGTTACTACGAGGAGATTTCTAAATTTATCCATAAGCGATTTTTATCAGTCCCCCCTTAGTAATGTATTTTTTAATCCCTCCCACTTTGTTGTGGGAGAGATTGGAGAACCTTATTAGATTACACCTTGTTCAAGCATAGCCTGAGCTACCTTCATGAAACCAGCGATGTTAGCACCCTTAACGTAGTCAATTGTACCATCTTTTTGTTCACCGAACTTAACGCATTGTTCGTGGATACTTTCCATAATCCATTGCAACTTGTCGTTTACTTCAGCAGGAGCCCAGTTCAAGTGAGCAGCGTTTTGTGTCATTTCAAGACCAGAAGTAGCTACACCACCAGCGTTTACAGCCTTACCAGGTGCGAAGAGGATACCGTTCTTTTGGAAGTAGTGGATAGCACCTGGTTGGCAACCCATGTTTGAAACTTCGCAGCAGCACCAGCAGCCGTTCTTAACCAATTCTTTAGCGTCGTCTTCGCTAAGTTCGTTTTGGAATGCACATGGAAGAGCGATGTCAACAGGAATGCTCCAAGCCTTCTTACCAGCTGTGAACTTAGCTTGACCTGGGAACTTAGTAGCCATATCTTCTACCTTGTTGCGGTTAGAGCTACGCATTTCGAGCATGTAGTCAATCATTTCCTTTGTGATACCTTCTGGGATTTCGCAAACACCATCAGGACCAGAGATTGCAACAACCTTACCACCGAGCTCTGTAGCTTTTTCTGCAGCACCCCATGCTACGTTACCGAAGCCAGAGAGAGCAATCTTCTTACCCTTAATATCTTTGCCAGCCTTCTTGAGGAGGTGCATTGTGAAATAAAGAGCGCCGTAGCCTGTAGCTTCTGGACGGAAGAAAGAACCACCCCATGTCAAACCTTTACCTGTGAGCACACCTGTGTGGTATTGACGAGTAAGTTTTTGGTACATACCGTTCATGAAACCAATTTCGCGACCACCAACACCTACGTCACCAGCAGGAATATCTTGGTCTGGACCGATATTGTGGCGGAGTTCAAGCATGAATGCTTGGCAGAAACGCATGATTTCAGCGTCTGACTTACCAACTGGGTCGAAGTCTGAACCACCTTTACCACCACCCATAGGCAATGTTGTAAGTGCGTTCTTGAATGTTTGTTCGAAACCGAGGAACTTCAACATAGAAGGTGTAACTGCCTTGTGGAAACGGAGACCGCCTTTGTATGGGCCAATTGCGCTATTGAATTGTACGCGATAACCAAGGTTAGTTTGAACTTTACCGCTATCGTCAATCCATGTTACACGGAAAGTGAAGATACGTTCTGGTTCAACCATTCTTTCAATAATCTGAGCCTTTTCGAACTCAGGGTGTTGGTTGTAAACTTCCTCGATAGATTCGAGAACTTCTTGTACTGCTTGCAAGTACTCAGATTCACCTGGATGTTTTTGTTCCAGGGTCTGCATGATTTTTTTGACTTCCATAGTAATTTTGAAAATGTTTATGTTAGTGTTTGTCTTTCTAAACTATACCGCAAATTTATTCAAATTAAATCAGAATGCCAAATAAAACCCCATATTTTTGGATACTTCCTAACAATTTTTAAAGTCTCGTTGCTTTTATTTTTTATTATCAGTTTGCAAAATAACAAATTAATAATCAGTTTTGCAACTATAAGCAAAGTTATTGCCTCATATTTTGAAATTTTTGTTTTATTTTAAGTTTTACCAATGAACAATTGGTCATTTCTTAGTTGTTAATCTTTTTAACGTTATAAATTGCGGTTCGCTTGACTTTCTTTGCGGATAGAAGGAACACTTACTACACCTTTCTGATTTGAAAAGTGGAATGATTTTCGTCCTGAAAAATTAAAGAATTATTGGTCAAAATGGTTGTAAATTGTTCTATTATCGGGTTGAAAAGAGAAATGATTAAGGCGAAAATATCACCTTTGTAAACAGTTGATTATGAATTGGTTGCAAAGACCCACCGCTTTTCGATTTAAAAACCTATTGTTTTGCACTTCAAAACAGCCTATTTTGAAGCGCAAAATAGGCACTATTCGTTTTCATAACGAGGAGTTGTTTGTTCTTTTTCCGCATAAGTTAAGGAATAGAGCGTAAAAACGAACGAGAAACATGGCTTTTTTTTCAATTATAGTGGATAAGAGCCGAGAGATAGCCTCATTGGACAATCTACTATATTATATTAAGGTGGAAAAGAAAAATTTTATTTCCTCAAATCCGCAACTTAACTTTTCAACGTCCTTCTTGCGTGTACACATCCTCTCATTACTGAATTTGCAGATAATTAGAACTGAAATCCCCCACTTCAGCCTACAACATCCCCTTACCCCACAATGCGACTTGAGGCAATACGCAGTATCATACCCATAAATTGTAGGCGTTATCCAAAATCTGTCTGGAACACATCCGCGTAAGCATTGTTACAAGTATAGATATTCAGCACATACTGCCTTGATGTCCTGATCCACTTTGCTGGTACAGAGACAAACCTGAAGACAAGCGCTTTTATGCGGCTTGTTGTATTGAGTCCGAACCTCTTTACATCAAGTCTTTGGATAATGGCCTTGTAGAAGTTACGGATAAGTGCTGTAAGAAGAAGGAACACGGTGTTCTCTGCCATGAAGGATTTGGGCAATCGGTCCCATCCGAAACCATTGTTCATATCATCGAAGATACGTTCCTTTCCCCCTCGAAGGTTATAGAACTCGACAATCTCTCTTACGGAAGATACATAGTCGTTAGTCAGGATACAACGGTATGTGTATTCTCCTTCCCAGAGAACCAATACACCATCCAACCGTTTCTGTCTTTGAATCACAAGTCGGTATGCTTTACCCTTCCACTTTTCAATAAGGATAGAGTTCAATTCGAACTCAATGCCATTGATTTCCTCAGTTTTCCAACCTCTGAGAGCAAAGATTTCATTGTAGAGCGAACTGCAGCGGTTTGCGCGGATATAGAAGGATTTGCAGTGTTCCTCTACTTCTTCTACGATTTCCTCGGAACATGATCCACAGTCAGCTCTGAAACGATTGATAGTAAGGCCGTTCTGTTCAAATCTCTCAAAGAACCTCTTCAGCGTGTCCTTCTGATGAAAACGAACATTTGTGTTGCCATCGCTATTCTCAATGCCAACGATTAAGTCGCCAATAACCGCCACGCCAGGGCGATAACCAGGGAACTTCTTGTATGTAGTCGTCCCTCAAGAACTCGACTTACAACCCGCAAAAGGTATTGGATAACACCTTTGTTTCATTAAAGTTGGAATCCACTCCTTGGATACTCCATTTTATCATGGTTCGAATAAGGCACAAAAGAAACCGCATGGCTCTTTTGAAGTTGAATGCAGCCGCAGCGAGCATCACGTTGATGGCATCACCCAAGAGACCCTTATAGAAGTTTCTCCCCAATCGATGATCTGCTTTGCAGTGCCCTATGACAGGCTCTATTCCTGCTCTCTTGCGGAAGAACCTTTGTTTTTTCTTTTTCGTGTGTGGCGAGTCGCTTGCCTTGGGAACGCCGGGTATCATGATGTTCGTCTCTCCGCACGTTTCCTGCCCGCGATACCCTCTATCCCCCGCGAGTCTTTTGATTTTCCTGCCATAGACCCTGCCGACCTGCTCCATTGCCTTGTCTATCGTATGACCGTCGTATTCATTGCGGAAAGATAATGCACCGACAATGAGACCATTCCACAGTCTGACAAGGGAGACTTTATTGCCGAACTCGTATTTCTTGTGGTCCTTCCCCTTGCTGATGCACAACACGTCCGGCTCATGAAGGGAGTAGATCTTATGACCGTCCCTTCTCTCGCCGTTAACGAACTTCATGCAGACCTCAATACGTTCTTGGTAAGAGTTCTCAGGGGGCAAATTCCGAACCAGCTCGCGCAACAGCCTTCCGGCGATGGTGCGCATCCGACGATCGGCCTTCCTTACCTTGGCTGAACTGTTCTTCCTGCCACGGAAACGCTGCACAAGCTTAAGTCTCTTGATTTCCCTGGCATAGCTTTGGCGCACCTTGAGGTGCTCTGCATGAGCCACGTCGCGGCAGAAACCGATGATTTTATTGAGGAGTTTCGAATCCGTGGGGAACGTGACGTTCTTCTCCTGCACGGTAGAGTCGATAAAGGCTGTCTGCTCGGTGTCGGACTTGCGTCCACGACCGTCCTTGCCGTCATTTCTGTTTTCATTCTCTTTCCGCTTGTCGTCAAGCAGCAGATTTACCCGGATGCTCTCCTTGAGAATCAACTCCATACCCGCTTCGCCAATGCGATGGCGGAACTCCACGAGTTCCGTCGGTACGCAAGGTTTGGCGATGGTGAAGGATTCCATTCCGCAAAAATACTGGTAGTAGGCGTTCTCCGAGAACTGTTCCACGACGCTCTCGTCCGAGACGTTGCGAATATGCTTCAGCACTATAAGACCGACCATCAGGCGGATAGGCTTGGCCATGCGTCCGTTGTCCTTACAGTACAAGGGGGCAAAGGAACGCTCAAAGGTTTCCCAATTTATCAGATTGGCAAGTTTGTACATTGGATGGGTGGGATTGAGCATGGATGCCAAGTCCCAAAACATTGATACCTGATGGGTGTTGGATGGAGATTTATACATTGTTGATTTGCAAGATTTTACCATGCAAAGATACAAAAACTTGTAGATATATACAAATAATAGAAAGGCTATTTTATTGATAATCAATAGGTTATTTACTTTTCAAGGGACGACTATGTAGGCTTTGCATCATACTTCTCTGTCTCTATGAACTGATGGTCGAAATCAACATCATACATCTCGTCCTCTTTCAGTTGGCCAGATGCAAACATACAATTGAGCAGTAAAGTATTGAGAGTGTCAGCCGTGTTGAAATCGTAGTTCTTACCCGTATCTGACGTGTATGAGATGTTTTCTTGCGTCAGCTCCTTTATCGCTCTGAGGATAGTATCAGAGCTACAAGTTCGAAGTGTCGGATGAAGCGAGAGATGGCTCATCAAATGAGTAGTGACATCCTCAACACATGAGCCACCACAGAAGTAGATACTCATGAGTGAACGGATGATTTCGCTGTACTGATAACCGAATGATCTACACCTTAGACCGAGGGTCGAGGCGATTACAGATGACAATGTGGAGTCAAATTGCTCCATGATTGAAAATATTCCTCCAAAAGGAGTGAGTTTATCGGATTTAATATGTATTTTTGCCATGCCATATCAGAGTTTTGCTTGCTTGTTTTGCAACACTAAGATAAGTGAATTCTTTGACATGGCAAAATCCTGGGCAACTTTTTGTTGCTCAGGTACTTAAAAAGTTTAAGTTATAATAGTGTTGCGGAATTAAGGTATTTTTGAAAAATCTTTATTATCTTTGCAATATGAATCATGATTTAAACAAATTATATAGCAGTCGCATCACTGAATTAAGCAACACGATAGGAAGTTTGCGCACTAAAAGTCGTGGATTTATTGTTTCCGAAATTGTTTCTTTTGGTGTTGCCATCGGTTTCGTAGTGCTTTTTACAATCCTTGAAAATGCTTCGTGGACACTTGGGGCAGCTTTGTGCGCCTTGTTTTCCTATTTTTATATCCGCAATTTAGATACCAAGAACGATAAGAAAATAGCCGAAGCAGAGGCATTGAAGATGGTTTATGAAAAGGAAGTGGCTTACGGAGAAGGCGATTATTCGTGCTTTCCATCGGGAGACCAATACGTTCAACCTACCCATGCGTTCACTTACGACCTTGATGTATTTGGTAATGGTTCATTATTCCAGCGCATGAATCGCACGATTTCGTTGGGTGGAAGCGATTGTTTAGCCGAATCACTGTCGGGAGCGTGGGAGGAAATGCCTGTTACGGAACTAAAAAAACATATCAATGCACGCATTGAAAGCATTAAAGAGTTATCGGAAAACGAACCTTTTTTGGCACAATTTAAAGCACAAGGGGTTGAAAGACAAATCGACACAACTGCTATTCGTAAAGCTTTTAGTAGCATTCATACGCTGAAAATATCGAATTTATTTGCCAATAGAGCCTTTCGCATTTTCCTTTATGCCGACCTTGTAGGCTTTTATCTTAGCATTTTCCTTTCAATAGGCAACTTTTTGCCTGCTTTTATGCCGTTGTGGTGGGCTATATTCAACTTCTTTCTTGCCACTTTTTGTGCTAATCCATACATTAAACTCATCAATGAAGTTATTTCAAAGCTCAAAAATCAAGTGCGTGGCTATGTAAATATGGCAGCCCTCATAGAGCAACAAAAGTTTGAAACACCCTATTTGTGCGAATTAAAAAGCAACTTATCGGGTGCAATAGAATCGTTTAGTCAGCTGGAACGCATACTGCAAAAGATTGATAACCGTAGCAACGAAATTGGTATTGTACTGTTCAATTGCTTCGGACTACTTGATATTACCATTGTTCGACACTTTTTGCGTTGGCAACGCACCTACAAACCCATTACCGACCAATGGATTAAGACCGCCAGCCTCTTCGATGCGCTCGTATCAATGGCTACTTTCCGTTTGAATGAAAATATAGCTAACACGGCAATAATCGTAGATGATGGCGGTGTAGCCTACTCGGCACGCTCCATTTACCACCCGTTTTTGGGCAAAAAAGCCGTGCGCAACAACTTCGATATAAAGGATAAAGAGTTTTATATCATTACAGGTGCAAACATGGCAGGAAAGAGTACTTTCCTTAGAACGTTGGGTGTGAACTATATTCTTGCTATGAACGGGTTGCCAGTGTTTGCTGATGAAATGCGCATCTCCCTCTTTCATTTGTTCACTAATATGCGAACCACCGATGACCTTACGCATGGCATCTCCTATTTCAATGCTGAATTGCTCCGCTTAGAACAGTTAATAAGTAATTTAAAGCCTGATACTCCAAGTTTAATCATACTTGATGAAATTTTGAAAGGTACTAATTCGTTGGACAAACTCAATGGTTCACGCCTCTTTTTGGAGTATATTTCAAAGCGAAATGTTACAGGTGTTATTGCTACACACGACTTAGAACTATCCAAATTAGAGGAAGAAAATCCACAACGCTTCCATAATTATAGTTTCGAAATAGAACTTGGAACCGATGTAACCTATACTTATAAAATAGGGAAAGGAGTGGCACGCAACCAAAATGCGACGTTCTTATTAAAGCGTATCCTACATTAGAAACCGTGCAACGAAGATTACAAAGAAAATAATTTGGCGTGTTATTGAGCCAACTTTGTCTGAAGCATAACAAAAATGATTTGAAACACAGATTAGAAAGTAGGAGTGAAAGTTTCAATCCTACTTTTTTTGTAAAAGAAACAGGAAGTTCTCCCCCACTAACCTTTCTATTTGTAGCTGCAAACTGCCACAAACAAAACATAAAGAGGACAATTATCTTTATTGTTTAGAAAGAAAAAACCAACCAAGCGGGCTGCTTGATTGGCTTTTTATTATTTATAAATGGTAGGAAACGCTTATTCGGCAGTTTCTTCCATAGTCTTAAAGTATTCAAGTTCCTTGCAATCGAATGCTTTAATGTAGGCTGTGCAACCTGCAACCTCTTCTTCTGTCATACGAACAAATACGTTTGCCGATTTTTTAAACAACTCTGGTGCTTTGCTTGTATCTTGAATCAAAAGCAAACACTCCACAATGCCAGCTGTCATGTTATACAAACGGCGTGCAAGGAAGTCGATAGTATCTTGGCATTCGCTTGCTTTTACCTTTTCCAAAGCCTCTTCGTAAAGCGCAATCATACGTTCTACACGAGTTTTTAAGTCCTTCATGCAGTCGCAAACGTTCTCTTCCAACATTTCTTTCATGATGTTCAAGTACGTTCCGTTGATAATGTAGCGCACAGCAGCCACTACTTGCAACTGGGTTGTCCCCTCATAGATAGAGAAAATGCGTGCATCACGATACAAACGTTGGCACTTATACTCCATGATGAAGCCCGAACCGCCATGAATAGAAATAGAGTCGTAAGCGTTTTGGTTGGCATATTCAGAGTTAATACCCTTTGCCAACGGTGTGAAAGCGTCAGCCAATCGCTTGTATTTCTTCATCTCTTGACGTTCCTCAGCGGTGAGTTTTTGGTCGCGAGCAATATCTTCCAATGCTTTATAAATATCAACATAGCGAGCCGTTTGGTAGAGAAGTGAACGACCAGCATCGAGTTTTGCCTTCATACGCGATAGCATATCGTAGACAGCAGGGAAGGTCATGATTTTCTTTCCAAACTGTGCACGCTCTTTAGCATAGTTCAATCCCTCTTTGTAAGCCTCGCTTGCAACACCTACACTCTGCGCTGCAATGCCCAAACGAGCACCATTCATGAGTGCCATAACGTATTTAATGAGTCCCATTTTGGTATCTCCGCAGAGTTCAGCCTTAGCATTTTTGTAAACCAACTCGCAAGTTGGTGAACCGTGAATACCGAGTTTATGCTCAATATGGCGAACATCTACACCGCCATTGCGCTTATCGTAAATGAACATAGATAAGCCACGACCATCGTGAGTTCCCTCTTCCGAACGTGCAAGCACGAGGTGTATATCAGAATCGCCGTTGGTAATGAATCGTTTTACACCATTCAATCGCCAGCAATTCTCCTTTTCGTCGAATGTAGCTTTGAGCATTACACGTTGCAAATCAGACCCTGCGTCAGGTTCAGTCAAGTCCATTGACATGGTTTCGCCGTTGCAAATGCGTGGAATATACTTTGCTCTTTGTTCGTCATTTCCAAACTCGTAGAGCGTATCAATACATGATTGCAACGACCAAATGTTTTGAAAACCGCCATCAGCAGCAGAAATCATTTCTGAAAGCATAGAGAATACCACATTAGGGAGGTTCAATCCACCATATTGGCGTGGCATGCTAACACCCCAAAGACCTGCTTGACGTGTGGCTTTAAGGTTTTCGTAGGTTTTACTTGCATATTGCATACGATTATCAACCAAATGTGGTCCTTCCAAATCAACAGATTCAGAATTTGGTTCAATCACGTTTGCAGCTACATCGCCCGTAATATCGAGTATGCGTTTATAGTTTTCGATAGCGTCCTCATAGTTTACAGGCGCATCTTCATATTTATCTTTGTCAGCAAAGTTGCGCTCTTTCAGCTCAACAATACGCTTCATCAGAGGGTGATTCAAGTGGAATTCAATCTCTGGTTGGTCAGTATAATAATTTGCCATTTTAGTTTTCCTCCTTTGTTACTTACTGTTTTGCTTGTAATACTTTAACATTTTTGGCAACACTTCGCCCACATCGCCGTTGATAACATAGTCGGCAATTTGGTTGATAGGTGCTTCAGGGTCGTTATTAATAGAAATAATGATGCCCGAATCCTGCATACCTGCGATGTGTTGGATTTGCCCTGATATGCCGCAAGCGATGTAAACCTTTGGGTGAACGGTAACTCCTGTTTGACCAACTTGTCGGTCTGTAGGAATCCAACCTGCATCTACTGCGGCACGAGAGGCACCTACTTCAGCGTGAAGCACATCGGCTAATTGGAAAAGTACTTCAAAATTTTCTTTAGAACCTACACCATATCCGCCAGCAACAACGATTGGCGCACCTTTAAGGTTGTTTTGCGCTGCCTCAACGTGGCGTTCTATCACCTTAACAGCGTAAGATTCTGGGCTAACATATTTGCTAACTTCTGGATAAACCACTTCTTTGCGTGCTTCGCCTTCGTACAAAGCCTTTTGCATAACACCAGAACGCACGGTTGCCATTTGTGGTCTGTGGTCAGGGTTTACGATGGTTGCCACGATGTTTCCACCGAAAGCAGGGCGAATTTGGTACAAGATGTTGTCGTAATGCTTGCCAGCTTTCTTGTCGTCATACTCTCCAATTTCTAATTGAGTGCAATCGGCTGTCAATCCAGAAGTAAGCGATGACGACACACGAGGCCCTAAATCACGACCGATAACGGTTGCCCCCATGAGCGCAATTTGTGGTTTTTCCTCATTAAAAAGGTTTACAAGTATGTCGGTATGTGGTGCTGACGTGTAAGGGAACAAGCCTTCGCCGTCGAAAACAAAGAGTTTATCGACACCGTATGGTAGAATTTGGTCTTCCACCTTACCCTTTATACCTGTTCCAGCTACTATCGCATGAAGTTCTACGCCTAATTGGTTGGCAAGTTTACGTCCTTTGGTGAGCAATTCTTGTGATACTTCCTGTACCGTTGTTTGCTCTATTTCGCAATATACAAATACGTTATTCATGATTATCCTATGATTTTCTCGTCCAACAATTCTTTTATTAAGCTATCAATGTCCTCGTCCGAACTTGTAATTGTCTTTGTTTCCTTAGCTTGAAAAACAATGTTCTGAACGGTTTTCACCTTTGTTGGCGAGCCAGAGAGTCCACATTGAGCTTCGTCGCCGTCTACATCGGCTACCGACCATTGATTTAATGTAAGGTAAGGACGTTGTTCGTAGAGTTCAGCCCATGCTTCTTTACCTGTGCGTTCCATCGGACAAGTAGCATATTTGTACTTCATTACGAGTTTCGCGTTACATGGACGAGCAGGCGCAGCCGTACCATTTACGGTAACTACCACTGGCAACGGTGCTTCAACTGTTTCGACACCACCATCAATAACACGGCGAATCGTTGCTTTCCCGTCCTCAACTTTGAGAATTTCTTCAGCATATGTAACTTGATTTAAGCCTAATTTTTGGGCTACCTGTGGTCCTACTTGTGCAGTATCGCCATCAATGGCTTGCCGACCACCGATAACCATATCTACATTTCCAATCTTTTCGATTGCAGTAGCTAAGGCATATGAGGTAGCAAGCGTATCTGCTCCTGCAAACTTGCGGTCGGTTAGCAACCAACCCGTATCCGCTCCACGATATAAACCTTGCCGAATAATTTCGCCAGCACGTGGAGGACCCATTGTTAAAATACCTACTTTTGTATCAGGATATTGTTCTTTCAGTTGCAATGCTTGTTCAAGCGCATTTAAATCTTCGGGGTTAAAGATTGCTGGAAGTGCGGCACGATTAACTGTTCCGTCTGCTTTCATGGCATCTTTACCCACGTTTCGTGTGTCAGGTACCTGCTTTGCAAGTACTACGATGTTTAAACCCATAATATATAATGTGTAGTTTATAATCTGTTGTTTATTAGATTAGAGTAGCAAAAGTACATTTTTTTTATAAATCATACAAATATTCCGCCATTTTTCGTAATTCTTATCTTTATAATGTAATGTGTACTTTGCAAAAGATAGGACTATTTGAAAGAAAATAAAGCACGATTTCGTTTCTTCGTTTATCGTGATTTATACATCGAAAAAGTAGGTTTTAGGGAGTAATTTACTAGAATATAGAACAACGCCTATTTGGTACGTTTTTAAAAACCCTTGTTTTGGAGGTCAAAACAGGCTCTTTTGAGCTTCAAAACCTATTGTTTTTAAAAGCAAAACAATAGGTTTTAAAATACCACTTGTATTGTATTGATTTTCAGATAGATACAAATTGGTCAAAATTTCCGTTATTTTTCAATGAGAAAGTGAAATATTAAAGGCTGAATAAATATAAAAAAACTTTGATAAAACATTTTCCTATAAATCTTATATTTCTTGTTGAAAATCAAGAAATAAGCCTTTTTAACAAAGATATAACATTTAAAACCTCATTTGGTTTGGCATATACAAAATAAAATGTTAAATTTGCAATTAAATAAAAGTATTCAGTATTCACTTTTAAAACATTATATAATATGGCAGTAAATTATAAGAACTTGGGTCTCGTAAATACTCGCGAGATGTTTAAGAGAGCCATTGACGGCGGTTGGGCTGTCCCAGCATTTAATTTTAATAATTTGGAGCAGCTTCAAGCTATCATTACCGCTTCTTCACAAACAAAGTCGCCTGTAATTCTTCAAGTTTCTAAGGGTGCACGTAAGTATGCTAACCAAACACTTCTTCGCTATTTGGCAGAAGGTGCGGTAGAATATGCAAAGGAATTAGGTTGCAATCACCCAGAAATCGTGCTTCACCTTGACCACGGCGACAGCTTTGAAACATGTAAGAGCTGTGTAGACTTTGGTTTCTCATCAGTAATGATTGACGGTTCTTCACTTCCATACGAAGAGAATGTAGCTTTGACTAAGAAAGTTGTTGAATATGCACACCAATTCGATGTAACTGTAGAAGGTGAACTCGGCGTATTGGCAGGTGTTGAAGACGATGTTGTTGCAGAAGAATCTCACTATACACGCCCTGAAGAAGTAGTTGATTTTGCTAAACGCACAGGTTGCGACTCATTAGCCATCTCTATTGGTACTTCTCATGGTGCTTATAAGTTCACACCAGAGCAATGCACACGCGACCCAAAGACAGGCAAATTAGTACCTCCTCCATTGGCTTTCGATGTGTTAGAGGCTGTAGAAAAGGAACTTCCAGGCTTCCCTATCGTGCTTCATGGTTCTTCTTCTGTACCAGAAAAGTATGTTGAAATCATTAACGCAAATGGTGGTAATATGCCAAATGCTATCGGTATTCCTGAAGAACAACTCCGTAAAGCTACTAAGAGTGCTGTATGTAAGATTAACATCGACTCTGATTCACGCCTTGCATTTACCGCTGGTGTACGCGAAACAATGAAGGCTCACCCTGAATATTTCGACCCACGTCAATATTGTGGTAAAGCTCGTGAGTATATGACCGACCTTTACGCTGAAAAGATTAAGAATGTACTCGGTTCAGACAACAAGTTGGCTAACCTCGACTAATTCTTTCATTGATATAAACAAATAAAAGCGATAGCTTCTTTTGGGGCTGTCGCTTTTTAGTTTCCACGAACTTAATTCATAAAATGAAGAAAAAAATAACACTTCTTTTACTCTTCCTTTCAATAGTAGGAGTGAAAGCACAAAACAATGACTTTTGGATTTACCTTGCAATAGGTCAAGGTAACATGGTTGGTACGGCAAAAGTAGAAGCCAAAGAAGCTACTGTAAACGATAATTTTGTAGTGATGCAAACTGAAAATGCTGCCTCTACTCAATTAGGTACATGGAAAAAAGCCGTTTCGCCTATTGTTTCTCAAAAAGGAGGCTATGGCTTTTTGGAGGCTTTTGGCAAGACGATGTTGGAAAATACCAAAAATAAGAAAATAGGTGTGGTTGCTGTAGCTGATGAAACTTTCCCTATGGCAGCTTACGACATAGAAGTTTCGCATGATTTCGTGGCTAACAAAACTGACGAAAAGACGAAAGCTGCGTTAGAAAGATATGGCAATAACATTTACGGACGACTGATTGATATGGCACGATTGGCTCAAAAAGATGGTGTTATCAAAGGTATTTTGCTCCAACAAGACGGCAATGACACTTACAACAACGCATGGTTGCAACGTGTAAAGAAGGTTTATTATCGTGTTTTAAATGATTTATCGTTAGACTCTACCAAAGTTCCTTTGCTCATAGGTGAAGTTGGGCGTTCAGAAGTAGGCGGAAAATATGCAGAAGCCAATAAAACAATCGGTAAAATGCACGCAGTTTTGCAACATAGTTTTGTCGTTTCTGCTAAAGATTGTGCCTTAGCGGTTGATAAAGTACATTTTACAGAAGACGGATACAAGCAGTTAGGTCGTCGTTTTGCTCTAAAAACATTGCAAGGAATGGGTTTTGAGTTATCTGATACCCATAAATCGAGCCAATCAACACATACAAAAGTGCAGTCGTCAGTCATTGAAGTAAATGTTCAAATTAGCGATAAGGGCATACTTACAGCTACGGCTACTGAGCCGTTGGTCAAGGTTTCTGTTACCGATACCAATGGAGCGAGCATAAAAGAAATAACTTTGCCAGAACCTTCTAAGGAGTTTACAATGGATTTGAACGAACTTCCGCAAGGTCAAATCATTGTAGCGTTCCATGCAATTGATGGAGAACAGTCGTTTACGATTAGTAATTAAGGAGAAATTTATAAAATAAAAAAACATGCTCTTCGAAGTTTAAAAACTTAATGTTTCCGAAACTTCACAGAGTATGTTCTTTTATTTATTTTCGATAGGAAAGAAAAACGTGAGTTGCCTATTTAAATACCTATTTAGACCTCTTTCTTTAGGCTTATTTTCTAATCCTTTAAACGCTTAAAAGCATCGGGCAAATAGTCAATAATATCACTTGCGATGAGACTTTCCTTGCCTAAATCCTTCGCAGCAAGGTCGCCAGCCAATCCGTGGATATACATTCCCAATGCGGCAGCGTCTTCTTGATGGTAGCCACGTGCTAAAAAGGCAGTGATAATACCCGTTAAAACATCGCCACTCCCAGCTGTTGCCATGCCGCTATTGCCTGTCGTATTGAACAAAATATTACCATTTGGCAAGCAAAGCGCACTGTTATGTCCCTTTAATATAATGTAGGCGTTGGCAGTTTGTGCCATGTTTTGCGCCTTTTCCAGTCGCTCGTAGTCGCTATTCGATGGCGTTCCGTTCAATCTATCAAACTCGGCTGCGTGTGGAGTCATAATAATTCCCTTTGGCAATTGTTGCATCCATGCTCTGTGAGAAGCCAACATGTTGAGTGCATCAGCATCGGCAACGATTGGGCATTGCGCTCTTCTTAGTTGCGAAATCATTGCAATCGCTGTATTTTCTTGCTGTCCTAAGCCTGGACCTATGCCCAATGCGTCAATATCCTCCATGTCTACCGCTTCCGAAAAACACGTTTCTTCGTAATCCATCTGCATTACTGCTTCTGGAACCGCTGTTTGCATGATGTCGTAATTTCTTCTTGGTGTATGTACGATAACCTTTCCGACACCAGCTCGCAAGCATGCACGTGTAGCAAGTATAGCTGCCCCCGCCATTCCGTAACTTCCAGCAACGAGTAATGCTATTCCCATTGTACCTTTGTGGGCAAAATCATTGCGAGGAAGTAGTTTTTTTCGTACGTCGGCTTCGTCTAATGTTAAATAATGTGCATTGGTTTTCTCGATAAACTCTTCGCTTAAACGAATGTCAAGCACCTTTACTCTGCCCAAAAACTGTTGCGATTCACCTAAAAGGAACGCCAACTTTTTTTGATGAAGGGTAAGTGTGAGGTCGGCTTGTATGATGTTTGCACGAACATTGCATGAATTATCCTCTGCCAACAAGCCCGATGGCATATCGATACTTACAACTTTCGATGGACTTTGATTGATGTATTTTACTAAAGAAGCAAAACCTCCAGCCAACGATTTTTTTAGTCCTGTGCCAAACAAACCGTCAATCACCAATGTATCGGCAGTAAGCTCAGGAGGGTCGAAAGATACTTTTACTTCGGTAAAGTCATTGAAATGCTTTGTTTGCAACAATCGGTTTTTATTGGTCGTGCAATCTTCTGAAAGATGATTCGAAATATTGAACAGAACCACCTTTACCTTATAACCCTCGGCTATCAGCAATCGTGCCACAGCTAATGCATCTCCACCGTTGTTTCCAGAACCTGCAAATACTACGATTGGTGTAGTATCACTCCATTCTTCTGTAATGGCATGAGTGATAGCTTTGGCAGCTCGTTCCATTAAATCAATCGACTTAATCGGCTCGTGTTCTATTGTATATTGGTCAAGCTCATGAATCTGAGCACCCGTAAATATCTTCATATATGTCGCAAATTTACAAAATAAATGCTAAACGAATTGTTTTGTTTGGTTTAATTTTCGTAATTTTGCCCAAAATAACTGATTTAGCATAATGAGTCGCATAACAATTAAAGATTTAACATTCGAAACATCAATCCCCGAAGCTACCATTTTGGAACGAGTGGAACGCGTTGCTGAAAAGCTAAATAAGGACATGGCAGACAAAACTCCATTGTTCCTTGCGGTTTTAAACGGTTCGTTTATGTATGCTTCTGATTTGATGAAGTTCATCAATATCCCTTGCGAAATATCGTTCGTTAAGGTGGCTTCTTATGCCGGTACGGAGTCTTCGGGAAAGGTTACGGAGGTGATTGGATTAAATGAAGATATAACTGGTCGTGAAATTGTCATCGTTGAAGACATCGTTGATACGGGGCATACGATGGAACGCATGTTGGAAATTTTAAAGAAAAAGAATCCTGCCAATATTCATATCAGCACATTGCTCCTTAAACCGGGCAAATTGCAAGTGCCTTTGGATATAGAATATGCAGCAATGGAAATACCAAACGACTTCATCGTTGGCTATGGCTTGGACTACGACCAGCAAGGTAGAAACTTAAGAGACATTTATACTTTAGTACAAGAATAATGAAAAATATTGTAATTTTCGGTGCTCCGGGTGCAGGAAAAGGCACACAGAGCGACAAAATGATTGAAAAGTACGGCTTCGAACACATCTCAACTGGTGATGTTTTGCGTGCTGAAATTAAGAATGGTACAGAACTTGGTAAAACTGCTAAGGGCTACATTGACAATGGTCAGCTCATTCCTGACGAACTTATGGTAAATATCCTTGCCAGTGTTTACGATAGTTTTGGAACAGAACACAAAGGTGTTATCTTTGACGGATTCCCACGTACAACTCCACAAGCCGAGGCTTTGAAGGATATGTTGAATGCTCGTGGACACAAGATTGCAGCCATGATAGAACTCTTTGTGCCAGAAGAAGAACTTATGAAGCGTCTTATTCTTCGTGGAAAAGAGAGCGGTCGTTCTGATGATAATGAAGAAACTATCAAGAAACGCCTCAACGTTTACAACACTCAAACTGCCCCATTGATTGACTGGTACGAGAAAGAAGGCGTTCATCACCACGTGGAAGGTATTGGTACAATCGATGAAATCTTTGGTCGCATCGTAAAAGTTATCGACGCATTATAATACGAAATAAAGATGATAGGCATCGGACTGGAGCTGTAACAGGCTTAAATAAAGTCCGTAACCTATCATTTTTTTATTGAAAATAGTTCATTTTTATGGATTTCCATATCCACTCACTTTAAAAATCACCATAATAAAATGGCAGAAACAAACTTTGTAGATTACGTTAAGATATATTGTCGTTCAGGAAAAGGCGGCAGAGGCTCTATGCACTTGCGCCATGTAAAGTATAATCCTAATGGCGGTCCTGACGGAGGAGATGGTGGAAAAGGTGGAAGTATTATTCTTCGAGGAAACCATAACTATTGGACTTTGCTCCATTTGCGCTATCAACGACACATTTTCGCAGAGCATGGAGGCAACGGAGGACGTGATAAATGCCACGGAAGCGATGGAAAGAACGTTTATATTGACGTGCCTTGTGGTACGGTTGTGTACAATGCCGAAACAGGAAAGTTTGTTTGCGACATTTCATACGATGGTCAAGAAGTCGTTTTGCTGAAAGGTGGAAAGGGTGGATTGGGTAATTTCCAATTCCGTACCGCCACTAATCAAGCACCACGCTACGCTCAACCTGGGCAGCCCTTACAGGAAATGACCATAATTCTTGAGCTAAAATTATTAGCCGATGTGGGTTTGGTGGGATTTCCAAATGCAGGTAAATCTACATTATTATCTTCTTTATCAAGCGCAAAGCCAAAGATTGCCAATTATCCATTCACAACCATGGAACCATCGTTGGGCATTGTAAGTTACAGAGATAGCCAAAGTTTCGTAATGGCTGATATTCCTGGTATTATTGAAGGTGCAAGCGAAGGCAAAGGATTGGGATTACGCTTTTTAAGACACATTGAACGTAACTCGCTTTTGTTGTTTATGGTGCCTGGCGATACGGACGATATTAAGAAGGAGTACGAGATTTTGCTCAACGAATTGCATCAATTCAACCCTGAAATGACCGACAAACACCGTGTATTGGCAGTTACAAAGAGCGACCTTTTAGACGATGAGTTAATCGAAATGCTGAAAGAAACGCTCCCAACCGATTTGCCTGTGGTGTTCATTTCATCGGTTACGGGAATGGGAATTGATGAGTTAAAAGATATTCTTTGGGCTGAATTGAATGCTGAAAGCAATAAACTTACAGCGATAACTGCGGAGGATACACTCGTGCATCGTGATAAAGATATGAGCCGTTTCGAAGAAGAAATGCACGCAGAGGGGGCAGATGTAGAAGATGCAGAACTGTACGACGAGGACGATTTGGACGAAATTGAAGAACTTGACGACTTCGAATACTTAGATGAATAATCCCGAATTACATTATTATGATATTTCCCCTAATGTAATTGCTTTCTCTTCTACACGCCACGGAGGAGTAAGCGAGGGCAATTATCGTAGCTTTAACATCAATAAGTATTGCGAAGACAATCCAAAACACATTGAAGAAAATCGCAAAGCATTGGCAGAAACATTAGGATTAGATGTTTCTCGGCTTATCGTACCGCATCAAATTCATAGCGTAGAGTCGCGAATGATAGCAGAAGAATATTTCAATTTACCTGAAAACATAAGGCTTCAAATCATAGAAGGGGTAGATGCAGTAATAACAAACGCAAAGAATGTTTGCATTGGAGTATCTACTGCCGATTGCATTCCCATACTCATTTACGACCCGGAACATCATGCAGCAGCTGCTATTCATGCAGGTTGGCGAGGCACTTTGAAGCATATCGTCATGAAAACTGTCAAGGAAATGCAACTAAACTTTCAAACGGACGTTGCAAAACTGAAAGCTGTGATAGGGCCAGGCATATCTTTAAAGAATTTTGAAGTGGGACAAGAAGTTTACGACCAATTTGCTCAAGCCAATTTTGATATGCAACGCCTTGCTAAACTCTATCCCATTAGTCAACCAAAAGAATGTGAACCACCTATGAAATGGCATATCGATTTAAAATTATCCAATCGTTTCGATTTAGAAACCATGGGCGTTCAATCGGAAAACATTATCGACGAGGGCATTTGTACCTACGATTCGCCCGATTTTTTCTCCGCTCGCAAACTCGGCATCAATTCGGGTCGCATTTATAACGGCATCGTTTTAAAGTAAAAAGCATAGCGAAACAAATGTAACGCAGTGTTATACTTATTCTAAAATAACACGCCTTACATTGCCATTCATATAAAAAATACCTAAAAGATACGGAAATTTAGACCAACTTGTATTCTTTTGAAAATCAATCACTTACCAATTCGTTTTTAAAATCTATTGTTTCGTATTTCAAAACAATAGGTTTTGGAACTCAAAACAGGCTATTTTGAACCCCAAAACAATAGGTTTCAAAATGGAAGAAAATAGGCATTGTTCTAAATTCCATAAAATGATAAAAACAATTCCTTTACCATTAGTCCATTTGAAGCATCGCTTTTAGCTTTAAGAAGTAAATATTACGAATAATTTTATTTATTTCCTCGTTGCCAATAAGTGGATATTGTTCTTTTAAAAAATGCTTTTTCGCCTCAATATCCTTACTAATATGTTTTCCAATAGCAAACCAAATAGCACTCCAAAGAATAAGAAAAGCCAATGAAATCATACCATTTGTTTCTTCGTCAATGAAATATTCAAATGGTCTTTTCGTAGCTATCAAGTAAGTTCCAAACAGAATAAGCAGAAATAAATTCCATATTCCCACAAATAAAACTCCCATTTTTGTGTTCTTATTCATACGCTATAAGGTTTTAATAAATTCTTTTCCTGCTACAAAAATAATACTTTTAATTGAAACTAAAAACAAATAACCCTATTTTTTCTATACTAAATACCATTTTTAAGTGTACAAAAATTTATGGATTATACCCATAAAAAACAATTAATTGGAATTATAGAACTTTTATAAACATCTTAATAAAACCCAAATAAACCGATAATCTCAAACCTTTCCAACTATTTTTTGTACCTTTGAAGCCTACTTAGAATTAAAAAATATGGGTAATAACTTATTAAAAGGTAAAAGAGGCATCGTTTTTGGTGCATTAAACGAGCAGTCAATCGCTTGGAAAGTTGCTGAAAGAGCCGTAGAGGAAGGCGCAACTATCACACTTTCAAATACCCCTGTTGCCGTGAGAATGGGAACTGTGAGTGCTTTAGCAGAGAAACTTAATTGTGAAGTAATAGCAGCAGACGCTACTAACGTTGAAGACTTAGAAAACGTGTTCAAACGTTCAATGGAAGTGTTAGGCGGAAAGATAGATTTTGTTTTACACTCTATCGGTATGTCGCCGAATGTTCGCAAACATAAACGTTACGATGATTTAGATTATAAGATGCTTGGCACAACGCTTGATATTTCAGCAATGTCATTCCACAAAATGATTCAAAGTGCTAAGAAACTTGATGCCATTAACGAAAATGGTTCAATTGTAGCCCTTACTTACATTGCCGCACAGCGTACATTCTTTGGTTACAACGATATGGCTGATGCAAAGGCATTGCTTGAAAGTATCGCACGTAGCTTCGGATATATTTATGGTCGTGAGAAGGGAGTACGTATCAATACCATTTCACAATCACCAACCATGACAACAGCAGGTCAAGGCGTAAAAGGTATGGACAAGCTCTATGACTTTGCCAACCGCATGTCGCCTCTTGGTAATGCTTCGGCTGCTGAATGTGCCGACTATTGTATCGTTATGTTCTCTGACTTAACAAAGAAAGTAACTATGCAAAACCTTTATCACGATGGTGGATTCTCTAATATTGGTATGAGCCTTCGTGCAATGACCACTTACGAGAAAGGTATTGACGACGAATTTAAAGACGAAAACGGAAACATTATCTACGGATAATTGTTTCATTTATAACAACTTGTAGGGGCGTGATTTATCACGTTCCTCACGAATAAAGAAACTGATAAATGATATTTTCAGTTGTGAGGAACGTGATGAATTATGCCCCTATTATTTTTTCAAGTAAATTATATCACTTCAACCCACCCATTTTTATCATAAACAGGAATCATATCGGCAATAAGGTCGTTATATTCTTTGTTTGAGACCTCATGCGCACGCAACGTTCTCACCATTGGGAAATGTTGAAAATAGGGATTATCGCTAACATAAAGGGTATATTCTGCAATTTCTTTAATATGTTTTACATCTTCTATTAGCTTTCTTGCTGCCGTCCGACTTACTGATGTAACCATTTTTTTACCATTTTTCATTTTGAGAGCCAACACCAAATAGGTTTTTCGTGTACCCATATTGCGAGCCTCAAAACCTTCCATGCTTTTACGAATGGATATGTTCCGATTGAACTCTTTATTGATATAATTCATTTTTTCACGGAATAATCTCCCATGTGCAGCCGTATCTTTCAAACCTTTGTAAGCTATTTCATAATGAATCATTTCGTGAATAAGGGTATCTTCGATAATGTTTTCAGGCACATTATAATAATTTGAAATAACAATGGTAAAACTTTTTATCTCTTTTCCCTTGACTATTTTCCATTTGTAATGCATGGAACCCAATCGATGCTTGGCATTCGAAATTTTCAAAATAGGCAATGGAAGTTCTTCATGAAATATTTCCTTATTGTATTGAATAAATGCTCGTTTCAAATAATCTGTCGTTAATTGCATAAAACCTTTTTAAATTTTCTGTTTTCTATTCTTCTTTGATTTGTTTTTTATTCCAATTCACCAAATAAAGATGCTCCGTAGCACGTGTGAAAGCCGTATAAAGCCAATGAATATAATCGGGTGTGAGCATTTCGTCTGTCATATATCCTTGGTCTAAATAGATGTGCGCCCACTGCCCGCCTTGCGCTTTATGGCAGGTAACGGCATATCCAAACTTTATTTGCATCGCATTGTAATAATCATCTTCACGCAATTGCTTCATACGGTCGGTCTTTAAAGGTATGTCAGCATAGTCTTGCATCACGTTTTCAAACAATTTTTCGTTCTGTTCACGTGTCAATGCTGGTGCTTCCGTGGTCAAGGTATCCAACACAACGGTTGTATCCAACTCTAAAAAATCATAATCAGGAAATTCCAACGCCACATCGGCAAAACGAAAACCATACAATTCACGAATGTTGCGTACTCTTTTCACCACAGCACGGTCGCCATTGGCTATGAAACCGACTGAAACACCATTACTTTGCAGCGGAGTGGTAGCCTCCCTACCCTTGTCCCGTTTATTCTTTTCTGCCGTTTCTTTGGGTGTTTCAAAGTATTTGTTCTTCACCACCATCAATAAATCTCCCGAAGTTAGTTCTTCTTCACGACCAAGAATGGTATTTCTGATGCCTTGATTGAAAATGTTTGCTCGTTTGTTCGACCGTGTAATGACCATTGTTTCGTCCATTCCCACTTTCGAATAACTTGATGCAAGACTTTCGATGAGTTCATCTCCTGGAACAATTGATATATCGGCAAAGGATTTAAAACTAATTTTTGGTAATTCGGTAGCCCTATCATGGGTTATCATTTCTCGTATTTTCGTTGCATTCCAAAGTATTCCCGAGTCTTGACTTTGGCGTAAAACCTCGTTCAAATCGCATTCGTAAACATGCAATCCATACGTTCTCATCATGTCAGCCCGTAGCGCACCGCTTTCCGTTTCGCCTACTGGTGGCAACTGTGCTTTATCGCCAATGAGCAAAAGCCGACAATTAGCACCACTGGTGTAAACGTATTGCACCAAATCGTCTAACAATCTGCCACTTCCAAAGGTTGTATTGCTCAACGAAAGACTTATCATAGAAGCCTCATCAACCATGAAAAGCACATCACGAAACATATTATGATTGAGCGAAAATTGCCCATCTGCCCCATTAAAAGCTTTCTCTCGATAAATTTTTCGGTGTATCGTGGAGGCTGGCAAACCTGCATTGAGCGAAAAAACCTTAGCTGCTCGCCCCGTAGGAGCAAGCAAAGCCACTTTCATGCGCAAACGATGAATGGTGCGAACCATAGCTGCGGCAAGCGATGTCTTACCCGTACCAGCACTTCCTCGTAATATCATTACAGTGCGCTCGTCCCTATCGGTCATAAACGTTGCAAAAGTTTGCAGCGCATTCATTTGGTCTTCGGTAGGTTCAAAGCCAAATTCTTGGAGTATTTGGTAAACTAATTCATCTTTTATCATTATTCGCTACTTTTAGCTGATGATTTTATTGGACGAGTATGACAAAATTTCCCTTTCAAATCCTTTGCAAATCACAGCTATATCTTTTGCAAAGTTACTCAATTTTCTTTACAATCATTCCACGAATTGCATAAAAACGCAGCGAGTACATTGCTTTCAACGACAAATATAAGTGGTTTGGTGGTATAATCGAAATAATTATCGTAACTTTGGATAGAAAAGCGATAACCCTTTGTAGAAAGGCGTTCCGTCCAATTGGTTGATTTTTGGGTAACGATTTGGCAACCGTTCTGTTTGCTATATCCTGCTTTGTTTTGCTTACAGAAACTCTTTTAATACTGCAAAAATACAATAAATTTTCAATACTTACTCTAAGAATAAGAAAAAATATATACCTATTTGTGGTGAAATGCGCTGTACTTTTTGTATAAATGCTGAAAAAATGATATAAAATTCATTATTTATAGGTATTGTCCGTGCTGAAAAAAGAAAGTACTTTTGCATTACAATTAACTTTTAATTTTTAATCATTATGATGAAAAAACATTTAACTCATTTACTAACACTCTTATGTTTAGTTTGTGGTTTGTCATCATGCAGTAATGACGACACTTTAAGCACAGTAACTAATGGGGATACACAGCCTGATGTAGAAGTATCTACGGTAGGGCAATGGATTGCACATGGAGGCAATACAACCCGAAGTGTTTCAGCAGAAGCGGACGAACCTGTTTTACACTTTAATAATGAAGAAGTCTATAATCGTGTAACGCAAGAGCTGATGAAAAAGTCTGACCTTGAATGTATGGACTATTTTAAACAGATTGGTTTTAAGGGAGCGTTCGCCCAATTTATAGAAGCTGACAATGAATTGGAAAAGATATTTGATAATGATGACCCTGTTTTACTTCAACGATTAATATCCGAATACAAAGATAAGTATAAGGATAAGTTTTCATTTAACTCAACTGATACTTTTGATATTACTCCAAATCTTCCATTTGATGATGAAAAATTAGCTTTGGTTGGTAATATGCATGGAATGGTAGTAGTTGGTAATAAACTTATCCAACCAAGTTCTGCTTCTACCCGCGCATTTCCCAATGGTCCCATAGAACCCGGCTTTCGTGCATCAAGAGGTGCTTCCATTACAATTAAGCGTAAAAAGTATAAAAGCACCATGACACTTGGGCGCATTGTCAATGGTAATTCTATGGCAGTAGAATTTAAGACTACAAAAAAGGTTTTGTTTTGGAGGAAAAGTGTAAGGGCGACTCATACTGCAAATTTGGGCTATAATGGTGGTCCTTTAATTCCTGTATTTTGTCCTGCTGGGGCTAAGGTTACAATATTAAACATAAACACACAACCTTTTTCTCCGACATACAGTGCTGAAATCAAAGATTTCAAGTCGTCAAAATGTTCTGGTCCAGGCAATGCAACCTTTAAAAATATAGTATTAATGTAAAAATAATCGATTATGAAAAAAATTCTATTATTGCTGTTAGCCACATTATATTTGGGAGGGCTAAGGGCGCAAGAAGTTAAACTTGGTGTTTTTACAGGGATGAATATCAGCAGCCCAAGTGAATTGGATTCTAAGTTGGGTTTTAATATCGGTGCCAAAGGAGAATTACAATTCCAAAATAACATGTACCTTGAATTGGGATTGTCTTTAAGTTCAAAAGGATGGAAATCAAAAGGCTACTACGATGCAACAACACAGGAAACCAAGACATGGAAAGGTACACCATATTATTTGGAGATACCTCTCCATTTGGGCTATAAGGTTTCTGTCGGAGAGAATATCAAATTCTTGGGTAGTGTAGGACCTTATGTCGGATTGGGAGTGTTTGGGAAAAGCACCTATAGTGTTGAGTCAAAAAACAAAGTTATGAAGACCACAACATCAGATAACTTATTCAAAGACAAATTGCAGGAACGCTTTGATTGGGGTGTCGGTGTTAATTTGGGAGTAGAAATTCACAATCACTATCAGTTATCTTTGGGATATAACTTAGGTTTAAAAAATATCTACAAAAAGGAGAAAGGACAAGGCGATAGTAAAAATCGCGTTTTTAATGTTTCATTTGCCTATTTATTTTAAACAAATAGGACATAATAAGAAGAATGAGAATGTGTTTAATAGACACATTCTCATTCTCCGTTATAGTCGCATCCCTTTATTATTCTTTATGAAAACTTGCTTCATAGCTTCCCACTTTTCTTTAAACCACGCAGCAATCGGCACTCTGTCCACGAGCAGGTCGAGCACGGTCTTGCCCTCCTTCTCCGTTCTGCTCACCTGCAAGCGAGCCTTCTCAACGGTGAACGAACGCCTGTATTCATCCGACCGCAGTTTTCCCGTAACGACGAGTACTTTGCCTTGCAAGAGTTCGTCTGTGTGTTTCTCCGACAATCCGACCGAACGGCAAAGCCTTTCTATCCTGAGGAACTCTGCGAGCATGGGAAACCACTCCCTCGCCTTGTCAATGATGCGCCTCAGATTGCAGACCTCACGCTGATGAAGCTCCGATGCCCGCAACAGCTCGGCGGTGTGGCTGTCCCTCATCTCCTGCATGTCCGTGCGCATCTGTCCGATGCTCTCTTTAAGTTCCGCCACCTCACCGTACAACTTCCTGTTCTCGCTTTCAAGCCTGTTTACTTTATTACCACCCAGCAGGGAGTTGATGCCATTGAGTGCTGCTGTGGCGGTCTTGGTAGCTGAGTTTTTCAGTTCCACCGTTTTTTTCTCTGCCTTGATGCGTGCGAGTTCCATTTTGGCTTGCTCCGCCTCCTCGATGATGCACCGTGCTTCCGCCTCCCTTGCCAGCAGGGTGGCGATGTTCTCCTGTATGTCCTCGCCCTGCGTGATGAGATTGCGGTAATACTTATGCGTGGAGAGGTGCTTGGCTGTCGAGCCCCTGACACCCCTTTTCAGCCCGTACTTCGCCATGTGTTCGGCGTAGGTGTCCTGATACCTGATGAGGTTGGCACGGCTCATCACCTCGTCTGCGCAGAGGCGTGGGGCTGTCGCTTTCGTCCTGTACCTGCGCTTTGCCTTCTCTTCCTTTTTCTGCTTCCTGCGCTCACCCTGCACTATCGGCACTACGGTGGCATGGATGTGCGGTGTTTCCTCGTCCATGTGCAGGACTGCCGACACGAGGTTGTCCGCCCCGTAGGTCTCTCTCAGCCACGCCACGCTGTCATCGCACCACTCTCCGAGCCTCCTTTCGTTTTCCATTCGTTCCATATCCTCGTGCGTTCCGCTCAGCACGATGCGGATTGCCTGTACTTGGTTCTTCCCTATCTTGCGTTTCAGCCCTGCCCGTGTCAAGGCGGTGGCGTATGGCAGCCGTGCGGTTGCACACACCGTCGGGAAACCTGATTAACTCACGGTTGAGGTGCGTTCTCGTAGTGTCTATGTTCTTCGGCACGATGGTGCGCTCGATGTGAGCTGACATTCCGCTGTCGACTCCCTTTGCCTTTTCCAAATGCAATACGCAATATCCCATATCCTTTTGTCTTTTTTAGATGTTGTCATTATCTTGTTTTCGTTGCCTTGATGTCCTTAGATACGGTCGGTGGACAATCGTTGAAAGGAGGAGAGACTTCCTTTCGGCTTGCTCGTTTCTTCATGCCGACAGGCTTGGCAGGGGTGTCCAGAGGGGTGCAACCCTGTTGGCTTATTGGAGGATTTTTAGCGGACACGGAGTGAAGCGTTAAGAAAATCCCCTAATTCTGCGGTTTGCGCTGTATGTCCTTAATAGTCAAGCCCAATTGCGTTAAACTGCTGATTTTATGCAAATATTACAGCGATTTTTCGTAAGTTTGCACTACCTATAAACGCATGATGCAAACAGAAAATAACATATCAGACAAGCGCATTCGCCTTGCTATACGAGTCGGAAAGAGCAGTATGTCGTTCTCAGTGGGCGACCCACAAATCAATGAAAACATTGTTTTTGAACCTTATGAGCTGAACAATGGCATGGCGATAGCAGCCAATTTGCGCGAAGCCTTTAAGAAATCGGAGCTCCTACAAAGCGGCTACAAACGTAGTTTAGTGATTGTAGATAGCCCCGTTATGCTCGTGCCGTTAGACGAATATCACGAGCAAGAAGTGGAAACGCTTTACAAACATACTTACAAATGGCAGCGCAACGAGGAAATTGTAACCAATGTGGTGGCAGAACTCAACGCTGTAGCCGTCTTTACCATTAACAAAGACTTACAATTGGTGGCGGAAGACCATTTCGTTGATGTGCGTATTCAGCCACTTATGCAGTCGGTTTGGTCGCATCTTTATCATCGTGCCTTTACAGGGAGTCGCCGAAAACTCTTTGTTTATTTCCACGACAAACGCATGGAAATCATGAGATTTCAGCTCAATCGTTTCGATTTTAGTAATGCTTACGAAGCCGTAAACACCAAAGACACATTGTATTACATACTCAATGTTTGGAAACAAATGGGCATGGAGCATGGCGATAACGAACTTTATGTTACGGGCGATATTCCCAATAAGGCAGAATTGCGTGCCGAACTCGAACAGTTTGTAAGTAGAACCTATTTCATCAATCTTGAAACCGATTTTAATAACGCAAAAATAGCAAAGCGAACTGATATTCCTTACGATTTAAAAGCGTTATATTTAGATTAAACAAAACAAAAAACGAAGCTATGCGCATCATAACAGGACTTTATAAAGGTAGACATTTCGACATTCCTCGCACCTTTAAAGCACGACCAACAACCGACTTTGCTAAGGAAAATATATTTAATGTACTTAACGCATACGTCGATTTTGAAGAATCAATCGCCTTGGATTTATTTGCAGGAACAGGCAGCATAAGTCTTGAAATGCTCTCGCGTGGTTGCAAAGAAGTGGTCAGCGTGGAACAAGACCGCGACCACGCACGCTTCATTTCAGAATGTATCAAGAAACTAAACGCTGAAAATCATATCCTCATTCGAGGCGATGTGTTCCGCTTTTTAAAGTCGTGCCATCAAAAATTCGACTTTATTTTTGCCGACCCACCTTACGCATTGCCTGAACTTTCCACCATTCCCAACCTTATTTTCCAACACGAACTGCTCACCGAAGAGGGAGTATTGGTGTTTGAACATGGTAAGAATAACGACTTTTCAGCTCACCCACATTTTAAAGAACACAGAGCTTACGGCAGTGTAAACTTCTCTATCTTCAAATATTAAGCGATAAAACTTTTCAAAGAACTATAAACATCAGAACATGAAAAAAGGCAGAATTGTTATCCTGCCCCCTTCTCTGATGTTAATTAGTCAAATTTTAAAGAACGAGTCCTATTATTTCCTTGTATTCACTTTAAGACTCACTACCTTTGCAATACTTTTGTTATTTAGTAAAACCGTTATGGTAAAGCTGCTAATACCTGCCTTTATCTTTTTATCTGCTACAATTGAAGCCGTGTAGCGCACTATTTCTTTGGGCATCAATCCATCAATTTGTACTGCTGGACTTATTGTAAAATGCCCTGAATTTGCGTCCTCAACGATGGAAGGAATTAAGTTGCTTATGGGTTGAGTGCCGTTATTGTGTATTTCGAACACAACTTTTCCAACCTCGCCTCTTGAGAGAACACCATCATTGTTATTATCCGTGAATACAACGTTGCATATTTCCACATTCGGAATTTCGTATGGCATAGTTGATAATCGTTCTATCACTGAACTTTCAGGAATATTCATCATCGTCTTCTGCTCCATTTCAGTGGAAGGTTGAAAGTCGTATATCCTATCATCGCCCGAAGCCGTTGTATCCAAAACAATCTCTTCACCTTGCTGTTCATTCACATACCCTTCCTGAGAGTACGAATACATATCATCGTATGGGTTAATGCCTTGTGCCTTATTTTGCTGAACACGTTCGTAATGGTCGTGAGCAGCTTCCTGATTTCTTTTTTGCGCATTGGCGTCCATAGCAGCTCCAACAGCCGCTCCGCCTATCATTCCAACAATTGTTCCAATGTCCGAACCTCTCGGTCCACCTATAATATCGCCAACAGCGCCCCCAAGCACACTCCCCAAAGAGCCTCCTGTAAAAGTTCCATCTATATACGAGCTACAACTGCTCATAAAGAATGTCGCTGCTAAGCCTAATATCATGACCTTTTTCATAACCAACCTACTTAATGACGATGCAAAGGTAGAACAAAACCAACAAGAACTAAAATAGTATTCCCTATTTAAAGGGGGAATTTCCCTAAACTAAAAAAGGAAATAATCATGGAGTAAAGAGCCAAGAATAAAAATAAAAGCATAATAGACACAAAATCAAAAAGTTGCGTCATAGCAACAATACATAGATTGAGAAGATAAAAGAGAGTATTGGAGGAATAAAAGTTCGATAAAGAACTAAAATGCCATCGTAAAACTGAGTTATTAAAGTTCCCAATATACTGTGTGGTATTTTTAATGGCGCTATCCACGGTCTTCAATGACGCCATCTAAAACGTTTGATAGCGTTCATATAGAAAAGGTTGAACATTGTTTGCAAAAAAGAAAATACAACATGGACATAATATTTTGTAATTGAATTGCAAAAAATATTCATTATCACCGATAATATGAAAGAAAAACAAACCAAGCAAAAGACAAAAAGAGAACTTTTGTTGGAGAATTAATATTCATTTCGTAACTTTGCTGCATCTAAATTTTACAAATTATGAGAAAAATCTTATTTACCTTTATGTTAGTAGCGCTTTGCATTCCTGCATTAGCGCAAAAAATCACACTGAAAAGTAGTATGCCAAAAGGCGAAGCTATCCGCCTATCAATCGCTACAAGCGTGCAAAAGTTAAAATCAACACGGGTGATGGAACGTTTAAAGAGTACGATGTAAACAACAATCCTGAAAAACCTGCGTTTCTTCCATTGCAAGCAAGCACAGATTCGCCAATCATAGAGATTGAAGGCGATGTGTATGCGTTAGTATGCGCATCAATGCAGCTAACAGAAATCAATTGTGCAGAAGCTACAAAATTGATGGTTTTAGATTGTCAAAACAACAAACTGACCTCCTTAGATGTTTCAAACAACAAGAATTTGGTGTTACTTTATTGCCATGAAAACCAAATAAGTAACCTAAATTTAGGTACATTAGCCAATCTGCAGCTAATTTATTGCTTCGGAAATAAACTTGAAAATCTTAACTTGAGTTCAGCAACAAAGCTCGTAGAATTGGGCTGTTACAACAATAATATCACGTCATTGGATATAAGTCATTGCACAGAACTTAAAAAAATTGACTGCAAAAAACTTAATTTAGGGAAGTTGGATGTAACGAAAAATACCAAGTTAGTAGAATTGCGATGCGAAGGTTGCAACCTTTCTGAACTCAATTTGGATAACAATCCTAATCTTGTACAACTCCATTGCAAAGATAACGAAAACCTAAAAGTGTTGAACCTCAGCAATAAAACAGAATTAAAAGACTTTAATTGCAACAACACAAAGATAGAAAAATTGGATTTAACCAATTGTACAAAACTTAAAGAACTATATTGTTCAGCAACGGCAATCACAGAATTAAACCTTGCTAACCAACCAGAATTAACCAACTTATCAGCTGGTTTCAACCAATTAAAAACGTTAGACCTCACCAAAAATGCGGCACTTATGGAAGTGTACGCAGGCAACAGCGAGCTGACAGAACTAAAAATTGATGGACTTCAGAACTTAGGCGCAATAGCTTGCTCTAACAATAAATTGCAAAACTTTACCGCAAAAGGCTGTACAAACCTAAGAATAATTTTCATTGACCACAACTATCTCACCCCTGATGCGTCAAGCAAGTTAGTAGAAAGCTTACCAATCCCAGTAGAAGGAGGTATCTTGGCAATGTTCAACTCACAAGACAAAGATTTAGGTGCTGAACATAACCAAATAACAGACGACATCATCAAACAAGCAAAAGCAAAAAGTTGGATTATAACAGACGGAGAAGAAACCGAAGTAACATCTACAATCCAAACAGTTGAAACAGAAGCAAACACAGACGAATGCCGCATCAACGGTAGAAACATCTACTTTGCCAACGCAACTCAATGGACAATTGCAACCGTGGCAGGCGAAATTTGTGCCAAAGGAAAAGGAAAAGAAGTAAACCTTTCAAATCTAAAAACAGGATTATACTTGCTCACCTACCAATCAAGCGATAAACAAAAAACAAGAAAAATAGTATTGAACTAATAAAGTCAATAAAGAAATGGGCAAACCTTTTTTAGATTTGCCCATTTTTTTATTGATTTTCAGTAAACTTTTTATTTTAAAGAGTTATTGTAGTAGCTCCCGCAACTATTGGAGTACATTCCATACCAGCAGGAATTTCTGCTGAACCGCCTTTGATTAAAAAACATAAGAAAAGAGAAAGAATGAGATTATTATTTCCTTCATCAGAAAGATTGGCACTTGAAAGCATTACCTTAGTACCATCTACAGCCAAAACACTATTAATAGTCAACTGCAACTCGCCTTCTTTTCCCAAGATTCCATTCTTTTTAGCTCGAACAACTTGACCTGTTGCAATAGCTCCTGACTCTATTACAGTTTTTCCATCAACCATAATAGGAGCAGTTACTCTAAAATTTACAATTTGGCCAACTGCTGCATTCTTACTACTAATAGTACTTTCCAATTTAACAGGAACAGCGGTACCTGCCTTCAAAACTACATCTTCTGCTAAACAGTTTAACGAAATTGTTAATAATAACAGAACAAAAAATACATTTTTAATCTTTAACATTGCGTAAGTTCAATATAGAACTGCAACAAAATATGGCGTAGCTCTTAATAATCTATGCCATAAAACACCGAGGGGGTTGGGGGCGAGTAGCCACCAAGATAGCCGCCGCCAATAGTGAATAACAACTAGCAATACGATAAAAAAGAAAAGGAGACTCTCACGAATCTCCCTGAAATCAATTAATTTTGTATTGCTTATGTATAAACAACTGACTTCGGGGCAAAGATACACAAATACCTATTGAACTTAGAAGCTAAAAGTTGCTTTGGCTAAATTGTGCAAAGTCTTTTTTGCATTTTGTTAAATCTATAAATTCGGTATCATTTTCAAATAATGAAACTTCATCTACTCCCATTCGGTCTTTTGTTGTTTTTATAGCTAAATCCGATTGGTCTATTCCTATCCATTTACGTGATAAACTTGTCGCAGCTTGAAGGGTTGTACCAGAGCCACAAAATGGGTCAAGTACAATGCTATCTTTATTAGATGAAGTTTCAACAATCATTTTAATAAAGTCAATGTTCTTTTCTGTTGGATAAATAGGGTATTGTGGGTCTTTGTATTCCCATATGTCTTGGACTCGTTTTCCTTTTCGTTCGTCAGCATAAACTATTTTGCGTGGTACACCATTTGCCGACCATTCTATCAAACCTTCCTTGTCCCATTGATTTAAAGTTTCAACATCTGTGCGCCAATGTCTTCCCACAGGTGGTAACATTCCCTTAAATTTTTGTGGGCTTAAAGTTTCGCCTGGCGCATGTATTGGAACTGTTGTATAAGGTCGCCCGTTTTTATTTTTCTTGAAAAGTCTGTTTATATCTTCATCGGTATAGGTTGTTCTTGGTTCGTTCCAAATCGGATTTTGTCCTTTTGAATAGAACAAAATCATATCTTTTATATTTCCATATCCTATTTTATTGAAATTTTTAGGATTGCATTTTATTCGTGTTATATCATTTCTAAAGTTTTCTATTCCAAATACCTCATCTAACATTACTTTTACATAATGTCCTATTTTATAGTCAGTATGAATATAGAATGAACCTTTATCAGAGAGTAATTCGTGCATAAGAATTACTCTTTTTTTTATATATTCTACAAATTCCTTGCCTGTAAGTTTATCAGAATATGCTACTTCTCCACGCTGGGAGTTGCTTATCGTAGTTGCTCGCCCATTGGTAATCGTAAAATTTCCATTGGTAGCAAAAGGGGGATCGGTATATATTAAATCTATTTTACCTGCCAACCCTTTTTGCTTAATAAGATATTCTAAACCTATTAAGTTATCTGTTTTTAATAGAATATTCATTATATAGAATATAAAAAATTCTTTAAAAGTAAAGCACTCATAATATTTAAGTCTTTATATTTTTCAGTAATATTCTTATACATCTTATTATTACCTTTAATGTAAAGGACTCCGTCTAATATAGCAATCTTCTCAGCTTTTGCATTACTTTCAACAACAGCTATTGCATCATTGAATTGGGCATTTTGATGTCCACCGAAATCTGAAAGAAATTTAGCTTCTCCAATAATGTATTTACCATTCATTCGAGCTATAAAATCTAACCCTTTTTCGTGCGTATAAGATAACCTTTCTTTTGCAAAGTTTTGCATTTCTTTATCTGAACCGTCTAAAATTCCATCATTGCTGGTGTTGGAAAACTCGTCTAAGTCCATTAAAGGTATACCAAAATCGGTATTTCTTATCCAATTTTTAAACATTGGTCCTATCTGACGATTGGTTTCTTTGGGCTGACTGCATTTATCGAACAGTTGTTGTAAGTCCATTTCAAGAATTTCAGAAGCTAATCTCTTAATGGTCTTAGGGTTGCGAGTTATAGCATTTTTATCTCTTTTTAAGTATGCTACATAACTATCTTTTATGGGAAACAATTTTAGCTTAAGAAGATTTCTAATGAGTTCTTCATAGTTCGAGTATTATACGAGTTTTCAATCTCTCCCCAAACTGTTTTATCTATCTCCCTGATACCATTTGGAATTGTTGGATATACTTTAAATAAATCGTCCAAATAAGATTTTTGTTGAGCATATTCAATGCTCTGTTCCATAAACCAATTCATAGGAATATTATGTTTTATTATAACGTTATGCCATATTTAGCTCAATGCAAAAGTAGCTAATTTATTTGGATATTTCAAATTTAATAACTTAAAATATTTTATTATAGTTAGTTCGCAGAGTCAACCAGCAAGTGCAAAATTATAAAACGTATTTGAAGAATTCACACTTTGGTGTAGAAAAGTTTAATTTTTCTCTGGGTCTTTCGTTCAATTTCTTTTGTATCGACATAATTCTCTTTTCTGTATAATGTTCAAACGAATCCTTTTTCGGTATGTATTGTCTGATTAGTTTGTTTGTATTTTCAATAGCTCCCTTTTGCCAAGAACAATATGGATCAGCGAAGTACACGGGTACGCCTAAGTACTTGGTAATGTCCTTATGTGCTGCAAAATCAGGTCCGTTGTCTGTTGTAATGGTCTTCAGGCATTCCTTGTATGGCAGCAATAGTTTCCTGACCGCCTTTGCCAGAGGCTTTGACTGCTTTCCAAATGGCAGTTTCTGCATAAGCAGCATATTGGTGGATTTCTCCACCAGTGTGAGTATGGCATGCTGGTCAGGGTCAACGATTAAGTCCATCTCAAAATCTCCGAATCTCTTCCCGTCAACTTCCTTGCTTCTTTCATGGATACTCAACCTGTCTTTAATTGGAAGATGGCTGCCCTTGGGACGATGCCTGTATTTCATCTTATGCCTTGTGTGTTTGGCAAGTTCCCCTGTTGTATCATTATGGATGATATTATAAATGGATTGGTGGGACACCTGTATCCCTTAATTCTTGCGCAGATAACCTGATATTTGTCGTGGAGACCACTGGTCATTGGTGATATATTCCTTGATTCTCCAAACCAATTCGTCGGAGAGTCTGGCGTTCTTTACCGTTCTCTTTCTGCGCTGCATGGCCATATTCGTACGCCTTTGTCCAAATATACTTTCCCGATGGCGTGCTATTGCGTTTGATTTCACGTGAGAGTGTTGACTGACTGATGCCGACGATTGCGGCAATCTCTTTTCTCCCTGTTTTCTTTTGGAGTAAGGCGAAAATTTGCGACCTTTGCTCCGAGATTAATTGATGATACATAAACAATACAAAGTTAGTTAATCTTTGGGAGACAGAGGTCTCCCTTTTTTATTTGTATTGCTGGTTGTTTCTTTTTCCTCGCCGAGAGATGCAGACAACCTCTCGCTACGCTTCGAGAACGTCTGCATCTCTCGGCGAGGGCTACTCTTTTATTGCACTTCGTTTTGGAACTTGCAGGCACCATAGACATAAGTCTTGATGTCCGCCACGCTCGCCATAAATGGTTTGGTAACCCTCTTAGTGTGGATAGAAACCGCCATTGTTTGGGTATATTCTTTTTATCTCATATAAACAGCCTTTAATGTCTACATATCTTCCATAATCCCCTCTGTAGTCATAATCTGTGTTTTTTTTTATTTCTATGAATTTTGAACAGTCATTTTTGTCAGGAATCGTATTTGTTCGATAGTAGCTGTTAAAGAAGCTGGGAATATCGGAAATGCATTTTTTTTGTAAAATAAAAATGTATTTTACCCCTTTCTTTAAATGACAATTATATAGAAGCCCTCGATCAATAACATTGTGATGAATGCTGTCATAAGGTAATCTAAGGTTCATTCTTATAGTATCTCCATCTGTTTTTAATATTAGCTCTTTATTTAGGAAGCTTCTATTTTGAGTTCCCTTGTACTGATAACCAATATAAGTTAATGATAGTTCTTCTTGTGCTTTGCAATGAGAAAGAACAAGTGACATTATTACATAAAACATTATAGTTTTCATACTTAAGGTACTTTATTTGCAGACTTCAACTTTCCAGTAGACGACACTGTCGTTTCTTTGATTTCAACAGGTCCAATATATTGACCTGTGCCTTTTGTCGTAGAGATTGCTCCCTGCTGCAACTGGAATTTATTTCTAGAATTGTATTCGTAGATTATTGTCTGGAGACCATCCTGAGGAGGTCCCAGTGGATAATCCCTTCTTTCAGTAATGGTATTATCTCCTACAAGTTCTCCGTAAATTAGACCTTCTTTTTTTAAACTTGCTTGATGTGCAGTATTAAAATCACCGTCCACCTGAACTTCATTGAGAAAATGTCCTATTGCAGCCCCTTGTAAAGCTGTACTTGCTTTTCCTAGGGTTTTCAGGTCTGACACATCTATCTTCTTATCCGAATAACTGTCTATAAATACACCTTTGTCATCTTTTTTGTTTCCTACCAGACTAAGAGTATAAGTTTCTTTGGCATCTATACCAGACTGAATGACATTTATTAATGTCTGAGACCTGTTTCCCTTGAAATCTATATCAGTGCCTTTGTATATAAGTTTATCGTTTTCGATAGCATAATTGTTTCCAGTGGATGCATATAACATCTTGAGATATTCTTCTTGAGCTTTTTTGTTTCCAGGCAGGAAGATCTCTCTCCCATCAGTATCTATCAACTTTACAGGATTCTCTGCGCAATACACATAGCTTCCAATATTTAGATATTTCTCTGCCAACGGATCCACCCCATACCACAGACTCGTGACAGGATTCATATACCTTGCACCATAATAGTACAAGCCTGTTTCCTCATCAAACTGTTTTCCGTTGAACTTGTATGGCAGGTCTTCACTGCTACTGTGCTCGTCAACTAACAGCTCACCGTATGGCAAGTAGGCATCATACTGCGTGATGTTGGCTTTGTCATCTGTAATGTAAGACGTTGAGCCGAGGTGGTCACTGTGATAGAAGAAGGTTTCTTCTTTCGTTGTATCGTTTGGAATGTAGCCATAACCAGCCTGTGGGTCATCAGGATTGCTTGGGTCATTCCAGCTTACAGGTGAATCGGGGTTGGTATTCGGTGTGGTGTTCGGCTTTGGCGTCTGAATCCAGCCCTGTGGCACATCGTGGTTGCCGAGTTCTGTGAGAACGGCATTATAACCAACGCCCGTGTTCTCCGGGTCACCATACGCACCCTTCATTGTAGGTACTCCAGGCGCAATGCCCTGCTGCTTATAGTATGTCTCCTTCTGCTTCTGAATCTGATTCATGCGTTCCGCATAGTCCTGCTGACCGGCAGTTACGTATGAGCCGTTGCGTCCATAGACGTTGTTGAACAGACCCGTTCCTATTCTTGATGCTATGCGCTTATCACCGATAAAGTAATGCTTCGTAAATCTGTTCTTGTTGACAGAGAGGATACTTGCTGGATAAAGCGTGAAGTTATCCGTCTCGTGGAACTTCAGTGCAAACCAAGCACAAAAGAGCTTGCTCATTTTGTCTTGGTGCAGCCTGAAGTCGACATTTGTCAAGGTGATTCCCTGCGGTGCACCGTTGATATACACGCCCTCCATCGTACCGTAAATCTTCATAATGCGCTCATCGGCAGCGTTGTAAGCGTAGCGTAGACTATTCTCATTCACTGGAAAAACAATTGATATATTGCTATGTCATGTTAGTTTATATTTTCTGATAATTTTTTGATAAGGTAAGCCCATAGCTTAGGATTAATGGGGCATGGAGTTGTTATTGAAAATAGGCAGTACTCACCATACCTCTTGCCATTCTCGTCTTTTAAGACAAAATAGGAAGGGACTCCTGCAATATAGGTAGCATTAGGTAAAGATGTTATTATGTTCTTTTCATATTGATGGATATTGAAGGCATCGTTTATAGTCTGTCTATCATTTTCTAATTGATTTATTTTTTTCTTTTTATTTCTTGATGGACATTGCATTTTTATGTTTATTATTTCCTTGTCCTTTTCAAATCTTTTTATCTTCAATATATTACAAACGCTATCTATCGTTATAAAATATTCTGTATATTTGTTATCTTGCTGAAAGATAATATAATAATATTTATTTTGTAAAGAATAAAGTATCTTTTTCCCAGGAATGGTATCAAACTTGGATAATACAATATCCGCTTTAGTACGACTTTCTACAGCTACAGGATCTGAATCCTTTATCCCGTGAATCTGAGCGACGCAAAAGCAGGAGATACTAAGAATAATGGTAATGAAAGTCATCTTTTTCATTTTAATATTGGCAAAATATATGGTTTATTTATGTGCGTAGAGTCAACCAGCAAGTGCAAAATTACAAAACGTATTTGAAGAATTCGCACTTTGGTGTAGAAAAGTTTAATTTTTCTCTCGGTCTTTCGTTCAATTTCTTTTGTATGGACATAATTCTCTTTTCTGTATAATGTTCAAACGAATCCTTTTTCGGTATGTATTGTCTGATTAGTTTGTTTGTATTTTCAATAGCTCCCTTTTGCCAAGAACAATATGGATCAGCGAAGTACACGGGTACGCCTAAGAATTTGGTAATGTCCTTATGTGCTACAAATTCAGGTCCGTTGTCTGTTGTAATGGTCTTCAAACTTTCCTTGTATGGTAGCAGCAGTTTCCTAACTACCTTTGCCAGAGGCTTTGACTGCTTTCCAAATGGCAGTTTCTGCATAAGCAGCATATTGGTGGATTTCTCCACCAGTGTGAGTATGGCATGCTGGTCAGGGTCAACGATTAAGCCCATCTCAAAATCTCCGAATCTCTTCCCATCAACTTCCTTACTTCTTTCATGGATACTCAACCTATCTTTAATTGGAAGATGTCTGCCCTTGGGACGATGCCTGTATTTCATCTTATGTCTTGTGTGTTTGGCAAGCTCCCCTGTTGTATCATTATGGATGATATTATAAATGGATTAGTGGGACACCTTTATCCCCTCACTCTTGTGCAGATAACCTGATATTTGTCGTGGAGACCACTGGTCATTGGTGATATATTCCTTAATCCTCCAGACTAATTCGGGATATTCAGAATTTTCTTAACTAATTGTTTGTCAGTATCATATATTATTTGTACCTTTACATAAAATCCCCCGAACGACCCATCACGGGCAGAATCGGGGGAAAACTTAAAAAATTCGTCGTGAAGATACAAAAAATTTCTGATATAACACCAACTTTGCCCTTTACAGAGTTCGATTTTTTACAGAGTTATCGTGAAAGCTTTGCAAAAAGCGAACTTGGACGCATTCATTCCCAGCTCCCCCTAAAGGAGTTGGCAGCAGAGTATACGAACCTTAGCCATAAGAGCAAGCGAGGCAACAAGCCTCTTTTCTCGGGTGAAGGAGAAATTGCCCTAATGTTCCTTAAGTCATACACAGGTCTGTCTGACGATGGTCTGATAGAGATGTTTAACGGAAGCATCCACATGCAGATGTTCTGTGGTGTTCTGCTAGACCCTTCCTGTCCCATCAAGGATGGAAAGATTGTAAGTGCCATACGCAATCGTCTTGGTCGCATTCTTGACATAAACAGTTTTCAGAGCATATTGTACGCCAAATGGCAAGATTGTCTCAAGGATAAAGATCTATGTTTGACGGATGCAACCTGTTACGAGAGCTACCTGCGTTTTCCTACGGATATCAAGCTGCTCTGGGAGTGTTGCCATTGGCTTCACACTCTGCTGGTCTCCGAGTGTAAACACCTTTCAGAGCGTATTCCGAGAAGCAAGTATAATAATATTGACAAGGCCAGGCTTGCATACGCCAAGCAGCGCAAGCACACAGCCTCGTCCACGCGCAAGCTCAGGAGAAGACTCCTGAGGCTCCTGTCCAAACTCCTTTCCCAATGGAATCGTCTGCGTAAACAGTACAGTCCTTGCATCTGTCTGTCGGCAGAACAAGAAAAGCGGCTGTCCGCTGTGCGTGAGGTATGCCTCCAACAGTCAGAACTATTCTCCGGCAAGGAAGTCAAGCACCGTATCGTCAGCATCGACCGTCCCTATCTACGTCCCATTGTCAGGGGCAAGGAAAACAAGCGTGTAGAGTTTGGTGCAAAGGTCAACAACATACAGATAGACGGCATATCATTCATAGAACACCACAGCTTTGAGGCATTCAACGAGGGTGTCCGCCTTAAGCAATGTATTGAATATCAGGAATCTTTGACGGGAATCAAAGTCAAGCGTGTCGGTGCCGATTCCATATATGCCAACAATGCCAACCGCACTATGTGTACTGAAAAAGGCATAACGACCTGTTTCACTAGAAAAGGTCCAAGACCCAAAGAAGAAGCTGAATGTCTCAAGATAGCGAGAAAGATTATTGGAAACCTCAGAGCTACGGTAATGGAGGGTAGCTTTGGAAATCAAAAGCAACACTATAGCCTTGGACGCATCAAGGCGCGCAATATGTTTAGCGAGAGGCTACTACTCTTCTTCGGAATCCATACAGCAAATGCTGCCATTCTTGCCGCAAGGGAGATGGCTCGGAGTGTGAAGAAGGCTGCCTAATAAAACTTAAGGATAATTTTACAAGTCCATAGATAGTATGGAAAGGGCAGGTGTGCCCATATGACTCAGTATTTGAGATTTTTGAACAAATAATACAGCATATTCTTTTTCTGGGTACTTCTCCAAGGAAAAGAATGCAGTTTTTGGCTGCCTTGGAGAGTTCTAAGAGGGAATTAACTGAAATGCCCTACCATAACGACTTCGATGGTCTGAGCGGAAACGAGGATGTTGGACAGATGTCGGCCTGGTACATCTTGTCGTCCATGGGCATCTATCAAGTGGAACCCTCTGGCGGAAAGTATATGTTTGGCTCGCCTTTGTTTGACAAGGCTGAGGTGAATGTGGGACATGGCAAGACGTTTACCATCCTGGCGCATGGCAACAGTCCGAAGAACATGTATGTCAGCCATATCAAGCTCAACGGCAAACTCTACAACAAGCTGTACATTGATTACAAGGATATCATGGCCGGCGGCACGCTGGAGTTCTTCATGACCGACCGTCGTCCATAAACATCAACTGCGGTTTTGTTCTTTTGATATTGAAAACATGATGGATGTTTGGTAGCCAGGCAATTTCCTGCCTACCAAACATCCATTCCGTTTCGGTCATGTTTTATTCCTCTCCCGTCTCGTCTTTCTTCATCTCAGAAATCAGGTAGTAAGCACCTGACTGCACAATGCGTGAAAGACGATCTGCCGGCTCCTTGGTCTCTATGCCCACGAGGTCACCTTCTTCCTTCACCTTCTTGACCATCGTGGGGACAAACTGCCAGTTGTTCCCTTGCTTTGCCGCCGTGAAGATATAGGATTTTCCATCCACTTCAACGATGGCATCAGACGAAACGACTCTCGTCCTTTCGCTGCTTGTTGCAATCTTCGCCTGTACATACATCCCTACAATCAGTCCCGTGTGCTGTCCATCCAAACGAACACGCACATCAACCGTTTGCGTTTCGGCTCTAAAAGTCTTACCTATGGAGTACACTTTTCCCTTGCAGGCGGTTCCGTCGGCATGAACTATCTTCATTGCTACAGCCTGTCCCACCTTAATTTTCGGCACATCACGTTGGAATACCTGCAATTCTGCATACATGTTGCTGGTGTTGGCAATCTTCATCATGGCCATCTCGGGTGATACATATTGCCCCGTTTGCACGTTGATTTGTTCCACCGTGCCGTTGATGGGACTTGTCAATGCGATGGCCAGTATAGGTTTTCCCTTGCGAAGGGCAGACGTACTGATGCCCAGTTGTTTGAGTTGGGCGGCAAGCATCTGCACCTGACCGCTCACAGTTTGCAGCTCCGACTTCGTACGGTCGTAGTCTTTGCCGGCTCCTACACCTTCGTTCAGCATCATGGTCTGGCGGTCAAACTCCTTTTTCAGGTATCTCTGTCGGTTCAATGCCGAGAAATAATCCGTCTGAAGGTTTACCAAATCAGGATGAGACAGATAGGCCACCACCATTCCTTTGGTCACAGATTGCCCTTCATGAACCAATATTTGTTTGACGTTACCGCCCATTTGCGGGGTTATGGTTGCCTCACTCTGGGGGTCAACGGCCAGCTTTCCATTGACGTCCACACTGCTGATGAGCATCGTGTCGGCGATGTTCCCCACCTTGATGCCTAACTTTTTCACCTGTTCATCGGTGAGTTCCACCTTTGTCATGCTGTCCGATGACTGTTTTTCTTGTTCGCCAGCGTCCTTAGTTTGCTTGCCACAAGCTGCCAAAAGGACGATGAGCGAAAGGATGAGATATGCTTTTGTTTTCATTTTTTATATGGTTGGATATTGTAAATTGATGATTGTGTCGATGAATTGTTCGTATGCTTCCCAATAATCAAGCTCGGTTTGCACGGCGTCACCCATGGTCTGAATGAACCCGATGTAATCGGTTGCACCCAGTTTGTAAGCAGAAGACGCGCCACGTTGCTGCGCCCTGGCCGTGGGAAGAGCTGTGTCCCGGTAATATTGCAGTTTGTGACGCCACTTCTGGTACGCAGTGTGCAAGCGTGCTTGGTTGTCACCCAGCTGTTTTTTCAGCAAGTCAAACTGCGTGTTTTCGATGTCCCTGTCCAGGGCGGCAGCCTTTTGTCGGGCCTTGTACGAACGTCTGAACAGCGGAACACTCACGCCAACGTCGAATGTCCAGTAGCCGTTTTTGTCGCCAATGCGCTGTGTACTACCCTCTATGAAGAATGCGGGAAGCCCTTTGGACTTTTCCAGTCGGATGTTTTCTTCGGCCAATTTGACCCTCTCCGACTGACAAGTCAATACGGGATTTGCACTGCCTGCTACCTCTCCAAGCGTCTCGTCTGGAGCCGTAGTGGGTTCATAGAGTCCCTCTCCCAGCCACCGTGACAAGGCCTTCAACGCCACTTGGTAATCAAACACCGACTGCTTGAAGTTTTCTTTGGTTTCAACAGCCTTCTTCTTAGCGGCCAGATAAGCCAACTTCGACGTTTCTCTTGCCTCGTAACGCACTTTCGCCGCATGCTCGAAGTTCTGGTAGATAGAATCTATCATGGCATGCACGTTCATCCTTTGCCTTAGAATATAAGCCTGCGCATAATCGCGGTAAACGGCTTTGCGCAATTGATGTTCGGTGAGATTCATCTCCGCACGAGCCACATTCACCTTTTGGCGCTGGGTGCGCACGCGCTGTTTGTTCCCCAGTACGTCAATGTTTTGCCTGACAGACAACAGGGTAAAGGTGGCGTCGTTGCCTCTGCCAAGCTCATCTACCCCGGCCGACAGCTCAGTAAGTCCCACCTCGCTTACGCCCTTGACCATGGCCTCTTCACGGCTGACACTCATCCGTGCCAGACGAATGCTTGGATGATATTGCTCGGCCAGCTGCAGGGCTTGCTGCAAACTCACTGGCTGTTGAGCCTGCATGCCGCATGGTGCCAGCAGTGCCAGCATCAGGGCAAAGGCCGCTTTGGGTAACCTATTGGCAGTTTTTCGCTGCGCTTTCTCTTCCAAAGCGTACAATAAAGGAACGACAAGCAAGGTAAGTAGCGTAGCCGTGAACAGTCCGCCGATGACCACAGTGGCCAAAGGTCGCTGCACTTCAGCACCTGCCGACCCCGACACAGCCATGGGCAGGAAACCCAACATGGCAGCCGTGGCCGTGAGAAGGATAGGGCGGATGCGCTCTTGCGTACCCTTGATGATTCTGCGGTTGATGTTGTTCATACCTTCTTTCTTTAACGAGTTGAAACGATTGATGAGTACCAGACCGTTGAGTACGGCCACTCCGAAGAGGACGATGAAGCCCACTCCGGCCGAAATGGAGAAGGGCATGCCGCGCAACAGCAAGGCCAATACGCCGCCGACCGTGGCCAGCGGAACCGCCATGTAAATCATGAGGCTCTGCTTGAGCGATTTCAAGGCGAAATAAAGTAGCACGAAAATCAGGAGCAGGGCGATGGGCAAGACGATCATCAAGCGATTCTTGGCCTCCTGAAGTTTCTGGAATTCACCGCCATACGCCAACCGATAGCCAGCCGGCAGGCGCAGTTGCTGTTCGAGTTTGTCCTGTATCTCATCCACAACCGACTGCACATCCCGTCCTCTGACGTTCACGCCGACATAGATGTTGCGCGAGGTTTGTTCGCGGGAAATCTGCATGGGCCCCGACTCATAATCAATTTGCGCCACCTCGCTCAAGGGTATCTGTGCCCCGCTGGGCAGCGGTATGTAAAGTTGGCGCAGGTCGTTGATACTCTTCCGGTAAGCGTCAGAGAGCCTGATGACAAGGTCAAACCGTTTCTCGCCCTCAAACACCGACCCTGCCGAACTTCCGGCAAATGCGCTGCTGACATAGGCATTGAGGTCATCGATGTGCAAACCGTATTGCGCCACCCGCTGCCTGTCGTACTTCACAGTAATCTGCGGCAGTCCGTCCGTGCGCTCAAGGGCCACATCCTCGGCTCCCTCTATCCTACTGATGATGCTCACCATCCGCTCACCCAGTTCGCCGAGTTTGTCGAGATCATCGCCATAAAGTTTCACGGCCACATCCTCGCGCACACCCGTGAGCAGCTCGTTGAAACGGAGGGCCACTGGTTGTGAGAACGAGAAGTTGAGCCCCGGCAGCATTTGCAACTTGTCTTTAATCTTTTCTATCAATTCTTCTTTGGTCTTGGCCGATGTCCATTTGCTGCGATCCTTTTCCAGAATGATGAAGCTGTCCGTGTAGTCGAACCCCATCGGATCGGTGGGTATGTCGGCCACCCCAATGCGAGCGCATACGGTTTTGATTTCCGGAAAGCTCTGAAGCAGCAGGCGTTCCACCTCTTCCTCTCGCTTGATGGTTTCCGAGAGCGAACTGCCGGGGCGGAGGAAGGTTTGCATGGCGATGTCGCCCTCATCGAGTTCAGGCACAAATTCGCCTCCCATCCGCATGAAAGCGAATGCGGCAGCCAGAAACAAAGCAGCGGCAGAAACAAGTACCATCTTTTTATGACGTAGGGCATACAGCAGCAGCGGGTGATAAACATGTATGATGCGCCCCGACACACGGTTGCCCATGCGCTGCAAGCTACGTTCCATCCGCACCATCCATCCGCCCTGGTGGCTCAGTGGACGAATCAGCAAAGATGAAATCATCGGCACATACGTCAGACACAGAATGATGGCTCCCAGTACGGCGAACGAGAAGGTGTAGACCATGGGGGAGAACATTTTTCCGCTGACGCCAGAGAGAAAGATGATGGGGGTGAACACGATGAGGATAATCAGCTGACCGAAGAAGGCCGAATGCATCATTGAAGAGGCGGCCTCGAAGGCGACGGCGTTCATGCCGCCCCGGCCCAGTTGGCTGTGTTTCTTGATTCTTTTCTCCATTTCGAACACCGTGCCTTCTACGATAATCACCGCCCCATCGACGATAATTCCAAAGTCGATGGCACCCAGGCTCATCAAGTTGGCGCTCACGCCGAAAAGCCGCATCATGATGAGGGCGAACAGTAAGGACAGCGGAATGACCGATGCGGCGATGAGACCTCCACGCAAACTTCCCAATAACAGCACCAGCACGAATATCACGATGAGCGCCCCTTCTGTCAAATTGCGCGCAATGGTGCTCGTTGTACGCTCGATAAGGTTGGATCGATCGAGAAAAGGTTTGATGTCGATGCCGTCGGGCAGCGACTTTCTGACACTCTCCATGCGCTCCTTCACCGCCCTGACCACCTTGTCAGAGTTGGCACCCTTGAGCATCATGATCATACCCCCGACGGCCTCATGACCATCTTGCGTGAAAGCGCCGTACCTCACTTGCGAGCCAAAGCCCACCTTGTCGGCTACGTCGCGCACGAGAACAGGGGTGCCGTTGACATTCTTCACCACGATGTTCTCAATGTCGTCAACCGACTTCACCAGTCCGTCGCCCCGGATGAAGCTGGCCATGTGGTCACGCTCTATATAGGCGCCGCCCGTGTTGACGTTATTTTTTCTCAGGGCTTCGTACACCTCGCCCACGCTCACGCGCATGGCGTTGAGCCGCTGGGGGTTGAGGGCCACCTCGTATTGCTTGATGCTTCCGCCAAACGAGTTGACCTCCACCACGCCCGGAATCATGGACAGCTGGCGCTTCACTATCCAGTCTTGAATGGTGCGCAGCTCCTGCGTACTGTAACGGGCGGTGTCTTTGGGAACAAGGGTGTACTGTAAAATCTCGCCCAGTCCCGTGCTGATGGGACCCATCGCGGGCGTTCCGAATCCCTCCGGAATGTCCTCGCGCACCTCTTCCAGCTTCTCTTGCACCAACTGGCGGGGCAGGTAAGTGCCCATATCCTCTTTGAAAACGATGGTAACAACAGACAGGCCAAAGCGTGAGATGGAACGGATGCCCTCAACGCCAGGCAGGTTGGACATGGCCAGCTCTACGGGATAGGTGACGAACTGCTCGATGTCGGCCGTCGAGAGATTTTCAGAAACCGTGATGACCTGCACCTGGTTGTTTGTGATGTCGGGCGTGGAGTCTACGTTGATGGTTCGCAATGAATACACTCCGCCGCCGATGATGGCCGCCAACAGGAGTACCACCAGAAATTTGTGTTGAATGGAAAAATAGATAATCTTGTTAATCATAACCTTATTAGTATGAACATGTACGACTTACTGCGGAACAGTTGTTGACAACTGCTCTGCCACTAGATAAAAACAATGGGTATGATAAAGCGGGAGGACCCCTTCGTCCACTTGAGGCTATATGTGCCTCAAGCAATCGGACGATGGGGTCGGGCGTTTCGCCAACTGGCGAGACTATCTGCACGTGCGGGTGCATGTCGGCAGCGTGGGCGCACAGCCAATGAGGCTGCTGCTGCGCCACTTGTATGATGGGCTGCGCATGCTCGTCGTCCTTAACAATGTGCCTGATTTGCTCTACGGGACAGTTGTCTGCCTGCGATTCCTGTCCGGAAGAATGATGGTGGGTGTGGCGGTCATTGATTTGACCGTCTGTTTCGCACCTCTCTTCCACGAAACAAACGTTGCTCAGGTGGTGATGATGAGGCACGGCCAAAACCAGCAACACCATGAGCATTGCCAGCCAAAGACTTACTATGAGAGCTTTTCCCCGCATCATGATGCAAAGGTAGCAAAATTTTGTTGCAACTCAGTTGCAAAGTGCTCATCAATCTGTTTTTTCAATTGCATTGACTTTGGTTTTCAATGTAGATGCGCTTGCGCACCTATCTTATACGGCTATTCGTCGAATGTGTTGATTGTCAGCACACTAACCGTTCAGCCAATGGTAATACAGGCGGGGATATCTGGGCAGAGGCCAAACGTAGGTTGGGTGTCGCTGACTCGCTCTCATCCGATCCGGACAGGACCTATTATCAGAATATCGTTGACGCTAACGACAGCAATGGATACGGATGGAACCGCATTGAAGTCAATAATATACGCAGTACCAAAGGCACCATTCGCTACAGCGTTTCCACAAAATCGAGCTTTACTGGCACTACGTTCGCAGGGCAATGGGTGTCAGCAGCAGACTTTAACCTGAAATAGACAGGGCAATTAAGTTTGTTTTTGCGAACAACGGTGTGGATGTTAGTGTGAAGGCGCAAGTTCAACATAGAACTGCAATCCCAAGTACGGGTGTAGCTTAATAATCTATACCTGAAAACACCGAGGGGTTTGGGGGCGAGCAGCCCCCATGAGTGGAAAAATCAGCAAGCAATGCATAAAAATGAAAAAGGGAGACCTCTGTCTCCCAAAGATTAATTAAATTTGCATTGCTATGTACAAACAATTAACCTCGGAGCAAAGGTACACAATTTCTGTGCTACTCCAAAACGGAATGAAACAAAAAGACATTGCCAAAGCGATAAATGTAAGTCCAAGTACAGTGTCACGTGAAATAAGACGTAACAGTGGGATTAGAGGACACTACAACTGGGAGACAGCCCAAGCAAATGCAGTACGCACAAAACGCAAGAAGCCAGGTAATCGTTCAGTTGACAAGGATGTCATGGAAGAGGCGAAACGCCTTCTTGTTACCGAACAGTGGTCTCCGGAACAAATATCCGGTGCATTGGCCAATGATGGCAAGTATATTTGTCATGAAACCATATACCGTATGATACGTAAAGACAAGGCAGAAGGAGGGAAACTATACCAACACTGTCGTCACAGGCTAAAGCATCGTGCCAGACCTGTCGGGGGCAGACGCATATCTATAGTCAACAGAACAAGCATCAGCGAAAGACCTGCAGAAGCTGACGGCAAGCGCTTTGGGGACTTCGAGATGGATACTATCGTAGGAAGAGGAAATCACGGTGCCATCGTTACACTGATAGAACGCAGTACAAACATGCTGTTTATGAGAAAACTTAAAAAGGGAAAGAATGCCATAGAGCTGGCACGTACTGTAATACATCTGCTATCTCCATTCAAAGGGCATGTCAAGTCTATTACAACAGACAACGGTACTGAATTCGCTTGCCATGAAATGATAGGAAAAAGCCTTGGTGTCAACATCTATTTTGCCGATCCATACTCTTCATGGCAGAAGGGCGGCATAGAAAATGCAAACGGACTGATTAGGCAATACGTGCCAAAATCAGAAACGTTTGAACATGTCAGCCATCAACAAATCACAAAGTGTTCAAGGAAAATTAACATGAGACCAAGAAAGAAATTAGGATTTAAAACACCATACGAGTGCTTTTACGAACAAATTAAGTAAATTTGCACTTGCTTGTTGAATTCACGTAAGTAGCAAAACCTAATAAAGAGTTAACAATAAATGATGTAATAGCGCTGGATTTATGTCCTGCATACCAATAGCCTCCACCAGGAAATATAGAAAGAATACCAGCTAAAACTTTACTTTTAGGCTTCCTCGCAATAATACTTGATATGACCTCATTCGTTTTATTAACAATTTGCTCATTGGTATTAAACTGATTTGCTGCTTCAAAATGCTGTACACAATTATCTAAATAACCCATTTTTAAGTTTGAAAGTCCTAAATATAAATGCCTTCTTCGTATAGAATCTTGTTCTGTCAAATTAATTTTAGGAAATAACTTTTCAGCCTCACTATAATTATTAAGGCGATAAAACATCTTTGATACTTGGAATTTTACACGATTATCATTACATATATTTAAATCCTTTTGTGCATAAAAATCAAAAATACCTTCTTCCATACGTTCAAGACCTTCATAACAAATCAATTTCTGCAAATAAGTAGAAGGAGAATTTTCTTTGTCAAAATAAGAAAGGCGTTCTATTTCTAACATTGCCAAATTGTAATCATGATTATTAATTAAATAACGTATAAAGTCATTTAAACTATCTTTTTTATTGACAACTTTTAATCTATCGGTATAAATCGAATTTTGTGATTTTTGAGTCAAACTTAAAAATAAAGCAGAATCACAGTCTGGTAAATCTAATAAACATGGATTTCCATAAGCATACGTTACCGAATAAAATTTACCATCATGCCCACAACGAATCAAACGATCCGCAGTATCAAGAAATGCTTTTGCGAAATTTTCTTTTTTAAATGCCTTTAAACCATAGTTTGAACAAGTTGGATACATTGCACATCTACTTCCACGAAGTTTACTAATATTTTTTTGATAAAAATGAATAAAATCAGCAGAAGCCTTATTTCTTTCATCGGATATATTTACAACATTACTCGAGGACAATATCCCATCATGATATTCTTGACACATAACTTTAATATGCCAAGATGAAAGAAAAAATAATAGAAAAAATCTCAATATAGTCATTTTAAATCCAACAAAAGACTTATTCATAATTGATATATTTTTTGCAAAATTACAAAAGAGTTGGCAAATTAACAAAAAAAAACAGTTTAACTTTTTAATACATATATAAAACAACACTATACCTCCAAAACGAAATACAAAAACAGCCACTCTAAACTATAAAATGGCGTTTTTTGCGCTCCAAAACCTATTGTCCCTCAGTTCGGGATAAGTAGTGTATAGACAAAATCAAAATATCGGCTAATGTGCCAAATTATCATAAAAAAAGTGGATATGCTCATTTGAACATATCCGCTTATATTATAAAGAAATCTTTCTAAAAGATTATTCTGCTTTTGCTTCTTCTGCAACAGTTTCAGTTGCTGGTGTTTCAGCTTCAACAGCCTTTTTAGAACGACGGCTACGACGTGTCTTCTTAACTTCAGCCTTAGGAGTCTTAGCCATGTTTTCATCATAATCAACCAACTCGATAAAAGCGATTGGTGCAGCGTCACCCTTACGCAAGCCAAGCTTGATAATACGAGTGTAACCGCCTGGACGGTCGCCTACCTTTACAGAAATTTCCTTGAACAATTCTGTTACAGCTTCTTTGTTCTGCAAGTAACGGAAAACTACACGACGTGAGTTGGTAGTATCGTCCTTAGCACGAGTGATAAGAGGCTCAACGAATTTCTTCAAAGCCTTTGCCTTTGCGAGGGTCGTAGTGATTCTTTTGTGCGTAATCAAAGAGATAGCCATGTTAGAAAGCATAGCACTACGATGACTTGCAGTACGACCTAAATGGTTGAATTTTTTATTATGTCTCATTTTCTTTTTCTTGTTGTTGACCAAAATAGTTTTAATGTGGTGGACTTACTCTTAGCAGTCCACCTACATTAACTTATTCTCTGTCCAATTTATACTTTGTAATGTCGGTTCCAAACGTAAGATTCAGACTCTCGAGCAAATCATCAAGCTCTGAAAGCGATTTCTTACCAAAGTTACGGAACTTCAAGAGGTCGGTCTTGTTGTACTGAACAAGGTCGCCAAGTGTTTCAACATCAGCTGCCTTCAAGCAGTTGAGCGCACGAACACTGAGGTTGAGACTTGAATCAGTGAGCTTAGTTTTAAGCAACTGACGCATGTGCAATACCTCTTCATCAAACTCTTGGTTGCCTTCCTGATCAGGACTCTCCAACATAATCTTTTCGTCAGAGAACAACATGAAGTGATAGATAAGGATTTTTGCAGCCTCTTTAAGCGCGTCCTTTGGGTGAATAGAACCATCTGTTGCAACTTCAATTACCAATTTGTCATAGTCGGTCTTTTGTTCAACACGATATGGCTCAACGGCATACTTGACGTTGCGGATTGGGGTGTAGATTGAATCGATTGGGAGTACATTCACATCAGTGCAGAATTCACGATTTTCATCAGCTGAAACGTAACCACGTCCCTTGTTGATAGTTAAATCTATCTGCATTGAGGCTTTTGAGTCTAAATGACAAATCACCAAATCAGGATTTAACACTTCAAATCCAGTCAGATACTTGCCAATATCACCAGCTTTGAATTCTGTTGAATTCTCTACGGTAATACTAACTTTCTCATTCTCGAATTCTTCTACTACTTGCTTGAATCGAACTTGCTTGAGATTCAAAATGATATTGGTGACATCTTCCTTAACGCCCGGAACGGTAGAAAACTCATGCTCAACACCTGCGATACGCACTGTATTGATAGCATAGCCCTCCAAAGACGAAAGAAGGATGCGGCGCAATGAGTTACCAATTGTAACACCAAAGCCAGGCTCAAGAGGACGGAATTCGAACTTGCCGAATTGGTCGTTAGCCTCCAACATCACAACTTTATCAGGTTTTTGAAATGCTAATATCGCCATTAATTTAATGATTTTTATTGTTTAGAGTACAACTCAACGATTAATTGCTCCTTAATATTCTCTGGAATGTCTTCACGAGCTGGTTGGTGGAGGAACTTACCACTCTTGCTGTTTTCGTCCCACTCTATCCAAGGATATTTGCTGTGGTTGAAACCAGCCAAGGCAGCTTCAATAACTTCGAGAGACTTAGCCTTTTCGCGTACGCCAACGATATCACCAGCCTTAACAGCATAAGAAGCGATGTTTACAACACCACCATTTACAACGATATGCTTGTGATTTACCAACTGACGAGCAGCGGCACGGGTTGGTGCAAGACCAAGACGATATACCACATTGTCGAGACGGCTTTCGAGGTTCTGAAGAAGAACTTCACCAGTAATACCACTAGCCTTTGCAGCACGGTCGAACATGTTGCGGAACTGACGCTCCAAAACACCGTATGTATATTTTGCCTTTTGCTTTTCTGCCAACTGAGCACCATACTCAGAAACCTTGCGACGACGATTGTTACCGTGTTGTCCTGGAGGGAAATTTCTCTTAGCTAACACTTTATCTGCGCCGAAGATTGGCTCACCAAAGCGGCGTGCGATTCTAGATTTTGGACCTATGTATCTTGCCATAATTATAATATTCTTAAATTGTTAAAAAGATGAGATTATACACGACGACGTTTTGGAGGACGGCAACCGTTGTGTGGCAATGGAGTTACATCGACAATCTCTGTAACCAAAATGCCTGCAGCGTTGACAGCGCGAATAGCACTCTCACGACCATTACCTGGTCCCTTTACAAACGCTTTTACTTTACGTAAACCGAGGTCGAAAGCTACTTTAGCACAATCCTCTGCTGCCATTTGTGCAGCGTAAGGAGTGTTTTTCTTTGAACCACGGAATCCCATCTTACCAGCTGAAGACCAAGAAATAACTTGACCTTCATTGTTTGCCAAAGATACAATAATATTATTAAATGAACTGTGAACGTGGAGCTGACCCATTGCATCAACTCTTACATTTCTTTTCTTAGATGTTGCTGATTTTTTTGCCATAATTTCTTTTAGTTTAAAAGTCTTAAGTTTATAAGTTAATGAGTACGAAGACTCTCAACTCTTAACTCTCAACTAAATTTTACTTAGTAGCCTTCTTCTTATTAGCAACAGTCTTCTTCTTTCCCTTACGGGTACGAGCATTATTCTTAGTACTCTGACCGCGAACTGGAAGACCATTACGATGTCTAACTCCACGATAGCAACCTATATCCATGAGGCGCTTAATGTTCATCTGAATCTCCGAACGGAGTTCACCTTCAACTTTGAATTCAGCACCGATAATTTCACGGATTTTAGCAGCTTGGTCATCAGACCACTCGCTAACCTTGAGGTCGCGGTTGATACCTGCTTTATCCAATATCTTTGCTGAACTACTTCGACCAATACCATAGATATAGGTCAATGCGATTTCGCCACGCTTTTCTTGGGGCAAATCTACTCCAACAATTCTTATTGCCATTGAATGTAATTAATTAAAAATTTGTTATTGCTATAAACTCTGCAAAATTACTCATTTAATATTAAATAATTAACAGATTATAGTTTTTTAACCCTGACGTAACTTGAACTTAGGGTTTTTCTTGTTGATAACGAACAAACGACCTTTACGACGAACGATTTTGCAGTCGGCTGTACGCTTCTTTAATGATGCTCTTGTCTTCATTTTTATATTTTAATTATTTGTATCTGAAAACTATTCTGCCTTTTGTTAAGTCGTATGGACTCATCTCGACCTTGACCTTGTCGCCAGGGAGAATCTTGATGTAGTGCATTCGCATCTTACCAGAAATGTGTGCTGTAATATCAACACCATTTTCTAACTCTACGCGGAACATTGCATTTGAGAGAGCCTCGAGAATTGTTCCGTCCTGCTCGATAGCAGTTTGTTTTGCCATATCTTATTATTTTGTCTTTTAATAATGTTTATTTCTTCAGTCAGAAGAGAAATCGTGTTTGTTTCGAATTTACGAATTATGCCAAAAATGAGGCGGTCAACCTTTAGGCGTTAAACCAAAAATGATTGACCTGCCACATTATCTTATTTCATCTTCTTCATAAAGGAATATTCTTACTTCATCAGAAAAAGATTTAATATGCAGCTACATTGCCGTTGCCACGTGTATGACCAGAATTCAAAAGACCATCGTAGTGACGCATCATCAAGTGTGATTCAATTTGTTGAAGAGTATCAATAACAACACCAACAAGAATCAACAATGATGTTCCACCAAAGAATTGACCAAATGAATCTTGAACATTGAGCAAACCTGCTAAAGCTGGCATAACCGCTATAAGAGCTATAAAGAGAGAGCCAGGGAAAGTCAAGCGGGTCATAACCGTATCGATGTATTCCGCTGTACTCTTACCTGGTTTTACACCAGGAATAAATCCATTGTTTCTCTTCATATCCTCTGCCATTTGAGTAGGGTTGAGTGTGATAGCTGTATAAAAGTAAGTAAATGCGATTATCAAACCAACATAGATTAAATTATACGCTAAACTCTTTGTATTCATCAAAGCCTGAAGTACAGGACTTGCACTATCAGTAGAGAACTGAACAATTGTCAATGGGATAAACATCAATGCTTGGGCAAAGATGATAGGCATTACGTTAGCTGCGAATAATTTCAAAGGAATATATTGACGCGCACCACCATATTGCTTGTTTCCCACAACACGTTTTGCATACTGTACAGGAACTTTGCGTGTACCTTGAGTAAGAAGGATAGCCGCACACACTACCAAGTATAGGATAATTATTTCTACGATAAACATTACAAGACCACCACTTGTAATCGCTGTAAAGCGGCTACTTACTTCTTGGAAGAAAGATTGTGGAAGTCGGGCAATGATACCGACCATAATAATGATTGAAATTCCGTTTCCTACACCCTTATCCGTAATGCGCTCACCGAGCCATAAAATAAACATAGACCCAGCGGCCAAGATTATTGAGGCAGAGAACATGAAGGCAGTCCAGTTTACTCCTGTTGCCAAAGCGCCCGCTGCCTGTGTCTTCAAGTTAATCAAGTATGCAGGCGCTTGGAATAACAGAATAAATACTGTCAAAATGCGTGTATACCAATTAATCTTCTTATGCCCACTTTCTCCTTCGCGCTGCATCTTTTGGAAATAAGGTACAGCAACAGCTAAAAGCTGCATTACGATAGAAGCAGAAATGTAAGGCATAATTCCCAAAGCAAAAATAGAAGCTTTGGAGAAAGCACCACCAGAGAACATGTCCAACAGTGACATCAAACCGCCAGCTGTTTGTGACTGGAGTTTTTCCAACAAACTCGGATTAATTCCGGGAAGTACAATAAACGAGCCAAAACGGTATATGGCTGTGAACAGGATGGTCACGAGGAGTCGCTTGCGCAAATCCTCGATTTTCCAACAGTTCTTCAGTGTCTCAATAAACTTTTTCATTGACTTAGATAATAGTTGTGTTACCACCTACTGCCTTGATAGCTTCTTCGGCAGTCTTTGAGAAGGCATTTGCTTCAACATCAACCTTCAACTTCAATTCTCCATCGCCAAGAATCTTTACAAGTACCTTGCCATTTGTCAAACCAGCTTCAATTAATTCAGCCAATCCGATTTTTGCAAGATTCTTTTTCTCAGCAAGTTCTTGAAGAGTAGACAAGTTAACTGCAAAGTATTCCTTGTGATTGATATTCTTGAATCCACCCTTTGGAACACGGCGCTGAAGTGGCATCTGACCACCTTCAAAACCTATCTTTCTCTTATAACCAGAGCGTGACTTTGCACCCTTGTGACCACGTGTAGAAGTACCGCCAAGTCCAGAACCTGGTCCACGACCAATACGACGACGAGAATGGGTTGAGCCCTCTGCTGGTTTTAAATTATTTAATTTCATAACACAGTTTCTTTAAAAAGATTTATTAATCAATTACTGTCACCAAATGATGAACTTTACGAATCATTCCGCGAATGCTTGGAGTATCTTCTACTTCAACCACTTGTGAAATCTTACGAAGTCCAAGAGCCAATAATGTACTCTTTTGGTCTTTTGGAGCGTTAATACGGCTCTTAATTTGCTTAACTTTAATTGTTGCCATTATTCAAATCTCCTGTAATTAACCGTTAAATACTTTGTCCATACTAATACCACGCTCACCAGCAACAGTATATGCATCACGCATTTGAGCGAGAGCAGCAATAGTTGCCTTTACGAGGTTGTGAGGGTTAGATGAACCCTTTGACTTTGCAATCACGTCAGTAACACCTGCGCTCTCAAGTACAGCACGCATAGCACCACCAGCTTTCAAACCAGTACCGGCAGCAGCTGGCTTAAGAAGTACACAAGCACCGCTAAAACGTGCTTCAACTTCGTGTGGAACAGTGCCTTTAAGCACAGGAACTTTAACAAGGTTTTTCTTAGCAGCATCTGTACCCTTTTGGATAGCAGCTGTTACTTCACCAGCCTTGCCAAGTCCCCAACCAATAACACCTTTACCATCACCTACAACGACGATGGCCGCAAATGTGAATGTACGTCCACCCTTGGTAACCTTGGTCACGCGGTTGATTGCAACCAAACGGTCTTTCAGTTCTACGTCACTATTTACTTTTACTTTATTCATTGCCATATCGTTTAGAATTTAAGTCCTCCCTCACGTGCAGCATCAGCCAAGGCTTGTACACGTCCGTGATAAAGATAACCGTTACGATCGAAAACTACTTGCTGTACACCAGCAGCAGTAGCCTTTTCAGCTACAAGAGTACCAACTTTCTTAGCTTGTTCAATTTTGGCCATTTTTTCAAGACCAGCAGAAGAAGCAGAAGCAAGTGTCGTTCCTGTAAGATCATTAATTACTTGTGCGTAAATTTGCTTATTACTGCGGAAAACGCTCAAACGAGGACGTTCTGCAGTTCCGTTCACACTCTTGCGAATGTGCAACTTTATCTTAAGTCTTCTTTGTTCTTTCTTTGTTGTCATAATCGTAATGAATTATTAAAGTTACTTAGCTGCAGCTGATTTACCAGACTTTCTGCGAATAACCTCACCTTGGAACAAAATACCCTTACCTTTGTATGGTTCAGGCTTACGGAAAGAACGAATCTTTGCACAAATAAGACCAAGCAATTGCTTATCAGCTGTTTCAAGAGTGATAATAGGGTTTTGGTTACGTTCACTCTTAGTTTCAACTGTTACTTCTTTTGGAAATTCGATGAAAATAGGGTGTGTATAGCCAAGCGAGAATTCAACCAAGTTACCTTGATTTGAAACGCGATAACCTACACCAACCAATTCAAGAGTCTTCTTATAACCTTCACTAACTCCAACAACCATGTTGTTTACGAGCGAACGATAAAGACCATGGTAAGCTTGCTTTTGCTTGTAGTTCACAGGATTTTTCTCATCAACTTCGAAGACAATTTGACTTTCTTCGATGTTTACCTTAATAGAAGGATTTACATACTGAGAGAGTTCACCCTTAGGACCTTTCACTGTAACAACGTTATCCTTTTGTGTGATAGTTACACCAGCAGGAATACTAATTGGTAAATTTCCAATTCTTGACATTTTGAATCCTCCAATTAATAAATGTAGCAAAGAACTTCACCACCAATTTTCTCAGCAGCTGCTTCTTTGTTTGTCATTACACCTTTAGACGTTGAAATAATTGCAATTCCAAGTCCGTTAATTACTCTCGGCATGTCTTTGTAGCCAGTATACTGGCGAAGACCTGGTGAAGAAACGCGCTTCAATTTCTTGATAGCGTTCTGTTTTGTAACAGGGTCGTATTTTAAAGCGACCTTGATAGTTCCTTGTGGACCATCTTCAATGAACTTATAGTTCAGAATGTAGCCCTTCTCAAAGAGAATCTTAGTAATAGATTTCTTCAAGTTAGACGCAGGAACTTCAACAACACGGTGATGAGCCATGATTGCGTTTCTGAGTCTTGTCAGATAATCTGCTATTGGATCTGTCATAAATATAAAATGTTTAATTAATCGGGACTTCCCCGACAATATTAAAAAATATCCTTTTAAAATCCTCCGCCACGGAATTATGTTTTCCGTGACGAAAGGAATTATAGATTTTACCAACTTGCTTTCTTAACTCCAGGTATCAAACCTTGAGATGCCATCTCACGGAATTGGATACGAGAAATACCGAAATGACGAATATATCCCTTTGGACGTCCTGTTATCTTGCAACGGTTGTGAAGACGAATAGGATTTGCGTTCTTAGGGATAGCTTGCAACTTACGTGCAGCTTCGTATGCTTCGGCTGGGTCTTCAGCAGTAGCTACAATCTTCTTCAAAGCTGCGCGCTTTTCTGCGTAACGAGCTACTAACTTCGCACGCTTAATTTCGCGAGCTTTCATTGATTCTTTTGCCATATCTTAATCGTTTTTAGCGTTTTTGAATGGGAGACCAAATGCTTTAAGGAGTGCATAACCTTCTTCATCAGTTTTAGCTGATGTTACGAAAGTAATGTTCATACCTTGGATACGATCTACCTGATCAATGTTTATTTCAGGGAAGATGATTTGTTCAGTAACACCCAATGTATAGTTACCACGACCATCAAACTTGCTTTCGATACCCTTGAAGTCACGGATACGTGGTAATGAGATACGAACGAGTTTTTCAAGGAACTCATACATACGCTCACGACGTAATGTTACCATAACGCCAATAGGCATCTTCTTACGAAGTTTGAAGTTAGCGATGTCCTTACGTGAGTAAGTTGCTACTGCCTTTTGACCTGTAATAGCTGTTATTTCATTGATAGCAACCTCAATAATCTTCTTGTCCTGAGTCGCATCACCCAAACCTTGGTTGATAACAATTTTCTTCAAGACAGGAATCTGCATTGCAGAAGTGTAATTGAATTGCTTTTTGAGAGCAGGAGCAATTTGCTCTTTATACTCTTTTTTAAGTTGTGCTGTATTCATTACTTAATTACCTCCCCTGATTTTTTAGCGATACGCTTAACGATTTTGCCTTCACGTTCAATTTTGATACGAGTAGCTTTTCCGCTCTTTGGATCGATAAGACTAACGTTTGAGATATGGATAGGTGCTTCTTGCTTTACAATTCCTCCTTGAGGATTTGCTGCAGAAGGCTTTGTGCTCTTTGAAACCATATTGATTCCTTCAACTAGTACGCGTTCTTTGTCAACGAGAACTTTGAGCACTTTACCACTTCTGCCCTTATCCGAGCCAGCAAGTACGATAACTTGATCGTCTTTCTTAATATGGAATTTTGCCATTTTACTTTTCGTTTTTTAAATTAAAGAACCTCAGGTGCCAAAGAAACCACCTTCATGTTTACGTTACGAAGCTCACGAGCAACTGGACCGAAGATACGGCTACCACGAATTTCGCCAGCATTGTTCAACAAAACACATGCGTTATCATCGAAGCGGATGTAAGAACCATCAGCACGACGAATTTCTTTCTTTGTGCGTACTATCAAAGCTTTTGATACTGCACCTTTTTTAATATCACTTGATGGGATGACGTTCTGCACTGCAACTACGATAACGTCACCGACACTTGCGTAACGACGGCGAGTACCGCCAAGTACACGAATACATTTAGCTATGCGTGCACCGCTGTTATCACATACTGTAAGTTTTGATTCTGACTGTATCATAATTACTTAGCTTTTTCTACTATTTGAACTAATCTCCATCTCTTTGACTTGCTCAAAGGACGTGTTTCCATAATGAGAACAGTGTCACCGATGTTAGCTTCATTTTTCTCATCATGAACATGGTACTTCTTTGTCTTTTGGACAAACTTACCATATATAGGGTGCTTTTCCTTGAACTTCGCAGCAATAACAATGGTTTTATCCATTTTGTTGCTGGTTACAACACCCTGTCTTACTTTTCTTAAATTTCTTGTTTCCATCTGGACCATTGTTATTTATTAAGTTCTCTCTGACGAAGTTCAGTTTTCATACGTGCAATATCACGACGAGCAACCTTAATTTGTGATGGATTCTCAAGTGGAGTAATCTGATGGTTCAGCTTCATCTTTGCGAGAGCTTCCTCAGCATTCTCTATCTTCTCAACCAATTCTTTGGTTTCGAGTTGTTTTACTTCTGTAGTCTTCATCTTTTTTAAGCGTTTTTATCGTAATCACGTCTAACAACAAACTTTGTCTTTACAGGTAGCTTTTGAGCAGCAAGGCGAAGTGCCTCTTTTGCTATATCAAAGCTTACACCTTCTACTTCAAAGAGGATACGTCCTGGTGTCACAGGTGCAACCCAACCTGCTGGGTCACCCTTACCTTTACCCATACGTACATCAGCAGGCTTACGTGTGATAGGTTTATCAGGAAATATTCTAATCCAGACTTGACCTTGACGGTTCATATAGCGGTTTACGGCTATACGAGCAGCCTCAATCTGTCGGCTGTCAATCCACTTTGGTTCAAGAGTTTTGATACCAAAGGAACCAAAAGCTAACTGTGTACCTCTGTGAGCGTTTCCTTTATTACCGCGCCCATCTTGAGGTCTTCTATATTTTACTCTTTTTGGCTGTAACATGATAGCTTTTACTTTTAACGGTTATTGTTTCTTCTACGATTACCTCTTCCAGAACGTGCGCCGTTGTTTGAGCGAGCGTTGCCCTTATCCTGAGTAAAGTTAGGTGTCAAGTCTACCTTGTTGTAAACTTCACCACGGCAAATCCATACCTTTATACCCAGAAGGCCAACCTTAGTAAGAGCCTCTGTCTGACAATAATCGATGTCTGCACGGAATGTATGAAGAGGAGTACGTCCTTCTTTAAACATTTCCTTACGCGCCATCTCGGCACCATTCAGACGACCAGTGATTTGAACTTTGATACCTTCGGCACCAGCACGCATTGTATTAGCAACAGCCATCTTGATTGCACGACGATATGCAACTTTGCCTTCTACTTGGCGTGCGATATTGTAACCAACGATATTTGCATCGAGTTCAGGTTTCTTCACTTCAAAGATGTTGATTTGAATTTCCTTTTTGAAAAGGTTTTTCAATTCTTCTTTGAGTTTATCAACGTCTTGTCCACCTTTACCAATGACGATACCCGGACGGGCTGTGCAAATAGTGATGGTTACGAGTTTCAATGTACGTTCGATAACGATACGAGAAACGCTGGCCTTTTCGAGACGCTTGTTCAAGTATGTGCGGATTTTCTTATCCTCCAAGAGGTTATCTCCGAAATCCTTGCCACCGAACCAATTTGACTCCCAACCGCGGATAATACCTAAGCGGTTGCTTATTGGATTAACTTTTTGTCCCATTCTACTATTTATTTATCATTGTTAGCGTCGCCCTTTGAATCTACGAAAAGGGTAACATGGTTAGAACGTTTACGAATTCTGTATCCTCGACCCTGTGGTGCAGGACGCATACGCTTCATTGTAACACCTTCATCAACGAAGATTTTAGATATATAAAGTTCACCGTCTTCAGCTTTGCGGTCATTCTTTATTTCCCAGTTAGCAATTGCCGAGCGTAGAAGTTTTTCAACATTCATTGCTGCTGCCTTCTTTGAGAACCTAAGCACGCCTAAGGCGCGGTTAACTTCCATTCCACGAACCATATCTACAACGTAGCGCATTTTACGTGGAGAAGAAGGGCAGTCCTTGAGCTTTGCAAAATACTGGCTTTTGAGGGCTTCTTTACGAGCCTCTGCCTTTATATGTTTTCTTGCTCCCATTATTTTATCTTTTTCTAAGGGTTATATCCTGTTACTTTCTATTACCAGAGTGTCCACCGAATCGGCGTGTAGGACTGAACTCTCCGAGCTTATGACCTACCATGTTCTCAGTAATGTAAACAGGGATAAATTTGTTTCCGTTATGAACTGCAACAGTGTGACCCACAAAATCTGGGGAAATCATTGATGCTCTGGCCCATGTCTTAACAACATTCTTCTTACCACTCTCATTCATAGCGAGAATTTTCTTCTCGAGCGATACGTTGATGTATGGACCTTTTTTTAATGAACGACTCATAATTTACTCTTTTACTTTGTTTACTTCTTGTTAGCTCTTTCAATAATATACTTGTTTGAAAGCTTCTTAGGTGCACGAGTCTTAAGACCCTTAGCGTACAAGCCCTTACGTGAACGTGGGTGACCACCAGATTGACGACCTTCACCACCACCCATTGGGTGATCAACAGGGTTCATTACAACACCACGGTTGTGAGGGCGACGACCTAACCAACGTGAGCGACCAGCCTTACCAGACTGTTCGAGTGCGTGATCAGAGTTACCTACACTACCAATAGTAGCTTTACAAGCTGAAAGAATCTGGCGTGTTTCGCCAGAAGGGAGCTTGATAACACAATAACTGCCTTCACGAGAAGTAAGCTGAGCAAAGTTACCAGCCGAACGAACGAGCAAAGCTCCCTGACCTGGACGTAATTCAATGTTGTGAATTACAGTACCAACAGGGATATTTGCAAGTGGAAGAGTGTTACCTACTTCAGGGGCAGCTTCTGCACCTGACATAAGTTGAGCACCTACTTGCAGTCCGTTAGGAGCAATAATGTAACGTTTTTCACCATCAGCATAGTACAACAAGGCAATACGAGCAGATCTATTAGGATCGTACTCGATTGTCTTAACTACAGCTGGAACACCATCTTTCTCTCGTTTGAAGTCGATGAAACGAAGCTTCTTCTTATGACCGCCGCCCATGTAGCGAACTGTCATTTTACCGGTGTTGTTTCGACCACCAGTTGAACGCTTACCGTAAACGAGAGACTTCTCTGGCACGGATGCAGTAATATCCTCGAACGTGCCAATAACTTTGTGTCTTTGTCCCGGAGTTACCGGTTTTAATTTACGTACTGCCATTTTTTATTTAAATATTGCTGTAAAAATCAATTTCTTCGCCCGCCTTAATGGTGACGATAGCCTTTTTGAATGCGTTCTTTTGACCTTTCACAAGACCTGCCTTTGTGTAGCGTGCTTGGCGCTTTCCAGCATAACGAACCGTATTCACATCAATTACTGTAACATTGTACAGTTTTTCAATTTCATTCTTAATTTCAAGCTTATTAGCCTCTGGTTTAACGATGAAACCATATTTTGGCTGAGCAGGCTTAACATAAGAATAAACTGTCTTTTCTTTTTTTAGTCCATCAGCATGACGCTTGTTCTTAACAATGTAGCTACGAGTTTCTGCTGTTGCATTGTGTGCTTTAGCAGCCTTCTCATTTCGTGCTACAATAGTCTTGTCAACAGAAGATTTTTCTGTAACGGCGTTCATCTTCTCAGTGACTACTGGTTTAATGATAAATCCCATAATTCTTACTGTCTCCTACTTTTACTTGGTTAAGATTTCGTCAATTGTCTTCAAAGAATTTTCAGTAACTACGAGTACATCTGCGTTCAATACGCTATATGTATTTACTTGCGCTGCTGTTGTTACTTGAGCCTTCTTCAAATTACGAGCTGACAAATATACACTTTTTTGAGCTTCTGGCAAAACCAAAAGAACTTTCTTGTCCTCTACTTTAATATTTTTAGCAAAGTTTACAAAATCTTTTGTCTTTGGAGCTTCAAAATTAAAATCTTCAACTACAATGATAGCAGCCTCTTGAGCTTTGTAAGACAATGCTGACTTACGTGCAAGTTGCTTTACTTTCTTGTTGAGTTTGAAACTATAATCGCGTGGTGTTGGACCGAAAACACGACCACCACCAACGAGTACAGGTGAGTTAATATCACCACGGCGTGCACCACCGCCACCCTTTTGGCGTCCTAACTTGCGAGTAGAGCCTGCGTGTTCACTTCTTTCCTTTGATTTTGCTGTTCCTTGACGTTGGTCAGCAAGATATTGCTTAACATCAAGATAAAGGACATGATCGTTTGGCTCAATTCCGAAGATATTCTCGTTAAGAGTAACCTTACGGCCGGTCTCCTGACCTTTAATATCTAATACGTTAATATCCATTACTTATTAATTATAAGGGTTGAACCATTGCATCCAGCTACGCTACCCTTCACAAGAAGAATATTGTGTTCTGGAATTACCTTTAACACTTGGAGGTTTTGAGTTGTAACAGTGTCACCACCCATGTGACCGCCCATTCGCATACCTTTAAACACCTTAGCTGGGTATGAACAAGCACCAATAGAACCTGGTTTACGTGCGCGGTCGTCCTGACCGTGAGTAGATTGTCCTACACCACCGAATCCGTGACGTTTCATAACGCCTTGGAAGCCCTTACCTTTAGATGTACCTACGACATCAACGAATTTTGTATCGTTGAACAATTCAACAGTAATGGTATCACCGAGGTTGTACTCCTCATCAAATTTGAACTCGGCCAAGTGCTTCTTTGGTGTTGTGCCGGCTTTCTTGAAGTGTCCCTGCTGTGGCTTAGAAGTTCTACTCTCCTTAGCTTCGCCGAAACCTAACTGAACAGCCTTGTAACCGTCTTTTTCGATTGTTTTAACTTGGGTTACAACACAAGGACCAGCTTCGATAACAGTGCACGGTACATTCTTACCGTCGGCACTGAAAACGGATGTCATTCCGATTTTCTTTCCTAATAATCCTGGCATTTCAATTAAATTTTAAATAATTAAATTCTTTGTTTGTTCGTAATGTGCAATTACACTTTAATTTCTACTTCTACTCCAGATGGCAACTCAAGCTTCATCAAAGCATCAACAGTTTTAGGAGTTGAGCTATAAATATCAATGAGACGCTTAAAGTCAGAGAGTTGAAATTGCTCACGTGACTTTTTGTTAACGAAAGTAGAGCGGTTTACAGTGTAAATACGCTTGTGTGTTGGCAATGGAATAGGACCACTAACGATAGCGCCTGTTGCCTTTACAGCCTTCACAATCTTTTCAGCTGACTTATCAACCAATTGATGGTCGTAAGACTTGAGCTTAATACGAATTTTTTGACTCATAATTGTTATGAATTTATTAATTTATTATTGTTAAACTCAGGAGTGCATCTTCATAAGAGTCATTCGCTATGAAGATGCTGCCTGAGTAAGTTTCTTACTTAAGTAAGTCTGCGTTACCTTTCAATTCCTCAAGGATTTCCTTAGCGAGGTTGTTTGAAACTGGTGAGTGGTGGTCGTACTCCATAGAAGAAGTTGCTCGACCTGATGTAATTGTACGCAAAGCTGTAACGTAACCGAACATTTCAGCCAATGGCACCATAGCTTTTACTACACGTGCACCGCTACGAGCTTCTTCCATACCTTGTACAAGACCACGACGCTTGTTCAAGTCACCGATAACATCACCCATGTTCTCTTCTGGAGTAACAACTTCTACCTTCATGATAGGCTCCATCAAAACAGGACCAGCCTGTGGACAAAGCTTCTTGAAAGCTTGGTGAGCTACAAGTTCGAATGATAATTGGTCAGAGTCTACTGGGTGGAAAGAACCATCAGTCAAAGTAACCTTCAAACCTGTGATAGGGAAACCACCGAGAACACCATTGCCTAAACAATCTTTGAAACCTTTTTCAACAGAAGGGATAAATTCCTTAGGAACGTTACCACCCTTAACAACATTGATAAATTGCAAGTCGCCTTCCTTGTAGTCTTCGTCCTTTGGTTCGATTGTTACATCAATACAAGCGAACTTACCACGACCACCTGATTGCTTCTTGTATGTTTCACGACTTTGAGCAGCCTTTGTGATTGCTTCCTTATAATTAACCTGTGGCTTACCTTGGTTACATTCTACCTTGAATTCACGCTTCAAACGGTCGATGATAATATCCAAGTGGAGCTCACCCATACCTGAGATGATAGTCTGACCACTTTGTTCGTCTGTGCGTACAGTAAATGTTGGGTCTTCTTCAGCCAACTTTTGCAAACCTGTATCAAGTTTAGCAATATCAGCTTGACTCTTTGGTTCAACAGCGATAGAAATCACAGTATCAGGGAATGTCATTGATTCCAATACGATAGGGTGTGCTTCGTCGCAAAGTGTATCACCTGTACGAATATCTTTGAAACCTACACCTGCACCGATATCACCAGCATCGATTGTTTCCATTGCGATTTCCTTGTTAGAGTTCATTTGGAACAAACGGCTGATACGTTCTTTCTTACCAGAACGTGGGTTGTAAACGTAAGAACCAGCTTCTACCTTACCTGAGTAAACGCGGAAGAACACCAAACGTCCCATGAATGGGTCGGTAGCAATCTTAAATGCGAGGGCTGCAGTTGGTTCTGTGATGCTTGCTTTACGTTCTTCTTCCTCTTCTGTGTCAGGGTTTGTACCTATTGTAACAACAGTATCGAGTGGAGAAGGCAAGAAAGCACAAACATAGTCGAGCAATGTTTGTACACCTTTGTTTTTGTATGAAGAGCCACACAACATTGGGCAGCATTCCATTGCGATACAACCCTTACGAATTGCAGCCATGATTTTATCTTCAGGAACATCTTGTCCTTCAAGATAAAGTTCCATAACATCGTCGTCGAAGTTAGCAGCGCCTTCAATCAATTTTTCGCGCCATTCGTTAGCTTCATCAACCAACTCTGCAGGAACATCTTCAATATCATATTTCGCACCCATTGTTTCATCGTGCCAAAGAATAGCTTTCATCTTAATAAGGTCTACTACACCTTTGAAGTTTTCTTCTGCACCGATAGGAATTTGGATAGCGATTGGGTTTGCGCCCAAAATATCTTTCATCTGGCGTACTGTTTCAAAGAAGTCAGCACCAGAACGGTCCATCTTATTAACGTAACCTACACGAGGAACGTTGTATTTGTCAGCTTGACGCCATACAGTTTCAGATTGTGGTTGTACACCATCTGCTGCTGAGTAAGTTGCTACTGCGCCGTCGAGTACACGGAGTGAACGTTCTACTTCGGCAGTAAAGTCAACGTGTCCCGGAGTATCGATAAGGTTAATCTTGTAAGACTTGCCATTATAGTTCCAGTTACAAGTTGTTGCAGCTGATGTAATAGTGATACCACGCTCTTGCTCTTGTGCCATCCAGTCCATTGTTGCAGCACCATCGTGTACTTCACCAATTTTGTGAGTTTTACCTGTATAGAACAAAATACGCTCTGAAGTTGTTGTTTTACCAGCATCGATGTGAGCCATGATACCGATATTACGGGTCAAATTTAAATCGTGACTTGCCATTTTTTCGTTTCCTTTTTAATTAAAATGATTAGAATCTAAAGTGAGCAAATGCACGGTTAGCTTCTGCCATGCGGTGCATATCTTCCTTACGCTTGAACGCACCACCTTGATTATTGAAAGCGTCCATGATTTCAGCAGCAAGTTTGTCTGCCATGCTCTTACCACCACGCTTACGCGCAAATGCAATCATATTCTTCATAGAAACACTTTCCTTACGGTCTGGACGAATTTCTGTTGGTACTTGGAATGTAGCACCACCGATACGACGGCTCTTAACTTCCACTTGTGGTGTAATGTTGTCGAGTGCTTGCTTCCATACTTCGAGTGCAGACTTTTCTTTGTCGCTGTTCTTTTCTGTTACGATATCAAGTGCAGCGTAAAAAATTTCGTATGATGTATTCTTTTTACCATCATACATAAGGTGGTTTACAAACTTTGAAACCTTTTGGTCATTAAACTTTGGATCTGGTAAGATCACACGTTTCTTTGGTTTTGCTTTTCTCATTTTATTTTAAAAATTTATTTTAGCTTGCGGAGGCTGTCGTCTTTTCCGTTCTTCAACGTTCACTCTTGAACATTTACTCAACCTGTTATAAACAAATCTCCAGCAAAACTTTTATTTCTTTTTCAAACTTCCATTACCAGCCATCACCGACTGTTAAACAGAAAGCCTTTTTTCATTGAGCTTCTCCCCTTTTGAGGGAAGAGGCTTAATGTATTTTATTTTTTGCTAGCCTTTGGACGCTTAGCTCCGTATTTAGAGCGGCGTTGTGTACGGCTTGCTACACCTGCGGTATCGAGTGTACCACGAACGATGTGATAACGTACACCAGGAAGGTCTTTTACACGACCGCCACGAACCAACACGATGCTGTGTTCTTGCAAGTTGTGTCCTTCTCCTGGAATGTATGAGTTGACTTCCTTTTGGTTAGTCAAACGAACACGGGCAACCTTACGCATTGCCGAATTAGGCTTTTTAGGTGTTGTGGTGTAAACACGAACACAAACGCCACGACGCTGTGGACAATTGTCCAAAGCTGGCGACTTGCTCTTATCTACAATCACCTTTCTGCCTTTTTTTACCAATTGTGAAATAGTAGGCATAATTGTACTTTTTTATTTTATATATATTTTGTTTATTTTCAATGCTTTGCGCTCCGCAACACCCTTATATATAAGGTGTAACTTTCCCACGGAGGTAATTCGGTGTGCAAAGGTACAAACTTTTTGGGAAACAAACACATATATAATAGAGTAATAAAAGCGAAGATTTTAAAATTAACACAATATAACTTTTAAAAGAGTAATTAACTATGCAGAATAGAGTAAATATGCCGTTTTAATTCATTATATTAAATTTCCACTAAAGATTCTTTTTTAAAAATCGTAGGATTGATTAGTAACAGCACACATAATACGAAAAACTTTCAGAAGAAAGTTTGGGAAAGAATTCATATCAGCCTAATGTACAAAATAGGAAATAATCTTTTCTCAGTTTGAAGTAATAAATAAAAACATAGTGAATAAGGAAGAAAACAGGGCGAAAGTTGGTCTAAATTCCACAAAACAGATTGTTTCACAGAAAAAAAGTGATGAGTTTTATAAAACACTGACTATCAACAACTTATAAATATAGGCATTTTTAGATTGTAAAACCTATTGTTTTGTGTGTCAAAACAAGGGGTTTTGAAGTTCAAAACAGGGGCTTTTGAAATGGAAAAGAATGGATAAGAGGAAAAGGGGGGCAATTTGCATGAAACATTCGGAGGAGTTGGTCTGTTTTTCGGTAAACAAAAGCCCCACAGCCAAAGCCCCCCAAATCCCACCCCTACCCTCCCCGTTGGGAGAGGGAGCGCAAGTTTGCTTGCTCGATGGTGGAAGTTTGGTGGAAGTGGGTGTTTCCGAGTCGGGCGGGTCGGACTTATCAGACGAGTCCAATTTTAGCAAAGAAAAGCCCACCTATCAAAATAACTGATAAGTGGGCAGATTGGGACTCCCTCCCCCAACGGGGAGGGTTGGGGAGGCGCTTTTTTATTTTTTTGTCAAGTTAATGAAGCAAACGCCGCTTGATTTCACATAAATGTAGGCTTGTACGCCTGTGCAGTGTGTTTGCAGATGTGCAGTGAAATGAAGGGGTTAGTAATTTTTTATAATCAAGTGTTGCACATCTTTATCGTTACGATTCATAAAGCTGACTTGATATTTTTTGTCAAACGAAGTAATAGATAAGCCTTTGTTCTCATACAACGACTTTATAAGAGGGGTGGCTTTTATGTCTAAGAGCCATTTTGCCTTGCACTTGTTGATAAGATAATTAGCTAATCGTTCTTGATCAGCTTGTGTGAATATGTTTTTATCATAAGTTGAAAATTCACTATCGTATGGAGGGTCAAGAAAGATAAAATCTCGTTCGGTTGGTGCAAACTTATTGAAAAAGTCTTCAAAATCTAAACACGATATATGTGTGCTTTTGAAATGTTGTGCTAATTCTTTTGAATTGTAATAATGCAGTTCGCGTTCCAAAGTTTTTTTGTTATACGACATACCTCCGTAAGGAACATTAAATTCACCTTTCGCATTATACCTGAACATTCCGCTATAAGCGTAGAAGCGTAAGAAGATAAAGAATGCTGTATGCAGGGGATTTATTTCTTTTGCTAATTTTCTGTCATTAAAGAGAAAGCGAAAATAGGTGTATAACCCACTCATAAGAGCAGTTTCTATATTTTTTTGCACATCTTCGTTTGATAAAATGCCACGCTCTATTTCTATTTTTTTCATTCGGCACATTTTATCTTTTATGGCTTTGAAAAGAATATTGAAAAGTTTTTCTTTATGCCATATAAAGCTATCACCTATATTTTGTATTATCTGTTTTTGGTTTGTTTCGCTTGTTATATATTCTGTCAATAAGAGAATTAATTCTTTTTCGTCAATATTATTTTCACGAAAATCTAAATATCTTTTATATAAAGTTCCTTTCTTCTGGGCATAAGAATAAGTATTCTTCCATGCAATACTTATAGATTCAAGCCAAAAATAAAATTCATCATTATGCTCTGACACACAATTATAAAAGCTAATAAGATCGGTTGATTTATCGTTTATAAAAATATTTTCAGCATTGATAGCTGTATATACAGAGCCGCCACCTACAAAAGGTTCGTAATAGTTTTCAAATTTTGGCAACAAAGGCAGGATATGTTTTAACTCTTTTTCTTTTCCACCAGGCCATTTGAGTAATGGACGCAGCTTTTTCATTGGTCTATCTTTCATTTTGATATGAATGTTTTGACTTATTCTGTACTTTCTCGTTCTATATTCTCAATCCAACTTTGCAAAGTAGTGTTTAAAGTTGCATTTTTCTTCTGAATATATCTATCGTTTGTATTTGGAGTGGATTCTTTTACCATTTGTGTTTCAGATAAAATTTCATAATCACAATGTTCGTTTCGCATTTGCAACTCATTATTTATACGTTTTTTAGCTGCTTGAAAATAATTTTCTTCTATTTCAACACCTATAAATTTTCTTTTTAAGCGCATAGCTGCAACTCCTATAGACCCAACACCCATAAAAGGATCAAATATTATATCATTTTCGTTGCTTGCTATTTTTATCAACTTTTCTAATACTTTTATTGGCTTTTGTGCAGGATGTTTGGGGGCAGAAAGTCTTTCTGGACGCATACAGATTGGAGTTTCTATAAAATTATGCATTTCCTTTTGCGAAATAAAATTCCATGTATGATGTTTATTCCAGCAAGTAAAAATCATTTCACAGCTATTAAGAAAGCCTGCTTTGAAAATTTTAGGAGCGGGGTTAGTTTTATGCCAAATCATGAAGTTTGTCGTATCAAACTTTTTATCAAGACAATTATACCATCTACCTAACTGATTATAAGAGGTAAAAATAAAAATATTACCAGTAGGTTTTATTATTCTGCAAAATTCTTCTGCCCACTCTTCAGGATTGAAATCTATATGATCCCAATTTGCAACATCATTATTTATTTCTGAACGTCCTGGCAAAGGAATATTGCCTGTTGAAAATTTTCCTATATTATATGGAGGGTCAGTAAGGATAAAATCTATCGAGTTATCTGGAATTTTCTTTATTATATCCTTGCTATCAGCACAAATAACACTTTTTTCCCATTTGTTTAAATCCATATTCGCTTATAGATATACATTTTTGATTTTATTCAACGCATCTACTATATAACAAGCATTCTTTTTATATTCATCGATAACTATCTCATATCCATTCTCTGACTTACAAACAAGATTCCAAAAGTCCTTGCTTATACATAATTCATCTTGTGCAAAAAACTGTCGAACTCGTCCTTGATTCCAAACCTTATCTTCGCCATACCGATTATAAGCAGTGGCAAATAATATACAAACTTTATCTTCATTGCCTAACTCATTTGTAAGAATACTATATTGCTCTAATAAGGCTTCTTTTTCTGAACGAGCTTTTTTATTGTCAAGGTCTCCTCCTATTTTCAACTCAATAAGATAATGAGTGTCCGTTTCTTCGTCTATTAGATAGTAATCACTTTCATGCCTCTTCGTATGAACTTCTCCTCGTCTTCCAGAAATTCCTTTATAATCTGTTACCAAAGGTACACGGGTATGATTTTTATACGCTTCGAGAAGTTCCGCAATATAATCTGTTTGTTGTTTATATAATTTACCTTCTACATGCTGCTTAACCGTGTAATGAAGACTTGCTATTTGGATAGCCATTTTCTCGAGCATATTTCCCAATGAACTATCAAGTGAACGTGCTAAAGCAGAATAATATTGTATTTCAGAACCTAATGCTGCAATAAAAACATTATGAATCTTCATATTTATAACACCATTATCATTATCCTTTTCTGAGATATGCCTATCAGAGAATCCTGCTGCATAAGCTTTTACATACGATGCTACAATACCCCTTATTGCTTTTTCTTTATATTCCATATTTTTTATTTCTAACATTATTCCCCATTTACTATTCCCCGTTGCAGTATTCGCATAGAGTATGTTTGTGGCTTTATAATCAACATTGAAAATCCCTCTCCTATGCGGAGAGGGTTAGAGTGAGGCTTTTAAGCATCGTTTTTGATTGGACCGAACGGTGTTGCTGTGCGTGGTTGTTGATTAGGCAATTCTATTTTACCAAATTCTTGTTCGTAGCGCATTACGTTTTCTGACAAAGCTGCCAAAAGACGTTTAGCATGTTCAGGAGCAATGATAACACGACTTGCTACTTGTGCCTTTTGAAGACCAGGCAACATGGTAATGAAGTCAAGCACAAATTCAGTATTAGAATGTGAAATTATTTGGAAGTTCGTGTAAACTCCTTTCGCAACTTCAGGACTTAAGTCGATTTGAAGTTGCTGTCCTTGTTGATTTTGATTATTGTTGTCCATATTGTATATAATTTAAAATCTTTCTGATGTACAGTATTGCCTCTTTGCTATTGCCGAGTGCAGGTGTAGATTATACACAGCAAAATTGTTTAAACCTTGTAGGGGCGTGATTTTTTTCGCAAGCTCAACAACTCGTCATCACGTTCCTATCCACAACAAGTATTCTTTGGCTATTAGGAACTTTGGTTATTAGGAACGGAATAAATTCCGCCCCTACACCGACTTGCTGAACGTCATCACACCTTGCCGAGTGCAGCTATAGGTTATGCAAAGCTATTGCAAACGAGCGCAAAGAAAATTCATTTTCAATTTGCCGAGTGCAGCTATAGGTTATGCAAAGATAAGAATATTCTCCTAAAAAGCGAAAGTTTCGTAAGAAAAGAATAAACAAAAAGTCCTCAATAAGCAAAAACTTACTGAGGACAAAGTTGTTATAAATTTGAATGATTACATTACAAATTTAGTAATTCCGTTGGCGGTACGCAAGATATACATACCCTTTGGCAAACTCACACGAGCAGGAGCTATGCCTTCCCATACCTTTTGACCATTGATATTAAAGATAGACGATTTGCCAGAAGCCTTAATATCGATACCGGTGGCTGTAATTTTGAAACTTATAGGTTCTTCAGACACTGCGGTAATGCCATCAACCTTAGGTTTAGCAAGGGTTAACATGTAGCTTGCCAAATAATTTTTATTGATGCCAATGCCTGGATAACCAATATTTTCCATTTGGAAGTAAACATAAACCGTTTCTACACCTAACGGAGTTGGGTCGATGGTGTATTTACCATTATCTTCCTTAATATTTTCGGCTGGAATTACGGCATATTTATCCTCCTTTTTAGCCTTCCACTTAAATGTAAATTTTGTCTTTTTCACTTCTGGAGTTAATCCTGTAGCTGTTTGGAGGTGGCTAAGGTCTAAAGTATAACCATTAATTTTATCTTTTGCAAGATAGTAAGCCGTTTGATAGCCATATTGGAATTGCTCAAGTGGCACATCACTTTCAAAGTTTGGAATTTGGTCAAAGCCCAATTCATTACGACGAAGATCTAATCGCTTAATGTTATGCAAGTCTTTAGCACCTTTTATTTGGCGTAGTCCCTTGTATTTCACAGGGAAATTAAATATTAATGTTTCCAACAATTTATGCTTGCTCAAATCAATATATTGGATTGATGCACCTGTAATACCAATGGTTGTAAGATTTGGTGCGTCCTCTAAATTGATACTTTTAAGACTTCCCGTAGCAGTCAATCCAGGACTCACAATGACAGAACTTAATTTTTCGCTCTTTGGCAAAACAATATCTGTCAAATTGGTACTAGAAAGACTTGCATTCACCAAGTTTGGACATTTAGAAAGGTCAAGCGTTGAGTGAGTTGTTAAATCAGAATAAGCCAACTCAAGGTTCGCAAGTTTATCGGAAACGACCTCTGTTACACCTACAATTTTACTTGCAGCTGCAGGACCACGAAGTGTAAAAAGATTGGTTGCATCAACTGTTATTGTACGTTCTTCTGCTAAAGGAGCAGCGAAAGTATAAGCTACCTCTGAGAAATCGGTTGAATTGCCTGTAAAGGTCTTGCTTTCATCGCCAAAATCAACTTTAAGTTCTGTTGCGCCATCTAACTTAAAAGAGAATTTTACAGCAGTGGCATTTGGAGCAATTTTCATAACAAGCTTCTGCTCAGTTTGTGCGTGCATTGTGGCACTAAGTCCTAAAAGGACTAAAAGTGAGTAAAGTTTTTGCTTCATAATTTTTTCGTCTAAAATTTTAATTTTTGAATAACTATTTTTATCTTATCATTTTAAAAGTAATAAAACACTTTTAATTTGTATTATACTACAAAGATAAAAAATTAATATTATTTAAACAACAAAAGTTCATGAATTATTCATATTTGGGCAAAAAAAGAATACGAATAACATGAATCTTATACTTTTCATGAAAGTCTATATTAGCTATTAAGGCTAAATAAAAGAAGAAGGAAAAATAGAGGCATAAAAAAAGAGCCTAACCAATGTTAGACTCTTTCTTTATGATAGTTGAATAAGAGATTAATCGTTTTGCTTTTCAGAAAAGTCAAGAATACTATTCTTGTTGGCTTCCATGCGAACATATTCTTCTTTAGAACCAACAATGAGTTTTTGCCATTGACGAAGACCTGTACCAGCAGGGATAAGGTGTCCGCAAATAACATTTTCTTTCATACCTTCAAGATTATCACTCTTACCACGAATTGCAGCTTCATTGAGTACCTTCGTTGTTTCCTGGAATGATGCAGCTGACATGAAGCTCTTTGTACCAAGAGCGGCACGTGTGATACCTTGCAACATTTGAGTAGCAGTAGCTTGTACAGCATCACGTACTTGAACTGTCTTGAGGTCTCGACGTTTCAAACTTGAGTTTTCATCACGCAACTTGCGTACAGAAAGGATTTGTCCCTTATAGCAATTTTCAGAATCACCAGCGTCAATAACCACTTTCTTACCCCAAATACGGTCGTTTTCTTCCAAGAAATCGAGCTTATCGATTAACTCTTGTTCCAAGAAGATTGTATCTCCTGGATCATCAATACGAACTTTACGCATCATCTGACGAACGATAATTTCAAAGTGCTTATCATTGATTTTCACACCTTGCAAACGATAAACGTCTTGTACTTCGTTCACGATATATTCTTGTACTGCCGTTGGACCCTTAATAGAAAGAATATCAGCAGGGGTAATGATACCATCAGACAATGGAGTTCCTGCACGCACAGCATCGTGTTCTTGAACAAGAATTTGCTTAGAAAGACTTACAAGATACTTGCGTTGGTCGCCTGTTTTAGAAGTAATAATGATTTCACGATTACCACGTTTCACCTTGCCCATTGCTACTTCACCATCGATTTCAGAAACTACCGCAGGATTAGATGGGTTACGAGCTTCGAACAACTCGGTTACACGTGGAAGACCACCCGTAATATCACCAGCACCACCAACTGAACGTGGAATCTTAACAAGGGTTGTACCTGTCTTGATTTCAGCACCATCTTGAACAATTTGTTCCAAGTGCCCACCCACAGGTAAGTTGTAAGTACCGAAAATATCTTCTGGAGCATATTGACCATCAGCACCCTTCTTGGCACCAGAGCGCACAACATCTACTGTTGGGACTTTTGATTTATCACGAGATTCTGTGATGATACGTTCTGTAAGACCTGTAGCATCGTCGGTTTCAGCCTTATAGGTTACACCTTCTGCAACATCGTGCAAACGGAGAACACCAGCATATTCACTTACGATAACGGCATTGAATGGGTCCCAACGACAAATCATATCGCCTTTCTTAACCTTATCGCCATTCTTGAAATATAAGATACTACCATATGGTACACCTTCTGTCAAAAGAACAATGCCTGTATTGACATCGATGAAACGTATTTCAGCCAAACGGCTTACCACCTTTTCACAAGTTTTATCTTCATCATCAACGAAAGGAACTGTGCGAAGTTCATCAAATTCAATCTTGCAATCATTCTTTGCTACGATAGTAGCGTTAGCAGCAGCGTTAGACGCAATACCACCAGCGTGGAAAGTACGAAGTGTAAGCTGTGTACCAGGTTCACCAATAGCCTGTGCAGCAATAACGCCGACAGCTTCGCCGAGTTGAACCATGCGAGCAGAAGCGAGGTTACGACCATAACACTTCTGACAAACACCCTTCTTGCTTTCACAAGTAAGTACGGAACGAATTTCAACCATTTCGAGTGGAGATTCGTCAATCATCTTAGCTTTAGGTTCTGTGATTTCTTCGCCTGAAGCAACGATAAGTTCGCCTGTTGTTGGGTGGATAACATCGTGAACAGAAACACGTCCGAGAATACGTTCATAGAGAGAAGCTATCACTTCATCACCATTCTTCAACGCACGACATTCCAAGCCACGAAGTGAACCACAATCGGCTTCGGTGATGATAACATCATGAGAAACGTCTACCAAACGACGAGTAAGATAACCAGCATCGGCAGTCTTCATAGCCGTATCAGCAAGACCCTTACGAGCACCATGTGAAGAAATAAAGTATTCCAATACCGACATACCTTCCTTAAAGTTAGAGATAATCGGATTTTCAATAATTTGAGCGCCTTCAGCACCTGCCTTTTGAGGTTTTGCCATAAGACCACGCATACCAGCAAGCTGTGCAATCTGGTCGGCAGAACCACGGGCACCAGAATCAAGCATCATGTAAACGGCATTGAAACCTTGATCGTCTTCAATCATGTGCTTCATCACACTCGCCTTCAAGTTGTTATTAACGTGAGTCCACGCATCAATAACTTGGTTATAACGCTCCTTATCGGTAATGAAACCCATTTCATAGTTAGCCTTCACTTGGTCTACTTCCGCTTGCCCCTTACCAACGATGTCGGCTTTTTCCTTTGGAACGATAATATCGCCCAAGTTAAATGAAAGACCAGCGGTGTAAGCCATACGATAACCTAAGTTCTTGATACCATCAAGGAAAGCACACGCACGAGCCATACCCACTGACTTAATAACATCAGCAATAAGTCCGCGCAAAGATTTCTTTGAGATAATACCATTAAAGTATCCTACTTCTGTTGGAATAATTTGGTTCACAATGACACGACCAACAGAGGTTTCAAGCATACGCTTTTGCAATTTACCATCAACGAGGTCATCAACAATAACCTTTACTTGTGCGTGGAGGGCGCAACGACCTTCATTGTGAGCGATGATTGCTTCTTCTGAACCATAGAAGCAAAGACCTTCTCCCTTCGCACCTGGACGAATCTTTGTAATGTAATAAAGACCCAATACCATGTCCTGAGAAGGAACGGTGATAGGAGCGCCATTGGCAGGGTTCAAAATATTATGGCTTTGAAGCATCAAAACTTGTGCTTCAAGGATAGCTTCATTGCTTAATGGGAGGTGGACAGCCATCTGGTCTCCATCGAAGTCAGCGTTGAACGCAGTACAAGCCAATGGGTGGAGCTGAATAGCCTTACCTTCTATCAATTTTGGTTGGAATGCTTGAATACCTAAACGGTGAAGTGTAGGGGCACGGTTGAGCAATACAGGGTGTCCCTTCATTACATTCTCCAAAATATCCCAAATAACAGGTTCACGACGGTCTACAATCTTCTTGGCACTCTTCACAGTCTTCACAATACCACGCTCAATGAGCTTACGGATAATAAATGGTTTGTAAAGTTCGGCTGCCATCAATTTAGGAAGACCACATTCGCCCATCTTCAATTCAGGACCTACAACGATAACGGAACGTGCAGAATAGTCAACACGCTTACCGAGAAGGTTCTGACGGAAACGACCTTGCTTACCCTTCAATGAATCAGAGAGAGATTTTAAAGGACGATTGCTTTCGCTCTTTACAGCAGAAGACTTACGACTATTATCAAATAATGAGTCGACAGCTTCTTGCAACATACGTTTTTCATTACGGAGAATTACGTCTGGAGCTTTGATTTCGATAAGTCGTTTCAAACGATTGTTACGAATGATGACACGACGATAAAGGTCGTTCAAGTCAGAAGTAGCAAAACGTCCACCATCTAATGGTACCAATGGGCGCAACTCAGGAGGAGTTACAGGTATTATCTTCATTATCATCCATTCAGGACGATTGACACCTTTTGATTGACGGAATGCTTCCACAACTTGCAAACGCTTCAAAGCTTCAGTCTTACGCTGTTGGCTTGAATCGGTTGTAGCACGGTCACGGAGTTCACCTGCTAAACGGTCAAGGTCGATATTCATTAACAAATCATAGATTGCTTCCGCACCCATCTTTGCAATGAATTTCTTTGGGTCTGAATTTTCTAACTTTTCGTTACCCTCTGGCAATTTATTGTCAAGGATATTCAAATATTCGTCTTCAGAAAGAAGGTCAAACTTGTTAGCACCATTAAGGTCTTCACCTGTTTCAGGGTCTTTCATTCCTTCAACAACACCTGGTTGTACTACGATGTACTTTTCGTAATAAACCACACTATCAAGTTTCTTTGTTGGAAGTCCCAACAAGTAACCTATCTTATTAGGAAGACTACGGAAATACCAAATATGTGCAACAGGCACAACAAGTTCGATATGTCCAGCACGTTCACGACGTACTTTCTTTTCTGTTACTTCTACACCACAACGGTCACAGACAATACCCTTGTAACGGATACGCTTATATTTTCCACAAGCACATTCATAATCCTTTGTAGGACCAAAAATACGTTCGCAGAACAAGCCATCACGTTCGGGTTTATAGGTACGATAGTTGATGGTTTCTGGCTTGGTTACCTCGCCAAAAGAATTTTCGAGAATTTCTTCTGGTGAAGCAAGTCCAATGGTAAGTTTGTTAAAACTACTCTTAACTTTATTATCTTTTTTAAAAGCCATGTTTCTTTAATTTTGGGGGTGCAAATTAATCAAGTTTGATGCTTAATCCAAGACCACGGAGCTCATGGAGCAACACATTCAATGACTCAGGTATACCTGGTGTTGGCATTGGTTCGCCCTTAACGATAGCTTCGTAAGCCTTTGAACGTCCTATAACATCATCAGACTTAATGGTCAAAATTTCTTGGAGTACATGAGAAGCACCGAAGGCTTCAATAGCCCAAACTTCCATTTCTCCAAAACGCTGTCCACCAAACTGTGCCTTACCACCAAGAGGTTGTTGGGTAATGAGAGAGTAAGGACCAATGCTACGAGCGTGCATCTTATCTTCAACCATGTGCCCTAACTTCAAGAAGTAGGTAATACCAACAGTTGCAGGTTGGTCGAAACGTTCACCTGTTTCACCATCATAGATATAACGAGAGCACATAGGTGGCAATCCAGCCTTATCAGTCCATTCTTTTAAGTCTTCAAGTTTTGCACCATCGAAAATTGGAGTAGCAAACTTAATACCGAGGTTACGACCTGCAGCACCAAGGATAGCTTCGAAAATCTGCCCAAGGTTCATACGAGAAGGCACACCCATTGGGTTCAATACCAAGTCTACAGGACGACCATCTTCAAGGAAAGGCATATCTTCAGCACGTACAACTTTTGATACGATACCCTTGTTACCGTGGCGACCAGCAAGTTTATCACCTACTTGTATCTTACGTTTACGAGCGATATAAACCTTTGCCATTTGAAGCACACCTGATGGAAGTTCATCACCGATAGTAATAGCAAACTTCTTACGCTTTAATTGAGCGTCCATTTGCTTATACTTACGAATGAAATTCATAATAAGCTTTTGAATCAAAAGGTTTGTATGTTCATCATCTGTCCAACCATTTGATTGTATTCCTTCATAATCAAGGTTCTTCAAAGCGGCAATAGTAAACTTGCTACCCTTTGTAATAATCTCTGCGTTAGAGTAATCTTTAATGCCTTGTGATAACTTATCTTCAGTGAGTTCAAGAAGTTTATCTACCAACAAATCTTTCAAATCATTGATTTTTGCTTCTTGTTCCTCATCAAGGCGAGCTAAAGTTGCTTTATCATGACGTTTGCTTTCGCGAGTTTTCACTGCACGTGCAAACATTTTTTTATCAATTACAACACCACTCAATGATGGATTTGCTTTCAAAGAAGAATCCTTCACATCGCCAGCTTTGTCGCCAAAGATAGCACGAAGTAATTTTTCTTCTGGTGATGGGTCGCTTTCTCCCTTTGGAGAAATCTTTCCAATCATAATATCGCCTGGTTCAACTCTTGCACCAATGCGGATAACACCATTTTCATCGAGGTCTTTTGTTGCTTCTTCGCTTACATTTGGAATATCTGCTGTAAATTCTTCTACACCACGCTTTGTTTCACGCACTTCAAGTGAATATTCATCAACGTGAACAGATGTAAGTATGTCTTCACGAACCATTCGCTCAGAAATAACAACAGCATCTTCGTAGTTGTAACCCTTCCAAGGCATATAAGCAACAAGGAGGTTACGACCTAACGCTAATTCTCCATTTTCTGTTGCGTAACCTTCAGTAAGAATATCACCCGCCTTAACACGTTGTCCCTTACTACAAATTGGTCGAAGGTCAATAACCATATTTTGGTTAGTACGACGGAATTTTGAAATCTTATATTCCTTTAATGCAGGTTCAAAACTTACAAATTCTTCGTCTTCGGTACGGTCGTAAAGAATACGAATGCAAGTAGCATCAACATATTCAATCACACCATCACCTTCAGCAGTTACCATTGTACGAGAATCCTCACACACTTGCTTTTCCAAACCTGTTCCAACAATAGGCGCATCATTGTGCAACAATGGTACAGCCTGGCGCATCATGTTACAACCCATCAATGCACGGTGACCATCATCATGCTCCAAGAAAGGAATCAAACCTGCTGAAACAGAAGCAATCTGTTGTGGAGCAACATCCATCAATGTTACTTGGCTTGGTTCCACTACGGGGTAATCAGCATCTTGACGACATTTCACATAACTACGAATAAAGGTGCCATCAGGATTCAACGGAGCATTACCTTGTCCTACTGGGAGGTCTTCTTCCTCTTCAGCTGTCATGTAAACAACATGATCGTTATCCAAATCAACCTTAGAATCAACAACCTTTCTATAAGGGGTAACTATGAAACCAAGGTCGTTAATCTTAGCATACAAGCACAATGAAGAAATCAAACCGATGTTAGGACCTTCTGGAGACTCAATAGGACACAAACGACCATAGTGAGTATAGTGTACGTCACGAACTTCGAAACCTGCACGTTCACGAGAAAGACCACCAGGACCTAAAGCTGAAAGACGACGTTTGTGTGTTACTTCAGCCAATGGGTTAGTTTGATCCATGAACTGGCTCAATGGGTTAGTTCCAAAGAATGAATTGATAACGCTTGAAATGGTCTTTGCATTTATCAAATCTGTTGGTTGGAAGACTTCATTATCGCGAACATTCATACGTTCACGGATAGTACGGCTCATACGAGCTAAACCAATAGAGAATTGGTTTGCTAATTGTTCTCCAACTGTACGAACACGACGATTTGACAAGTGGTCAATATCATCAACAGTTGCGTTAGAATTGATGAGGTTTATCAAATATTTGATAATCTCAATAATATCATCTTTTGTCAAGACACGAACGTCCATATCCGTTTCAAGTCCTAACTTCCTATTAATACGGTATCTACCTACTTCGCCAAGGTCATAACGTTTGTCTGAGAAGAACAAATTTTGGAATACTTCTCTTGCACTTGCATCATCAGCGGCATCTGCATTACGCAACTGACGATAAATATAATTTACAGCCTCAATTTCTGAGTGGCTTGGGTCTTTGGCAAGTGTATTGAAGATGATTGAATATTTATTTGCAACATCTTCATCTTTGTGCAAAAGAACTGAAGAAACACCACTTTCAAGGATAATATCAAGATTATCGTCAGTAATTTCTGTTTCGCGTTCAACAACAACTTCGTTACGCTCAATAGAAACTACTTCGCCTGTATCTTCATCTACGAAATCTTCATTCCATGATTTCATCACATTACCAGCCAACTTGCGACCCAAAGCAGCTTTCATGTTCTTCTTATTTACCTTCATCTCTTCACACAAGTCGAAGATTTGAAGAATATCCTTATCGCTTTCGAAACCGATAGCACGAAGCATTGTCGTTACAGGCAATTTCTTTTTACGGTCGATGTAAGCGTACATGACGTTATTGATGTCAGTAGCAAACTCTATCCAAGAACCCTTAAACGGAATAATACGCGCACTATAAAGTACTGTACCATTAGCATGCACACCTTGTCCGAAGAATACACCTGGTGAACGGTGCAACTGAGAAACAACCACACGTTCAGCACCATTGATAACAAATGTACCATTACTTGTCATGTAAGGAATAGTTCCAAGGAACACATCTTGAATGAAAGTACCAAAATCCTCATGATCTGGGTCAGTACAATAAAGTTTCATCTTAGCCTTCAAAGGTACGCTATACGTCAAACCTCTCTCCAAACATTCTGAAATAGAATAACGAGGAGGGTCGATATAGTAATCCAAGAACTCAAGAACGAAATTATTACGAGTGTCGGTGATAGGGAAATTTTCTGTAAAAACCTTATACAAACCGTCATTCTTGCGTTCTTCAGGCGGAGTATCAAGCTGTAAGAAGTCGCGGAACGACTTCAACTGTAAATCCAGGAAGTCCGGATATGGATACGGACTTTGCACACTGGCGAAGTTTACTCTGGGTTTATTCTCTGTTGCCATATATTTTTTTATAAATGTTCGTGACAATAGCCACAAATACGATAGAAAAGTGTCAAAAGACACAAAAAGGTTAGGACTCACCTACTTGGTAAATCCTAACCGTATTGGTTATAAAGTGAGTGATATTTACCAAATTTCAGTAAAAAATCACTTAGAAGAGTCTTACTTCAACTCAACCTTAGCACCTTCAGCTTCGATGAGCTTCTTCAAGTTTTCAGCTTCGTCCTTAGCAACGCCTTCCTTGATAGTAGAAGGAGCACCGTCTACGAGATCTTTAGCGTCTTTCAAACCAAGACCGCAAGCTTCCTTAACAGCCTTAACAACCTTAAGCTTGCTAGCACCTGCGTCAACGAGAACTACGTCAAATTCTGACTTTTCCTCAGCTGCACCAGCAGCTGCACCACCAGCAGCAGGACCAGCTACAGCAACAGCTGCAGCAGCAGGCTCAATTCCATACTCGTCCTTAAGGACTGTTGCCAACTCATTTACTTCTTTAACAGTAAGGTTTACTAACTCTTCTGCAATAGCTTTAATGTCTGCCATTTTATTCTAAATATTTTAATTTTATTCTTATTATTAATGTAATTTTGACTTTATAAAGTTTTATTCAGGACGCTCGCCTAAAGTCTTAAGCACACCGTGAATGGTGTTTGCGCCAGATTGAAGAGCAGAAACAACGTTCTTTGCTGGAGATTGAAGCAATGCAACAACATCTGCAATAAGTTCGCTCTTGCTCTTGAGAGCTGCAAGTTCTTCGAGTTTGTCAGCACCTATAAAGATAGATTCTTCTGCGTATGCAGCCTTGAGAGCTGGAATACCTTCTTTAGAATACTCTTTAAGGAGCTTAGCAGGAACATTTGCTGTTTGTGTAAACATTACAGCAGTGTTACCTTTCAAAGAACCATACAATGGTTCATAATCAACATCTGAAGCCTCAAAAGCTTTGTGGAGAAGATTGTTTTTAACAACAACCATTTTAATCTCGCTCTTGAAGCACTTACGACGGAGATTGCTTGTAGCTTCTGCATTTAAACCAGTAACATCTACGAGGTAGAAATGTGGAAATTCTTTAAGCTTTTCACCGAGTTCAGTGATAATCGTATCTTTAACTTCTTTCTTCATTTTACAAAACTTTTAGAGTTATTCAGCTGATTTAGGATCAATCTTGATACCCTTACTCATTGTGCTTGAAATAAAGATACTCTTGATATATGTACCTTTAGCAGCAGCAGGCTTCAATTTGATAACGGTAGAAATAAATTCTTTTGCGTTTCCAAAAATCTGCTCAGCAGTCATACTAACTTTACCGATTGAGGTGTGGATAATACCAGCCTTATCAACCTTGAAGTCTATCTTACCAGACTTTACGTCTCTTACTGCCTTAGCAACGTCCATAGTTACAGTACCGCTCTTTGGGTTAGGCATCAAACCACGAGGACCGAGTACACGACCCAAAGGACCTACCTTACCCATGCAAGAAGGCATTGTAATGATTACATCAATATCTGTCCATCCACCGTTAATCTTTTGAATATATTCATCAAGACCAACGTAATCAGCTCCAGCTTCCTTAGCAGCAGCTTCCTGATCAGGTGTACAGAGACAGAGCACACGTGTCACTTTACCAGTACCGTTAGGTAATGTTACCACACCACGAACCATTTGGTTTGCCTTGCGTGGGTCAACACCTAAGCGAATATCTACATCTACTGAAGCATCAAACTTTGTTGTAGTAATTTCTTTAACAAGTTTAGATGCTTCATCTAAAGTGTATGCCTTCCCTAATTCAACCTTCTCAGCTACTGATTTCTGATTTTTTGTCAGTTTACTCATTTTTACTTCTGAAGTTTATTATTATTTACCAGGGAAGTCCCCTTTTACAGTGATTCCCATACTACGTGCAGTACCAGCGATAAGTTTCATAGCACTCTCAACTGTGAAGCAGTTGAGGTCTGACATCTTATCTTCTGCAATAGCCTTTACCTGATCCCAAGTTACAGAAGCAACTTTTTTACGGTTTGGCTCGCCTGAACCGCCCTTTATCTTGGCAGCCTCAAGCAACTGAATAGCAGCTGGAGGTGTCTTGATAACAAAGCTGAAAGACTTATCGTTGTAGTATGTGATGACAACTGGAAGTACTTTTCCAGCTTTATCCTGGGTGCGGGCATTGAATTCCTTACAGAAACCCATAATATTAATACCCTTAGAACCCAATGCAGGACCTACAGGAGGAGAAGGATTCGCAGCGCCACCTTTAATCTGTAATTTGATTAATCCAGCAACTTCTTTAGCCATTTCTTTGTTAATATTTAAAATTGATAATTATAAAAGGAGAGTATTCGTAACAGTTTACTCTTCTTTTGCGACTTGCATAAAACTAAGCTCAAGCGGATTTTGTCGTCCAAAAATCATCACCATCACTTTCAACTTATGTTTCTCGGTATTCACTTCCTCAATGATACCATGGAAACCGCTGAAAGGACCATCGGTAACTTTTACAGACTCTCCAACTGTATAAGGAATGTCTTGTACTTCTTCAAGTGCAGTATCCTCAACATTTCCCAGTAGACGGTTTACCTCTGCCTGCCTAACAGGTGTAGGCTCAGCCACCCCACCGAGAAAACCTAAAACATTAGGCATAAATCGGAGTGTTGATGCAATCTCCGAATTCATAATGGCTTCTACAAGCACATAACCAGGAAGACTTAACTTCTCGGTTACTACACGCTTGCCATTACGAAGAGAAGCGTGACTTTCAGTAGGCAAAAGCACTTCAAACACACGTTCTGCTAACTTCGCGTTTTGTCGCAACTCAGCATCAATGTATTCTTTCACTTTTGCTTCCTTGCCACTAACGGCACGAAGAACATACCATTTCTTTTCTGTATTAGCCATTTTTTCTAATGATTTAGCTTGGATAGATGAAATTCATCACATGCTGTGATATAAAATCAAAAACAAACACAACTACTGCAATGATTAGGGAAGCAGATAATACTATCATTGCACTATGTGTAAGTTCGGCACGTGTTGGCCATGTTGTCTTATGCGCAAGTTCGTCGTAACAGTTCTTGCAGTAATCTAAGAATTTCTTAAACATATTATCTTTCTTTAGCACGGGTTGAAGGGCTCGAACCCTCGACACCTGGTTTTGGAGACCAGTGCTCTACCAACTGAGCTAAACCCGTAGAATATAGTGTTCTCACAATTATTGCGAGAACACTATTATTTTAACGAATTAATCTTCGTAAACTTCTGTAATCTGACCTGAACCTACTGTACGACCACCTTCACGGATAGCGAAGCGGAGACCAGCGTTCAAAGCAACAGCGTAGATAAGTTCAACTTGAATTTCTACGTTATCACCAGGCATTACCATTTCAATACCTTCTGGCAATGTAATTTCACCTGTACAGTCCATAGTACGGAGGTAGAATTGTGGACGATACTTGTTACCGAATGGAGTGTGACGACCACCTTCTTCCTTCTTCAAGATATAAACAGATGCCTTGAACTTCTTGTAAGGTTTAATCTGTCCAGGGTGGCAAAGTACCATACCACGCTTGATTTCAGCCTTATCGATACCACGGAGGAGCAAACCTACGTTATCACCAGCTTGACCTTCATCAAGAAGCTTACGGAACATTTCTACACCTGTTACAGTTGATTTTTTATCTTCACCAAGACCGAGCAATTCAACTTCATCACCTACGTGGATAACACCAGTTTCAATACGACCTGTTGCAACAGTACCACGACCTGTGATTGAGAATACATCTTCGATAGGCATCAAGAAAGGCTTATCTGTAGCACGAGGAGGTTCTTGAATCCACTCATCAACAGTATTCATAAGCTCCATAACCTTATCTGTCCACTTTTCAACACCATTCAAAGCACCGAGAGCAGAACCGCGAATAATAGGAGTATCTTCCTCGTATTCGTATTGTGTGAGGATTTCACCGAGCTCCATTTCTACGAGTTCGAGCATTTCCTCATCTTCAACCATATCGCATTTGTTCAAGAATACTACCAAGCGAGGTACGTTTACCTGACGAGCGAGCAATACGTGCTCACGAGTTTGAGGCATAGGACCATCTGTAGCAGCACAAACCAAGATTGCACCGTCCATCTGAGCAGCACCAGTAACCATGTTCTTTACATAGTCGGCGTGACCAGGACAGTCTACGTGTGCATAGTGACGCTTTTCTGTTTCGTACTCGATGTGTGAAGAGTTGATAGTAATACCACGTTCCTTTTCTTCAGGAGCGTTGTCGATTTGATCAAAAGACTTAGCATCCTCACCGCCGAAACCCTTATCGTGAAGAGTCTTAGAAATGGCAGCTGTCAATGTAGTCTTACCGTGGTCTACGTGACCGATTGTACCAATGTTTACGTGCGGCTTGGTACGCTGAAATGTCTCTTTAGCCATAGCTTATTTTTTAATTTATAAATGAATAATCTTTGTTTTTCTTTCTATTCTGTAATTGAACAGAAATGTAGAGCTGTAACTGAGAGTTGAACTCAGGACCTCTTCCTTACCAAGGAAGTGCTCTACCACTGAGCTATTACAGCAAGAGTGAGCGGAAAACGGGGCTCAAACCCGCGACCCCCAGCTTGGAAGGCTAGTGCTCTATCAACTGAGCTATTTCCGCAATAATTCGTTTCAACTCTGTTCGCATGCGAAAGTCGTCTTAACGAAACTCTTTGGTGGGTAGTGATGGATTCGAACCACCGAAGCTAGAAGCAGCAGATTTACAGTCTGCCCCATTTGGCCACTCTGGAAACTACCCAAGCCATTCTGTTTCTCTTTTTAAGAGAGCCTCTTGTCGGATTCGAACCAACGACCCCGAGATTACAAATCACGTGCTCTGGCCAACTGAGCTAAAGAGGCGATTGCAGCCGTTTGGCTACTCGTTTTTACTTTTAGTCGTAAAACGGCTGCAAAGGTAGTGTTTTATTTTTTATTCTCCAAGAAAACATGGAGTTTTTTTATTATTTTCTTTGCTTTTCTTTTACTTTGGCGAGTTGAACCTTGATAGCATCTAAGCACAAATCAACTGCTTCTTCAAAGGTATCGCATGTTTTTTCTGCATACGGTGTACCTCCTGGGATTGTAACAGTTATACTTGCATTTTTATTATTTGCTGTTGCTGGTTTCTCAACCTTTAATTGCACCTCTACTTTCTGAATGTCTTCATGAGACTTTTGTAGTTTTTCTACTTTCTTATTGATGAAAGTTTCTAATTTCTCGGTAGCGTCAAAATGAATTGCTTGAATTTTAATGTCCATAATTCCCTCCTATTTTTAAAGGTTATGCCCTTGGGTGGGCTTCGTTGTATGCTTTTTTGAGCTGTTCGAAAGTTACATGCGTGTAAACTTCTGTGGTAACAATGCTTTCATGCCCTAAGAGTTTTTTCACGCTTTCCAATCCAGCTTTATTGTTAAGCATAGCGGTCGCAAATGTATGCCGTAGCACATGTGGCGACTTTTTCTTTAATGTTGAAACTTTAGCAAGGTTTGCTTTTACCATTGTTCTTACTTGAGCAGTGGTGATTCGCTCGCCTTTTGCGGTTACGAATAAGGCTTCTTGTTCGCCTATTTCATCGTTCCGCAGTTTTTGATAAGTGCCTATTTGTTCTTCGAGTTCTTTGCCAAAAGGAATGATGCGCTGCTTATTGCGCTTTCCTGTAACTTTTATTTCGTGGGTTACGATATTAATATCTTTGTTATTTAATCCCACGAGTTCGGAAACTCGAATTCCTGTTGAGTAGAATGTCAATATAATGGTACGCGCAAGTACATCTTTATAGGTATTTCCCCACATTTCAGATACTAAAAGTGTGTCCATTTCTGCTTCTTTTAAGAATTGAGGCAGCGGCTTTTTTCTTTTTAGTCCTTGTAATTTGTAGGTTGGGTCGTTCTCAACGAGCCCTCTTTTTAACGCATATCGGTAGAATGAACGTAATGCGCTTAATCTTCTATTCACAGAAGTTGCGGTATTACCTTTATCCATCATGTATTCCACCCAATCTCGAACCACATCTGTATCGATGTTTTCCCAAGACAACTCATCGTCCAACTTTTTGTAGAACTGTTCAAACCCGTGCAGGTCTTCGCTGTACTCCCCTATTGTTCTTCGCGAATAATTCCGCTCAAACGTCAGGTACTTCAAAAAGTCTTCAATGTTCAACACGTTGCTAATACTTATCTCTTGGCAACGAAATTACGGAAATTTATCTGAACTACCAAATTTTTACGCAAAAATTTTTATTCTTCTGCGTCGCGAAGTTGCTGTACATAAATGGCGCGTTCCATCTTCAAGCGCTTCTTAACAGAAGGTTTGTCAAACTGTTGGCGTGAGCGTAATTCTTTTACTACACCTGTTTTTTCAAACTTTCTCTTAAACTTTTTAAGTGCTCTTTCGATGTTTTCACCGTCCTTAACTGGTACAATAATCATGCTTGTTTGTTTTTATTATTAAATATGTTATACATTGCCAAGCGGCATGACACCACTTTAGCGGGTGCAAAATTACTGCTTATTTTCCTATCTACCAAATAATTGACGGTTTTTTCTGCGTTTTAGGCATTTCAGAGGTGCTAAAATTCGGTTTCTGCGCCCTTTCCCTACCGTCTAACAACTCACCACTTAACTCCTTTCTTTGCAAATAAATCTACTACATCTCGCACAAGCACATCGTATTGGCACCGTTTGTTTTCGCCTAAGCGCACGGCAACAACATTGTATTTGGGATAAACGAAGATGGTTTGACCGAAAAGTCCTATAGCACAAATGGCTTTACTCTTAGAGAAATTATACCAACCTAACGAGTATTTGTCTTTGCTTTCTTTCATTGCAGGCACGTACATCTGTGCTATCCAAGCAGAATCGACAATCTGCTTTCCGTTCCAACTGCCTTGATTCAGCACCAACCTGCCTATCTTTGCCAAGTCGCGAACATTGGTATTTATGCCTCCATAGCTTTTGGCATTGCGGTGTTTCTTACTGTCGAGCGTTACGGTTGCCTGCGTCTCCATACCGAGCGGTTTCCAAAGCTTTTCGCTCAGATAATCTGCATATTTCACACCCGTCGCTCGTTCCAACACATAGCTCAATATGGCAGTCGTCATACTGTTATACTCGTATTTAGTTCCCGGCTCATCTTTAAACTTCAACTTCTTTATCTGTTTAAGGGCATTATGCCCGAAATACAGCAACGCCATTGAGCAAAACGGATTTGAATAGTTTTCGCTATACTTCAATCCAGCCTGCATATTCAACAAATGGCGTATCGTCAGTCGCTGAAAATGCTCGTCAGCATTGCGCAGCTCTGGAACATAATCGGTAACACAGTCGTCTATGCTCCGTATTTTTCCCTCCTTCACAGCAATGCCACACATCAGTGCAGTTACCGATTTAGACACAGAAAAGATATTCGAATGACCCAATTTCTTCAACCAACCATTGTAATGTTCGTATTTTATCGTGTCGTTCTGAATGATGATAAACGCCGACGCCCCACCGTCCATACAAGTATATTCAGCAAAAGTTTTATCCTTTACAGGCTTCTTGTAATTAGCAAACGTAAGTTTCAAAGTATCCAACACACGCTGATGCAATGGCATTTCCGCAAAATGGAACACATTCTTGGCATCGTTGGCAATGGTATCGTGTGCAAACAACCGACCATCACGAATACTGGGTGCGTGCTTCACCAATGCGCGCATTTCACGAAAGACTATACACGAGGTCAGCATCGCCATCAATACAAAACAAACCGCAAGGGTTAAATATCTCTTCATAAACTTGTTTTTAGTTCATTACGTTACATCAATTCAAAAGCAAAGATAGGAAAATAGGTTTTAACAACAAAATCCAACAACTCCTATCAGTCTCTTTATTTTGTTAATTATATACAAACAAGAGTCGAATTTGTTAAAAATAAAGCGTGAAACATTGGCAAGAAGGCGGATTTTACGAACTACAAAAATATTATTCGCAAATAAACGCAAGATTGGTGTGCAAACGTAACTTTTTAGTAGTGAAACTTTTGCGCCCATCTATGGGATATTTGTGCAACAAAACACGCATAAAATGTTCGCAAAATAAACAATAAAGGTAATATAAAGAATAGAAATAGCGTTGCAAAAGCTATTGTTTTGCACGCTAAGATAATTATAAAAATATATCTATCTGAAAATAAAGAAGTTACCTTATTGACACAACTAAACAGGTAACGATTTGGAAACGAGCGAGCTACTTGGCTTCGCTGCTTTCTGCCTAACAAAGAACGCTTGTTATTCCGTTTGCAAAGATAATACTTTGTTACCGAATAACAAGCATTTTTAATGAGATATTCTTCTTTCTGCATTTTGTTCAGGCGTGAGTTATAATCCCCTTCCACGTTTCTTCTTTCTGTTAGCTTGGTATCTGAGTTTGCGCTGCCATGCAGCTTCGGCATAGTCATTGCCTTGCGTAGTAGGTGTAATCAAATCGCCTAACTCTTCCACAACTTCATCGGCTGCGCTAACGATGGTGTCTGCCACCGCACCAATGGGATTCTGCACTTGTGGTGTGTCATTGTCTCGTGAAATTGAGGAGCGGCTTGGAGGTATGAGTTGATAACCTGTATCGGGATATTTGTTCTTGTCTGTTGGCTCTTGTACTGTTAGATGTGGTTTCCTTGATTCTTCCTTGTTGGTTGTTTCAAAGTTCTTCTGCAAGGAATGGTAGCCGAACTCCCTGCCGATTTCGGAAGCCTTGAACGATTGTCCACCAAATGAGAACTTCAAGCCATAGACCTTGCCCTGCTTGTTCTTCATACGCTCTATGGTGATGCCGTTCTTGTTCAACTCGTAAAGGAACATGGAATGCCTGGTGATACCTATACCTTTGTACTTGTCAAGCAGGGCATAGCAGATTTGTTGTACTTGCTGTTTTGTCTGCTCTCTTATTGGACTGGCTTTTGGCTCCTGATGCTGCTTTTTCGCCTTGACCTCCTTTGCGATGGTCAAGCCTTTCTCCCGACTGATTTCCTCCGCCATCCTTGCTGCCCTGTTGCTCACAAAAGTGGTATCATAGACTTCTCCGTACAGACTGATGCGGTTGGCAATGATGTGAATGTGTGTGTTGTCAGTGTCCTTGTGCGTTACCGCCACCCATTGATGGTTGTCAAGTCCCATTAGCTTGGCAAACAAATGGGCGATCCGCATCAGTTCGGACACGGGCAGTTTTTTCTCGTCCTGCGGTGCGATGCCGATTTCGATACGGAGAAACTTGTTCCTGCAACGGCTGTTGTAATCGCTGACTACTTTCATTTCCTCGTAGATGGTCTTTGGATCTCTGCTGCAAAGATTGTGGAATGCAAGCCGACTACCGAGTTTGCCTTCCCTGAAAATATAGTCCAAAGCTGTGCTTCCGTGCGCTATCGCCTTGCATTTACCTATCATTTCTTGTTAGATTTAAGACCTTATATACCTCATCATCCACACGAAAATGCGGGTCGTAAAACCGCTTAAATGCCTCTTTGGCACATAGCGAAAGGTTCTTGGTGATATGTAGCCAATCCTCGTCCTTGAGCTTGATGAGATTGGAAACCTGCCCGTAGAACCTTCCTGTATGTTGAAGAATGGCAATGGCTTCCCTCTCATTGTCTGTCATCTTGGGAACAGCTGTTACTTCTCCGTTAAGGAGTATCTCACGGCAGTACTCTGAGAACTTCCGCCCTGTACTTTCCGCTTTTGACTTGATACGATGCTTCTCCTCTAAGGTGCATCTTATCTTGATGAACTCTGTCTTGTTCATCCGCTGTTCTTCCTTATCCTTTGACTGCCATCGGGCAGCTTTTCCTTTGTATCTATTCATATAAGTTTCCTTTAAGAGTTAATCATTATAGATGATTTGTTGTTGCTTAATTTCTGAATGCTGACCGATGAGAACGTAGTGATTACGGTCTAATCTCCCCGACAGTCTGACGAGGGGAGCAAGAGCAGTTTGTGGGTACAAACTGACGTCTTGCAATATCAGCTAACGAAACGTTTACGCACAAGGCGTTTTGCTGCAGAAAAGTAAATGCCGCGCATTCTGTGTTTAACTGCGTTCGTGGTGTTCCCATCATTCAGTATGTTTGACCAATTTCTGTTGCTATGTTCTCTAAAAAAGGGTTGAGGGTTTTGAGTGGAATAATAGCCCCTTTTCCCAAAAGTCCTCGACCCTTTTCCTGTGATTTACAATCTCCTCCATTTCTCTATGTCTTCACCATACTCCTCCAGATGGAGGCGCACGATGTTTTCCACGAAACTTGAAAGGTTGCTGCCCCTGTCGCCCAATCTGCGCACGATGAAGTCGGCACGCTCCTGCGTTTCTCGGCTCAGATAGACCGCCTTTCGGTTGCTCAGTCTTGTTGGGACAAGGTAGGTTTGCTTGTAGGCTTCGAGCGTTTCCCTTCTCATCTTGGCACTGATGCGCCTTTGAACGGTTGCGTTCTCTGTATGCTGCGCAGGTTCAGAGTGCGTAGTGTTCTCTGTGTTCTGTTCGTTAGGCTCTTGAATAAGTCTTGCTTTCCTTGCCCGAAGTTCGGCAATGATATGTTCAGACGAATTTTCTATCTGATTTAGTCCAAAATACTGCTTGTCGGAATGGATTGTATTCTTCATTCCCTCGTTACTGACTTTTTGCTTTTCTATGTTTTTATCTCATTTTATGTTTGACTTGTTTTGATTTCATGTTTTGATTTTGTTCTTTAACCGACATCCGTATCCGTTCCTGCACTTTCTGCTGCTCCTGTTTACGCATACGGCTGACATGAAACTCGTTGAGGTCTTTGAAGTCCTTGTAATATCGGGACATATCCTCCACCTTGAAACCAGCTCTGATGAAATCGTTAGTAGCCCTTCGCCCTGCTTCATCATTGTCAAGGAAGGCAAGGATATGGGGCAGGTGTTGATCGTTCAGATAGCGAACTGTCCTTGCCACATTGCTCACGGAGTTCATCACAAGGCAGTGGCTGGCTATCTCCTCTTTCATTGAAAGAAAGGAGAGGAAGTCCATAAAGCCCTCAAACACGCATACAGGCAGTGGCTTGTCTATTGCGTGTTTTGTCTGTTTGTCCGTAAATATCAGAGTAATGTCCTTCGGAGCTATCGTTCCCTTGAACGTCTTGTCGTCACGAAGCTCATAGCCGCCAGAGAGATTAGCATAGCCGATGGCTTGATAGAGTCTGCTCCTTACCTCATAGCTGATACATTTGAGGAAAGGTATAGCCTTTTCCATGTCAATGCAGCGTTCCTTCGTAAGATATTCCTGCAAATGTGGTGGCAGGGTGTCTGATATTTCTATCAGTCTCCTTGCTCCATTTACAGCCATCACAGGCTGGGAATTATTTGGCACGAAGTCTTTACGAGAACTATATGTTATATTATCGGAAGCGTTTTGTTCCAAACGGCAAATGGCTTCCGATAGCGTGCAGCTCTCCAAACGCATACAGAGGTCAATAATACTTCCGCCCCTACCTTCGGCATAGTCTATCCAGAGGTTCTTCTGTGTGTCCACCTTAAAACTCGGATGCGTTTCCTCTCTGAGTGGTGAGCGGTACAGCACATAGGAAGGTGTCCTACGTACAGGCTTGATGCCTTTCCTTTCAAGATACTCCACGATGGGGTATTGCTTGATGCGTGATAAATCTTCTTCTTTCATTGCTTTGATACTTTAATGGGTTGAATGATAATTATTTATATTTGTCTGTTTTTATGGTTTTACTGTTTCCAAAGTTTTCCCCCTCCAAACTTTTTCATCTTTCTTCTTACTACATACTATTTTGTGATAAGTGATTGATAATCAGTGTTACTTTGTAGTATAAGACAATACTACACATTCTACTACATTTGGCTACTACAAGTTTTAAGGAGCGGGCAGGGCAAGATTTTCCTAATTTTGTAGACATAGATGGGGCTACCTCCGTTTCTTCGTTTGCTCACCTTTATGTATCCTGCTTTCTTCAAGGCTTCGCCCATACGCTTGGCAACAAGTGATTGGTGAGTATAAATACCCAAATAGGTAAGTATCTCCGTAGTGGTCATTAACGAATAACTTTCATCCTCCGTTGGCTTTTAAAACAACGCAACAAAAGCTCCATCTCTGCAGTTTGTACTTGAAAGTCTTCACTCTCTCTATATAGTTCGGCAATCTCGTCATCATCAAACCAATAGCGAAAACCTAACTTTAACAGGGCTTTGGCTTCCGCATAAACATTGTCCATCGAGATAGCTTTTGCTCTCTCAATATTTATGGAAAGCACTTCAAAGGGCAGGAAGCGTCTGCTTCCTGTAGGGTCTGTAAGAAAGTCGTTGCCGTTTACCGATGCCACGAAACTTGCCAAGTGGGGGTGTTCCTCCACATATTTATCATAGGGCATACGATACTTGACCATCGGGCAGGTGATGAGGTTTTTCAGTTCGTTCTCGTCACGCTTGTTGAGGGCTTTAAGTTGGTCGTCGATGTTTACGATGAGGTTTTGCCCGATATAGGTAAGTGTGTCCTTCTCCTGCGGATATATCTTGCCCGTGTAGCTGTAACCATGCAAAGCAGGAGGACAAAGCAAGTCAAGGAACGTTGTCTTGAACTTGCCCTGCTCGCCTGTTAGTACAAGACAGGTATGGTTACGGCACTCACGGTTGTCCATGGCATTGGCAACCACTGCTACGAGCCATTTAGTAAGGTACGGCAGCCACTTGTCAGAGTTGCGAACAACTACGCAACTTGCCAAGTCAGGAATGGCTTTCAGTGAAAGGGAGGAAGCATTGCGGCAACTATTGTATTCGTTAGTGTTACTACAACTACTGCCTATATCCAGCAAGGGCAACGCTTTGAAATACTCTTGTATGGGGTTGATGCGTGGCGAGAAGCTGCTCTCGATGATGGAATAGAGGTTGTCGGAAGATGTGATAATCCCCACATCGTTGTCAAGTTCCCTGCGGAGCGTGTTGATTTCATAGCGACCCACTTTTGAGAAGTGAGTATCGTCCTTGTCCCTGTATTCAGTTCTTCCCAACACCGTGTTGTATCTGAACTCATAGCGAGAGGAAAGATAGGTTTCTATCTCACCGTTTTTTGAGGAAGTCTTCCTTTGCTTGGGCATATTGTTTTCGCCCTCCGATTTGCCTTTATCTGCATTCTTTTTCATTATCTGCTTGGTTTGGTTTCCAAGAGTGAAGTTACGAAGAGAATGGGAAAGTTCCAAGCATTCGGGGAGTGCTTGCATAATGTTGCACTCATTGGCTATGAATTTCTCATGGATTTTTATGGAAATAGAGAGAGAAAAGACTGATTTAAACTAAAACTAAGTCAAAGAAGATGATAAAATAACAAGAAAAGGCAGAGGCAGGAGTGTACCTTTTGCGCATGTATGCGGTATTCTGCACCGATATTGCAAACAATAGTATCAGCACAGAAATAAGGTAGCGTTTGTTTACACCAAGAGTGCCACAAGCTGCCACTTGGGCGAAAAACGATTGAATAGGAGATGCATCACCGTATCTTTGTACCCAACGGACGGTGAAAGAAGAAAACAGGGTAAGAAGGTGCAAACGGCTGCCGATAAAATGCGTTAGCTTTTCCTTGAAATTCCCGATATTTCCCTGCTGTTCCCTGCTGCTTTGAAGTATGACAAACTCATCATATTTTTGCAGGCATAAACGTGCGGTGAAACGCAGAACAGGCAAAGGTATTGTCAATACCAATAAGACGGAATTACAAACAAAACAATTATAAAACTATGGGATATTTTATCATTACGGATTCAAATTGGACAAGGCTCAAGAATGAGATTCTCTGTCTTGCCGAGACCTGCCACAAGGTATTCGGGGAACAAAGCAAGCACACCGATTGGCTGCACAACGGTGATGTATGCAAGTTGCTTAACATCAGCAAGCGCACATTGCAGCACCATCGGGATACAGGTGTGTTGCCTTTCTCGCAAATCGGGCATAAGTGCTATTACAGGCGTGAGGATGTGGAGCTATTGCTCCAAACCAAATCGGATAAATCGAAAAGACAAATTTAAAAATAACAAATAAGGAAAGAGAAATATGGAACAGGTAAGAGACTTGAACATGGATGCGGACGATATGCTGGTGGTGCTCTCCGCAGTTGAGGGAGTGAACAGACGGATAAAGGAAGTGGCACAGACACACAAACCGCTGTTTGGCGGTGAGCATTTCCTGACGGGTAAGGAAGTATGCGAGCGGCTGTATATCAGCCCTCGCACCTTGCAAGACTATCGGGACAGGAGAATTATTCCCTACACACAATTTGCAGGGAAGATTCTCTACAAGGCTTCGGATTTGGAGAAGATGTTGGAAGATAATTATAAGTGATGGAAAATAAATCAAGGAGAATCCTCCGCATGTAACATCCGAACGAAGTCGTCTTATTTATAGTGTTTTGAGGCGATAAAAGCTGCAATTAAAATGCAACGACTCTTGACAGTCTTCCTGCAAACATAATATGTGGATAATTAAATGTGGTGTTTGAGCATAAAGGAAAGGAGTACGAGGCTTACACTATGAATGAGGACTTAATTCAGACGATTACTTTAATTTTATAAAACTATTACGAAACAGGTTGTATAAAAAATGATATTCGTAAAAATACAAATATCATTTTTTATACATTAATCCTTACATAAATATCTAATTAATCCCAACTCTCAGAATAGTTTAAAACATACTGCCAAACTAAATTTTGAGGAGTATAAGGGATAAATCTATCATAAGAAGCCCCACTTATGTCACACTTCACATAACGTAAGATGGTTGATGCTGTTACAAAACCATTTATACTATTCGTTGTATTTGTGAAGCCTTTTATTAATTTACCGTTTTTGTCATATTCATCTGGTGCCCATCCCATTGCAACATCATCTGGGTTTGTGTTATAGTTTCTAGGTTTAATACTCTCATTGTTACTTTGGGCTAAGTCTTTATATATCTTATAAAAGCATACTAAATATATACTGCCTTTGTATAAACCATATTTTTCTGCATCTGAAAAAATCATTTTTTTATACCCACCAAATTGTTCTTTGCGATCAAACCCTTTTACCGTTATTTTCTTGGGATACGAATCGTTTGAAGCTCGTGTTTGATTGGAACTCCAAGCGTCGGGCTCAGAATTAGTAGTTGAAATAAAGTCAGAAAGTTTAGCCGTGTATACAGTTGTGTCTTCAAGGTGAATCAACTCACCTTTGTCCGTAATCACTGTATTTGCATCTTCTGCAGTTCGCTTTGATAATGCAGTACCATTTGAAACCAATTCGTCTTGTGAATCGTTAGTACATGATGTTACTGATATGGCAAAAGCCATAATTGATAATAAGAAAAGTTTTTTCATCACCATATTGTTTTGATTTTAAAATATTTCCATTTAATATTTGATGGTTTAATTGGATAGTAAAAACCGACACTGTTTCCATTATCATCATATCCAATCTTTTTCATAATAGTATACGCTTCATATCTACCATTTGTGTTGCTAGAAGAAACAATGAATCCCCTCTTCCCTGTATTTAGATTTACTCCAATAGAATCTTTATTATAATCATTATAGAAACCTTCTGTTAGAGCATATTCACCAGAAGACGGAATAAGTTTAATAACTTTAATGGTTTGCACAAAATATGTCTTTTTTTTGTCCAAATTATATTTTTCTATCCATTTCCCAAATTTTGCTCTTTCCCAAGAAACTGACAATATTTCGTCATATCCATATGTCGAATCTTTCTTAGAGTCTTGATTTATTACGACATCTTCGGGCTTTTTTCTAAAATTGCTCTCTGCATTTAAAAAAGAGTTTGCGCTTTCATAATTACACACATCTTCTTGTGTATACAAAATCATTCCATCTTTCATGGAATAACGCAAAAGATGATTAGCGTCTTCTTCTTGACAACTAACCAAAAGAATTGTTAATATCGAAATAAAAACATATTTCATAAAAATCATTCCTCCTCAAAAATTGTATTTCGCGCCAAAGATAACAATAAAAAACAAAGCAAACAATTATTTTTCCATTTTTTTTGAAAATTTAACTGCAGAGCAGCACGTGTAACTATTCAGCGGTAAGGCATATAAATTATCATTGATTATCAGCAAGTTACAGAATTAGATATAAACAAAATCAAGCGAATAATGTCATTTTGAGGTTTTTAACCACAATGTTGTGCTTATAAGTTGCTGATATTCAACTTTAATAACCGCTGAATAGTTACAGCAACCGTGTTATGGTCTGAAATGCGTCATCAAATACCGTCCCTTAATTATACACAATACCACAATAGAGTTTATTTGAAAATATTTCAACATTAATATGTAGTCAAAAAGTAGTAACATGTAGGATAATTTCTAACTACATTCTAATCCTTTTCTTTCACTATATTACCTCATATTGTAGTTATGTAGTAGGATAATATCGGTGAAAAAAAAGGAAATATATTCATCGGTTCTTGGTATTGCTCAACAGGAAGATTGGCGTTACAATGGCAGTCTCTGCCTGCAATTTTCTACTGATGTACTTTCTGAACAAATGTGCTTCCGTGCTGTCCAACAGAAAGGACAGGGCAATGATGATAGGAAGCGGATAGAGTGGCGCATAGCCTTTCAATTGTCCGCTGATGAAAACAGGCTCTTCACCTGCACCCCTCTCATCGGGATGCAAGGTGGAGGATTTCATAAGTGTTTGCAGTCTATGATTAAGTTTTCTCCACGTTACTCCGAAGAACCTTGTAAGTTCTCCCTCCGTCATGGCTATGTCTCCGATTCCCTTGCGGATGACTTGCATATTGCAACCCCAATCAAAGTAACTGCGATTATTGTCCGTGCTGGTCTTTGTTTTTGATTTATAGCTCGTATTCATGCCGTTTCCTCCTTTCTGCCATTTGAATTGACAGCAAAGGGAATTGTCTTTGTGTCTGTTGTTGCTTCCACATCTGCATTTACGGTATTTTTGTCCTTCGCCTTGTACCTGGCGATAAGCCTGTCCATGTCCTCCGAAATCTTACTATCCGTCACCTGCGCATAAATTTGAGTGCTTGATATGGAGGCGTGTCCCATCATCTTGGCTATACTCTCGATAGGGATTCCTGCGCTCAGACTCATCGTGCCGAATGTGTGACGAGCCATGTGGTAGGACAAACGCTCTCTGATACCGCAAGCCTTTCCCACGATGCTCAGCTTGGTATCCATGACACTACGGCTGCAATCACGGTGAAAGACAAGGCGGTCGCCCTTTTCTTTCACCATCAGATGTTCCTCGCTTCTTTCCTGCTCTTTCCTACAATGGCTGATGATGGCTTCAGCTATGGGATGTAACGGCACGATGAACTCAACCTTGGTCTTCTGACGTTCCTTTCTTATGTACATCTGTCCGTCCGCTGCCGTTTGGATATGCTTGTATTCCAAATTCTCCATATCTGAGATAGCCAAGCCTGTGAAGCAGGAAAAGACAAACATCAGTCTTGCCAGCTCCGCTTCCTTGTCGTTCATCTTCATTGCCATAAGTTTCATCACATCGCTCTTTTGCAGAAAGCGTATCTTCTTTTCCTCTTTCTCATACTTGGTATTCTTAAACGGATTGCAGCGGATAATTCTCTTGCTGACCGCACGGAACATCAGTCGGCTCAGCCAGCAGAGGTTGCTGTTGACGGTGGATGCTTTCAGCCCACGTTTTTTGAGAAAGAAGCGGTATTCCTCGAACAAGTCCTCTGTAATTGTTCCGATGGGTATGTCCTGTTCTCCTTTGTTTTCTACAAATTCACGGAGATTTCTGTCAGAATAGAACAGGTTCAGGTAAGTTCCCTCTGCCCTTGATCTGTCAACACTTTCCTTGACTGCTTGCAGTTCCGCCCTGCTCATGGCAAGGAGCGTGGTCGGATTAGTGGCAATACCCTGTAAGCGGTTCTTTACAAGTTCCACACTTACTACTCCATCCTTTACAAGAATGTTCCGATAGGTCTTTTCCACCAAATCCCTGAACTCATTGATTCTTTGATTGGTCTTCCTGTCAGTCGTCAAACCCTGCTTGGCGTTCCACTCGGAGGCTTTACACTCTTCTCCTGTGGTAATGGCGGTGCTCTTTCCGTCTATGGTGATACGGCAGAGAATGGCGGTGTTGCCGTCTGCCTTTGTCTTCTGTCTGTTGATGTAAAACAGTATCTTGAATGTACTTCTCATTGTCTTGGTGGTTTGAAGTTAATTAAATGAATAGATAAGAAATCAAATGACTTGATAAGGATTAGATAGCCAGTTGCATCTCTTCGGTGAAAGAAAGGAAACGGTCAAACTCCTCAAAGAGTTTTTGGGGTGTAACCTTTGCATAACGCTCGGTCATGCTTACATTGGAATGTCCCAGCATCTTACTCACGGTCTCAATCGGTACTCCTTGCTCAAGCGTGATGAGCGTGGCAAAGGTGTGTCTTGCGGTATGTGTGGTAAAGGGAAAGGAGATTCCTGCACGAAGCCGCAGGGCTTTCAAATAAGATTGGTAAGTGGCATATCCCATGAAAGGGAGCAATGTTTCCCTTTCATCGCTGTGGAGCTTCTCCATCAGCCGTATGGCTTCGGGCAGCAGTTTGACACGGCAAGGCACACCTGTCTTGTGGCGGTTGAACTTCAGCCAAAGGCTACCCTTGTCATCACGCACAAGATGGGACTTGTTAAGTTCCATCAGGTCGCAATATGCTGCACCTGTATAACAGGCAAAGAGGAAGTTATCTCTTGCCGTTTCCATTTCCCCCTCCAACTCCTCAAAGTGGAGAGTCTTTAACTTCTCAAATTCCCCTCTGTCAAGTGCTTTGGGGAGCTTCTTGTTGCCCTTGCTGATTTTGGCTTTGTCAAATAGAAGTACATCAGCCAACCCCTCACGGTAAGCCAGCCTGCATACCGTCTTCAAATGGGTGGCGACATTGTAGAATGAGCTTTCCTGAAATCCACACTCTCCCAAGAAGTACTGCTGGAACTCATGGATAAAGTTCTCTGTCAGTTGTGAGAAAGCCAAGTCTGAAACCTTATACTTCTTTTGGATGAATTCCTGCAAGTGGATTCTCGTGGAGTGATAGCCTGCCATGGACTCTTTCCTAATGTCAACACCGATATGGCTTTCTTTTTCTCGGATAAGCATATCCAATCTTTCAATGAGCCTACACCGTGCCTGCACACTGCCTTGAAACTGTTCCTTCACGTCGGTTACGTCAAATGAGCAACCTCTTGTAAGCAAAGACTGATAAGCTGACTGAATGGACAGCAGCAAGTTCTCCAACCTGCCATTCACTTCCACCGCCTCACGACTTTTTCCGTCCATTCTGCTCTCACGGGGATTCCACAAGTCAGGATTGCAGGAGAGTTTACAACTGAACTGTGCAATACTCCTTCCAAGTGTAATACGTCCCATAATGGGAGCCTTGCCCGACTTGTCCAGACCGCTCTTTTTGAGGTAGAGCAACACCTTCATTTTTTCTGTTTTCATACGCTTTGATGTTTTGTGGCAAAATTACCAAATTCAAAGCGTTCCTCACTTATGCAGAAAACTGCCGACCGTCGCAACAGCCACACGCGCGAAAATAATTCAGTTACCGAATATTACTCCATCGTTACCTATGACGAAATCGGGTAACGGTTTGGTAACTGAACTTCTGCTTAAATCTGCATATACCTGCCTTTTTTGAAAAGGGAATTTCTATGCAAATTATTCCGTTTCCTGCTCATTATCAGTCAGTTTACACCAACTTCAATATTTCTTTATTTTCGTTGATTAGTTGCAATGCGAAAGCGGCTGTTTTGCAATGCAAAAGCATAGGTTTGACCTGACGAAAGTGTAGGTTTTGAAAAACAGAAACGATTTTCTTGGAAAACAACAGCATTTTTATTGTTTCACGATTCTATTTCAACGATTCCACTCAAGTTTTTGCATTAAACATTTATACACAGTTTTTAACCCAAGTTTAACGGGCATAATTATTTTTCATAAATTTTCAGTGTGTTTTGAGGGTTTCAGGTTTGCTAAGTACTTAATAATCAGCCGTAGCGTTTTCTGAATACGGAGTAAATCTGATTTGTAGGACACCAGCATATCAATTTTTTTTGTTACTTTGCACCTATGCACGCAAATGTACAGACACGTTTTAATCCGGCAACTGGTGAAAAGGCTCTTTATTATAGACTAAAAGAGTCATATATTACCAGCCTTAACAATATAAATACCAGCAGGTAAATTGTTTAAATCAACAATATCTCGCGAAAGAGGACATTCATTTTAACAAATCATATTTCAAAATTGTATTTGAAATATCAAATGCTTGTATTGCATGCTGTATTTGAGGTTCAGAAATCGTTTTATCTGACTTTTCAACATTCAGTTTTGAGCCAACAGCAACAGGGCGTTTTGTTGTGTCTAAAATACTCTGTCCCAAACCTTTCCATGGATAATTATCGAGTTTTAAAAGTTGTAATAATGTTGGATATTGGTCGATTTGCCCCATTACTTTTTCGTATCGTAGGCTCATAGGTGCATTGATGACAATGAAAGGGGTATATTCGTGATTTGAAACGATATTTTTAGCTTTCGGAGAACTACAAATTTCTTGTCTGTCAGCAGCCAATCCTTCGTGGTCGCCAACGATAACTATCATTGTTTTATCAAAATCTTTTCTTGTTTTTAAATAGGTTATGAACTTTCCTAACGCATCGTCTGTATAATTTGCAGTAAGCATATAATCGCCCATTTTGTTCGGATAAGTTTCTTTTAGTTTCATCTTCTGCATCGTTTCAGGGAGTTTAAAAGGTGAATGCCCCGAATAAGTAACCATCTGAATGACTGCATTTTCTCCATTTTTCCATATTTCGCCATGCTTCATCTTCTCTATTACTTGTTCGACAAAGGCACCATCAGCCAAATTTTTCTGTGGTCCCATAGTTTCGGTTGGCTTCCAATCTTTTTTAAAATACATCTTATCAAAGCCAAATTGCTGTCCTATTATCTTTTGATTCCATATGATAGGTTTGTCCACGGTGAGCAAATAGGCTTTCGTTGGCCTTTGTTCTTTCATGGCTTTAATAAGGGTTTTAAAATGATTGGTAGGGTATTTAAACGCATAACTTCCGTTCTGAATCGGCAATAATCCCGCATCTAACATTAATTGGGCGTCAATAGAACGTCCTCCCCTTACCTGAGTTAAAACGTAGGGAGCATAAATTGTATTCTTTTCTCTTAGCAATTGGTTCAAATTTGGGGTGATTTCTTTTCCTTCAATACTCTTTTCGATACACCAACTTTCCAAAGATTCACAGTAGATAATGATTAAATTACGTCGTTCGGCAATGGTTTTACCCAATGGTTTGTATTGAGGTTGCGCCTTAAACCAAGCCTCAACCATTTGCTTTTTCTCGTCCGTGTATGCCTCATTTTCATGTATTATGTCGTAAAGTATGCACCCAAAAACGGTATAAACAGGACCAACACAAGTATAAGAGTTAGGAGTTTGAAGTTTTTCTATTGCTTTTTCAAAGCCACCTCGACATAGAATAATGATTGCAGACAATGCAAATGCCAAGCCTGTTGCATAAGCATATTGTCGCAAACTATGGTCAAATTTGTTTTTCTTTTTCCATAATAATATTGAAAAAAAGAGAGTTTCGAGCGGTAAAACAACATCATACCAACGCATTTGGTCGATAACACTCTCTGAAAAGTCCTTCAAATTGCCAATTCTAAAGTAAGAATCAAATGGAATTATCGTATTGTAAGTGCGATTATACATGAGGTTGGCAATTAAAATACAATCCAACAAAAGCATCAAAGCAACATGTATTTTCTTATTTTTCGTCAGAACTATTGGTAAAGAAAAGAGGAAAGCAAACGCAATTGTATTGATATAAAGGTCTGGAATAGAGAATAAGGTAAATGTAGTTTGCAATGCCCAAAGCAAATCAAACAGCAAAAATTTGACAAATAGAGAAATAAAAAATACTTTATTGTCGATTAGAAAATTCTTTTTCATCTTTTATTCAGATTAATTAGTTCGCAAATGTAGATGTTTCCAACAAATAAAAAGAAAAATTCCTTCCTATTTGCTGCGCACACAATATTCTATGCAAAGATAAAACATATTGTTCTAAAATGATAATAAGGCTATTATTTTTTTGCATAAAATATAGCTGCACTCGGCAATATTCAAACAAGTTTGTATTGCACTCGTTGGCAATATTTTTGCATAAAAGGTTAAATATAAGAGTTTTAAAGGATAAAAAAAACGGTTTAATAAAGTATTATTATGATATTTCTCCAAAATTATTTACCTTTGTAGCGCAGAGTTTTTGCCTAAATACCTATCATAAAAATCAAAAACAAGACATAGTATGGAGAACAAAATACAAGAACGATTAAACAAATTACGCGAAATAATGAAAGCGCAAGACCTTTCTGCTTTCATTTTTCCAAGTACCGACCCACATCAAGGCGAATATATACCTGACCATTGGAAAGGTCGTGAGTGGATTTCAGGCTTCGATGGCTCGGCAGGAACGGCGGTGGTAACGCTGAAAAGTGCTGCTCTTTGGACTGATTCACGCTATTTTATTGCTGCCGAAGAGCAATTAAAGGGAACCGACTATGTGCTGATGAAAGAGCGCATAGAGGGTACTCCTTCTATTTCAGAATGGTTAGCAAGCGAATTTAAAGGTTGCGACAATGTAAATATAGGCATTGACGGCTCAGTTTGTTCGAATGCTTTTATCTCAGACCTTGTCTGGGACTTGAGCGATTGCGGAGATTTCTTCATCAGAACAGACTTCGACCCACTCAAAAATATTTGGAATGACCGCCCAGAAATTCCTAAAAATAAAGTTGAAATACAACCTTTAGAGTTTGCAGGCGAAACCGTTGCTTCAAAATTGGAACGCATTCGCAAGGCATTGGCAGCACAGCAAGCCGACGGAATTATTGTTTCGGCACTCGATGAAATCGCTTGGACGTTGAATTTGCGTGGCAGCGATGTACATTGCAACCCTGTTTTTGTAGCTTTTTTACTGATTGAAGCAACTCGTACACGCCTCTTTATTGATGCCGATAAGCTTACTGACGAGGTAAAAACCTATTTAAATAAGGAGCAAATTGAAGTAGCTGATTACAACGATGTACTTGTTGCATTGGAACATTACAGCGGTGAAAGTCTGCTTTTAGACGAAAATCAACTCAACTACAATGTATTTAATGCAGTGGAAGAAGAGCGTTCTGTGGAAGCATCATCACCTATTCCGATGATGAAAGCCGTTAAAAATGAAGCTGAAATAGAAGGTTTCAAACGTGCTATGATACGTGATGGTGTGGCAATAGTGAAGTTTTTGAAATGGTTAAAGCCAGCAGTTGAAGCGGGAGGACAAACCGAAATTTCATTAGAACAAAAGCTTACAGCACTGCGTGCCGAACAAGATTTGTTCAAAGGCATATCGTTTGACACCATCGTAGGTTATGAAGCACACGGCGCAATCGTTCATTACGAAGCTACAACAGAAACCGATATTCCCGTAGAACCTCGTGGCTTGGTACTCATTGATAGCGGTGCGCAATACCAAGACGGCACAACCGACATTACACGCACCATTGCTTTGGGCGAGATTACTGAGGAACAACGCCGCATTTATACCCTTGTGTTGAAAGGACACATACAACTTGACCTTTGCAAATTCCCTAATGGAGCATGCGGTTCACAGGTTGATGCCTTTGCACGACAAGCAATGTGGCGCGAAGGATATAACTTTATGCACGGAACGGGACATGGTGTAGGCAGCTATTTGAACGTTCACGAAGGACCACACCAAATCCGTATGGAGTGGAGACCTGCTCCTTTGCGTGCAGGCATGACCGTAACCAACGAGCCTGGTATCTATCTTGCAGGAAAATTTGGTGTGCGCATTGAGAATACCGAATACATAAAGCCTTACAAGACAACCGAATTTGGAGAATTTTTGCAGTTCGAACCGCTTACGCTTGCGCCCATCGACACTACTCCAATTGACTTTTCTATGCTCACAAAAGAAGAAATCGAATGGTTCAATCAGTATCATACACGCGTTTACGAAACCTTGTCGCCTTACTTAAACAGCGAGGAACAAGCATGGCTTAAAGCCAATACAGCAACAATAAAATCTGAGTAATATTATAAAATAAAAACAATTAAAAATTTACATGAAGAAATCAATCCTAACGGCGGCTATTCTTGGCCTATCAGTTTCAGCCTTTGCCGACAACACACCTTTATGGTTGCGTTACAGTGCTATCTCTCCTGACGGCAAAACGATTGCATTTTCGTACAAAGGCGATATTTTTTCAGTGCCTGTAAATGGTGGTATTGCCCGACAACTTACCACCAATCCTGCTTACGATGCGTATCCTGTATGGAGTCCAGACGGACAAAACATTGCCTTTTCGTCAAGCCGTGAAGGTAGTTTGGATATTTATCTTATGAGCAAAGACGGTGGTACACCAAAGCGATTGACTACCAATAGTGGTAGCGAAACCCCTATGGCGTTCAAAGACAACAACCATATTTTGTTCACAACGGAGGTAATGCCTACTGCAAAATCTATTTATTTTGCTTCGGGTATATTCCCACAAACTTACGAAGTTACTACCGACGGAAGTCGTCCACGCCTTGTTTCGCCAACAACCATGTGCGATGTAAGCATCAATAGCAAAGGCGAAATGCTCTATCATGACTCAAAAGGTTATGAAGACAATTTCCGTAAACACCACCGTTCGCCTGTAACACGCGACATTTGGTTGTACAGCGACGGAAAATATACCAAACTTACCGATTTCAATGGAGAGGACCGCACACCTGTTTGGGCTTCAAATGGAACCTCATATTACTACCTTAGCGAGGAAGATGGTACCTTTAATGTTTACAAACGCAACCTTGACGGTAGCGGAAAGAAGCAACTTACGTTCCACAAAAAGAACCCTGTGCGCTTCCTTACAGCAGCCAATAATGGTACGCTTTGCTATGGTTACGACGGCGAAATATACACTTTGAACGAAGGAAAAGAACCTCAAAAGGTAAATATTAGCATTGTTACCGACCAAATAGACAAGAAGTTAGAACGTCAAGTACGTTCCTCTGGCGCAACCGAAATTAAGCTTTCGCCTAAAGGAAAGGAAATAGCATTCGTGCTACATGGTGATGTTTACGTTACTTCTTTGGACTACAAGACGACCAAACAAGTAACCAATACAGCTGAACAAGAACGCAATATTGACTTTGCACCTGACGGTCGTGGCATTGTTTACAGCTCTGAACGCAATGGTATTTGGCAGATTTACGAAACAAAGATTAAGAATAAGGCGGAAAAGAATTTCACTTATTCAACCGATTTAGTAGAGGAACGCCTCACCAATACTGACCAAACATCGCAAATGCCACAATATAGCCCAGATGGAAAGAAGGTGGCTTTCTTTGAAAATCGTGCTGCGTTGAAAGTCATAGACCTCAAGAGTAAAGCAGTAACTGCGGCAACTGACGGCAATGACGTGTACTCATACAGCGACGGCGATATCTGGTTTTCATGGAGTCCCGATAGTCGTTGGCTCTTAGCACCCTATATGGGCAACGCTGGTTGGAACAATCCTGACATCTCACTCATTGATATTACGGGTAAGAAAAAGCCTGTTAATTTGACCCAAAGTGGCTATAATGATACGGGTGCCAAGTGGGCTTTAGGCGGAAAAGCAATGCTCTTCTTCAGCGATCGTGCAGGTTATCGCAGTCATGGCAGTTGGGGAGCAGAGTCTGATGCTTACTTAATGTTCTTCGACCTTGATGCTTACGACCGTTTCCGCATGTCGAAAGAGGAAAGAGAGTTGGCTGACGAGGCTGAAAAAGAGAAGAAAAAGGACGACAAAGACGCTAAAGATAAGTCGGAAAAGAAAGATAAAAAGGGCGGTAAAGGCAAGAAAAAAGACAACAAAGACAAGAAAGCCGATGAGAAAAAGAAGAAAGATGTAAAACCTTTAGAGTTCGATTTAGACAATTGTCGCGACCGTGTTGTACGCCTTACTGTCAATTCTTCTCAATTAGGCGATGCGGTTTTGAGCCCTGGTGGTGATACATTGTACTATCAAGCAGCTTTCGAAGGTGGTTACGACCTTTGGAAACACGATTTGAAAGAGCATAAAACTGAAATCGTAATGAAAGAAGTTGGCGGTGGTTCCTTAGAAGCTGACAAGGATTTCAAGAATCTTTACCTCTGCGTTAATCGTGGTATTAAGAAAGTAGACTTGAACAAAAACAGTTCAAGCAACATTAGTTTTGAAGCCACTTTCAACTATAAGCCTTACGAAGAGCGTGCTTATATCTTCAACCACATTTGGCAACAAGTGAAAGATAAATTCTATGTTGAGGATATTCATGGCGTAGATTGGGAAGGTTATCGCAAGATTTACGAGCGTTTCTTACCTTATATTAATAATGGATATGACTTCCGTGACATGCTTTGCGAACTCTTAGGCGAATTGAACGCATCGCACACAGGCGCACGCTTTTATGACGATGGTCCAACTATGTATACCGCTGCGTTAGGTTTATTCTTCGATAACACCTACGATGGCGATGGTTTGAAGATTGAAGAAGTTATCAAACGTGGGCCATTTGCCGTTAGTAAGAATGGTGTAACCAAGGGTTGCATCATCGAAAAGATTGATGGTCAGCCTATTCTTAAAGGCAAAGACTACAACTATATGCTGGACGGAAAGGCAGGAAAGCGCATTCGTGTATCGGTTTATAACCCTGAAAAGAAGCAACGTTTCGATGTTACTATCAAAGCAATTAGCAAAGGTTGGCAGAACGAATTGCTTTACAAGCGTTGGGTAGACCGCAATCGTGCTTTCGTAGATAGCATTTCTGGTGGTCGCATTGCTTACGTTCACGTGAAAGAAATGAACAGCGAGAGTTTCCGTACCGTATATAGCGACTTGCTAAGTGCCGAAAATCGTGTAAAAGATGCGGTTATTGTTGATGAGCGTCACAACGGTGGTGGTTGGTTACACGATGACCTTTGCACCCTCCTCAGTGGCAAACAATACCAAAAATTCATACCTCACGGCAAGCATATTGGTAACGACCCATTCAACAAATGGAACAAACCTTCATGCGTAATGATTTGCGAAGACGATTACAGCAATGGTATGGGCTTCCCACAAATCTATAAATATCTTGGCATTGGTAAACTTATCGGTGCGCCAATCGCTGGTACAATGACTGCCGTTTGGTGGGAAAAACTCATCAATGGCATGGTATTTGGTATTCCACAAGTAGGTTGTCAAGATATGAATGGTAAGTTTGCCGAAAATATGCAGCTCAATCCTGACATTGAAGTTTACAATACACCTGAAGATTACGTTAATGGATATGACCGACAATTGGAAAGAGCCGTGCGTGAGATGATGAAAAAGTAAACAAATAAAGATACTTTAAAAAGGTTCTGACCATGGATTGGAACCTTTTTTGTTGGCACACAAAATCAAAACAGCCTATTTTGAAACGCAAAACCGCCTATTTTGCAACTCAAAATAGGCGGTTTTGCAATTCAAAGCTATCGTTCATCATCGGATACGAAACAGCTAAAAAGGTAATTTCAGACTTTTCGCCTCCAAATTCAATAATTTTTCTTTTCGCCACAAGCCACTCGCATAGCCTGTTAGCTTGCCATTTGTACCGACAACACGGTGGCAAGGAACAATGATAGAAATGGGATTATGCCCCACTGCTCCACCGATTGCTTGCGCAGACATCTTTGCTTTTTTCATGCGTGCGGCAGCTTGTTGGGCTAATTGTCCGTAGGTTGTAGTCGTGCCATAGGGCATAAGGAGTAAATCGTTCCACACTTGCTGGCGAAAGTCGCTACCAAAGAATTTTATTTTCGGTGTGAAATCGGGAATTTCTCCCTTAAAATACATATCCAACCAATGGCGTGTAGCATCGAAAATGGGCAATGCTGCCACGTCCGTGGGTTGGTTTAATGACGAAAAGAGGTATTCTTTTCCTTCAAATCCCAATCCTATTAATGCTTCGCCATTGCTTATCATGGTCATCAAACCTAAAGGCGATTCGTACTTTTGACTGTATTGCATAATGCAAAAAAACTAAAATTATTGGTTACAAAGATACAAAATGAAGTGGAATTAAACGAAAAATACTATCTTTGTATAAATTATGAACATCAAAAAAAGCAAGTATAAAAACCTATAAATATGGATATTTCAGAATATAGACAACTCATTTTGGACGACCTTTTGATGCGCAAGAATGCAAAAGGCGAACCAATGATTGAAGAAGACATAGCGAAAAGTTGGTTGAACGAACTCTCTGACGAGGAATTGGAGGAAGGTATGTTGTTCAACGAGCCTAAAGATGTGGCAGATATTATCATTGAAACAAGATAAACATGCCCCAAAAAGAAAAAGGAAAACTAAAAAACAAGCGGTGGCAGACACTTAAAATAAGTGTCGCAATGGTCTGTGTTATGGTCATTGCGGCATGCGTCAGTAGCAAATTCAACTTTGAGGGCGAAACATTTCGCAAGGAGAATGTAGCTATGGACAGGCGTTTCCAATTTAAAGACTTGCATGGTGAGCAACTTTATGCTGCTAAAAAATATGGCATTACCCCTATTGAAACACGCAAAAAATTACGCCGAAATCACCGCAGACTAAAGAAAATTTGGAACACAAAATACTATATCATTGACCCACTAACCCACTCTTCACCCTATTTAACGAAGGGTGCGAAAAGTTTATTGAAAGATATTGCTCAACGTTTTCAACACAAACTCAAAAAAGGAGGTTATCGGGAACATCGCATTATCGTTACTTCATTGCTTAGAACGCGTGAAGATGTAGGAAAATTACGACAAGTAAATGGTGCTGCAAGTAGAAATTCGTCGCACATGTATGGCACCTCATTCGATTTAAGTTACACACGTTTCAACAGAATATCAATGAGTGGAAAGCCCATAAGTAACGATGTTATGTGCAATTTGTTGGGCGAAACCATTTACGAATTGCGAGAAGCAGGCGACTGTTGGGCTATTTTCGAGCGCAACCAACATTGCATTCACGTTACAGCAAGACGATAAGCGATAAGAAAGCATAAAAAAATCCACCTTGTATCACTACAAAATGGATTCACTATTAACCAATTAACCTTATTATCATTTCTTATAACGCTCTGCTTGACTTCGAATTAACTCCGCATCTTCGAAATAGTTGATTTGCATTGCTGCTTTCACCTCCGACAACGTTTGTGCTGCGGTTTCGCGTGCCACATCTGAACCACGCTTCAAGATTTGATAAATTTCAGGAATATCTTGTTCGAACTCATGACGACGAGCGCGCATAGGCTCTAACATACGATTTAAAACGTTGTTCAATAGCTTTTTACATTTCATATCGCCAATTCCGCCTGCCGTATAAGCTCCCTTCAATTCGTCAAGGTTGGCAAATTCAGGCCAAAAATCAGCAAAATCTTGGTCAGTAGAGAATGCATCAAGATAAGTAAACACGGCATTCCCTTCAACATGACCAGGGTCGGAAACATTCAAGTGAGTAGGGTCGGTGTACATTCCTTTCACCTTTGACCAAACCGTATCGGCATCGTCTGACAAATAAATGCAGTTGCCGAGGCTCTTACTCATCTTCTCTTTGCCGTCAGTTCCTGGCAAACGGCGTGCAGTAACATTCTCTGGCAACATGATATTTGGCTCAACCAACACAGGAGCATAGATGGTATTGAAACGGCGAACTATCTCGCGTGCCACTTCCAACATAGGTTCTTGGTCTTCGCCAGCTGGCACTGTGGTAGCTTTAAATGCTGCAATGTCAGCTGCTTGCGATACAGGATAAGCAAAGAAACCCATTGGAATATTGGCTTCAAAATTGCGCATCTTGATTTCAGTCTTAACAGTTGGATTGCGTTGCACACGACTTACACTAACAAGATTCATGAAAAAGGTGGTGAGTTCAGCTATTTCAGAAATCTGACTTTGTATAAAGAGGGTGCATTTCTGTGGGTCTAAACCCGCAGCGAGGTAGTCTAAAGCCACCTCAATAATGTTTTGGCGTATCTTTTCAGGATTTTCAGCGTTATCGGTCAATGCTTGTACGTCTGCCATGAATACAAACATTTTGTCGAAATCGCCCATATTTTGGAGTTCAACACGGCGGCGCAAAGAGCCAACATAGTGACCTAAATGAAGCTTACCCGTTGGGCGGTCGCCTGTTAAGATTACTTTTCCCATAATGATTCTTATTCTTTTTTTTAAGTGTGCGCCATCTTTGCGCCCACTTTTTTTTACTTTATATAATAATGTTTTGCCGACTTTTCGTTTATTCACCTACCGCAGTAGAGTCGACTTCCTGCTTTTCTTCGTGGTGTTTGTGCTTCACTGTGTCTTTAGGAGCTTCCACTTTAATTTCAGGAACTACCGCTGTGTCGATGGGTTCCTCTACTACAGGTTCCTGTTCTACCTGATAAGGAATGGTATCCATCGGGGTTGTCTGTGGTTCAGGAGTATCATTAGCAGGCCGAAGCCATGCGAAATAGGCAGCAGCAGAAAGTACTACCAACAAAAGACCAACAATAACGGCGTACAAAACAGTTTTGTTCGCTTTGGCTTGGGCATTTTCGTTCTCATAATTAGGAGCATACGAAGCATTGGTTTCAGGTGTTTGATTAGGAATAGTTCCCGAAACAATAGGCAAAGTTATTTCCATTATACCCTTACAATGTGGGCATTGGCATTCAACAACTTGACCTTCACCAGCCTCAACAATAAATTGAGTGCCACAATTATCGCATGTTATTTGATATTTCATAATTCTATGGTTGATAAAACTTTATCGGTTGCACCAGAAAGACTTTCCACAAAATTGTAAGCAGCCTCTCCACTCGCCTTTAAATGGGTTGTATCAGAAGTGAGTTGTTGCATTTTTTCAGCAAAAGTAGCAGCGTCTTGAATTTCAAAACCACCCCCTTCAGCCAACAATCCTTGCGCTTCTGCGAAATGTTTGTTGTTAGGTCCAAAGAGAACAGGCATGCCCCAAACGGCTGCTTCTAATACATTATGAATGCCAACCCCAAAGCCGCCACCCACGTATGCCACATCTCCGTAATGATAAATAGACGAAAGCAAACCAAAACAATCGATTATTAGCACATCGGCAGTAGCTACATCGGCTTCATTTGCCTTTGTATAACGCACAATGCGCTTGTTTTTAATGAGTTGCTCGATTTGTTGTAAATGGCTTTCAGCAATTACATGGGGGGCAATGATGAGTTTCCACTCCTTATTTTCATTGAAATATTGGAGAAAAATCTCTTCATCAGGTTGCCAAGAAGAGCCTGCTACAAAGACGGGACGGCGTGTTTGTTGTTCGCTTTCCGTACTATTTTCACGACCATTACCTATAAATTTTTCCACCAAAGGCAAATGCTTGCTGGCTTCTTTTATCTGCAAAACACGGTCGAAACGTGTGTCGCCCACCACAAGAGCATTGCTAATACCAATTGTTTCCAAGAGTTTTTTGCTTTCAACGTTCTGAACATAGAAGCGAGAGAAGCATTTTAGTACGTGAGCATAGTTTCGTCCATACCATTTAAAGAAGATTTGGTCGGGACGGAAGATACTCGAAACGCTATAACAAGGTATGTTGCGATGGCGCAGAATGTGCAAATAATTGTACCAAAACTCGTATTTTATGAAGAAAGCCATTACGGGACGAACGATGCGCAAGAACTTTTGTGCATTGGAAACGGTGTCAATGGGCAGATAAGTGATAATATCTGCGCCTTCGTAATTCTTTCTAACTTCATAGCCTGAGGGTGAAAAGAAAGTCAAGAGTATCTTATATTGGGGATAGTCCTGCTTAATTTTCTCGATTAAAGGGCGACCTTGCTCAAATTCTCCTAAGGAAGCGGCGTGAAACCAGATATATTTTGCCTGCGGGTCTACCTTCTTTTTCAGCACATCGAAGGCTGCTTTTTCGCCTTTACGCATGGTTCTAACTTTCTCGTTGAACAAGCTATAAAGGGCAACACCTGCTTGAACCGCATACATTCCGATATTATACAACATCACTTCCTATTCTTTTGGATTTCTTTTCAGCCTATTTATTTTAATATTTCAATGGCTTTTTGCAAACGGCGCAAGGTTTCTTCTTTGCCTAAAAATTCGGTTATATCGAACATTCCAGGACCTTTGCCAATGCCAACAAGTGCCAAACGGAAGGCATTCATTACATCGCCGAGTTTATATCCCTTGTCTTCCACCCACTTCATGACGATAGATTCTTGTCCTTCAACGGTAAAATCATCAATATCAGCCAACACTTGTGAGAGTTCAGACATCTGCTCTGCCGAATATTCTTTCCAACGTTTTTTCACTGTTTTCTCGTCATATTCGGTTGGAGCCATGAAGAAGAAGGAACATAAGTCCCATAATTCATTTACGAAATTAACACGGTCTTTCATCATATGAACCACTTTCGTAACCTGTTCCATAGTTGCATCTACGCCATTATTAGCGACAATAGGAGCAAAAAGACCAGCTATTTCTTCATCACTCTTCTTCAAAATGTACTCATGATTGAACCAAATACCCTTTTGATAATCGAATTTCGCACCAGCTTTTGAACATCTTGTAATATCGAAAGCCTTAACAAGTTCATCAAGCGTAAACATTTCTTGCTCGGTTCCAGGATTCCAGCCCAACAAAGCCAAGAAGTTTACGACTGCTTCAGGGAAGTATCCGCTCTCACGATAACCCGAACTAACTTCTTTAGTCTTAGGGTCGTGCCACTCTAATGGGAACACTGGGAAACCTAAACGGTCGCCATCACGCTTGCTTAACTTGCCCTTTCCTTCTGGTTTGAGTAACAATGGAAGGTGAGCAAAGCGTGGCATGGTGTCTTCCCAACCGAAAGCACGATAAAGAAGTACATGTAATGGCGCACTTGGCAACCACTCTTCGCCACGAATAACGTGTGAAATCAACATCAAATGGTCGTCTACAATGTTCGCCAAATGATAGGTTGGCAACTCGTCAGCACTCTTATAAAGTACTTTATCATCAAGGATTTCTGTCTTAATGCAAACATCTCCACGTATCATATCATCGACATGAACTTCCTCGCCTGGTTCTATTTTAAAACGAACAACATATTGTTCGCCGTCATTAATGAGCTTTTCTACTTCTTCTTTAGGGAGTGTCAAAGCGTTACGCATCTGCATTCGAGTGTGCGCATCGTATTGAAAATTAGCAATTTCTTTACGTTTAGCTTCCAATTCCTCTGGGGTATCAAAGGCTATATATGCCTTACCAGCCTCCAAAAGTTGGTTTACGTATTTCTTATAAATATCGCGACGCTCGCTCTGACGGTAAGGACCATATTCGCCACCAAAGGAAACACCTTCGTCGAACTTAATTCCCAACCATTGGAATGCCTCTAATATGTATTCTTCTGCGCCTGGAACGAAGCGATTTGAGTCTGTATCTTCAATACGGAACACAATTTCGCCACCATTTTGGCGCGCAAAGAGGTAATTATACAATGCTGTTCGTACGCCACCAATATGCAATGCACCTGTTGGACTTGGTGCAAAGCGTACTCTTACTTTTCTTTCTGCCATTGCTTAAATTAAAATTTTGTTGCAAAATTACTTATTTTTTTCGACTATACCGCTTTTTTTTTGTATTTTCGCATATTGAAAGGATAATGGCTGATATATAATAGGTGTTTGAAAGAAGAGAAATAAGCTTTCAATAGCATACGGCAATTGTCGAAAAAAAATAAAAAGAAGATGATAAAATTCAATAATCAAAACAACAAACTGTTACAAAGTTTTGTTTCACGAATAGTCTTAGTGGTGCTAACAGTAGCCCTTATTGTTGCTCTTTTGCCTCGTTCTCAAGGTAAAATGTTCCATTATGATGAAGGAAAACCATGGATGTATGGACAGTTAATAGCCAAATTCGACTTTCCTATTTTTAAGTCTGAAGAGACTTTAAAGAATGAACGCGACTCTATTATGAAGAATTTTCGCCCTTATTTCAATGTTAATCCAAAGATAGAAGAGCAGAAAATTGGTCAATTTTTAAAGGATTACAAAAATGGAATACCAGGTTTACCACCTGAGTATGTAACCCTTGTGGCACAAAGGCTGCACGAACTTTATCAAATGGGCATTGCCAATACGGCTTATTTCACCGATTTACAAAAAGATAGTAACAACGTTGTTCATATTGTAATGGGAAAACAAGCTATCAGCAAGCCTGTTGGAGAAATTTACACAACGCTTGGTGCATACGAAAACCTTTTTTCCACACCACAATTGAGTGCAAAACGTTCTATCATACAGCAATGCAACTTAAACGAATATATCGAAGCCAATTTGCAATATGACAAGGCTCGCAGCGAAAGCGAGATGAACGACATGCTCAGCCTTATTCCACAGGCATCGGGAATGGTGCTTGAAGGGCAGAGAATCATAGACCGTGGCGACATTGTCGATGCAAAAACTTATCGTGTACTCGACTCTTTCGAACAAGCAACCGAGAAACGTAACGAGTCAAAAGACCAAGTAACGTCAATGTTAATAGGGCAATCGCTTTATGTTTTCATACTCCTTTCACTCTTTACACTTTATCTTACCTTGTTCCGCAACGATTATTTCGAAAAGCCACGTGCCATTTCGTTGTTGTATGCCATGCTGATTATTTTTTCAATCATAACGTCTGTCATGATGAAGCACAATATTTTCAGTGTCTACATCGTGCCTTTTGCCATGGCGCCAATATTTGTTCGTGTATTTATGGACTCCCGAACGGCATTTGTATCCCATGTTACAATGATTTTCCTCTGCGCTGTTGCCGTAAAATATCAATACGAATTTATCATAGTACAATTGGTTGCGGGCTTAATCGCTATCTATTCGTTGCGTGAATTGTCAAAGCGTAGCCAAATTTTCCTCACTGCCCTACTCGTTACAGTAGGTTCTGCAGCAGCTTATTTATCATTGCAACTGATACAAAATGACGACTTTTCAAAGCTCGACCATTCAATGTATTACCATTTAGCTGTAAATGGAATCTTCCTTTTGTTTACTTATCCACTGATGCTGATTATCGAAAAATTGTTTGGTTTCATATCAACAGTAACCATGTTTGAGCTTTCTAACACCAACAACGAGCTGCTAAGAACGCTGAGCGAGGTGGCACCTGGTACGTTCCAACACTCTATGACGGTGGGTAATCTGGGCGTTGAGATAGCAAATAAGATTCATGCAAAAGGACATTTGGTAAGAACGGGCGCACTTTATCACGACATTGGCAAAATGGTTAATCCTGTTTTCTTCACCGAAAACCAAGTTGGCGTTAATCCACACGATAATATTTCTGATTTAGAAAGTGCGAAAATTATTATTGGACACGTTACAGAAGGATTGCGATTGGCAGAAAAATACAATCTGCCGAAGGTGATTCAAGAGTTCATTACTACCCACCACGGAACAGGATTGGTGAAGTATTTTTACATCAATTATAAGAATGCGCACCCTGACAAAGAGGTTGATGAAGCTCCATTCCGCTATCCTGGACCAAATCCATGGACACGCGAGCAAGCCATACTGATGATGTGCGACACCGTGGAGGCTGCCTCACGCTCTCTTTCAGAGTACACCGAAGAAAGTATCAGCAACTTGGTAAACAAATTAATCGACTCACAAGTGTCGTCAGGCTTCTTTACAGACTGCCCAATTACGTTCCGCGACATCAAAATTGCAAAGCAAATACTCATCGAAAGATTGATGTCTATCTACCATACTCGCATTCAATATCCTGAATTAAAGACGAAGTGAAATACGTAGAAGTAATCTTACCGCTCCCTGTGGAGGGTACTTTCACTTATGGTTTAGCCGATGCGTTGTGCGAAAAGGTTAAACTTGGCATGCGCTTATTGGTTCCATTCGGAAAAAGCAAGATGTATGTTGGCATTTGCGACACGCTCCCTTTAGATGCACCGAAGCAACAAATAGAAGGTATTACCTACAAGGAGGTGCTTTCGATATTGGACGAACAACCCGTTTTATTGCCGCAACAACTTAAACTTTGGCATTGGATTTCAACTTATTACATAGCTCCCATTGGCGATATTTATACCGCTGCACTGCCCGCAGGACTAAAGTTGGAAGACGGATACAAGCCGCGCATGGAAACTTTTGTGGGCATTGGGCAGAATTTTCGGGGCGAAAGGGAATTACATTTGGCTTTAGATAGTTTGACAAGAGCGGTCAAACAACAAAAAATCCTCACTACTTACTTGCAACTTAGTGGGATTGCTGAGAACGTAGCATGGGCAAAATTGGAAGCGGAAACCGATGCGCACAATGGTGGACAACTCGTTTCGGTGTCGCAAGAGGAACTCATCAATGAAAGTCATTGCCCAGTAACACCCTTGCGCGAACTCATAAAAAAAGGCATTCTCTGTACTTATCAAAAAGAAACGGCTCGCCTTGCCTATCATGGAGAACCCAAAACCGAAGCAATAAAAGCCTTAAACGAAGCCCAAACTATGGCTTATGACAAACTTTTATTGCAGATGATGGCACACAACGTTACACTCCTGCATGGTGTAACCTCGTCAGGGAAAACCGAAATCTATATTCATCTTATTCAAAAGGCTATCAACGAGGGGAAACAAGTGCTTTACTTGTTGCCCGAAATTGCTTTAACCGTACAAATGACCGACCGTTTACGCCGTGTTTTTGGCAACAAATTGGGCATTTATCACAGCCGTTACAACGATGCAGAACGGGTGGAAATATGGAAAAAACAACTATCTGACACCCCTTACTCTGTTATTCTTGGCGCACGAAGTGCCGTTTTCTTGCCTTTCCAAAAACTCGGTTTGGTCATCATAGACGAGGAACACGAAACAAGTTTTAAGCAACAAGACCCTACTCCACGCTATCATGCACGTTCAACAGCCATTGTTTTGGCACAAATGTATGGGGCTAAAACATTGCTCGGAACTGCTACTCCGTCGGTGGAAACCTATCGCAATGCGCAAATTGGGAAATATGGACTCGTATCGCTTACACAACGCTACAAAGATATTCAACTTCCCGAAATTGAAGTGGTAGATGTGAAAGACTTACGCCGCCGCAAAATGATGACGGGATTGTTCTCTCCACGCCTTCTTAGTGCCGTAAAGCAAGCCTTAGAAAAGGGCGAACAAGCCATACTTTTCCAAAATAGGCGTGGCTTTTCTCAGATGTTGGAATGCCCTTCGTGCGGTTGGGTTCCTAAATGCCCCAACTGCGACGTATCGCTTACCCACCATAAGAACATGAACACCATGACTTGCCACTACTGCGGCTATATGGAGCGAGTTCCAGAGGTATGTCCCGACTGCGGTGAAAAGGAAATTCGTGGACGTGGTTTCGGTACTGAAAAGATTGAAGACGAGGTCATGCGCCTCTTTCCTGAGGCTCGTGTGGCTCGCATGGACTTAGACACAACACGCACAAAGAATGCGTACGAGCGCATCATTAACGATTTTTCAAAGGGTAAAACCAACCTTTTAATTGGCACACAGATGATTTCTAAAGGGTTAGACTTCGACCGTGTGTCGGTGGTAGGCATACTTAATGCCGACACAATGCTCAACTATCCCGACTTTAGAGCCTACGAATATGCGTTCATGATGATGGCACAAGTGAGCGGAAGAGCGGGCAGAAAAGGACGACAAGGTTTAGTAATTTTGCAAACAAAGAATCCCGATTTACCGCTCATTCATCAGGTTGTGAAAAACGATTATCAAGGTTTCTACGATTCTGTTTTACAGGAACGCATCGATTTTCATTATCCGCCATTCCACCACCTTATATATATATACTTGAAACATCGCGACAATCAAGTCGTGGAATCAGCGAGTATCGAATTGGGTTCACGCCTTCGTGAAGTGTTTGCCCACAGAATTTTAGGACCAGACCGTCCTGCTATCTCACGCATCAAAACCCTTCATATTCGTAAAATCATACTCAAACTTGAAAATGGTGCTGACTATAAATTGGCAAAACAATACTTGAAGCAAATTCAAACTGCCATGATGAAGGAAAAACGCTACGGCGCACTCACTATCTACTATGATGTAGACCCTGTGTAAATCGGAAGAAAAATTTCAAAACAGGCTGTTTTGAAGCGCAAAATAGGCTGTTTTGAAGCAGAAAACAGCCTATTTTGAAATTAAAACAACCGTATGGGCAGAAAAAAGAAGAGCCACCAGCTTTTGAAACTGGCGACTCTTTTGTTGTTTTTACAGGCGATTGGATTATAAACTGATATCCAAACCAACACCAAATACCTTGTTGGTACGAGTAAATTGGTCGGTATTGACAACCTTTAGCGTATTAGTACCCGATGTTACAGAAGTTTCGTAGGTCTTATCGAACTTCTCATAATCGGTAATAAAGTAAGCAATGTTCAAGTGAGCATTCTTGGCAACTTTAATTTTCGCACCAAAGCCAAAGCTATAGCTGCTGGTTACAAAGCTAAGGTCAGACAAATAGCTGCCATCGCCTAAGCCATATTGTGTACGTTGCACACCTGCACTAATGGTAACAGATGGTTTAATGTCCCATTCTACACCTGCCAAATATTCACGAGTGTTGCTTTTTAACAAGCGTTGCTTATCATGGTCCATGCGAGCGTCCTTATCGAAGTAATAATTGTAACCTGCCATAAGACGCAAATTATCTAAAACTTCGTATTGCGCACCGATTGCCAACAACCCAGGTAGGTCGTTAGGGGTGTTCACACCATTGGCAAACTTCCCTGTATCATCGTGCTTGGTATCGTTTTGAATGTTGAATTTTGTTGTAAATTCATAGTGCGCAGCAAGATTCCAACGTCCTTTTTTATAGTCAATACCTATAATTGGTGTGATACCCCAACCACGTTGTGTGCAGTCAAGATACTTATCAGCAACATCTTCCTTGGCTTTGTCAAGTTGAGCAGCACCTGCTTTATATTTTTGAGCAGCAGCTTCCAACTTCGCTTTTGTAGCTGGGTCGGTGGTCTGTTCAGCTTGTTGAGTGCTTTGAATAGCCAATTGGCTCATCGCAGTAGCCTTTTCACTGAAGAAATTAGATAGATTTTGGTCTTTCCCTCCAATATTTGCGGTAATGTTACGAATATTTCCTTCATACTTATTAAAGATGTAATTGAAGCGCGCACCACCATAAACAGCCAAATTTTCATTGATTTTATAAGTAGTTCCCAACTGCAATCCAAAGTCGTATTGGCGTCCACTGACATAACTATTCACACTATAACTTGGTTTGGGTGAGCCCATTTTTTGAGCAGAAAGTGCAAGCGGAATTAAAGCAATGGCACGTTCAAAACTTGGCAAACCTGTGTTAAAAGAGGCTTTACCACCGCCTCCAACAATACCAAAGCCCAATTGGAAACCCCATTTATCATAGTTTTTCGCTATTTGAAGGGTTGGCATAATAGGAACAGATGCCTCTCCTATAAATTCTTTAATACCATTTTCATCGCCACCATTAAGTTTAAAAGGCTGATAAAAAGGAGTTCCTTGCATCTGTGGAAGCGTCATTCCCGATTTTATAACACGCGTTTGGTAAACATTTTGAAAACCTAACGATATATGAAATCCATTTGGAAGAAAAGCCACACCTGCTGGATTAGAATAAACTCCATCAATGCCAATAGCACCACCACGGGCAATATTGCGCAAAAAAGCAATGCTCTGATTTGTATTAGTAAGCAAACCGCCTGCGCGTACTACAGAAGTTAGCGCAAAGAAAGCAATAATAATAGAAAATAATTTTCGTCTCATTCTTAACTGATATTATATAAATATTTGTAAAATTGACCGCAAAGTTATATATTTTGTTCTTTTCTACCAAAATAACCTGCACAATATTTCTTTAAATGTGTAATTTTCCGCGAATAAGAACAGAATTTATATTTATTTTTCCACCTCGATAAGAACAGAAGAAGGTATCTTTTACAACCAATTTGGAAAAATTTTAATTATAGCAGAGAGAAAACAACAAAACCAATAGGGGTTTTTGCCAAATTATCGTTTTACTAATAAAATGCGAGAAAAGCCACAATGAGGTAAATAACATCATAACGGCGATTTTTACAAGAAGAATAAAAGAAATTAAAGTTTTTGCATTATCTTTGTATGGTCTTTAAAAAAGAAGGCACAAAATAGGTTTTACCCTAAAAAAGATACAATGAGCGAGAACAGGAAAGAACAATTTAAAGAACGATTCGAAAGATATTACCCCATGCTTTGCAAAATAGCACACGGTTATATTGCCGACATCGACGATTGCGAAGATATTGTTCAAGAACTCTTCGTAAGCGTTTGGGATAAACAAAAAGACAGTTTGCCCGAAGGAGAATTGTTGCCTTACATGAAAGTTGCTGTACGCAACAATTGTTTATCATTCCTGAATAATCAACGAACATACGAAAAAGTATCGACCGATGACCGCACATTAGAGCTTGCTGCCGATAATTCTGAAACCACAGCCTCCAAAGATTACACACAAATGTTAGACACCATACTGCAAGAAATGCCACCAAAATGTAGAGAAGTGTTCACAATGAGCAAATTGCAGAAACTTAAATACAAAGAAATTGCTTTACATTTAAATATTTCTGAGAAGACCGTAGAGAGCCACATGGGCAAAGCGATCAAGATTATCAGAACTTATATGGCACAACACCCTACCATTATGGCGGTGCTAACATTAATTTTAATTGCTGCTAATGTATGAGAAACTTAATTAACATAAACGAAATACTGGGTAAATACTTTGTTGGCGAAGAGCTAACAGAGGCTGAATTAATGGAATTAGAAAATTATAAAAGTGCAAATAACAATGAATTTATTGCACTTAAAAAGACTATGACTCAAACCAAAACAGCAACTGCCGATTTTAATATTGACATAGAAGCTGCATGGAAGAAAGTAGAAGGCAGACTGCAAGACCGCCAAGAAAGGGCAAAAGTTGTTCCACTACGGAAAATATTATCGGTTGCAGCATCGCTTTTGCTACTCGTTGGTATCGCAACCTTTGCGTATCAAAAATTTTTCACTGACAATTCTTTGCATTTTGCAAACAATACGCTGAAAGAAACACTCATTGCGTTACCTGATGGGTCGCATATTAAATTAGCACCCAATGCCTTGTTGGACTTTGAAGAGAAGGACGGACAACGCATAGCAGATTTGAAAGGTGAAGCTTTCTTTGATGTTAAGCACGACAACAAAACATTTATTGTCAATGCGGGCAATCTGAATATTAAGGTTTTAGGTACATCATTTACTGTCAATGCCTCAAAAGAAGATGCTGAAACAGTAAGAGTTGCAACAGGAAGAGTACTTGTAGCATCTGAAAAGCAATCAGTTACGCTCACAAAAGGAGAAGGAGTAACTTACAATAACGGAAAACTTATAGAGGAAAAACTAAATCATGCTATTGATGACAAAAAGGTTTTTGTCTTCGAAAACACACCACTGGAAACAGCTATAAAGGAAATAGAAAAGGAAATGGACGTGCGCATAGAGATAGGCGACGGACTAAAAGATAACTCCATCACAACAAAATTATACATCGACGACCCAAAAGAGGCGGTGGAAGAATTAGCATTACTCTGTAATTGTAAATACGATATGGTTTCACCAATTCATTTCCGCATGCATAAATAATAACGAAAATGAAATAGAATGCCGAAACTGGTATTATCTATACTGCTTCTGTTTGTCACAATGGTGGCAAATGGACAAAAAACAGTGGCAGAAGAAGTTGTCAAAATTGACGCTTCTTCTGCCACTGTGCATACATGGTTTGACAGAATTGAAAGGCAAACAAAGATTATATTAGCCTATAACCCGTCGCAAATAAACTTGCAACAAGTCATCAAATTACCTGTTTCAGGCAAAATGACGGTAGCACAATTGCTTGATATACTGCTACATGAATATAACTTCAAGCTTATTCCGCTATCCAATAGAAAGATTGTTATTCAGGTTACAGGCTACAAAGTTAGCCCAAAACCTGAAATAAAAGAGTCTATAACAGACTACATTTTAAATATTAGCAACCAACCTGCAACAATAGAACAATGGTTTCATCTTATAGAACGCCAAACAAAAGTGTTGTTCATCTATCCTGCGGAAGATATTAACCTCAAAAAGACGGTAAAATTCGAGCGGTATGGCAAAATAACAGTGAAGAATCTCATTGCTATTTTACTAAAAGATTACGAGTACAAACTCACCGAACCAGACGATAAACATTTAAAAATAGAAATAAAAAAGACACTCACTTTCTATTTAACAGGTATCGTACATGAACAAGAAACTGGCGAAAAATTGCTTGGAGCAACCATTTGTGTTACCAATAAAAATGGGAAAACAGATAGAATTGCCACTGATGCAAACGGAATTTTCAAGTTACCTGTAATGTTTGGAACCAACAAAGTAACCGTTTCGCACATGGGTTATTTACCTTATGAAGACACTTTAAATGTGCAAAAAGATAGCTTACTTTCCATTAACCTACAACCTACCCCCTACCAAATCAAGACTATCCAGATACAACGCCGTAGAAGTAAGGAAGAAATGAACGAAGTTGCACCTTCAAATATGATTTCATTCAGCAACTCCGACATATTCTCTCAGATTAGAGTCTTCCCAGGAGTATCGCTCTCTGCTGCTAATACAGGACTCAATGTGGCAGGTGGCGCACCCGATGAGAACCTCACTTTGTTGGAAGGATTTCCGCTCCAAAATCCCAACCATCTCAATACGTTGCTCCCAATCTTTAATGGTGATGCCGTAAAATCGGTTTCTTTTTATAACGGATTCATACCAACGCAATATGAAGGCCGCTTGTCTTCAGTAATGGACGTGAAACTTCGTGATGGAAATAAAAGTAAATATGAACACACAGCTTCGATAGATATTCCTTCAATATCATTGGTTTCAGAAGGTCCAATCGTTAAAAACAAACTTTCTTACCTTGCAGGAGGACGGTGCAGTTGGCTTGATATTTTCGACCATTGGGTAGATAAAGACAACCGCACAGTACATTCTTTTTATGACTTCAATGCCAAATTGGCATGGGATATTAATTCTGGTTCAACATTAAAGCTCTCTATCTTTGATACGAAAGATAATTACAACATGTATGGAAGAGACAAAAATGCTTCTCAACTAAAATGGAATAGCCAACTTTACACGCTCCATTACAACACGATTATCAATGCGAAAATGACAAATTCAACTTCATTGGCTTACATTTCTACTCATAGCCATGTTGAAGATGCGTCGTCTTTGTTTTCAAAACTAAAGGAAATACACCGAGGAACAAAGGGTCTATATGCCAATACCGAGTTCACCTATATTCCCAATCGCTACTTTAACATGCGTTGGGGAGCAAAAACAAATTATGAAATATATGACCTTGCTGCATTTGGAACTGAATTAAGCAACAGAAATGAAAAGGTAAAACAGTTTTCATTCTTCTATGACAATCGCATTTTCTTAACCAATTGGCTTTATGCACAATTGGGATTACACTATGTTCTTTACAAACCTATCCATTATAAGCATTACTCAAGTCTGCAACCGCGAATGAGTTTGAAAGCTGCCATTGGTAATTCCGACTTACTATCGCTTACATTTTTAAGCATGGAACAGTTTCACCACCATGTCATTATTGCAGATATTTCTGCACCATTCGACTTTATTATGCCAAGCATTGAAGGATTTGCACCGAGTAAAGCTACCCATTATGAAATTGGTTGGAAGCATTATTTGAAACAAGGAATCATTGAATTTTCGGCTTATTACAAACGCCGCAACCATCTTTTAGCCTTGCGCCCAGCCATCTATGTTGAGAATAGCAGTTGGGATAAATATATTATGACGGGCGAAGGCGAAAGCTATGGTGCGAGCATTTACTTTTATAACCATTGGCAAAAGTTCACTTTTCAAATGGCATACACGCTATCAAAGAGCAGAGAATGGTTTGACGATTTAAAAGAACGAGGCAAAATACCATCGCTTTACGACCTGCCACATGTGTTCAATGCAGCAGTTTCGTATGATATTAGCAAGCGTTCACAATTCACTATCGGTGGAAATATTCATTCGGGAAAGATTGCTTATGACTCCTTTTATGGCAACACCAATAACACAAAAGAAACGTTCCGAAAGGATAGAGAACCCACTCGCTACCGCTTAGACGTAAGCTATTCGTACAGAAAGGAGTTTAAAAAGTCGAAGATATTTGTCAAAATGGGCATTTATAACCTATTGGGCAACCCTTCAAAGCAAGACCTTTACTATAATTTCTCTTATAAATTAAGTCATGGTATTGTGCCTTTTGCTGCTATAACTTTCAAATTTTAATTCAGTAAGCAACACTATCAAATATCAAAAGTGCCTGTTTTGCCATTCAAAATAGGCACTTTTGTCGTTCAAAATAGGCACTTTTGTTTTCAAAACAATACTAACCACATAGCGAACCCTTTCCAACGAATTGCAATAGAGGGGCAACAACAACTCCCAAAGCACTGTCCCAACGTCAGTACTTATAGTAACGCCTTGCCAACAGAGGATTTTCTGCTTTATACACGCTTGTATAATCCATTGTACACCCTTGTACAATGCGAAAACATCAATATTGGAGGCATCAAAGAACAACCATAACAGAACATTTCCTAAACCTTAGAAAAGCAAACGAGCCACTTGCACGTGGCAAATGGCTCGTTGTAAGATAAAAACTAAAGGCTTAGAAGTAATAAGCTAAACCAATTTGCCATGAGTTATTGCGGCTCTTTTCCTTATCAATAATTTGTTGTCCTGTCGTTTCTACGGCTTTCCAAAAGTTCACATCGGCTGTTTTGCCCAACGCAACATTGTAGTTAGCATTGAGTTGCAAGTGCTTTAAGAGGGTTACACCCAAACCTACATTCATGCTAAAGTTGCTTTTTGCAAGCGAATAGCTACTGCCCTTTGTCCATTTAAAGTCTTTTTCTCCAATATTGATACCCCATTGTGGACCAGCAAAGAAGAAAACATTGGCAGAACTTCCTAACCCTATTGCATAACGGAGGTTTACAGGGATTGCTATCTGTTGTTGCTTAACGGTTTGCGCTTCGCCTGCAAATTCAACCTTTGCTTGGTGGAAGTCGTAAAGTGCCGAAGCATCAATGCCTAAACCTACAATAGGGAGGCTGAATTTAACAGTAGGACCAACGAAAGCACCAATTTGGTTTGACTTATCGAAGACCTTTGTATTAATTTTCATATCAGTAACGTTCAAACCACCCTTAACACCAAACTGAATACTCTGTGCATTGACAGGTGAAGAAACAAGCAAGCCTACAGAAAGGAGTGCCAAAGTAAAGTTTTTTTTCATACACTAATAATTAAAAAAGTGCCTCAACAACTCCTAAAAGAAGCTGAAAGGCACTGCATTATGATTGTTTTTAATTCGATTTATCGTTCATATTCTTAGTGTCGTTGGCGTCTTACTGACACACGAGCAGCACTCTTTGAGTCGCTACTTGTATTGCGTGAGCGGCGTGTCTTGGTAACCTTTGTTTCAGGACTGCGGTTGTTGCGGCGACCACGTTTCTTTACCACCTTAACATCTTTGTTTGCCACTGCTATACTATCTAAATTATCACGCTTAGCATTGTCGCCAAAGATATTCTTTTCAAACGTAATAAGTTCGTTTTCAATTCTTTTTTGCTCACGAGACATCGCCGAATCGGTTGGACAATATTGCGAAAGCGTGCGTCCAAGCATATTGGTAGTCTTGTAAATCTTACCATCATATCGATTCATCGTGAAGTAATCGTCAACGCTCATGGTAGCCGCATTGTTCAAATTGCTCGTCATGATAGTTTGTTTCGATAGGAAAGGCGCAATATCATCATATTTTACCCAAAACAAAGGATACTTCACTTCGCCCTCACCAAAGTCGTCTGCACGATACATAATAGGGCAAAGAGCGATGACTTTACGGTGGAAAGTAGATGTACCTTGGTCGTAATACGCACTTTCTTTAAGATAATAGCCCTTCACTTCGGCTGAAGGAATATCACTATTATCAAGACGAATGCCACGGTCGGTACGTTCGTAATAAACATGATAATTGTCTAAGAATTGTAAAGGCTTGATGCGAGCCGAATCATTGAATACTTCGTTGCCGTCCATACGATATTCGTAAGCTGCAATGCCACCATTTTTAGGTCCCATCATCATGAGTTTGAAAATGTAGCAGAACAAATTCATCTGCGACCCCACAGGTTCCGTAGGATAATACAAGCCTGCATTGGCATCTTCGACAAGGTTCAACTCACGATAGATGTCGCGACGCCACACCACATCTTCGTCCATCGGCGTAGAAGTCGGGAAAGAAATCTGCGCACGCGTGGTAATGGTGTTGGCATTCGACCGATTTGCTTGTTGTTGCTGTGTCCTTCTACGGGCAGGTTGTGCAAAGGAACTCATTGCAATTGCAGCAACACACACTATCAAGAATATTCTTTTCATTTTCTGTATCTTAAATATTTGTTCTCGCAGCGCCTTTTTCAACGCTGCCGAACGACAAATTAATCTTCTATCTTTTCTATCTTATCGCACAATTACTTCCATATTACGACCATTGAGCGTGCGAGTTGTACCGTCAGGACCATGCACAACGACATTCGTTATATAGAAACGCTTGTTGCGACTAAGTCTGCGGAATTGCTCTTTCTGCTGTGCTGAGAACTGCGCTCCATTACTTGCCAACGGAACGGCGTTACCCATATTATCGAAAAACACCGTACGGAAACTTGTAACAGTGAATGGAATATCAAGCAAACCATCATCAATAGCAGCGTGAATGCCACTTGCGCCCATCAAAGCAGACTTTGACAAAGCACCACTCTTGAATCTATCACTGCCCATTGCAATGTATGGTGCTGGGTCTGGCAACTTACGAACACGGAATTTGTATTCACCTATCTTTCTACCCTTAGCTGAAACCGAAATAGTAACAGGGTTTCCAACCGATGATGGACGTGCTACGAACTTACCACCACCACGAGAAACTAACGAACCACCCGACATTGACGCTTGAACATCACCTTGTGCAGTATTCGGAATACTAATGGTTATAGGGTTATCGAACCCTGCGTAAAGCACATTCATTAAGTCGGCTGCGATGGTTGCCATGCCTTCAAAAGGTGGGGTGCGTTGCATTCCGTCAGGAGAAATATAGCGTTGAGGTTGTGGACCACCCGTAACCCAATAATCTTGGGTAAAGTTTCGACGAAGCACATTGCCCGCAAGGTCTTTTATCAAGATATATCCGTTAATGGTATGCTTACCTGGAGTACCAGCTTTTACCGTGATTTTGTTGCCTTTAATGAGTTGTCCATTCACATAAACTTGTGGTTGTTGGGTAGAATCTACCGCTGCCATAAACATCTGTGCCGTAAGTGTTTCGCCAGGATAGAGGCGAGTTTGACTTGGAACGACAAATGCTTGCAACTTATTAACACGGATATCCTTCAATCCAACATTGGCTACGAGCGTGTGAAGCACTTCGCCTTCCGCATAACGAATATCGCTTTGGAGTTTTGAAAGCAACGTTACGGCAGCCGAAGTAGGCATATCTTCAAACATATACTCTTCCCAATTCTTGTTCAAAGTGTGGCTTGGAACTTCCGTAGAAAGGTTGCTTGCTATGATTTTCTTTTGCAATGGGTCGGTTACAAACTTGAGAATGCGCTCACGATAGCTGTTCACCGCATCGAAAAGCTCGTGTCCTCTACCTGTTCCAGGTGCTAACATCACCACACCCGATGCTTCCAAATTGTCTTTGTTCTTGATATTTAGTGGGTCGCCGTATTTTCCGTCAGCCTCTTTCACTATTTCCACCTTCAATTCTTGTGCAAAATTGTAAAGCGAATCACTCATATTGCGAACCGTAGTCGCCATTGCAAACCACTCTTTCACCTTTTGAGGATTCTTTTTCATCATCAATTCCAACTCATCGAAGATAGCTTTATTTTCCATAGAAGAGTTCCCCGTTGTACGATTCAGACTTTCCTCAACAATAGAAAAGCCATTTAACACCTCGGTAGAGACGTTCAAAGCGAGCATAGCCATGAGGACGACGTACATTAAGTTAATCATCTTTTGGCGAGGGGATACTTTTCTCTTTATGATTGCCATGTATTTTTGTCTTATTGTGTTGTCTTGCCGCTAATGAAACAAGCAAGAGAAATATTGCGTTTTTATTCTTCTACTGTTGGTTGTTGTGCTACGCTTGGCGATGCTACACGCATATTGACGGTCATTGCCTCTATCATGCGAGCATAAACCTTATTGAGTTGTTCAATTTGTTGTGCCATTTTGCGTGTCTGCTCATTGATTTGGTCAATTGTACCAATCTGTTGGCTTGCTCCTTTGAGTTGCATTTCGTAGACCTTGGTGATACCTGTGAGCGTGCGATTAAGGTTTTCCATCTCTTCACTATCACGAGTAAGCCTTTGACTTTGGTCGTTTACCTTGCCCAACATCTCTGTTAAATGTTTCAAAGCATCAACATAATTTGTTTGTGCTTCTACCATTTCAGGAGTTTGTTGTTCTGCATTAGCGATAACTTGGCTTTGCTGATTGACAACCGCAGCTGCTATTTGGTCGGCTGAAGGCATGGTTTGGCGTGCTATTTCATCAACAGAAGTAGCACCAGATACGGCTGCTTTACGCTGCATACCATTTACAACAACTGCACTTTGAGGCGCATATTCGTCCTCATCTTCCTCTTCCAAATGTGTAGGAATTTCTTTGCCATCGTCAGTTTTATCAAACGGACGGTCGAAAGCAGAAAGAAAGAACACGACAACCTCGGTTCCCATACCAATATACAACCAAATGTTGGCTCCAGGAAGGTGGGTTAATTTGAAAAGCGCACCTAAAATTACGACTGCTGCACCCCAACTGTAACCATAGTTAAGGAAAGTTTGTCCTGGAACAGTATCAATCCACTTTTGCAGACGATAAACGATGTTGAATTTGCTATACTGTGTCATTATCTTCTATTCTTTTTACTTTTTTTACTACTTTTCTTTGCTTGCTTAGCAGCCTCGCTTGACGAACTTGCTAACGACCTTACGCAACGAAAACCGATATAGCTTCGTGGTTGATTTTGATATTCCCATGTGCGCCATGCACTGCGTATGTAGCTTTCAGGGTCTTTCCAACTACCGCCACGCACACTCTTTTTCTTCAAACGATATGGGTCTTCTTTGGCAGCTTTGTATTCTAATTGTGGGTTAAGGTCGTTCATAGCCTGAACACCTGCTTCGGTATAAACCGTACTTGTCCATTCTGCCACATTTCCAGCCATATCGTAAAGCCCATTTGAGTTGGCTCCATATATAGCCGTTCGGCTGGTTATGAGGTTTCCGTCCTTGGTATAATTACCTTTGTCAGGCTTAAAGTTAGCATAGAAGCAACCATTTCCACTTTTCACATCATCATTATTCCATGGAAATTCGTCTTGATTTTTTCCACGAGCAGCATATTCCCACTCTGCTTCAGTCGGCAAACGATAGCGTTGAACAAAGCGTGCTTCCTTGCCTAATCCTTTCAAAAGGTAGTCGGTACGCCATGCGCAGAAAGCATTTGCTTGCTCCCATGTAACACCAACAACAGGGTAATCGTTGAAAGTATCGTTACTAAAATAATTACGCAAGTAGGTTTCGTTTTCCGAATTACGGAAATCGTTCACCCAACAAGTTGTGTCTGGATAAACATTAACGATGTAAGTATTCAAGAAATCCCATGGTCCTGAGAGTGGACGATTGATAGTTTCTTGATGAATATTTCCCTCGTCATCGATATAAGCCGTATCTTTTGAAATCATCACTACCTCGTTAGGGTCTACACTAATATCGGTATTCAAATTTCTTTCCTCTGGATTCAAGCGATTACGGCGCAAAGCAGCAGTAGTGTAATCGTAGATTTCGTAACGATAGTTCAATTGTTTTGCGTCAATACTCTTCTCACCTGTAACAGGATTTGTCTTGTATAAACTTTCAAAAGCGCGTTGTTCGTCTTCGTTAGGCTTGCGTGGTAAGCGTTTGTTCCAATCCAAATGCGGTGTAACAGGGTCGCCATTTTTATCTTCGGTTATCATATATGTTTCGTCGCCACCATACGATGGGTCAGCTAAACGAGTACGAATAATAGAGTCACGCACCCATTCTACAAATTGCTTATACTTTGAATTGGTTACTTCGGTTTCGTCCATCCAAAAGCCATCTACCGAAATATCTTTCACAGGAGTTGTCTTTCCCCACAGGCTATCTTGGTCTTCAAGACCCATTTTCAGCCAACCGCGTTTGACTAATGTCATGCCGTAAGGCGTTGGTTCTCTAAAAGATTTACCACCTCCGACGCCAGTTACTTCGCCACCTCTACCCGATGATGATGCCGACTTACCAGCAAAACACCCAGAAAGTGTGCCAATGAATAAAACACCAATGCAAAGAGTTAATATATTCTTCTTCATTTTCATATCTTCTTTCTATAGAAATCTTACGCTTTTATGTTTGTTTCTTCCTTTTTTCTGCAAGTTGATGTCTGTCTGATAACTCACTATCAACTCGTGGCTTCCGTTGCCTATGTCGGCAGTACCTGTGTACATCTCGTAGCTATAGCCCACATTGATTCCGTGAAAGCTACCACCAATGTATGCTGTTACCGAGTTGGTTGGGCTATACGACACCCCTCCGTACAATATTTTCTTTTCGTTCGTGTATTGTAAACGAGCAGTTATATCGGCACGATAGCCATTTCCGTCGTATCGTCCCATGACAGATGTCGGTATAGATAGAAACGGATTTCTTAATTTAATATTGTATCCGCCTGTCAAATAATAAGTCCGATCTATCTTTAATTCATTTTTTTCGCCTATTTCTACTTGTGGGGCATTTAAATGCTGTACTGATGCACCAACATACCAATTCTTCCGAATGTAATACACCCCTACTCCCATGTCAAGGCTTTGCCCATTCACTGCGGCACGAGCAAAAGCGGGGTCGCTACTATCCTCAAGGTCGAGTTTAGAACCATCAAACTTTTCTAAAATCAAGCCCAACTGAACGCCCGCAGCGAGCATTCCGCCAAAAAGGCTCTTACGAAAAGCATACTGACCGCCAATGCGTTGGTGAGTGAAAAGACCGATTTGGTCGTTCAAAACAGAGATGCCTACGCCGTGATATTGTTTCATAAAATATAACGGCATATTTGCCCCTACATACATAGCCTTCGGGTTGTTCTTGTAACCAGCAAAGTCCATGGCGTAAACTCCCACCACGTTGAGATGATTTTCCTTACCCACCGAAGCAGGATTGTAGTAAGGTTCAACCTCCCAATAATGGCTGAAGGCTACATCGTATTGGGCAAATGCACCAGCAAAGCCCAACACAGAAAAACTTATTATCGATATTAAGCGTTTAAACACGATAGTATAACGGCGTTTTAGAAATATTATTGCATAAAAAGAAAATATATTACTGCGATAAAAATATTTTGGAAAAATGGATTATACTGCATAGAATAAAAATTCAGAGAAATGCTTTAAAAGGCTATAATATACAGTTTTATTCATCAAATAAAGGAGAAGGATTTTCCTGCAATATTAAGCCCAAAAACAAAACCTATTGTTTTGAAGTGAAAAACAATAGGTTTTGAAGCTCAAAAGAGCCTGTTTTGAAAAGCGAAACAATAGGTCTTATTTTTGATAGGTATTGCAAGACTTTTTTGCTCCTTTTCTTTTGTTGCATTTTTATGTATGTTACAACAGAGCGTATAGCGGTTTGTTCTATTTTTACATTGGTAGTGAAGTATAAAAAATCAACTTGAATCTTCGTTCAATATGCTACGAAAAAGGAGAAACTTTGTAAGTTATTAGCTTGCAAAGTTTCTCCCGTTAAAATAAACTCTTGCGAGTTACGATTCATTGTTTAGCGCATCATGCGTTTTACTATGCGACCATCGCTCATGCGAATAATGTTCATTCCCTTTGTAGGTTGTTGAAGTTGAGTACCATTTACATTATAATATTGAGTAGGTGTAGCGTTATTATCTGTCTGGATTGTTTCAATTCCGTCAGCATCATCACTACCTTCGTAAGGGAAAGAATCGTCAGCCTTGAGGGCTATTACCTGCCATTTTTTAGCAACCAACTTAGCCACTTGTGTTTTTGTGCATACGTTTCCTTCAGTTTTTGAAGATTTTTCAATGATATAAACAACAGCTTCATCAGTCTTTTCGCGTTGAGGCAATGATTGAATCATCTTGTCCATCTGCTCGCCCTTGATTTTATTTTCAGCACAAAGCACTTCAATCATTTTAGGACACTTAGAGAAGTCTAATGCGCTAATTTGATTTTTACTGCAATACAATACTTGCAACAAAGGACAATTAGATACATTTATTTCAGAAAGTAAGTTTGTGCCACAATCGAGCCAATACATTTTTGTATTTTTCGATACGTCAAGCGTTTTCAATTTGTTTTCATAGCAAAAGAAAGTTGCCAACTTTTCGCAACTGCTAATGTCTATATCGGTGAGCGCACATCCATTAAGATACATCTTTTGGAGTTCTGTACAGCCTGTTACATTTACTTTTGCGAGTTGTCGGTTGTCGTTTGCAATGAGTTGTGTCATTTGGTTAGCACCCTGAGCGTTGATTTCTGTTACTCCAGTGTTATTGCACACGAGTTTGGTTATGTTGCCCGTGAGTTTAACCTCTGACGATGTAAGTTGATAATCTACCCATTCAACGTTTTTATACGTTCCTGTTGCTCCTTCGATGGTAAGTTTTCCATCAGAAGTGGTAACAGCTATGCGTGCAACTTTTCTTCCTGATGTAAATTTTAGGGTAATAGTACTTGCCTCTGTGGCTACCACACAGGCGATAAGGGTAATCAATGTGAAAAATAAGCGTAACGATTTCATAATAAATTGTATTAATATTAAACTTAAAATATAGTCCTTTTCTCTACGTCTTTCTTTGGTTTTCGTAATTAAAGATAGTTTTTAACTATCAATTTGTGAGAGTTTATACGCAAATATACAATGAATTTTAAAAATACGGAAATAAAATCCATAAAAATATCATATTTTTTATGATGCTATAAAATAAAAACAACTCACTACGCCATAGGCATAGTGAGTTGCGTTTATGTTTTTAATTCACAGAATTAATATTCGTCCTCGTTCCACAAGAAATCGTCCTTAGATGGATAGTCGGGCCAAATGTCTTCAATGCTATCATAAATATCGCCCTCGTCTTCAATTTCTTGAAGGTTTTCTAATACTTCGAGGGGTGAACCAGAGCGCACAGCATAGTCAATCAACTCTTCTTTTGTTGCAGGCCATGGTGCGTCTTCTAACTTTGATGCTAATTCCAGTGTCCAATACATAGGCTCAAAATATTTGCTTTAAATAATTTTCCGTGCAAAAATACTATTTTATTTCTTATTTGCAAGGATTTTGCCATATTTTTTCGTCCACCTTCTCAATATTATTCAAATATCGTGAAAGAACAAAGAAATAGTCAGATAAACGATTCACGTATGCCATTAAATTGCTATCTACTTCGGCATTTTCAGACAAAGCGATGATTAAACGCTCGGCACGGCGACAAACGGTGCGACACACATGAGCCACTGAGGCTGAACGGCTGCCACCAGGAATAACGAAACTCTTCAATTGGGGTATAGCGTCTTGCATGCGGTCGATTGATTTTTCAACGTGTTCTATCAAAACATCGGCTACAACCGACTCTTTCAACTCCTTTTTGAAGCTCTCGCCCATTGCCAAATTGCACCCCACATTGAAAAGAACGTTTTGCATCTCTGCCAATAAGTCTAATGTTTCTTGCTCCGTAACGTAGCTTGAAAGCAAACCAATGAACGAATTTAACTCGTCAATCGTGCCATATGATTCAATTCTTATATCACACTTTTTTACTCTCGTGCCTCCTATCAAACTCGTAGTTCCTTTATCGCCAGTCTTGGTATAAACTTTGCTCATATCGTTATTGTTTAAGGTGGGGCCTAAAAATTTATGATATAATTTTGTTTAGGTCGCTTATCAAAGAAAGCAATGCCTAAATAGTATAAATCGAATGAAAAACTAACACGCTCGTCGGCTACTATTTGCTGCCAAAAAGCCCGTGTTTCAGCATTTCTGTAAATGTCGTCCACCACTAAAAAACTATTTGTATTCACCACTTTTCGCAGTGCTTCGTAGGTCTTTTCGTAGTCGTTTTCAACACTTATATAATAAATATTCCGTGCTTCTGCTCCGTCTTTTAAGTCAGAAAATGGCGCTTTCAGTTCCTTAATAAGCGTTGTTTCCCACCCTTTTTGAATGTATTCTTCGTAGCAACCAATCGCTTGAGAATAGAACCACACGGCATCAGCCTTATGAAACCTGCTCAATCGGAACATCAATCGTGCCTTCTTCTCGGTTACCGCTCCAACTTGCTTGCCCCCTTTTTGCAGCAAATCATACTCTCCATACTTCCGATGGTCGTTGATAACATCGTTAGCAAACGCAAAAGCCGACGGCGACTGAATGCCAAAACCCTTGACATACTTCATTCGCTTCAACCAAACCACCACCTTATTTATATTATATGGTAACATGAGCGTGCATTTTTGCTGCAAAGATAGTCATAATAATGATTTATGACAACTTTTTTTATGATGGGTTCTAAAAAATTACCACCTTATGATAATTCAAAAATTGTTTCATCGCCACAGATGTTGCGTATTTTTAGTCGAAGAGGCTTTTGTTCGCTTGTTATTGTGCCGTCCCAAAAGGCTTTGGTGTCGATGCCATTCTTGCGAACGTAGCCGAGTTTGTCAATGAGGATTTCGGAATCGCTGTGCCAAGGAGCGGTAGGGTCGGCAGAAACGCAGTCAATGCTTAGGAACTCAATGGTTTCCAATCCGTCTTCGCTTAGTGTTATGGGCTTAAACTCCTTCTTTCTTTTCAGTGCTTGCTGCCGTCCTTTGAGATTAAAGTCGGTTATCTTCTTTTCCACGCGGTCGCTATGGAAACTATTGAAACTCACTTGCCATAGCTTGAACACATTGCCTTCCGAAAAAAGCCTCCATAAAGGTTTGTTTTCGCATGCTATCTTTAGGAACAAATAGGTTTTTATAGCCTCTATTTGTGCATCACGCATTGCGCCTTTGCGCTCAATATATGCAAGCAAAGACTTGATAGGGCAGTCTTCACGGCTTAACCATTCGTTCCTTTTTCGTTGTATGATTTTATAAAACATTGTTTGTTTCTAATTATTTACTTTGTTTTTACCTCCCAATAGCCATTACGAAGACCATTCTTGCACTCTGTGTTAAAACATATTAGTATTTGTTCAATCCTTGTTTATCGCGTTCATCTCGTAATTCTTTCAATGTTTTACCTTGATAAGTAAAATAGATAGGTCCTTGATAAGCATGCGAATGAGTTTGTTTTTCTATGGGCATAAAGTTTCTTGTAAATCCAGAGAGCGTATAGAGCCGCCCATTATATTCTACCATTTTATTGTCATTGACCAACACATCGATGTTGGCTGGAACAAAATGGATTGTTTCTCCGACCTTTATACCCGCATGCGAGAAAGAAAAATTTTGCTTACGTTTTCCTTTATCTTCAATTACTGGAACAGATTGAACTTTCGGATTAACAGCAACAGGCTTTCCGTCAATGTATTCGTACACAATAGCATCATCAAGCAGCGTTGCAATTTCTTTTAAAATGCTCAATGCCACAGACGGTTCTACATTGAAGAACTCTCGATTTTGACGTATGCGCAAATCCGTAAGGCGGTCTATCATTTTATGAACATTCTTTTCCACCTCATGATACTTTGTAGTTTCTATGGTTGCATAAATTTCAAAAGGTAAAGGCACAGCAGTATTGTCTAATTCTTTTGAACGAACATCAACAGGTCGCTTGCTTTTACCAATCTTTACCCAATCCTCTCGAAAAGAAGGATTAGTGAGTATGTATACAAATCCCTTCTCCATGTTATAAATTATTCATTACCATTGGTTAGTGAATTACAAAAATAGTAAATATTATTCAACCACCAAAATAATAAAGGAGCTTTCTCTGCCTTTACCTCAAGGAGAAGAATAGTTGAACGACTAACTGCCGCTACAAGGAAGCAAAGGAACAAACATAAAGAGAAAGCGACATTGTACACGTTTGTAGAATTTATTATACAACGCTTGTACAATCCATTGTACAAACGTGTACAAAACAAAAATCCTTATACTTTCGGATAAGGACTTACAAGAGAGAGGATAAAAAAAGGATTGAAACAATCGGGCGGGACTCGCCTATTTGTAGTTCTTCATGCGCATCAGCATAGGGTAACTTTCCTCGTAGCGGTCGAACTCAATGGCTTTCCCGTCGTAACCCATTTCGGTAAAGGCTTCACGGATAGTTCGTTGTTCTTCTTCGGTTATGGCACGGCGTTGTTCTTTCACATGGTAATAAGAAGCAGAGCCGAAGCACGACATAACTTTGTGTTTAATATCGTAAAAGTCGGCAGCACGCACATTATCGTAGATATGCGATATTCCCCACGCATAGAGTTCACGATGGTCTTTTACAAATAACGCACAAGGCTGTTTGCCCGTGATTACAGCAAGATTGGTTGTGGTATAGGTTGCTCGACTGCTTTTGCCCAATATCTTATAAGCCGTATGGCACAAACATTGGTCTGCCCGCTCGCAATTCGTTCCTGCACAATGCGCAAAACTGCTATCAAGTTGGTTGTATTCTTCTTGCGTCATAGGAATATTCAAGATTAAATATTATTGATAAAAACGGCAGCAATGCCATATTTCTACCACATTGCTGCCATTATTTGTTTCCTTTAATTATTTAATTCTCTTTTATTTCACTTCCTCAAAAGTATCCCACACTGATAATCAACGTTTTATATTTGTATGGTACAAAAATGTTTCTTCAATTTGAGCAGTATCGATTAGAAACCATCTTGGATGTTATCGCCTTGTGGCATCTATTATTACTGTTTTCAATTTTTCCAATCTGTCTAATTTACAGAATTTGGAATATTGATATTTCCAATATTCTTTGCGTAGACCCAGTGATAGAGATAACTTATTTTCTGAAAATTTACAAATGTATGGTATCAGATAATCTTTGCCAGAAACATATTTTAAAAGATTTTCATAACGGTCTGGAAATAATAGGTTCTTTTCATTTATTGCTTTAGACAATTCTTGCTCTGACAATCCCCCGTCTTTTAATTGCACCACAATATCCGCAGTTTCATCATCAATCTTCGATATCTCTATATTACCAATATTTGATAAAAAACATGTTGCACTTTTCAGACGAAATTTGTCCAATACTTCTTTGGATATGGAGAAATATCGAAATAATCTCATAAAGGGAGCTATTGCTGCTTCCATCATTTTACTATAGTTAATAATTTTTTTTATTTCGTCTTCACTATGTACAGGATCTAACTCATTATAAACTTTATAATAAGCTTGTTCATCTATGACATAATTTTCTATACAATAACTATCAAGTACAAACAAATTTTCTTCTGTATCTCTAGGCGTACTCATATTATAAATATCCCCATCTATTATATATAGTTTAGGTGAAGTACTTTTATCTTTCCTACAAGCATTAATAACATTTGTGCAATTGCCCAAAGGATAAATATCGTTTATTATTATATCTGTATCATTTAATAACCGTTTAAACAATGTTACATAAAACTTTTTATCTTTACCGCAATCTTCTGTGTAGATATTTATAGTATTGCGGTATTGGGTAAAAACTGTAGAAGCTTGCCGTACTTCTGTAGAAAAATCTATTCCCATTATTAGATATTTGTTAAATCCTCACACATATTTTTCCTTTCAGGTTTAGCGAGAATTGCAGGTGCATGAGTTGCTATAATAAATTGTGTTTCAGGGCTAGCATGTTGTAGTGCATCTATAAAAATTTCTTGCCAACTTATATGTAAGGATAGTTCAGGCTCATCTATAATTGCCACACTAGCCTCTCTATTTCGCTTGTAAAAACCTATATGTGCAAATAAAAGAATTAGTTGCTTTTCTCCAGAAGATAAATCAAAAATAGAGTTACTTTTTTTTGTATTTTTCAACCTCACTTTTATTTCACCTCTTTCATCTACTTCAATTTCTTTTCCACTTTCTTCAAAAAATAAATTCACACTATTTACAAATCTATTTATAGGTGCTTTCAAATTTTGGATATTCTTAGCATATTCCTCTGCATACTTTATTATTTTATCTATTTTTTCTAACTGGGAACGATTAATCATCCATTCAAGTAAAGCATTATAATATGCAGGATTAGGGGTTTTATCCTCTTGTAAAGCTGATGTTTCCGTTAGAATTTGCAAAACATTCTTCATCCCATTAAAATAGTCAGAGAATTGTGTCATCAAATCTTTCACATCAAGGTTTTGAATAACAGAATTTAAGTTTTTTTGTCGATTATGCAAATTAGCAAGTTCAGAACTATAGTCTATATTTGTAATCGATATATTCTTTACTACTTTAAAAGATTCTTCAAATACCTGTTTTTTAAATAAATCCGACAATTGAAACTGACTTTGTGCAGTTCTTCTTATATTATTATGGAACATTTCTTGTATATCATATAACGCATTATCAACAGTCTCCGATAATATTTCAATTTGCAGCATTCTTCTCCGAGACATAAACTCCCTTTCAATAGGATGAAGACTGCTATTTTCCATAATTCTCCTATTTAACCCTAAAAAGAGGGGAGTTTTTAAATCTCTAATTTTCTTTACAGTTGCTAAATCATCAAAATCACTAATGACTCTATTTAATTTTTCAAAATCTATAAGATCACGACCACTGCGATATTTGTTTATATTGCAAAGTACAAGTGGTATATCATCTATAAATCTCTTTCGTTTTGAGTCAGTGTATTCTATACTTAAATTATTTCCATCGCTGTAACAAGCAACAGACTCTATTAAACTATCTTCTTTGTTTGTAAATTGAACACAAATAGTTGAAAATTCAATTTGAGCAAGATCCAAATAAGATGGAGTTAATAGTCCTTGTAGAAGTCTCAAAACTGTTGTTTTGCCAGATCCATTTATTCCTATTAAAAATGTTAATCCATCACGAAAATTAATACTATGATTCTGATAACCACGTATTTTCTCTCCTTTAAAACTAATTAATTTCATATCTTTATTTTTATAATTTTACGGTTCTGCAGCCATCTGTATTTCATCCTCGTGGATTTCATATATCTTGACTGATTTTGTTGAATAATTCTCTTGTTCATTATCCGTCCACTGCTCACACTGTTTGATGACAGTTTCCAGTGCATTGGCAGCTTCCTCTGGTGGGTAATGATATTTTTTCAGAAGATGTTTAATCATTCTGCGCATACCGGCACGGGCTGACTCTTTCTTTTGCCAGTCGATAGTGCGGTTCTTACGCAGAGAGTCGGTGAGTTCTTTTGTCATAGCTACCAATTCTTCATTACTATAGAAATCGTGAACTGCTTGCGGTTTGGTCAAGGCATCGTAGAAAGACTTTTCTTCAGGAGTGAGTCCAAGTTCATTAGCTGCTGAATCGGCTGAAGCAATATCTTTTGCCAACTGCAAAAGTTCTTGGATAACTTCTTCATTGGTGAGTAATCCTTTCAAATAGTTGGATAAAGAGCGATTGAGCAGGTCAGAGAATTTCTCTGACTGCACAATATTGGTCTTTTGATAGAGTGCCACTTTCTCCGCCAATAGTTTTTTAAGCAGTTCTACAGCTATATTCTTTTCTTTCATCTTAGAAATTTCATCTAAGAAGGCTGTATCAAAGAGGGAAAATTCGGCTTTAACATCAGAGAAAAGATTGATAACACCTTCACTTTTTACACTTTGTTTCAGCAATTCACTGATACGAGCATTAATTTCTTTCTTCGTAACTTTTCCTTTACCTGTCATTCGAGAGAGTAAAGTGCGTACAGTTTCAAAGAATGCAGCTAAGAAGCGTTGCTCTTCATTCAACAGGCTTCGGCAAAGAGTGATGGAATTGTGCAGCAAGGCAGCTTCTTTCATATAGAGCGGTAACTGTTCTTGTTTGTCGGTTGCCAACATAAAGTTTACACCACCTTTGATTAATTTAGCACGGTCAGCATCTGTCCCTGTGTGGAACTTACTATAATTAGGGTCTGCTGAATTATTATCTCTTCACAGACAGAGGGTAGCAGACGTAGCCCCTCATAGTGACGATAATGATGAAAAACCACCAGATTTCGGTCAGGGCAAGACAAAGTTCCCTGAGGAACTTCATCACGTTTTTAACGAAGTAGCACATTCCTGTCCAGCATCGTGCTGTATCTGGAAGCTTGGCTCTTATGTCATTGGCTCGATAGATTCTCTTGCCAGTACCGAATGAGCATTCGATTTCATTGCGCTCCCCGATGGCTTTGGCCATTCTGGATTTCATCTCATCTGAAGGAGGATCCTTCGGTGGTCGCCCTAACGGTTTGCAGTATGAATGGATTTCAAAATCCTCAAGTATATCTCGGTTTGACCTGTTTAGGTAAATCTTATCCGCAAGGATGGTGGCCGGAAGATAGCCGAAGCGTTCTTTGAAAAGTTGAATCTGTAGCAAGAGATCCTGGCTCTCGTTGTAGGCATCCCAGCTGTGGTGGTCGATGAACGTATAGCCCTCGACTATGCTTGCACCTATCTTGGCCCCGAACTCAGTCCTTGCCTTAGCCTTTCCACGGACAATGGCACGGACGTGTGGCTGAAAGATGCTCAGTATGCGGTCTGCACAAGTATGAGTCTTTGACCTGTACATCTCCTCCTGCTGATGGTACATCGTGAGGATTGCAGTCAAGGTGCGTTTCTCATATAGGAATAGGCTCTCGTAGTACGTCTTGTTCTTTGCAAGCAAGTCCATTAAGATGCGGATGTCCTTGCGCAAGTAGTTGAGCATCACCCCGATAGTATCACGCACCATCTTGCCTTTCTTCTTGGCTTTCTTGACAAGCTGAAGGTATGCCTGACGTGCATGCTTGTAGTTCGTGCGTGGCTTGTGCAGCTCAAACATCTCGCACACCTTTATAATATAGTCGGTAACCTTGCGGCAACCATCATGTATTATATCAACGTCAACAGGATAACGCATCTCTGCATCGGCACAGGTAGCATCAATCTTCAGCACTCCCTTGTGCTCGCGACCTTTTGAGTCGGTGAAGGAAGCGGCATTCGGATCCTCTGGTTTCGGAGCCGGCGGGTCCTCATCATTCCTCTTCGCCTCTTCTTCTTCACGCTTGCGTTTCTCTTCAAGAAGACGCCTCTGCTTGTCGAGAAGCTTGACTGTCATCTTGTTGAGTTCTTCCTCTGAGATTCGCTTGCGTATCGTGACGAATAGGCTCGGGTCGAATATAGGCTTGTCGGTGAACTCATGCAATCCACAAAAGTACTGCATGTAGGGACTCTCTCTGATAATCTCGATGGTCTCGGCATCACTCAGGTTTAGTTTGTGCTTGATAATCATTGCGCCGAGAATCATGCGTGCCGGCTTGTTCCCTGCACCTTTCTTCTGATTGTCCAACCTTGAGTTGTATTCCTTCTCAAGTTCTGTCCATGGAAGAAGGTCACCGAGAGCCACCCATCGGTTTGTCTTGTCCAACTCATCAAGGGATGAGCGGAGCAAACCGAGGTCAAGTTGCTTGTATTTTGGAGCGTAAAACTTCATCTTGCTATGGATTTAACTATATAAAGGTACGATTTTCTAGTTAAACAAACAAAGAAATAAAGTTATATAAACTTAAATATCAGAGAGTTATAAATTATTCAGTAAACACTAATTATAACCATGAAATAAGTCTTGGCACACTTCCAACTTCTCTTTGAACTTTGTAAAAGCCATACCTTTGATGTCTGGGTTTCCAAAGTTCTTTCTGTCGCGTCCCGTATAATCACGCATGGCTTCTTTCAAAGCTTTGGCAATACCGATATAGTCAACAACCAATCCACCCACTTTGCCATTGAATACACGGTTCACTCGTGCAATGGCTTGCATTAGGTTATGTCCGCTCATTGGTTTGTAAACATACATAGTTGCCAATGAGGGAACGTCGAAGCCTGTGAGCCACATGTCGACTACAATAGCAATCTTCATCGGATCGTTGTCATCCTTAAATCGTTTAGCAAGTTCTTTCTTATACTGCTTGTTTCCGATGATGTCGTGCCATTCTTCTGGGTCTTGGTTGCTGCCCGTCATGACAACTTTTACTTTATCCGTCCATTTTGGGCGAAGCTCCAGTAGTCGATGATAAATACTCATCGCTACGGGACGCGAATATGCCACTATCATTGCCTTACCTGTCAATTCATATTGACGGTTTTCCTCATAGTGTTTGAGAATGTCTTGGCAAAGAGAATCGATGGTAGCTGGTGCACCGAGTATCTCTTCCAAGTGTGACATCTCCTTCTTGCTTTTCTCTATTTGTTCTGTCGTTGCACCTTCTTCAGCCAACAGCTCGTATTCGTCATCAAGGGCTTGCAAGGTAGCATCGTCAAGATTTAGATTGATAACTCTAGATTCATAATATACAGGACAAGTAGCACCATCGTTGACCGCCTGTGTCATATCATAAATATCAATATAATCACCAAAAACCTCTACGGTATCTCGATCTTTAGTAGAGATAGGTGTACCAGTAAAGCCAATATATGAAGCATTGGGTAGTGAATTGTGAATGATTCTTGCCGTGCCGATAGAGATTTTACCTGTAGTGGCGTCGACTTTCTCCTCAAAGCCATATTGTCCTCTATGCGCCTCATCAGTCATCACGATAATATTTCTTCTCTCTGACAAAGGTTCGTCAGACTCCTCAAACTTCTGCATAGTTGTAAAGATAATGCCATTAGCTTCTCGTCCACTTAATAGCTCTTTTAGATTCTCACGACTATTGGCTTGCACTGGTGTTTGACGCAAGAACTCCTTACATTTAGAGAATTGGGTATAGAGTTGATCGTCTAAATCGTTGCGGTCGGTAATCACAACAATAGTGGGTTGCGATAATTCTTGTTGAAGCAAGTGGGCGTAGAAAACCATTGACAATGATTTTCCGCTACCTTGCGTATGCCAGAACACACCTATTTTACCATTACTTACTGTAGCATGTTTGGTACGTTCGATGGCTTTCTTCACTGCAAAATACTGATGATACCCTGCTAATATCTTGGCACTCCCTCTTTCTTCTTTGGAAAAACAGATAAAGTTCTTGATTATGTCTAAGAGTCGTTCCCTTTGAAATATTCCTTCAAAGAATGTATCATAATCGACAAATTCTGTACTTTCATAATTGCCATCTTTTGTTTTCCATTCCATATAGCGATCTTCTTTGCTGGTAATTGTTCCAGCTTTGGAAAGAGCCATATCGCTCATTACACAGAACATGTTGAAAGAGAACAACGATGGTATATCCTTCATATAATTGCGGAGTTGAAGATATGCTTCTGAAGCATCCGTCTCTTCACGGGAAGGTGATTTTAATTCTACAACCACCAATGGTAAACCATTCACAAATACAATGATATCGGCACGTTTCTCTGCATTTTCAATGAATGTCCATTGATTGATAACTTGGAAAGTGTTTTTGTCCGTATGCTCAAAGTCTATCAAATAAACCATTTCATTGCGCATTTCCTTACCATTGAAATAAGAAACTTCTATGCCATGCTGCAAATAGTCTGTAAAAGTTTCATTACGCTGCACCAAACTACCCATATCAATATTGCGTAGTTTGATAATCGCCTCGTGAATAGCTGCATGTGGCTTCTTTGGATTAACAGTTTGCAGACTTTCTTCTAATTGTGCTTCATAATATGGCACATAGTAGTCTCTTTCAATATTTGGACCGTACAAATATTGATAGCCCATTCCCTCAAAGAGGGATATCAGTGCTTTTTCGTAATTATCTTCTGTGAAGGGCATTGTTTTTTATTTTTATTGTTCATTCATTTCTAAAAGAAATTCTAAATAATCTATATAGTTAGCTTTATAAGCTTGATAATCTAAGTTGTAAAGAGCCTCTGATGCTGATAAGTGTACGCCTCCTATTTCTAATGGATTTTCTTCATCAAACCAATCATTAAAGCACTCACAATCTTGATAAATTAATCTTTGGTTAGCGTGGTGGGCATAACTGAAATAAAAATGTAAAATGAACCCACAGAGTACATCCGTTGTTTTGTATATCAGTAGGGATAGTGATTTGTCTATCTGAGGATGCAATACATCCAAACCATGTGAAGCAAATCCTGCATTATTTCGTATCTCTGCAATCGATTGAGCGATAGCAGAAATTCTACGGCATAGTTCAGATAGACCAACTATCTCTTTTCCAGTCTGTTTTATAAGATGTTCCAAGGTCTGCTTTACTAAACCATTAAATGAAATATCATCTTTGTATGTTGCATTTTGATTAGTGAGAATTGTTTTGCAAAGTGCCTCCGTCAGACTTTTGCTTACTTCAACGCACAAAGAAGGATTAATCTCAACATTGTTTTCTATTGTTGAAATATGCGTTTCAAAAGTCCTAAAACTTGGTTCTTTTGCAATATATTCTCTTGTCCACTGCATAATTAATATTAATTTAAATTATCATTTATCCGCTTATTAAGCTCGATTTTATCATCTAATACAGAAAGAATGTGGGCAATATTCTTTTGCGTAGGTAGCGATGGTATAGGAATTTCATAATTTTCTAATACATCTTGTTGAACTCTTTGTCTACCAGATGAGCCAACCATAGATTTTATCGCAATATCACGAACAATTGGAGATATAGCTAAATAGAAGATAAATTTACTGTCACTAATGTTTTCTCGCTTCCGCAAAACGATATACTCAGTTGAGCCAACGGCAACTTCTTCAGGATGTAGCGATGAAATATAAGCAGTTTTCCCATTTTCTAAGCATGGTGTGATACGTGCCATAATAGTATCATAGTTTCTAAATTTTGCTCCTCCCTTATATGCTTCATATATGTTAGATTCTACAAAACGAGTAAACGGAGTTATTTGATCCATAGAAATCTTTCTACAGAGTTCTCCTTGGGGTACTTTTTCTTTGGGATTAAATTCTATAAAATCCTTTAATTTATATTTTCTCCACTCTTCCATAAATGGGAATTTAGTTGTTTGTTTCATTAATTTTCACCTCACCAGACATCAGCTTTGGGAGAAGCGTGTCGCGGAGACTAATAAGTTTATCAGTTTCTTGAAGCAATTTTGCCATTCGTTTGTAATAAGGAGCAAGAGTCTCGTTCATTATTTTAGCTTCTGAATCGGACGGTTTCCTTATTTCAAATTCAGGCAATGCCTTTTTGTTAAGGTGAAGAACAGTAGTCCCGTTTATATAACCAAGGCAATGACCCTTGAATATTTTATTTTTAAGCATTGCTGCAAGTAAAAACTTATAAGGAAATATTTCTTTAGGTAGAACTTTTACCAAATCCATTGAGAAGATTATGCTATTATATTTACCACAAGTAAGTAATAATTCGGCATTACCAATCACATCAGCATTTTGGGTTAAATCGGTATGTGCCACTAATATGTCAAATAAATTCACACAGTGGCACTCTTTTAGTTTAGCTGATGGGTTGATACCCTTAAAACCTTCAGCCTTAAATCCACGATTTCGCCCAAAGTTTTTTATGGTTGCCATAGCTACATTTGAAAAATCTGTCAATTCTTCGCTCTTATATGAATATCCACCAACGAATGAAGCGACTTCAGACAATGAGGTGTTTGCCCAATTAGAATCAGGATTATCCACAAACCAAGATTTGAACAACGCCTGTGCCTGTTGCTCTAAATTATCATTTATCCGTCGATTGAGTTCGATTTTATCGTCAAGGGATTTGAGGACAGTTGATATTTCTCTTTGATAGCTAATTGAAGGAAGACGAATTACTTGTTTGGAAAGAGTTTGGATAGATAAGCCTGGCTGGGCTGATTGAGCTGATAAGTTTCCCAAATGCATCAGGGAAAGAAGACGTGCAAGAAAATATGAATCTGCAAGTTCGTTGCCTACAGCTACAACTGCATGCTCTGTCATATACGCTTCTCCCATAAAGAAACGAACATTTCCACAATTTGCACCTTGACGGCCGATAACAGCACATTCCCCCTTAAAATTAGATTTGTTAGTATATCCTCGCATTCCATTTCCACCAATTACAGGAAATAAGCCTGTATTAGAAATACAGTCTGATTTAATACCTTTTCCGCTTCGTAAGCGAGAACAAACTTCCTCCAATTTATATTCTTTCCATTCTTCCATAATAAGCGTCAATCATTTTGTTCATAATAATATGAATAGTCTATGCCCTTCATAAACATTTCTCGGTCATGAATCTTGGTGGTGAGTGCTGGTAGCACTAAAGCCTTGATGTGTGTACTATCAGAAACACTCTCCCGCATGGCGGACAAATATTCGTTTTTGTCTATTTGGCTCCAATCCACACACCGTTTGAGAGAACGCTTTAGCATGAGGTCAAGCCAAATGCGAGTGCTACGACCGTTACCTTCCATAAATGGATGCGCAACATTCATTTCTACATACTTATCCATAATCTCATCAAAGGTTGTTTCGGGCATTCGCTCTATTGTGTGCAGGGTTTCAGGGAAGTGCATACAATTAGCGAAAGTAAAACCTCCTTTGGATATATTCTTCGTACGGATTTGTCCTGCAAAGTCGTACAGTCCTCCAAAGAGATAAGCGTGTATCTGTTGCAGACATTTGATACTACCAGGCTCTGCTGTTTTCAAGAGCCCACTCTCAAAGAGTTGGTAGGCTTTCTTCTTGCTCTGTCCATCAATGGTGTTGTCGCTGTAGGTAAACCAATCAAGAAAGTTATTAGCACAATTGTTTGGATAGTTCTTTGCCAACAATACAACATCCTTACTATTAAGAACATCTGCCACACGTAACTTCCCATCAGGAGCTTCAAACTTGAAGCCGTGAGTGGCACTCACGAGTTCAACATCTTTTTGCTTCAACTTCCTTTTAAGCCATCGCCAATAGTTACTGGCTTTAGTATAGTCTGGTTCATTGTTAATAGCACGAACAATATCTGTTGCTGAAAACCACCAACAATTATTTTCGTCATCCCATACGGCACGTACTTCACGGTCGTTGAAGAAGCGAATTGATTTCTTATGTTGTTCTTTCTTCTCTTCCATAAATGGGAATTTAGTTATTTATTTTGTCCAATTTTAATTCTCCTGACATTAAACGGGGTAGAAGCGAGTCCCTTAATTTGGATATTTTCTGGGACTCAAAACAAATATTACTGATAAGAGAATATATTGGTGTTGCAATTTGTTTATACTCTACTAGTATTTTTTTAGGTGGAACAAGAATCTCCAGTTGCTCAACATTGTTTTTATTGATATGTTGTTGTGCCCCACCTGTCATGTGAGAACATAAATCGTCAATTCTATTCTTAATGAGCGGGTATATATACTCATGGAATATATCCTCATTCTCTAAAAGACCAATAACAGATTGGTTAGCGCAGGAATCAATTTCTAACAGGCTAACTTGACCTAAAGTAGCACCAGTGATGGCTAGCACGGTAGTTTTCTTAGGTAAAAGTTTTGTCGCGGATTTTTTTAGCCCTTCTTGTGTTATATATTCTGATGGCTTAGTAATTCTAAACTCGTTTATTTCACCAGAGTTTATCCATGCTATCTTGCCGTTCCAATATTCTTCCTTATTTCTACTTGGCGTTCCTCCTAATAAGCATTTACAAACACTTCCAAGCCTTTCAACTCTCCACCCTTCTGGTATCCTCCCTAACTCTGAATCCACAAACTTCCCCTCCTTAAATGGTTCAAAATCCACAAACCAAGATTTGAACAACGCCTGTGCCTGTTGCTCTAAATTATCATTTATCCGCCTATTTTTATGAAATAGCGGTTGATATGAGCTATATGTGTGATATGCTGTTTGCATTTTGATTTAACTGATGAATTTGCGGTGAGAGAGTTTGACGTTTGTTTGATTGACCATCGCATAGTGCATGGTTGTATCAATTTTAACATGTCCAAGGAGTTTTTGCACTTGCTCCACGGGCATACCTTTATCTATAGCCATAGTCGCAAGTGTCCGACGGAACTTGTGTGGATGGACACGGACAATCTTTGAAAGCTTCCCAATCTTTCTTAATCTTGTCTCAACTCCTGATATTTGTAATCGATTGTGTGGCTTGGCAAGGGACACGAACAATGCTTTGTTTCTGTCTTTCCGCTCTGCGAGATATTGCTGTAAATGTATCTTTGCACGAGCATTGAAATATACGATACGTTCCTTGTTGCCTTTACCGAAAACGATACACTCACGCTCATTGAAGTTTATATCCTCACGATTGAGCTTTACAAGTTCTCCAACACGCATACCAGTAGAAGCCAAGAGGTCTATCATTGCTAAATCTCGTACCCTTGTACAGTTATCGCGCAGTTGTTCTAAATTTTCGTCTGTAAGGACTTCCTTAATCTGTGTTCCTGTCTTAACCTTGTGTATTCTACGTACAGGACTTTTAATGATGTAATCCTCATCCTCTAACCATGAAAAGAAAGATGAAAAGATACGACGGATATTGTCTATTGTAACTTTACTCGATTTGTGTTTCCGTTGAAATACAGCCAAATAAGCACGAATATCCTCTGTCGTGTAGTTCGTAACTTTCTTAGGCATTCTCTTGAAAAGTTGCTTGATGGTCGAACTATAATATTTTATGGTAGGTGTGGTGCAACCTTCAACTTGCTTGGCTGACAGGAATATCTCTAACAGACGTTCATTAGATGCATTATTCTCTTGCATCTGCTCATCGTCTGCCGAAATAGTGTAGTTACTGATTACTTGCAGTAATACTCCATTGAGTTGTGCCATTTGTTCTACACTTAGTATACCTGCCATTGCATTGCTAATTTCTAAAATTAATTTTTCTTTCATGTTCTTCTATATTAATGGATTGATAATATGGAAGAACATGCTGCCTTTTACTTGATTGTGAAGCCTATGCTTGCCAACTGTTTTCGTATCTCATCCTCCAAATCATGAGATTGTGCAAACAAGTCGGACAATTCGGTTGTGAGTTTATCCATCTTCTCTTGAAAAGGAATACCATCGTCTTCCTGTTCTGCTATGCCGACATAACGTCCTGGCGTAAGAATATAGTCTTGTTTTGCCACATCGCCAAGGGCTATAACTGCACAGAAGCCTTTTTCATTCTCAAGTGTACCATCATTATATTTATCAAAAGTGTCTGCAATTTTTTTAATGTCTGCCTCTTGGAGCTCACGAAGTTTGCGGGTAACCATTGTTCCCATGTTTCTTGCATCTACAAACAGAATTTTATCTTTCTGCTTCTTCTCACGATTGAGGAACCATAGAGAAACAGGAATACCTGTTGTATAAAATAACTGTGAGGGTAGTGCAACAATACCTTCTATCAAATCGGCCTTGATGATATTCTCACGAATAGTTCCTTCACCTCCTGTCTGTGAAGATAAAGAACCATTTGCCAATACCATACCTATTTTCCCTTGGGGGGATAAATGATGTATCATGTGTTGCAACCATGCAAAGTTGGCATTGCCAGATGGTGGAATGCCAAATTTCCAACGCACGTCGTCTTGCAACTTGTCTGCTCCCCAATCGCTAAGGTTGAATGGTGGATTAGCCAAAATAAAATCGGCTTTCAACGTTGGATGCTGGTCGTCAAAGAATGTATCTGCATTAAACTTACCCAGATCAGCTTCAATGCCTCGAATAGCAAGATTCATCTGAGCCATCTTCCATGTCGTAGGATTGCTGTCTTGACCATAGACAGAAATATCTTTGATATTGCCTTGATGCCTCTCTATGAATTTGGCAGACTGTACGAACATTCCACCAGATCCGCAAGCAGGGTCATATACTCGTCCGTGATAAGGTTTCAGAACTTCGACAAGTGTTTGAACAATGCAAGCAGGTGTATAAAATTCTCCTGCTAATTTCCCTTCTGCTTCTGCAAATTTAGAAAGGCAATATTCATATGTGCGTCCCAATATATCTTTGGAATCTCCATGTTCTTTCATTTGAATATTGGTAAATAAATCTACCACATCGCCCAAACGCCTTTTGTCTAATTCTGGTCGGGCGAAATTTTTGGGCAGAATACCTTTCAAACGGAGATTCTCCTTTTCAATCAGACGCATGGCATTGTCGATTATCGTACCTATTTCTGGTGTATGGGCTGCTTTTGCTACTACACTCCACCGTGCTTCTTGTGGGACAAAGAAAATATTATCCGCCATATATTCATCGCGGTCTTCCTCGAATCCTTCTTTATTATTGACTAATTCTTGATATTTGGTTTCAAACTTATCGGAGATGTATTTTAGAAAAATCAATCCCAATACTACCGATTTATATTCGGAAGCATCCAGATTGCCACGAAGCAAATCTGCTGCTTTCCATATTTCCTTTTCAAATCCAATATCAGCTGTATTTTGTTTTGCCATGATTCTTTTTTATTATGTCAGAACTTTATTCTTGATGTAAACCGAAAAACTTCTTATTACTCATCTGGGGTGTTAATCAATTCCTTTGGATTAACCTGCAAAATCTCTGCTATCTGAAATAGCAATTCTAGGCTTGGCTGTCGACGATTGCAAACATATGAGTTCACTATCGTAAAACTCTTGCCGAGTTTCTCGGCAAGCCATGTTTGCTTAATCCCTTTCTCGATAAGCACCTCTTTAATTCTATTAGTTGGACTTTCCATAAATATTATATTATTATTTGCAAATATAGTAAATTTTCTTGCATAAGAAATAAAAAAGAGGAGATATTTTCTCCTCCTTCAAAAGTCTTATATCTACAATTCTATTTGCCTTTCTTATTTTGTAGATTATTCTGCATTAGACTATCTGCTTTTGCTTTCAGTCCCACATTATAATCATCTGTATGCTTTTTGATCTTTTTAATTATTGCATCATTGCGATGAATGTCAAACACATCATTGAGCCATAGGATCTCCTTTGAGCTACATCCTCTCCATACTCTGATGATACGGAATTTCAAGGCATCATCCTTGTATTGCTGTTTGCTTTGCCACAAGAAGTAATTACCGACCAAAGAAATAAAACAAAGGACAGATACTGCTACCATATAAGTAAAAATTTTCGAGGACTTGAGGTCAAAACTGTGCCTGTGAATATGTTCCTGCAGTATTGGATGCTCTTTCTGCTCCTGCCATTCGTGCAACATGGTCAATACGCTTGCCGCCAATTTGTCTATGGATTTAGCCTCCTCGTCTTTGATGCGCACTTGCACACCAATATACTTGTTAATCACTTCTTTTGTTCGCTGTTCATACTGATTGAGCAATTCCTGTTCCTTCTGCTCATCAATTTGTGCTGGTGTAGATTGAACAGGGAGGGAAACAGAACCATTCTCCTTTTCTTTCAGTTCCTTTAGTTCCCTGTAAATTGCCTCCAGTTTGTTTTTGATTTCCTCAAAGAGGACAAATGTATTATTATCAGCCATAGTTATAAATGTATTTTACGTTTTTTCTTTTTCTTCTTTTTATCGAGTGTGTTGTAAACCTCCGCAGGGACAGTACCATGAGTTTGAAACAAATCCAATCCTCCTTCTATAAGGTCGTTGGTAATTTCGCTCGTAACACTTGCAACATTAGATATAAGATTTATCGTTCCTTGCATCTGCTGTTCGTGTTCCCTGTTATTTTGTTGCAGGGCAAAGTCTATCTTGGAATAACTGAAACCCCTATCCACCTTTGAACCGTTGAAACGATAACCGTTCTTTTCAAAGATGATACCCTGCACCTCCTGTGAGTTGCTTTTGAACTTAAAGCGGACATCAATATCTTGCTTTTTCAAGTGAGCAAGAAGGTCTTTCCAATTCCTGCACTGAGCAATCTCTGCTTTCAACGTCTGATAGATTTCATACTTGGTCTTGTCAGGTTCTTTTAAGCGATGTTCCTTGACATTCTCCTTACCACCAGCGAAGTACAAGCTATATTTAGCGGTCAGTTCCTTGCAAATCTTCTCACTTCTGAATCTGTCGTTACGATCAGAAATGGTCTTGCCGTTGTTATCTATTCGGTTAAAAGCTATATGCACATGAGGGTGCTCTTTGTCAAAGTGGCGACCGATAATGTACTGTGTATCTTTTATCCCCATCTTCTCCATATACTCACGAGCCATTTGTGCCATGAACTTGTTACTTAATTTGGAAGAATCCTGTACAGAGAAACTTAGGGAAATATGCCCTACAACCTTACCCACTCGCGGATTAAGTTCTGTTTGGTCGATGAAACTTTGGACAATATGACTAATACTGTCTGTCCGCACTCCGGAACTGTCTATAAGCTCCGTTCCTTTCTTCGGGTCAAGGATGTAATTGATTACACCCTTGAAGCCCGAACCTTTCATTATTTTTGCTATCATCTTCGTATCAGATTTAGCCCAAGTTTAACACCTATCATCGTAGAATCTTGCTATTATTATACTTTTTCAGTTTTGGCTATGGACTCTGTGTCCTACAAATTTTTATTTTTCTGAATGGTGCATATTTCAGTTTTAATTTATCGTATATAACAGTTGCCTGCTTTGAGGGATTGCTGCATTGTCGCATCTGTACGATGTCTCCTAACGGGTTCCTACCTTCCGTGGTTACAAGTTTCTGGGTGCTCATCCTCCGCACGATTTCGGTCCAATAGCAGGATTCGCCTTCTCGCTTCAACTGGCAGCGGATGGTATTTACCACCCAGTAGGCAAGCAGACCGAAGAAAAGATGCGCATCGCTCCGGTCATCGGTCTGATGGTATATAGGACGGAGGTTCAGGTCGGTCTTCAACTGCCTGTTGGTACATTCGATTTCCCGTATGAGGTTGTAATAGTCCCATGTGGTACGCTCATCGAGTGTTTCTACATTGGTCCGTAGGAAGTATACGCCGTGTCCGGACTCGATGGCTGAGAGGTCTTTGAGCTTCCAGTCTACACGTAGCATTTCCTTTGGTTTTTCTTCGTTTCTAATGTAGTCTATCGCATAGTATCTTGCGATAGAAGGATATTTCTGTATGGCTCGTCCCGTACGCTCTACAACCTTCTCGTAGAGTTTCGTTCCACCTTTCTTTGCAATACCATCATTTATCTTCTTCAGCTCTGTCTCAAACCTTTCACGCCAAAGTTTGTTCATTGACGATTCGGTCATAGCCTTAGATGGAGAGGTTATCTCAAGATAGTAGTCCTCACCTTCGGTGTGTACCTTGTTGAGCGTTATTGTTTGCTTTCGGGCGTCTTTTACCATCACGCTCTTATGGTCCTCACTGAGCGTGTAATCTTTCAGCTTGGTGCGAGATACGCAGAGATAGTTGTAACCCTTTGCCTTAATAAGATTTAGATTCTCTCCGGTTGCAATACCTGCATCCATCACAATAAGCGATTTTTCTTTTTGTACAGGATTCTTGTCTGCCAGCGTATCTATCATATCAGGCAGTGATTTAGGGTCAGCCGTATTACCTTCCAGGATAGAAGAATAGCGTATGAAGCCCTCCTTATTGATACACAGGGCCAGGACGAGAAGTTTACAATCTGATCGCTTCTCTTTTGACCTACCAAACTGTGCCTTCTTGCTTTCACGCTTACTACCCTCAAAGTAGAAATTTGTCAAGTCAAAGAGCATCAGCTTGTTATCTATACCTCAAATCCGCAACTTAACTTTTCAACGTCCTTCTTGCGTGTACACATCCTCTCATTACTGAATTTGCAGATAATTAGAACTGAAATCCCCCACTTCAGCCTACAACATCCCCTTACCCCACAATGCGACTTGAGGCAATACGCAGTATCATACCCATAAATTGTAGGCGTTATCCAAAATCTGTCTGGAACACATCCGCGTAAGCATTGTTACAAGTATAGATATTCAGCACATACTGCCTTGATGTCCTGATCCACTTTGCTGGTACAGAGACAAACCTGAAGACAAGCGCTTTTATGCGGCTTGTTGTATTGAGTCCGAACCTCTTTACATCAAGTCTTTGGATAATGGCCTTGTAGAAGTTACGGATAAGTGCTGTAAGAAGAAGGAACACGGTGTTCTCTGCCATGAAGGATTTGGGCAATCGGTCCCATCCGAAACCATTGTTCATATCATCGAAGATACGTTCCTTTCCCCCTCGAAGGTTATAGAACTCGACAATCTCTCTTACGGAAGATACATAGTCGTTAGTCAGGATACAACGGTATGTGTATTCTCCTTCCCAGAGATCCAATACACCATCCAACCGTTTCTGTCTTTGAATCACAAGTCGGTATGCTTTACCCTTCCACTTTTCAATAAGGATAGAGTTCAATTCGAACTCAATGCCATTGATTTCCTCAGTTTTCCAACCTCTGAGAGCAAAGATTTCATTGTAGAGCGAACTGCAGCGGTTTGCGCGGATATAGAAGGATTTGCAGTGTTCCTCTACTTCTTCTACGATTTCCTCGGAACATGATCCACAGTCAGCTCTGAAACGATTGATAGTAAGGCCGTTCTGTTCAAATCTCTCAAAGAACCTCTTCAGCGTGTCCTTCTGATGAAAACGAACATTTGTGTTGCCATCGCTATTCTCAATGCCAACGATTAAGTCGCCAATAACCGCCACGCCAGGGCGATAACCAGGGAACTTCTTGTATGTAGGCTTTGCATCATACTTCTCTGTCTCTATGAACTGATGGTCGAAATCAACATCATACATCTCGTCCTCTTTCAGTTGGCCAGATGCAAACATACAATTGAGCAGTAAAGTATTGAGAGTGTCAGCCGTGTTGAAATCGTAGTTCTTACCCGTATCTGACGTGTATGAGATGTTTTCTTGCGTCAGCTCCTTTATCGCTCTGAGGATAGTATCAGAGCTACAAGTTCGAAGTGTCGGATGAAGCGAGAGATGGCTCATCAAATGAGTAGTGACATCCTCAACACATGAGCCACCACAGAAGTAGATACTCATGAGTGAACGGATGATTTCGCTGTACTGATAACCGAATGATCTACACCTTAGACCGAGGGTCGAGGCGATTACAGATGACAATGTGGAGTCAAATTGCTCCATGATTGAAAATATTCCTCCAAAAGGAGTGAGTTTATCGGATTTAATATGTATTTTTGCCATGCCATATCAGAGTTTTGCTTGCTTGTTTTGCAACACTAAGATAAGTGAATTCTTTGACATGGCAAAATCCTGGGCAACTTTTTGTTGCTCAGGTACTTAAAAAGTTTAAGTTATAATAGTGTTGCGGAATTAAGGCTATATTAAAAAGGTTATCTGTTACATTGCACAAGTGACATTCTATCTTCTCTTTGAGTTCATAGAGTTTGTCCGTTACCTTGTACAGGGCATTGATACCCGGAGTCCAGTCTTGCGAACCAGTGTAAAGTTCGGCGGCAGCCGAATTATCCCTGAGATAATAATACGAGGAACGTTCAGACACGGCATACACAGTCCGGATGATGAGCGCAGAGAGTGCGGTGTGGATAGAATGGTTGCTCCATCCTTGGTCACGCAGGAACTCTTCCAGTCCCAGCTTATCAATGGTCTGCTTACAGAGCCATTCTGCACCAACATTCCTTGCGTCAGTATGTTCTGCCGTAGCAAGATCGATATAACGTTCAGACTCCTTTCTTGCTTTCTGTTCCTTCTTATCGAATCTATCAATTCCACCTTCCTCTTTCATCCGCTGCCACCACTCATCCGCCTTAGCCTGTTCCAGTTCAGTAAGTCCCTCCAAATGCTTGCCAAATAAAGAATTAGTTCCTCTGTTCTTAAAACGCTCTGTAAGTGCAAAAGCAATCCTTCTCACCTGCAAAGCTGTGAGAGAAGGGTCAAAACCAATATTGAGCAAGATGAGCGAATGTACGTGTCCAGCCACGTCACGATATGACTCTTTTAGTCTATAATAAAGAGTCTTTTCACCAGTTGCCGGATTAAAACGTGTCTGTACATTTGCGTGCATAGGTGCAAAGTAACAAAAAAAAATTGATATGCTGGTGTCCTACAAATCAGATTTACTCCGTATTCAGAAAACGCTACGGCTGATTATTAAGTACTTAGCAAACCTGAAACCCTCAAAACACACTGAAAATTTATGAAAAATAATTATGCCCGTTAAACTTGGGTTAGGATTTCATCAATCTTGCCAATGATGGTTTTATGGAAAGGAGCAACGGCATGAAACCCGTCCGCATTGGCACGATGCGCCAACTGATTAAGGTTGTTTGCTATTCCACACAGCTTACGGATGAAGTCTGCTTGCTCTACGGTCAGTCGCTCAATGACATTTCCTTTATCAAGAACTTTTCTTACAAACTCACTCATGGTTACTCCTGCGCTTTTGGCTTTGCCTTTAAGCGTATAGTAATCCTGCGTATTCAGTTTCACCGTGATACGGTATTTCTTCTTTTCGGCTACGCCCTTGGTTGGACGACCACCTTTTTTATATTCTGTTTTTATCATACTTGTTTCTTTTATTTGATTTGATGGAGACCTGCGGGATAATCCTCTGCAACGGCTGTTAGGAGGTAGAGCAAGTAGTTTTGGTATGCCCAAAACATAAACTTGCTCCCCGACAAACAGATTATACAAAGCAAATTCTACAATCATAGCTTAATCCCTTTGATTCTCTTATTTTCTGCTTTCTCTGAATGTTTGAATTCAGCACATAAATACTCATTTAGGTCTTTATAATTCTGGAAGACGGAAGAGTAGTCTTGAACATCAAAACCTTCTCTTTTAAGTTGTTCTAAAGTTCGCTTTCCTCCTTCATCATTATCTAAATATGAACAGATGAGCTTGTGCTTTGAAAGAAAAAATCTTGACTTTTTGATATTATTAATCGAGTTAAGTATCAGTGCGGCTTTATTCTCTTCATCTGGACTCATCGTAAGCAAACTAAGATAATCCATAAAACCTTCAAACAGATTGATTTATTCTGAGGGATTGGGAACATACGACACATCGGAAGGAGACAAACACCCTTTGAAGTATGGATTGCTCAACGCATACCCATAAGAATTATTTGGAAATCCTATTGCGTAAAAACTCCTATCACCAATCCTATAATGGATTTCTCTACAATATTTTTTCGCAATGTTCAGATTGATTCCTCTATGTGTGAAATATTCTATGAGATTTGGATGACATAAGTTGGTAGAGCCAATAACCTTTATACGTGATTGGTTTGGAGAAATTGTTTTGCTATTAGCTATAGAGAATTTTGGTAGGTTATTTTGTTTGCCATTAAACAACTCTATAGCTTGTATTAAACTGCAATTATGTAATTTCATAACTAAATCTATAAGACTCCCACCTTCATCAAGTGCAAAGTCATACCATAGATTTTGGTTATAATCAACTTTGAAACTTGGAGTATGTTCATTTCGGAATGGACTTTTATACATTCCGTAATAGCCATAATTCTTTATAGGGTATATAGACATACTACCTAAGTAATCTTTAATTGATATTGCTTTAATTTCATCTATTGTCATACTTGTAACTTTTAAGTTTAGTACTTACTACAATGTGATATTCTTGTAAGTCGTTGACTGTGAAAGGAAAATATGTAGTACTTACCTTTCTTGTAGTAATCATTGCATATGATAGGCTGGTAGTAATGAGGTAGTAACACCCTATCTAATAGTTTACTACGGTCTAATCTTTTTTCTTTCAATGCCTTATCCCTCTTTGTAGTAAAGTAGTATTAATAATTTGTATTGTAACTTTGAATAAAGGGATTTGGAACAATCTTGCGTATATGGTAAACATACATTGGATTGCCACCTATCCTTTTGGATTTCCGCAAGAAACCAGCCTTTTTCAAGGCTTCTCCCATTCTCCTTTCACTTAGGTTAAGCGTTGTATATCCACGCAAATAGTTTAGGATTTCAGAAGTGGTCATATAACTCTCTTCGGTTGCTGCTGGCTTTTCCATACCTTTAAGAAGCATTTCATACTCAACAGTCTGCACTTGAAACCCTTCGCTCTCTTGATGCAATTCGGCTATTTCCTCTTCATTGAACCAATAATGATAGTCAACTCTCCACAATTCAACTGCCTCGGAGTACACCTTATTGATATCAATCTCTTTAGCTGCGTCAATATCAATGTGTTCAACTTCAAAAGGTAGAAAGCGACGACTGCCTGTCGGATCTGTTAGAAAATCATTACCATTAACAGATGCCATAAAGCTTGCTAAGTGAGGATACTCCTCAATGTAAGTGTCGTATGGTCTACGATATTTTACTCTTGGTGTCGTTATCAGATTCTTCAATTCATTTTCAACTCTCTTATTGAGTGCCTTTAGCTGGTCGTCAATATTGATAAAAAGGTATTCCGCAATCAGTGTTTGTACATCTTTTCCTTGTGGGTCAATCTTTCCTGTGAAAAGATAACTCTTCAGATCTTCTGGACAGAGTAAATCAAGGAAAGTTGTTTTGAATTTTCCTTGTTCACCTGTAAGAACTAAACATGTATGATTACGACACTGTAAATCATCCATAGCATTGGCTACGACAGCAACCAACCATTTTACAAAGTAGTGTTTCCATTTATCAGGATTTCTCACCACAACACAATTTGCCAACCTTATAATTTCAGACTCATCTTCACCTTTAGGCTTTGGAAGATTCAACAAATACTCACGAATCGGGTTAACTTTATTGCAAAAGTCGCTCTCCAATATTGCTCGAATATTATCTGCTGGAGTATATATTCCCAAAGTCCCATCTACCAGCCGACGCATAGAGTTAATATCATATTTAGTAAGAGGACGGAATGAAGTATTAGAATCTTGTTCTCGAAACTCTGTTCTATTTTTAACTGTATTAAAACGAAAAGCATAATGCTCTTTCAAGAATTGCTCTATGCGTTCATTCTTAGATTGCTTGGCTCGCCCTTCAGTTCTTTCCTTTTCCATAATGCATATATTTATAAAAGGGAAGAATCAGAATGTTTCTCAGAAATAAAAGCTTTTGCCTCCTTGTTGATTTCGGCAACAGTCTTTTTCTTACCTCCTTCAATCCATGCCAACAACTCATCTTCAAAAAAATAGAGATGCTTACCATTCTTATAACAAGGTAGTAAGCGTTTACGTACTAAGGTGTAAACCGTGGGTTTGGCTTTCCCTATAAGTTTACACGCATCATCTATTCCAATAGGAATACGTTTGGGAGGGACAATAGGGGCTTGTCCTTTACATACTAAATTCTTGATTTCAGCAACTTCGCTGACTAAGTGAGCAACTGCCTTTGGCAAGTTCTCAAAAGTGATTTCATTTTGTACCATAATACTTGTTATTGATTTTTACGGTGCAAATGAAAAAAGTGTTTCCTCTGTGTCCTAAGACACTGAAGAAACACTATAAAAACACAATAGGTTTGTGTGTTATTCTGTTATTTGGTGGTCTGAAAGGCTTTGTACAATGGGTATAGTGCCTTTCTTCTCATCATCACAGAGGTGACTTTTTATGCTTCCAACTTCTACATCTTTGAATGTGGTGGCAAAAACCTGCTTGAGGAACTGTGAAATTTCATCTTGTTTGCCTACTCTAAAATGGTTCCATATATTCCAACCAAAATGAAACAGGTCTAAAGCAACTAACCCTTTGATATTAATTGGTTCAATGTGTGATAAGGGAAGCTTAGCAGAGTACAACTTTATATATTCACAAAGCTTGAGCAAATATTTATCTGAAACATAAGGTGCGAACTATAGTTGAGTATATTTAATAGCTATAGCTTTGTTTTGCTCTTTATAAACTAATTATTTTCATAGGAATGAAACCAGAGTTTCAATATGATGAAACTGGAGTTTCGTACTGATGAAATTAGAGTTTCAAGCTGTTGAAACTATCGCTTAGTACCGAGATGATGTTTTGTTTTATACACGTTTGTAGGTACGCATAAGTGTAGGGTATTGTTCTTCATAGCTGTCGAACTCAATTGCAGAACCGTCGTAACCCATGTCTGTGAAGATATCTCTTATCTCCTTTTGCTCACTTTCAGTCAGTACACGTTCCTTTCGTTTAATTCGATAATAGGCTGTGCGCCCAAAGGTGTAGATGAGATTTTGTCGGATATCACTTAAATCAGCCACCCGCACATTGTCATATATTCGTGATATTCCCCATGCAAAACGTTCCTTGCAGTTTGGATCGAAGAGCGGACAAGGCTGCTTGTCTGCAATCACATTCGTGTTCACCATCATATACTGCTCCCGTCCACCTGTTTCGAGCATCGTGTAGGCGGTGTGGCGTAAGCACTGGCTGGCTTTCTCGCAATGAGTACTAGCACAGTGCGCATAGTCGTAGGGTAATTGATTGTATTGTTCAAGGGTCATAGAACTATCGCTTAAATATTCCGCATATTTTTCTTAAGGATGAAGTGATATTTTGGAGTTCATTGCATACGTCTAACTTATCTTCTTGTCTAATCTTGACTCTATCATAATTATAAAAATAGTACACCTTCTCTTTGTTGGTTTTACTAGTATCACTAGACTCTACTATATTTACGTTAGCAACAAAACTTCTACAAAATATAAGTATAAAGCAAAACAGTGCAAAGTCTAAAATACCTACCAATAGTTTTGCTATATCCCAAACGCCAGAACTATTATTTTCAAAATTAAGAAAGACTCCTAAATCTTTTAATAAGATTAGTAACCAACTAAATGTAATAATTAAACTAACCATTTGATTCACTCTCGAAACAGAAAAAGGATACGATTTATTAAATTGTTTCGGATTGTAAACAGTATGCTCGTTAATTTTTATAATGCCAAAAATAGGTTTTCCTAATTCTATACTCAAGTCTTCAATATGAGTTTCCCAATTTTCCTGCCAAAACTTACTTCCTCGGTTTGCCATATACCATAAGAGGGATAACAAGAAACCTAAAGAAGAAAGAAGTAGAAGTAGCCATTCCTTTTCACTATCAGATGGTTCACTTATTGGTAACACTCTATAGTATCCGACAAAAACAGCACCAATAAAAAGCACGAAGTAGCCTGTGCGCTTCCAATATAACTCAATCTCAAATTTTCTTGTATCAAGTGCTATTTGGAATGCCTCTTCTAATTTCTTTTCATCAAAGTTATTGATATAATCTTCCTTTGATATTCCGCCTTTATTCTCTTTCATAGTGTTTGATTAATCTAAAAAGCCCCAATGATATTTCTACCATTGGGGCAAGGTTATAATATTATTTTACTTCACTTCCTCAAAGTCTGCATCTTGGATGGTGTCATCCTGCTTTGGCTGCTCCTGCTGACCAGCATCTGCGCCTGGCTGAGGACCTGCCTGTGGACCAGCTTGGCTGTACATCTGTTGCGAGGCAGCTTGCATTACGGTGTTAAGGTTGTTGATGGCGGTGTCGATAGCGGCTACATCGGCAGCCTTGTGAGCGTCTTTGAGTTGCTGGAGAGCTGACTCAATGCCTGGCTTTTGGTCGGTTGGAATCTTGTCGCCATTATCCTTCAAGAAGTTTTCGGTGGTGAAAATCATTGAGTCGGCTTGGTTGAGCTTATCAATCTTTTCACGTTCTGCCTTGTCGGCTGCTGCATTTTGTTCAGCTTCTGCCTTCATACGGTTAATTTCTTCATCGCTCAAACCGCTTGATGCTTCGATTCGAATGCTTTGTTCCTTGCCCGTAGCCTTATCTTTTGCAGATACGCTGAGGATACCGTTTGCATCAATATCGAATGTTACTTCGATTTGTGGTACACCACGGCGAGCTGGTGCAATGCCTGTAAGATTGAACTGACCGATGCTCTTGTTTTGTGCTGCCATTGGGCGTTCACCTTGAAGAACGTGGATTGTTACCTCTGTTTGGTTGTCGGCAGCGGTTGAGAATACCTCGCTCTTCTTGCAAGGAATGGTTGAGTTGGCATCAATAAGTTTTGTCATCACGCCACCCATTGTTTCGATACCGAGGGTTAATGGAGTAACGTCGAGCAAGACGATGTCGCCCACACCGCTTTCCTTATTAAGGATAGCACCTTGGATAGCAGCACCTATGGCTACCACTTCGTCAGGGTTTACGCCCTTTGAAGGTTCTTTACCAAAATAGTTCTTTACCAATGTTTGTACGGCTGGAATACGGCTTGATCCACCTACGAGGATTACTTCGTCAATGTCAGATGTTTGCAATTTGGCATCACGAATAGCGTTTTGGCAAGGTACAAGACAAGCTTGAATCAAGCCATGTGCCAATTGTTCGAACTGCGCACGAGTCAAACTCTTTACCAAGTGCTTTGGCATACCGCCTTCAGCTGTGATGTAAGGCAAGTTGATTTCAGTTGTTGTTGTACTTGAAAGTTCAATCTTTGCCTTTTCAGCAGCTTCCTTCAAACGTTGCATTGCCATTGGGTCTTTGGTCAAATCGATACCTTCGGCAGCCTTGAAATCGTTAGCCAACCAGTCTATGATAACTTGGTCGAAATCATCACCACCTAAGTGAGTATCACCGTTTGTAGACAACACTTCGAACACACCACCACCGAACTCAAGAATTGAAATATCGAATGTACCACCACCGAGGTCAAACACTGCAATCTTCATATCCTTGTTAGCCTTGTCCACACCATAAGCGAGGGCTGCTGCGGTTGGTTCGTTTACGATACGTTGAACGTTCAAACCAGCGATTTGTCCAGCTTCCTTTGTTGCTTGACGTTGTGAGTCAGAGAAATAAGCAGGCACGGTGATAACAGCGTCTGTAACTTCTTGACCTAAGTAATCTTCTGCGGTCTTCTTCATCTTCTGAAGCACCATTGCAGAGATTTCCTGTGGAGTGTATTTGCGGTCGTCAATCTGAACACGTGGGTAACCACCTTCGTTTACAACATTGAATGGCACACGGTCGTTTTCTTTTGCACACTGAGCGTAAGTTTCGCCCATAAAACGCTTGATAGAGTAAACCGTCTTTTGTGGATTGGTGATAGCTTGACGCTTTGCAGGGTCGCCCACTTTGCGTTCGCCACCTTCAACAAAACCAATCACAGAAGGAGTTGTACGTTTACCTTCACTATTTGCAATTACAACAGGCTCGTTGCCTTCAAACACTGCAACACAAGAGTTTGTTGTTCCTAAGTCGATACCAATAATCTTTCCCATAATTTATATTTTTTATTTTTATTTATTTCGTTTTCTATTGTTGCAGCTTCCTTTCATTGCTGCCTTCGCCTTATTTATTACAAACGATATGCCAAGTGTGCCAAAGTGGAAAGAATGCGACATCTTGTCAGTCGCACTAGGACAACATTTTACAAAACAGGCTATTTTGCATCGCAAAACAGTAGCTTTTGTCCGTCAAAACCTATTGTTTGGCATTTCAAAACAATTTGGAGTCGAAAAAGACTTCGGTAACGAGCATAAAGAAGGTGTCCTGCTCAAGAAAGGAGAAAGGCAGGTGTGCCCAGCCAGGAAAGTAACCGTAATCACCTTTATAAGAATATGTTGCATCGTATTTGTGCGCAGGAATAAACTGGTGGTCAAAGTCTAAATTAACGTTGCTTCCTTCGTGTGTCAAACCAAGATGCTTAACCATCGTCAGAAGAAGTTAGTTTAATTTCTCAGCCTTATTAAACCGTAAGTTCAATATAGAACTGCAACAAAATATGGCGTAACTCTTAATAATCTATGCCATAAAACACCGAGGGGTTTGGGGGCGAGTAGCCACCAAGATAGCCGCCGCCAATAGTGAATAACAACTAGCAATACGATAAAAAAGAAAAGGAGACTCTAACGAATCTCCCTGAAATCAATTAATTTTGTATTGCTTATGTATAAACAACTGACTTCGGGGCAAAGATACACAATTTCTATCTTACTCCAAAAGAAAACACCAAAAAGTGAAATAGCAGAGTTAATCGGGGTAGACCGTAGTACGGTTTATCGTGAAATAAAACGCAATAGTGGTAAACAAGGTAAATATAATGCGGAGACAGCCCAAGCTAATGCTGTCTATCGAAAGCATCGTAATCCTGGCAACCATACTATAAAGAAAGAAGTATGGAAGGAAGTAATCCGTTTATTGGTAGAAGAACAATGGTCTCCCGAACAAATCTCTAACGTATTGAGAAAAAGAGAGATGAAGATTTCTTATGAAACTATTTACAAGCTAATCCGCAAGGATAAAAGAAATGGAGGCTGCCTTTATAAGTACTGTCGATACAGGCTAAAACACAGAAACAGACCTGTTGGGGGTAAGCGTACAACAATCCTAAACAGGACGTCTATTGCTGAACGACCAAAAGAAGCTGACGGGACAAGATTTGGCGACTGGGAATTGGATACTATTGTTGGAAAAGGAAACAAAGGAGTTATCGTTACGCTCGTAGAGAGGCAGACGAACTATATCCTCATAAGAAAGTCGAACAAAGGAAAGGATGCGGACGAGGTTGCAGATATAGTTGTAAAACTATTGATGCCATTTAAGGATACCCTCAAAAGTATAACTACAGACAATGGTACAGAGTTTGCAAATCACCAGTATATTACAAAGAAATTAGGCGTTACGGTCTATTTTGCCGACCCACATTCGCCGTGGCAGAAACCGCTCATTGAAAATCAAAATGCATTAATAAGGCAATTCATACCAAAGGGAACAGATTTTGACAACATAACACATCAACAAAATGCAAAAATACAATATAAAATTAACACAAGACCAAGAAAAAAATTGGATTATAAGACACCACAAGAATGCTTTTACGGCAATATAGTGTAAATTTGCACTTGCTAGTTGAATTCACCAACTTATAGGTGTGCTTGGATTTATAACAAGTGTAAACCACATTTGCTTCCTTAAGTTCTTTTAAACCAATAGAAAAATTCCTCTGAAATAATGGTTAATATGCTTTTATTTTCAAAACCTATTGTTTTGAGCTCCCAAATAGCCTATTTTGAATGCCAAAACAATAGGTTTTAAAATTCACTTGTATTTGATATGAGCAAGAACATAAAAATAGGTTCATCAGGAATTATGTCGATACAAAAGAAATTGAACGAAAGACCGAGAGAAAAATTAAACTTTTCTACTCCAAAGTGTGAATTCTTCAAATACGTTTTATAATTTTGCACTTGCTGGTTGACTCTGCGCCGCACAAACAGCTATAAAACAGCGATGAAATAATATCACTATATTGGAATGCCGTACCTGTACTGCCACGCTGACCAAGCGAGGAATCAATAATTTGATTGAGTCCAAGTTTGGAAAAAACATTCATTACGTGAAAAATTCCACCAAAAGAGGTTATTTTGTCAGATTTTATTGCTACTTTTGTCATGTCAGTTGATTTATTGTTTTACATGTTTGATAGCACTAAGATAAGTGAATTTTCTGACATACGCAAGTGTTTGAATACTTTTATGTATCAGGCACTTGCATTTCTTGCAAGCAAAAACGCTGCGGAAATAAGGGAAGGAGGAAATAAGATTCATTTTTGACAATAATGAAACATATACATATAATAAAATTATTGCTAATATCCTCATTATTAGTATCATGCCGAAATAATAATGTTAAAGAGATTCTAACCGGGGATAGATATAGATATTGGTATAATGAAAGTGATACAATACTTAATCTTCCTTTATACTTAATTTTTAACAAAGATGGACAATTGCAAGTAAAAAGTCAAGACGAAAGGGGGAGATTACAGGACTTTGTTTTCTCCCATGATGTAGAATGGGCTCATCGTTGGAGTATAAAAAATGACACATTACTATATATGGGATTGTATGATAATTATTTCGTTATATCAAGGTATAATGATTCTATGGTCATCCTTACACAGAATAACCAAAATATAGTATTACATGCGATTAGAGATCCTCGTATGTTTATACAAAACATTCACGCTAAGAGAAAAAATATTATTGATAGTATTCAATGTATAAATTATGATATACGAATTGATAGAATATGCCCTAATGGCAACAATTATATTCTAAAAGATATTTCTTCCTCAGTTGAGATAAGCAAAGCAGATATGAATATCATAACTCCCCAAAGAGGAGACCGTTTAGTCAAAGAAAAGAATTATGTATTGTTGAATAGAATAACTAATGATTCAATTTATCTATATCGATATACTGTTTTAGGAGAGCATCCTGTTTTATCGATTCTCCAAAGTGGAGAAAAAAAGAATTTCATACAAAGAAATGGGATTTATCAGAGATAAGTGCATTGCTTCTAAAATCAATAGTTCGTTAAAATTTGAGTATATGGCTACGCAGCCTTAGGCTGCCAGCCAATGAGTTCTTTGACAATCTTACTAATTAAAGTTCGGTTCGGTCGGCATCGGGACATGTCGAAAATTAATTTCGTATAGTTCGCATTGAACATCAATGACTTAACTTTTGCCATGGAATTGTCCATGCCATTGTCTTTCATGAAGACCTTGGCGGCATTCAGTGAGGCGAACGATGCGTTAAACGCAAAGTCCAACTGTCTCTTGTGTCTTGCCTGACAATCCATAAGTCCCGTAAACTGCTTGCTGTCGCGATAGCAGAACTCTATCTGGAAACGAGTGCGGTATGTCTTCAATACTTCCTCACCCGTCATTGAGAGTTTTGTCGAGAAGAACAACTTGCACTTTCCACCTGGCATTCGCCAGATGACAAGTCGCACCCTCTTCTTCAGAGCCTTGGCATAAGCCTCGAGGGTGTACGCCTTTCCGTCCAGTCCATCAATGTGCAGTTCTTCCATGCATGAGAGGTTGAGGTTTGCCAAGTCAATCTTGTCTCCCTTGACTCTTGGTCGTCCACGCCTCTTTTCCCTCTTGGGAATGTAATGCAGGCAAGCGTTGTCACGGAAGCGGCTGACCAGATAGAAGCCAAGCTCCGATATGCCCTTCTCGAACGTGGATGTGGAGAAGAATGCATCAGCCACTACTATATCAGTGATACTCAGAAGTTTCTTTGAATACCGCTTCATAACACTGATGTAATATTCAACGAGTGTCTTGTTCCTCATCTTCAGCGCGGAGTTCCCTATTGTCTGATGGGCACGCAGCATCATGCACTTGTTGTTGGCAACATCCAGCAAGCCGATGCCCATGATTTCAAATCCGTGTTTCACCGCCCTTGCACATCCCGACCAGAACCGTCCGATATGAGGAATCTTCTTCCCGGCCTTGCTGATATAGCACGGGTCTATAGCAATGGCAAGTAAGCCATCCATGTCCAACACACGCCTTGCAAGAGACAGGTTCAACAGAAGCCAATCGATGCAGTCTTTCTTCTTGCGGTTGAAATTCTGACGATAGGTCTGCTCGCCATGCTTGCCGTAGCGAGCCATCTGTGTGAAGTTTATCTTTCTGGGTAGAATCATATATAAAGTCAGTATCTCGATGAGCAGAGTCTGGAAAGTTTTTGCTAACTTTGCACCAGATTCTTTCATTGATGCACGGATTGCATTCTTGAGGATCTCCTCATATTGGCTAAGTGGTTCTGAAATCATCATACTTTTAAAATCTTAAATCAACTATAAAGGTACTGAAAATCAGACACTTAGCCAAATTTATTTAGTTATATTTTGTTAATCAACTCGTTCATTTTTAAACAATTATGCGATTATTAACAGAGTGTTGGTCAATAAGACTCATTTAATTTCTACTTCGGTAGATAAGACGAAATCATCAAAGTGCAAAACGGGTAGATAAGACTCATTTAATTTTTACTTACCCCAATTCGGGATAAGAAATTGGGGTAATATTTTGTAATTTTGCACTTGCTGGTTTACTTTGCTTTACTAAATATTTTCATGGCACGTATAAAAAAGTAGAGTAAAAATTTGGAATTTAAAGATTATATACCTATCTTTGCACCCGCTTACTGAAAAGTAAGGGCGTTTAGCTCAGTTGGTTTAGAGCATCTGCCTTACAAGCAGAGGGTCGGCGGTTCGAATCCGTCAACGCCCACAGGGGTGTTCCCTGTGGTCTTTCGGGGTTGCAGGGATATTTTTTAGAGGGCGTTTAGCTCAGTTGGTTTAGAGCATCTGCCTTACAAGCAGAGGGTCGGCGGTTCGAATCCGTCAACGCCCACGTTAAGTAATAGAGGTTACCTTGCAACGAAACGTTGTGAGGTATTTTGTTTTTATAAACAATCAGAGCCTCAATTTTACAAAATATTATTAGAATTTATTGCTACCAATTCATTTTAAATAGCTAATTTTGCATATTGAATAATAAAACATACTTATGGTGCTTGATGTATTAACCGCCGTGTCGCCCGTAGATGGGCGTTATAGAGGCAAAACCGAAAAACTCGCAAACTATTTTTCAGAATTTGCACTCATACAATATAGAGTAAGAGTGGAAATTGAATATTTCATCAGCTTGTGCGAACTGCCATTGCCGCAGTTGGCTGATTTCGATAAAACTTTATTCAAAAAGCTACGCGACATCTATCATAACTTCACCGAAGAGGATGCGGCAAGGGTGAAAGATATTGAAAAAGTAACCAATCACGACGTAAAAGCAGTAGAATACTTTATAAAAGAGGAGTTCGACAAGATTGGAGGTCTCGACTCATATAAAGAATTTATCCACTTTGGATTGACATCGCAAGATATCAACAATACCAGTGTGCCACTTTCTATTAAGGAAGCCCTCACAGAAGTATACTACCCACAAGTAGAAGAGTTGATAGCACAATTGGAAGCCTATGCTGAAGAATGGAAAGACGTGCCAATGCTTGCTAAAACACACGGACAACCAGCTTCGCCAACACGATTGGGCAAAGAAATAGAAGTGTTTGTTTATCGCCTGAAAGAGCAATTAGAAACATTGAAAAGTTGCAAGCTAACTGCAAAATTTGGCGGTGCAACAGGTAATTTTAATGCACATCATGTGGCTTATCCTAAGTATGATTGGAAAACATTCGGCAATACATTTGTAAGCAAGCACCTTGGATTGGAACGCGAGCAATGGACAACGCAAATAAGCAACTATGACCACTTGGGAAGTATCTTCGATGCCATGCGCAGAATTAACACAATCGTCATCGACCTTAACCGAGATTTCTGGATTTACATTTCTATGGAATACTTTAAACAAAAGATTAAGGCAGGTGAAGTTGGCTCAAGTGCAATGCCTCACAAGGTAAATCCTATCGATTTCGAAAACAGTGAAGGCAACATGGGTATAGCAAACGCAGTTTTACAGTTCTTGGCACAAAAGTTACCAGTAAGCCGTTTGCAACGCGACCTCACCGATTCTACCGTTTTACGCAATATTGGTGTACCTTTCGGACATGGTATCATCGCTATTCAAAGCACATTGAAAGGATTGCGAAAACTCATATTGAACCAAGAAAAGCTAACAGCCGACTTGGAACAAACATGGGCTGTAGTGGCAGAAGCCATACAAACTATATTGCGTAGAGAGGCTTACCCACACCCATACGAAGCATTAAAAGCATTGACACGTACTAATCAACAAATGACCGCAGAAAGTATTCACGAGTTCATTCAAGCCCTAAACGTGAGTGAAGATGTGAAAAAAGAATTGATGGATATTACACCATTAAATTATACAGGCATTTAAAAATTAGGCGAAAACACAATGACTAAACATTGTTTTCTGAAAACATTATTAAGAAATAAATAATATAAGAAAAAGAATAAACGGCCGGGAGGCTAAATATAAATTTAAAAAAACAAAAAACTATGACAGAAGAACTTGAAAACAAAGAAGGCTTATCTGAACAGAGTGAGAATAACCGTGATGGCTACTCATCTGCAGGACATAGCTATTATGAAAGAAGTTACAACAGTACAGGACGTCCACAACGTCCACGCATTCAGTCGCAGCGCGCATACGGAATAGACCGTGAAAACAACACCGAAGAAGGAGGATTCCGTCCAGAAGGATTCGGTTCAAATCTTCAAGGGAATACTGGTGCAGAACGTCAAGGAGGCTATCGCCCACGCACAAACAGCTATGGCAATAACTATCAAAATCGCCAAGGTGGTTATCAAAATCGCCAACAAGGTGGCTATCGCCCACGTTACAATAACAGCGAAGGTCAAGAAGGTGGCTATCAAAGTCGTGGAGGCTATAACAACCGTCAGGGTGGTTATCAAAATCGCCCACAACAAGGTGGTTATCGTCCACGCTACAACAATGGGGAAGAACAAGAAGGCGGTTATCCAAATCGCCAACAAGGTGGTTATCGCCCACGCTACAACAACGGCGAAGGTCAAGAAGGTGGCTATCAAAGTCGTGGAGGCTATAATAACAATCGTCAAGGAGGTTACAACAATCGTCAAGGAGGTTACAACAATCGTGGCGGCTACAACAATCGTCAAGGCGGTGGCTATCAAAATCGTGGTGGCTATAACAACAATCGTCAAGGAGGTTACAACAACAATCGTGGCGGTTATGGACAACAAGGTGGCTATCGCCAACATAGTGCCGATTACGACCCAAATGCAAAATATTCGCTCAAAAAGCGCATAGAATATAAAGAAGAAAACTTCGACCCTAATGAACCATTGCGCTTGAATAAGTATCTTGCCAATGCAGGAGTTTGCTCACGTCGTGAAGCAGACGAATTTATCCAAGCAGGTGTCGTTACAGTAAATGGAGAAGTAGTAAATGAACTAGGAACAAAGATTTTGCGTTCTGATGTTATCACTTTCAAAGGTCAACCTGTAACCTTAGAAAAGAAAGTTTATGTTCTTTTGAACAAGCCAAAGGATTATGTTACAACCAGCGATGACCCACAACAACGCAAAACAGTTATGGATCTCGTAAAGGGAATTTGCCCAGAACGTATCTACCCAGTAGGTCGTTTGGACAGAAATACTACTGGTGTATTGCTCCTTACTAACGATGGCGACCTTGCAAGTAAACTCACCCACCCTAAGTTCTTGAAGAAAAAGGTTTACCACGTTTACTTGGATAAGCCTGCAACTCCACAAACTTTACAACAAATATCTGATGGTATTGAGTTGGAAGATGGTGAAATTAAGGCTGATGCCATAGAATACGCAGACTCACTCGACCAAAGTCAAGTAGGAATCGAAATTCATAGCGGTAAGAATCGCATTGTTCGCCGTATTTTCGAAAGCCTTGGCTATCGTGTAATAAAACTCGACCGTGTACAATTTGCAGGTCTTACAAAGAAGAATCTCCGCCGTGGCGACTGGCGTTTCCTCACCGAACAAGAGGTAGACATGTTGCGTATGGGAGCTTTCGAATAAATAAACTATCTTTCTCATGTAGTATTTGGCAAGCCAAAATAAACTGCATGGGAAGATTTTAATAAACTAAACATAAATGAAAAGAACAAAAGTCGTCGATGCTTTAAGTTGCACCGACTTTGGAAAAGATATAAATGTTAGAGGGTGGGTGCGTTCTCACCGTAGCAGTAAAGCTGTCGATTTCATTGCATTAAACGACGGTTCTACCATAAAGAATATCCAAGTGGTTGTCGACCCTAATTCAATGGACGCAGAAACATTGAAAAGCATTACAACAGGTGCTTGTATCAGTGTCAATGGCGTACTTGTAGAAAGCCAAGGTAAAGGACAAACCTCTGAAATTCAATGCAAAGAAATTGAAATTTATGGTCTTTGCCCAAGCGATTACCCTATGCAAAAAAAGGGTCAAAGCTTCGAATATATGCGTAAATACGGGCACATGCGCTTGCGTACCAATACTTTTGGAGCTGTATTCCGCATTCGCCACCATATGGCAATGGCTATTCACCAATATTTCCACGAACATGGTTTCTACTATTTCCACACTCCGCTCATCACAGGTAGCGATGCCGAAGGAGCAGGAAATATGTTCCAAGTTACTACACTCGACTTAGACCGTGTGGCAAAAGCAGGTGAAGTAGACTATAATGCAGACTTCTTTGGTAAGAAAACCCACCTCACAGTGTCAGGACAATTGGAAGGTGAACTCGGAGCAACATCGCTCGGAGCTATCTATACTTTCGGTCCTACATTCCGTGCAGAAAATTCTAACACACCACGACACTTGGCTGAGTTTTGGATGGTAGAACCTGAAGTAGCTTTTATCGACCAACAAGAGTTAATGGACTTGGAAGAAGACTTCATTAAATACTGTGTTCGTTGGGCATTGAATAATTGCAAGGACGACTTAGAGTTCCTCAACCAAATGATTGATAAGGAACTTATTGCTCGTCTTGAAGGTGTTCTCAAAGATACTTTTGTACGCTTGACCTACACTGAAGGATTTGAAATTTTAAAGAAAGCACAAGAAAGTGGCGTTAAATTCGAATTCCCTGTGTCTGAATGGGGCATGGATTTAAGTAGCGAACACGAACGTTATTTGGTGGAAAAGCACTTTAAGCGTCCAGTAATCATGACCGATTACCCAAGCCAAATTAAGTCGTTCTACATGAAAAAGAACGCTGATGGAAAAACAATGCAAGGTACTGATGTACTTTTCCCACGCATTGGCGAAATCATTGGCGGCTCTGTGCGTGAAGAGAGTTATGAAAAACTGCTTAACGAAATCCAAAGTCGTGGCATGAAAGAAGAAGTTTACGATTGGTATCTCGATACCCGCAAGTACGGAACTTGTCCTCATGGCGGTTTCGGTCTTGGTTTCGAACGTCTTATTCTCTTCGTAACAGGTATGCAAAACATTCGTGATGTTATTCCTTTTGCACGTACTCCAAAGAACGCAGAATTCTAATTTATAACAAATTTCATCAATATAAAGGCTGCAAAGATTCGCTCTTTGCAGCCTTTTTTGTATCTTTGCAATTAAGATATGGCAGTATGCACTTAGAAATTAACGATATTTTCTTTTGCTTTCGGTTGCCATATCTTTGCAATGCTTATTGATACAAATGTAAATACCCCTTTGTAAAATTTCAAGCAACTTTAAACGCAAGATTATAAATATGGAAATGATTTTTATTTTAACTACCAAATTAGAAAATGGATACAAATCAACCTGTCCATTATTCCCAGAGTGGTCATTAACTTATAGTGGAACAGATTGGAATGAATTTGAAAAATACGCAAACGAAGAATTCATTAGACTTGTGCAAAAACAAAAGCAAAGTGGTAAAAAGATAGACGAATTACCAACAGAAGCATTTAAAATAAAGCACATAGTAACCTATTATGATGCGTTTTGCAAAAAGATTGATGATATTCTCTTAGCTGTTTCATGGCGAGAAGTAGCAGGAAACTATCTTCATAAAACTCCCAAATGGCTTTATGAGCATTTAAATGGCATTGATGATGAAAAGAATATAGTTGAATTTACCGAAGAAGAGAAACAAGAATTGAAACACGCTCTTACTGATTTAGCTAAAAGAATAAATGCAGCTGCAGATAAAATTTAAATACACTTGATGAGGATTTATTAAAAATACAAATATGGAACCATTATACCAACTCAAATTTCAGATGACTGCTGAAGAACATTTATTGTTCAACAGAGTAATTTTACGCCAACAATTTCACCTTCGCCGCAATGCAATCATCATTAATCTTTTCTTTCTTTTAGGCTTTCTTGGTTTCTGTATTGCTGCTTTTTTAACTTCTTCAACAGCATATATCGCAGCCACTCTCTTTTATTTGTGCTTTGGAATTTATTACAATTGGAAAATAACAAAGGGAGTAGACCGAAAAGCACAGAAAGCATACGAGCAAAACAAGGCACTACAAGACTTAAAAATTGCAACAAATTTCTTTACCGACCACCTCGAAATTATTTCAGAATATGATAACACGAACCTACCTTACGATAAAATTATCGAAAGTATAGAAACTCAAACACATATTTATCTTCTTATTTCAAAGGTACAAGGCTACTTAATTCCCAAGCAATCTATGCCCTCAGATTTTTCAAAATTTATTGAAACCACAGCAACAAAATACAATTGGAAGCAATCAAAATCATAATTTTAGCGACAGCAACAAGCCTATAATTGCTCCGCTTTCCCATAGATTATATGTCGTAATGGTTGAAGCGGATTTAGAATGAAGCGATTAAAGTAAAAATGTCTGCAACAAGTGGTTCTTGCAGACGTGTGATTGATGAAAAATAAAAGGCATATAGGTTTCTAAATTAAAAGCAAGATAGAAAAAAACAACCTATTTTAAAGTAAGAAACAACCTATTTTTTAATATACCTTAATTCCGCAGTATTTTTTCTTGTGAGAAAATTTTATATGTTGAGATGTCTTTTTGGGGCTCTATATGTTGATATGAGGTGCTTCGGTGTTTCTTGGGTCTTTTCTAAGCATAAAAGACTCCACCCAAACCAATGGAGAAGTATGAAAAACCACAAAAAATACTTCCATAACAGAATGCTTTGCCGCTACTTCCACGTTTACCAAATACAGATTCGGTAAGTTTTTCAAAGCTCAACTTTGAAAAACGTCCATGATGTGATAAATTCCACCGAAAGAAGTGATATTCTCGTTTTTAATTGCTACCTTTGCCATGTCAGATTTTTGCTTACTTGTTATGTTTGCAGCACCAAGATAGGTGAAATTTCTGACATATCCAAGTGTTTTGGGAACTTTGTTTCTCAGAAACTTAGAGTTCTCACAAGAATTTATGCTGCAGAATTAAGACATTATAAGATGCGAACACGAACTTACTTTTTAAGCCAGTACAATAATGAAATATTTTTTTATATTCGTGTTAGTATTATTCTCTTGTTCAGATCCAAGGGAAAAATTACCCTATAATTTGAGCGCACAAGTAGTTTATGAATATCCTGCGCATTTTGAGATAATAGATTCGCAAGGATTTCCTGTACTTGGGCCAGGCTTTAGATATACAAGGTCTTCCAGTTTTATAATTGCAACAACTATTGCCTATGGTTACAATAAAAGCGGTATAATAGTGCAGGTTACAGATAAACAAAAAAGAGTCCATTATTTAAAGACAGAGGTGAAAAAAATAAATAATGATTATAATATACTTTTCATAGAAATAAGTAACAAAGCTTTTAATAAAGAAAAAAAGAAATATAAATGGAAGATGGTTAGTATATAGTTATTATGGCTTATTTCTGACATATCCAAGTGTTTCGAGAACTTTGTTTCTCAGACACTTGGAGTTCTCACAAGAATTTATGCTGCGGAATTAAGGTGATAAATAAAAAAGATGAAAAGGGATGGGTTCAATAACTTCACAATCATTTAGATGGACAGAAACGTTGCAAATGAGACGATAATGAAATTGAAGAATTTAATATACAGTTGTATTGTATTTTTATTTGGCTGTAATTCTCCCCAAATAGAGAATACTTACTTTATTGGGAATTGGAAAGCTGATGACGGCGCTGAAATAATGATTAATAAAGATGGCACTTGTGTCTTGAAATCTCTAAATTATAACATTATAAACACTGCAACCGATGAATTAAGGAAATTAAATACAAATGGTACATGGAAGATTGAAAAGGACGTAAACAGTGGTATCCTTTTTGGAATTAATGAAGGTATAAAAATAACTTATGTTTTAGAAGATATGAGAGGGAAAGGTGGAATAATATTTTTTATTTCAGGTCAAGGCTTCAACGAGGATAATCCACCATGGGATTTATTTATATGGAAAGGTGATCCTGATGAAATGGTAAAATATAAATTTATAAAACAATACGATAAGTAATATGCTAACCTCAATTCCGCAGCATTATTCCTTGTGAGGTACTTTTATATATTGAAGTGACATTTTTGAGATTTATCCATTGATATGGGGATTTTATGTTTAGAAAAGACTCCACCCAAACCAATGGGGAAGTATGAAAAACCACAAAAAATACTTCCATAACAGAATGCTTTGCCGCTACTTCCACGTTTGCCCAATACAGATTCGGTAAGTTTTTCAAAGCCCAACTTTGAGAAACGTCCATAATATGATAAATTCCACCGAAAGAAGTGATATTCTCGTTTTTAATTGCTACCTTTGTCATGTCAGATTTTTGCTTACCTGTTATATTTGCAGCACCAAGATAGGTGAAATTTCTGACATATCCAAGTGTTTTGAGAACTTTGTTTCTCAGACACTTGGAGTTCTCACAAGAATTTATGCTGCGGAATTAAGGATATAAAGAAAATGGTCTATTTGTATTTCAAGATAAAGTGGCACAAAAAAGAGGTGGTCTGATTTTATCAAGACCACCTATCTTTACTTTTATAGATATGCTATTTCAAATCAATAGCAACTCCTTTCTACTCAATTACTTTACTAATTTCAAATCGTAGTTAAGACCTTTGATACCTGTTTCTTGCAAGTTTTCGTCCACCATACGGAGGGTTGAATCGTTAGCTTGGAGGAAGTATACTGTTTCGTCCTTACCCATTGCAAACTTAAAGCCTACTTTCTTAGTACCCTTTACATCTTTTTCGATTTTTTCAGCCTTACCAGTATAATTATAAACTAAATCTTTTCCCTTTTCAGCTTCAAGATATGTTTGTTTTACACTGAAACCATTGGTGCTATCGGCTGCCAATGCGATTTCGTAACGAATACCAGGGCCATCGGCTGCTGGAAGTTCACCTGCATAACGCATAGAATCTGTAGCTTCTACTTTTGCGCTATCGTTTGCTTCTGCACTCTTTTCTGTTTTACCTTTTTGTTGGCATGCTACCATTGTGGCGCAAGCTGCCATTAATACTAATACTTTCTTCATTATTCCTATAGATTAATACGCTGCAAAGATAAGTGATAGAAATGTATCCGAACAATTTCTCGTCTTAATTTTCTGTAACAAACCTTTACAAACATCATTAAATTTATCAAGTCAAGCTATCTATTTGCAATTTCAATGCTTTCAATTGGTCGCGTACTGACATGAGGCTTTCTAACACTTGCTGACTCTTATCAGCTCCACTACGGTTTTCTTGCAACATCTTTCTGGCAGCTGCAATTTTAAATCCACGTACTTTTACGAGGTTATAAATCACCTTTATTTGCTCAATATCCTTTTCAGTGTATTGGCGAACACGGTTTCCTGTGGTCTTAGGACGAAGGTGTGGAAACTCTGTTTCCCAATAACGAAGCAAACTTTCCGTTACATTCATCTCTTGAGCCACCTCTTTTATAGAGTAATAGAGTTTGTGCGATTTTTCTACCATTGTTCAATCATTTTCCAATTCATTTGCAAAAATAGTGAAAAGTCAGTATCTTTGCAACACTTTTGAATGAATTTTATAAAATTAAGAATATGAAGATGATGACAGCAAATGAAATCCGCGACTCGTTCAAAAAGTTTTTCGAGTCGAAAGGACACGTCATCGTACCGTCTGCACCTATGGTGATAAAAGATGACCCTACGCTGATGTTCACCAACGCTGGTATGAACCAGTGGAAAGATATTATCCTTGGTACGAAAGAACCAGAGCCACGTCGCCGTGCAGACTCGCAAAAATGCTTGCGTGTTAGCGGTAAGCACAACGACTTGGAAGAGGTTGGACACGATACTTACCACCATACCATGTTCGAAATGCTGGGCAACTGGAGTTTTGGCGACTACTTTAAAGAGAACGCTATCGACTACGCGTGGGAATATTTGGTTGAAGTTTTAAAACTCGACCCAAAGGATTTGTATGTTACTATCTTTGAAGGTAGCCCAGAAGAGGGCATCGCTCGTGATGACGAAGCAGCAAGCTATTGGGCAAAACATTTGCCAGAAGACCATATTATCAATGGTAACAAGCACGATAATTTTTGGGAAATGGGTGAAACGGGGCCTTGTGGTCCTTGCTCAGAAATCCATGTAGACTCTCGTAGTGCAGAGGAAAAGGCAAAAGTTCCTGGTCGTGAGCTTGTGAACAAGGACGACCCACAGGTGATTGAAATATGGAATATCGTCTTTATGCAATTCCAACGCAAATCGGACGGCACACTCGAACCATTGGCAATGAACGTTATCGATACGGGAATGGGGTTCGAACGTCTTGTAAGAATGTTGCAAGGAAAGAACTCAAACTATGATACTGACATCTTCCAGCCTACAATCAAAGAGATTGAACGCTTGAGTGGCAAGAAATATGGCTTTACTACACCATCGGGAAAAGAGGGAGAAGGCAAGACCGAACAAGAAAAAATAGACATCGCTATGCGTGTCGTAGCCGACCACATGCGTGCTGTTGCCTTCTCAATAGCTGACAGTCAGTTGCCAGGAAATGCTAAGGCTGGCTATGTAATACGTCGTATTTTGCGCCGTGCCGTACGCTATGCTTATACTTTCCTTGAACAAAAAGAAGCCTTTATCTATAAATTGCTCAATACTTTCATTCACGAAATGGGCAATGCTTATCCTGAATTGCCTGCTCAACGTGAATTGATAGCTCGTGTGATTAAGGAAGAAGAAGATTCATTCTTGCGTACTTTGGAGAAAGGTATCAACCTTTTAACCAATGCAATGGACGAAATGAAGGCGCAAGGCAAGACCGAACTCGATGGAAAAGAGGCATTCCGCTTGTTCGATACTTATGGTTTTCCACTCGATTTAACTGAACTCATCTGCCGTGAAAATGGTTTTACAGTTGATGAAAAGCAGTTTGAAGCAGAAATGGCACAACAAAAAGCACGCGCTCGCAATGCCGCAGTGGTTGAAAATGGCGACTGGGTAGTGTTGAAAGAGGGTGAACAAGAATTTGTTGGCTACGATTATACCGAATACGAATGCCACATTTTGCGTTACAGAAAGGTTACTCAAAAGAAAAATACCTTCTTTGAAATTGTCTTAGACCACACTCCTTTCTATGGCGAAATGGGTGGACAGGTTGGCGACCAAGGTGTTTTGGTTAGCGAAGACGAAACCATTGATATCATTGATACAAAGCGTGAAAACAATCAAAGTATCCATATTGTCAAGCAAATGCCTAAGAATGTAGAGGCTGATTTTATGGCTTGCGTTGATACAGACAAGCGTGATGCGTCAGCAGCTAACCATACTGCTACCCACTTGTTAGACTATGCGCTGAAGCAAGTGTTGGGCGACCATTGCGAACAAAAGGGTTCTTATGTTAGTGCTGATACTTTGCGTTTCGACTTTTCACATTTCCAAAAGGTAACTGATGAGGAATTACGCCAAGTAGAACGCATGGTGAACGACATGATTCGTCAAGATTTGAAGTGTGACGAGCATCGTAATACTCCATTAGAGGAAGCAAAAAAGATGGGCGCTGTAGCTTTGTTTGGCGAAAAGTATGGCGATAAAGTACGTGTTATAAGTTTTGGTCCTTCATGTGAGTTCTGTGGTGGTATTCATGCCACTTCGACAGGTCGTATTGGCTTCTTCAAAATCGTTAATGAAAGCAGTGTTGCAGCAGGTATTCGCCGTATTGAAGCACTCACGGGCGAACAATGCGAAGAAGCTGTTTATGAGCTTGAAGACACCATGCGTGATTTGAAGGCGATGTTCAACAATGCTAAGGACTTGAAGAGTGTTGTTGCAAAATACATTCAAGAACATGATGCTATGAAAAAGGAAATGGAAAGTTTCCGCCAACAAGCTGTTAGTCGTATGGCAAATGGTTTGGTAGAAAGTGCAGAAACCGTGAATGGCGTCAAGGTTGTCAAGGCTGTATTGCCTGTTGAGCCTGCTTCGGCAAAAGATATTGTCTTTAAAGTGCGTGAAGCAATCCCTGAAAAGTTGGTTTGCGTATTGGGTTCAACCCACGAAAACAAGCCTTTACTCTCAATTATGTTGAGCGATGATATGGTGAAAGACCATGAATTGAACGCTGGAAAGATTATCCGTGAAGCGGCAAAACTTATCAAAGGTGGCGGCGGAGGTCAACCTCACTATGCGCAAGCAGGTGGTAAGGATGTAGAAGGTGTATCGGCTGCGGTAGAAAAGGTAATCGAATTGGCTAATTTATAAACCTTTATCCGATTTTTATAACACAGAAAAGCGAATGAATCTCAATGGGTTCATTCGCTTTTTTATTGGGCTTAAATCTTGAAAGCTACTGATTTAAATTGCTTTCAATGTTTTCACAATACGTTTTATTCCTTCTTCGAGTGTGGCTTTTGGGCAGGCTATATTGATGCGAATGTAACCTTCGCCGTCCGTTTCGCCATACATCACGCCACTATTTACTTGCACTTTGCCCTCATGGAGCAACTTTTCGGTAAGCGCATCGGCTGAAAGTCCGCTTTTGCGAATGTCTACCCAAACCAAATAGGTGCCTTCTAATTTCATCACATCATAGTCGGGAAGTTCCTTTTCAAAGGTTTCGCATAGGAAGGCGTAGTTTTCAGCCAAATAAGGCATAAGTTCGTCAATCCAATCTTCACTGTCATTATAGGCAGCTTCTAAGGCTATCGGGCCAAAAGGATTGACATCGCAAACTTCGAAAATATTGATTGCACGATTGATGCGTCTATACCATTCTCTATTGGCGCAAATAATGTTGGCTATTTGCAGGCCTGCAATGTTGAAATTCTTGGTTGGCGAATTGAAAATGACACTATTACGCTTGCAATCTTCGTTCACGGTTGCAAACGGCGTAAAGGTATAGTCGGGCATTATGAGTTCACAATGAATTTCATCGCTAATTACTTTTACATCGTGGCGCATACAAATTTCGTTCATACGAGCCAATTCTTCCTTTGTCCATACACGTCCTGCGGGGTTATGAGGGTTGCAAAGGAGGAATAAAGTAGTTTTTTCGTCAGCACATTTGGCTTCAAAATCTTCCCAATCAACCACAAATGTGTTGCCTTCTCGCTTCAATGGATTTTCTAAAACCTGTGTTCCTTGATTGCGTATGCACGAAAAGAAACAATTGTACACAGGGGTTTGAATCAAAACTTTCTCGCCAGGCATCGCCAAAGCGTGGATTGTCGCACTGATGGCTGGAATTACTCCTGTGGTATAGATAATGGAATTGCGCTGAATAGTCCAATGATGGCGGCGTTGAAACCAATTGATGATAGCGTCATAATAGCTCTCCCCCACCATTGCATAGCCGAAAATGCCATGCTGAACACGCTTTTCTACGGCTTGGCGAATAGCAGGTGCAGCAGGAAAGTCCATGTCGGCAACCCAAAGCGGTATGATTCCGTCTTCCTTTTCTTCGTCCCATTTTACACAATTCGTTCCACGACGATTTACGATTTCGTCAAAATTATATTTTCCCATAGGTCTATTTTCGTTCTTCAATGACACACTCTTTGCCTTTGGCGTATTCATCGTAAGTGATAGCACCCACCTTGTCGGCAACAATTTTACCTGAAATAGGGTTCTTTACCTCCTTGATTTCGCCCTTAATTTGAGCGTCTATGTTGCGACTATCCTCAAAAATACGGTCGCAAGCTGCATCGAAAGTACAATTTTCCAACACAATTCCGTCAAGATAGCACAATGGTTGTTCACCCGAAATATGGCAGCGAACCAATTTAATGTTCTTACTATGCCATGCCAAATATTCGCCATTAAGTTCAGAATCGTAAACAGTTACGTTCTCACATTCCCAAAACGAATCTTTGGTAACAATCTTTGCGTTGTGAACTTCCACGTTCTTGCAATATTGGAACACATATTTTGCATCAGAAACAAGACCGTCAATGTAAATATTATCAGAGAACATAAAAGGATAAGTGCCTTCATGAAGTTCTACATTCTTCAATTTCAAGCCGTCAACTTTCCAAAATGTTTCGTCCGCATCGGTTATCTTTACGTTCTCAAGTTCAAGATTTTTCATTTCACGGAAAAACTTTGGACCATCAATCACACAGTCTTTCATGACCATATCGTTAGAATACCAAATGGCAGAACGTGAACCAGGTGCAAAATAACAATTGGTGATTACACTTTTATCGACATGCCACCAAGGGTATTTACCATAAAAGCGTGAATTATCGCACTCTAAATTCTCACAACACTTAATTCCTGACTCTCCATCAACAATCTCAATATTCTCCATGCGCAAGTTCTTTGCACCGAAAAGAGGACGTTCTCCTCCAAACTTCTTATCTTTTACTAATTCCATACCGATATGACTTTTTCCTTGAAAGCGTTAGTTTTTTATATATACTGCAAATGTACGAAGAAAAAATTATTATCCATTGGAAAATATTGAAATTATTTCAAAGAAATCTAAATAGCCTATTTTCAACATCAAAACAATAGGTTTAATCCTTCAAAACAGCCTGTTTTGAAAAAAATGGAATATGCTTTAAATTGTGTGGGCTTGATGTTAAACCTTATTTCTCGCACTTTCGGTAACTTCGTAGGGGTGTGATTGTTGAGCTTGCGAAAAAAATCAAACCTACCTAAATAACGTGAGTTCGATGAATTATAAGTGTCTATAAATTTGGTGATTAGCGAAATTTGTTGTAACTTTAAGGTGTTGATTTACAAACAAAAATCGCTATGATTACCGAGGACAAAGTTACTGAAATATTTTGTATGGCAGATGATTTCTGCAAGTTTTTTGATGCAATGGTGGCAAAATATACGCTAAAGCCTACTGGAAAAAGAAAGTATCATCGAGATTCCACGATGTCAAAGGCAGAAGTCATGCTAATAATGATTCTTTTTCACGACTCTGGTTATCGCTGCTTTAAACATTTCTATCTTGAAAAAGTATGTAAGCATCTGCGTCATTTGTTTCCTAAAATTGTCTCATACAACCGTATAGTAGAATCGGAAAGGGAGGTTGTCATTCCACTCGCTTTGTTTATCAAGAAAGTATTGTTGGGCAAATGCACGGGCATAAGTTTTGTTGACAGCACACCACTGCGTGTCTGCAAGAACCAAAGAATACATATTCACAAGGTTTTCAAAGGTATAGCCCAAAGAGGAAAATGCTCTATGGGTTGGTTCTTCGGTTTCAAATTGCATTTGATTTGCAATGAGAAAGGAGAGCTTCTCAATTTTATGATAACACCGGGAGATGTTGATGACCGTAAGCCTTTGGAATACAAAGCTTTTGTAGATTTCATATATGGCAAGCTGGTCGGCGACAAGGGGTACATCAGCAAAAATCTCTTCCAAAGGTTGTTTGTGGATGGAATACAACTTATTACCAAGCTGAAAAGCAACATGAAAGGAGCTTTGATGAGTGTTTCTGACAGACTCTTACTCAGAAAAAGAGCCATTATAGAAACTGTGAATGATGAGCTTAAGAATATTGCGCAGGCGGAGCACTCCAGACATAGATGCTTTGACAATTTCATTGTCAATTTATTGGGTGCTATTGCTGCCTATTGTCTGTTCCCAAAGAAGCCGTGTATCAATGTACAAAGGACTATTGACACACAGCTTGCTCTGTTCTAAATTCGTCGAACTCACGTTAAATAAAAGCGGATTTGCATCTTCGTAAAGATGAACAAATCCGCTTCCGCTAAATACTGAAATATATTCTTTTAAAAGTTGCCTTAGAACTTTTCAACTACCTTTTGTGCAGCTTCACCTTCGAAAACAAGGACTTCGGTGGTTGGCTTATAACGCAATTGGTCGTAATGATACAAGCATGCTGCCATGAAATTATGGTCGTCAGATATGCCCATTTCTACAAGATAATTGCCCAAACCTGTTTCTTGGAACTTGCTTACCGCTCCTGCTCGCTTTGCTATTTCGTCAGCAGAACCACGGAAAAATTGTTGAATACGTGCGCCTTCGTCGGCGGTGTATTCTTTCTTTTCGAACTTAATGGTACTCTGCGTGTTATTGTAAATTGCTTTTTTGCTGAACAAAGACTTTTTGATAGATATGCGTGAATCGTTAGAGAGAGCTGCGCTCATCTCCATACTATTTAAATTTGCCATGATTTTAAAATGTGTTTGTTGTTAATATTTGTGGGCATCATCTGCCCAAGTTGCTTTTTATCTGAAGGAAACGCTGTCAGATAAGAAGCCGCCGCAAACAAACGATATAGTAATCTGCTGGCGACAATAGCATGATAGCACTCGTAGGCGATGCCTGCAAGCCGCAATAATGCTTTTCGAACACATTTTTAAAGGTGAATAACAAGTGGTTACGCGTGGAGTTTTCGCCTACAACAACGGTTTGAGCAGGCACAACACGTTCAGAACGTGAACCACAAATACGTACAAATTCAGAAGCATCAGAAAGCGTTGCTTGGTCTTTCTGCTGACTTCTTGTGAACGTTAGCCATTGCAATGCTAAATCCTTGTCGTCATCTTGTGCAGATGCGGCATGGGTTTGCTGTGTGCCACCAAGGATAAGCAGCAAGAATAGCAATACGATATGTAGCCAACGTTGTTTCATAAAAGTGGTTGCAAAGATAAATGTTTTACTCCATTCAATGCGAAAATATTTCAAATATTTCTTCTTTTCATCTGAAATTAGTTACCTTTGGGGCTATATCATCTCATTTTTTGATAATGGTCGAACTCATTTTAGATAATGACCAAACTCGTTTCCAATAATAAACAAAACAAATTCCGATAACTAACGAACTCATTTTAGATAACGAACGAATAAAATTATATGAACATGACAAAAATAAAACTATTCCTTTTTATCTTTTTAGGCAGCTCCTTGCCTGTATTTGGACAAAGCACTTTCACCCTTTTGCCTAAGTTTCATGTAGGTGATACGCTTGTTTACAAGGCAAAAACGTTGAACAATCAGAATTTATTAAATGCTGTTCCAAATGCTAATGTTATAAGTAGAACATTTCAATTGATAGTGAAAAGCGAAGATAGTAATGGCAACCTGAAAGTAGATTATGTAATGAAAGACGTTGAAATGGGCGAACTTAACGAAGTTTTGAAACAGATTTCCATAGCTGAAAGAATAGAAAAATTCTTCAAAGAAGATATTTTAAGAATTCCGATTCAACTTACTATCAATCCTGCTGGACGTTTATTGAGCATTGATAACAAAGACGAAATAGCCAATATCTATATGGAAAGAATGTTTCCAATAGTCATTGAAATTGCAAAGAAAGCAAAGAAATACAAGCCTACCGATAAGGAAATACAGGAAGCAAAGGAGGCTATGAAAGAAAAATTTGATATTGAAAAAATGCTTGAAGAGATTCCTGGACTCTTTAAATATTATGGTCAGCCACTCATGGAAGGAAAATCAGAAACCGTTGATTCGGTTACAACCAAATACATTGTGGCACGAATGGACGATGGAACAACATGGTTGAAAACTGATATTGACCTTATGCACGGCAAAGAAGAGATAGAAGAAGCCAACCCTGGTGAGGAATTTCTATCGGAAGAGGGTGGTGAAGACAGCGAAGAAGATGAAGAGCCTTTCGAGTTAAACATGACCGCTACAATGAAAGAAGATTATAAATTTGATAAAGAAGGCATCGTTACCTACCTAAAAATCTTTGCTACGATAGAAATGGATAGCTTAGACGAAAATAATACAGATATAGAAGGTGGCACAGAAGCTACACTTCTCGAAATAAGGAGGTAAGAACTTTGGGATAAACTGGAACGCATTTTGGAAAAGGCAAACAAGTCCATCAAAACCATTGTTGATAAAAAAAGGCAGCCAACACATTTGTTAGCTGCCTTTTCTGATGAATCCACCTTAGTGGAATCTTATCCTTTCATTAGAGGTTGGCGTTGTCTTTCTTCCATTCTGCAACAGCAGGAATAATACCAAGACCTACAATTTCTTCACGCATCTTGCAAAGATGTTCGTAAGAAGCCTTCAAAGCTGCCATTTCTTCGTCAGTACCTGTTGGCAATTCATAGTGAACACCTGTAACATCGATAGTTGTTGGCATAGCCATCATAACGTTGTTAAAGCCAAGACGGTCGTCATTAACATAGCAACCAGCAGGGAGTGTGAATTTTTCGCCACCCATTGCAGCTTCAATCATCTTCACTGCATTATGTGCAGGGCTTTGGAATGAGCTACGACCACGCAACTTAATGATACGTGAACCACCTTGAATAGTGTCATGCTTGATAGCTTCCCAACGTTCAGCAGTAAGATTCATTTCTGACAAAGGCTTGCCGTCAATCTTAACTTTAGAAGCAAATACAGCCATTTGTTCGCCGTGTCCACCGTATGTATGTGCGCCAGTAACCTTATCTTGTTGTACACCGAACTCCAAAGCCAATGCTTGTTGCAAACGAGTAGAGTCGAGTGCAGCCAAAGAGGTGAGTTGGTTAGGTTTCAAACCTGAATGGATAAGCGCAGTGAGGGCTGTAACGTCAGCAGGGTTGAAAATTACAACAACGTGCTTAACATCTGGACAGTACTTTTTGATATAATCACCAAACTCAGCAGCAATCTTACAGTTGCCTTTCAATAAATCTTCACGGGTCATACCTTCCTTACGAGGCGCACCACCTGATGAGATGATATATTTAGCTCCAGTAAATGCTTCTTCAGGGTTAGTTGTCCAAGTTACGTTTGCACCAGGGAAACCACAATGAGCGATTTCATCTGCCACGCCATGAAGACCTGGTTCGAATATATCGTAAAGACATACATTAGGTGTAAGACCAAGGGTCAAAACACTTTGCGCCATGTTAGAACCTATCATACCGCCGGCGCCAACGATAACGAGTTTTTCGTTTGTTAAAAATGACATAATATTTTGCTTGTATTAATAATTAATTTTTGATATTATCCTAATCTTAATGATACCGCAAATTTACAGAAAAAGAAGCAAAACAGCGAATATTTTAAAAAGGATATATGTTATATATTGTCAAAAACAAGTTTTTGCTATCTATGAATTGCAAAATAATGGTCATAATTTCCGCTCTTTCTTTTAGATTACACCTTATATAATATAGGTATTAGGGAATTTATCCTTATTTCCGCAAACAATTTCCTTGTTTGTTTCAAAACTTGTTTGCGTTTCATTTAACCCTACGAGAAAGGTCGATTTGTCATTTTTTTGCTCAACTTACCACAAATAGGTTGGTTATTGGACACAAGTTCCCTTACCCATAGGGAATGGGGAAGATAAAATTCAGCAAAGAGTTTGAAGCTATTCTTTAAAAATATTGATATAATACTTTTTGGGTGTGTATAGGTTTAAGACGTATCTCCTTCCTTGTTCCATTTGGCAGGTACTCAGCAATACTAAAAAACAAGCATCATTGGTTTTCAATAAGTTACAGTCTTCTACCTCTGTGAATTTAGGCGAATTCTGGCATTCAGAAGAGTTTTTCGCTAATATCCCAAATTGTAAGTTACTGATGTTCAATGCTGACGATTGCCGAATAATCACTAATTAGTGCTTACAAAGTAAAAAAAAGACAAAAACCTTTGTCATAATACATAAAATTACTACCTTTGTATTGCTAAAAAGAGCATTTAATAACTAAATACACATAACAATGAAAAAGATATTATTTACATTACTTTTGACTTTTACTTGCTTGAATATTTCAGCACAAACAAAAAAAATACAAGATAGAGAATACTATATATATACTACATTTTTGTTTCCTTCAATAGAAATTAGTAAAGGTACATGGAAAGTTCCAATTATTAATCTTATTAGTTTTGAAGAACATCCATTCGTTTCAGAAAATAATAGACCATTATTATTCGATAGTGGCAAAGCTGCTCAAAATTACCTTTGCTTACAAGGTTGGGAAGAATTTTCTAAAGGAGATATATTTCATACATACAAAAAGAGAGTTACAAAAGAAGTCTTAGAAAGGGAAGTTGAAAAAAGTAAATCTTCTGCATCTTATGAAGAAGTTCTTAATGCGTATAATAGAGATATAAACAAATACCCATCTAAGGCAGGCTATAAAATGGTAGAAGTAGAAGGTCAAGTTGATATATCTGAAAAATAGCATTAATATATTACAAAGAGAGAAGGAGAGTGAGCAATCATTCTCCTTTTTGTATCTTTCAATGTATTATTCTGTATAACTATGGGGACAGTCGTAAAACCCAGTTGCTTCCCCTCTCCCCTCATGCACATAATTTCATAAGTATTTGTTAGCTTTGCATCATGAAGACCGAGCAATTGTTGCGTTGTATCTTTCCAGAGATACTCGCAGATTATTTTGATGTGATAGATTTTTAAGAAAACATTTAAGGCAGGTGCTGAAAAGCCTACAAAGGTTATTTCAGCACTTGCCTTAAATAAAGATAATATCTAAAATATACAACTATCGGTTTCTTTTAGTTCAGCAACCACGCCATACCTAAACCTACATTGGCGTATTTCGACGGCTCGTTAAGGTTGATGTCGCCATACAAATTTACTTGCAATCGTGGTGAAACCATATATGCAGCTCCAATTTCACTCATACAATTGAAGTGACTGGAACGCCCTGGCTTTGCCCAATCGTCCTGCTTCTGCGAGTTATACAGGTTGTAACTCTCTATGAAGAAACTCAGTTTATCGGTAGCTTGGTAGTTCAGACTGACACCGAAGAAGATGTTGGGATTATCTGTATCACCACTCCACTCGGCACCAACGTCGTAGCCTAAACTGAAAGAATTGCTGAGTTCGTTCTCAAAAAGCAAGTGTGTCTGTATGCCAACGTGTTGCGGAAGATAGTGGGAACGACTGCCACCAGGAAGAAGAAGCGTTCCAAGGAACGACATCTTGGGTAGCGCACCATTGCCGTCAGTTATCTTAATCTTGGTTCCAATGGCAGCTGCCGAAATTCCAGTGTAGTTGTTCTCAGGCGTATGTGTTGTACTCTCATCTATCTGAAGACGAAGTTCGGCATTAGGGGTTACACCCATTCGGAAAGTGGAAGTATTGATAACCCACGTGCGTTCGTGCGCTCCATTCCTGCGGTTCCATTCGTGTGAGAAGCCTGTTTCCCAGTCAATCTTCCACAGAGGCATAATGTCTGGTCCCGTGGTAGCCCCAGGACAATCGGGCGAGAAAGTGTTATCGTTCTGTGCGTTCGTTCCGACAGCAGGGAGGAACAGCAACAACAGGCAAATAATAATCTTGTAGTTTGTTTTCCTTTTCATCTTATACTATTATTGTGTTGGGTGCAAAGTTGTGCCAATGCACCTATGAAGCATACCAATTGCTCAATAGAATTTATTGCTTTATTGTCCTTCTTTACTCTATTTATTTTACAAATATAAACGTTTCTTCCTATATAGCCTAACTTTTTATAAGAAACTTCATTTTATAAAATATACTTCAAGGAAAAAGGTGGGATTACTTTGGGGTCAGTAGAAAAAAGGTGGGGACATTTTCCTACTGAGCCGTTCCATCTCTACAACGTGTGCGGTATCAACTACTACACCCCAATAAAACAAAAAAAAGCCCCGACTACTTATTGTAATCGAGGCTTTAATGAAAAAAGGCAGCTACCTACTCTCCCACATTGCATTGCAGTACCATCGGCGCAATTGGGCTTAACTTCTCTGTTCGAAATGGGAAGAGGTGGAACCCCAACGCAATAACCACCTGATTAAATCGGCAAGAATAAATCTAATAAATCATAATTATCAAATCTATCTCGTATAGGTGACAATTTCCACAAGCAATAACTTTATCAGTAAATCTAAATATTTAGCTTTTATGATTTACAAATTCTTTACTATATGAATCAGATTCCTAATTCGATACAACTAAAAGTATAATCCAACGAATGAAAGTTTTGGGCAATTAGTAGTGCTCGGCTTTGACATCGCTGTCTTTACACCTACACCCTATCAACGTCATAGTCTATGACGACCCTTATAAGGAGTTCTAATCTTGCGGAAGGCTTCGCACTTAGATGCTTTCAGCGCTTATCCATACCAGACTCAGATACCCGGCGGTGCACCTGGCGGCACAACCGGTAAACCGGAGGTCTGTCCACCACGGTCCTCTCGTACTAGTGGCGGCACCACGCAAAACTCCAACGCCCACGATAGATAGAGACCGAACTGTCTCACGACGTTCTGAACCCAGCTCGCGTGCCACTTTAATGGGCGAACAGCCCAACCCTTGGGACCTTCTCCAGCCCCAGGATGTGACGAGCCGACATCGAGGTGCCAAACCACCCCGTCGATATGAGCTCTTGGGGGGGATCAGCCTGTTATCCCCGGAGTACCTTTTATCCTTTGAGCGATGCAGTTTCCATACACTTGCACCGGATCACTATGCCCCAGTTTCCTGCCTGCTCGGCATGTCTGCCTCCCAGTCAAGCACCCTTATGCCATTGCACTCTATAAGGTCGGTTACCAATCGACCTGAGGGTACCTTTGGAAGCCTCCGTTACGCTTTTGGAGGCGACCACCCCAGTCAAACTACCCACCAAACAATGTCCTCACTTAAAGCGAGTTAGACCTCAGACAGCCAAAGGGCCGTATTTCAAGGATGGCTCCACAGATACTGGCGTACCCGCTTCAAAGCCTCCGGCCTATCCTACACATCGGATGACCAAGGTCAATGCTAAGCTGTAGTAAAGGTTCACGGGGTCTTTTCGTCCCATCGCGGGTAATCGGCATCTTCACCGATACTACAATTTCACTGAGCTCATGGTTGAGACAGCGTCCAGATCATTACACCATTCGTGCAGGTCGGAACTTACCCGACAAGGAATTTCGCTACCTTAGGACCGTTATAGTTACGGCCGCCGTTTACTGGGGCTTCAATTCAAACCTTCGGGATAACCCTAAGCTCTCCTCTTAACCTTCCAGCACCGGGCAGGTGTCAGGCTGTATACATCATCTCTCGAGTTAGCACAGCCCTGTGTTTTTGTTAAACAGTTGCCTGGACCGATTCTCTGCGCCTCCTTAAACTAATAAGGAGGACCCCTTATCCCGAAGTTACGGGGTCAATTTGCCTAGTTCCTTAACCATGAATCTCTCAACGCCTTAGTATGTTCTACCCGACTACGTGTGTCCGTTTGCGGTACGGGTTGCATAAACATAATCGTAGCGGATTTTCTAGGAAGTATGATTACCTGTACTATCAACAGTTTCCGAAGAAACTATTGTACTATAAATCTTCAGCTCAAGGTGTGGATTTGCCTGCACCTATCAATGCCTAAAATCGTTAACGCCCATTTCCGTCAGGGCGCGACAGTGTCACTACTCCGTCTCCACGTAGATGAATATGCAAGTCACGGAATATTAACCGTGTCTGCCATCGCTATCGCCATTCGGCTGAAACTTAGGACCCGACTAACCCCGGGCTGATTGGCATAGCCCGGGAAACCTTAGTCTTACGGCGAGGGGGAATCTTACCCCCTTTATCGTTACTTATACCTACATTTGCGTTTCTATACGCTCCAGGATCAATCACCATCACCATTCAACGCATATAGAATGCTCCCCTACCGATACTTTTTTTAATACTATCCCGCGCCTTCGGTATCTGACTTCATACCCGATTATTATCCATGCCCGGACCCTCGACTAGTGAGCTGTTACGCACTCTTTGAATGAATGGCTGCTTCCAAGCCAACATCCTAGCTGTCACGGGGACCAGACTTCGTTAGACTAACTTAGACAGAATTTGGGGACCTTAGACGACGGTCAGGATTCTTCTCCTCTCGGGGACGGACCTTAGCACCCGCCCCCTTACTGCACAACTACTAACCAATAGCATTCGGAGTTCGTCAGGTCTCGATAGGCGGTGAAGCCCTCTTGACCTATCGGTCGCTCTACCTCTAATGGTAAACATTGCACGCGGCACCTAAATGCCTTTCGGGGAGTACGAGCTATCTCCAAGTTTGATTGGCCTTTCACTCCTACACTCAACTCATCGGGAAGCTTTTCAACGCTTATCCGTGCGGTCCTCCATTCCGTGTTACCGGAACTTCAACCTGGTCAAGTGTAGATCACTTGGTTTCGCGTCTACCCCATCCAACTAAACGCCCTATTCAGGCTCGCTTTCACTACGGATACAAGGCTTAACCTCTTAACCTTGCTGGACATGGTAACTCGTAGGTTCATTATGCAAAAGGCACGCCGTCACATAAATAATATGCTCCGACCGCTTGTAGGCGTATGGTTTCAGGAACTATTTCACTCTCCTAATAGGAGTGCTTTTCACCTTTCCCTCACGGTACTGGTTCACTATCGGTCTCACGGGAGTATTTAGCCTTACCGGATGGTCCCGGCTGATTCACGCAGAATTACTCGTGCTCCGCGCTACTCAGGATACCACTACGCCTTAATTGGTTTCGAATACGGGACTATCACCCTCTATGGAAATCCTTTCCAGAATTTTCTTCTCACCGCATAAGTACGATAGCGTGGTCCTACAACCCCTATGGCGCATTGCTACGTCATAGGTTTGGGCTGTTCCCCGTTCGCTCGCCACTACTAGGGGAATCATTAAATTATTTTCTCTTCCTACAGGTACTAAGATGTTTCAGTTCCCTGCGTTCGCCTCCTAACCTAAATGCTAGGATAACACTCCTTCAAAGTGCTGGGTTGTCCCATTCGGAAATCCTTGGATAAAAGGTTATTTGCACCTACCCAAGGCTTATCGCAGCTTATCACGTCCTTCATCGCCTCCGTGAGCCTAGGCATCCGCCATACGCCCTTAATTACTTTCTATTCGCTGCTTCAATAAAAATATAAATATTCTCATCAAAGCATAGCTCATACTTTTAGCTGTATATTGAAATCGTAAAAGTTAAATTACAAAAAATCGTAATTACTGTTTTAGTTTACTTTACAGTCTTGCTTGTGTCAATATGTCAAAGAACTCTATGCAAACATTATAAAATGTTTTGCAAAAGTGGAGAATAACGGATTCGAACCGTTGACCCCCTGCTTGCAAAGCAGGTGCTCTAGCCAACTGAGCTAATCCCCCGAAAAGATGAAGTGAACACTCTATCAAGTGTAGTCCCAGGCAGACTTGAACTGCCGACCTCCACATTATCAGTGTGGCGCTCTAACCAACTGAGCTATAGGACTGAGTTGGGTATGAGCCGAGTGGCTTCTACCGTGGCTTCCTTCATTTCTCTATTTTAGTAAACAAAGATGCCAGTACAAGAGAGAAACAAAACTTATCAAAAGTATGATGTCTTATCTCACAACTTCCAAGGTATCTATCCTCTCCAGAAAGGAGGTGTTCCAGCCGCACCTTCCGGTACGGCTACCTTGTTACGACTTAGCCCCAATTACCAGTTTTGCCCTAGGTCGCTCCTTGCGGTTACGAACTTCAGGCACCCCCGGCTTTCATGGCTTGACGGGCGGTGTGTACAAGGCCCGGGAACGTATTCACCGCGCCATGGCTGATGCGCGATTACTAGCGAATCCAGCTTCGTGAGGTCGGGTTGCAGACCTCAGTCCGAACTGGGACCGGCTTTAAAGATTAGATTACATTTACATGAAACCAACATTCTGTACCGGCCATTGTAACACGTGTGTAGCCCCGGACGTAAGGGCCGTGCTGATTTGACGTCATCCCCACCTTCCTCACACCTTACGGTGGCAGTATCCTCAGAGTGCCCAGCATTACCTGATGGCAACTAAGGAAAGGGGTTGCGCTCGTTATGGCACTTAAGCCGACACCTCACGGCACGAGCTGACGACAACCATGCAGCACCTTCATAGGAGTCCCGAAGGACCTCAACATCTCTGTATCGTGCTCCTACAATTCAAGCCCGGGTAAGGTTCCTCGCGTATCATCGAATTAAACCACATGTTCCTCCGCTTGTGCGGGCCCCCGTCAATTCCTTTGAGTTTCACCGTTGCCGGCGTACTCCCCAGGTGGGATGCTTAATGCTTTCGCTTAGCCGCTAACACCAGGTGCTAACAGCGGGCATCCATCGTTTACTGTGCGGACTACCAGGGTATCTAATCCTGTTCGATACCCGCACCTTCGAGCTTAAGCGTCAGTAACACTCCCGTAAGCTGCCTTCGCAATCGGAGTTCTTCATGATATCTAAGCATTTCACCGCTACACCATGAATTCCGCCTACGTTGTGTGTACTCAAGTCAGCCAGTTCGCGCTGCAAGTCAGATGTTGAGCATCTACATTTCACAACACGCTTAACCAACCGCCTACACTCCCTTTAAACCCAATAAATCCGGATAACGCCTGGACCTTCCGTATTACCGCGGCTGCTGGCACGGAATTAGCCGGTCCTTATTCGAATGGTACATGCAAAACATTACACGTAATGTCGATTATTCCCAAACAAAAGCAGTTTACAACCCATAGGGCCGTCATCCTGCACGCTACTTGGCTGGTTCAGACTCTCGTCCATTGACCAATATTCCTCACTGCTGCCTCCCGTAGGAGTTTGGACCGTGTCTCAGTTCCAATGTGGGGGACCTTCCTCTCAGAACCCCTACTGATCGTTGCCTTGGTGAGCCGTTACCTCACCAACAAGCTAATCAGACGCATCCCCATCCTATACCGATAAATCTTTAATTCAAATCAGATGTCATCAATGAATATCATTGGGTATTAGTCCGTCTTTCAACGGGTTATCCCCAAGTAAAGGGCAGGTTGGATACGCGTTACTCACCCGTGCGCCGGTCGACGTCCAAAGGGTGCAAGCACTCTTTGCCGTTTCCCCTCGACTTGCATGTGTTAAGCCTATAGCTAGCGTTCATCCTGAGCCAGGATCAAACTCTCCATTGTAAAATCTCTTTATAGAAAGTATTTCAAAACAATTAAAATAATCGCTAAGAAATAAATTTGTATCTCTGCTCGGGACAAATATCCTTATATTGAAAGTATCAAGTTTAAAACACCACTTTAAGATTTATAAAAATCCTAAGAATTGATAGGTTCGTTTCTATTACCCATCTCCTATTAAAAAACAGAAGATGACTCTTGTACTACTTCTCTGTCTATGTAAATCTTTTCAAAGAACGCTTTCTTTTTGCCTTTATTCTTGCACCGTGTGGCGTATTTCGTAAAAGCGAGTGCAAAGGTATAGATTTTTCCAATACGCTCCAAATAAATTTAAAAGAAAATTGAAAATTTCTTGGATTTGTCGGCGAGAATTGATTTAAATCAACGAAAGAAAAGAGCCATACCTTGTTATATTATAAGGGACGAGGCAGACGAGGCGGACTTGTCGGACGGGGCTGACGCGGATAATAAGTTGGGAAAAAGAGAGAAGAAAAATAAAAAGAAATGAGAAAAAGAAAAGGAAAGAAAAAGAAAAAAGCCACCCAATATTTGAGCAGCTTTCTACTTATGGTTGGTTATTTATTTTTTATTTTGACCTCCACAATCCGTGAAGATTGCAATATTCGCGAGCATAAACTTCTTTTGCATCGGTCTTAAATTCAGCAACAGGTTTGTCTGTTGGTTCAAGATATTTGCGGAGAACTTCGTTATTATCTGTAATGAGCTCAATCCATTGAATAGAATGTGCCTCTGTCATAGGGTGTTCAACCTCACCTACTGTTACACGATATCCGCCTTCAATTTTTTCTACAACAGGAACATGCTTTTCTGTTGCTGCGTCAGTTGTATTTTCAACTACCTTTTCCAAACTGCAAAAGTCTTTACCTGATGGAACTATCACTTCTACGATATTGTTACACCCTGAACACTTATAAATTTCGTTTCTTTTCGTCATAATGATTTTCTATTAATGTTTTTGTACCGCAAAGATAACGAATAATTTCTAAACGTCCAAAATTATTTTGTAATATTTCCAAAAAATATCCTTATAAGTTCTTCATTGCATTCAAGAGCATATTCTTTAAGAATTTATCTTTTACCTTTGCTCGCAACTTTTCAACTTCATTTTTCACCAGTTTTTTTGTATCTGCATCTAACTGATCTACATTTTGGCAAAGGTCGTAAATGGTTGAAACATAATAAGAAGTTTGAATACCATTGGGAATCCTATAAACCAAATCTCTCATACCATTAAAATTCGAAAGCCATTCCGTACTACTCAATTCTGAAGCCAACTTATGCACTCCATTTATTTCGTAATAAGTATTACTTCTTTCCGTTTTCGAGAAATAATTTCCAATTTTATCAGCATTGTATCTCTTCCGAACGTCCTTATTAACATCTATATATTTTGCTCCCATTCGCTCAAAATCATTGAATGAAAGTCTATAATTTGTTTTTCTATAATTCGGTTTTAAAGAATAACAACTAATAATCTGTCCTATGGTTGTACCCTCTTCTTTGTCAGTCCACTCCATGACACAACTATATCGGCGAGTAGAATCGTTCGGGTCGGTAAAATTCTGCATCATCGTGTTGTCGTACTTTTCCCCAACAAACGCCTTTGTGTCTTCAGGACCACGTAAAGCATAAGAAGCAAGTGTTGTTCCTTTCTTCAAAGTTGTAACCTGATAAGCCATATCTGCATCTTTATTAAATGCTTTTTTTATAGCCTCCAAATCCTTTTTATCGGCAGCTTTGAGCGTAAACGTATAGATTTTCAGAAAATCTTTCTTCGTTTTATTTTTGTCTTGCTCCGCTCTATACTCATTTTTCAACACATCGTGTTTATTCAAAAAGTTATCAAAAGCCTCTTGAATATGTTTTTGTGCCATTGCACCTACTGGCATAAACAATAAAGTTGTTGCTGCCAAAATTGATTTTAATTGTTTCATAATTCAATAATATTTTTAGATTTAGAACTGCAGTTTCTTTGATAAATTGTACCATCTTCATCGTAAATCACTCGTATACCCTGTGCCTGTTGGCTTGCAACATACACATTAGTTTGGGCTTGAGCTATTTCCTTATTTATATTTTCTATATTGCGTACAATCTTTATGCGCTCTTCATCAGAAATTTCCATATTCATTTCCTCTGCAACACGCTCTGGAGTAGATTTCAATTCTACCCGAACAGGGTTGTTTTTAGCCACTTCCGTTGATTTTTTACCAACCGTTTGCACCAAAATTTCCTTCTCTACCCCACTCGCTTTCTGAACGATTGGCATTTTTTCAGAACCCTTATCAGAAGTTTTCACTCCCATTTCTTCGGTTTTATCAACTGGAACGTGATAAATCACGCCCCTACAGGGTGAAGTTTTCGCTCCTTTTTTTTCTATTTTAGAAACCATTGCCATTGTCGTCTGCCCCATGTTTTCAATATTTTTCTGACTAAAATACCAAATGATAGCACCGCCAACAAACAGTAAGACACTCGCTGCAACGGCTATTTGTCGCCATATTCTAAAACCAACTTTTGCTTTTTCAGAAAGAACTTGTTGTTGCGTTTCCTCCATTCCGTTATCGAAATAGGCAAACATAGTTTTATAATCTTCCCACTCAGCAGGTACATTTTCTTCAGAACGAAAATACTCAGCAAGCTGGTTTTCTTCCTCAACGCTCGTTTTTCCCTCCATAAATAGGTCGAGCAAAACGGCTATTTTTTCTTTATTATCTATCATTTTCCGTTCCTCCTTTTTATTTTTTCCAACAAATGGCGGCGCGCTCTGGCAAGCAAAGTAGAGACCGATGCAACAGAAATATCCAATAAACGAGCAATTTCTTCATTCGTTCGTTTCTCCACCTGTCGCATATATAATATGGTATGCTCCGTTTCGGGCAACTCTTTGATGCGTTGTTCCAACCATACCACCATTTCTTGCGATTCCAAACTATCGGTTGGCAGCAACCCCTCATCAGCAATTTGTTCGGTTTCCTTACTTTTTACCCATTGTCTATGCTTTTTGCGCAATTCATTCAATGTCAAATTATGCGCCATTTTCACTGCCACCGCCTCAACAGAACGAAACTTATTCAATTCGTCGTGCATTTGCCAAAGGCGAAGCATAACGTCCTGCGCTATGTCTTCCGCCTCTGTTTCCGTTGCCCCTTTCTGCCTACTCGCTTTCAAAGCACGTTGGCGCAAGCGAGGAGCAATCTTTGTAAATGCGTTTTCGTTCATATTCATTTTATGGTCTACGCTTATAAGACACACTTCATACCGTTTTTCAAACGTTGATTAACATAAATTCAGAACAAAGATAGGGGCTTTAACTTTAAAATACAATATATCCAGCTAAAAGTAAGAAAACATTTCTTTCTTTTAAAGTCCGCCTTGCCATATAAAACAAAAATTGGATACCTTTTTTATTAGCAGGTATCCAATTTTTATCACTTTCTTTTATACAATTTCTTTCCACAATACCGTTTCCTATTCGCATTAAATTTGTCGTTAAAAATACTTAGTTGCGGATTATATTCACAGGTTTTTATTTCCATAACATCTAAAATAGAATGTATCATATCGTCGGTCATAAATGGTCGATTTACGGCTTGTTGTATGCGTTTGGTCAATTCTGGACGTTTTTCTCTAAAACTTTTTGACACATATACCATCATTGGTATTTCAACAATACGATTGTTAATGCAAATATCGCCATGTCCTGCCACTTTTTTGTTTATCTCCATAACATCTTCGCCATGGTCTGACGTGTAAATAATAATCGCATCTTTGTTTTCAAAACGTTTTATGATAGCATTCATTATACTATCGTTATAGCGCACCGAAGTATCATAGTTCGCCCTTTCCATTTTCATTTTTTCGTTTTCGCCTTGCTCCTCATTGATAGAATAGGCTTTAAAGGTTTCGGGATAGCGGTCGCTATACTTTTGGTGCGTTCCTAATAAATGCAAGACTATAAAGTTTTTTGCTTTTGGGTGTACCAAAGTCTTGTCCAACAATGGCAGCAAGGCAGCATCGCAAGGGTCTTTTATAGAGAAACTTTCCGAACTTCTTAGCTTTGTAAAGCTACGTGCGTTGCAACGCTCCGCATATATTCTGCCGTTGTTTCCCCAAATTCCTGAATATTCTTGATTTGAAAGCCACGTCGTATAATAGCCTGCTGCTTTTAAAATGCTGAACAAATCGGTGTATTCATACCATTTTCCCTTTCCATTCTGTCGATAGAAAGTGAAAAGTTTTTCTAACACCAACATGGTTTGCCCGTTAGGACTTATAACGTCAGTAAATTTAAACAATTCTCCGTCTTTTTCTCGCTTACTCATGTATGGTGTGTTATCAAGACGATAACCATAAATTCCCATGTGGTGGCGAGATGTAGATTCGCCCACGATGTAAACAACATAGGGGATAGAGCTATTATTGCTTAACAAACGTGGTTTTGCATTCCCACTTTTAAGCATCAACTCAAAATTTTGCAGATTGTTTATACCATTATAGATGTGCGAACAAGTACGAACCAACGGACAACATTTGCTTGTCAAACTAACAATGGTTTTATCTTTTTTCTTGCAAACATCTTTCACAATATTTACAACCGTAAAAATAGCTGCAAACACGAGCCAAAAAGCAAAGAATGATGTAAATTTTGAGTTTCTTTTTAGCTTTATAAGTTGTTGAGAAGCAATATACAATACCAAAAAAATAAAAACAACCGCAGCATAAAGCCACCCACTGGTCAAGTTGGCTTTTGCATATCCCCACGCTTCGTCTTTATTTGTGGCAAGCAACACTTCTATAATAGCTTGGTCGGGCAGTCCTTGATAGTAAAAAGCAAAGAAGAGGTCGGTTATAAGAACAATTGCCCCTAATATTATCAACATTCGGCGTATGGCATAGCGCAACTTTTTAGGGCGTAAAAAGTCGGTAAAAAATGCCAAACAAGTAGCCACAAAGGTGGTGTAAAGAAAGAGATGTATTGCCTTACCAAAGGAGTCAAAAATGGTAAAAACTGTAAGACTCATCAGTAATATTGTGGTAATAAAGGCAAAATTACGTCCAGCAAAATTTACTATTATTTCTTTTATATTGCGAAAAAAACTCATCGTGTTAATTTGTTAGAACTTATCTCTGATTAATAGCGTTTAAATACGAGAAACTTGGTTCAGTTTGCAAAATTACATAATTTCAAACAATTATACAATACAACCTGAAAATTAATTGAATATAGAGTGTTATTTTTATTATACTTCGATTTGGAAGTGGTCTGTATTCATTCCCCACAAAGTTAAATATTTCATGTAACACCTACAAAAAAAACAAATACAGGAGAAAATAAAAGAGCAATAACCTATCATATAATTAATATAATTCGTATCTTTGCATATCATAATTATAGTTACGCAATATGACAAAAGGCACTATGGGCAAGAAATTGCCAAGGAAATTAGAAGAAAATATGAGTATTGTGGGCGAACAAATAAAGCTCGCAAGGCTGCGTCGTAACCTCACGCAAAAACAAATTGCCGACCGTGCAATGATTTCTGTACTTACGCTAACTCGTGTAGAAAAAGGACAAGCTAACGTTGCAATCGGTATTTACCTGCGTGTACTCTATGCTTTACAACTTTCTGACGATATTCTTTGGTTGGCAAAGGAAGACCCAATAGGAAGAGAGCTGCAAGACCTTAACCTAAAACACCGCGAACGTGCTTCTAAAAAAGTATAAACTATGGACAAAATAATGATTTATGCCGATTTCGATTGGTTGGCTGCTCCAGAACTTATAGGCACTTTACAACACGACCGCTTGCGTGGTGCAGATAAGTATGGCTTTGAATATGCAAACAGTTGGCTTCAACTCCACAGCGATATTATATTGAGTGCTGATATTATGAATTATCCTAATCTGCAATGGGCAGGACAAGGAAAGGAAATTTTTGGGTGTTTCTCTGATGCTATACCCGACCGCTGGGGACGAACATTAGTTATGCGCCGTGAACAATTGCAAGCAAAACAAGAGCAACGACCTGTAAAACGTCTTTCTTCTTACGATTATTTGATAGGCATAAACGACCTTACTCGAATGGGGGCATTGCGCTTTAAGCGAGAAGGAGAGGAAGAATATTTAAATACTGAAAACTCGTTAAGTGTACCGCCAGTAGCTGATATTCGTGAATTATTATTTGCAAGTCAAGAGATTGAGAAAAGTGAAGAGAAAAACGAACTGCCTGAAACAAAATGGCTCAATCAACTTTTACAACCAGGTTCTTCGCTTGGTGGTGCTCGTCCAAAAGCCAACGTAATAGACAACGGAGAACTTTATATTGCAAAATTCCCTTCTCGAAAAGACAATTACAATGTAGAATTATGGGAACATCTTTGTCATTTATTAGCAAAACAAGCTGGCATTGATGTAGCAGAAACTAAGATTCTGAAAACAGGTAATAAATATCATACGCTACTTTCTAAGCGTTTTGACCGCAAAAAAGGAAAACGCATACATTTTGCGTCAGCCATGACAATGTTGGGATTAACCGATGGGGCAGATGCTAATACAGGGCATGGTTATTTGGATATTGCAGATTTCATTATTCAGAATTGTATCAACGCAGAAACCAATTTAAAACAACTCTATCGTCGAATAGCATTTAATATTTGTATTGGCAATAGCGATGACCATTTCCGCAACCATGGTTTCATATTAACAAGGGAGGGGTGGACACTTTCTCCTGCCTACGATATTAACCCAACGCTAAACTATTATCAAGGTTTATTGATTGATAGAAATAGCAACGATGCAAACCTCGACTTACTTTTACATGCCTGTGAGGATTATATGATAAGAAAAGTTGATGCAATAGAAATAATTAATGAGGTAAAAGAAGCAGTTGGAAAATGGAAAAACATAGCTATAAGATTGCAAGTGCCAAAAAGCGAAATGGATATGTTTGAAAAACGATTTCGTTAGTCCTCACAACTATGTTAATGTGATGGAATATATTACATTTATTGCTTACTTGAAACTTTCCGCATTGCATATATCATCGCATAAATATAGTCTATCTTTTAAATATTAGAGGAAAAACCAACCAATCCATACACTTTTGATTTTCAATAAGTTACAAAGTTGTTTTAAAAGCTATTATTTTTTGTTTCAAAACCCCTTGTTTTGAAGCAAAAAAGAGCCTATTTTGAGGTTCAAAACAAGGGGGTTTGAAATTCAATAGAATATGCGTTGTCCTATATTCCATAAAAAGAATGTATATTCATAGAAAAAGAGGGAAAGAAAAGCGTATTGATAAAAATCAAAAAAATGATTAGAAATATGAAGAACAAGGCTATTTCTGCACAAAAAATTGTATCTTTGTATTTCATAAAGTAAGATTTAGAGCCAAACTATAAACATAAAGACAAGCCACACTCCCCTTTTTAGGTTAAACCAACACATATTGCACTACAAAATGTAATTTATTGATATTAGAATGGAGATTGAGGGAGTACAAGAATGTGAGCAAAAAGATTGGAAAAATAAATTTAGAAACGAAAATATATGATTAAAAATTATCAAAGAAGAATTGAAAATAAACTTATAATGCCTGCTTTGCAGTTTATGAATCGTGAAAAATCGAGTGGCATAATCCTTGCAATAGCTGTGATAATAGCATTGATTTTGGCTAATTCTCCCATTCATGAAGAATACGCATCGCTCTTAGAATACCATTTTGGATTTATCGTAAATGGTAAACCTTTCCTTAATTTTAGTGTTGAACACTGGATAAACGACGGACTCATGTCGCTTTTTTTCTTCATGGTGGGCTTAGAACTCAAGCACGAGTTTATAGGTGGCGAACTGAAAGATATTAAAAAAGTAACGATGCCCATTGTTGCTGCCGTTTTCGGAATGCTCGTTCCTGCACTGATTTACACTGCCTTCAATTTTGGTACAGATGTTTACCATGGTTGGGGCATACCTATGGCAACCGATATTGCCTTTGCCTTAGCGGTATTATACCTATTAGGCGACCGCATTCCACTCTCTGCCAAAGTGTTTTTAACTACCTTAGCCATTGTAGACGACTTAGGTTCGGTGCTTGTTATTGCACTTTTCTATACATCGGAAATATCGTTTTTAAGTCTTGGGGTTGGACTTTTGTTCCTCCTTGTCATGTTCATAGGCAATAAAATGGGCATTAAAAACGTGTGGTTTTATGGCATTGTAGGCTTAGGTGGTGTTTGGGTGGCTTTCCTTATGTCGGGCATTCATGCTACCATTTCAGCGGTTTTGGCAGCCATGATGATTCCTGCCGATTCGCAAATAGCCGAACCAGCATTGGCAGCACGCTTGCGCAAACAATTAAAACGCTTTGAACAGACCGATGGCAACAATGTTGTAACCTTAGAACCAGAACAGGTAAAAATACTTTCACGCATGAGAACCGACTCAGAAAATGCCATTCCGCCTTCACAACGATTAGAACACGGATTGCAACCCTTTGTCGCCTTTGTCATTATTCCAGTCTTTGCACTTGCCAACGCTGGTGTTTCCTTCCTCAATATGGACGGCAGCATACTTTTTTCCAATCATGTTGCATTGGGCGTAATGTTTGGTTTGTTAGTCGGAAAGCCTCTTGGCATAGTGCTTGCCGTATGGCTGACCGAAAAATTAGGTTTGGGCAAACGCTCACGAAACATGACGTGGCAACGCATTATAGGCATCGGCTTTTTAGCGTCCATAGGGTTTACCATGTCTATGTTTATCACCATGTTGGCTTTTAACGACCCTACCCAACATATTCAGGCTAAGGTTGGTATTTTTGCCGCATCAATTTTAGGTGGCGTTATGGGTTATGCTATCTTGAAAAAGAACTAATTTGCCCACTATTATTTGGTTGTTTCACGAAAAATAAAGATATTTGCAAGTCAATCATTAATAGGAATCGAAATAAAATGAAAAACTTTAATTTGCACAATCTATTGAAGAAATGTATCTTAACCTTGCTTTGTCTGAGTATGGGCGTAGCACTTTATGCAACCGACAAGAACGGTAAGACACGAGTTGGCGTGTTCGATGGGCATGGTGGGTCGCAAACTTGCATTTGGGAAGCAGTGGCAGCCATTCAAATAGACCCCGATATGACGGTTAGAACGTTTACCACTGCCGACATAGCCAACGGAGTTTTAAAACAATTGGACGCTATCATTATCCCTGGTGGAGGCGGTTCAACAGAGTATTTAAACATTGGTACTGAAAATTTGAAGCGCATTCGTGCCTTCATTGAATCGGGTAAAGGGGTAGTAGGCATTTGTGCTGGCTCGTATATGTTCTCCGATACGCCCGATTATGCTTGTATGCGCATTAACGGAGCAAAGGCTATCGATATAGAACACGACAATCGTGGGCATGGCATTGCAAAGTTTTCTCTGACCGAAGAGGGCAAAAAGCTATTTCCAGAATTAGCCGCTCGCCCACTCTCTTACGTTCTTTACTACGAAGGTCCTGTATTTGTGAAGAGCGACAACATCAAAATACCTTACCAAACATTGGCTATTATGGAAAGTGATGTACACGAAGAGGGCGATGCGCCAACAAATATGACCAACAATAAACCATTTTTCATAGCCAACGAGTTGGGCAAAGGGCGTGTGTTTAGTAGCATAGCCCACCCCGAAGCCACTCCTGGCATGCTGTGGTTGATACCTCGTATGGTGCGTTGGACACTCAAAATGCCTATCAAGGCGTATAAAAATCGTGTGGTAAGACCCGATATATATAATAAGGAGATACTCATGACAAAGGCTGATTTGAAGAAAGAACACGATTTTTTCAATACTTTCCTTTACGGAACGCCTGCGGAGAAGATAGCAGCCTTAGACTGGTTGCAGTCTGTTCGCTCATGGGACGCAAAGCGATGGGTGCAAGGTTTACTCTTCGATGATAGTCCGTTGGTGCGCATTCGTGCTGCCAAATTCATTGCTGAAACCGATTACCTCACTTATTTGAAGGACGTTGAAGCAGCTTATAATTCGGAAAAAGACCCTAAGACAAAGGCTGAAATCAAAAAAAGTTTAGACAATTTGAAAGCATTGCTGCCTTAAACAAAAAAGCAGTAATTAGCCTCCAAAAGGCGAAACATACTCCCAAAACAGTGATATTGCACTGTGGAGAGTGCAATAATTAATAAAAATTGCACTTTTCACAGTGCAATTTTGTATATTTGCAATTGTAAAAGTTTATAAGAGAGCTTTTAACAATGCACGATTTAAAATATTTTGGTTATGAATTTACAACTTACACAATATATGCGCACCAGAGTTGAAAGTGTTTCTACCAACTTTCATCGCTATCTTTACACTAAAATCAATTGGAAACGACAGATGTTTGGTTTGGTGGGTCCTCGTGGTGTGGGCAAGACAACAATGTTTCTGCAATATATCCGTGAAAATGAACAAGAAAAAAAGATGTTTTATGCTACTGCCGACCATGTTTATTTTTCTTCGCACACGCTTATAGAATTGGCAGATGAGTTTGTAAAAGAAGGTGGGCAGCAACTTTTCATTGACGAAATACACAAATATAGAAATTGGTCGGTAGAACTTAAAAACATTTACGATGCCCACCCCGACCTTATGGTAGCCTTTACAGGGTCGTCTATTCTTGATTTAGAAAAAGGAGAAGCCGACCTTAGTCGCCGTGCGCCCCTGTACCATTTGCAAGGATTGTCGTTTCGTGAGTATTTAGAATTGTTCAAGGGCATTAAAGTACCTACCTATTCGATTGACGAGATTGTTAATCAAAAAGCTGCGCTCCCCATTGCGCACCCTTTACCACTCTTTACAGAATATTTGCATAGAGGTTACTATCCTTTTGGCAACGACCCTGAGTTTTTAATGCTTATGAATCAAATTGTAAACCAAACCCTCGAAGTTGATATTCCGCAGTTTGGAGAAATGAGTGTGGCTACTGCACGAAAATTAAAGAAACTTATGTCGCTTATTTCGCAAAGTGCGCCTTTCAAACCCGTAATGGATAAACTTTCAAACGCCTTAACCGTAAGTAGAAACACCTTGCCCGACTATTTTGTTTACATGGAAAAGGCAGGACTTATCACTCAATTAAGGGACGCATCAGGCGGAATGAGAGGTTTAGGGAAAATAGAAAAAGTTTATATCGACAATCCTAATTTGGCTTATAGCTTAGGTGGAGTGTCCACAGAGATAGGAAACATAAGAGAAACTTTCTTTTTCAACCAAATGAGAGTGGAAAATGATGTTACTTCTTCACGACTTTCCGACTTTGAAATCAATGGTATGACTTTTGAAGTGGGTGGTAAAAACAAGACTCAAAAGCAAATTCGTGATGCAAAGTTGGGCTTTATCGTCAAAGATGATATTGAGTTTGGAGCAAACAACATTATCCCTTTATGGGCATTTGGACTGAATTATTAAAGGTTCATTTATAAAACTTACAAAAAAATGGTCATTAGCTTTTCATTTTGCTAATGACCACTTTTTTATTTTGCCCTAATCAAGGAACTTTTTAGAACTCAAGCACCATTGTTTGACATGCTGTAAGGGAAATATTTTGAGTTAAATCAATGGTTTTACCCGTTGTTATGTCGCGTGCAGTGGTGTGGTTTCCAATAATTTCGGCATAGCGTTTCACGTCCATTTGGGCTGTTTGGTGCTTGCCATTTAACACGGTCATCACGGTTTTGCCATTGTATTGGCGTGCCAAAACGTAAATGCCGTGGAATGGAATAAACTGCGTTTGCTTGCCATGAATAATAACCTCGTTGCCTTTGCGCCAATGCAATAAGCGTGAAGTGTAGTCGAATATGGCATTTTCCATTTCGGTACGTCCTTCACGAGTAAACTTATTGGCTTTGTCGCCTGCAAATCCACCTGGGAAATCCTTACGTACATAGCCGTCAGAAACTTCTTTTGTACCGTTCATCATGACTTCCGTACCGTAATAAAGTTGTGGAATACGATTCATAGTAAGCAAAAGCGCGTATGCTTGTTTGAGTGCCAAGGTATCATTACCATTGCCGAGGAATCGGTCGGTATCGTGGTTTTCAATGAATGCCATAACGCTTGATGGGTCTTTGTAGAGGTAATCGTAGCAAAGAGAATTGTAAATGCGGTTCAAACCCTTCCACCAATCGTCTGTTTCCTCGTTCTTTGCCATTGAAAGGCGGTCGAAAAAGGCAAAGTCCATGACAGTTTTAAGGTAGCTATTCTCATCAGAAAGTTTGCTATCCTTCTGCCATGCAGCCGTATAAGCAGGTTCTGTTACCCATGTTTCACCTACGGTGTTAAAGTTTGGATACTCCATATCGAGGCGTTTCATCCATTGTGCCATTGCCTTTCGGTCAGCGTATGGGTAAGTATCCATACGTATTCCGTCGATTCCAACAGTCTCTATCCACCAAATTGAGTTTTGAATAAGATACTGCATGACGTGTTTGTTGCGTTGATTGAGGTCGGGCATTGAACTAACAAACCAACCATCAACGGTTTCAGCCATATCTACTTTGCTTGCGTAGGGGTCGAGAACAGGCGTAAGTTTATAGGAAGTTTGCAAGCCATAGTTAGGATTGTTGAACCAATCTTTTGAAGGAATGTCCTTGTTCCATATATGATAGTCGCCACAATGGTTGAAAATCATATCCATTACAACTTTCATTCCACGCTCGTGGCACGCATCAATGAGGGCTTTGTACTCTTCATTTGTTCCGAAACGAGGGTCTACTCGATAATAATCTGTCGTTGCGTAGCCGTGATAAGTGCTAAATTTACCTCCGTCAGCTGGACGGTCGTTCTCCAAAACAGGCGTAAACCAAAGAGCAGTAACACCCAAATCAGTGAAATAATCTAAGTGTTGCATAATGCCAGCAATATCTCCGCCATGTCGAAGGCTCGGTTCGTTGCGATTGCAGAGCTGGTCTTGCATGCCCTTTACCACGTCATTCTTTTGATTTCCATTGGCAAAACGGTCGGGCATAAGCATATAAAGCACGTCCGAATTATCAAATCCCTTGCGCTGTTCGCCTGCCATAGAGCGTTCAAGAAGGTTATATTTTACCGTTGTTTTCTGCTTTCCAACTTTAAAATCAATGTTCATAGTACCCGCTTTTGCATCTTTCAAATTCAAATAAATAAGCAAATAGTTGGGCGAATCAAGACGAACAAGCGAGTCTATACGCACACCAGCATAATTAATCGTAACATCTGCATTCTTAATGTTATCGCCGTATGCCATTAATTGCAAAGAAGCGTCCTTCATTCCTACAAACCATGTTGTAGGTTCAAGTTTTTTTATTTCTATTTTCGCATTGATACTAAGTGCTAAGAAGCAAAGCGAGAAGAATAATGTAAGTCGTTTCATATTGATTTTTTATAAATTAATCGTGTAAAATGAGGGCTGTTTGTGCATCAATCATTACTTCGCCACCTTCCATTTCGCCAATTCCAGCTTCATCAACCACACCATTGTTGGCAACGATAGTGTACTTTCCGTTCGGAATATTTATGGTTTGAAGATTTGTACTTCCATTTAAGACCACATAAATATTGTTCCACTTATCGCCACCTGCATGATTTTTCAAACGGAAAGCTACCAAACAATCTTGTGTAGGGAAAAATTCCAAATGCTTACGCACAAGTTCAGCACTGCCAAGGCGGAATGCTGGGTGAGCTTTGCGCAAATGAATGAGTCCTTTATAGTAAGCGAATACTTGTGGATAAGTCTTTAAATTATTCCAATCCAAATGGTTTATTTCGTCAGGCGAGTTGTAAGAATTATGCACCCCCTTCTTATCACGCAGCATTTCTTCGCCCGATAACATGAACGGAACACCTTGTGAGGTGAAAACGGCAGTTTGTGCCAATTGGTTTAAGCGTATTAATTCGTCCATATCATACGCTGCTTCAGGAATAGAGGCTTTGATTCTGTCTACCAAACACATATCATCGTGGCAGCTAACGTAAGAAATCATTTGCGTAGGCTCATTAGCCCATGGTTCTTTCGAGTAGTTTACTTTTGAATAATCTACTTGTGGGTGGGCTATCATACCTGCTATACCAGCCTTAATGCTTTCCTCAAAGCCTGCAATTCCTCCAAGGAATGCGGCTTGTTTGTCATCGTTAAATGGACCACGGAGAGCGTCACGCAACTCGTCAGAGAAGGCTGCAATGCCTGGCATCTGCTTCATATTGGCTTTAACAGCGAGCTTTTCGGTTGGATAAGCGCATTTTCCTGCACTCCAACCTTCGCCATAAATGAAAACATTGGGGTTAAATGCGGTAAGTTCATTTCGGATAATATTCATCGTTTCAATATCATGAACGCCCATAAGGTCTACTCTAAAGCCATCAATATGGTATTCTTTCATCCAATATTTCATACTTTCGAGCATAAATTCACGCATCAAAGGTTTTTCAGAAGCGGTTTCGTTTCCACACCCAGAGCCGTTACTTGGCTTTCCGTCTGCCGTGTATCGATAGTAAGCCTTGGGGAAAGTGCGTTCAAAATTGCTACCTTCGATGTCAAATGTGTGATTGTAAACCACGTCAAGAATGACACGAATGCCTGCTTTATGCAAAGCTTGTACCATTTGTTTAAATTCAAGAATACGGCGAGAAGGCAACTCTGCATCGTTCGAATAACTGCCTTCTGGTACATTATAATTCAATGGGTCGTAGCCCCAATTGTATTGTGGGTCGGTTGTATTGCCCTCATTGACAGAAGCAAAGTCGTAAGATGGAAGAATATGAACAGCATTGATACCCAATTCTTTTAAATGTTTAATAGCTTTTTGCTCGGTCAAAGCAAGGAATTTTCCTTTATTCATCAACCCCGAAGATTTATCAATAGAGAAATCACGATGGTGCATTTCGTAGATAATCAAGTCAGTTGGATTCTGCAAAACGAGTATATCGTCGTTTTCCCAACCTATAGGATTGGTTGTTTTCATATCAATGATAGCACCACGCTGCCCGTTACAGCCCACTGCTTTAGCAAAAACTCCTGGAGTTTCGCCTTTACCAATGTCAAAAGTATAAAATTTACCTTTTAAATCGCCATTGATAGTAGCTTGCCAAACATTCTCTGATATTTGTTTCATCTTTACTTTCTTTTCAGCTTTTCCTCCTCTGCCTACTGCATATAAACGAATGGTAGGTTTCTTGGGTGCATTCAACTTAAAAGTTGTCTGCTTTGGAGTGTAGTTTACTTCGTTGAAAACATTCTGTGCTTGTGCTGTCAGCGTAAACAGAAAAGTTGCCATTAGCGTGATTATGCTGTATTTTGATTTCATACCAGTTATACTTTTACTTTGTTAAGTTTCCTATTTTATTTAATAAAGCAATCCGTTTATTACATCTTTGTTAGTGTTCACATCGTTCTTCGCCATTCCAACGTGCCTCTAAAGATACGGCAAAGCCACCACCAGGTGCCATTGTCAGCTTCAAGACATCGCCTTTCTTCACTTTCTTATGTGTGATTTTGTAGGCTTTAGGGTTCTTTTCGTAATGCGCATTCTTTGCATCTTGATAAATCGTACAATCGTATGAATAATTTTCGTCAAGGAAATCGAGTTTCAAAACACTCTTGTGTCCGTTCTCATCGCACTTTCCTCCGATGTACCAATCATTTGTTTTTTTATCTCGACGAGCCACTGTGATGTAATCGGCAGGCTCTGCTTCCAAATAAATTGTTCTGTCCCAATCGCAAGGAACGTCCTTAATGAATTGGAAAGCATCGTTGTATTTCTTGTAATTCTCTGGTAAATCGGCTACCATTTGCAGCGGACTGTACATGGTAACATAGAGTGCCAATTGCCCAACGAGGGTAGTGTGAACAAAATTCGGATTGTCGCTCCATGTATTCAATTGGGTTTCAAGTATTCCTGGAGTGTAATCCATCGGTCCACCTTGCAGTCTTGTGAACGGAAGGATTACCGTATGGTCAGGTTTACTTCCGCCAAATGCTTCATATTCTGTACCTCTTGCACTTTCGTTTCCAACCATATTAGGATAAGTTCTGCACAATCCTGTTGGGCGAACTGCCTCGTGTGCATTCACCATAATATGATGTTTAGCGGCTTCTTTCACAACGTGCATATAGTGATTGTTCATCGGTTGTGAAAAATGGTATTCGCCTCGTGGGATAATATCGCCTACATAACCTGTTTTAACGGCATCGTAACCATATTTATTCATCAAGTTAAACGCTTTTTCAAGGTGGCGTTCATAGTTCAAAGTGCTTGAAGATGTTTCGTGGTGCATCATCAATTTCACACCTTTTTCGTGCGCATACTTGTTCAAATAGGCGATATCGAAGTCGGGATAAGGGGTAACGAAGTCGAAAACATAGTCTTTTGAATGTCCAATCCAATCTTCCCAACCTATGTTCCAGCCCTCAACCAACACTTGGTCGATGCCATTTTCTGCTGCAAAGTCGATGTATTTCTTTACGTTTGCCGTGGTTGCACCATGTCGTCCGTTAGGTTTTGCCTTACTATAATCGGTTTCTCCGAGTTTCACAGAAGGGTATTCATCGGTGTAACTCCAACTGCTTTTGCCCACAATCATTTCCCACCACACACCAACATATTTGGTTGGGTGAATCCAACTGGTATCTTCTATTTTGCAAGGTTCGTTCAAATTAAGGATAAGATTGCTTGAAAGCATATCTCGAGCATCATCGCTGACAAGAATTGTGCGCCATGGAGTTTGACAAGGGGTTTGCATATAGCCCTTCATGCCTGTTGCATCAGGGGTTAGCCAACTCTCGAACACCATGTTTTTGTCGTCCAAATTAAGGTGCATGGTTGGGTAATTGATGCACGCAGCCTCATGAATGTTGATGTAAAGACCATCGTCCGACTTCATTTGCAAGGCAGTTTGCACACCTGTTTCAGAGAATGTAGCCACCGAAGAGTTACCCCAATTCACAGCATCGTGAAACTTTCCACGAATTTCCGACAATCTACTCTCTTGTGTTTCCTGTTCTTGCGTATCGTAATCGCCCGGTAACCACCATGCTTTATGGTCGCCAGTCATTTTAAACTGCGTATGTTCTTCCTTTATAACAAAGTAATTCAAATCCTTTTGTTGTGGAAATTCGTAGCGGAAACCTACTCCGTCATCGTAAACACGGAAACGAATTATCATTTCACGATTGGTCTTTTCTTGTTTCAAAGTAACTGCCAATTCGTTGTAATGGTTGCGTATTTCCTCTGTTTCGCCCCAAACAGGCTTCCATGTTTCGTCGAAAGTAGAAGTTTTACTATCTATAAGTTTAAAACCGTCCATTAAGTCGGTTTCTTCTTTTCCTTTGCTTGCGTATTTACTTTTTGCCAATTCCAATCCGAGGAAAGAATCGTGTATCACACGAGTGTGCTTGTAAGCCACACGGTAGTAAGGTTTACCGTTCGCAATATTGAACATCAAGAATACATTTTCATTAGGCGAGCGCAATATTCTACTCTCTTCGCCCATATCAACTCCGATAGTTTGCGCCATAGCCATGAGCGAGCAAATCGCAAAAACAATCAATATCTTCAATCTTTTCATACCCTCTTTTTCTTTATCCTTATTATACGAGCAGTGGGACGTAGCAAAATACGTCCCATTTCTCTCTTCTTTTTATCGTCCAGAACTTACAATTAAGTCTGAAATAGTATTGTTAAAATCTTTATTCTTCATCAGTTGCTCAATGCTAACGTGCATTCGGTATCGCCAATAGTGTTTTGGATTGGCAGGAATGTTTACACGTTCGGCATCGGCATCAGCCAATCTTAATCTTTCATCTATGCTCATCCAGTCTTGAATACCGAGAATACAGAGCATACTTGGCGATGTTAAATGTCGGTCTACAATGTCTTTTGCCAACCAACCTGGCATTGGGTGTGGCGCAGGACCGCCTTGGTGCAACATACTATTATAATAGTCTTGCGCACGTTCCCAATCTTCGTCCCACCATTGGCGCAGGGTTGCCATATCGTGGGTTGATATTGTGCTGACACTTCCGTATGGGTTTGCCCCCAAATAACCAAAGCGAACTTTCGGGTCTTTTGGCATTGCTTGTATTTCAAGGCTCAATATGCGCAATTCTTTCATTACCCAATCTACGCAATCAGGAACCATTCCTAAGTCTTCAGCACACACCAACATACGTGTAGCATTGACCAGTCGTGGCAATTTCTTCATTGCTTCCTGATACCAATACTGGTTGTTGCGACGATAGAAGTAATCGTTATAAAGCGTATTGAACACTTGTTTGTCGCAATCGTAAAGACTTTCGTAAATGAAATCCATCTGAACGCTGATGCGTGGGTGGAATTTATTTGGGTCTTTATGGTCGCGAACGAAAAGTACATCGCTTATCAAAGCATACAAACCATCACGAATCCAAATATCTTTTTCGGTTTCCATGCCATGGAAAGCAGCCTCCACCTTGCGTTGGGTGTCGTATTCAGCTTTCATCTTATAGCGGTCGCCCCATGTACGTTCCAAATAGCGTTCACGAACCTCGTCGGCGTGTTCACGGAAGATGCGTGCCAACACCCAATCGGTAATGAATGGTTCGGTGAAAAGTTCTTCTTGCCAGTGCAATCCGTAACCTTCTATCTCTTCACGGGTCATTCCCAATGAAGGAGCAAACTGTCCTAACAAACCATGTACGGCATGTACTGGAATTTCCCAAATACGGAAGAAACCTAAAACGTGGTCAATGCGGTAAGCATCAAAGTAGTTAGCCATATTTTGGAAACGTCTTATCCACCAACGACAATCGTCTGCTATCATGGCGTCCCAATTGTAGGTTGGGAATCCCCAATTTTGACCATTAACAGAGAAATCATCGGGTGGCGCACCAGCTTGCCCATTCAGATTAAAATAGCGTGGTTCTGTCCATACATCGCAGCCATTACGGTTTACACCGATTGGAATGTCGCCTTTGAAAATAACACTTTTTGAAGTAGCATACTCGTGAACTGCCTTTAATTGACTGCTCAATATAAATTGAATATAGTAATAAAGTTCAACTTCTTTGTATGCTTCTTTCTTCGGTGTTGACAAATCTTTACGGTCTTCTTCGTTCCATTGCTTATGGTCAGCCCATTGATTAAAGTTAGCTGTACCATACTTTTCTCTCAGTGAGCAGTATTGAGCATAAGGAACAAGCCAGCTTTCGTTTTCTGCAAAGAATTTTTTAAACTCTTTGCTATCCAATGCTTTCTCGCCCTCTTGTTTGAAAATCAGTTTCAAATACTCGTTTTTAGCGTTGTTCACACGCTCATAATCCATTTGAGGAAGTGCATTTAGCTCTCTACGCTCTTTCTCGAAACGTGCTTTTTGCTCTTTATCCTTCAATGCTGGCAAACTATTTAGGTCAACATATTGTGGGTGAAGTGCAAAAATTGAAATACAGCTATACGGATAAGAATCTGTCCATGTGTGAGTTGTGGTTGTATCGTTGATAGGAAGTATTTGCAAAACCTTTTGATGGGTCATGCTTACCCAATCTACCATCTTCTTTAAGTCGCCAAAGTCGCCAACTCCAAAACTATCGTTTGAACGCAAAGAGAACAGAGGAACAAGCGTACCAGCTACACGAACAGGAGCTAACGTGAAACGAGCCTCATCTAACTCATAGATAATGGCATCGCCATCTTCCATTTTAGGCAACTCAATGGTGCGATTCATGCAGTTTTCCCACATTGGAGAATACTCCTTATCGGGATTTACAATAATGAATTTAAACTCTAATTTATTGTCAGCCAATCGACTAACATCTAAAGAAACCGCCCACTCATTGGTAGCCACTTCTGTCATTTTCAGCGCATTTTTCTCCTTCCATGCGCCCATAATAGGGTCAGAACCGATGAGATAGAGCTGGTCACCAGCAACCAATTGTGGCGCACGAACCTTTAAGCAAACATATCTGCCATATTTTTCCAATTTCAAAGACTCTATCTTTGCGTTCACCACACAATTGGTGATTGCCGAAGTGTAAAGATAAGCATTATCAGGAATTTCACGCCAATGGTCGAAAATCTTATAATTTCGCGCATTTGTCGAATTGAAAGCAACACGATGAGGCGCCATGCTCCATCCTCTTCTTTCCTCGTTATCGCCCACATAGACGCTATAATAGTAATCGAGTTCTGTTCCAGGCTTCACTTCTTTATTTATTTCAACCGTCCAAAGAAAGCCATCTTGAGTGTGCATGCGGTATTGGCAAACTGATTTATCGCCCAATTCCTTACAGTTGAGAATATTTAGGACTAATTCTTGTCCGTAATATGTTTTATATTCAATGCTAAATTGTAAATTCATACAGCGGTTATTATTTTTGCCAAAGGTAAGCATAATAAAATAAAATAGCAAAATCTTCTTGCAACAAATTTATTCCACTTTATGCAAACGATTGCAATAGCTATAATTATTGTACCAGCATTCAGTTACAAAGGCATATCAAGTTGAGTATAAATATTTCATTGAGAACACAAAACTATCTAATTATTTTCTTTTTGCACAAAGAAAATAATAAAACCTATTGTTTTAAACTACAAAACAGCCTATTTTGCCACTCAAAAGAGCCTATTTTGCCACTCAAAAGAGCCTATTTTAAAAACAAGAGCAAAAAACATTGATTTAATTTGAGAACAATTTGCACGATAATTCAATTATTTTTCAAAAAAATATTCAAAAATTTATTCACCGAGATTCCACTTTTATTGCGTCCATCATTCTGTTGTGTGGCTTTTTTTATGGGAGAATTTTGTTTGAGGAAAGCGAAGAATGTTGCAGGAGAAAAGAAAAGAATAGAATTAGGCAAAGTAAAGAATGGAAAAGAGAAAGCGAAAGAATGGAAATGAGAAAGCGAAAGAGTCACGTTTTCTGTGGCTTGCGCCCTTGTTCGTGGGAGTTTCGGACTGGTCGGACTGGTCGGACAAATCAGACTTGTCCGACTTGTCCGACTTTGCTTTTAAAACAACCCCACATCAGACCCGTCCGACAAGTCCGACTCGTCCAAAAAACTAAAATCCCCCAACTCCCTTCAAAATAAAAAAGGAGCAACTTCTTACGAAATTGCTCCTTTTCTTTATAATTTTCTTACTTAAACGATTAGCTATATCTTAATATTTGCCCATCAACAAGTCGGGTATAAATGCCCAAATGGTTGAGTTTACAAAGTTGTTCCTTTGTTATGCCGTGCTGTTTTGCAATTGATTCCAATGTTTCGCCTTCTGCCACCTTGTGGTAAAGAATCTGACTATTGCTTGTTTGCGCTTGACTTGGGCGGCGTGAAGAATAATCGGTTGATACGTTCTGGCTCTTATATGACGAACGACCAGTACCTTGAATGTTCTCACGAGAATAGCCTGGGCTTGCAGCTTTACCACGAAGTGCTGTTGCACGTGCTGACTCGCTTTCCAAAGTGCTACGACGGAACGTATAAAAGTCGCCTGTTACGTCTTGATGAGGAAAATCGAAAAGCAAAGCAGGGTTGATAGCTACACCTGCGAGGCGTGTTTCGAAGTGAAGGTGAGAACCTGTTGAACGTCCTGTATTACCACCGAGAGCAATAGGTTCGCCTGCTCTAACAATTTGATTGGCATGTACAATTTGTTTTGAAAGGTGTCCATAATAAGTTTCAAGCCCATTATTATGGCGAATAATAACATATCTTCCATAGCCTCGTGGTTCATTTCCTACGACACGCACTTTGCCTGAGAATGCAGAACGTATGGTATCGCCAATATAAACCTTAATATCAAGTCCCTTATGAGCGCGTCCCCAACGGCGTCCGTAGTTACTTGTTACGACACGGCTTGGTGTTGGCATGTGGAAACCACGCAAGTCTATTTTATAAACATCAGGAAGATAGCCAGAAGCGTGTGTGCGGCTATTGCTCCAATCACTATAAATAGAAGCTGATGGGTTGGCTATTTCTTCAGATTCTTGCAAGCGATTGATTACAATTGTATCCAAACTCTTTGTACGACGATCTACCGGCGATTGGCGTGCAATCAAGTCTTGGGCGCAAGCAGGAACTGCTATAAATCCCAAAAGAGCCGATAATCCTATTGTTTTTACAAATTTCTTCAAAGTCATTGTTTACTTATCTATTCGGTTAAGAATGAAAATCGAAACATAATATAGTTACGATTGGGTTTAAATGAACACGTTAACCAATACAAAAAGTTAACGATTTATTTCACAAACGTTGCAAAGATAAGTAATTTCTTTTATAAATACTTTCCCCTTAACAGTTTTTATTGCAATTATATTTCATGGTGTTGCTTTGCTAAGAAAAAATGTTTTTAGACGAAAATCCCTTTATATTAGGCTTTTTCAATTATATTTGTAATAATTACTAAGATATTGCAGCCCAATTTATATTAGTATTTCTTAACTCTTTCAATCGATTCCAAAGTAAAGAATATTCACTTTTTGAGCAGGTTGGGTCGTCTTCTATAATGCGCTTAGCCTCATCTCGTGCCATTTGCACCAACTGTCCGTCGCGTGCAATGTCGGCAATTTTTAAATCGAAAGCAATACCACTTTGTTGCGTTCCTTCAAGGTCGCCAGGTCCACGGAGTTTCAAATCGGCTTCAGCTATCTCGAATCCGTCGTTGGTATCACACATAATTTCAATGCGTTTGCGTGTCTCTGTGGTTAATTTCTGATTGGTAACGAGTATGCAATAGCTTTGTTCTGCGCCACGTCCAACACGTCCTCGCAACTGGTGGAGTTGGGAAAGTCCGAAACGTTGCGCATCAAGAATGACCATTACACTGGCATTAGGAACGTTCACGCCTACTTCTATGACCGTTGTAGCCACCAATATTTGAGTTTTTCCCTCGACAAAAAGTTTCATTTCTGCCTCCTTTTCCTTGTCTTTCATCTTCCCATGAATCTTGCTCATGCTGCATTCTGGGAACACTTCCTTTAAGGCTTCATAGCCACTTTCAAGGTTTTTAAGGTCTATTTTCTCACTTTCTTTTATCAAAGGGAACACAATATAAACTTGGCGACCCAACTGAATTTGCTTGCGAATGCCATCGTAAAGACTTACTGTTTGGGTGTCAAACTTATGAATTGTTTGTATCGGTTTGCGTCCAGGAGGCAGTTCGTCAATCACACTCACGTCTAAATCGCCATAAATAGTCATGGCTAAAGTGCGTGGAATAGGCGTTGCTGTCATCACAAGTACATGGGGTGGATTTTCATTCTTGCTCCATAGTTTGGCTCTTTGTGCGACTCCGAAACGGTGTTGTTCGTCTATGACTGCCAAACCTAAATTATTGAATTGCACTTTATCTTCTATAATAGCGTGCGTTCCCACAATAATATGAATCGAACCATCAAGGAGTCCGTCTAAAACTTCCTTGCGTTTTTTGCCTTTTACAATGCCTGTTAAAAGTTCAATGCGCAGATTCATGCCTTTCAAAAAATCTTTTAGCGTTTGCACATGTTGCTCTGCTAAGATTTCAGTAGGTGCCATTAAGCACGCTTGAAAGCCATTATCAACTGCTATTAACATTGACATAAGAGCCACAAGTGTTTTGCCTGAACCTACATCACCTTGCAAAAGTCGGTTCATTTGCTGTCCACTGCCCATATCAGCACGTATTTCTTTCATCACACGCTTTTGAGCATTGGTGAGTTCAAAGGGCAGATTGTGCGCATAAAACCAATTGAATTGTGCGCCAACTTTCTTGAAATAAAGTCCACGATACTTGCGTCTGTGGTCGCTGGCATACCTTAATATATTGAGTTGAACGTAAAAAAGTTCTTCAAATTTTAGGCGAACTTTCGCACGTTGCGTGTCTTCTATCGACTTAGGATAATGGATTCTACGCACAGCTTCGTTCCTTGAAATCAAGTGTAAGCGTTCCGTTATAAAATCAGGGAGTGTTTCTGGCAAGGTGGTAGTCAGTTTTGTAATGAGTGTTTTGGTCAATTTCTCTATGGCACGCGATGTTATTCCTGCCTTTTTCATCTTTTCTGTGGTGATGTAAAAAGGCTGCATTCCCATGTCGTTGAGTTGCAATTCTGACGCCTCGTCAATATCTGGGTGTGAAAAATTGAACCTTCCGTTGTAGACAGTGGGCTTTCCGAAGACAATGTATTCCTTCCCTATGATATAGTTTTTGTAGATATATTGCGAACCATTGAACCAAACGAGGTCGCAAACGCCGTGCCCATCGCTGAAATGAGCCACAACTCGTTTCTTTCTTTTGCCCATTTCAAACTCTTCAAAGCTAAGGATACGGCCTTTAATTTGAACAAAAGGCATATCAGGAACTAACTCTGAAATGAGGTAAACCTTCGTCCTATCAACGTATTTGTAAGGATAATATTCCAACAAATCACGATAAGTACTGATGCCAAGCTCCTTGCTTAGAATCTCTTTTTTGCGTGGTCCCACGCCTGAAAGGTACATTAAATCTTGTTGGAGTATATCCATTGTTTTTTATTTTTATTGGTTGGCTGCGATAATTTCAGCCACTTTCAAGTCGAATGGTGTTGTTATTTTGATGTTTTCGCTATTGCCTTCCACCAAAGAAACCTTACAACCAAACTGTTCCATAACGGTTGCGTCGTCTGTAAAAGTAGTTTGATAAGGTTGAGCGAATGCCATTTTTACCATTGCAATATTGAAAACTTGTGGCGTTTGCACACTTCTGAAGGCTGAACGGTCTACACTTTTCGAATTTCCGTTTTGGTCTACTTGGCGCAAACTGTCGATAACAGGCAGCACAGGAATGGCAGCACACGTTTTTTGAGCCTCATCGAAGCAACGTTTGATGGTTTCTTCGGAAACAAAAGGGCGCACACCATCGTGAAAACCCACCAATCCGTCATCGCTATCAGGTATCATAGCCAAACCATTTTTCGATGATTCAAAGCGAGTTTCACCTCCATTTGCAACTTGATGTTCTATGTTGAAAGCATGTTTTTCGCATAATTCATGCCACATTGCTTGCTGGTTTTGAGGCAGAACCACAATAATTTTCATTTCCGCATCATAGTGATGAAAACGCTCAATGGTGTGCATCAACACAGGTTTCCCATTGATTGGAAGAAATTGTTTGGGCATTTCGCTACCCATTCTCAACCCTTTTCCGCCTGCAACGATTACGATATAATTCATCATTTCAAAACTTTAATGCAGTTTCATCATCTCTGTGATGAGCATAGCGTCCTTGATTTCCTTCGCATTAGCCTCTGAAGTGAGTTGCGCTAATATTGCAAAGCCATACATAAAGGCAGCAGCAGGACCTTTTCCTGTGGTAATATTCTTATCTATTGTACATAATTCGCCTGTATGTTCTGCACCTGTTAATCGTTTTTCAAAGCCTGGATAACACGTTGCACGCTTACCTTTCAAGGCACCAACTGAACCTAAAACCATAGGACCCGCACAGATTGCACCTAACTTTTTGCCTGCTTCATTGTAAGCAACGAGCAGAGAACGCAGTCCATCGTGTAGGTTTAAATTAGCCGCACCAGGCATTCCGCCAGGTAAAAGGAGCATATCTGCGTCCATAAAATCGGCAGTTTCGGTAAACAAAAGGTCGGCTTTCATGGTTACACCATTAGCCGATTCCACCATTAAACTGTCAGAAATACTTACAGTTTTCACTTCTACTCCACCTCGGCGGAGAATATCTACGGGTGCCAAAGCCTCAATATCTTCAAAGCCATTGGCAAGAAATTCATATACCTTTGCCATATATTTTTTGCTTTATTCTTTAAAAATCCAACTTAATTCGCTATTTTTGCAAGGAAAAGGGTCTACTTTATTGACAACACAATAGATAAAAAGTGTTTCTTGCCCCATATTCTTTGCATTCTAACGCACATGCAAATATACAAAATTATTCATGATTGAGCGAAAGAGTGATACAGAAAAGATGTACAAAATAGTGCAGAAAAAAGGTTAGCAGACCATAAAACAAGAAATGATATGTCGAAAAAGAAACTTAGTTTTGCTATTTTTGGCAACGATAGACAAGCCTTAGAAACAGTACATATATGGGAGGTGCTTGACTATTTAGCCAAGCGTGAAGCCGAAATTTACATGGAAGAAGGTTTCTACAACGACCTTTGCAAAGACTTAAACGAAGATATTCATGTTTCAGGCGTGTTCGATGGTGCCAATTTTAATACCGATTATGCGATTTCATTAGGCGGTGATGGAACTTTTTTGCGTGCTGCCAGCAAAGTGGGAGCAAAACAAATTCCTATTATCGGAGTCAATATGGGGCGTTTAGGGTTCCTCGCTAACATTTCCCCAAGCGAGATTAAAGAAACGTTAGACGATATTTATAACGGCAGTTTCGACATTGATGAACGTGCTATTATTAAGTTAGAATCGGAAAGCGAAATCATCGAAGCCTATCCTTATGCCCTTAACGACATTGCAATCCTTAAGCGTGACAATGCGTCTATGATTACAATTTACGTCAATATCAATGGCGAATATCTTGTAACCTACCTTGCCGATGGGCTTATCGTCAGCACTCCAACGGGTTCAACGGCTTATTCGCTGTCGAATGGAGGGCCAATTTTAGTGCCACACAGTGCGATTTTGAGTTTAACCCCTGTTGCCCCTCACAGTTTAAACATTCGTCCGATTGTTTTAAACGACAATGTTGAAATAAAAATAGAGGTCGAAAGCCGCAGCCATAACTTCCTTGTTGCCATTGACGGAAGGTCAATCAACTTGCACGAAGGAACTGTTCTAACCATTCATAAGGCTCCTTTTGTAACACGAATCGTTAAACGTCGTGGGCATAATTATTATTCTACATTGCGTAAAAAACTCATGTTGGGTGCTGACTCACGCAAATAATAGATAAAAAACGGATTGTCTGACACAAATTAAGAATGAAATTAAGTAACATATTTAAGATTCCTAAAACAAAATATACTGCCAAAGAAATTCTAAAATGGTTGTGGGTGGCATGGAAAGGCAACCGATTACAAGCCTCTCTCAATGCTTTGATAGGATTGCTTGGTGTGATTGTTTCGCTTTCTTCGGTATGGGCTGTGCAGCATGCCATAGATGTTGCATCGCACGAAGTAAAGGGTGAAATCATCACAGCCGTATTACTCATGGGCGTTTTGATACTTTGCGACTTTGCATTGAACATCACTTCGGTTTGGATACGCAACCTTTTAGGGATAAAAGCACAGAACAGAATGCAACAAAAACTATTAGACCGCATTCTCCGTTCCGAATGGAAAGGCAAAGAAAGTCATCATTCAGGCGATGTGCTGAACCGCTTAGAGATTGACGTTGCTAATGTTGTGAACTTTTTAACAGAAATCATTCCCAACTCATTGTCTACTTTGGCACTCTTCTTGGGGGCGTTTTTCTATCTTTTTGCAATGGATTGGCGGTTGGCAATCGTTATTGTTATTATGATTCCTATCTTCGTTGTGTTCAGCAAAATCTACATGAGACAGATGCGACACCTAACAAGTGAGGTAAGAAATTCCGACTCAAAGGTGCAAAGTATCTTGCAAGAAACCATACAACACCGTATGCTCATCAAGACATTAGAGGGTGATAGCGAAGCTGTAAACCGCTTGGAGGGAACACAAAGTGTATTGCGTAACAACATAGTACGCCGTACAAAATTCTCGGTTTTCTCTTATCTTGTTCTCAATCTTGGTTTTTCCATTGGCTATTTAATAGCATTTGGTTGGGCAGCCATACGACTTTCGGCGGGTACACTGACCTTTGGTGGCATGACAGCTTTCCTACAATTGGTCAATAGAATACAAAGTCCAGCTCGCCAATTGACTCGCTTAGTTCCGTCATTTGTATCAGTTTTCACCGCTGCTGAACGTTTAATGGAGTTAGAAGAAGACCCTTTAGAGGAGCAAGGCGACTCTATTGTTATGGATTCGCCATGTGGTGTACGTTTCAAGAATGTTACTTTTGCTTACGAAGATTCGGAAGATAATGTTATAGAACACCTTAATTATGACTTCTACCCTGGTTCTTGTACTGCCATTTTAGGCGAAACTGGTTCGGGTAAAACTACCTTAGTACGCATCATTCTTGCCCTTTTAAAGCCTATGAATGGCATGGTGGAAATATATAACAAGTTGGAAAATAAACAATTAAGTCCACTTTTGCGCACCAATTTTGTTTATGTACCACAAGGAAACACCTTGATGAGTGGAACTATACGCGATAATTTGCGATTGGGAAAAATCACAGCTACTGACGAAGAAATGAAGAAAGCGTTAAAACAGAGTTGTGCTGAATTTGTATTCGACTTGCCTAATGGACTCGAAACCGAATGTACCGAACAGGGAGGCGGACTCAGTGAAGGACAAGCACAGCGTATTTCTATTGCAAGAGCCTTACTCCGTAATCGCTCTATCATGCTTTTCGATGAAGCAACCTCAGCACTTGACCCTGAAACGGAACGTCAATTGCTCAAAAACTTGTTGGAAAAGCACGATAAAACCATCATTTTCATCACCCACCGACCAGCCGTTGTGGAATATTGCGACCAAACATTGACAATCGAAAAGCAACAACCGCACGTCTGAATCGGTCGCAAAGTCAGACTTGTCAGACTCTGTCAGACTCGTCCAATTTATTTTCAAAAAGAAACAACAATAAAAACAAAGATAAAATGAAAAGAATTATTCTATCAGCTATGCTCTTCGTAGCAACTTTCGCTACTGCCTTTGCACAAGATTTGGATAGTAAATATGCTACAAATCTATTGAAACCAGGTACAACTGCACCTAATTTTTCGCTCCGTACTGCCGATGGAAAAGACATAAAACTTGAATCTTTTCGTGGCAACTACGTTCTTTTAGACTTTTGGGCGTCATGGTGTCCTGATTGTAGAAAGGAAATTCCAGCGATGAAGCAACTATGGAACGATTTTATGAACTATAATTTTCGCATCATTGGCATTTCGTTCAATACCAATAAGGAAACTTGGGTGAAAACTTATTGGGACAAATATCAAATGAATTGGACACAAGTGAGCGAATTAAAAAAGTGGAAAAAGGAAACAACCATTGACCGTTTGTACAATGTGGAGTGGCTTCCAACCTTGTATCTCATCGACCCAAATGGAAAAATCATTCTCGGTACAGTCGAATTTGATAAACTTCGCAGCACCTTAGAGTCGTTAAAACCTCAAATGAAAACTTCGTCTGCCGACATTATGCCGCAATATGTGGGCGGAAAAGAAGCAATGGAAACTTATTTTAAGGAGTACCAACTTTACACCATTCCTACTCGTAAAATGCGCATTGAAGCCGATGTTGAAGTGGCATTCAGCATAGAATTTGATGGACAAGTTACTGGTGCGCGTGCTGTAAAAGTGAAGAATTTACAAGCAAAGAGCGATAAATTCAAGAAACTCAACGCTCAAAAGCAAGCTCAACTACTTGCTGAAGCTGAAAAACATTTCCGTGCCGAAGCCATTCGCTTGGTTGCTCGTATGCCTAAATGGACTCCTGCGACAAAAAATAACCGTCCTGTGAAAGAAAATTTATTAATTACCATTCACTTTGACCCTTTCTATAAAGGGATTAAAAAGTAGAATAAAGCAAACTCTCCCCAGCTTTTTTATATTGAAAGAAAGTTGGGGAGAGATTAAAATCTAATACATTAACCATTGTTGCCACAGGTAAAAGTCTTGCAAATCGGTAAGAATATGAAACAAAAGACCGATACCAAGTGGACGAATCCACCAAGGGAGATGCAATTTTTGTAAAGGAAGTACGCACATCAGCACATAAATAGCTACCATAAAATAAGAGTGCAAAGGGTGAAAACCCACGCTACAACGATACGGATTAAACATTGGCGTAGCTAAAAGGTGGTCTAAATCGATGAGGATTGTAGCCATTAAAATCCAAAAAGCCTTTATCTTTCGTTCACCTTTATAGAGTTGTGCAAACAAAAAAGGTGCGCCAAAATGTAGCCCATAATGCACTATTGCTCTTAAAATCGTCAATACCATTCGTCAGTTTTTTATTTTTATTGCGTGATATTTTATCTTTGTCCTTATTTTTGCCCTGCTACAAACCCTGTTGTCCATGCTGCTTGAAGATTAAAACCGCCCGTTATGGCATCAATATCAAGCACTTCGCCAGCAAAATAAAGTCCAGAACAAACTTTGCTTTCTAAGGTATTGGGATTGATACTCTTCAAACTTACACCGCCACAGGTAACAAATTCGTCTCGAAACGTACCTTTTCCTGCGATTTGATGCACGTCATTGGTCAAAGTTTCCACTAATTTATTCATCATTTTGCGCCCTACTTCTCCCCAACGTTTCTCCTTTTCTATATTGGAACGCTCCAAAAGATAACTCCAAACACGCGAAGGTAAATCGTAAGGACGCACATTTGCCACTTGCTTTTTTTGATTTAACAAAGCCAATTCCATCACATTTTGTTCTACAAGTTGGGCGTTTGTCTCGTTCACCCAATTGATAGCAACAGGCGATTGATAGTTTTGTTCTGCCAAATAGCGTGCTGCATACGATGAAAGTTTCAAGGTTGCAGGACCACTCATACCCCAATGGGTGATGAGCAATGCGCCTTGACTACGAAACTTCGTGGAAGGAATAGATAATTGAACAGGTGTTACAACTGCTCCCATAAGATTACAAAATGCTTTTTCTCTTATATTAAAGGTGAAAAGCGATGGTACAGGCTGTTCTATCTTGTGTCCTAAATCGGCTAAATATTGCAATCCGCCTATGCGTGGCGACCCTCCCGTAGTAATAATAACCTTATCAAACTGGCGTGGAGCTTTGTCTTTAAAATGCAATTCCAATCGATTGTTGTCCATTTTTTGTATCTTCGTCAGTACATGGTGTAAGTTTGTAACCACCCCCAATTTGCTTGCCGTATGCGTTAAACAATCAATAACCGATTGAGAACTTTGCGAACGAGGGAAAACACATTCATCTTCTTGCGTAACTAAAGCCACTCCGTGTTGTTCAAACCATTGAAAAGCATCTTTATTATCAAAGGTTTTGAACAATCGTTTCAGCAGTTTCTCGCCCCGTGGATAGGCTTGTTTTAAGTCGGATATATCGTTAAACGAGTTAGTAAGGTTGCATCGACCGCCCCCCGACACACCAACTTTAACCAAAACCCTTCCTGATTTTTCAAAAATGGTTACAACAGACTCAGGTTCAGCCTTCTTTGCCGCTATGGCAGCGAAGTGTCCTGCCGCTCCACCGCCTATGATTGCAATGTTACGCATATTGTTTTTATCGTGCAAATGTTATTTTTAATTCGTTTTGGCAAAGTTACAATATTTGCATTATGCACCGAAAAATAAGGAGTTAAAGGGAGTTAAGGTCACATCATAACACAATTGCAGCATGAAAGCCTTACGCCATTATGAAAGAAATCTACTTTCGTGGCTTGATATTTGTATGATGAATGGAAAATCAATATGGAAAGAAAAGTAAAATATGCCGTTCAAGGTCAAAGAACTCAATACGGTGCAGGTATAAAATACTCGTTCCGAAATCTTACAAACGGTGGAAGAACTCAAAACGGGTACATTTTTGAAACAAAAGGTAGCATATTAAGCCGAAGAATGTATCGTTTTCTTCATGAAAAAATTTGAGAGCGTTCAACTGAACGCTCTCAACCAACACAAAAACTAAACTAGACTTAACTAAACATATTCGTACAATTTTCTCAAATGGTACAAAATAGTACTGCAAAGGTAGTTCAAAAGATAAAAAAAACATTACTTTTATGCAATTATTTTGCAAAAGACTACCTTGTTTATATTTTTTTGGAGTTATAGACCAATAGCGCATCGAGTATTGTCATGGCTGCCATAGCCTCAACAATGGGTACTGCACGCGGCAAAACACATGGGTCGTGTCTGCCTTTTGCATTGATTATCGATTCGTTACCGTCTATATCAACTGTTTGTTGTTCCATTAAAAGTGTCGCAACAGGCTTGAAAGCTACTCTGAAATAAATATCTTCGCCATTGCTAATGCCACCTTGAATGCCTCCGCTGTGGTTGGTTTCTGTTTTTATACCATCGCCTTCAAGACTTTCTGTTTGGGCAAATCTATCGTTTTGCTCACTGCCTCGCCATGAACTTCCACTAAATCCTTCGCCATATTCAAAGCCTTTCGCAGCATTAATACTCAACATTGCTGCGCCCAATTGAGCGTGTAGTTTACCAAATTCAGGTTCTCCCAAGCCAATAGGGCAACCTTTTACCACGCAAGTGATGACTCCGCCAATGGTATCGCCCGCTTCTTTTACTTCTGTTATCAATGTTTCCATTGCTTGCGAAGTCTTGTTATCAGGACATCTTACGAGGCTTTTCTCCGTTTTTGAAAGGTCGTATTTGCTGTAATCCTTATCCAATGCTATGTTGCCAACTTGCGATGTAAACGCTGTTACACTGATGTTTTGCTTGCGCAACACGAGTTTTGCCAATGCCCCAGCTACGACTCTTGCCAACGTGATACGTGCCGATGCTCGTCCACCACCACGATAATCTCTTATGCCATACTTCTTAAAGTAGGTGTAATCGGCGTGCGAAGGTCGGAAAAGATGACGAATATCATCGTAATCAGCCGACTTTTGATTTCTATTTCTTACAATAAAACCTATTGGAGTGCCTGTCGATTTGCCTTCAAACACACCACTCAGCAACTCCACCTCATCGGTTTCGTTCCTATCGGTTGTGATATTGCTCTGACCAGGGCGGCGGCGGCTCAGTTCGTTTTGTATGAAATCAATATCAATTTCTATGCCTGGCGGCATTCCGTCTACGATTCCTCCAATTGCTGAACCGTGGCTTTCGCCAAACGTTGTCAGCGTATAAAGTGTACCAATTGCATTGGGCATATTTTCTTTCTATATTAAACTATTGGAGCGCATGATTTTACGCCCCAATGCCGTGTTTATTTGCAACAACAGCCGCCTTCTTTGCGACCTTCGTCATTACTTCCGCAGCCACAACCGCAACTTTCGTCGCCACTATAACAACCGCAACCGCTTTCGTTATCATTGCTTCCGCAGCCACAACCGCAACTTTCGTCGCCACTATAACAACCGCAACCGCCTTCGTTACCATTGCTTCCGCAGCCACAACCGCAACCGCAATGAGGAGTATTTAAGCGGTCAAAAAATGCTTTTACTTCTTCTTCAGACGCATCTCTATTTTCTTTTACATGACCTTTAAACTTCAATTCTTTGCCAGCAAGGGGGTGATTGAAATCGGCTTTCACTTTATTATCAGTGATTTCAATGATTTTAGCCATAAAACGCTGACCTTCTTCATTTTGCAAAGGAATGACTGCGCCCTCGTAAACGTTCTCACTATCAAACTCGCCATTCATAGAAAATAGCGCTTTATCGAGTTCTAATACGTTCTCTTCGCTATATTCGCCGTAAGCTTTTCCCTTTTCTAAAACAAATTCAAAGTGTTCGCCAACAGGCGTTTTCAATGCTGCTTCTTCAAAATCAGGCAATGCCATGTCGCAATTAGAATAAAATTCTAACGGCATATTCTCTTGCGTTTTTTCAACTAAAACGTCGTTTCCGTTCTCAATGCTGTAGAGTTCGTAATCTACAGCCATAAATTTATGTAATTGATTTTCCATTCTTTATTTATCCTATATGTAAAAATTATTCTAAACAATATTCCTCCTACTCCAAAAACAAGATTATCCTTGAAGTTTAAGATTTATATTTTATGCAAAAATATTGCCAACGAGAGCAATACAAACTTGTTTGAATATTGCCGAGTGCAGCTATATTTTATGCAAAGTTACGATTAAAAACTGATATATCACCCTTTATGCAAACAATAAAAACAAAACGACAACCAAAATTAAGATTGCTTCGATTGTAAAATAGGCACTTTTGAGGTGCAAAATAGGCTCTTTTGGCGTTCAAAATAGGCTGTTTCGCTTTTCAAAACAGTTTCTATGCGTTCTAAGATACAAAAAATCCCCACAAGATAAGAGCTACCTTGTGAGGATTTTTTTATTTTATAGTATAATCGTTTTATGCCTCTTCCACCTCTTCGTCCTTTTCTTGTGGCAAGATAAGGTTGAGAAGTACACCAACAATAGCCGATAAGCCGATACCACTCATGGCAAAATTGCCCCAAGTAAGGATTGCTCCGCCAATGCCAATGGTAAGGGTTACCGAAATAATGATGGTGTTTCGAGTTTTATTCAAGTTTACTTTATGTTGAACAAGGTTCTGTATGCCCACTGAAGCAATCGTTCCAAAGAGCAACAACATGATACCGCCAAGCACCGCAGCAGGGATACTTTGCAACAAAGCACTCAACTTTCCGATGACAGAAAAGACGATTGCCGTAGCTGCCGAAATACGAATAACTTGTGGTTGGGTAATCTTTGTAATGCTCATCGCACCTGTTACTTCACTATAAGTGGTTACAGGAGGGCCACCAAAGAAGCTCGCTGCCAAACAAGCCAAACCATCGCCAAGCATAGTAAGGTGCAGTCCAGGCTCTTTAACAAAGTCTTTTTTAGCCACAGCAGCTACCACATAAACATCGCCAATATGTTCTATCACAGGCGCAATCGCTACGGGTATCATGAAAAGGAAAGGTTCCCAAGCAAATTGTGGCAAATGGAATTGAGAAATTGCGGGTGGAAGGGCAAACCAAGGCGCATTCATGACAGGGGTAAAATCAACTTCACCCATGCAAATTGCTACGATATAGCCCACTACAATGCCACAAACCACAGGTACAAGTTTTATCAATCCTTTGCCCAAAGTGAGGACAAGAATGGCTACTGTGAGCGATACACAAGCCAAAAGCCAATTGTTTTTCGCCATATCAACAGCCGAACCTGACAATGAAAGTCCGATTAAAATGATAACAGGACCAATGACAACAGGTGGGAAAAGTTTGTCTAAGAGTTTTCTTCCTTGCCACCTAATGAGTGCCGACATAATGAAATAGACCAACGATACCCCCACGATACCTGCTAAGGTTCCAGGCATTCCCCATTGTTTTGATGCGGAAATAATGGGCGCAATGAAAGCAAACGATGAACCAAGGAAGATTGGAACTTTACCTTTGGTAACTAAATGGAAGATAAACGTACCGATACCTGCGGTAAAGAGTGCTGTTGCTGGGTCAAGACCTACAAGCAACGGAACGAGAACAGTTGCGCCAAAAGCCACAAAAAGGAATTGTATGCCAACAACTGTTCGTCTGAATGGTGATAAATTAGTTGTGTTCATTTTATAAATTAGACAAACCTTTAATCAAAGGTGATAGATTTTGTTTGCAAAACTACAAAAAAATATCCAACTGCTAAAAGCAATTGGACAATTTTTCGATGACCTTTTCTATCCTTTTGATTTCATAAGAACGTAGATAACAACGGGTGCGCCAATCAAAGGGGTTACCGCATTGAGCGGAATGATGCCGCCTTCGCCAGGCAAATAGCATATTAAATTACAGAAAAGTGCTATCAATGCGCCACTAAGAATGGTCGAAGGAAGCAGTAATCTGTGGTTGTCTGTGTGCAATAATAAACGTGCAATGTGAGGAACAGCTAACCCAATGAAGCCAATAGGACCACAAAAAGCAGTGGTAATGGCTGACAAAAGCCCTGTTACAATGAGCAAATAGTTGCGCACAAGCCGCGTATTTATGCCCAAACTTTCAGCATATTGAGGTCCTAAAAGCAACGCATTGAGCGGTTTCATCAATAGTAACGAACAAAAAATACCGATACTTACTATCGCTACAAAAACAGGTATTTGTTCCATTGATACACCTCCGAAGTTGCCCATTCCCCATATCATATAGCTTTTTACGCCCTCTTCGGTAGCAAAAAAGTTGAGTAATGACACGACAGACGATGAAATATAGCCCACCATAATGCCAATAATGAGCAGTAAAACGCTATTTCTAATGAGCAAAGAAAAGAAGAATATCAATGCGGTTACTGCCATTGCACCAAGGAAAGCCGATACCAAAACAGCCATAAAACCTGACACTGAAAAGAGAATTGTGGAAACATTGCCACCCAAAAGCAGCATAACCAAAGCAACACCGAGACCTGCTCCTGCATTAATACCGAACACATCAGGACCTGCTAAGGGGTTACGAAAAGCTGTTTGCAGCATCAATCCGCTCACAGCCAATGCGCCTCCACAGAACATAGCGGTAATAGCTTGTGGCAAACGGTTCTCCAAAATGATGAAACGCCAACTCTCTTTGCCATCAAAGCGACCTAAAAATATATTAATAACATCGTTCAAAGGGATTCGAACTGAGCCAATATAAAGGTTCAGAAGAAACATAATAACGATGCCGAGAGGGAGCATTACAAATGCCCAAGTATCTTTTTTCATTGACAAATAGTTTGTCTAAGGCTTAAAGTTTATGGTAATAGCGCATTGTTCCAGTCTTCAAGTCAGGGTGGAACAATTGGATTAAATCGCCCAAAAGCCAGTCTGGACGCCAACTAACTTCCTCAAAATAAGGAGTTTTATCTACCTGACAACCATAAATTTCGCCTGTTTTGAATGGCTTTAAAGCCGAATAACCTTGATATTCTGCCAATAATAGTTGTTTATTAAATGCGCCATAATAACTCAAAATCCAAAAGTCTGCTTGACCAAGTTTATCCAAAATAGTTTCAAAAGACAGAGAAAGACTCCCACTTTTCTTATCATTTGCAAACGCATACTTACCATTTGCATCTTTATAGAGCAATCCCACACTGCTTTCTCCGCCTGGAACGTACCACACACTACCCGTTTTGCGGTCGGGCAACACAGACAATGTTTGTTTCGCACGCTTTGCTTTTTCCTTCAATGCAAGGTAGCTTTTCTCCACAACACTGAACAATGAGTCAGCTTTTTGTTGGCAACCGAACAATATTCCATAGAATTTCATCCATTCAGCACGCCCCAAAGCCGATGTTTCCATGTACTCTGCGCACTCTATAATAGGGATTTTTATTTCGTCCAACTTACCATATCCACCACTATTTTCAAATGGAGAAAGCAATAATCCGTCAGGTTTCAAATCGATAATCTTTTCTATATTCGGTTTCATACCGTCCCCACAATCCATAATTTTATTTGCTTTCAAGCGTGTTTGCACATCAGGAATGAGCATATACTTGGCATCTGCCACACCAGCAATGGCTTTTTGTGCACCTAACATCTCCATTAAATTGGCATGAGCCGTAGTGAAAAACACACCATGTTGCATTGGAATTTGAATATTTGTAGCCCCTTCGTGCTTTTCAGCCTTATCAATATTTTCCACCAAATAGTAGGTATGCAACGTCTTACCCTGCTTCCACGGATTAGCCATTGTTACTTTTATGCCTTCATTGGTACGCTCCATTTTTATATTTTTGGCATATTTGAAGACCAAACTACTATCGTTTTGTAACGAATTATCGCTTTCAACTTTTTTATTATTACAACTACAAAGTAAGCTTAATAATAAGATGTGTAATACTAATAACTTGCGCATTGTGTAAAAATATTTTCGACAAAAGTACAAAAAAAAGACTAATTTGTCATATAATCCAAATAATTTTTAATAAATTAGTAGCAGTTTTAAAAGACAAGAGAGCATTTTTTATATTATTAATTAAACATTATGTACCATGTCAGAAAATAATTTGAATGTGCTATCATCAACCATTGAAATGAAAAAGGTATGGCAGCTTTTGGCAATTGCTTTGATAACAATTGGAGTTTGGAACCTTCCTATCACGTTTTTTGGTATTGACGGCTTAACAATAGTACAACAACGCATTATTGCAATCTTTGTTTTTGCAACTTTAGCATGGCTCACTGAGTGCATTCCAGCATGGGCTACATCGCTTGCTATCATGATGATAATGTGTGTTACCGTTTCAGAAAATTCATTTACGATATTCAAAGGTGATGGAATAGGCGAACTTTTAAAGTCGAAAGCTATCATGGCTTCGTTTGCCGACCCTATTATTATGTTGTTCTTGGCAGGTTTTATCCTTGCTATTGCAGCTTCTAAATCGGGATTAGACACGCTTTTGGCACGCAACATGATACGTCCTTTTGGCAAGAAGAGTGAGAATGTCTTGTTGGGATTCTTATTCATCACAGGTATTTTCTCAATGTTTATTTCCAACACAGCTACGGCTGCGCTCATGCTAACGTTCTTAGCACCAGTTTTTGCAGCTCTCCCAGCAAATGGAAAAGGACGTATCGCCTTGACCATGTCTATTCCTTTGGCTGCCAATTTGGGTGGTATGGGTACTCCTATCGGTACGCCTCCTAATATGATTGCGCTTAAATTCTTGAACGACCCAGAAGGTTTGAACCTTGGTATTAGCTTCGGTCAATGGATGATGATAATGACACCATTGGTTATTATCCTCCTTTTGATTTGCTGGCGTATATTGCTTTACTTCTTCCCATTCAGCAAAAAGACTATCGAACTCAACATTGACGGTGAAGTACACAAGGGTTGGCGCATGTATATCGTGATTGCTACTTTCATTATAACCATTCTTCTTTGGATTATTCCAGAAAAAATTACAGGCATCAATACCAATACTGTTGCCATGATTCCAATGGGTGTATTTGCCATTACAGGCGTGATTTCGGCAAAAGACTTGCAACAAATTGATTGGAGTGTCATTTGGATGGTTGCAGGAGGTTTTGCTTTAGGTTTGGGTATGAATAGTTCTGGATTAGCCGATGTAGCCATCGAGAGTATTCCATTCGGAAATTGGAGTCCTATTATGATTCTTATTGTGTCTGGATTGATTTGCTATTTCCTTTCCAACTTCATTTCCAACACCGCTACCGCAGCCCTTTTAATGCCAATTCTCGCAGTAGTTTGCCGTGCTATGGGCGATAAATTAGGTGTAATAGGTGGCACAAGTACCATTCTTCTTGGCGTTGCCATTGCAGCTTCTTCTGCGATGTGCTTACCTATTTCTACTCCTCCAAATGCTATTGCTTATTCAACAGGTTTGATACAACAAAAGGATATGCTCAAAACGGGACTTCTTTGTGGTCTTATCTCACTTGCATTAGGCTATGGTTTATTATTTATCGTCGGCGAATTCCACTTCTTTGGCTAACAACTCAAATCAAAAAGTAAGTGCAAAGATAGTAAAAACCTTATGCACTTCTATAAAAAGCAGACTCCTATCTTGTTCGGATAGGAGTCTTTTTATGTCAATGCAATGTTGATTTATACCTTTCTTTGATGCGTTGTTCCACGTCTTCAAGCGTGTTTTTGCTCCCCAATCGGGCTTTAATGAGTCGAAATCCCAACCAAATGATGAACATTCCAAGGATTTCTAACGCAAATTTCACAAAGGTGGACAATGCAAAACTATTGACAAAGGTTTCGCAAATGACGAATCCCCCTATTAAAACCAAATAGTCTAACCACCCCCACGCCATATAGCTTTTGCTAATGCGCTTATATTCTTCGTCATTAGCAAGCAACTTTGCGCGGTTTTCTTGCCATAGTTTTTCAAATTCTTGTTCTGTCATTGCTTAAAAATTAGAATGTGGAATCAGCTATATTGTCAATCAATAGCCGTTGCAAATATCGTAACAAAAATACGATAATAATCTGATATGGACGAATATTTTGAAAGAATAACGGCAAAAGAAGGTGCAAAAAAACTTTCCACAATTACAAAAGTGCCTGTTTTGAACGTCAAAAGAGCCTGTTTTGAACTCCAAAAGAGCCTATTTCGCATTGCGAAACAATCGGTATGGAAAAATAGCGGTATCCCTTAATGCTATATTCACAGCATTTTAACATTGTAACATTTGTGTATTAGAAAGAAATCGCTAATTTTGCAAAAACGTAATATTCTTTCAAAATTATGCAAGAAACCAAACATCACATTCTAATAGTTGACGACGAAGTAGACATTTGCGAAATTTTAAAGTTCAATCTTGAAACAGAAGGTTACATCGTTGATACGGCTAACTCGGCTGAAGAAGCATTGGAACTTCAACTAACCGATTATAATCTTATCTTGTTAGACGTTATGATGGGGCAAATTTCAGGCTTCTCCATGGCGAAAAGAATGAAGGAAAATGTTGAAACAAAGCATATTCCTATCATTTTTCTTACCGCAAAAGACACTGAAAACGACACGATTACAGGGTTCAACTTAGGTGCTGACGACTATATTTCAAAGCCTTTCTCGTTGCGTGAGGTAATGTTGCGCATTCGGGCGGTACTCAATCGTACTAAAAATGTTGCTCAACCAACCGTAACGGAAGAAGAAACATTAGAGTTTGAAGGATTGGAAATCAACTTGGACAAAAAGATTGTACGCATCGATGGCGAGGAAATTGGACTCACCAAAACAGAGTTTGAACTCTTGCAACTCCTTATGGAACATAAAGGAAGAGTTTATTCACGACAAGAACTCTTAGACCGCATTTGGCCAAAAGATGTGTTAGTATTGAACAGAACGGTAGATGTGTATGTTACAAGATTAAGAAAAAAGTTAGGAAGATTTTCTACTTACATCGCAACACGCTTAGGTTACGGCTATTATTTCAAGAATTAAAAACTTCAGTTCCATGCGTAAATTAAGTATCGGACATAAGCTCTACTTCAGCATTATGGCAGTCTTTCTAACTTACTCTGTGGCATTTATCATTTTCCAACAGAACCGTGAAAAGCAGTACAAAATAGATACGTTAGAGCTAAAGTTGCAGATGTTTAACCAACAAATGGCTGAAAATCTTGAAGACCACCCTTTTAATGAAGCGGAAATAAGCAAATATATAGCACAACATTACAAAAATGATTTGCGTATCACACTGATACAAGCCAATGGGAAAGTCTTTTACGATAACAAAAAGAAAGACTACAACCAGATGAGCAACCATAATAACCGAGAGGAAATAATGTTGGCTCGAAAAAACGGCAAAGGTTCGGTGGTAGATAGAAAGAGTAAAACGCTCCATACTCTCTACTTTTATTCAGCAACCTACTTCCCTAAACAACAAATATTTGTGCGTTCGTCAGTGCCTTACACTGAAAGTTTGGCTAATTCGCTACGTTATGACCAACATTATATTTGGGTATCGCTCTTAGGATTGGCACTGCTCACCATTATTATCTACCGCTTCATGAGCCGATTAGATAATAATATTCACAAATTAAAAACCTTTGCATGGCGTGCCGACCATAATAAAAGTTTAGAAATAGAGGATTTGGCAACGTTTCCTGACGATGAATTAGGCGAAATAGCCGAACGTATTATCAAGATTTATAAACGTTTGGAAACGACAAGAAAGCAGCAAGATATTTTAAAACGACAACTAACGCAGAATATTGCACACGAATTGAAGACACCTGTTGCATCGATTCAAGGCTACTTAGAAACCATATTAAACAATCCAAATGTAAAAGAAGAGGACAAATTGATGTTCTTACAAAGGTCGTATTCGCAGACAGAACGACTCACTTCCCTACTCCGCGACATCTCAACCCTTAACCGTATGGACGACGGAGCGCAGATGTTGGAAAAAGAAGAAGTGGATATCAATGCTTTGGTGCGTAACATTGAAGCCGAAACGGCACACGAAATAGAGCAACACGGCATGGCTTTCATCAACCATTTGCCTGAAGGAATAAAGATAAAAGGCGTTAGGTCGCTCCTTTATAGTATCTTCCGCAACCTTACAGATAATGCCATTGCCTACGCAGGCGACAACACTACGATAACGCTTTCTGCACAAAAGGAAAACAATTGTTATCGGTTTGAATTTGCCGATAACGGAATTGGTGTAAGCATTGAGCATAGACCACGCCTATTTGAACGCTTCTACCGAATTGACAAAGGCAGAAGTAGAAAAATGGGAGGCACAGGTTTGGGTTTAGCCATCGTGAAAAATTCGGTCATACACCATAATGGTACGATAGAAGTTACTGCCAACGCCCCACAAGGATTGAAATTTATCTTCACATTGGCAGAATAATCTTACCATAAAACACACCCTTTGACAAACTAAAACATCAGGCATGCTGCCCAAATAGCAATGCCAAAATAACAAAACCCATAGCAATAACCGTTCGAAAGCAACAGTTTTGCTATGGGTCTTATATTGTTGAGCGGTTCCCACCATAAGTATTGCTACGCTGCAACACCTCTTGTGGCAGTGTTTCCGTAGGGACACTGGAGTTTCCCTACAAGGAAACAATATGAAAGAAGTAATCCTCGCTTGGTATTTACCCCATTGTAAGAAAGATTACTGCACCGTAAACTTCTTGGCAGCACGCAATTGATGACGCATATTGCTCAAGAATTGTTGTGTTTCTTGCAATAAATTAAGGTAAACTACCGACACTTGAAAATCAGCATTACCATGCGCACGCTGCATACGGTCGATATGACGCTTACGCATCACCGAAAGCGTTCCTTTTAATTGGGCAGCATCGGACAGCACATCACGATAAGTATCGTAGCGACCAGTAGAAATCAATGCTTCAGAACGTTTCATCAACTCATTAACTTGACCTTGAACAGGGCGGAACTCTTCTAATAATTCATGAGGAAGTGGGTTGAAACCATTGCTAATATGCTCTAATATGGGTTCCAACATACGTCCCAAACAATAAATAAATTGCTTGTTGCTATTCGCTCCAACGTGTAACCAAGTGTTTCTTTCAATCGCTGTATCAACGGGACAATGCTTCAACGCTATCACTTCTTGCTTACTAAATTTCTTCAATATACGTGCCTCCATTTGTAATTCCTTTGCACTCTTCTTCAAAGATCGCAAATTCTCATCGGCAAAGCTATCAACAATCACGTTGAACTGCTCTAAAGAAAAGTGGCAAACAAACGATTGTGTGCGTGATACTTGTCGTTGCAACATATCCCAAACCAACTCTGGGTCTCGAGTACGCATCATTAAGCGGAAAGTAGAGTCGCTCCCCTCTGCCAACATCTTCTTTTTATACTTACGATTGGAGTCAATTAATAGGAAAACAACCAATGCCATGAAACCCATTTGTGCCAAAATGCCACCATAAAACATGATTAAACAAACAACACCAGAGAGGAGAAAAGCAGCACCAGCAGTAATAAACCAACCACCAATGACCGACAAAACACCTGTAACACGGAACACTGCGCTCTCTCTTCCCCATGCTCTATCGGCTAAACTCGAACCCATTGCCACCATGAACGTAACGTAAGTAGTAGATAAAGGCAACTTCAAATTAGTACCAATGGTTATCAACATGGAAGCAAGAACTAAATTAACTGCTGCACGAACCACATCGAAAGCGACATCAGTAGGAGCATCTTGGGCTTTTTCTTTAAAGCGTGAATCTATCCAATTGACTATTCGAGCTGGAATAAGCCCCGACAACGAACTATTAGTTGTTTGAGATAGACGAACAATGGCACGTGCTGCACGTGAACTACCAAACATTTCGTCGCCTTCATCTTGCCGACTTAAATCGACACTTGTCTTGATAACGTTCTGCGCTTTCTTCGATGTTGCCATGGCAATAATCATAATGATACCTGCACTCAATAGCCAAATTGGCGTAGTAGAGGCACTTTCCATTAATGAAGTCATCATAAATCCCGAAGCAGCAACACCATTTCCGTTGGTAGCAAAGTCTTTATAAGTATCTAAACCTGCCAATGGCACACCAATAAAGTTTACTAAATCATTGCCAGCAAAGGCCATTGCAAGCGCAAAAGTACCCATGAGAACAACAAATTTGAAAATGTTTACACGCAACAAATAAAGCACTTCCATAACCAAAGTGGAAACGATGAATGTTCCGAATAGTAAACTTTTTATATTGACATCGATAAATTCACGAATATTATCAGGCAGATACGGACTTTTTCCCAATCCTTTCATAAAGATAAAATAGGATAAAGCCGTAAAGGCAATGCCCCCAAACAGGGCAATAGAGTAGCGAGAATGCAGCTTATAATTAAAGGTAAAAATGATGCGAGAAAGCCACATCACAATGACACCGAAGACAAAAGCAATCGCCACCGATACGAAAATGGCAATAATAACCTTCAAGGCTTGCTCGGTATTCATCAGGTTTGAGAACGTTGCATTGTCATCATGCAACAGTTTTACACACGCTATCACAAATGTTCCACCCAAAAGTTCGAAGACCAAAGATACGGTTGTACTCGTCGGCATGCCCAGCGTATTGAATATATCAAGGATAATTACGTCAGTAACCATTACTGCAAGGAAGATTGTTATCACCTCTTCAAAAGAATATTGACTCGGAGTCATGATGCCATGACGGGCTACGTCCATCATTCCAGACGACATTACTGCCCCCAAAATAACTCCTACTGAAGCGATAATAACTATAGTTTTATAGTTAGCTACACGCGCTCCAACTGCTGATTGCAAAAAGTTTACCGCATCGTTACTTACGCCTACAAACAAATCGAAGACGGCTAAGCAAAGCAGAAAGACAACGATACAAAGATACATTATTTCCATTTTACGAATTAATTTTTAGTGCTTGCAAAGGTATTACGACTATATTACAAGCAAATTACAGCTATATTACGATTTGGTTACAATCGTTTAAGTGGGCGCAAAAAGTAACCTCCAACCGCTTTTTATTGCGATTGGAGGTTCACTTTTATCTATGTTTTAACTATTTTGCTATGCTTTATTTTGCATCTTCGGTTTCTGGTGCTTTACCAATAAGCTCCATGAATTGGTCGAGCTTAGGAGTAATGATAATTTGTGTACGGCGATTGCGTTGCTTTCCAAGTTCTGTGTCGTTGGTAGCAAGCGGATTGTATTCGCCACGACCACCAGCTGTCAAACGCTTAGGGTCTACACCGAAACGAGTTTGCAAGTATTGTACCACTGAAGAAGCACGCAAACAAGAGAGGTCCCAATTGTTTCTAATGTTCTTCATGCGTTCGCTTTGTGCATTAACAGGCACGTTGTCGGTGTTACCTTCAATGAGAACATCGTAATCGCTGTAGTCTGTAATGATTTTAGCAATCTTGCTCAATGTTTCTTCTGCACGGTCGCTGATTTCGTATGAGCCACTCTTGTAAAGCATATTGTCGGCTAACGAGATGTAAACCACGCCCTTCAACACTTGAACATCAACCTCTTTGAGTTCTTCTTTGCTAAGGCTACGAGTCAAATTATTAGAGAGAACCAAGTTGAGCGAGTCGCTCTTGCTCTTTACCTCTACCAAGTGGCGAATGTATTGATTGCTTTCGTTGATTTGGTCTACCAACTTTGAGATGTTGATATTGGTTGAATTTGTGTTTGATAAACTCTTATCCAAACTGCCTTGCAATGCTTGTGCGCTTGCTTTGGCTTGTGCCAATTGGTCTTCAAGGCTCTTAATGCGTGCATTGTTTGCAGCGATTGTTTCTTTAGCATTTTGGTATTCGCTATTCAAACGGCGGTTGTCGCTTTGACAATTCTCTAAATCTTTCTTGCTGGCACAACCTGAAATAAGGAATGCACCTGTAAGTAAGGCTACAATTAAAAGATTCTTTTTCATATCAATTGATTTTTTGGGTTATACTTATTGTTCTTGATTTTTATTTTTAGGTTTGCTTTTGTCGGACAAGGCGGACGAATCTGTCAGGTCAGACTTGGCTATATTTATGCAAAGATATGATTATGACGCAAGAAAACGATAAAAGTAAAAAAGCTTTATAGTATTTTAAGTGAGTTTAAGCATTTATTCTATGGGTTCTATCTTAGGTGTTTTCACGTCAGGGGTGGTTGTTGTGTTAGGTTGCGCCTCCTCTTTTGGTGTTGGTGGCGGTGTACTTGGCACAACGATAGGCTCTGGTTCGGGTACATTTTCTATGTTGATTTTTTCTGTTTCCGTTTCAACATAGTCCACCTTTTTGTTTTCTTTCACTTCAACATCTTTAGCTTCTTCTTTTGTCAGCACAGGTATTTTCGAAGTCGTATCAATACCAATTACCGCTCCCGACATATCTACTTCGTATTTACGAGGGGGCGCCATATCTCTTGTTGCCATCAAAATTGATAGCAAAATTGAGCCTCCGAAAAGCACAATTGCACAAACTGCAACAGGCTTTGTGTAGGTTGGTTTTTTGTTTCCTTGTGAACTCATAATTCGTTATTGCCTGACGAAAGCGTAAGCTATATCGTTTCCGTTGGTACAAAATTAAATAAAAGATTCAAAACCACCAAAGATTTATCAGAAAAGTGCCATTGCCTTATCTGCCACATTGTTGTTTTAAAATCAAAAGAGCCTATTTTGGAGTTCAAAATAGGCTCTTTTGCATCGCAAAACAATAGGTTTTGAATTTTATCCCTTTCTTATTTAGAATTTGGCGCACCTGCTACGGCTTTTGGAGTCCACGAGGTGAAGAATTTAAGCACTCTTTTTGTGTCGTAACCTTTGCCTTCTTCAAGATAGCCACTATCTTGAATGTGTATAACCTTACCATTTCCATCGAGTACCACCATTACAGGGAAACCAAAACGTTGTGGATTGCCCAAACGGCGCAACAGTTTTTCTGGCGAAACCGCTTTGTTACGTGGGTCATAATTGACGTGAATATACACAAAATTGTCGTCTATAATCTTCGCAATGGCTGTATCTTTCTTGATAAAGTCAGCAAAACGAAGACACCATGGACACCAATTGCCGCCTACTTGACAAACAACATACTTGTTGGTTTGCTTGGCTTTTGCCACAGCGCAGTCAATCTGAGTCATCGGGTCTATCTTTTCGTCATAAACCTTGGCTAACTGTGCATTGGCATTCAATGCGAATAGCACAGTCATCAAGAGTAATAAAATTTGTTTTTTCATTGTTGTATGTCTCTTTTTTATCATTCTTATAAATCAGAATACTATTTTATTCGAACAAATCATCGTTATTAGATGTCTGTTTGATATCGTTTCTACACTTTCATTAATAATGTTTATTGTCTGTCTACATCTTTAATGATTGAAACAGACAGCGCACCCAAGACAAGGGCTATGCCTGCAACAAACATCATGTGGCTTTGCACAGAACCAACGAGGCTCAAAATGACACCACCCAAGGCTGCGGCAATAATTTGTGGTATGCAAATCGTACCATTGAACAAACCAAGATAAGCCCCCATATGACCATAACCTTCGAGCGCATTGGTTACAAAGGTGAATGGCATGGCTAACATGGCTGCCCAAGCGCAACCGATGAGCAAGAATGGAATGAACATTACATATTGGTTGTGAACAAACACGGTCATGGCAAAACCAATGGCACCCAAAATAAGCGAAAGACTATAAGCCAATTTGCGGTTCTTGAATTGTGGAAGTATCATAGCCCATAGAACAGACCCGATAGCTTGAACGGCAAAAAGAATGCCTACCCAGTTGCCAGCCTCTTGATAGCCGAGCGTTGAAGTAGCATTATGGGCACTCATATCCACATTCCAGCAGTTGGCAGCCACAGTTCCGTTGGTATAAGTCCACATGTACATGAAAGCAAACCAAGAGAAAAATTGAACTAAACCCACTTTCCAGAAAGTAGCTGGCGCACCTTTCAACAAGTCAATCCAATTGGCTTTCGACTCGTTGTCGGTTTCCGTTAAGTTATGATATTCAGCATATTCCTTCGGAGGCATTTCCTTTACTTTCGCCGTTGTGTAGAGTACGCAGAGAATAAGAATGGCTGCGCCAATATAGAACGAATAGATAACCGAATCGGGAATGACGCCTTTTGGGGCTTCGTTGGCAATTCCAATGGCGGTAAAGAAGAATGGAAATACATAGCCCGCTAAGGAACCAGCATTACAAAGAAAACTTTGAATAGAATAAGCCAAAGCCTTTTGCTTCTCGTTCACCTCATCGCCCACCAACATTTTGAAAGGTTGCATAGCCATATTGATGCTCGTATCAAGGAACATTAAGGAGATTAAACCGAAGACCATAGCCGTAGAAACAGCCATTCCGAACGAACCTGCATTGGGCAAAAGACACATCACAAGTACTGCCACAGCTGCTCCTATAAATAAATAAGGTATGCGACGCCCGAAACGAGTCCATGTTTTATCAGACAAAGTACCGACAATCGGTTGCACAATGATACCCATTAATGGGGGCAAAATCCAAAAATAGCTTAAGCTATGAGGGTCGGCGCCGAGCGTTCCGAATATACGAGAAATGTTTGCACTCTGCAAAGCGTAAGCAATTTGTACCCCAAAGAAACCGAAACTTAGGTTCCATAGTTGCCAAAAGCTTTTGTCGGGGCGGGTTTTTAGTTCACTATTCATATCCAAATCTTTTTATTTGAGTTTTTATTATTCCTAAACATCTTGTTATCAACGTGTTGTACCACGCACAATTAACCTTGTTCTTACCACACGTTTCTCAATAGAATCGATAGGCAATGCACCTTCTACCTTATCCATAAGGATATTAGCCGCCTCTTCGCCCACTCTTATGCCACGTTGTTCAACGGTTGTCAGCATTGGGTCGCAGGCTATGGCACGTTCACCATTGGTAAATCCACAAATAGAAATATCCTCTGGCACACGCAATCCCATACCTTTGCACGAATAAAGTATTCCGATAGCAGTGTCATCGTTTACTGCAAAAAATGCATCAGGTGGATTGGGCAAGTCCATTAATTCTGGTGTAATCGCCTCAGCATCAGCTCTATTATCACACATACGAATGAGTTGGTCATCAGGTTGTAGCCCATGTTTCAACAAAGCATCACGATAGCCATTATAACGATTCTTGCCAATTTCCAAATTAAGCGACAATCCGTAGTAAGCAATGCGTCTACAACCTGTTTTAATAAGGTGAGTAACTGCTCCAAGCGCACCCATATAGTCGTCAATAACAACACGGCTTGCATTCACACCCATACTAACACGGTCGTAAAAAACTAAAGGAACATGCTGTTCAATAAGGAATTGAAAGTGAGAATACTTAACCGTATTCTTTGCTTGCGACACAATGATGCCACAAACTTTATTCTCATAAAACGATTTACATATTTCAACTTCTCGCTCATAGCGTTCATCACTCTGTGCAACCATAATCCGATAACCACGAGCAGAGGCTTCTTCTTCGATGCCAGCAAGAACGGAAGAAAAATAAAAGTGTGAAAATTTTGGAACAATGACACCAATAATTTTCAATGGTTGCACTTTACTTTTGCGCAAAGCCTCTGCAATGATGTTGGGAGTAAAGTTGTGTTCCCGAGCATAACGCTTTATCTCGTCCCTCTTTTCTGCCGAAATGCGAGGACTATCCTTTAAAGCACGAGAAACAGTAGCCACCGAAACACCAAGTTCGCGGGCTATATCTTTCATCGTTACATTTCCTCCATCTTTCATATTTCAATTGGTTTTTTATTCTTGTTTTTATGTTAGTTATGCAAAAATACACAATTTTACATTAACATTGACTCATGTCAAGATTTTCTTTCATCTTTATTGATGCAAACGATTGCATCTGTTAATTAACGTTTTAAGCATATAAAAATTGACTTTATAAAATATTAGGCCTAACTTTGCATCAATTAGTCTATAAAAGACTATTAACCAATATTTTTAAAGCAGAACAATTTACACAATATTAATAACTTATCAATAAAAAGATGAAGCAGGTAAAAAGAAAATTCCCCGTCAGGCTAATGACACTTATGTTAGGTCTTATCCTGTCTATTGGTGCCTTTGCACAGTCGACTATCAAAGGTCTTGTAAAAGATGCTACGGGTGAGCCAGTTATTAGTGCGTCAGTTCTCATTACAGGAACTTCCAATGGCGTACAGACTGACCTCGATGGTAACTTTGAACTCAATGTAAAACCAGGCACTTCGCTTACCATTTCTTATATCGGATATGTTAAGCAAGTAGTAAGCGCTGCTAACGGAATGGTTGTTACATTACAACCAGATGGTGCAATGCAGATGCAAGAAGTTGTTGTCATCGGTTACGGTGCAGTAAAGAAAAGCGACCTTACAGGTTCGGTGCTCGCTATGAAACCAGATGGTAAAAACAAAGGTTTAGTAGTAAACGCACAAGACATGATGCAAGGTAAAATGGCTGGTGTGAACGTTACGAGCGAAGGCGGTACCCCTGGTGGTGGCGCACAAATCCGTATTCGTGGTGGTTCTTCATTGAATGCTTCTAACAATCCGCTTATCGTGATTGACGGAGTTCCAATGGATAATACAGGCGTAAAGGGTATGGCAAACCCACTCTCTATGGTCAATCCACAGGATATTGAAAGCTTTAACGTCTTAAAAGACGCTTCTGCAACAGCTATTTACGGTTCACGCGGTTCTAATGGTGTTATCATCATCACCACAAAGAAAGGTCGTGCCAACCAACCTCTCTCTATTTCATACGCAGGAAGTGTAACAGCAAGTATGAAAAAGAAAACTATCGATGTAATGAATGGCGACCAATATCGCAAGTTTGTTACTGAATTATTTGGCGAAGGTAGCCCACAGGTTGCTGCATTGGGTAAAGCTAACACTGATTGGCAAAACGAAATTTACCGCACAGCATGGGGTCAAGACCACAATTTGACACTCACAGGCTCTTTCGGAAACGATGCTTTTTCTGTTCCTTACCGCATCTCTGGTGGTTATACAAACAACCAAGGTATTCTCAGAACTTCACAATTTGAACGTTATACAGCTGCTTTGAATTTGAGTCCTTCATTGTTTGACAAGCACTTGACCTTCAATTTAAATGCAAAAGGAATGTATGGGAAGAACCGTTTTGCCGATGGCGCAGCTATTGGCGCAGCCGTTTCATACGACCCAACACAAAGTATTTACGACAGAGAGTCGCCTGATGCAGCTAACTTTGGCTTCTATCACACATGGCGTGGAAATGGTTTAAATCCAGCAGACGACCCTACTTGGCCTTCAACATTCAACTCATTGGCAACCAAAAACCCAATGGCTATCTTGAATTTGAAGAACGACCGTTCACACAGTCGTGATATTATTCTTAATGGCGAAGTAGATTACAAGGTTCACGGATTTGAAGATTTACGCTTGCATGTAACTGCTGGTGCTGACATTGCAGAAGGTAAACAAAATACACACATTGAACCAACTTCTCCATTGGCATCATATTATGGTTACGATGGTTGGAGCAAGCAATTGAAGCGTAACCTTTTGTTCAACTCGTACGCTCAGTATTTCCATGATTTCAAGGATAAATACAACAATCATTTCGACATCATGGCAGGTTACGAATGGCAACATTTCTGGAGAAAAGAAACAAGTCGCTCGTTCCAATACTATCCTTCTACAAACGTTAAGGCTGGTCAAATCTACAAAGATGGTGGCAAGGATTACAACAAAGACGGTATAAAAGATGATTATCGTTACCTCACTGAAAACTATTTGGTATCTTTCTTCAGCCGTGCTAACTGGAGTTTAATGGATCGTTACTACCTCACAGCAACTGTGCGTGTTGATGGTACTTCACGTTTCGAGCAACACTGGGCTACATTCCCTTCATTTGCATTTGCATGGAAGGTGAAAGACGAAAATAAATTCCGCGATATTAAGTGGTTGAGCGACTTGAAACTTCGCTTAGGTTGGGGTATGACAGGTCAGCAAGAAGGTATTGGCGACTATAATTACTTCGATATTTACCAAACTGGTAGCGGTACAAATGGCTTCTATCCTATCCTTGGCGATGGTACAATTGTACGTCCACAAGCCGTTAATAAGGATTTAACTTGGGAAACCACTACCACATATAACATAGGATTGGATTGGGGTATCTTCAACCAACGCCTTACAGGTAGCTTGGATTGGTATTACCGCAAGACAACCGACCTTTTGAATACTGTTTATGTACCAGCTGGTTCTAACTTCCGTAATCAAGTTTCTTCTAATATCGGTTCTTTGAAGAATACAGGTGTTGAAGTTGCATTACATTGGAGAGCTATTGAAACAAAAGACTGGACATGGGTACTCGATTATAACTTCACTTACAACCAAAATGAAATTACCGACCTTACAGGAAATAGCAACTCTAATTACTTCATTCCTACTGGTGGTATCTCAGCAGGTATAGGTGGTAACGCTCAAGCACACGCTGTTGGTCACCCAGCATCTTCATTCTATGTTTACCAACAGATTTACGACAAAAATGGCAAGCCTATTGAAGGCGCTGTTGTAGATAGAAATGCAGACGGAAAAATCACAGAAGCCGACAAATACTTCTATAAGAGTCCTATGGCTCCTGTAATAATGGGATTGTCATCTCGTGTAGAATATAAGAATTGGGACTTCGGTTTCGCTCTCCGTGCAAACATTGGCAACTATGTTTTCAACGATATGATGGCAGGACAAAGCAATGTTTCTCGCTCAGGTATATGGGCTTCGTCAGGATTCCTTTCAAATCGTCCTGTAGCTTCTGTTGAAGACAATTGGCAAACAGGTCATACCACAGCAATTCTTTCTGACCGTTGGGTGCAAAACGCATCTTTCTTGAAATTGGATAACGTAACTTTGGGCTACAGTTTTACAGACCTTTTCAAGACAAATGGTTGGCACGGACTTAGTGGTCGCCTCTATGGTTCAGCATCTAACTTGCTTACACTTACTAAATATAAAGGCATTGACCCAGAAGTATATAATAGTTTTAACAAATCCTATGGTATTGACAACAATCCCTACCCTCGCCCAATGTCATTTATCTTTGGTTTGAACTTGAATTTCTAACTCTAATTTGACAATTAACATGAACAAATATATTAAAAGAATAGCTCCCGTAGCGGCATTGCTGCTTACCATGAGCGTAACGTCTTGCGTTGGCGACTTAGATGTAACTCCTATCGACCCTAACTTGCAGACGGAAATCAACCCAGACCACTTGCTTAACAAATGTTATGCAAACTTTGGCTTGGCAGGTAATGGTGGTCCTGACGGCGATTGCGATATTGACGGACTCGATGGAGGTACAACAGGTTTCGTACGCCAATTGTTTAACTCAAACGACCTTACTACTGACGAGGCGATTTGCAATTGGACACAGGACGAAGGTATTACAGAATTCAACTTCAACAACTACGGTGCTTCTCACCCAATGTTGAAAGGATTCTACTATCGCTTGTATTTTGGTGTAACCATTTGTAACCAATATCTTACTAACTTTGGCGATTTGGATAAACAAAAGTCAGCAGAAGTGCGCTTCATTCGTGCTTTGGACTACTATTATCTAATGGACGCTTTTGGAAATATTCCATTTACAGAAGCTGTTTCGGCTCAAGCTGCTCCTCAATATTCTCGCAAACAAATTTACGATTACATTGAAAAAGAACTTTTGGCAATTGAACCAGACCTCATGCCAGCAAAAGCTAAGACATCAGCCGACCCTAATTATGGTCGTGTAGATAAGGCTGCTGCATGGTTGTTGCTCTCTCGCCTTTACTTGAATGCCGAAGTTTACACTGGCACTCCACAATGGCAAAAGGCAGCTGATTATGCTAAGAAAGTTATTGATTCACCTTACAAACTTTATAAAGGTGAAACAAAGAATGGTTGGACTGCTTACCAACAACTCTTTATGGGCGATAATGGTGAAAATGGCTCTTCTGTAGAAGCTATCTTCCCTATTCTCCAAGACGGAAAGACAACTGCTTCTTATGGCACATCAGTATTCTTAATCAATGCTTGCTACGATAAAACAGCAAGCGTAAACAAGAATGGCAAGATAGGCGGCAATCTTTACGACAATGCAAACTGGGCTGGTGTTCGCGCTCGCAAGAACCTCATTGATAAGTTCTTCCCTGTAAGTGCTCCACAAGTAACAGGTGCTGCGATGCCTGCTGAGGCTGGCGACGACCGTGCTTTGTTCGATGGTGTTGGCAGAGAGGTTAGCGCTCCAGAGTCTAAGGATATTTCTGTATTCACTAAGGGTTACGCAGTAGTGAAGTTCAATAACTTCCACTCTGACAACTCTTCTGCTCACGACCTCCGTTTTGCTGATACTGATTTCTTTTTGTTCCGTGCTGCTGAAGCTTATCTTACATACGCAGAAGCAACTGCGCGTTTGAATGGAAACCAAACAACTGCTGAAGGTACTGATTATATTAATCAATTGCACCTCCGCGCTCACGCAAAAGCAAGAACCAATGGTGCCTACACACTCGACGATATTTTGAATGAATGGAGTAAAGAATTCTACTTCGAAGGTCGTCGTCGTGTTGATTTGATTCGTTTCAATAAGTTTGGTGGTAATGTAAATTACAACTGGGCATGGAAAGGTGGCGACCCTAATGGTCGTAACTTTGCAAAGACACGCAACGTATTTGCTATTCCAACCAGCGACTTGACAGTGAACCAAAACTTAACTCAGAACCCTGGTTATTAAGATTTTAAAGGTTGAGGGGACTTATCCCCTCGCCTTCAACAACGTTAAAACATAACTATTATGACAAAGATATTTAAATTTGCCTTGCTGCTTCTCTTTTCTGTAACCTTGTTTACAGCTTGCAGCGATGACAATTCTGAGAACCCAGTGATAACGACACCAACAACGTTTCACTTGAATACACCTGCGCTTGCCGCTAATGGTGTTTATGATTTGGCTAATTCTAAAAGCGTTCAGCTTACTTGTACACAGCCTAACTATGGTTTCCCAGCCGTAACAAAGTACACTGTTATGGTGGGTACCAAGGCAGACATGTCTGACGAGAAGGCGATGTCTACCACCTTTACAACTGCAAAGATGGACGTAGACGCAGCGGAATTGGCAAATGTACTTACCGAATTATTTGTTAAGCAAGGCTATGATGAGAAACAATTTCCTCTTGATGTTCCTGTTTATATTCGTCTTGTAGCAGTTCAAACCACTGCCGATAGTAGAATGATTGAAGGAACTCAGATTACTTCCAACATCATTACTTTGAACAAAGTTCACCTTTTGTATACGCTCCCACCCGTAGAACTTCCTAAGAACCTCTACATTACGGGTAATTTCAACAAATGGTCATGGGATACAGCGTTGCAAATGATACCTTTACACAGCGCTCCAAATACATTCTGGCATCTTGTTTACATTGGTGGTCAAGGCAATGATGCTGGTATTAAATTCAATACTGAGAAGACATGGAGCAACAATGCTGCCGCAGGCTACGACCAAATCAAGATTAATCCTGCCAGTGAAAAGGGTGCTGATATTATCAATGCAAATGGTAACATTGCCTCTTCAAAACCAGGTTGGTACTTGATGATTGTTGAATGCGTGGTAGAAGGTCGCGATGTTAAGTATAATGTAACCTTCAATGCCCCTAAAGTTTATCTCCAAGGTCTTGCTACCGCTTCAGGTAAATGGGATTTGGTAGACGAAAACCTCTTCGAAGTTCCAGCAACTGCTGATGGTGAATTTATTTCTCCTGCTCTTTCACATGCTGTTTCGGGTGGTCCTAAAGACAGCGACCCAGGTGTACGCATTTGTGTTAAGGTTTTTGATGCAGATTGGTGGAAATCTGAATTCATCGTTTACAATGGTAAGATTGCTTACCGTGGTGCAGGTGGCGACCAAACTCCTCGTGTTGCAGGTGCAGTAGGTCAGAAAGTTCACTTGAACTTCACAACTGAAACTGGTGAAATCAAATAATAACAACTTCTCACATTTAAGTTTATGAAAAAAATATCATTATATATTACACTCGCAATTGTAAGCCTCGTCTTCGGGGCTTGCAGCGATGGCTATGAGCCTTGGGGAAATCCACAGGCTTATGAAGAGGAAAGTCCTATCACTATTCCTGGTCTTAAAGCTTTGGAAGTGCCTGCACAAGACTTAGCAACCGTAGGTACTGATGTACCAGTGTTCACGCTTTCAAGCAAGGAAGCACCTGAAGGATTTGAGTTGAAGAATGCTCGTGTGGAACTTCTTCCTAACGATATTAACCTTGATGGGGTTACTCCTACTATTATCGAAACTTCACTTGACGGTAAAGCAGCTACTGCCGCAATTCAAGAGGCTTTCATTAAATACTATGGCAAGCGTCCTGTAGCCCATCGTTTCAACGCTCACGTAGTTGTAAACGCAGTGAAAGACGGACAAGCAATACTGATTGACGCAGGCAATATCATGTACACCGTAACACCAAATTCACCATTCATTGACGAGGCTTATTACCTCATTGGCGATATGACAGGTTGGAATAAGGAAGGTGCTATCAAGTTTATACACAGCAACAAGGACGTTTACGAAGACCCAGTATTCTCTGTATTCGTAACAACTACTGCCGCTAACCAAACTTGGAAGATTACTACTGAAACCAACTACAAGGGAGAACTCCTTGCAACAGGTAAAACGGGTGTATTAGGCACTACAAAGGAAGGCGACACAAGTATGGAAGGTAAACTCACAACAGAAGGTGCTGGTGCTGGTAAGCTCGCTGAAGCAGGTAAATATCGCATCACTATCAATATGATGACCTATACTTATAAGGTTGAAAAACTCAACTTTACCGAGTACCTTTGGATGGCTGGCAATGCAAATGGTTGGACACATAACGACATCAACGTACTCCATGGACCAGCATTCGATGGTAAATACACTGGTTACATGTATTTGGACAACAAGGGCTTTAAGTTCTCTGAACAAAAAGGCTGGGCATCAAGCGTACCAAATGGTAAAGACTACGGCGAAAACTTCTCTACTGACGGTGGAGCAGGAAACATTATGATGACTGAAGCAGACGGATTCTATAAAGTAGAAGTTGATTTGGGAGCACTTTCTTACAAGCTCACTCCTATCAAGACTATCGGAATCATTGGCGACGCTACTGTGAATGGTTGGAATGGCGATATTGCAATGACTTACGACAATGCAACTCGTGCTTGGACGGCTCAACACGTTGTATTGAAAGCTGGCAGTATCAAGTTCCGCGCTAACGCTGCATGGGACATCAGTTGGGGTGGCACAGATTTGAACAAGCTCACAACGCAAAATGGTGCTAACATCAATGTTACAGCAGGTACATACACTGTTAAATTGACTCCATCATACGATGGTAACACAAAAGTTGAATTGATAGCAGAATAAAATCTGCCAACAACACAATACAAAGGGAACGCTTCCAACGAGGCGTTCCTTTTTTTTGTTGTATAAAGACTGCGGAAAAGGCTCAATTTCGTTAAGCCAAACGAACTATATAAATGAGCAAAGCGAAATTTAAACATGGTCATGACGAGAAGTATAACCTTTCGAGCAATGATACTTTGTAGGGGCGTGATTTATCACGTTCCTCTCCGCAAATTTTAGTGTATTAGGAACGTGATAAATCACGCCCTTACAAAGTATCATAACTTGCCAGAAAGCAGCTATTTTGCACTCTAAAAGAGAACGATTTCGTTAAGCCAAACGAAACGTGCGAATGAGCGCAGCGAAATTCGTACACGTTCGTGGCGAGAAATCGCACTTTTTATAAGAACGATTTCGTTAAGCCAAACGAAACGTGCGAATAATTCTGCCAAGAACAATAATAGCTTTTTAAAAAAACATGCTAACAAAAAAGCAATGTAAGCATGGAAAAAGGAAAACGGAGAAGGAAAATAGATAGACTATGAAGGCAATGCTGCTTCAGGCATTGCAGACGTAAAGGTAGAAAAGGAAGCAAACGCACCAATCTACAATCTATCGGGACAACTCGTAGGAAAGAACTACAAAGGAGTAGTAATCCAAGGCGGAAAGAAAAAGATTCAGAAATAAACAAAATTCATATATAAACACAAGGGGGCATAGCCGAAAGCTATGCCCCCTTTATTGTTAGGCAAAGAAACATTTAGTTTACTTTACGATTATCTTCTTTCCTTTGTGTATGTAAATACCTGCTTGCGTTGGTTTAGCAATGCTTTGTCCAAAAAGCGTGTAATAATAAGGGTCGTTGTTTGCAGGGTGCTCAATCTTTACATTGTCTATTCCTGATGGGATAGTCTTCACATCCACCTTATAATTTTTATCTTCCTTATCTGCTAAGATACTTATGAAGCTCGTTTCCTTTATATCTTTAATATCAACTGTTTGCGGTGTACCTGTTCCAACACTGAAAACAAAGTTTACTGCATCGGTAGTATTTGTTATTTCAAACGATTTTACAAACCATTTTTTGCCGTTTACTGTTTCGGTTGTCGTTACTGCATCGCCTGGCCAAGAACCTTTTGCTGTTGCATGGGTGCCGCCCCAGAACCAATAATTGATAGTAGGTGCATTGGCTGTCATCTTTGCGCTGTCCCATAGTGCATCTGCATCGTCTGCATTGACGTAAACTTTAATATCGTAGGGTTTGAAATCAATGATGTTGTAATTGCGTGTAATGATGTTTTTCACTACTCCATCGACCAATAAGCCCACTTTAAGAACCATTGTGCCGACTGGAACAGTGATTTGCTGCCCATTGGTAGCCTTTGCACTGTTGGCAGTAGGGTCGCTTCCGTCAGTGGTATAAACGATTTGTGCGTTTGTCTTGTCAGTAACCGAAGTTAAGGTAACCTTTTGTTCGCCGTCATAGTTGCCACTTGCATGACTTGCCCAAACCAAATCGGAATTACTCTTCTCTACATAGTAAGCCCAATGATAACCGCCTGTGAGTTTTTCCCAACGTGGCGACTGTACATAAGTCTTTGCTGGTCCTAACACGGTAAGCATTTGTTTGCCATTGCTGCCTGTTGTGGTGAAAGCATAGTAATCAGAAGCATTGACACCATATCTTGCGTATGCGCTTTGGTTGGTAATTCCCATGAGTTTGCGCACTGAAATCATGTTTTTAATGTCGCTTTTATAGGCTTGATAGTGCTTCAAGAAGACGCATGGAGTGCCAGGCATGGCCATGATGTAAGCGTTGGCAGCCAATGTGTCTTTGTAGATTGGGTCTGGATAAGCGTTGCTGTTACGCTTTTCGGTATCATGATTTTCTACAAACGTAACGGCATAGCGTGCCCATGCAGGGTCTTTTGCGAAGCCACTTCCGTCAAAAGCAGCCCAATTACCATTGTTTACCGCATCGCGCACCGTGTAACGAATTGGGAAATCGAAAGCCGCAGAAGTAGGAACACCATTGCTTTTGGTTGATTCTACCCAATTTTTCACCTTTGTGAAGTCGCCGTCCCAATACTCGCCAACCGAAAATTCAGGTTTCGCATCGTTGTTATAAAGGGCGGTATAAGAACCATTATATCCCTTTACCATATCGTAGCGAAAGCCAATGTAGCCAAATTTTTCTTTCAACATGTGAAGATAAGCCTTCACAGTGTTTTGAACGTTGAGGCTTGTATGGTCTAAATCACGCATACCAGGCCAATCGTCGCCAGTGTCTACATTGTCGCCCAATTGTAAACCTTGCTTTGTTGCTTCAGCGGATGCTGCCCAGTTATCATCGTTCTTTGCTACATCGCGCGAAGTCATCGTGTAGGTTACGTTGTTGTAGGTTTCAGTTGGGAAATCGAACCAATTTGTATTCGTAGCACGATGATTTATAACCACGTCAGCAATCGTACCGATTCCATTGTTCTTGAACGTTTTAATCATGCTAATGAGTTCAGCTTCAGAACCGAACGAACTATTGTAGTTACTGAACCAATAGTAGTCGTCGTAACCCATAGAAGTGAGGTTGCGCGCCTGCGCACTCTGTGGAATCCATACGAGGTCGAAGATACCAGAGAATTCTTTTGCTTGCGATTCAAGATTTGTCCATTTTGTGTCCTGAAAAGAATCCCAATAGAATCCTTGTAACATGACACCGCCATAATTAGCTTTCCAGCCTTGCGCAAATAAAGTTAGCGTAAGCAAAAAGGCGGAACATAGTGTAGAAATACGTTTCATAATTTTTAGTTGTTTGTTAAACCTAAAGTTATATCCTTTCGCAAAGATACAATTTTCTCCCATTAAAACCTCACAGCGATAGTGAATGCGTTGAAAATAGATTGCAAACGATTGCATTATCGACCGATAAATTCAGTCAGTTAGACAAGTAAAAAAATAAAAGAGCCTGTTTTGCACCTCAAAATAGGCACTTTTGAATGGCAAAACCGCCTATTTTGAAATTTAAAGTAGTCAGGAATGTTTGCGCAGTTTTTTGTTCTTAATAAAAAGTGCAAAATAGCTGCTTTCTGGCAAGTTATGATACTTTGTAGGGGCGTGATTTATCACGTTCCTAACACCCAATTTTACTGAGAGGAACGTGATAAATCACGCCCCTACAAAGTATCATTGCTCGAAAGGTTCTATTTCTCGCCACGAACGTGTACGAATTTTGCTGCGCTCATTCGCACGTTTCGTTTGGCTTAACGAAATCGTTGTAAAGTAAATATGTTTTAAAAAATATCTTAAAAGTTGGTTCTTTCTTAATCTTTTTTTCTTATCTTTGCAGCCATTTTTGAACAGTTTTAAGGATAAACAAACCAACTTATTTAAATATGAACGAAATTTTTATGATTATTGGGGCATTCTTTTGCTTGCGATTAACCACGCTTTTCTTTTCCATTCGTAACGAAAAACGCATCAAGGGACTTGGGGCTGTGGAGTATGGACACGGCAATTCTGCTTTATTAACCTTGGCACACATAGCTTATTATGCTGCGGCTATCTATGAATGTTACGCTTCGGCTGCGATGTTTGATAACGTTTCTATGGCTGGCGTGGGCGTTATGGCTTTTGCTTATGTTGTTTTGTTCTACGTTATTTATAAACTGCGCGATATTTGGACGGTGAAACTCTATATTTTAAAGAATCAACGCATTGACCGTAGCTTCTTGTTCCGCAATGTGCGCCACCCCAATTATTTCTTAAACATCATTCCAGAACTCATCGGTACAGCCTTGCTTTGCCATGCTTGGTACACACTCTGCATTGGTTTACCGATATATCTCGTTCCACTCTTCGTGCGTATTCGTCAAGAAGAACAGGCTATGAAGGGAATGATTTAAAAAGATACAAGCCAAAATTAGAAAATACAATATTTTTGATAATACATATCTACAAATTGAGTCGGTACTTCAATAGTACCAAAAATTAAACTATTTACAATTAAAACTTATTTTATGAAGAAATTATTTTTACTCCTTGCGTTCATGACCCTTTCACTCACACAAGGCATGGCTGAAAACGTAATCAAATTAACCACCGCTTTAAAGGCTGGTAACAAAATTTGTTTTAGTGTCAATGGCGAGAATGTGACAGTAGAAGGAGCCGACGAAGGAAGTCCAAATGAATACACTGTTAAGAATCAAACCATTACGATTAAAGGGAAAGTTTTCGTTTTAAATTGTTATGGAGCCGAACTTACAGCCCTTGATTTATCACATTGCACTACGCTAACAACTCTCCGTTGCCAAGATAACAAATTGACATCTCTGGATTTATCTAAGAATACAAAAATCCAGACTATAGATTGTTCAAAAAATAAATTGAATAGTTTGTCTAATTTGTCTACCAATACTGAATTAAGTACATTATATTGCTGGGGCAATGAATTAACAACCCTTGATTTGTCTAAAAATAACAAATTAGCAGATTTACATTGCAGCTCTAACAAATTAAAAGACCTTAAACTCCCTGCTAATGTAGCAAAGATGAATAACCTTGATTTCGGTAACAACAATCTTTCAGGAACTGTAATTGATAATATCATTAATTCGCTCCCTGTATTAGATGCGTATAGGGATTTTACTTGCTACTATGTTGGAGCAACAGAAAATAATGTTATAACAAAAAAACAAGTAGAAGCTGCTAAAAAGAAAAATTGGATTGCTCAGTCTTTTGACCCCAAAACTATAGAAAGGAAAGATTATGAAGGTGCAATTGATGCAAGCATCAATGGTGTTTCAGTGGGTATCAACGATGAAAACGCACCAACCTATAATCTCTCTGGTCAGAAAGTAGGCAAAGATTACAAAGGCGTAGTAATTAAGAATGGTAAAAAGTTCATACAAAAGTAAGAACTTCCATACAAGAATAGATAAAAAGCCCTGAAAGAAAAACTTTCGGGGCTTTTCTTTGAATAAAGTTAGTTCGTAAAAAGACGTTATAGATTATTAAATGTGCGGTCGCAAATTTCAAAATTGAAGAGGTTTGCATTATCTTTGCACCCATTGACAATAGAATAATAACCCCACAAAAGTATTGAAAGTTATGGAAAAAAGATTAATCGGTTATTTGTTTTTTATATTTTCTGCATTGGGCTTTTGCACAAACTTGCAGGCTCAAAGCAAAACCAATGCTGTGCTGGACTATCCTAAGCCCATAAAACATGTGAAAGAGAAGGTAACAGTGCCTAAAGTGATTGATAAGAAATGTGCAAAATGCGACACTTGTAGAAAGGATTCATCTGAAAAAAAGATTCAAAAAGGTTTGAATACCATTGGTGAAGGCATGGGAGAATTTATGCAACGTGAATCGAAAGCTATCAATAAAATAACCAAGAATGTAGAAAAAGGTGGTAAAAAATTCTTTAAAAAGCTCTCTGAAGCAGGCAACAAATTGGGCGAAGGAATTGGGAAAACACTCAATAACGTAAGTGATGCAATATCAAACCATCAAATTAAAAATAAGAAGAAAGAAGAATAAAGATAAAGACGAAGTCTTCAGACTACTCAAACCTGTCCAAAGACGCTGTTATTTCTTCAAAAACTTTCTTATAACAAACCAAATGTGCTTGCCAATCGTTGGTAACACACCATAATGGTGGCACATTACGTTGAAACGCTCACAGAGTGAAGCACGATGATGCTTGGTTGTTTGCCCTTCTTCCATATAAAGGGCAACCACAGCGTGAACATTTCGCAGCAACAAACCTTGTTTTTCTCCTTCTTTCATCACCTTTATGCACCAATCAACATCAGCCGAATAGCGATAATGTAAGTCGTAAGGAATCTTTCTTGCTATGTCCAATCGGGCGTAAAATGCTTGATGACAAACCAACATACCATCACTAAAAGAACGCCATGTAAGGGATTCTGGTAGTTGTAAACGTCTGTGATAAAGGAATTTTCCTTCGCTATCAACAATATCAGTATCGCCAAATATCACAACGGGCAGGTCTTCTCCGTCGCCAACTTCGGCAGTCAATGCTACTTTTTCCAATGTATCAGCCTCTGGAAAGCGGTCGCCAGCATTGAGAAACACCACATAATCGCCTTTGGAACGCACCAATCCTTTGTTCATTGCATCGTAAAGTCCACGGTCAGGCTCACTTTTAATATGAACTTTATGCCCATTTTCAGCATTGTCCGACAGTTCTTTGTAGGCTTCAGCAATGATGACAGTGTTATCTTTCGATGCGCCATCAACGATGATATGCTCAATGTTGGGAAACGTTTGCGACAGAACACTATCTAAAGTGGGCTGCAAAACTGCTGCTGCATTGTAAGTTATGGTTACTACTGAGAATGTTATCATAGCGCGTAATGGGTATTAGAAAGTGCTTTTTCGTACACTTCAATATAGCGTTCTGCCACACTTTTTTGCGAATAACATGCTTGAACTTTCTCTACTGCCGCCCCCGAAAGTTTTTGATAGTCGGCTTCTTCCAACACCCAATGTATGCCCGAAGCCAAATCGGTTGCGTCTTGCGAGGCTGCAACATATCCATTTACGGTATGTTCTATCATCTCTGGAATGCCGCCAACGCTAAAGCCAACACAAGGAATGCCACAAGCTAAAGCCTCCATTATGGTGTTTGGCAGATTATCTTCCAACGAAGGAAGCACAAAAACATCAGATGCGCTATATACTAATCTTATTTTTTGGGGGTCATTAACATAGCCCAATGAATTTACCTTCAATGCCAATTTCCCTACCAATTCCTCGGCATGACCACCTAAAATAGCTATTTCTGTCGTATTTTTCATTTCTGGATATTGTTCCGACAGTTTGCTTATGGCTTCAACAAAGTATTCCATACCCTTTCGTTTGTCGGTAACTCGTTGTGAAACAAACAGAATTATGCGTTTATCGGTAGGTAAATTCAATTGCTTTTTAGCCTCTATTTTGTCGTTTGGACAGAAAAAAGAAGAGTCGATTGGGTTCGGAATGCTTGTAATAGATTGGTCAGTGATGAGTCCACTCTCACGTGCTTGTCCTGCCAACCATTCGCTACATGCCACAAACGATAAGTTTTTACCTTTATACATATTCTCCTTCCGCTTATAAATGCGTGCTGAAAGGTCGTTCTTCGTCTTTGGTAATAGTGGACAATTGCCACAACCCATCTTAAAACCATCGCAACCATGCGCATAATGGCAGATTGACGAAGCTGGCCAAAGGTCGTGCATGGTCCATACAACAGGCTTTCCCGAACGTAATATCTTTCGAATATTCCCCAAAGACAACATTCCCTGATTCACCCAAGAGAGATGTATCACGTCAGCCGCCTTAAAAGCCTCCATTTTCGTTATATCGGTACCTGCATTGGCTATATCAATAGCAAAAAGATTGTTCTTTTTAAAGTGTAAATGCCAAAATATGCACCAACGTTCCCATAATAAATTCCAATGCGTACGCCACCCTTTCTTGATGGTTATCACATCTTTATCGTCGGTTTGCCTATCGCGTACCAACATTTTTGCGGTTACACCGTTGTTGTTCAAAGCATCTTTGAGTCGGTTTGCTGCAACTGCTGCCCCGCCTGTTAATTCGCTTGTATTTACAATTAGTACTTGCATCATTTTACAATTGACTCACAAAGATACAAGTTTTCAGGGAAATAACTCCATAAAAAACTAAAAATCATTTTTAGTCTTAGGAAAAACAACTTTCGAAACGCCTGCTGTGTCCGAAAACAACCTACATTCTTCTTACGGTTTGATATATATCAAGAAATAGTAAATTTATAGCATTATCCACCAAAAATATTTGTGTAGTTTCCAAAAATCGCCTACTTTTGCACCATCAAAAGGTTAATAGATTGTTTAGGTTAGTAGTAATAGATTTAGGTTTTTAGTTAGTTAGAAGGTAAAAGTTTAACAGATTATATCAGAGATAACAAAGAAACCGTGAGGCTTCTTCTCATAATAGATTTAGATAAATGGTTAAACAAAAATAACGCTGAAGCTCGTTGAGAGTTTTGGCGTTTTTTTATGCACAAAAGGAGTTGTTTTGGCGAGCAAAGAACGCGAATCTTCAACCAGATTTCCCTCATCATTATTCAATGCCGATTGTTCCGTTTTTCAAAAGAGCCTATTTTGAAGCTCAAAATAGGCTCTTTTGACATGAAAAACAATAGGTTTCAAAAATGCTGTGCCCTCCATCGCCACATAAAACATATCTATCCATAAGCTTTTTTCTTATATATATAATGTGCAAATTCATTTTAACTCAACTCTATCACAATCAATAATATCAAAATTTCATTTTTTCAACTTTTTTGCTTGAAATTATTTTATTTTTTATTTCTTTTTTATTATATTTGCAGCATACAATAACTTATCAAGTGATATAACTTGATATTAAACAAAAACTTAAAACAATTTTATTATGAAAAAATTATTACTCCTTGCTATTACAGCAATTCTCGGAATTAGTGCATACGCACAAAATGCCCCTATTACAGAGCAACCTAAAGGTACTCTCACAACTTATGCTCGTTCAGGAAAGGCTTTTGTAGTAAATAGTAAAACTAACGAAATCCAAGACGTGCCTCAAGAAGGACAAGCCCTTAACATCGTAACCGAAGCAGATGGTAAGACCGTATGGGTGCAAGACCCAGTTGCTCTTACAGGCGCAGGAACATGGGTAAAAGGTGAAAAAACAAATAACACTATCACTGTAAAAAGTGGTCAATTAGTCTTAGTTCTCAATGGTAAAGAAGGACCAATTTCTATATACGCAGGCATGCTACAAAACGATAATGGAAATTATACTTTGGGTGGTGATATCACTTATACTATTGCAGGCGATAACATTACATTGAATGGAACAAATGAAGATTTGTCAAGCATATTAGGTCTTTATATCGAAAATAAAGGAAACGCTATATTTATTGGCTATGGTGAAGTTGGTTCTACTTATGCCAAGTTTACAAAAAAGCCTGTTGCCATTCCAGAAGATATAAAACTTGATGAATATACATTAACAGCTGCAAATGCAAAAAAAGAGTTTAACGACAAAATGGCTATCGGTAAAAAAGGTAACGATATCTATTTCAAAGGTCTTTTAGCAGGTTTCAACGATGGTGCCATCAAAGGTACATTTGATGAAAAGACAAATATTGCAACATTCGATGCAAAACAATTTATGGGTATTCACGAAGGCTATTTTATTTACTTATTGGGTAGCAACGATGGAAATACAGAAACAGATAAAATTCAATTCCAATATGACCCTGCAGCTAAGGAATACAAAGCTATTACTAAATTCCTCGTATTTAATTGCGGTGAAACAGCATTTAATGGCTTTACTTACTACACAACGTGTACATTGAAAAATGACCCAGCAGGTATTGAAACAGCAACAGCTGAAACAGCTAAGCAAATCGCTTCTGAAAAGTATTTCGACCTCTCTGGTCGTGAAATCTCTAAGCCTGCAAATGGTGTTTCTATCAAGAAAGTAACATTCACAGACGGTTCAACAAAGGCAGTAAAGTTCATCGGTAAATAATAATTATCGAAACTAAATATATTCGCCATAGGAAGGGTTCTCCTTTCTATGGTGTTTTTTATATATCACAATTGCAAAGGAATTGAAAAAAAAAAGCCTTTTCTTTGTTCTTTCCTCGAATTGATGTACCTTTGCATATAGAAAATTCATCATGGGGGAATGTTTCTCATAATATTCAATCCCCAACTTAAATTCCTTATACAGAGCAACAAAATGATTCTATTTTTCTTAGCAACCGCAGACACAGTCATTGCAACCGAGATTGACCATTGTCCTAACAAAGACGAAGTCAAGAAGTTAAGCTGGCTATATGGAAACGCAAAAGTATTAGACGACAAAGAATTGTCAGGCTACTACTTAGGTCCACGCCGCGAAATGATTACTCCATGGAGTACAAATGCCGTTGAGATAACACAGAATATGGGTCTTAGCGGCATTTTGCGTATAGAAGAATACTTCCCTATGCAGTCAATGGACGCTAATCCAGACAGAATGATATTCAGAAATTACGACGGATTAGACCAAAATATATTCAAAGTGGATTTGCAACCAGCAGCCATAAAGGTTGTAAACGACTTGGATAAATTCAACGAAGAGGAAGGATTAGCACTGTCGCTCGAAGAAATAGAATATTTAAAGAAGGTAGCAAAGCAAAACAACCGCTCATTAACCGACTCGGAGGTATTCGGTTTTGCACAAATCAACTCGGAACACTGCCGCCACAAAATCTTTGGTGGTGAGTTTGTGATTGACGGAAAGGTTATGGAAAGTAGTCTTTTCAACCTTATTAAAAAGACAACAAAGGAAAATCCTGGTAAGATTCTGTCTGCTTATAAAGACAATGTAGCGTTCGCTGAAGGTCCTGAGATAGAACAATTTGCTCCAAAAAATCAAAGTACATCAGACTTTTTCCGTGTTAAAAACATCGAAAGTGTCATATCTTTAAAGGCTGAAACCCACAATTTCCCTACTACTGTAGAACCTTTTAATGGAGCTGCAACGGGAACAGGAGGCGAAATTCGCGACCGTATGGGTGGCGGCGTAGGCTCATGGCCGATTGCAGGAACCGCTGTTTACATGACTGCTTACCCACGTTTGCGCGATAATAATGGTAAACAACCTTTGTTGCGTGATTGGGAAGAAATCCTCCCAGTGCGCCAATGGCTCTACCAAACACCTGAACAAATCCTCACAAAGGCATCAAATGGTGCAAGTGATTTCGGAAATAAGTTCGGGCAACCACTCATTGCGGGTTCTGTTTTGACATTTGAACATCAAGAAAATGGTGAAAAATATGCTTACGATAAGGTTATAATGTTAGCTGGTGGCGTAGGATATGGTGCAAAACGCGACTGCTTAAAGAAAGAACCACAACCAGGAAATAAAGTAGTGGTAGTAGGGGGCGACAACTATCGCATTGGACTTGGAGGTGGTTCTGTATCATCAGTAGACACGGGACGTTATTCAAATGGCATCGAATTAAATGCCATTCAACGTGCTAACCCTGAAATGCAAAAGCGTGCTTACAATCTTGTGCGCGCTTTAGTAGAAGAAGATGAAAACCCTGTTGTGTCTATCCACGACCATGGTTCAGCAGGTCACTTGAATTGTTTGAGTGAGTTAGTAGAAGAATGTGGCGGTAAAATCGATATGGCAGAATTGCCTATTGGCGATAAAACATTGAGCGCAAAGGAAATTATTGCCAACGAGTCGCAAGAACGCATGGGCTTGCTTATTAACGAAAAGCATTTAGACCATGTGCGCAATATTGCTGAACGTGAGCGTGCGCCAATGTACGTTGTAGGCGAAACAACGGGCGATGCGCATTTTTCATTTGAACAAAAAGACGGCGTAAGACCGTTCGATTTAGATGTTGCACAGATGTTTGGTCATTCTCCAAAGACTATCATGAATGACGAAACTGTGGAACGCAAGTATGAAAACGTGTCATACGACCTTCAAAATATAGACGATTACGTTACACGCGTACTCAAATTAGAGGCAGTTGCTTGTAAAGATTGGTTAACGAACAAGGTAGACCGCTCGGTAACAGGTCGTGTAGCACGCCAACAATGCCAAGGAAAATTACAGTTACCACTAAGCGATTGTGGTGTAGTAGCATTGGATTATCGTGGCTATAAAGGTATTGCTACGGCTTTGGGGCATGCTCCACAAGCTGGATTAGCATCACCAGAAGCTGGTTCAGTGCTTTCGGTTGCCGAATCATTGACCAATATTGTGTGGGCTCCATTGGCTGACGGAATGGATAGTATCAGTCTTTCTGCTAACTGGATGTGGCCCTGCCGTGCGCAAAAGGGAGAAGATGCACGACTTTATAGTGCTGTAAAATCCTTGTCAGACTTCTGTTGTGCCATTGGTGTGAACGTTCCAACGGGTAAAGATTCGTTGTCATTGACACAACAATACCCTAACGGAGAGAAAATTGTTTCACCAGGAACTGTCATCGTTTCAAGTGGAGCAGAGGTAAGTAATGTGCGCCAAGTGGTTTCACCAGTATTGGTAAACGACAAAAATACACGTCTTTATCATATCGACTTTAGCTTTGATGAACAACGTTTAGGCGGTTCTGCCTTTGCACAGAGTTTAGGCAAGGTTGGTTCTGACGTACCTACCATAAAAGAACCACGCTATTTTTGCGACTGTTTCGATGCCATTCAAGAGATGATTCGCAATGGTTGGATACTTGCAGGTCATGATATTTCAGCTGGTGGTATGATAACAACCTTGTTAGAAATGGCTTTTGCCAACACCGAAGGAGGCTTGAATATCAATTTGCACGACATCAATGGCGATGACACAATGCGTAAATTGTTTGCTGAAAACCCAGGTGTTATCATTCAAGTTGCCGATGAGCACAACGAAGAAGTGAAGGCTTTCTTGGAAGAAAACTGCATTGGTTTTGCGCGCATTGGCTATCCTAACACAAAGAATCGCACGCTTACAATTACTGACGGAGCGTGGAAACACGAGTTCGACATTGATAAAATGCGTGATGCTTGGTATGAAACTTCTTATTTGTTTGAACGCAAACAAGCTGCCAATGGTATGGCTGAGAAGCGTTATAACCACTATAAGAGTCAACCAATCGAAATGAAATTCAATACCGACTTCACTGGAAAATTGGCACAATATGGTTTAAATCCAAACCGTTGGAAGGACAATACGCCTATCACGCATAAGAGTCCAAAGGCAGCTATTATAAGAGAAAAAGGAACAAACGGTGAGCGTGAAATGGCTTACAGTCTCTATCTTGCTGGATTTGAGGTGAAAGATGTAACCATGACCGACTTGATTACGGGACGTGAGAACCTTGAAGAAGTAAATATGATTGTCTTCTGTGGCGGTTTCTCTAATTCTGATGTGTTGGGTTCGGCTAAAGGCTGGGCAGGAGCTTTCCTTTACAACGAAAAAGCAAAGCAAGCACTCGATAATTTCTATGCTCGTGAGGACACACTTTCGCTCGGTATTTGCAATGGTTGCCAATTAATGGTGGAATTAAACCTCATCAATCCAGAGCATAAAAACCGCACTCGCTTGGTTCATAACGACAGTCATAAGTTTGAAAGTGCTTTCTTGAGTTTGAGTATCCCTGAGAACAAGAGCGTAATGTTAGGTTCACTCAGCGGCAATAAACTCGGAATTTGGGTGGCACATGGCGAAGGAAAGTTTATGTTGCCTGAGCCTGAAGACCATTACAACGTAATAGCAAAATACAATTATGCCCAATATCCTGGCAATCCGAATGGTTCTAACTACAATGTGGCAGGTATCTGCTCGGCAGACGGACGACATTTGGCAATGATGCCTCACTTGGAGCGTGCTATTTTCCCATGGCAACAAGCATGGTATCCACAAGATAGACGTTCTGAAGAGGTTACACCATGGATTGAAGCATTTGTAAATGCTCGCAAATGGGTAGAGGAACGAATAAAATAATAGATGATAGATAATAAAAAAGATAGATTAAACAACGCAAGTCCGACTTCTTCTGCATCAAAGAAGGAGTTCGGACTTGATGTTTATTGGAACGCTTTCAAAATATTTTTTAAGATTGGCGCTTTCACTTTGGGTGGAGGTTACGCCATGATACCCATTATTGAGAGTGAAGTTGTAGACAAACAAAAGTGGATTTCGAAGGAACAATTCCTCGACCTCATTGCTGTTGCGCAAAGTTGTCCAGGGGTTTTTGCTGTGAATATTAGCATTTTCATAGGCTACAAGTTGCGCAAAACACCAGGGGCATTGTGTTGTTCTTTGGGAGCGGTGCTACCTTCGTTCCTCATCATTCTGATGATAGCCCTTTTTTTCCACCAATTCATGGATATAAAATGGGTGGAAGCCATGTTTAGGGGCATTCGTCCTGCGGTTGTAGCATTGATAGCAGTACCAACATTTAACCTCGCCAAGAATGCAAAAATCAATTTTTCGAACTGCTGGATACCCATTGCAACGGCTATATTGATAGCTTATATGGGCGTAAATCCTATCTACGTTCTCATTGCGGCAGGCTTAGGCGGCTACGTTTACGGAAAATATATTGCACCAACAGAATAGCTTATGATATTTCTTCAACTCTTTTATACGTTTTTTGTTATCGGCTTGTTCGGTTTCGGTGGCGGTTATGGTATGCTTTCTTTGATTCAAACCGAGACAGTAGTCAATCATCATTGGCTTTCAACGGCAGAATTTACCAATATTGTTGCGATTTCACAGATGACCCCAGGGCCGATAGGAATTAATTCTGCGACCTATTGCGGCTACACGGTGGTACATAATGCTGGTTACACGGGGCTCATGGCTATCGTGGGAAGTGCTACCGCAACATTTGCCTTAGTATTGCCGTCATTGATATTGATGCTACTCATCAGTAAAATGTTCCTAAAATACATGAATACGCCCACCGTGCAATCCATTTTTATGGGTTTGCGCCCTGTGGTAGTAGGACTTTTGGCTGCTGCTACCCTACTGCTTTGCAATGCAGAGAATTTCTCTTTACCAAGCGTGAACATGTGGCAATTTTGCATTAGCATTGCCCTTTTCCTTGCAACCTTTATCGGAACCATGTGGTTAAAGATAAATCCAATCCGCATGATTATCTATTCCGCCATAGCAGGCTTAGTTTTGCTTTATTAGACACGACCAAAAACGAAATAGAGAACCGCAGTTCATCGCAATAGAGATGGGCTGCGGTTCTTTTTTATCAGTAACAGCGTAGTACTTAAACGATTAATGGTGTAGTACTTGGATGCTTACGCTGTTTGGCAGCATAAAGGGAAAATAGGAAAGTTTTTTATCAAACAGGGAGGAAGATAAAAAGAGGGAATGTCGATTTTGACACTCCCTCTTTTATGATGACTATTGTTTAGCCCTAAAGTTAAATGCTTATTTACCTAACTTTTGTTTCAAAAGTTCAGGAATTTCGTGAGTTTCACGAGCAACAGGGATACCAGCAGCTTCGAAAGCAGCAACCTTCTCAGCAGCAGTACCTGAACCACTTGAGATAATAGCACCAGCGTGTCCCATTTGCTTGCCTTTTGGTGCTTCACGACCAGAGATGAAAGCTACAACAGGCTTTGTAACGTATTGCTTAATGTATTCAGCTGCACGTTCTTCAGCGTCGCCACCGATTTCACCAATGAGGGCAATAGAATCGGTTTCAGGGTCGTTTTGGAACATTTCGAGCAATTCTTGGAAGTAAAGACCTACGATTGGGTCGCCACCAACACCGATTGCTGAAGATTGACCCATACCAGCTGCTGTAAGCGAAGCAACTACTTGGTAAGTCAATGTACCTGAACGGCTGATAACACCAGTATGTCCCTTCTTAAAGATGTTAGTTGGCATAATACCAACCATGCTCTCGTCAGGAGAAATCAAGCCTGGGCAGTTAGGGCCAATGAGGTTTGCACCCTTGATTTTAATATAGTTGTAAGCCTCAACTACATCGAGTGTAGGCACACCTTCTGTGATGCAAATAATCAATTTGATACCAGCATCAGCTGCTTCAAGCATAGCGTCCTTTGCAAACGCAGCAGGAACGAAGATAACAGAAGTGTTGGCGTTGGTCTTAGCTACGGCATCTTTAACGGTGTTGAATACTGGAATACCAGCCACTTCTTGACCTGCCTTGCCTGGAGATGTACCACCTACAACGTTAGTACCATATTCTTTCATTTTTGTAGCGTGGAAGCTACCGTCACGACCTGTAATACCTTGAACGATAAGTCGTGTATCTTTGTTAATTAAAATACTCATTTTTTTCCAAAGTTTTTAAACGAATAAAATTACTTGCAGAGGTCAACTGCCATGTGTCCAGCCTCGCTCATAGTTGTAGCAACGTGGAACTTTGTGCCTTTGAGCAATTCACGACCTTCAGCTTCGTTAGTACCAGTAAGACGGATAACGATTGGCATATTTGTGTCGATAAGTTTGAATGCTTCGATAAGACCTTTTGCAACATCATCGCAACGTGTAATACCCCCGAAGATGTTGATAAGCACAACTTTTACATGCTCGTCAGAAAGCAAAAGCTTCATTGCTTCAACAATCTTTGTTGGGTTAGAGCTACCACCAATGTCAAGGAAGTTAGCAGGGTTGCCACCATAAAGCTTAATCATATCCATGGTAGCCATAGCCAAACCAGCACCGTTTACCATACAACCGATTTCGCCACCGAGGTTTACATAGCTGAATCCCTTTTCCTTAGCAAATTGTTCTTTCTTCTCATCTTCTGTTGGTTCGAAGAGCTCGAATACGTCTGGGTGACGGAAAAGCGCATTGTTGTCGAATGTCATCTTAGCGTCTACTGCAACAACTTCGCCTTGTTCAGTGATAACGAGTGGGTTGATTTCTGTCAAAGAAGCGTCCTTTTCAAGGAAGAGTTGATACAATTTCTTGAACAAAGGTACTGCCTGCTTAACATATTGCATATCATCGAAAAGCTCGAAAGCTATTTCGCGTGCTTTAGCATCGGTTAAACCAACGGTTGGATCAACGGAAATTTTAGCAATTTTCTCAGGAGTTTCCTTTGCAACTGCTTCAATATCCATACCACCTTCACGGCTTACCATAAAGATAGCGGTCTTAGACTTGCGGTCTGGAAGGATACTTACATAGTATTCTGACGCAATATCAAGTGCAGCACAAACGAGAACACGGTCTACAATGAAACCTTTAATATCCATACCGAGGATATTGGTAGCATGAGTGCGTACTTCTTCTGCTGTCTTACCTAATTTAACACCACCGGCCTTACCACGACCACCTGTGTGTACCTGTGCCTTAATAACGGCAAGTTCTACGCCCAGTTCTTCGTAAGCTTTTACAGCTTCTTCAGGAGTGCGGCAAACGATACCGCGTTGTACTGGAATCCCATAACTTGCAAAAAACTCTTTTGCCTGGTATTCATGAACTTTCATAGTAAATGTAATTTGTTAATACTATATTTTTTATTTTAAATGTCGTTTCCGAACTCTAAAATGGAGTTTCATAACATCGTGTCAATCGTATTGGATAATTGCTTTTGCTTGAAAACTCGTAGTTTTTTATCGTGTCAGAACTTACGTTTCTTTACGCTACAAAATTACAAAATTCATTTTAGATAATGCGCTTTTGGATTCATAAATTATGTTATGCAATCATGAAAACGCTCTCGGAGAAAAGGAAAGTATTGCTTTAACTTGATAAGCTATAAAACAAGAGAGGGTTTTCCCTGATGTCAGGGAAACCCTCTCAGGATATTTTGCTTATCGCTTTCAAGTTTCTTTTACTTAACTTCCCAAATATCGTTAGTTTCAAGCAATTCGTTGAAGTTGTGATATGGCTTCTTAGCTTTCACGTCTTCTATTTGTTGCCAAACAGCTTCGTTGTAAGTAGGAGCTTCAACATCACGAATCACGCCCAAAGCTACTGGGAAACCTTCTTGCATATCCATCATTGCTAACTTCAATTGCAAAGTATCGTCTTCGCAATGAGCATCGTGTACGAGAATATCTTCAAGTTTCACACCATTTTCGCCAATCTTTACAACCTTCAAACCGAATCCTTCTTGTATCAATCCAAATTCGTTTTCTGGACCAAATACTAATGGTTTGCCGTGTTCAACGTAGATTGCATTGTTCTTACGACCTTCTTTGTTGTAAACAGAGTCGTGGCAACCATCGTTAAAGATTACGCAATTTTGGAGAATTTCGCAAACAGCTGCACCTTTATGCTGCTTTGCTGCTTTCAAAATTTCGATAGTAGCTGGTGCATCAGTGGCTACGGCACGAGCAAAGAACTTACCACGAGCGCCAAAGCAAAGCTCTGCTGGGCGGAATGGGTCTTCTACTGTACCATAAGGACTTGATTTAGAAACAAATCCGCGTGGACTTGTTGGTGAATATTGTCCTTTTGTGAGTCCATAGATGCGGTTATTCAGAAGAATTATGTTTAAATCAATGTTTCTTCTCAACGCATGAATAAAGTGGTTACCACCGATTGCTAATCCGTCACCGTCGCCAGAGATTTGCCAAACAGTGAGATTTGGATTTGTAACCTTTACACCTGTTGCGATAGCAGCGGCACGTCCGTGAATGGTTTGCATAGCGTATGTGCTAACATAGTATGGCAAACGGCTTGAACAACCGATACCTGAAATGACGGCAGTTTCGTGTGGTGGTACACCTAACTCTGCCATTGCTTTATGTAAACTCGCCAAGAAGAAGTGGTCTCCACAACCAGGGCACCATCTTGGCTGACCTTTCTTATAATCTTTGTCTGTATACTGAGTCATCTTGTGTTCCTCCTTATTTATTGTAAGATTCGTGAATAGAACATACCACTCTCGTCTTTAGGTGCAGGGAGTGTCAACAAGCGCTCGAAACCTTGTACAAGTTCTTGAACAACGAATGGTTGTCCCTTTACTTGGTTGTACTGATATGGCGCAAAGTTGTTGATTCGGATACGGAGCAATGCTGCAAGTTGTCCTAAGTTTTGCTCTGCTACTACTACCTTCTTGTATTTAGCCAATACTTCTGCGGTGTTCTTTGGCAATGGATTAACGTACTTGAATTGTGCAAGTGCGATTTTATGTCCTTTTGCACGAAGTTCTTGCATTGCAGAGTAGAGGTGTCCGTATGTACTACCGAAACCTACGATGAGCAAATCAGCGTCATCTGCATCGCCTTGTACTTCCAAATCTGGCACAGGAATGCGTGCAACCTTGTCGAAACGCAAGTGATCCATAAGGTTATGGTTCTCTGCATCGGTTGAGATAGCACCTGTCTTGCCGTCTTTTTCAAGTCCACCAAGTATGTGTTCAAAGCCTTCCATACCTGGAACAGCCCAATAGCGCACGTTGGTGTAGTCTTCACGTTTATAAGGAGTATATTTAAATTTTTGTGATTCTGGAGCAAAGTGTGGTTTAATGGTTGGAAGTTCGTCCATTGAAGGAATCTTCCAAGCTGAAGAACCGTTTGCAATGAATGCGTCAGTAAGGAGAACAACTGGTGTCATGTGTTCCAATGCAATTTTACAAGCCTGGAAAGCTGCGTCAAAGCAGTCGGTTGGACTTGTTGCTGCGATTACAGGCATTGGACTTTCACCATTACGACCATAGAGTACTTGCAAAAGGTCAGTTTGTTCAGACTTTGTTGGGAGTCCAGTTGATGGACCTCCACGTTGAACATCGATTACCACGAGTGGCAATTCGTCGATAACAGCGAGGTTGAGTGCTTCACTCTTTAAGCAAATACCAGGTCCTGAGGTTGATGTTGCTGCTAATGCGCCTGCGAAAGATGCTCCGATAGCTGATGCAGCACCTGAGATTTCGTCTTCACATTGTACAGTTACTACACCCATTGACTTGTGTTTTGCCAATTCGTGGAGAATGTCTGTTGCAGGAGTGATAGGATATGAACCTAAGAAGAGGGTCAAACCTGCCTTTTCAGCGGCTGCCATTAATCCGTATGCGGTAGCTTTGTTACCTGTAATATCCATGTAACGACCAGCTACTTTCTCTTTTGTTTCAATGCGATAGGTGTTTGGAACTGATGCGTGAACATTGTGTCCATAGTTGTAACCAGCTGCTACAACTTTAATATTTGCTTCAGCTACGGCTGGCTTCTTCTTAAATTTATCGTTCAAGAAGTTGTTTACCAACTCTAAGTCGCGGTTGAACAACCAGCAAACCAATCCGAGTGCAAACATATTGCGGCTCTTCAACATGGCTTTGTTGTCCATTCCTGTATCAGCAAGGCAGTCTTTTACCATTTTAGTAATAGGACAAGCTACTACACGGTCTGAATCGATGCCCATTTCTTTCAAATAGTCATCGGTTTGGAACTCAGCTTTCTTCAAGTCGCGTGCGCTAAAAGAATCTGTATCAATGATGATAGTTCCTTGCGGTTTACAATTTTTGTACTGAGTTTTCAAAGCAGCTGCGTTCATTGCTACTAACACATCGCACTTGTCGCCTGGTGTGTAAACCTTACCTGCACCGATGTGTACTCTAAATCCACTAACGCCAGTGAGCGAGCCTTGCGGGGCGCGAATGTCGGCTGGATAGTCTGGGAATGTTGAGATGCCATTACCAACTGTTGCTGATACATTTGAGAAAATGTTACCAGCAAGCTGCATACCATCACCCGAGTCTCCAGAGAACAACACTACTACGTGTTCAAGCTCTTTCACTTCGATTTGTTCTTCCATAGAATTATTTCTTTGTTTTTATTTATGGTTAGATTTTGATGGTAAAGGTCTAAATAATTATTGAATTGGCAAAATATTTCACGATAAATTTTTATAATAAGTTTATGCGTTTTTTATATAAAATATCTCATTTTGCCTACAAAATCATTATAACACCTTTCTTTTTGGCACGAAAAATAAAATAATTCTATCCTTAATTTCTTATTTTGTGAAAAATTTCACCAAAAAGTAAGGTAAAAATAATCAACTTTTTTTGATGAATTATATCTTGATTTAACGATAAATGAGCAAATATAGATTTTAAGCAGTTGTTGTTTCATTTTCAAAACAGGCTCTTTTGAGGTGCAAAATAGGCTGTTTTGAGGCTCAAAATAGGCTCTTTTGAATGTCAAAGGATTTTTGTGATTGCTTTTTTAATGAAATTAAACACCAAGGGAACGAAAATTCTACTAAAAAACTATACCTTTGCAAGGTTGAACCTAATGTTACATTTTTAAAATAATGCCAATATGAAACCTTATCTATCGGTTATTGTTTTCTTATTTTTGGTGCTATCATCGGCAACGATGAGCATAAAAAGTTACAATGGTGCAAAAGATACGATTGTTGCAGACATGAATCAGGCGTTGGAACAAACACTACAAACAAAAACGGAAGCATGGATAACGCCTGACACCATTATAAATTATCGAAAAAACCTAAAAATTGAAACATTGCGCAATGAGTCTTTCTTAACTTATGCAGCAGCAAAAACACCGCAAACACTGTGTAGCCGCCGCATGGAATGGAAAAATAGGGACAAAGAAAATATAGTTTTCCAATCTTACGCCACCTGTTCTGCGCTTACTATTTGGCAACTTTCCGACCAGCGTTATTCTACTTTTACGCTCCTACTCGCCTTTGTTTGGCTTGCAAGTTCTATTTATTGGATACGCAAAAGCAAATTGGGAACAATCGTTTTAAATAGTTTCATTTATTCAAGCGACACACAAATGTTCTACGATTTAGAGCAAAAACCTATTCCGTTCACCCCGATGCAGCTGCAACTCATGCAACTTTTTCTTGCAGCCGACCACCATCAACTTTCCAAACAAACCATTTGCGACACACTTTGGCATAAGAAACCCGATGCAAGCGAAACCCTTTACACTCTCATTCGCCGCACAAAAGTTGTCCTAAAAGAACGTGTCGGATTAAAGATTGTAACCGAACGAGGAGGCAATTATAGATTGGAAAAGTAGTAAACAGAGGCTTCGATTCTTCTATTCGTATGCTAAATTATTGGGAAATGTATTTAAAATTCGCAAGTACAACACCTCCAATTTCTAATATTTTTGTACCTTTGCACTATCGAAAGCTATTCGAGATGTAGCGCAGTTGGTAGCGCACTACGTTCGGGACGTAGGGGTCGGGCGTTCGAATCGCCTCATCTCGACAAAAATTCAAAGCAAGCAATGAGCCAATCGTTGCTTGCTTTTTTATTCTATCCGATATTTCCTTTCATTTGAAACCATTTTTTCTTTTCATTTATAGGGATAAAATACTATCTTTTTAGAAAGATTACTGTCATTTTTAAGGTTATATTGTTAGTTTTTGTTACATTTGCCCATAATAATCAATTCAATATAAAACTTATGAAAAAGAATTTACTCATTATTTCAGCATTTTTGCTTACTTGTCTGAATATTCAAGCTACCTCTAACTGCCCAAAAGGGAATGTCGAAAAGGGTAAAACAAAGGCTGTTTCGGTAGCTTTAGCAGGCGAAAATCAAGTACAAACATCTATCGTTGAGATGACTACGGCAGCTGGTATTGGCGAATACATTATGCTTTCTATCAACGCTGACGGACCATTGGAGGTTACTGGAGCCGAACTAAAGTATGGAGGCATGGCTGAAGTCAAGGACGCTCATATCGTTATCAAAGGCATCATAACGGGAGTTGATTGCACGGAGGCACAATTAACATCGCTCAATTTGTCGCAAGCCCCTAATCTTACAACCCTTATTTGCAATAGTAATAGTTTGGAAAATCTTGAAGTGGGCAACTTGAAAGACCTCAAAATACTTTATTGCAATCAGAATAAAATAAAGGCTTTGGACGTGAAAAACAATCTAAAACTTGAGGAATTAGATTGCTGTGAGAACGAATTGACAACACTCGATGTTACTGCTAATAGTGCATTGAAAATACTTTTAGCTTACCACAATCAACTTTCAGCAATCAATGTTGCCCAAAATCCGCTTTTAATAGGGCTTGATATGTCGGAAAACAAACTTTCAGCATTAGACGTAACCGCAAATACGAAACTTGAAACCATTTATTGTAACGGAAATAATATCAATGGTGCAGCCATGGAAGCATTGGTAAAATCATTGCCTAATAGAACCGATAGAGCCGAAAAATGCCACTTCTTTGCGATAGATACCAAGAATGCGAACGAGAAAAACGTAATTTCCGATACGCAAGTGAAGGCTTCTAATGCCAAAAATTGGCAAGTTTTAGATTACTCCGCAGGCGATAACGACGGCAATGGCATAGAATATGGCGGTACAAGTGGGGTGAAGCCAGTCGCAACAACCTCTCCTGCAACTTTGAAAATAGCACATCATACACTTTCAATTCACAATCTTTTGCCACAAAGCAAAGTTAAAGTATATAGTGTTTCAGGTGAATTGTTGGGCGAAAAGAGCGTAAAAACCGACAGCACAGCATTTTATATTGGAAACCAAACCATGGTTATTGCAGTGATAAATGGCGTGGCACACAAAATAAGCAAATAATATTTTTGCAGATTGGGCTACTTTTATTATCTTTGCGGATATGGAACACGAAAGATTTTCAGGGCAGATGCGCCCCATAAATTATACAATGAATGTCAGAGGCGAGTTAATTGATTTGTCGCACCCCTCTGTAATGGGTATCTTAAACGTTACGCCCGATTCGTTTTATGCCAATAGTCGTATGCAAACCGAGGCAGAAATCTACAATCGCGCTAACCAAATCATGGAGGAAGGTGCTACCATTATTGACGTGGGGGCATGCTCAACACGCCCAGGACGCCCAGGAGGAGAGGTTGTTGATGAGGAAGAAGAGATGCGCCGCCTCGCTATGGCACTGCCTATTATCCGCAAAGCCCAGCCCAATGCTATTATTTCTATTGATACTTTCCGTGCCTCGGTGGCTCGAAAGACAGTGGAAGAGTTTGGTGCTGATATAATAAATGATGTGGAAGAGGGCGCAGACCCAGATATGTTTCGCACCGTTGCCGACCTTGGTGTACCTTATATATTAATGTCAAAGGCTGCCAACTTGCACGATATGCTCATCGATTTTGCGCGTGAAGTGCAAGAACTCCGCAATCTTGGCCAAAAAGATATTATCCTTGACCCAGGTTTTGGCTTTGGTAAAGAGCCTGTCAATGGTAACTATGCACTCATGGGAGTCTTGGAACGTCTGCACACTTTGGAACTTCCTATCCTTGTGGGTATTAGCCGTAAACGCATGATACACCAACTTTTGGGCATTACTGCCAAAGAAAGTTTGAATGGAACTACCGCTTTGAATGTAATTTCACTGATGAAAGGTGCGAGCATTTTGCGTGTTCACGATGTGAAAGAAGCTGTTGAGGCTATTAAAATTTACGATTGTTTAGTGGCAAACACTCCGAAAGAAGAAGGCTTTTAAGCTGTTTTGCGAGTAAAAAGAAACCAAACGATTTCGTTAAACCACCGCAATTTGAACATGTTTGTGGCAAGAAATCGTATTTTTGAATAAGAATGTTTTTTGAATTTGGCATAAAAGATATTATCGATATAGTCATGGTAGCGCTCATGCTCTACTATCTTTATCGTGTCATGAAAGAATCGCGTTCGCTTAATGTCTTCGTTGGCATAATGGTGTTCGTTGTTGTCTGGCTTATTGTAACCCAAGTGCTTGAAATGCGCCTATTGGGAAGCATCATGGATAAGTTGGCTTCTGTTGGAGTTATCGGACTTATCGTGCTTTTTCAAGAAGAAATACGCCACTTCCTTTATAATCTTGGTGCACATCAAAAGATGATTCGTTTCCTCAAATTCATTCGTCACAACAAAGAAAAGAAAAGTGTAGACCGTGAAACCATACTCCCTATTGTTATGTCGTGCATGAATTTGGGAAAAGGAAAGGTGGGTGCGCTCATTGTGATTGAGCGTGGTATCATTTTGCAAGATATTGTTGAAACAGGTGATTGTATCGATGCACGAATCAATCAACGTCTCATTGAAAACATATTTTTCAAGAATTCTCCACTACACGATGGGGCTATGGTGATTTCAAAGAAGCGAATCAAAGCAGCGGGGTGCATTCTCCCCGTGAGCCACAACCAAGATATTCCAAAAGAATTTGGACTCCGCCACCGTGCCGCAATGGGCATTTCGCAAGCCTCCGACGCTGTGGCTATCGTTGTTTCAGAGGAAACTGGAAAAATTTCGGTAGCCATAAAAGGAAAATTCCAAGTGCGCTTGTCGGCAGAACAATTAGAAAGTATATTAACAAAAGAATTGGCAGAGTTGTAAAATTCTGCCTTTTTTCGGTTGAAGTAACTTTGTAGAGGGTGTTCAAAATTGATATTCCCTCTTTTTTATCTTCCTCCCTTTTTAGTTAAAAATCTTTCCCTGTTTTCTCTTTATGCTGCCAAACAGCGCTTATATGTTTCATTAATTTCCTCAAAGGGTAGTAAAAGGAGGTTGCAAGTTACAAAAGAAATTGAACGAAAGACCGAGAGAGAAATTAAACTTTTCTACTCCAAAGTGTGAATTCTTCAAATACGTTTTATAATTTTGCACTTGCTGGTTGACTCTGCGGAGAGGTTCAAGAAAACAAAAAATAAGAATTTGTTTCTTAAAACATTTGGAGAATTTGAATTATTTAAATACCTTTGGATAGATAATATACGAAAAATCTTAAGGTCTATGGAAATAACAGCCAATCAAAATAACTATTGTGTCATCTTGGCAGGTGGTAAAGGAAAACGTTTATGGCCTGTTAGCAGGGAGAATTACCCTAAGCAATTTATTGATTTTTTTAGCGAAGGTAGAACCCAATTGCAACAAACGTTTGATAGGTTTGCGGCATTTATTCAGAAAGAGAATATACTGATTGTAACAAGTCAGGCTTACATTGATATAGTTCGTGAGCAGTTGCCTGATGTGGCGGAGGATAATATCATCTCGGAGCCAGTCTATCGCAACACAGCACCGAGCGTGGCTTGGGCTACATGCCGCATTCGCAGGCGCAATGCAGATGCCAATATCATTATTACGCCTTCTGACCAGAGTATTTTGAAAGTTGAAGAGTTTCAAAAAAATATATTAGAAGGACTTGATTTTGTAGGAAAGCATAATACATTGTTAGCTTTGGGTGTTCAACCTACACGAGCTGAGGTGGCGTATGGATACATTCAGAAAGGTGAACCGAGTGGTATAGCTGATATTTTCAAAGTGAAAGCTGTTACGGAAAAACCCGATATGGAGTTTGCAAAGATGTTCGTTGAAAGCGACGAATGGTTGTGGAACACGGGCATGTATCTCGGTAATGTTCGTACTTTCAAGCAGAATTTAATGAAAAGTTTGGCTGCTGAGCAGGTGGATTTTGAGGCTTCGCCCGATGATTTTAACTGCAAAGATGAAAACGAATTTAAACAAAAGGCTTTTCCTTCATTCCCCAACATGTCGATTGATGATAGTGTTTTAGAGAAATCGGAGAGTGTTCATGTTCTAAAATGCGATTTTGGCTGGTGCGACCTTGGTACTTGGTATGGCATGTATGAGGCTAAAAATCGTAGCGAAGGTGATAATGTTATCATGAGTGGTGATGTTTTAATCGATGAAGCATCAGATAATCTTGTAAGAATACCTAATGATAAGTTTGCTGTTATCAATGGTTTAGAGGGCTTTATTGTTGCCGAACATGATAATGTTTTGTTGATATGCAAGAAAGAAAATTCGGCTTCGTTGATAAGAAAATATGTGAATGAGGCTCAATTGAAGAAAGGCGAAGATTTCGTATAATGGGTTGAAGACTCAAAAGCATATAAAAAAGCAGCAAAAGAGTGAGGTTTCCTCATTCTTTCGCTGCTTTTATAGGGTTAGAGCAAGTGGATTATAGCTTTTGGAATGCAGCGTAAATGCGTGCTGCAATAGCCTTTTGCTCTTCGTCGGCTATGGTTATGTGATTTCTAAAATTCACATCAGCCTCGCTATTGATAGGAATAAGATGAATGTGCGCATGTGGAACTTCAAGCCCTAACACGATTTGGGCTACTTTTTTGCATGGGAATTCTGACCGAATAGCTTGCGCAACCTTCTTTGCAAAGAGTTGAAATTCAGCTAAATCATTATCGTCCATATCAAAAATATAGTCTACCTCCTTTCGTGGAATTACCAATGTGTGCGCCTTTCCTACAGGATTAATATCCAAAAAAGCATAGAACTTGTCGTTTTCGGCACACTTATAGCTTGGGATTTCACCTGCTGCAATCTTTGAAAATATAGTCATAGCTGTTTTGTTTTTAATTCTTTTAATTAAAGGTCAATCGAAATTTTGTCAACTCTGAGTTTAATTTTTCCGCGTGGAATCTCAATTTCTACTTCGTCGCCCACTTTTTTGTTCAACAATCCTTGCGCAATAGGGGTTTTAATCGAAATCTTTCCTAATTTCAAATTAGCCTCCGACTCGCTTACGATGGTATATTTCATCTTCGAATTATTACCCAAATTTGTCATTTCCACCGTTGACATAATTTGAACAGCTTCGTTGCTCAATCGCGACATATCCACAATTTTGGCTTGCGCAATGGTCATCTTCATTTCGTTAATACGAGCTTCGAGATGCGCTTGTGCTTCTTTCGCTGCATCGTACTCAGAGTTTTCGCTCAAGTCGCCCTTATCTGCAGCTTCTGCAATAGCTGCTGACGCCTTTGGACGTTCTACAGATTCTAAATGTTGCAGTTCGGCCACGAGGTTATCGTAGCCCTCTTGTGACATGTAAGACATAATCAATATATTTTTTATTACGTTTTTCAAGCAGATATAAAAAGATAGAATCCTAGCATACTATATGCCAGAATTCCATAACTTTTTTATTCCTTGTTTATTAATACATCTGCAAAGATAAGCCTTATTTCTGAATTTACAAAACAAACGGATAAAAAAAATGGCAACTACTATTTTTAAGTAGCTGCCATTTATTATTTATTTCAATGTAAGGTTATGCCTTTTCTGTTTCGGCTGCAAGTCTGTTTTCAATCTTTCTTCCCAATACTAAGTAAGCTACTGGAGAAGCAATAAAGATAGAAGACAAAGTACCGAAGAATACACCGAGAATCATTGCGAAGGCAAAGCTGCGGATACTATCACCACCAAGGACAAAAATAGAAACCAACACTATCAAAGTTGAGAAAGAAGTATTGATTGTACGTGCCAAAGTTTGGTTGATAGAATCGTTGAACAATGTTTGGTAATCCATCTTTGGATGTAACTTCATGTTCTCACGAATACGGTCGAACACAACCACCTTGTCGTTGATAGAGTAACCAATCACAGTCAAAATAGCACCAATGAATGTTTGGTCAATTTCGAGCGAGAAGCCTATCCAACCGTAGCAAACAGAGTAGAAACCAACAACCACCAAGGTGTCGAATGCCAAAGCTACGATAGAACCAAAAGAGAAACCGATGTTACGGAAGCGGAGCAAGATATAAAGGAAGATGAATATCAATGCCAATGCCACACTAATCATAGCACCATGAGTGATATCTTTAGCAACAGAAGGACCAACCTTAGCCGAACTAATGATAGAGCCACCTTCGCGAATATCAGGATTCTTAAAGCTTTCTACATTTGCTTGACTTACAAAACCACCTTTTTTCAATGCAGTGTAAAGCACTGTTTCTGCGTGGTCGTCCTCAGCTGGGTCGTTTGACTCAATATTATAGTTGGTTGAAACACGGATAGTGTTACCTTCAGTACCCAATGCAATAACGTTCGTTGTAGCTGCTTTACCCTTATTTTCACCAATTGTATTGACGAAAGCGTTGCCCAATACTTTACGAACGTCCTCAACATGTACCTTCTTATTCAATGTAATAACGTAGTTACGACCACCTGTAAAGTCAATACTCTTGCTCAAACCTCTCACAAAGAGAATACTTACGAGGAAGATTATAGCTGCTACAATTGAAATTGAGAATGTTGTTTTATACATGCTCATGAATTTGTAGCGTGTATTTTGCATCAAATTCTTACTAAAAGATGTATGGAACTTTTGATTCAACCACTTATCTTTCTTTAAACGATTCTCGTAAACCAAACGTGTCAAGAATACAGCTGTAAAGAATGAACATATGATACCGATAATCCATGTTGTTGCGAAACCACGAATAGGACCTGTACCTGTAACAAGAAGAATGATACCAGTGATGAGCGAAGTGAAGTTAGAGTCAAAAATAGCAGAGAAAGCGTTGCTATAACCAGCTTGAAGTGCATCTTTTATGCCCTTTCCAGCTCGCATTTCTTCTTTAATACGTTCGTAAATCAACACGTTAGCATCGACCGCTGTACCCAACGTCAATACGATACCGGCAATACCAGGCATGGTAAGTGCCGATTGGAACGAAGCCAAAATACCAAGCGTGAAGAATAAGTTGGCTAACAAAGCTACATTGGCCAACATACCAGGAACAACATCGTACATCAAAACCATGTAAATCATCAAAAGAACGAAGGCAATCGCAAATGACATTAAACCTTGTTGAATTGATTGAGCACCAAGTGTAGGACCAACAACTTCTTCTTGTACGATGCGTGCAGGAGCAGGCATACGACCAGATTTCAAAGTATTAGCCAAGTCTTTTGTATCTTCAATTGTGAACGAACCAGAGATAGAAGATTGTCCACCTGTAATTTCTGAATTGATGCGAGGTGATGTATAAACAAGTCCGTCAAGTACAATAGCAACCGCCTTACCAAGGTTTGCCTTTGTAATGGCAGCCCATTGACGAGCACCATCTGAATTCATTGACATGCTAACTTCTGGGCGTCCGTACTGATCGAACTGGTCTTTAGCATCTGTAATCACGTCGCCTTCCAATGGCGCACGACCGTCTGAAGTTGTAACCTTCAACGCATGAAGTTCAAATACATTCTTTTGTTGCAAGCCATCAGCAGGTTTTGCACTCCAACGGAGGCGTAAATCTGAAGGCAAAACTTGTTGTGCCAAATGGCTATAGATAAGCTTATTGATAGCAGCTGTATCACGAACGCTTGCATAACCGACAACACTCAAAGCGTCACCAGGAATCAATTGCAACATAGAAAGCAATGGATTAGCTTTCTTTGCTGCTGCCATTTGAGCATTATTTTCATTCTTTGCACCAATTTTTCCACCTTTCAAAGAAAGTTTTCCAGCAGGTTTATTAGCCTTAGCTATTTGCTTTGTTGAAGTTTTAGCTGTATCGTTTGCAGAAACACTTGTCTCGCCGTTAGCCAATCGTTGGTCTAACTGAGTGAGATAAGGTGCAATTTCTTGGTTGTTATATGTTTCCCAGAATTCAAGATTAGCAGAACCTTGCAACAATTTGCGCATACGCTCTGGCTCACGGATACCTGGCATTTCCACCATAAGGCGTCCTTCTTGTCCTTCGAGCTTTTGAATATTTGGTTGTACAACACCAAATTGGTCAATACGATTACGCACTACGTTGTAAGAGTTGTCAATTGATGCTGTAACCTCCTCACGAAGAGCTTTTTCAACGTCCTTATCAGAACTTTGTGTCGTTACTTTACCCTTCAACTGTTGTGTTGCGAACACTTCAGCGAGCTTTCTTCCAGGTGCATTCTTATGGAAAGCATCAATGAAAAGCGTGATAAAGTCGCTTTGACTTGTAGTTTCTTGCTCTTTTGCCTCCTTCATTGATTTGAGGTAAGCTGCATCAGTTTTGTGATCAGCGAGTACATCAACAACATCAGGTACTGAGATTTCGAGGATAACGTTCATACCTCCCTTAAGGTCAAGACCTAAACCAATTTGGGTCTCAAGGCACTTTTGATAAGAGTAAATGCCTAAATACTTTACAGAATCTTTATAATCCTGTTGTGCAATGGGGTCTTTAATCTTTGCTGCCTGACTATCATAATAGCTTGTTGCTACTGAGAACGACAGGTAGAAAATACTTGCGAGTGTCAACAAGACGGCTACACAAATTACTAATCCTTTGTTTTGCATTTTATTTATTTTATTTTAATTATTTCCTTTTTCAAAAACGGATAGTCGTGCAAAGATAGTTATTTTTTCACATTTTGGAAAATTTAAGTGCTTTTATTCGTCTATTTTTAAGGTTTTGGGCGATATTTTAACCACACATATATTGGATAGTGGTCTGAATTTGTTATTTTGTCATCTACTTTTGCACCATAAGGGACAAAATCATCGGAACAGAAAATGTTGTCAATCCTCACGTACATTCCACTTTGATGGTAAGAAATGCCAGGTCCATTTCCAGAAGCTACATAGCAATCGGTCAGCCCTTCAGAGATGGTTCGCCGTGCATAGCTTATCGGACTATCATTGAAATCACCACAGAGAATAACGGGAATTTTCTTATCCAAATAGGTTTTCACATATTTTGCAACGATTTCGACTTGTTGAGCGCGTATTTTTGCAGCTGTTCCAAGTTTATCTAAGAGGCGTTCACTTCTATCTTTTGTTTTATTTCCCTTAAAAGGTGATTCCACCATACGCTTGTATTCTGCTTTGTCTTCACTGCTTAAATGATTGCTTTCCAAATGATTATTCACCAAAAGCACGTCTGTTCCGTTGTAATCTAAAATATAAGCCATGGTAATATTGCCTACCGATTGATACTTAATTTGCTCCTTTTTTTTAATTGGGAACTTACTTAAAACCATCATGTGTTGGTTTCCAGGCGAATGGGCGTGTAGTATATGATAGTAGGGATATTTTGAAACTAATGCCTCATAAACATTTCTTCCACCTGCTTCGCTAACATCCGTTTCTTGCAAACAGACAATATCAGCGTTGCTTTGTTGAATATATTTTATGATAGGATTATTAGAAAGGTCTTCCAAATCCCATGGAGAAAACATGTAAACATTGTAAGAAAGCACTTTAATAGCCCTTGCAGGGTGTTCCTTTGTGATATTAAAAGGAGTGTATTTCCTGATTGGCACATAACAAATGAGAAGTCCTAAGACTGGCAACCATATTGTTCGAAGACGCACGCATACCCAAAAGAGTAAAAACAGAAGATTAATAACCAATAAAACTGGAAAAATTAAGCCTAAACACGATAACCATGGGTGTTCGGAAGGGTGCAGTCTGTCCACATTGCCCACTAAAAACATCGCTAAAATGGCGATGATATTGGCAACAAAAGCTAACCAATAGGCAGTGTGTTTAATTCTTTTGACCATTTTTTTTACTTCACCTTATTCCTTGGAAATTTCCCCCTTCTCTTCTATTTACTACTATCAAATAGCTTTTGCTTTTCTTCTTTGCTCAAGCTGTCATAACCATTTTTACGAATCTTATCGAGTATTTGGTCTATTTCTTCTTGTTCTTGCTTCTTCCTTGCATTGTATTCCCAATCGCTTTCAGTTCGTGTTTTCTGCTCGTTTCGGGTGGTATTCTGTGTCCAACCATTTGTTGTTCGCTGACTATGTGTTGAGTTTCCTCTTCGATTCTCCCAATTTGTACGCATATTGTCAAAGAATTGTCGCCCATTTCCCCCAAACGAATTATTATTGTAAGGACGTTTGCGCCAATATCTTATCAGAATATAACCGAAGAGCATACCTCCCAAGTGAGCCAAATGGGCTACACCATCGTTGCTTGTCGCCATTGCCGAGAACAATTCCATCGCAATTGAACCCATGATTATCCACTTTGCTTTCAGCGGAATAGGGATAGGAATGATGAACATTCGTTCGTTTGGGAACGTCAAACCAAACGCTAACAACACGCCATAAACCGCTCCAGAAGCACCAACTGTAGTCCATAAATTCAAATAACTATCCATTGATATGCGCCCCATTTCCGTTGCAACGTATTGATAAGCACTCAATCCTTCATACATATAAGTGCCATATTGCGCCAATTCCTGACAAATACCTGCCCCAATACCACACACCATATAATATAAAAGGAACTTTTTACCGCCCCAAACATTTTCCATGACCATGCCAAACATCCACAGCATGAACATATTCATTAGAATGTGCATGAAGCCACCATGCATAAACATGTAGGTAACCAACTGCCATAGGTGAAAATCTTCCGAGAGAAAGAAGTGCAACCCCAATATATTATTCAAATCAATCCCCATTCCTCCCAATAAAATGCTTGCCACAAAGGCAATAACATTAAGGAGAAGCAAATTTTTTGTTACAGTTGGTATATTACGCATTTTAAATAACTTTTCGTTTTATAGAAACATTTTTCTGTTCCTCATCTTTTTATACAACAAAAATAGTGCCAACGAGTGCAAAAAAATATTTTTCAATTTGCCGAATGTAGCAATATCTTCTATAAAGTCAATGCTCAAATATTGCATATATCCCCCTAATTCAAAAGAACTATAAGACATTGCACCGCTCCAAGCACTTTTTCTTTGTGCTGCAAAAATACTATTTTTTTCCATTATATGACATATTTTCAGGCAATAACGGACTTTTTTTACCAAAAAGTTTAGATTTCTTTGCTTTTTTATTTGTTTTATGAAAGTAAACAAGTATATTTGCAAAAACGTTGAAACATTTTTTTAGTAAATTATAAATCAATAATTCAAGAATTATGAACAAAACAGAACTTATCGAGAAAATCGCAGCTGGCGCAGGTTTAAGCAAGGTTGACGCAAAAAAAGCATTAGATGCAACTACTGCAGCCATTAAAGAAGCACTTGTAGCAGGTGATAAAGTTCAATTGGTAGGTTTCGGTACTTACTCAGTAACAGAACGCCCAGCACACGAAGGTATTAATCCTGCAACTAAGGAAAAGATTCAAATCGCAGCTAAGAAAGTTGCTAAGTTCAAGCCAGGAGCTGAACTCGCTGACGCTGTAAACGCATAATAATACAGCAACCCAATATAAAAAGCGATACCTCTCTATTTGAGGTGTCGCTTTTTTATATTCTCAGTTTAGTTTGTAATGATACGGAAAATGAAAGCGGCTGTTTTGAGGTGCAAAATAGGCTGTTTTGAGGCGCAAAAGCGGCTGTTTTGCGTTGGAAAGTGGTTTGATAGGAATATTGTCGAATGCCGAGCGGTGGCAAATATGGATTTGGAATTTGCAGAATAGAAAGATTGAGTTTATGGAATTGGGGATTTGAATTTGTAAAAGGAGGCGATTAGCAGATGGTATAATACACCAAACGGAGTTAAGCGGTATGGCTTAACTCCGTTTGGTGTATTATTTTATAGGCTTAAATGCCTTGTATGTCTTCTTCTATTGGGTCAAGATTGGTGATGCGCACTGGTGAAATGGTGTGCGCTGTGGACTTTACGGGAATGTTGAGTGGCACGTTTTCTACAATTACATTGCTGGTATCGAGTCCCAAGGAGCGCGAAACGTTAATGCGCATCTTGCCAATGATGCTATAAAGGTTCATGATGAAATGTTCCTTCATAGAGTACATGTTGAGCGCAACGTAAATACGATTGATAAGCACAAAGATGAAGTTGGCTGGAATGTTGTGCTTTTCCAATGACGGATAGCAGCTATCGAGGGTGAACTCGCCATTTTGCACCAACTCTTCAATGATTTGTCGGAAATAACGGCTCACGAATGGGTGAACACGGAAACCTAATTTCAAGTTAATTCGATACAAAGTATCTGGCACGAGGGTGAAAAATTCGTATGCCAACGTTGATGGTTCGTCTTGATAATCAATGTGCAAAAGAATGTAATGGTCGGCTCGCATGGGGTGTTTATTGATGATAGAATAGAGTATTTTTTGCTCTATTTCGTACTGCCCTGCCAATTTGCTGAGGAAAACCATATTGGTAGCAAACTTAGGAATGGACTTATCGTTCTTTATATCCGATATGATTTTGTATTGTTCGCGCACGTCCATACTGTTCACTTGGCGGCTTCTGAGCTGTTTACCATTGTGCCAAACATACATTACAAGGAAGAGTAAGCTGGCAATAAGCACTGTTACCCAACCGCCATGGAAGAATTTGAACATGTTGGCGGCACAGAAAATGCTTTCTAAACCAATGAAAATAATTCCGAAAAGCGCAATGACAAACTTATTAACGGCTTTCTGTGAGAGGTAAGCCAAGAGCAAAAAGGTGGTCATCAGCATGGTTATGGTAATGGAAAGACCATAGGCTGCTTCCATGTTTTCAGAACTTTGGAAGAACACAATAACGATGATGCAAAGCACCAAAAGGGCAGAATTGACCATCGGTATGTAGAGTTGCCCTTTTAATTGCGTTGGATATTTTATTTTAATGCGGGGCCAAAACTTCAAGTTCATGGCTTCGCTAAAGATTGTAAACGACCCACTGATGAGTGCTTGGCTCGCTATGACAGCGGCAATGGTTGCCATGACTATGCCAAAGAATAGGATTCCGCGCGGAATAATGGCATAAAAAGGATTGATACCTGGCGTTACAGCTTCTGGATTGCTGATAATCCATGCGCCTTGACCTAAATAATTCAACACAAGCATGGTTTTTACAAACACCCAACTAACACGAATATTCTTTATTCCGCAGTGTCCTAAGTCGGAATAGAGGGCTTCTGCTCCCGTAGTACAAAGGAAAACTGCTCCAAGAATGATGAACCATTCAGGACTTTGTATCAATAATTCTAAGGCATAATAAGGATTGAATGCTTTTAAGATGAGCCAATAGTCTGAAATATGAATGCTGCCTACAAATCCCATCATTGCAAACCAAACCAACATTAAAGGTCCAAAAAACTTACCAATGGCACGTGTTCCAAATTGTTGGATAAAGAAAAGCACAGAAATAATGCACAAACAAATAGGGATAACAGGCGTTTCGGGTTCGTAAGTCTTTAATCCCTCGATTGCCGAAAGCACTGTAATAGAAGGCGTTATTACTCCGTCTGCCACCAAAGTACTTGCTCCAATTATGGCTAAGAGATACAGCCATGCCTTGCTTCGCTTGCGAATGAGCGCATAAAGGGCTAATATTCCACCCTCGCCACGGTTGTCTGCTCTCAACGCAATGAGTACATACTTCACAGTTGTCTGCAAAGTTAGCGTCCAAATGATGCACGATACCGCCCCAATAATATAGTTAGGGTCGAACACATTGCCCGCTCTCACGATTGCTTTCATTACATATAAAGGTGAAGTACCAATGTCGCCATAAACAATACCTAACGTTACAACAACTCCAATCAGGCTAAGCGATTGAAAATGTTTCTGCTTTGAATTACATTCTGATGTCATTTTTTTATCCTTATAAAACGTGTGCAAAGGTAATAAAAAAGTGGAATATGCAAACTTTAAGGCAGATAAATTATGATTACAGCCATAATTTATCTTTTTCAACTCGAAGGATAAAAGAAAATACCCCCACGAGAGCAAATGCAATCGTGGGGGTATTTATTTGTATTTTAGGTAATTATCTTCACTCAGGGCGAGTTTGATTTACCTAAAATAAATTATGTTCTTGCTTATTTAGCAGGTGTCATTACCACTTCAATTTGGTTGCCTGATGCGAGCAAGCTCTTGAAGAAGTCGGCAATCTTTTGTGTTGTCAAACCTTCGACAGCAGCTTTATAGCCTGAATACATATCAACGTTGTTCCAAAGGTAATCGTCAATGATGCCAATCCAATAGCCATTTGTCTTCATGCGAATGTCTATTTGCTTGAGCATAAAGTCCTTCACCTTTTGAAGTTTGTCTTCGTCCACCTTGATAGAGTTATTCTTGATACCGTCGTTCAAGAGTTTCACAGCCAATTCAGCCTTGTTAGGGTCCATAGGGCATTGTGCTTGAATAATAGCAATCACATTATTGCCACGCTTAGCAAGAACACCACTTGCACCAACAGAGTAAGCTGCGCCTTGGTCTTCACGAATATCCTTCAAGTAAACCATTGAAAGGATTTGTCCAGCAGCATCAATCAATACATCGTTTTCAACGTTATATTGACTTGGTTTGCTCCAGAATTCGAAACTTTGCGCCTTTGGAGTTTCTGATTTCATTGTAAAGTGGTTCTTAACCTTACCCTTTGCAAACATAGGAATTTCCTTCCAATTTTCTACCTTACCCTTTGGTAAGCAACCAATGTACTTTTCAATTAAAGGACGGATAGTGGTTTCATCATAATTACCAATAATTGTGAAAATGAATTGTCCAGGGTTTGCGAAACGTTCTTTCCACATTTGAAGAATGCGGTCGTAGTTTACTCCGTTCAATGTCTTCACACTAAGTGGTTGATGACGTGGACTATTGCCGAAAAGTGTAATGGTTACAGAATCGCCGAATACGCTTTCTGGCGAGAGGCTCTTATGCTTCAATGCTTCTTCGTATTGCTTCATCATTGCATCATACGATGCTTGGTCTTTCTTAACATTGGTGAAGTTGAGGTAAACCAATTGCATCATGGTTTCAACATCCTTTGGGATAGCATGACCAGAAACAGATTGCTTGTAAGTATCGAGCGAAATGCTTGCCCCAGCTTGTTTGCCATAGAGTGCCTTAGTAAGTTCTTGGTTAGAGAAATTGCCCAATCCACTGGCACCAATTACACCATCAAAGAAAGTGATATTGTCGTAATCGCCCTTTCCATAAAGGCTGTTACCACCCTTAGAAGAACCAAAGAGGCGTACTTCGTTGGCTTTATAGTCAGTCTTTTTCAAGATGACGCGTGCGCCATTGCTCAAAATAAGTTCCTTGTAACCGAATTTCTTATTTTCAGTTTCCTTAACAATCTTACCAGCCTTTGGCAATTTTGTTTCATCAACCAATGGTTCGCTCTTTACGTTATCAACGTATGCTTCAATCTTTTCAGCACGAACGTCCTTGATAGCCTTTGCCATTTCGTCTTCAGTAACATAGTCCTTACCAGCTTTTTCTTGTGTAAAGATGTAAGCTACGAGGTTGCTATCATTGTCAGAGATAAGTTCCTTAACATATTCGTTTACTACTTGGTAGTTGAGTGCAGGCATTTCGATGAATTGCTTCATGATTTTGTACTCATCTTCGATAGTTGGAATAGGCTCATTCTTCAAGAAGTGGTCGCGCAATTCATCGCCATACTTGTTGTTTGTAATCTTATCACGGTTGCTGTAAGATGATTCAAGTTGTGAAAGATATTCAGCTTTCATACGTTCGAACTCTGTTGGAGTGAAACCATATTGGCGTACTCTTTGAGCTTCACGATATATAGCCTTGAATGCTTCCAAGTCTTTACCTTCTTTAGCTTGTGCACTTAATGTGAAAGCATCCTTTGTGCTTGAGAGCATGAATCTTCCATCATATCCGTATGCGCTTGTGAAAGGACATTCTGACTTTTGTTTCATTTCTTCCAAACGTTGGTTGAACATCATGGAAATCATGTTCTTCATGTAATTGTCGATATAGTAAGCCTGATTTGATTTCATTTCATCAGGGAAAGCATCGTGCTTCATCATAATGCTGATAGTAGCGTTTTGCATTTCCTTATCCTTGTCGAAAACAAAGATAGGCTCATCGTTGTCAGCCACTTCAAGTTTGGTTACTTGAGCTGCATTAGCAGGAACAGTTACGTTAGCCCAAAGTTTCTTGATTTGAGCTTCTGTGTGGTCTACATCAATATCGCCCACTACGATAATACATTGGTTGTCTGGACGATACCATTTCTTGTAGTAATCGCGCAAGGCTTGATATTTGAAGTTATCAACCACGCTCATCAAACCAATAGGCAAGCGCAAACCATATTTATTGTTAGGATACATCTTTGGCAAAGCACGGTCGTAAATACGCATAATAGCATTTTGACCCAGTTGCCATTCTTGGTGAATCACACCACGTTCCTTGTCGATTTCCTTATCAGCAAGCGTAAGACCATTTGACCAGTCTTTCATAATCAACAAGCAAGAATCTAACGCTGTTTGATTCTTTGTAGGTACGTTGCACACACGATAAACCGTTTCTTCGATTGAAGTGTATGCGTTAAGGTCGCTACCAAACTCTACGCCCAAAGAGCGAGTAAATTCTAATAAAGTAGAATCTGGGAAATTCTCAGAACCATTGAATGCCATGTGTTCCAAGAAGTGAGCCAAACCACGTTGGTTTTCTTCTTCCTGAATAGAACCAACACGCTGCGCAATGTAGAAGTTGGCAACTTTTTCAGGCCAATTATTACGCAAAATGTAATAAGTCAGACCATTGCTGAGCTTACCTTGCCTCACGTTTTTGTTCACAGGAATAGAACCAAACTGCTGTGCATTAGCCAATCCTACAACAAAGAGTAAAGCAACTAAAAGAAAGTGTCTTAGTCTCATTTTAATTCGTTATTTTAAAATTTGAATTGATTATCTATTCGCAAAGGTAAGTAAAATCCTGTAAATAAATCACTTTTTTACTATTTTTTCGTTCCTCTACAATATTTTCGTAATTTCTATGAGTTGGAAAACAGAATATAATGTAAGAACATGCAACAAGAATGAAATTGCTAAAGTGTTATTTTTAAGCAAAATACTATTTAAAAAGAATGAACCATATTTTACGCTTTTAACTTTTACTACCCCTTTTCCACCTACAGAATCATTTTTATTACACATTAAAACAGATCTTTTTAATTCCTTCAAAACCATCGAATTTTCCATTTTAAACAACATTCTAAGCCTTTAAACCCAACATCTACACAATTAACCACAATATTTTTATCAAAAAATTTGCTTTTTCCATATTTTCTATATACCTTTGCACCGCTTAATCAAAAAGGCATTAAGCCCAGATGGCGGAATAGGTAGACGCGCTGGTCTCAAACACCAGTGGAGCAATCCATCCCGGTTCGAGCCCGGGTCTGGGTACCGCAAATCCCTTGTAAGTCATTGATTTACAAGGGATTTTTCTTTTTCGATGCGTACTAAAAGTGTACTATATAACAATACAATGAGAAAGGTGTACTTTTATAGTTTCTCGTCACTCAGATTTATATTTAATTAACGACAACTCTTCCCTTTTATTCTGTTTGTTTCCCTTTCTTGGCTTTTTCTCCAACGAATGCCCTATCTTTGTAAACAGTACCCACCATAGAAAATTACAAAATGGAAAATGACAATCTAAAGATACAGCTTGACAGTATTCAACGAATATTAAACTACTGCATTACTCAGACCTACAATGTGCTCATTGGAAATATTCTGAGGAAGAAGAGTTGCATAAGCAATATACAGCTCAAAGAGATTTTGCAAAAAGAATATATCCGAATAACTGACGAACTTTCTTCCATTTATCAGAATCATCCTACTCTTACATGTGTAGAGGAGTATTACAACGATGATGACTTTTTGTGGGAAAGCACTTTCTTTGAATCACTGACCAAAGAACAAAAACAGAAATATACCTCCTTCTCCATTTCTTTATTTGAATATGCCAAGTACATTGAGGAACACACCGTATATAATGATGTTCTACCGATGTTCTCGTATCTTGTTGATGCGATTCTATATGAGCGATACGCAAAATATCTCATGGCAGAAATAGAAAGAATTGAATTGACAGAGGTACAAACCGATCGGACTCGCTCTTCAGTCTTGATAAACGACGACCCATGTAAGCAGAAAAAGAAACCGGTCATCATTGGTAAAGGAACAAATCCATTTCAATCTGATTTTACAGATGAGCAAATTGAGGTTCTAACCACTTGCATCAACGAAATTCAATTATTCACTACTCGCATATCTCCCAAGATACTTAAAGACTTTTTTGCTTGTAAACTAAAAGGTGTTCTGAAATCAAACAATAACCGCCAACTGGCATATCTCATGCAAAGTCTTAATCTTCGAGGGTTCATTACTGATGAATGGCAATCTGCGATTGCTCGTAATGAACTTGTCTTGGGGAAAACAAAAGATACGCCACTGACACGCACCGACCTTTCCACTGCAACAGATCAAATCAATATGAAGCAGCCGAAAGGATGGGAAACCATTGATAACTACATCAAACAACTGAAAAAAGGTTGAGCATAGATTGACACCTCAAACATCGCTCAACGCCATTTACTTTTATCGTTTCTAATTTTGCCATCGTTAACAAATAATTAGCGAAGGTGCACCTTCATATTGTTTAATTCAAAATGTTTACAATATGGAAAAAACATTAGAAACCCGAGTTGAAGAACTCGAACAAATGGTATTCATGAATAAGAATGTGCTGAGTTTTGAAGAAGCCAGCAGGTTCTTAAACCTCTCAAAGAGTTATCTCTACAAACTCACATCGGGTAATCTGATACCGCATTACAAACCACAAGGCAAAATGCTTTACTTTGAGAAAGCAGAACTTGAAGCATGGCTACGCCAGAATCCCATTAAAACTTCTGCGCAGATAACGCAAGATGCACAGCGGTATATCATGGGCAACAAACCTTTAATGCAGAAGTAGTTCATGGCACAAGAAGAATTTATCCGTGTTGGCACGACCTTATACAAGATCGTGAACCAACCACGCATCAATGGCGGTTTCGTCAAGAAGCGTATCGTATGGAACAACGAAACGCTACGGCAAGACTATGGCAAGGACTTCATTGCCACTGTACCGAAGTATGATGGTTTCTGTACTGTTCCTAACCATGTGAATTATCAACCAGTTATTGACAAGTTTCTCAATCTCTACGAGCCAATAGGACACCAACCAAAAGAGGGAGAGTTTCCGCACGTTGAATCCCTTATAAGTCACATCTTCGGGGAACAATACGAGCTGGGTATGGATTATTTGCAGTTGCTCTATCTACAACCCGTGCAGAAACTACCCATCCTCCTAATGGTGTCAGAGGAACGCAATACTGGGAAGAGTACATTCCTCAATTTCCTTAAAGCCGTTTTCCAGAACAATGTAACTTTCAACACTAACGAGGATTTTCGCAGTCAGTTCAATTCGGATTGGGCAGGAAAGCTGCTCATTGTTGTGGACGAGGTATTACTCAACCGCAGGGAGGATAGTGAACGGTTGAAAAATCTCAGTACAACGCTTTCCTATAAGGTGGAAGCAAAAGGCAAAGACCGAGATGAAATCTCCTTCTTTGCCAAGTTTGTGCTCTGTTCCAATAACGAGTTACTCCCTGTCATCATTGACGTGGGAGAAACCCGATATTGGGTCAGGAAGATAGAACGTCTTAAAAGCGATGATACCGACTTTCTGCAAAAGCTGAAAGCCGAAATTCCAGCCTTTCTCTATTTCCTACAGCACCGCACATTATCTACTAACAAAGAGAGTCGTATGTGGTTTGCACCCAAGCTGACCTTTACGCCAGCCTTGCAACGTATTATCCGTAGTAACCGAAACAAGATTGAGTTGGAAATGTCCGAACTCTGTTTGGAAGTGATGGATCAGATGACTGTTACCGAGTTTTCCTTCTGTATCAATGATATGGTGTGCTTGCTGAACAACACTGGATGCAAGGCTGACAAGAGCCAAGTCCGCAGGATAGTGCAGGATATATGGAAACTCACTCCTGCATCCAACACGCTGACGTATCTAACCTATCAGATAGACTATAACAGCTTGCGGAACTACTCACCCATCAAACGGACTGGTAGGTATTATACCGTAACCAAAGAACAACTCGCGAACATTTAATCATTATTTTGATGAAATGATGAAAGAAGCATATAAATTCCTGATTGGCAACATCTTGCTCATTCATCCTTTTGCTCATCAGTATAAAGGAATGATGAAAGAAGTATTCTGTACTATCCAAAAGAAAAATACATCAAGTTTCTCTTTTGGTTGGCTCCTTTACGTGAGTTGCGCCTCCCCCTTCCCGATTTCACGAAATCGGCAACACTTTTGTCCGCACAAAAGTACAACTTGCTAAACAAAGTCAGGTATGCAATAAAGGAGAAATCTCAGTATTTCGGGAAAATGTTAAGAAACGAGATAGGGAAATAACGAAATCATGCAATCGAGATATTGGTACTTCTAAGAAGTATCTTCTACTTCGATAAGCATTGCGATGAAGCAACGATGAGTATATAAGCCTTTTATAATTAGCATATTATGTTTCATTTCATCAAATCATCAATTTTTCATACCATTCAACTTCACTTTAATATGAACATTCAAGAAATCAAAACAATAAAGCTGCAAGATTTTCTTGCAAGTCTGGGACATACTCCCACTAAGCAACAAGGCAACAAGTTGTGGTATCTTTCCCCCTTTCGTCAGGAGAGCCATGCTTCATTCAAGGTAAACACCGAGCGTAACCAATGGTACGACTTCGGAATTGGCAAGGGTGGAAACATCATAGACTTAGCAGAACTGCTCTACAAATCCTCTGATGTGTCGTATCTTATTCGCAAGATAGAGGATAATGTTCCCAATTGTACATCCATATTTTCTACATCATTTGCAGATATTAAGGAGAAACAGCAAACAAACTATTTTGAGAATTTACAAATACTTGCTTTATCTCACCCAGCTTTGATGAGATATCTCTGGGACAGATGTATTGATCTGGAGGTGGCAGCTTCTGTATGTAAGGAACTACATTATGACTCCAATGGCAAACATTACTTCGGTATTGGTTTTCCCAATATCGCAGGTGGCTACGAATTACGCAATCCATTCTTCAAGGGCTGCATTGCACCGAAAGATATCAGTCATTTCTATGCCGACGAGCCAAAGAAAGTCTGTTTTCTTTTCGAGGGTTTCATGGACTTCCTGTCACTCATGACACTGAAAAGGAAAGAAAATCCACAGAATACTGGACTAAGGCAACAGGATTATTTGATACTCAATTCTGTAACGAATATTCATAAGGCGATAGAGAGATTATCACGCTATGACAGTGTTCAATGTTTCTTAGACAATGACGATGCAGGAAGAAATGCCTACCTGCAATTATCAAAAAGACTACGAGATTCTGTTACGGATTCATCAACTATATACAATGGTTTCAAGGACTTGAACGAGTATCTGTGTGCTGAATTCAAACGTTCTGAGAAAGCAGAAATCAAGAAAACCAAAGGGATTAAGCGATGATTACAGGAATATGTTCCGCATAATCTATTTTTCGAGGAGCAAGTTTATGTTTTGGGCATACCAAAACCACTTGCTCCACCTCCTATCACTCGGTTTGGAGGATTATCCCGTTGGTCTCCATCAAATCAATAAACGAAACAAGTATGATAAGAACAGAATATAAAAAAGGTGGTCGTCCAACCAAGGGCGTAGCCGAAAAGAAGAAATACCGTATCACGGTGAAACTGAATACGCAGGATTACTATACGCTCAAAGGCAAAGCTAAAAGTGCAGGAGTAACCATGAGTGAGTTTGTAAGAAAAGTTCTTGATAAAGGAAATGTCATTGAACGGCTGACCGTAGAGCAGGCAAACTTCATCCGTAAGCTGTGTGGCATGGCAAATAATCTCAATCAGTTGGCACATCGTGCTAATGCGGAAGGATTTCATACCATTGCTCCTTTCCATAAAATCATCATTAGCAAGATTGATGAAATCCTAAATCTGATACGAAGATGATAGCAAAGATAATGAAAGGTTCGGGCTTCAAGGGTGTAATCAATTACATCCTTGACCCGAAGAAAGGAACGGAGCTTATAGACTGTTCCGGAGTGCGGACAGACAGTATTAGTCATATTGTCCAAAGTTTCATCGACCAAACAGAACTTAATCCGCGAGTGGGTAAGGTTGTGGGACATATCTCCCTAAGTTTCTCTGTACAGGATTCTTCCAAACTCAGTAATGAATGGATGGCGCAGATCGCTTGTGAATACATGGAGAAGATGGGAATAAAAGATACGCAGTACATTATCGGTCGCCACTTTGACAAGGAACATCCACATGTTCATATCGCTTTCAATCGGATAGATAATAACGGAAAGACTATCTCTGACCGTAACGATAGGTTCAAAAGTGAGAAGATTTGTAAGGAACTGACCACCAAATATGGTTTATACTTTGCTGATGGCAAAGAGAAAGTCAAAGAGTATCGCTTGAAAGAACCTGATAAGACCAAGTATGAAATCTATCAGACGTTGAAAGCAGAGATTGCTCAGTGCAGGAATTGGAAAGACCTTCTTGCTCACTTGAAAAAGCAAGATATTGATGTCCGCTTTAAGTTCAAAAGCAACTCACAGGAGGTGCAAGGTATCATCTTTGAAAAGAACGGTTATCATTTCAACGGTTCAAAGGTGGATAGGGGTTTCAGTTATTCCAAGATAGACTTTGCCCTGCAACAAAATAACAGGGAACACAAACAGCAGATGCAAGGAACGATAAATCTTATATCTAATGTTGCAAGTGTTACGAGCGAAATTACCAACAACCTCATAGAAGGAGGATTGGATTTGTTTCAAACTCATGGTACTGTCCCTGCGGAGGTTTACAACACACTTGATAAAAAGAAGAAAAAGAAAAAACGTAAAATACATTTATAACTATGGCTGATAATAATACATTTGTCCTCTTTGAGGAAATCAAAAACAAACTGGAGACAATTTACAGGGAGCTAAAGGAGTTGAAAGAAAAGGAGAACGGTTCTGTTTCCCTCCCTGTTCAATCTACACTAGCACAAAGTGATGAGCAGAAAGAACAGGAATTGCTTAATCAGTATGAACAGCGTACAAAAGACGTGATTAACAAGTATATTGGAGTACAAGTACGCATCAAGGACGAGGAGGCTAAATCCATGGACAAATTGGTGGCAAGCGTCTTGACCATGTTGCACGAATGGCAGGAACAGAAAGAGCATCCAATACCGCAGAAACTACTTCACAGGCATAGCTTTGACATCAAGTCATCGAAAGCATTTACTACTATGGTGGCAGTATCTATGCTTTGTTTTGTTTCTTTGGTCGGTAATTACTTCTTGTGGCAAAGTAAACAGCAATACAAGGATGATGCCTTGAAATTTCGTATCATTAGAGTATGGAGAGGTTGTAGCCCTAAGGAAATCCTATGGCTTAACGATGTGTTTGACATTCATCGCAATGAAAAGATTATTAAACTAATCAAGGAAAAAGCAGATGATTACGATATGGAATTGAAGCACAAGGCAGATAGTCTGATACAAAGAAAATTGAGGTAGTTCTCCATATGTAACAAGCCCAACCAAAATTCTCGTTTGGTTGGGCTTGTTATGCAATATTTTAGTATATGATTTCCCAAAAACCATTTTTATCAGAGCCTACTCTACGAAGATATTTGCCACGCATTTTTTCAATATTTCGCATGATAGTACTTCCATTCAGCCCTGTAATTGTTGCCATTTCATCCTTAGTTATATAAGGATTTTCAACCATTAACTGCAAGATGGATATACGATTAGTTGTGAGCTTTTCTCCATTTACAGTTGCCTTTTCAATTAACCTCTTAATAAGGTTCTTGCTGTTTACAGTTGCATTTTGGGTATTTACAGTTGCATTTACAGTCCTCTTTTCTGCATTTGCAGTTGCATTTATTTGGTTTTTAACTTGAGATGAACCCTTCGGTATTGTAATTTTCAAAATAAAATCATCAAGATGGAAAGATAAATGTGGTGTACCATTAGCTTCCAACTCTCTGCACACTCGATCCACACCCTCACCAAATTCCTTCACGAAGTCGTATGCTTTAAGAAATTGGGCTATTTTAGGATTTCGTGAGAAATGCGTATGTCGGATGTTAGAGGGCTTGACCGTTCCTGGCAATCTACCCGGCGACTCGAATACAAGGCGATTGTCAAACATCTTAATTTGGATTTCCGTACCTTTAATATTGTAGGCACGGTGGCAACAGGCATTGACAACCATTTCTTGAATCACAAACTTTGGGTAATCCCTATTGGTTACAAACTGTCCATGCTGTCCAAGAAAGGTGTGTTCCTCTACTTGGGTTTCAAGATAAGCTATCGTGGCTTTCACCTGATCAAGTATCGTTCCTTCAAAAGTTACGTCCTTAATCACGTTCATTTCTGCGCCCACCCTTTCTTCTGTGCCTTTATAACGGATAAAGCGAGTACGCCCACGAGGAAAGAACTTTTGAGGATATTTACCAAACAACAGGATACAAGCCACACTAACTTGCTCCTCTCCCTTAACATTGGTAGTTATGAAGCCATTATTCTCATGTAGATATTGATTGGCAGACTTGGTATAACCAATCAATTCTGTATATCTTTCTACAGCAGCTATATCAATGTCATCAACCGTAGCACCATACACAGCCGTATCTTCATAGTAGCGCTCGCCCTTGTCATACATCAGCTGTATGCGCTCCTCAAAAGACAATTTCCTACTTTTGTCACCGACACGCATAAAGGCTTCATCAGCTTGATTGACATGCAATTCAGAGCTGGCAGGAATGTGCATCAATAAAATATGGTTCTCGTTTCCATCCTTATCCGTGCATGATAACAACTCGCTGGTAATAGCCACAGAAGGATTACAGAAATCTAAGGGCACACGCAACAATTCATTCAATTTTTCCGTATGCTGGTCAACCCCTTCTGTCTTCCTTGTCTTGTCAGACACACCGATAGCGATATCACCACCGTCAGCATTAGCAAACGCCACAATGGTAATAGCCAAAGCCTTCGAATCAATTTGAATGCTTTTGCAATCAAAAGTCTGGTCTTCCTTGCGAGTCTGTATTTCTTGTATCGTCATATATTTTTATTTTTGCTATTATGATAGACATCAAAAAACATGCAACAATTAAAGCTATAATCCTTATTTGAGGAAATGGGAGATCTTGCTTAAATCTGCATTTATCAATGTATTAACAATTTCATTGTTCGTCATTCTGAATCTAAGACCGAACTTTTCAATGAAGACTTCTATGTCATGGGCAGTCTTCCTCCCACAGTTTCGCACATTAAGTATGGTGGCTACTGTATCTATCTTGGGAATTTCACCTAAAGTAGAGATACCTAAAATATTTAATACGTTGACAGCTCTTACAGGAAGATGTAGATTCAGGATAGGAGTCTGGAGTATTTCTGAAATACAAGTATTGATATCTACAGATAGATTAGCAGGCTCTCTCAAACTTTCATCCTTTACTACGCTTCTTAATCGCTCTATCTCCTCAATATAGAGTTGAGCTTGCGCTTTTAGTATTATATTGTCTTTACATAGTTGTTCATTCTTTTGGGCTTCATTAATAAGAATAAACTTAACCTCTTCCAGTGTTTTCTTATATAGTTGTCGTATTCTTTCTTGTGAAAGATTATTCTTCTTGGCAACTTCACTTCTGGAATCACCCCTTATAAGATCTTTTAGGATGGAATAGTTTCTTTGCTCCATCTTCTTTTCGAGAGTCCCTATGATCTCAAGTAATAGAGAAGACAAATGCTTGTTTTCAGAAAAATTGTCGCTTTCATCTTTTCCATCTAAATAATCCTTAACATCTTCGTCTTCAGACAAAGGTAAATCGTTAAGAGCACAAAACAAGATGGATTTGGATACAGATTGCTTAACTATACTATCAAAACGAAACAAAAATTTGTCCTCTCTGACATTTGTGTTATCGTAGAGGATCGTTGTACCCAATGGCAACATGATTTCTGGTTCTTTGACACTTTCTATCAATCTGAAATCAGATACATTGTCTATTATATCGGATTCCTTGTCTATTTGAATCAGTATAATGCCATTGGCTATATGGCAAAAACAATAGTCACCAACGGATAAGTTAAGTTCTTTGGAGTAAATTCTAAAATTATCGGTTTCAGGTAGGTAAACCAGTTTCGGCATCCTGTTTGTAAATGACTCTTCTATAGGAGTCTCAAAAACGATGTTTATATTTTCTTCGCTCGTTAATCGACGAAGAACTGTTAGGTCCCAGTAGTCACATGTACCCTCCAGAATAGCCTGCGTGTCATTTAGGAAGTCGGTAAGCCATTCTCCGTTACAATCCGTCAACAGGAGCGAAACAAGAGCTTTATCGCCATTTGCCTTACCTCTCTCATATGGGGTACAAAGAATAGTGTCTGTATTTGGAAAGTGATAACCTCTCAAAGATTTTGTATCAATATAACGGAAGTCTCGAAAGATAGAATTATCTTCCACATCGCTATCGATATAAACCGTTTTTACAATATCTCCTTCATGGAGCATACAAATATCACCTTCCTTAAAAGGAAAGGTATATGTTCTCAGATTATCACTTACCTCATTTATATAATAGACAACCATCGTTTAAAAGAGTTTATTTTCAGTGAAACCTTTTTGTGCTACTTCAACGTAAGGCATCCGGCTCTTAAACTCAGGATCGATGTTATGACATTGTTCCTTTACGATGCCACGACGATGTACCGCTGGGTCAAGACAATACATCTTAAATTCTTCCTCATTTATATCCTCGGTACGCTGCCAGTGCGGGAATAGCAGTTTCATATAGGCTGTAGCAATACGCTTCACGGCATTACTATCTCGCACATCGGCTTTATTTTCAAAGCGGACGAGTTGATCGAATAATAATCCATAGGTATTCTGTGTACGCATTGTATGGAGAATTTCAGAAAAGTATTCCACATTGATAGTCCATCCTTTGAAAATCATGCTTTTGTCCACTCGCGGGAGAAGCCACCCTTCAATAAAGCAGTGAAAGCGGTCGAGCAAAGCCGACTCACGGAAATTCTCTGGCAGGTTGCTGAAATAAAAAGGCGACACTGGCATGTGTTGAACTGACAAAGGAATGTTTCCCATAAGCATCAAGCCACACTCCGAAGAAAACTCATTATTATCAATGGTAGTCTTACCACTTTCCAAATATGATTTTAGAGCAGCTTGAATCTCGGCAGGCTCTTGGAAAACGATAGTCTGTATTTCATCGAATACTGTAAAGTCATGGTTTTTGATAATACCATTCTGCTGTTTCGTTTTGTCAAAAAACAACTTAGCACGCGTCACCTTGCCACCACTTACCAGCCAGCCATACTTAGAAAGATTGCCAAAGACATAACTTTTACCCGTTCCTTTAGGAGCTAACTCTATCACATTCAGACGTGGCTCTATAAAAATGAGCAAACGGGTAAGGAACTCCAATTTTTGGGTTAGCGATGTGAATCCATCAGGGTCATACTCCATTGCAGACAACAACACGTCAATCCATTCTAAAGTGGTGAAATAGTTACGTGCCTCTGCAAGATAGGAGATATCCACAGAACTATAAGGTTTGAATGGTTTATAATCTACCATTTGGATATGGTTTTTTTTGCCATCATCGTCTGGCAGTAGACAAAGTTTGATAATACCCCATTTCTCACCCTCAACAAATTCGCCAGGGTTGCGAGAATAAACATATTCTGGAATTAGCCCCTCACGTTGTTTGATACCATAATCAGGAATGGCAAATTGACGCTCATTTTTTACAATGTCAATGTATACCACAAAGCGAGCCAAAAGTGTAACTTCTTCTCCATTTTGCAGTCTGTCTTTCACACTGCCTTGTTTTGTTGGAATAACTTTATCTAAGAATTGAGTGAGAGCCATTTTATCCACCTCACCTGTTTGGATATTTAAATAGCGTTTTAGCAGGAAATCTTTAACAAAGGCAGGAAGGTTTCTACCTGCAAAAAGACTGCTTGTAGATGCTGGATCTTTATAAATAGACATCGCAGAAAAGTGCTGTCTTATCTTTTGGCTTATTTCGTCTTTCATAAGGGGTTATTTATTAAAAAGCAAATAAATCTTCTTCTTGGATTCCTGTAGTTACCTTAACGTTGAAGGGGTGAGTAAATTCACCCAAAAGGAAGGTAAAGTTTGTAATGTTACCATCCAGTGTTATATCCTCAGTTTCGTATCTATCATCAGACACATGACGAACTCTGTATTTTATTCCATTGTAAAGGACAAAAGGAGTATCTATTGATGGCATGTTCTTAATATCAAATTGTATGCGTGGGTTAACACCACTAACTTCATTTGTTATCAGATGGAATGATACGTTGCTTGCCACAGGTGTATTTGAAATTATAAAAATGGGTACTAAGACTTCTTCTGGTGTGCAGCCACCATGAACACCTTGCCCTGAAGGAACTTTACCACAAAGCGATTCATGCTTTAGTGCACACAGTGTTTTGTTATCTTCTAAACGGAAATAGCTGTTATCCGCAGCAGAATCTGTCCTTTTGCGAATGGCAATGCGTCCGTGATGGTCGCTATCCACGCCTACCATATTTTTTCCATTTACAAGTTGTGACAAATATGTTATACCATGATCAGAGATGATAGCAATCTTCTTACCTATGTATTTATGCAAAATTTCTTCAATACTTCTTCGTACAACATCTATTTCTTTGATAATGGTAAATGGACTGATGTTGTCTGAACGATGAGCCAATGCATCAAGGTCGCCGGACTTCTCCAATTGAACACCCTGAGGAAGAAGGCGCTGTAGATCTTTCTTATTTATATCGGTCTTAGTAGGAAGAAGGGCACGAGCAATCCTAATTTCGTTGAGGAAAATCTGTTGGTCTTTTCTCTCAGCAATTATGCTTTTAATTAGAGGAATCCAGTCGACCCCCAATCCGTCAATCCAATAAAAAACTTCAATGTCGCCACGATTTTGTAGTAAGGTATATGTGGAACAGAAAGAATTATACCACATATCAAATGAAGACTCTGAACCATTAAGTTTATTTATAAATTGTTCTATATCTGTTGTGTATTGATTAGCAATCTTAGCTTTCTTATATTGCGCAATGTAAGAATTCACCCAATTAGGAACTCCTGTTGCAACTCCAATACCTTCAGACATATAGGTGTACAGGTCAGGGAAGAACTCCGATATTTCATTGGGTGTAATAAGACCTTGTCCCAACCAACTTACTGCAAATTCTTTTTCTTTGTGTGTGATTCCCGTAAAATATCTTAATGACCCAGCATAACCAATCTTTGCAGGCAAGCTCTGTAAAGATTTTGCTATCATGTTTTCTGCAGCATTCGATAATTGAACATTCTTTTGAGCAGCATAGGTAAGGCAGTATTTGCGTACTTGCATTTCTGCAGCAATTTCCGTTATATCCCCTGCCATTTTCTCTATCAGTTCATTTGTGCCATAAGAAGATATCGCATTAAGACATCTACATAAATAGCCTTCACCTTTTTCTTTGTTGATATAGAAACGTGCCAAAAGCCAACGGCTGAACATATAGGGATTGTCAAACCAAAGACGAATGAAGTCCATATATGATTCTATATCATTGATACTAAAGTATTGTTTAACGAAATTATTAAAATTAAAGCCATTACTAACATCAATGCTCTCTGCCAATATATTCCAGTTATCTCCGTCAGTTTCCAATGGCACAATACCATCAAATTCAAGATTCAAACCATCCGCTAAAAATTGGAATGCAGTATGACAGATCTGATAAGAGAAAGCATTGTCAGGTTGAGCAAATCGAGCATTGGCAAAGATAGCCTTTGACTTGCAGATAATTTGCGGTGAAATTTGTTGTGCGCTATCTTTCCATATATTCAGCCACTCCCGAATGCTGTTTACAATGGTATAGTTAGCTCCCAGCCCACTTACCCCAAAGTCTGTGTCTTCTGTTAGGATAAGTTTGTATGTCAAGTCTTTATCTCCTGATATCAGTCTCCAAATATTGATTTGGCTATCATTTTTGAAAGTATTCATCTTACCTTCCAGACCTACGAGTGGTATATAAACACGCTGGTGTTGTTTTTGAGCCATTGGGGTCGCTTGAATGGCTTTGATGGTTTTTATCAAAGCGTCAAAGGATTTTTTATCCTCGTTGTCATAAAAGCGAGCAAGTTCAGAGAATGGTGCAATCACGCAATCATTAGGACTTTTTTTCTTTATGTGTTCCTTAATTCGATCTGCAAGTTCCACATGTGTAATGAGAAGGTCAGGATAGTTAGTATCTATCCAATGATCAACACTTTCAACATATACACCTTGTTCTGTTTGTAGAAAATCTACAAAGTCATAACAGTTTCGAAAATTGTCAAACAGTACAAATCGTATTGGATATCTATCTAAGGTAGAAGCACCAATACCTTTTGCTTGCTTGTCGTCCTCAACATGTGCTTTGAGGGCATCCATTTCTCTGAACGGTTCCTTATACATATTTCAACAATATATCTATGACATAACTATCTTCTTCGGCAATCATATTTTCAACAGCTTGACGCAAGTCCTCACTATTGTTTATGCGGTTAATGGCTTTATTACGCTTCTTCTTTAACTCTTCAGAATTAATTGTGGGAGTGTCTACAGAGGGCTCAGCTACAATAGTAGAGGGGTTAAATGATGATGTAGGCTGAATGGTAGGCGTAGCTTTAGATATACGCCAATCTTTCAATTTGTCTTTCACCTCTTCCTCTGTCCACATGCCGATCTCACTTTCCAAATGCTCATGCAGATATTTTAGTGCTTCTTCCACTTCGTCATCCTGCACATTTACCTTGTCTATACTCTGCATATATGTTACAAAGCCTTTGTGGAAGTAGTCTGCAGAGGGTATGAGCAGATTACCAAAGTCTGTTTTTAAAGCATCGTAACCATTAATGGTGTTTTCCAGCAGACTTGGGTTCTTCATACTTTCTGGATCACTCACAACACGCATGAGATTGTCAATGAATTCTTTTATTTCTGGAGAACATTCTTCGATGTTTTTTAATGACCACAGCGGATAGCCTTTTTCTTTACAATATACATGAAGTACAGCCCAACGAGCATCTTTCAGACTGCTGATGTCAGAATAACCTTTCAGCTTGTTCAGATTGAACATTTTAATAAGGCTTTTGCAAACCCGTCCGGCTTCTTTACTCTCAAATATAAAGTTCAGCTTGTTGCTTGACCTGCCACTTTCCCAAGTTTTGAACATCTCCACGACATCCTCTACAAGATGCTGGGCCGTGCGCTGTTTGCCGTTGGTGTCAAATATAACATTGATATACTTGCGCATGGCGAAGGCTACCATTGCCATTGGTGCGTAACTTTGGAAGAGTCCAAAGGGTGCTTCTGTTAGTCCTATAAGTTTGTCACCAAGATTAAAACTTTGATTCTTGTTAGTATGCCTACCACTAAGCCATTCATCCACATAATCGCATACTTTTTTCAGTGGGTGATTGGGCGAGACGGTGTCTTTCCAAGCTAAGTTGTCATCTACACTGTCTTGTAACAAGAACTCTACATGGCGGGCGGGGCCTCCACACTTGTCTATAATATCTTGCTTCGTATTGTAACTTAACACGGCATCAACTGTTGCTTTCACCGATGCTTTCTTCCAGTAGGTTGCGCTAAATTTTGTTCGTATGGTTTCCAGCGATTCAGGGCCACTCGTAAAAATGCTTGGTGCGATGCTGCCATTGATGGTACTGGTCATCTTGCTTCCTACAATGGTCATGCTGTCCCCATTAAGATAGAACGTCACATTCCCACCGCGCATTTTGTTCACCCAGTCCTGTATCATATCTTCAGCTTGTTTGGTATAGGTTTGTTGTTGCTGTGGTAGATTGTGGCTTTGGGCACATTGTGCATTTGCTTGATATTCTATGAAACGTTCATACTCTTGATCGCCCAATGTTCTCTCAATAACGACAAATGTAATAGTTTCGAACCGTTCATCCTTGCAATTCTTCTCCGCAATCTCTTTCAGAAGCAAAAGTTCCTGATTGTTTCGAGCCACCATAATGGCAAGGAATGTCTCGTAACATTTCGCCTGTTTCTTTGCATTTTCTATTTGGTTCATTAACGTGTACTCGTTACTCTGCACACTGAAAAAATGGAATGTATAAGGGCGAGCCACTTGAGATAAATTTCGTTTGAAAGCATTATCAGCTGTGCATCCAAACTTAATTACCTGATCGGTAAACAGGAAGCGTGTGGTTTTTAGTTCTGTTTGTATTTTTTGTATCTCGTCGCCCGGCAATGCTGTGAAAAGAATAGAGAAGTTGCCATTCGGCTGACGTTGGATAATACTCTTATCATTAAAGAAATCAAGTATCTCTTCCAACTCATCTTCTACTTCCGTACCTGAGAATAAACTCTCAATATTCTCGGTGCTGGGTGTAACTGTATCGTTGTTTGCGATGTTATTCAAAGCATTCAGCAATAAAATACCCTTAAAGACTTTTAAGTAATTGCCCCCCTGACTTCCTACGTCTAAGTGGTGGCTGTTATACCTCTCGGTGACGGCGCCAAACTTGGTACTGTCGCTTTCAAAGTATTCTCGTACATAGTCCCATAGATAATCGGCTGTAATGGTCTGTTCTGCATGATAAGCTTCATCGTCATCAAGGAAGTCGCGCACAGCATCACTTGCCAAAAATTCAAATACGCTTCTGCTGCTAGCTCCTGCTTCGCGTGCATAATAAGTAGCAAGGTTGGCAGTGGAAGGGTGTAAAGGGAACAAGTTTTTGATGTTTTCTATCGTTTGTTCCGTATCAGTACTGGCGCTGCTGAACATCTCTAACAAGTCTGGATGCATGCCAAAGAAGCGTTCTTGGCGCATCATGTACAAAGTGTAGTTTACAATCTTGAACTTCTTCGACATGATTTTGAATGCCGAAACGGGTTCCATATTGTATACCATATAATGATAACGCCCTTTGGTCTTTTCGCGTTCTTCTTGTTTAAGCGTATTTAGAGCTGAGGGATGAGATATAAACAAGAAGTAAGTGTCATTCTCTGTGTTCATCATAGACTCTGCAAGTTCCTGAAGTTGTACCAACAAGCGGGTTCCTATGCTTGAGGTCATTACCTCGGTAAACTCGTCCCAGATAATCAGCATACCATCGTAATCGGTTTTTTCTCTAAGGGCATTCTGCACCTCAAATATCCATTGCTTAAGGTTGTTGCTTTTCAGGCGAATGTCGTATCCTCCTATACGCAAGGCTTGGCGCACACTATCAAGCACATCTGTGTCAGCTGCCATCAGACGTTGCTTCAACTTATTGGTATCTGGAGCCACACTTGCAAGTTGAGCATTTTGCTCTATGAGATTCTCCCAAAATTGTGACTGGTCCTCGATATGCTGCACATACATATCAAAGTCTGTCTGCACAGTAACATCTATATTTGCTGCTGAAAGAGCATGCTTTACCTCACGCTGCATTTGTAACGATAAGTCTTCCTCGTGAGCAATACTCTGTTGCCCATACAGATTTACGGGAAAAAGCCGCTTTGTTTCGCGGAGTTGCAAGAGGCTATTGCGTAAAACATCGTACCGTTCTTTCTTATATTCGTCCTCCACATATTCACGAATATCGTCTATGGGGTCGCACAGTAAATGCTGAATGACAGCCCCTGCGTGGCTCTTTCCCGTACCGTATGTCCCAGCAATCCAGATAGATTTGTGATTGTCAGCATCGTTGTTGCGCACGGCACTGATTACTTTATGCAAAACTCCGTTAAACTGGTCGTTCGCAATGAAAGTTTTCCATTCGCCATCGCTCTCCTCTTTAATATTATAAGCGGGACGCATTTGTCTAAGCGTCACTATTTTACTATATGACATACGATTATTGTTTTTATTCCTTGTTAGGATTTATAAAGTAATTTATGATGGTTTCTTTTATCTCGTTTCTTGCTTCTTCATTTTGTAAGAGCTGCCACAGATCGTCATCCAATTTTGCATACTCTACGTTTTCACGAAGGTATTTGGCAGAAGGATTCTTTCGGCTATAACTACCTACAAGATGATAGAATCCATCTCCTTTCAAATAATAGAAAGGATAAATAGGTGACGTGATAGACTGCTGGCAGTATTCCTTGAAGAAAGCCTCATAAGTATTTATCAAAGATTCAGTCAATACGATGCGATTATCAATTATACTACCGTTATTTATTCCTTGTAAGATTGAAAGCATGAGTATAGGTTTGGCATAATTGTTCTTGCCATTAACTCTTGATACTCTCATCGTACGAAGTAAATTCTTGTAATATTCTATTTTTAAGCGAGAATACATATTTACAAAACTAACTGTTTTAGTATATTCATCGGATTTAAATCTTCTCTAAGTGTAATGCTATCAAGACCCGAGTTTAGTTCAGCAATAAGAATTCTATTTGAAGCAGAATTTAATTGACGAAGCAATTTTGTAAACGTAAGTTTGGATATTGCAAACTCTTTAAAAGGTCCAGTTTGGCAATCTTCAACATAGAAGTCTGAAATACGTAAAGAACGAATACCCTTAGAAGCCGCATACTTATATATAGAATAAGCAAATGCCACTTCTGAAAGTTCTTCATGTCGCCCACGAAAATAATTCTTACCGTCATCCGATTGACCTTGACAAAGAAAATCACCAATTGGTGAATATTTGAATATTTGCATGAAGCCTCCTATAGCATAAGTTACGGTATTCTTTGTTCCATTAAATACATTAATAGCCAATTCATCAAGAAGTGCTTTTGTGAATTGCTGTTCTGGATTTATGGTGTTGATAAACCAGTTAGTGAGAACAGAACCGTATGCTAGATTAGTCCAAATGAGTTCCCACATTAAATCAAATTCATTTTCATGATGCTTAAAACAAAAATCGCCAAAAGATGTTAAGATTTTCTTTTGGTCAATCAATTCAGCATCTATCAGCCATGCTTTAAAGCTCTGTTCTTGTTTGTTTCCTAAAGAATTGCTAATCCAAAAACCCTCAGGGTCGGAAAGAAACTCTTGTAGCCATTCACTGTGGATTCCGAAGGTACCTATTTTTGAGATACCTCCACCTCTTGTATTTGTTGAAGTTGTCATAGTTAAAGAATTTGCAACAATGCATCCTTGGTCATGAAATAAAAGACACTTATGACAATGAATACATTTAGATTTATCAATTTTAATTTTGGGATAAACATATAGAGCTCCCGTAGGGCATTCTACTTCACACCCTTCACAGTTAATGCAAAACGCACTTTTATAAATAATTCTTTTAATAAGCTGTACCAGTTGAGGGTTTTGCACCTCATGTAAGGTAAATGTATAGTTTTGTTCAGATTTATATGTAATGTCAAAACGATATACCGTCTTATCAAAGTATAATTCCCCAGATCTTTTATTCCCCCCTCCTATTATATTATATTTACATAGAACAGGAAGCCAATCCTCTATTTTTTTCTCCGCATTGGAAACATGTGCTACAAACGTTGGAAACTGTTTTAAGAAGACTACTTTTGTTTTTGAACGAATATCATTCCCACTTGCTCGGAGTTTCCATTTGTGTTCTTTGATGTATTGCTCTAAATTTGGAATATGGCGTTGTTTTGACAAGTTGACCAAGCGTGACAAGAAAGGTTTTAGTTCTTTTTTATATTGTTTATTCACAATCATATCATCCCATGGAGAAGAGAAAGGACAAATTAGGCATCCAACTCTTGGCTTTCCAAGCCGATAAGCTTCATTAAGAGGTAAATTGTGAGCAAAAAGATATATGAAAATTTCTGTAGTATTCCAATTTAAGATAGGGCGAGCATTTATTACGGTGTCATGCTTAACTCCTTTTCCAATGCGTTCATAATTACTTCTCATAGCACTTTCTTCAGCTCTCACTCCTTCAAAAGCAAGAACTTTTGCCTGCTTGTTTGTTCCTTTAATTTTTAGCGAACGGTATAAAGGGGCTGTTTTCATTACCGAACAGCACCACCGATGCTTATCGCTTGGCGTTCCTATCTTGTCCCAATAATTGAGCACCCTCTCATGATTGCGAGTGAGCGAGAACTTTAAGTTAGGGAAGAGTTGATGATAATGGTCTTGCACCTGCTGATACAAATCCAATGACGGTGGCAATTCATATCCAGTATCAGAATAAATCACCTCGAACTCTGTGCTTGGAATGGCACGTGTGCAAAGGTCGAGTACCACCTGAGAGTCCTTTCCGCCGGAAAAAGAAGCGATGAACTTATCTATTTTTGTCGTGTGGAATACTTTTTTACCTTGCTCCTCGGCAGTATCGAGAGGCATTATCTCGAAACTGTCGCAGTCCTCTCGCACAATGGCCATCTTCTTTTTAATCTTGGCCTCCATGCGCTTTGCGAGAGCTTCATAATCAAGTTGATTCGCCTTCACCTCGGTCACACTTCTTTTTGCGCCAGCATACTGTGTGAACGTTTCGCGAATGAATTCTATGGCCTCGCTCTCCAGCAAGAACATAAATTCGGCGTTGCGCTCCAACATTTTCTTGACATCAACGGGCTTCAACTCTACTTTTTCCTTCCCAGGCTGAAATATAATAGTTGCAGGGTCGTAGATGTTGGCACCTTTAGCCTCGAACATCAGTTCGCCTTGATACCAATATTGCTTATTGACTGCCCACAACAAAGGAGCTTCTGTGTGAGGATATTTCCATCCTAATTCGTTGAGTTTAAGCAAATCGAGTTCTTCCCAGAATACAGGACGTGGAGATATACCAAGCGTTCCATCCACAATGCGTGAATGGAGCAGTACACCGCCCGTTTCTTTATCCCAAGTCATTTTATACATTGTTTTCTTTTCTCACTAATTCTGTCAGTTCAACATTTAGTAGCTTCGCTATTTTGAGATAAGTCTCCATAGTCGGTTGGCAAACATTGGTGCACCACTTAGAAACCGTGGTTGGTGCACACCCCAACTGTTCTGCTAACCATTTGTTAGTCCTTTTCTTCTCTGCAAGTACTACTTTTATGCGATTGATATCCTTGTCCATAATCAATACTCTGTTAATAATCACATAATTGTTTGAAAATGAGCGAATTGATTAACAAAACATAACTAAATAAATTTGGCTAAGTGCCTGATTTTCAGTACCTTTATAATTTATTCAAGACTTTAAAAGTATGATGATTTCAGAACCACTTAGCCAATATGAGGAGATCCTCAAGGGTGCAATCCGTACATCAATGAAAGAATCTGGTGCAAAGTTAGCAAAAACTTTCCAGACTCTGCTCATCGAGATACTGACTTTATATATGATTCTACCCAGAAAGATAAACTTCACACAGATGGCTCGCTACGGCAAGCATGGCGAGCAGACCTATCGTCAGAATTTCAACCGCAAGAAGAAAGACTGCATTGATTGGCTTCTGTTGAACCTGTCTCTTGCAAGGCGTGTGTTGGAAATGGAAGGCTTACTTGCCATTGCCATAGACCCATGCTATATCAGCAAGGCCGGGAAGAAGACTCCTCATATCGGACGGTTCTGGTCGGGATGTGCAGGGGCGGTGAAGCACGGACTTGAAATCATGGGCATCGGCTTGCTGGATGTTGCCAACAACAAGTGCATGATGCTGCGTGCCCATCAGACAATAGGGAACTCCGCGCTGAAGATGAGGAACAAGACACTCGTCGAATATTACATCAGTGTTATGAAGCGGTATTCAAAGAAACTGCTGAGTATCACTGATATAGTAGTGGCTGATGCATTCTTCTCCACATCCACGTTCGAGAAGGGCATATCGGAGCTTGGCTTCTATCTGGTCAGCCGCTTCCGTGACAACGCTTGCCTGCATTACATTCCCAAGAGGGAAAAGAGGCGTGGACGACCAAGAGTCAAGGGAGACAAGATTGACTTGGCAAACCTCAACCTCTCATGCATGGAAGAACTGCACATTGATGGACTGGACGGAAAGGCGTACACCCTCGAGGCTTATGCCAAGGCTCTGAAGAAGAGGGTGCGACTTGTCATCTGGCGAATGCCAGGTGGAAAGTGCAAGTTGTTCTTCTCGACAAAACTCTCAATGACGGGTGAGGAAGTATTGAAGACATACCGCACTCGTTTCCAGATAGAGTTCTGCTATCGCGACAGCAAGCAGTTTACGGGACTTATGGATTGTCAGGCAAGACACAAGAGACAGCTAGACTTTGCGTTCAACGCATCGTTTGCCTCACTGAATGCCGCCAAGGTCTTCATGAAAGACAATGGTATGGACAATTCCATGGCAAAAGTTAAGTCGTTGATGTTCAATGCGAACTATACGAAATTAATTTTCGATATATCCCGATGCCGACCGAACCGAACTTTAATTAGTAAGATTGTCAAAGAACTCATTGGTTGGCAGCCTAAGGCTGCGTAGCCATATACTCAAATTTTAACGAACTATTGATAATGGATAGTTTATAATAAGAATACAAAAATACACAATATAATTGAATATAATGCAGAAAATGGCTTTGTTTAGCCAATAACATCACTAAATTATCTTTTTTCTCACCACACTTGCTTGTTAGTAAGAAATAGTAATACTTTTAATTGACAATCTATAACAAATGCTTACAGCTTCAATTCAGGCAAGCTATTTATCGCCTCCGACTTCAATTTATCCACAGCACGAGTATATTTCTCCGTGTGCTTTAATCCACTATGCCCTAAAAGACTTGCAACGGTCTTGATGTTGGCGCCATTATTAAGGATATTTACCGCAAAGCTGTGGCGAGCACAATGCCAACTGATATGTTTGTTGATGCCTGCACGTTTTACCCATCGTTTCACAGATTTACAGCAGCTCTCATACGAGGGAAGATTGAATATAGAAGAATCCAAATCGTCTGGAGCTTCGCCTATCAATGATAGCAATCCATCGTTCAGAGGAATAACTACACCACTATACGCCGAATGCCCTTTAGTCTTGTTCTGCTCAAATTTCAATAGGCGGTTGGTGTAATCAATGTTCTTATAAGTTAGGTCTTTCACATCGCAGAAGCGCAGACCACAATACAGACAGAGGATAAATGCTCGTCTGACATTTGGGTTTTCATTATCGTAATGGCATTGAATCAGTGATTGGATTTCATCCATAGACAACACATCTTTACGCAGAATCTGTTCATCCACTTTGCATACCACACCCTTACAGGGGTCTTTCAGCATCACTTCGTGATCAATAGCATAACGCACCACTTTCTTGAAACGCTGATAGATACTCTTTGCTCCTTCACCAACACTTCTTGATTGCAAATATTCAACAAAGTGTTCCATCATATCCTTGGTTATTAGTTCGGGCTTAATACTGAACTCATAAACTGGATATTGCTCTTTCAGAAAATCCTTAAAACGATTCAAGGCTATCTTTATCATCCGCAGGTCTTTCTTTGTATAGCAATCAATGTAAGCCTGATAATAGTCTAAGAAGTTAACATTTCTGTCTTTCTTCAGACGATAACCAAGCATGCTCTCCTTAAACTGTTGTTCACGCTCCGCACGAATTTTGGTGGCCAGTTCAAGCGTTTCTTTGTTTTGTTGTCGTTCTATAGGAGTACGGGGCTTAGCAATCAAGTACAACTGCAAGTTTTCTTTTCGCCTATTGTGCTTGATGTGTACTTTGGGCTTACCCACCATTTTACCTGTTTCATACAAAACAGGATTACCATTATCATCCAAAACAGGCGTTTCTTCTCTACCAAGATAATACTCAAGATAAAGACTTATCCGACCATCAGAAAGAGTATTTTGTTCCAATTTCGGGTTTTCCTTTGCTTTATTTTCTAATTTTGCCATAGTTGATAGTTATGTACCTAAATGCGTATCAAACCGAGTAAAATCATTAACTCGTTTATTTTCAGATGTTTTCTTATTTTGCAAAGATACTAAAAAGTTTGAAATATCAAAGTGTACTAAAAGTGTACTATCTAACAAAAAACAGGCAAAAAAGGGCAAAATCACCAAATATAAGAAAATTGCAAATAGCTGATTATCAATATAATATATTCTTTTGGTTTCTCTTGTTTTCACGACATTGTACCGGGTCTGGGTACTAGAAGAAAAGCTAAGTAGTTTATTATTAAACACTTAGCTTTTTCTTATTTTATAAATGTTCCCAAATTATTCCCAATCAGAATATTATGGGATTAAATAATAACCTAATATAAACCTAATAAAATGGAAAAAGTAGAAAAATTCAAGAGACTCTGTCAAGAATTACAGAAAAGAAAATTAGATTTAGACAAAGAAGTCAACAAAAGACCTTGGCGGCATTCAGTGAGGCGAACGATGCGTTGAACGCAAAGTCTAACTGGCTCTTGTGTCTTGCCTGACAATCCATAAGTCCCGTAAACTGCTTGCTGTCGCGATAGCAGAACTCTATCTGGAAACGAGTGCGGTATGTCTTCAATACTTCCTCACCCATCATTGAGAGTTTTGTCGAGAAGAACAACTTGCACTTTCCACCGGGCATTCGCCAGATGACAAGTCGCACCCTCTTCTTCAGAGCCTTGGCATAAGCCTCGAGGGTGTACGCCTTTCCGTCCAGTCCATCAATGTGCAGTTCTTCCATGCATGAGGGGTTGAGGTTTGCCAAGTCAATCTTGTCTCCCTTGACTCTTGGTCGTCCACGCCTCTTTTCCCTCTTGGGAATGTAATGCAGGCAAGCGTTGTCACGGAAGCGGCTGACCAGATAGAAGTCAAGATCCGATATGCCCTTCTCGAACGTGGATGTGGAGAAGAATGCATCAGCCACTACTATATCGGTGATACTCAGCAGTTTCTTTGAATACCGCTTCATAACACTGATGTAATATTCGACGAGTGTCTTGTTCCTCATCTTCAGCGCGGAGTTCCCTATTGTCTGATGGGCACGCAGCATCATGCACTTGTTGTTGGCAACATCCAGCAAGCCGACGCCCATGATTTCAAGTCCGTGCTTCACCGCCCCTGCACATCCCGACCAGAACCGTCCGATATGAGGAGTCTTCTTCCCGGCCTTGCTGATATAGCATGGGTCTATGGCAATGGCAAGTAAGCCTTCCATTTCCAACACACGCCTTGCAAGAGACAGGTTCAACAGAAGCCAATCAATGCAGTCTTTCTTCTTGCGGTTGAAATTCTGACGATAGGTCTGCTCGCCGTGCTTGCCGTAGCGAGCCATCTGTGTGAAGTTTATCTTTCTGGGTAGAATCATGTATAAAGTTAGTATCTCGATGAGCAGAGTCTGGAAAGTTTTTGCTAACTTTGCACCAGATTCTTTCATTGATGCACGGATTGCATTCTTGAGGATCTCCTCATATTGGCTAAGTGGTTCTGAAATCATCATACTTTTAAAGTCTTGAATAAATTATAAAGGTACTGAAAATCAGACGCTCAGCCAAATTTATTTAGTTATGTTTTGTTAATCAACTCGCTCATTTTCAAACAATTATGTGATTATTAACAGAGTATTGTAATAAAAACTGCCAATGGTATTATTGTTACCATTGGCAGTTTTTTAATAGTTATCTTATTTATTTTTCTTTTAATAGATATACTTACTCTATGCTTCACTTTTATTGCATATTATAAGTATGCACGCTTACGCCTTGTGCAGATGGCAGATAGTTTATACCCCACCAACACATTTGCAGGAGAGCAAAGTTGATGATAAGTATCCACATAGCCACTTCTAAGTTGCAATTCTTACGCAAACGATAATGAATATAAGTAAGATAAGCCAACCAAGTGGCAGCTGCCCAAGTTTCTTTAGGGTCCCATGCCCAGTAGTGGCCCCATGCTTCTTTTGCCCAAAGAGCACCTGTAAGCATACCCAACGAGAGAAATGCCCAACCTATATAAACGAGATTGTCTGTTATATCGAGCTCCTTGTGGGTTACTATCTTGCTTTTCTTGAAGAACAACAGATAAACAGCCATCACGAAAGCACCGCCCAAGAGTGCATAAGCAAACATATAGATGATGACGTGTGGTGCAAACCAAGGACTCTGCAAAGCAGGCATAAGGGTTTTGCTATGAATTTCTGGTTTCAGAAGATTGAAGCAAATGAAAACCAGAGAAAGCACTGTGGAAAATGACAACAGCCACTTATAATCCCAACGACTGTAAACAATGATGCCTGCTAATGGCAGGAAGAAAGAATACCACAAACGTGTTTCGCCCATAGTACGCATTGGAGGACGGTCGAGAGCTATCCACATAATGAGGATATAACTGAAAAATACCGCCAATCCGACTATCGTAGCACTATAAGCAACTATCTTCTTATCTTTCCATGCGGCATAAGCACCTGTTGCCCAAAGCAACACAGCTGCTACAGCAAAATATATAAAGTAATTCCAGAACGCTATCATTTCTTATCTTCCTCCTTCTTATATTTATTACGACCTGCTGTGATAAACATGAGAACTGCACCTATGAGCAACAGATAGATGCCCACATAAGTGGCAGGCAACCAAGGGTCGGATACGAGTTCATACACGCTGAGGGTGCTCCACTTTCCTTGTTCCTTGTTGAAATCAAGCTGATAAATCTTCCACGAACCAATTGAAAATGGCTTGTTCACTTCAATATGCGCCTGAAAGGCATTACCATCTTGAGTGTAGACGTTTACATCTGACGCATAGCGCAATGGTTCGCGAGCCGACATTGCTATTTCAGTCTTATCGTCAAGCTTTAAACTCGACATTGGGAACATATAACTTCCCGAACTTACCCATCCTTTCTTTACTGCACTACCCTTCTGTGCCTTGATTAGAATGGCTGTAGCGGCACCTTTACCCTTATACTCAACAAATCCGCCAGCATTGATGCGCATTCCCAAATCATCCATTTTCATCATCTGCATCATCTGTGCCGGCATTCCTTTCATCATCTTGAGCATAGTTGCAGGCATGGCGTCCTCAATGTATTTCTCCACTGTGATGTTCCAACCTAAAAGTTCTTCGGAAGTGAAATTTTGCTCAATAATGATATTCTGCGGTTTGTCTTTGGGTAGAACCTTGCCAGTCTTGCTATCGAATATCGCCAACTTTGGAGGATATTCGTCAATGGTAAACTTCTGCAACTCTATGGCAAGTGGCAACTCGTGTACCTCTTGATAATCATCGATTCCACGCCATTCGGGTTTACCTTCTTCGCAATACATCTTGAGACGTTGCATATCGGCAGAACCTAATGTACCGCAAGTTACGAAGACAAACAATCCTAAGTGGCTGATGAGCGAAGGAATAAATCGCTTCTGGAAGTGCATAAGCTGTTGGATACCCACCTCTGCTACAATTACAATGTTCCAAAGATAGATGAAAACGAAAGGCCAGAAGCTGAGCATACGGGTAAGTCCGATAGGGTCTACAGCAGGACGACCTTCAGGAACTTGGCGGCTCAAGCCCATAATAATGGTAAGTACAGACGCAGCAGCAAGTGCTGGCACTGCCGCCTCTACTTGCGTCATAAACTTAAAAAGATATACTTTAGAGCGGAAAGCATAGAACAGTCCTAACGCTACTATAAGTATTGCCAATGCAATAATATTGGCTGGCCACATAAAGACAAGCCATTCCACAGGGCCTATAGAAACTTGTAATAGGGCTCCTGTAATCAGAAGCCCTACACTTATAGCAATTCCCTCGCGGTATTTCCAAGGTTTATTCCACATACCTTAATATGTTTATGTTCAAAGTTTAGAGATTTATGCCCCACACATTACATTTCCTTTGTAATGAATCTGCCATTCTTCTTGGCTGTCTTCACCCATTGAGGAACTACATTATCAATAAAGTTCTTCTTCTGAGCCTTGAGTTTCTTCATATCAAGACCGATGTAGCTTTGAGCTTTATCCTTAGTAGAAATGTCTGGCATTGGCACTTCCTTGCTGTAACCATGGCGAGCCAATACACGAGCTATATCAATACGTGCTGTCTGCGCATAGTTTAGGGCTACACCAAGCAGGCGAGTAACTTCCTGTGGTGCGTGGAAGCTGGCACCATGGCTTGCCACTGCATAGTCCCAACGCCATTGGCTCTTGCGCAGTGCGGTCAATATTGGTTCCATTTCCTTTTCAGTTGCTCCCTTCTCCCAAGCAAACTTAGCCTCGATATGTGCACGAGCCAACTCTTTCTCTACACGGTTACGAATATCAAAGACTTTCTCTTGACGCTCATATACGTTCTGACGCAATGTTTCTTCGCTTTGACGGTGGCAAGTCTGACAAGTGCGGTTGATATTTGCCAATGGTGATGTGATGTGGTGACTGGTGTACTTTATACCACCTTCTTGAATATAAGGCATATGGCAATCAGCACAACTCAATCCGCGTTGAGCGTGAATACCCTGCTTGAAAATCTCGTAACCTGGGTGCTGAGCTTTCAGAATCTTAGCTTTAGATAGTGGGTGTATATAATCGTAGAATCCAATAGAGTCATAATATTCCTCAGCAGCTTCACAAGTGAGTCCCTTATCCTGTGGGAACTTGAGATAGTTACCGTTGTCCTTTTCGAAATAATACTCAGTGTGGCACTGTGCACAAACCAATGAACGCATTTCCTGGTGGCTTGCCTTCTTCACGTCCTTACCAGCACGTTGCCAAGCTTCATAAAGAGCAGGACGAGCAGGTCTCAAATCCATATTGCGAGCATCGTGACAGTCCGAGCAACCTACTGAATTCATAACTTCGTTACCCCACTGGCTCCACTTAGCAGCATAGAAAGCATTCTTGCCTTTCTCACGCATCAAGCGAGGAACATCAGGACCTTTACAAGTCCAGCAAGTACCAGGCTGCATATCCTCCTGCCCATCTACGCCTGGCGAACCTGTACGCAAAATCTTGCGCAAATCCTCAACTGCATGACGATGCCCACGAGGAGTATTGTACTCACGAGAGAAAGCATAACCAGCCCACAGAATAACCATTTCTGGGCGTTGTGCCAATACATCAACCTCTTGCGAAGAGTTGTACTTACTCACAAAAGAAGTGTCTTCAGTCATTGCCCAAGTCTGATATTCCTTGGGGAAATCCTCAGCAAACTTCTCATTCTGACTCACAATTGAGTCGGTCATCACTGTTCGGCGATTGTTGAACACTGAGGCAACTTCTGCGCGACGCTCCAACATAGAAGAGCAAAGCATGCCCAGAATAAAGATGATAGCCATTGCTCCGCCGAAGAGCAACCATCCTTGCCATTTCTTTAACTGTTTAGCCATATTGTTAGATTTTTATTTTTTTTCGAGTAAATTCTGCAACCATTGTGGTACAGGAGATGGAGGTATAGGCACTTGCGTTTCGGCATTCGGGGTTCTGCTGAGTGTATTCATACCGCCGTGAGCAACTTCACGGTGGCAATCCCAGCAAGCCTTACCCTCGCCACGTTTTGCTTGCATATAATCAATCTTTCCTGTCTTTACGAACTCTGTATTAAGTTGTGTGTGGCAACGTATACAGTTGTCCATTATCACTTCTGAAGAAGCTTCTTCAGCCATAATAGCCTGATGCTCTGAACGGGTTACAAAGTAAGCCACATGCTTCATACCGTCCATACCTTTAAATAGGTATTTAGCAGCTATGCTTGAGTGTGGCACATGGCAATCGTTACATGTAGCATCTCGTCCGTGGCTGGAATGCGCCCATGTAGCATAATAAGGAGCCATAATGTGACAGTTTACACAAGCAGCGGGGTCGTCGCCCACAATATAAGTGTGCATACGCAGAAGATAGAAAAACTATCCTCCTAATCCCACAATGACACCCGATATAACAAGCGATACCACCTTTTGGCGATAAGTCAGTTCGGGAAACCATGATGTAAGCTTTCGCAGATTCATTGTGATATATATTTTTTATTATCCTCAAATCCGCAACTTAACTTTTCAACGTCCTTCTTGCGTGTACACATCCTCTCATTACTGAATTTGCAGATAATTAGAACTGAAATCCCCCACTTCAGCCTACAACATCCCCTTACCCCACAATGCGACTTGAGGCAATACGCAGTATCATACCCATAAATTGTAGGCGTTATCCAAAATCTGTCTGGAACACATCCGCGTAAGCATTGTTACAAGTATAGATATTCAGCACATACTGCCTTGATGTCCTGATCCACTTTGCTGGTACAGAGACAAACCTGAAGACAAGCGCTTTTATGCGGCTTGTTGTATTGAGTCCGAACCTCTTTACATCAAGTCTTTGGATAATGGCCTTGTAGAAGTTACGGATAAGTGCTGTAAGAAGAAGGAACACGGTGTTCTCTGCCATGAAGGATTTGGGCAATCGGTCCCATCCGAAACCATTGTTCATATCATCGAAGATACGTTCCTTTCCCCCTCGAAGGTTATAGAACTCGACAATCTCTCTTACGGAAGATACATAGTCGTTAGTCAGGATACAACGGTATGTGTATTCTCCTTCCCAGAGATCCAATACACCATCCAACCGTTTCTGTCTTTGAATCACAAGTCGGTATGCTTTACCCTTCCACTTTTCAATAAGGATAGAGTTCAATTCGAACTCAATGCCATTGATTTCCTCAGTTTTCCAACCTCTGAGAGCAAAGATTTCATTGTAGAGCGAACTGCAGCGGTTTGCGCGGATATAGAAGGATTTGCAGTGTTCCTCTACTTCTTCTACGATTTCCTCGGAACATGATCCACAGTCAGCTCTGAAACGATTGATAGTAAGGCCGTTCTGTTCAAATCTCTCAAAGAACCTCTTCAGCGTGTCCTTCTGATGAAAACGAACATTTGTGTTGCCATCGCTATTCTCAATGCCAACGATTAAGTCGCCAATAACCGCCACGCCAGGGCGATAACCAGGGAACTTCTTGTATGTAGGCTTTGCATCATACTTCTCTGTCTCTATGAACTGATGGTCGAAATCAACATCATACATCTCGTCCTCTTTCAGTTGGCCAGATGCAAACATACAATTGAGCAGTAAAGTATTGAGAGTGTCAGCCGTGTTGAAATCGTAGTTCTTACCCGTATCTGACGTGTATGAGATGTTTTCTTGCGTCAGCTCCTTTATCGCTCTGAGGATAGTATCAGAGCTACAAGTTCGAAGTGTCGGATGAAGCGAGAGATGGCTCATCAAATGAGTAGTGACATCCTCAACACATGAGCCACCACAGAAGTAGATACTCATGAGTGAACGGATGATTTCGCTGTACTGATAACCGAATGATCTACACCTTAGACCGAGGGTCGAGTCGATTACAGATGACAATGTGGAGTCAAATTGCTCCATGATTGAAAATATTCCTCCAAAAGGAGTGAGTTTATCGGATTTAATATGTATTTTTGCCATGCCATATCAGAGTTTTGCTTGCTTGTTTTGCAACACTAAGATAAGTGAATTCTTTGACATGGCAAAATCCTGGGCAACTTTTTGTTGCTCAGGTACTTAAAAAGTTTAAGTTATAATAGTGTTGCGGAATTAAGGATTATAATAATTTCAATTATTAACCTTATGGGGGCAAAGATAGTTAAATTTATGCAAGCTACCAATAGTTTATCCTCATTTATTAGGATTTAAATTTGTAATAAATGTTTAAAATATTAATATATTGTAAAAGATGCACCTATAACCACAAATGTTACCTTTTACCCCAAATTTACCAAATATTTTTGCAAATTAAAACATAAGAAACTATTAACAATAGTTCGTTAAAATTTGAGTATATGGCTACGCAGCCTTAGGCTGCCAGCCAATGAGTTCTTTGACAATCTTACTAATTAAAGTTCGGTTCGGTCGGCATCGGGATATGTCGAAAATTAATTTCGTATAGTTCGCATTGAACATCAACGACTTAACTTTTGCCATGGAATTGTCCATGCCATTGTCTTTCATGAAGACCTTGGCGGCATTTAGTGAGGCGAACGATGCGTTGAATGCAAAGTCCAGCTGGCTCTTGTGTCTCGCCTGACAATCCATAAGTCCCGTAAACTGCTTGCTGTCGCGATAGCAGAACTCTATCTGGAAACGAGTGCGGTATGTCTTCAATACTTCCTCACCCGTCATTGAGAGTTTTGTCGAGAAGAACAACTTGCACTTTCCACCGGGCATTCGCCAGATGACAAGTCGCACCCTCTTCTTCAGAGCCTTGGCATAAGCCTTGAGGGTGTACGCCTTTCCGTCCAGTCCATCAATGTGCAGTTCTTCCATACATGAGAGGTTGAGGTTTGCCAAGTCAATCTTGTCTCCCTTGACTCTTGGTCGTCCACGCCTCTTTTCCCTCTTGGGAATGTAATGCAGACAAGCGTTGTCACGGAAGCGGCTGACCAGATAGAAGCCAAGCTCCGATATGCCCTTCTCGAACGTGGATGTGGAGAAGAATGCGTCAGCCACTACTATATCAGTGATACTCAGCAGTTTCTTTGAATACCGCTTTATAACACTGATGTAATATTCGACGAGTGTCTTGTTCCTCATCTTCAGCGCGGAGTTCCCTATTGTTTGATAATCTCAAAAATTGATGCAAACATATTTTTCTTTTTTTGCGCACATAGACTTTGTTTATTTCAGAAAAAAACATTACATTTGTCTCCATATCAACAGAAAACTGCTCCCCCACCACCTTTAGAAGATGTTGAGGAGTCGATTCATGAAAAAAAGCAATATGATAGACGACATTTTAACATTTAACAAACAGTTCGTGGCAGAAAAGCGATACGAAGAGTATATCACATCTGGGCAGCCCAATCGAAAGTTGGCGGTGCTCACCTGCATGGACACCCGTCTCACCGAACTCTTGCCCAAGTCAATGGGATTGAAAAACGGCGATGCCAAGATTATCAAGGTGGCAGGCGGCACCATGATTTCGCACTACGACTCGGTGATGCGTTCGCTCTTGGTGGCAGTGTACGAATTAGGATGCGAGGAAATCATGGTGGTGCATCACTCCGATTGTGGACTATGCCACATGGAGGCGCACCATTTCGAGGACCTCATGAGAGAAAAAGGGGTGACAGACGAAGCCTTAGAACAAGCAGCACAGTTTGTCAACCTCGACGAGTTCCTCCACGGCTTCGACGACATCGAAGCTGATGTGCAACGCATGGTCGAGGCTATCAAGCAACATCCGCTCATGCCACGCAACTTTGTCGTGAGGGGATTCATGATAGATTCGCTGACAGGAGAACTCACCGAAGTGGTGTGAAAAGCAAAATTGCTTGACAATATATAAGCACTATCGCTTGACAATATAAAAGCGTGCCACTGCTTGTGAACTACCGATGCTACCCTTGTTTTTGGCATCGGAGGCGCAGAGTCAATCAGCAAGTGCAAAATTATAAAACGTATTTGAAGAATTCACACTTTGGAGTAGAAAAGTTTAATTTTTCTCTCGGTCTTTCGTTCAATTTCTTTTGTATCGACATAATTCCTGATGAACCTATTTTTATGTTCTTGCTCATATCAAATACAAGTGAATTTTAAAACCTATTGTTTTGGCATTCAAAATAGGCTATTTTGGAACTCAAAACAATAGGTTTTGAAAATAAAAGCATATCAACCATTATTTCAGAGGAATTTTTCTATTGGTTTAAAAGAACTTAAGGAAGCAAACGTGGTTTACGCTTGTGATAAATCCAATCACGCCTATAAGTTCAATAAGGATGAGAAATTAAACCAACGATTTCGTTAAGCCAGACGAAGCATGCAAATGAGTGAAACGAAATTTGTACATGCTCGTGGCGAGAAATCGCACTTTGAAAAAGAACGATTTCGTTAAGCCAGACGAAGCATGCAAATGAGCAAAACGAAATTTAAACATGGTCGTGACGAGAAATAGAACCTTTCGAGCAATGATACTTTGTAGGGGCGTGATTTATCACGTTCCTCTCCGCAAATTTAGTATATTAGGAACGTGATAAATCACGCCCCTACAAAGTATCATAACTTGCCAGAAAGCAGCTATTTTGCTCTCTAAAAAAGAACCTCTAAAGAAAAGCAGTCGTTTGAAGAAGTTCATATTACACTTCATCAACGTACCTGCCAAATGGATTAAGACAGGAAGGAGATACGTCTTAAACCTATACACACCTCAAAAGTATTATATCAAGATTTTTAAAGAATAGCTTCAAACTCTTTGCTGAATTTTATCTTCCCCATTTCCTATGGGTAAGGGAACTTGTGTCCAATAACCAACCTATTTGTAGTAAGTTGAGTAAAAAATGACAAATCGACCTTTCTCGTAGGGTTAAATGAGACGCAAACAAGTTTTGAAACAAACAAGGAAATTGTTTGCGGAAATAAGGATAATGATAAAAGGCTTACGTCTCCTTATACCATTTCCACGACTCATAGGCAAGCGTTATGCTCAGCACAACCAGCATGGGGTGGATAAAGAGCTGTGGAAACTCGAAAGTGAATATAAGCTCCGTGCAATGTGCTGTGCAAAATAGTGCAATGAGTGCGGCAAGGCAGAAATGCACTAACTTATACCGACTTTTGCAGGCATAGAGCGAAAGCAGCAGTCCCGTCATCGGCAAGGTGAAAGAAACGACCGCCATCAGCACAAGCATCGACATAGGAGCCACACCGTCATTGGAGATTGCTATGTTTGCATTCCAGAAAAGGGGTATCATATCCATTAATGAATGTGCAGACATGCCTGCAATTATCGATACCCAGAGAATAGAGATTTTGAAATTTTCTTTCATCGTTGAAGTTTTTTATCAAGACCGGCTATCAAGCCGGCTTTTGGGTTTATGATTAGGTTTGCTATATGCGTGGAGTTCAATCATTCGCCTTAGTTCTCCTGTGCAGTTTGCTCTTTATCCAAAGATAAAAGCCGAGAACAATGAAGACCGCGAGAATTGCAATCATCTGCAACCTGTACTTCTCGGGCTCAACCCAGAATTCCTTAAAGAAATTGATGCGACCGAGAATTTCCACGGGCGTCCAGAATACGATGACCGTGGCTATCGCCATACGTATGTTTGCTCCCCACGAGGCGATGTGCAGTTGGCGGCGCAGCATCAAGAGGGAACCTATTAGGCAGACCAGACCGACAAGAAACGTCACGGGATGATGGTCGCCGAGGAAGTTCTTGTCATAACAGAACATCAGTAACAGGTACAGTCCCCACAGCATCATGTTGAGTTCCATGAACGTGACGATGCTCGTGTGGCGTGTCATAGGTTGCACCACCACAACCTTGCGCTTGCTTCGGAAACATACCTTTTGTATCCATGTAATCAAGTCGCATCCGTTCTTTGTGCTGAACACATACATGGTCATCACCATCATCCACAAGCCAAACGAGGCAGGCATGATAAGGTATTCGGGCTTTGTTACCACCACGCCATTCTCTATCTCTGGCGGTACGCCGTAACGACGTGCATAATAGAGGAAGAGGAATTCGACCCAGCCCGTCCAGAAGAGCAGACCGCCAAAAAGTCCCCAAAGAGTTTGACGGGTGTCGCCCTTCACGAACACACCGATAATAACAAGGATTAATCCTACAAAACCCATCGCAAAACCTGCAACGTGCATGGCTCCTTCGCTCATGAACTTCTCCATCAATATCATCAGCGCATGACCTAAGGGCATAGCGAAAAGCACCAATAAAAATGAGGCGATGGTGCGCCACCAGTAGTATTCTCTTACTTTCTTATCCATATTATTGAGATATGTTATGATTGACTGATGCGATGTATGGCCTGCCGTATCATCGTGATGAGCTTTTGTGTTCCTAATCCAGACCGTTCTCCTGCCATCTTGATGGTAGCCTTTTTCAGAATCAATTTTCCCAATGCTGTTTGCAACATTTTAAAAGGTGCGTATTGCTGAGCCAAGGCTTCCTTTAGACCAGGATATTGAGAGAAAAGATCTTTGAGCATAGTGTCTTCGGTAATCTCTGCTATCTGTTTGTCGTCATCTTTCTCTGCTTTCATAGAGTCTGTCATTGTAGAGGTGGGTGGTGTGGCATACTTCTCTTTTTCGTCTGCCCATGTGAGAAGCGTCTGCGACCCAGTGAGAGTACGAATGCGAGTACAGTCTTGCATCACTTCAAGGATGCCTCTGAAATCGCCCTGCTTGTCTCTCACAGCATAATAAGTGATATAGATAAACAGATTAGGCTTGTTAATCCAAAATTCCGCCTTGTCCTGTTCGCCGCTTCGCATCTTTTCCACTATTTCACGAACGATGTGCACGCTCTTGCGTGGATGGCAGTTTTCTACTTTTCGCCCTATCACGTTTTTAGAGCGAGGAAATATGCGATGGTCGGTGTCAGAGTAGAATTGCACCAGTTCATCTTCGTTGACAAACGAGATGTCGAAAGGCAAATGCTGGTAGATGAGATTGATTTGCTCGAGCGTGAGCTTGCCTGTTGTCACGTCTAACGGTTGGTCGTGTTTCACGGCATAGCCATACTTCGCCAGCAGCGATTGCAGTTCTTGGGCAAAGCCGTCGGCAGGGCGGATGTTATCTTTCTTCTCTGTCTTTGCCACGTTGATAAAGGCAAAACCTATCTCTTGGTCTCCACTCTTCATTTCCTCAAATTCCTCTTCTTTGATTAAGGCGAGCGAGGTTGGATAGAGTATGGCCTCTTCTTTATCCATCAAGTCGCGGAGATAGGGTATCAGCTCTTTCACTTGTGCGACAAAAGTCTCTTCATCGTTAGCTTCAAGCAATGGTCTCAACTTCTTCACGCAGTTGGAAATCATGTCGTCAAAGGTCCACATGGTGACGGTGGGACGGTCAAATCCTTTCTTCTCAAGTATCGGATAGAGCTGGTTTTGTTTTCGGGTATAGTGTATGAGATAGGCAGAGGCTTTGTCCAACAGTTCCAACCATTGATTCTTAATCACAGGATACTGTACCAAGTCTTCGGCGGCATTCAGTATGCGACGCATCTCCTCATTCTCGCGATAGTAGTGACGAATGGGGTGATCATCAGGCAAGCTTGGAATGCTGTAATCCATCATCTCCTCCAATAGCTTGTTGAGTTCGGAAAGATTTTCCTTGAAACATTCCTCGGGGTCTTCTTCCGTCATTGTCTGCTCCATCAAGGCGTAATGATAGGGTTTCAGCTTGCCCACTTTCTCTTTCAGTTGTCGTTTGGCTTCCTCAAGCGAAATAGTTCCAAAAGCGTATTGCTTTTTGATGTCAGCCAAACATTGCAGTCGCTCCATCTCTATCTTAGGCAAGTGTCGCTGCATTTCACATATTTTCTTATTCATAGGAATTGTATTTTCACATTTATGATATAACGAGCAAATGTAAGCTTTATTTCAGCTCATCACAATAATAACTCATCTGTCCCCCCGTATCACCTATTTCAACATCGGCTTTGTACCAACTGATAATCTGTAGTTTGAAATATCGCTCTCCGTCGGCAGTGCGCACCACGTAGGTGTGAAACGAGGGAGCATAGACAGGCGGTGGCCCAGTAAAAGTCATCGCTTTTGCCAATATGGGGTTAGCATCTGTCTGTGTCGATGCGGGACCGCGATTGGGGTCGAACCAAGGATTCTGTTCAAAGTCGAGTTTATTAGCGATGAGATACTTGTTCCAGTCGTTTTGCGACATGGTGATATATACCGAATGGTCATCCACCACCCATTGCAAATTGGTTGGCAATTGCGCCACCGTTTTCCAAGTGTCGTAACTGCCGTATCCTAAGTCGGCGGCTCCGCCTTTTCCATTGCCCGATGTTCCGCTATTCGTTCGCATACGGTAGCCACAAAAGGCAATGTCCCAGTCGGTACGTTCCCGCTGTTCGCCCTCTTTAATGTCGCCATTGGGCTTGTCAAGGTTGAATATTTTTCCTGTGCGCAAATTGATGTACAGCCAATCGTTGGTAACGCCGGTAGTGTATCCCGTAACCCTTGGCAGCGTTTTGCCCGTAAACTCCTCCGCATCGTAACTCACGCACGAGGACAATGCTGTCGTTAAAGCGAAAAGTATGAATATGTATTTTCTCATTTCTTTATTTTTAATGATTTTACGATGTCATCAACAAGAAACTCCACTTGCACATATCCCTTTGCACCGCTGGTGGCAGGAACATTGAACATAGTGATGCCCGATCCCAAGGTGTGGGGCACATAGTTGAAGATGTTATCTACTCCGAGCGTAACTTTCACTTTGTTGTAGAATGTCTGCACCACTGCCAAGTTACAGAGTGCATAGGTAGGCAGCGTGCAGCGGAAATAGGCATCGTAGCTCTTATGATGTTCTTCCACCCACACACGATCTTGCACATCAAAGTTTTTCTCGCCCATGAGCGATGCACTGAAGATGGTTTTCAAGCGGTAGTTAGGCTTGCTATATACATAGTCGATGCTTGCCGTGGCAGCGTGTGGCGATGTGGTGTTCACCTGTATGCCGTTTTGCTTGCTTACGTTTACATAGCTGTATGTTCCATTCAGGGTAAACCGGTCGAGGAAGTGCCATTTCAGGATAGCCTCAATGCCCAGCATACGCTGACTGCTGAGGTTGGTGTATTCAAAGTTATACTGCATATCATAGATGTGCCATACTCCCTCTATCTTCTTTCTGAAAAAGTTTCCATAGGTGTTTACGTTGATGAAGAATCCGTTATGACTATACTCGGCACCCAGTGAAAAGTAATGATTCTTCTCGGGCTTCAAGTCTTCGCTTCCCCTAATTTGAAACATCCCTAAATGGTCCCAATTGAAAAAAAGTTCCTTGATGCTCGGTGCCCGGTAACCCATGGAGTAGTTGGCACGTATCGCCCAGTGGCCATCGGGAGAGTATTTTACCGCAATTTTGGGCATCCACATAAATCCGAAAGCTTTTGAAAAGTTGGTTCGCACGCCTGTGGAGAGCATCCAATGGGCATTTGCCGTCCATTCGTCTTGTACGAAGTACTCCGTCTCGTGCAGGGCGCGTGTGGTCATTTTCCGATTTACGAATCGGTCGCTAGTGAGTTCATCCGAAGTATGTTCCACTCCAAGTATGATGCTGTGTCCGCTGAAATAGTTACTGGTCAGCGTGAGGCGTGGCTCGAATATCTTGCTCTTATAAACCTTTTTGCGTTCATCGATACGCTCGTGCCGTTTGAAACGGTCGTAGAAATCGTTGTGTATGCTAAGGTTTACGGTAAACCAGTCTTTTACATTATATTTCGCCTTAACGCCTGCCATGAAGTCGCGACTCTGCGAGAAAGTCATATCTTGTATCAAGTCGTATGAGTTCATGAAGAACATCGAACCATACATCTGTACCGACAGGTTTCTGTTGGGCTCGTAATAGAACTTCTGCGCTGCCGAGATATGCTCCGTTCCCTCAATGCCCATTGGCGAACGTGCCGCCACACTGGTGAGCGTGATGTCATGAGGCAGAAAGGGGTTTGCCTCCTTGGTATAGGTCTTGCGGTCATTATCTGCCTGATACATGTAGAAAGCATCGCTTTCACTATACCACACATCGGTTTGAGAGGTAAAGGCATTGTGTTTCACTCCTGCAGAGAGCCACGCCTGCAAGTTAGGGCGGTCGCTGTTCTTCTCAAACATATATAGAAAATCTTTTGGAGACGGTGTTTTGTAGTTGCGCTCGTTCATCTGTGCCCAGCGCATACCTGCCTGAATATCCAATGGTTTGGTCGCTTTTTTAGAAATAAGATTGATGACCGCACCCGAAGCACGACTGCCATACAGAGTACTGCTGGCACCCTTTACAATCTCCACACGGTCAATGGCGTGCAGGTTAAAGCGTTCGTAGTCGAGGTTGCCTGCCATATCACCCGTCATTCGTTCACCGTCTTGCAGAAAAAGAACGTGGCGCGCATCCAGTCCCTGCATTGAGATTTCGTTGCCGAAACCCACTTTCTGAATGTTGAGTCCTGGTGTCTCTTGTTGCAGGGCATGTTGTAGGTCGCTGTACCCTGCATCAACGAGTGCCTTTCCGCCCAATACCTGTGTGGTGATGGGCGACAGTTTTACGGGACGCTCTGTTCGTGAACCTGTTACAACGACATCGTTCAGGTGCAGCACGTCTTCGCGCATAACAATCTTTATGTTGTTTTCCTGTGACGGCACACTTCCTTTTACGGGGACGAAGCCCGTTGCATGGACATTATAGTATAGTTCCTTTCCCTTTTCTATACTTAATATCACCTTGCCATCAATGTCGGTAATGGCATTCTTAACATCCAACATCTCTTTGCTCGTGGCATATTGCACAGTAGCCCCTACCAAAGGTTGCTGCGTATCTTTTTCAAGTATGGTTATCCTTACCATGCGCTGTGCCTGTGCGCTTATCGCCAAAAGCAGGCAAAGGAGTAAGAATAAGAATCCTTTCTTCTGCATCGTTTCTTTTTATTTTTGAAAAAGGAAGTGAAAGCACTCACAGTCCCTCACTTCCTTTATTATCATATTTGTAACGTATTACAATCCGTGTTCCTTCTTATAGGCTGCCAAGTCCTTCTCGTATTGGGCAAACTCGGCTTCGTAATTGTTGATACGGTTCTTGTCGATGGTCTGCAAGAAACACTCGGAACGCACGTTCATCATATTGTAATCGACTATGAATGTAATCTGGTTCGTTTTCACATTCAGATAACCTTCTACACCTGCGCCACTTCCTTGCTGTACTCCGGAATCATCTTTAGGATTTCCCGTAACGCTACCGTCCTTACCCTTAAACTTTATCCAACCATCGCCTTTATACTCATCTTTCTCCCAAGAATTGAGTTGCATAAATTTACATTGGCATGAGAAATACACAATCAATGGCATCTTGCCTACGGTAAAGCCCTCGAGTGAAAGTTTCATTGTCTTATCGTTCACCCAATCAAAACTAAATTTTGTAGGACATCCATTTGGCAATAATGTTTTGTCAACCCCACTCATCGTAGCTTTGGTAGACAAAACAATCTCACCATTCAAGATGTTTTTTGCCTCATTGAAATATTCCTCTATCGGATCTTTCTGTTCTAAATTCTCATCACTACTACAAGAAGAGAATCCCGCAAAAAGAACTGCAATAAGGCAAAATAAACTTATATTCGTAACAAACTTTTTCATCATTATAGCTAAAAATTCCCATCAAAAGTTACAGATGCAGGGAAGACAGGAACAGATTGCCAACCTGCGTATGTGTCAAGAACGAAATGGAGTTCATTATTTACAAGAGAGCCTGTAAAACTGGATAATTTAATTTTAATGGGTAATCCACCATCCAACAACATCAATTTACCGGCATAACCGCCTATGGGGGTCGTTGCTGTAACAACTCCGTTGTTGATAGAAACTTTAAGTTCTACTTTGATTGTTCCCGGCATCTTGCCAATAGGTCCCACTGTACCTGCCAAGTCATACAAGTTACCACCGGTGCTTATCAATGTAAAGCTCTGATTTGTAGCATTATTGTATGATTTCCCATTCATAGTAATGTTACTCAACGTACCATTGTAAGTACCTGTCTGCGCATTAGAATTTACTGCAAATCCTAAAATGCTGATTACTATCAATATGGTAGAAATAAAAAAATGTTTCATCTTTTTTATGTTTTGTTAATTATTAATTAGTGATGACCATTCAACTCCATCTATGTAGCCACCACCACTGGACAAGACCTTGAGATACTTCTTGATAAAGTCTTTTGTTTCCTGTCTGTCAAACACGTCTTGCGTACACGCAAAAGAGGTTTTTTTATCGTAGGTATGAAATTCCGTCAATTCCGGATAGGTAATACGACAATTCGCAGATAAACCGCCAAGTTCCAAATTGGATATCATCTTAAATTTGGACAAATCTACCTGCTCTATACTCTTCATATTCGCAAATGTTATCATATAAGAACGCAACCCGCTTTTTTCCGGTAAAGCTATCTTTTTCAAATCCGGGCATTCTACAAAAACAAGTGAGGAACCACCGGGACCATCCTGTTCCTGTTCTATTGCTCTCTGACCAAACAGGGTACTATGGCTTAAATCTATTTCGCTAATACCGCTAACCTTTACCCATAGGAAACCTGTCATGTTTGTAGCATCCTCAAGATTGATTCCTTCAGAGGCATCCACGTCTGTCAATGACAAGGTCATGAGACCGCTACAGGGTCTTAGGTACGGGAGTTTCGCTTTGTTTGTCAGGTTTACAGTAAGAAGTTTGCCGTCCCAATAAGGATTGTTCACAATATATTGTACCCCTTCCAATGTTGTAGCAGTGGCAACTCCATACCACTTATTAAATACACAGGCATTCGACCTTTCTTTGTTGCTTAACCGCTTGCTGATGTCAATATGAATACCGTCTTCATCAAAGATGCTGGAAAAGTATTTTTTGAAATTAGCCTTTATATTCTCATCAGGTATCTCGCGAATGGTATTGTATTTCTGCAAGTCGCCTTTTGCTGTTTCCATCTTCACGTCTATACTGCCAGACTCAATCTCAGCCTTCTTCTCTCGATAGAAACGCACAAGGTCTTTGATATTAAACTTTGCCGTCTGTGGCAAGTACAATTTCGTGATTTTGTGCAGCTGTGTTACGGTTTCATCACCATTCTCTTCCGTCTTTACATTCACCAGTCCTTCAAAGTCATAAATGTTGTTGCCCGTCAAATCTACACTAGTAATTTGTGCCGGCAGTTGGGCAAAGTCGAAAACAGGTCCATACCCATTATTGGAGAGTTTCACCTCCTTCAGGTTGGGCAGAATGTCAAGTCCGCTGAGATCTTTGAGTTTGGTTCCGCTTAAATCCAATGCGGTGGTTTTCTCCGCCAAGTCGTTGAGTTCCAACTTGCCGTCTTTGTCAAAGGTAAAGCCCCTCGTTTTCAGAATGTTCATTAACTCTGTGTTTTTAAGGGATTTTGTACTGTAATTAATTGCCTCGTCCTTGCTACATGAGGCAAGTCCCATCACAAGGAATACCAATACTGGTAATGTTAAATTCTTTACTATTTTCATTTTCGATAATAAATTAATTGTTTTGAGTTGCAAAGGTAGACATCTTGTTTGGATTTCACAATACCTATTTTTTATGATTTTATTTTTGTTTTTGCAATCCTCATTTATTAGGATTTTTCTGAAATAATGGTTGATATGCTTTTATTTTCAAAACCTATTGTTTTGAGCTCCAAAATAGCCTATTTTGAATGCCAAAACAATAGGTTTTGAAATTCACTTGTATTTGAGATATGAGCAAGAACATAAAAATAGGTTCATCAGGCATTTGGAGTGATAGATATAATCAACGTTGTCGTAGAAGATAACAAACCTCCATTATAACAGCTTTATACAAAAGGATTTAACAATGTCGCACAGCAGTTCGACAACGCTGACTTTAGAAAAGCTTGAATTATGATTTTTTGTTTTTATAAAATGGCTTTTTATAGGCTTTTAGTGGAGGCTATTACTTCGTAACTATATGAATATAAGAGCTTATGGTTCATCACTCCAAATTTCGGAAGAACATAAAAATATTTCAATGACAGATGAAGTAGAAGATAAATTGGTAAAATTCATTTCATCTAATGAACAGGCAAAACAACTTACTGTTACTTGGTTTGGAGGAGAACCATTGTTAGAATTTAAAAGAATTGTAAGTTTGACAAAAAAAATGCAAGCATTAAATCTTGATTATCAAGCTGATATGATTACCAATGGCTATCTTTTAACCGAAAAAGTTGTTGCAATGTTGCCTTCATTATCTATTTCCTCTTTACAAATAACAATTAATGGCATGAAAGCTGTCCACGATAGCCGTAGATGCTTAAAATTGGGTGCGCCTACTTTTGATAGAATATATGTTTTGTAAGTTATTGATTTTCAAATATAAAGTTACAAAAAAACAACGAGATTACCAACCTTTTTTACTTATTCTTATCCTGAGTTCAGGTTAATAAATGGTAAAAGGTGATTGTCATCACGACAACCACCTTTTTGACTAAACTTAATCTACAAACCTGAGTTTTATTCTAAATGATGAATTTCTATATCTAAAATGTTTATTCTTTCTAAAATTATTAGCCAAATTCAAGTCTTTAACCCCTCTTTGACTAATTTTTAGCAAATATACATCTTTTTCTTTTACCCACCAAATTCTTTCAACGAAATGCCTTATTTCTTCAATGAATTCCTAAATATTTATCCACAAAATACTAAAAACACACTTTTGGGCGATTTTTTATGGTTGACTTTCTCCTTCAATATATTCCTCTAAAAAAATATGTTCACCGTCGAAAACGACATAAGTAAACTGCCAAATCCAATCACCCAATATGAACATGCGCACTTTTCCCTCCAATTCTAAGTCGAGTTTGATGTGCCGATGCCCGTAGATGTAGTAATCCACGTTCTCGTGGGTTTTCATATATTCTTTGGTGTACCTTACTAAAAACTCTTTATCTTCTCCCATGAAGGGTTCTTCCTTGCCATCGGCTCGTTTCATTCGGCTTTTTTTTGCCCAACCGAGTCCTAATTGCATACCCCACCAAGGGTGGAAAAAGTTTAAAAGTCGCTGACATGCACGGTTATGGAATACTTTTCGCAACATTTTAAATAGTGGGTCAGGGTCGCCAAGTCCATCTCCGTGTGCAAGATAGAATACTTTATCGTGAATTTCTGTGGTGATATCGCTTCTGTGAAGGATTACTCCGCACTCTTTTTCCAAGTATCCGTAAGTCCAAATATCGTGGTTTCCAATGAAATAATGCACCTCAACGCCACTATCAGTCAATTCGGAAATCTTTCCCAAGAAGCGTGTAAATCCCTTTGGAACAACATATTTGTATTCGTTCCAAAAGTCAAACATATCGCCCAATAAGTAGATAGCCTCTGCCTTATCTTTTATGCTGTCCAGAAAACGTACGAGCCTACGCTCTTGAGTTCGCCTGTGTTGTATGGCAAGCGAACCCAAATGGGCATCGGAAAGGAAATATACATTCTTCATTTTCTGTGCGTTCTATTCGTTTTTATACTTTTATTCGAAACCAAGTTCTACTCTTGCCTCTTCCGACATCATACTTTGGTCCCAAATAGGCTCAAAAACAAGGTTAATGTTGGCAACTTTAACGCCCCTAACTCCCTCTACTTTTGTTCTTACATCTTCAAAAATGTAGTCAGCAGCAGGACATGAAGGCGATGTAAAGGTCATATCCATATCCAAAGTGCCATCTTCTTGGACATCAATCTTGTATATCATGCCGAGGTCGTAAATGTTTACGGGAATTTCAGGGTCATAAACCGTTTTTAAAACCTCTACAATATTATTTTCTATTCTTGCTTTTTCTTCTTGTGTCATTTTTATTTTTTCTTTTTTATAGAGCACTTCATCGTTCTATCCATAAGCAATGATAATGCAAAGCTATTGCAAACGAGGGCAAAGAAAATGTATTTTCAATTTGCCGAGTGCAGCTATGGGTTATGCAAAGATAGCGATTTAATTTTATAATTTCGCCCTCTGACCTATGAAAGTTGTTGTATGCACTAAAAAAAGAGATGGCCACTCTATTTTTTAGTTTCTTTTCATGATACCCGTGTCTGTATCTTTGTGTTCCTTGCGCTTTTTTGTGTGGCTTTTTTGCTTTCCAAACTCTAATTTCCATGAAAGATTAAAGTTTAAAAGGTTACCAAAATCGTTTCCACGCTGTACAATATCTTTTGAAACAAAGCGATTTAAAATTTGGGCGTGGAGGTTCTTCGGATTTGTTATAAAAGGATTTTGCCAATAAAGCGACAACTGTAAATTGCCCACTTGATAGCTCCCACCAACGTAAATGGCACTGCCAGAATGGGATTTAGTTTCACCTTCGTTAAATTCCCAACCATTATCAGCGTATGCGCTTAGTGTAAAACGTCCTAAATAAGCCTGAAGATTGGTTATAAAGTTGAAGGTTGTCAAGCTGTGTTTATAATCATCTCCCTCGTTTATGAATCGGTAAATAGCACCATTTAACCCTATTTCCAATACGTCAGGAATGATTTTAAAGTTGATATAATCGGAAACAGACCACATGGTGATGCGTTTCTGATTGGCTTGCATATAGTAAAACTGGTCGTCAGAGGTGCGTATGTATTTTGACATATTCGGATTTGAATTGATACGCAGGAAAGCATCAAACGTATTTGTGTAGCGTGGTTGGACATAGGTTAAGCCAAACGTATGTTCTACCACCTTGTTAGGTTCTACATTAGGGTTTCCAATGCGCCACTCACGACTGTTTTCACGAATTTTTGTATTACTAATCATTGCCATTCGCGATATATGCTCAAAAATTTCAAAGCCGTATCGTAATGTAAGAACTTGCGAAATATGATAACTCAAGGTGAATTTTGGACGAAAAAGCCAATAATTATATTTGTCAGCAGCTTGTTTATAGCGAGCATTTGTAACGCCTAATCCCGCCGTATAACCTAAGTTTTTCCACATTCCTTTGGCTTCCGTAAACATGTAAAGCGTGGAATAATCCATTTTGTTTAGCGATTCTACATTGCCTAAATATTGGTTTTTAATGTGTTTTAGCGAACCTTTCAGTCCCATAGAAACCGTGAATGGGCGTAGTTTCTGTTCGTAAATGAGTTCAGAATAGAGCGAACGCATGCGCCCGTCTACTTTATATATATAAGATGTAGCCTCGTTGAAATAATTATCGCCTTTGGTTTCGATGCTCGTACCTACTAAATTAGCTGTCAAATTGCTTGTTTTTCCCAATCGATGGTAATAATATAGGTCGAGCGTAGGGGCAAAACTTCGTTCATTATTTCGTATTTCCGAGAGGAAAGTAGCTTCGGGCGTAATGGTATGATAGGTTTTGTCAGCATTGAGCTGGTGGTTAAATCCTGTTGATAAAGTTGCTTGGAAAACATACGAAGCCGAATCAGCAAGCGTATATTTTAGTTGCAGGTCATTGTTAAACGCTCGATTACGGCTCGAAAGGTCGTTTCGCTCCATCTGATAAAGCGTATTGTTGTTCAGTAAATAGGTTGCTTTTTCTTTTGTTCTGTCCCCTTTAAAATCTTGATAATTAGACGAATAAGAAAGCGAAAAATCTGATTTATCGCTATTTAGTTTCGCATAAAACGTATTATTACCATTGATTGCCGTGAGCGAATTGCTTAAATCTATCCCGACAGATCCTCCTCGTTCTGCTTTCAGAGTGCGAATGTTCAGCACATAGCCCACTTCATTGCCATAACGCACACTGGGATTGTCAATAAACTCAATACTTTTCACCATTTTGGGGTCTAAACTAATCAACTCGTTTTTACTGATTATGATGCCATTCAAACGAATTTGCACCTCGCCTTTGTTGTTCAATGCACTGATTGTGTGCATAGCTTCGTCCACACGAAGATGCGGTAAAGCGAGTTTTGCCAACAAGTTGTATCCATTTGCCGACTTTTCGCATTGCTTTTTCGATGGAAAAATGAGTTGTCCGTTAGGTTTTTGCACCACCCTTGCCGCTTGAATAGTAATCTCTTTAAGTTCAATCGGTTGGTTTTTCGGGTCGGTTTTAATCGTGTCTGACAATTCTTTTTCGGTTAAATCGTGCTGAAAAGTCGTTGTAGCGGTTGCAAACGAAGTTGCCCACAAAGCACTTTGCCCTGTCATTGCAATTAAAAGTAAAGTAAAAAATCGTTTCATTGTTGTTGAATAATTTTAGTTTTGCTTGTCCGTCACCCTATTTGGTGTTATTGACAAGTCGTTCTATATTACTCAACAAAATTAGTTGAAACTACAAAAAGTAAGGAAAAACAAGGCTGACATGTAGCTGACAATCGCCTGACAGCTACATTTTACGGCGTTTTCAACCCACGAATGCCCCCTTGTTCGGCTAAAATGTTGTATCGAAAACGGTTTTTCGGCTCACTAATAACACCCGTTCTCTAACATCTAAATCCTTTCTCTCTAACGTCTAAACTCTATTTTCCTACTCTAATTACGGAAATTTAGAACAACGACTATTTTCCCCATTTTTTAAACATGCCGTTTTGCAGCTCAAAACCTATTGTTTTTTGCTTCAAAACCTATTGTTTTGCGTGGCGAAACAATATGTTTTTAAAATTAGCAAGATAACTCGTTGATTTTTAAAGACATACAAAATTGTTGAAAATTTCCACATTTTCAGCTGCAATAAAGATAATTTAGCCAACTTGTTTAAAAGTTCTTAATATTACATTTAAAGATTTATCATGATTAAAAAAACTTGTATATGTGATATATATGCCGAACTCAAATAAATATAGGCTGGTTCTATAAATTAGCTTTGTTAGATTTTGAACTTATTTTTGAGGTCAAAATGCAAGAGAGTGAAGGAGTGTAGCGAGCTACACGACTGAACGAACTTACATTTTGAACCCAAAAGAAGCCAAAAGATAACAAAACGTATTTCATAAAATTTAATGACAATATGCGGTGGTAATTTATAGAACCAGCCTATAGTACTTTTTTGTTGGCTATCTATATTCTTCCTTCTTCACGATAGGAATAATATGCCCCGTCGGTGATGATAAGATGGTCGAGAAAGTAAAGTCGCATGATTTCACAAGCCTCCTTTACACGCTTCGTAATGATGTCATCTTCGCGACTTGGGTGAGCATTATTGCTTGGGTGATTATGGCAAATGGCTACAACGGTGGCATTTTTGAGCAATGCCGACTTTAATATGACACGCACATCGACCGATGTTTCGGTGAGCCCACCACGTGAAATAGGCTTAGATTCTATGAGTTTATAGTTTTGATTCATCAGTAAAACCCATGCTTCTTCCATGTCCTTATCTTGCAATTTGGTGTGCATGAAATTGTAAATGGCAGAAGCAGAACCTAAATCTTGGCGGTCGGCGGCGGCTTCGGCTTGACGACGCTTACCCAATTCGCAAGCTGCAAGAATGGTAACGGCTTTGGCTGCTCCAATTCCGTTGTACTGTTGAAGTTCGTCAATGGACATTTTACCCAACGTATTAAGATTGTTTTGGCAATCGTTCATGACACGTTTCATCAGTTCAACGGCACTTTCACGAGGCGAACCAGAGCCAATAAGAATGGCTAAAAGTTCAGCATTGGAGAGCGAATCAGCTCCCAAACGCATGAGTTTTTCTCGTGGGCGGTCTTCTTCAGCCCATTCGTTTATACTGAGTTTCGCCTCCATTTTTTATTTGTAAAAGTTCTTTTCGTAGGCTGCAAACTCACTTTTACGCTGCACACAACGTTTCCACCATGCCTCAAGAAAACCACAGCCATAGCCCATAAGTTGAACAAAAGTAGCATGAATGGAAAGGAAACCTATTTTCAAACTCTTATTTTGAATTGAGCTATCTGCCAAAATAAGCAATGAATAAAGTAAAATAGGAGAAATGGCATACACGCAAAGCAGTATGCCAACGAGTTCTGAAATGTAAAAAAGGTTTGGCACAAAGAAAAAAATAAGTCCGATAAGGAAAAGTAAAGTAAGCGAAAATACCCCTATGGTGAAAACCATTGGGAGGAGATGAACTAACTTTAACGATTCAGGATATTTCTTGTAAAGATTGATTCGTGCAATGCCAGAGTTGTAAACTTGTCGCCAAAACTTGCGAAAATCGGTGCGACGTTTGTGCCATACCCATGCTTCAGGGAACAAACGGCAACGCTTTCCAGCTTTGAAAATGCGAATAGAAAAGTCAATATCTTCGCCAAAGCGCATTTTAGAGAATCCTTCAAGTTCCATATAAACATCACGACGAATGCCCATATTGAACGAGCGAGGATAGAATTTATCCAATTTTTTCTTACCTCCACGAATGCCACCTGTCGTAAAAAACGAGGTCATAGAATAGGAAATAGCCTTTTGCGTATCTGTAAACGAGTCGTGAGCAGCATCTGGTCCACCAAAAGCATCGGCAGGTTCACGTTGCAATTCGTCTTCAACAGCTTGCAAATAGCCCTTTGGCAATACTACATCGGAGTCGAGAATGAGCAAATACTCACCGCTTGCACGTTCAGCACCATAGTTACGGCTCTGTCCCGGACCTGAATTAGGCTTCATAAAATAGTGCAAATCAAGTCGGTCGGCATATCTTTCGCAAACATCTTTGCAAGGTTTTTGCGAACCGTCCTCTACAATAATCACCTCAAAATCGGAAAATGTTTGGAGAAGAAGACTCGCTAAAAGTTCTTCAACCTCATCAGGACGATTAAAGACAGGAACAATAATGCTGTATTTCATAACTCTTATAGCGGCAATGAATGAGAAAAGATTGAAATGAAAGGTATAAAAAAAAGAACAAAAAGGTATGGGAGATTATCCCAAATCCTTTTGTTCTCTTTGTTTTTTATGAGTTTACACGACCGAGATAGCTACCGTCGCGAGTGTCAATCTGAATAGTTTCGCCTTCATTGATGAATAAAGGAACGCGTACAACTGCGCCCGTTTCGAGTGTTGCAGGCTTTGTTGCGTTAGTTGCAGTGTTACCTTTTACACCTGGTTCGCTGTGAGTAATGGTCAAAGTTGTCTTCACAGGCATTTCAGCAGAAAGGATTGTACCATCTGAAGTATCTGTAACAACCTCTACAACATCGCCTTCCTTCATGTACTCAGCACCTGTAATTTGGTGAAGAGGAATTGGAATTTGCTCGAAAGTCTCTTGATTCATGAAGATATACCCCGTTGGGTCTTGGTAAAGATATTGGTAAGGACGACGTTCAACACGCACATCTTCCAACTTAAAACCAACTTGGAATGTACGCTCAAGCACACGGCCGTCAGCAACATTCTTAAGCTTTGTAATCATTACCGTGTTTCCCTTGCCCGGTTTTCTATGTTGAAAGTCGATACAAGTCCAAATTTTTCCATCAAGACGGATACATGTTCCGATTTTGATTTCTTGTGAATTAATCATAATCTGCTAATATATAATTTATTATTTTAATTTGCGCAATTATTTAATTTGCGGTGCAAAGTTACGCAAATTATAGAAAAAAACATAAATTATTCAGCTAAAATTCTTTGTTTTCTTGGTTAATTAAAAAAGAATCCGTAATTTTGCAGCCCGTAATGTTGGATTATGTCTTGGCGTAACCCTTTTATTTGCATAATAACAATAAAAATAATATAAAGCAATGAAGAGAACATTTCAGCCTCACAATCGTCGTCGTGTGAACAAGCACGGCTTCCGCGAGAGAATGGCAACAAAGGACGGTCGCCGCGTATTGGCAGCACGTCGCGCAAAAGGTCGCAAAAAATTAACTGTATCTGACGAGCACCACGGAAAATAAATCCGAATGGCTTAAAGAAATTAAGTTGAAAGCGGAAAGAAGGAGAGAGTATTCTTTGCTTCTTTCCGTTTTTTTCTTTACCTTTGCCCCTATAAATTAGTTATTAATAAGGTAAGATGGCATCAAAGAAATTCGTCCACGGATTTTTTAGCACCTACATTTGGGGAAATATTCTCGCTATTGTCATTGCTGTAGCTTTGCTTTCGATTGGCATAAGATACGGTATTGACTATTATACCCATAAAGGCGAGTCTATCGTTGTGCCTGATGTGATACACAAACAGTACGACGATGCGTTGGATATTATGGACAAAGTAGGACTGAAAATTGAAGTTTCCGACACTGGATATGTGAAAGAATTGCCGCCAGATTGTATCTTGGAGCAAACGCCAGTGGGTGGAAAACGTGTCAAATCAACACGTGTCATCTACGTTACTATCAATGCTGCAAGTGCGCCAACCTTGCCTTTGCCTGACCTTGCCGATAATAGTTCCCTACGAGAGGCACAAGCTTTGTTGCTTTCAATGGGCTTTAAGGTGGGCGACCCAGAATATATCCCAGGCGAAAAAGATTGGGTTTATGGTGTTTTAGTCAATGGAAAACGAGCAGAAGTGGGCGATAGAATACCTAATGATGCTATCATTGTCTTGCAAGTTGGCGACGGAACACGCGATGCAAATGACACAACGGGCTTCCGTTCAGATATACAATACGAAGAAGTAGAGGTGGAAGAGCCTGAATACGAGTATGAATACGAATGGGTGGAAGTGCCTGTCGATGAAAATGGAAACGAAATAAAGGAAGGAGATGAGCAGTATCCAAGAACTGTACCTTCTGTTCCAACACAGCCAGCGTTGCCTCCTGACCCAAGTTCACCTAAGCCTACCGATTAAAAAGTATGATGCAGTCAGAAGAAGAGTATCTTGAAGAAGAATTGTTTGATGACTTTCAGGAAACTGAAACTCCAGAAAGCAACGAGCAAGGGCTTTACGAACATTTTCGTTTAATTGTCGATAAAGGGCAGGAACCTGTAAGAGTAGATAAGTATATCTTTGAAAAAATGCAGCATTCCAGTAGGAATCGCATTCAAAAAGCTGCTGATGCAGGGTGCATTTATGTAAATGATAAGCCTGTAAAGAGCAATTATAAGGTTCGCCCCGATGACATTATTACACTCATGCTCGACCGTCCGAAGCACGACAATACGATTGAGGCAGAAGAAATTCCCCTTGATATAGTCTATGAGGACAACGAAATAATGGTCATCAATAAGCCAGCAGGATTGGTAGTCCACCCTGGAGCAGGCAATTTTCATGGTACACTCATCAATGCTATTGCTTGGCATTTGAAAGATTTAAAGGACTTCGACCCTAACGACCCTGCTGTCGGCTTGGTACACCGCATTGATAAAGATACAAGCGGACTGCTTTTAATAGCGAAAACACCCGATGCGAAAACATTTTTGGGAAAGCAATTTTTCAATAAGACAACCCATCGCAGTTATAACGCATTGGTTTGGGGCAATTTAGTAGAGGACGAAGGACGCATAGAGGGCAACATTGGGCGCGACCCGAAAGACAGATTGCGCATGGCGGTATTCCCTCCCGAATCAGGAATCGGAAAAAATGCGGTTACGCACTATCGAGTTTTAGAGCGATTTGGCTATACTACACTTGTAGAATGCAGACTTGAAACAGGCAGAACGCACCAAATTCGTGCTCACATGAAGCACATTGGGCACCCACTCTTCGCCGATGAGCGATACGGAGGTATGGAAATTCTACGTGGAGAGCGTACTGCGGCTTATAAAGCATACATCAAAAATTGTCTGAAGCTATGCAATCGTCAGGCATTACATGCTCGAACATTGGGATTTGTCCACCCACGAACCCATGAACAAATGGATTTTACAAGTGAACTTCCCGAAGATTTAGGAGCAGTCATTGATAAATGGCGGAATTATATAAATGGTAAACAAGAACTAATGTAAGTTCATTCGATAAGAATCCTTGCAAGGTTAATAAATAAAAAATACAGAATGAAAGATATGAAACGTACAATAGCCATCGTCTGTGGTGGTGATTCCTCAGAACACGATGTGTCGCTCCGTTCGGCACAGGGGCTATACTCTTTTTTCGATAAGGAGCGTTACAACATCTATATTGTAGATGTGAAAGGCACCGATTGGCATGTGAACCTTGATAATGGTCGTATTGCTGCTATCAATAAGAACGATTTTTCTTTCAACAATGAGGGCGAAACGGTCTTTTTCGATTATGCTTACATTACAATTCATGGTCGCCCAGGTGAAAATGGTATAATGCAAGGCTATCTTGAGCTCATCAATATGCCTTATTCTACCTGCGATGTGCTAACATCAGCACTAACTTTCGATAAGTTTGTACTGAATCGTTACTTGAAATCATACGGTATCCGTGTGCCAGAGAGCATTCTTTTGCGCTTAGAAGATAGCTACGATGAAAAGGAAATAGAGCAAAAAATGGGCATGCCTTGTTTCATTAAGCCTGCAACAGACGGCAGTAGCTTTGGAGTTTCAAAGGTAAAAAATGCTGACCAAATTGCTCCTGCCTTGCGCAAAGCATTCATGGAAAGTTCAGAAGTTATGGTGGAAGGTTTCCTTGATGGTATAGAAATTACACAAGGTATTTACAAAACGAAAGAAAAGTCTGTTCCTTTCCCTATTACTGAGGTGGTTACAAGTAATGAATTTTTCGATTACAACGCAAAATACAATGGTGAAGTTGATGAAATTACGCCTGCTCGCATCAGTAAAGAGTTAGCCGACAAGGTTTCAGAAATGACTTCTCGCATTTACGACATACTTCATGCAAACGGAATTATCCGCATCGATTACATCATAACCAAAGACGAAGCAGGCAACGATGTTATCAATATGCTGGAAGTAAATACTACTCCTGGAATGACCGCGACAAGTTTCATTCCGCAACAAGTACGTGCTGCAGGTCTTGATATTAAGGACGTGTTGAGCGAAATTGTTGAAAATCAGTTTTAAAACATAGTATAACATGGCGCAATCCGTATGGGTTTGCGCCATTTTTCGTTTCCTTTGAAACGAAGAAAAAGCAATAACGTAAATAGAATCAGTTATGAAAACACCATCTGAATTTGACGATATACGTCCTTACGAGTCTGAAGAATTGGCCGAAGTGTATGCTCGACTTTTGGCAAATCCACAGTTTCAAAAAGTGATGCAAGTGCTTTATCCTGGTGTCCCAACAGAAATGGTGGGGCAAAAGATGAGTCAATGTAAGACCAATCTTGACTTTCAGAAGGAATTTGCTTATCCTTTCCTCAAAGATTTAATTGCAAAAGCAAGTACAGGGTGTGATATGGACGCATCGAAAATTGACAATTCCAAGCGTTACACCTTCATCAGTAACCACCGTGATATTGTTCTCGATTCAGCTTTTCTGTCTGTAATGTTGATTGACAATGGGTTTTCAACAACTTGCGAAATCGCTATTGGCGACAATCTTCTTACCCTTCCATGGGTACGTGACTTGGCTCGCATCAACAAAAGTTTTATTGTAAAGCGAAGTTTGTCGCCTCGCGAACTCATGGTAGCCAGCATGAAGATGTCGCGTTACATGGTTTATGCACTTGAAGAGAAGAATGATAATATTTGGATTGCCCAACGTGAAGGGCGTGCAAAGGATTCTAACGACCTCACACAGAAGTCTATTCTAAAAATGTTTGCCCTCGGTGGCGAAGGTACACTGATAGAAAAATTACAGAAATTCCACATTGTTCCGCTTTCTATCTCTTACGAATACGACCCTTGCGACTATCTGAAAGCAGCTGAAGCACAAGGAAAACGTGATGATGCTAATTGGAAAAAAGGTGAAAACGATGATGTTATAAGTATGCAAACGGGCATCATGGGCTACAAAGGCAAGATTCATTACCAAGCAGCACCTTGCATTGACACTTATTTAGAGGACTTGAAGGCGCAAAACCTTCCAAATGGGCAAGTTTTAGATGCACTTTGTGCGCATATTGATAAGGAAATCCATGCTAATTACCAACTTTTTGCGAACAATTATGTGGCATTAGACGAACTCGAAGGCACGCAAACTTATGCTGATAAGTATTCGACTGAAGAAAAAACAAGGTTTGATGCTTATGTGGAAAGGCAAATTGCAAAGATTGAAATCCCTAATAAAGACGAAGCTTATTTGCGTGAACGCATCGTAGAAATGTATGCTTACCCTGCTAAAAACTACTTGAAAGCCCATGCGTAAGTTTCTTTTTGCACCGTTTTTGATGGTCTTACTATTTGCAGCCTGCACGCATGAAGCCTACGAATCGGGCGATAGTAAATATTCTTATTTACGTTCCGATTTCGTTGAGGCTACGACCAATGCTGCTGCAACCTTTGTAATGGCAGAGACAGACGATGGAGAAAAGATTGTGCTTGCCCCTCCTTTGAAAACTAAATGGGCAACGTCGCCCGATTCAATCTATCGGGCGTTGCTCTATTACAACCGCTTTTCCGACCGTAAAGAGTTTATTTCGTTGGTTCAAATCCCCGTTTTAAAGGTGCAACAAACCAATGATAATGCAACAACCATCGACCCCGTAGGTTTTACGAGTGCATGGCTCGCCAAAAACAAGCGGTATATCAATTTAGAATTGGCACTGAAAACTGGAGAAGTGAAAGCCGAAAAGCAACCTTTACAATCGCTTGGAGCTGCCGTTATAGCGCAAAAAGTAATGGAAAATGGTGCTACAAAATATGAAATTCAGCTGCTCCACAAGCAAAAAGGAGTACCCGAATATTACACAACTCGCACTTTCGTGAGTATTCCCACCACACTTTTCCACGCTAATGATAGCATTGAAGTGGTTGTGAAAACTTACAATGGCACAATTAAAAAAGGCTTCAGACTCTGAAGCCTTTTTTAATTGTGCAGAGATTGGGTTGTCCGACTAGTCGGGCGTGTCTGATTCTTCGGACTTAATCTTAACTTTTTTGCCCTAACCGGATTGGTCGGACAAGTCAGACCAATCCAACTCGTCCTCTTTTCACTAAAAACTCACACTGCCAGTAATACCATTAAACCGCCTATGGCAATGTATGCCAAAGCATAAGGGAGGGCAGCACGGAGTATTTCACCATATCGTCCTTGCATGTTACAAGCTGCTGTTGCAATAACAGGCACACCAACTGCACCAAAACCCGTAGGCACGGTGTTGGCAATTAAGGCTACAAGTGCCGAAAATACAGGTTTATAGCCCAACGAAATCAAGATAGCAGCGGGAATGGCTACTGCTGTTCCGAAGCCTGCCATGCCCTCTAACAGTCCACCAAAGCCCCATACCAGCATGAGAACGGTAACGCCTTCATCGTCGGAAAAGGACGTAAATTGATTTTTAATGACATCAATTTCTTTGCTTTCCACTAGCACGTTGTAACTGAAAATAGCCATTAAAATGATAATGAGAATTGGGAAAACGGCTTTCAATACGCCTTCTACAACTGCCTAACCAACGCCCATCATTGTGAAATTCTTGGGGGTAAAGCCCATTTCGGGGGCAGCAAAGATAATATTTTAGAGAATAAATTACTTAAAACAAGTGTTAAAAGATTGCATCTTTTACAATATTCGTTGAATTCATCGCCTGAGTTTCATATAAGAAATTAGGTTACTTTAAAGGAAATAAAGACCGTTATGCAGGTACTATTTGTACACCTGAGTTAGTTTCTCAATGAGAAACTAATAGTTTTCATAAGAGAAACTAATAGTTTTCATAAGAGAAACTGTGAGTTTCATAGGAAGAAACTAAATGAAGATTTAGGATTGAATTTGGGAAAATGATAAGTATTTTGATAAGAAAGATAATTCATTTGCTGAGAAAGATAATTGCCTTTCGAGCAAATAGTGCGTTTTTCTATGCAAAAAGCACTTATATCGCTCAGATATAAGTGCTTTTGTAAATTGAATTGAACCTGAAAATTATTGCTGCAAATGGCGCATTGATTTCTTTTCTATTAAGCAAACGGCATAGGCAACCATTCCTTCTTGTCGCCCTACAAAGCCCATTTGCTCGGAAGTGGTAGCTTTAATGCTTATCATATCGGCATCGCAACCAATAACATCAGCCATACATTGCGCCATGGCGGGTATGTGTGGATTTATTTTAGGTTGTTCGGCACAAATAGTTGCATCAATATTTATCAGCGTATAGCCACGAGTGGCAATTAAATCAATAGTTTTTCGGAGAATAACTTTAGAATCCATATCTAAAGTTTCGGCTGAGGTATCGGGAAAATGGTAACCTATATCACGCATATTGGCTGCTCCGAGAATGGCATCGCATATTGCGTGGATTAAAACATCGGCATCGCTATGACCTAACAAGCCGTGATGATAATCTATTTTGATGCCTCCCAACCATAAATCACGCCCTTCGACTAATTTATGGACATCGTATCCCATTCCAACTCGTATCATCTTTATCTTCTGTTAAATAAGTCTTTAATTCCGTCCATATCGAACGAGAGCGAGAAACGGAGAGTTTGGTCTAATGGATTGCTCTTTGCGGTGGCAATAACATAGCCTGCGTCTAACGAGAATACGCTCATTTTGAAGCCAGCACCTACGGTAAAATACTTACGATTACCTTTGTTTTCGCTTTCATTGTGGTATCCAGCACGGAGCGAGAACTTGTCGTTATAAACATACTCAGCACCTACGCTCCAGTTTACTTCTTGCAACTCTTCTTTTGCACCATTTGGAGCATCGCCAAAGCTCTTAAAGATACCCGAAATAGACGAAATATCGTAATATTCTTTCTGTAAACGGTCTTGATAATCGGTTTCCGACTCGTCAGCATTCTTCTTTGGATAAGTTGGAACCAATAGTTTATTGGCGTCAGCCGAAATGGTAAATCGGTTAAATTCATCAATTGGAATCATTAACGAAGCACCTAAACGCAAGTTAGTAGGGATAAATTCTGAACGATTGTCGCCTCCAAAAGTAATTTTTGAACCGATATTTGAAATGTTCATACCAATTCCCAATTGGCATTCACGACTTCCTAAATTTATATAATTCTGATAATAAGCAGAAAGGTCGGCTGCAAAAGCAGAACCAGGAGTGGTTTCTTCATTGAAATTATAAGTCAAATCAGAATAAATCCAACGCACAGCTGCTCCCAAAGAAAACTTTTCGCTCAACATTAAGGAGTAAGCCGCATCGACAGACAACTCGTAAGGTTTGATAGTCATCGCTGCTGAACCATCAACACTACCGTCTGCTTGCACTTCACCCAAAGAAAAATAACGCAAAGAAGCTGATACTGCACTGTAATCGCCAATGCGATAATAGCCAGCAAGGTAAGCTAAGTCCATATCACTTACCAATTGGCGCAACCAAGGAGTATAGTTCAAAGAAATACCCGCACGGGAAATGGTGAAAGGATATTTAGCTGGGTTCCAATATTGTGAGTTTACGTCTGGGTCGGTAGCTACACCCACATCACCCATACCTGCTGCACGAGCATCAGGCGCAATGGTTTGCGATGTTACAGCAGAGTTTACAGGATTGAAAATATCTTTTTTATCTTGTGCTATTGCTGCTGTGGCAACAAAAGACAGACAAAGCAGCACAAATATTTTATTCAACTTATTCATTATTTATTATGTTCTATTGTTCAAAAGTTAAGTTAATGGCGGTAAAACGAACCACCTTCACTACGCTATAAACGCTCTATTGAGTTTAATTATTGTTCAAAATGATGAGTTTCTTTGCTTTCGATTCCTTCACAGCACCGCCAGAACTCAATCGGACACGATAGAGATAGACTCCCGTTTGTAGTCGTGCGCCCGAAACAACGGTCAAATCCCAATCAACAGTATAGGCATTCCCGGCAGAAACTCCGCTCTCATTATGCTTCCACAACAAACGTCCTGATGTGTCGAAAACATCGATTTCAACATCAACATTCGCCCCAATGTAATTGTGAGTTACTATAAATGTAGTTTGCGTTTTGGCAGGATTGTTGGTAACACCAATGCTTTCAATATCAGGAGCTAATCCCTTTACGACATTGAAATCGAGGGTTGCCGTTGATGGATTATTGAGAATATCCCACACAGTGAATTTCAATTGGTGGCGACCTTCGGCAAGTTCTGGAATGCTAAAGAAGGTTGAGCCCTTCGTATAACTACCAAAGTCGAATCGGAAATTATCGTTCAAGTTATAAGTGCGCACCATTTCGCCGTCAATCATGAGGGTCATATCGTGTCCAATGCCGTTTCCTGCGGCATTAATACCGTTCTTATCGGTTATTTCGGCTACGAAATAAGGAGTCGAATTTACGTTTCCACCATTGATAAAGGCTGGCGTATTGAGGTAACAATAAATAGACGGACCGATAGAATCGTTGCTTACTTGTTCAGAACCATTGATTTGGAAATTATCGTTCATACCATTTGCCAATAAAGTATGGTCGTTATTCACTGCAAAAACATTGATTAATCCGCTTCCGTTGGCATAGTTTAAGTCGCGAGGAACGGCAAAAGTAAAGGTAAATTCGCCATTGCGCACACTATCAGAGCCATTGAATAATATTTTTTGTCGGTCGTAATATTGAAATGGAGTATTGGTTTCATTGTCTTGCATCTTACAAGTAATGAGTTCACGTGTATCCCGTACGGTGGCGGTCATCATACCATTAAAGTTAGAAACCTTATCTTTGCCGTCAGAAATGTGTCCCTTTACCTTTGCAATAGAACCACCTTTAAGAGTTAATTGACTGCCTGGAGCCAGCAAATTATTGTTGATTGAGTCGATAACTACCTTTAAAGTAGGCAAATGTAACGACAAAGCTGGGTCGCCCAACAATGCAAATTGCAGTTTATTAGGGGTATGGTCGTTCTTCGAATTTATCATATCACCCTTTGCACGGCGTTGTGCTTCTCCCAAAGTTATAGGTTTTCCATTGTCCAAACTTAACACATGCTTCATGAAAGCCGTGTTAATGTATTTGTTATAATTGGCATAAACCGTTCGAGTAGTACCCCAAAATGCCATTGTACCACCTTTCTTATTCAAGACAGCTTCCTCTCCTATGGTTGGAACGAAACCGTCGTAAGGCATAATATCGCAACTGGCGGTAATCCAAAGTGGAAGATTCGTATTGGTAAAGGTTGAAAAATCGGTAATACGAAGCACTGCTTCATGAGAAATTTGTATTTCAGAACCATGCCCAGCATAGTCCATTATGAGTGCGCCCTGTGCTTGTTGTTGCTTGATAAGCGCACTTACTTCAGGATAAGTATGACCTGTTGAGGAAGTAACACGGGTATAAGCGTCCCACATTACTTTCTTTGCGACAAATTCAGGATATTGTGCTGTAATGGTTTCAGCCGTCTTATCAAGGTCGCGCATGTGCAAATTGTTATTGCCATCATCGCCCATATACATGATAACATTCTGCCAACTGCCCGCATTTTTATTGGTTGCATAGCTGATTGTCTTATCTACCATGGTTTGAGCATCAGTAGGATTGCTAACAGGGAAACGACCTACACCCACATCTTCTTTGTCTTTGTCAAGCAATTGAACTCCTTCACCTTCGTCCATGAGGGTAAACCAACCATCGTTAATGTAACAATCGGTAAGTGAAAACGAGTTATCGCTCTCGTAAGCCAATAGGTATTCATTGCGATTTAATGTTTTACAATCGGGTGTTACCATACGATTATCCCACACACAGTCGCCAAAAAGAAGTAAAGATTTTGGTAATTCTGCATCAGTCGTAGCACGGTCGTAAAGCATTTTTAGGTAACGGCGATAAGCCATAGCATCTGGAGTACCACTCGAAAACTCGTTAAAAATCTCATCTTCGGGTACAATGCGCACCTTCATTCCGTCGTGTTGCTCGTGGAAAGTAGCCAAACGTTGGGCTTGAGGCAACAAACGTTGGGAAGTTGGAATAACAATAAGCAAATCAACTGGCTTATGACTATGCAAATCTTGGTTGGTAATGTTGTGAACATATTCTGGAATAGGGAAAGTTCCTCCCTTCAAATCGGGGGCTGGACGGGGTGTATCGTAGGTCATTGCAATGTAATCTAACTTTGCTGGACCTCCCGAAATGGTTTTAATCGTAACCGAATCAACGGCTTGAAGATTTTGTAATGTGTAACTTTCTTCAACTTCTGAACCTTTGTCATACTCTCCAGTAGACATGGAAAGGTTGCCTTTGCTGACTCCATTGACTTCTATTTCAACCGTAGTTCTACCTTTTCCAGCAGTTACGCCTATGCTCATTGTTCCATTTTGGGCTTTGGCTATATTTGGTAAACGATAGGTTTTTGATTTTCCAACATTGATTGGCGTGTTCTCAAAGAAACGACGTCCACCGGGAAACCAACTGAAATTGTCTATTTCGTGCAAACTATGATAATCATCGGCTAAAGGATAAACCTGAGAAAGGAAGGCTTCTTGCTCGATTGTCAATGGTGCTTTGTCGTTTTCCGTAATGAAATAATAGCCATAATCGGAATAATGGTTGCGAATGCGAGTAGTGGAGGTTTTTGATTCCCAACTTACAGGACCACGACCATAGAATAAATGTTTGCCATCGACTACGCAAATGGGGACTTCCTTTAAGTCATCAAACTCCTTTAAACGTTCCTTTGAAAGTACTTCATTCTGCAAATTTCCACCATAACCATAGATATGCACCTTATTAATATCGCTAAATCCAGCTTTTCGAATCACATCGGCAGTTAAATGATAGATTCCATTTTCTTTTACACGAATCTTTGCCCACTTTCCATTTGCTAAAACAGAGTGAGCAGCGTATATATCTGTATTCGTTGCGCCTTGACGTTGCTTCGCCAAAGCATGCTTACTCTTGGGTTTAGAGGTAAGAGCAACCATGAAACTTACTAAGAATTGCTTCTTTCCATCGCGCTCAACAATCGGAACAAGCGAAAATTCTAAGATTCCTTTCTTACGATTTACGACTATCTGCTGAACGATTTCAGGCATTGCGGGAGGGACTTCTGCCGTCAAAGCCTTATAACGTGCAATGTCTTTGGCGTTCATATCCATAAACTCAGGGTAACGTATTTCCAACTGATAAGTAGAATCGGCATAATTTTCGCCCAATGGAATGGCGTAATTAAAATGCGGAACGACTGAATCAATCGTAACATCTTCAACGGTAAGATTGAAAAAACGCTGCCTTTGTGCATTTGCCACCGTGGCAAGCAAAAGAAGAAAGACCCCAAGTATTGTACGTTTCATTTTGTTTGTCGTTTATTTAAGGGAGAAAACTCCCATTATTTACAATAAAAATTAAGGACTTTTCTGTCCTCAACATAGCCTTCCAAGTGGTCGTCAATGGCTACTGGCGCACAACCAGTAGGACAACCCGTGTAGAGAATATCGCCTGTTTTCAGTGTAAAGTAACGGCTGATGTAACTAATTATCTCGTCTACCTTGTAAAGCATATCACTTGTGCAACCCTCTTGAACCGTTTTGCCGTTAATATCCAAATGAAAGTGGAGTCGTTGAATATCCAAAAACTTATCTTTGTCAATCCATTCGCCTAAAACAGCAGCCCCATCGAAACTCTTTGAAAGTTCCCAAGGACGACCTTGCTCCTTTAATTTTTTCTGCAAATCGCGTGCCGTAAAGTCTATTCCAACCGTTACCGCATCATAATATCTATGTGCAAATCGTTCGGGAATTGTCTTGCCCAAGCGGCAAATACGCACCACTAATTCTGTTTCATACTCTATCCGTCCTAAATCATCGGGAATAAAGAAAGGTTTACTATCTTTCAGCAACGAAGAATCGGCTTTCAAGAATATAACAGGTTGCTCTGTTTTATTTAACGTATCATGTAACGATTTATTGTGTTCGGAATAATTCATTCCGACTGCAAATATCTTCATAATTAATTAGTTTGCTAAAATTTATTTCGCTTACCTTATAATAAGGTGAAAATATCAACAAGTATCTATCCAACCTTATTCTATGAACGCAAAGATAACTTATTTTCGTTGATATGACGAACAAAAACAATGAAAGTTTACTTCCGTTCTGCCATTTTGCAGACTTGCGTTTGCAAAGATACAATAATCGAAAAGCGATTGCAAGTTTTTAAAAGAATTATTTTATAAAGAAGTTTTTTTCAAAGTGCGATTTCTTGCCACGATTTCGTTAAGCACACGAATCAAATAACAATATTCAGATAGGAAACTAAGGAACAAGCGAATGATAATGCCTTGTAGGGGCGTGATTTATCACGTTCCTAACACCCAATTTCACTTGTAGGGGCGTGATTTATCACGTTCCTAATACACTAAAATTTGCGGAGAGGAACGTGATAAATCACGCCCCTACAAAGTATCATTGCTCGAAAGGTTCTATTTCCTCGTTAATCGCCTTACGAATATGGATTTCGGCTTTTTTCTTATTTTGCTTGGTCAGCCCTTCTTCAAGATTGGTAGCCTCCTTGTCGGCATAAGAAAGCAAAACTGATGTTAGACGACTGTTTACATTGTCTATCATTTCTTCTTCTTTGCTCTTACCCTGCGACTTTTTAGCCTTACTATATTTGGAAATGCTATCGGCAATAAAGTTATCCATTTCTTCTTGCGCTTCTCCATATATTTTTTCTCCAAACAACTTTGCTTGAAGTTCGGCTACACGGTTGGCATTTGGTTGAACATTACCTTCTTGGTCAATATTTTCTGACAATTCATGGGTGTCTTGGGCAGCCACATTGCCATTTTGCGGTGCTGTGGCAGGGGGCAACTGGTTGATAATATCAATAATTGATGACGAACAATGGAAAATACTTGTAATATTGGCAAACAAGAAATTGCTCATAAAACTGTCTATTGTTTGAAGTGCAAAAGAGCCTGTTTTGAGTTGCAAAACAGGCACTTTTAAAATTCTATAAAATCACGATAGTTCTATATTCCACAAATTTATTGAATATTGCAACCTGTTTCGCTGTAACTTCAAAATTGGCATCTTTTTCAATGTTCAGCAAAAAAAAATATTTTTATTTGCATGGATTTGAGAAAAAAATAACTACTTTTGCGGACAATTTGAGTAATTATTATCAATTAACAACAATATTTTTTTTATTTATGAACACAAAATTACAATTATTTTGCGCTATCATTCTATGTTTGACAATCAAATGGAATGCAGTATTTGCAGCCGATAACGGTATGAGCATTCGGCAAACAACAAATAGGGAGGTAAAGTCTAATCCTGCAAACAACGCCTACGATGTGGTGGCGACTCGTTCAACAACGAACAATAACGAAATAACACAAATAGAATTAGAGATAGTGAAATCTTTATTAATCCGTGAAGGTGTGGGATATCCAAAGCAAACCTCTGAAAAGCGCATTGCCTTAAAAAAAATCTATGATGCACCAAAGGAACATACGATGAAAGAATTGTTAAAAGCCAGGCAAGAATATATAGATGATACTGATGTAGAAAAGCCAGAGCATGGCAAACGCTACACCATTAAATTCTATAACTACGACCAACACACATTTTTGCTCGACTATTCTGATGGTAAGCTGTCTACACGCGAATTTAAATCAAGAGAAGTACCCAAAGAGTCGGCATGCTTCACGGCGCATGTCCTTAACAATGGAAAAGTGGCTTTCCAAACGGTTGATAAAAAGTGGTTGGGTTTTCCTATAAAAATGCCTGCTCCTGATTGGCTTACAGGTTATGCTCCTTATGGTGTAACAAACACATGGGACGAGGCAACCAACGGACTTGAATTACAAAAGGCTGGTAAAGGGAACCATGTAAACTCTGAGAATTTTCTTAATCTTTTCGGTAAATTCTATATTAAATCTAAAAGAGGAACTCGCATCAACAACAACGAAGAGGTTCAGGGGTTTTGGGTGTTAAAAACATCAGATAACACTTTTGACGCAGCAGGCGAACCTTACTATGACGAAACCTTTTCGTCTGTAATACTTATTGAGCAAGTGAAGGTAACCACAGGCATACAGCAGATAGATACCGCTGCAAAACGCACAAGCGAGAATAAAATCTACACGCTGTCAGGACAACGTATCTTTGTTAAAAAACTCTCAGAGTTGCCACGTGGCATTTACATTGTAAACGGTAAAAAGCTATTGGTGCAATAGTTTTTAGATTTCTCCTCAAATAGTGTTCATCGGCTTTGCTAAGTTTTATGACACTATTTGAGGAGGATTTTTTCTCGTTGCCACCCTTTTAACCTTCCCCCTTATTTTTTTGTGCAGGGTTTTTGCTTTGAATTTATATGTTATATAAGGGAGGAAGAAAATATTTGTAATTTTTTTTTGCTTATTTTTAAGCACCTTTCCCCTTGTTAAAGCATAAAGAAAATTGCACAGCTGTGAAAATACGTATCGACCTTTGTTCATAAGTATCTGCTTGCAAATTGTAATTTGTGGCAAAGATACTCTTTTCAAAAGTAGGGAGTCTATTTATCACATGATAAGAATGGATTTATAGGAGTTTCAAGAAATTGTTAAGGTGGGTTCTAAATATTACCACTGTAATATATAACTTTAAATAATGGGTTACGTTTTGCTATCTTTTGGTCTTTTATTGGCACAAATCGTCAGTTCATTCGGTCGCATAACCCACTATGCTCCCTCATTCACTGCCTATTTTTGCTCAATAAAAACCTCAAAATACAGCAAAGCTAATTTTTAGAACCCACCTTATCTATTGTTTGTTATGTCTTATCCTGAAATTTCTATACACATTTTCGGTGCATAAAATGAGTAAGAAATATGGTAAAAAATCGGAAACATTACAGTGATGAAGCTCGTTTAGGTTTGGTTCGTTTGTATTACGAATCAGGTTTGAGTAAGTCTAAGTTTGTTAAATTGCACAACATTTGCAATGTAACTCTCTTAAGTAGTTGGATAAAGCGTTACGCTTGTGAGAAAAAAGGCTTACCTTTGCCCTCTGAATCATTCGATATAGACATGGCAAATATAAGTAAAGAGGGTTATCGTAAAGAGTTGTCGGAATTGAAAAAGCAGTATGCAGAGTTAGAAAAAGCCTTGGAAATTTCTCGTTTAGAGACCAAAGCTCGTGATATGCTCATTGATAAGGCAGAAGAATACTTTAACATTTCAATCAGAAAAAAATGTGGGGTCAAGTAGCCACTTCACTGGTCAAGCAAGACAACCTCAGTGTTACGCTTGCTTGTAAGCTATTTGACCATCATCGTCAGTCTTTTTACCAGTTAAAGTCTGATATTGAAAAGGATATTGCCAACGAGCGTCGTGTACTTGAAAGTGTCTGCGAAATTAGGGCGGAAGACCCTGGTATCGGTGCTTATAAGCTTTGGCTCATGATGAGAAACATCTATGGTTATGAGGCAGTTATGGGTCGTGATCGTTTCTATGTCCTGCTTCGCAGACACAAGTTGATGCTTCCTCCCCCTAAGGTACGGCATACGACCAACTCCAATCATCGTTATCATAAATGGAAGAACCTTATAAAAGGCATTTCTCTAAACTCTGCCAACGAACTATGGGTAGCCGATATAACTTATATTTGGACGGCTCAAGGCGTTTGTTATCTACATCTTATAACTGATGCCTACTCCCATAAGATAATAGGTTGGGTATTAACCGATACCTTAAAAGCAGCCATGTCAATAGAAGCCCTCCAACAAGCCATCGACCAAGCAGTTCAAAGCACAGGTAATAGCTGCCTAAAGGGACTTATCCACCACTCCGACCGTGGCGTACAATACTGCTGCGATGCCTATGTTGAAGTCTTAAAATCGTATGGTATATCCATCTCTATGACAGAAGATTACAAGCCCACCGATAACGCCATAGCCGAACGAGTAAATGGTATTATCAAAGAAGAATACGTTTATCGTACCCACCAATTTGCAAACCAAGCACAAGCAAAAGAAGTTATCGGACGATACATACAATTCTATAATAACAAACGCCCCCACATGAGCATCGGCTACAAAACCCCTGCCATGGCGCATCAAGAGAAAGGACCACAACAAAAAAAGTGGAAAAAGAAAAAATATGATAAAAAACAAGAGACGAAAGAAAACAAAATTGTAACTTTACAGCGACAAACAACAAGTCAGGGGCAAAGCACATGCCAGCAACCCTGATAAGAAAGAAAAAAATTGCATGCCCCATTGAGGGGCATACAATTTTGACAAACAACAAGTAGGGGGTCAGCAAGTCCAGCTCTCATACTTTAAGTGCAACTTTAGGACTCTGTCTACTAATTTAGTATAGCAAAAAAGAAAGTGTATAGAAAGTTAGTTTATATAGCCTAAAAGTGTATAGAAAATTTAGGTAAAGTCAGTTATCTATTGTTTGAAATGCAAAAGAGCCTGTTTTGAAGTGCAAAAGAGCCTGTTTTGCACTTCAAAACAGGCTCTTTTAAAATTCTATAAAATCACGATAGTTCTATATTCCACAAATTTATTGAATATTATATGGAGGGATTTGCATCATAAAAACCTTACATTCCTACACCGCCAACGCCCATTTGCGAGTCGTTTTTCTTCTCTTGGAAGTCGTTGTTAATCTTGCTTTGATGTTGTTGATATTGCTTTTTGGTGTTACCAAAGTTCCATGTTATGTTCAGAGCTATCTGGCGTACAGGTATAACCACATTCATACGCTGTGTAAAGTTAGGACCTTCGCTGTATTGGTTTTGGTAAATTTTTCCATTGTATGGAGTAAAGAACGTCAAGCCAAGGTTGAGTTTGTCGTCAAAGAAACTCTTTGTCATGGTAAGGCTAAGCATATTGAAACCATTTCCGTGTCCTTGCAAGGTGTGTCGTTTGGTCATTCCGCCTGTGTAAAGACTAAACTTTAAGTCCCATGGGAAGGTTTGCTGCATACCAATATACGCCATTCCCTGCCAAGCGTATTTCTTTTGTCCCAATTGTGAAGAGCGCAAATCGCCGTAATCGAACCCACCATTGAAGAAGATGCGTGTTTTTGGCGACAAAGAATAATTGGCAAACATACTAAAATTAGTCCAGCGGTTGCGCACAATGTTACCATAAGTGGTGTTCAACATGCCGTTTCCGTCCATGAACGAATATTGTTCTATTTGGTTGTTAGCAAAGTTTTCAGCCAAAGTGAGGTTAATCATAAACTTAGGCGTGAAGGCATTGAAAACCAAAGCAACGTTGTGGCTCGTTTCTGCTTCAAGATTTGGATTACCATAGCTTAATATCGTTGGCACAGAGCGGTCGATATAAGGATTCAAGAAGGTTGCCCCAGGGCGTGAAATGCGCATATTGTAGTTTACACCAATGTTCATTGACGGAGCAAGATTGTAGCTAAAACTTGCCGAAGGCACTAAATTGCCATAGTTGCGCTTAAAGTTTTCGCCTTTGCCAAGTATAAATTCTACATTTTCCCATGTGTGTTCGTAGCGTGTTCCAGCCTTTGCGCTAAACTTACCGAGTACGATTTTGTATTCTAAATAAGAAGCTGCAATGCTCTGTTGGTTCTTGTAATTCACACTATTGAGAGGGTCGAACTGCTCAATGCCATTCATAATGTTGTAATATTTAGAATCGGACGTGTTGCGGCGGTTAATGTATTTTACACCAGCATTGAAGGTTTGATTCTTTGCAAGCGGTGTGGTGTAATCGACTTGCACGGTGTGTTCTGTGCCACGAGTGGCAGCATCAGAATACATATCGTTCAAAGAAAGTGGTATTCCTGCTGGCAATGGGTCGTAAACACGGCGGTTTTCGGTTGTGTTAGGCGATGTTGAGAACAAATAACTCAAAGTTATGTTACTCGTGCGTGCCTTATTTAAGAAGCGTTGATAGTCAATGCTACCATTTAAAGACGTGTTTGCGTCGCGCATCATCATCTCGTCGCCATACTTAAAGCCTGCACCATACGCTCCGCCAGAGAAACTTGTGGTTGGGTGTCCCGTACTCTTCTTGTAATAATCGGTAAGTCCTAAGGAAGCACCTATATTGCTTATTGAGTCGATTTCGTAATTCAAACTCACATTAGCCATGGTAAACGGAATGTGGGTCTTTGGCTTTTGGAACGAGTGCATAACCGAACCGTCGGTTGATGTGCGCTCTATGGTAACTTCAGGCTCGGCCATGTGCATATTGGCGTGCATAACATTTGCGCTGTAAGTGAGCTTTCCTTGTTGTCCACCCACAAAAGCCGATGATTGAAAACCATAGTTGGTAGCCGTAAAAGAGAGGGTTCCATTGTAACCATTCACACTTTGTTTCTTGCCTTCCATTTTGTTCATCACAATATTGAGTATGCCACCAACGCCTTCGGCATCATATTTTGCACCAGGATTGGTAACTACTTCGATTGATTTTATAGACGAAGCAGGCATAGCTTTGAATATTTGCGACGGATTGGCAGAGAACATTACGTTAGGTTTTCCATCAACGTAAACTTTGAAAGAACCTTGTCCGTTCACGGTAATATTGTCTTGTCCGTCCACAGTTACCATAGGTACTTTGCGCAACATGTCGAGAACCGTGTTTGATTTAGCGTCTACATCGCTTTGAACATCATAAGTCATCTTGTCGGTTTCCATCTTTACCAATGGTTTTTGTGCCATAACGACAACCCCTTTCATCATCTTTGCATCATCTTGAACCAACAAAGTGCCGAGGTTAAGGGTAGGATTGGCAGCATCAAGTTTGATGTTTCGGGTAATAACTTTGCGCCCCATGGAACTAATGGTAATGGTATAATCGCCCGAACCTTTCACTTCTTGCGAAATTTTACCATTATCGTCGGTTACCGACATGGCAACAGGTGTTTGCATATTGGGCTTTTTGAAAACACGAATCGTTGCAAATGGTTCGGTTTCGTGGGTAATAGAATCTATCAATTCGCCCTTTATAAGGGTTGTTTGTGCAAAAATTCCAGTGGAAAAGCACATACAAGCCAATGTAAATAATATTTTTTTCATCGTTTTGTCGTAATGTTAGATGATACTTTGCTTTCTGTTTTATCTCTTTTCGTAGCTATTCGGTTGTCAATATCAAAACCTAATGAGTTTTAAACTCAACAACCGAACGTGCTATTTTAATTTGTTTCTTGCGCTTTTATCCACTCTTCTGCCACATCATTCATGCTGATATCCAACAAATTCATTTGGCGGAAAACTTCTGGTAGCATCTCGTTTACAAATTCTTTCTTGCGTTCCTTGAGGATAGACTGGCGAGCATTAGGCGACACAAAGTAGCCTAAGCCACGCTTGTTGTAGATAATTTCCTCACGAGCCAATAGTTCGTAAGCTTTAACGGCGGTGTTGGTGTTCACTTCCAACATGACTGCATATTCTCGAACCGAGGGTATTCGGTCGTCAGCCTTATATTTTTCAGCGATAATTTCGTCGCAAAGTCGCTCTGCCATTTGCTCGTAAATCGCTTTATTGTTATTGAAATTCATATCTAAGCCTTTCTTTTAAATTTGAGTTGAATAAAGATGGGGCATATAACAGCCCCAATGGTTTAAATATTCAACCAACGAGTATTTACAGCTTGTAACTTACAGTAGATGCGATAAGCCAAATAATAGCAAATAAATACTTGTATAATACCCCAACCCCATAGTATCCAAGGATTGTTTTTTACCCATTCTGGAATGTAAACCACATAGTCGGTATATCTATAAATCATGTATCCGTAGCCAATAAACAAACTTGTTGTGGCAATTCCGATAACGATAAGTGCCAAAGAAGTCTTCAACCATGCTGCTTTTCGGAACAACATACCGCCTAAAATGTAGGCTGCGTTGGTGGTAAAGAAGAAGAATAACACTCTATTAAGAGCGTTGTCTTCGCCATCTGTATCATAAAAATGATGGGTTTCGATGAGCAATTGTTTTGTAGTTACTGCCAATGAGGCGAACGTTCCCTTATGAATTATCATATTAATGAGCATTTGTAAAGCATCGGCAACGAAGAAAGCCGCTACTGTAAGCACTACTAAAAAGAGGGTAGACCCAAGGAAACGTGCCGTAAACTTCTCTAAATTGGTGGCAGGAAACATGAGTTCGTCTATTTTTTGCTGCTTCATTTTCAAGTCGCTGATTATCGTTGAGCCGCAAAGAACGAGAATAATGATGGTAACAACAGTCAGAAATCCACTTACACGGAAGAACGATCCTTTGTAAATATCGTCAGTAAGCGCTTCAAATTTGAATGGGTTGGCAGCCACTATGCACGCAAACGCATAGCCAAGCAGCAGACCCAAAAAGTAATTCATGTATTCTTTTTTACGAATAAGGACAAGTCTTGAACAAACATATCCAAATCTTTTTATATTGAAAGTTTCCATATTGTTATTTCGTTTTTATTGTTTTACAAGTTGATTACTTACTTTTTTGACAACGTACAGTTTTGTTGTTGATACTTCCGTTGCCGTTTACTGTGCAAATAGGCTCAGTTTTGGTTGTTCCACGCAATGATACAAAAGCATTTCCTTCTATTCCTATCTGTGCATCGCCCGCATTTACAAAGTTAATATCCATTGAAGAATTACCAAAAATTCCTACATTTGTGCGGTCGGCAGTTAATGCTTCGACATTTACAGACGAGTTTCCATCGATGTTAAGCTTAAACGTTTTGGAAGTTAATTCAGCTATATTTATACTTGAATTGCCTTGAATATCAAACATAACGCTGTCGCCTTTCATTGGTTTTACGATATGAATATCTGAGTTTCCTTCCTGTCTAATGTTGCGTAACGTTGGCATTGTAACGTAAACTTCAGCACGATAATCCGAAAAATTGAAGTTTCCAAAAGTTAATTCGCCTTTTCCGCCAACATTATGGTCCTTTTCATCAATGATGAGAACGCCATTTTCAACCTTCATTGTCACCTCTTTTACAAATTTTTCCTTCCCTCTTACAACTACTTTAAAGGTGTCGCCAGGAATAAGACTTACTGTTGCATTTCCCATCAGGAAGAGGTCTTGGAAAGGCGTAACCTTTATTTCTTTTGTAAGCATCTTACCATTGTCTTGTTTTTTACGAATGCACGATGTAAAAAACATGGTGCAAATTATCATTGAAACACAAACAAATATTTTATTTAAAGCTATTTTTTTCATTTTCTTTCCTCCTTATTGATTGTTTAATTTACCTAATGTTGCTGCATTGAAGAGCAATTCAAGATTGATAGTAGTTTCTGAACTGTTGTCTTTTCTGCGTGCTATGACCGCATTTCCTTGCAAAGAAGGTTCAGCATAAAGCACTGATTCGTCCATTTCACTGGCGTTGCGGTAAGTGAATTCATATTCTTTCGCAATGTCTTCTACCGACGAATTGAGTATCATTTCCGAGTTGCTAAGAATAAAAACATGGTCTAATAGCTGCTCAACATCATGAACTTGGTGTGTTGATATAATGAGTGTTGAGTCAGAAGGAAGATTTCCTGCAATCACTTTGCGGAACAAAGCCTTTGAAGGAATATCTAATCCGTTTGTAGGTTCGTCCATAAGGAGCAATTGACAGCACGATGCAACGGCAAAACTCATATAGATTTTTTTCTTCTGACCCATTGAAAGGTGCTTGAAGTTTACGTCTACTGTCATTTCAAAGTCCTCCAAACATTTCATTAAAATCTCTTCGCTGAAACGAGGATAAAAGTTTTGATGAATTTTTACATACTGTTTCAGCGAGAGATTTGGAAGATTATATTCTTCTGGCACTACATATATTTCACGAAGCATTTCTGGGTGGCGCTTCTTTGTTTCCATTCCGTCGAAAGTTACTAAACCTTTCTTTGGGTGAAGCAGACCAGCAACAAGGTAAAGCAAGGTGCTTTTACCCATTCCGTTCTTGCCTAACAAACCATAAATGCGATTTTCTGAAAGTGTTAAGTTCATACCATCGAAAACTTTTTTCTTGTTCCCGGGATAACTAAATACTAAGTTTTTTACTTCAATCATAGCTGTATTTTTTTATATTATTATTGCCTATTTAAGTGTACTACCTTTTTAGTACACTGCAAATGTATAGTTTTATGTTAGTTTCTCCAAATTTTTAGGCATTTTTTTTCAATAAAACTTGTTTTTTTTCTTATTTCAATGTTTTTTCATTGCTTACACCTTATTATATAATATAGGCGGAAATATTTTCTGTTCATTTGCAAATTAAATTTTAGTTCTAAGTGTCAGACTGCTAAATGTTACCAATGAATATTCAAAAGTGAAAATATAATACACGAGAGGTAAGATAATTGAGAATTTAAATAATTGTTTTGAACTTCTATTGATTTTATTTTATACACTAAATGGGGAAAAGTTATCTGCAATACAATGTTTTATGTTGTTCTTAGTACATTTCCACAGAATGAATATAAATAGTCCAAAAGTGGTAATCTGTAATAATTTGTTATTCAATATGTAAGTTTTTGATAAAAAAAATTGCATATTAGAAAAATTTTAGATATATTTGCAGTATAATTTGTATACAGATTCGCATCATGAAAATAAAGAGCAAAAGATTAGAAACTATCAAAATGCTTATTTCAAGCATGGAGCTTAGCTCGCAAGAAGAAGTAATTAGAGCGTTAGAGAAAGAAGGTTTCAAGCTCACACAAGCGACCCTTAGTAGAGATTTGAAACAATTAAAGGTAGCGAAAGCTGCTACAATGAATGGTAAATACGTTTATGTTTTGCCAAACGACACCATGTACAAGCGTGTTTCAACACCTGGAAGAGTGTCTGATATGCTTCGTAACAGTGGCTACTTGTCAATCGATTTTTCTGGTCAAATGGCTATTATGAAGACACGTCCAGGCTATGCGAGTGCGATTGCTTACAATTTAGACAATAGCGATTTACCTGAAATTCTTGGTACGATTGCTGGTGATGACACCATCTTTATTGTTACGCGTGAAGGCTGTTCACATGAAGACGTGCTTTCATCTTTATCGTATGTTGTACCCGAAGTTATGGAATAAACAAAGAATAGACAAATTAGATAATATAAAGCCCAACGAAGTTCTAAACAAGCAACCTCGTTAGGCTTTTATAATATATGAAACAACAGAGCAGAATGAAATCAAACAGTCTTGAATAAAAATACGATGTTTTTTTAATCTATTATAATCGTTTTTATATCAAGTTGAAATACAAAATAGGCTCTTTTGAACTTCAAAACCTATTGTTTTGTGGCTCAAAACAATAGGTTTTAAAAATACTTACATAAGAGATTGATTTTCAAAGCAATACAGATTGGTTGAAATTCCCTATAAATTTAGATAAAAATACATCTTAAAAACGAATAATATTCATGGTTCTATACCCAATATTTCAACAAAAATGAAAAGATTATACATTGCCCTTTATATTATATCGCTGATTTTTACCCTCTATGCTGCCTACGATGATATTTGCAATAATAGGTTTACAAGGTTAGTAGGAATTGGTTTTGTAGTGTGTTTTGCTACGTTATCACTTTGGAAAATCTTAAAAAAATAATTGAAAGGGTGTGTTCCATATTTCAAAAAAACACTTTGAAAACTTGCTACTTATAAAAAATATTTATAATATTGCAGTTGGAAACGAAAAATACCGTAAAGCCCTCACTACAATTGGGAGGTCTTTGTAGCGTGAAAGACGACTAAACAAAAGAAAAACAATCATAAAATAAAAAACAAAAATGAAGAAAAGAACAATGATTGCTGCATGTCTTTTGGCTGCTATGTCAGTAAATGCGCAAAATCAAACATCAGGTATCGACAAAAAGAACATGGACTTGAGCGTAAAACCTGGTACAGACTTCTATCAATACGCTGCTGGCGGTTGGTTGAAGAACAATCCTTTGGACGCTGAACACACCAGCAACGGTGCGTTTGTAGACCTTTTCGAGCAAAATCAAGTGCGTATTCAAGAGCTTATTATGGAGTATGCTGGCAAACCACAGCAACAAGGTACACTCGGACAAAAGCTCGGTAGCCTTTACAACATGATGATGGATAGTGTACGCCTTAACCGTGAGGGTTTCAATCCTATCAAACCAACCCTCGCTCGTGTAGCTGCTATCAAGAGTAACAAGGAGTATCAGCTCGTTACAGCACAACTTGACCGCCGTGGAGAAAACACTATGATGTTCGGAATTGGTGTGGGTGCCGATATGCGCAATGCCGATATGAACATTGTTTCTATTGGTCAGAGTGGTTTAGGTATGGGTACTCGTGATTATTATTTGAACGATGATGCTCAAACAGTAAAGATTCGTGAGGCTTACAAAACCTATATGAAGAATCTTTTCAAGATGATTGGCAACGATGAAGCTACTGCGCAGAAGAAAGTAGATGCTATTATGGCGATTGAAACTCGCATTGCAAAAGCAAGCTACTCACAGGTTCAACTCCGTGATATTGACAAGAATTACCACAAGATGTCTTACAACGACTTGGTAATGAACTTTCCTGGCATTGATTGGGGTAACATCTTCTTGCAGACAGGTTTTCCTCGCTTCGATGCAGTAGACCTTGGGCAGCCTGAACCAATCCATGAAGTAGAGAAAATTCTTGCTGAAACCTCTCTTGACGACCTCAAGGCTTACGCTGAAATCAAGGTTATTTCAGGTGCAGCAAGCCAGTTGAGCGATGCGTTCCGTGCGGAAGCATTCAAATTTAGTAGTGCTATGAGCGGTGCCAAGCAAGACCGCCCACGTTGGAAGCGTGCTGTAAGTACAGTTTCAAGCGTATTTGGCGAAGCTGTTGGTAAACTTTATGTTGAAAAATACTTCCCTGAAAGCAGCAAACAACGCATGATTGAACTCGTAAAGAACCTTCAAGAAGCATTGGCACAACGCATTCAAGAAGCAACATGGATGAGTGCTGCAACAAAAACACAAGCTAAGGATAAGTTAGACAACTTCATTGTGAAGATTGGCTACCCTGATAAGTGGCGTGATTATAGCGGTTTGCAAATCGACGAAAAGCTCTCTTTGTATGAAAACATGCAAAACGTGAGCGAGTTCTTCCTCAAAGACGAGTTGAACAAGAAGGTAAATAAGCCTGTTGATAAATCAGAATGGGGCATGACACCACAAACTATCAACGCTTATTACAACCCTACAACCAACGAAATCTGCTTCCCAGCAGCTATCCTACAACCTCCTTTCTTCGATGCTAACGCTGACGATGCTGTAAATTATGGTGGTATTGGCGCTGTGATTGGACACGAAATGAGCCACGGATTCGACGACCAAGGTTCACAATTCGACAAGACTGGTAACCAACGCGACTGGTGGACAGCACAAGACAAAAAGAATTTCCAAATGCGTTCAAAGGTATTGGTAGACCACTTTGGCAAGTTTGAAGTTGTAAACGGTAAGAAAGTGAATGGTCAGCTTACTTTGGGCGAAAATATTGGCGACAATGGCGGTTTGAACATTGCTTTCCGTGCGCTCCAAAATAGCATGAAGAAGCACCCATTGAAGACCATTGACGGTTTCACACCAGAGCAACGCTTCTTCCTTTCATGGGCTCGTGTATGGGCAGGCAATGCTCGTCCTGAGTATTTGGATATGGTTATCACAACCGACCCTCACTCTCCTAACAATGCTCGTGTAAATGCTGCGCTCCCACACATCAACGCTTGGTACGATGCCTTTAAGATTAAGAAGAGCGATAAGTTGTATATCCCTGCCAAGAAACGTGCGCAAATCTGGTAAAAATCTATTGAAATAAATATTTTTCCATGATAATGACCGAGAATAATTCCCGTAATAACGGCTTTGTTCTCGGTCTTTTGTTTGCTCAACCGATTTGTTATTAGGTGTAATAAAGGATAGATTCAGAATTATTTCAATTCTACTTAAAATAAAAATAGTTTATTCTGATACACAAAATAAACTATTTTCTATCCCAAAACAATTGGTTTTGAATTTTTTGTACGCTACATGCGTTGTTCCGATTATATAATAGGCAAACTTATACCATTTATTTTCTGATAAATATCCAATGCGTAAATGTCCGTCATGCCGCTAATGTAGTCGATAACCGCCATGATGCGGTCTTCAAGGTTAGGATTTTGAATGTCGTATTGACTTGAAAAGCGGCGTATAAGTTGCTTGCTATGAAACTTTTGGGGTTCAGCAGCAGCACCGATAAGGGTTTCCATAAGGGTTTCCATAATCTTGTAACCCGACAATTCTACGTCCAAAACCGCTTTACTGGTGTAGATTTTATCAACTGAAACTTGAACACAATGCTTGTAATTGGCACGAGGGAGTTCGGGAATATGGTCGATTAACGAGCCTTCAAACGTACCATTGAGAATAGCTTCTTCGTTGTCTACAAAGGCATTGACACACAAGGATTCGAGCAAACCAACGGCACAGGCACGAAAATAAACCACCTGTTCGTTCTTATCGGTAACTCCTTCGTCTTCAATACGTTTGCGAATACTTTGCTTTATCTTTTCATCGAAGAAGCCTAACAACAACTCTGACGTTTCTTCGAACGACAAAAGTTTGAGTTTATGAGAATCTTCAATGTCCATTATCTCGTAGCAAATGTCGTCAGCAGCCTCCATTAAATAAGCCAATGGGTGGCGAACGTAAACAATTCCATGTTCCGACGATGCTTTACAGATAATGCCCAATTCATCAGCGATGCGCTTATAAATGTTTTCTTCTGACAAGAAAAAGCCAAATTTGCCGTGCTTTCCCGCCATAGAAGCCGAAAAAGGATATTTCACAATACTCGCTAATGTGGCGTAAGTCATGACAAATCCACCCTCACGGCGACCTAAAAACTTGTGGGTAAGCAAGCGAAAAGCGTTGGCATTGCCCTCAAAATGAGTTATATCGTCCCAAAAACGTGAACAGACTTTGGCTTGTAAATCGGCACCAGCCCCTTCTGTAAAGAAAGTTTGAATGGCCTTTTCACCACTATGCCCAAAAGGAGGATTGCCCATATCGTGGGCATAACAAGCTGTTTGCACAATAGTTCCTATTTCTTCAAAGTGAGTTCCACGCAGTTCAGGGTGTCGTTCCATCAATTTTCGAGCCACATCGTCGCCCAAAGACTTACCCAATGATGCCACTTCAAGCGAGTGAGTGAGTCGGTTATGCACAAAGACACTACCTGGGAGGGGGAACACTTGTGTCTTGTTCTGCAACCTACGGAAGGGCGCAGAGTAAATCAATCGGTCGCTATCACGCTTAAATTCCGACCTGTCATCGTGTCTTAATGCGTGTCGGTCTTCCTGCCCGAGTCGTTTATTGGAGATAAGTTTTTGCCAATCCATCATAATTTAAAAAATCTTCGCTTACGCAAAAGTACTTAAATTTGGCTAATTTCAGCCTTTTTTACCCTTTAAAATTCATATATGTGCATATAAATCATTATTTTTGCACATTATAATAAGAAATCATGATTCAAGTAAAAGTAATTAATAAGGGCAATCAACCTTTGCCCACATACGCCACAGCACAGAGCGCAGGCATGGATTTGCGTGCCAATATAGATAGTCCCATTACGCTGAAACCAATGGAACGTCGCCTTGTTCCAACAGGTTTGTACATCGCTTTGCCCGAAGGTTACGAAGCACAAGTGCGTCCTCGCAGCGGTTTAGCCCTAAAACATGGCATCACTGTGTTGAACACTCCAGGTACAGTAGACGCCGATTATCGTGGAGAAATCATGGTTTTACTCATTAATTTCTCTACCGAAGCATTCGTCATCAACGCTGGGGAACGCATTGCACAAATGGTAATTGCACGCCATGAGCAAGCAAATTTTGAAGAAGTAGAGGTGCTTGACGAAACCGAACGTGGCGCTGGTGGCTACGGACATACAGGCGTTAAGTAATTGAAAGTAAACTAATAATGGGAGGATAACGGATTGAATATTTCTTTTAAGCAATTCATTACAAAAATAATGCTGCCTCTATGCTTTGCGCTAACAGCTCTTCCGATGCAAGCGCAAGGCAATGATGTGCGTTATAACTATTTCTTTATTGAAGCAATACGCCAACAAGAAATGGGCAATCTGTCAGCTGCTTTCGATTTATTGAACCATGCTCGTGAGCTTAATCCGAACGCTCCAGAAGTTTATTTCGAATTAGCAGGCTACTATGTCGATATACAAAATACAAAAGAGGCACGCTACTGTTTTGAAAAAGCGGCTGAATTAGCTCCTGAGAATGCTACCTATTTGGAAAAGATGGGGCAGTTTTACATCTCGCAAACCGATTATCTAAAAGCGATAGAGGCCTACGAACGCTTGTATTCAAGCAATAAAACACGAGAAGACGTACTTCAAATTCTTTTCCAACTATATGGTTCGCAAAACAATTACAAGAAAACACTCGATGTTTTGCAGCGCATGGAACTGCTTTTGGGTAGCAATGAACAGTTGTCGCTTACCAAAATGCAAATCTATGAGCAGATGGGCAATAAGAAAAAAGCACAGGAAGAACTCATAAACCTTGTGCGAAAGCACCCATTAGACCTCAATTATCGCATCATGTTGGGCAACTGGTTGTTCCAAAATAATAAGAAAAAAGAGGCTTTTAAAGAGTATCAAACTGTGTTAAAGGAAGAGCCTGACAATGCGTATGCCCACCTTTCGCTCTTGGATTACTATCGTGATGCGAAGAACGAAAAGATGGTTGAGACGCTAACAGAGAAGCTTTTATCATCGAAAAAGACGGAAAAAGAAACAAAAATGGCTTTGCTCCGCCAAGTCATAGCAGACAATGAACAGAGCGAAACAAAGGATAGCACGGAAGTTTTGCAACTCTTTGACCATGTACTTTCTTATCCGCAGACCGATGCAGACATCATGATGATGAAGGCTGCCTACCTCTCTTTGAAGCAAGCACCAAAGGATAGCATCAACAAAGTCTACGAAAAAGCCATTGCTATCGAACCCGATAACTCGCGCGCTCGTATTGCTTTGATTCAAAATCTATGGGAAAAAGAAGAATACAACAAGGTAATTGAAATCGCCAAACCTGCTCAAGAGTACAATCCAACCGAAATGGCTTTCTATTATTTCGAGGGATTTGCTCACTATATGAAGAAGGATAATGATGCGGCTTTAAAGGCCTTCAAGAAGGGAGTAACGCAGATTAAACCTGACAGCGAGCCCAATATGGTGTCCGATTTCTATGCCATTATGGGCGATATTCTGCACGAAAAGGGATTAAACAAAGAGGCTTTCGAGGCTTATGATAGTTGTTTTCAATGGAGAGCTGACAATTATAATGCGCTCAACAATTACGCTTATTACTTGAGTTTAACGCTAAAAGATTTGGAAAAAGCTGAAAAAGCAAGTTATAAAACTATCAAGGCAGAACCTAAAAATCCTACATTCTTAGACACTTATGCATGGATTTTATTCTTGCAAAAACGCTATGAAGAGGCGCAAATTTATATCGATGAAGCCATAAAAAATGCCCCAGATAGCAACGCAACGTTCTTGGAACATGCAGGAGACATCTACTATCATACGGGGAAAGTGGACAAAGCACTTGAGTTTTGGCAAGAATCTTTGAAGTTAAACAAGGACAATCCAACGCTCAAAAAGAAAATTGAACAAAAGAAATACATTGCAAAATGAAGATAAAAAACATATATATTGCAGCTGTAATAGCAGCAGTTTTGGCAAGTTGCGGTACGCAAAAAGCGGTCGTAAAGCCTACTACTACGCCAAAGCCTACCCCTACGAACGCAACAGCGGGACAAGAAAAGAAGCAAGCAGAGCAAGAAAAGAAACAACAATTACAATATGTGCAGCGTGTTTCTGACTTGGCTCTTTACCAAAAGAATGTTGTTTCTAACCTTTCTTTCACAGTAAATACAGGCAAAAAGGAGATTACTGTACCAGGAATACTCCACATGCGCAAAGATGAAGTCATTCGTTTGCAATTACTTATTCCCCTACTCCGCAGTGAAGTAGGACGCATTGAGTTCACCAAAGAATATGTTTTGTTCATTGACCGCATGCACAAACAATATGTAAAGGCCAATTATACCGATGTCGCTTTCCTTAAAAACAATGGCATCAACTTCTATTCTTTGCAAGCATTATTCTGGAATCAGCTTTTCATTCCAGGCGAACAACGTGTTGGCGAGCATAGTCTCGAGGCTTTCAACGTAGACGCTGCTGCCTTAAAAGCCCCAAACAAAGGTATGATTCCTATCACGCTAAAAGAAGAAAAAATGATATATCGCTGGCTCACAGAGGCACTTTCAGGGTTTATTAATCAAGCAGAAGCAAAATATACCAGTCCAAATCATGGTGTTTCCACACTGACTTGGAACTATTCTGACTTCAAACCTTTCGGCTCAAAAAAGTTCCCTTGTCGCCATGAGGTGCTAATAAAAACCCCAATAGCAAAAGGACAGAAGACCATTTCAGCCACTTTCGAGTTGGAAGGACTAAGCGACAATGCCAATTGGGAAAGTTTTACCACGCCATCGTCTAAGTACGAGCAAGTGGGAGTAGAAGAAATATTGGGAAAACTAATGCAACTTTAAATGAAACGTATTTTATTTATATTGTTCATGCTGACCACATGCTTGCTCAGTCCGTATGCTCAAAAGCAGCGAACTGGCACCAAAAAGCCTGTTGTAAAGCAACAAACTACCAAGAAAACCGTAAAAAAGCAAGCGGTAACAACAAAGAAAACAACAGCAAAACAAACTGCTACAAAGAAACCTACGGCGCAAAATCGTAAGAAAAATGCAAAGGGAAATACGAAGCAGAAGTATGTTACAACGGAAGAAATAAAAGGCTTGCAAAAGAAAAACCAGCAGATACAAAAGGAAATTCAGCAGAACGAACAGGAATTAAAAGCCAAGCAACAAGATGTAAACGACCGTTTGCAAAAAATTATAACGTTGGATACTGAAATTGGACACCAACAACAAAGCATTGACACGATTGCGTCTGACATCAAACAAGTGAATGGCAACATCGGAATCCTTAAAGGACAGTTGCAATCGCTTGAAAATCAATTAGGAGAACGTCGTAGTCGTTTCATTCGTTCCATGCGCTACATGGCTCGGCATCGTGGCATTCAAGACAAATTGATGTTCATTTTCTCTGCCAAAACATTGACACAAATGTATCGTCGTTTGCGCTTTGTGCGTGAATATGCCGCCTATCAGCGTGCGCAAGGTGAACTGTTAAAGCAGAAACAAAACCAAGTAGACCAGAAGCACAATCAACTTGAAGCGGTGAAAGGACACAAAACCAACTTGTTACGCCAAGGAGAAAGAATTCAAGGACAAATGCAAGGCAAGAAGGTGGAGCAACAAAACGTAGTGGCATCGTTGCAAAAAGACCAACAAGTATTACAACAAGTCATTAGCGACCGCCAGAAAAAGCAACAAGCAATCAATGCACAAATCGACCGATTAATCGCAATAGAAATACAAAAAGCACGCCAACGTGCTATGGAAGAGGCACGAGCGCAAGCAGCAGCACGAGCAGCAGCAGCCAAACAGCGAGCAGCAGAAATGGCACGCAAACGTGCAGCAGCAGAAGCGGCCGCTCGTGAAAACGCAAGACGCATTGCTGAGGCGAAAGCACGTGAGGCACAAGCCAAAGCAGCGGCACAAGCCAAGGCAGCAGAGTTGGAACGACAACGCCGTGAAGCCCAAGCAAAAGCCGAACAGGCACGCCGTGAGGCAGAACAAGCCCGTAAAGCAGCCGAAGCTGAAGCATCAGCAAAACGAGCAAAAGAACTCAAACGTGCCGAAGAACGTGCGGCAGCAGCTCGTGCGGCAGAGCAAAGAGCGCGTCAAAAGGAGGTAGCCGAAACTGCACGCGCACAGCAACAGGCTCGTGAAGCAGAAGCAAATCGTGTGGCAGCAGAACGAAAAGCAATAATAGACAAGCAGCGTGCCGACCGTGAGCAGGCGGCTGCACGTGAAGCCGATGCAAATAGTTCTTTACTTTCATCAGCCGACCGTGCCATGACAGGTAGCTTTGCCAACAATAAGGGACGTTTACCAATGCCTGTTTCAGGTAAAATTGTTACTCGCTTTGGTACTTACAATGTTCAAGGAATGTCGAACGTGAAGCTCAATAGCAATGGTATTAGCATTAAAACTGCCGCTGGCAGTGCTGTACGCAGCATTTTCAAAGGCGAAGTAACAAGTGTTTCTCGCGTTGCAGGCTCTACGATTGTCATGGTACGCCATGGTGCTTACATATCAGTTTACTGCAATTTGGGTAGCGTGAGTGTAAGCCGTGGTCAGAAAGTAGGTACAGGTCAAACTCTTGGAACAGTCAATTCAGGCGGTATTCTCCAATTCCAATTGCACAAAGAGACCCAAAAACTCAATCCTGAGCAATGGCTCCGATAGGCAATGCCTATTACGCATAAAAAAGAGGTTGTATTCAACTTTAAAAGAGCCTGTTTTGGAACGCAAAACAGGCTCTTTTAAAAATGCTTCAAGTTGGAGTTGTACTAAATTCCATAAATTTGAGCGAATAGTATGGAATAAATATAGAAAGCTTTTAGAATACTACTTTTGTCGTTAGCGTTTCTTTTGTCATGTCATCAGTACAACGAACGATGTAAGTTCCACTCAATTGTATGCTGAATATTGCTTCTGCTCCTTCCAAATGATGCTGCATTACGAGTTTTCCGTCAAGCGAATAAATGCTAATCAATGAAGATGCAAATGGAGAACGTACTTTCAGATGATGCTCAAAAGTAGAAACTACAAACTCATTGTCTATTCCCATTTCTTCAATACCATTAGCGCAACCGCTACCATCGCCTTCTATTTTTGGTCTCCAATTTCTTTCTAAGGCAATTTTTGTATTACTTGTTAGTGCAGCTTCATCAGAAGTAGTCCCGTTAAGTAGATTTGGTTTATTTGGAAATTTGCTCAATTTTGGTAATTGACTATACATATCGTTGAGTTCGCAAGCAGTCATGCCGTTGTTAGCAAATCCTACAATTTTCAAGTTTGAACAATCTTTAATATCAACAGAATGTAGTTTATTTCCAGACATTGCCAATTGTTCCACGCTCTTCGTACCCTTTAAAACAACCGAAGTTAAGACGTTATTTCTAAGATTGACTAATCTAAGAGCAGAAAGATTATCGAATGTTATATTTTCCAATTCATTATCAGAAACTAAAACTTTCTCCATTACATCGTTATTGGCAGGGAGTGTCAATGTTTTCATCTTGCATTTGCTGGCTTCTATGAATTTTAAGTTGTTACAATTGGCAAGATTAACCCCTGTGAGAGGATTATTTGAACACCAAAGTTTATTCAATTTACTTAAAGGTAGGAAGTTTAATTTTTCAATCTTACAATTACTAAATCCTAATTCTTCCAATTCTGTATTTTTGTCTAAGTTCAAAGCAGTAAGATTAGCATTGTCTTTGAGTGCAAGATACTTCAAACTACCCAACTTTGTAAGGTCGAGTGTTGAAATTTTAGTACCCATTGCGTATAGAGTATGTAGTACAGGCGATTCAACTTTCAGTGTTTTAATAGGATTACTTGAGCAATCAAGATTCTCAAGTGCTTTGTACGCTGACAAATCAAGACTTGGAAGACGGTTGCTCTTGCATAAAAGTTCTACCAAAGGTGCATCGTCAGGAATGATAAGCGACTCCAATGCACATTCGTTAGCAATGATATTTTTTACTTCATGGCAATTAGATAAATCCAAATTCTTGAGTTGTTTCATTCGAGAACAATCTACATAAGAAAGATTAGGACACTTGCTAAGGTCTAATTCCTTTAAGAAGTTTTGTGAAGCCACTAAACGAACTAATTTAGTACAATTGGTAAGATTGATTTCTTGAAGCGAATTGCTACCAAAAATCTCTATGTTTTGAAGTTCTGTACTTTTCGAAAAATCAATTTCAGACAAGTAATTATAAGCAGCTTGAAGTACTTCCAGTTGTGGACAACCAGTAATATCAAGTGCTTTTAGCTTGTTTGTCATACAATTTAATTTCGTAATATTACCCTTAATTTTCAAGTCTGGACCTTTTATTTCTGATTTAAATTCGCTAAAATCAGTACCAATCGTATAGCTTACATCGTTTCCGTCGCCCCAGTCAATGGTAATTGGCGTATTAGGTTCTTTTGCAGCAAGTGCAAAACTCATCTCTCCAGAGGCTTGAACTGTAGTCATTGACACCTCGCTGGTGCGTTCATTGGTAACAACTGTGCCACAAGATTGCAGTACAGACGATAACTGAAGTTGTCCGTTACATGGGTCTACAATAGCGGCAACAATGCGATATTTGTTGGCTTCAAAATTATCTATCGTGAAAACATCAGACTTAAAATTGTATGTATTATCATCATTTACCTTCAATTCGTAACCCTCAACAGGACTAATCATCTTTATAAACTTGTTGTAAACCGCACCTTCAGGAATATTTACTTTTTCGTTTTCATCAGGTTCGGGGATAGGATTGTTTTCAACAAGATACACATTCATGCGCAATCCCTTCGTGTTTTGAATAGAAGAAATAGTACCATTTACTTTGCAAACAAACTTTCCATCACCCACTGACGATACCGATGGTGTCATTTGAGCAAAGCCCGGTCCATAGAAAGGACGAGAAAGCAAAAACTCATATATGTCGGTTTGCACATCGCTGATTTTCATTGCAGGCGTATAAATTGACAAATCTCTTAATTCTTCATGATTGTTTAATGACCCATAGGGCGACATCAAATTTCTATCTACCATTACTCGTGGCATAGCACTAATCTTATACTTTGCAGCAAGTTCGTTTTCACTCGGTGTTGCTGTAAACTTCTTTTCTCCAGCCTTGCTCACAAATGTTATAAATTCGTAGCGATTAGGTTGGCGAGTTCTGTATTTCATCATCGAAATACTGGTTACCAATCCACGATAACGATTGAAAGCCTCCTTGTCAGTAGGGTCAATGAAAGTTTCAACTACATGAGTTGGACGGCGATAAGTTGCATCAATATAGTATTTTCTAAATGGTCTGACGTATGTTTTTAAGTCTACATCAATACCATTTAGCTTTGACGGCTTTATATAAATAAGGTGTGGTTCGGTGTCTTTCGGGGTATGGAAAGTAATAAACCCTACTCCATCACGCATTTTTTCTCCCGGTAAAAGTTGAATATCGTTACGAGTTTTGCGCTGCAAAGTAGAACGGTCGTTGTCGAACCAATATTCAAACTCCATGGTATTAATTGCAGTTTTTGAAAAATTATCGATATAAAAGGCATAAAAAATAGGCTCATCGGGCGTATTATTAGGTTGAGAGAAAAAGTTAGAACCATAGAAATCATCAAAAACAACGCCTTCAAATTCAGGTGGTAATTTACCTTCCGAGGCTTTCACTTCTTGCTTTTGAAGCGGTTTTACTACTTTTTTCATAACTTGCGCCATGCTTGATGTGCTGCATAAGCATGCTGTCAGAACGAAACTCATTAGACGTAAATGTTTTTTCTTCATTGTTTGTTAGATTGTTGTGAATATTTTAGGAGCTACTTTGTTTAGGTTTGGCAACTGGCTCCTATCGTTGCGGCTTTATATGCTTTTAAATTATTTTTTTCAATTCTGTTATGGCAAATATAATTAATATTTTTATTATTTAAAAAAAATACACAGAATTATTACTTTAAAGTGTATTTTTATTACAAGTATCGCTTATTTATTTACAATATATACATTTTAAAAAAATAAAAGTATATAAGAAACGATTACTATCTCTTCTTCATAATATTTCAAAGAAAGCGCACTATTATTAGAGTTTTTTATTCAAAATTATTGCTGTCCAATAAAAAAATGAAAGCTCTACCCTCCCCTTATCCATCGGTATTACAGACATTTTTTCTTCCAGGGGCTTGTTCATCGATTTCAAACTGTAATCATTATAAATGTGGCTATTTTGAATAACCTGCAAACTTTTATAATCCTTATTTTGATATGTGCCAGAATTGCCGTATATTTGCAATGAATTAAGAAAGAAATAATGCAAGAAACAAGACAAAACCGCATAGCGCGCTTGCTTCAAAAGGAGTTGGCAAGCATTTTTCAAAGTCAAACTCGTGCCATGCACGGAGTGTTGGTAAGTGTTACACGAGCCAAAGTTAGCCCCGATTTGGGCATCTGTACCGCTTATTTAAGTATATTTCCATCGGAAAAAAGTGAGGAATTATTAGAAAATATCAATAAAAACGAGAAGTCTATCCGCTTTGAATTGGGACAACGCGTACACAATCAATTGCGCATTATTCCAGAATTACGATTTTTTATTGACGATTCGCTCGACTATATTGAGCGCATCGACGAGTTGTTGAAGAAGTAATGAACTTTCCGTTTTACATCGCTCGCCGCTATTTGTTCTCTAAAAAGAGTACGCACGCAATCAATGTTATCAGTTTGATTTCAGTGATTGGCGTTGCCGTAGCCACTATGGCGCTTGTCGTTGTATTAAGCGGATTCAATGGATTCTCCGACTTAGTAGCTTCGTTTTTCACCAATTTTGACCCACAAATCAAGGTTGAGGCTGCGAAAGGAAAAGCCATTGCTGCTGACAATCCTACGTTGGCAAAAATAAAAAAACTACCTTTTGTGGCAGTATCTACCGAGTGTGTAACCGACCAAGCGTTGGCTACTTATCACGGAAAACAAGTTATGGTAACTATAAAAGGGGTAGAAAATAACTTCGACTCGCTTACCAATATTCGTGAAACCCTCTTTGGAGATGGCGATTTCCGCCTGCAAGTAGCCAATTTGGAATACGGAGTGTTGGGCATTGGTGTAGCCCAGCAACTCAATACGTCAGTCCATTGGGACGACTTCTTGCGCATCTATGCTCCACAACGCAAAGGACAATACGACGCATCGAACCCTACCAACGCTTTTGTAGCCGACTCTTTGGTGTCGCCAGGAGTCGTTTTCCAAGTAAAACAAAGTAAATATGATAATAATTTTATCGTTACTTCCATAGGTTTTGCACGCCGAATTTTTAACCGACAAGGTGAGATTACATCGTTAGAATTAAGGCTAAAAGCAGGCGAAGATATAGGGAAGGCAAAGGCTGGTATAGAGCAACTTGCGGGAAAAGACTTTGTTGTAAAAGATAGATACGAGCAACAAGCCGACACATTCAATATCATGCGCATTGAGAAACTCTTTGCTTATGGTTTCCTAACCTTTATTTTGATGGTGGCTTGCTTTAATATTATCGGTTCGCTTTCCATGCTGATAATTGATAAAAAGCAAGATGTTATCACGCTGAGAAACCTTGGAGCAACCGAAAAACAAATCAATCAAATTTTCCTTTTCGAGGGTAGAATGATATCAGTTGCGGGAGCTATAATCGGAATAGGATTGGGATTACTCTTGTGTTGGCTTCAACAAACTTACGGACTCGTAAAATTGGGCGACCAAGCAGGCAATTTTGTTGTCAATGCCTATCCTATTAGCGTTCATTTTTGGGATATAATCGGCATTTTTGCAACTGTAATCATCGTGGGTTGGCTATCGGTTTGGTATCCAGTACGCTACATGAGTAAACGCTTAACACAATAAGATAGGTTAAGCGTGAAAGTATTTTTATACGCAAAAAACGTTTCTTTTATCGCTACATTAGAACAGTTTTCAATTGATAATTGTTCTAAATTCGTGTGTTTATAAATTGTTTTTTCGCTTTCTTTTTACACTTTTATAAAACATTGAATACCAAAGTGTTACGAACAAGCTATTATTTTGGTTTTCAAAACCTATTGTTTCGCACCTCAAAACAATAGGTTTTTCGGCTTAAAAGAGCCTGTTTTGACATGCAAAAGATTGGGTGTGGCGTGTGGACGTATATGGATTGTTCTATTTTTCTGTAACATCGGCAATTCGTTTTATTTTGTTCTGAAAAAATAAAGCGTTGGCATGAGCAACGGAAAAGAATAAGAACATCGTATGAAGTCAAAAAGACTAAAAAACAAGCGAGTATTAATTTTATTTTGGAACTTACTTTACTAAACAAACTTAAAATTAGACGGATTTTCCATATTTTACATAATTAAGTATCAAAAACGGAGAATATCTAAAGAATTCTATTTAAATTTGCAGACAAATTGTATAATTACACTCAATGAGAAATAAGATATATTCCCTTGTAGCATTTATGGCTGCAACACTCGCGCTTACTGGTTGCATGAAGAACGAGGAACTTGACAACAAAGACGCTTATAACGGTACAGCTATTGTTAGCTTTACAATTGACAAGGTGAAAGTGGCACGCGATACTGTCAATAGCGCAGGCAAAGACACCACCATTTGGGTAAGCTACAAGGCTAAAAATCATAAATTTTATATAGACCAATTGAACGGAACAATTTACAATCCCGACTCATTGCCTTGCGGAACAAAGGTGAATGCAATGTTGGTCAAGCTTGTAACCAAACGCCATGAAATGATAACGATTAAGGCATTGGAAGATGCAACTGAAAAGGAAGTTGTTAAGGACGATTCTATTGATTTTTCAAAGCCACGTACAGTTTATGTATATTCGGAAAATCATCAATTTCATCGTGCCTATACCATAACGGTAAATGTACACAAACAAGTGGGAAATCATTTTGCATGGAAGGCTTTAAACACCAGTGCTGAGTTGGCAACATTGGAAGATACGAAGGCTTTCAGTTTCAATGGTAACATTTATGTATTCGGAAAGAAGGGTACACAAACGATTGGTTATTATACAAAAGAAAATGACGGCAACAATTGGACAAAGCTTTCTCAAGCGTTTTCTGTTGATGCTTACAAGAATATCGCACTCAGAAAGAACGAAATCTTTATTTTAGACAATGGACAAATAAAGCGTTCTACTGACGGACAAGCATGGCAAACAATGGGTACAGCTGCGCTAAAACAATTGGTGGCAGCAAGTAGAATAGAACTTTTCGCTCTCTCTACTAACAATACCCTTATGAATTCGAAAGACAACGGTCAAACATGGACAAGCGAAGAATTGGACGATGATGCAACAAAATTGCCTGTTTCGAACATCAATTCCATAACTTTGCCAATGACAACCAATCCTGGTATCGACAGAGTGTTGCTCGTTGGGACAGCAGCAAACGCTTCGTTTGCAACCACATGGGCAAAACTTTCTGATTCAGAGCGACCAAACGATGTTTACAAATGGTCGTTTAATAACTCGGGAGCAAGTTCAACGTTCTCACTTCCAAACTATAACCACCTTACAATTGTGAATTACAACAACCAAATTTTGGGACTCGGACTCGCTAATGGGAAGTTTGCACAGATGATGGAAAGTAACGATGGCGGTATTATTTGGAAGAGAAATTTGCCTTATACTTATCCAACAGGAACGCCAGCAGCTACATTTGCTGCCACAGTTGACGGACAACAATATGTTTGGATAATTAGTGGTGGACAAGTTTGGAAGGGAAAACTCAATAGTATGAGTTGGACACAAAACCAGACTTCGTACGGCAATTAAATAAAAGCACTGCAATAGAACTGAGAAACAAAAAATTTGTAGGAGCAATAAAACAGAAAAAATGAAACGTATCCTTTTTTACATGATGTTTTTCGTAATGTCTGCACCTATTATGGCGCAAGATGGCGAAGAATATAGAATGGAATTAGGTGCGGGTGCAGGCGTTATGGGTTATTTGGGCGACTTTAATGGGTCGCTAACCAAAGACTTACAGCCTATGGGGTCGGCAATTATGCGTTATGCGTTCAACCCTTATATGGGCTTAAAGTTCAATGCTTCGTATGGAAAAGTCAAAGGAAAATCAAGTGATGTAAAAACTTATTATCCTAAATTTGCAAAAACTCCCTACGAATTTAACAATACATTGGTGGACGTTGGCATAACCTACGAATATAATTTTTGGCCTTATGGTACAGGAAGAGAATACAGAGGCGCACAAAGATTAGTGCCTTTCATCTTTGGAGGAATAGGCGCAACTTATGTAAGCATAAAGAATGGCGACAAGAAATCGGCTTTCTCAGCTAATCTCCCAATCGGTTTGGGTGTGAAATACAAAATGGGTGAGCGAATGAATGTGGGCGTTGAATGGGCAATGCACTTTTGTTTGTCTGACGAATTAGATGGGCAAAAAGACCCATACGATATAAAAAGTAGTGGATTATTCAAGAATACAGATTGTTATTCCACTTTGCAATTCACGTTTACCTATAGTTTCATGGCAAAATGCCGCACTTGTCATAACGACGATGAGTAGGTTTTTCGCCAAAATAGTAATATAAAAATTGACAAATTATAATCTTCCCAAAACAATGGCAGAAGAATTAGATATAACTCGCATACCCGAACACATTGCAATCATTATGGACGGCAATGGTCGTTGGGCTATGGAACGCAATAAACCACGCTCGTTTGGACACCAAGCAGGCGTTGAAACAGTGCGTAAAATAACAGCAGAGTGTACAAGATTAGGGGTAAAAAACCTCACGTTATACACATTCTCCACCGAAAATTGGAATCGGCCTACCGATGAAGTAACGGCATTAATGGGACTCGTTTTCACCTCGCTTGAAGACGAAATCTTTATGAAAAATAATGTTCGTTTCCAAGTAATCGGAGATATAAAACGCCTTCCTGTTGAAGTGCAACAGCGACTTCAAGAAACGATGGAGCATACGGCGAAGAACGATGCCATGACCATGACAATAGCATTGAGCTATTCTGCACGTTGGGAAATTACAGAAGCAACAAAGCAAATAGCACAAAAGGTGGGGAAAGGAGAAATAAAATTGGAAGAAATCACAGAAGATACAATTAGTAAATATCTGTGTACCAACTTTATGGCTGACCCTGATTTATTGATAAGAACGGGCGGTGAATATCGCATTTCCAATTATCTTTTGTGGCAATTAGCTTACTCCGAACTTTATTTCTGTGATACCTATTGGCCTGATTTCGACGAAAAAGACCTATATAAAGCTATTGTCGATTATCAAGGAAGGCAACGCCGATTTGGAAAAACAGAAAAACAAATAGAAACAGAACAAGAACAAAAATAAGAAAAGCAATATAAATGAGTAATACAAAGAAAGTCTTAATACTCTTAGCGGTTATATTTTGCTTCAGCTTAAACATTAAAGCACAGCAAAAAATAGTAAAGCCTACCATTTCGTATGCAGGCAATCCTACCACTTATAAGTTAGCAGGTTTAGCTGTCTCAGGGGTGGAAGGCTATGAAGACTATGTGCTTACAAGCATTTCCGGATTATCAATTGGACAAGATATAGATATTCCTGGACAAGCAATCTCTAATGCAGTGAAGCGTTATTGGAAGCATGGATTGTTCTCAGATGTATCCATTTCGGTCGATTCTCTTGTTGCTGATAAAGCTTATTTGCACATTTATTTGCAAGCACGTCCACGCATTTCTACCATCAACTACGTTGGATTGAAGAAAGCCGAGCGCGAGGATATGGACAATAAGTTAGGAATTATGAAGGGAGGACAGATTACTCCGAACATGATAGACCGTGCTAAATTGCTTGCAAAGAAATATTTTGAAGAAAAAGGTTACAAAGACGCAGAGGTGTTTATACGCCAACGCGACGATGTAACAGCCAAAAATCAAGTTATTCTTGATATAGAAGTTGATAAGAAAGAAAAGAAAAAAGTCCGCAATATTATTATAGAAGCTAATAAAGGATTGAGCGACAAACAAATAAAAGGTTCACTTTTTTCCAAAGGAGCATTCAAGAAAACCAGTGAAGCAGGTAAACTTGGAAATATTTTTAAGTCAAAGAAATTTACTCCAGAACGTTGGGAAGAGGACAAAAAGAACCTTATTGAAAAGTATTACGAGCATGGTTATCGTGATGCAACCATTGTCAAAGATAGCGTTTGGAATGTAGACCCAAAGCATGTAAACGTATATGTGAAGGTCGATGAAGGCAAAAAATATTATATCCGCAATATCAATTGGGTTGGTAATACAGTTTATCCTACCGAATATTTGAATAGCTTGTTGGACATGAAAAAAGGTGATGTTTATAACCAAAAGTTCATGAACAAACGCTTAATTGAAGACGAATCGTCAGTAGGTAACCAATATTGGGATCACGGATATTTGTTCTACAATCTGCAACCTACCGAAGTAAACATCGTTGGCGACTCTATCGACCTTGAAATGCGTATTTATGAAGGTCAGCAAGCCCGTGTGAAACGTGTTCGAATCAATGGTAACGACCGCATTTACGAAAATGTTGTACGCCGTGAATTACGTACAAAGCCAGGCGATTTATTCTCAAAAGCAGCTTTAACACGTACCGCTCGCGACTTAGCATCTATGGGACACTTCGATCCAGAGTCGGTTTCTCCAGTGCCAAAACCAAACTACGAGGACGGTACAGTGGATATTGATTGGAATTTAAAGCAAAAGTCTAACGACCAAGTCGAGCTTTCTTTGGGTTGGGGACAAGCAGGTGTTATTGGAAAAGTCGGGTTGAAACTCAACAATTTTTCTATGGCAAACCTATTCAGAAAGAACAAAGAACATCGTGGATTTATGCCTATTGGTGATGGCGAAACGATGGCATTAAGCGCACAAACCAATGGTAAATATTACCAATCTTATAACCTTCAATACGGAACAAACTGGTTTGGTGGAAAGCGTCCAGTGCAGTTTACAATGGGTTTGAACTACTCTAAGCATACCGATGTTAATAGCAGCTATTACAACCAAAACTACATGAACAATTATTACAATTACATGTACGGTGCTGGAAATTATAATTACAACAATTACGAGAATTATCTTGACCCTGACAAGTATATCCGATTGATTGGTGCATACGTGGGTTGGGGTAAGCGTTTAAGTTGGCCAGATGACTATTTCCAACTCTCTGTTCAGCTTTCTTACCAACGTTACATGTTGAAAAACTGGCGTTACTTCATCATGACCAATGGTACTGCCAACAACTTGAACCTTAGTGTGTCAATCAATCGTACCTCAACCGATAACCAACTCTTCCCTCGTTTTGGTTCAGAATTTAGTGCATCATTGACCATAACGCCACCTTGGTCAAAGTTTGACAAGAAGGATTACAAGAATTTGGCTACCGATAGATATTCTTCAACCTATCAAGACGAGCAGCAAGAGAAGTTCCGTTGGGTAGAATACCACAAGTGGAAGTTTAAGGCACGCACCTTTACTGCCCTCACACAAGGTCAAAAATGTTTGGTTTTGATGACTCGCGTAGAATTTGGATTGCTCGGTAGTTTCAATAAATACAAGAAGAGTCCGTTCGAAACTTTCTATATGGGTGGTGATGGTATGAGTGGTTACTCAACAGGATATGCTCAAGAAACCATTGGCTTGCGTGGTTACGAAAATGGTCAGCTCACTCCTCGTAGTGGTGAAGCGTATGCCTACGACCGTTTTTCTCTCGAACTCCGTTATCCATTCCTTTTAGGTAATACAACCATCTATGGTCTTGGATTCGTTGAAGCAGGTAATGCGTGGGCAGATACCAAGAAGTTTAATCCATTCGACATGAAGCGTTCAGCTGGTGTGGGTGTCCGTATCTTCCTCCCAATGGTAGGTATGATGGGTATCGACTGGGCTTACGGCTTTGACACAGTCTATGGTAAAAAGGGTGGAAGCCAATTCCACTTTGTACTCGGACAAGAGTTCTAATCGATTCAAAACAAAAGTTTTAGTTTGTACCTCAATAAATAAACATAGAGAGAATTGATATGAAAAAATTAATAACATTATGCTTGGTAGCAGTCTTTGCAATGGCTGCCCATGCGCAAAAGTTCGCTTTGCTCGATATGGAGTATATTTTAAGCAATGTACCTGCCTATGAGCGTGCCAACGAGCAGTTAAATCAAGTAAGTAAGAAGTGGCAAGCCGAGGTAGAAGCCCTCAATACAGAGGCTGCTACCATGTATAAAAATTATCAGAACGAAGTCGTTTTCCTTTCTCAAGACCAAAAAAAGAAGAAGCAAGAAGCCATTATGGCAAAAGAAAAGCAGGCTGCTGACTTGAAACGCAAATACTTTGGTCCGGAAGGCGAGTTGTTTAAGAAGCGCACAAGCCTTATTTCGCCTATCCAAGACGAAATATACAATGCGGTAAAAGACATTGCCGACCAACGTGGTTACAGCCTTGTTGTCGACCGTTCTAGTGCAACCGCAGGTATTATCTATGGTTCGCCAAAGATTGATATTAGCAATGAAGTGTTGCAAAAGTTAGGTTATGGCAATCAATAACCCATTCTTTTCATCGGCGAAAGCCCATATTTAGAACTCCAAAATCGTAATTATAAACAATAAAAAATAAGAAGTAAAATGAAAAAGCTAATTTTAATGTTGATGCTCTGTGCTCCAATGACAATGTTCGCACAGAAATTTGGTCATCTTGACTCACAAGCACTCTTGCAATCATTGCCAGAAGCCATGACTGTTCAAAAGGAACTCGAAGGAAAAGGCAAGGAATATGAAAAGCAACTTACCGATATGCAAACAGAATTGCAACGCAAAGCTGAAGAATACGAAAAGACAAAGAGTACAATGAATGCTACAAAGCAAGCTGAAACAGAGAAAATGCTTCAGGACATGTACACCAAGGTTCAACAAACTGCACAAGATAACCAAAAGGCTTTTAATGAATTACAACAACAAAAGCTCGGTCCTGTTCTTGACAAGGTACGCAAAGCTATCGAAGCAGTAGCTAAATCAGGCAATTATGTTTACATTATGGAAAAGGCAGCAGGTCAGCCTCTCTATGTAAACGAAGCTATCAGCAAGGATATTACTGCTGAAGTGAAGGCTCAACTTGCTAAGATGAAATAAAAAAACAAGTTGTGGCGAGCCTTAAAGGCTTTCCATATCGTCAAATAAAGCGGGTGTCTTTGCCCCGTTATCTACTCCATGCCCTTCTAAAGGAAATGGAAAAGGGTGAGGTTACCGCAAGAATAATCTTGTTGCGGTAACCTTTTTTGTTGATAATAACAGCGAAAAAAAAGATAATTTATGATGAAAAAATATTTTCTATTTCTGCTTTTTGCCGCCCTACCGCTATGGGTTAGTGCGCAAACACCTATTAAATTTGCTTATTTCAACTACACCGAAGTGTTGAAAATGATGCCCGAATATGGTGTGGCAATGCGTAATATGGCTAACCTTCGTGCCAAATTCGATGCAGAAACCAAGCGTTCTGAAAACGATTTTCATGCCAAATATGAAGAATTTTTAGAAGGTCAACGCAACTTTGCGCCCTCTATTTTGAAGAAGCGTCAAGCCGAATTGCAAGAGATGATGGATAAGAATATCGCTTTTAAGAAGGAGTCTGACCGTCTATTACTGCAAGCCGAGAAAGATGCTTTTGCCCCTGCACACGCTCGTTTGAAGCGAGTTCTTGCCGAAATGGGACATGAAAGAGGTTACGCTTTCATTCTCAATGCCGATAATAATGCGCTACCTTACGTCAATAACATGGTGGGCGAAGACATTACGGAGGCGTTAAAAACGGTTATAAAGTAATTATTTATGGATTTTACGCTATCACAATCAGCAGGTCCGATAGGGGTTTTCGATTCTGGATATGGTGGTCTTACCATTCTGAAAGGCATACGCGAGCAGCTGCCACAATACGATTACATTTACCTTGGCGACAATGCTCGTGCGCCCTATGGTTCGCGTTCGTTCGATATTGTTTATCAATTCACACTGCAAGCCGTCAAAAAATTGTTCAGCATGGGTTGTCAATTGGTTATCTTAGGGTGCAATACCGCTTCCGCAAAGGCTCTGCGTACCATTCAGAAAAACGATTTACCCAACATAGACCCACGCCGCCGTGTTTTAGGAGTCATACGACCAACAGCTGAAATCGTGGGGAAACTCACTGAAAGCAAGCACATTGGTATTTTGGCAACTCCTGGAACGATAAAGAGCGAAAGCTATAACATGGAAATTAAGAAGCTATGGGGCAATGTTGAAGTTACGGGTGAGGCTTGTCCGCTATGGGTTCCCATTGTTGAAAACAACGAGGCCGAAGGTGAGGGGGCTGATTATTTTGTGAAAAAGCGTATTGACCATCTCTTGCAAACCGACCCAAAAATCGATACATTAATTCTCGGTTGCACGCATTATCCTATCCTTTTGCCCAAAATTAAGCAATATGTTCCCGAGGGAATCCGCATCATTTCGCAAGGCGAATATGTGGCAAGCAGTTTGAAAGACTATCTTTCTCGCCACAAGGATATGGACAATCTTTGTACAAAGCAAGGCTCTGTGCGCTATTTTACAACCGAAAATGCTGACAAATTCAAGGAAACAGCTCGCATTTTCCTACAAGAAAATATGGAAGTTCACCGCCTAAAATTAGAGTAAATACAAGAATATCGTAGCGTTGAAAAACTAAAAACGGCACGGAGTTGGCAGCAAAAAATGGTAAGCTACCGACTTCGTGTTATTTTTTGCACTTATTTTTCAGTTGCATAAAGTCGCTATAATGCGCTTGTCCAGCCTGTCTACCAATTTTTATCATATCAGCAATGGCTTCCGAACTGAAACTTGTTACCCCATAATCATTTAAATTGGGGTTGATATAGATGTCGGCTTGCTTTCTATTCTCGTTGTATTTAACAATATCGGGGCGTTCAACCAACCATTTTACAATGCCGCCTAAGCCTTTCAAAAAACTCAATGGCGCACTAAAATCATCGTGTTTCGTTTGTGTTAAGTCCACTGCAATGACAATATCTGCCCCCATTTCTCTTACCACATCAACAGGAAGGTTGTTTATCATGCCACCATCGAACAGCACAAGCGAGTCTGAAACCACAGGTTTGAATGCCCCAGGGATAGCCATACTGGCACGCATGTTTCGCGCAAGACTATCGCCTGAAAGCAAAACTTGTGCTTGTTGCTTCATATCGAACGCCACACAGCGAAACGGAATGGGTGTTATGGTTCTGTTTTTCTGCTTGTATAAAGGTGCATTTGCCACCAACGAATCCAAAAAATTATATACTTTATCGCCATGCAAAACACCCAATCCGTGTGTCTTTTTACCTTCATTTTTTCGTTTTCTGATAGGAAATCCGAATAAATAAGTTATGCCATCTTCTTCTTTTATAATGCGTTTCGATAGCGTCTTATCCCTATCGGTCAACAAAGCCAGCCAATCTTGTGAACGAAACAAGGTGTCTAAATCGTCTGCCCGATAACCAACACTATACAAACCGCCCACAATGCTGCCGATACTCGTGCCTGCAATGTAGTCAATTGGTATTCCTGCATGCTCAATTTCGTGCAAAACACCCACTTCAGTAGCCCCTTTTGCCCCGCCACCGCCTAAAACCAATCCTATTTTAGGGCGTTGCGCCATGGTCGAAAGCACCACAGCGAAGAATAGAATGTATGTGAAAAACAATCGCTTCATGCTGCAAATATACTGTTTTTCAATAACATACCCCTCATAAATTGCTTTTTAAAAACTTATTTATCCTACTTTCGCAACTCGTTTTCTGCTTGTTTGAATTAAAAACCAAGTTTAGAAAAATAGAACAATCTTTGCTAATGTTTCACGCTATCGTCTGTTTTTTCTCAAAAACCTACGCTTTTTCAGTTCAAAACAGCCACTATTGCACCTCAAAATAGGCTCTTTTGCATTGCAAAATAGGCTCTTTTGAAAAGCAGGAAACTGATATTTTTTATTCGTTTGATAATCAATGAATTACAAAAAATACAAATTTCTTTATCGTGAAACAATTCGTTTTATGGAATTTAGAACAATTTTTGCAATTTCAAAAGATGAATTGCGACCTTTATTCCGAGATGGAAACTATCTCGAAAGTTATGGTTTCGCAGCTGCCGTTGCTATCTTCTTGATGTAATCGTCAAAGTTTGCATCATTGATTCGGTTCCAAACATCGCCTAACAAGGCTACTCCGCCAAAGCCATAACGCTGAATTGGAACGATATTTTCGGCTGTTATTCCCCCTAAAGCAACGACTTTCTCGTCAATAATGCCTTGCTTTTGGGCGTTCAAAAGGATTTGCGGCGTGAACGATGAGGCGTATCCTTGTTTGGAAATGCTATCGAAAATAGGACTGAGAAAGACGTAATCGCACAAGGATTTGTAGGTTTTCACTTCCTCAAACGTGTGGCACGAGCGAGAAACAGAACCTTTAAAACCTTTGGGTAGCACGCTATTGCGCCGATTAAGATGCAAGCCGTAGAGCAAAAAGCGAGCCGAAAGTTCGAAATTATCGTGCAGCACCAAACGTGTATGATACTCCACAGGAATGGCTTTGATAAGGTTTTCCACAGCTTCGGCAGCGGCTTCAGGTTTCCGAATATGCACCAAATCAACACCCAAGCGGAGCAATTTCGCTATTATCGTTGCTTCGTTGGGAATGAAATTGGGTTCGGTTATAACAATAAAACGCATCTATCTTACTTTCATAATAAGTTTATTATCAACAAAAAGGGACTATCGTGAGCGTGAAAAAGAATAAAAAAAAGTGGAAACTACTGCTTTTTGCAGCAATTTCCACCTAAATTATATTTTATTTCAACCGGTTGATGATAGCCTCAGCTACCTTTTTACCCGAAAGAAGCATACCGCCAAAGATTGGTCCCATGCGTGGTGTGCCGCCAACAGCTGATGAAGCCATACCGCAAACATAAAGTCCTGGGTATATTTCCTTTGTTCCTTCTACCACTTGGCGTTCGCCTTCAGCTACATCGAGCGAGCGTTCACCAATCACATCACCCGTTGCCGTATTGAGTTTGATGCCGTTTTTGCGTGCAACAACCTGGCACATTTCGCTGTCATGACCTGTTCCGTCTATGACAAACTTTGCCATAATATTCAATGGGTCAACGTGTAAACCCTCGCGAAGTACAGGAGTCCAGTTCACAACCACACCACTTACTACGTTATTCTTAAACACTACGTCTTCCACAGAGTAGCAATTGAAAATGGTTGCACCTGCATGGGTCGCCTTATAGAGCAAAGCTGACGTACTTTCTACCGAGTCGGCAGTATACAAACCGTCTTCGTATAGCTCGTAATTGATGTCGAAATCCTTGATAATGCTCAATGCTTCTTCTTGTATAACCAATTGATTGAACATCATAGCACCACCCCACATGCCACCGCCTGGCGATAGTTTGCGGTCGAAAATTGCTACATTCAATCCTGCTTTTGCCATGTAATAGGCTGCTGCAATGCCCGAAGGACCGCCGCCAACAATGGCAACATCGAGTTCGAGACACTTTTCCATTTTAGCAAAATAGGTGCTAATAATTCCTTTTGATACTTGTTTTTCTATCATAATATTGTTGATTTTAGTTATTTTTCTTTTCTTCTTCGTTGCAATCGCAATCCTCTAAGGTTTGACTTATGCGCATCGCACAGAAGTTAGGACCACACATGGTGCAATATTTTCCACCCACTTTGTTCGATGTTTTCCAATATTCTAATGCTTTTTCTGGGTCGAGCGCAAGGTTAAACTGGTCTTTCCAACGAAACTCATAGCGTGCTTTGCTCAAAGCGTTGTCTCTTATGGCAGCACCAGGGTGTCCCTTTGCCAAGTCGGCAGCGTGGGCAGCAATCTTGTAAGTAATTACTCCTTCACGCACATCGTCCTTGTTTGGAAGTGCAAGATGTTCTTTCGGTGTTACATAACAAATCATGGCTGTGCCGTACCAACTAATCATTGCTGCTCCAATGGCACTTGTAATATGGTCGTAAGCAGGTGCAATATCGGTTACGAGAGGGCCTAAAGTATAGAAAGGAGCGCCGTGGCACTTCTCTATTTGTCTGTCCATATTCTCACGAATCTTGTGCATTGGTACGTGTCCAGGTCCTTCGATAAAGGCTTGAACATTCTTTTCCCATGCACGTTCTACGAGTTCTCCCATCGTATCGAGCTCGGCAAATTGTGCAGCATCGTTGGCATCGTAGGTTGAACCAGGGCGCAAACCGTCGCCAAGTGATATGGCTACATCGTATTTGGCACAAATATCGCAAATATCATCGAAGTGGCTGTAAAGGAAACTTTCCTCGTTGTGTACTTGACACCACTTAGAAATGATGCTACCACCACGGCTTACCATACCCGTAAGGCGACCATTGGCAAGATGAACGTTCTTCAAACGGATTCCGCAATGTATGGTAAAATAATCGACACCCTGCTCGCATTGTTCTAAAAGCGTGTCTCTAAATATTTCCCAAGTAAGGTCTTCTGCCTTGCCGTTTACCTTTTCGAAGGCTTGATACATTGGAACAGTGCCAACGGGTACTGGGCAGTTGCGTAAAATCCACTCTCTTGTTTCGTGAATGTTGCTACCTGTCGATAAATCCATCAAGGTATCGCCACCCCATTTGCAGCTCCATACCGCTTTTTCTACCTCCTCTTCAATGCTTGAATTTTCGTGTGAGTTACCAATATTGGTATTTATTTTCACGCAAAAGTTCGTTCCTATAATCATAGGTTCGCTCTCTGGGTGGTTGATATTAGCAGGTATTACGGCACGTCCTGCGGCAACTTCGCTGCGCACAAACTCTGGTGTAATGTGTGTTTTAATGCCCAATGCCTCGCAATTCATATTCTCACGAATGGCTACATATTCCATTTCTTCGGTTACGATGCCCTTTTTTGCGTAATACATCTGTGTGCCTTTGCGATTTTCAATCCATGGTTGGCGCAATTTTGGCAATCCTTTTTCCAAGTCGATTTCCACATTTGGGTCGCTATAAGGGCCACTTGTGTCGTAAACAATAACAGGTTCGTTGGGACATTCTGTGCGCTTTCTGTTTTCGGTTGTAATGGTTGGTGTTAAGTTGATACGGCGCATTCCTACACGAAGGTTCGGATATTTCACACCTTTCATGTAAATTTTCTCCGAATCTGGATAGGAAATTTTGATGTCGTTCTTCATAATCATTTATATTTTAATTAGTTTTTCCATTTCTTCTTTAGGGTTTTCAGCATTCAAAACAGCCCCACTTATTGCAATTCCGCTTACTCCTATACCCAACAAATCGGATATATCATCGTGCAAAATGCCCCCTATGGCGATGAGTGGGATTTGTATTTGGGCGTCTTTCATTTGGTTTAATAAAGTTTCATAGCCTTTTAAACCAAGCACGGGAGCAAGATTTTGCTTTGTAGTGGTGTATCTGAAAGGTCCACACCCAATGTAATTAGCCCCTTGAGTTGCCAATCGCTGAATATCAGCAAAGGTATTGGCAGTGCCACCAATGATTTTCTCATGTCCAAGTAGGGTTCTTGCTTCATCGACAGGCATGTCGTTTTTACCCAAATGTACCCCATCAGCACCGAGTTCGTGAACCAAATGCACACGGTCGTCCAACAAAAACGTTGCGTGATAGTTGCGACAGAGCGCAGCAACTTGGCGACCCACGCTTAAAAACTGCTCATCGGTAGCATTTTTCATGCGCAACTGCACCCATTTACACCCTCCACGGAGTGCCAATTCTGTGCCTTCTATGTAGCCAAATCTTTTGTTTTCGTGCGTAATGAATTGTATGTTTGTCATTGCTTGATTAGTTTTTCAGGATTATAAAAATGGTTTACTGCTCCGTGTCCACTGCCAATTTCTACATCAGCACCTTCTTTTAAAGCGTTTGAAACATAGTTTTTTGCCATTGCAACCGCATCTTCCAATTGTAAGCCACGGGCTAAGAGAGCCGTAATCGCCGACGAAAGTGTGCAGCCTGTGCCGTGTGTGTTGCGTGTTTCAATGCTTTCAGCTTTGAAAACCATAGGTTCACTGCCGTTAGAGAAATACAATCGGTCGGTTTTCATGCTTCCTTCCACATGCCCACCTTTTATTAATAGGGCGTTGCAACCGCGTTTTAAAATTCGCATTGCTGCTTCATCAATGTCTGAAACCGATGTGATTGGCATTCCAGCCAACACCTCTGCTTCTGGAATGTTGGGCGTTAGCAAGGTAGCAAGGGGTAAAAGTTGCTGGCAAAAAGTATGAACCGCACTATCGTCCATGAGCTTATTGCCCGAAGTAGAAACCATAACAGGGTCTATAATCAGCGGAATATCGCTTACTTCGGATAAGGTTTTGGCAATGCTTTCCATATTTTCAGCACTCCCCACCATACCTATTTTAATAGCATTGGGGCGCAAATCGGTCAATACAGCTCGTAGTTGAGCCTCAACAACCGAAGGATTAATGTTTTGAATATCGAAAACCTGCTTTGTGTTTTGTGCGGTAACTGCCGTTATCACCGATGAAGCGTAGCAGCCTAAAGCCGACATTGTTTTAATATCAGCCTGTATTCCAGCTCCACCGCCACTATCGGAACCTGCAATGGTCAAAGTTTTTACATAGTGCATCATGCGTCCTTAAAGTAACAAACATTACTTTCGAACGACCGAACAACAAGGGGGAATACACCAAAAACGGATAGATAAACGCAAATTCTATATTCGCACTTCCTACGGCAGCATTATCTGCATCAGGTTATACGGGTATAATCTCAGCTCACCCAAATAAGGTGGCACCCCTTTTTCGGTTAATCCGAAAGTTTATCTGCATGCAAAGGTACTATTTTAAAAAGATTTTAGATGATAGAATAAGTTAAAAGGCGTTAAGTTATACTTTTCTCTTGTCGTTTTAATAATTCAGGTCATCGTGCCAACAATACCATAAAAAACTTGTACCTTTGCAACAATATTCAACAAACCGCTTGTCGGGAATGATGAACGAAAGAAAATGAACGCAAAAGTTAAAGGTTTTATAGCTGGCATATTGGCAGCAGTGTTTTATGGAACGAACCCTTTGGGGGCTTTACCGCTTTATGCTCATGGCATAACTTCGGGTAATGTGCTGTTTTATCGTTACGGTTTGGCTACCTTCATGTTTGCTATATGGGTGGCTTTTTCGGGCGAAACCTTTAAAATAAAACGTGGACACGCCATAAAGCTCTCGGTTTTGGGTTCGTTTGTGGGTATCTCGTCCGTCCTATTATTCCTTAGTTTCTATTACATGAATGCAGGTGTGGCATCGACCATTCTTTTCTCCTACCCCATTATGACAGCTGTTTTAATGGTAGTTTTCTATCACGAACATATCAAATGGGCAACGGCTCTGTCCATTCTTCTTGCTGTCTCTGGAATTGGTCTACTCTATCGTGGCGATGGCGGTACAACTTTGAGTGCTATGGGCATATTGTTGGTCTTAGGTTCATCATTGCTTTATGCGCTCTATATTGTCTATGTGAACCAATTTAAGATAGAAATGTCGCCTATCAAATACACGCTTTGGATAACTTTATTTGCGTGGATTTCCATTGTGGGGTATATGATTTTTGTGGGCGACCCGATTGTCATGCTTGACGAAACCGAAGAATGGCTCTATGCCCTACAATTAGCGTTATTCCCAACACTACTTTCGCTTTATTGCATAAACATTTCCATTCGCTCCATTGGTAGTACAACCTCGTCAATACTTGGTGCTTTAGAGCCTGTTACAGCAGTCGTCATCAGTACTTTCGTCTTTGGCGAAGCCTTTACCCTCCGCCTTGCCATTGGTATTGTGATGATTTTGTCATCCGTTCTGCTCATCATCTTAAAGAAATAGAAACGCTTTGAAAAACGAAATAGGCTCTTTTGAACTTCAAAATAGGCTCTTTTGAACTTCAAAACAGGCTCTTTTGAAAAGTGGGAAACTGACGCTTTTAATTCGTTTGTTAATCAACAAATTTAAAAAACACAAGTTTCCTTATCGTGAAACAATCCGCTTTGCGGAATTTAGGACAATTTTTGTAAGTCGAAAATTGCTTGTTTTGAATTTCAAAATTGCCAATGTAGCAGTCGGTTGAACCATCGTTTTGTGGCTTATCGTGCAAAATTCTCATTATTTTATAGTATCTTTGCCCCATAAAAGATAAGTATGGATATTCAAGAATATGAAATAATGGCACCTGTTGGCTCGCGCGAAAGTCTTGCAGCAGCTATTCAGGCGGGTGCTGGCTCAATCTATTTTGGCATTGGGCAGCTTAATATGCGTTCCCATTCGGCGAACCATTTCACGATAGAGGATTTAAAAGAAATAGCAGAAACCTGCAACGAACGTGGTATTAAAACCTATCTAACTGTGAACACGGTGATTTACGGCGAGGATATTAACACGATGCACGAGATAATTGATGCGGCTAAGGCTGCCAATATTACTGCTGCCATTGTCAGCGACGTGGCTGTTATGGTTTATTGTCGTCAGGTTGGCTTGGAAGTTCACCTTTCTACGCAGCTCAATATATCCAACATCGAGGCATTAAAATTCTACGCTCAATTTGCCGATGTGGCTGTTTTGGCGCGCGAATTAAACATGGAGCAGGTGGCAGAAATCTATCGCCAGATTGAAGAACAAGACATTCGAGGTCCTCGTGGCGAATTGGTGCGCATCGAAATGTTCTGCCACGGTGCATTCTGCATGGCCATTTCGGGCAAATGTTACATGAGTTTACACGATTCAAATCGCTCGGCTAATCGTGGGCAATGCACTCAAATTTGTCGTCGTTCTTACACCGTTACCGACAACGAAACAGGCAATCAGCTCGAAATCGATAATAAATACATCATGAGTCCGAAGGATTTAAAGACCATTCGCTTCGTAGACAGAATGATGAAATCGGGTGTTCGGGTGTTTAAAATCGAAGGTAGAGCGCGTGGACCAGAGTATGTTTATGAAGTTATCACTTGTTATAAGGAAGCCATTCAGAGCGTTTTGGACGGCACTTTCACCGAAGAGAAGAAAGACAAGTGGGACGAACGCCTTTCAACCGTGTTCAATCGTGGCTTTTGGGACGGCTATTATCAAGGACAACGCTTAGGCGAATGGACAAAAAACTATGGCAACAAGGCTACTGAAAAGAAAGTTTTGGTGGGTAAAGTGATGAAATATTTTTCAAAACTTGGCGTTGCTGAAATTGCAGTTGAGGCTTCGGAAGTGGAAAAGAACCAATCTATGCTCATCACGGGGCCTACAACAGGTATCATGAAGTTTGATGCCAGCGAAATACGCTACGATTTAAACCCCGTAGACAAAGCCGAAAAGGGTTGGCGCGTATCTATCCCAGTTCCCGATAAGGTGCGCCCGAACGACAAAGTTTACAAGCTTGTGAAAACAAATATTGAACAATAAACGAATAAAACCGATATAATCATGATTGAATTACGACAAATAGCAAAGCTGTTTCTACGATTGACAGTTGCTGTATCTATGCTTTCAGCCGTTGCCGACCGCTTCGGGCTATGGGCAAAGGAACTTTGTATGTGGGGCAATATGGATAAATTCATCGCCTATACACAAACGTTAATCCCTTATATTCCAGCTAATTATGTTGTATATTTGGCATGGACAGCTACCGTTTTTGAAGTTTTACTTCCTATTTGTTTGCTCCTCGGACTTAAATTGCGTTGGACTGCTTCGCTTTCAGGACTGATGATACTCACTTTTGCCCTCGCTATGGCAACATCATTGGGTATCAAAGCAGCAATAGACTATTCTGCTTTCACTGCTTCGGCAGCTGCTTTTGGCATCTTAGCTTGTGGAAATGGCTTTTGGGAAATGGACAATTTGTTTGGGAATAAACGCAGCGGCAGTCGTCGTATTCAAATGATTGGTTAAAAATATTAGGTGGGTTATAAAAATTACCACCGCAAAGAAACATAATTAAATCATGGGTTACGTTTTGTTTTCCCTTTGTTTTCTTTTTGGCTCAAATCGCCAATTCGTTCGATTGCATAGCCCGCTATGCGCCCTTACTCATTGACAATTTGTTCACAAAAAAGAAAACCAAATTAAAACAAAGCTAATTTTTAGAACCCACCTATCAAAAATGACAATAAACGAAATACAAGACGAAATCATTGAAGAGTTTTCAGAGTTTTCAGAGTGGATGGATAAATACCAAATGCTCATCGATTTGGGCAATGATTTGGACGCTTTGAGTGCTGAACATAAGAACGAACAAAACCTTATCGAAGGTTGTCAGAGTCGTGTGTGGCTGCAATGCGACATGAAAGACGGCAATTTGGTCTTTACAGCCGACTCCGATGCACTCATTACAAAGGGAATTATCGCACTTTTAATACGTGTTGTGAGCAATCATACACCGAAAGAAATTCTCGATACCGACCTCTATTTCATTGAGCGCATAGGGCTTCATCAACACCTTTCCCCTACGCGCAGCAACGGATTACTCTCAATGGTAAAACGCATCAAGGCATACGCCTTAGCATTTAGTGTGAAAGAAGCGTGAGAAAGCTACGCACCATAGAAATGAACCGTCTCTCGCTTGAGGAATTTAAGCAGAGTCGAAAGATGCCACTCATCGTTGTGCTTGACGATGTGCGCTCTTTGCACAATGTGGGCAGTGTGTTCCGCTCGTCTGATGCCTTTCGTGTCAAATCCATTTACCTATGTGGTATCACTGCAACGCCCCCAAATGCTGAAATCCACAAGACGGCTTTAGGTGCTGAAGATTCAGTCGATTGGCAATATTTTCCTACTACTGAAGAAGCCATTGAGCAGCTAAAAGCCAATGGTTATTACGTTTATAGTGTGGAGCAAGTGGAGGGTTCAACAAAATTGCAAACGCTTTCGCAACAAGTAGCCCCCATAACAAGCGAACAAACCAGCGAAAAACGTTACGCAGTAGTATTGGGTAACGAAGTAAAAGGTGTGAAACAATCGGTTGTAGACCTAAGCGACAACTGCCTCGAAATACCACAATTTGGCACCAAACACTCGCTCAACGTCAGCGTAACCGCTGGTATCGTCATTTGGGAGTTTGCTCATGCACTCCTATTGGAGTAATATTTTACACAAAAATAGGTTTCTCAAATTAAAGGCTGGTTCTATAAATTAGCCTAAAAACAGCACAACAACATAAAAACATTTACCCCTTGAAAAATCATTAAGACTTTTCAAGGGGTAAATGTTTGAATTGAATATTGAATTTATTTCTAACACACTTCTCAATGTTCACTTATTTGAAAACAATGAAAATGTATTAGTTGCCTATAAATTAGCGTTTTCATTTAATATCAGTTGGCCATGGTGCCTCTAAATCCCAACCATATTTTTTACCATCTGTTACTTCTAACATAGGCCAATCTTCCTTGGTAATAGCCTTACTTTCCACTTCTTCTTCTAACTTATCATCTAAGTTACAGAAGAAATCTATGCCTGTTAATTCTTCGAGTTTATCAATGGTGATAGCATAATCACCCCAATGCTTTTTACCCTTGCAATACTTTTTACTCTTAGTATGTTTTGTAATAAAGGCCACAGCCTTCCATTTATCACCTTTCTTACAGAGGAAAGCCATATAAAAATAACGTGCTATAGGTAATTTACATAGTTTCTTTACTACTACTCCTTTCGTTACTTCTTCTCCAATATGATATTCTAAATTTTCTTCTGAAATTATATTCTTTTTATCAATAGTTGCTCCACGTACTACGAAAAGAGTATCTCTAAAATCATCAACATTAAGATATTTTCTTACAAACTCTTCAAGATTTTTCCAAATCATAGTATTGTGATTATGATATTGAGGCTGAATATTTGACAGATAGAAGGTTTGTTTTTGTTGTATTTTAGTTACTTGTTTGTCATTGTTAGGGCAGAGATGTCCTTTGTCAAATCCTGTTCCTTTAAATTCCTCCTCATGCGTTCTGTATTTTGAATCTAATTTAGGGTCTTCAAGAAATTTGCTTGGACGACTAAAATGATTATCAACAGAATTTGCAGCACACATATAATACGCTGTCCAGTGGTTGCTGCGCAAATCGTTATCCCACTCAATGTTCAAGTTAGGGTACATCTTTCCATTTAATTCGTATTCATGATAAATAACCTGCATATTCTTAGCTAAATCGAGGCGAGGATACTCTAAACGATAAGCGTAACGATGTGCTTCAGTATCGACAATGTTACGATTAACATTACCAGAAGTATTCTCTGTTTTAGATGTTTTTTCTGGATATGTGATTGATTTCCACTGTGATGCAAGATAGTCCACAGATTTCTTTGGAGTACTTTTCAGATAAACCTTTACACCAAAATCGCCAATCTTTACTATCGAATCTATTTCAGAATTAAGGTATGTTTTCGTTTCACCATTCTTTAACTGAATGGTAAGTTTAGTGTTGATATTTTTTTCTTTACGGTTAGCGTTCTGACCTTGAACATTTTGTAAAACCACCGAAAGAATGGCTATTAATAATATACGTATTTTCATTTTTAAATATGATGTTTATATTAGAATATGTTTCCTTTTTAAACGATGTTGCAATTGTTGTCCCCTGCTGACAAATGCTATTTTAAAGAATTTGTCAGTAGGTTACGCTCATCGTTTATTTAATAATATATTTCTTTCCGTTCACGATATAAATACCCTTAGGAAGATTGTTTGTTGAGTTGCCAAGATATTTACCATCGATAGTGTAAACACGAAGTGTCGTAGCGATTGGTTGGTGAGGGGTTTCAACAATTCCTGCAGATGTACCTTCAAGCAAAAGCTTTTCGATAGTAGATCCAGCTTTAGCCATAAAGTAAGCATGAGTTGTTTTGATGGTAGCTTTATTCTCGGTATTAGCCTTTAATAGGTTACCATTTTTGTCCATAGTGAATTGGTTACCATCGGTAGACATTGGGTTAATTCCATACGTTCCTACTATCTTATGAGTTGCATCTCCTGCGGTCAAATCACCTTTTGGTTCAAGCGTAATGTTCTTTGCTGCAATATTTACTTTGTCTTCGTTCACCTTTATTACATAAGGAACACCAGCTTTTATCTCATTTGCTTTCTTGAAACACATTGTATTTCCGTCCATATGGTCGAACTCATGGATAGAAGCATTGTTGATAGTTGCATTGAATGGTAGGCAAAGTGTAGTCCATTCGCCTGAAATAAACTCACGGTCAAGGCGAATATTAACATTATTCTTTGTGCTTGGAACTGATTTATATGGCTTATTCTCGCTCACAACGTAAGTCAATGGTTTGTAACCATCGGCAGTTACGGCGTGAAGTAGCAACTTTTCGTTGTTTTCAAGGGTTATAACACCTGCTAAATCAACCAAAGCACCATCGTAAATCATATTTTTCACAACTTCTTTAGTAGCTTCAGACAAAGTCAATTGAGTGTTGTCATCTGCATTTAGCGTATAGTTTCCATTCTCACCTTTTACACTAACAAGTTGTATGTTGACCCATTCGCCAACATGTTTTTTAGCTTCGGCAGCTGTACAATTCTTTGGTTCTGTTTTAATTTCGGTTACAGGATTGGCAATAAGTAGGCTGTCAGCATTGGTTTCAGTGGTTGCTTGCAATGTAGTAACTCCGTTAATGGTCGTTTTCATACCACGTATCCAGCCAGCTACATGCTGATTGTGTGCAAAATTTGTAGTGAATTTTTCAGCTACGACCTTGCTAATGGCTACGGCATGATTATCATCTTGAAGATAGACAATATCGTTTTCTGCTAAAATAACACGAGCGTTTTCTTCAGGCTTAATCAATAATCGAACCTTGGTATTATCGGTCTGCTCCTTCAACTTAGCTATTCCTTCGATAGTTGGTACAGCAACTTCTTCACCATCTGGGTGAGGATTTGGGTCAGGTTGAGTACCTTCTTCAGCATATACAATAACGTCATCAAGGAAGAACATTTTACCCTTTACACTTGAAAAAACGATAGTAAGTTCGCCTGTTACCTCAGTGTTGAATGGCAAAGTGAAGTCTATATATTTCTCTTTTTCAAGTTCTTCGGTCTTAGTGAAAATAGTTTTTTCACTAGATTTTACTGTAACAATCACTTTACTATCAGTTTGTTTGCCAAATGCAGCAGCTTTAAAAGTCAGCTTATTGGCTTTTGTTACATTCGAAATTGATGCTGTAGCAGTACCAATCTCTTTCCCTTTACCCACTTTAATGCATTCATTTGCAGAACTGCAAGTTTTAAATTTCCAAACATCTTGATTATCTGGCGTTATCTCTTTAGTTGTTCTTGTAGGCTTACTCCAATTCCCTTCTACACCACCTTCGCCTTTAGTGGTATTAAATCTTTCAGTAAACACAGGTTTTTGTGCCATCACTGCGCCACTCCATAGCAGCAACAAGGTGAGCATCAATGTTAGTTTTAATTTTTTGTTCATTATTTTGTAGATTTTATTAAGACCATATCCCTTTGTAGGGACATTAGTCCGTCATGTTTTTTATAATATCTATACTATTTGTTTCTAATTTTCTTTAGGAGCATCTCCATTAAACACCGATTTATTCCGAGCAACGTTCACTTTACATCCTACTATTTCGACATTTTTAGAATTTTGTCTAATTAGTTTTCTTGATAATAACCTTTGCCCAAAATTAAGGTACCGCCATTTCAGCCACTCAATCAATGCTTTAAAGCATATTGGACTTCAATTAACGACACCTTTAAAATCGACTTTCAGCTATACTGTGAGTATAGCTTGCGTGATGAATATTCGTTTTTTTTTTTAGTTTGTACTTTTTTTGTAACGTATGATACCTTCGTTAATGTGATTACGACTCACAACGCAATACCATCTTTAAATATAAGACGAGCATGCCAAGGACTTCATACCATCATGCTATTAACAGATGACTTTAAGTTATTGTTTATCCATAGGTAAGGTTTTTTCAGCCCCTAACCATACTTCGATTACAAAAGTATAATATATTTTTCAGTTTTACAAATATTTCTTTCAGTTTTACGGATATTATTCTATATCTTTCTTGAAGTGTAAGTCAATTGGGTAATATGCCTATTTTTTAATTCAAAGCAGACTCTTTTTATTTCAAAAGTGGGTGATAAAGGTTTTCGAAAAATGCGAATTACAAAAATTATCGCTCTGCCCAATCGCCACGGTCAAGGTTTCGATAGCCAATTGCTTCGGCAATATGGTGGACTTTCACCTTTTCGGAATCGTCTAAATCGGCAATGGTGCGTGCTACTTTTAAGATTCTATTATAGGCTCGAGCCGATAATTTTAAACGTTCCATCGCTGAACGGAGCAATTCTAAGGATTGTTCATCGGGTTCAGCAAACTCGTGTATCATGCGTTCCGACATCTGTGCATTGCAGTGAATATTGGGATAATCCTTAAAACGAGCCGTTTGCAAGGCACGAGCCTTTAATACTCGTTCCCGAATGACGGCACTTGCTTCGCCCGATTTTGCTTGTGAGAGGTCTTTAAATGGTAGAGGTGCGATTTCGCATTGTATGTCAATTCGGTCAAGAAGTGGTCCTGAAATCTTGGAAAGGTAACGTTGTATTTGCCCAGGAGTACAGACACAATGGTGGGTAACATCACCGTAATAGCCACAAGGACAGGGATTCATGGAAGCCACAAACATGAAACTGCATGGGTAAGTTACGGTGTATTTGGCACGAGAAATGGTTATCGCGCGGTCTTCCAAGGGTTGTCGCAATACTTCAAGGGTGTGTTTATTAAATTCAGGCAACTCATCGCAAAACAAAACTCCATTGTGTGCCAATGTAATTTCGCCTGGCATAGGGTTTGCACCACCTCCTACTAAAGCCACTTCGGATATAGTATGGTGCGGACTACGGAAGGGACGTTGCGTAATTAGCCCCATGTTTTTCTGTAATTTTCCTGCCACTGAATGGATTTGAGTGGTCTCTAAACTTTCTGAAAGTGCCAAAGGCGGAAGGATAGAAGGTAGGCGTTTTGCCATCATACTCTTACCGCTGCCTGGTGGACCAATCATAATGACATTGTGAGAACCTGCTGCTGCCACTTCTAAAGCACGCTTAACATTCTCTTGTCCACGCACATCTGCAAAGTCAAGGTCGGAGGTATATTGATTTTCGTAGAACTCTTTTCGGGTATCCACCACGCATGGAGCTTGTTCGTAAGCATCGTTTAAGAAGCTAATAACCTCGCCAATATTGTTCATGCCGTACACTTCCAAAGTATCAACTACGGCAGCTTCGTGTTCATTAGCTTTCGGAACAATGAGTCCTTTAAACTTTTCGGCTCGTGCTTTTATGGCAATGGGCAGCGCACCCTTTATGGGTTGAAGGGTTCCATCAAGGCTCAATTCGCCCACCAGCATGTACTTTGCAAGATGATTAGTTTGTATTTTTTCGTTTGCAGCAAGGATTGCTATGGCAAGCGGAAGGTCAAAATTGGTTCCTTCCTTACGCAAATCAGCAGGCGCAAGGTTGGCTGTAATGTCTGCAACAGGAAATTTGTAGCCATTATTGAGCAATGCTGCTGCAATACGGTCGTGGCTTTCTTTCACTGCAACATCGGCAAGTCCTGTGAGGTGGTACATAATTCCCCTCGTAATGCTGACTTCAACGGTAACGGTATTCACTTCTAATCCATTGACAGCAGCACAATATGTTTTTACAAGCATTATAAATCGAGCTTTATAAGTCTTTGTCTTAGCGTATTAGAGGTTACCCGTCGGTCGGTAATTTGTCCGTTTACAATTTTATAATTGTCGGGTATTGACGTAAGACCCAATGTTTTTACAAGTTTACTTTCCAACATTTCTCCGTCGCAAATGGTTGGAATGGTGATGTTATTATCGGTCAAATATTTCTTTACTTCCTTGTAAGAAGGGTCTAAACAAATGGAAATTGCTTTCACATAACCTTTCTGATACAAGGTGTTTAAGGTATTTAGTGCGTCTTTACTATCTTCGTTCCAACTGCTCCATGTAAGAATATAGCTTTCTTTTCCTAATAAATTGGCATTTGTTAGCATGTTTCCATTGACATCTTTGGCAGTAAATTTAGGCATTTTTTTTCCCTTATTCCCTTGTTGAAGGGCAGTAATTTGCATTGCTAACCTATTCAATGAACCATTTTTCGGTTGTTCTTTCAGCATTAACGCAATCAATTCGGCAGCCTGTTTATAGCTTCCTCCGTTGGCAGCCACTAAGTATTTTTCGGTAAGGAACACGCTTACAGGCGATTCTGGGTGGTCTTTCACAAACTGAATGGCATACTTTTCTTGTTCAGGAGGCGATGCTGTAGCCACCTGTTGGCGGAATTGTGTCATGAGTTCATTATCGTCTGTGCCTTTCACTTCCATTTCTTTTAAGTGTGAAGCATCGGCTTTTATTTCGACAGAGCCTCCTGGTTCAGAAAAAATAGCGTGGGTTGAGAAGTTTGGGAAAACAATGATTAAGGTGCCATTGTATTGAGATGGGATTTCGTAAGTAAAGCGACCACCTTCAATCTTTATGGTATCAAGCCCCTCGATAGCCCCATCGGGACTATAAACATAGAGTTCGCCTTGATTAATGTGCAGCAATCTGCCGTCAATTTTAAAATATCCGCTGCGCCCACCGCACGAAACCAATAGTAAAGATAGTAAGAAAAAATAAACTATTTGCTTCATAAGTGGGAAGTTTATAGGGTGTATAAATGAGAAAAAGCAATCGAAACAAACTGCTCCTTCTTGCTTTTCTAACATGTAAGCATGAGCCTACGTTTCATAAGTGCCGCGAGCGGGACTCGAACCCGCACAGCCATTACTGGCCAAGGGATTTTAAGTCCCTCGTGTCTACCAATTCCACCATTGCGGCAAACCGAGTGCAAAGATAAGGTTAAATATCGAATTGAACAAAATAATCGATATTTTTTTGTAACTTACGTTGCATTTTTCTCTAAAATCGGGACTAAAAACCTTTAATACACTTGCAAAATACCATTAGGACCGCCACTTTGCGCTCTATAACGGGACATAGACTTACCCGAATTGCCCGAAACGATATTGCCGCCTGTATTCAAATTGTAGGTACGCTTGCAGTTTTTACACGTTGCAATGCCTGCTCCGTTTACGCTAAGTTCATAGGAAATAATGGGTATACTACTGGGATTAAAGCAATTTGGACATTGCAAATCGAACGCAAAGAAGCGTGCAGGATTGTCAAGGTTGCCATATCCCACGATGATGCCATTGTTTAATCCAACTCTGCGCTGACTATTCAAGCGTTCATCAATGGCATTAAAACGTTTTTCGGAGCTTAAACCTTGATTGTTTTTAAACTCAAAATAATATAAACTATTCTTGTATAAGGGTTTAATGGTTGTAAAAACGCCTGGCGAAAGTGGACTCATTGCCGAAGCGAGTGTGGGGTCTAAATGCACACTATTGTCGATTGTGAGGTTGCAATGATAGTCGCTGTACTCAAAATCGATGTTATCGTTACAAGCTGCGAGGGTAACGATAGCTAATAAAGCCAATGTTTTGGGGATAAAACGTTTCATTCTTCTTCGTTGATAATTCCTTCTTCTATGAGTTCTTCCTTGTATTCTTGCGCTGCATTTTTTCCGTTTTTCGTTTCAATCGCTATAATTGGCTGCAAAATTCGGTCTACAAATTCAGGAAAAATAGGGCAAGGACAGGTTTCAATAAAGTCTTTCACTTCGTTTAAATCGGGCATTTCCTCGTAAGATTTCTCGCTCCATGTTTGCACTTTTTCTGCCCTATGTGTCTGCTCTGCTTGCATTAATCCGCCCAAAGGACACGATAAAAATATCTGATAATAGTCTTTTAATATTTCTTTCATCATTGTTTACAATCTTTTTATTTCGATATAAGATTGTAAAGATAGGAATATTTTTTCAAACGCGGCTCTTTTTTATTACTGTTTTGCAGTTTTTCAGTTATATAAACCTTACGAAGAAGCCCACCGCCATTGGTTTTAGCGATGGGCTTCAGTGCTTTTATTCGTATGGAATCATTGCTAACGCATCGGCTATCTTTTCAATACCTTCTTGTAAAGGACTTGATACCATTCCTTTTGCAAAGAAAGGAATATCGGCATCGATGGTAAGTTTCAGCTTTGATTCTGTTTCACTTACTGGAAGTATCTGAATCCAAAAGTTGAACGACATGGGAGAGTTGTCGCTTGCAAACTTAATGGTCTTAGGCTCTTCTCTTTCAATGATGCGCATAGACACTTGTCCAACGGGTGCAACACTGATAGCGATAGAATCTTTATCGAAAGTCATATCCTTCAGTTTGTCTTCAGGCACTTTATTCTTTACTCGTTCAATATTCGTTAAGTCGCTCAACATGTTGTAAACACTTTGTTGAGGATAGGGAATTTGCTTTATGCTACTTTCAAATTTACTCATTTATTTCTTCTCTTTTAGAGTGCAAAATAGCTGCTTTCTGGCGAACAACAAGCGTTTTTAATGAGATACCTAAACTAAGAGCTAGTACCAACGAAAATATTTTTTTTCATTTCTTTTTGATTTTAAATTATTTATAATAACTGGATGCCCTGTTTATCTTTACAATGATAGCATTATTTTCAGCAAAATATCTCTACTTCTTAATTGCGTAGCTGTATATATCTGTTGAGTGTCGGTTATTTGCTGTCGGATGTATTTATTCTTGCCTAGAAGATTATTGCAGACAAGTCCTATTTCGTAACGTTTACGACGATAATATACGGATATATCGGCAAAGTATGTGAACGAGACTGAATGGTCGTTGCTATGGTACAACTCATTATTCCACTCTATTTGGAAATTACCAGGCATAAGAAAGCACTTCAACTGATGACTGAAAGAACGCAAGGGGTTAATATTGAATGCTGCATTACCCTTTGATAGTTGCCTTATATAACGATAAACACTCTTCTCCTCTATGGAGAACCACTCAATAGGTTGCAACGAAAAGGAAAGAGAGATATTAGCAGATTGCGTTTGGAAAGGTACAAAGCTATTTCCAATAAGCATCTTATAGTTGCTCCAATTGTAGGAATAGCCAAGGATAGTTGTCAAATGTGCAATGTTCCAACTTTCACTCATTCGTCCATCTATACCATGTGTGGTACTATTTGCTGTAAAATCTGTTGCAAACGTCTGATAAGAGTTGTTTATAACACGTTGCGAATACATACGTTGGTTTCGTATATTGGTAAAGCTATAGCCTATATTGACAAAGAAACCCTTCAACACGTCTTTATATTCTACAGAGGTTCTAAGAAAATGCGACAGCGTATAGTCTAGTTTCCCGTAACCTTGTCGCATCGTTATATAGTCTGTAAACAAAGGAATGTCTATCGTTGAGGAAAACTCATTAGGTCGCCATGCATAGTTATAGATACCCATAAGCGTTAACGATGGTGTAGGCATGGCAGATATATATAAATGTGGTTCTATGGTAAGCGTGCTTTTATGCTGACTTCCGTAATATCGCTCTGTCCAGTAAAGCGGTGTACTGGCTGTGAGATGAATATTGTTCGACTTATAACTGAATGTAGGACGAACGAAACTCCTCCATTCACTATATCTTCGTTTCGCACTTATGCTATCATATTCGATGTTCATTCGTTGTAATTTTGCATCTGTTCCAAAATCGTAGTTCAGATGAAATTTGCCCACTTTATGTCCCCAATAAGTATTAAATCCGCCCAATATGCTATGTTTTTCCAATCGTTCGGTAGTTTCATTTGACAGCAACAGCAAATCTGGTGCATAATTTAATGAGAGATAGGCATTCGCTGAAATAGAATGTTTACCGTTAAGGTTTCGGATGAAGGAAAGTTTGTCGGTGAGATAGCGTTGACGGGGCTTTACATATTGGCGAGTATTTCTACCATTCAATAGCGATGTACCATCGCTTTGGTCGAAGTCTATATATCCTCGCAAATCATTGGTAAGGTATTGCTTATCCGTATTTTGCTTGTACAGCACCTCTGCATTGAGTGCGTTGTGATGGCTTTGTGCCGACACGTCTTCCATGATTGCCTTGCTACCTGCCATTGTATAGATGGTTGAAGTTGTTCGCCTTTGTATAGTCTTGTCTGCCATTGCATCCAACTGTAGTCGCAAGTCGTTGTTGCCTTTTGTCTTGAAAAGCCAATTTGTAGCAAACAGGTGTGTTTGGTTAAATCGGCTTCTAGCAGTTTCTATATCGGGTGCTGGCAATGAAATATTGGCGAGAATTCCGCCGTCTGTGGGAGCAGAGTCGTCTAAATAGGCAGCCATTGGCGACACTTCCTGTCCAATATTCTTACCTGTGTTGTTGTTTTTATACATGCTGATACTTTGCACTTTTCGCGAGAAGAACATAGAAAAAAGCCTATTGTTATAGAGGAAGTCAGACTTCCTGTCCATTGCCATACCAACAGCAAGGTCTATGGTATGTGTCCATACGTTCTTTGCGCTATCTCCCAAAACGATATTCAGTGCAGCTTGCTCACTGAAACTGGTGTTTTTCAATGCTTTGATTGGTTGATGACGCTCGAAGACTTGTATTTTCTTTACTTTGTTCACATCAATGTTTTCTGATGCTTGTGTATATTTTCCACCAAGTAAATCCATTCCTTCAATATAGAACTTATTGATTTTCTTGCCTTGATATTCTATGGATCCATCTTCGTTAATGGCTATTCCTGGCATTTTTTTTAATACATCGGCTATGGTTCTGTCTTGCTTAGTTTTAAAAGAATTGACAAGGTAGTTAAGCGTATCGCCTTCTTGGCGTACCTTCTGCGACTTCACTACCACCTCTTTCAGTTCGTTTGTTTTCTCTTGCAATACAATATGTTGCCCATTCTTGAAATCAGATATGAACAAAGAAATTGTTTCGTAGCCCATCTTTCTTACCTCTATTATGCGAAACTCTTTTCCTTTGGCATCAATGGAAAAGCTACCATTAGGGCTTGAAAAAGTGTAAGCTATGGTTTGTTTCCCGTTTTTCAAAAACACGGCAGCACGCTCAACAGATGTGTTTTGTGTAGATACAATCTGCCCTGTAAGTATTTGACCTTTTGCCGTGATGGCAGACAAGAGAATTAACCATATAAGAAATGCTTGCTTCATTTCTTGTTCAAATCTTCTATCAACAAAGGAGTCAACTTTCTTTTCTTTATGTTACCGCTGCCACGCACACCTTTGAGTCTGATGATAGCTTCCTGTGGGTCGGTAGCAGTAAGAACTTCGAGTTTCTGTAAGTCGGCTGCATTTGTATTTATAAAGTTTTTCTTAGCAATAGCAATCTTTTCTCCATGTCCTTTTTGTATGCCTGTGCATTCAAAAGTATATTCGGCATTGTCAGAAACTGCTTTCAGTATCAGTCCTGGTAATCCACATAGTTTCCAAGGTCCTTCACTTATGGTAAGGTCGGGCGTATACCATACCGTCCATACTCTGCCACGAAAAGCCGTTCTTGCCTTGTTGCAACTATATTCGGCAATGATGCTGTCGCCATCTAAAAGTTCCCAGTCTAACGTTGGCATATCCTCCTCATACTTAAAGGCTGTATTCCCCACAAGTTCTGTGGTATAAGTAAGTTTGTTTGCTATGGGATAGTTCTTCAATACTACATAATGTTGTCCTAATTTAGAACTTGCTCTCATCTTGGAACTTGCTGCTAGAACCTGAGAAAGATTTCCGCCCGTGGTTTGTACCACACTGTCTAATGTCTGCTGTTGTGTTATGTTAGTGGCAGAATAGAAACTGCTGCTGTGCTTTCCAACCAATAATATCATATCATCGAACAGCTGCGGACGTTCTACACAAGACTTAAATGCTGCTTTATAACTAATTTTTAGCGTAGCCGTGTCTGTTTGTCCACAAATAGAGCTTAGTTTAAACACGGCAGCTAAAAATATGAGTATTATTTTGTATCTATATTTCATAGGCGTTTTATTGTATAACGTAATTGTGTACTATCCAACCCCACAAATTCCAGATTTAAATAATATGCAATAGTGTTGTTTAAAGGGCAACGAAGAAGCCCACCACCATTGGTTTTAGCGATGGGCTTCAGTGCTTTTATTCGTATGGAATCATTGCTAACGCATCGGCTATCTTTTCAATACCTTCTTGTAAAGGACTTGATACCATTCCTTTTGCAAAGAAAGGAATATCGGCATCGATGGTAAGTTTCAGCTTTGATTCGGTTTCACTTACTGGAAGTATCTGAATCCAGAAGTTGAACGACATGGGAGAGTTGTCGCTTGCAAACTTAATGGTCTTAGGCTCTTCTCTTTCAATGATGCGCATAGACACTTGTCCAACGGGTGCAACACTGATAGCGATAGAATCTTTATCGAAAGTCATGTCCTTCAGCTTGTCTTCAGGCACTTTATTCTTTACTCGTTCAATATTCGTTAAGTCGCTCAACATGTTGTAAACACTTTGTTGAGGATAGGGAATTTGCTTTATGCTACTTTCAAATTTACTCATTTATTTCTTCCAATTTTCAGGGTCCTTACGCCATTCGTCGAGCATAGGAATGTCCTCTTCTTTAATATAACCTATTTCCATTGCTTTTTCCACTACGTTTTGGTAGTCGGTCAAGGTTACAAGTTTCACATTTGCGTCCTTGAAGGCTTGTTCGGCGATAGGGAAACCGTAGGTGTAAGATGCTACCATGCCGACAACTTCGAAGCCTGCCTCGCGCAATGCTACTACTGCTTTGAGCGAAGAGCCGCCCGTAGAAATCAAATCTTCTACTACTACCACCTTAGAACCTTGTGGAATTTCGCCTTCTATTTGGTTTTTCATACCGTGATCTTTTGGTTTTGGACGCACATAAGCGTATGGCAAAGCCAATTCTTCAGCCACCAATGCGCCTTGAGCGATAGCTCCCGTAGCCACACCTGCTACTGCGGTAGCTTCAGGGAAGTTAGCTAAGATGGCATGAACGAGTTCGAGTTTTACAAACGAACGCACATCGTGGTAAGACAAAGTTTTGCGATTATCGCAATAGAATGGTGATTTCCAGCCACTTGCCCATGTAAATGGGTCGTTAGGTTGCAACTTTATGGCTTTAATGCCCAAAAGTTTGCCTGCAAATGCTTTCTTTAAATTTTCCATTAGTAGTATTTTTTTTATTTTGTTACAAAGGTAATTATTTTCGCATGATATTCAAAACGAACCGTAATGTATTTTACTTCTTTCGTCGAATACATTTCAAAATAGGCTGTTTTGCGTTCCAAAACCTATTGTTTTGAAGCGCAAAACAATAGGTTTTTTGAGGACAAAAAATGGTTTTGGTGTAACTTGCTGATAGCTAATGGATTAGAATACGACTGATTTCGTGTTAAAATTTGCGCCTATTTCTCCACTTTTTGCATATATATAAGCATTCAATTTATTTTATTTGGAAAACTGAAAAACACAATTCCCTTTCCATTTTGTACACATTATTTAGCCATTTCAGAATAAACATTTGGCTAATACAATAAATTATGGTATCTTTGCGCTGCATTTTACGCATCATGACATAAATAAAACAAATAAAAAAGAAATATAACTATGAAAGAGAACAGACAAGAATTGAACCGTAATTTGGCTCAAATGCTTAAAGGTGGTGTTATTATGGACGTTACAACTCCAGAGCAAGCTCGTATCGCAGAGGCTGCTGGTGCTTGCGCAGTAATGGCTTTGGAACGTATTCCTGCTGATATTCGTGCTGCTGGTGGTGTTTCTCGTATGAGCGACCCTAAGATGATTCGTGGCATTCAAGAGGCTGTGAGCATTCCTGTAATGGCAAAAGTTCGTATCGGACACTTCGTTGAAGCACAACTTCTTCAAGCCATTGAAATTGATTACATCGACGAGAGCGAGGTTCTTTCTCCTGCTGACGATATTTTCCACATCAACAAGAACGAATTTGAAGTACCATTCGTGTGTGGTGCTAAGGACTTAGGCGAGGCTTTGCGCCGTATCGCTGAAGGTGCAACAATGATTCGTACAAAGGGTGAACCAGGCACTGGCGACATCATTCAGGCTGTTCGCCACATGCGCATGATTCAAACAGAAATGCGTCGCCTCACTTCTTTAGGTGAAGACGAATTGTACGAAGCAGCAAAACAACTCCGTGCGCCTTACGATTTGGTGAAATATGTTCACGATAACGGCAAACTTCCTGTTGTAAACTTCGCTGCTGGTGGTGTTGCAACTCCTGCTGACGCTGCTTTGATGATGCAATTAGGTGCTGAAGGCGTATTCGTTGGCTCTGGTATCTTCAAGTCTGGCAACCCAGAAAAGCGCGCTCGTGCTATCGTTCAAGCAGTTACCAACTACCAAGATGCTAAGATGATTGCTAAATTGAGCGAAGACCTTGGCGAAGCAATGGTAGGTATCAACGAGAACGAGATTGCTGTTCTCATGGCTGAACGTGGCAAATAAACGTATGAAAATTGCTATATTAGCACTTCAAGGGTCATTTGCTGAGCATGAAAAAATAATGCAACGCTTAGGACACGAAACATTTGAAGTGCGCCAAGCATCTGATTGGGACAAACAAAAGGACGGTCTAATTATCCCTGGTGGAGAAAGTACCGTGATGTTGAAGCTATTACATGAACTCAACTTGTTTGAACCTATCAAGAAAGACATTGAAAACGGATTGCCAGTGTATGGTACTTGCGCAGGATTGATAATTCTTTCAAAGGAAGTTGAGGACGCTAAAAGTCCATACGACCGCTTTGCAACCATGAATATTTCAACTTGTCGCAACGCTTACGGCAGACAAATGGGCAGTTTTGCAGCCATTGCTCCGATGAAGGGCATTGCCGAACCTGTGCCAATGACTTTTATTCGTGCGCCTTACATTGATAAGGTTGGCGAGGGAGTTGAGGTTTTAGCCGAAGTGGACGGACATATTGTCGCAGCACGCCAAGGCAATCAGCTCGTTACAGCGTTTCACCCAGAGTTGGGAGAGGACACTCGCATACACGAATTGTTCGCAAGTATGTTGAAATAAAGACATTAAATACAAAAAACTCGGCTTCTATTTGCTATTAACAGAAGCCGAGTTTTTTGTGTTTAAGTGGGTTAGAAAAGAAGAGAAGGCGAGGCGTAAATCGTATTATCGATGCTTTCTTTCCACTTTTCCAATTTATTTGTGTAATTTTGCACAAAAGAAAATAAACGTTTATTTAAGAATATGGCATTAAAATGTGGTATTGTAGGTCTGCCAAACGTAGGTAAATCTACACTTTTCAATTGCTTGAGCAGTGCCAAAGCACAGGCAGCAAACTTCCCTTTCTGCACTATCGAACCAAATTTAGGTGTGATAACAGTGCCTGACGAGCGACTCAACAAACTTGCAGAAATCGTTCACCCAGGACGTATTGTGCCTGCTACTTGCGAAATTGTGGACATTGCAGGACTTGTAAAAGGTGCAAGCAAGGGCGAAGGATTGGGCAATAAATTCCTTGGCAACATTCGTGAGTGCGACGCTATAATCCATGTTATTCGTTGTTTCGAGGACGATAACATCGTGAGAGAGGGTGGCGCAGCAGTCAATCCTATTGAAGATAAGGAAATTATAGATACAGAATTGCAACTCAAAGACCTTGAAACCATTGATGCACAATTGGCTAAGCAGCAAAAAATAGCCAATGCGGGCAACAAAGATGCAAAGGTTATGGTAACGGTTTTGGAGGCTTTCAAAGAAGTTTTGGAGCAAGGAAAGAACGCAAGAAGTGTGCAGTTTGAAAGTAAAGAAGAACAACAAGCGGCTCACGACCTCTTCCTTCTTACCACAAAACCAGTGCTTTATGTTTGCAATGTAGACGAAGCCAGTGCAAAAGAAGGTAACGAATACAGCAAGCAAGTGGAGAAAATTGCTGCCGAAGAAGGTGCAGAAGCTATGATTATAGCTGCTAAAACGGAAGAAGACATTGCGTCTTTGGAAAGCTACGAGGACAAAAAACTCTTCCTTGACGAGCTTGGTTTGGCAGAAAGTGGCGTAAATCGTCTTATCAACAAGGCTTATCACTTGCTCAATCTTCAAACTTTCATCACCGCAGGCGAAATGGAAGTAAAGGCATGGACATTCCATAAAGGTTGGAAAGCCCCACAATGTGCAGGTGTTATCCACACTGATTTTGAGAAAGGCTTTATCCGTGCAGAGGTGATTAAGTATGAAGACTACTTGAAATACGGTTCAGAAGCTGCTATTCGCGAGGCTGGAAAGCTCGGAGTAGAGGGCAAAGAATACGTTGTTCAAGATGGCGACATCATGCATTTCCGTTTCAATGTTTAATAAAAACGAATCCTTATGTTAGACAACTTACTTTACATTGCGTGGCAACCCGACGAATACATCGTTCGGTTTGGCTCGTCTATGGGCATAAGATGGTACGGAATGTGCTGGCTTATCGGTTTAGGCTTGGGTTATTTCTTGATGCAATGGCTCTTCAAACGCCACAAAATAGCCGATGAAAAGTTTGAGCCCATGTTTCTCTATGTGTTCTTTGGCGCACTCATTGGTGCTCGTTTAGGGCATTGTTTCTTCTATGAACCACAAGATTTTTTAGACTCTTTGCAACATTTTATAGAGATTTTCATTCCTATAAAGTTCCTTGCTGGCGGCGGTTGGAAGTTTGTTGGCTATCAAGGATTGGCTTCTCATGGCGGAGTTATCGGACTTTTAATTGGTCTTTACCTTTATATTAAGCGCACAAAGATGAATGCTTGGGTGGTATTAGACTTTATGGGCATCTGCTCTGCCGTAACCTCTGTGTTCATAAGATTGGGTAATTTGATGAATTCCGAAATCATTGGTAAAGTAACCGATGTGCCTTGGGCGTTTATTTTCTACGATGTAGACACCCAACCACGCCACCCTGGGCAGCTTTATGAGGCAATTGCCTACTTCGTTTTCTTCTGGATTATCTTCCTTATCTACAAGAAATATCCAAAGAAAGTGGGCACGGGACTTTATTTTGGCTTGTGTTTGGCACTCATTTTCACCTTCCGTTTCTTCATAGAATACACGAAAGAAGTGCAAGTAGCCTTTGAAAATGGATTGCCAATCGATATGGGACAAATCTTAAGTATCCCATTTATTGCGCTCGGATTATGGTCTATTATGCGCTCAAAGGGCAAAGAATACAACGCATAGAATAAAGTTCTATCGAATAATGTGAGTATAAACAACAAAAAAGCAGGACATTTCTCCTGCTTTTTTCATTCTCTTTTGCTCACTTTTCGTATTTTCTGCCAATCCTCTTAAAATTGTCTTATAAGACTTTTTAAATTGTCTTATAAGACAATTTTTGGAAGTTCTCAATCCCTTTCTATCATTTACTGTTCGGTAGTACTATTCGCTTAATATCGTTGAGCTTGTTCAAAGCCTCAACAGGAGTTAGATTATTAATGTCTAAACCTATAATTTCATCACGAATTTGCGATAATACAGGGTCATCTAATTGGAAAAACGATAGCTGAACGCCTTCCCTACTCTTCTCAAGTTTCTCTGCTGTTGGCTTTCCAACACTTCCAACTTGCGCATTGTCGGTTTCTAACTCTTTCAAAACTACGTTTGCACGCTTTACGATCGATTTTGGCATACCTGCAATGTCGGCAACATGAATACCAAAAGAGTGTTCGCTGCCCCCTTTTTCCAACTTTCTTAGGAAAATAATCTTACCATCTAACTCTTTAACCGACACATTAAAGTTCTTAATTCGCTTAAAGATTTTTGCCATTTCGTTTAGCTCATGGTAGTGCGTAGCAAAGAGTGTACGAGCCGAAGCACGCGGTTGTTCATGCAAATATTCTACGATTGCCCATGCAATACTAATGCCGTCGTAGGTACTTGTGCCACGTCCTAACTCATCGAAAAGTATTAACGAGCGTGGTGTAACGTTGTTTAAAATATTCGAAGCCTCGGTCATTTCTACCATAAAAGTAGACTCTCCGAGCGAAATATTATCGGAAGCACCCACACGAGTAAATATCTTATCGACCAAACCGACCCTTGCTCCCTCGGCAGGAACGAAACTTCCAACCTGTGCAAGCAATACGATTAAAGCCGTTTGGCGCAACAAAGCCGACTTACCTGCCATGTTTGGTCCCGTTATCATCATGATTTGTTGCTGCTCATTGTCCAGATAAACATCGTTGGGAACGTAGGTTTCGCCCAATGGCAATTGGGTTTCTATGACTGGGTGGCGACCTTTTTTAATATCGATAATCGTACTATCATCGACCACAGGGCGCACATATTTGTTTTCTTCAGCAACCTTTGCAAACGAAAGGAGACAGTCTAAGCGTGCAATAAGATTGGCATTGATTTGAATTTGCGGTATAAACTCTTGCATATCTTGCACCAATTCGCCAAACAAACGTGCTTCTAATGCTAATATTTTCTCGTCAGCACCAAGAATTTTCGCCTCATATTCTTTCAATTCTGGGGTGATATAGCGTTCTGCTTGTGCGAGTGTTTGCTTGCGAATCCAGTCCTCTGGCACTTTATCTTTAAACGTATTGCGTACTTCAAGATAGTATCCAAAGACATTATTGAACCCTATTTTTAGCGAGTTTATACCTGTTTTCTCGGCTTCTTTCTCTTGAATTTCGAGCAAAACCTGCTTGCCATTATCACGAATCGCCCTCAACTCGTCTAATTCTGCATTATAACCAGTTGCTATTACATCGCCTTTATTGACCAACTGTGGTGGGTCGGGCTTTATTTCTTGCTCTATTCTTTCACGAATTGACGCACAAAGATTCAATTGTTCGCCTATCCGCTTCAACGCTTCATTATTGGTTGAAAGACAAGCCGACTTCATTGGTTGGATAGCACATAGGGCAGTTTTCAACTGAACCACCTCTCGTGGCGACACTCGCCCCACTGCTACCTTTGAAATGATGCGCTCCAAATCACCAATACGATGCAATTGGTCGTTGATACATTGGCGGAAATCAGGCTCACGGAAGTAATATTCCACTATTTCCAATCGCTCATTTATCGGTTTTACGTCCTTTAATGGGAAAATTAACCAACGATGCAACATACGTCCACCCATAGGTGTGATGCTTCTATCGACAACATTCAACAGCGAAGTGCCGTCTTCTTGCATCGGTGCAACGAGTTCTAACGAGCGAATAGTGAAGCGGTCGAGCCTTACATACTTCTCTTCTTCAATGCGTGTGAGCGATGTAATGTGGTTGATATTGGTATGTTGCGTAATTTCAAGGTATTGCATGATTGCGCCAGCTGCTATCACTCCATTGGTCAAATGGTCTACTCCGAAACCTTTTAAGTTCTTTGTTCCGAAGTGTTTCAATAGTTTTTGGCGTGCCGATTGGTCAGTAAACACCCAATCTTCCATCTCAAACGTGCAGAGTCGTGTACCAAAATGCTGTTCAAAATCGTTCTTTCGAACACGGTCGTACAACACTTCCTTTGGCGAAAAGTTGCCAATAAGTTTTTCAACATAATCAAATGTACCTTCACCTGTAAGAAATTCGCCCGTAGAAATATCAAGAAAACTTACACCACACGCTCCTTTTCCAAAATGAACTGCAGCTAAGAAGTTGTTTTCTTTATAGTTCAACACATTGTCGCCCAAAGCAACACCTGGCGTAACGAGTTCTGTAATGCCACGTTTCACCATTTTGTCTTCTGCCGACAAGCCCCGTTTCCCTTTGAGTTCTTCACGTTTTTTCTTCGGGTCTTCCAATTGGTCGCAGATAGCAACACGTTTTCCAGCCCTAATGAGTTTTGGTAAGAATGTATCTAAGGCATGATGTGGAAATCCAGCCATCTCGTCGCCCGCTGCTGCCCCATTGTTACGGCGTGTGAGCGTGATACCAAGAATTTTGGAAGCCTCTATGGCATCGTCGCAATACGTTTCATAAAAGTCGCCACACCTAAAGAGCATCAACGCATCGGGGTGCTTTTCCTTCATAGAAAAGAATTGTCGCATCATCGGAGTAAGTCCTTTGCTGTCTTTTGCCATAATATTTTTTACCTTTCTTACTGTGAGTTTCGTTTGTACATGAATTGCAAAAATACAAAAAAACGAGCAAATAATCTATTCACAACGAGTTAAAGCGAGTTAATCAAATAAAGTTCCACTCCATTTCAAGTCTAAATACTGCAACATATTGTACAAAACAAAGTGGAAACGCTCCACTATTCATTTATCATCAATACCGAAAAATAGAACGATTTGGTTAAATATAATAACCACATTTTCCCTTTTCAAACCTGATTAATAACGGAAATTTTGACTAATTTGTATATTACTGAAAATCAAGTAGTTATATTTACCTTTTTCAAACCTATTGTTTTGTAATGCAAAAGAGCCTGTTTTGAACGGCAAAACAATAGGTTTTAAACTCTAAAATAGGCTCTTTCAAAAATGATTAAAATATTGATTGTTCTAAAATCCATAAACTAAAATAGATTTTAAGGAAAAAGTATATAACTTGAATTGGGCTATAAAATTCCATTTTCGTTAGATTGAAAGCGTTATGGCTGTGCTAATGAAAAAAAAATAGACTATTCTGCAATGCAAAATAATCTATTTTAAAGTAAATAATTACGTTTTTAAAATTAAAACTCAAAGTAGTTTTGATAACGAGGAATACTTCATGATAGCGCGCGACTGACCCAATAGCTTACAAAACTCGCGTGCTGAATTTTTCACGTAGGCTTGATTTAAAAGGTGAATACACCCTTCCATATCGTTATTGCGCATTTCTAAGGGAATGCCCACCAATCCTTCCTCACCGTGGAGAGTGGCTTCAGCAAGTAAAGTTACAAGTTTACTTTTTTCAACAAGCTTTAAGAGTATGTTCACATCGTTTATTTCCAATCGTGTTTTAATCCCATTTAGCCCATCATCGGTCATTTCTTCAAACGAATTTCGGGCTTGCAATCCGTGTGCAGGCATTGCCATTTGGCAGTTTTGTAAGTCTTCGATTGTAAGCGAAGAACGTGTTGCCAACGGATTTTTATCGCTCATTACTGCCACAAGTTTGTTGTTGAATAACACATGACTATCCACTTTGTCATTCTTTTCGGTAGGTTTAAAAGCCAATACAAAGTCTACTTCACGGCGTTGCAACATATCCATAAGTTCAGCCATAGTTTTATAGACAATGTTTAAGCGCACATTGGGGTGCTGTTTCATAAACTCTAACACCGTTTCTGTAAGCAAAGGACCGAACGTATAGGTTGCTCCAATGTTGAGTTCGCCAGTAAGTAGCCCTTTCAAATCAGTCATTTTTTGCTGACAAACATCGGCATCGACCACTACTTTTTCAGCATATCTTACCAATTTTTCGCCTGCTTCGGTAAGCGATACCTCATGGCTATTGCGTTCAAAGAGCATAGTATCCAATTCGGTTTCCAATTGTTTTATTTGCTGAGATAGTGTACTTTGTGTTATAAAAAGGTTTTTTGCAGCCTCTGAAAAACTCAGTAACTCGGCAACTTTTAAGAAATATCGTAACTGTCTTAATTCCATTATCCGCCCTTATTTTAGTTTGTATATCGCGTTACCTTATACGAAATATTATTTAGAATAAGAATTGGAAGCGTAGCCCCTAACACCATTCCAAGAATATCGAATGCGCATGTAAATCCATTTGATGTGCAAAGATACAAATAATGGTTGAATAAATCTTCATTATCGGTTGATAAACACATCACAAGACCTTCCACTGTGCGGTAAGCATACATTCCAGGAATCATAGGCAGGAGCGATGGGAAAGAAAAAGTTTCGGGTGGGCATTTTGCTTTGCGTGCCATTCCTACGGTCATGAACCCAATGGTAAGTGCAGCTATGAAACTTGCCACGACCAAACCTAACCTATGGTACTCGTTATTCATGAGTATGAAACGTGTGCCATGCCCAACTGCCGATATGATGAAACAATATTTATAAGCATTTTTTGGTGGATTGCTAATGCTGGCAAAGCCTATTCCTGCTACGCCACCGAAGAAAGCGTCTTGTAATATCTCAAGAAAAAATGTCATAAATGGTAATTATTAAAACAATTGAAGATTCATTAATAAAATGCCGACCGATAGACCAACTGACAAACAAAACGTTAAAACCATGGAGTCCATAAATCTATTGAAAGCAACCAAGTATTGACCCGTCAATAAATCGCTAATGCTGTTGATGTAAGGAATGCCAGGAATGAGGTAAAGCACACAGGTTCCGAGTGCTACTTCGGGCTTTTCACCTAAGCCAAAAATATGCCCAGAAGTGGCAATTACACTCGAAAAGAAAGCACAAAGCAAGAAAACCAACTTTACATTCATACCGTCTTCGAGTAAAATTTGTTTGAGTTTAAAACCAACAAACGTTGCTACAAAGACAATAATCATGGCAATAAGGTCGCCACCAAAGAGGCGGCAGAACGAAAGGTTAGCAAAAGAAGTAAGGATTAACACTGCCCACTTATTGGTAAAAGGTGCTTTTTCTATCTCTTGCAAAACCTTTCTCGCCTCGCTAAGCTCCATACGTCCATCGGCAATACGCCAACTTAATCTACTCAAATGTGTATTTTTGTAGAAACTTATACCTGTGTGCGGTGTTCGTCTTATGACCACATTGGACTGGTTGGTGGTTGGGTCGAACACATTTAAATGTATGCTTCCAGGCATAATGAGAAGCTCGCTTTCTAAATTCCACTTATTTACAATACGGTCAACATTCTTTTTTATGCGGTCGCAAGTTGCTCCACAACCATAAAGCCATGCTGCATATTCGGCGATAAACCCGCTAGCTTCGCCTATAAATGACGACGAATTAGACTTCATCGTCGCTCCAATCGTAAATATCGTATTCGTCTGACACTTCAAATATACGTTGATTACCATTTGTAAGGCGTGCCGTGATAGCAATGCGCAATATGAAACCTACCAAAAGTAACAACATTACTGAACTCCAAATGATAACTTGACTACTCATAATTTTTTTGTTTTAAAGTTATTTGTAATTATTTACGCTGCAAAGGTAATTTGGATTTTTATGTAGGGCAATCTTTGGCTACGAATTAATTCGATAATGGCAATCGCAAAGAATTAGTATCGAACTTTCGAAAAGTCGTTCAAATTATCTTTATGATAGATATAAGTTTGCTAAAATTTAAATAATGCTACTTTTTTTCTTTCAGCATTTAGCTTTTTGAATAGTTGTGTTCGCATTTTGTAATTTAAAACTTAACTTTATTGAAATATTTCTTTGATAAATTTATTGCTGCTTGATGTAAAGTCCCCATTTTGCGAAAAAAATAAAGCTACTGTTTTGTGGTTCAAAACAATAGCTTTTATCTTAAAGTCTACTAATAAATTATTTTTTTAGAAGAGCTGAAAGTTGATTGATTTTCTTCTTTCGTTCGATGGAATAAACGCCGTGGTGGGCATCAACATAGGAAAAAACTTCGAAAGCCTTGCCGTATAACATATCGCGCAAGGGATTTGCCTTGTAGCTTGCTTCGGCATAAAGCAATTCGGCAACCATTTCCAAACGCTCGATGCGTTCTCGGTCGTTCCATTCTTTGGTTGCATAGTCGAGTAACTCCTCAAAACTAAGGTTGCGCACGAGGGTGTAATCGCCCACATATTGGCGGTATAAATCCATTAAAGCATCGTCGCGCTTGTCAAGATTTACTTTTAACATCTTCGCCAATGCCACGGCAAACTCTTCGATTAAACGGAGAAAATAATCTTGTTGTATCATGTTTGTCTATTTTTTATTCGTTGTTATTGATGTGTTGAATATATTCGAAAAGCCTTTTGTAGAAAGGGTGTTGGCTCATGGTGGCAGCATTTCCGAGTATAATGAGTTTCATGCGCGCTCGAGTAATGGCTACGTTCATGCGACGGAGGTCTTTTAAGAATCCTATTTCGCCATTTTCGTTGGCACGTACCATAGAAATGAGAATCACATCACGTTCTTGTCCTTGAAATCCATCGACTGTATTCACACTGATGAGCGCACGATAGGGTTTGAAAAACTCACGTTTCTTGATTAAACGGCGGAGGTATTGCACTTGCGCACGGTAGGGCGAAATGACACCAACATCTATGCGCTCGTCAAGTATGCGCTGTTTACCAATCTTTGTAAAGTAGTCTTGCAAAGTTTTCAGGGTAAGTTCAGCCTCGCCTTTGTTAATGCGCCCGTAGCTTTCGCCTACAAATTGCTCGTGAAAGGTAGGTTCATCGTTGCCCACTTCTATCTCGCTTGTGTCGAACCAAAGCATGGGGTGGTCGTAATCCAATATGCCACGATATTTTATTTGTGGCGCACTCTCCACTTCTCCGTGATAAAACCAGTCGGAAGAGAAACGCATAATTTGCTCGTTCATGCGGTATTGCACTTTCAAAAGCGTAACTACTTCGGGCTTGTTTTCCACAATTCGCTCCATAAGAGTTTTGCCTAAATCAGCTTTTAGGGCGGCTATGCTCTTCACAGTAGGCGGTAATTGGCAGTGGTCGCCTGCAAAAATGACACGAGAGGCACGGCGAATAGGAATCCAACACGCTGCTTCCAACGCTTGTGCAGCCTCATCAATGAAGAGCGTAGAGAACTTCTGTCCCTCCATGATACGACTATTTGAGCCTACAAGGGTAGATGCTATGACACGAGCTTCGCCAAAAAGCTGACTGTTAATGCGTATTTCGAGTTCGGTAGCACGACTTTTCAGTCTGTCCATCTTCTGATGATAACTGTCCGTTCCACGTCCTTTTCCGTTTCTTAACTGTCGTATGGCTTTACGAATAGCCCAAAGTTGGTCGTAATCGGGGTGAGCTTCGAAGCGTCGTTCGTAGGTGAAACCGAGCATTTTGTCGTTCACTCGTGTTGGATTTCCTATGCGCAAAACATTGATTCCACGGTCTACGAGTTTCTCACAAATCCAGTCTACCGCCATGTTACTTTGTGCGCAAACCAACACTTGACTCTCTTTCATCAAGGTTTCGTTAATGGCTTCGACCAACGTTGTGGTCTTTCCTGTTCCCGGGGGACCATGAACAACGGCAACATCTTTTGCCCAAAGCACTTCGTTTACGGCTTTTTCTTGCGTTGGATTGAGCCACGGCAAACGTATTGGAGCAAAGTTGAGGCGTTCAGCTTTTTGGTTTGAATAAAAAAGATTGCGTAGATAGGCTAATCTTCCATGCGTTGCCTTGATGGTACGGTCTAAGGCATCGAACATCATTTGGTAAGAGGTTTCATCGAAAGAGAGTTGGCAACCAACAGAATTGTCGGTATTTTGCAAATCGATAACGGGAGCAGAATCGGGCAAAGCAACTACCATTCGTTCGCCGTCCACGTAAGAAACCGTGCCTGTGAAGTTGTAATAATGTATTTTTTGCTGCTCTTTTGTACCATTATCTGGTTGCTTTTTAATGGTAAAAAAGCCAATGGGACGACCAAATTCAAAGTTGTGTTCAATGTCGTGGTCGGTGGTTCTGAACACCTCAACGACACGTTGGTTTAGCGAATTATAATAACTTTTGCCCACATTTAGTGGAAACCAAGCATCGCCACGCTTCACTTTTCGCTGAATACCAATAGTTTCAGTTTGTCGTCTAAATGTTTCTTTTTCTGCAAAATACTCCATTTGCAAGAGTAACTTTTGCTTTTGAAGGGCTTGTATGGGCGTTTCGTTTTGCATATAATGCAGCAAAGGTAATAAAACTTTTCACACTTTCGCCGAGGAAAAAGCGAGAATGCTTGGATAAAATGAAAAGAATGGCTAATTTTGCCTACACGTTGAACATACAAAATATGCTCAATGGGGTAGAAAAGTGGAAAAGAAAGCGACCATATTAACAATTACAGGTTCTGACAGTACGGGTGGTTCGGGCGTTCAAGCCGACATAAAAACCATCACCATGTTGGGGGCTTATGCGGCGACGGCTATCACTTCGGTAACCGCACAAGACACGGAAGACATTCAACACTTGTACGATATTCCTGCGGAAGTATTGGAAATGCAGGTCAATGCTGTGTTGAACGACCTTAAACCTACGGCTGTTAAAGTGGGAATGCTTAGAAGTGTAGAACAAGTATGGGTGGTTGAACGACTATTAAAGCAATATTCACCACGTTTTGTCGTCTTAGATGCAGTGGTAATCAGTAGTAAAGGCAACGTATTGATGCCTCAAAAAGTGGTCGATGCCATGGTTTCTTGCTTATTTCCACTTAGCAGTATCGTCATCATAAGACAAGATAGTGCTGCCTATATGCAACAAACCAACACCACGCACAACAACGAAGAGTTGGAAGCATTGGCACGAAAAATCATGAAATTGGGCTGCCAATCTGTTGTTTTACAAGGCGGTGTCATCTCAACAGAATCGCTTACCGATGTTTTAGTAGAAGAAAATTCAGCAAAAGCACGCTTTTACACACGTCCAGGATTTATTGACCGCATCACACATGGGGCTGGTGGAGCGTTTACTTCTGCCGTGGCGGTCTATCTTTGTATGGGCAATGACATGGAAAAAGCAATTGAATTGGCGCAAGAATACATGCGACAGCTCATTTTAAGGTCGGCTGATTCCAATTTGGGAGCGCACCAATTGCTCGACCATAGTAGCGATTTTCCGCAGCAAAGTATATCAAGTAGAGCGTTAGAATTGTACAATCAACTTATGGACGACATTGCTATGCACCATAAAACAAATGCCGATGTGCGTTTTTATGCTAAAAAACTCAACGTAACCCCTCGCTATTTAGCACAAATAACGCGCCGTGTGGCTGGTAGAACACCTAAACAACTCATTGATGATTACATTATAAAGGAGGTAGAAACCCACCTTTTGGGGAGAGCCAAGACCATTCAAGAAGTTGCTTTTGCCTGTGGTTTCTCTTCACAAGTACAGTTTAATAAGTTTTTTAAGAAGATGCGTGGCTGCGCACCAGGCGAATTTAGGAAAGCACACATATTAGACGTGGAACATACGAAAGAATTATAAGGCGATACAGCGAACAGATTTTGCTTTAAAGGTAGAAGTTTTAAAGTATAAACTAAAGCTGTCCAGCCTCAACTTGCAACACAATGCGCTCAATTAATCGGTCGGCTCCCTTTGGGTCGTATTGCTTTTTAAGACTTGCACCAAATACCCACGCAAATGCTTGATAGAATCCTGCACGCACAGGACCAAGAAATGCTTGTATAATTTCGTAGCCTGTTGAGTGCGTTTCACGGTCAATGAGTTTTATCAAAAGCTTTCCTTGCGAATAAGTGAGTTTCTTTACTCGTGGCGTATATTGTTCTTTAATACCTTTTTCCACCCGCTTCATGTGTTCAGCACGTTCTTTTTTATTTGGTATAGTTTCCAAATAAGCTCCTGTTTCTAATATAATTTGGTTGCATTCTTTTGCCATTGGCAACACCTTTTTTATATTAGCCACCAATCGGTTATAGGCTTGTCGCTGCTTGTCGTTCTTAAATTCGAGTGGTGGATAGATGTAAATTTTGTTGGTACGAACATATTGAATACTATCGCCCCCTACTTTTGCTTTCCCAATATGCACCATCGGCACGAAAGTAGGCGAATTTAAATCGACCACTCTATCCTCTACGTTTATGTGCTCTTGTGCAAAACACGAAACAGAACCCATGAAACAACACAATGCTATAATGTATTTTATAAACTTCATACCACGGACAAAAGTAGCGAATAATTCGCAATCGTGTGCTTTTTTCACTATAATTTTGTATAAAGCAAGTAAAAATTGTACGGAATAGCTACAAAAAAGTCCGACTGCAAACTGCAATCGGACTCTGTTATATCAACTAATAACACGTTTGTGTTATTGCTTTTGCTTGAATCTTAGAGGAGTTTCTTGCTCAATTGCTTCAACATATCAACTGTCATGCTGCTCAAATCGTATTCAGGCTTCCAGTTCCATTCTGCACGAGCGCATGAATCGTCTAAGCGGTCAGGCCAGCTGTCAGCAATACCTTGCTTCAATGGGTCTACATCGTAAACCATTTCGAAGTTTGGCTTGTGTTTCTTGATTTCAGCAAAGATTTGTTCTGGCTCGAAACTCATTGCAGCTACATTGAAACCGTTATGGTGAATGAGCTTTGTTGGGTCGGCTTCCATCAATGAAATAGCTGCGTGCAAAGCATCAGGCATGTACATCATGTCCATGAAAGTACCCTTGTTGATAGGGCAAACAAACTTTTCGTCTTTCACAGCAGAGTAGTAAATATCTACAGCATAGTCGGTTGTACCACCGCCTGGAGGTGTAACGTAAGAAATAATACCAGGGAAGCGCACTGAACGAGTATCTACTCCGTACTTCTTTTGATAGTAATCTGAAAGCAATTCAGTTGTTACTTTTGATACACCATAGATAGTGCCAGGGCGTTGTACGGTGTCTTGAGGAGTCATATCGTGTGGTGTGCTTGGACCGAACGAGCCAATTGAACTTGGAGTAAACACTGCGCAATTGTTTTCGCGTGCGATTTCGAGGATATTCCACAATCCATCGATACCGATTTTCCATGCCAAACGTGGTTTGCCTTCTGCTACTACAGAAAGAAGAGCAGCAAGATTGTAGATTGTGTCGATGTTGTATTGTTTTACAACTGCGGCAATCATTTCAGGATTTGTAACGTCGCATTCTGCTGAAGGACCGCCTTCTAAGAGTTCACCTGTAGGTTCTGCACCTTTGATGAAACCTGCAACAACATGGCTACCACCATAAATTCGACGTAATTCTCTTACAAGCTCTGAGCCAATCTGACCTGTAGAGCCTACTACTAAAATATTTTTCATATTATTATTTAATATAGATTTTGATTTTCTTAAGCGCAAAGTTATATACTTTTTGGCTTAATTTAGAAAATAAAAGTATTAATGTTGTATAAAATTATCGGTTAGAAGGAAAAAAGTAGAGTTTGATGTTCATTTTCTCAAAAAATAGTAAGACCTTTGTACTTGTAAATTTTAAAATCTAGTGTTATGTATGGTAAAATGAAAGAGCATCTTTGCAAAACAATTGCAGAAATTAAAGATGCTGGACTCTACAAAGAAGAACGTATAATCGAAGGCCCACAGCAAGCAGCTATCACTGTAAAGGGCAAAGAAGTATTGAACTTCTGTGCAAACAACTACCTTGGTCTTTCTAATCACCCACGTTTAATCGAGGGCTCTAAGAAAATAATGGACGAACGTGGCTTTGGTATGTCATCTGTTCGCTTCATTTGCGGTACTCAAGATATTCACAAGGAATTGGAAGCTGCTATCTCTGACTACTTTAAGACAGAAGATACAATCCTTTATGCTGCTTGTTTCGATGCTAATGGTGGTGTTTTCGAACCATTGCTTACCGATGAAGACGCAATCATCTCTGACTCTTTGAACCACGCTTCTATTATTGATGGTGTTCGCCTTTGCAAAGCTAAACGTTATCGTTATGCTAATGCAAACATGGAAGAACTTGAGAAGTGCTTACAAGAGGCTCAGGCTCAACGTTTCCGTATCATCGTTACTGACGGTGTATTCTCTATGGACGGTAACGTGGCTCCTATCGATAAGATTTGCGACCTCGCTGAAAAGTACGATGCACTCGTAATGGTTGACGAAAGCCACTCTGCTGGTGTAGTAGGTGCTACTGGTCATGGTGTTAGCGAACTTTGCAACACTTACGACCGCGTGGATATTTATACAGGTACATTGGGTAAGGCCTTTGGTGGTGCTCTTGGTGGCTTCACAACTGGTCGTAAGGAAATCATTGAGTTGCTCCGTCAACGCAGCCGTCCTTACCTTTTCTCTAACTCATTGGCTCCAAGCATTATCGGTGCTACACTTGAAGTGTTCAAGATGTTGAAAGAAAGCAACGAATTGCACGACAAGTTGGTTGAAAACGTAAACTATTTCCGTAACAAGATGATGGCAGCAGGCTTCGATATTAAGCCTACACAAAGTGCTATCTGCGCTGTTATGCTTTACGATGCTAAACTTTCTCAAGTTTATGCTTCTAAGATGTTGGAAGAAGGTATCTATGTTACAGGTTTCTACTATCCAGTAGTACCAAAGGAACAAGCTCGTATCCGTGTCCAACTCTCTGCTGGTCATAATCGTGAGCAATTAGATAAGTGTATCAACGCATTTATCAAGGTTGGTAAAGAACTCGGTGTTTTGAAATAATCAACTATTTTTTATAACTATTTTTTTAGAATGGGGGAAGTCATAATGGCTTCCCTTTTTTGTGCTATCAAAAGTATAATTTTTTAAAACCTATTGTTTTGAACATCAAAATAGGCTGTTTTGGACGTCAAAATAGGCTCTTTTGAATTTTAAAGTGGTTTCTAATATTCCATTGGGTATTGGAATTGAAGTTCTTTCCCAGTGCGTGGGTGAACGAAAGAAAGGTATTCGGCATGGAGATACAATCTGTCGGCAGCAGTTCCGTAAAGCGTATCGCCAAGAATGGGAGTGTTTAAACCTTCTAAATGGGCGCAATGAACACGCAGTTGGTGGGTTCTGCCTGTCAAAGGTTGCAATTCTACTCGCACGGCTTCCTTTATTTTCGAGTCGTTGAGCGGTGTTTTACCTATGATTTTATAATAAGTGGTAGCCGGTTTGCCTTGTTCGTGGTCTACAATTTGGCGTGGACGGTCTAACAAATCGGCACGAAGAGGCAACGATATGGTGCCTTCTGTGGGCAAATCTTTGGTCAATAAGGCGGTAGAAAGTAAGGCGGTATAGCGTTTCTTTACGCTTCGATTGTTGAATTGGGCTTGCAAATCCTTGTGCGCCTCCTTGTTACGAGCCACCACCAATAGACCACTCGTTGCCATGTCTAAGCGATGAACAATGATAGGCGTGTTTGACAAGCTCCAACGTGTGCGCAAAATTACCTCAACCGATTGGCGTTGGCTTCTGCCAGCTACGGTAAGCATTCCACAGGGTTTAACAATTACGGCTAAATCGTTGTCCTCGTAAATGATTTTTAGACTTTGTTCTTCGCTCGTTTCCAATGGATTTGGCGCAACATTCATACCCTTTAAATACCATTCTAATAGCGGTTTGCACTTTCCATTGCAGGCTGGATAAAATGTTTTATGTTGTCTTATTTCGGTTTTAGGGGCTGCTCCCCACCAAAACATTGCCATTTCTATGGGGCGCATGTCGTGTTCAAAAGCATATTGAAGGAGCTTTGGCTCGCAGCATTCGCCTGTTCCAGAGGGTGGAAAAAGGGTGTTTTGGCTATTGGTAGCAAGAATACGGGTGGCAAGAGCGGAGTGATGAGTCGATTTTAAGTAGTAATCACGATAAACGGACAGGAGGTCTTTGCGCTCGCCAAGTGCGTTTTGCAGTGTAAATTGTGAGAAAAGCCAACGTTGTAGTTGGTCGGACATACGCTTACGCTTCAGTTTTAACTCCGTAATTTCGGCTTGAAAATCATTTACTTTGGCTTCGGCTTCAGATAGAAGTGCTGCATAACGTTTCTTTGTGCGGTGCAATTCAGCCTTCATATACTGACTTTCGCGCACCATTTCTTCGCTTTCACGTTCCGAAACAAAGGCTTCTTTGCGGCGTTTGTCGCGTAACATTTTGGCAACAACAATTGCTTTTTGCGCTGTTGAGATGGTTTCGTTAGCTTCCGCCTTTAATTCGGCAAACATTTGTTGGGCTTTGGAAAAATTATCCGCCTGTTTAAGTTCTGCAATGCGCTTGTTTATTGCTGTGATTTCGGCTTCGTGGGTTTTGAAATAGCCATCAGGTTGCAAATAATCGAAGATTGCTGGCACAAATTCATCATCGTTTGCGCCTTCCAATTGCCCCGAATAGGCTTGTAAATAACCTATCTTACCTTTATATTCTACCAATAAAATGCCAAACATCTTGCCTTCTTTAAGTATTGGGAGCGTTGCTTGAAAAGCCGAAACTGCCGCTTTTGCCATTTCGGAAGGGGTATAAAAGAAAGGATTAGGGAAACTTTTGCAAGTTCCTAATCCTTCTTTTTTTATTTCGTCGATGCTATGAAAACGTTTATCGGTCATGTTATTTGCGTCCAAAATCGGCAGGAATTTCTCCCCATTGTTTTGTTTCCCATTTTATAATAGGCGTTGTTACGATGTGGGTGCGCAACCACTGCTCTGCTCGTGCTATTACTTTGTGAAGTTCAGCCGTCTTTTCGTTATATACCAAGGTTGTTTTACACTTCTTTTTGTTCACCCATAATATGGCATTATACGAGTCGCTATAAATCACTTTGTCCCGAATGCCTTGCTTTTCCATTAATGCCAAAGCGTGAACAATCGCCAAAAATTCCCCAATGTTGTTCGTTCCCAGCACAGGACCAAAGTGAAAAAGATGCTCACCAGTTGCCAAATCCACTCCTTGATACTCCATTGCACCAGGATTTCCAGAGCAACCAGCATCTACAGCCCATGCGTTTGCCTTCACTTCCAAAGGTAAAGGCAACACGGTATCGTGTCTATTTTCGGGTGGGTTTTGTAGTTTCATCAGCTTATATATATAAATAAGGTGTAAACCAAAGGTTTTATGGAAGTGTATTTTTGCTCCTAACAGCGAGTTGGAAAGGTCTTACAAATCTTTTACATCATACCCTTCAGCTTTCAATTCTTCAACTACGCTTTGCAATACCATTAGTCCTAATTGTTCCCCAGCTTGAAAAAGGTCTCTCGAAAGCGAAGGGTTTGTTCTCGCAACTTTGCGCCCTAAGTTAGTTTCATAAAAGGCTATAAGTCCTTTTATATCCTCTAACGTATAATAACGCTCATAAAAGGGCGCATAAAATCCCACTGCTTGTTTAAGAAAAACTACTTGAAACTTGGCTTCTATCTTAGCAAACACATCGTCAGAAATATCTTTCAACATTTTTCTAAGATTGTTCATAATAAGTGGAAATTGCGCTTTCAATGTCGTTTTACTGCCCGACACCTCCATAAACTTATCCACTGCTTCAACAAAAGCTGTATCAGTGCCTTCTGGAACTTCTACGCTTTGCGCATTCAGTCTGCAAGGAAAGGCTGCAAAAGCAGCGAAAAGAAGGCATAAAAATACTTTTTTCATAATTTCGTTATTGCTGTTTAGTGTGATAATAAATGGTTTTCAGTGTTTTTAAAGCCAGTATGTTAATAGAGATTTCCCTCTCCGAAACGAGAGGGAAATAGGGATATGTTACATACGTTCTGGCACTTCGATGCCCAAAAGTTCCATACCATTCTTGATAACTTTGGCTACATTTTGAGCAAGAACAAGGCGAGTTGTCTTTTCGGCTTCGGTGTCTGCATTCAAAATGCTGTAATCGTGGTAGAATTGATTGAACTCTTTTGTAAGCTCATAGCAGTAGTTGGCAATGCCGCTTGGACTGTAATCAACGCCTGCTTGTGCCACTGCTGCACCAAAATCGTTCATCTTTTGAATGAGCGCAATCTCCTTTTCGTTGAGCGGAGCATTAGCTTCTACGCTTGCAGGGATATTGATTCCTTGTACATTAGCCTTGCGAAGAATGCTGCGGATACGTGCGTATGTGTATTGAATGAATGGACCTGTATTGCCATTAAAGTCGATTGATTCCTCAGGATTGAACAACATATTCTTGCGAGCATCTACTTTCAAGATGAAATACTTTAATGCTCCCATGCCCACAATGCGTGCAATGTTGTTCTTTTCCTCCTCTGTGATGTCTTCCAACTTATTGACTTTGTCTTCGCTAAGGGTGCGAGCGTTCTGAATCATAGACACTACAAGGTCGTCAGCATCAACAACTGTACCCTCACGACTCTTCATTTTACCATTTGGAAGTTCCACCATTCCGTATGAGAAGTGTACCAAATCTTTACCCCACTTAAAGCCTAAGCGGTCTAAAAGGATTGAAAGCACTTGGAAGTGGTAGTTTTGCTCGTTGCCTACGACGTAAATCATCTTGTCGATAGGATAGTCTTTGAAGCGCATTTCAGCAGTTCCGATGTCCTGTGTCATATAAACCGAAGTGCCATCGCTGCGTAAAAGGAGCTTTTGGTCTAAGCCTTCGTTGGTTAAATCAGCCCAAACAGAGTTGTCTTCTTTGCGAATGAACAAACCTTTTGCTAATCCTTCTTCTACCTTTTTCTTTCCTTCAAGATAAGTATTACTTTCGTAATAAATTTTATCAAATCCTACTCCGAGTGCTTTATAGGTTTCATCAAAGCCTGCATACACCCAATCGTTCATCATTTTCCACAATGCACGCACTTCAGGGTCGTTGGCTTCCCACTTTACAAGCATATCGTGTGCCTCTTTCATCAATGGCGATTCTTGTTCAGCCTTTGCCTTTGCAGCCTCTTCATCTAAACCTTCTTGTTGGAATTGTGCTGTCAATGTAGCCAATTCTTCACGATAATGCTTGTCGAAAGCAACGTAAAAATCACCGATAAGGTGGTCGCCTTTCTTTCCAGCCTGCTCTGGTGTAATGCCATTGCCCCACTTTTGCCATGCAAGCATCGACTTACAAATGTGAATACCACGGTCGTTTACGATGTTGGTCTTCACTACTTTGTAGCCATTAGCTTCCATAATTTTAGACAACGACCACCCTAAAAGGTTGTTGCGGACGTGTCCTAAGTGTAAGGGTTTGTTGGTATTAGGCGATGAATACTCCACCATAGCGAGTGGACTATCGGCTGTTACTTGCTTTTCGCCAAACTTTTCGTTGGCATGAATATCATTAAGCAGACCAATCCATGCAGCTGGTGCAATGACAAGGTTAAGAAATCCCTTGACAACATTGTAATCTGAAATAGCATTACAGTTATCTTTAAGGTATGCACCTATCTCTTTTGCAGTTTCCTCAGGGTTCTTTCGTGAGGTTTTCAGCAATGGGAAAGTTACAAGCGTGAGGTTTCCTTCAAAGTTTGCTTTTGTCTTTTGCAACTGAATCATCTGTATTGGTACATCTGCACCATATAGTTCTTTCACAGCAGCCAATGCTGCGGTCGTTATCTGCTCTTCTATTTTCATTTCATTTGTTCTTTTATCAGACTGCAAAGGTAATAAATTTCTTTGAAAAAGCTTGGAACTTATTGCTTTTCATTTATGTTACGAAAGAATGCTTTGCGCCCAAACAACTGTGTTAAATGTGTCTTATCCAAAGCGAAAGCCACCATTAAACTGCCTGAAACACTGAAAAGTAAGGTTACAATGGTAAAGCAAATTGCAGTTTTGTCCCACGCAAAAAGTGGTAAATAGTATTTGCTGGCGAGTGTAAAGATAGGGTGAAACAAATAAATGGGCAAAGTGTTCATACCCAACCAATTGAATGAATATTCCAAACGTTGTGGTAAGCGAGTGGAAAGCCAACTTGTGAAGGCTAAAAATTCATAAACAGCCCATACGATACCAAAGCTTACCCACGTTCTAACTCCTAAAAAAACAATGATAAAGATGAATAGAAAAAGAGCAAAACGCGATGGTTTTATGAAATTTGTATATTGAATATTGCATTGGCGCAAGGCTGCTCCGAGAAAATAGTACATGACATTTTGCACGGACATGAGCGGAACGACGAATGAAACCCCATAAAGCAATAAACCAAAGGTAAGAATACGCAAAAAAGAACGTTCTTTATTGCGCACAATCAGTCCACTCAACCGATATAATAGTCCACAACCGAGCATGACATAGAGAAACCAATAAGGACCAATTGAGGTTACAAAGAGGCGTTCGCTAATGGCATTGACCGATAATTCGGTGAGTTTGTCGCGTACAGGGAGGAAATAAGACAAGACGGAAAAGCCTACTACCATTATGAAATAAGGTAGGAAAATTTGCAAAACATATTGTCCGAAGGCTTTTGTAGGTTTATCCACGTTTGCCAAATAGCCTGTTATAAACAAGAAAGCAGGCATCATGAAAGCCAAAATAGCTTCTTTTACGGCAGGATAGGTTGTGCCAAAATGAACAATATGCACCAAAACCACCAAAAGAATGAGTACGGCTCTGCTAAAATTTATTTCCGTTGAATGTTTCATTTGTTTAAGAACGCATATTTTACGTTATCGGTCGTATATCTAAAAAGGTTCACTTGCCGAGCGCAAATGAACCTTTTATATGTTAAAAATCAGCCGTTTAGCAACTGCTTTTATTTGTCATGATGTCCAAAACCATTTCGTCCATTGAGTTCATTGCGTCCTTTCCAAGATTGGTAAGGTTGCGAATAGACTTATCAATATCCTTGTCAATAATACCTTCAGCCTCAGTTACATGATGATTTTCCATTGAAAGCATAGCTGAAAGTACTGCTGTTGATACGCCAGACGAAATCTTTAATGCGCAACTTGGCTTTGCACCGTCGCAAACCATACCTGTAAGGTTGGCAATCATGTTTTTAACGGCATAGCAAATATTGGTGTAATCGCCACCCATTAAATAGGTTATACCACAACTTGAACCCGTGCTGGCAACAATACAACCACAAAGTGCCGATAAAGTTCCAAGATTTTGCTTAATGTAAATGGCTGTAAGGTGGCTCAAAGTCAAAGCACGCACCAATTCTTCAGGTGTATTTTCGTTTTCCTTTGCAAATACTACCACAGGGTTTGTTGCACAAATGCCTTGATTACCCGAACCGCTATTGCTCATTACAGGTACCATTGCGCCACCCATACGAGCATCGCAAGCCGATGCAGTCTTTGATATAATGTGCGAATAAATGCTATTTCCGAAAATACCACGGCTCAATGGTCTGTCCATACTCTTGCCTACGCAATGCCCATAGTTGCCTTTGAGGGCTTCTTGTGCCGCCTTCATATTGTAACGTTTGGCTTCGAGAATGAAATCAATTTCCTCTAATGGCGATGTAGTAGCAAAATCCCACACCATTTTCAAGTTCAATTGAATGTCTTTCTGCCCCCCTTGTGCGCCGTCAGCCTTTGCCACTTGCTTGTCGAGCAACACTTTGCCGTCAGCTTCTTCATAAATAAAGTTGGTATGTGTGGTTGCAATAATGGCTTTTGCCTGCTTTCCACCCGCTTCGCACACCATTTCGATGTACAATTTTTCGGTAATACCTTCCTTTAATTTAATGTCGATATGGTTTTCACCCACATATTTCTTGCCTTCTTCAAGACTTTCAGCATTCAAATCCTTGATGACTTCGAGCTGATATTCCGACTTTCCAATGAGCGCACCTAAGGAAATAGCGATAGGCAAGCCTATCATGCCTGTGCCAGGAATACCCACACCCATAGCATTTTTAAGAATATTAGCCGAAAGATAGGCATAAATTTTCTCTGGTTTCTGCCCCAATAATTCGGTGGCACGTGCGGTACAGAGGGATACCGCCATAGGTTCGGTACACCCCACGGCAGGTACTACCTGTCGATGTATCAAATCAATGATTTGTTCGCGTATGTTTTTCTCAAGCATCTCTATTCAAATTAGTAGTTGGTCTGCAAATGTACTCAAATTTTGGCAAACCGAAATGAAAAAGAAAGAAAAAGTTTGGCGGTGCCATAAAAAAGTAAAAACGACTCCATAAAATGATAAATGAATGCCATTCTTATCGTTTTTTTGCTTACAACGCTGCCCTACCATTTTTCAAGACAAACGCTTTAACCCAAGTTTAACACCTATCATCGTAGAATCTTGCTATTATTATACTTTTTCAGTTTTGGCTATGGACTCTGTGTCCTACAAATTTTTATTTTTCTGAATGGTGCATATTTCAGTTTTAATTTATCATATATAGCAGTTGCCTGCTTTGAGGGATTGCTGCATTGTCGCATCTGTACGATGTCTCCTAACGGGTTCCTACCTTCCGTGGTTACAAGTTTCTGGGTGCTCATCCTCCGCACGATTTCGGTCCAATAGCAGGATTCGCCTTCTCGCTTCAACTGGCAGCGGATGGTATTTACCACCCAGTAGGCAAGCAGACCGAAGAAAAGATGCGCATCGCTCCGGTCATCGGTCTGATGGTATATAGGACGGAGGTTCAGGTCGGTCTTCAACTGCCTGTTGGTACATTCGATTTCCCGTATGAGGTTGTAATAGTCCCATGTGGTACGCTCATCGAGTGTTTCTACATTGGTCCGTAGGAAGTATACGCCGTGTCCGGACTCGATGGCTGAGAGGTCTTTGAGCTTCCAGTCTACACGTAGCATTTCCTTTGGTTTTTCTTCGTTTCTAATGTAGTCTATCGCATAGTATCTTGCGATAGAAGGATATTTCTGTATGGCTCGTCCCGTACGCTCTACAACCTTCTCGTAGAGTTTCGTTCCACCTTTCTTTGCAATACCATCATTTATCTTCTTCAGCTCTGTCTCAAACCTTTCACGCCAAAGTTTGTTCATTGACGATTCGGTCATAGCCTTAGATGGAGAGGTTATCTCAAGATAGTAGTCCTCACCTTCGGTGTGTACCTTGTTGAGCGTTATTGTTTGCTTTCGGGCGTCTTTTACCATCACGCTCTTATGGTCCTCACTGAGCGTGTAATCTTTCAGCTTGGTGCGAGATACGCAGAGATAGTTGTAACCCTTTGCCTTAATAAGATTTAGATTCTCTCCGGTTGCAATACCTGCATCCATCACAATAAGCGATTTTTCTTTTTGTACAGGATTCTTGTCTGCCAGCGTATCTATCATATCAGGCAGTGATTTAGGGTCAGCCGTATTACCTTCCAGGATAGAAGAATAGCGTATGAAGCCCTCCTTATTGATACACAGGGCCAGGACGAGAAGTTTACAATCTGATCGCTTCTCTTTTGACCTACCAAACTGTGCCTTCTTGCTTTCACGCTTACTACCCTCAAAGTAGAAATTTGTCAAGTCAAAGAGCATCAGCTTGTTATCTATATTAAAAAGGTTATCTGTTACATTGCACAAGTGACATTCTATCTTCTCTTTGAGTTCATAGAGTTTGTCCGTTACCTTGTACAGGGCATTGATACCCGGAGTCCAGTCTTGCGAACTAGTGTAAAGTTCGGCGGCAGCCGAATTATCCCTGAGATAATAATACGAGGAACGTTCAGACACGGCATACACAGTCCGGATGATGAGCGCAGAGAGTGCGGTGTGGATAGAATGGTTGCTCCATCCTTGGTCACGCAGGAACTCTTCCAGTCCCAGCTTATCAATGGTCTGCTTACAGAGCCATTCTGCACCAACATTCCTTGCGTCAGTATGTTCTGCCGTAGCAAGATCGATATAACGTTCAGACTCCTTTCTTGCTTTCTGTTCCTTCTTATCGAATCTATCAATTCCACCTTCCTCTTTCATCCGCTGCCACCACTCATCCGCCTTAGCCTGTTCCAGTTCAGTAAGTCCCTCCAAATGCTTGCCAAATAAAGAATTAGTTCCTCTGTTCTTAAAACGCTCTGTAAGTGCAAAAGCAATCCTTCTCACCTGCAAGGCTGTGAGAGAAGGTTCAAAACCAATATTGAGCAGAATGAGCGAATGTACGTGTCCAGCCACGTCACGATATGACTCTTTTAGTCTATAATAAAGAGCCTTTTCACCAGTTGCCGGATTAAAACGTGTCTGTACATTTGCGTGCATAGGTGCAAAGTAACAAAAAAAAATTGATATGCTGGTGTCCTACAAATCAGATTTACTCCGTATTCAGAAAACGCTACGGCTGATTATTAAGTACTTAGCAAACCTGAAACCCTCAAAACACACTGAAAATTTATGAAAAATAATTATGCCCGTTAAACTTGGGTTAAATTTTAAAACAGCCTGTTTTGTGCTTCAAAATAGGCTCTTTTGAAGTGCAAAACAATAGGTATTGAAAAATATTACTCTCAATTAGGGGTTACATTTTGCTATCTTTTTAGAAACCATCTCAAAAAAAATCCACCTATTCAGGATAGAAGGGCTGGCAGGTGGATATATTTTTGAAGGGTATTTAGAAAAATCTTTTCTTTTTTATAGACTTAGGATTATGGTGTATTGAATATGGTTACATAAAGAGATGCCCCATATAAGAAAAGCAATAGTATAGAATATACATACGTAATTTTTCTATGTTCATATTTTATCAGATTATATATTGATAAAATGCAAAATACAGAGATTAAATAGGTTAGCCACTCTATATGGAAGGTATTGCCTATTAATATTCCTAAAAGAATAAAACCATTATTAGTAGATATATCCATACAATTGCAAAAAAGTTTTGTTTGTTACTATTTTTTGAAAAAACGATTCATGTTCATGATAACCTGATTGAGTTTTCGAGCGTCTAATGGATAATCAGAGATGGTATTCATTTGTTTGTCCATTATTTTAATGTTGCCTGTTCCTTGCTTTTCTACAATGGTTCCATCGTTGAGTATGAAGGCGTAATAAAGGTCGCTACCCACGAGATGCCAATCGCGTGAGGCAGAATCGTGTAGGTTCTTGCCCATGGAATAGTCGGAAGTAGGATTCTGAACGCCAATGGTTTGCTGCAAAATGGTAGGCGAAATATCGTAATGAGTAGTACGATAATTGCGTTTCCCTGGTTTACATTTTGGCGCATAGTAAATCATTGGAACGGCGGTTTGCCACTGCGAGTAATTGGAAGCGTGTCCCCAATAGTTGTTATGGTTTTCGTTGAATTCTTGTGAGTGGTCGCCAGTTATAATGATAAGGGTATTTTCGAGCATTCCTTTTTGCTCCATTCGTGTTAAAATAGAGCCAATAAGTTGGTCTACTTGTGCCACACAATTCTTATAAAGATTAAAGAAAGGCGTTGGGTCGGTATCGTTGTTCAAAGCCATATAGTCGGGAGTCTCCCACGTTGGCTTGAACTTGTTCAACTTTTCTTTTGGCATTTCCATAGCATGGGGCAGGTCGTAGAAGACGAAAGAAAAGAAAGGCTGTTTGCCGTCATATTTTTCCAAATCGGAAAGGAAATTTTTAGTGATTTGAATATCACGGTCGTAAGGTGTTTTACCTTCGGTTTTGATGTTCAATCCCTTTACGTTTTTGAACAATAACTTTGCAAAAGGTGGGTATTCTAAGGTTGCGCTCGGATAGGCTTGCACCTTGTAGCCCGCTTTTAGTAGCTGTTCGACCATGACAGGCTGCACATTTCCAAAGTCGAAACTTTTCCAATAGTAAGCCGATACGCCTGTGAACATTCCGAAAATACCACCGCTTGTGGCGTTGCTTGAACTCAAATGTTGGGTAAAATTTTCTGCCTTTTGTGCAAACCTATATATATAAGGTGTGCATTCTTCGTTCATGGTACGCTTATTCCACGAATCGATGCAGAGAATAACGACGTTTAATTTCTGTTTTACTGGCTTAATTTTTAGCGAATGGAGTGGGTAAATCACTGCTGTTTCGCTATTTTGAAATCTTATTTGGTTGAGTTTATTCTTGTCTACGATGCCCAATTTTGATAAAAAAGAGTTCATGCGGATAGGGAAATAATAAGGTATTACTTCTGTACTTTCCACCACTGATGTTTTCATTGTCGCACCTCCGTAGATGTGAATGCTTTGAGAAATCAATGCAACGAGGAGGATTGGCAGGAGCATTTTGCGATAAAAACCTTTGATTCGAATACGGCTTTCTATCCAGTAAGATAACCAACAAAGTGCTGAACTTAAAGCAATTAAACCTAAAATAATCACAAAGGCTTTCACATACATACTCGTTGAAAACACAAATATATCGGACGCACCTGAACTGGTTAGCATTTTTATAACCAATCCATTGATGTGGAAGTGATAAATGTTGTAGACAAAACTATTTGAAATGGCTAAAATGAAAATAAAACTATAAACAATTGTCAATAAGATATTGGCTATTTGGGGTTTTATTTTGCAGAAAATTAAGGGGAGGAATAAGGCTATATAAGGCACAAACATGATGATAGCAGCATGGGTAAAGCACGAAGTGGCATAGTAAACCCAACCTGTAAAATCCATAAAATCAAGGTTTTGTCCATTAAAAATATAGACAAAAAAGACAAATGCTAATGCCATTGAAGCAAGAAAGGCATAGATAAAACCCTGTTTTAAAGCAGATTTTAGGATAGCTTTCATCGTTATTTGTATTTGTAGACCATTTATATAGCGAGTAAATCCCGTATATTTGTAGAAAAAAAGACTATATAAAATTGCTCGTAACACCTTTAAAAGCAATGTTTTGCTGCGTTTCTTTGCAATCTTATATAGTCTTTTTCTTCGTTTTTTATTATTTCACGATGACAAGGAAGTAGTTCTTCTTTCCCTTTTGCATCAATAAATATTTTCCGTCAATAAGGTCTTCAGCTGTAATTACTTGGTCGAAAGCTTGGAGTTTCTCCTTGTTGAGTGATACACCACCACCTTTTACCAACTTACGCATTTCGCTTTTGCTTGGGAAAATCTGCATTCCTTCTTGGTTGAATACCTCAACAGCAGGCTGACCCAATAGGTCTTTAGAAATTTCGTAGTGAGGAACATCTTTGAAAACATCGTTAAAAGTTTGTTCGTCAAGTTGCAACAAGTTCTCTTTTGTTGATTTTCCAAATAAGATATTCGATGCTGCTATCGCCATGTCTAAGTCCTCTTGTGAGTGAACCATGCGTGTAACTTCCTCTGCTAAGCGGCGTTGTAAGGTTCTACGACCTGGGTCTTGGCGATGCTCTTCTATCAAACTATCGATAGTAGCCTTATCCAATGAGGTGAAAATCTTAATGTATTTTTCAGCGTCGTTATCGCTTACATTGAGCCAGAACTGATAGAAAGCGTATGGAGTAGTGCGGTTACGGTCGAGCCAAATATTACCGCTTTCAGTCTTACCGAACTTCTTTCCGTCGGCTTTTGTGATGAGTGGACAAGTCAAACAGAACGCTTCTGCCTCTTGACCGAGTGTGCGTCTGATGAGTTCTGTACCCGTTGTCATGTTTCCCCATTGGTCATTTCCGCCCAATTGGAGTTTCACTCCGAACTTCTCATACTGGTATAAGAAGTCGTAACCTTGTAGGAGTTGGTAGGTAAATTCGGTGAAAGAAAGTCCATCACTCGCCTCTCCGTTCAAACGACGCTTAACGCTATCCTTTGCCATCATATAGTTAACAGTGATGTGTTTGCCGACTGTTCGAGCGAAATCGAGGAATGAAAATTCTTTCATCCAGTCGTAATTGTTCACCATTTCAGCCTTATTAGGCTCGTTACTATCAAAGTCGAGGAACTTGCTAACCTGCTTTTTAATGGCTTCTTGGTTATGGTAAAGTGTTTCAGCATCAAGCAAATTACGCTCTTGACTCTTGCCTGATGGGTCGCCAATCATACCTGTTGCACCACCAATGAGCAAGTATGGCTTGTGCCCACAAAGCTGTAAATGGCGTAACATCATGATTCCACAAAGGTGTCCAATGTGCAATGAATCGGCAGTTGGGTCGGTTCCCAAATAAGCTGATACCATATTTTTTTGTAAAAACTCTTCTGTACCAGGCATAATTTGCGCTAACATACCACGCCATTTTAGTTCTTCAACAAAGTTTTTCATCTATATTTTTATTTTTAAAAGCCCATTCTGAGCTGTTATTCATCTATGTTTGTTGTTTAAAATCCACTTGGGGGTGATTGTAATCTTCTTTTGGGAGGGTCTTTCGAATCACTATGGCACAGGGTCGTAGCCACTTCCGCCCCACGGATTGCATCTTAGTATTCGCCAAATTGCCAATGCTAATCCTTTAAAAGGACCATGTTTGATTAACGCTTGTCTTGCATATTCCGAGCAAGTGGGAGTAAACCTACATGAAGGTGGCGTAAACGGTGTTATAAATCTTTGATAAAACAAGATTGGCAAGATTAAAAGCCACGACAAGGCACGCAAAACGAAGTGTCCAACTTTCTTTAAAGTCATGTTGTTGCGTCCTCCTTTCTTTCTTTTTCTATCTTTTCTGCGATGCGTTGCAGAAGGTTTTGCACCTTTGTTTCCACTGCTTCTGTTTCGTGCAATTGGTTGTCAAGCCATATAAAAGCCAATAAGACTTCTTTTTGAGGATTGTTTTCCAATTCATCGAGTAGTAAATACTTATTTTTTCGGTATGCTTCACGTATTTGTCGCTTGGCTCTGTTGCGTTTAACAGCACGTTTAAAGTGCTTTTTCGGTACACTAATAAGTATTTTAATTTGTGGATTTTCGTCTGTTTTGTTTTCTTTTTCCTGTACCAAATAGACCGCCCTTAGTGGAAAAGCTACCATTGAGTGGCTTTTTCCTCCGCCAAATAGTTTGTCAATGAGCAGTTTACTACATATCCGCTCTTGCTTTTTGAATGTAAATCTTCGAGCGTCTGTCATTGGTTGTAGGTTTTATAGGGTCAAGAAGGCGTACTCTTTTATCAGAATACACCTTACTTTTATTTCTTTTTCGTATTTTCTTCCAAGAAAGCACGCAATGCAGCGGTCATAGAAGGATACTTATCTGATGGTGCTTCTAAGTCTAATCGCAATCCTTGATTGATTACTTCTTTTGCCGTAGCAGGGCCAAACGCTGCAATTTTTATATCACCTTGCACAAAATCGGGCAAGTTTTTTTTCAATGAACTAACCCCTGTTGGACTAAAGAATACTAACATATCGTAGTCAAAATTTTTCTTTTCTTCTTCCGTAAGGTCGTTTGTTACGGTGCGATACATTACGCATTCCTTGTATTTTAGCTTATGAGCAGTGAGCAAACTGCTGATAGAATCAGTGTGAACCGAACTCATTGGCACAAGATATTTTTCATCTTTGTGCTTCACCATCGTAGGAATCAAACTATCAATTTTACCAGAATTGCCAAAGAATATTTTGCGTTTTCTGTATTGTGTGTACTTTTGAATGTACAAGGCAATTGTTTCTATGACGCAAAAGTATTTCATTGTTTCAGGAATTGTTATGCGCATTTCCTGTGCTAACTTGAAATAATTGTCGATAGCATGACGTGAAGTGAATACCACAGCAGTATGTTCGAGCAAATTTACTTTCTGTTGGCGAAATTCTTTTGACGACAAACCTTCCACTTTAAAGAATGGACGGAACACCATATCTACGTTAAATTCCTTCGCAATATCATAGTATGGCGACTTTTCACTCCCTGGTTTTGGCTGTGATATCAATATCTTTTTAATCATCGTGTCCTAAAAATTTATTGTCAAATAGTTATCGGTATAAACCAAGATTCCTAATAATGCCATCAACGGCATTAATTCTAAGGTGCAAAAGTACAAAATAATTTGCAGACTGGCAGCTGTTCTTTTAAAAAAGATGACATACCCTTGATAAAATAGAAGCAATTTGGCGAAAACGATTACAGTAGCGATGTAAAAGAGGGTATATTGCACGGATAAACCGAAGTAAATGAGCAATAAAACAGCGGGGAAAATCAAAACTCCTTCGGCTGAAATCAAGAAAAGTCCGAGTCTTGACCATTGCTGATTACTCTTTCTATCGAAATAGACCCAATTCACTAATTTATAGAGCAGATTTTTCGCAAAAAAATAGCTTAAAAAGATGGCTAAAAAGATGGCTACTATCAATATTGGGGAGTCTATGATATATTTTTCGCCTGCCGATGACCCTGTAAAAAGGTAGTAAGTAATGCTTAATAGCAACGATGTTTGTAACACTAAAAACAACTGAAACCTTACTTCGCGTGCTGTTTCTCCTACATTTGTGCGCCGATAAGGACGGTGAAAGAGTTCCTTTATTTGTCTGGTTATAAAGTTGCTCGACATGGAAGCAGCTATCATTGCCAATGCAAAACAGAGTAACAACGTTCCTGCCACCATGTTATCGTTGCTGACGCTGTAAGGTGCTGGGTCGCCTAATATGCCACTATGGTGCATACCAAGTTCGGGACGGTAGTAAGGATTGCCCTTGAAATAACTTTCTTGGGCAAACTTTACTTCTGTCAGTTTAAATGCTTTTGGGGCTTTCCACTCTAAAATGCTTTTTGTTTTAGTTTTTATTGTGTCAGCCACCGTTGCTTTTGCTGTTGTATCAGCCTTTTGTTGAGGCGATTTTATTCGTCTTAACAAAGGTGGAACAGCGAGAGTATCGGTTGTAGGCATATTTTGTTAAAGTCCGAAAGCTTTCTTTATTTCGTCTACTTTATCGAGTTTTTCCCATGTAAAGAGTTCTACATCAATGGTTTTATGCTCATGATAAAGGCTTGTAAAGGTCTTTTTCACAACTTCGTTCTTACGTCCCATGTGTCCGTATGATGCAGTTTCTAAATACATTGGTTGGCGTAATTTCAATTGGCGTTCAATGGCTTTTGGACGCAAATCGAACATTTGCTTAATTTTCTCTGCTATTTCGCCGTCTGTCATCTGTACTTTTGCACGATTGTATGTGTTTACATAAATGCTAACGGGTTGTGCCACGCCAATTGCGTAAGCCAACTGCACGAGAATTTCGTCGCTAACGCCTGCTGCAACCATGTTTTTGGCAATGTAACGAGCTGCGTATGCTGCTGAGCGGTCTACCTTTGACGAGTCTTTACCCGAGAAAGCACCGCCACCATGCGCTCCTTTTCCGCCATAGGTATCCACGATAATCTTACGACCTGTTAAGCCTGTGTCGCCGTGAGGACCACCAATAACGAACTTACCTGTTGGGTTTACGAAATATTTAATGTTGTCGTTGAAAAGTTTTAATACCTTTTCTGATGTGATTTGTGCTTTTACGCGTGGCATAAGGATTTCTAAAACGTCCTTACGAATCTGCGCCAACATTTGTTCGTCTGCCTGCAATTGTGCCTCAGGAGAGTCGTTTTCAGGCTTTATGAAGTCATCGTGTTGGGTTGAAACTACGATTGTATCGATGCGCTGTGGAATATTATCATCAGAATATTCAATGGTTACTTGGCTCTTAGAGTCTGGGCGCAAATAAGTCATTTGTTTGCCTTCCTTACGAATATCTGCCAATGTTGTCATCAATAAATGGGCAAGGTCGAGTGTAACAGGCATATAATTGTCGGTTTCGTTGCATGCGTAACCAAACATCATACCTTGGTCGCCTGCGCCTTGGTTGTCTTCGTCTGTACGGTCTACGCCACGATTAATGTCAGAACTTTGCTCGTGAATTGCTGATAGCACACCACAGCTATTGCCGTCGAATTGATATTCTGCTTTGGTATAGCCTATTCGGTTGATTATATTTCGTGTAATTGTCGAAATATCAATGTATTCCTTTGAACGTACTTCGCCCATGATGACCACTTGTCCAGTGGTATTGAACGTTTCGATAGCACAGCGAGAGTTCTCGTCATAAGCGAGAAATTGGTCTAAAAGTGCATCACTTATTTGGTCGGCCACCTTGTCTGGGTGTCCTTCTGAAACTGATTCTGATGAGAATAAATATGACATATTGTTTTTTCTTTTATTTTTTACTCGTTTATTATCCTAATTGTAAGCCATTACTTTGCTTGTTGTTGGGTGGAATTTATTCCATTTCCCTTTTAGTCTTTTTGCGCTTTCTTGATGAGGAACGTAATAAATCACTTCCTTACGAGCGACAAAGTTACGGTAACATCTTCGGATAACAAAATAAACATTATTTATTTAGAATTTATTAGGGTAATACCCATGCCGTATTGCAACTCGCTTTTGTCGTGAGCCGCATAATTTTTAGTTGCTAAATGTATTTTGCAGTCATGTTAAGTACTTTAAATTGTGAGACAATCCGCATCGTTTTCCCACCGTGACACTTAACTATAGCTCGGTTGGGGCGACCTTTTGCCGACTCTTGATGCTAAAAACGGATGCAAAATTAGTAGATTATTTCCATTTACACAAATTTTTAGGAGGCAAATTATTAAAAAATTGCTACCATTTAGGTTTTTTGAACGAGAAATCCACTGTAAAAGTATTAAGATGGGTTCTTTTTCAAAGTGCAAAATAGCTGTTTTCTGGCAAGCTATGATACTTTGTAGGGGCGTGATTTATCACGTTCCTATCCGCAGATTTTAGTATATTAGGAACGTGATACGAGTTGTTGAGCAAAGCGAAAAAATCACGCCCCTACAAAGTATCATTGCTCGAAAGGTTCTATTTCTCGTCACGACCATGTTTAAATTTCGCTTTGCTCATTTATATAGTTCGTTTGACTTAACGAAATCGTTCTAAAAATTACCATCGTAGTATATTACTTTAAATAATGGATTATGTTTTGCTTTCTTTTGGTCTTTTATTGGCACAAATTGTCAGTTCATTCGGTCGCATAGTCCACTATGCTCTCTCATTCACTGCCTATTTTTACTCAATAAAAAACTCAAAATATAGCAAAGCTAATTTTTAGAACCAACCTTAAAAAATCAACTGCTTTTTCAAAAGTAACGGATTTTTCTTTATCTGCATTTTGGTCAGTTTCAAAAGTAACGGATATTATCCTATATTTTTAAAACATGCGTTCAAAAATGTGTAATTTATGCCTTAAATTTCAAAATAGGCTCTTTCGCACCTCAAAATAGGCTCTTTTGCACTTCAAACAATTCTCAAAATACAACTAACTGAAAATAAGTAAGTTACCTCGTTTTTGAAACTGAATAGGTAACGATTTAGAAACGAGCAAGCTACTTGGCTTCGCTGTTTTCTGCCTAACAAAGAACGCTTGTTATTCTGTTTGCAAAGATAATACTTTGTTACCGAATAACAAGCGTTTTTTGGTGCGAAAAGATATAAAAGAATGAATGCCTTACAAGTTTATGCTGTCTTGCGGTATGTGCGAGATGGCTTGTTAGTCTTTTAGTCCAATAACTGTTGTCTTAATGATGGTACATGCAGTTGCTAACTTTTTCTTAAACAGGGAATAGGTCTAAGTCCAATTGTCTGTTTTTGGGAGGGGCAAAGACTCCGATAATTAAATAAGGATCAGGAGCTTTTCTTTTATGCCACTCGTATGAAGTACCTAAAAACAGATAAATATCTTTTTTCGCCATGTCCTCATATTTCCTGATAACTTTCTGGACAGCGGTTTCTTCACTTTTATCTTTTCGAATGCAGTTTCTATATAAAGCTCCAATTTCCCAATCTTCAATCATGAGGGTACGCGTTATTCCATCTTCAGTTACGAATTCATAACTGAATTTATAAGGAATCTTCTCTGCAAATTGAAAAGAATCCTTCATGTCCTGTTTATCTTCAAAGATGTTCAATTGGCGCAACTTTGCTTGATACTTCGCTTTGAGTTTTGACAATTTATCAGCAAATTTTTCCATGCTCTTGCCATCGTCTTTCTTCCTCAGATCACAACATACCACTCGGTTCACATGTGTAGGTTTTAATACGGCTAAAGAAATTTTGTTCTGTGTCGTCAAGGCAAGAAGTTCACTCATATTTGTGAAAACCATCTTGTTTTTCAGAACCCATTGAAGCCTTAAATTCCAATCTGTCCCTTTGCCATTTTTACCAAGGATATTCGGATCGATTTTAAGCGTATCAATATTATAGATATGGTAACTTTCTGGCCTACTGTCCTGAGTCCTTTTCTCCACATCTACCTCTATCCATTGCCATTTGTGATACCGAGGCACATCGTTATCCGCATAAATCACCCGATAGGGGATTGGGAAAATCCTTATCCAAGAGCCATCCTCACGAAACCCTGCTGTGCATACCGTTTCAAGGTGTTTTTCCGATAGAGAAGGATAAGTCATTACAGATACTAATATCCGCATAATTATAACAAAATTTCTTGAAAATCATAGGTTACATTCGGCAATTCCATCAAGGCTCTTGCCACTCGTGTACGGTGACATTGCCTTGGATCTTTCTCAAAGCAAGTGAGACAGACTCTTTTCTCCTCGTCTAAAACAGAACGCACATATAATAACGCATCCCAATTCTGTTTTAATGAGGTTTGCTCATATTCCTCAAACAGACGGTCGTAGTCCTCTTGAGTATTTAGTGCTTTTCTGTTTTCAGATTCTATGCCTAACGCAGGTACATGTATGTATTTGATCCCTACGCCCTCACAGGCTTTTTGTAGAATACCCTTGGAAAAACCATATTTCATGCTGAACGCATTTTTCCTAACATCGCATAACACTCTAATATCATTGCATATCAGTTGCTTCAGATACTTTTCAAGGGTAAATCCTTCATAGCCAATGGTCATCAGCACCGAAGAGGTGAATTTGTACCGTTCCCTGTATTTCCTGACTTTATCCATTTCTTCTTGCGTCAGCAAGTACTGGGCAATTGTACTATTGATTGCTGTAAATGGGTTTGTTCTATATGTATAGGCAATTAACTCATTTTGAGACATGTTACCGTATAATTTGCAAACTTCACGAATAGCCTGAGTATCAAACAAATCCAAATCCCTGATAAAATGAGTTTCATGCAAGGAATGATAAAGGCTGTCTTTTCTTTCTGTTTTCTCTATATCCAAATATCCTTGCTTGGATAAAACCACTAAATCCTGATTGGCCTGAAAAGAGAAACAGCCGTATTTATAAGGAACAAAATCAAAGGCTTTCTCACCAACCTGCCTACGCGTAAAAAGGAATAGATACTTCTGCAAACTCTTTGCAGAAACATCTTTCCCAAGCGCTTCGAGCAACGCCAAAATAATTTTCCTTCTATAATACAAAACTTGCATATTCTTGGGCAAAGTTACAAATTATCTTTAATAAAGCCAACAATCTTGGCAATTTTAATGTATATCTAAAATAGCATTTAACAGTAGAAATAATGTGAAGCATAGCAATTTTACTGTATTATTATACAAGCTTAGGTTTGCGCTATTTTATGTTGAGCCATGCAGCGAAGGAGATTAATTACAATCTTCTACCTCGCTTCTTTCTGTTTGCTTGGTTTCTGAGCTTGCGCTGCCACGCTGTTTCTGCATAGTCATCACCATGTGCGGATGGTGTAATCAAATCGCCCAACCCTTCCACCACATCATCGGCTGCACTAATGATGGTGTCTGCCACTGCACCAATGGGATTCTGCCCTTGTGAGGTATCATTGTCTCGTGAGATAGAGGAGCGGCTTGGAGGTACAAGTTGGTAGCCTGTATCTGATTGTTCTTTCTTTTCTGTAGGCTCTTGTACTGTTAGATGTGGTTTCCTTGTTTCTTCCTTGTTGGTTGTTTCAAAGTCATTCTGCAAGGAATGGTAGCCGAACTCCCTGCCGATTTCGGAAGCTTTGAAGCTTTGTCCATTGAAGGAGAACTTCAAGCCATATACCTTGCCCTGCTTATTCTTCATACGCTCTATGGTAATGCCGTTTTTGTTCAATTCATAAAGGAACATGGAATGCCCCGTGACGCCTGTTCCTTTGTACTTGTCAAGCAAGGTGTAGCAAATCTTCTGCACCTGCTGCTTTGTTTGCTCTCTTGTAGGGCTGGCTTTTTCCTTTTGGTGTTTCCTTTCTGCCTTGACCTCTTTTGCAATGGTCAAGCCTTTCTCCCTGCTGATTTCCTCTGCCACCCTTGCAGCCCTATTGCTCACAAAGGTGGTATCATAGACCTCTCCGTACAGGCTGATACGGTTGGCGATGATGTGAATGTGTCTATTATCAGTGTCCTTGTGCGTTACTGCTACCCATTGGTGGTTGTCAAGTCCCATTCGCTTGGCAAACAAATGGGCTATCCGCATAAGTTCTGACACAGGTAGCTTTCTTTCGTCTTGTGGTGCGATACTTATTTCGATACGGAGAAACTTGTTCCTGCAACGGCTGTTGTAGTTACTGACCACTTTCATTTCCTCATAGATAGTCTTTTGATCCCTACTGCAAAGATTATGGAAGGCAAGCCGATAACCGAGCTTGCCTTCTCTGAAAATATAGTCCAAAGCCGTGCTGCCGTGCGCTATCGCCTTACATTTACCTATCATTTCTTGTCAGATTTAAGACCTTGTATACCTCATCATCCACACGAAAATGCGGGTCGTAAAACCGCTTAAATGCTTCTTTGGCACATAGCGAAAGGTTCTTGGTGATATGTAGCCAATCCTCGTCCTTGACCTTGATGAGATTGGAAACCTGCCCGTAGAACCTTCCTGTATGCTGGAGAATGGCAATGGCTTCCCTCTCATTGTCTGTCATCTTGGGAACGGCTGTTACTTCTCCGTTAAGGAGTATTTCCCGACAATAATCGGAGAATTTCCGTCCCGTGTTTTCCGCCCTTGATTTGATACGTTTCTTCTCTTCACTGGTACATCTTACCTTGATGAACTCCGTTTTGTTCATCCGCTGTTCTTCTTTATCCTGTTGCTGCCATCGGGCAGCTTTTCCTTTATATCTGTTCATATAAGTTTCCTTGAAAGTTTATCATTGTAGATGATTTATTACCTTAATTCCTAAATACTGACCGATGAGAACGGAGTGATTACGGTCTTATCTCCCCGATAGTCTGACGAGGGGAGCAAGGGCAGTTTGTGGGTACAAACTGACGTCTTGCAATATCAGCTAACGAAACGTTTACGCACAAGGCGTTTTGCTGCCGAAAAGTGAATGCCGTGCATTCTGTGTTTAACTGCGTTCGTGGTGTTCCCATCATTCAGTATGTTTGACAAATGTCTGTTGTTATGTTCTCTAAAAAAGGGTTGAGGGTTTTGAGTGGAATAATATCCCCTTTTCCCAAAAGTCCTCGCCCCCTTTTCCTGTGCCTCACAGCTTTCTCCACTTCTCTATGTCCTCACCATACTCCTCCAAATGAATGCGCACGATGTTCTCCACGAAACTTGAAAGGTTGCTGCCCCTGTCGCCTAACCTGCGCACGATGAAGTCGGCACGTTCCTGCGTTTCCCTGCTCAGATAGACCGCTTTTCGATTGCTCAGTTTTGTCGGAACAAGGTAGGCTTGCTTGTAGGCTTCGAGTGTTTTCTTTCTCATTTTTGAGCTGATGCGTCTTTGAACAGCCATATTCTCAGTATGCCGTGTATGCTCGGATTTCCCAGAAGTGATATCCGCTTCTTCTTGAGTAATGCTGTCCTCATTCATTTCTACGTCCGTTGTTGTTTCCTCCACAGGAACGGGTTGTGCTTCCGTCTGTGGGATTACCTCATTGTCCATTTCATCATCTTGGTTGTCCAAGAACCACGAAAGGTCTTTGTCATTCATCATTGTTTTCTTTTTCATTTCTCTATCTGATTTTATGTTTGACTTGTTTTGATTCCTTGTTTTGATTTTGGTCTGTAACCGACATGTGTGCCTGTATCTGCCCTTTATGCTTCTGTCGCTCACGGACACGATTGACATGAAACTCGTTGAGGTCTTTGAAATCCTTGTAGTGTATGCTCATGTCCTCAACATGAAAGCCTGCCCCTGCAAACTCCTGTACAGCTCTCCGCCCTGCATCGTCATTATCAAGAAAGGTACGAATGAAAGATATTCCCTGCGCATTCATATACCGAATTGCTTTGGCGGTATTGCTCACGGAGTTTAGCACAATACAGGCATTTGTTACTTCTTCTTTCATTGAAAGAAAAGAAAGAAAATCCATAAAACCCTCGAATACACAAGTTGGCTGTATTTGGTTTATTATCTTGTCGGTGAATATAGGAGTAATGTCTTTCGGAGTTATCGTTCCCTTGAACGTTTTATTGTCCCGAAGCTCATAGCCGCCAGAGAGATTGGCAAAGCCGATGGCTTCGTAACATCTGCCCCTTACCTCATAAGTGATACATTTAAGAAATGGCATTGCCTTTTCCAAGTCAATGCAGCGTTCCCTCGCAAGATACTCCTGCAAATGTGGTGGCAGGGTGTCTGATATTTCTATCAGTCTCCTTGCTCCATTTACAGCCATCACAGGCTGGGAATTATTTGGCACGAAGTCTTTACGAGAACTATATGTTATATTATCGGAAGCGTTTTGTTCCAAACAGCGGATGGCTTCCGATAGCGTGCAGCTCTCCAAGCGCATACAGAGGTCGATTATGCTTCCGCCCCTGCCTTCGGCATAATCTATCCAAAGGTTCTTCTCTGTGTCCACCTTGAAGCTCGGATGCGTTTCCTCCCTGAGCGGTGAATAATACAGGGCATAGGCAGCAGTCCTACGTACAGGCTTGATGCCTTTCCTTTCGAGATACTCCACGATGGGATATCGCTTGATAAGTGATAAATCTTCTTCTTTCATTGTGATATGTTTTAATTAAACTGATTGTATAATTTTTATTTGAATGACAATAGTGTGTTTGAATGATATTTGAATGGTAGTTGAAAGAAAAACTCTTTTCTGAAGTTTTTCCTCTCCAAACTTTTTCATCTTTCTTCTTACTACATACTATTTTTTGATAAGTGATTGATAATCAGTGCTACTTTGTGGTATAAGACAATACTACACATTCTACTACATTTGGCTACTACAAGTTTTAAGGAGCGGGCAGGGCAAGATTTTCCTAATTTTGTAGACATAGATGGGGCTACCTCCGTTTCTTCGTTTGCTCATCTTTATGTATCCTGCTTTCTTCAAGGCTTCGCCCATACGCTTGGCAACAAGTGATTGGTGAGTATAAATACCCAAATAGGTAAGTATCTCCGTAGTGGTCATTAACGAATAGTTTTCATCCTCCGCTGGTTTCTCGAAGCAGCGTAGTAGTAGTTCCATTTCTGCAGTCTGCACTTGGAAATCCTCGCTCTCCCTGTATAGTTCGGCAATCTCATCATCATCAAACCAATAGCGAAAACCTGACTTTAACAGGGCTTTGGCTTCCGCATAAACATTGTCCATCGAGATAGCTTTTGCTCTCTCAATATCTATAGAAAGCACTTCAAAGGGCAGGAAGCGTCTGTAAGAAAGTCATTGCCGTTCACTGATGCCACAAAGCTTGCCAAGTGAGGATGCTCTTCCACGTACTTGTCGTAGGGCATACGGTATTTGACCATCGGACAGGTGATGAGGTTTTTGAGCTCGTTCTCGTCCCGTTTGTTGAGGGCTTTGAGTTGGTCATCAATGTTTACGATGAGGTTTTGCCCGATATAAGTCAGCGTGTCCTTCTCCTGCGGATATATCTTACCCGTGTAGCTGTAACCGTGCAAGGCTGGCGGACAGAGCAAATCCAAAAACGTGGTTTTGAACTTTCCCTGCTCGCCCGTCAGCACGAGACAGGTGTGGTTTCGGCACTCACGGTCGTCCATGGCATTGGCGACCACTGCCACGAGCCATTTGGTGAGGTACGGCAGCCACTTGTCAGAGTTACGCACCACAACGCAACTTGCCAAGTCAGGAATGGCTTTCAGTGAAAGGGAAGAAATATCACAACAGCAATTGTTTTCATTATTGCCACTACTTTCATGATTACAACTATCGCTATTGCCACTATTATTACCACAGATATTACCAATATCCCTCAAGGGCAATCCCTTGAAATACTCCTGTATAGGGTTGATACGTGGAGAGAAGCTGCTCTCTATAATGGAATAGAGGTTGTCGGAAGATGTGTTAATCCCCACATCGTTGTCAAGTTCCCTGCGGAGCGTGTTGATTTCATAGCGACCCACTTTTGAGAAGTGAGCATCGCCCTTACTCCTGTATTCAGTTCTTCCCAATACTGTGTTGTATCTGAACTCATAATAAGAGGAGAGATAAGTTTCTATCTCACCGTTTTTGGAGGAAGTCTTCCTTTGCTTAGGCATATTGTTTCCTCCCTTCGATTTACTTTTATCTGCATTCTTCTTCATTATATGCTTGGTTTGGTTTCAGAGAGTGAAGTTATTACGAGAAGATGAAAGTTCCAAGCATTCGGAGAGTGCTTGCATAATGTTGCGTTCATTCGCAATAAAGTTCGCACGGATTTTTGAGGAGACAGGAAAAGAAATGACTGATTGAAGCCCAAATTAAGTCAAAACAGAAGATAAAATAGCAAGGAAAGACAGAGGTAGAAGTGTACCCTCTGCACACGTTTGCAGTATTCAGCACCAATATTGCAAACAATAGAATCAGTACAGAAATAGGGTAGCTTTTGTCTACACCAAGAGTGCTACAAGGTGCCACTTAAAAGAAGAATGATAGAATAGGACATGCACCGCCCTATCTTTGCGTCAAACGGACGGTAAAAGAAGAAAACAGGGAAAGAATGCGCAAACGGCTGCTGATAAAATGCATTGTCTTTTTCCTTGAAGTTCCCGATATTTCCCTGCTGTTCCCTGCTGCTTTGAAGTGTGATAAACTCATCATACTTTTGCAGACATAAACGTGCGATGATACGCAAAACAGGCAAAGGTATTGTCAATACCAATAAGACAGAATTACAAACAAAACAATAATAGAATTATGGGATATTTTATCATTACGGATTCAAATTGGACAAGGCTCAGAAATGAGATACTTAGCCTTGCTGAGACCTGCCATAAGGCATTTGGAGAACAAAGCAAGCATACCGATTGGCTGCACAACGGTGATGTGTGCAAGTTGCTTAACATCAGCAAGCGCACATTGCAGCACTATCGGGATACAGGCGTGCTGCCTTTCTCGCAAATCGGGCATAAGTGCTATTACAGGCGTGAGGATGTGGAGCTATTGCTCCAAAGTAAATCGGAGAAATCGAAAAAAACAGATTCAAAAATAACAAATAAGGAAAGAGAATGATGGAACAGGTAAGAGACTTGAACATGGATGCGGACGATATGCTTGTGGTACTCTCCGCACTTGAGGGAGTGAACAGACGGATAAAGGAAGTAGCACAGACACACAAGCCGCTCTTTGGAGGAGAGCATTTCCTAACAGGTAAAGAAGTATGCGAGAGGCTGTATATCAGCCCACGCACCCTGCAGGACTATCGGGATAGGAAGATTATACCCTATATACAGTTCGCAGGGAAGATACTCTATAAGGCTTCGGACTTGGAAAGGATGTTGGAGGAGAATTATAAGTAGGATAAGATGATTAGTATAATTGATAAACTCAACAAGTAATCAGAGCGGAAGCATAACTTTATGTTATTCCTATTTTAAACCCAAATCGGTCATTAGAAATTTTTCCGTGCAAAAAGTCAGATTATAGCAGACTGTTCCATTGTAATAGCATCTGTATATTAACACAATATGCATCTTTCGTTCTATTGCAAGACAAAATGAAAGCGAAATTTTCTAATGACCGATTTGGGTTAAAAAGAGTCTGTTTATAAATCATTTTAATATACTTGAACTATAATTATTTACTAAGAAGTACTATCTTTGCATTAAAAATGCAAATACAATGAAATATACGCTTACTATATTCACACTACTTATCTTTGTATTGGTGGGATGTAACAATTTCACATATCATGGAGAATTAGCCACTATTGACAGTCTCATAGCTCATCAAGACAAACGTGCATTAACGATCTTGGACAGCCTTTCTAAAAATCAGCGGAATTTTACGAAGAAAGATTATCTGCTTTATCGTTTTCTTTTGGCAGATGCCCATAATCAGTTTTTCATCTCTATGAAAGCCGATACCTTTATGACCGATGTTGCCGATTACTATAACAGGTACGGAAACGACAAACAACGTATAAAGGCCCTCTACCTGTTGGGGTGCGTTTATCGCGACAAGGGAGATGCGCCAATGGCGATTGAATATTACAACAAGGCTGTGGAGCAAGCGGATACAACACAAGCAGATTGTGATTTTAAGCAACTCAGCAGAGTTTACGCACAGATGGCGGGACTGTTCGACGAACAACGTACTCCCAAGATGGAACTGAAGATGTGGGGCAAAGCGATTGCCTGTGCCGAGAAAGTAAAAGACACACTGGCAGTTATTAATTTTCTAGACCACATGGGTGGAGCTTATTATTTGCTTAATGACAAGAAAAAAGCCTTGGAAATCAACCATGATGTTTACAAACGTTACATTGCCTGTGGCAGGGCTTCCGATGCTGCGGGGTCGTTGCTTACAACGATAGAAGCAGAAATAGAAAACAATCAATTAAAAGAAGCCAAGAAGCATATAGACGAATACATTAAATACACGGGTGTGCTGAATGGGCAACAAGAACTAACAGAAGAAAGAATATCTTCCTTTTTCTATATAGGCAAATATTACGAAGCGATAGAAAAAAATGATTCTGCGGAATATTTCTATCGTAAATTATGGAATGGTTTTGATGAAATTGAATATCAAGAAGCTGCATATAAAGGCTTGTTGTCCGTATTCGAGAAAAGTGGCGAGAAAGACTCCATTGCCAAATATGCCCGATTATTTGCCGATGCCAACGATTCAGCAAATTTTCAGGAGTCGGCAACAGAAATAACACGGGCGCAAGCTTTGTACAACTACAACGAAAGTAAAAGAAAGGCTACTGAAAAAGAAGAAGAAAACAACAACCTTATACGTGTCATCTACGGAATACTTTTCCTTGTATCAGCTATATCGGTAATCGGATATTTACATAGAAAAAAGATGTCTGATAAAAGAAAGGCACAGCAGATGGCTGCCAACAAAGAATATTCCTCATTGCTATTTAGATTTAGCAAAGCCACCAGCGATGTGCAGGCGTTAAGACATGATATGGAAAGATTCAAAAAGCAGAAAGAGCAAGAGATTATGCACCTGCAAGAACAACTGTCGTTCTATCAGGAAGATACGGCAAAGGAAAAGGAATGGGATATTGAGCAGGCTTTGCTTTCTCATCAAATAGTGATAAGATTTCATGATTTGGCAGTCCATGCCAATATGCCAACGGAAAAAGAGTGGCGTCATCTCATTGAAATAATTTCACAACGTCTATCAGATTTCTATACCAAGATTAGTAATGCAAGTTACGCACTTACCAGTCAGGAAATTAAAACCAGCATCCTTGTCCGACTTTACTTTAGTCCTTCGGAAATCGCAACCTTATTAAATTTGAAAAATCAGCGTATAACAAACATCCGATCCGCTATTAATAAGAAGCTATTTGGCATAGATGGAGCTAAGGGAATTGATAAAAATATTAGGGAAATGTGATCAATAAACCATTTTTGTCAAGATACAAGTCTTTGATAATCTGTATTTTACACTTTTTCTTTAAGAAAGTGTAAAATGTGTAATCATTTTTTTTGTTATATCTTTATGACAATAGTTCGTTAAAATTTGAGTATATGGCTACGCAGCCTTAGGCTGCCAACCAATGAGTTCTTTGACAATCTTACTAATTAGGGTCTGCTGAATTATTATCTCTTCACAGACAGAGGGTAGCAGACGTAGCCCCTCATAGTGACGATAATGATGAAAAACCACCAGATTTCGGTCAGGGCAAGACAAAGTTCCCTGAGGAACTTCATCACGTTTTTAACGAAGTAGCACATTCCTGTCCAGCATCGTGCTGTATCTGGAAGCTTGGCTCTTATGTCATTGGCTCGATAGATTCTCTTGCCAGTACCGAATGAGCATTCGATTTCATTGCGCTCCCCGATGGCTTTGGCCATTCTGGATTTCATCTCATCTGAAGGAGGATCCTTCGGTGGTCGCCCTAACGGTTTGCAGTATGAATGGATTTCAAAATCCTCAAGTATATCTCGGTTTGACCTGTTTAGGTAAATCTTATCCGCAAGGATGGTGGCCGGAAGATAGCCGAAGCGTTCTTTGAAAAGTTGAATCTGTAGCAAGAGATCCTGGCTCTCGTTGTAGGCATCCCAGCTGTGGTGGTCGATGAACGTATAGCCCTCGACTATGCTTGCACCTATCTTGGCCCCGAACTCAGTCCTTGCCTTAGCCTTTCCACGGACAATGGCACGGACGTGTGGCTGAAAGATGCTCAGTATGCGGTCTGCACAAGTATGAGTCTTTGACCTGTACATCTCCTCCTGCTGATGGTACATCGTGAGGATTGCAGTCAAGGTGCGTTTCTCATATAGGAATAGGCTCTCGTAGTACGTCTTGTTCTTTGCAAGCAAGTCCATTAAGATGCGGATGTCCTTGCGCAAGTAGTTGAGCATCACCCCGATAGTATCACGCACCATCTTGCCTTTCTTCTTGGCTTTCTTGACAAGCTGAAGGTATGCCTGACGTGCATGCTTGTAGTTCGTGCGTGGCTTGTGCAGCTCAAACATCTCGCACACCTTTATAATATAGTCGGTAACCTTGCGGCAACCATCATGTATTATATCAACGTCAACAGGATAACGCATCTCTGCATCGGCACAGGTAGCATCAATCTTCAGCACTCCCTTGTGCTCGCGACCTTTTGAGTCGGTGAAGGAAGCGGCATTCGGATCCTCTGGTTTCGGAGCCGGCGGGTCCTCATCATTCCTCTTCGCCTCTTCTTCTTCACGCTTGCGTTTCTCTTCAAGAAGACGCCTCTGCTTGTCGAGAAGCTTGACTGTCATCTTGTTGAGTTCTTCCTCTGAGATTCGCTTGCGTATCGTGACGAATAGGCTCGGGTCGAATATAGGCTTGTCGGTGAACTCATGCAATCCACAAAAGTACTGCATGTAGGGACTCTCTCTGATAATCTCGATGGTCTCGGCATCACTCAGGTTTAGTTTGTGCTTGATAATCATTGCGCCGAGAATCATGCGTGCCGGCTTGTTCCCTGCACCTTTCTTCTGATTGTCCAACCTTGAGTTGTATTCCTTCTCAAGTTCTGTCCATGGAAGAAGGTTTCCGAGAGCCACCCATCGGTTTGTCTTGTCCAACTCATCAAGGGATGAGCGGAGCAAACCGAGGTCAAGTTGCTTGTATTTTGGAGCGTAAAACTTCATCTTGCTATGGATTTAACTATATAAAGGTACGATTTTCTAGTTAAACAAACAAAGAAATAAAGTTATATAAACTTAAATATCAGAGAGTTATAAATTATTCAGTAAACACTAATTAAAGTTCGGTTCGGTCGGCATCGGGATATATCGAAAATTAATTTCGTATAGTTCGCATTGAACATCAACGACTTAACTTTTGCCATGGAATTGTCCATACCATTGTCTTTCATGAAGACCTTGGCGGCATTCAGTGAGGCAAACGATGCGTTGAACGCAAAGTCTAGCTGTCTCTTGTGTCTTGCCTGACAATCCATAAGTCCCGTAAACTGCTTGCTGTCGCGATAGCAGAACTCTATCTGGAAACGAGTGCGGTATGTCTTCAATACTTCCTCACCCGTCATTGAGAGTTTTGTCGAGAAGAACAACTTGCACTTTCCACCTGGCATTCGCCAGATGACAAGTCGCACCCTCTTCTTCAGAGCCTTGGCATAAGCCTCGAGGGTGTACGCCTTTCCGTCCAGTCCATCAATGTGCAGTTCTTCCATGCATGAGAGGTTGAGGTTTGCCAAGTCAATCTTGTCTCCCTTGACTCTTGGTCGTCCACGCCTCTTTTCCCTCTTGGGAATGTAATGCAGGCAAGCGTTGTCACGGAAGCGGCTGACCAGATAGAAGCCAAGCTCCGATATGCCCTTCTCGAACGTGGATGTGGAGAAGAATGCATCAGCCACTACTATATCAGTGATACTCAGCAGTTTCTTTGAATACCGCTTCATAACACTGATGTAATATTCGACGAGTGTCTTGTTCCTCATCTTCAGCGCGGAGTTCCCTATTGTCTGATGGGCACGCAGCATCATGCACTTGTTGTTGGCAACATCCAGCAAGCCGATGCCCATGATTTCAAGTCCGTGCTTCACCGCCCCTGCACATCCCGACCAGAACCGTCCGATATGAGGAGTCTTCTTCCCGGCCTTGCTGATATAGCATGGGTCTATGGCAATGGCAAGTAAGCCTTCCATTTCCAACACACGCCTTGCAAGAGACAGGTTCAACAGAAGCCAATCAATGCAGTCTTTCTTCTTGCGGTTGAAATTCTGACGATAGGTCTGCTCGCCATGCTTGCCGTAGCGAGCCATCTGTGTGAAGTTTATCTTTCTGGGTAGAATCATATATAAAGTCAGTATCTCGATGAGCAGAGTCTGGAAAGTTTTTGCTAACTTTGCACCAGATTCTTTCATTGATGTACGGATTGCACCCTTGAGGATCTCCTCATATTGGCTAAGTGGTTCTGAAATCATCATACTTTTAAAGTCTTGAATAAATTATAAAGGTACTGAAAATCAGGCACTTAGCCAAATTTATTTAGTTATGTTTTGTTAATCAATTCGCTCATTTTCAAACAATTATGTGATTATTAACAGAGTATTGTTATGAAATAATTAATTTTGCTTTCAAATAATCAAAATCAAACAACTATGAATAAACTTATGATGAAGTTTTACTCTTTCTGTATCACATTTATAATGTCGCTGCTTAGCTGCTTTGGACAGAATACACATATAATTGAACCAAGTATAATCGAAGTCAGTTACCATGTAAAAATTGGTAATAGCTATGATGATTTTGCACTGAGGGTGGGGAAAAATGTAAGCCAATATTTTAGTTATCATAAATTACGATTTGATTCTTTGGCTACTAATCCTGAAACAGCTTTGGCGATGATCAATGAGAAAATAAAAGCAGTCCAAAATAGGAATAATTCTACCGGGCCTGAGATCGTAAGTCCTGGCTATAGAGACTATCTTTATAGAAATCTTGAAGAAGGTAAAACGATAACATATACAGGGATTTGGAACTCGCATTATAGAATTGTAGAAGATATCCCCACACAAGAATGGGTAATTTGTGAAGACAGTACACGGGAAATAATAGGATTCAATTGCAAGATGGCAACAACGCACTTTCGAGGACGAGAATGGAAAGTATGGTTTAGCGAAGAAATTCCGTTACCACTTGGTCCATGGAAACTGGGAGGATTACCCGGATTGGTTTTAGCTGCACACTGCAATGGCTATTTAGATATAACAGCAAACAATATAAGAAAAGAACAACTACCACCCGTTAAATTTTATAATTTCTGGGAGGTAAAATATAAAGATATAGATCGTCTCACATTCTTAAAAAAGGCTACCGATCCGACGCTATACCCAAAGAATACTATCTTTTATCCTCAAATGGAGCTAGAATAAAACAGTGAATATGAAAAGATATATTACCTTGATTTTGATTGTGCTACTTGTGCAGTCAGCAGGAGCACAGACGATGGTGAAGGGTGTTGTTACCGACATGGGAGGACATCCTGTGCCTGCGGCTATTATTAAAACGATCGATGTTTTCACAAAAAAGACATTGAACTTCTGCCAGACAGACGATAAGGGGATTTTCACTATCGCAGCCCATGAAGGTAATATTCTATCTATTTCGGCGATGAGCTATAAGAAGCAAGAGCTGAAGATCACAAAGGATATGCCAGAAAAGCATATTACGTTAGAAGATGATGTCAAAGCATTGGAAGAAATCGTAGTGAAAGCCAAACCTGTTCGGCTGAGCGGAGATACGATAAAATATCTTTTAAACACGTATGCGAAGCCTGAAGATCGCACACTGGCCGATGTCCTTTCACGTGTTCCGGGCTTTGAAGTAAATAAAGAGAATGGTGCGATACAGTATGAAGGCAAGTCTATCAGTAACTTCTATATAGAAGGCATGGATATGATGGGTGGTAAATATGGCGTGGCTACAAAGTCTTTACCAAAAAATGATGTTGCAACAGTGGAAGTGCTGAAGCATCATCATCCTATCCGCGTGCTTGATGACTTTACCTATTCCGATGACAATGCCCTCAACATCCGAATGAAGAATGGGGCTAAGGCACGTTGGATGACAACCTATAATGGAGGAATGGGAATCAAGAGACATGGTGGATTGTGGAATTTTGAAGCCTTTGCCATGCGCATAAAGCCAAGTTTCCAAACAATGCTTACCTATAAAACAAACAACATTGGCAAGAATATACGAAGAGAGACCACTGATCTATTGAACTTTGATGACCTTCAAAGCCCCTTGACAGCTATGCTTTTGCTCCCATCTCCATCTACTCTATTGCTCGGAGGACGCTCACTTTTCAATCGCTCACATGCCGTAAGCCTAAATACGCTGCAACGTATAAATGAAAACTCGCAGATAAGTGTACAGATTACCTATACCAACGACCGCAATGAGGCTACCTCTTTGCGACATTCGGACTATTATACGAATAGCGGAGTTAAAACAATAGAAAATACCAAACATTACTTGGAGAAAGGCAACGAACTCTTTGCAAAGGTGAAATACGAGAATAATGCAAGCAATCATTATCTTAAAAATGAACTTTCGGGAAACTTCGTGTGGAACAAACAATGGCTGAACGAACAGGGAACCGAGCCGCATGAGATGATGGGAAACCTGCCAGTTTATACACTGAGAGACAACTTCAGCATCATGAAGAAATATGGTAAACGTTTAATTACCATAGAATCGAAAAATATCATGCAGGTACGTCCACAACAGATGTTTGTAGATTCTTTAGCACAGCAAATAAATCAGCATTATTATGAAACAAACACAGATGTCAGCGGGAGCTTTAAACTCGGTAGATTTATTGTATCTGGACAAATTGGCATCAATGCAGGAACTCATCGCTTTTCATCTAATTTAGTGGGAGTACCAGATAGTCTGGGATTGCTGACGGGTAAAAGCAGCTTTACTTTTACGAAATTCTATGCCAATCCGAGTCTTGAATACATGGTGAAAGATTTTGATTTCACATTATCGGGAGAAATGTCCTACAACCATTATAAGTACAGCTTGGATAATGGCCAATCTAAATTTCTTTTTTCTCCTAACCTCCATGTTAGATGGAACGCCACAGCAACATGGGCTTTTTCGGCTGATGCCTCCATTAATACAATGCGGATAAATGCTGCCCACTTTTATCCAACACTGGTATTACAAGACTATCAATACATAAATAAAGGTTTGGCAGACTATCATTTAAGCAAAGAGAAAAGCGTAGGAATAGGAGTAGTTTATAGCGATGCTCTGAAAGGAAGTTCTGTGCGATTTCGCGTTACAAGATCGTTTGGCAACTCGCCTTATACACCTACACAAGACTATGTGGGCAACTACATCTTGGAATCATTAACTCCTGAAGACACAAAATATAATAGCTGGAGTATGACTCTAATGGGTTCACAGGGAATAGGTTTCTTAAAAGGAAAGCTAAATGTAAGGGCATTATACAACGTTATGAATAGTTATATGGTACAGAATGGAGAACGGATGCCTTTCGATACAAAGAACCTAGGACTTACCTCAAGCCTTGATATTGGTCTGATAGAGGGTGTGGACATAACTTATAAACTTACTTATGGCTTTCATCAGATGAAGATGCCTGCGCTTAGTAGAACTTCCAATCTTAATAGTTGGAAGCATGAGGGAAGTATCAGAATCCCTCTATGCAAAGTCCTAAGTCTGGAAACTTTGACGGAATACTATCATAACGAAGTCGCACAGAAGAAATTTAAAGATGTTTTCTTTCAGGATTTTACCTTGATGTTTCAAGCCAGTCACTTCGACCTTAGTCTATCTTTGAATAATATTCTTAACAAGAAAAACTATGGCTATGGAATTAACGGCACCCTTTCCAGCAGCTTCAGCAATCAGGATATAAGAGGAAGAGAGTTGATGCTTAGTTTTTATTATAAACCTTGATACAAATCGTTAATGCACTTTCTATTTTACCCCAAATTGGTCATTAGAAAAAGCTTCTTGTCATTTTCTAATGACCGATTTGGGTTAACAAGAAGCTATTTGGCATAGATGGAGCTAAGGGAATTGATAAAAATATTAGAGAAATGTGATCAATAAACCATTTTCTATCAAGATACAAGTCTTTGATAATCTGTATTTTACACTTTTTCTTTAAGAAAGTACGCGAGTTCGGGATAAGAAAAGCACTTAAAAAGTTGGTAATCTCGCTTATTATTTGTACCTTTATAGGTGATAATCAACAAGTTACAAATAAAGATAAAGCGATGATTACCAAAGATAAAGTTACTGAAATATTCTGTATTATAGATGAATTTAACAGAAATTTGAATTCTGAACTCGAAAATAACCTTTTTCTACCTACTAATAACGGTAAAGGAAAACGTTATAGAAATCGTAAAGGTCGTCTTTCTGAAAGCGAAATTATGACTATTCTTGTGTGCTATCATTTCGGTACATACCGTAACTTTAAGGAGTATTACCTCAACTGCATTCGCGGACAACTCAAGCAGGAGTTTCCCGATGCTGTATCCTACAATCGTTTCGTGGAACTCATGCCACGTGTTTTCTTCAGGATGATGATGTTTATGAAGCTTTATGCCTTTGGCAAATGTACGGGAATAACATTTGTCGACAGTACCATGATCCCTGTATGTCATAATGTAAGGCGTTATTCAACAAAGTATTTGCAGGTTTCGCGAAGAATGGGAAAGGTACTATGGGTTGGTGTCACGGCTTCAAACTGCATCTGCTCTGTAATGACTCAGGAGAGGTTATAACCTTCTGTCTTACAGGGGCAAATGTTGATGACAGAGATAAACGGGTGTGGAGCGTTTTTACAAAAGTCTTGTATGGAAAAGTGTTCGCTGACAGAGGATATATCAAAAAGGAACTCTTTGAAACATTGTTCGACCAAGGCATACATCTCGTACATGGTCTAAAAGCGAACATGAAGAACAAACTTATGCCTATGTATGACAGAATCATGCTTAGAAAGAGATACATCATCGAATGTATCAACGAGTTGCTAAAGAACAAGGCTAACCTTGTACATTCACGGCACCGATCAATACATAATTTCATCATGAACTTATGTTCTGCTCTTACAGCCTATTGTTTCTTTGACAATAAGCCGGAGGCACTGCCAGTACACGTGGAGAAATCAAGGCAATTGGAACTTTTCTAAAGATTTTCTTATCCCGAACTCGCGTAAGAAAGTGTAAAATATGTAATCATTTTTTTTGTTATTTCTTTACAAAATAATTAACTTTGCTTTCAAATAGTTCCCTCAAAGATATCATTGGCAACTTATAATTGATGGTATAGGAGTGGAGGAAAATAATAAGGAAACATTTATAAAATATAATAAAAGGCAATTATACATCTACATGCTTTACTTACATAGCCATATAGACTGCCTAAAAGCTTTATTTGCAAACTCTTATAGAGAGCAAATTAGCTTCTCCGATGAGGCAATAATTACATATAAGAGTTTGTTGAACTCTATACAAAGTATGAATATCCAACATTATCCCTTTGTACTCATAAACAGTTATAGACTGCCCAAAGGATATAAGATAACCGACATTCCATATATCTCAAGATATACTGAATAAAAATAAAATATAGACTTAAAAAGCGAAGAAGTTGCTAATCTTTTAATTTGAAGTCTATATAGAGGCACTGCCTAACCTCTTATTTAACCCAAGTTTAACGGGCATAATTATTTTTCATAAATTTTCAGTGTGTTTTGAGGGTTTCAGGTTTGCTAAGTACTTAATAATCAGCCGTAGCGTTTTCTGAATACGGAGTAAATCTGATTTGTAGGACACCAGCATATCAATTTTTTTTTGTTACTTTGCACCTATGCACGCAAATGTACAGACACGTTTTAATCCGGCAACTGGTGAAAAGGCTCTTTATTATAGACTAAAAGAGTCATATCGTGACGTGGCTGGACACGTACATTCGCTCATTCTGCTCAATATTGGTTTTGAACCTTCTCTCACAGCCTTGCAGGTGAGAAGGATTGCTTTTGCACTTACAGAGCGTTTTAAGAACAGAGGAACTAATTCTTTATTTGGCAAGCATTTGGAGGGACTTACTGAACTGGAACAGGCTAAGGCGGATGAGTGGTGGCAGCGGATGAAAGAGGAAGGTGGAATTGATAGATTCGATAAGAAGGAACAGAAAGCAAGAAAGGAGTCTGAACGTTATATCGATCTTGCTACGGCAGAACATACTGACGCAAGGAATGTTGGTGCAGAATGGCTCTGTAAGCAGACCATTGATAAGCTGGGACTGGAAGAGTTCCTGCGTGACCAAGGATGGAGCAACCATTCTATCCACACCGCACTCTCTGCGCTCATCATCCGGACTGTGTATGCCGTGTCTGAACGTTCCTCGTATTATTATCTCAGGGATAATTCGGCTGCCGCCGAACTTTACACTAGTTCGCAAGACTGGACTCCGGGTATCAATGCCCTGTACAAGGTAACGGACAAACTCTATGAACTCAAAGAGAAGATAGAATGTCACTTGTGCAATGTAACAGATAACCTTTTTAATATAGATAACAAGCTGATGCTCTTTGACTTGACAAATTTCTACTTTGAGGGTAGTAAGCGTGAAAGCAAGAAGGCACAGTTTGGTAGGTCAAAAGAGAAGCGATCAGATTGTAAACTTCTCGTCCTGGCCCTGTGTATCAATAAGGAGGGCTTCATACGCTATTCTTCTATCCTGGAAGGTAATACGGCTGACCCTAAATCACTGCCTGATATGATAGATACGCTGGCAGACAAGAATCCTGTACAAAAAGAAAAATCGCTTATTGTGATGGATGCAGGTATTGCAACCGGAGAGAATCTAAATCTTATTAAGGCAAAGGGTTACAACTATCTCTGCGTATCTCGCACCAAGCTGAAAGATTACACGCTCAGTGAGGACCATAAGAGCGTGATGGTAAAAGACGCCCGAAAGCAAACAATAACGCTCAACAAGGTACACACCGAAGGTGAGGACTACTATCTTGAGATAACCTCTCCATCTAAGGCTATGACCGAATCGTCAATGAACAAACTTTGGCGTGAAAGGTTTGAGACAGAGCTGAAGAAGATAAATGATGGTATTGCAAAGAAAGGTGGAACGAAACTCTACGAGAAGGTTGTAGAGCGTACGGGACGAGCCATACAGAAATATCCTTCTATCGCAAGATACTATGCGATAGACTACATTAGAAACGAAGAAAAACCAAAGGAAATGCTACGTGTAGACTGGAAGCTCAAAGACCTCTCAGCCATCGAGTCCGGACACGGCGTATACTTCCTACGGACCAATGTAGAAACACTCGACGAGCGTACCACATGGGACTATTACAACCTCATACGGGAAATCGAATGTACCAACAGGCAGTTGAAGACCGACCTGAACCTCCGTCCTATATATCATCAGACCGATGACCGGAGCGATGCGCATCTTTTCTTCGGTCTGCTTGCCTACTGGGTGGTAAATACCATCCGCTGCCAGTTGAAGCGAGAAGGCGAATCCTGCTATTGGACCGAAATCGTGCGGAGGATGAGCACCCAGAAACTTGTAACCACGGAAGGTAGGAACCCGTTAGGAGACATCGTACAGATGCGACAATGCAGCAATCCCTCAAAGCAGGCAACTGCTATATACGATAAATTAAAACTGAAATATGCACCATTCAGAAAAATAAAAATTTGTAGGACACAGAGTCCATAGCCAAAACTGAAAAAGTATAATAATAGCAAGATTCTACGATGATAGGTGTTAAACTTGGGTTAAATTCAAGATACTCAAATACTAGTTAAGAGCATTTTTGAAAGGCAAAAAAAATATTACTATTAAATTAATTTAGAAAATTATGAAAAAATTAGAATTAAAAGAGTTAGAAAACATCTTTGGTGGTATTTCTAGAGAAGAGTATTGTGAAAATCTTCGCAAAATTATAGCTAACAATAAACTTTCGGAGAAGGCACTTGCAGGGTGGACTATTGGATATAGTACTCACTGTGTGGAGCATTAAGCTATTATTTTAGGTGGATGTTTAAAACATCCACCTAAAAAAAATTTCATTATATTGAAATCTTTTCATTATTAGCAAAGCATAATTATGTTATGAAATATAGTTGGATAATATTTTTTATATTAATATCATCTGTCGTAACTGCACAGAAGAAACTTGATGTTACCAATCTCGAGTGTCAATATCAATATGTACATATGCAAGATACCCTGAAAAAAATACTGGATGAGGATGATAGACTTGTGCTGTTATTAGGTAATAAAGTTTCTAAGTGTTATAGTTCTTATAGTATGCAGGTTGATGAAAGATACGAAAATCCCAATAGGCGTAAAATTATAGATGCGGAAATCATGGAGTTTCTTAAAACTAAGAAACAACCATTACACAAGCGTATGAAGGCATATGTCTACAAGAATTATCCCGAAGGCAAAATGACCGTTACAGATGGACTATCGCTACAGGATTATATTTATGTTGATTCTCTGAATAATATCAACTGGACGATGGCAGACTCCACAAAAACAATTTTGAATTACACAGTTCAGATGGCAACATGCGATTATAGAGGACACCACTGGACTGCATGGTTTGCTCCTGACGTGCCTGTCAGCGATGGTCCATGGAAGCTACATGGCTTGCCAGGACTAATCATGGAGGCATACGATACCAATGCTTATCATCATTTCACGATTGTGGGAATTCGAAAGCTTACTGATATGCCAATTGTCATGAGTAAGACTTATGTTGGTACCAATAAATTTGAAAAAGTAAAACGGAAAGATTTTCTCAAGTTGCAAAGACAGTATCTCGAAAATATGAGCGGAATAATCAAAATGGAAACAGGAATTGATCTTGACCCCAATTCTTCGCCTACACAATTAACCTTTCAGCCCTTAGAAACAGAATAGTTGTAAAAACGAGAATATAAATGCCTATGAAAGCGATATTAACGTTGTTATTCGTATGTATGTGCTGCAAAATATCAGCACAGAAGATGCTTGATAATGCTAATTTTGAGTACCAATACAAATATATCTATCAGAATGATACAGTAAAAGGAACTACAAAAGACGACAGATTAGTATTGTTGATAGGCTCGAAAGTTTCAAAGTGCTGTAGCTTCTATAGCCTTCAGATAGACAGTTTAATGTCTAAACCTGATTGGTATGAAATCTATAGAAAGCAGTTAAATCAAGCATTTACAAGTAATATTGACCCACCTCATAGACGTATGAAGGCATACGTCTACAAGAATTATCCAGAAGGCAAAATGACCGTTACAGATGGACTATCGCTACAGGATTATATTTATGTTGATTCTCTGAATAATATCAACTGGACGATGGTAGACTCCACAAAAACAATTTTGAATTACACAGTTCAGATGGCAACATGCGATTATAGAGGACACCACTGGACAGCATGGTTTGCTCCTGACGTGCCTGTCAGCGATGGTCCATGGAAATTACATGGCTTGCCAGGACTAATTATGGAGGCATACGATACCAATGCTTATCATCATTTCACGATTGTGGGAATTCGAAAGCTTACTGATATGCCAATTGTCATGAGTAAGACTTATGTTGGTACCAATAAATTTGAAAAAGTAAAACGGAAAGATTTTCTCAAGTTGCAAAGACAGTATCTCGAAAATATGAGCGGAATAATCAAAATGGAAACAGGAATTGACATTGATCCAAATTCTTCGCGGAAGCAATTAGGTTTTCAGCCCTTGGAAACAGAATAGAGCCGTTAAGAATATAAAACACAACATAGTATTATGAGAACACATCAGCGATACATTACATTGACCTTATTGTGTATATTGGCATTGCAACTCCATGCACAAATAACGCTGACTGGAGTTGTACGCCTACAACGGACGAGACAGCCTCTGTCAGGTGTGATGGTCAATCTGAAACAAAAAGGCAGTAAACGTATCCTGAAATTCATACGAACTCAAGCTGATGGCAGTTACAAGTTGCAGACTTCTACACCACTTGCAGGCAACGAACTGCAATTCTCCTTGATTGGCTACGCCACAGAGATACTCTCACTTTCGGAAGGACAGACACAATACGACATGATGATGACAGAAAAGTCTACCGAACTGAGAGAAGTCATTGTGAAAGCCCCAAGCATTCGTCAGCGTGGCGACACACTTGCCTACAACGTGGCAAGTTTTGCCGACATCAACGACAAGTCGTTGGCAGACGTTTTGAAGAAAATGCCAGGGATAGAGGTGTCGGAAAGTGGAGAGATAAAACACAATGGCAAGCCTCTAAATAAATTCTATATTGAGGGACGCGATATGTTGGGTGGTCGCTACAATTTGGCTACTACCAATATTCATCAAACAGACGTTGCATCAGTGGAAGTGCTGCAAAACCATCAGCCTATCAAAGCCCTTGACGATATGTCGTTTTCGGAGAGTCCAGCCATCAATATCCGACTGAAAGAGGCGGCAAAGAGCAGGCTTGTTGGAACAATCAAGGCGGGTGGCGGTATCAGTCCTAATATGTGGGAGAGCGAGGCAACACTGATGCGCTTTGCTAAGAAAGCACAACTACTCAATACATTGAAGAGCAATAATATCGGAACAGATGTTACAAGGGACAACATGGTATTGATAGATGATATAGGCAGTAGTTTTCTGAGTCGCAACTATGCTTTGAAGAACTATATAAATGTAATCCCCGACCGATTGATGGACATCAGTGAGAATAGAGTACGCAAGAACCAGACACACACTATTTCGATGAATAATCTTTGGGGTGTTGGAAAAAACACCGACCTATCCACACAGCTACTTTATTCGCACGATCGATTAGTATCGGCTTCATGCTCGCAAACCTCTTATTTTCTCAATGACAGCACAATTTTGACCAACGAAAACCAAAAGGCAAAGACCCGACAGAACAAACTTTCGGCAAGCATTGCACTGAACACGAACACCAGCAGATTGTATTTTACCAACACCCTTTCAACCGATTTACAATGGAACGACACCGACATAGATATTGAAGGAACTTATCCAAATCGTCAGACAGCTCGACAGCCATCGTATAAGGTTCACGACAAGTTTGAACTGCTCAGACGTACAGGTAACCAAGCGTTCACATTCAATTTCTACAATGCTTATATGTCAAATCCACACACATTATTGGTGCAGCGACCTAATGGAACGCAACAACAGAATGTGCGCTCTCAGGCTTTCTTTAGCAATAGTAGCACCTCGTTGGGCTATTATCTGAAACCCTTCATGGTATCAATGAAGTTAGGGTTGGTTGTTCTGAGCCGAAGTATGAGAAGTACAGCCGATGGTATACCCGACTCATTAGGTTTGGTACACAATCATGTTGATATGACCTACCTTCGTGTCTACGTTTCTCCTGAAGCCGAATTTAAAAGTGGCGGATGGCAAGTTAGATTGACATTGCCCATAAGTTATACTCCCTATTTCTTTAAAGACAAATTTGTTCAGACTTCCAACAACCACCATAAAGTAATCGTTTCGCCCTATGTTTATCTGCAATACCTATTCTCTTCCAAGTTTAAGATGTCGCTTTCGGGAAGTATATCTCAAAACGAAATTAGAGAACAGAATTTTTACAATGGACTGATACTTAGTGATTATAGAAATCTGAACACAGGTTTTGTGAATTATGATAGCGAACAAGGTAAATCTCTATCATTGTCTTTCGATTACAAACAACCCTTGAATACGCTTTTTGCCAATGTCTACATCACTCGTTCATGGAACGAAAGCACACTGACCACCTCTCGTCGATTTATAGATGACTATATTCTGAACTCGTATTTTGCTCGAAAAACCCACTCAAATACTTGGATGACAGGCGCAAGAATGAGCAAGGGACTCAACCTTCTTCGAGGAATGATAAGTGTTTCTACGGATTATATGAGTTTCAATGGTGCATTAGTCCAAAACGACAATCTCTCTCATTATCAATCAAACTTATGGAGTATTACGACTAAAGTCAATATTCATCCTCTTAAATGGCTTGAGATGAACTATGAGATAACATACAGCAACGAATCAATGACGTTTAAAGATATTGATATACGTTCCTCGTCCAATAACCTTTCACAGCGTTTTTCTTGCAATCTAAACATTACAAAGGCTTGGCTGCTGAAACTATCAGGAGAACATTACAGCAATCAGTTGTCCGATAACACGCATAAACAACTCTTGCTTACCGATTTCTCCACCTCCTATACCTTTGTACATGGTGTGGAACTGAGCCTTAACGTGCGTAACTTATTTAATCAAAAGACCTATGCCTACACCAGTTATACCGATCTGATGCAGATACGTCAGGAATATGAACTACGCCCAAGAAACATTTTGGCATCTGTGTTTTTCCATTTCTAAACTTAATTATGAGAAACTTTCCTTTGATAAAACAACATGATGCCATGCAATGTGGTATATCCTGCTTGCAAATGATATGTAAATACTTTGATAATACTTAGTCGTTCCTCAAGAACTCGACTTACAACCAGCAAATGGTATTGGATAACACCTTTGTTTCATTAGTCGGCATAGATGGAGCTAAGGGAATTGATAAAAATATTAGGGAAATGTGACCAATAAACCATTTTCTATCAAGATACAAATCTTTGATAATCTATATTTTACACTTTTTCTTTAAGAAAGTGTAAAATGTGTAATCATTTTTTTTGTTATATCTTTACGAAATAATTAATTTTGCTTTCAAATAATCAAAATCAAACAACTATGAATAAACTTATTATAGTAATTGCATTGTTTTTATTTATTCCGATTAATGTATCTGCGGATAATATTCAGGAAATATATCTTACTGTTGAAATTGTCAAACCTGGACATAACGGACCAATATATAGATCGCCAACTCGTCCTATTGTTGCAACTTTAAATAATGCTATTCTGACTTTCAAAGATTTAAAAGAAGAGTATATTTTAACGCTTTGGGATGAGAATGGAACGCTTGTATATACAATGTATATTGTCCCGAATGTCTCAGATTATGTTTTACCCGCAAATCTTAAAGGGGACTATATGCTGAAGTTGAGTTCTGAAAGCAGCTCATATATGGGTAATATTTCCATAAATAGCTGATATAATTAGACATGCAAATGCCTATTATGGTATCATAAAAGCAGTAGAACTACATTAACAAATCCAACTAATAGCAAAAAATATCTTAAGATAAATATAGAGTAAGAAACGCTCGCAATTTTAAGGGACGAGTTCCTTTTAATATCTACGTTGACAAAAATCGCGATAAATGCCATTGTAGCTTGGGTAACTTAGCCAAGGTTTCAAAAAAATCTATAAGAATATTCTTTATAGATAATCTAAAAAATAAAAGAAATGGAAATTATAAAAATTCTTGAAAAGGGAGAACAGGTTTCAGAAAAACAGATGATAGATTTATGCGGAGGCACTGATTTAATGGCCAACACCAACAAAGCTATTGTCTATTGCAGTTGTGACGGAAATGGCGATAATACTAACAAAGGATTAATTTGCTCATGTGATGAAGACAAGCCGTTAAAGCCTAATAAAGATACTGGTGATGGTAAACCCATCAAGAGACCATAATTTATTACACTTGTAAAAACACTCTAGCGGGAACGAGTGAAAAATCCAATTTTCACTCGTTCTCTCAAAACTTAAAATTATATGGCTATAAAGGTAAGTAGATATACAATTTTTCATAGACAAAATGGGAAATTATATTTATATCATCAACTTAGCAAAGCATTATTGGAAATTGACGAAGAGATGTATAATGCATTAACAACATCAAATTTAGATATTATTCCTTCTGAAACGAAGCAATATCTTGAAAATGCTTTCGTATTAATAGATGAATCGATAGAGGAAAGTGATGCGATTAAAGCTGCAAATTTACATTGTAGATATAATTCTGATTCTATACGTATTACGATATTACCTACATTAAATTGTAATTTCCAGTGTTGGTATTGTTATGAAAATCACAAGCCCTCTAAAATTAGCAAAGATGGGATAAGTTCAATATTGAAATTTATAAAACAGGAAACCATCTCAAAATCAAAAAAGGCAATTATCCTTGATTGGTTTGGTGGAGAGCCGATGTTGTGTTTTAACAATATTATTTATCCATTTTCAAAACATCTTATATCTTGGTGCAAAAAAAATAATATAACGTTGTATAGTATGACGACAACTAACGGAAGCCTTATTAATGAAGACAACGTAGTGAAAATTAATGAAATAGGATTGTCGCAATTTCAAATAACGTTAGATGGTGGTAAAGAATTACACAACAAGACAAGATTTTCTAATAATATAAAAAATTCTTACGATAAAATTGTTTCAAATATACATCTACTTTGTGATAAAGTAGAAAACATAAACATTGAACTTAGAATCAATTATACGCCCGAAAACATACATACGTTAACATCTATTCTTGATAACTTTGATTATCATATTAGGCATAAAATCAAAGTATCACCACACATCGTTTGGCAAGAATCAGATAAGGTAATGGATTTAAGTAAAAATATCCAAGAGTTTTGTCAAGAAGCACTAAAAAAGGGATATGTTATTCCGAATAATATACTCAGGAATCGCTGTTTATCATGTTATACTGAAAACGCAGACCAATATGTAATAAACTATGATCTATCTGTATATAAATGCACTGCAAGGGATTTTGACAAACAATATTCAATAGGAAAAATTCTCCCAAATGGAAAATTCCTCCCAAATGGATTATATTATAAATATATCACCGAGCCAGCCCCTTTTATTAATGAAGTATGCCTAAAATGTAATATTCTACCCAGTTGTATGTTTGCGACATCGTGCTTACAGAAAAAAATTGAACGGTCGAATCATTCCTGTTGCAAGGAACTTATTAACAAAAATATCAACACTTTTATAAGTCAGAAAATAATATCACTATGCGATTGAAAATAATTTTGCTCTTCGTGTTATCCCTACTGGGACAGATAAGCGTTTACGGACAGGGCAGCGAAAAGAGAATTTTTGGCTACGTTGTGAATAGAAACGGGACACCCTTGGAGTATATTAACGTGACGGTAAGAAATCTTACGGATTCTACATTTATCACAGGAAAGCTCACAGACGAGAACGGACAGTTTGCGTTCGACAGCATTCCAGCCCCTGCTTATCTGGTATTCAGCTGTGTGGGCTACACGACTCGACAAGAGAGGGCCACTGAAGGCGAAATGAAGATTACGCTGGAAGAGAATCAGACGGAGCTCTCTGAGGTGGTCGTGCTCGGAGCCTATTCCACGAGGAAACCATCAGGAGTGCTCAGCGTCAGGATGCAGGGCAACCCGATAGCCGAAGGAAAGAACATCATGGAGGCACTGAGATACGTTCAAGGCATACAAGTGATCAACAATGATATTCTGGTGAACGGAAAAGACGGCACTCAGATATACCTCGGCGACAGGCTCATCTCCACGTCTGAATTGCAGGCTATTCCCGCATCGATGGTAAAGAAAGTGGAGATTACCTCAAATGCAAGAATCTCACATGGGAAGAATGCCAAAGGAGGCATCGTCAAGGTCACTCTCAAAGAGCAGGAAGGACTCATAGGAAACGTCGAAGCCGTCATACAGGCCGACAAGGTGGGACTGGTAGATTTAAGACTCTCTTCGGCAATACAGTACCAAAAAGGAAAGTTCACCCTCTACAACAACATCAAGGGGGGAATGGGAACATACAGGACACGATATGACAGGACCGACACCTATCCAAACCACACAGAACACAGGCACTCTGACTCAAAAAAGAAAGAGGCGGCCTTGATGGAGAACATCGGTCTGGCCTATAAATTGAGCTCCAGACAATCACTGAACCTCTACGGAGGGTTCTACTGCGTAAACGATAAAATAGATTTGGTGAATATTACAAACGGCCAAGTGGGATTCAGGAACAACGATGAAATGAAATTCTATGAGATCAATGCCGGCCTTTACTACAAGCTGGGATTGCTGGTGGGCGACGGCTCATACTTCTCGACAAAGGTGGAATACTCCAGACAGAAAACCAATACCGATGAAACCTATTTCAGGAATCAGGAAGACAACACCAATCTTGGTCAGAAGCTGGACTACATAACGGTAGATCCGCATTTGGAAATTAACTTCAAGGACGGAAGCAGTCTGAGCGGCGGGTTCCGATTCAGCAGAGTGGCAGACAACAACCAGACTGCCGGAATTAACAACCCACTGCTCAAAGGAATAAAAAAACAGGATTTCAGATTATCGGGAGGAGACAGTTCGCCGTGGATAGAATACGGACGGATGTTAGGCAAGAAAATTTATGTGCAAGCAGGAGCAGAATATCTCGTAACGAATATGCGGTATAAGGACCGGCTCAATCCTGAAGCCAACTATGAAGTAGATTTTAAGGTTGTAGATACTAACGTGCAGTTTCAATTTGTACTCAATTCCAAAAACAAGTCATTCCTGACACTGGCATACAAGAAAGACTATTCGCTGCCCAGTTATGGATATTACAGCCCACTGGCTATCTATCAGAACGAAAAACTCTACAGCATAGGAAACCAAAAACTAAAAGTAGAAAGTTATCACACTGCGGAGTTGAACTATTACGTGAACCCACGCTGGACGGTAACCTATCGACTGAAAACAGGAAAGGACATCATCCACATCATGGCACATCAGGACGAACAAAATCCCGAAGTGGTATATACACAGCCCGATAACGTGGGAAAACTGCTGCGGAACTATCTTTCCGTATCCTATACAAATAGGCTTCTAAAGTGTTGGAATACCAACAACCTCATATACACAAGCCACAACTATGAATCCATGCCGGAGTTGAAAGTCAGAAAACTTACCTTCGGATGGAGTCTGGACCAGCAAGTGGAACTGAGGGAGAACCTCGGCCTGATGCTTTCCTTCAACGGTGAGACACCACGGGAACGACTGAGCTACAGGACAGGAACCAGATATGGAGTTGATTTGGGTGCCTATACGATACTCTTCAATAATCGGATGAACATAAATCTTATGCTAAGCAACATCTTGCACAGCGACAACGAAATAACCTTCAAGACAGGCAACATAGAAATGAAACGCATTGATGTATCGCCCTTGACAAGAGTGAAACTGTCTGTCTCGTGGAACTTCTCCGCTGGCGAGAAGATAAAGCGACAAAAAAACAATATAGTGAACTCAACCTCCAGAGAAACACCAACTTTATGATGTCATTGGGCAAGAAAAGAATTATTTTCAGTCATCAGAGAGATGCAATGGACTGTGGTCCTACATGTTTGGCGATGATAGCCACATACTACAAACAGCATCCCGATATTGAACGGATACGAAGAAACTGCCCATCTGGTAAAAACGGAATTTCCTTACTTGGAGTTGATAGAGCTGCCAAAAAGATAGGATTTGACACTGTGGCTGGGTGCTTGGGAGTAAAAAGACTTGTACAAGGCAGTCCGTTCCCTTGCATCCTCCATTGGAATCAAAACCATTTCGTGGTACTCTACAAAGTCAAGAAAAGCAAGACGTTTTACATTGCAGACCCCGGAAAAGGACTTGTGAAATACGAACTTGAGGAGTTTAAGAAACACTGGATCAGCACGCAGTCGGGCGGTGAGGAAAAAGGTATTGCGATGTTCTTAGAGCCAATGCCTGCATTTTACGAAAATAAGATAGAAGACAGCACCAAAGAGGAACGGTCGTTTAAATTCCTCTTTGGTTATATCAAGCAATACCGCAAGTATTTCGGTCAGATTGTCTTGGGACTATTGGTGGGAAGCCTTTTGCAACTCATCCTGCCATTCCTCACACAGGCCATCGTCGATGTGGGCATCAAGAATCAGAATATCAGTTTTATCTGGCTGATACTTCTCGGACAACTGATGCTCACGGTGAGCCGCACCGCCATTGACTTCATCCGTCGATGGCTCTTGCTGCATATCTCCATGCGCATCAATATTTCGCTTGTGAGCGACTTCTTCATCAAGCTGCTCAAGCTGCCGATGTCGTTCTTCGACACCAAGCTGATGGGCGACCTCATGCAGCGCATGGGCGACCACAGCCGTGTGAACTCGTTTCTGACACAGCAAACTTTAAACATCGTGTTCTCGCTCTTCACCTTCGTGGTGTTCAGCATCGTGCTGCTTTCATACAACTGGCTCATATTCGTCATCTTCATGCTCGGCAGTCTGCTTTATGGCGGTTGGCTTGCGCTCTTCCTAAGGCGCAGAAAGGTTCTCGACTACGAACTTTTCGAGCAGCAAGCCATCAACAACAACAAGACCTACGAGTTTATCACCTCCATGCAGGAGATAAAACTCCAAGACTGCGAACAGCGCCGTCGCTGGGAATGGGAGGATGTGCAAGCCGACCTCTTCGGAGTGCAGATGAAATCGTTGAAGCTTCAGCAGACACAGGAGGCAGGCAGCATATTCATCAACGAACTGAAAAACATCGTCATCACCGTGGTGGCAGCAACAGCCGTTATTCACGGACAACTAACGCTGGGCATGATGCTCGCCGTGCAGTACATCATAGGGCAACTCAACTCGCCAGTTGAGCAGTTGATGAGTTTCTTCTACTCCGTGCAAGATGTAAAGATAAGCCTTGAACGTATCAACGAAATCCACCGTATGGACGATGAGAACGGAAAGCAAGGATTGGAAACTTCTGTGAAAGAAGAAAACAAAGGCATAGACCTTGAAAACGTAAACTTCAAATACGACCCTCACGCACTGAAAGCCATCATTGATGATGTAAGTCTCGCAATCCCTAAAGGCAAAGTAACAGCCATTGTCGGAGCGTCGGGTAGCGGTAAGACAACGCTCATCAAGCTAATGTTAGGCTATTATCCCGTATTGGGCGGTCGAATAACTATTGGCGGAACTGATGTAAATACACTCAACAAGAAGTGGTGGCGCAGACAATGTGGTGTGGTGATGCAAGACGGTGTGATATTCTCCGAGAGTATAGCGAGGAATATTGCCGTAGATGATGGCGAGATAGACAAGGAGCGTTTGCAGAGGGCAGCCGAGATAGCCTGTATTCACGATTATGTAATGGGACTTCCCTTAAAATACAACACCAAGATAGGTCGCGATGGTGTAGGCTTGAGCCAAGGACAGAAACAGCGTATCTTGATAGCAAGAGCCGTATATAAGAACCCCGACTATATCTTCCTTGACGAAGCCACCAACTCGCTTGACGCCAACAATGAGCGCATGATAGTAGAACATCTTGATGAGTTCTACAAAGGCAAGACGGTGGTTATCGTGGCACACCGACTAAGTACGGTAAAGAATGCTGATCAGATTGTGGTATTGGATAAAGGCAGGATGGTAGAAATTGGCAACCACGAAACACTTACAGCAAATCGAGGTGCATACTATAACCTCGTGAAGAATCAACTTGAACTGGGTAATTAAAATAGAAAAGATTATGAAAGAAGTTGATAATATAGAATTGAGGAGTGAGAAAGTTAGGCACATCATAAGTGAAGTGCCTAACTCGTTAGTTAGGTATGGAATACTGGTGATAGCCATCATAGTGATTGGACTTTTTGCAGCATCCTACTTTATACCTTACCCTGAGACGGTAGTCTGCAAGGCTGTTGCCGTGGATGCAGGAAACGTCACGATATCTGTTCCATACAGATATATTAATGAAATAAAGAAAGGCTATAAAGTGAGAATAGAATTTGATGGTTACCCTGCAAGCACCTATAATTATAGGACAGGAGGAATCATAGAAATTTCCAAAATACCCGTCCTTTTTAAAAGTGAGAATTTTTTCCATGCCCATGTATCACTTTATGGATCTGGCTATAGAATATTTCGTAAAATGTCGGGAAATGCCTTCATACTTATTAGTAATGAAACTATATTTCAGCATATTATCGGACTATAGATTAATAATAAATAATTATAAACTAAATGTTTACGAAAATGAAAATTAAAATTAAAACTCAAAGTGGTTATGCCTCTACCTTGGAAAATAAAATTTTCAGGATGGCAAATCAAAATGAACTACAAACTTGGTCAGTTATGAAAACAAGTGAGAACGAAGACGTCTTAGTTCATTCTGAACAATGGAGACACGAGGGATTAGTCAAATTAGCGAGTAACGGAAATGAAATGAGTTGTCATATCTTATGTTGGCAAAATCATACTAAATCTTGCAATGATATTATTCCGTATCTAACAGGTCGATTTACAGAGATTTTGCTAAAATATTTTGAGGACGAAATTGATTCCTTTGAAATTATAGATTAAATATCAAAAGTCTCTTAATATTAAAAAAATGTTGTCTGTAGTTGCATGGTAGTAATAATCAAATTTCCAACCAACTACGGAATAATCCTTTTTCTTTCACCGCATTATCCCTTATTGTAGTCATGTAGTAAGATATGGTCGGTGAAAGAAAAAGGAAAATAAATACAAATAATTAGTGTTTACTGAATAATTTATAACTCTCTGATATTTAAGTTTATATAACTTTATTTCTTTGTTTGTTTAACTAGAAAATCGTACCTTTATATAGTTAAATCCATAGCAAGATGAAGTTTTACGCTCCAAAATACAAGCAACTTGACCTCGGTTTGCTCCGCTCATCCCTTGATGAGTTGGACAAGACAAACCGATGGGTGGCTCTCGGAAACCTTCTTCCATGGACAGAACTTGAGAAGGAATACAACTCAAGGTTGGACAATCAGAAGAAAGGTGCAGGGAACAAGCCGGCACGCATGATTCTCGGCGCAATGATTATCAAGCACAAACTAAACCTGAGTGATGCCGAGACCATCGAGATTATCAGAGAGAGTCCCTACATGCAGTACTTTTGTGGATTGCATGAGTTCACCGACAAGCCTATATTCGACCCGAGCCTATTCGTCACGATACGCAAGCGAATCTCAGAGGAAGAACTCAACAAGATGACAGTCAAGCTTCTCGACAAGCAGAGGCGTCTTCTTGAAGAGAAACGCAAGCGTGAAGAAGAAGAGGCGAAGAGGAATGATGAGGACCCGCCGGCTCCGAAACCAGAGAATCCGAATGCCGCTTCCTTCACCGACTCAAAAGGTCGCGAGCACAAGGGAGTGCTGAAGATTGATGCTACCTGTGCCGATGCAGAGATGCGTTATCCTGTTGACGTTGATATAATACATGATGGTTGCCGCAAGGTTACCGACTATATTATAAAGGTGTGCGAGATGTTTGAGCTGCACAAGCCACGCACGAACTACAAGCATGCACGTCAGGCATACCTTCAGCTTGTCAAGAAAGCCAAGAAGAAAGGCAAGATGGTGCGTGATACTATCGGGGTGATGCTCAACTACTTGCGCAAGGACATCCGCATCTTAATGGACTTGCTTGCAAAGAACAAGACGTACTACGAGAGCCTATTCCTATATGAGAAACGCACCTTGACTGCAATCCTCACGATGTACCATCAGCAGGAGGAGATGTACAGGTCAAAGACTCATACTTGTGCAGACCGCATACTGAGCATCTTTCAGCCACACGTCCGTGCCATTGTCCGTGGAAAGGCTAAGGCAAGGACTGAGTTCGGGGCCAAGATAGGTGCAAGCATAGTCGAGGGCTATACGTTCATCGACCACCACAGCTGGGATGCCTACAACGAGAGCCAGGATCTCTTGCTACAGATTCAACTTTTCAAAGAACGCTTCGGCTATCTTCCGGCCACCATCCTTGCGGATAAGATTTACCTAAACAGGTCAAACCGAGATATACTTGAGGATTTTGAAATCCATTCATACTGCAAACCGTTAGGGCGACCACCGAAGGATCCTCCTTCAGATGAGATGAAATCCAGAATGGCCAAAGCCATCGGGGAGCGCAATGAAATCGAATGCTCATTCGGTACTGGCAAGAGAATCTATCGAGCCAATGACATAAGAGCCAAGCTTCCAGATACAGCACGATGCTGGACAGGAATGTGCTACTTCGTTAAAAACGTGATGAAGTTCCTCAGGGAACTTTGTCTTGCCCTGACCGAAATCTGGTGGTTTTTCATCATTATCGTCACTATGAGGGGCTACGTCTGCTACCCTCTGTCTGTGAAGAGATAATAATTCAGCAGACCCTAATTAGTTGTCAGTATTACCTATCAGGAATATCGGTGTTATCATGAATGCTGGTTTCTGCAACTTCTGACAGACGTACTTTCTGAACAAATGTGCTTCCGTGCTGTCCAACAGGAAAGATAAGGCGATAATCATAGGAAGTGGATAGAGCGGTACATAACCTTTGAACCGTCCATTGATAACGACTTCTTCCTCGTCTGAAACTCTTTCTTCGGGATGCAGGCTGAAAGATCTTATTATCGTTTGCAGTCTGTGGTTGAGTTTGCTCCACGTTACTCCGAAGAACCTTGTAATTTCTCCCTCCGTCATGGCAATGTCCCCGTTTCCCCTATGGACAATCTGCATATTGCTGCCCCAATCAAAGATGCTGCGCTGATTCTCCGTGCTGGTCTTTGTTTTTGATTTATAGCTTGTATTCATGCCGTTTCCTCCTTTCTGCCATTTGAATTGACAACCAATGGGATTGTCTTTGTGTCCGTTGCTGCTTCCACATCTATATTTACGGTATTTTTGTCCTTTGCCTTGTACCTGGCAATAAGCCTGTCCATGTCCTCCGAAATCTTACTATCCGTCACCTGCGCATAAACTTGAGTGCTTGATATGGAGGCATGTCCCATCATCTTGGCTATACTTTCAATGGGGATACCTGCGCTCAGACTCATCGTGCCAAATGTATGTCTTGCCATGTGAAAGGAAAGTCTTTGGCGAATACCACAAGCCTTTCCCACGATGCTCAGCTTGGTATCCATGACACTACGGCTGCAATCACGGTGAAAGACAAGGTGATCATCTTTTTCTTTCACCGTCTGCTGTTCCTCGCTTCTTTCCGGCTCTTTCCGGCAATGACTGATGATGGCTTCCGCTATGGGATGTAACGGCACGATGAACTCAACCTTGGTCTTCTGACGTTTCTTTCTTATATACATCTGTCCATCCGCTGTCGTTTGGATATGCTTGTATTCCAAATTTTCCATATCCGAGATTGCCAGTCCTGTGAAGCAGGAAAAGATGAACATCTGTCTTGCTAACTCTGTTTCCTTGTCATTCATCCTCATTGACATAAGTTTCATTACATCGCTCTTTTGCAGAAAGCGTATCTTCTTTTCCTCTTTCTCATACTTGGCATTCTCAAACGGATTGCAGCGGATAATCCTCTTGCTGACTGCACGGAACATTAGTCGGCTCAGCCAGCAGAGGTTGCTGTTGACGGTAGATGCTTTCAGTCCACGCTTTTTGAGAAAGAAGCGGTATTCCTCGAACAAGTCCTCTGTAATTATTCCGATGGGTATGTCCTGCATTCCCTTGTTTTCTACAAATTCACGGAGATTTCTGTTAGAATAGAACAGGTTCAGATAAGTTCCCTCTGCCCTTGATCTGCCAACACTTTCCTTGACTGTTTGCAGTTCGGCCCTGCTCATGGCAAGGAGCGTGGTCGGATTGGTGGCAATACCCTGTAAGCGGTTCTTTACAAGCTCCACACTTACCACTCCATCCTTTACAAGAATATCCCGATAGGTCTTTTCCACTAAATCCCTGAACTCATTGATTCTGTGATTGGTCTTCCTGTTAGTTGTCAAACCCTGCTTGGTGTTCCACTCGGAGACTTTACACTCTTCTCCTGTGGTAATGGCAGCATTCTTTCCGTCGATGGTGATACGGCAGAGAATGGCGGTATTGCCGTCTGCCTTGGTCTTCTGTCTGTTGATATAGAATAGTATCTTGAATGTACTTCTCATTGTCTTGGTGATCTTGAATTATAAGTAATGATAAGATAGAAAAAAAAGTAATCAGATTGTTAACTGCATATCTTCAGTGAAAGAAAGGAAACGGTCAAATTCCTCAAAGAGTTTCTGTGGCGTTACCTTTGCATAACGCTCGGTCATGCTTACGTTGCTATGTCCGAGCATCTTGCTCACCGTTTCAATAGGTACTCCTTGCTCAAGCGTGATAAGTGTGGCAAAGGTGTGTCTTGCCGTATGCGTGGTAAAGGGAAAGGCTATATCCTCTCTAAGGCGCAATGCTTTAAGATACGACTGATAGGTGGCATACTTCATCTGTGGCAGCAGTCTTTCCCTTTCTTCGCCTCGATACTTCTCTATTATCCTAATCGCTTCAGGCAACAACTTAATACGGCAAAGTACACCTGTCTTCTTCCTATTGAACTTCATCCAAAGATTTTCCTCATCATCACGGACAAGATGTGTCTTACTTAATCCCATTAAATCACAATAGGCTACACCTGTATGACAGGCAAAAACAAACAAATCCCTTGCTGTTTCCATTTCTTCCTCCAACTCTCCGAAGTGGGTATTCATTAGTTTGTCAAGTGAACGTCTGTCAAGTGCCTTTGGGAGTTTCTTATCGCCCTTGCTGATTTTGACTTTGTCAAAAAGCAGGATGTCTGCCAACCCCTCACGGTAAGCCTGCCTGCAAACTGTTTTCAAATGGGTGGCGACATTGTAGAATGAGCTCTCCTGAAATCCACACTCTCCCAAGAAGTACTGCTGAAACTCATGGATGAAGTTCTCTGTCAGTTGTGAGAGGGCTAAGTCAGAAACCTTATACTTCTTTTGGATGAACTCCTGCAAGTGGATTCTCGTGGAGTGATAGCTTGCCATTGACTCTTTTCTGATGTCTATACCTATATGACTTTCTTTCTCTTTGATGAGCATATCAAGTCTTTCGATGAGCATGCACCGTATCTGTACACTGCCTTGGAACTGTTCCTTCACGTCGGTTGCGTCAAATGGGCAACCTCTTGCAAGCAAAGACTGATAGGCTGACTGGATGGACAGCAGCAAGTTCTCCAACCTGCCATTCACTTCCACCGCCTCACGACTTTTTCCGTCCATTCTGCTCTCACGGGGATTCCACAAGTCAGGATTGCAGGAGAGCTTGCAACTGAACTGGGCGATGGAACGCCCAATGGTTATCCGTCCCATAATCGGTGCTTTACCCGACTTGTCCAGACCGCTCTTTTTGAGGTAGAGCAACACCTTCATTATTTCTGTTTTCATACGCTTTGATGTTTTGTGGCAAAAATACCAATTTCAAAGCGTTCATCACTTATGCAGAAAACTGCCGACCGTAGCAACAGCCACACGAGCGAAAATAACTCAGTTACCGAAAATTACTCCATCGTTACCTATGGCAAAATCGGGTAACGGTTTAGTAACTGAACTTCTGCCTAAATCTGCGTATACCTGCCCTTTTTGAAAAAGGAAGTTCTATGCAAATTATTCCGTTTCCTTCTCATTATCAGTCAGTTTACACCAACTTCGATATTTCTTCATTTTCGTTGATTAGTTGCAGCATTAAAATAGGCTGTTTTGAGGTGCAAAAGAGCCTATTTTTATTTTTTATAGGTAGGTAAAAGAGGTTGAAAATCTAACAAAGCTATTTTAAATCCTATAATATTCGTATTACGAAATAATCGTATTAAACTATTATCCAAAGCTTAAAAATAGACTTATTAGTATTTATTAACTATTAGTATTTGTATGTATTACGAAATTCTCGTAACTTTGCGAATAGAAATAACAAGAAATGAAAGTAGAATGGAAAAACTAACCAAAACAGAAGAAGAAGTAATGCTGCACATTTGGCGTTTAGAAGATTGCACGACTAAGGAGGTTTTGAACGAATTGGACGACCCAAAACCACCTTATACTACCTTGGCTTCTGTTATAAACAACTTGAAACGGAAAGGTTTTTTAAACGCAAAACAAAAAGGTTTGACCTACCATTATAGTCCGAAAATAGCGAAAACGGAGTATAAAGCCGACTTTATGAAGGGGTTTGTAGGCAATTATTTCAAGAATTCTTTCCGCGAAATGGTTTCATTTTTCGCCAAAGAAGACAAGATTTCGCCTGACGAATTGAAAGAAATTATTGAAGAAATAGAAAAGGGAAAAGCCTAAAAAGGCTTCAAAAGATAAATAAGTCTTACGCTTTCCTCGCTCAAAAATTAAAAAAATAATGATGTTACTCTATCTATTGAAAATAAATATTGCCCTCATCGTCCTTTTGGGATTTTACAAACTCATCTTCTCGGGCGATACATTCTTCCTTTTTAGAAGAATAACATTGCTGGGAATCATTGTTATTTCCATTGCTGTGCCAGGGTTAAATCTGTCTTATTGGGTAACAAGTAACGAAGAACTCACGTCCATGGCGACCCATTATGCAACCAATGTATTGCCAACGGTAACCATAGGAATTAAAGATAGCGGAGCCAGTTCGTGGGATTTTGTTTATGTCCTAATCTATGCCATAGTCGTTTCAATACTTTTGGCACGTTTCGCATGGCAAATTGTGAGCATTGTGAAGCTGAAAAATCGTTGTAAAACAAAGCTTATCAATGGGAAGAGTGTTTATATCTTAGAGAAAATAGAGAGTCCTTTCTCGTTTTTTAATTGGATTTTCGTTAATCCTACCAAACATAAAATTCAAGAATTAGACGAAATTATAACCCACGAAGCAGCCCATTGCCAGCAAAAGCATTCCATAGATATTATTGTAACTGAGCTGTTTACAATCCTATTTTGGGTAAATCCGTTCGCATGGTTGCTAAGGCGTGAAGTTAGATTGAATTTAGAATATCTTGCCGATAATAGAGTATTGGAATGTGGTTCCGATAGTAAGCAGTATCAATATCATTTGCTCGGCTTGACATATAAGAAGAACGTAGCTACAATATCAAATAATTTTAATGTTTTACCTCTTAAAAAAAGAATCAAGATGATGAACAAGAAAAGAACAAAAAGCATAGGAAAGGCAAAATATGCCTTGATTGTTCCCATGACGGCAGCCCTATTGGTGGTCAGCAATATTGAAAGTGTAGCACGAGCCGTTTCTAATGTAGCCCAAAAAGAAGTTTCTGTGCTGAGCAATCAAGCTATAAAAATGAACCAACCTACTGAATCCAAAGCAGATAAGGCGTTAGTCATTACGCAGAATATAGCCGAAACAAACCTCCAAACCAATGTTCCGAACCCTAAGAAGGTGGTAAAGAAAGCGGCAAAAAATAAAAAAAGTGATTACCAAATGCCTCAATTTGGTGGTAATATCAATGTTTGGTTAATGCAAAATGTAAAGTATCCTGATGAATCAGTAAAGAAAAACGAAGAAGGAAACGTTATTGTTGCTTTTACAATAGCAGCCGATGGCAGCGTTAATAACCCAAAAGTGGCAAAAGGAGTGAGTCCTGCACTCGATAAAGAAGCCCTTCGCATGATTTCTTCTATGCCAAAATGGAAACCAGCCATAGAAAATGGCAAAGCAATAGAAACCAATTTTATCCTTCCTGTAAGTTTCAAATTAAGCAAAAAAGAGGCTAGAAAGGCAACGAAAAAAGAAAAGGAAGTAATTGAAATTCACTTGTAAGTTATAAAAAGCAAGCAAGGTAAATCAAGAAAAGACTTGAAACACAACAGAACGCCTATGGTTTTACGATATTCACCATAGGTGTTCATCAAAAATAATCACGATGAAAAAGTTAAAAATCTTCATTTTTATTTTCATAGTAGCCTGTATGCCAGCTTTTGCACAAAGAAATCAGCAACTAATAGCACAAGGCGACAGTTGTGTAAAGGCGTATGATTATTTTCATGCCTTAGATTTTTATCAGCAAGCACAAGCTATGAACGATAATAACACCATAAAAATGAAACTTGCCAATTGTTATTATCTTCGCACAGCCTATAAAAAATGTATTGATTTGCTGCAAAAAATTCCAGAAGATAGCTTGACGCACGATGCTTTACGCGAAATGTATTACGCACAAGGCGCAATGAAAAAGACTGAAGAACAGACCTATTGGGGAAAGAAACTTCTTGAAAAATTTCCAATGGATGGGCATATTCTTGCCGACCTTATACAAGTTTTCTTATCTCAAGAGGATAATGACGATGCGCCATTTTTATCTGTGCTCTATGGAGAGCGTTATTATAAACTCGATTCTACCAATGTTGAAGTGAACAAAGCATTGGGAGAAGCCTATTTTCTTGCCCAAAAATATGAGAAATGTATCAACATTTACAAGGACATTATGGAAATGGACGAAGCCAGTTACAACGCTTTTTATTATACGGCAGGGGCATTTGAATATTTAAACAAACTTGATTCGGCAGCTTTTTACTTTAAAAAAGCAGTGGCTTTAAATCCAAAATTGCCTGTTGGTTTTTATAGATTGGGAGTTGTTGAAAACCAATTGAATCATTATGATGAGGCTATCAACTATCTACAGACGGCAGCTAAGCTATACGAACCCAGCAAACCCATCATGTTTGTAATCTACAAAAATATAGGAGAGGCAAAACTTAAACAACAAGATTTAAAGGCTGCCTATCTTTATTGGGGATATGCACTTGCTTATGTAGACGATAAAGAATTGGAACAGAAGAGAATAAATCTCAAGAAAAGTCTATAAGTCTTGTTCACACACCTATTTGCAGCAATTCTTCTGCCATTAAAAAGACTAATTCAAGTGGAAAGGACAATAAAAAAAGTGGATAACTCCGTTTGAGAGTTGTCCACTTTTTATTTTTTTATATTCTGTTACTTTGGGCTAAAATTACTTCTTAGCCTCCATAACAAGCTCTTGTGTATCGCGAGCAATTACAATTTCTTCATCGGTAGGAATTAAAAGAACCTTCACCTTAGAGTCGTCAGCTGAAATTACATGCTCAACACCACGGCAATTGTTCTTTTCTTTATCCATCTTAATGCCGAGGAATTCAAGTCCTTCGCAAGAATCCATACGAAGACTAGTTTGATTTTCGCCTACACCAGCTGTCCAAATAATCATGTCTACGCCACCCATTGCAGCTGCGTAAGCACCGATGTATTTCTTAATGCGGTAAGAATACATTTTTAAAGCAAGAATAGCACGCTCGTTACCAGCTGCTTCTGCAGCTTCTATGTCACGCATATCAGAGCTAATGCCTGTAATACCGAGTACACCGCTTTCTTTGTTCAAGTAGTCAGCCATCTCTTGTGGCGTTTTACCAAGTTTCTCCATCATGTAGGTAACAGCTGAAGCGTCAATGTCGCCACAACGTGAACCCATCATCATACCTGCCAACGGAGTCAAGCCCATTGAGGTATCAATTACCTTTCCGTTCTTGATAGCAGCCATTGAAGCACCGTTACCAATGTGGCAAGTAATAATTTTTTGGCTCTTATAATCTACGCCCAAGAACTCGCATGCACGCTTAGAAACATAGCGGTGGCTTGTTCCGTGGAATCCGTAACGACGAACGTGGTACTTCTCATACATTTCGTAAGGCACAGCATAGAGGAAAGCGTGAGGAGGCATTGTGCTATGGAAAGCATTGTCGAATACGGTTACTTGTGGAGTGTGAGGCATTAAAGCATCAACCGCTTTCAAACCGCGTAAGTGTCCGAGGTTGTGAACTGGTGCAAGGTCTATCAAACTTTCAATACCTTTTTCCACTTCTTCGGTTACAATGCAACTCTTTTCAAACAAGTCGCCACCTTGCACAATGCGGTGTCCCACTGCATCAATTTCGTCAAGGCTCTTTAATGCGCCATATTTTGGGTCGAGCAAGAGGTCGAACACGAACTTAACACCTTCTTTATGGTCAGGCATATCGTGCATAACTTTCTCTTTGCTACCATCTTTCATTGTTACTTTTACGAATGCTTCGTCCAAGCCAATACGCTCTGCACCACCCTGTGCAAGCACACTTTCGTCAGCCATATCGTACAATTTGTACTTGATAGAGCTACTTCCGCAGTTTAAAACTAATATCTTCATGATGTAATTTTTGTTTTCTGTTTATTTTTTAAGCATAGGAACGCAATTTAAAACCACTATGTTTGCAACCAAATTACGCCCCTACAATGTTTTAAGCCTTAGCGTCTTGTGCTTGACAAGCGGTAATAGCCACCATATAATAGATGTCGTCTACTGAGCAACCACGAGAAAGGTCGTTTACAGGACGTGCAATACCTTGGAGAATAGGACCAATTGCTGTTGCGCCACCGAGGCGTTGAACTAACTTGTAGCCAATGTTTCCAACTTCGAGGTTAGGCACAACCAATACGTTTGCCTTGCCAGCGATGTCTGAACCTGGTGCTTTCTTTTTTGCAACAGTTGGGTCAAGTGCTGCGTCAGCCTGCATTTCGCCGTCTACTTCAAGTTCTGGGTAGCGTTCTTTTGCAATCTTTGTTGCTTCAATCACCTTGTCAATGATGTAAACACTCTTGCCTGTTTCCTTGTCAATAGCGTCTTTTGCTGACCCCTTTGTAGAGAAACTGAGCATTGCAACATGTGGAGCTTTAAAGCCAGCTACACTCTTTGCAGTTGCTGCGGTGGTGTATGCGATTTGAGCCAATTGCTCTGCGGTTGGATTTGGAGTAACGGCAACGTCGCCCATTACTACTACGCCGTTTTCGCCATATTGTGCTTCGTGGGTCAAAACAAGCATTGCGCCACTTACAACGCTAATACCTGGTGCGCATTTAATAATTTGTAATGCTGGGCGAAGTGTGTCGCCTGTAGTTGAAAGTGCACCTGAAATTTGTCCGTCAGCACCTTCCATTTTTATAATCATACAACCCAAATAGAGATTATTCTTTACCAACTCGCGTGCCTTTTCTATGGTCATGCCTTTCTTTTGGCGGAGTTCAGTAAGTTTTGCAGCATATTCTTCACTGCGTGGGTTGTTTTCTGGGTCTACGATAGTAGCCTTATCAATGTTTTTTAAGCCCCAATCAGCTGCCAATTTCTTGATGTTGTCAGGGTTACCAATAAGAATTAATTCTGCAATGTCGTCGGCTAATACTTTGTCAGCGGCTTTCAGAGTTCTCTCTTCCTCAGCTTCAGGAAGTACAATGCGTTGCTTGTTGGCTTTAGCACGAGCAACAATTTGCTTTAATAAATCCATAGTAGATGTTAATATTTTATTTGTTAGATGTCTATTTTGAAATGCAAAGATAGCAATTTAGCCCTATAAAACCAAAAATAAGCTGATTTTTTACACCTTATTAATACATGGTGGCATTTTAACAAGTTAAATAATGTTAGTAACTTTAACGCAAAAAATCCATATTTTGCCTTCAAACAAGGCGAAACATGGACTTTTTACTATTCTTTTCAAGCTCTTTTAGAAGCGGCTGCGCTCGTTCTTTCCTGCACCCGTTCCTTTGTATTTACTGCGTGCTGTGTTGAATTTGTAGCGCAAAGTAACGTATGCTTGTCGTGAATCGAACTCTTGATGAACCGTTGTTTTCAGTGTATTTGTGTAGAGAATAACTTGTTGCGATCCTCGATTGAACAAATCGTCTACACCAACAGTAACGGAAAGTCTATCGTTCAAGAAGGTTTTGCGCACCGAACAATTGAAATTAAAGCAATTGCTGATAAGTTCTGTATTTTCTGTTATACCCTTCGAATTGAATTGCATGAAGGATTCTACTGTCCAATTGTGCTTAAATTCAAACGAATTGTTCATTTGTATGCCCCAAATAGGTTTGCTTAAATCGAATTTTCTGCCCAAACGCTCAATGTCAAACCACTGCTTTTGGTAGAACAATGTGAGTTGTGGCGACCAAATGCCTATGGTTGGTGATGCAGTAAGGCTTAAAGAAATTTTTGGTAATTTATCTAAATTGCGATAACGTAATGTTGTAATATTCTCATCGTTAGGGTCTTGCTCGTTCCAATACATAATTTGGTTGTGCGTCTCAGTGTAATTGGCAACAAGGGTAAGGATTTTCCAATTTGTAACCAACGAAAGGTCGTGCAATGTGGTTGGTTTCAATGTTGGGTTGCCGCTCTGGCGTGTAAAACGGTTCACATACGAAACATTGTTGCCCAACTGATTGTATGATGGGCGACGTGTTTTTGCCGAATAAGCGAGTTGTAAATTCACTTTTTTAATTTGTGTAGCAAAGCTGAACGATGGAAACCATTGGTTGTAAGTGCGGCTATGGTCTGGGCTATAAACGCCTTGGTCGTAGTAATCGGAATTAACGTGTTCGTAGCGAAGTCCTGCCATGAGTTGTCCGATAGATGTCATGCGACTATACTCCATAAATACCGCATTGTTACGCTCCTTAATGCTTGATGTTGCATTGGCTACAAAGCCTTCTTCGTTGTTGAAAGTTTGCTCGTGGTTGGTGTAAGTGTTCTCATTTCCTACCGAAAGATTTCCGCCAAGCAGTGGGTGTGAAAGCACCAACTTGGTAGCAAATAGCTGGTTGGCGTGCTGTCCTACTGTTGTAACCGTGCGGTTTTCATAGTTTTTGCTTTGCTCGGTGGTTATTTTTTTGTCGGTTTCTCTTCCATAATAATAGTCGGTATTGAAGTCAATGCCCAATTTTCCAACTTTTCCGACATAGTAAGCCGACAAACTTTTGTTAGGAATGGCACTTGCTTTGCCTTGTATTTGCGATTCAATGTGGTCGTAAAGTATATTGTTTTTCAAAATATCAGTTGAGAAAACACCATGATTGTCGTTTTTGCCAACCACCAAATTTGTGAAAAATCTTGCTCCCACAGCATGGTTTTGGTTTATTTCGTAGGCTGCTGAAAGTGTATAATTATTGTTCGTACTGCGGGATTTGCTCTCACTATTCCATCTGTTTTCCCACAAATTGGCAATTTGCACCTCATTTATGGTTGTTTGATTATTGATACCATTGTCAATATAGTAACCCGTTCCAGCCGTTATTTCCAATCCTTTGTGGCGATAGTATGCGTTCAGTTGGTTCTCTGTGTCCCAGTTTTCCCAATAGTAAACCGACGAACGAGCATCGAAACCAAAGCCATCGCCCGCCCGTTTCACAGTGTGAATACGAATAACGGCACGCACCGAAGCATCATAGCGCGCACCAGGATTGGTAACTACTTCTACATCTTTAATATCCGATGAGTTCAAACGCTCCAATTCCGTGGCATCGTTGACTCTTCTGTTGTTAATGTAGATAACAGCCGAACCTTTACCCACCACAGAATAGTTGCCATCTTTGCCCGAAAGCAGCGGAATGCGTTTTAAGACATCGTTTCCCGAACCTGCTTTAGCTAATGAAGAACCAATGATAGTAGTAACAAGGGCATCGTTGCGAATAGCCATTTTGGGGCGTTGTGCTGTAATGGTGATACCTTCCATCGTCTTTGCTTCTGCTTTCAACTGCAAAGTGTCGGTAGTGAGGGGCAGAGAAATATTGCTTTGAGTATAGCCTACGCCCGAAATGCGCAAAAATACCTTTGCATCGTTGGGTACAGAGAGTTGGAATGCGCCCGTGTTATCGGTGATAGCACCCGTAACGAGCGAAGAGTCGCGCACCGAAAGCGCAATAATATTGGCATACTCAATAGGTGAACGCTGTTCGTCTACTATCCAACCTCGAATGGTTTGCTGCGCTTTTGCCATGTTTGCAAATAACAAAAGCATGGTTAGCACCATGTAAAATTTCTTCATAATTGTTTATGCTTAATATATTAGTGCCAACAAAGGTAAGAAAAGAACTTTTTCTTATAAAAAAAAACGAATTTATTTTCTTCTTTTTGTTCATTTTTTACACTTTTGTGTAGTAATTTTGTTCAGAGTAAAATAGCGGTTCATGTTTCGTGGGAGGGCAGGTTTCAGTTTTTCCACCTATTGTTTAAAAATTAAAAGTGCCTATTTTAGAATGCAAAACAATAGGTTTTGCGCTACAAAATAGCCTGTTTTGGGTTACCTTCTTTTTTTTACAACTGTAAAAATCATTCGCCTAACAAGGTGTTAATGCTTTTTTGAACATCGGGAGCCTCAACGATATGCAGCCCATTTTTGTTCAATTCCACGAGTGTGTCGGCAATGCGGAGGGCTAATTCAAGGTCGTGGGTAGAAAGAAAGACTACCTTATCGGTTTCTTTTGCCAAACGATGGAGCAGCTGGAGCATCTCTACTTTCGAAGGAAAATCAAGGAAAGAAGTGGGTTCATCTAATAAAATAACGGGAGTTTGCTGGGCAAGGGCTTTGGCAATCATCACCTTTTGGCGTTCTCCGTCCGACAAAGTTTGCACCATACGGTGGCGTAAATGCTCTACTCCTACCAAGTTGATGGCTTCATTAACCACCTTTTGGTCGTCAGCGTTTAGCTTTCCCCAGAAACCAGTGTAGGGCATGCGACCCATTCCCACCATTTCGGCAACATTAAGGTTTTGAACATCGGTCTTATAAGTCAAGACAATGCTGATATATTTTGCTCGTTCGCGTTGAGTAAGCGAGTCAATATCACGACCATCTAAGAGTAAACGACCGCTAATTTTAGGCAAAAAACCCGTCAAAGTTTTCAGTAAAGTAGACTTTCCTATACCATTTGAACCTATCAAACAAGTGAGTTTACCACTATGAATTTCAACATTAATATCGGAAACCACAGGAGCAAAACCTTTATAACCAACTGATAATTCTTCAAGACTTATTTTCATTGGTTTCAGAAGTATTGAGAGGATTAGTAGGGATAGTCTGTTCAAGCAAATGATGAACGATGGTTTGTGGCTCAATACTATTCATACAAGCAAAATCTTGTCTGTAACAAGGTTTATTTCCATACACTGAACAAGGGCGACAAGTAAGATTTTCGTTTTGAATAACGTCTTTTTCGCTTTGTTTCCACCCGAGGAAACCGCAAAATGGGTGAGTTGCGCCCCAAATGCTAACCACACGAGTTCCAACAAGTGAAGCTAAGTGCATGTTAGCACTATCCATTGAAAGCATAAGGTCAAGGTGGCTCATCAAAATAAGTTCTTCATTGAGTCCGTTAAGCTTTTCAAATGCGCAAGTACAAATAGGATATTTCGCTGCCCACTGGCTTAAAATTTCCTTTTCTTCTTTCCCTCCACCGAAAAGAAAGAGGCGCAATGGGCGTTTAGAATCTTGCAAAAGTTGGATTACTTCCTCCATTTTTTCTTTCGGATACATCTTGCCTTCGTGCGCAGCAAAGGGCGCAATGCCAAACCATTGTTCGTTGTTTGGTTTCTCGCCAATACTTGTTAAAGACGAAAGAATGTTTTCTCCGTTCTGAAAAAGAGTTGTAAAATCAATCTTAATAGGATAACCCAACCGAGCAAGTACATCGGCATAATTTTGGAATGAGGTGGGTTGCTGTTCCATTACCTTATTTGATTTCCTACAAAGTTTACGCTTTTCTGCCTTATGTTTGTCGATTGTAGCGACTTTATAGCCGTGTAATTTGAATCGATTGCGTATAAATTTTGTGCGTAACACATTGTGGAAATCGGCAATGGCTGTTGGTTGTTTCGCCAACAGTCTGCCGTATAATTTGTTTAGACCCTTTATTCCAACGTATTCTCCCTTCAAATCGGCTTCCATAAAGTCTACATTCTTGGGCATATAAGCAAAGAATGGACGAGCAAACGGACGCGATAAGACACTGATACGCACCTTTGGATATTGCGTAGCCAATGAGTAAATAACGGGAACTGCCATAGCGACATCGCCAATAGCAGAGAATCGGATTATAATAATGTGGTCTGTCCTCAATCTATTTCTTGTAAAGTACAGGATTAGTGGCAGGGTCGTTGTACATTTTCATTTGCCTATATACCTTCATATACTTGCGTCCTGTCTTAATATCCTCAAGCAATTGGTCGATAGCCGAGCCTAAATCAACTTGTTGTTCAAGGAGAATTGCCAATTTATTCTTGCACTTTTCAATGTGGTCAGCCGTTGCATCAGTGCGCTCAGCCTGCTCTTTCATGTGGTAAATCTTGAGTGCAAGAATCGATAAACGGTCTACTGCCCATGCTGGACTTTCGGTGTTTATCGTCGCATCGTCTAATATTTTCACATCAGAATAGAGCTGACGGAAATAAGAATCAATCTGTTCCACCAAGTCAGTTCTGTCTTGATTAGAGCGGTCGATGCGGCGTTTTAGTTGCATTCCGTCCTCTGGTTTGATGTGAGGGTCGCGGATTAAGTCTTCAAAATGCCACTGAACGGTGTCAATCCAGCATTTCAAATACAAACGATTTTCAATAGATTCTCGTTCGTATGGATTACTAATAGGTGTATCAACATTATCCTTAATGTGGTAATCACGGATAGCTTGACCAAAAATCTCATTACAATGTTCTGTAAATGACATATTCTTATGATTTTAATTTTTGTGCAAATATACTCGAAATAAATCAGATACACAAACGAAAGGCAAGGGAAATGAAGAATATATAAGTTTGAATAAAAACTTTCTATGAAAAGTTAGCTACTCTAAAAACAAAAGTTTAGTCCTTTTTTGTTCTTTTTGGTTGGAGAAAATAGATATAATAAAATCGTGGACAACTCATTGTTGCCCACGTATTTATTATAGATGAGGAATTAAGAAGCACTAAAATGTAAATCCAACTCCTAACCCAATAGGGTGGCAAGTGGGACCATCTTTAAACATTTTGGTTAGTCCATAGTGAGCAAATATATTGAATCCAGCAAAGCCAATGTAGCCTTCAAGGTCTATACCAATAGGATTTACATTCAATTCCCTGCTTACCGTATAACGTTTATCGCCTATTCTGTATTTACTTTTTATATTTGTACGCCATTCCATAGATACACCTATTCCAATAAAAGCATCACGTTTAGCAAATTTTTTTTTCCATTCGAATATCAAAGGTATCTTCCAATATGTATATTTCAAGAAGCTTGTTTTCACTCCCGTAGTATCATTCTTCACCATTATAGTTTTATCACCAATATTATTAAGGACATAATCCGTATTAAAATGATTATGAACAAAACCCACTTGTAGTGCTGACATTAAGCCAAAGGCATCAGACTTTGTTAATCCTAAACCAATATCAAATACTGTTACGCCCCATTCTAACGATTTAGCGTCTCTACTATGCATTTCGCTGCCTCCATTCAACAAATTTTGTCCTATAAAGAAATCTGCAAAATGCCCATAGAATGTGTGTCCGCTCTTCTTTTTTATTGGTACAAAAGGCGATGACACAAAGATACGCTCTACTTCTTGTCCGTCTACATAACTTTCTTCTTTTGTTTTTGTGTATTCGTTTCCATTTTTGTCTAACAAAACTATTTTGGTTTCCACACTATCGATTTTTACTACGATTTGTTTATCACGATACTGAAAGGTTGTATCGTTCTTTTCAGCAGCTATTCCTGGAACAACTGCCATAAATGATAGAGCTAATAATAGATTTTTCATAATTTTCAGTTTATACATTTTATTTTTTAACGCTTTATATAGCAAAGTTTGAGTATATCGTCAGGTCCAAGCGCACCTTCTATGTATATCAAAGCCCCACCTCCATCATCTCTATTCGAAAAAAGAATATACCGATTGATGCTCGAAGATAAAGGAGGGAGCATGTAATACCCACTTGTTATACTTCCATTTTCGATTATTTCTCTAATTTTCTTTGCTTTTTTTCTATCGCCTTGCAAATAAGGTTTTATTCTATTGCCTATGCGTTTATAGGTTAATGATTTATAAACCTGTAATTTATAGCCTCGCAAAGTGGTGTTATTCAGCACAACCATCTTACAACCTTTCTCTCGTCCAAATCGTTCAAAGGCTGCTCCCACCTGCAAATCCTTTTGTGCTTTTATTGGTAATTGACACAAAAGAAAGGCTATAATAAGAAAAATACTTTTCATTTTACTTTTCATTACTATTTTCTCCTATTAATAAAAGTGCATCAAAATCTTTATCTCCATCGTTTGAGACAATATCTAACGCTGCTTCGGCTTCACGATGTAATATTTCTTTGTTTGTGGTACGTTCACCATTTATCACACCATAATCATTATACTGTCCTAATTTCACTTGCCGTATCATCAATACAACGACCATAAATATCGCTGCTATAGAAATTAGCATAATAATTTTTTGAGAAAGTTTACTTCGTTGTTGCTTAGAAGATTTCTCAATTACCGAGTTTGATGATAATTCTGAAACTATTTTTTGCTGCTTTTCCCAAGCGAATAAAGCTTTTAAAGGCTTTAAATCTTCGGGCAATATTAACGCATCTTGAATAAAGAAGTCACGCAATTGTTGCTCTTCTGCCACAGTTGTAGTGCCATCGAAATATTTTTCAACCAATTGTCTTATATCTTTCATTTGCATAACTTATTCCTTTCTATCGTTAATCTTACATATTCTTTCTGAATGCGGCGGCGAGCGCGAGATAAATTCTGTCTTACTGCTTCCACAGTGCAGCCACAAATTTTCGTTATTTCCTCATTTTCGTATCCATCTATATCCTTTAAGCGGAAGATTTGTTGTTGCAATGGAGGAAGATGCTCCACTATCATTCCAATGAAAGCCATTTCATCTTTTGCTGCTAAATAGTCTTTCTCAATGATAAGGTCTTGCGTTTGCTCCCCTTTATTGCATTCATAATAGCGGCGATGCCTCCAATGGTCTATTGCAATATGCTTTAAAGTAGCCATAGCCAAAGCCTCTATGTTCTGATGTTTATCCAATCGTTCACGCATAGTCCATAGTCGAAGGAACGTTTCTTGCACAAAATCATTGGCATCGGCGTCTCCTCCTTCTAATGTTCTTGCCTGTCTGAGCAGTGATGCTTGCAGGTTCGTAACTATTCGGTTGAATTGTTCTATTTCCATCGTTGTTCAATAGTTTAACGAATGAAATTGATTTTTGTGACATATAACTATTAATTTTTTTACTTAAAAATCTAATCGTTACCTCTTATTCATCTTTTTGATAAGACTTATACTTGACTATTATAAGTGAATTTCTTTGAATGCGTACTGAAAAAGTTGAAATTAAAAAATAATTCTTTATAGGTGGGTTCTAAAAATTAGCTTTGTTTTAATTTGCTTTTCTTTTTGTGAGCAAATTGTCAATGAGTAAGGGCGCATAGCGAGCTATGCAACCGCACGAATTGGCGATTTGAACCAAAAAGAAACCAAAGAAAAACAAAACGAAACCCATTTCCTAAGTATATTTCTTGCGGTGGTAATTTTTAGAATCCACCTATAAAAATAATATGCAATAAAAACTTAATTTATTCCTTTACTTTATGGAATTTAGAACAGTCCCTATTTAGTCGATTTTTAAAACCTATTGTTTTGGCGTTCAAAACAGGCTCTTTTGAGCTTCAAAACCTATTGTTTTCGAGTGCGAAACAATAGGTTTGAAAATACTATTCCTAATGCGTTGATTTTCATATAAATACAAGATTGGTCAAAAAGTCGGTGCTATTTGAATAAGAAATATAAATATTTTTGCAATTCTCTTACGCACTTTCTTTTCGTGTAACGATGATTATTTTATTTTTTCTCCGTAAAAGTAATCTTCTAACAATGTGTCATAATGACTTGATTTATCGCAATATAATAGAAAAAGTAGCATTTTTCTTGCACAATCGCATATAGTTTGTGCAATAAAGAGCATATTTTTGACTAAAATATTTGCGTACATGGAAAAAAAATCTTTCCTTTGCAGCCGATTTTAGAAATTGAAAGTTATTATTAAAACATTAAAAACTTATAATTATGTCAGAAATTGAATCAAAGGTAAAAGCAATTATCGTAGATAAGCTCGGTGTTGACGAGGCAGAAGTAAAGGCAGAAGCAAGTTTCACAAACGACCTTGGTGCCGATTCATTGGATACTGTAGAACTTATCATGGAATTTGAAAAAGAATTTGGTATTTCTATTCCAGACGATAAGGCAGAAAAAATCGCTACTGTAGGCGACGCTATTGCTTATATCGAAGAGAACGCTAAGTAAGAAGACATATAATTGTGGAAGGAGTATTACTCCTACCGCAATTATTCTTAAAGCAATTACTTATTCTTACTTAGGTTTCAACATTCAGAATACTTAATATTAGAATAAGAAGTTAAGGAGTTAAGCCAACGTTTTACTTACATTGTTCATTCAATAATGATAGTAGAACCCTTGCTTAACTCCTTAATTTCATTCTGAAAGAAACCTTAAAGCGTATCGGAATACCGATGACAATAATTTAAATTAGAAATTAATGGAATTAAAAAGAGTTGTTGTAACAGGCCTTGGTGCCGTTACACCATTGGGAAACAACCCAGAAGAGACATGGAAAGCCATGCTTGAAGGTAAAAGTGGTGCTGGTCTCATTACAAAATTCGATACAACCAACTTTAAAACAAAGTTTGCTTGCGAGGTTAAAGACTTAAATATAAACGATTATATTGACCGTAAAGAGGCTCGTAAGCTCGACCGTTACACTCAATTGGCTATCATTAGCGCTGTTCAAGGTGTTGAAGATTGCGGAATTGATTTAGAAAAAGCTGATAAAAACCGTATCGGAGTAGTTTACGGAGTAGGTATTGGTGGTATCAAAACCTTTGAAGAAGAAATTGGTTACTATGCTACTCACATTGAAAACGGACCAAAATTCAACCCATTCTTTATTCCTAAAATGATTGCTGACATTGCTTCTGGTCATATCAGTATTCGTTTTGGTTTCCATGGTCCTAACTTTACAACTACTTCGGCTTGTGCTTCATCAACCAATGCTATTGGTACTGCGTTCAATTTGATACGTTTGGGCAAAGCTGATATGATTGTTAGTGGTGGTGCTGAAGCTGCTATTACCGAAGGTGGTGTAGGTGGTTTCAATGCTATGCATGCGCTTTCAACTCGTAATGATTCGCCTGAAACTGCTTCACGTCCATTCTCAGCAAGTCGCGATGGCTTTGTTATGGGCGAAGGTGCTGGTTGTTTGATTCTCGAAGAGTTGGAACACGCTAAAGCGCGTGGTGCTAAAATCTACGCAGAGTTGGTTGGAGAAGGTGAATCGGCTGATGCTCATCATATCACAGCTTCTCACCCAGAAGGATTAGGTGCTAATTTAGTGATGAAAGCAGCTTTAGACGATGCTGGAATGACTCCTGAAGATATTGATTACATCAATGTTCATGGCACTTCAACTCCTGTTGGTGATGTTTCAGAGGCTAAAGCCATTGTACAACTCTTTGGCGATGCAGCTTACAAACTCAATATTTCGTCTACAAAAAGTATGACGGGACACTTGCTTGGTGCCGCTGGTGCGGTTGAAGCTATGGCTTGTGTACTTGCTATTCAGAATGATATTATTCCTCCAACCATCAATCACGATGACGAGGATAAAGATGCTGAATTAGATTACAATTTGAATTTTACGTTTAATAAGGCTCAAAAACGCGAAGTTCGTGCTGCTCTTAGCAACACATTTGGCTTCGGAGGTCATAATGCTTGCGTGATTTTCAAGAAGTATGCTGAATAAATTCATTGACCAAATAAGGCTCCCTTTCCGCAAGGAAAAGGAGCTTTATTTGTCTATATACCATATAATTGGTATCCTTCCTCACAATCTTGAATATTATAAGACGGCACTTTTGCATAAGAGTGTAGCCCGAAGAAACGAGAAAGGGCGTCCTATCAACAACGAACGTTTAGAATTTCTTGGCGATGCAATCTTAGATGCAATTGTAGGCGACATTGTTTTCCAACATTTTTCTGGCAAACGTGAAGGATTTTTGACCAATACTCGTTCCAAAATAGTCCAACGTGATACGCTCAATCGATTGGCAAAAGACATGGGAATTACACGTCTTATTCTTTCCAATGGGCGTTCAGCATCACACAATAGTTATTTGGGCGGCAATGCTTTCGAGGCTTTAGTGGGTGCGTTATACCTTGACCACGGCTATAATGCTTGTAAAAAATTCATGCAAAAGCAAATCCTTGGCGAACTCATCAATATTGATAAGGTGGCTTATAAGGAGGTGAATTTCAAGTCAAAATTGTTGGAATGGACACAAAAACATAAGGTTGAGATTGAGTTTAAACCGCTTAATTTTGGAAAAGACAGCGATGGAAATCCTACTTTTTCTTTCCAAGTAATCTTAGAAAATATAGCTTGCGGAGAGGGAAAAGGATACTCTAAAAAAGAAAGTCAGCAGGAAGCAGCCAAAGAAACAATGCAACGAATCAGAAAAGATGCAAAGTTTGCCGATAAAATCTTTGCTGCAAAGAAACTTAGACTTCAAAAAGAGGCGGAAGAAAAGGCTAAAATGGAAACCAAAAATACAACAGATGAAGATTTAGAAAATAATGTTATTTTGGTAGAAATAGAGCAAAACACTACTGAATAGCAGTGTTTTTATAGCATAAAATAAAAGCCAAAAGCAATGAAAAGTTGCTTTTGGCTTTTATTTTTTATTATTTTTCGGAAGAATAACGCTCACTTTAAAAATCAATATAGGATCTTTTGAATTTTAAACAACCTATATGAATCATGCAAAGAAGCGAAACCACCCTACTCTACCCTACTCGATTTTTATGAAAAAAGTGTGGATAAGTCTGTGGAAAACCCACTTAATAACTTTTTAAAAACACGAATTTATCCACACTACAAAAGTTATTCAATAGGTTTGGTGGATAACCCAAAAGTTATTAAAGTCGTTTTATGAAAGTTTTGCACACCTTTTATCGTTTAAAAGATATAAACTTATTATATTTGCAGTAGATTGTTGATATGTTGATAACTCAAAAATATAACTGATAATCAATAAGAAAGAAAGAAAAATGATTGTGGATAACTCGTAACAAAACGTTGATAACGAAATAGACAAGGATTTGTTTAAAAAGTTATGAACGCTATCCACAGCCTATCATCATCATATTTCTTTTCTTATTTAAAAAGAAAAATAATATTATTATGAAGAGAGTAAAGAAAATTGTGGATAAAATGGATTTTAGAAAATATATAGTTGTTTCGCTTATGTTGTTACTTTCAGTTGCTTCATCAGCGCAATGTTCATTCAGAAATACAGCATTTAATAGTGGCGAATTTCTGACTTATAACCTTTATTTCAATTGGCAATTTGTGTGGGTCAAGGTAGGTACAGCCTCATGGTATACGGTTTCGTCCACTTATAAAGGCATTCCAGCTTATAGAGCATCGCTTATGACACGAGGAAACGGAAAGTTAGACAAGTATTTTGTAATGCGTGATACGTTGCTTTGTTACAATACGAAAGATTTAGCCCCACTCTATTATCGCAAGGGAGCCAAGGAAGGCAAGCGTTATACAGTGGACGAAGTGTTTTATTCTTATCCGAATGGGCGTGTAAACATCAAGCAACATTACATAAATAACGAGGGAAAACATCATTGGCTCACTACAAATCCAAAGAATTGTGTCTACGATATGATGAGTATTTTCTTGCGTGCAAGGAGCTTTAACCCTACCAGTTGGAAGAAAGGATATGTTGTTAATTTCCCATTAGTAGACGGAAGTAGCACCCATTCTGCACGCATTATTTACGATGGAAAGACAACAATAAAGGCTGATAACAATAAGAAATATCGTTGTTTGGAACTCTCTTATTATGAATATGACGACAATAAATGGCGCAATATAGCCAGTTTCTTTGTTACAGACGACAATAATCATATTCCAATCAGATTGGATATGCGCTTGAAGTTTGGGTCTGCTAAGGCATTTCTTACTACAATGAAAGGAATAAGACAAAAAATTACATCGCAAGTGAAGTAATTCATTTTATAGAAGCATAAAAAATCCCTGTTAAAATCTTGCTTAACAGGGATTTTTTAGATAGTTTCAACCTTATTTTTGGTCGTTTTTAATCAGTGCGAGTAAGTGTTCTACTGCATCTTCTTCAGGTATATTTTTTTCAACACAAACCTTTTTGCGATACAAACTAACCTTTTTTAAGCCTGCACCTACATAGCCATAATCGGCATCAGCCATTTCTCCAGGACCATTTACAATGCAACCCATGATGCCAATCTTTAACCCATTCATACCTTTTGTAGCCTCTTTTATGCGTGCAATGGTGGTGCGGAGGTCGTAAAGGGTTCTGCCGCAACCTGGACAAGATATGTATTCGGTTTTTACCATACGCAAACGACCTGCTTGAAGAATACCAAATGCAGTTTGTTCGATGTCGTCTTGCGAAAGATTACCATCGTTCATAAGCCACAAACCATCGGTTAGTCCGTCCATCATCAATGCTCCCATGTCAGCAGCAGCCGAAAGTTGGAACTGTTCTTTGGCAGTTGGTTCGTTTTCCTTTACCTTATCATCGGTTGAGAATTGGTACATTTGTGCAAAAATCAGTGGATTTTTCACACCAGCAATCATCATCTGATGCGCCAAAGCACGTTGTTCGGCAAGTTTGTTTTGATGAGAACTTACACAAATAACGACTACTTCGGGGTGGAATTTAAGGCAAGCCAACAATTCTTCTGACGGAGTTCCATATCTTACAACTAAGAATTTCAATTTTGAATTGACCGTTCCTATCAATGGAATGGCAGGCGTTGGGAAGATAGGATAGATGTTTTCGGAAGGCAATTCGCCCTTTGAAGCCAACTCAATGTAAGCATTATAATCGATAATATAACGTTGTCCGTCCTTTAATTGTTCTGGCAATTTGTCATTAACATAGATGTAATCTGGTTTAGGCAATGCCGAAACAACTGTCGAACTGCTGTCTTCTTTGTTTTGCGATGCTATGACTACTGGCACATTATCGCCTCCGATATTCTCTACAGCAACTGTTTCTCGGCGTTCAGGGCGCAAATAATCGAAACCATTGAATGGCTCTGCTGGTACAATTAAATGCCCTTTCTTTTGTCGAATATAGCGTGTTAAATAGCGAGCCACAGGTATTTCGTCTTCAGGGTCTTCGCTTAACGAAACACGAATAGTATCGCCGATACCGTCGTTCAGTAATGCTCCAATGCCAACCGCACTCTTTATTCGTCCGTCTTCACCCTCTCCAGCTTCTGTAACACCAAGGTGGAGCGGATAATTCATACCCTCTTTTTCCATTTCAGCTACCAAAAGGCGCACTGAACGTACCATGACCACCGTGTTAGAGGCTTTGATAGAAATAACAATATCGTTGAAATTTTGTTTCTTAAAGATGCGTAAAAACTCCATACAGCTCTCGACAATGCCTTCAGGAGTATCGCCATAACGCGACATAATACGGTCGGACAAACTGCCATGGTTTACTCCTATGCGCACAGCCGTGTGGTTTTCTTTGCAAATTTCAATAAAAGGGGTAAGACGTTTTTCTATCTTTTGCAATTCCTTAGCATACTCTTCGTCAGTATATTCCAATACTTTGAAGGTGCGACCAGGGTCTACATAATTGCCAGGATTGATGCGAACTTTCTCAGCATATAGGGCTGCAACGTCGGCAACATTGGCATTGAAATGCACATCTGCACAGAGTGGTGTCATAATCCCCTCTTCTCGCAGCTGCGCATTGATATATTTGAGATTTTCAGCCTCACGCTTTCCTTGCGTAGTAAGTCTTACAAGTTCGCCACCAGCAGCTATAATACGCTTTGCTTGTGCTACACTTGCTTCAGTATCGTTGGTATTTGTAGTTGTCATAGATTGGATTCTGACAGGATTGTCGCCTCCCATATCCAATGAACCAACATGAGTTACCGAACTTTTCCTACGCTCGTAATTAAATAAATCTATCATTTTAATGTTTTAAACCTACCTAATTAATATTTTAAACCTATTTAATTAATGTTTAAAACCTATCTAACATTTAAATTTATAGTCGTTTATTTCAGACAATTCCTTATTGGCTTTTTCTATTTTTTGTCCTAAAGTAGACTTCCAATGTTCCACTTTCTTTGCAATTTCTTCATCGCCTAAAGCTATCATTTGGGCAGCTAAGATAGCAGCATTCTGCGCTCCATTGACTCCAACCGTTGCTACTGGAATGCCAGGAGGCATTTGAATGATTGAAAGCATGGCATCTAAACCGTCTAACATGCCTTTAATAGGCACTCCAATAACAGGTAATGTTGTTGAAGCAGCAATCACCCCAGGCAAAGCAGCAGCCATTCCAGCCCCTGCAATAATGACTTTTATGCCACGACTTTTAGCCTCTTTTGCAAAATTTTCTACTGCTTGAGGTGTGCGATGGGCTGAAAGTGCATTTATTTCAAATGGAATTTCGTATTGTTCCAACCACTTACAAGCCTTTTCCATTACAGGAAGGTCGCTTGTTGAACCCATAATTATACTTACTATTGGTTTCATTTTTTCTAATTTTATGATGTTATTTTATATTGATTAGTGTCTCTGTCGTTTTGTTTTATACCAAAAGAATGGTAATGAATGCACTTATCGTGCCGAGAAAGAATCCCATTGTTACTTGTATGAGGCTGTGTTGTCGCAAAATAATACGACTTGAACCTACAATTCCAGATGCTATGATGACCAAACAGAGCCACCAAATAGGATTAAAATTGAGCATAAACGAAAATGCAATCAACCCTCCTAACACTCCACCAATCGCTGCCGTATGGGTAGATATTTTCCAATAAACATTGATAACGGCACATAACATTTGAATAACCAAGGCTACGATGAGAATGGAGGTTATAAGATGGGGTAAATGCAGTAAATTCATGATGTAAAAGCATAAGAAATAGCACAAAATGGAGATGATATAAGGTACTATTCTACGCTCTTTCTGCCCTAATTGTATGGGAGTCCAGCCATGATATTGGCGGTAAAGATGAATGAGAAGTGTAGGAATTAACACCGTAAACAAGTAGGTCATCAGCACCAAAGCTAACTTTACTTGAAAGGGAAACATGCTCAAATAGGAGAAAATGAAGATAGCCAAGATGCCTACAACCGGTAAATAAAACGGTGTAAGTAGCATGCTTGCTATTCGTGCAGTAAGGATTATATTTTTCTCACTCATTGAATTTTAATTTATTTTACTCCTTAATATAGTTTATTATTCTTTCCTTAATCGTGCAACAGGGAAGTTTAATTGTTCTCGATATTTGGCTACTGTGCGGCGAGCAATAGGAAATCCCTTTTCTTTCATTACCTTTGCGAGCGTGTCATCGCTCAATGGTTTACTTTTATCCTCCTGCTCTATCACCTCTTTCAGCACTATTTTTATCTTTCTTGTAGACATTTCTTCACCTTCATCAGTGGTGTAACTGTCGGTAAAGAAGTGGCGTAAAGGGAATGTTCCCCATCTTGTTTGCGCATATTTTATATTGCTTACGCGTGAAATAGTCGATATATCGAGCCCAGTTTTTTCGGCAATATCCTTTAAAATCATGGGTTTCATATCGGCTTCGTTACCTTCTTGGAAGAATTTTCGTTGTATTTCGATGATTGCTTTCATCGTAACGTAGAGTGTATTTCTTCGTTGTTTGATAGCTTCAATAAATCCTTGTGCCTTATCAATCTTTCCTTTTGCGTAGAGCAATGCTTCCTTTTGTTGCCTATTCATGCCCTCTTTGTTTTCTTTAAACGTTTCGAGCATATCGTTAAAGCTTTGTGAAACACGCAATTCGGGCAGTTCTCCTTGATTTAAAGTGAAACTTACATTTCCGTTTTCGTCTGTATCAATGATGAAATCAGGTGTAATTTGTTGTACATTTCTGCCCAATGTTTCCCCCATTGATGCTCCTGGCTTCGGATTTAGTTTTCTTATTTCGTTTTGTAATGCTTTTACTTGCAAATCAGACAGTTCGAGTGCATTTTTAATTTTGTCCCAATGCTTTTTCGTAAAGGCTTCAAAATAGTTGTTGAAGATAGTAAATAAGATTTTGTATAGATTGCTATTTCTATCCCATTCCCCTTCTTTCACCTTTCTTTCTATCTGCAAAATCAAGCATTCTTGTAGCGAACGCGCTCCTATTCCAGGCGGGTCGAAGTCTTGCAAGAGTTTCAATATATGTTCAATTTCGTGTTCGTTCAAGTCAATTCCTTGGTAGATTGCAAGTTCATCGGCTATTACGTCTAATTCCTTTCTTAGTAATCCGTCATCGTCCAGACTACCAATAAGATATTTTAATACAGTTTTTTCACGTTCAGTAAGTATTCTTTCTGAAATTTGTTCGTTTAGTTTGTCAATAAATGAAGTGGAATCACCATATACAATCTCTTCATATTCAGCATTATCACGCTGCATTTGTCCGCTGTATGTAGGTAAATCATCGTCAGAAACCATATGTTCCAAAGCTGAATCTAACGCATCTTGTCGCTCTTCGTTTTCCCTTTGCGAATCGAAATCGTATTCTTCTTGCTCTGAACTCTCATTTCTTTCGTTATATTCCCCCTCGTCTTGCCCTTTTTCCAAAGCAGGGTTGTCGTCCAATTCAGCGTTTACGCTTTCTTCCAATTCGGTTAATGGCATTTCAAGTAGTTTCACTTGCAACATTTGTTGCTGTGAAAGGCGTTGCACTTGTTGCTGTTTCTGTTCTTGAATTTGTATTTGTTCTTGAGCCATAATCCGTTTATAATGCTTGCAAAATTACGAAAAAACTCCTACAATCGCTTAAAATATTCTTGCAATTCTGTTGCTAATTGTGAAAGAATATTAGGGTCTTTTGTTCCATATCTATCCCATATCATTTGGCAAGGCAGCAAAATAGGCGAAATCATAAGGTCGCTATTGTTTAAATAAGGGTCGCAAAATTGGAAAATCTCTAATATTTCTACTACCCTTTTGCTTGTAATTCCCACTAAATGAGCCAATTCTTTCACTTCTGGTGTTTCCTCTACCATTGTAATGGGTGTGAGTTGGAAATATAAATCCAACACCATAATGAGGATAACATTATTTAAATCCTTCGCATCGTTGATGGGTAGAAAATCCTTTTCAAATGTTTCGTTCGTTTCCACCCCCTCGTAAAACGTTTCAGCCTGTCCAAAACCCTTCATTTCCCTTATTCTTTTGGCTTCTTTTTTGAGTTTTTTAGGGTTGTCGCCATACTTCTTCCACAACGATTCTAAGGTTGGTGTGCCACGTTCTATCAATTCTTTTAGTTTTTCAGACAATACTCTTGGCGAAATATGTAATTCCAAACTCAACTCAACCATTGAGCGTGCAAAAGTTGGTTTTAGCCCTACTGGTTTCTTAAAGTAAACTTGTAGCAGCAGTAGCCAATATTCATCGGACCATAATTGATGTATTGCCATAAGCCAAAATGATGTTATTTCGTTATGGCAAAGTTAGTTATTTTATTAAGAATAACCAAATATTTCGTATCACACTTATTGCTTTAAAATGCAAAACCGCCTATTTTGAACTCCAAAACAGGCGGTTTTATGCTCCAAAACAGGCGGTTTTATGCTCCAAAAGAGCCTATATTATTTTTCAAAGATTTCGTTTCCTCTCTCTACCCTATCATTCTCAATAGATACGCACATTTTTCTGGGTTGCCCAACGTTTTGCCTTTGTCGCACGAAAGTTTCACGCAGTCGTGCCATTCGCGTTTCTCTGTGATGCGCATCTTGGTGAGTTTGACGACAATGTTCATTGGTTTTACGTTCTCAACATCACAGGTTAAGAAAGTTCCCATACCATAACTGTCTTTCATTCTTCCGTTTACATATTGATGAATTTCTATGGCACGGTCAATATTCAGTCCATTACTGAAGACAACTTGCTTGGTAGTTGGGTCTATTCCGAGCGATTTATATTTCGCAATGATTTTTTCTAATTGCTCTTCTTCTACCCCACTGTCAATGCGCAAACCCGTAAACATCATAGCCATGCGCTTTGATAGGTTGCTGAAAAACACTTTATCGCCAAAGCAATCGTAAAGATAAATGCCGTTATCGCCATCATAAACATCACTGAATTTGCGCATAACATTGAAGTTACATTCAAATACTCCGCTCACATTTTCCTCAAATTCAATGATTTGGTGGCTCATGGTACCGATTGGAACAATATCGTTTTTCATTGCCAAATATACGTTGCTCGTTCCCGTAAAACGTCCTGTCCATGGGTGGAAACCAGTTTCATCGGTGTAACCTCCCTCCTTGTTTACTTCGTTCATGGCACGCACAACCATATTATGGTGGTCGAACGACATTCGGCGACGTGTTCCCATATCGCCAAGAAGTAAGCCCGAAGACAAAATTTTGCGTGTTTTTTCCACACAACGCTCGTATTCTCGCTTTGGGTCATAGCCTGAAATATCGCCTTGAAGCGTGTGCATTAATTCGGAAACGATACTCAAAATTGGCATTTCCCACATGATAGTAGAATACCATTTGCCACATACTTTTACGTTCAAATGACCTTCCTCGTCTTGCCAAACCGTAACTTCATGAGGATTGAAACGATAGCCACGGAGGAAAGTAAAATACCATTCGGGCAAATAATACATACGTTTCTTTAAGAAATCTATTTCCTCTTCGGTTATAATGACACTTGGCATATAACCCAACTGCTCATTTAAAAGTTCAGCAAACCCTGCGGGATAAACCGTTTTATGGCGGTCGAAGAAGGTGTATTCTACCTCTGAACGAGGGTAAGTTTGCAAAATATAATACTGACAGCTAAACGTATAAGCGTCATTATCAGTAAAATGATGAATTATTTGTCGCATAGTTTTTTCTTATTTCTTACCTTTCAAAAGGTTATTGAATAATGCAAAGAAAGCTATTACGTTGTAGGGGCGTGATTTATCACGTTCCTAATATCCTAAAAAATGCTTTTTTGCTGTTAGGAACGTGATAAATCACGCCCCTACAATCTGCTAATTGCAGCTATATCATAATGCAAAGATAATAAAACTTAGCGGATAAGTGGTCTAACTCCCATTTATTTTGTATTTTTGCACCTACATTAATAATAAAGAACTCTAAAAATGCAGAATTTAGTAATATACAACACGCTGCATAGACAGAAAGAACGCTTTCAGCCTATTGCTGCTCCCAACGTAGGAATGTACGTTTGCGGGCCAACAGTTTACGGCGACCCACACTTGGGACATGCTCGCCCATCGATTACTTTCGATATTTTGTTCCGCTATTTGCAACACATTGGCTACAAAGTACGCTATGTTCGCAACATTACAGACGTTGGTCACTTGGAACACGATGCCGATGAGGGCGACGATAAGATAGAGAAAAAGGCACGATTGGAGCAACTTGAACCAATGGAAATTGCTCAATTCTACACCAATCGCTACCACAATGCCATGCGAATGTTGAACGTTTTGCCTCCTTCAATAGAGCCTCACGCAACAGGACACATCATAGAACAAGAAGAACTTGTCAAGGAAATCATGGCAAATGGCTATGCTTACGAAAGCAACGGAAGCATTTATTTCGACGTGGCAAAGTATGATAAAGACCACAAATACGGCAGACTTTCGGGCAGAAACCTTACCGACATGATTAATAACTCGCGCGAATTGGCAGGTGTAAGCGAGAAACGCAATCAAGTAGACTTTGCACTTTGGAAGCGTGCTATGCCAGAACACATTATGCGATGGCCTTCTCCATGGAGCAATGGTTTCCCTGGCTGGCACTGCGAGTGTACTGCTATGGGTAGAAAATACCTCGGTAACCACTTCGATATTCATGGCGGCGGCATGGATTTGGTATTCCCTCACCACGAATGTGAGATTGCTCAAGCCGTAGCATCACAAGGTGATGACATGGTGAAGTATTGGATGCACAACAACATGATTACTATTAACGGACAAAAAATGGGTAAATCGTTGGGCAACTTCATTACTTTGGAACAATTCTTTACGGGCAATCACGACACATTGGAGCAGGCTTACTCGCCAATGACCATTCGTTTCTTCATTCTTTCAGCCCATTATCGTGGCACAGTAGACTTCTCTAACGAGGCGTTACAAGCTGCACAAAAGGGCTACGAGAAGCTAATGAATGCCATTGAAGACTTGAAGCGTGTGCAAACCGCAGACAAGAGCGATGAAAATACAGCTAAATTTGTAGCTGAATTGCGCCAAAAGTGTTACGATGCTATGAACGATGACTTGATGACTCCTGCTGTTATCTCGCACCTTTTCGAGGCTTGCCACACCATAAACTTGCTTATTGACCACAAAGCGCAAATAAATGAAGCCGACTTAAAGGAACTTTCAGAGACTGTAAACCTCTTTGCGTTCGATATTCTCGGTTTAATCAATGAGCGTGGAACTAACAATGATGCACGCGAAGCGGCATACGGAAAGGTGGTAGACATGGTGTTGGAACTTCGTGCAAAGGCTAAAGCCAACAAGGAATGGGCAGTTAGCGACCAAATTCGTGATGCGCTTGCCGATGCTGGTTTCCAAGTTAAGGACACCAAAGACGGTGTTACATGGAAGTTAGACAAGTAATAACAAGAAAATAGCAAATCGTTTGATTTACTCAATCTAAAAATCCACTATTCAAAGTCTGTTATAAACCTTTGAATAGTGGATTTTTAAATTTTAAATAACTTATTGTCAGCACCTTATAAAAGTGCGACAAAAAAGTGAAATTCTATTTTTCAGTCTTTATTCATTGCTAAAATGAGTGTTGATAGGTATGCTTAAATTTTCACAGCCGTACCAGAACAAGCCACCATAAGCATTGAACCACTCTGTCCGACAGTTTCATAATCAATATCAACGCCTACAATAGCGTTTGCACCAACCGCCTCTGCACGCTGCATCATCTCACGAATTGAGGTTTCTTTGCCCTCTTGTAACACTTTCTCATAAGAACTACTGCGACCGCCAACAATATCTCTGATACCTGCAAAGAAGTCCTTTACAAAGTTAGCACCGATGATAGTTTCGCCTGTTACAAGTCCTTTGTACTCTAAAATCTTGTAACCTTCAATGTTTGGAGTTGTTGTAATAATCATAATTTCTAATAATTTAATTTTTTATTTTTACTTTATTTTTGCTTTGATATAATAAGAAAATAACCATTATATAAAAATATTTTTAATTTAATTATTCTCTCATATCTACAAAATATAATCTAAATAATATTATAATTTAATTTATTTTTTAATTTAACCCGTCTATATTCTCTTTTATTCTTACTTCTTTTTACTTTTGTGGTACATATATCGCAATGGTTTTTAGGCGCACATAATTGTAGCTAAGGTACATAAAACCTCCAAAGCGATTGGTTCTGCCCCAACTATTCTTACAGCAAAAGTATTTATTACCTTGCTTATCGTGGGCTATTCCCACTATTTCCATGCAATGGTCGTCCGTGGTTTTAAACGTTTCAAAGGCTTTTTGACGCTGCTCTTGTGTGGGTTTCATGCTTTCGTTTTCTATGCGTGCAAAGCCATTTGCATAGGAAAAGCCGTCCTCCGATATATCTCCTTCCCAACAAATTGGGTGTCCTGCTCTGAGGGTACGTTCCATTTTGGTTATCATCTCCTCGATTGGCACATTTAAAAACGTGTTATGGAAATAATTATCAGGCACTTCCAAAGGAAAATATTCACCAAATGGGTGGTGTAAAAAGCTCGTTATTGCTAAATATTCATCGTTTCGGCACACACTTCGAGCAAATTCTTGTGGCGTATATACCGCTCCGTAAAGGAAAACATGGTTGGGAATGTAACCTATTTCAGCGTCTAAAAATTCATTTAAATGGTTTATTTCAGTACCAATATGGGCTGATTTCGGTGCCATAACAGCTTGATTCAACTTCCGCGATATAACGTTGTAATTTGTATTTTTGCGCTGATGATACGCATCATAGTGCTGTAAGCCGTAGGTTTGAATCAAGTCTATCAGCATTCCACTCATACCTCTTGTTGTGATTGGGGTATCATTGCCTCCTAATAGCGTTTTCCTTTTCTGCGACATGAGTTTTCTTTTGGCTTGTTCCAGAAGATACATGCGTGCCACATAGTCGGTACTAAGATTAATGGAATCGCCTTTCATCAAATGTTCTGTTTCGATTGTTGCCAGCATAGCGTATGCCCAGCAAAGCGAACTCTTCCCTTGGTTCTTTACAGGCGTGGTTTTCAAGCGCACTTCGTCTGTAAATTTCTCTTTCGAAACATACTCTTTTTTTTGCTTTGTGCAGCCTATAAAAAGTAGCAAAGCCGCTACTATGATTAAATTTCTCTTCATATCTATGCCAAATAATTCCGTTTTGCTGTATTGGGTATGCTTTTACTATGAGGAACACAAGTGCAAGATAGTGAATTGTAGACACATTGCGTCCTCTATGTTATATGAAAACTACCCCAAGCAGCTGTATTTATCATTCGTGCTATGGAATAATTTCTGACAAAGATAAACAAAAAAAAGAAACGAATAAGAAGAAAATATCTTTTATTGATATTAATATTTCAAAAAAACGAAAAGTAATTTATTGTAATCTTTTTTATGGTATGAAAAAAAGCACCATTCTGGCAATAATTTTACTTATTGTCAGGATAGCACTTTTATGCTGTATCTCTATAAAATAGAAATTTATCTACTAAAAATTATAACTTTTCGCCGTAGCAAAGGTCGCCTGCATCGCCAAATCCAGGTACAATATATTTATGTTCATTGAGTCCTTCGTCAATGGCAGCACACCATATTGTAGTTTCGCTGTCAGGGAAAGTCTTTTTTATATGTTCAATTCCTTCTGGAGAAGCAATGACACAAGCAACATGAACGTGGCGAGGTGTACCCTTAGAAAGAATAGCCTTGTAGCCTAATTCCATCGAACCACCTGTTGCGAGCATAGGGTCTGCGATAATCAAAGTTTTGCCGTCAATATTCGGAGTAGCCAAATATTCCACATGAATGCCTACTTCGTGGTGCGCATCGTCCTTGTATTCACGATATGCGCTTACAAAAGCATTGCCAGCATGGTCGAAAATATTAAGGAATCCATTATGAAAAGGAAGTCCAGCACGGAAAATAGTTGCAAGAACAACCTTATCGATAGGTACATTTACCTTTGAAATGCCCAATGGAGTTTCGATATCCTTTGTTTCATACTGAAGAGTTTTTGAAATTTCAAAGGCTTCAAACTCTCCAATTCTCATAACGTTGTTACGGAAAAGAAGGCGGTTTCTTTGGTAGTTCTTGTCACGGATTTCTGCCATGTATTGATTCACGATGGAGTTTTGTTCCGAGAAGTTTATGATTTTCATATATTTCTTTTTAATTGGATTAAACCATTTGCAGATTTTACTGCAGTCCAAAATTGTGGCAAAATTAAGAAAATAGTTTAATTTTTGCAACGTCTGAATAGCAAATATCCATGAATAATATTCTTTTTTAAATTCTTTAACCTTACATCTGCCTTATCTGCGCTTTTTTCTTATTTATCCTTTTGCTGAATATGAATATTTTCTTACCTTTGCGGTGATAAAAAAGATGATGTTTTTTACGAATAGAATTTTTAATTTTCAACATAATAACATTATAACTAATGGCAAATTTTGATAAAAGCGTACTTGAAAAGTACGGAATTACAGGAACAACAGAAGTAGTTTACAATCCTTCTTACGAAGTTTTGTTCGAAGAAGAAACAAAGGCAGGTCTCGAAGGTTTTGAAAAAGGTAAGGAAACAGAACTCGGCGCAGTAAACGTAATGACAGGTGTTTACACTGGTCGTTCACCTAAAGATAAGTTTATCGTTGACGATGTAAACTCACGCGACACCGTATGGTGGACATCTGACGAATACAAGAACGATAACAAGAAGATGACAGAAGAAGCTTGGGCTGTTGTAAACAAATTAGCTAAGAAAGAACTTTCTAACAAACGTCTTTTCGTAGTTGATGGTTTCTGCGGTGCTAACAAGGATACACGCATGAAGATTCGTTTCATCGTGGAAGTTGCATGGCAAGCTCACTTCGTAACCAATATGTTCATTCGCCCAATCAACGAAGAAGAACTCGCTCAAGAGCCAGACTTCATCGTTTACAATGCTTCTAAGGCTAAGGTAGAAAACTACAAAGAATTAGGTTTGAACTCTGAAACTTGCGTAGCTTTCAACGTTACATCTAAGGAACAAGTTATCATCAATACATGGTATGGTGGTGAAATGAAGAAGGGTATGTTCTCAATGATGAACTACTACTTGCCATTGAAGGGTATCGCTTCTATGCACTGCTCTGCAAACACTGACCTTAATGGCGAAAATACAGCTATTTTCTTCGGTCTTTCTGGTACAGGTAAGACAACTTTGTCAACCGACCCTAAGCGTCTTCTCATTGGTGACGACGAACATGGTTGGGACGATAATGGTGTGTTCAACTTCGAAGGTGGTTGCTATGCAAAAGTTATCAACCTTGACAAGGAATCAGAGCCAGACATCTATGGTGCTATCAAGCGCAACGCATTGCTCGAAAACGTTACAGTAGCTGCTGATGGTAAGATTGACTTTACAGATGGTAGCACAACTGAGAACACTCGTGTTTCTTACCCTATCTACCACATCAAAAACATCGTTAAGCCTATCTCAGCAGGTCCTGCTGCAAAGCAAGTTATCTTCTTGAGTGCTGACGCATTTGGTGTGCTTCCTCCAGTTTCTATCCTCAGCCCAGAACAAACAAAGTACTACTTCCTTTCAGGCTTTACAGCTAAGTTGGCAGGTACAGAGCGTGGTATCACAGAACCAACTCCTACTTTCTCTGCTTGCTTCGGTCAAGCTTTCTTGGAACTCCACCCAACTAAGTATGCTGAAGAATTAGTTAAGAAGATGGAAAAGAACGGTGCTAAGGCTTACTTGGTAAATACAGGTTGGAACGGTACAGGCAAGCGTATTTCTATCAAGGATACTCGTGGTATTATTGACGGAATCCTCAGTGGTGCTATCAACAACGCTCCTACAAAGACTATTCCTTTCTTCAACTTCGTAGTTCCTACAGAATTGGAAGGCGTAGATACAAACATTCTTGACCCACGCGACACATACGCTGATGCTGCTCAATGGGAAGAAAAAGCAAAAGACCTCGCTGGTCGCTTCATCAAGAACTTCGTTAAGTACACAGGTAACGAAGCTGGTAAGGCACTCGTTGAAGCTGGTCCAAAGCTCTAAGAAATTGTAATATACACAATATATTATGCTAATTTAGCCCCCTTCATTTTTCGAAGGGGGCTTTTTGTATTTCAAAACAATAGGTTTTAAAACTCAAAACAATAGGTTTTTATGTGCTAAATAGGCTGTTTTAAAATAGTATGGTGTAAACCTTTGTTATTCTGCCAACAAATGCGTAACTTTGCAAGCTGATAAAAGAAAGTTTATTCGATGAAAAAACTCTATATAGAGACTTACGGCTGCCAAATGAACGTAGCCGACTCGGAAGTGGTTGCTTCCGTTATGAAGATGGCAGGATACGATGTGTGCGAAAAAGAAGAAGAGGCTGACGCTATTTTCCTCAATACTTGTTCCATACGAGAGAATGCTGAAAACAAAATTTACAACCGATTGGAAACCCTTTATGCCGAAAAGCGAAAGGGTAGGGAGGTTATTTTGGGTGTCTTAGGGTGCATGGCTGAGCGTGTACGCAAGGATTTAATAGAAAATCATTATGCTAATCTTGTTTGCGGTCCCGATTCTTATTTGAATTTACCAGAGATGATAGCGCGATGCGAGAATGGACATAACGCCATGGATGTAGACCTTTCCACGACAGAAACCTATCGAGACATTGTGCCACAACGCATTGGTGGTAATCGTGTTTCGGGCTTTGTGAGCATTATGCGTGGCTGCAACAACTTCTGCCACTATTGTATTGTGCCGTTTACTCGTGGTAGAGAGCGTTCGAGAGATGTGGAAAGCATATTAAGAGAGGTAAAAGATTTGCACGATAGAGGCTTTAAGGAAGTTACTTTGTTGGGGCAAAATGTCAATTCTTACGGACTTTTACCGAACGGAAAACGCCCCGAAAATGGTACATCGTTTGCCGAACTCTTACGAAAAGTGGCACAAAGTGTTCCCGATATGCGTGTGCGCTTCTCTACTTCCAATCCAGAAGATATGACAGAGGATATTCTCCACGCCGTAGCCGAAGAGCCCAATCTTTGCAATCATATTCATTTCCCAGCACAAAGTGGTAGCAATAAGGTGTTGAAGGATATGAATCGCAAATATACCCGTGAGGATTATTTAGAAAAAGTAGCAGCCATTCGTCGCATTATTCCAAACTGCGGATTGACCACCGACATCTTTGTGGGCTATCATGACGAAACTTTGGAAGACCAAGAGCTAACGCTTTCGTTGGTACGTGAGTGCCAATTCGATTCTGCTTTCATGTTCAAATATTCTGAACGTCCTGGAACTTACGCAGCAAAGCATTTGCCTGACAACGTTTCAGAGGAAGAAAAAGTGCGTCGTTTGAACGAACTCATCAAACTTCAAACCGAGATTTCGGCTCAACAGAACAAGAAAGACGAAGGCAAAGAGTTTGATATTCTCATCGAACGCTTTAGCAAACGCAGCCGTGAGCAACTCATGGGTCGCACCGAACAAAACAAAGCCGTTGTCATTCCACGTGGCAACCATCACATTGGCGAAACTGTTCGTGTCCGTATTACAAGTTCAAGTTCGGCAACCTTGATAGGCGAAGCGGTGGAATAAAGACATTACAAAGAAGATAATATTAAAGAATCGGCTCAAAAATGGTAAAAAAATAGAGTTTTACGGCTCAAAATGAGCCATAAATCCTCTGTTAAACCCAATTTTTGAGCCGATTATTTAAAATATATTCTTTTCTTCGGTTTTCAAATATTGTTTCTTTTTACTCATTCACATCAGGTTATACAACTGCATTTTTAGGTAATTTTTCCCTTCATCACACATCTCTATGTGCAAGAGCGGTCAAAAAGCGAATTTTTTATTTGCAAATTTACGTCTAAACATTTACCTTTGTAAGCTATGAAAGATTTCATACAAGTATTAAAAAGATTTGTTCCACCTTATAAGAAATATCTTATCATGGCTGTGGTGTTCAACATTCTTTCGGCATTGTTGAATATTTTCTCATTCATGACACTCATTCCTTTGCTGCAAATTCTCTTTAAAGTAGATGCAGGAACAGGTGCAACGCATTATATTCCGTGGAATCAAGCTGAAAATTTGGGTCAGTATAAAGATATTTTATCGAACAATGCCGACTATTATGTGCAGATGTTCGTAACCGATTGGGGACCTACGAATACGCTTTTAATTATAGGAATAGTCTTGGGATTCATGACTTTCTTGAAAACGGGAGCTTATTTCTTGTCTTCAGCAGCCATTATTCCAGTGCGTACGGGTGTAGTTCGCGATATTCGCAATGCGTTGTATCAGAAAATAACACAGCTATCGTTGGGATTTTTCAGCGAAGAACGCAAGGGAGATATTATTGCTCGCATGAGTGGCGATGTACAAGAAATAGACAATTCGGTAATGGCATCGTTGGATATGCTCTTTAAAAATCCTATTCTTATCCTTTTTTATTTTGCTACTTTGCTGGTTGTGTCTTGGCAATTAACCCTTTTCACCCTCATTTTCGTACCATTCTTTGGTTGGTTTATGGGGAAAGTAGGGCGCAAACTCAAACAAAATAGTGTTACCGCACAAGCACTTTGGAGCGATACCATGAGCCAAGTGGAAGAAACTTTAGGCGGATTGCGTATTATTAAAGCCTTTTGTGCAGAACGATTGATGAATGACCGCTTCGATAAAGTGAACAATAACTATCGCAACGACATCATGAAAGTGAACATTCGCCAGCAGTTAGCACACCCAATGAGCGAATTTTTGGGAACGCTGATGATAATTGTTGTTCTTTGGTTTGGCGGTACATTGGTCTTAGGACAATATCCTGTCATTAGTGGACCTACCTTTATTTACTACCTCGTCATACTTTATAGCATTCTTAATCCCCTCAAAGAATTTTCAAAAGCAGGTTACAATATCCCGAAAGGTATGGCTTCTATGGAGCGTGTTGATAAGATATTAATGGCTGAAATAGAAATAAAAGACCCAAAGAACCCGAAAGAACTTGATAGTTTCGACCATGAAATAGAGTTACGAAACGTTAGTTTTGCTTATACAAGTGATAAGTTGGAAGACGGAACAGAGCAGTATCATTGGGTGCTACGCAATATTAATTTGGTCATTCCAAAGGGAAAAACCATCGCATTGGTAGGACAAAGTGGAAGCGGAAAATCTACTTTGCTCGACCTTATTGCTCGCTATTATGATGTGCAAGAGGGAGAAGTATTGATAGACGGAGTGAATGTGAAAGACCTAAATTTGCACAATTTGCGCAAATTTATAGGAAATGTAAACCAAGAAGCCATTCTCTTTAACGATACTTTCTTTAATAATATCTCGTTTGGTGTCAATGCTACAAAGGAAAATGTTGTAGAAGCAGCCAAAATAGCCAATGCTCACGACTTCATAACGCAAACTGAAAATGGTTATGACACCAATATTGGCGACCGTGGCGGTAGACTTTCAGGCGGACAACGCCAGCGTGTTAGCATTGCTCGTGCCATATTAAAAAATCCACCAATCCTTATTCTTGATGAAGCAACATCGGCTCTTGATACCGAAAGCGAACGTTTGGTGCAAGATGCGCTCTATAAATTAATGAAGACACGCACCACTATCGCCGTGGCACACCGCCTTTCTACCATTAAAAACTCAGATGAAATTTGTGTAATGCACGAAGGAAAAATCGTAGAAAGAGGCACTCACGACGAACTAATGCATCTTGATGGCTATTATAAGAAGCTGCATGATATGCAAGAAATTTAATGGATTAGCTTGAAAGGTTGATAGCTTGAGAAAAAAACAAATGAATGGGAAAGTCAAACTATAACGGAATTACTTTGAAATCGTTGCAGCCAATGTTTGCTTTGGTTGTAAATCTTGTGTTGGCCTATTTGGTTTACTTCGTGGCGAGGATAGCTTTTTTGTTTGAAAACTATTCTTTTTTCAAGGCGGGGTTAGATATTTCGCATTTGTGGCAATTGTTTCGTGGCGGATTAATGTTCGATACCAGTGCGATAGTCTATTCTAATGCGCTTTATATTTTATTGATTCTTTTCCCGATTTGGGTGAAAGAAACTGATATTTATCATCGTATTTGTCGTTGGTTGTTTGTGATTATCAATAGCGTTGGACTGTTTATCAATCTTTGCGATGCGGTTTATTTTCCTTTTACCTTGCGTAGAACAACGACAAGTGTGTTTAAAGAGTTTAGCAATGAGCATAATTTAGGAAACATTTTAGGTACTGAAATTATTCATCATTGGTATTTTGTGCTGCTTTTTATTATTGTTTCTTGGGGTTTGTACCAACTTTATAGAACGCCAAAGCTGAGTCATTTTGATTTTAAAACCATAAAACAACGTTGGCATTTCTTTGCCATTAACTTTGTGGCACTATCGCTTGTAGTTGTTTTTTGCGTAGGAGGAGCGCGCGGTGGATTACAATCGGGTGTGCGACCCATTACGATTAGCAATGCCAATGAATTTGTAAAACGCCCTATTGAGTGTGCTTTGGTCTTGAATACGCCCTTTGCTTTAATCCGAACCATTGGCAAAAGTATTTTTAAAGTGCCTGAAACTTTCGCTTCTTTAAAGGAATCTTCTAAGTTTTTCAATCCCGTTCATCTTCCCAATCCAGAGGCAAAAGCCAATAAAAAGAACGTTGTTATCTTGATAGTTGAGAGCTTCGGACGTGAATATATCGGAGCTTTCAATAAGCATTTAGAGGGTGGTCGCTACCAAGGTTATACGCCAAATGTGGACAAACTCATTGCTAAGAGCGTTGTTTTTGATTATTCTTTTGCCAATGGGCATAAGAGTATCGATGGAATGCCTTCGTCTTTGTGTGGCATTCCTATGTTTATAGAGCCTTTTATCCTTACTCCTGCGTCCATGAACGATTACATTGGCATTCCTGGTTATCTCTCTAAATGGGGCTATCAGACGGCTTTTTTCCATGGGGCTAATCGTGGTTCAATGGGTTTTCTTGCCTTTGCCAATAAAATAGGTTTCCAAAAATATTATGGACGACAGGATTATGCTGCCGATAAACGTTTTGGTGGTGATGCCGATTTTGACGGAAATTGGGGCATTTGGGACGAACCTTTCTTGCAATACTACTGCGCAAAGATGTCGGAAATGAAGCAACCTTTTATGACAGCCCTATTCACGGTGTCGAGTCATCACCCTTTTGTTGTGCCTGATAAGTATAAAAAACGCTTTAAAGAAGAGCAATTGCCTATTCATAAGTGTATTCGTTACACCGATATGGCGATTGGAAAATTCTTTGCTTCGGCAGCAAAACAGCCTTGGTTTAAGAACACTATCTTTATTTTAGTAAGCGACCACACCAATCAAAGCAATCATCAACAATACAAAACTGATATTGGCGAGTTTAGCGCACCTTTCATTCTTTACGACCCATCGGGCGAAATAAAACCTGGAAGACGGGAAGGAATAGCTCAACAGATAGACATTTTGCCAACCATTTTCGGTATTTTGGGCTACAATAAGCCTTATTTCTCGTTTGGTTGCGATGTTTTAAACACACCCGCAAAGGATACTTACGCTTTGAACTATATCAATGGCGTTTATCAATATACAAAGAATGGCTACACAATGCAGTTCGACGGCGAAAAAACAACGGGTATGTACAGCTTGAACGACCTATTCATGCAGTATAATCTTGTAGGAAAAGTGCCAGAACAAGCCCGAATGGAACAAGAATTGAAGGCAATTATTTACCAATATATGTACCGAATGGTCAATAACAAATTACAATCGAATTAATAAGTATTTAAGTTTCGCTCAGTTTTCATAGGAGAAACTGTGAGTTTCCATAGGAGAAACTGGAAGTTTTGTGTAGAGAAACTCAACGGAAACGATATACTTTGTGCGAGAAAGTAATTATAAAGCGAAGAAAAATGAAAGAACTAACAAATAAAATCCTATATGGTTTGGTTTACGGCGTGTGGTATGCGCTGTCGTTATTGCCTTTCCGTATCCTCTTTTTATTCTCCGATTTCCTTTATTTCCTTATTGCTCATGTCGTGAAATATCGCCATAGAGTAATTTGGAAGAACCTAAAAGAAAGCTTTCCAGAGAAGACCGATGCCGAAATCAGCCGTATTGAAAAAGATTTCTACCATTGGTTTTGCGACTATCTTGTGGAAACCATCAAACTCATGAGCCTATCGCCTGCTGCTTTGCGCAAGCACATGCAGTTCACAGGTATGGATAAATTTAATGAAATCTTAAACAATGGCGGTTCGTGTGCCATTTATTTGGGGCATTATTGCAATTGGGAATGGATTTCTTCCATACCACTTTGGGTCCCCGAGCATGTGCAATGTTGCGAACTTTACCACCCTTTGGAGAACAAACCCATGGACCTTTTGTTTAAAAAGGTGCGTGAACGCCACAATGCACTCTGCATTCCGATGCAAGAATCATTGCGCAAAATTCTCGAGTTTAAGCGTAAAAGTTCTTCGCTTGTGGTAGGTTATATTGCCGACCAGGCACCTACTTGGAACAATATTCACCATTGGATTGACTTTCTTCACCACGATACACCCGTACTGACAGGTACTGAACGCATCGTAAAACATACCAATCAAGCGTGTTTCTATGGCGACATTACCCGAACCAAGCGAGGATATTATGTTTGCGAACTCAAGCCAATCGAACTAAATCCTAAGTCGAAAGCCGATTTTGAGATTACCGATATGTATTTCCAAATGCTCGAAGCAACCATCAACCGCGCTCCTGCTTATTGGCTTTGGAGTCATAATCGTTGGAAAAGAACCCACGAAGAATTTAATTTGCGCTACGATGAGACAACAGGAAAAGTTGATTTTGGCGATTTAGAAGAGATTAAAAAGCGCAAAGCAGCACAAGCAAAACAAGAAAATGAGCATGGGGAAATACAATAACATATCCATTGGCTACGATGCAAAACGCATTGTGCGCAACAATACTGGTTTGGGAAACTACGGAAGGACGCTCATCAATGCGCTCGCCGAAGTGAGTCCCGAACTGCAATTGCGGCTCTATGCTCCCGACGAGGGCAATGAACGATTGAGAAACGAGGTAATAAAAGCCAATAACATTAGCTTTGTTTACCCTAAAAACCTCCGTTTTCGCTTTCAAAAAGACCTGTGGCGACAAGCTGGAATAGTAAACCAATTGCAGCAAGACAGGGTTCAACTTTACCACGGACTATCGGGCGAACTGCCCAAAGGCATTGCGGCATCGGGCATTAAGAGCATTGTAACCATTCACGACCTTATCTTTTTGCGCCACCCCGAATATTATACGTTCATCGATGCCTTCCTTTATAAGCGCAAATTCCTCCATACTTGCCAAGAAGCCGATCGCATTGTCGCTATCAGCCAATGTACTAAACGTGATATTTTGCACTATTCCGATTTCCCAGAAGAGCGGATTGATGTTGTTTACCAAAGTTGTGGCACACGTTTTCGTGATGTTGTGAGCAACGATTTCAAGGCAGAAATAGCACGAAAGTATCAACTTCCCAAACGTTTCCTACTCTTTGTCGGTTCAATCGAAGAGCGTAAAAACTTGCTTTTGGCGGTGAAAGCCTTGTTGAAGCTACCCCAAGATATTTCGATTGTTGCCGTTGGGCGCAAAACAAAATACACTCAAAAGGTTGAAAAGTTTGCTCAATCGCACGGCATTATCCCTCGTTTACACTTCCTTCATGGCATATCAAACGCCGAACTTCCCGCTATTTACCAGCAAGCCGAATGCTTTGTTTATCCTTCTCGCTACGAAGGCTTTGGAATACCTATCATTGAAGCCATTCAAAGCGGTTTGCCCGTTGTCGGTTGCACAGGTTCTTGTTTGGAAGAATCAGGCGGAAGTGCCAATTTATATGTAGACCCAGACAATGAAACCGACTTTGCCGCAGCGGTTTCAGCCCTCCTTGTGGGCAACGATGATAGGCAACGGCGCATAGAAGAAAGCCAAAACTACATCAAACGCTTTGAAAATGGCGATGTGGCACAAGCTATGCTCACCGAATACGATAAACTTTTAAACCTCTAAACCATGCTGCAAATCGATAAAAACTATCCAAAAGTTACCGTTGTTACCGTTTGTTTCAACGTGAAAGAAGCCCTTTTACTGACGGCGAATAACGTTTTTCAGCAGGATTACCCCAGCTTAGAATACGTCATTGTAGACGGAGCATCGACCGATGGCACTGTTGAAGCCTTGCAAAACATGGGCGAGAAACTCAACAAATGGGTGTCTGAACCCGATAAAGGCATCTATGACGCCATGAATAAAGCCGTTAATTTGTCCTCTGGCGAGTGGATAATCTTCCTCAATGCAGGCGACACTTTTGACGAAAACAATGTTCTAAAACGTGTGTTTTCCCAACCTCACAAAGCCGATATAATTTATGGCGATGTGGTAAAGGGCAATATTATAAAGCAAGCCGAACCGCCCCACAACGCTCATCGTATGTATTTTTGCCACCAAAGTTGCCTCACTCGTAAGGCTTGTTTGCAGGAATTTCCTTTCGATATAAACCATAAGATGTCAGCAGACTTTAAGTTTTTCAAACAAATGTGGAAGGCTCGCAAACAGTTCTTGCAACTTCCATTCGCTATTGCCAACTTCGATACCACAGGAGTGTCTAATACAAGTCGTTCAAAAGGATTGATGGACAATATAAAAGTGATAAAAGAAACCGATAATTTCACGGATAAACTTCGCTTTTTGCCTCGTCTTTACCTTGTTTATAGTATTTGCAAATTAAGAAATAAATAAAACCAAGATAAAACCAAGATAAAATAATGATACCAAAAGTAATACATTATGTGTGGTTGAGCAACGACCCATTCCCTTCGAAAATTAAAAAGTGTATGGAAACGTGGCAAACCATGATGCCTGATTACGAAATAAAGCGTTGGAGTACCGAAAATTTTGATATTTCTGCGGCTCCAAACTATGTGAAAGAAGCTTTCAAACAGCGCAAATGGGCGTTTGTAGCCGATTATATTCGCATGTATGCACTCTATCATGAAGGAGGAATTTACCTTGATTCCGATGTAAAAATACTAAAACCATTCGATGAATTCCTACATTACAATTTCTTTTCATCATTAGAATATCACCCTTTACAAATCGAAATGACAGGCGCAAGGGAAATGATTGATGCCGAAGGCAATAGAATAAAAGACGGATATGTGTCGGGCATTCAGCTTCAAGCAGCTGTAATGGGGGCAGAACCAGATTGCCAATTTGTAAAAGATGTATTAGACGACTATCAAACTCGAACTTTTGAAATGCCAAGTGGTCCAAAAGGAAGTGGAATTATCGCCCCTTTCCTTTATGCAAGGGCAATGGAAAAATATGGATTTAAGTACAAAGACGAAGACCAACTCTTGCAAGACAACATGAAAATATATCGCTCTGAAATCTTTGCAGGCAACAAACACGAAGTCACAAAGAATAGTTTTGCTATTCATTATTGCGCCCATAGTTGGACACCAACGTGGAAAGAGAAGTTAATGAGGAAATTTGGAATAAAATAAATAATTAGAATGAAAGTTGTACATGTCAGTGTAGCAGATACAGGAGGTGCTGGACTTTGTGCTTACAGAATATGCAAAGCACAAAGAGAGATAGGGATTGATGCTCAACTTGTAGTACTTTATAACAAACAAAAAGAAAGTTTTGTACACAAAACAGGGGGCGTAACCTACTTTTTACACAGCTCTTTGCGCAAAATAAAAAAACTTTTTCATATTGCCGATGAGGTAAATATGTGCAGAGCTTTAGGTAAACAAAACGGTGCTACCTATACTTTACCACTTTCTCCAATTGATATAACGAAGTTAGACGTGGTAAAAAATGCCGATATTGTACATTTACATTGGATAGGCGGCTTCTTAGATTATCCTTCTTTCTTTGCTAAAATGAGCAATAAGACGATTGTTTGTACGCTTCACGACCAAAGTATTTTGTACGGAATAGCAAGCATTGAACAGCAATATTTGCCCAATAACGAACTTGAAAAGAAATACTATAAGCTCAAATATGAAGAAATGAGTAAAGTAGAACATTTCGGTGCAGTTTTTCTTTCGAAGATGAGTTTTGAAAGTTATAGCGTTCATGAAATGTTAAACCACGCAAAGAAAACCATTATCTATAATATGGTCGATGGTCGTCTTTTCAAACCCTTTCCTAAAGAACAACTTCGCCAACAATTATCGCTTCCCAATACAAAACTTTTCTCCTTTTGTGCTTACGATATTAACGATGCCCGCAAAGGTTTAGCAGTGCTTTCAGAAGCACTTATGCGCATCGATTCGTCTTATAGAATATTGGCAATTGGGAAAAATAGAAAGGGAAGTAAATGGGCAAATGTCATAGAAATGGGCTTTTTCGCTGATGCAACAAAAATATCAGCCATACATTCTGTTGCCGATTTCTGTTGTATGCCAAGTTATAAAGAACATTTTGCCCAAGCTCCTTTAGAGGCAATGGCATGCGGAACACCTGTTATCGCCTTTCCATGCAGTGGAACGGAAGAACTTATTACACCCCAAAACGGCATTCGTTGCACCGATTTCACCCTCGAAGCCTTAGAAGAAGGCATCAGAAAAGCCTTACAAACAGAATATAATAGCGATGAAATTCGCCAAGATATGCTCAATCGTTATGCCCCTGAAAAGATAGCAAAAGACTATTTAGCATTTTACGAAACCTTGTAAAATAGCCGAAAAACAGCAGGAATTTTGACCAATCTGTATCTTTTTGAAAATCAACCTATTATATATGCGTTTTTAAAACCTATTGTTTTGCGTTTCAAAACAATAGGTTTTGAACCTCAAAAGAGCCTATTTTGCGATGCGAAATAGGCTCTTTTTAAAATGCTACTAATAATCATTGTTCTAACCCAAGTTTAACACCTATCATCGTAGAATCTTGCTATTATTATACTTTTTCAGTTTTGGCTATGGACTCTGTGTCCTACAAATTTTTATTTTTCTGAATGGTGCATATTTCAGTTTTAATTTATCATATATAGCAGTTGCCTGCTTTGAGGGATTGCTGCATTGTCGCATCTGTACGATGTCTCCTAACGGGTTCCTACCTTCCGTGGTTACAAGTTTCTGGGTGCTCATCCTCCGCACGATTTCGGTCCAATAGCAGGATTCGCCTTCTCGCTTCAACTGGCAGCGGATGGTATTTACCACCCAGTAGGCAAGCAGACCGAAGAAAAGATGCGCATCGCTCCGGTCATCGGTCTGATGGTATATAGGACGGAGGTTCAGGTCGGTCTTCAACTGCCTGTTGGTACATTCGATTTCCCGTATGAGGTTGTAATAGTCCCATGTGGTACGCTCATCGAGTGTTTCTACATTGGTCCGTAGGAAGTATACGCCGTGTCCGGACTCGATGGCTGAGAGGTCTTTGAGCTTCCAGTCTACACGTAGCATTTCCTTTGGTTTTTCTTCGTTTCTAATGTAGTCTATCGCATAGTATCTTGCGATAGAAGGATATTTCTGTATGGCTCGTCCCGTACGCTCTACAACCTTCTCGTAGAGTTTCGTTCCACCTTTCTTTGCAATACCATCATTTATCTTCTTCAGCTCTGTCTCAAACCTTTCACGCCAAAGTTTGTTCATTGACGATTCGGTCATAGCCTTAGATGGAGAGGTTATCTCAAGATAGTAGTCCTCACCTTCGGTGTGTACCTTGTTGAGCGTTATTGTTTGCTTTCGGGCGTCTTTTACCATCACGCTCTTATGGTCCTCACTGAGCGTGTAATCTTTCAGCTTGGTGCGAGATACGCAGAGATAGTTGTAACCCTTTGCCTTAATAAGATTTAGATTCTCTCCGGTTGCAATACCTGCATCCATCACAATAAGCGATTTTTCTTTTTGTACAGGATTCTTGTCTGCCAGCGTATCTATCATATCAGGCAGTGATTTAGGGTCAGCCGTATTACCTTCCAGGATAGAAGAATAGCGTATGAAGCCCTCCTTATTGATACACAGGGCCAGGACGAGAAGTTTACAATCTGATCGCTTCTCTTTTGACCTACCAAACTGTGCCTTCTTGCTTTCACGCTTACTACCCTCAAAGTAGAAATTTGTCAAGTCAAAGAGCATCAGCTTGTTATCTATATTAAAAAGGTTATCTGTTACATTGCACAAGTGACATTCTATCTTCTCTTTGAGTTCATAGAGTTTGTCCGTTACCTTGTACAGGGCATTGATACCCGGAGTCCAGTCTTGCGAACCAGTGTAAAGTTCGGCGGCAGCCGAATTATCCCTGAGATAATAATACGAGGAACGTTCAGACACGGCATACACAGTCCGGATGATGAGCGCAGAGAGTGCGGTGTGGATAGAATGGTTGCTCCATCCTTGGTCACGCAGGAACTCTTCCAGTCCCAGCTTATCAATGGTCTGCTTACAGAGCCATTCTGCACCAACATTCCTTGCGTCAGTATGTTCTGCCGTAGCAAGATCGATATAACGTTCAGACTCCTTTCTTGCTTTCTGTTCCTTCTTATCGAATCTATCAATTCCACCTTCCTCTTTCATCCGCTGCCACCACTCATCCGCCTTAGCCTGTTCCAGTTCAGTAAGTCCCTCCAAATGCTTGCCAAATAAAGAATTAGTTCCTCTGTTCTTAAAACGCTCTGTAAGTGCAAAAGCAATCCTTCTCACCTGCAAAGCTGTGAGAGAAGGGTCAAAACCAATATTGAGCAAGATGAGCGAATGTACGTGTCCAGCCACGTCACGATATGACTCTTTTAGTCTATAATAAAGAGTCTTTTCACCAGTTGCCGGATTAAAACGTGTCTGTACATTTGCGTGCATAGGTGCAAAGTAACAAAAAAAAATTGATATGCTGGTGTCCTACAAATCAGATTTAGTCCGTATTCAGAAAACGCTACGGCTGATTATTAAGTACTTAGCAAACCTGAAACCCTCAAAACACACTGAAAATTTATGAAAAATAATTATGCCCGTTAAACTTGGGCTAAAATCCATAAAAATCGTGTCCCTTATAGGTGGATATTCAAAATTCTATATGCGTAAGTTCAATATAGAACTGCAATAATATATGGTTTTATTGGGCTTTTATTTTAGAATCAATTGTTTTAGAAGCTGAGTAAGAAACTTGAATATTCTACTTTATATCCTATCATTATTTGTAGGCTGGTTCTATAAATTACCACCGCATATAGTCATTAATTTTTTATGAAATACGTTTTGTTATCTTTTGGCTTCTTTTTGGTTCAAAATGTAAGTTCGTTCAGTCGTGTAGCTCGCTACACTCCTTCACTCTCTTGCATTTTGACCTCAAAAATAAGCTCAAAATCTAACAAAGCTAATTTATAGAACCAGCCTGTAATGTCCGTTCTATTCAGCAAAATTCAATGTCTACGAACAAGGGCGTAAGCCGTAGGGGCGTGATTTATCACGTTCCTAACACTATAAATATTGTTGATAGGAACGTGATGATGAGTTGATGAGTTTGCGAATAATCACGCCCTTACAAAGTATTATTTTTTGTTATAACCCGTCACAAAGTTATTTGTAGAAATAGAAGAAAGTAATTTTTTTCAATTTTATAGCCTATTTATCGGCAGCAAAGCAGAGGGCGAGAACGCTAATTTTAATGTTTTCGGCTTTCATGAGTTCCTTTGCCAGCGATGTAAGGGTTGCTCCTGTGGTCATAACGTCATCGATGAGGAGAATATGCTGATTGGATAATTTTTCGGGGTGGCACAACTGGAAGGCATTCTCTACATTTTTGAGGCGACTCCATTGGTCTTTGTGTGTTTGACTTTCTGAGAAATGGGTGCGTTTCACTGCGTTTTCAATGATGGGCAAACCCGTTATGGACTTTATTCCACGGGCTATTTCAACACTTTGATTGTAGCCTCGCTTTATTATTCGCTTTCTTGTGAGCGGTACAGGCACAAGGGCGGTGATGTTATGAAAGAAGTTTTGCGCCATATATTCGCTTGCAACAAGTTGTCCAAGGGTGTATCCTATTTCGGGAGAGTCGAAATATTTCAGTTTATAAATGAGTCTACTCGTTGACGATTGAGGTTTATAAAATAAGAAAGCTGCTCCCTTTTCGATTGGAAATTTACCCCAAAACAGGCGTGCAACAGGATTTTCTAAAGCATTTTTATGGTAGTTTGTTCGTGGTAAAGCAAGGTTGCAAGCAGCGCAAAGCGGTTGTTCGCTAATGCTCAATCGCCTTCCACACATCGGACAAGCACGTGGCGCAAGGAGGTCGAATAGTCTTGTGAGGAAACTAATCTGCGTCATCTTCATTCACATCGTCCACAATGGAAGCATCATCGACACACTGCCGAATTAAATCAAGCGTAAAACCACGTCCCATTGCGTATTTTATGAGCTTCATAGACCGCTCGTAATCGGTTTCAGCCTTAATGGTTTTATACTTATTTTTCATCAATGGGCGCAGCACTTCTAAGTATTTTTCAGGCTCAATTTCGTCTAATATTGGTTGCGAAATACTGGTGGGTATGCGTTTTTGCCATAAGGCTTGCTCAATTTTTCGCCGTCCCCACTTGTTGAACGTTATTTTATCACGCACGAAAGACCGAGTAAATCGTTCGTCATCGATGTATTTATAATCAATTAATTTGTCGATAATGCGTTCTTGCGCATCGGTTGGAATGCCCCATTTACGTAGTTTTTCAGCCATTTCTCCCGAGCAATGTTCGCCCCGAGCGCACAAATCGCCTAATTTTCGCAAGGCTTCTGCTTCTGTGATTGTTTTCTTTTGTATCATGGGCGTAAGGCTTTTACAAATCGTTGTTTGCCAAATTGGTCGTTGCGCACTTCTATTTCAACGTATCCCAAGGTGTTCAACATCGTTGAAACCTCCTCTCCATAGTGTTCATTGATTTCAAAATAGAGTTCGCCGCTGTGTGAAAGTGCCGTTTGTCCGTATTGCGCAATGGCACGATAGAAGCGCAATGGGTCATCGTTAGGTACAAAAAGTGCCGTAGAAGGCTCAAAATTGAGTACATTGGGCAACATTTCGGTTCGCTCATTCTCGCAAATATAAGGCGGATTGCTCACAATAATGTCGAACATTTCCTCTGTTGCTGTCATTTCTAAGGCATCTTTCAGTTGGAAATTCACTGCTGCGCCCATGCGTATAGCATTGTCGCGCGCAATTAAAAGGGCATCTGACGATAGGTCATAAGCCGAAACCACGGTGTTAGCCATATCCAAAGCAAGTGTAATAGCGATGCAGCCGCTACCCGTTCCAATATCTAAAAGGCGCAGAGGAGCAGGCGGTTGCAAGCCACAGAAAGGACAATCGTGCGATTCCATGACCCATTGGCACAACAATTCTGTTTCGGGACGAGGAATGAGTACACCTTTGCCCACACCAAACTGCCGTCCGCAGAACCGAGCCGAGCCAAGAACATACTGAATAGGTTCGCCAGTTTCTAAGCGGAGCATTATTTTTTCGAGTTCATTGACATCGTCTGCTGATAATTCCGTAACTTTGTCGGTATAAATATCGGCAAGGGTTAGTCCGAAATGGTCTTCTAAAACCATGCGAACAATGGCTCTTGCTTCACCTGACGGATAAACTTTTGTAAGCCGTAGGCACATCTTTTGATAGGTCATACTCATGATGCAAAGATAAAAAATAAATGGAAATGAAACAAGAGGATAGGGACGAAATGTATATGCGTCGCTGTTTGCAGCTGGCGAAAAATGGTAGATTGAACGCTAAACCCAACCCAATGGTGGGTGCAGTGATAGTGAGCCATGACGAAAAAATCATTGGTGAGGGCTACCATGTGCGTTGTGGCGAGGGACACGCTGAGGTAAATGCCTTTCATTCAGTGCGTCCAACTGATGAGCATTTGCTTTCTGAATCGACCATTTATGTTAGTCTTGAGCCTTGTTCTCATTACGGAAAAACGCCTCCTTGTGCCGATTTGATAGTTCGAAAGGGTGTACGCCGCATGGTTTGTGGCTGTGTAGACCCTTTTTCAGAGGTACAAGGACGTGGCATTGAGCGCATTCGTCAGGCAGGAATTGAAGTAAAAGTGGGCGTTTTAGAACAAGAATGTTTGGCTTTAAATCGTGAGTTTATAGTGCGAAACACCTTGCATCGCCCTTATATTCTCTTAAAATGGGCGCAGACGGCAGATGGTTTTATCGGTTATTCAGCAGCAGAAGCAGCAGAAAAAGGTACGCTTTTTGTTTCTAACGGCTTTACGAAGATGTTGGTACACAAGCTAAGGGCAGCGTATGACGGTATTGTTGTAGGGCGTGTAACGAACGATTTAGAGCAGCCGAAGCTCACGGTTAGAGAGTGGAGTGGGGCAGACCCATTGAAAATCGTGATGACTTCCAAGGCAGAAACAATGCAAAATGCAGATGAAAATGTGTTGTTTGTGAGCAGTCCGAAGGCAATGATTGAGGCGATAGGGAAGCTTGAACGCACGAAACCAGTTTGTTCGGTCATTGTAGAAGGTGGCGCACAAACATTGCAATCGTTTATTGATGAAAATCTTTTCGATGAGATAAGAGTGGAGACAGCCCCTTTTTCCATTCACAAAGGCGTTGCTGCACCGCAACTTCCGCAGAATATTGAAGTGGTGAAGAGGGAATTTTATGGGAATAGCATTGTAACTTACAAGCGATTATAAGTGTTTGATTTGTCGGACTTGTCGGACGAGTCAGACTGTTCTGACACAAGTAAAGCAAATTGTGTTTAGTATTCCACCATTTTTGCCCACGCTTCGGCAATGACTTCGTCTATTTGAGGCACCGATTGAGGTATTTTGAAAGTCATATTCTTGTTCTTTTCTTTCTTAATACGCTTCATTTCTTGTTCGGAAATGGTCATGCGGTCGGTGATAAAAAGCTCTGACCACACATCAATCTGCTCGTCTTTGTCCTCACCACGATAGTGTGCCATGAAAGTTTGGTGCTTACGAGCCGAAAAAAGGTCGCTTAACGTGTATGTTCCTTCATTTTCTGAATAGGTTTCTTCCTCCTCAAACTGTGTCATTCGGGCAATAATACCATACATTTTCAGTTGGTTCATTTCTATTTCGTGGTTCGGTTGTCCCACCAAATTGTCCATTTTAATCGTTACACCCGTATATGCAATCTTTTGATTAGGAAACTTATGTATTTTAATTTCCCCACATTTGTCTGCCCAACGGTAAATATCGCCATTGTTGCGAGTGGAATACTCCTCGCTTTTAATGCTTTCGATGAGTGGAACAACCTCTAACGCAGGCATATTCATGCGCACAAAGGTTTCGTCGCCATTGGCTTGTGGAGCTTTTCGGCGGCGTTCGCCAAGAAATTTGCGGTCTACAAATGTCGCTTTTTTAGCTGTTGTGTCGAGTGGAACATACATTTCCACCATACCATCAACGAAGTAAGAGAGCAAAGAATCGGTAGCCTGATAGACTCGATAGTAGCCTTTCAGTCTTAAAAATTGTTGCTCTTGCGCCTGTGCAGCAAGAGCAACAATAAGGCAAACAAGGATTGTTTGTAGTTTTTTACACATTATCTACATCTTTTATGTCCTTTTGAATGACCGTTAGACTTAGGCTTTTGCAGCGTTTTTTGTGCCTTTTTGCCTTCGTCATCATCAGCCAATGTGAAGTCAAGTTGTTTGCGTTCCAAGTTGGCTTTTGCCACTTTTATGCGTATTGGGTCGCCCAACTGGTAAGTATGATGGTGTCTGCGCCCTATAAGACAATAATTCTTTTCGTCAAATTCATAGTAATCATCGTCCAAATCACGCATAGGAATCATGCCTTCGCAGTGGTTTTCGTCTATTTCGGCATAGATTCCAAAACTCTGAATACCACTGATATGAGCGTCGAAACATTCGCCTAAGTGGTCGCCCATGAACTCTACCATTTTGTATTTTATAGAGTCGCGCTCGGCATTTTGAGCCACTTGTTCCATGTCGGAGCAGTGTTCGCACAACTCTTCAATATGGTCTTGATTGGCAGAGCGTCCGCCTTCTTGATATTTGGTAAGCAAACGATGCACCATAGTGTCAGGATAGCGGCGAATAGGCGATGTAAAATGCGTGTAATAGTCGAATGCCAAACCGAAGTGTCCAATGTTATGCGTGGTGTATTTTGCCTTCATCATGGAGCGTAAAGCAATGGTTTGAATCATTTTTTGCTCCTTTTTGCCTTCTACTTCAGCCATTAATGCGTTCAAAGCACGAGCCGTTGCGCCCTTTGTACTTGACGATTTGAGACGATAACCAAACTTGGCAGTGAACTGACGGAGGTTCTCAAACTTCTGTGGGTCAGGGTTATCGTGAACACGATAGGGTAGGGTTTTGGCTTTTTTGCCCCGTGCTACCTTTCCAACTTGCATGGCTACATACTTATTAGCAAGGAGCATGAACTCTTCAATCAGTTTGTTGGCATCTTTAGAACGCTTGAAATAGCAGCGAATAGGTTTGCCTTTTTCGTCAATATCGAAGTGGAGTTCTTCTGAATCAAAGTTTACGCTACCATTTTTGAAGCGGTCTTTGCGCAAAAGTTTTGCTAAACGGTCGAGCGTAATGATGTTTTCGGCAAACTCACCCTTATATCCTTCTTTGTCAGGAGCAGGTGCTGGCTCGCCCGTTCCGTCTACTACGCCATTGTCTTCCAATAGCTTTTGAGCCTCTTCGTAGGCATAACGGCGGTCGCTTTTAATGACGGTGTGCGCCAAATGGAAGTGCTTTATTTCTGCATTTTCGTCTAAATGGAAGATTGCACTATAAGCCAATTTCTCTTCATCAGGTCGCAATGAGCAGATGAAATTGCAAAGACGTTCGGGCAACATCGGTATCGTTCGGTCTACAAGGTAGATAGATGTAGCACGTTTTTGGGCTTCTTTGTCAATAATATCGCCCTCTTTTACATAGTGAGATACATCGGCAATGTGTACGCCAACCTCCCATAAACCACTTTCAAGCTTACGAATAGAGAGCGCATCGTCAAAGTCTTTTGCATCTTTTGGGTCAATGGTGCAAGTCCAAACATCACGGAAATCTTCACGTTCAGCCAAGTCTTGTGCTGTAATCTCAGCACTAATTTTCTCAGCAGCCTCTTCAACTTTCTTCGGATACTTATAAGGCAAACCAAATTGGGCAAGGATAGCGTTCATTTCTACATCGTTATCGCCTGCTGTACCCAATACATCTACCACTTCACCGACAAGGTTTTTATGGTCAGCATCAGGCCATTTAGTGATTTTCACCACCGCTCTGTCGCCCGTTTTACCACCATTTAAAGCCTTCTTTGGGATTAAAATATCGTGTACGAAAAGGTTTTCTGGTGTGATAAGGAAAGCAATTTCGGGTTCCACTTGTAGTTTTCCAACAAATGTTTCTTTCTTTCTTTGCAAAATTTCGATGACCATTGCCTCCTTAATATGGTTGGTTCGGCGTGCAAAAAACTGTACTTTTACACGGTCGCCACTAAGGGCTGACATTGAATTTCGCTCTGAAACAAAGACAGGTGTACCTCCATCATCAGGTAGGAAAGAGTTTTTTCCATTTGATTTTCTAACAAATACACCTTCTTGCACTTGCCCTTTCGTGTTCAGCGTATAAGCATTTTCGCCTACTTTCGCTAAGAAATCGTCCCAAGCCATCTCTTCCATTACATCGATAGCGAGCATTTTAAGCGGGTGAGTAGTGAGTTTCAATGCACGAAATATCTGTTTGAAACTAAAAGTTTGGTCTGGTTGTGTTTGGAAAAAACCTGTTATTTTTTCAGCAAGTTCTGCTTTGTTCAATCGTTTTTTTCCTTTTTTTTCCTTTCCCATAATGATTTGCACTTTGATTATATCTACAAAGTAACGAAAAAGTTTGTATCTTTGCAAATCTTTCATACAATTTTAATGAAAAAAAGAATACTTATAACAGGGGCTTCGGGCTTTATTGGCTCGTTCGTTGTAGAGGAAGCACTGCGCCAAAACATGGAAGTTTGGGCAGCAGTGCGTGGTTCTTCATCGAGAAAATACCTGCAAGATGAGCGCATAAACTTTATAGAACTCGACTTTTCAAATGAGGAAAAGTTGCGTGAAGCGTTGCGTCCGCATCAGTTTGACTATGTTGTTCATGCTGCAGGAGCTACAAAATGTTTGAAGAAAGCAGACTTTTTTCGAGTTAATACCGAAGGAACACGCCATTTTATCAATGCACTTTTATCGTTAGAAATGCCACTCGAACGCTTTGTTTTTGTGTCAAGTCTGAGCGTTTATGGGGCTATTTCGGAGCAAATGCCTTATAAAGACATTGAAGAAAATGATGAAAAATGCCCTAATACAGCATACGGCGAGAGTAAATTGGCGGCAGAAAAACTTTTGGCAACGACCCAACACAATGGTAAAACACTGCCTTACGTCATTCTAAGACCTACTGGAGTATATGGACCGAGGGAAAAAGACTACTTTTTAATGGCAAAATCAATCCAGCAGCATACTGACTTTGCAGTAGGTTTTCAGCGTCAAGACATTACGTTTGTGTATGTAAAAGACTTGATTCAAGCGGTTTTCTTGGCTTTGGAACGAGGAAAAACTGGGCGAGGATACTTTATAACCGATGGCAAAGTATATCAGAGTTCTACTTTTAGCAACTTAATTCGTGCAGAATTGGGCAACCCTTGGTGGGTCAGAATAAAAGCTCCCATTGCTTTGTTGCGTGTGATTACCTTCTTTGGCGACCTCTTTGGACGCATGACAGGTAAACTTTCGCCACTTAATAATGATAAATATCAGATATTAAAGCAGCGCAATTGGCGTTGCAACATTCAACCAATCATTGACGAATTAGGCTATAAACCTGAATATGACCTACAAAAAGGTGTTAAAGAAACAATGGATTGGTATAAAAAGAACAATTGGCTTTAACGAAGATGATAAAATTTTTAGTTGATTTATTTACACTTGAGAAGAAACCATTAAAGGGATTGATGGCAATAGAGTGGGCAATGGGCGTTTACATGGCTTTTACGTTCGTTTTAATCTTCTTCATGTACACAAAAATGAACCAGCCAGAAGCCATGATTTATGGTCGTTTGCGTGTCGTTGCTATGACTTTCGCCCTTTGGTTGGTCTATCGCATCGTGCCATGTCGCTTCACTCGCTTCGCAAGAGTAGCTGCACAGTTAGGATTATTGGCATGGTGGTATCCCGATACCTACGAGTTTAACCGCTTGTTGCCTAATCTTGACCACGTTTTTGCCACTTGGGAGCAAAACCTTTTCGGCTTCCAACCAGCCTTATTATTTGCAAAAGAGTTGCCCGATGCTGTGTTTAGCGAACTTTTTGATATGGGTTATGCGGCTTATTATCCCATGATTGCGCTAACGGTATTCTATTATTTTATCTGGCGTTACAAGGAATTTGAGCGTGTAGCCTTCATCATGTTGGCTTCGTTCTTTATTTATTATGTCGTGTTTATCTTTGTTCCTGTGGCTGGACCAACGTTCTATTACAAGGCAGTAGGATTGGAAAAAATCGCTGCTGGCGTGTTTCCTAATGTTCACGATTACTTTAATTTCCACCAAGATTGTTTGCCAAGTCCTGGCTATACAGACGGAATTTTCTATTATTTGGTGGAAGATGCCAAGGCAGCAGGGGAGCGTCCGACGGCAGCTTTCCCAAGTTCGCATGTTGGCATCAGTACAATTTGTATGTTTTTAATTTGGCATACGGGCAACAGAAAGCTATTGGCAGCCTTAGCACCCTTCTATTTCTTCCTTTGTTGTGCCACGGTTTACATACAAGCCCACTATCTTGTCGATGCCTTAGCAGGCGTTATATCGGCTGTTTTGGTGTATTTCCCACTCTATTATGGTACTCGAAATATGGTGAAAAAGGGACGATGATAGTCTATTACGCCTCCGATAATCGTTGAGAGCAGTATAAATGAAAAAAGGTAATTACGTTTTTAAAATTCATAATTACCTTTTTTCAGTATTTGTTATTTCTTTTTCTTTTCCTGTTTCTTAATTTTCTTATTTTTGAGATTCTCTTCTAACCCATTTCGTGGGTTGTATTCTAATCCCAACTGCTTGGCACGTTCGTAATTGCGCATCTTTATCTTTTGCTTCTCCTCTCCTTTTTGCTTAGTAATCTTGCTCGGTTTTTGCAAATAGAGCGGTGTTTCGCGCGGTTTCCATGTAACTCTTACGTCGCGTTTTGCCTTACATTCTATTTCCTTTGGATAGTAATAGACTGCTTCGGGTTGTCGTTGCTTGTTGTATAAGCCCGTATCCCAACGTCCATTATCGTTGTCATCGACTATCAAACGCAAGTAAACAGTGCTTGGTTTGACGTAATAGAACGTGGCTTCATTGTCCTTTGCTGCAACTTCCTTGATAGGTTTGTCGCTTTCGTTCATAAGTTGTAGCAAACAATTCTTGCCTTCCATGCCTTGTAAAGCCACAGTGAGCGTGCAAAATTCGTCTAATGAACTGACACGAATGCCTTGTTTGAACTTTTTAGATGCCTTGCCGTAAATGTCTACAAAGGCTGCTGAATCAAGTTCAAGACTGTATTCTCGCCCTGGTGTCCACTCTCCAATGAGTTTGTAACATCGGGCTCGGCTTGGGGCAATACCGAATTGATATTTAGCACGATACCAAAGTGTGTCTACTTTCTCGTAAAGATGAATCTTAGTAGTGTCGCACAGAGCCACAGGCGAAGCGATTTGGAAAGTAGGATTCTCGTCTGGTGCTATTTGCGAGTTCACATTGTACCTGATAGGCAACTCTTCCTTTGGAAATTCGGTTTGATATGGGCGATTTTTCTCTTTGTTTTTGTCTTGTTGTTTCTTCCATTTTGCAACTTCTTCCTCGTGTTTTTTCAAGCGTTTGGCGTATGGATTTTTAGAAAGAACCTCCAATGTGTCAGCCTTTTTCACGAGTGTTCCTAACGAGTCAGTTACCCAATGGTTTACTTCCATGCGCAGTGTGTCTTGATTGACCAATGCAGTGTCTTTTAACCAATATGTAATGGTGTCTTGGTTGAGGCTCGGCTCGGTTATGAAAGCGTCTTTGGTATTGAAATTCAGCCCTGTAATTTGTGGTAATTCGGCATTTCCGTAGCTATAAAACAACGTGAAATTATCAGCTTCTTTGCGCTCTGCTTTTAAGAAAAATCTGCCTGTTTGTTGTTCCGTAAAGGCTGTTAGCACCACGTCATCGGGCAAAAAGTGTGTGTAAGGCACTTGTTTTATATCGGTAATGTGTAGTGAATCGCGCCAAATGGTGTCTTGTTTAATGTCGGGTTTCGATGAAGGCATGATGACTTCGGGTGTGAAAGCCAACTTTTCGCTTTGCTGATTGAAACGATAATTGCCGTCCATGTCTTGTAAAGCATAGATTCGGTAGTCGCCTTTTGCTACGCCTTTAATGGCAAAATGCCCACGACTGTCGGTGCGAGCGACACGCAGCATCGGTAAATGCTGGAATGCGGTATCGTTTTGGTTCTTATAAAGTCCAACCATAATCCCTTTAATTGGCTCTAAATTCTCGGCTTCAAGCACATAGCCAGCCACTTCGAACGAGTCAATTTGGTTGCCCGTAGAGAACGAATAAGTGTAATTTCCCATCGGGTTGCCCTCGTTATTGTCGGCAATGGCATCGGAAAAATCAACCGTATAGGTGGTGTTTTCCTTCAAAGTGTCTTGCAATTCCACTGTGATGCGCTTTCCGCTTACCTTTATAACAGGTGCTTCCAATTGTGGTGGCGACACAATGACCTTTTCAGTAGGATTTTCTAAGGTGATGAACTCATTGAAAAGCAACGTTATTTTCTTGCTGTTTACATTGCTTGACCTATCGGAAGGCGACGAAGCAAGTATGCGTGGGGGAGTTTCATCGTACCAACCGCCATCGGGTTGCCCCATTCTTGCACAAGAAATGAGGTTGAGCAAGAGAAAGAAAAGGATACAAAAGCTGTTCCATTTCTTTGCTATTTTTATTATTGTTTGTTGGTTCATAACTTATCCTTCTTTTTTATTTTTTCGATACCCATTGTTTTAAAATTCAAAACAATAGGTTTCAAAAATCAAAGCATTTTCTTTGTGTTCATTTCCAACATCTCTTCAATGTTTTTACGACTGTTTGAAAGGCGTGGAACCTTGTGTTGTCCGCCCAATTTTCCTTTCGATTTTAGCCAATCGTTGAACAATCCTTCACGAGCAGGGACGATTTCCAATTCTTGTAGGGTAATATCGTGGAAACGTTTCGCCTCGTAATCTGAATTTATCTCTTGTAGTTTGCGGTCTAAAATAGTAGTAAATTCCTTTAAGTCGGACGGTGCTTTCGTAAATTCTATGAGCCATTGGTGGCGACATTTAGCATTGGCGTCCATGAAAATAGGTGCTGCCGTGTAGTCGGAAATCATAGCTCCCGTAGCCTTACAAGCTGTTTCCAATCCCTGTTCGGCGTTGTCCATGATGAGTTCTTCGCCAAACGCATTGATAAAGTATTTGGTTCGACCCGTAATGACGAATTTATACGGATTGATTGAGGTGAAACGCACTGTGTCGCCTATCTGATAACGCCACAAACCGCACGAAGTAGTAATGAGCATCGCATAGTTTCGTCCTATTTCAACCCCCTCTAACGGCACTATATTTGGGTTTTCGCTTTCAAATTCGTCCATTGGCAAGAACTCATAGAACACCCCATAATCGAGCATTAGCGACATACTTGCATCGGAAGGGTCGTCTTGAATGCCGAAAAAGCCCTCCGAAGCGTTGTAAGTTTCCATGTAATGCATATCCGATTTGGTGATAAGCTGCTCGTATTGCTCACGATAAGGCGTAAAAGCAATGCCCCCATGGAAGAAAACTTCTAAGTTTGGCCACACCTCTTGCAAGTGTTTTTTGCCCGATAACTCCATGACACGCACCAAAACAGAGAGCATCCATGAGGGTACTCCCGATAGGTTGGTAACATTTTGCGTAAGGGTTTCTTGTGCTATGCGGTCGCGTTTTATTTCGAAATCACTCAATAATGCCACCTGTTTCGATGGCACTCGCTTTAAATTAGCCAACGGATTGATGTTCTCAATGAGGATTGCACTCAAATCGCCAACTAACGAATTGGGCAAATTATAGTTGGGCGAATGGCTCCCACCCAGTATTAAACTCTTTCCACTGAACAACTTACTATTCGGATTATTGCTTAAATAATAAGCCACAACATCCTTACCACCTTGATAATGAACATGTTGTAAACCTTCAGAAGTGATAGGAATAAACTTACTTTTATCGTTTGTTGTTCCCGAAGACTTAGCATACCATTTTACCTGACCCGGCCATAAAACATTGCTTTCGCCATGTCGCATACGGTCAATATCGGCTTTCAACTCTTCGTAAGTGTTTACAGGAATATTCTGCGCAAAGTTTTTATACGACTTAATAGTGGAAAAAAGATGATTTCTGCCATACTCCGTGTTCGTTCCACGTTCTATTAAATACTTCAATACCTTGCGTTGAATAGCCACACCTTCATGGGTATATCGCTCTAATTCGTGGCGACGGGGTTGAAAATACAACTTGTTTACGATGCTTGTCAGACTCATTTTTTTTCAATATATTTCAAACTACAAAAGTACTGTAAATATAATGAATACAAATATATTTCACTAATTTTAATAGCTTATGTAGATATTCTTTCCATTTCGTAGGTGTAAGAATGTGCAAGTAATAATAGTAAATGATTAAACAGGGTTATTTTTTTTATATTCGCTTTTAAACGAATATATAATATTCCATTTATAATCAATGAATTAGAATGTTTTTATTAATGATAATTACACTTTTATGAGGGAAAACTTTATGTTGTTTTACACTTTTAATGAGGAAATGGAGTAAGAAATACTACAATTTTCAGTATAGTATTTTATGGAATTTAGAACAATCGTTATTTTATCGAAAAATAAAAGAGCCTGTTTTGGCGTTCAAAACAGGCTCTTTTGAGCTTCAAAACCTATTGTTTTGAAATGCGAAACAATAGGTTTTTGAAACGAGTATGTAATATATTGATTTTCAAGAAGATAGAAATTGGTCAAAATTTCTGTAGAAAAAGCCTCCCTCAACGCCTCCGATAGGAGGGGAGTGCTACCTTACTTGTTCGAGAGTATGGTAATTTGCTATATTTTCTTTTGTATCGTAAATAATGATACCTTGTAGGGGCGTGATTTATCACGTTCCTAACACCCTAAAATAAGCTGACTCTTTGTTGAGAGGAACGTGATAAATCACGCCCCTACAAGGGATTATTATTTGCTAAATGCGAGAAAATAGGGGAGAAAAGCACTTGCCACGGGCCAGCAAATGTGCGCTCCCCTCCCAACGGAGGGGGTGGGGGAGGCTATTGTATAGGTGTATCGGCTTTCTTTTTTAGTGTGCTTCCAACCAATTTTTGCCCCAGCCAGCATCGGCAGTGAGGGGAACTCGGAGTTGGTAGGCGTTCTGCATTTCTTCTAAAACAATGCGTTCTACAAGCTCTTTTTCTTCTGGATAAACCGAAAAATTGAGTTCGTCGTGTACTTGGAGTATCATTTTAGAGCGTATTTGCTCACGTTCGAAACGTTGATGAATGTTTACCATTGCCACTTTTATAATATCTGCCTCCGAACCTTGTATTGGTGCGTTGATAGCATTGCGCTCTGCAAATCCACGAACAGTTGCATTTCTGCTGTTGATGTCATTCAAGTAGCGGCGGCGATGGAATATGGTTTCGGCATAACCCTTACGTCTTGCCTCTTCTTTGGCTTGCTCCATATAGGCTTGAACCTTTGGAAAAGTCTTGAAATAGTCGGCGATTAGTTCTTTGGCTTCGCCGTTTGGAATGTCCATGCGTTGGGCTAATCCGTAGGTAGTGATACCATAAATAATACCGAAATTGGCTTGTTTAGCCTTCTTTCGTTGTGCATCGGTAACATTTTCCATATCCTCGTGCCATATTTTGGCAGCCGTAGCACGGTGAATATCATGCCCCTTACGAAAGGCTTCCATCATGTTTTCATCTTCAGAAAGATGAGCCATAATGCGCAATTCTATCTGACTGTAATCGGCAGAGAAGAACAAACAATCGGGTTCTGGTATGAAACACTTGCGTATTTCTTTACCGTCATCAGTGCGAACAGGTATGTTTTGCAAGTTAGGGTCGCTTGAAGAGAGTCGTCCAGTAGCCGTAAGTGCCTGATTAAACGATGTGTGTATGTGTCCCGTTTGTGGTTTAACGAGCTTTGGTAGCGCATCAATATAGGTGCTAAGGAGCTTTTTGATGCCACGATATTCTAAGATTTTTTCAACAATAGGGTGCTTACTTTGTAGGCTTATCAACACTTCTTCGCTTGTAACGAATTGCCCTGTTTTGGTTTTTTTAGGCTTCTCCATGATTTGGAGCTTACCAAAAAGTATTTCACCTACCTGCTTTGGACTTGAAATATTAAAGGTTTCGCCTGCCAATTCGTATATTTCTGCCTCGTATTTATTCATGCGTTCAGTGAAAATGCGTGATGTCTCTTCCAATGCTTCCGTATCTAAACGAATGCCGTGGAGTTCCATATCAGCTAAAACACGCACGAGTGGCATCTCAATATTCCAGAATAAATCTTCAGCATTTACCTCCTTTAGTTTTGGCTCTAATACGTTTTTGAGTCGCAAAGTAATATCAGCATCTTCGCAAGCATAGTCGGAAACTTCGGCTGGAGCAAGGTCGCGCATATTCTTTTGCTTCTTTCCTTTTGGACCAATGATGTCCTCTATATGCACGGTTTGATAGTTTAGCAAGGTCTCAGCCATGTAGTCCATATTGTGATGGAGTTCGGGTTGAATGAGGTAATGGGCTATCATAGTGTCGAAAAGTTTTCCTTTCAAAGTAACACCATACTTCTTTAACACTTCGTAATCGTACTTAATGTTTTGTCCAACCTTGAGAATTTCCTCACTTTCGTATAGTGGTTTAAAGATATTTACTATCCTTAACGCTTCTTCACAATTAGGAGAAATGGCGACATAGAATGCCTCTTTTTCTTCGACAGAAAAGCTTAAACCTACCAATTCTGCATCAATTGCATCGACAGAAGTTGTTTCTGTGTCTAAACTGAGAACCTTCTTTGTAAAGAAATATTCACAAATTTTCTTTGCTTCTTCCTCATTTTCAATGAGTTTGTATTTGTGTGGTACATCTGAAAGGCTTAAATTTGGCGATTTTTCGGGCGCAACTGCATGCTTGGTCGGTATTTCTTCAAATAAATTGAGTTGTAAATTTTCTGTTTTTGGGTTTTCTTTCCCTTTTTTAAGGAACTTGTTAAGAAGTGTTTTAAACTCTAATTCTTGGAAAATTTCAGTGAGTTTCTCTTCATCAATGGCTTCAACTTTGAGTTCGTCCCATTTCATATCGAAAGGCACATCGGTGCGTATGGTGGCGAGAAACTTTGACATTTTTATATCATCGACTGCCCCTTCCACTTTCTCACGCATCTTGCCTTTGAGTTCATCGGTATGGTTTAGCAAGTTTTCGACAGAGCCAAATTGGTTGATAAACTTAGCTGCTGTCTTTTCGCCTACCCCTGGACAACCGGGAAAGTTGTCGGCAGAATCGCCCATGAGTGCTAAAAGGTCAATTACTTGAGCGGCTTCAGGCACACCATACTTATCTTGAATTTCGTTAGGTCCTATGATTTCGTAACCTCCGCCATGGCGTGGACGATACATAAAGATGTTGTTGCGAATGAGTTGCCCGTAATCTTTGTCGGGCGTGAGCATATAGGTTTCGATGCCATCGTTGCCCGCTTTCAAAGCCACTGTACCGATAATGTCGTCAGCCTCGAATCCATCAGTCTGCAAAATAGGTATGCGCATGGCTTCGAGTATCTGCTTTATATAAGGTACAGCGAGTTTAATGTCCTCTGGAGTTTCTTCACGTTGCGCTTTATAGTCGGGAAATGCTTCGTGTCGGAAGGTTAATCCGTGGTCGAAAGCCACCGCAATGTGGGTGGGTTGCTCCTTCGTAATTACTTCGTTGAGTGTGTTACAAAAGCCCAAAATAGCTGAAGTATTTTGTCCTTTTGAGTTGATTCGTGGACTCCTTATGAAGGCATAATACGACCTATAAATGAGTGCGTACGCATCGATGAGAAACAATTTATCCATTGTAAAATATCTTTTTAGGGTAAAATTACAAAAAAAAAGCCATATATGTAGATAATATTCAGTATTTTTGTAACAAAATAAATGTAGCATGGATTATCTATCTATTATAAAATCTCCAATTTCTAAGGAATTAGACGATTTCATCTCTTTGTTTAACAAGGCGTTAACGCATGATGATGGGTTGTTGGCTAAGGCTTTAGAGCATATTAGAAACCGTGGTGGAAAGCGTATGCGCCCTCTCTTAATGTTGCTTATGGCAAAGAATTTCGGTGAGGTAACGTTTGTGGCACAACATGCTGCCATAGGTTTAGAATTGTTGCATACGGCAAGTTTGGTGCATGATGATGTGGTAGACGAGAGCGTTCAGCGTCGTGGGCAGGCTTCAATGAATGCTACTTATAATAATAAAGTGGCAGTATTGGTAGGCGATTACATACTTTCAACTGCCTTGTTGAACGTGGCATACACGCAGTCGGACGATATTGTGCGCGACCTTGCCGAGTTAGGGCGTACGCTTTCAAATGGTGAAATATTGCAATTGACCAATATTTCGAACCAAGAAATATCGGAAGAAGTTTATTATCAGGTGATTAACCAGAAGACTGCAGCCTTGTTTGAGGCGTGTGCTGTCATCGGTGCAAAGGCTGGACGTGCTTCGGAAGAGGCGATAGAGGCAGCACGATTGTTTGGTCAGCGCATTGGAATTATCTTCCAAATTCGCGATGACATCTTCGATTATTACGATTCTACCGAGATTGGTAAGCCTACTGGCAATGATATGGCAGAAGGAAAGCTGACTTTACCCGTTATTTATGCGTTGAAATCGACGAATAATACCGCCATGATGGATTTAGCAATGAAGGTGAAAGAAGGCAACGTGAGTGCCGAAGAAATCGCTCAGTTAGTAGCTTTTACAAAGCAGAGTGGTGGTATTGATTATGCCGAACAAAAGATGATGGAGTTTCATAGCGATGCAATGAAGTTTATAACGACTTATGTGAAGGACGTGGAAATTGCTAAATCGCTACAAGCTTATTTGGATTTTGTGATTCAAAGGAAGAATTAATCGACAGAAAGAAGATACATTTAGGCGTGCATATTGTTAGGAAATATAGAACAATATGTACGCTTATTTTTTTGTACTAATACTATTCAAAATTAAAAGAGCCTATTTTGCTGTTCAAAATAGGCTCTTTTGAACTTCAAAACCTATTGTTTTGAAATGGCAATTGCCCTATACTGAATTTAGTTGATAATTCCTGCTACACGAATTTAGAACAATTTTTGCTCTGAAGAATGGAGTTAGGCGGACGAATTAGACTGGTCTGACCTGTCCGACAAGGTTAATATTACACAAGAGTGGGGAGAGAGCTTCGTGAATCCCTGCCTTTTAAAAGCCTTATTAGCCCCATCTATCTCGTTTAAAACCACAAAAAGCCCGACTCAAAATAATAGAATCGGGCTTTTGTAAAATGATTTTGTTGTTAAAATCTTAGCTTAGAAGAACTTAATTTCCTTGCCTTCGATTTCGCTCAATAAGAGGTTGGTCAAGCGACTTGTACCTAAACGGAACCAGTAGTTATCCAACCATTTTTCGCCAAGGATTTCCTTGTAAATGGTATAGAAGATAACAGCGTCCATAACGGTATTGATGCCGCCAGCAGGCTTTAATCCTACTTGAATGCCTGTCTTGTCGTAGAACTCTTTAATGGCAGTACACATGATGTAAACGGCTTCTGGAGTTGCGCTAACCTTTTCCTTACCAGTACTTGTTTTAACGTATTCAGCACCTGCAAACATAGAAAGGAGGGCTGCTTCCTTAATGCTGCGAGCATTAGGAAGGTCGCCTGTTTCGAGGATAACCTTCATAGGAATTTCGCCACAAGTTTGTTTCAACTCGCTGACAGTATCGTAAACATCTTCGTAATCGCCTGAAAGGAATTTACCAACAGGGAGAACGATGTCAATTTGAGTAGCACCATCTTGGATAGCAAGCTTTGTTTCGATAGTCTTTACTTCAAGGAATGTTTGTGAAGAAGGGAAGTTACCTGTTACGTTTGTGATGTCTACACCGTCCACTTCAAGGCTTTCAGCGATGAGTTTTGTGAAACATGGGTAGGCACAAACAGCTGCTACGTGAGGGAGGGTAGGGTATTCCTGAGCAAACTTGTTTACCTTTTCCACCATTGCAAGTACATCTTCTTCAGTATCAACGGTGCGAAGTGTGGTAAGTTCCACGCTACCTAAGAGGAATTTTTTTACTTCTAAGGTGTCGTTTTCAGGCACTTTCTCTGCTATAATCTTCTTTACCGCTTCCTTAACTTGCTCGTCTGTAATGTTTAAATCGTACTCTTTGAGCATATTGTTATACTTGCTTGTGCTTTGAATTTTACCTTCGTTCTTTTCCATAATCTATTTTTATTTAATAATAATTTGTTTTTATCGTTTTAAATCGTTCTATCTTATCTTATTTTAGTTTCTCGTTTTGCTTGTGTCGGTCTTTGTCTCGGCTTGTCTTTTTAGCAAAACTTTTGCGTAATTCATCAGTTAAATCGACACCTGTTTGATTGGCTAAGCACATTAAAACCCACAGAATATCAGCCATTTCCTCGCCTATGTTAGGCTTTTCGCCTTGCTTAAAACTTTGGTCGCCATAGGTTCGAGCCATCACACGAGCTAACTCGCCCACTTCTTCGGTAAGACATGCCATGTTGGTAAGTTCGCTAAAATAGCGTACCCCATAGGTCTTTATCCACTCATCGACCATCTTTTGGGCTTCTTTTATTGTTATTTCTTGTGTCATAAGGCTATTCCTTGTTCTTTGTATCCATGCAGATGGTAACAGGACCGTCGTTTAAAAGCTCTACTTTCATGTCTGCTCCAAACTCGCCTTCTCCCACTTTCTTGCCCATGGCAGCGCTTAATTCCTTGCAGAAATACTGGTAAAGCGGAACTGAAATTTCGTGTTTGGCAGCGTGAATATAGCTTGGTCGATTGCCTTTTTTGTAGCTTGCCATCAGCGTAAACTGCGAAACTACAAGGGCTTCACCGTTAATATCCATCACGCTTTTGTTCATTACGCCGGCTTCATCGTCAAAAATTCGTAGACCAACAATCTTCTTTATCAACCAATTAGCATCGTCTTCTGTATCGTTTTCGCCAACTCCTAAGAGAATTAAAAGACCTTGCTGAATGGCTGACTTAACGTTGTTGTCTATGCTAACAGATGCGTGCTTAACGCGTTGTATTACAATTCTCATACCGCAAATTTAATTAAATTATTTGGAATTAGGGTCAGTAGGGTGGAAATAATTAAATAGTAATGATGCGCGAGAGCCTCCAATGATGTTTGTAAGTTGTTGTAAATCAGCTTCTTTGATGCGTTTTACAGTCTTAAAGTGCGTTAAAAGTTGCTCTTTAGTCTTCGTTCCAATTCCTTTTATGGCATCTAATTCGCTGTGTAACTGGCTTTTAGAACGTTTATCTCTATGAAATGATATGGCAAAACGGTGGACTTCATCTTGAATTTGAGTAAGTATTTTAAACAACTCAGAGTTGGTCGGAACACCAATTGTTTGAGGAGGAAAACCGTAAAGTAACTCATTTGTGCGGTGTCGATTGTCCTTTGCTAAACCAGCAATAGGGATTGTAATGTGCAACTCATCTTCTACGACCGCACGAACAACCTCCATTTGCCCTTTACCTCCGTCTGTAATAATTAAATCGGGTAGGGAAGTGCCTTCTTCAATCATGCGTTTGTATCGTCGTCTGACTACTTCTTGCATCGAAGCATAGTCGTCTGGACCTTCAACAGTCTTTATATTATACTTGCGATAATCCTTTTTTGAAGGTTTCATACCTTTATATACGATACAGCCAGCGACGGCATCTGTACCCGATATATTGGAGTTGTCGAAGCATTCGATATGATATGGCAGTTTTGGAAGCTTTAATCTGTCTTGCAATTCCTTCATCAATCGGGTTTGTTTCTGCTCAGGATTGAGCTTTTCGGCTTGCTTTAAGCGGTCAAATTTATGCTGTTTAGCATTCATTTCCGACAATTCTAATAGATGTTTTTTATCGCCTCGCTGCGGAATAAAGAAGGTTGCGTCCTTTATTTTAAAGTCCATCTCGAACGGAACAATTATCTCTTTTGCTGTACTTTTGAAGCGTTCACGAATCTCAAGGATAGCCTCATTGAGCAATTCTGCATCACTTTCCTCTAATTTTCGCTTGTATTCAAAGGTAAAACTTTGGTTGATTGCACCATTTGTTACATGGATATAGTTGATAAAAGCATTCTTATGATTGTCGTCATTAATGATAGAGAATACATCAACGTCGGCTATTGTGTAGCTAACAATCTCGCTTTTTGCTGCAAAATTAGCCAATGCCAAGTAGCGTTGCTTATACTTTTCAGCCTCTTCAAAGCGCAATTCTGCAGCACATTCCTCCATTTTTGCCTTCATTTTTCGCTCCATTTCGCGCGTATTACCCTTTAAAATTTGCTTTGATTCCTCAATATTTTGGCGATAATCCTCGTAAGATTGCTTTCCAATACACGGTGCTCCGCAATTTCCAATATGGTATTCCAAGCATGGTTTATACTTCCCTTGCTTTATTCCCTCCTCTGTAATAGGGTATCGACAAGTGCGTGGCTTATACACTTTCTTTAGTATTTCGAGTATGGCATACATACTACTGATGTGCGAATAAGGACCAAAAAAAGTTCCATAGCGTTTGTTTATATTGCGAGTGTTAAAGATTCGTGGGAAATACTCGTTTGTTACACAAATGGAAGGATAGGTTTTGCCGTCTTTTAGCAGCACATTGTAGCGTGGTTGGTATTGTTTTATGAGCTGATTCTCTATCAATAACGCATCCTCCTCGCTATTTACGACCGTGTATGTGATGTCATGAATCTTTGAAACCAATACTTTTGTTTTAAAACGATCAGTCTCTTTGTGGAAATAGGACGCTACTCTGTTTTTTAAATTCTTAGCTTTGCCAACATAAATGATAGTATGCTCCTTGTCGTAATATTGATATGTGCCTGGCTTTTCAGGCAAGTTCAATACTATATTTTTAAGATATGCTAATCTTTTTTCGTTTTCTTCTTTTGTCATACTGCTAAAGCCTTTGTACAAAGGAGTTTGTTATATATTTTGTTTCACGTGGAACGGAATGCGACTTTGTTCCATTTTATGTTGCAAGCTATTTACTTTTGAGTAGTGTCTCTTGTGCTGTTGCGCATAAAACCGAAAGACTTTTTTGATGTGTCTTTCGGCTTTATATAGTTCAGGCTACCCTTTGGTAGAATGATAATCTAATTCTTTTGCTCTAATTCGGCTAGAATTTTAACAAAGAACTAATTTCTATATCCTCATCGAATGTGCTTCTGCATTCTGGAAATTCCTTTTCAAGTTCGATAATAAAATTGCAATAAACTTTTTTCGGATTGAATTTTTTCACCAAACTGCATGCTGCGCGCATTGTTCCTCCCGTTGCGAGGAGGTCATCGTGTAGGAGAATGACATCGTTTTCGTTAATTGCGTCTTTGTGAATCTCGATAGTGTCAATGCCATATTCCTTCGCGTAGCTTTCTTGAACGGTTTCGCAAGGTAGTTTTCCTGGCTTCCTGCACAATACTATGCCTGCTCCTAAACGCAATGCCAATGCTGATGACATTACGAAACCACGGCTTTCGATTCCTACAATCTTTGTTATTCCCCTATCTTTGTACAATTCGTACATCTCATCTGTTATCTCTTGCAATGCTTCTGATGATTTAAATAAGGTAGTAACATCGCGAAAATTGACACCTTTGACTGGCCAATCAGGAATACATCTTAGGTTGTCAAGTAGTATTTTACTATTCATATTCAATTAGTTATGTATGTATTATCTTGTAAAATGTTTCATGTGAAACGTTGTTTTGTTCTCTTTTAAAATTGAGTATTTATCGTCCCATAAGGACTAATAAAACGTTTATGTCGCTTGGACTTACTCCTGGTATTCTACTTGCTTGCGCTAATGTTTCTGGTTGAATGCGTTCAAGCTTTTGGCGGCACTCAGTTGAAAGGTCGTGAATGGTAGAATAATCAAAGTGTCCTTTTATTTTTATGTCTTCTAAGCGGTGCATTTTGTCGGCAAAAATGCGTTCTCTTTCGATGTAACCTTTATATTTTATTTTTATTTCAGCTGCTTCTGTAATCTCTTCTTTTCTGTTTGGCGCAGCATTTATGATTTCTTTTAATTCTGAAATGTGTTCTGATAGAGCGTGAATATTAACACCTGGGCGTGCAATAAGGTCGGAAATCTTCACAGAACCACGTATAGGTGAACTACCAATAGATTCTAAATAACCATTGATTTCATGCGGTTTCACTGCATTTTTATTACAATAATCAATCGTTCTTTCTATGTGATTCTTCTTTATAATCCACCAATCGTAGCGTTCTTTTGTGGCAATACCGATTTCATAAGCCCTTTCTGTTAGTCGTGCATCGGCATCGTCTTGTCTTAAAAGTATGCGGTATTCTGCACGTGAAGTGAACATTCTGTAAGGTTCGTCTACACCTTTTGTTGTTAAATCATCGATGAGTACGCCTATATAACTTTCGTCTCGCTTCATGATGAACGGCTGGTTTCCGCTGCAAAGCATGGCTGCATTTATACCTGCAACCATACCTTGTCCGCCTGCCTCTTCATATCCTGTTGTACCATTTACCTGTCCTGCAAGGAATAAATGTGCAATAATCTTCGATTCCAACGATGGTTTTAATTGTGTTGGATCGAAGTAATCGTACTCAATAGCATACCCTGGTCGATACATTTTTGCATCTCTTAGTGCTGGAATTTTCCTGAGTGCTGCAAGTTGAATTTCCCACGGCATAGACGAAGAAAAGCCGTTTAGATACATTTCATTCGTATCTACTCCTTCGGGTTCGAGGAATAATGGGTGTGTATTCTTATCGGGAAATGTTACCAATTTAGTTTCTATTGAGGGACAATAGCGTGGTCCTGTACTCTGAATTTGTCCGTTGAAAAGGGGAGAATCAGCCACTCCACGACGTAAAATTTCGTGTGCTTCTTCGTTTGTGTTACACGTCCAGCAAGGCAATTGTGGTAGCTTTCGGTAGTTACCTATAAATGAAAATTGGTGATAATCCGATTCTCCTGGTTGTGCTTCCATATCCTCGAAATGGACAGAACGTTTGTCAATGCGTACAGGAGTACCCGTTTTCATTCTCTCTTTTCGTATGCCCCAGCGTGCAATGCTCTCTGCAAAATTGTGCACAGCAGGTTCTGCGCATCTTCCACCTTCCACTTGTTTACGTCCAATGTGCATCAATCCGTTCAAGAAAGTACCCGCTGTAACAACAATAGCTTGTGCATATAGGTCAATGCCCCATATTGTTTTTACGCCAATGGCTTTTCCGTTTTTGACGATAAGTTCATCAGCTTGGTCTTGAAATATGTCTAAATTGTCAGTGTGGTCGAGCGTTCTTTTCCATTCTGAGATGAACTTTTCTCTATCGCATTGCGCTCTTGGACTCCATACGGCGGGGCCTTTTGAGCGGTTAAGCATGCGAAACTGAATAGCAGTAGCATCGGTAACAATTCCCATTTGTCCGCCCAGTGCATCAATTTCTCTGACTATCTGTCCTTTTGCGATGCCTCCGACGGCAGGATTGCAACTCATTTGTGCAATCTTGTTCATGTCCATTGTTACCAAACAAACTTTTGCGCCAATGTTGGCTGCTGCTGTTGCTGCTTCGCAACCTGCATGTCCGCCTCCAATCACCAACACATCATATTTGAAAGTTATGCTCATTCGTTCTTTATTTTTCCGCAAAAGTAAGAAATTAAATTGGAATATGCGTGATATTTGAAGTATTATGCTTTTCTATTTGTAAAACATTAAAAAAAATATTACATTATCTTTATGTTTCTTTCCAATTTTCTGTGCTTATGAACAATATGTGGAAAAATAGAACAAAATGACTTTTAATTTACAATATGTAGGCTATTGAAATTCAATAGTGCCTATTTTGAGCTTCAAAACCTATTGTTTTGAGTTGCAAAATAGGCTGTTTGCAATTGTGAAATTAGTGCTTTTTGTGTCTAAATAAATTGATACGGATGTAACTATCAGTGTTTTAGTTATTTACAGATGTGTTGTTTCACATTCTATCTAAATGTATTAAAGGGAGGAGAAGAATAGAACAATTTTTCGAAACCAAGTTTTACGCTTTTTGATGCACTAAGTTTTCAACTCGGTAGAGGTGCTACTTGTTGTAGCAATAATTTATTTTTGCTTTACATTTGTCTGTTTTCGAGGCAGGTAATGAGGGTAGTCATTTTTTGTTTTGTGTTTTGATGTTACATTTCGTTAGTTTCTGCTTGTTTAGACGTTGTCAATATAAGGTTTTGGCGCATGTTTTATCCTTGTTTTTTTGTTAAAAAAGTTTGGTTACTCATACATTTTTCGTATTTTTGCAACGTTTATTCAACACCTAATAATAATGTACAGACGTTGCCTAAATTCAGTTTCGTTCTGTTTTTGGCATTATCTAACGTGTGCGTTCACGAAAAAGACAAATAATTCTAACAGTTTAAATATTTTAAAAACAAAACATTTATGTGGTTAATCAATTCTTCTATTGGTAGAAAAGTTGTGATGTCGGTAACCGGTATTGCGCTTATTCTATTTCTGACATTCCACATGTCAATGAATATTGTAGCTTTGTTTTCAGGCGAAGCATACAATATGATTTGTGAATTCTTAGGTGCCAATTGGTATGCAGTGGTTGCAACAGTGGGTTTGGGTGCTTTAACCGTAGCTCATATTGTTTACGCTTTCATTCTTACGGCACAGAATCGTCGCGCACGTGGTAATGAACGTTATGCTGTAAACGGTTCAAGTCCTAAAGTTGAGTGGGCTTCTAAGAACATGTTGGTGTTGGGTATCATTATCCTTTTGGGTATGTTGCTTCACTTGTTCAACTTTTGGTATAACATGATGTTTGCTGAAATTGTTGGCATGAGTACACAATTCTCACCTGCTGATGGTTTTTCTTACATCAAGGAAACATTTGCCAACCCTGTATTTGTAGCACTTTACATTGTATGGCTTTGTGCTATTTGGTTCCACCTTTCACACGGTTTCTGGTCAGCTATGCAGACTATTGGTATCAATGGTAAGGTATGGTTCAATCGTTGGAAGATGATTGGTTTGGTTTATACCACTCTTCTCATGTTAGGTTTCCTCGTTGTTGTACTCGCATTTGCATTTGGTTGTGCTCCAAGTCTTTGCTGTGCAGCTTAATTCATAATATTTAGAAAGATACAAGATTATGGCTAAAATATTAGATTCAAAAATCCCAGAAGGACCAATAGCTGAGAAATGGACCAATTATAAGGCTCACCAGCGTTTGGTTAACCCTAAAAATAAATTGAAGCTCGATGTTATTGTCGTTGGTACTGGTTTGGCTGGTGCCAGTGCAGCTGCCTCACTTGGCGAAATGGGCTTCACTGTTTACAACTTCTGTATTCAGGATTCACCACGTCGTGCGCACTCTATTGCCGCACAAGGTGGTATCAATGCAGCTAAAAATTATCAAAACGATGGCGACTCAGTTTATCGTTTGTTCTACGATACAGTAAAGGGTGGCGACTATCGCGCACGTGAAGCAAACGTTTATCGTTTGGCTGAAGTATCAAATAGCATTATTGACCAATGCGTTGCACAAGGTGTTCCTTTCGCACGCGAATATGGTGGTATGTTGGCAAACCGCTCTTTCGGTGGTGCGCAAGTATCACGTACTTTCTATGCAAAGGGGCAAACTGGTCAGCAACTCCTCCTTGGTGCTTACTCAGCATTGAGCAAGCAAGTTCATGACGGACGTGTAAAACTTTACACACGTTACGAAATGGAAGACGTTGTTATCATTGACGACCACGCACGTGGTATCATTGCTAAGAACCTTGTAACAGGTAAACTTGAACGTTTCTCTGCTAATGCAGTTGTCATTGCAACTGGTGGTTACGGTAACGCATACTTCCTTTCTACCAATGCTATGGGCTGTAACTGTACCGCAGCTGTTCAGTGCTACCGTAAGGGAGCCTACTTTGCAAACCCAGCATACGTTCAAATTCACCCAACTTGTATTCCTGTACACGGCGACAAGCAGTCTAAGCTCACATTGATGTCAGAATCATTGCGTAACGACGGTCGTATTTGGGTTCCAAAGAACATAGAAGATGCTAAGGCATTGCAAGCTGGAACAAAGAAAGGTTCAGATATTCCAGAAGAAGAACGCGACTACTACTTGGAACGCCGCTACCCAGCATTCGGTAACTTGGTACCTCGTGACGTAGCTTCACGTGCTGCTAAGGAGCGTTGCGACCATGGTTTCGGTGTAAACAACACAGGTTTGGCTGTATTCCTTGACTTCTCTGAAAGTATCAACCGCCTCGGTATTGACGTTATTCGTCAGCGTTATGGTAACCTCTTCGATATGTACGAAGAAATTACAGACGTAAATCCAGGTCAGTTGGCAAAAGAAATCAATGGCGTAAAATACTATAACCCAATGATGATTTACCCAGCTATCCACTACACAATGGGTGGTATTTGGGTTGATTACGAATTGCAAACAACTATCAAGGGACTCTTCGCAATCGGCGAATGTAACTTCTCTGACCACGGTGCTAACCGTCTTGGTGCTTCTGCATTGATGCAAGGTTTGGCTGATGGTTATTTCGTACTCCCTTATACCATTCAAAATTATCTCGCTGACCAAAGTCTTTGGGGCAAGATTTCTACCGACCACCCTGAATTTGTTAAGGCAGAAAAGGGCGTACAAGACGAAATCGACCGCTTGATGAATATTCAAGGAAAGCGCAGTGTAGACTCTATTCACAAGGAATTTGGTCGCATTATGTGGGAATATGTTGGTATGGGTCGTACAGAAGAAGGATTAAAGACTGGTTTGGAAAAGATGAAAGCACTACGCAAAGAGTTCGAAACCAACCTCTTTATCCCTGGAAGCAAAGAAGGACTCAACGTAGAATTGGATAAGGCTATCCACCTTCGCGACTTCATCATGATGGGACAACTTGTAGCACACGATGCACTTTCACGTAACGAAAGTTGTGGTGGACACTTCCGTGAAGAATATCAAACAGAGGAAGGCGAAGCAAAGCGTGATGACGAAAATTACTTCTATGTAGGTTGTTGGGAATATAAAGGCGACGATACCGTTGCTCCTGAACTCATCAAAGAACCACTTGAATACGAAGCAATTAAGGTTCAAACACGTAACTACAAGAACTAATTTTAGGTCAAAGTTGCTTAGGCAATACATTAAAAAGAAATCAACGTAATGGAAAAAATAATAAGTTTCACGCTTAAAGTATGGCGTCAGAACGGACCAACAGCACAAGGTCATTTTGATACATTCGAAATGAAGGATATTCCTGGTGATACTTCATTCCTCGAAATGCTGGATATCCTTAACGAACAGCTTATAGAAGATGGACAAGAACCTTTTGTCTTCGACCACGATTGCCGTGAAGGTATCTGCGGTATGTGTTCTCTTTATATCAATGGTCACCCACACGGACCAGCAACAGGGGCTACAACATGTCAACTTTACATACGTCGTTTCAACGATGGCGATGTAATTACAGTTGAGCCATGGCGTTCTGCTGCTTTCCCTGTTATTAAGGACTGCATGGTAGACCGTGGTGCTTTCGATAAAATCATTCAAGCTGGTGGCTATACAAGCATTCGTACAGGTCAGCCACAAGATGCTAACGCTATCCTTATCTCTAAGGAAGATGCTGACGAAGCTATGGACTGCGCAACATGTATCGGTTGTGGTGCTTGTGTTGCAGCATGTAAGAACGGTTCAGCAATGCTCTTCCTTTCTTCTAAGGTTAGCCAATTAGCACTTCTTCCACAAGGCAAACTTGAGGCAGCTAAGCGCGCTAAGGCTATGATTATGAAGATGGAAGAACTCGGATTTGGTAACTGTACAAACACAAGAGCGTGTGAAGCAGAATGCCCAAAGAACGAATCTATTGCTAATATCGCTCGTTTGAACCGCGAATTTATCAAAGCAAAACTCGCTGATTAAGCAAAATTAAACTCTAAAATAAATCCCACAACCTTTACGGGTTGTGGGATTTTTCATTTAAAGTGTTGTGATAATCTTATTTTATCACCTTCATTTTTCTGTTTTTTAGGAAAAATGAAGGGGCAAATCGTAAATAACAATTCGTTTTTATTATGACATGGATTTGTCTTGAATGCTCTTACTGTAACAAACAAATTCGCCTTCATCGCTGAAGAAAGGTTGTGCGTAAACACCAACTACTGCCAAATCAGGAAAACAAGTCTTTATTTGTTCTAATGCCTCTTTGTCTTCTTCGATGCGCTGCATAGGTACAATGACTACTTTCGAGGTTTGAATGTAGTTGATATAAGCCCAGCTCATATCTTTAGGGTTGCGTTTTCCATTGCAAGACGAATAACTAAGTTCTACAACTTCGTAGCCGTCAGCCTCAAATTCAGCCTTTAAAGTAGCCGCAATTTCTGTATCGTATTCAGCACAATTGGTCATTAATACACGATTATTGCCGATATAGCGCACAATACTTTCGATATGGTCAGCCATGATGCCCTCGTTAGCAAGCCAAGTAGGTTTGTAGGCTTTGCAACATTGCAGGTCTGTTTCTTCAGCAATTTCGTGTCTTACACCATAAATATCTAATACCATGCACAATTTGCTGTAAATTGGCAATACACTATTATCGTTCAGCACCTCATTGGCAAAGTAGACTTTGTCAGCATTGATATGTTCAGTCTTAATTTTTTCAGCTGCTTGTTTTATAGTTTCTAAGTGTTTCATAGATGTTCGAGTTATAAATTTTACTTTATGTAAATAGTAATAGAGATGTTGCAAAGTTACAAATATTCCAATAACTGCCTAATTTTTTTTGCAATTATTTCATAAAAAATCGCAAAAAATGTTCATTTAACGCTGTGTGCCTTAACCATTGCTCAATCGTTTGCTCATAATTCCCAAAACAGGTCATTGTAAACAGATGATAGGGAATAGCCGAAATAGGTGTGGAAAAACTAATCAAGGCTTTTTGCCCAGCAATATTTTTCACGCATTAGTTTTGGTATTTTTCCACGAAAAGGTTACCTTTGCAAACAGAAAATTATACTTCTACGAATGAAAAATATATTTAAAACAATAATTACAGGCTGTTTCCTCACAGGAATGGCTATGTTGGCGAGTTGTACAGGCGAACAATTTCATGTTCAAGGCACTATTTCGAATGCAAAAGATTCGGTGCTTTATTTTGAACATAATAGTTTGACAGGCTTCAAAACGGTTGATTCTGTGAAACTTGACACACAAGGTAGCTTTAAATTTGCTGGTGCGAAGGTGGAATCACCAGAGTTTTATCGTTTGCGCATAGCGGGTCAGATTATCAATATCGCCATTGATTCAACCGAAACTGTTGATGTTAAAGCCACTTTCCCACAGATGGCGACCAATTATTCAGTGAAAGGTTCGTATGAAAACGAGAAGATTAAGGAATTAGCATTGAAGCAAATGGATTTGCAAAGTCAATGTCAAGCAGTGGTAATGCAACACCCAGAGGTTGCCGATTCGCTCATTTCTCAAATGATTCAAGGCTATAAGCAAGAGGTGAGTGTCAATTACATTTTCAAAGAACCAATGAAGGCTTACAGTTACTTTGCTTTGTTCCAATATATTGTCATCAACAATCAAGCAAAACTCATCTTTAATCCGAAAGAAGATGCCAAAGATAATAAGGTTTTTGGTGCGGTTGCCACAAGTTGGGACGCTTATTATCCTAATTCAGAACGTGGGCAAAATCTTCATAACATAACGATTAAAGGTATGAAAGACACCAAGATAGCGGCAGCAAACAATCAAAAAGTTAAAATAAATGCGGCTGAAACAGGTGTTATTGATTTACCTTTGTATGATAATAAGGGCAACTTGCATCACCTAACAGACTTGAAAGGCAAAGTGGTATTGCTCAATTTCCATGCTTTTTCACTGCCTGGCTCTGCTGAATACATCATGCACATGCGTGAACTTTACAACAAATATCATGCTCAAGGCTTGGAAATTTATATGGTTTCGCTTGACGAAAACGAGCATTTTTGGAAGGAAAGTGTTGCCAGTTTACCTTGGATAAACGTTTACGACAATACAGGTATCAGTCAAGCTTACACGGCAGCGGCTACAAAAACACCAATTGTTTACTTGATAGACCGTAGCAATACAGTGGTTAAAAACCCTGCTCAAATCAAAAATATAGAGACTGATGTGCGCGCATTGCTTTAAAAATGGGCAATAATCAACCCAAGAAAATATCAAAAGGAGGCTCTCTCACTGACGAGAGAGCCTCCTTTTGTTTTTAATATGGCTTGTTTTCTAAATTGTTTTTTCGCTTATTGCTATTCCTTCCATATTGTATGCTGTAAATTTTCCGTCCTCGTAAGTCATGAATGTGGCTACATTTCCACCCTTAGGGAAGGTGATTGAGCCAGTGTTACAGACCAAAGTGTCGCCTTGAGGAGTAAGTTCCCAAAGGTGAGTATGCCCATAAACAATGGCATCGAAATGACCTTTTGGCATTTTTTCCTTATTATAAACGTGTCCATGTGTCAGGAAAAGCTTCTTTCCTTGGTCTACTAACAATGTGTAATCTGCCAAAATTGGGAAGTTTAATAGCATTTGGTCTACCTCTCCATCGCAGTTTCCACGAATGGCAATAATGTCTTTGGCACGCTCGTTGAGCAGTTCCACAATGCCTTTAGGGTCTAATCCCTCTGGAATAGAGTTACGAGGACCATAATTTAAGATGTCGCCCAAGATGCAAAGCATATCGCAATGCTGCTCATCGTAAAACTTTAAAACCTTTTCTAAGGCTGGACGGCAGCCATGTATGTCGGATACTAATAAATATTTCATTGCTTTATTTTTTTGGCAAAGTTACTATCTTTCGGTCGAAAAAGTGAGTTTTCATGCGTGGAATTAAGTGATTGTAAAGAATTATTGCTATCTTTGTCATTACGAACCACAAAAGAAAGGTTAGCATTATGGAAGTAAGAGATGTATTTGAATTGCGAAAACAAGGAAGAATCGAAGAAGCCTATAACGCCATTCGCCCTATGTATGCCGTCCATAAAGGGCATTACACCACGATAGCTATGTTCTGGGTGGGTGTCGATATGATGCGTTTGCGTTATCAACAACGCCGATTGACAGAAGCACACAAGATTTTTTTGAGTTTGATGAGGCTCTATCCTACCATGGACGACAAAGATAAGCGTGGACAAGCCGTGTTAATGCGTGCGGCAATCTTTGTTTTCGACCATAGTACATCGTTTTCCATGTTGGATTTCATTACCCATTGGGGCATAGACAAATTGCCTGACGAAGATTGGAAGATGGTTGAGGTGAACGGACACTATGTACAATCGTTGGGACTGCGCATCGTCAGTCGAGTTTTCAAGGAAGTTGAAGGAAAACCAACGGTGGAAATGGCATTGAAAGCAGCCCCTATTTTGGCAGTAGCATTGAAATATAGCCCGTACAACATGAACAATCAGTGCCACAAAGCCACCATTTACACCATCATGGGTAAGAAAGAGAAAGCCATTAACATTTATCGCCACTTGCTAACCAAGCACCGTCAGTCTTATTTGTATAGCAATCTTGCCGATTTAGTGGACAATGACAACCTTAAAATTGCGCTTTTAACACGTGCTATCACCAACCAGCGAGAAGAGAAATTCCGCCAACGCATGCGTTTTACATTGGCTTCCATGTTATACAACGTTAATAAAGCGCAAGCGAAACACGAGTTGGATAAATGTATTGCAGCACGAAAGCAAGCGGGATACACCATTACTTGGAAAATGCAAAACCTTGTTGCGAGTTTGAAAGACGTGTTGCCAACCTCCGATATAGAGCAAAGAGCGTTTTATAGGCAGCAAGAAGAAATTGTGAAAGCCTTTGTAAAGCAAGATTAAGCCCCATTGTTATTATAAGATAAGTTCAACGGAAAATAAAACAAACTTTTTGACGACAGAGTAGGGTAGTTCTTGGTTGATGAAACACGCTCTTTAACTCAACAAATGGTAGCAACCGCCAGCCATAGTGCGTATAATTCCTTTCATTTCCAATTCGAAAAGCAAGGCAGTAAGGCGAGCAATTGGAAGATTGGTTTGTACAGAAAGCATATTAATCTGTAAGTCATTGTGAGTTTGCAGTGCCTCCACAATCTGTTTTTCTTCTTCTGTTAAAGTAGGAAATAGGGTGCGTTCAATTCCATTTTGATGCGCTTTCTCCAATTTAAGGTCGTTTTCCCAATTCATAGCCTTCACAAAATCGAAAGCAGAAGTGATTAAATTCGCTTCATTATCACGGATAAGCCGATTGCAACCCTCGCTATATTCAGCCCCAATGGCACCAGGAAAAGCAAAAACATCACGACTATAACTCCGTGCAATGCTGCATGTGATGATACCACCGCCTTTGTTTGCCGATTCCACGAGTAGGGTTGCATCGGAACACCCTGCTACAATGCGATTGCGTTGTACGAAGTTTTTCGGTTTAGGCTGCGTGTTGATAGGATATTCCGTTATTACTCCGCCTCCTTGTTCGCACATTTCTGTTGCTGTTGGGGTGTGCGTTCGTGGATAAATGAAGTCTAATCCATGCGCCACAACGCCTACGGTAGGCAATCCATTCGCCAAGCATTCACGATGAGCGCATATATCTACGCCATAAGCCAAACCACTAAATACCAGCGTGTCGGGGCATAATGATTGCAAATCACGGACAAACGAGCGTATCAAGTCGCGTCCATAGCTTGTGCAATTTCGTGTTCCAATGATGTTAATGGTGTGCAATTTGTTTAAATCGGTGCTGCCTTGTTGGTACAAAACCAAGGGCGCATCGTTGCATTCTCGTAGTCGTTGCGGATAATTAGCATCGTTAAAACAAATGACATCAATGCCGTGTGCAGCATCATATTCCAATTCTTTTGCTGCAAAATCCACATATTGGTCTAATCTTTGCAAAGCTTCCACAAGATAAGTTGAGGCATCGGGCAATATTTTGCGTATATCTTTATGATTTTCAAAGATAGCTGTTGCCGAGCCTGCTGCCTTGTAAAGTTGCAGCAAAGCCGTTAGATTAAACAAGCTAAGGCGTGTTAATGCGATGGAATAGAGTTGTTCTTGCGACATTGATTCATTTGTTTTCAAAATAAATTCAGTTTGTTTTATCAATCATCTTTACTCGTTTTCTTTCAAAAAAGGAGCGAAAGCCTCGTCATAATCTTTACTTTCTCCGAGTTTTCCATTGGTCAAAACCACGAGCGAAACCTCTGCGTGGAACGATAAACGTTCATCGCTTGCACGGAAAAGGTCATGAGTGAAAATATAGCGAATGCCTTGTTTGCGAAGTCCTAAGCGTGAAATAAACTCATCATCGCATTTCAAAGGTGTTTTATATTCTAAACTCATGCGTGCCACAACAGGGTCTACTCCCTTGTCATGGAGCTTCGAAAAACTTACACCTAAGGAGTTTATGAATCTGTGACGAGTGTGTTCCGTATAATGTAAGTAGTTGGCATTGTTCACGATACCCTGTATATCGCATTCGTAATCGCGAACTTCCATTCTTGTTTCGTATATGTAATTTGTTTTCATTCTTTGTTTGATTTTAAATATTCGTATCCTATTCTGCACCGCAAGCAATCTTTGCGGTCGCAATATTCTTTCTTTAATTGTATTAAAGCCTGTGAATCGCCAGCCGATTCGACCTTTAATCCCACTTCTTCCCACATTCTTACGATGTGATTGTTTTCTGCTTTCAAGGCTTCAAGAAACGCAAAAGCACGGTCGATGAGCTTTTCTGACATTTTGTAACGACCGTATGCAAACAATATTGGCACCACTGTGTTGATGCTAATGAGCTGCAAAGAAGCTTTGGAAAGCGTCTTTTTATTCGCCTTACTCGCCTCACCTCCAAAGGTATAATGGTTTTCCCAATAGGGTGTAACGTGGGTTTGCAAAAGTTCAAAAACCTCTTCTATGGTTTGGCAATCTATCAATGCTGACAAATTGGAACGTCGTTCGTAATACAAATGCGCTAATTGTGCAATGCGAATGGTGGGAAAATTCTGTGGGCGGAGGCGTAAAAACCGCCACAAACGACCGTCTATCGGCTTTAAATGGAACTTATGTGCCAAGTATTTATATTCGCTTTGAAGGCGCAAAAAGTATTCATCTTCAGCCGCTTTTGTGCGTTGTTGTTCCGATAGATAGTCCAAATCTAACAAACCAGCTTGTCCCATGAAGATGGCTTCTATCTGAAATAAATCATCATGGTGGTGGTCTACATTACGAAAAGGGATATTGGTAGCCCATTGTTCAAAGGCTTCTCCGTTAATTCCGAAACCGAAATTGCGTGCCAAAGACACGAAATAAGCCGCTTCCCAACTATCTTCACAAAGTTTTAACCGAGCGTTGATAGCTTTTGTTCGTTGCTCTAAGCGTTCTGTTTGTAAAGCACTCAGCCACGAATGCACCATTAATCGTGAAAGATTGGGAATAATTTTATAGCATGGCGGATAGGTGTCGGAGGTTTTAAGTTCATTATAATGCGTTGCAACATGTTCAGGAACAGGGAGTAATAGTTGTGGTGGCGTGTCGCCATTGCTTTTCTTTACCCTCGTATCCGATACGCCTACAACGTGCAGAATGACGTTATCATAGTTTGAATCCTTATCATGACCGTGCAAAAACCAATCGGAAGCCTTATCGTGAATTTCAACATTGCCCACCCAAAGCGTGCCATCGATTTTCACTTTTGCATTGAAAAAATCGGGACCAGCGTCCTTATTGGGCAGTCCTGTGTCCACTATTTCAACCCTTTTGCCGTCGGTTGTCGTCAATGGTGAAAGCGGAAAGAACTTATGTTTCCACACATAATGGATAAGTTGTTCCATGATTGATTTGGTTTTAAGACTACAAAAATATAAAAATTAGTGGGAATAATGTTGTTTTCACGAGTTAAAGGGAGTTAAGACAAGGTTGTAAATACTCCGTTTCTACTCTTTTTAGAACCGAAAAGAAGGGAAATTTTGACCAATCTGTATTCTCTTGAAAATCAATGCGTTGCAAAGGTGAAAAATAAGCTATTCTTTTCGATGTCAAAACAATAGGTTTTGAAGCTCAAAACAGCCTATTTTGGAATGAAAAAGAGTGTGTTTTCAAATTTACTCAAATCGGTATTGTTCTATATTTCCATATCCGAAAGTTTTACAACAGAAGATTTAACCGCTTAACACTATGCTTTTTCGGTTAAAATAAATAAATATATTTTGTGCTATCTATGATTTCCACTAACTTTGTGGGCGGTTATTACCTACATTTTATCATCAAAATCATTTCAAAAATGAAGATAGCACTTATTGGTTACGGCAAAATGGGACACATGATTGAGCAAATTGCGCTTGAACGTGGACACGAAATCGTTTGTAAAATTGATGCAGACAATCAAGAAGACTTTGATTCTGCTGCGTTTAAAGGTGCTGATGTAGCCATCGAATTTACCAATCCTACGGCAGCTTACGGCAACTATTTAAAGGCTTTTAAGCACAATGTGAAAGTTGTAAGTGGTTCTACGGGTTGGAAAAATGAACATCAAGCCGATGTAGAACGCCTTTGTAAGGAAGGGCAAACCTTGTTTTGGGCGAGCAACTTCTCTATTGGTGTTGCCATTTTCAGTGCGGTAAACCGTTATTTGGCGAAAATTATGAATCAATATCCTCAGTATGATGTTGAAATGGAGGAAACCCACCACATTCATAAACTTGATGCGCCTTCGGGAACTGCCATTACTTTGGCTGAAGATATATTAGAAAATATCGACCGCAAGGAACAATGGGCAAAAGGAAAGCAAACTAATGCTGATGGAACCATTACTGAAATGGAAGAAATGGGCAAGAATGTGTTGCCAATTGCTTCGGTTCGACGTGGCGAAGTGCCTGGCATTCATAGCATAAGTTATGACTCTGAAGCCGACAAAATCACCATAACCCACGATGCTCACAACCGAAAAGGTTTCGCTTTAGGAGCGGTTTTGGCAGCTGAATACACGAAAGACCACACAGGACTTTTAAGTACGGACGACTTATTTAAGTTTTAAAACATCGTAACCACACGCTGTGGAAACGCAAAAGAATAAAAATAACCAATGATTGACAAAGAAAAAGCAAAACTTAACCCCAAGAAACAATGGGCAAAGTTTATTGTTGTAATAATCCTTTATCTCGCTTTCCTCTTCTGGGTGAAAAGCTGGTTGGGATTAATAGTAGTACCTTTCATCTTCGATGCTTACATTTCAAAGAAGATAAAGTGGCAATGGTGGAAAGAATCTGACGGCCCTGTAAAGTTTATTATGAGTTGGGTTGATGCAATTGTCTTTGCCTTAACAGCGGTTTATTTCATCAATTTGTTCTTCTTTCAGAACTATGTCATTCCGTCTTCTTCGCTTGAAAAATCGTTATTGACGGGCGACTATCTCTTCGTATCAAAGCTTAGCTACGGTCCACGCATACCGCAAACACCGCTAACCATGCCTTTGACACAGCATACTATGCCTTTCTTCAACATGAAAAGCTACATCGAGTATCCTCATTGGGACTATCGCCGTGTAGAAGGATTAGGCAAAGTGGAATTAAATGATATTGTTGTGTTCAACTATCCTGCGGGTGATAGCATTTTAAGCGAACCACAATATCAAGCAGAAGACTATTATCGCCTATGCTACGAAACGGGTACAAGCCTTTTAATGCAGCAAAATCCAGCGCTTGCACAGGCTCAACGTAATGATTTACAGCAGCGTGCGTTCTATGAAAAAGCATACGTCTTGGGGCGAAACTATCTCGTTAGCCAAGCAGCGCAGTTTGGTGAAATTGATTCACGCCCTACCGACCGCCGTGAAAACTATGTGAAGCGTTGCGTAGGATTGCCAGGACAAACTTTACAAATAAAGAATAAGGTGGTCTATCTCAATGGAAAGCCAAACAAAGAGCCTGAAAATGTAGAATATACCTACATGGTGAAGTTTAATAATGTTACGGCTGCCGACTTATTGAGCGAGCGTTTCGACGATACACGTAAGGAATTGGGCATTAGTAGCGAAGATATTCAAAGTTTATCTCGCCTCCATGGTTATGATATGGAACATGGATTGGTATTGAGCAAAGCTGCTTTGCAATACGATGGCTATATGCCGCTCACCAAACGAGCAGCTGCTGAAATGAAAAAACGTGGAATCGTAAAAGCCATACGCCCTGTAACGGACAAGGATATATACTCTGGTGCGAATTATCCGCTTAACTCTGACTTAGGTTGGAAGACGTGGACACGCGACAATTACGGTCCTATTTGGATTCCTGCCAAGGGAAAAAGCATTAATTTAACGTTGGCTAATCTTCCTATTTACGAACGTTGCATCAAGGTTTATGAGGGCAATAATTTGCAAGTAAAGCAAGGAAAGATTTACATTAATGGCAAGGTGGCAAAGTCATATACCTTTAAGTTAGATTATTATTGGATGCAAGGCGACAATAGACACAACTCTGCTGACAGCCGTTATTGGGGTTTTGTGCCAGAAGACCATATTGTTGGTAAGCCATTATTTATTTGGTGGTCGAGCGACCCCGATAGAAGAGGTTTGGGCGGAATACGTTGGAACAGACTCTTTACATGGGTTGATAATATAAAATAAGATTTTGGGAGGAGTTAAAAATAAACTCCTCCTTTTTCTTTTCTTTTTCAAATATCAAAATTCTTTATAGCTTATGCGTTCATTGCTATCATCTGCCTATTTTGCACCCATTCAATGGTATCAAAAACTCAATCAATCGAGTGAATGTTTGATAGAACAATACGACAATTTTGTCAAGCAAACTTATCGCAATCGTTGCGTTATTGCTGCTGCAAATGGTGCGCAAACACTTTCCATACCGATTGAAAAATTTGAAGGAACAAAGTGTTTAATGAAAGATGTACGCATTAGCGACCACGATAATTGGCGACATCAGCATTGGAATGCGTTGGTTTCAGCGTATGGAGAAAGCCCATTTTTTGAATATTATCAAGACGATATTCGCCCTTTTTTTGAGAAAAAGTGGGATTTCCTTTTCGATTTTGACATGGAAATTACGCAAAAAATGTGCGAATTATTAGATGTTCGAGCAAATTATCGTCCCACTACTGACTTTCTACCGATAGCAAAAAATGGCAATGAATCGCTTGATTTAAATGATTTTCGTGAGGTAATTCGTCCGAAAAAGCCCTTGCTCGACGCTGATTTTACACCTAAAAAGTATTACCAAGTCTATGCTGAAAAGTTCGGTTTCTTACCTAATCTTAGCATTCTTGACCTACTTTTTAATATGGGAAACGAAGCTATTTTTTATTTATAAAGGCTGTTTGAGAGAAGCAAATTTGCGCTTTTGAAATGTAAAGGGCATGTCTTGAATAAATTGAACCCCAGAAGTTGAGTAAAAACTTCTGGGGTTCAATTTGTTTAAGTTTATCTTTGTAGACTTTTATCTTGCTGCCATGAAGTAGCTTGTGCCTGCAACGGCTTGACGGAGTTCGTAAACGCCTGTTGCATCAGGGGTAACATTGATGGTCATACCGTTATTTAAGTAAGCCTTGATAGTGCCATCTTGGTTGAAATGAATCAACTTTGTTTCTTTACCTTCATCGTTTAAGTACCAATTATTCTCCTCTTTATTATATGTAAGGTAGTAAACGCTGCCATTAGGGCGTGTAATTTGGTATCCATTTTCGAGATATTTCACAGCATACATTAAGCCGTCGTCGCCTTTAATGTTCTTTGTCTTGCCGATATTCTTTGCCATTGGGTTGTCGCCAGTCCAAAATTCTATCGTGTTCAATACCAATACATCGATAGTACCCGCAATAGCGTAAGCTGGTGAGATGACAATGAAGATTAATTCGTTAAGAAACTTTGAGTCAGTGGCGCGCTTATTCCAACTTGCCAATTTGTTGAACATGGTGAATGAACCCACGCATGAACTTGCTAACATTGTGCCTGCTACGAAGTAGATAGCAGTTTTGAATCCTTTACTTTTCATAATAAATTGAATTTCTATAAAGTATAATATTGCAAATATACTGATTTTTAATTAACCGATATACTTTTTTACGAGATTTTAGCGATAAGTTCATCAAAAGTATTGGCAATATCAATGTATTGATGATAATCGCCACGGATAAATCCTTTGGCTTGCAAATCGTCTAAGGCGGCAATCAATGGATTCCAAAAACCTTTTACATTGTACAAAACCACTCGTTTTTGATGATAGCCTATGGTGTGTGAGGCTGCCACAGTGAAGACTTCGTCTAATGTACCAATGCCTCCTGGGAGTGCAACCGTTATTTCGCTTTGCATCATTAATATGTCCTTGCGGTCGGAAAGGTTGTCGCATGGAAATTCAATGTCAATATATTGGCTTTTCTTTCCACCTTTTTCTATCAAACTTGGCACTACTCCAATGGTTGTGCCACCTGCTTCATGAACCGATTTTCCAATACATTCCATCAATCCAATGTTGCAACCGCCATAGGTTACCGTATGATTATTCTTACCTATCCAATGTCCAAATTCCTCCGTAGCACGAAAGAAATCGGCATCAATATTATTGTTTGCTGAACAAAAAACTCCTATTTTCATTTGTGTTATCGCTTATTTTTGAGTGAAAAAAATACGAATACAAAGATAATACAAATAAAATTTGTATGCAAAATAATAAATAAAAAGGTTTGATAGAATTGCGTTTGCTGAGCAAACAGCCTATTTTGCCCTTCAAAAGTTCCTGTTTGGAAAAACGTTCAAATCAGTGTGAATTGGAATAGGATAAAGGTCAAGTGGAAAATGTATGGTATAGAATAAAAAAGGACGCCACTGAATTGTAGCGTCCTTATCTGTTGTATTTTAAAGTTTTACCACTTTTTTATTTCCATTTTCCAATTTTACTTTCACAACATAAATGCCTTGTGTTGGGAGAGTTATAATCGTTTCGTTACTATTGAGCTTCTTCTCGCTCACCTTAGCTCCATTTGGCGCATAAGCCTCAACTAATTCGATATTTTCATTAGCTGAAATGCTAACATTGTTGCCTAAACGTGTAACCTTAATGTCCTTGCCGTTTGTTGCAACACCTGTAATTCCGTTAGGAGTCGTTGGATAAGGCTCTGTTATGTCGCTGCCAAAAGGAAAAATCCAATTGTTATTTGTATAAGATGTATAGGCTTCTTTCTTTACATGTAATTTTACGTTGGGTAAAACAACCTCACCAAAAGTACCTTCGCCTAATTGTGGAGCGTTTACAGCATAGCTATATATATTCTTTAAACCTTTGCAGCTGTAGAATGCCATGTCGCCGAGGCCTAAACAACTTTCAGGTATGTAAACATCGGCTACATTTTGATTAAAAGCAAAAGCGCAATTAGCAATAAATTTTGTCTCGGCAAGGAGTGTGAATTTAGTGCTTTCGCTCATTGTTGGGGCTGCCATGAAGACTAAACCATCTTTTGTCTTATAATAAATACAACCTTCGTAAACAGGGAAAGAAGCATTACCAGCAAAGTCGAACTTAGCTATTCCGTTGTTAGCCAAAGCACCCATACCAAGTTTTTCTATGGTTGCAGGAAGTTTAATGCCTTTCACGTTCTTACATTCATAGAATGCCATTGGGTAAATCTTCTTTGTTTCGCTTGGTACAACAAACATATCAGTGCTGTATTGTTGTGGGCATTCGTATAAAATATCCTTGTTTTTAGAGTATAAAACACCATTCTCAGCCATCATATATGGGCTATTTGCAGCTACTTTGAAGCCTTTGAAATAAGGACAACGGAAGAAAAGTTTAGTCCCACTCTTCTGCATAGATGCTGGTATAGTGAGTTCTTCGATTGCTTCGCAACGTTCGAAAACGCTGTCTTTCAACTCTACTAAGCCTTCGCCAAGGGTTACATTTGACAATACTTTACAATTGTAGAAAGCTTTCGTTCCAACTACCTTGACGCCATTAAGTGTTATGCTGCTAATACTTTTACAATTGGCAAAAGCAAACTCTCCAATTTCTTCAATTCCCGCAGGGAAATCTATGCGCAACAGACTTGGGCAAGTTGAGAAAGCACCCATAGAAATCTTCTTTAGATTAGCAGGTAAGGTTACTATCTTAAGATTTTCGCACAATGCAAATGCACTACGTCCGAGGGAATCAAGTGAGTTAGGCAATTTAATCTCTTTAAGCATAGGGCAATCCTCAAAGGCTTGGTCAGCAATAATTCTTAATTTACTATTTGGAGCAAAGGTTACACTTTCCAAAGAAGGTGCCATATTGAAAGCGCATTCGTGGATTACTTCCATTGAGGCAGGAATAGTAACCGACTTAATAGAAGACATCATAAATACTCTCGGTGCAATTTCCTTTACACCTTCTGGTATTTGATAATTCTCAGGTGCCCCAGAAGCATCGACTAAAACGCCATTTTCGATTTTTTGGGCATTAAGTACTATTGGAAACAATGCCAATAGGGTTAAAAGTAGAGGCTTAATTCTCATGATTGTTTGTATTTTAAATTAATATTAATGTGATATTGTAATGTTCTTTTCATAAGTATAGCTTCGCAAAGATAAGAATAAATTTTATAATGAAATAAAGATAAACGAATAAATTATATTTTTTATATCCTGTTTTCGGAAGTATTGCAATGTTATGCGAGTTATTTGCAGAAACTTATAACTATTTGTAATTCGTGCTGCTATGGATTACTTATTTCTATTTTATTTGCTGCTAAATTTTGTAATATAGCGAAATTCCAATGTGTAAAGTGAAGTAGAAATGAACGAAATATAAATAATGGGAGTTTATTAAAACTCTGTCTTGAATAAAATACACCAATATTTTGTATAATAAAAGAGGATATGTCAAAATGACACACCCTCTTTTATTATATGGAAATCGTTACCGATTATTCTTCAAAGTTACGACGGCGGTCGTTATCACGGCGTGGACGACGCTCGCCTCTGTCGTTTCTGTCCCCTCTATCGCCACGTGGACGGCGTTGAGGTTCTACATATCCTTCTGGCTTTTCTAACAAGCAACGGCGTGAAAGCTTGTATTTTCCTGTCTTAGGGTCAATGTCAAGGAGTTTAACTTGTATCTTATCGCCTTCCTTGATACCAGCTTCTTCAACTGTTTCAAGACGTTTCCAATCAATTTCAGATATGTGGAGCAAGCCGTCTTTGCCTGGCATGATTTCAACAAAGCAACCATATGGCATGATAGAACGTACTGTTCCTTCGTATGTTTCACCAATTTCTGGGACAGCAACGATAGCTTTAATCTTGCCCAAAGCAGCATCAATAGCTGTCTTGTTAGGAGCAGAAACTTGGATTTTACCAACACCATCAACCTCGTCAATGGTAATTGTTGCACCTGTATCTTCTTGCATTTGTTGGATAATCTTACCGCCAGGACCGATAATTGCGCCGATAAATTCCTTTGGAATCTCCATTTGAACGATGCGAGGAACTTGTGGTTTCATTTCTTCGCGTGGTTCAGGGATAGTTTCTGTTATCTTGTCAAGGATAAATTCGCGTGCTTGTTTAGCTTGCATAAGTGCTTTTTCGAGAATTTCAAATGAAAGTCCGTCGCACTTGATGTCCATTTGTGTTGCAGTAATACCATCACGAGTACCCGTTGTCTTGAAGTCCATATCGCCCAAGTGGTCTTCATCGCCGAGAATATCGCTCAACACAGCGTATTTATCTTCGCCTGGGTTCTTAATCAAGCCCATTGCAATACCTGAAACAGGCTTTTTGATTGGCACACCTGCGTCCATTAAAGCGAGCGTACCTGAACAAACTGTAGCCATTGAAGACGAACCATTAGATTCTAACACTTGACTAACAAGGCGAACTGTATAAGGGAAATCTTCTGGAATCATGCCTTTCAAACCACGCCATGCCAAGTGTCCGTGTCCAATTTCACGACGACCAACGCCACGTTGTGCCTTTGCTTCGCCAGTACAGAATGGAGGGAAGTTGTAATGAAGGAGGAAACGTTGGTAACTCTTATCCAAAACGTTATCAACCATCTTCTCGTCCAACTTAGTACCCAATGTACAAGTTGCCAAAGCCAAAGTTTCACCACGTTGGAAATATGCGCTTCCGTGTGGCATAGGCAATGGGTCTACCTCACACCATATTGGGCGGATTTCGTCGCATGCACGTCCGTCCATGCGTTTGCCAGTATCAAGAACGCTGCGGCGCATAGAGTCGCGCTCAACATCAGCGAAATAACGGTCTATTTGTGCGTGTTTTTCCTCGAGGTCGTCTTCCGAAAGGTCTGTATGCGCTGCATCGTATCGTTCTACGAAGTCAGTTTTAATTTTCTCATAGACCTCAGCACGATGCTTTTTGTCATCATCGCCACTTTGAGCTTGCGCATAACATGCATCGTAGGTTTCCTTTTTCACTTGCTCACGCAACTCTTCATCGTTCACTTCGTCGCAATATTCGCGCTTAACGTCTGTTCCGAGTTCTTTTGCAAGTTCTTCTTGAATTTCGCACATAGGCTTAATAGCATCGTGTGCAGCCTTCAAAGCGTCAATGAGGTCTTGCTCTGAAACCTCTTCCATTTCTCCTTCCACCATCATGATGTTGTCTTTGGTGGCACCGACCATAATATCCATGTCGGCTTCCTTCATTTGTTCGAAGGTAGGATTAATGATATATTCTCCGTTTACACGTGCTACGCGTACTTCTGAGATTGGGTGTTCGATTGGAATGTCAGAGCATTGCATTGCTGCTGATGCTGCGAAACCTGCCAAAGCATCGGGCATATCCACGCCGTCAGCCGATAGGAGCATTACGCTAACGAATACTTCTGTGTGATAATCTGAAGGGAAAAGTGGACGAAGTACACGGTCTACAAGACGTGATGTAAGGATTTCGTCGTCGTTAGCTTTGCCTTCGCGCTTGGTGAAACCGCCAGGGAATCGGCCTGCGGCAGAGTACTGCTCGCGATAATCTACTTGCAAAGGCATAAAGTCTGTACCTGGAACTGCCTCTTTGGCTGCACAAACAGTGGCAAGAAGGACAGTATTTCCCATACGGAGAACTGCTGCGCCATCGGCTTGCTTTGCAACCTTTCCAGTTTCAATTGTGATGTTTCTTCCATCAGCCAATTGAAGAGTTTTCGTAATTACGTTCATCTAAAAATTTAAAAATACTTATTGTTTTGACCTACATCATAAGGGAAAGGTAAAAAGAGAAAAGCAAAATAAATACAATCATTTTGCTTTGACTGACAAATTACAGTTTCCACATAAAATAAAAAATCGTACAAATTTACCGAATAAAAGCCAAACCAACGAATAAAAGCAACAGATATTTTATAATTCTACTATTTTTCTATTGTTTTTTGCCTAACTTATAGCTACTTAGCCTTTCTTTTCTTCTTTAAATAGTGTTTACTGAATAATTTATAACTCTCTGATATTTAAGTTTATATAACTTTATTTCTTTGTTTGTTTAACTAGAAAATCGTACCTTTATATAGTTAAATCCATAGCAAGATGAAGTTTTACGCTCCAAAATACAAGCAACTTGACCTCGGTTTGCTCCGCTCATCCCTTGATGAGTTGGACAAGACAAACCGATGGGTGGCTCTCGGTGACCTTCTTCCATGGACAGAACTTGAGAAGGAATACAACTCAAGGTTGGACAATCAGAAGAAAGGTGCAGGGAACAAGCCGGCACGCATGATTCTCGGCGCAATGATTATCAAGCACAAACTAAACCTGAGTGATGCCGAGACCATCGAGATTATCAGAGAGAGTCCCTACATGCAGTACTTTTGTGGATTGCATGAGTTCACCGACAAGCCTATATTCGACCCGAGCCTATTCGTCACGATACGCAAGCGAATCTCAGAGGAAGAACTCAACAAGATGACAGTCAAGCTTCTCGACAAGCAGAGGCGTCTTCTTGAAGAGAAACGCAAGCGTGAAGAAGAAGAGGCGAAGAGGAATGATGAGGACCCGCCGGCTCCGAAACCAGAGGATCCGAATGCCGCTTCCTTCACCGACTCAAAAGGTCGCGAGCACAAGGGAGTGCTGAAGATTGATGCTACCTGTGCCGATGCAGAGATGCGTTATCCTGTTGACGTTGATATAATACATGATGGTTGCCGCAAGGTTACCGACTATATTATAAAGGTGTGCGAGATGTTTGAGCTGCACAAGCCACGCACGAACTACAAGCATGCACGTCAGGCATACCTTCAGCTTGTCAAGAAAGCCAAGAAGAAAGGCAAGATGGTGCGTGATACTATCGGGGTGATGCTCAACTACTTGCGCAAGGACATCCGCATCTTAATGGACTTGCTTGCAAAGAACAAGACGTACTACGAGAGCCTATTCCTATATGAGAAACGCACCTTGACTGCAATCCTCACGATGTACCATCAGCAGGAGGAGATGTACAGGTCAAAGACTCATACTTGTGCAGACCGCATACTGAGCATCTTTCAGCCACACGTCCGTGCCATTGTCCGTGGAAAGGCTAAGGCAAGGACTGAGTTCGGGGCCAAGATAGGTGCAAGCATAGTCGAGGGCTATACGTTCATCGACCACCACAGCTGGGATGCCTACAACGAGAGCCAGGATCTCTTGCTACAGATTCAACTTTTCAAAGAACGCTTCGGCTATCTTCCGGCCACCATCCTTGCGGATAAGATTTACCTAAACAGGTCAAACCGAGATATACTTGAGGATTTTGAAATCCATTCATACTGCAAACCGTTAGGGCGACCACCGAAGGATCCTCCTTCAGATGAGATGAAATCCAGAATGGCCAAAGCCATCGGGGAGCGCAATGAAATCGAATGCTCATTCGGTACTGGCAAGAGAATCTATCGAGCCAATGACATAAGAGCCAAGCTTCCAGATACAGCACGATGCTGGACAGGAATGTGCTACTTCGTTAAAAACGTGATGAAGTTCCTCAGGGAACTTTGTCTTGCCCTGACCGAAATCTGGTGGTTTTTCATCATTATCGTCACTATGAGGGGCTACGTCTGCTACCCTCTGTCTGTGAAGAGATAATAATTCAGCAGACCCTAATTAACTTTCTTTTGATTTTTAAGGTTTGATTTTGGTTATAAATAAAAGGTGGTTGGAGCATGAGAAAACTGCCTAACCACCTTTGCTATTTATCTGAAACGTTCTTAAAAACTTCTTAACCAAGCCTTTAAATCCATCATTAATTCCTCGTGATAACGGAAACCAATCTTGCTTCCCCAGCCATGTCCGCCACCAGGATATACGTGCAAGGAAGCACGAATATCGTTTTTATAAAGTTCGGTGTAATAATTGACTCCATTTGCTGGTGGAACGCTGTTATCGTCATCGCTCAAAGCAATGAAAGCACGAGGTGTCATGCGTGATACATTCAAGTCGGCACTATATTTTCTTTGGTCTCGTTTGCTTGGGTGGCTACCTAAAAAGTTATTGAAGCTGCCTTCGTGTCCAAATCCTTCTGTCATGGAAATTACGGGATAGAATAAAATTTGGAAATCGGGCTTAGCCTCACCATGTGATGATGTTGCAAGCGTTGCAGCTAAGTGTCCTCCTGCGGAAAAGCCCATGATACCTACATCGTTTCGGCTTATTTTCCACGCTGTTGCATTCATACGTACAAGTTTGATGGCTTGTTCTGCATCAGCAATAGGCACTTTGGGATTTCCATGTGGTAAACGATACTTCAAAACAATGGCTGCAATGCCTTGATTTTGGAAGAATTCTCCCCAATCATAACCTTCTGTGTCCATAGAAAGCGAACTATAACCACCACCTGGGCATATTACAACGGCGCGTCCTGTGGCTTCTCTGTCAATAGGAAGATAGACACGCACTTTGGCTGTATCCATTTTATCGCCATTATCGTAAGGTTGTTTGCCATTATAAAGTTTCACTTCGAATGTGCTTTGTGCTACAGCTGTGATTGAAAGCGCAATCGTTGCGGCTACTGTAAATAGTTTTTTGAAGTTCATTCTGCTCATTTAAATGTTTTTGTTGCTATCCGTTTTGTTAGTGGATAGCTTGTATTACGGAAGATTTCATCGCTGAAAATAAGTCCATTTGTCTACAAAGTTAATAAAAAAGCAGCGAAACGGCTCTCATGTTTAGAGTTTTTAGTATATTTGCAGGCATAGCACGGGTTTCAAATGGTGCTTAAACTATTTTTAAAATTTATATAGTTTATATTAACAACTTATAGAACAGACTTTTAATCATGCATGTATTAGAGAAATTCAAATATTGTCCAGTGTGCGGAAGTGAGCATTTTGAGGAGCAAAATGCCAAGAGTAAATGTTGTGAAAATTGCGGATTTGAATATTATTTGAACCCCAGTGCAGCGGTTGCTGCGTTCATTTTAAATCGTAAAGGCGAACTTCTTGTCGTTCGTCGCAAACTTGAACCTTCCAAAGGAATGCTTGATTTGCCAGGCGGTTTTGTTGATATTGACGAAACAATGTACGAGGCTTTGTTAAGAGAAGTAAAAGAAGAGACGGGACTTGAGGTGGTAAAATCCGAATTTTTTACTACTTTGCCCAATCATTATAGGTATAGTGGGTTCATGGTTCCTACCTTGGACACTTTTTTTATTTGTGAAATCGAAGACGAAAACCTATTGAAAGCTGCCGATGATGCATCGGAAGCCGTTTGGTTAAAGCTGTCAGATGTGCATACCGAACATTTTGGTTTGCGTTCTATTCGTCATGCTTTGCGTGCATTTTTGCAGTGTCGTGGCTTTTAAAAAAAATAAAAAAGCAGACGATTTCTTCTTTCGTTTGCTTTTTTTTCGTTCCTTTGCACACCATTAATTTACAAAAATTAAATAGAGAACTTATGAATGTACGACTTATTATCGCTTCATTATTATTTTCAACAGCGTTAACTGCGAATGCTCAAACCGAAAATACACGTTCCAAAAGTATTTATCTTGAATTGCTGGGTCCGTCAAATGGAGTGGAGTGAACTTCGATTCACGTTTTAACAAAGATACTGCTTGGGGCTATCGTGTAGGTTTTGGCTTTGGTTACTATCGTTCAAACTCCTTTTTCTATAGTTCAAACTCCATTTTCGGTACTAACGAATCATCACGAGCTTATACAATTCCGTTGGGTGTGAACTATTTAGTGGGTAAAAACAAGCACCAATTAGAAGTGGGCGTTGGTGTGAATGTAGGTCTTTATAACGACCATTATACCATTGCCCGATGGGAAAAGAACGAAGTTATGTCAGATATTAAGTTCGACTATAAGAAAGAAAACAATTTTGGTGCTTTCGGTTTCGCCACCTTAGGCTATCGTTATACAGCACGCAAAGGGTTTCAATTCCGCATAGGTGTTACTCCTGCCTATGTTTGGGGGTCAAATCGTGAAACTAAAAACAAGTTTGTCCTTGCGCCATACATCAGCTTTGGTAAGGCATTTTAGTGGTTTTTCACTCGTCCGTAGTCAAGGATATAAATTTTATAACAACCGCTTAAAATATAAAAAGAGCCTATTTTGCAGCGCAAAATAGGCTCTTTTTGTGTTCAAAACCATCTGTTTTGATTTCCCGACTTGTTCTTTCAAAAAACGAACCCCATATTCTAAATATATTTCTTGCGGTGATAATTTTTAGAACCCACCTTTAACTACTTGTTTTATTGCCAGAGATTAATCTGAACAACTCACCAAGGACGAGTACACCAGCCGAAGACACGATGATTATCACCCAATCGATGATTTTAAGCGGTGTTACGCTGAACATTTTCCCGCCTAATTCGACGATTAATATTTGCCCAATGAGAATCAGGAACAAGATGAACAAGAAACTGCGACAATTCTTTAAATGGAAAGCACTGCGCCCTGTGGCGAAAGAACGTGCGTTAAACATATTCCAAAATTGTAGCATGACAAACAACGTGAAGAATAAACTCAATTCGTAAGCAGTGAGTTCACGATGAGCAGTAAAGTTGAATTGCAACAAATCAAGCATTTCTTCCGTTTTAGAATACTCCAACATGAGAAGGAACGCAAAGAGCGAAACAAAGAAAATGCCACCTAAAATAATAATTCTTTGCCACATAGCCCTCGTTATAATGAAGGCTTTTCGGTTGCGAGGCTTATCGTTCATTACACTTCTCGAAGGTGGTAAAGCCGCCAAAGCCATGGCTGCAAAGGTGTCCATGATAAGGTTTACCCACAACATTTGCGTAACCGTGAGCGGACTTTGTGTCCCCATGAACGCACCAACCAACACAATGAAACACGCTACAACATTGACCGTAAGTTGGAAAAGAATGAAACGCTGAATGTTTTGATACAAACTGCGCCCCCACATCACCGCACGACCAATCGAAAGGAACGAATTGTCGATGATAGTAATATCCGATGCTTCCTTGGCAACACTCGTTCCGTCGCCCATCGAAAGACCTACATGCGCTGCTTTCAAGGCTGGTGCATCGTTCGTACCATCGCCCGTAACTGCCACTACTTGGTTGAGGCTCTGCAAACATTCTACCAATCGTTTCTTATCCATCGGCTTGGCACGTGCAATTACCTTTAAATCCAACACACGTTTGCGCAATTCTTCGTCGGTTAAGGCTGCAAGTTCGGGTCCCGTAATGATATTCCTGTCCGTATCTTGAGCCGTCCAAAGCCCCACTTGTCGCCCTATTTCCTTTGCCGTTCCTGGGGTATCGCCCGTTACAATCTTCACGCTGATACCTGCATCTAAACATTCTTTCACTGCCGCTGGCACTTCTTTGCGCACAGGGTCGGCAATGGCAACAATGCCAAGGAAGGTAAATTTTGCATCAATTTCGGTTTCCCCTTGCATGATTTTAGGAATGATACCCGCTCCTAAGTTGTTGGTTGCAGTTTCAGGAAGTTCTAAATAAGCGAAGCCCAAGGTGCGCATTGCTTGATTTTGCCATTGTAAAAGTTGGCTGTTGATGTCGTCCCACGAATGATTGCCTGCAATTTCCGAACAGAAGTGGCGAATAATATCGGTTGCACCCTTTATATAAAGAAACTTTTTGCCTTCCACAGCAGTCGAGCGCACCAATGTAGCCATGTATTTTCGCTCGGTAGAGAAAGGCAATTCATCAATGACTTCCACTTCATCACGCATCGTTTGATAGTCTAAACCTTGGTCGCGAAGCCATAAAAGCAACGCACCTTCCGTTGGATTGCCCAATGCCACAGGCTTTTCAGGTGCAGAAAGGTCGAGCGAAGCAGTGGAATTGACCGCTATTCCCTCCCTCATCAAGGCAGCATGGAGCGCATTCTTGTCGTCAGATTGCATTTCGTGAACACGCATTTGGTTCTGTGTCAGCGTTCCAGTCTTGTCGGTACAAATCACCGTTGTAGCACCCATTGTTTCGCAAGCGTGCATTTTGCGTACCAAATTATTGGTCTGAAGCATTTTGCGCATTGAATAAGCCAAACTCAAAGTAACTGCCATTGGCAATCCTTCAGGCACTGCCACCACGATAAGCGTAACGCAAATCATGATAGTATCCAAGAAATATTGTATGAAATGCACCCATTCGAAATCAAATTCATTGAAATACATGAGTACACGACCTACCAAAATTAATGCTGCAAAGCCATAACTTGCCCACGTTATCAATGTTCCAAGACGTTCTAATTGTTCGGTAAGCGGTGTTTTCACACTGTTATCAATCTGTGCGGCGGTGAAAACTTTTCCATTTTCGGTAGCATCGCCCACCTTTTTAACTCGAAACAAACCATGACCTTCCATCACTTTCGTACCACGCAACACATGGTTGGTTGGGAAAGTGGCGTCATTGTCAAACTCTTCGGGCTTTATGCTCTTCTTACAAATAGGTTCTCCCGTCAAAGAAGATTCGTCAATGTTGAGCGAAACCGCCGTTAGCAACTCGCCGTCGGCAGGAATATCAGCTCCTGTATTGAGCAGAACAAGGTCGCCAACAACTATATCACGCTTCGGAACATTGGTTGTATTACCATTTCTGATAACTTCCACCGCTTCGTCATCGTTCACTTGATTTAAAATTGAGAATGCTTTGTTGGCTTTTTCTTCAAAAAAGAAAGCTAAGCCCGTAGCCAACAGAATGGCAATAAAGATGCCCACAGGTTCGAAAAACACTTCCTTTCCTTCGTGGAGTACAAAAAATTCATAGAAAGAAATGCCGATTGACAGCATTCCTGCTATGAGAAGAATTACGATAAGAGGGTCGTTAAACTTTGCAATAAACCTTTTCCAAAGCGGAACTTGTGCAGGCGGAGTCAGAATGTTAGCCCCAAATTTTAATCTACTCTCACGAACTTCCTGTTCGTTAAGTCCTTCATAATGTTGTTTGTGTGTCATAAATCCTATAAATAGAATGCAATTTTTGCTTTGAAAGGGCATAGACTGAACCAAAGGAGGATAAGTCGGACTTTTCGGACGAGTCAGACGAATCCGATGTGAGTGTCAATCTTTTTGCAAAGCCAGATGAGTCAGACAGGTCAGATATGTCCGACTTGTCTTTTTGTTAAGTCGTGTGCAGCCATTTCGTTATGCAAAGATAGCAAAACAAGTAAGACAAAGACTTGGTAAAAACTTAAAAAATCAAAAAAGTCTCTATTATATAAGGTGTATGCAAAAAGTTTGTTTAATTTTGCGCCCTTGAATAAAGTACGTAATGCTGATATGCAAGAAAACTTAGTTATAGTAGAGAGCCCTGCAAAGGCAAAAACAATAGAAAAATTCTTAGGCGAAGACTTCAAAGTCATGTCGTCTTATGGTCATATCCGTGACCTTAAAAAGAAGGAATTGAGTGTAGATTTGGACACATTAGAGCCAAATTATGAAATTCCAGAAGAGAAAAAGAAAATCGTTTCGGAACTTAAAAAGAACGCAAAGGAAGCCAAACAGGTTTGGTTGGCGTCCGATGAAGACCGCGAAGGAGAAGCTATTAGTTGGCACCTTTGCGAAGTTCTTGGTTTAGATGAAGCGAAAACTAATCGCATCGTATTTCACGAAATTACGAAATCGGCTATCCTTGCGGCAATTGAAAGCCCTCGCCGATTGGATATGAACCTCGTTAACGCTCAACAAGCACGCCGTGTACTTGATAGATTAGTGGGTTTTAAACTTTCGCCAGTATTGTGGCGTAAGGTGAAACCAGCTCTTAGTGCTGGTCGTGTGCAGAGTGTTGCAGTACGATTAATCGTAGAACGTGAACGCGAAATACAAAATTTCGTGAGCGAACCATTCTATCGTGTCAATGCAATCTTTGCAGCTGAGAGTGAAGATGGAAGCAAAAACGAAGTGAAAGCAGAATTGAACAAGCGATTTACCAAGCACGAAGACGCATTGGCGTTCCTTGAATTGTGTAAAAAAGCGAAGTTTAGAGTGTCGGCAATTGCCAAAAAACCACTCAAGCGTACACCTGCTCCACCTTTTACAACCTCTACTTTGCAACAAGAAGCAGCACGAAAGTTGGGTTTTACAGTAAGCCAAACCATGATGGTTGCACAGCATTTATACGAAGCAGGACGTATTACTTATATGCGTACCGATAGCGTAAATCTTTCATCTTTGGCAGTAAACACAGCAAAAGAAGAAATTACAAAGCTTTATGGCGAAGAATATAGCAAGGTAAGAAAGTATCATACAAGTAGCAAAGGGGCGCAAGAAGCTCACGAAGCTATCCGTCCTACCTACATGGATACCCAAAATATTGAAGGAACAAGTCAGGAAAAACGACTTTATGACCTCATTTGGAAACGTACAATTGCATCGCAAATGGCTGATGCACAGATTGATAAAACCAACGTAAATATCAGTATTCTCGATGAAAACGACAAGGAATTAGCCAAACATCAATTTGTTGCAACAGGCGAAGTGATTACTTTCGATGGTTTCTTGAAGGTATATCGTGAATCAACCGATGATGAAAACGAGTCGGAAGATTACTCTCACGCACTGCCAGTGATGCGAGAAAATGAAGATTTAGAACGTCGTAGCATCGTTTCAACCGAGCGTTATTCAATGGGACCAAGCCGTTATACGGAAGCAAGCCTTGTTCATAAGTTGGAAGAATTAGGCATCGGACGCCCTTCAACATACGCTCCTACCATTTCAACCATTCAACAACGAGAGTACGTTCAGAAGGGTGATAAGAAGGGAGAGGAACGCTCTTATGTCGTAGATACTTTGCAAGCACTGAAAATTACTTCGAAAAACAAGAAAGAAGTAGTAGGCGCTGATAAGGGAAAACTTATTCCTACCGATATTGGTATCGTGGTAAACGACTTCTTAATGGAGAACTTCCCAGATATTTTGGACTATAATTTTACGGCTAAAGTAGAACAAGATTTCGATAAAATTTCCGAAGGAAAAGCTGTTTGGAATGCCGAAATGAAGAAATTTTACAAGAAGTTTGAACCATCTGTTGAGGCGGTTATGAATGCTCGTTCAGAACATAAGGCAGGCGAAAGAGAATTGGGCAACGACCCAAAGACAGGCAAACCTGTATTCGTAAAGATTGGTCGCTTTGGTCCTGTGGTGCAAATTGGAACTGCTGATGATACAGATAAACCACGTTTTGCCCAACTCCCAAGCGATAAGAGCATGGAATCTTTGACCTTAGAAGATGCCTTAGAACTCTTTAAACTCCCTCGTACGGTTGGTCAATTCGAAGATACCGATGTGGTAATTGGTGCTGGTCGCTTTGGTCCGTATGTGATGCATAATAAAAAATATGTTTCTTTGCCAAAAGAAGAGAACCCTCTCACGGTTGGTTTGGAAACTGCTATACAACTTATTCAGGCAAAACGTTTGCAAGAAGCACAACGCCATATCAAGAAATTCGATGAAAATCCTGATATGGAGGTTATGAATGGTCGCTACGGACCTTACATTGCCTTCGAGGGAAAGAACTATCGTATGCCGAAAAACCTCCACGATAAGGCGGCAGAGCTTACCTACGAAGAGTGTCAAGAGATTGTTAAAAATGCGCCAGCACCTAAAACAAGGCGTACACGCAAATAAAAAATATAGTAACCTGCCTTTCCCTGCGAAGGGCAGGGATATAAATGAATGATTAATAACGTAGAAAATAAACCTTCACGCATCATCATTTTGGGTTATATGGGGGCTGGAAAAACCACCTTAGGTCATGCTTTGTCAAAGGTTTTGGATATGCCTTTCTATGATTTAGACTGGTATATTGAAAGCAGAATGCGCAAAACGGTGTCGCAAATCTTTGAAGAACGTGGCGAAGAGGGATTCCGAACCATAGAAAGGAATATGTTGCACGAGGTGGCAGAATTTGAAAATGTCATCATTTCGTGCGGAGGCGGCACTCCATGCTTCTTCGATAACATGGAATATATGAACCAACAGGGCGAAACAGTCTATCTTTCAGCCACGCCAGAAATACTTTACCAACATCTACAAATGGGAAAAAAGGAGCGACCACTGCTCAAAGGTAAGTCGGAAGAAGAACTAAAAATGTTCATGCAAACTCAACTCAACGACAGGAATGTTTATTACAACCAAGCAAAGCATATTTTCCGTGTAGAATTAATGGATACGCGCGACAAAATACAGTTCCTTGCCGAACGCCTTATCAACGATTTGGGCATCAAAAAGAACAATACAAATACAAAATTATAATTGGAATAGAGAATGAAAAAATGGACGATTGAAGATTCAAAGGAACTCTACAACATCAAAGGGTGGGGTACTTCTTATTTCGGAATAAACGAACAGGGTAATGTTTTCGTTACACCTTGCAAAGATAACACACAATTAGATTTGTGTGAAATCATGGACGAGTTGGTGTTACGCGATGTTACACCACCTGTTTTGCTCCGTTTTCCAGATATTCTTGACAATCGTATTGAGATGACTTCATCGTGTTTTGAAATCGCAAAGAAGGAATACGATTACAAAGGAGAGAACTTCATAATCTATCCGATTAAGGTTAATCAGATGCAACCTGTTGTTGATGAAATTATTTCGCACGGCAGAAAGTTTAATCTTGGACTTGAAGCAGGTTCAAAGCCTGAACTTCATGCTGTTATAGCAGTGCAATGCCAAAGCGATTCGCCTATTATTTGCAACGGATACAAAGACCAAAGCTACATAGAATTGGCTCTTTTAGCGCAGAAAATGGGCAAACGCATCTTCATTGTGGTTGAAAAACTCAATGAAATAGACATTATTGCCAAAGCAGCAAAGAAACTTAACGTGAAGCCAAACATTGGTATTCGTATAAAATTGGCATCAACTGGCTCTGGAAAATGGTCGGAAAGTGGTGGCGATGCGTCTAAATTCGGACTCACTGCATCGGAACTTCTTCAAGCATTAGATATTCTTGACGAAAAAGGTTTGCACGATTGCTTGCGCTTAATTCACTTCCATATAGGTTCGCAAATTACCAAAATACGCCGCATTCAGACCGCTCTTACTGAAGCAGCCCAATACTATGCAAATTTGAGAAAAATGGGTTACAACGTCGATTTCGTCGATTGTGGTGGCGGATTGGGCATTGATTACGATGGAACTCGCTCGTCAAGCAGCGAAAGTTCGATTAATTACACCATTCAAGAGTATGTAAACGACTGCGTTTGCACTTTTGTCGATGCCTCAAATAAGCATAATATTCCTCACCCAAATATCATTACGGAAAGCGGACGAAGCGTTGCTGCCCACCATTCCATACTCGTTATTGATGTGTTGGAAACAGCTTCGTTGCCAGAAATGGACGAAGAATTTGAAGCAAAGGAAACCGACCACCAATTGGTTCGTGAGCTTTACAAGATTTGGGACAACCTAAATTCGCGTAATATGTTAGAAGACTGGCACGATGCCGAACAAATTCGTGAAGAATCGTTAGAACTTTTCTCACACGGATTGGTTGATTTGAAGACTCGTGCTGAGATTGAAGCCATGTATTGGAGTGTTTGCCACGAAATAAACATATTGGCAAAGGGTATGAAACACGCTCCTGACGAGTTGCGAAACTTGGATAAAATTCTTGCTGATAAATACTTCTGCAACTTCTCTTTGTTCCAATCATTGCCTGATAGTTGGGCGATTGACCAACTTTTCCCTGTGATGCCTATTCAAAGACTGAACGAACGACCAACAAGAAAGTGTACCTTGCAAGATATTACTTGCGATAGCGATGGAAAAATTGCCAATTTTGTTACCGAAGGACGCACCTCTCATGTGTTGCCAGTTCACGCTTTGAAACGCAACGAGCCTTACTATTTGGGTGTATTCCTCGTTGGTGCTTATCAAGAAATACTCGGCGATATGCACAATCTCTTTGGCGATACCAACGCAGTACACCTTTCTGTGAAGGACGGAGCCTATCATATTGACCAAATTTTTGATGGTGAAACCGTTGCCGAAGTGCTTGAATATGTGCAATATAACCCTAAAAAATTGGTTCGACAGCTTGAAATTTGGGTTACAAAGAGCGTAAAACAAGGTAAAATTTCACTTGAAGAAGGTAAGGAATTTTTGAATAATTACCGAAGTGGACTTTACGGTTACACTTACTTAGAGTAAAGATTTTTATTGAAATCCAAGCAAATATTTTTCATTTGTGCGGGCTTTTGTTCATCTATCTTTTATATTTCACACCAAGATATTAAGCAAAAGCTCGCACGAATAAAAGAAAATGTAGCAGTAACCATTTATTTTAATTCGTAACAAAAGTTAAAATTATTTCTTTTTCGCCCCCTTTTGTAACTTTATCCTCACCCAATTCGTCATTAAAACAGAGAGAATGAAAAAAATCAGTTTCCGAAACGATGTCTTGCCTTTAAAGAATCAACTCTTTAGGTTGGCTCTTCGCATCTGTCTTAATCGCGAAGAAGCAGAAGATATTGTACAGGATACGATGATAAAAGTGTGGGACAGACGCTACGAATGGGACAATATTGACTCGATAGAAGCCTATAGTTTGCGTATTTGCAGAAACATTTCACTCGATAGATTAAAGAAAAAAGACAACCAAAACGCATCGTTAGAAGACGAGAACGTAGAGGTTACGAATGAAAGTATCACCCCACAAGAACGATTAATTCACCAAGACCGCATCAGAGTAGTCAAGGAAATCGTAAATGCTCTGCCCGAAAAGCAACGCTCATGTATGCAGTTACGCGACTTTGAAGGTAAGCAATACAAAGAAATTGCCGATATATTGGACATCACGGAAGAGCAAGTAAAAGTTAATATTTTCCGCGCCAGACAAACGGTAAAACAAAACTTTCAGAAAATAGAACAATATGGATTATAAGTACATAGAACAGTTAATGGAGCGTTATTGGCGCTGTGAAACTTCTCTGCAAGAGGAGGAGATACTTCGTTCGTTCTTCTCTCAGGAGGACGTACCTGCCAATTTGCTGCCTTATAAGGAATTGTTCAGCTACGAACAAACCGAAAAGGCAACCGAGATACTGGGTGAAGACTTTGACCAAAAGATACTCGGAATGGTCAATGAAGACCATCCTGTAAAGGCTCGTGTAATAACCATGCGACAAAGGCTTATGCCTCTATTCAAAGCGGCGGCGGTTGTTGCTATCATACTCACTTTGCAGAACGCATTACAGGGTGCTTTAACCGATGAACAAGCGGCTCAGCAGCCTACAATGACACCTATTGAAAATACAGCCAACAAAGGTGCAGCGGTAGCAAAGATTGATTCGGCAAAGATTGATTCTGCTCAGCAGGCACAAGCAATAGCACCTTCCGATGTAAATTAAGAAATATCATTTAATGCTTTCTCTATAAAACAAATCATTTTTCTATAAAACAACTCGAAACTGCGAAGTTTCATATCTCAAATTTTGATAGCATATTAGAGTAAAAAGCTAGCACCATGGTGCTAGCTTTTTTGTTTTATGTTAAAATATCGTTCAAATTTTGCTTTAAATTTCCCACTTTTTGATTTTTCTTAAAATTGTCTTTGTCAGAGAAAGGATAGTATAAGGCGTTCAATTTCGTTACAAATAGGAAGTTTACATTTTGTTTTTGGTGTTTTAAGGGCGTTTTTCGAATATAAGGAATGTTTAAAACACTTAAAATGGTATGTGATTTAAAATTATAAGTAAGTTGAAATTTAAGGAATAAAGTATCTTTATGATGCTGTTTAATAATAATTTTATGCATAAAGTAATTTGTTTCTTTTAATTTTAGGATATAAGTAAACAATTATATGTTTCTTATAAATTATTAAAACAAATAGAAATGTTGCGTTTTTATTACTTTTTGCAAAACGATAGAGAATTGTCAATAAATTGTAAGCATTTAATTTGTTTATTCAATATTAATGACTAATTTTGCAAAGAATTTCATTCACTTTGAAGAGTAATGGGTAACAGATTTAAAACTTTTTTTTATGAGCATTAAAATTACAAAGAGAGCGCTTTTTCGCGAGATTGTAGATTATCTGATTATTGCCATTGGCTGTTTGTCATATGGTATTGGTTGGAACATTTTCCTGCTTCCTAACAATATTAGTACGGGAGGTGTGGCTGGTTTGTCGTCTATTTTATTTTGGGGCTTGCACATTCCTGTTTATATTACCTACTTCTGTATGAACGCATTACTGCTTATCATCGCCCTTAAAACATTGGGCTGGCGGTTTTGTGTGAAGACTGTTTACGGCGTTGTTATGCTTACATTTGTAACAGGCTACTTACAAGAGTTTTGTCCTAATCCAACGATTTTGAGTGACCAACCTTTCATGACCGCACTCATCGGTGCTATTTTCTGTGGTGCAGGTTTGGGTTTCTGTTTGTCTTATAATGGTAGTACGGGAGGTTCGGATATTGTTGCTGCGGTGGTTAATAAGTATCACGATATATCGCTCGGCAGAGTGATTATCTTGGTGGATACCACTATTGTATCCTTTAGTTACGTTGTTTTGAAGGATTGGGAACAAGTCATTTATGGTTATGTTAGTTTGATAGTTGCTTCGTTTGTGCTTGACCAAGTAGTAAACGCAGGACGAAAGTCAGTGCAATTCCTTATTATTTCAGAGCGTTACCAAGAAATTTGTAAGCAAATTGTGGAGATGCCTCCTCATCGTGGTTGTACGGTAATTGATGCTCATGGATATTATACAGGCAACAATACGAAGGTTGTTTTGGTGGTAACTCGCCAACGTGAAGCTGGTTTGTTGTACCGTTTTATCAACGATATAGACCCTCATGCCTTTGTAACCCAGAGTCAAGTAATGGGTGTGTTCGGTGAAGGTTTCGATAAGTTTAAAGTAAAGAATAAGAAAAAAGATAAAATTGAAGATTAAAGGTCGGCATTATCTAATTGTGCTGAATCCCAAAAGAGCCTGTTTTGAACTTCAAAACAGGCTCTTTTTTTGTTGCAAACCTATTGTTTTAAAATTGAAACAATAGGCGAGAAAAATAATACATAGAGGTTGTAAGTCATGTTTTGTTGAAATTTACGTTAAACGAATAGCGATAAGTCTTAACATTTTATATTCTTCAATCTTTTTACAACTAATTCTAACGCAAAAAAGTTGGTTTTAGTAATTAAATCATACTTTTGCGCAAGTAATTAAATCATACAAATGAAGCTTAAACATTATCTATTATTACTCGCTCTAATGGTAGCAATCGTTGCAAATGCACAAGAAGTACAGGTTTGCGATGCTACTACAAAATTGCCTATACGCAATGTGCAGGTAAAAATAGACGATAAACCATTTGGAAAAACAGATTTCCGTGGCATTATTTTACTTCCTGACACATTTAAAACAGCTACTTTTACGCATAAAAGTTACCATAAAGAAACACTCTTTTGTAAAGAATTAAAGTCAGATACCTTATTCCTTTTTAATGAGAAACACTATTTAGACGAAGTCGTTATCATGGGAAAGCACCGAATAGATGGGCGAGCATTGCTAAAAACGATGCCTGAACGTGATATATTGGAGAAAGCCCCACCTCGCGAATTGGGCGGATTTGATTTAGGTTTAATGCTCGACAAACGATTGAAACGAGATAAAAAGCACGTTGAAAAACTACGCAAGATATTTAAACAGATGGACGGCACCGATACGGACGACCCTATTTTGCGTATTTACAACCAAATGAAGATTGACAAGCAAAGGAAAGAAATAGAGCAAAAAATTGAGGAAAGTCAAAAGAAATAAAAATTTTCGAAATTGATTTCTATGTTTTTCGTTAAAAATACAGTTTCTAATACTTTTTAGAAAAATATGAATGCTTTCGCATCAAAAGTTTGATAAAAGTTTTGTTTTCATCAATTTTCTAATTACTTTTGAAGCATCTCTTGATGAAATCAACTATAAACCAAGTTTTTTTTTCATCAACAAACTGAAAATTTATCAACAAACTAACAATCTTATGAAAAAATTTTATTCATTAATCACACTGTTATTATTGGGTGCTTTAAACTTATGTGCCCAAAGTGTTAGTCCAATCTATCAACCAGGAACAGAAGGACCATGGTATCAAGAAAAAGTAGAACAAGGAAAGCCACGCAATTTTTATGATTATGGTGGTCCTGAAAAAGGAACAAAAGGCGATTTTGCTTATACTTTGATGCGCTTAGAACCAGGAAATTCTGACTCACATATAACCATTGTATTTGAAAAAATGAATTTAGCCGAATATGATGATTTAAGAATTTACGATGGATTAGTTGAACTCTATTGCGATCGAACAGATGAAGCTACTTGGGGCTGGCCTAAAGATAAAACAGAAATAAAGCGTTTTAAAGGTGAAGAAAATAAGATGCCTGTGCGTGTTTCTTCAACATCTAAAGATGGCTGCTTGTCAGTAGCTTTCTATTCGGCTGATGTAGCTGAAGGTTGGGTTGCCAAAGTGTATTGTGTGCCTAATGGTGGCGAAGAGCCTACTGTTGGAACAGCAGAAGTTGTACCTAATTTCACCCTGAAAGTAGACCCTAAGTTGGAAACAAAATTAGATGAAGATGGTGAAGAAATTCCTAATGAAGTAACTTTACAGCTTGGAGGAATACAAGCCAATCAGACCATTCAGATTGATGTTGACGGCACAAAAAAGGACTATACCATTTTGAAAAAGGGTCTTCCAAACAAAGTTAATTTGGAAGTTAGTGCTAATTCGGTAATAAAAATTTATGGCGACTTGTATAGTTTGGCAGCTCAATGTCAAAAGTTGGTAGCTTGCGACTTGGGTAAGAATGACCAATTGGAAGACCTTGATTTAACAGGCAACAAGATTACAGCATTGGATTTGAGCAAATTGCCAAAAATGCGCATTTTAAGTGTTACAGCAAATAAACTCACTTCTATCGATTTGAGTAACTTGGCAAATCTTGAACAATTCTATGGTAGCTACAATGTAGTGGGTGCTTTGCGTACAAAGATGAATCCTAAATTGGAAGTACTATCATGTGCTGGCATGGGATTAACAGAATTAGACCTTACAAGCAATCCTAATCTTGAAATTTTGACCATTGATGAAAATAAATTTGAGGTATTCCCTGACTTGACCAATAAGCCAAATCTTAGATATTTGCACATGGAAAAATGTGATTTGAAGAACATTGATGTTGCAATTTACCCATTATTGAAAGACCTTGATGTATCAGACAATCAACTTTCTACTATTGATATTACCAAGAATCCTAAATTAATTAAACTTGATTTGGACAATAACAAGTTTGATGCTTGTACGCTCAACGATGTAATGTATCTTTTGCCAAAAGCAAACGAAAGCGACCAAGCACGTTTCCAAGCTGACGGCAATGATGGTTCAGCTACTTGCGACAAGACTTTGTTGGACGGTAAGAACTATTTTGTAAAGGTACAAGGCAACGGTGGTGGTTGCGACAAAGTAAGATTGAAGTTTGAAGCAAACACACAAGGTAGCATTAAAACAAAAGTTGATGGCAATAATGTGGCCGAATGGACACCAATTGTCAAAGGAAAGAAGGTGGAAATAGAAGCTACACCAATGCAAGGCTACAAGTTGGAGAAGACTATGCTCGACGGAAAGACAATAGAAAACAATACATTTACCATTAATAATTATGGTGTCCTTGCAGCTGTATTTACCAAAACAGACGGAATTGATAAGGTTGAAACTGAAAATCTGAAGGTGATAAGCCATAACGGAAATATCATTGTGAAAGGTTTGCAAGCTGAAAAAACATTTGCTATTTTTGATACAGCTGGTAAATTGCTCCATAAAGGTGTTGCAGATGCAAACGGTGATGTAACTATCTCTATGCCAAGCGGACATATTGCCATTTTGAAACAAGGTAGAGTCGCAATAAAAATAGCGTATTAATCGAAGAAAATAGAATGCTTCTTGCGATAAAATCGTGAGAAATGAATAAAAATAAGTTGGCGAAGATAGTTGAGTAAACACTGAATTATCTTCGCCAAACTTGTTTTTGATAACAAAATTTTGTATCTTTGAATGTGGAAATGAATAAACCCACAGATACAAAAATGAAGAAAATAACGATTTTATTGATTGTCTTGCTCTGCGTAATGGGCTTTTCGGCATTCAAAAAGGATAAGAGCGAAGTGCGAAAAGCGTCTGTTTCGACTACTGCACAACGCATGGAGCAGCAAGGATTAGTAAATATTAAAAGCGTAGACCCTACCATAAAAATAGCGTTGATGTATGCTCGTACGGACAATTTCTTAAAGAAAATGCTGTACAAAGACTTGCGTGAGGCTTATTTCCTGCCTCGCTGTGCCACATCATTGAAGAAAGCCCAAGCCGAATTGAAGCGTTTGCGTCCAGATTTAAGTCTGATTATTTTCGATGCTACCCGCCCCATGAGCATACAACAAACCATGTGGAACGCAGTAAAGAATACCAATCATTATTTTTATGTATCGAATCCGAAGAACGGAGGCGGCATGCACAACTACGGAATGGCGGTGGATATTAGTATTTGCAAGGCTTCGTGGAATGAAAAGTTGTGGAAAGATAGCGCAAAGGCATGCTCAATAGATACAATTCCAATGGGAACGAAAGTAGACCACATGGGCTTTGAAAGTCATATAGACAAAGAACAGCAACTTTTAGCCAAGGGTATCCTTACAAAAGAGCGTTTTGAAAACCGAGCATTATTGCGCCGTGTGATGAAAGAAGCGGGATTCACTCCTTTAAGAACCGAATGGTGGCACTTTAATCTCTGCACAAGAGCATGGGCAAAAGCCAACTTGAAAGTAGTAAAATAATATAGTTCACAAAGAATTTCAGACAATTGGAAACTCCAGAATTTATCCGTGAATATGCAAATGCTGATGTGAAAACACTCGCTTTGTTGGGGAAACGTTTTCCAAAGGTGGATATGCCTTTTGCCATTAACCAGATACAAGGGCGACAGTTAGCAAAAACAAAACTACCCATGTGGGCAGCGATTGACGGAATAATCTATCCGCCGCACCTTAATATGGAGCAATGTTCGAGCGAACAAACAGCAGTTTATAAACAAAAACTGGTGAGAAGGTTGATAAATTCTGTCGAAGTGAATGGCAAAACTAGTCTTATTGACTTAACAGGGGGATTTGGTGTAGACTTTTCTTATATGTCGCAAGTGGTTGAAACGGCTTGTTATGTGGAACGAAACGAACAATTGTGCAGCATAGCAGAACAGAATTTCAAGCGACTAAGGTTGAAAAATGTAATGCTAAAAAATAAAGATTCCATCGAATTTTTACAGACTTTAGAGCCACAAACAATTCTCTTTTTAGACCCAGCACGCCGAAATGCAAACGGGGGGAAAGTGGTTTCCATAGAAGATTGTGAACCCAATGTGTTAGCATTGCGCGATGAATTGATGTCAAAAAGCCAATTTGTCATCGTAAAACTATCGCCAATGTTAGATTGGCACAAGGCTGTGGAGCAATTAGAATGTGTTTTTGAAGTGCATATCTTATCGGTTGGCAACGAATGTAAGGAACTTTTGTTGGTACTTTCAGCTGATGAAATGGCAAAAAATAATAAATCAGAAACGAAAATAAGGGTTTTTTGCGTGAACGATGAACAGTGTTTCGAATACGAAAGAAATAATGAAAAAGAAGCAAATTCATCGTTGAAACAAAGAATTTTCGATATGAATTCGCCTTTACCCAACTACCTTTATGAACCAAATGCCTCGCTAATGAAAGCGGGCGACTATGCTCAAATTACAGAAAGATATGATGTTGCAGCCGTTAGTGCTAACTCTCATCTTTTTATTTCAAATCATTGGGAACGTAATTTCCCAGGCAGACAATTCAAAATCATAGATTATTGCAGCCTTAACAAGAAGGAATTAAAAGAAAAAATAGCAGGTATTACGCAAGCAAACATCTCCGTTAGAAACTTTCCCATGCGTGTTGAGGAGTTGAGAAAACGCTTAAAAATAAAAGATGGAGGCGAAGTTTATATTTTTGCAACTACACGTCAAAACAAAGAATATATATTAATAATAGCCAAAAAAGTGATGTAAATTTGTAAACCTTATATAAAATAAGTATCTTTGCATGTTTAAAGTCAAAAATGAAATAATTATATCATAATGTCATTAATCCAAATAAAGAAGGTCGAAACAAAAAACGAACTTAAAAAGTTTATTGAATTTCACTATGACCTCTATGAAGGAAATGTGTACGACGTCCCTCCGCTCTATAGCGACGAGTGGAATGTATTGTCCAAAGACAAGAATCCAGCGTTCGATTTTTGTGAAGCTGAATATTTCTTAGCATTGAAAGATGATAAAATTGTAGGTCGTGTAGCTGCAATTATCAACCATAAAGCCAATAAAAAGTGGGAGCGTAAAGACGTGCGTTTTGGGTGGATTGAGTACATTGATGATATTGAAGTTTCAAAAGCATTACTCACCGCAGTCGAAGAATACGGTCGTTCGAAAGGCATGGATACCATTGCTGGACCTTTAGGGTTTACAGATATGGATCCAGAGGGCATGCTTACAATGGGTTTTGATAAGTTAGGAACGATTGCAACGAATTATAATTACGATTATTATCCAAAGCATTTTGAACAATTGGAAGGTTGGGAGAAAGATGTAGACTACTTGGAATACAAAATAAATGTGCCTGATCAAATCCCAGAAAAGTTGATAAAACTCTCTGAAATGATTCAGAAGCGATATAATTTGCACATTAAAAAACTTACGAAAAAGGATATTTTCGAAGGCGGATATGGTAGAAAAATCTTCCATCTCATTAATAGTACTTACAAAGACCTATACGGCTATTCAGAATTGACCGATAAACAAATAGACGTTTATATCAATCAATACTTCCCTTATGCCAATTTGGAATTTATAACAGTCATTGAAGACGGCAATAAAGACAATCAAATTGCAGGTATGGGCATCACTATTCCGTCACTTTCCCTTGCATTACAAAAATGCAAACGAGGCAGATTGTTACCTTTTGGCTGGTGGCACATGTTGAAAGTAATTAAGTTTACAAAGACAGAAGGAGTAGATTTATTGCTGTTAGGATTTCTTCCAGAATACAGATCCAAGGGCGCTAATGCACTGTTGTTCTACGATTTAATTCCACGCTACCAAAAATATGGTATCAAATGGGGTGAAAGTCAAGTCGAAATGGAAACTAATGGTGGTGTACAAAGCCAATGGGACATGTTTGACACAGTAAATCATAAACGCAGACGTTGCTTTAAGAAAAAACTTTAAGTAGAGACTTGATAGAAAAGAATTAGAATTTAATAAGGATAGATACAGAAAAAATATCGTTCAGGAGGAAAAATGGCTGAAGACAACAAAAAATCAGTAGCATATACAGACGAAAACATTCGACATTTATCGGATATGGAACATGTACGCACACGTCCTGGTATGTACATCGGACGTTTAGGTGATGGAAAACTCCCCGAAGATGGAATTTATGTGCTATTGAAAGAGGTCATAGACAATTCTATTGATGAGTTTAAAATGAACGAAGGTGATAGGATTGAGATTGATATTGAAGATAATTTAAGAGTTTCTGTCCGAGATTATGGTCGTGGCATTCCACAAGGTAAACTCGTTGAAGCCGTTTCAATGCTTAATACAGGTGGTAAATACGACTCAAAGGCTTTTAAAAAGAGTGTCGGTCTGAATGGTGTTGGTGTGAAAGCAGTCAATGCATTAAGTTCTAAATTTGAAGTAAAGAGTTTCCGTGAGGGCAAAGTTCGTGAACTTTCATTCGAGCAGGGTAATAAAAAAAGCGATAATACCAAAAAATCTACCGATGAGCAAGGCACTTATATTTACTTTGAGCCTGACAATACGTTGTTCAAAAATTATAGTTTCCACGATGATATTGTGGTAACTATGCTCCGAAATTATACTTACTTGAACACGGGATTGACCATTATGTACAATGGACACCGCATTGCAAGTCGTCATGGATTGCAAGATTTGCTTACCGATAATATGACGGTTGATCCGTTATATCCTATTGTTCACATGAAGGGGGAGGATATTGAGATTGCTTTTACCCATACAAATCAGTACGGAGAGGAATATTACTCATTTGTAAATGGTCAGCATACAACGCAAGGCGGTACGCATCAAAGTGCATTTAAGGAGCATATTGCACGCACTATCAAGGAATTTTTTGGAAAATACGAATATGGGGATATTCGAAATGGTATGGTTGCAGCCATAGCTGTGAATGTTGAAGAACCAGTTTTCGAGTCGCAAACAAAAATTAAGCTTGGTTCTACGCTCATGGCGCCTGATGGAGAAACCATCAACAAGTTTGTTGGCGATTTCATTAAAACCAATATTGACAACTATTTGCACATTCACAAAGAAGAATTTACCGATATTTTAGAGAATAAAATCAAGGAAACTGAGCGTGAACGTAAAGCCATGGCGGGCGTAACAAAGTTGGCTCGTGAGCGTGCAAAGAAGGCAAACTTACACAATAGAAAGCTGCGTGACTGTAGAATTCATTTCAGTGATGCTAAAAATGACCTTAAAGAAGAAAGTTCTATCTTTATTACAGAGGGCGATTCTGCCAGTGGAAGTATAACAAAAAGCCGTGATGTCAATACGCAAGCAGTCTTTTCTTTGCGTGGAAAGCCGCTGAATTGTTTCGGATTAACCAAGAAAGTGGTTTATGAAAACGAAGAGTTTAATCTTTTACAAGCTGCCTTAGATATTGAGGATGGGCTTGATACTTTGCGTTATAATAAGGTGATTGTGGCGACCGATGCCGATGTTGATGGTATGCACATACGCTTACTTATTATAACTTTCTTCCTACAATTTTTCCCAGAGCTTATTAAAAAAGGGCATGTTTATGTTCTTCAAACTCCATTGTTCCGTGTTCGCAACAAGAGAACAAAGATAAAGAACAAAAAAATCATAGAAGAACAAGATGCCAAACTTCGTAAAGGCGATAAGAAAAGCGACCTTATTACGCTTTATTGTTATAGCGAAGAAGAGCGAATTAATGCTATTGAGGCACTTGGACCAGACCCGGAAATTACGCGATTTAAAGGTCTTGGCGAAATTTCTCCTGACGAATTTGTTCATTTTATTGGTCCTGAAATGCGTTTAGAGCAGGTTACTTTGCACAAAAACGACCAAGTTCAAAATCTTTTGGAATACTATATGGGTAAGAATACGATGGAACGCCAAAACTTTATCATTGAGAATTTGGTTATTGAGGAAGATTTAGTAAACGATTTATCGCAAGAATAGACTCCCACTGAATATAAAAACAAACCCAAGGACGTTTCATTGACGTCTGAAAAAACAGAAAAGAAATGAAAAAGATTTGCCTTTTGATTGTAATGGTGGTGTTGCTTTGCAATAATGCAGTTGCACAAGTGAGCCTTAACTTTGGTGGTGATTCGCCATTGCGCAAATTACAAATGGCAGAAATTGCTATTACTAACTTTTATGTTGAAGATGTAAACGAACAAAAGTTAGCGGAAGATGCCATTCGTGGTATGCTCAAAGAACTTGACCCACATTCTACTTATACTGATGCTAAGGAGACAAAGGCTTTGAATGAACCTTTGCAAGGCGATTTTGAAGGTATCGGAGTTCAATTTAATATTATTGACGACTCGTTAGTGGTCATTCAACCTGTTGTAAATGGTCCTTCTGAAAAAGTAGGAATTATTGCTGGCGACCGCATTGTTATGGTTGATGACACGCTTATTGCTGGTGTAAAGATGAGCCGTATGGATATTATGAAGCGTTTGCGTGGTAAAAAGGGTTCAAAAGTGAAGTTAGGCATTGTTCGTCGCGGGGTTAAAAATAAACTAACTTTTATTGTTACTCGTGCCAAAATTCCTGTTCATACGGTCAATGCAGCCTACATGATTCGCCCAGGAATAGGTTATGTACGTTTAGAGAGTTTCGGAATGAAAACCCACGAAGAGTTTATGGCTGCCATTGAAACGTTAAAGCAACAAGGAATGAAGCGTTTAATTCTTGATTTGCAAGACAATGGTGGTGGATTTTTGGAATCTGCTGTGCGCATAGCTAACGAATTTTTGCAAGACGACGACATGATTGTTTATACAGAAGGGCGTCGTGTGCCACGACAAAACTTTAAAGCACGTGGTAACGGGCGTTTAAAAGATATACCAGTTTATGTTTTGGTCAATGAGTTTAGTGCCTCAGCAGCCGAAATTGTCTCAGGTGCCATGATGGATAACGACCGTGCCACCATTATAGGTCGCCGTACTTTCGGTAAAGGTTTGGTGCAACGTCCATTCGAATTGCCTGACGGAAGTATGATTCGTCTGACGGTTGCACATTATTATATACCAAGTGGGCGCTGCATTCAGAAGCCTTACAAGAAAGGCGACCAAATGGATTATGACATGGACTTAGAGAAACGCCTCAAACATGGGGAACTTACCAACCCTGACAGCATACATTTTGACGATTCGTTGAAGTATTATACCGTGCGCAAACATCGTCCTGTTTATGGTGGGGGCGGTGTTATGCCCGACTATTTTGTACCATTGGACACGACCAAATTTACGGTTTATCATCGCCAAATCATGGCTAAAAATATTTTGATGGACGCTTTTTTGAAATACGTAGATAATAATCGTAAAGCGTTACGCAAGGGATTTAAAACATTCAATGACTTCCAAGCCAATTACGAAGTGCCAACATCGCTGACAGAAGCAATTGTTGCTGAGGCTAAAAAGCAAAAGATTGAACCTAAAAATGCTGCCGATTTAGAAAAGTCATTGGTATATATGCGTCATCAAATCAAGTCGCTCGTTGCTCGAGATATATGGGATATGAACGAGTACTTTAGGATTTGGAACGAGCAAAGTGATATTATTCAAAAGGCTTTAGACGTGATTAAAGCCGACGAAAAGCAATAAAACAAAAGCAGCAAGTTAGTTTGTATTTCAAATCAGCTTGCTGCTTTTTTCAATATCATCATGTGGGACTATTGATAGTTTCACATTTTTTTATTTCATAGATAATTCTTTCAATATTGCCAATGCCTTATTTTCATTTTCTTCCATGATTTCACGTTCTCCTGGACCTTTGTCGTTGATGCCACAAAGGTGCAAAATGCCGTGAATAATGACCCGATAAAGCTCTTCCTCGTAGGTCTTTCCAAACTTTTCGGCATTGGTTCGAACGGTGTCTAATGAGATTACAATGTCGCCATTGAGTTCGTTTTCTTCACAATAATCAAAAGTGATAACGTCAGTATAATAGTCGTGACCGAGATATTCATTGTTTACTTCGAGAATTTTCTCATCGTCCACAAACATATAGCCTATTTCTCCCACTTTTTTTCCATGCGTTTCGGCTACCGCCTTTATCCATTTGGTAGTTTCTCGTTTGCCTATTTTAGGGAGTTTTACCCCTTCTGCATTGTATGTTATCATCTTAATTTATTTTTCAGTCTTTATTTTTTGGCAAAAAATCGCTCACATCTCTGCCAAAGTGGATTAATTCTCTTACAAGGCTTGAACTGATGTTTGCCAAATGTGGTTCGGCTACTAAAAACAAAGTTTCTATTCCGCCCAATTGTCGGTTAATATCGGCTTGCTCCCGCTCATATTCAAAGTCTTTCACACTGCGTACGCCCTTTATAAAATAGGTAGCTCCTTCACGTTTTGCAAAATCTATCGTCAAATCGGTGTAGGCTTTCACCTCAATTTTGCTTTTATCGGCATACACCCCCTGAATTGTTTTCATGCGTTCTTCAGTTGTTTGCATGTATTGTTTGTGCTCGTTTACACCTATACCAATCACAATTTTATCGAAGAGGGGCAAAGCTCGCCTGACAATAGAATCGTGTCCAAGCGTAAAAGGGTCGAAACTACCAACAAAGAGACCTATCTTCATTTCCTTTTCTGCGTTCATTATCATTATCTTATAATGAGTTTTATCGTATGCAAAGATACAATAAAGCATAAGCAAAACCAAATTTCTAACTCCTTAACTCCAAAAATATTATGTTTGCTTCTCTTTTATTATCGTTTCATGGTCAAGAGATTTTTAAAAAAAAGATAGTTGTGCCTGCATTGCTGCCTCCGCTTTTATTTCATTTTACGCTACATGTTTCGTTGCAAAATTGTACTATTGTCGAAGATAAAAAAAAGACTTCATTTCAAAAGAGCCTGTTTTGAAGTTCAAAAGAGCCTGTTTTGACGTTCAAAAGTGCCTATTTTGGATTTTAAAAGTGTAGGCATGATGCCCCGATACTGCTGAAGCTAAATTGCTTTATTAGCCTGCGACTAATATTTTGCAACCTTTCTGCTTACATTTTTGCACACTAATGTAATTGTTTGCCTACTTCTTGATTTTTATTTCTGGAATATTTTGTTACTCCCAATATATAAAAAAATGTACCCTTTATTTGTTAAAAACAGAGTATAATTTAAATCTTTATACAAATATGTTATTTTTTTGTAGATTTTTTTGTAAGATTTCAAAATTATATATATCTTTGGCGACTATTACAAAACAATCATATAATAACAAAACAAGAGTAAATGATGAGAAAAAGACATTTATTAGCACTTCTGTTGCTGTCTGCTGTACAGATGGTCTATGCTGCTCCTGTGAAACAATCCACAGCAGCACAAACTGCAAAATCTTTTTTTGCAGCAAAAGGAAAAGTGTTGAAAACTACGAATGCGGCCTATGCCCCACAACGTAGATTAAAATCAGCAACTAAGGAAGTTGCTCCTTATTATGTATTTAACGCTGGTAACAATAATGGTTTCGTTATTGTGTCAGGTGATGACAGAATTCAACCAATCTTGGGTTATGTAGATTCTGGCTCATTCGACTTGAATAAGATACCAGATAACATGCGTGACTTCTTGAAAACCTATTCTGAACAAGTAGCAGAATTGGATGCTGAAAACAAAACAATCGGTGGTACTTCTTCACAAAACGCTATCCAATCACGCAGAGCAGTAGAACCATTGGTAAAATGTAATTGGAATCAAGATGCCCCTTATTACAACGCATGTCCAAAAGGCACTAAAGGTCAAACTGTAACAGGTTGTGTGGCTACAGCGATGGCACAAGTAATGTATTACTATCAATGGCCTAACAACATTACAAAGGAAATTCCTGCTTATAAGATAAAAGGGGAAACTGGACACTATTCAGGTACTGTTGCGAAAGTAGACGCAGGTACAGCAATTGATTGGGCTAACTTGAAGTTAGAAAAATATACAAGTGGTTCAACACCAGAACAAAAAGAAGCTATTAGTAAATTAATGGCTTACATCGGAAGCTCTGTTCAAATGGAATACGACTATGCGGAATATGGTGGTTCAGGTGCAATGCCTTCAGACATTGCTCCCGCTTTTAATGATTATTTCAATTATAGTGCAAGTTTTTTAGACCGTTCTAAAGTAACAGCACAAGAATTTGAAGACGCTATGTACAATGAAGTTGCACATAATCGTCCTGTTATTTTTAATGGTTCACAAGCTGATGGTGGCGGTCATTGCTTCGTTCTTGACGGTTACAATGGCAATGGTCTCTTTCATATCAACTGGGGTTGGGGTGGTATAGCTAATGGTTATTTTGCTATTCCAATTTTAAACCCTGATGAGTCTGGTATTGGCGCAGGTTCAGGTTCAGGTGGTTATGCTGTTTATCAATCTGCAATCATCGGAATTAATAAAGGTGTGCAAGCAGAAAACCGTAGTACACGCATAGTGTCAGAGTTTGTTCGTATTAACGGAGCTGCGATTACTACTCGTTTGTTCCATTATTCTGATAAGACCCAAGACGTTGAATGTGCAATTGGTGTACGCGAAGAAAATACAACAAATACTCCTGCATTGAATACGGAGATTGAAAAATTTTCCATAACCCCAGGATATTATAGTAGACCTACGCAGTTTATATTAAAAAATCTTACCCCTAATAAGAAATACAAAGCTTATATCTTACTTCGCCAGCAAGGAACTACTGCATGGTCATGGGACGAAAGCAACTTTGTAGATGTATCTGTAGATGGCCAAGGTATTATTACAACTGCTTACAATAAGGTCTACAACGATTCTAAAAGTTTAGAAGTAGTAAGATTAGAACCTTTTATCGAAAATATTGTTAATGGATTTGCAAAAGCCCACGTTACTATTAAAAATAAAAGTCAAAAAGAATACAATGGTACAATAGGTGTTGCAACAGCTAAGTCTTATATTCCTGGTTACGGAGTAGCTTATAAAATTTATAAAGCTCGCCCTATTTTGTTACAAGCTGGCGAAGAATTATCTTTCGATTTAGACTATGCTTTTACACAAGCAGGTCCTCAGAAACTTTATTTGGTAGCTGGTAACAATAAGTTATTAAAACAGCAAGAAGTAAATGTTGATGCAGAAGTTGAAAGTAGTACTGTGGAAACAAAATTTTCTTTCAAAGATGATGTAAAGACAATCGTTGGTGATAACGTAGTGGGTTCTGTTAAAATTACTGCAAAAGATGCTCCAATTACATCAGGTTTACTCCTTGCATTGGTAAAGGGTGGTTATATTTATAAATCTTTTCCAACTTCTGTGAAACTTGAAACTGATGGTGTTAAAGAAATTCCATTCAACTTCCAAGGTGTAGCGCCTGGAACTTATAATATAGCACTCTTGCGTTATGACGCTACTAATAAAGGTTTGGTTTTTTGTGGAAAGGCAGATTACATCAGCGTACGTAATACAGTCGTATCTTACAAGAAAGATGGTAAAAAGGAATTTGCTCTTTATACAAATAATATGACATTTGATGCTGATGTTGTGGCAGTTGACCTCACAAAGGTTTCTCCTACAAGTATTAAACCTGGGGCAAACCCAAATACATTATATTATGTTGGTAATAAAAACATCACTGGTCTTGAAAATGCTAACAAGGTTTTAGTTAATCGATATAGTCCTAGTTTACCAGTGGCAGAAAAGATAGTATTAGACGATAATTATAGTTTCGCATGTCCAATTGCTTTCGTAGCTAAAGATGTGAAATATTCTCGCCAATTTACAAATAGCTATGCCAAAGGTAAAGGTTGGGAAACTATCGCATTACCATTCAATGTACAAAAGGTTTCTATCAACGGAGAGGCTATTGATTGGTACAAAACTAAAGACGAAACTGGTAAGAATTTCTGGTTGATGTCTTATGATGGTCAAGAAAACGACGATGTATGTTTCCGCTATGCACCTGAATTCCTTGCAAATACTCCATATATTATGGGTGTACCAGAGAAGATGAAGAACGTAAATATTGACTTCACAGCAACAAATGTACAATTTGAAGTACGCGATCTCTCTGCTACTCAAGGAGCTAATTATACTTACTTTGGTTCATACAGAGAAAGAACCGTGCAAGATGCCTATACTATCAACGCTACAGGTAATAAGTTTGAAAAGCTTGGTACAGCCGTTAAGCCTTTCCGTGGCTACTTCGCAGGTAAAGGAACAGCAGCGACTTTGAACTTAAAGGCTATTGGTTACGATGTAACAGGCATTGATAACATTGCGGAAGACGGCACATTCGCAGCACCACAAGCAGTGTTTGACCTTCAAGGTCGCAAGGTTGCAACGATTAAAAACGCATCTGAACTCAACAATTTGCCAAAGGGTATCTATGTTGTTAAGGGCAAAAAAATGGTTGTAAAATAATTTTTTCTAATCAAGAAATATACTGATTGAAAAATAAATAAAATGAATAAAGCGGGGCGCATGCTCCGCTTTATTCATTTTATTTCGTTATCTTTGCAAAGAAGTAAGGAGGGTTTATAAGCTAATTGGACGAGTATTAACGGCTCTTAATGCAGTTAGAAATAGAACAAAAGACAATCATGAATGAAGATTTCAATATAAGAGAGGAACGTGTTTCGGCAGAAAAGGAATTTGAAAACGCTTTACGTCCACCGAAGTTTGACGACTTTAGTGGACAAGATAAGGTTGTAGAAAATCTCCGAGTGTTTGTAGAAGCTGCCAAATATCGTGGCGAACCATTAGACCACACGCTGCTCCACGGCCCTCCAGGATTGGGTAAAACAACGTTGAGCAACATTATTGCCAATGAATTGGGCGTAGGATTTAAGATTACTTCAGGACCAGTTTTAGATAAACCAGGCGACTTAGCGGGTATTTTAACCTCGTTAGAACCTAATGATGTGCTTTTTATTGACGAAATACATCGCCTGTCTCCTGTCGTGGAAGAGTATCTTTACTCGGCAATGGAGGACTATCGCATTGATATTATGATAGACAAAGGTCCTTCAGCACGCTCCATTCAGATTGATTTAAATCCCTTTACGCTCGTGGGAGCAACGACTCGTAGCGGACTTTTAACGGCTCCTTTGCGCGCTCGTTTCGGCATTAATCTGCACTTGGAGTATTATGCTCCCGAAACGTTGAGTAAGATTATCAAGCGTTCGGCAAACCTTTTGAAAGTTCCAATCTATGAAGATGCTGCCGTAGAGATAGCTCGTCGCTCTCGTGGAACGCCTCGTATCTGCAATTCTTTGCTGCGCCGTGTGCGTGATTTTGCCCAAGTTAAAGGGAATGGAACGATTGACCATGCTATAGCACAATCGTCTTTACAAGCATTGAACATTGATAAATACGGTTTAGACGAAATAGATAATAAGATTTTGCTGACCATTATCGACAAATTTAGAGGCGGTCCTGTTGGCATTTCCACCATTGCTACTGCTATTGGCGAAGATGGTGGTACAGTAGAAGAGGTTTATGAGCCTTATTTAATCATGGAAGGCTTTATAAAACGCACTCCACGAGGTCGTATGGCTACCGCTTTAGCCTACGAACACTTGGGGAAAAATATAAGAAATGAATCCCCTACGCTGTTTGACTAAAAGGGTTTAGGTGGACGAGTCGGACTTTTCGGACGTGTCTGATTAGTCTGACAAGTCTGAAAATTCCGACCACTCTTATTAATCTGATAGGCTTTTCTCCAATTTATTTCAAAAAAATCACTTTTCTTTGCCACAAAATAGCTACAACCTACGTCTCTATAAATACAAGCGTGATAATAAAAACAATTTAAAACGATAAATTTATGAGAACAATTCTTATTACACTCGCACTCCTTGCAATGAGTATCGTAGGCAAAGCACAAAGTATTGACACCATTCTTGAGCAATTTAAGAATGAGAAAAACGTAACGTTGGTAGATATGCCAAAGGATTTAATAGCACTTGCTGCTTCATCTTCGGGTGATAAAGATGCTGCAAAATATTTAAAATCGATAGACCGTCTGCGTGTTCTTTCTTTGGAAGAAGCCGATAAAACTGTGCGTGATAATTTCTTTGCAGCCTTTAAAAAACTTGATTTGAAGGATTATAACGATGTTGTCAGAGCTACATCAGATGGGGAAAAGGTGAGAATATTGACCAAAGAAGGTAAAAACGACATTACAAGTCTTGTCATTTGTGCCATAGATGCAGACGATGGCGATTGTGCTTTGGTTGTAATTGACGGGCATATCAATCCGAACGATATTGATAGTATCATAAATAGTCAAAAATAATGCCCCTATAGCCATGAAGAAAATATTATTTTTCCTCGTTCTATTGTTGAATACCCATGTGGTAAGCGCAACAACCTTTGTGGGAGATAACGTAAAAAGCCTCATTTCGGCATTTCGTCATTGTCCTAATGCGGATTATACGCATGTGTCAAAACCACTAATGTTTTTGGCAAAAGCTATATTGAAGAAAGCAGACTGCAAAGATGATGAAGATTTATCTATCCTTAAAATGATAAATTCGGTGAAAGTAGTCGATTTAGAGGAATGCTCTGATAAGGTGAAAACCAACTTTTACGAGCGTGCCAAATCGTTAAAGACAAAAGGTTATAAGGAAATTGTAAGAAGTAATACCGATGGCGAATTGTCAATCGTTATGGTAAAATCGAAAAACGATATTATTCGCGAAATTGTAGTCATTGATGCAGAAAAGAATGATGGTTCAATCGTAAAAATAAAAGGGAAAGTTCCACTGAAAGCATTGCAATCGGTGATTGAAAATCAGACTAAAAAATATAAGCATAAACGCTCTCGATAAAGTTATAAATGGAATCCTCTCAGTTTAAAACACTCTTTTTGCCATGTCATCGTAAGCTCTATGCGGTGGCATGGCGGCTTACAGGCAATGCTCAAGCGGCTGAAGATTTGGTGCAAGAAACCTTTCTACGCCTTTGGACACGCCGCCAACAAATTGTAAGCGTAGAGTGTGTTGAGGCTTATAGCATTACAACATTGCGAAGAATATTTTACGATACGAAGCGAAGTAAGCAAATAGAAGCATCAGAGCGTGAAATAAGCGAACTGCATGTGAAAGATAGCGAGGATTTAAACCAACGAATTGATGCGCAAGACGAATGGCAACGCATCAGAACGATGATACTCGCACTGCCCGACCCACAAGGAAAAATCATGATAATGAGGGATGTTGAAGGGCAAACGTACGAGGAAATCAGTGTTGAAACAGGGCTCACCGAAGTGAATTTACGTTCGATATTGAGCCGCGCACGCAAGAGAATAAGAGAACAAATAAAGGAGATGAGACAATGAAGGATAAGGCGGAAATACAGAAGCTATTAGAAAAATTCTATGATGGGCTTACCACCGAAGCGGAGGAAGCACTGTTAAAGGATTATTTCTTGAGCGACAATGTTGCTGAAACACTCAGTGAGGAGCGAGTTATTTTCCTTGCTATGTGCGAGAGTGAGGTTGTTGTGCCTGCCGACTTAGTATCAAAATTGGACAGACAAATCAATCAATGGAATACCATTGAGCGTACAACACGCAAAACAATCACCCGAAACGGAATGCGTTGGATAGTAGGCATAGCAGCCAGCATTCTTGTTTTGGTTGCTGTGGGTGTCTTTATAGACAAACACGAACAAAAACAATTGTCTTCTACGGAAGAAATTGACACTTATGATAACCCCGAAGATGCATATGCCACTACAAGGAAAGCACTTACAAAGTTTTCTAAATCGCTGAATAAGGGTTTACAAGCGGTGGAAAATGCAACTAATAAACAAGTAGATTAAAAGATATGAAGAAGCTATTATTATTTTTGCTGCTTATATTTACCTGCAACATGGCTTTTGGACAAAAGGCTTTGTTCGACAAATATGACGATGTTGATGGCATAAGCACCGTTTATATTTCGCCAACCATGATGCGAATGATGAAAAATGTAAAGGCTGGAAACAAAGATATATCTCGTATTGCCAACCGATTAGACCATATTTACATCTTGGAATGCGAACGTCCTTCGATGATAAACAGCATAAAAGCCACAGCCGAAGCCTATTATAGAAGGGGAAAATATGCTTTGGTGATGAAAACAAAAAGCAAGGGCGAGGTGGTAAACATCTATGAAAAGAAATATAGAAATGGTAAATCAGAATTTGTTTTACTAAGTGTTGAATCCGACGAATTGGTTATTATCAATCTGTTTGGAAAGGTTTCGCTATCTGAAATTCAATCGATAACGGGTTAAAAAAAATGACACTTGCCATAAGATAAATCGCTTCTATTTTCAAAACAGACTGTTTTGAACGACAAAAGAGCCTATATTGCAGCGCAATATAGGCTCTTTTGTTTTTAAAATGTATGACCGTTATTTGTCTTAATGGATTAAATATTGCGCAATCGTTCACGGCATTCGTTAAGAATGGCAATGATTTCGTCCACTTTTGAGGCTCGAAGCATGGCTATGCGTGTTTGTTTGAAGTCTGGAATACCTTTAAATATAGGCGAGGCAGCAAGGTGACGGCGCGTGTGTAATATTCCACGATATTCGTCAATGCGTTCTACATTTATGCGTAACATCTCTTCTAAAATGTCTATTTTGTCGTCTATCGTGAGTTTTGGTGCATCGTCAGTTTCGCTAAACAACCATGGACACCCAAAAGTGGCTCGCCCTATCATTACAGCATCAACACCATATTTGTCGAAATGCTTATGAGCATCGGCGATATTTTCTATATCGCCATTTCCAATGATTGGAATATGAATGCGAGGATTGTTTTTCACCTCTCCAATTAGAGTCCAATCAGCGTTTCCAGTGTACATTTGGGCTCGTGTGCGACCATGAATGGTGAGTGCTTGTATGCCACAATTTTGTAATTGCTCTGCAAGGTCGGTTATAATCAAATTGTTATCGTCCCACCCTAGGCGAGTTTTAACTGTAACAGGTGTTTTCACGGCTTTCACAACTTCACGCGTTATCTCTAAAAGCAAAGGTATATTGCGCAACATGCCAGAGCCTGCTCCCTTGTTTGCTACTTTTTTCACAGGGCAACCAAAGTTAATATCAATAACATCGGGGTGTACTTCTTCTACAATTTTAGCTGCTTCCACCATCGACGCTACGTCTTTTCCGTATATTTGTATGCCAACGGGGCGTTCTTCATCGTTGATAACAATTTTATTGAGGGTGGATTTAATGCTTCGTATGACGGCATCGGCTGAAACAAATTCAGTATATACCATTGCTGCACCAAATCGTTTGCACATTTTTCGAAAGCCTATGTCGGTAACATCTTCCATTGGTGCCAAGAAAAGTGGGCGTTCGCCAAAATCTATTGTTCCTATTTTCATGCTGCAAAGTTAATGTTTTTTCTGTCAATTCACAAGGTTATATATGATGAAGCAATGTTTTTATGAAAATGGTCAATTCTATTATTCTTGTAGTAATTGGAAAAGTAAAATAAAATTCAAACTATTATTACAGCAGATTGCGACTTGTTGTGATTTTTTTTATTGATATGAACCATCAATATTACTGAAATTTCGAACTTAGGTCGTAATTTTTTCTCTGTTACCTATTCTTTGCAACTTGGTTGCATTACTTTTTCTATAACTTTGCAGCAGAAATTTTAAACAAAGAGAAATGAAGACAAAACTTATTAGAATAGTTCTTACGGTTGTATTGTTGGTACTTGTTGGTTACGCTGAGCGGCATTTTAACCTGCCTTTATGGCAATTGTTGCTCCTTTACCTTGTACCTTATCTGATAATTGGTTACGATGTTCTTATCGAAGCGGTAGAAGGACTATTGGAAGGCAATGCTTTAGACGAAAATTTTTTAATGTCTGTTGCCACAATAGGTGCTTTATCCATCGGCTTTTTGCCCAATGGAAACCACCAATTCTTAGAAGGCGTGTTTGTAATGTTATTCTTTCAGGTGGGAGAAATGTTCGAACATTATGCCAAAGATAGAACTCGTGATTCAATTTCCGACCTTATGGACATTCGCCCCGATAGAGCTAATGTGGAGCGAAATGGAGTAGTACAGACTGTAGACCCAACGGAAATTGCAGTCAATGAGGTTGTATTGATTAAACCAGGAGAGAAGATTCCATTAGATGGTGTTATCGTTGAGGGCAGCTCAAGCCTTAATACAGTGGCACTAACGGGCGAAAGCATGCCACGCAATGTGTCTGAAGGCGACAGTGTCCTATCTGGTTGTGTGAATGTTTCAGGACTCTTGAAGATGAAAGTAACCAAAAATTTTGGTGAATCTACAGCTTCAAAGATTATCCATTTAGTGGAAGAGGCAAGCGAAAATAAATCGAAAAACGAATCATTTATCCGTCGTTTCGCCATTGTTTACACCCCGATAGTAGTAGGAATGGCACTCGTTTTGGCTTTCCTTCCGCCTTTTTTCTACGATAGTTATGGCAGTGCTTTGTCCACATGGTTGTATCGTGCTTTGACATTCCTTGTGGTAAGTTGCCCTTGCGCATTGGTAATTTCTGTGCCTTTATCGTTCTTTTGCGGTATAGGAGGGGCGAGCCAATTGGGCATACTCATCAAAGGTGGCAACTATATGGAGGCTTTGGCACGCACAAAGACGGTCGTTTTCGATAAGACAGGTACACTCACACAGGGCATTTTTGAGGTTGAAGCTATCCATCCGAATGGTATTTCTAAGGAAGAGTTGTTGAGTTGTGCTGCCCATGTGAATCAATTCTCAACTCACCCCATAGCAGTAGCATTACGAAAAACCTTTGGGAAAAATCAATTCACCGAAAAAGTAGACCATATCACTGAGGTTGCTGGGCAGGGAATACAGGCGAAAATCAATGGAAAAACCATTAGTGCGGGCAACAAACGCATGATGGAATCGATAGATGCAAACCTTTTAAGCAATGGTAAAGAAAGTTTCGAGCATACGGGAACAGTCATTCATGTGGCAAACGATGAAAATTACATGGGACACATTGTTATTTCCGACAAAGTGAAAGCCGATTCGAAAGAAGCCATAACAGCCCTGAAGAACATAGGCGTAAGTAACATCGTAATGCTTACGGGGGATAGGCAAGAAGAAGGCGTTCGTGTAGCCGAAACATTAGGCTTAGATAAGGTATACACCGAATTGCTGCCGACCGATAAAGTGTTGCATGTAGAAAAATTATTAAACGAAAAAGCTAAAAATAGCACCCTCGCGTTTGTTGGCGATGGTATCAACGATGCACCAGTATTGGCTCGTGCCGATGTGGGAATAGCTATGGGCGCACTCGGAAGCGATGCCGCCATAGAAGCTGCTGATGTGGTTTTGATGGACGATAAACCATCAAAAATAGCAAAAGCCATTGAAATTTCTCGCAGAACTATCGGCATAGCCCAGCAAAACACGATATTTGCCATTGGAATAAAAGTTGCAGTGTTGATACTTTCTACTTTTGGATTAACAACAATGGGCATGGCTGTCTTTGCCGATGTCGGTGTCATGGTGCTAACCGTTATGAATGCCAGCCGCGCATTGAGTGTAAAATCCTATTGAACCCTATAATGGTCTTGCCACCAGCATTTACCACAAGGTTTTGCAATCTGCGCCGCTGTGGGTTGTACAATTTTCCTGTACACCCACTCTAAAAAGCCACAAACCAAATGTCCCAAGTGCGGCAATTGCCATTTGGTTAAAAATGGATATCGTTATCGAGACTTCCTTGCACTTCCCATTGGAAGTCGGCGAGTTGTCATTCGCATGAAGGTTCAACATTATAAATGTAAGCACAAGGGTTTCGATTATTAACAGAGTATTGTTTTAAGATAGTAATAAGGATTCAGCATAGAAGGCGAACGAAAAAGATATTTTCGTTCGCCTTTTAAATGGTAATATATCAGTGTGCAAAGCGAATACTTGATAATAGTCTTCCATTTTGGTTGTAAGCTACAGCTATATAAATACCACTTGCTATATCTCGTAATGAGATACTTCCTTGTTGTTCTTTAGACTGCCATAACAATCGTCCATCTGTTGAGTACAGAACAATCTTGGCTACAGCTGCAGATTTATGGATTGTAGCGCTGATTTGGTCATAGCGCAAATAGGCTTCTGTTTCGCTTTGTTGTTGCCCATTAATTCCTGCATTAACTTCTGCTACCACTTTCCAACCATTTTCGCGTGCTTTAGTTGTATTTGCCTCTCTATGAACGCAATAGTTGAGGGCGGTAACAGAAGGGGAATATAGATAGATTATATAATATTAACACAATTTATGATTACGGGGGGGGTAAAATACTTACCTTTGCAACAAATTATTTGAAGGTATTTTTTTACACACGGTACCTCTTTTGTAGATAAGTTAATAAACGTAATGAATACAATATGAAGAAAACTTATTTTCCCCCAAGTATTTTAGTACTTGCATCACAAGGTTTTGTTGGACCAAATATTGGTTCAGGCGATGATGATGCAGAGTTGCAGCCAGACGAAAAAAATAATAATGATTCAACTCAATCTGCCAAGTGGTCAAATTCTTTTTTCGATTAGTGCATGGTTAATCACATGCAGGCATACTTTGACTATCTATTGTGGTGCTGAGAGCACAGTTCATGGGTGGTATAAGAAATGAAAAACAAAACAAATTTATTGATATCAATGATGAGAAATTATTTACAGCGAATGGCATTATTGCTGTTGATGTTGCCATTATGCATGGCTGTGTCGGCGGTTACATTTGTCAATGTTACTCGCGAAAACAGCAAAGTGACGAAGGTTGACGTGGGTGAGCAGCTAAGCAGTATCACGTTGACCGTGACGTTGGGTGCCAACGAGGCTCTCAACGGACAGGCACAGTTGCGGTCAAGTACCGATGAGACAGCTCTTGTCAATAATGGTAGTGGTTTTCTTTCTGACAATGTGCTGAAACAGAAAACCGAAAATCCCAATGTGTGGGAAATAACATGGCTGAACGTGCCGGTAGGGAAATATAAGGTGTATTTCCAGCAATCAGGTGGAACCACACACACATTCTTGCACGAAGTGGAGATAGTGGAGATACCTTCAACAGACCCTCCTGTCATCTCGTTCAAGGTGAAAGACGCCACATGTAACACATCGCCAACAGACACCAAAAATGGTAGCATAACAGTGAATGTAGAGAAGGGCGTAGCTCCTTTTACCTATAAAGCGACAATCCATCACGCAGACAACACCACCGAGGAGAAGACCTTGGAGAACACCCCGAACCGTGCATGGATTGTAGATGGATTGGCATCGGGCGAGTATATCGACGTAACCGTTACCGATTCGAAGGGCAAGACCGTCACCAAAAAATCTGAATTGGTGGGCTTTGGCAAGACAACAGTGTCTATAGGGCAGACTATTTTCATCAAGCAGACAGGCGATTGTACGTTTGATTATTACCTCAGAGCAACCATTGAAACGGAAAACCAAGACGCGCTGGATGCTCAAACTGAACTTTTGGCGCAGACATTGAAGCTGCGTAGTTATGCCGATAAAAAATATTACGATGTGGAACATGTGCCGGCTTACGACATGCCGGTGCCACATAGGTCAGGCAAGTACTATCGTTTTTACAAGGTTGCATCTGCTGCCAAACTCTCGTCACGAGGACAAAATAGGATATATGGCTTAAAATATTCTACCCTTTGTAGTGGAGAAAGAACAACGCGTGACTACTATGCGCATGTGCGTACACTTGATAAAATGATGAATTTTAGCACTTCGTCAAAGGGAAGTTTGAACCCTGCAGACTGTTCTTACCAAGACGCTAAGTTCACCATTAAGTATGATTTTCAGGGAGGGTACAATCGTGGCAACGACGATGACTATATTTTTTCTTATTACTTCATGGACGAAGCGCACCGCTATGCAAAATTGTTTAAGAAAAATGAGGATGGCACTTATCCTTCTACACCAGTCAAGGCAGATGTGCCTATGCCCATCAACGAGTTTGATACTCGATGGTCGCAGACAATAGAAGTGGCAGAACCGGGTACGTATAAATTCGTATATGGCTCTGATTGCGACCAAGTGCGTATAGAAAAGGAAATTGTGGTTGAACCCATCAAGCCTGAGTTTAAAGATATAGGCGATTGGATGTCTCCTACAATAAACCAAGAGTTGGGAATACATGGCAATACCGCTGGCTTGGCAATAGGGCTTGCTAATGTTTCTGCCCCATTGACTCTGACCGTGAAACGCCTTGATGACAAGAGAGAATTTGTCATAACCGACTTTGCGGATGACAAACCGTACACCAAGCACATAGATTTCCCACAGAATATAAACTACGACAAGTTGCGTGACGCTTATTTCATCGCCGACCTGCCTGCTGGCAAATATGCCTTGGATTTGAAAGACAATTGCAACAATACCGCAACCTATAACTTTGAAATTCCAGAGAGCAAGCTCCAGCATTACAAGCCCAAGCGCGACGAGGGATACAAGGACGGAGTGTATGTAGGAGTTGATTGCAATGGCAACAATGTTGTGAAGTTCGATTTCGGTCCGGAAGGAGACAATGTTGCCTATGCTTATAAAACCAGCACGGGGGAACAAGGAGCGTCGAGTAGCAGAAAGACTTGGGCATCTAATGTAGATCCTATCACTCCATTGGAAAAACTGATAGACACCAACTATTTCGGTGCTGGCTTTGCTCCAAGTTTATATAATGGTCACAGCTATTCTGCTGGGAACAACATCTACTCTGCCATAGCGAAAGCAGACAGATACTATAATAGTGACGAGTTTGTCATCCGACCTGCGGAGCCAGGCGATTATGCCCGCAAGACATACAAGTTTGATTTCGCCGATTATGCTGACAAGGCAGCGTTCGAAGTCTTTGGTGCCATGTGCAATCGCGATGGTAAAGGTACCGGTATGGTGAGTGTTGGCGTCGCTAAAGGTGTGAATGTAGCGTTGCCCGTTAAATACGAATTGTATAAGACGGAGGATGGTTCGACCCGAATCGGAGAACCGCTTCGGACTTACGAAGCAACCAGCGCACAGGATGCTCTCAATGTAGTATGGAAAGATGTGGAGGTAGGGAAGTATCTCGTTCGTACCATTTATAACGGCACATGTGAAGGAAAGAAATTTGTTCAAGTATCGCCTACCGACATACCAGAGCCTTCGGTGGAGACTGAAAACGGTTTCGAGGTGAAGAGCATTATCAACCTTGACATTACCGATGGTATGAAACCCCTGCATCTTTATTTGCCTGTTTCACCTTATATATATAATGTGGAATGGTATGATATTACGAACACTCCCGAAAAGAAAGTGTTTGACGGTAACGATATCAACGTGACATTCAACGAGCCAGGCGTGTACACCTATCAGGTTCGCACCACGTTTACTGACCGCACATCGTGTCCGGGAAGCTCAGGTGGTGACCGAATTGTGAAGTTCTACGTCACGAAGACCGACAAACCCAACTACTGGGTAGGCTCGACGAGCGAAGATTTTAGCACCGCTTCCAACTGGACAGCAAATAAGGTACCTACCGATAACGAGGACATCGTGTTTGCTACGGAAGAGAATAACAACGGACATGCTGCCGAAAGAGATTGCCGACTGACAGAAGGAGAGTCTCCTCTTACGTTTTGGGCGGCCAGCTTGATTAACGAAAGCGGCAAGGCGATGGTTGTTCCAGCAGGTAGTGCCTTGGTGGTTAATAGTGGAACGGTGGGCTTCGCGCATGAAATTAAACAAGATGGAAGCGTAGATCCTGTTCGTTTGAAGATTGAGGCATCCGACAAAGATGTTCCAAACGGAACTTTCATTGCGAAATATCCTGGTGCGGCATCAGACAAAGTGTATGCTGAGGTGCAAATGTATGTCAGGTCACGTAAGCTTGCGCAGCCTACATCATGGACGGATAATTTGGAAGGTTCGCCTACCAAGGGTACGACTTTCCCTGTGAAATATACGGACCAATTCTTTGGAATACCGTTCAAAGAAATGTCATCGGGCATGCTTGGTGGTTCATATATTTACAAATATGATGAGGCACACAACGCTAAAAACCAGTTCTACCAAAAGTTTGTTGGCTTGAAAGCCAATGCTCCGATGACTGCTTTTGCTGGTTATTCAATTCGAAACGCATCTACAACGCCTAAGATTAAAACCATGAAGGGATACCTTGACTTTAACAATGTGACGTTGACGCTCACCCAAAAGGCATCGAAAGTGAATGGCGCTACAAGTCAAAAAGATGCCGTGAATTACTGGGGGTTGGGTCAAAACCTATTTGGAAATTCCTATACGGCACCCATAAGTTCAGGGGCTTTGGCACAAGCTATGGCATCCACCAATAAAGTGGAGAATACCGCTTACCTATACCGTACAGGCAGTGGGAAAGACTGGGGAGAAAAGTTCGAAACTGACGATGAAGACGGAGCGGGTTCTTACCAAGCTGTTCCATTGTTTGCTGCTTCTGATTTGGCTTTCTATGTAATTCCTTCTATGCAAGGTTTCTTGTTGAAATTTTTGTCAGATGAAGTCAAACCAAATGGTGACGACGCGGTGTTGACATTGGATTATAACTGGGTTGTGACATTAGATAGCAATAGTCCACAGTTGGCTAAGCGTTTTGGTGCTGCTCCAAGCGAGACTTCTGGTTCTGTGAAGTTTGAGCTAACTGGTGAGCATGCACACGAGACGATGTGGTTGTTGGAAAATGCCAACACGTCTGACGACTTCGATAACGGTTGGGATGGTTTCAGACTTGGAGCTGAATCGATGCCTACAGCCATCTATTCCAATGCCAAACCAGGCATGTTGCAGGTCAACACCACGGACGATTTGACTAAGGCGAATATCACAGTGAAGACAGGAAAGGCAGGCAATTACACCTTGACCCTTACCCGTAATAGACTCGACCAATATGCTGACTTGAAGCTTGTCGACCTGAAACTGCAACAGTTGGTACCCTTTGATGGCGACAAACTGTCTTACATGTTTACCGCTGGTGAAAGCGAGACGGCTACAGACCGATTTACTTTGGTCAACACAACGGCAAAATCATTTGCGGATTGGGCAATGAGCGTGTCGTCTGTAGAAAACGATATGGAAGGTGAAGTCAGTGTTTATACGTTGTCAGGACACATGGTGGCACGGTTTAATCTGCCCCAAGACAAGAACCTAATGAAGAATAGTATGAAACGAGGAGTTTATATCTTATCGGTTAAGAATGGTACGGTGACTAACAACCGAAAATACATCGTTAAGTAATAACTGCTTTTCTCATTTATTTATAATAAGAGGTAGCTTTCCCATTCATAGAGGAAGTTACCTCTTTAACGTTAGAGATGTCAAGATTATCATGGATACCGTTTTCTGTGGGTATCATCTCTATGGAAATTGAGGGGAAGAGTGCACACGACTTTTTTATTTTACCTTAATTCCGCACCACTATTGTAAATTAAACTTTTTAAGTACCTGAGCAACAATAAGTTGCTTGGGATTTTGCTATGTCAGAATTTTCACTTATTTTAGTGTTGCAAAAAACAAGAGAATCCGACGATAGACATGGCAAAATACAAATTAAATCTGAGAGACTCACTCCTTTTGGGGGAATATTTTCAATCATGGAGCAATTTGACTCTGTATAGTCATTTTCCATTCACTGCTACATTTTTTTGAGAGTCTGCTTTTGTGTAGCAGTTTCTGTAGCAAAAAATGACCGAATGATGACTATCAAAAGGTATGGTTTAGCAGTCAAACGGATATGGATAAAAACAAAAAAATCGCTGTAAAACCTCGATTTTACAGCGATTATCCTTGTTTTGAAGGCTAAAATGACGTGTTGTTTGACGTCCTCTTGAAACCTCTTTGTGGACCAGCCTGAACTAATCCACAGTGTATCCTAATCGCTGAATGCTAATTGTTTACCTTTTCATTCAGATAGTTCCTGTAGCAGAAATGTAGCAGCAAACTGACTGGTTTATGACCGCTATTCTGACTATCTGTCGAAAGCACGCTTACTCTCATTTTCTGTGTACAAAGTTAGATTTTTTTGTTTATATTTCCAAATCTTTGTGTCATAAATATTTAGAAACTTTTCTGCTACATTTTCCAGTGCACGGTGCAAGCCCTTATATATAAAGGGTCTTGCACCGTGCACTGGCTTTCATAATAATTATCTTTTTTTGCCGATTTCGGAATGATAATAAAGTATTTTTTCGTTTTAATCTATTAGGAGTTGGAAAAGGTATTCCATGCTGACACAGCCAAAATATTTATCTGCACCTAATGCAAGCTTCCTTGCATGGGATGCAAACATTTGAATGAGGCGGGTTGCTCAAATTTAGGTGTCTTTGTAACTTTATACATATGAAACAGTTGCACAAAACCCTAAAGGAAAAGCGAGAGCATGAAGGATACTCACAGGAGTATATCGCTGAAAAACTGAAAGTTAGCTCAAGTACCATCTCAAGATGGGAAACAGGATCCGTATCCATGAGTATAGTACAAATTTGCAGCTATGCCAAAGTTTTGGAAATGGATGAGAGTGATCTGCTTGCATCTATTGCAAGGAGAAGAAGAGAAATACCACCCCCATTTATCCGACTTGGCATAGACGTGTTTGACGAAGAGACTTATGGAAAGATAATGGATCTCGCCAAGGAATTGGGACCGCAGCACATTATCTTACAAACCAAACTGTGATGACATATGGAAATAATAGCAGTAGAAAGCCAAGCTTATCAAGAACTGATAGACAGGCTCAACCGAATTGAGCAGTATATCGAGCGCACCTCTCATCTTATCCAAGATATAGATGATGAGCTGGAGATGACCACCAAAGACCTTATCGGGACTCTGAATGTTTCAGAGTCCACCCTTTACCGTTGGCGCAAGAAGCAGTTGGTGCGGTATCGCTACACCGAGGGTGGTGATGTGCGTTATTTTTTCAAGTCTATCGTGATTGCCACGAAATGCAACCGCCTCCGTGTTACCGGTATGAGGAATGACGAGGTTCTTGGTAGGCTCAATCGTTTTAAGGACAATCTTATCATGAGTTCATGTCTTAACCCTAAAAACAGACAACTATGATAGAAAAAGAACAGATTCTTTTGCTTACCCAAGGAGGTTTGAATGTATTTTCCCATTTCCTTGGTTTTGAGGTGAATCTTCACCGAAACTTCCGTAGCCCCTTCTATGACGACAAACGGGCTTCCTGTCATATCTACTATGATAGGAAAACTTCTTCTTATAAATTCTATGACCATGGCGATACCACCTATTCAGGGGATTGCTTTTGGTTTGTGGCAACGTTGCGTAGTTTGAATCTGAAAACGAGTTTTCCCGAGGTCTTGGAAACCATCGTACAAGAACTTGGATTGTATTCTTTATGTGATGCCGAAAAGCATAACAAGCATATCACACCGTCATATAAAAATCCTATAGCCTCCAGTCCTACGGTCGAAAAGACCAAGCGGACGGAAGAACGACCATATAGTTTCGAGATACAGCCATTTGACGATAGACTGCTGAACTATTGGGCGCATTATGGTATCCATGAAGATACACTCCAGCAGTTTCGGGTACGGAGTCTTAAACGGTATGAGAGCGTATCTGCCGAGGGCAAGAAGTTTGAACTTCATAGTTCACCGACAGAACCTATATTTGCCTATATAGGAAACGGCTACATAAAGATATATCGACCACACAGTTCGAAAATCCGCTTTCTCTATGGTGGAAGAATGCCTGCCACCTATTGCTTCGGTATGGAGCAGATTCCCACCAAAGGTGATATTCTTTTCATCACCGGTGGAGAAAAGGATGTGCTCTCGTTATATGCACACGGCTTCAATGCGATATGTTTCAACAGTGAAACGGCACAAATACCGACAAGCATGATTGAGAGCCTTCAACTTCGCTTTCGGCATATCATACTCTTGTATGATGCGGATGAAACTGGTGTAAGGGAGGCGCATAAACAGGCTGAACATTTAGTAGAATTCAAGGTGTTGAATCTTACACTTCCTCTTAGTGGAACCAAGACGGAAAAGGATATTTCTGATTTCTTTGCTTTGGGCAATGGGGCAAAGGAACTGAAAGAGCTGCTTGCCAAGATGTTTACAGACCTATACAGCCAAACCATGATGATGTTACGTTCCTGTGAAATTGACTATGAGAATCCACCAGACATTTCCAAATCAGTAGTAGCAGTAAATGGTGTGCCACTCGGCACGCAGGATAACCTATTCTGCATCACTGGAGGAGAGGGTACGGGCAAGAGTAACTATGTAGGAGCCATTCTTGCCGGAACATTGGGAGAAGAACAACTGCCAATAGAGAAAACCTTGGGCTTGGAGATTGCCTGCAATCCCAAAGGCTTAGCAGTTCTGCACTATGACACGGAGCAGTCCGAGGCACAACTCCACAAGAATTTGGGCAAGACATTGCGCAGGGCTTCTCTGGCAGCAGTACCTGAATATTATCATTCTCTGTATCTCGCTTCGCTTTCCCGTAAAGACCGGTTGAAACTTATCCGTGAAAGTATGGACCTGTTTCATCACAAGCATGGGGGCATCCATCTTGTGGTGATTGACGGCATAGCTGACTTGATACGTTCCGCCAATGACGAGACGGAAAGCATTGCCATCGTGGATGAACTTTACCGTCTGGCAGGGATTTACAACACCTGCATCATCTGCGTGCTGCACTTCGTGCCAAATGGTATCAAACTCCGTGGGCATATTGGCTCCGAACTTCAACGCAAGGCGGCAGGCATTCTCTCCATAGAGAAAGATGATAATCCTGAATACTCGGTGGTGAAAGCTCTGAAAGTCCGTGACGGAAGCCCATTGGATGTGCCGATGATGCTTTTTGGATGGGACAAGGCAGAGGGTATGCACGTCTATCGTGGTGAGAAGTCCAAGGAGGACAAGGAAAAGCGCAAAACCGATGAACTCGTTGGCGTTATAAGAGAAGCCTTCCGAAATTCTTTCAAGCTCACCTATCAGGAACTTTGTGATGTTCTGATGCGAGAAATGGAAATAAAGGATAGAACCGCAAAGAAGTACATCGCCTACATGAAAGAACAGCATATCTTGGCACAGGACATCAATGGCAACTATCAAAAAGGAGAATTATGCCGTACATAAACTATAATGCAGAAGACACTTGGCAAAAACACCTGTTCGATAAGCTCATGAATGTCGAGGACAAACTCGACCGTCTGCTTGTCCTGCAAGAACAATCCGTCGATACGACTGTCCATCCACCATTGAAACCCGAATATTTGGATATCATAGATGTGTCCAAGATACTCAAAGTGGAACAAAAGACCATCTACAACTGGGTGTGGGCAGGGAAAATTCCCTATCTCAAGGCTAATGGTCGATTACTTTTCCTTAGGGGTGAGATAGATAAAATGTTACAAAGAAGAGAGGAGTGAGGAAGAACGATTTCTCCCTTTCACTCAATCAAACTTTAATCGTTATGACAATTCAATAACAAAAAAAAAGAAACTTATGAAATTACGAAAATTATCAAATTCACCTGCTGTAGTGTTGTTAGTCTTTATCCTTTTGGGGGTGGTATCTTGTTCTGATGAAGAACAAGTTGCATCCAATGCAGCATCTCCTTCTGACTTTATCAACTTTTCTGTTGCAGAGAACAATCAAACTCATACGCGTACAGCGTTTGACTCTCAAAACTATGTCAAGAAGTTGAAAAACTTTTATGTGTATGCGTTCCTTGACGACCCAGGAGAAGAAGAACCATATATGGATAATGTAGAAATAGTCAATCAAGGTAATGGCATATTCTCATATAAAGACGAAAATAAAAGAAAGAGATGGCTGGAAGATGAATCTAAAGACTGCATAACGAAATAACACAATAGTTTCATTGATTATCAGATAGTTATACAGGATAAACACAAAAACCAATCGTGTAAATTTGCTTTGCATTGCTTTACATTTGCTTTACATTTAAACGGTGTTTAAACGGTGTTTGAGCACGAAAAGTTTACATCGTGTAAAGGAATGCTATCGGCAGCTTGATATTTGCTTTGCATCTACACCGCGTATTAGGCTATATAGAACGCACAGAACGCTTTATATACGGGGGGCGAGGGTTTTATCGATTGCATCGGTGCGAGGGGCTTAGAACGCAAAGAAATAGGACATTTGAAATTTTGGGAGTTACGTTGGGTATACCCAAAAGAAACGGTTACAATGTAGTGTGTAGCGCTGTAACTCATTGATTAAACACTACTTAAACGGTTGTGATTCCATTTTACACGGTATTACAGCCGTTTTTTCGTCTTTTTACACCCCTTTTATGCTTGTAAGTCATTGATTAAACAGCACTTAAACACTTTTAAAGCTATTTTAAACGGTATAATAGTCCTTTTTGCACTATTTTACACCGCTTTAGGCTCGTAAATACCTGATTAAACGATACTTAAACGCTTTTATACAGATGCTTTACGTATTTACCGATATTTACCCTTATTTTTGCCGTTTAAATGTTAAAACACTCGTTTGGTTATACACTTGGTTATACGTTTGGTTATACACTGAAAAAACGAAATGATACAAGAGGTTATACGTTTGGTTATACACTTTTTGGTATTTTCGCTCTCGTACACCCCCCTTGTTTGGTACTAAAAAATGGCATTTTTCGTATTTTTCGTTGAATTAAGGGGGGTATTTTCCATATTAAAAGGGGGTGTTTGGCGGGTGTTTAAGTATACAAAATAAGTAGCAAGTATTTATAAATCAATAGTTTAAACAGTTTTAAGGTTAAAAAATAGATAAAAAAGCGTGTGCGCACCTATTTGCAGGCACAAAAAAGGCTACCAAGTGGTAGCCTTTTGATGGTTAGTGGGTACTAACAAGATGCGAGTAATTAATATGTGGTAAGGAAATAGGCGGCAAACAGCCGCCTATTTTTGTAAAAAAGTACACTTATTTCCAAGTGTAAGAAAACTTCTCGCTTACATCTACCCACGGCACTAACCCATACATTGAATATGTTGTTGGAAATGTAGGGGACAAAACAAGTTCGGATGTCCTTTCTTTCACTTCTATTTCTTTTATACAGTATTTTAATCCCGCTTCACTTTTAGTAGGAAAACTTATATCTTGACTAACAGCAAAAACGACATATTTACCTATGGGTATTGTTACTGTTTTGTAAGTTTTTTCGTGTTGGGAAACATATATGTCAAAAACGGGATTAATAATGCTCCCATCTTTTGCTTTTAAAACCCCATAATTAGGGTCTGCTGAATTATTATCTCTTCACAGACAGAGGGTAGCAGACGTAGCCCCTCATAGTGACGATAATGATGAAAAACCACCAGATTTCGGTCAGGGCAAGACAAAGTTCCCTGAGGAACTTCATCACGTTTTTAACGAAGTAGCACATTCCTGTCCAGCATCGTGCTGTATCTGGAAGCTTGGCTCTTATGTCATTGGCTCGATAGATTCTCTTGCCAGTACCGAATGAGCATTCGATTTCATTGCGCTCCCCGATGGCTTTGGCCATTCTGGATTTCATCTCATCTGAAGGAGGATCCTTCGGTGGTCGCCCTAACGGTTTGCAGTATGAATGGATTTCAAAATCCTCAAGTATATCTCGGTTTGACCTGTTTAGGTAAATCTTATCCGCAAGGATGGTGGCCGGAAGATAGCCGAAGCGTTCTTTGAAAAGTTGAATCTGTAGCAAGAGATCCTGGCTCTCGTTGTAGGCATCCCAGCTGTGGTGGTCGATGAACGTATAGCCCTCGACTATGCTTGCACCTATCTTGGCCCCGAACTCAGTCCTTGCCTTAGCCTTTCCACGGACAATGGCACGGACGTGTGGCTGAAAGATGCTCAGTATGCGGTCTGCACAAGTATGAGTCTTTGACCTGTACATCTCCTCCTGCTGATGGTACATCGTGAGGATTGCAGTCAAGGTGCGTTTCTCATATAGGAATAGGCTCTCGTAGTACGTCTTGTTCTTTGCAAGCAAGTCCATTAAGATGCGGATGTCCTTGCGCAAGTAGTTGAGCATCACCCCGATAGTATCACGCACCATCTTGCCTTTCTTCTTGGCTTTCTTGACAAGCTGAAGGTATGCCTGACGTGCATGCTTGTAGTTCGTGCGTGGCTTGTGCAGCTCAAACATCTCGCACACCTTTATAATATAGTCGGTAACCTTGCGGCAACCATCATGTATTATATCAACGTCAACAGGATAACGCATCTCTGCATCGGCACAGGTAGCATCAATCTTCAGCACTCCCTTGTGCTCGCGACCTTTTGAGTCGGTGAAGGAAGCGGCATTCGGATCCTCTGGTTTCGGAGCCGGCGGGTCCTCATCATTCCTCTTCGCCTCTTCTTCTTCACGCTTGCGTTTCTCTTCAAGAAGACGCCTCTGCTTGTCGAGAAGCTTGACTGTCATCTTGTTGAGTTCTTCCTCTGAGATTCGCTTGCGTATCGTGACGAATAGGCTCGGGTCGAATATAGGCTTGTCGGTGAACTCATGCAATCCACAAAAGTACTGCATGTAGGGACTCTCTCTGATAATCTCGATGGTCTCGGCATCACTCAGGTTTAGTTTGTGCTTGATAATCATTGCGCCGAGAATCATGCGTGCCGGCTTGTTCCCTGCACCTTTCTTCTGATTGTCCAACCTTGAGTTGTATTCCTTCTCAAGTTCTGTCCATGGAAGAAGGTCACCGAGAGCCACCCATCGGTTTGTCTTGTCCAACTCATCAAGGGATGAGCGGAGCAAACCGAGGTCAAGTTGCTTGTATTTTGGAGCGTAAAACTTCATCTTGCTATGGATTTAACTATATAAAGGTACGATTTTCTAGTTAAACAAACAAAGAAATAAAGTTATATAAACTTAAATATCAGAGAGTTATAAATTATTCAGTAAACACTAATTAAATGCACCGTGCACACGACTGGAGGCAAATGTCCTCATTCGTGCACGGTGCATTTTATGTGTGGGTGAGATGTTTTGCAAAGATACAAATAAATTCGGATAACAAAGAAAAAAATAGAAAGATATGGAAGGGAAACAATTCAATTCTGCGCCGCTCCCATTTCAAGGGCAAAAGCGCAAGTTCGCAAAAGAGTTCGCAAAGGTATTACAACAATACCCTGATGATACAATGTTTGTCGATTTATTCGGTGGTAGTGGTTTGCTGTCGCATATAACCAAGCGTCAAAAGCCAAATGCCACTGTCGTGTACAATGACTTCGATAATTACCGCCAGCGGTTGGCGCACATCTCGCAGACAAACGAACTGCTGGCGGCAATTCGTGAAATACTAAAAGATGTGCCACGTGGCAAAATGGTTGCAGGTGAAGAAAGACAGCTCGTAATTGATGCTATTAAAAGGCATGAAAAGTTTTACGGTTATGTAGACTACATTACCTTGTCTTCATCGATAATGTTTTCAATGAAATATTGCACAAATATTGACGACTTTGAGAAACAAGGTATTTACAACCGGGTGCGTAGGGGAGATTTTGCAACGTGTGATGGTTATTTAGATGACTTGACTGTTGTGTCAGTTGATTACAAACAATTGGTCGAGCAATACAAAGATGTGCCTAATGTCGTGTTTATAATTGACCCACCTTATTTGAGTACCGATACGGCATCATACAGCATGAATTGGCAGTTAAGCGATTATTTAGACGTGCTTCTTGTTCTTTTTAATCATTCGTTTGTTTATTTCACGTCTAACAAGTCTTCTATCATTGAGTTGTGCGAATGGATAGCTCGCAATAGTGGAATGAACAACCCATTTGAAAGATGCAACAAGGTTGAGATAAACACGTCGATGAACTACAACTCCGCTTATACGGATATAATGCTGTATACTACAATTTAAAAGGTGTTCTTTCAGTGTTTAAATACTCTTTAAATACCCTACCATTTTCTTGAAGTCAGGAAATATGGTAGGGTACTAACGTTGTATTTTAGGTGTGTGCGTGTGCGCGTGCCACATTTATACCATTTCGTTTTTGTGTATAATAATATTATATATTCCATTTCGTTTTTGAAGACGACTTTATTTCGTTTTTCCGATTATAAATCCCTGCATTTTGTTGCGGTCAACTCTCCCAATAATTTTGGAAGCAGACCAGAAATAGATGTATGGAGCAACCACGAGGTAAGCCTTGGTGTATATTCGGGAGGAAACGAGGATTATATGGCAGCTTTCGAATCAGATGAATATAAACAAGCAAATCATGGTACCGTAAAATTACAATTCCATCACCTCCTCTCACAAATCAAGTTTGGAATTTCCAATATGTCAAACAATCTTGAAATCATGGACATCAAGCAAATCGGCTTAAAGGGGGTGTATCATGAAGCAGAGTTTACAATGCAGGGAAATGGGGCGATTCAAACACGTATGGCAAGGGATTATTTAGGTCTTGGCGAATATTCATTTGATATAGAAAACTTTGAAAAAGCAGATAAATCATATCTTAATGCCAGCAAAGACATTTTTATAGTTCCGTTGAATCATCAACCGTGGAATCCCAAGTCAGGCGTTAGAATTGCAGACATTAATAAGGCTATTCGTGAGAATGATGCACAAAACATTTATTCCTATGTATGGGTGAAATGTAAAATTTATGACCATAGCACAAGTCAATATGTTGTTGGCGACTGCAATAGTTATGGCGTTACTTATTTTCCTTTCAAAGCTGATTTGAAAGCAGGAAAAAGATACAAATACACGATTACCATTACGGATGACTTTATTGGCTACCCAGACCAAAATACAACACTCCAAGAGCCTAAACTTGGTTGGGTAATATCCGATGCTGGCAATATTTTCTCCACTTGTGAAGAAGCAGACAATGCAGGTGAGAAACCTGTTGCCATGATTGCATATATAAGTGATAATGGTAATGGCCCTGCACCTTATAGCAAACATGGACTTGCCATATCTTTGCGAAATCTAAAAAGCCCGGACAGGACTAACTTGTTTTTAATAGAGGAATTGGAGAAAGTAGACACATACCTTTCTGAATATCAGAAAGTAGCGCCATCTTGGACCCAATGGTATGTGCCAAGATTCAAAGACTTTGATTTAATATTTGATGCTTTTGGCGGTACTAAATATAGTAATAAACCACATTATACAACCCAACCGTGGGACTATGGAAGACTTAATGATTTTATGGAATCAACAGAACGGTATGGTGAAGACGAGGTTTATCATGATTGTTTTATAGGATACCTACCACCGTATTACGATTGGCAACCATCCCGTTATTGGATTAATGTTTCCGAGAATTCACAGTCATCATTTTTGTGGTTATATGATATTAAGGATAAGCAATACTTACAATGGCACCGAACTGCACTGGGAGGCTGTTTTATACGTCCTGTATTTAAATTTTAATTCTTAAAATGTGAAAAGATGGAAACAAAAAAAATAGAAATAAATAATCAGATAAAGAAGAAATATATAGCACCAAAAATTACGATTTTTGAAATGGGTGAACCTGTACTGACAGCAACTTCTCCAAGTGAGAATCCGAGGATGGAAGTTGGAGTAGACGACTGGATTGATGATGAAGAAGTAAACTCAACAAATGCAAAACATTTTTTTCATGTCTGGGAAGATGAAAATAGAGAAGAACTTTAATGATTAAGATACTCTACAACTTGGTTTAACAAAATCTACAAGTTATATCATATGTATTAAGATGTGTTAGATTTTGGCAATTTGTTTGTTTTATTGCCAAAATCTAACTATCTTTGCACCGAACTATTAGTGATAGTAGAATGAACGTCAATAATATCATTTTAGATTTTGCAAACACCAATAAGGAGTTCAGGACGAATGACTTGTTTGAGTATCTTTCTGGAAAGTTTGAACTTTCCAAGAAGATGCTGTCTTGGCATTTACGCAAGTTGATGGATGAAAACAAAATATTCAGAATAAGCAAGGGAGTATATACGACTACTCCCAAAGATATTTTTCGCCCAGTTCCCAATACTCATTCCATTCGGTTGTACAAGAAATTAAAAGCGGAATATCCATTATTAGACTTTTGCGTATATAATGGTGAAATTCTGTCTGATTTACAGCATCACCTTTCATACAACAATAATATCTATATAGAAACGGAGCGCGATGCCACTGAAACCATATTTCACTTTGTACAGGATATACATGAACGCAGTTTCCTTTCTCCAAAGGAAGACATGATGTCCGATTATATTCGGCTGGACAAAAGATCCTATATCGTAAAGCCTCTTGTTTCAGAGTCTCCCATACAGGAAGTAAACGGCATCAATGTACCAACAATCGAGAAACTTTTAGTTGACATCCAATGCGATAAGGATTTCTTTTACATGCAGGGGCAGGAAGCCCTGTACATGATGCAGAATACCTTTGCTAACTATAATGTAAATGTAGGTATGCTGTTGCGGTATGCCTCACGACGCAATATTAAATCGCAAATAGAAAAATATATCAAGGAATTTGTATGATCAAGAAAGAATGTATGACTACAGAATGGATAAAGACCATGTCTGTTCGTAACAAATATAAGGACTTGAACCTGATAGAGAAAGTCATCAGGGCAATGTCCCTGCTGGAGATGCTGAAATTGTCTGGATGCCCTTTCTGTTTCAAGGGCGGTTCGGCTCTGATGCTTATTTTGGGAGAATCCGCTCACCGACTATCCATTGACATTGACATTATCTGCCCACCCGGGACGGATATTGAGCCATATTTGAAAGATATAGAAAAGTTCGACTTTATATCTATGACCCTTGATGAGCGGCAGCAGAGGGACACGAATATTCCCAAGAACCACTCGAAATTCTTTTATCACATCGCTTATAAGAACGATGATAAACCTGCGTATATATTGCTTGATGTCCTCTACGAGGATTTACAATACCATGCAACTGAAGAAGTTGAGATTAAAGGTCCTTTTATAGAATTGGACGGTGATCCGTTGAAGGTAACCGTGCCATCCGCTGATGATATTCTCGGTGATAAACTAACGGCATTTGCCCCCAACACCTCGGGTATTCCTTATATCAAGGGAGGCAGAGACTGCTCGTTGGAAATTATCAAGCAGTTATATGATGTAGGCAGGCTGTTTGAACATTCCGGTAACTTTCAGCACACTAAGGATACTTTCATCCAAATTGGGAAAATAGAATTGCAATACCGTGGCTTACCCGCTGAACTTTCACTCATATATGAAGATATTCGGGAAACCGCATTGTGTCTGGCTACCAGAGGGCAAATTGGTAAAGGTGATTTCAAAATGCTACAAAGTGGCATTAAGAAAATAGACGGCTACATCTATAAGGGGAAATATCGCATAGAAGATGCTATCATAGATTCGGCTCGTGCAGCTTACCTTGCTACCTCAATAGAAAAATCAAATGCAGAAATAGAGAAATACGATGGAAATCCGAACACCATACTTGCTATGGAATTGTCTCCTTCCGTCAATAATAAACTCAACAGATTGAAGAAAACACTACCTGAAGCTTTTTTCTATTGGGTCAAGACAAGCGAACTATTACAAATCTAACCAACTCAACAAATAACTATAAATACACTTCCATTAGTGTCTCCACTTGGGTCTGAAACTCTGCAAAGGGTTATCCTCTTCTTTGTCTTGGACAGGGTTGTTTTCATTTTTTATTTTGGCTGAATAATTGTTGTTGGGTAAATCTTTTCCTTGCTTTATTCCCGCTTTTTCTTCATTATCCTCGTCAGGCGGTGCAAGCGTAAGTGCAATCCGCCTATCCAGCTCGGCTGCTTCTCCCTTGAGCGCACGTAGTTCGTCCTCCCTCTTCCATGAACTATTGGCAATGTTGGTATAAACGTCTTTATTGGCTGCAACCTTTGCTATTTCCTTCTCATGTGACTCTATCACCTTAGGGATACGCTCCAAGGCATTTACGAAGTTCTCGCAGGCAAGTTTCGGGTCTGCCGCTAACTTACCGTTATTATAGGTATAGTAGATGCTTTCCTGTCCCTTGACAAAGAAGCGGTTCACCGAGCAGTCGAACAAGTCCTTGGAAGTGCTCTCCGTCTTGACCATGATGGAAAAGCCGTAAACCTCGCCAATCTTGTTGTACTCGCTCTTGGTACGAGCCTTTTCCTCTATCTCGTGCAGACGAGCGGCGATGACCTTTATGTCGGTGCTGTCCTCTACACCTTTGATTGTCAGTTTATTGACGGGCAGTCCCTCCGTATCACGCTCCACGCGCTGCTCAAAGCAAGCCAAGTCAGCCTGCGCTTCCTTGATTTTATCCGAATGGAAGGACACGGAACTCTCAATCTCCGCCAGCTTGCCCGTTGCGGCATCACGCTCACGGAGGAAATTCTTGCGCTCGGATTCCAAGGTGGTAATCTTCTTGTCAAGCCTCGCTTTTTCCAAAAGGTCGGTGTTGCCTGAAAGTACTGCTACATATTCTGAGAAGTTCATACCACTGTCCTCGTCCATCGAACCCTCATCAATGGTACGGCTACCCAAGGTGTTTGTTTTTAGCTGGTTGATAAAGAGCTGTTTGTTGTGCAACAGATTGAACTTATAGCTATCCAAGGAACGCTCTACGGCATAGATGATGACATCGACCTTGTTGTCCGCAAACTCCTTGGCGACAAGATTTCCCTTTCGGATGGCACGCCCATTGCGCTGCTCCAAGTCCGAAGGTCGCCAAGGCGTGTCCAAATGATGGATAGCCACAGCTCGTTGCTGGGCATTGACTCCAGTTCCCAACATAGAGGTAGAACCGAAGATAATGCGAATGTCACCACGATTCATCGCATCTACCATCGCTTTCTTTGCTTTCTCGTTCTTGCACTCCTGAATAAAACGTATCTCGTATGCCGGGATATGGTAGTCCTCTACCAATTTTCTCTTGATTTCCGAATAGACATTGAAGTCTCCACCGGGCTTGTAAGTACCCAAGTCAGAGAAAACGAACTGCGTCCCTTTCTGTGCATCATACTTTTGGTAATAGTCATTGAGCATCTTGGCACAGTGACTTGCCTTGTTGTCGATATGGTCTGAGTACCCATTTTCATCAATCATGCGTAAATCAAGGCTCATCTTGCGGGCATAATCAGTTATTAAGAATGAAGGGAAATAGGGGGAAACGCAAGGAATGTAACTATTTGAAATATCATCATTTAGCATTTTCTTGCTATTTTGAGGGTAAGCGAAAACGAGCATCAAACGGCAGGAGTTCCGTTACCAAATCGTAACCCATCAGGGAAAAAGCAAAAAGGGGTTACGAATTGAAGGTAAACAACTGTGTCATAGGTTTTTATTCTTCATCTTTCATTTTTCTGCATCGCTCAGGAATACTTGTTCATCTGTACCTTTGCAAGCAAAGGAAATTTAGAAAAAAACGACAGAAAAATGAAAGAAAACAAACTCAAAGTATCGTTCTTCGTTCAGGCGAAACGAACCGACAAGAAAGGACTTGTGCCTGTCATCGGGCGCATCTCCGTTGGCAGAACCCATTCGGGCTTCTCCACCAAGTGTAAGACTCCGCTCGCTCTTTGGGACAGCCGCAAGCAAAGGCTTATCGGCAAGAGCAGCATGGCTGTGTCCGTCAATCAGAAACTTGGTGAATGCACTGCACTTATCCACACACGCTTTCACGAACTCAGTGAAAGAGAAGAATCCTTTACAGCCACAGACGTGAGGGATGCCTATCAGGGGCAAATCCACCGCCAAACCCTGCTCTTGGAGAGTTTCGGGGAGTATCTCACACAGACAAAGGAGCGCATAGGCATCGACCGAGCCTTGAAGACGTTCAAACTTCGTACCTACCAGCTCTCCCTGCTCCGTGAGTATGTGCAGAAAAAGCATAAAGTAAGCGATATACCCCTTTCACAGTTGGATAAAGCATTTATCGAGGGATTCGAGTATTATCTCACCATCGAACGCAGACTGAAACGCAGCAGCATATCGAGTACCTTGTCTACTTTGCAGACCATTGTCCGCATAGCGGTAAAGAAAGGTGTGCTGGACTTCTATCCGTTCTTGGGCTACAGTTACGAGCGACCAAAGGGTGAACCGAGAAGCATTACGCAGGAAGAACTTGAGCGCATCATCAACTTGGAGATTGAATGGGAGAACTATCGTTTTGTCCGTGATTTGTTCGTCTTTTCTTGCTTTTCAGGGCTTGCCATCTCCGATGTCCGCAATCTGAGAGAGGAAAACATTGTCTTGGAAGAAGGCAAACTCTGCATCAAGGGCAGACGCATGAAGACCAAGACCCCGTATCGTGTACAGGTGCTTCCCCCTGCGCTGACTATCATGAATCGTTATAGAGGGATAAGGGCGGGCTTTGTCTTTGACGTGCCGACCACCGACATTGTCCTCAATGGTATGCACTACATACAACGAAACATCGGCATGGAAACTCCGCTAACCTTCCACATGGCTCGCCATACCTTTGCTTCGCTTATCACGCTCTCGGCAGGCGTTCCTATCGAAACGGTGAGCCGTATGCTCGGACACACCAACCTGAGAACGACACAGGTATATGCAGCGGTTTCCTCCGAAAGAATCCATCGGGATATGCAAGCGATACAGCAGCGAATACAAGATACATTCACCTTAAAACTTTGACATTATGGCACGAAGTACATTCAAGACACTCTTTTATATCAATCGCTCCAAAGAGAAAAAGAACGGCAGCTGCCCAATTATGGGGCGTATCACCATAGACGGAGAACAAGTACAATACAGCACGGGCAAGGAGATTGCTCCTGAACTTTGGGACAGCCATAAGGGACGGTGCAAGGGAACAGGTGAAGAAACAAAGGAAATCAACCGCTACTTGCAAACCAAAGAGGAACAAGCCAAAGGCAAATACCAAGAATTAGTTTGGCAACGTGGCTATATCACTGCCGAGTTGTTGAAACGTGAACTCATGGAAGAGGACAATCCCAAAGGCTTTCTTTTGGAGGAAGCCCGACTATTTATTGAGGAAAAGCGTCCATGCGTAGGACTGACGATTGCCAAGCCTACCTTTGCTAATTACATCTACGCCACACAACTCATAGAGGCTTATCTGCGTGAACGCTTAGGGCTGGAGGATATTCGCTACTCCCTGTTGGACTATGGCTTTATTGAGGGAATGGACTTCTATCTCAAATCAGAACGCAACCTCTCTCTTGCCACTATTCAGGTAGTGGTCATCTTCCTTAGAAAACTCATCGGCATAGGTCAGCAGAAGAAGTATATCCGCATTGATCCGTTTGCAGACTACAAAGCAGAACTTCCACACCGCACAAGGCGTTATCTCACTACGGAGGAGCTGCAACGAGTATTGCAAACGCCCATCATTGACAAACAGTTCGAGCGAGCAAGGCAACTCTTCATTTTCTGCGCCTTCACCGGTTTGGCTCGTGTGGATATGCAACGGCTCAAACCGAAGCATATCACCCATAATGCTGACGGCACGGAGGAAATACGCATCAAAAGGCAGAAAACGGATGTAGAGGCGATTATTCCGCTCCTGCCTATTGCCAAACAAATCCTTTCGCTCTATATCAAGGACAAGAAAGCGGACGACTTGATATTTCCCAATCTCACAATAAGGAAAGCATCCTTTGCGTGTGTGAACATCGGGCAGATATGCCGGATAGATAAGGGCTTGACCTTTCACATGGCTCGCCACACATTCTCAACCACGATATGCCTATCCAATGGTATTTCGATGGAAACGCTCAGCAAGATACTCGGACACAGCAATATAGGTACGACACAAATCTACGGAAAGATAACCGACCACAAGATACAGGAGGATATGACTGCACTCACAGACAGGGAGCATACTGTATTTGAAGGTTATTGTGAGTCGATAGCACGGCAGAACGTGCCACTGCAACACGCATAAAAAGGAAGTAATTACCAAACATTTATTATTCACGATTGAAAACCAAATGATTATGAAAAAGAACAACAAACAGGAACTTTCTTACTTTCGATTGAAATTAAGAAGTTACATGAGTGAGCATCACCCTGAGAGATTGAAAGATAAGGAGTTTATCACTGCACGGGCAGATATGGCTCTCACAGCTTACTGCGATGCCGTGACACAAGGTTTCACGCACCCCGAAGCGGAAAGCATGGCAAGCGAGGTTTTGTATCAAGGCTTGCACTTTTCCAAGTATGATACGCTTGTATCCGTGTTTGAGAATGAGTTTGAAAGGGAACTGCCTGCACCTCTCCCAGAGAAACTCGTACCTATATTGTTGTCGAATAAGGCTATTCAAGCCACATTCGACAAGTTCGGTTTGACGGACACATTTGCTTCTGACGAGCAATACGACCGTCTTTACACCGAACTCACAGGCACGATAGTGCTGCTTACCAAGAGCAATCATTTGCCAATAATCGGTCAGACGGAGAGGTAAGCCCAAAGGCGTTGTAAGCAAAGGCACACGCAAAGTCCCTGATGCCGTTTCTTATCGTGCAAAGGTACAACGGCAGCCAATCTGCCCTGACAAGGTCAAGTCCTGCGGATGGAGAGAAGAATCTCCACCGCAGGATTTTTCTTTTCAAGTTTGTATTGCCATTTTCAATATTCGTGCGGTCGTATTCATCTCTCCCAACCTTGCAGAGCAGGGCTGCCGTAAGAGAGTATAGGCACGACAAGAATACGGCATACTCAGGCTCTTTGGACGCAAGGCGTAACAACCAACAATAGATAGGACTGACGATAATACGGACTATCTGTTGTTTGTACAATTTGTTGTCATGACTATCTGTTGTCATGACTATCTGTTGTCATGACTATCTGTTGTCAAAACTATATATCGTCAAAATAATCTATCGATAAAACTATCTATCGATAGTTCTACATATCGATTTGTCGAACTATCGAACTGTCGAAAGAATAATTGCTATGTTATAAAAGGAAAGAGCCGGCACCTCATCTCATTACCGCAATAACACAGATGGATCTCCTTTGGTCTTTTCTCTTGTTTTCTCTCTATTTCCCTGCTTTTCCTCATTTCTTGCAGCGGTGCTTCCGAGGGTTTACTTTTGCACTCGATAAGTACGGCAATGGACTGCATAACAGTTTGTTTGCCGAGTAACAATAAAGTAATCAAAACAAAATCAAGGCAATGAAACTCATTATCATCGACCGCAAGGCGTGGGAGCGGCACTGCTCCGAATTTGCAGATTTTATCCACAGTATTGAACAGCTTATCGGCAATCCGCCCGAAACGGACGAATGGCTCGACAATGAAGCCGTATGCCGCAGGCTCGGCATCAGCAAACGCACCCTGCAATCCTATCGCGACACGGGTAAAATACCCTTCTCCATCATTGGGCATAAATGCTATTATAAGGAGAGCGACATCGCAGAGTTACTGAACGCAAACAATGAATGAACTCAAACAATGAATGAACTATGGAAGAGAATGAAATCATTACGCAGGAAGACCCTCAGATGCAGTTGTTTTCACAACTGATGGAAGGAATATTGAAGAAATTGGAGCGGTATTGCGCTACCGCCCGTCCGATGCTGGGCGGAGAGGTTTACCTCACTGGCGAGGAGGTTTGTAGCCAATTACGGCTCAGCACACGCACGCTCCAAGAGTACAGAAACTTAGGAACGCTTCCTTTCTACAAAATCGGAGGGAAGATACTTTACAAACAGAGCGACATACAAACAATGCTTGAAAGACATTATAACGCAATACCCAAGAAATTATGGCAAGAATAGATGAACAAAGGAAACAACGTCTGGAACAAGCCCTTCGAGATATGGGCAATTATGGCGTTAAACTCCGCAAGCCCGAAGAGTTGCCCGATTTTGACCAGCCCGTAGATTATGAAGAGGAAAAGAAAAGATTTGAGCCTGTTAAAGTTGAGGAACAAAATGACAAGGAGAGTCACAAGGACTATTCTCAACCGTCCTATCAAGAAACAGAGTTGTCACCAACGGAAAGGGCTACTTCTACCGAAGAGAATCATCAACGAATGGGAAAAACAAGGGAAAGGAAGCAATTATCCGAGTTTCAGGGGAAATATCTCCAGCCCTTTCGCAACAGCCACCGCAAAGCCGTGTATGTATCAGAGGAAACTCAACGAAAGTTGGACTTCGTGGTGAGGAAAATCGGTGAGCAGGGAGCAAGCGTTTCAGGCTATGTGGAGCAGGTGCTTCGAGAACATCTCGACCAATACAAAGATGATGTGGAAAGATGGCGGAAACTCTGAAGTACTGCATTCCTCGAATGCAAGCCTACGCTGAGTTACTGTATTCAGTGAATGCAGTAACACGGCATGGGCTTATAATCCCATTTTCTACATCAGCAAGGTGTGTCTTTGTGACACAAACTGCCGTTTGTCCCACAAAGACCCTTGCCCCAAATGGGGAATAAAATCACTCCGAAGTCGTGATTAGAGAAATAAAAACAAGAGAATATGGCAAGCGATAAATCAAGGAAAAGAGTAGCGAAAAAGTATGGTGATATGCCCGACAAGTGGGACGATTGGCACGTCCGTTTACCAGACCGGTAGTGTCCTTAAAAGTGTGTAATTCATCTTTCCTTTCTCTGTACTTGCACTGTTATTTTATTCTTTTCTTTCCAGTTTTTGAATTGATATATTCTCCTTTCATATGTCGTCTTTGTTTCCTCCATCGCCACGGCTGCCAGGAGGAAGATGACAGACTTTTCTGATGGCATGGATGTTCTCATTTGGATGGTTCTCCTGTACTTCCTGTTGAGCCTTTCAATCCAGTTGGTCGTATATATGCACCTCTGCACTTGGGCCGGGAAGTCCATATACGTGAAGTAGGCACTGTTGCGTTCGGTCTTGTACTTTCTTAGTGCAGGATATTTCCTTTCCCATTTCTCGACAAAGGTAATGAATTGTTCGTATCCCTGCAAGGAATTCATCTCGTTGTTCTCCAATTGGAACACCTCACTGAGCTGCTGCGCCATTACCGGTTTGTCTTTATGTGATGCGCCGCTGAGTATCTGTCGCTTGACGTGTGCCACGCAGAACTGGTGTGCGGCACCTGGAAAGGCTGCACAGACGGCATTCTCTATTCCTTGCAATGCATCGGAAACGACTAAGTCTATCTGTTCGACGCCTCTTTGCTTCAAGGCCTCAAGCTCGTCTTTCCAGCACAGAGCCCCTTCTGTGGGATGATTGACAACCGTGAGCACCTCCCTGCTGCCGTCTTCTAATACCCCCAGAATGGTATAGTAGGCCTCCTTGGACACCTGTCTGTCCCTACGGGTGGAAATAAAGGTGGCGTCGATATAGACGGCTAAGTAGTGGGAGGAAAGGCTACGGCAAAGCCACCGCTCGACGTCCTCACGGCAGCTACCGGCAAGATGCGATACCTGCTGCTTGCTGTAGGAACGACCATAGACGCAATTGGAAATCTCGCCTATCTGCTCCGTGGTAAGACCTTTGGTGTAGAGGAGGTTGAACAATTTGGCACGTTCCTCGCTTTCGCTGCGTATCAACCCTAAGAGAATGGGATAGAAGTTCCCGCTGCGACTGCGCGGAATACGGAGCGAGAACTCAAAGCCGTGACTGTACCAACGACGACAACGGAAGCCATTGCATTGTTCATGGGCATTTTCGCTGACGAACAACTCTCGTTCATGATACATCAGGGAGTTCATGATTAATGACTGAAGGGTAACAAAACCCTCGCTGCTGCTTGTGTAATTCGAAAGAATTTCCGAAATTTGCGAATGTGTAAGTTTCATTTTTTTCTTTTTTATGGTTTACAAATACAAAGATAAGAAAAAAGAAGCTTACACACTTTTATAGGACAGTACCACCAGACCCGAAAGACCAAATACGAGTGATAGACCTCTATCACAAATCAGGCTCAATGTCCAAGTCAGAGTTCGTGCGTGCAAGATTATTGGGGGAGCATTTCAAGGTGATAACGGTGGATAAGTCCGCCGTGGAGTATTATCGCAAGCTCTCTGAACTCACAGCCCAAGTACATAAAATTGGAGTGAACTACAATCAGGTGGTACGACTGATGCGCCTTTATACGGCAGAGAAAAGCATACAGACATTGTTGCGGGAGCTTATCGGTTTGACAAAAGAACTCACTGCCTTGCAAGAAAAAGCAGTGAGTTTAACCATTGACTATCGAGAGAGATAAGGAATGTGCGATGGAATTAGATGTCCCCAAGCATTTTTTGCAGCAGATTGCCCGATGTTCGAGTTATCTGGAAATCCACCGTTTGGTTTTCTACAGTTTTTATGTCGGCTGACTTGAAACGGCATAGTGCTTCCTGGCGCTCCAATGTGTCACGGACGGAAGAAAGGTCTTGTATCTGTCCTACAAACGTTCTATATGGAGATTGCAGACAAATCATTTGTCCATTCACTTTGTCTGGGCGTTTGTTCTCAAACTTAAGCAAGATGGTTATATTCGTGCTGTCCACTGGTGTAGTTGTCGTTTTGTGTATGGTAGCCGTACCCGAATATACTTGTTTATAGGGCAGGTAATAGGCTACAGCAAAAAGGCAGAGCAACACCATTCCGATGGCTGTAATGCCATAACGGATAAGCGAGGAGGGTATCTGTCCCACGATACTACGAACTTTTTCGCTACGAAGTTCAAAGCTCCGTTCTGGTTTCTTTTCTTCTTTCATATTAGTTGCCAAGTTCTAATTGATTCTTTACTAAGGCAAAATATTTACCACGTTTGGCAGTCAGTTCCTCGTGTGTACCTACCTCTACAATTTTACCTTCATCCAAAACTACAATTTGGTCGGCATCGCGAACAGTGGAAAGGCGGTGTGCCACTACTACAACTGTTTTTCCCTTGTAGAACTCCGAGAGGTTTTCTGTAATGGCTCGTTCATTGTTGGCATCGAGGGCATTGGTCGCTTCATCCAAGAAGACGAACATTGGATTCTTATAGACTACCCTTGCAATAAGGATGCGTTGTCGTTGCCCTTGACTGATGCCCTGTCCGTCCTGTCCTATCATCGTGTTGTAAGCCAAAGGCAGAGCTTCGATGTAGTCAGCGATGTTTGCCACACGGGCAGCATGACGGATACGTTCGATGTCTGGCTCATCGTCAGATATGGCAATGTTCCTCGCAATGGTATCGGAGAAGAGATATCCCTCCTGCATCACCGCACCGCATTGGCTTCGCCACCAGCCGAGGTTGTATTCACTCAAATTGGCATTGCCTATCTCGATGTTTCCATTCAGTGGCTCATAGAATCCCAAAAGGAGTTTTACGAGCGTTGTCTTTCCGCTTCCACTCGCTCCCACGATTGCCGTTACCTTGCCGTTGGGAATAGAGAGATTGATGTCGGAGAGAATATCTTTCGGACTGTAGATATCATATTTGAAGGATAGGTCTTTTATCGTGAGGGAATGTCCTTCGGTGGTCTTGTGCGTATAGGCGGTACGTGTCCGTTCGACATTTTCCTCGTTGGTCTCGGTGTGGATTTCGTTCATGCGGTCAAGGCTGATGCTTACGTCTTGCCATGAGTAGATAAACTGAATAAGTTGTTCCACAGGGCTGTTGAGCTGTCCGATGATGTACTGTACCGCCAGCATCATACCGAGTGTCATGTTGCCGTGTATCACGGCTGTGGCTGCAAGTACGGTAATGAGGATGTTCTTCACCTCATTGATGGTGATGCTTCCTGCCTGTTGCACTTGTTGCAGATTGAGCGATTGCAGATTGACCTTAAACAGGTCGGCTTGTACGTCCTCCCATTCCCAACGTTTGCGCTGCTCGCACCCCTGCAACTTGATTTCCTGCATTCCTCCTATGAGCTGGTAGGTGACGTTGCGGTTGCGTCCTGCCTGCTCAAAATACTTATAGTCCAGCTGTCTGCGCTTTTTGAGGAAGAGAATTATCCAGCCTGCGTAAAGCGATGTCCCAAACAAGAAGACAAGGAAGATGCCGAGATTATAGACTGCAAGAACGACACCGAAGACCAGAAATGTGAAGAAAGAGAAGAGTAGGCTCAGACTGCTTGAGGTAAGAAATTGCTCAACACGGCGATGGTCTTCAATGCGTTGCAAAAGGTCGCCCATCAGTTTGGTATCGAAGAACTTCATCGGTAGTTTCATCAGCTTGATGAAGAAGTCTGATATGAGCGAGATGTTGATACGGGTGGAGATGTGCAGGAGTATCTTGGAGCGGATAAACTCAATGGCTGTACGGCTGAAGAGGAGCATCATCTCAGCCAGCAGCACCAGCCACACAAACCCGATGTCCTTTCCCCCGATACCCGTGTCTACGATGGCCTGCGTGAGAAACGGGAAAATGAGTTGCAGCAGCGAGCCGAGCAACAAGCCAAGTATCAACTGCGTGAAGAAGCGTTTGTACTTCTTGAGATAGTTCCAGAGAAATTTCACTCGCCTTTGAGTCGGCACTGCTTTCGTGTCGTTTTGAGCATAAAACTGTTCTGTCGGTTCAAGAAGAAGGGCAATACCTTTCTCCTCGCCGTTGGTCTTAGTACTCACCCAATGCTCGCAGAATTCCTCCTTGGTATAGGTTATAAGTCCTTTTCCAGGATCTGCCACATAAACTTCATATCGATTACCTCTGCGTTTCTTTATCTTATAAACAACCACAAAGTGGTTCTGGTTCCAATGAATGATGCAAGGTAAGGGAACTTCTGACGTAAGCGTGTCAAAACTCAAACGACCACCGATAGTTTTAAAGCCTATCTCTTCAGCTGCTTTGCTAATGCCGAGAAGAGAAACACCATCCTTGCTAAGGTCACTTAATAGTCTTAATCTATCTCGATCAGTAGATTTTCCATAATATCCCGCTGTCATTATCAAACATGAAACTCCACAATCCATTGTGTCTCGTTGTTGTTCAAAAGATATATTCTTTATCATCGGCTAGATGTATTTTAATTAAACACGATGTTCGTTTACTTCGCAGTCGCATCGTTGGTTAATCCACTTACATTATCTTGATTATTAAGTTTGGTGGGACCATGGATGCTTTTCTTTCTGCCAATCGTAAAATTGTATCTAAAATTTATGGCAAATAGATTTTGGAAATTATTCCAAATCGTTTCTTCCTTAAAGATTATCAAACTATTGTTGGAATAGATGGCAGATGGCTTGGGATTGTGAATATACTGCAATGCCACATATACATTGTTTTTGGAGTAAGATAGCTCACTAAAAACATAGGCTTTCTTCTTTTCCGTTACATCCCCCAATAGATCGGTCATAGAACTACCTACGTTTCCTAATATGGAAAATTCTTTGTAAGAAATGCTTGCCGTGATAGAAAAGTATTTTGACCACTCACTTAGACTGGCGCCATCAGGCTTTATGGCACTGGAATATACAATTGTTGCGAACGGCTGGATTTTCAAGAATGGGAATGGAAGCCATTGAAGGCTGAGGTCCGCAGCTGTGTATGAGGTGTGTTTAAAATGTTCAAGGGTCTTCACTATCTCTGCGTCTCTACTCTCAAATAATGTCATATAAGGGCGGCGCAGGTACGAATGCCGTATTGCGGCACTCATATAGAAAGTAGGCAGACTCAGTTGGTATTGAAGACGATTATAGAAAGTATAGTAAGGATGAAGATGAGGATTGCCCACACTATAATATTGATAGTTGAGATAGACTGGATGGATGGTGAGCTGTGAGATGTCAGGAACATTGGATAATATAAGCGAGTTAAGCCTAATGGAAGAGGAGTGACCAATCTGATAGCTCGCAGAAAATGAAGGTTTGAACACGGTATAATGCCTTGCCTTCATTTCTCCATTGTCTTGAATACTATGTTCTATACCTACACCTATGGTGTAATGGAGATTCTTTAACTTGCCTGAAAGATTTGAATATATATAGCAGACTTGCTGGTCCATTGTAGAACGGGTGTTTTCATTATAGGTCTGCCGAAGCTGCTTATAAAAGTATCTTGCCCCGATGCTTATATTTTCATTGGAAAAGGACTTGTTGTAAAGCAACTCGGATATGATGGAATTAGAGTAATTCCTGAGATGGTTGTTGTACCGATAAGCTATTGTATTATCTGAATTTTCTTGGGAAATCTGATTGTCCGATTTGGAATCAAAATAAGATCCCACAAAATTGGCTGTCAATTCCTGGTTGTTCTTCAATTTTCTATTGTAATACAAATCCAATGATATAGCATCATAATTACTTTTAAGTTTTTTTGCCGAATAACCTTGTTGTAGAATTCCTGTACCAAATTTCGTTGTTGCAGTTTGTTGATGGCTTTCCCGCCCCGGGTTGAGGCGATACCTTACTTTAGCAGAAAACTGTTGGTTGTCATCCGGACGAAACATGTAATCTGCCCCTATGATATGATACTCCCCCTTGTAAGTACCGGGAAGTCCTTGCAGTTTGCTGGAGAAATTTGCATGGTCTATCTCATACTCGTAAGTCTGATTGATTCTGTTGTCGTTAAGATTCCTATAATCAATGAAATAAGAAAGGGCAATCTGGTGCTTGGGCGTGTACCACTTCGCATTGATAGTGTTTGTTCCGTAACCCGTTGTAAATGAGTTTACTGTATTGATAAAACTGTTAAACCCGCTATCCTTTTCTTTAATGGTAAAGACGCTTAGCACTGCACCTATGTTTTTATTGGCAAATCTTGCTGGTGGCTGTGTAAAATACTCAACTCTCCTGATTTTTTTTGCAGATAAAGCCATTAAGTCATTTTCATTCGCTTGTATGCCATCTATGAGAATGAGTATATTCTGCCGGTCTGTCGTTTGAAGGATATTTGAAATTCTATTCAATTGAAATTGTGGCATTTCTCCCAAGGCCGCCAAAGCAGAGGAGGCTCTTTCTTTCAGACTTTGTGGGATGAGTAGTTTGTCCTTACTCCCGAAAGTCTCAATCTCCCTTGCAGAAATAACTACTTCCTGCAGTTCTTCAGAATACCGCTTCAAGATGATTTCGTGATGAGACTTGGCTGGTAAATATATTGTTTCGTAACCCACGGAAGATATTTTTAGTATAAGTTGCTGGGAGACAGTATTCGGGAAAGAAAAATATCCCTTGTTATTGGATACCGTACTGGCAATCAGAACACTATCAGGAATTTGGTACAGCCTAATAGTTGCAAATTCGATAGGTAATTTTTCCTCATCTATTATGACTCCGGATATCTGGGCGTTGAGAACTTTGCACGAAAACAACAGAACTATTATAAAGACAAACTTATTCATACCGAACACAGGATTAAATTTCTTGTTGCAACAAATTGAGTTTAAAATTGTAAATAACCAATTCCTCCTTTGATAATCCAAGGTTCGAAAGCAAGCATCTAAAATTGCTATCTTCTTGGGGACTATTCTTGCTACAAGGTCCATAGCATGCGGGATATAAACTACATTTGTCACATAATGACAAATTGTTTTTTATTATGTATTTTGATAATTTATTACTATCAAAAACTATCTTTCCTTCTTGGCTAATGCAACCCACAGATGAGTTTTCATCAAAAGAGTCTATAGTGGAACATTTAAAGATTTGCCCATCAAAATTAATTAACACTTGATTTAATCGCTCAGCAAAGCAGGGAGATAGTCGAGGCAGAGCAAAATAATCCACGAAGAAATCATTATCTATTAGCAAATCTATAGATTGTGACAATTCTTCTTTTGAAATACTACCAATATCAACTTGCCAAACTTTTCGAAGAATAATTGAACATTTTTTTCGGTTGAACTCCTTTATATCGCCTAAAATAAGTGGGATATCCTTTAATGTATTGTTGTCGAAATTGATTCTTAACCAAACATATGTATTTGGCAGATTGGTGATTATTTCTTTAATGTTGCTTATAATAGTATCGTATGTTCCTTTTTTTGATACTTTGTTAAATCTAATATTATTATGGCAATCACGATATCCATCAAGAGTGATTTGAAATGTAGTTTTATAGTTTTTTAGAAAGTCTATAAGTTTCTTGTCAATAAGTGTGGCATTTGTAGTAAAGTCACATATCAAATCAATGTTGTTTTCTGAACAAAACTCTTTTGCAAAATGGCATAATTCTTTTATTGCTTTGATATTCAACAGCGGTTCTCCTCCGAAAAAAGAAATTTTAAGTTCTTTATAATGTATCTCACTGTACTTATGAGTAATAACCTTTTTTATTTGCTTGATTGTTGATTGACTTAAATTGGTTCCTTCCGACTTGTCCTCGTAACAATACCAACAATTTAAATTACCCTTAATTCCGCAACACTATTATAACTTAAACTTTTTAAGTACCTGAGCAACAAAAAGTTGCCCAGGATTTTGCCATGTCAAAGAATTCACTTATCTTAGTGTTGCAAAACAAGCAAGCAAAACTCTGATATGGCATGGCAAAAATACATATTAAATCCGATAAACTCACTCCTTTTGGAGGAATATTTTCAATCATGGAGCAATTTGACTCCACATTGTCATCTGTAATCGACTCGACCCTCGGTCTAAGGTGTAGATCATTCGGTTATCAGTACAGCGAAATCATCCGTTCACTCATGAGTATCTACTTCTGTGGTGGCTCATGTGTTGAGGATGTCACTACTCATTTGATGAGCCATCTCTCGCTTCATCCGACACTTCGAACTTGTAGCTCTGATACTATCCTCAGAGCGATAAAGGAGCTGACGCAAGAAAACATCTCATACACGTCAGATACGGGTAAGAACTACGATTTCAACACGGCTGACACTCTCAATACTTTACTGCTCAATTGTATGTTTGCATCTGGCCAACTGAAAGAGGACGAGATGTATGATGTTGATTTCGACCATCAGTTCATAGAGACAGAGAAGTATGATGCAAAGCCTACATACAAGAAGTTCCCTGGTTATCGCCCTGGCGTGGCGGTTATTGGCGACTTAATCGTTGGCATTGAGAATAGCGATGGCAACACAAATGTTCGTTTTCATCAGAAGGACACGCTGAAGAGGTTCTTTGAGAGATTTGAACAGAACGGCCTTACTATCAATCGTTTCAGAGCTGACTGTGGATCATGTTCCGAGGAAATCGTAGAAGAAGTAGAGGAACACTGCAAATCCTTCTATATCCGCGCAAACCGCTGCAGTTCGCTCTACAATGAAATCTTTGCTCTCAGAGGTTGGAAAACTGAGGAAATCAATGGCATTGAGTTCGAATTGAACTCTATCCTTATTGAAAAGTGGAAGGGTAAAGCATACCGACTTGTGATTCAAAGACAGAAACGGTTGGATGGTGTATTGGATCTCTGGGAAGGAGAATACACATACCGTTGTATCCTGACTAACGACTATGTATCTTCCGTAAGAGAGATTGTCGAGTTCTATAACCTTCGAGGGGGAAAGGAACGTATCTTCGATGATATGAACAATGGTTTCGGATGGGACCGATTGCCCAAATCCTTCATGGCAGAGAACACCGTGTTCCTTCTTCTTACAGCACTTATCCGTAACTTCTACAAGGCCATTATCCAAAGACTTGATGTAAAGAGGTTCGGACTCAATACAACAAGCCGCATAAAAGCGCTTGTCTTCAGGTTTGTCTCTGTACCAGCAAAGTGGATCAGGACATCAAGGCAGTATGTGCTGAATATCTATACTTGTAACAATGCTTACGCGGATGTGTTCCAGACAGATTTTGGATAACGCCTACAATTTATGGGTATGATACTGCGTATTGCCTCAAGTCGCATTGTGGGGTAAGGGGATGTTGTAGGCTGAAGTGGGGGATTTCAGTTCTAATTATCTGCAAATTCAGTAATGAGAGGATGTGTACACGCAAGAAGGACGTTGAAAAGTTAAGTTGCGGATTTGAGGATTACAATTAAAGGTTGTATTAATAACTATGTGGAATTGCCTAGAGTCAAGTTTTAGGATAGTACGTCTCATTTTTGCAAGTATGGTTTCGATATGGTCAACCCAATACTTAATAATGTGCTTCTTTAGCTGCCGAATGTCCTGTTTGCCCACAAGCACGGCACGTTCCTTAATCTCATTAGGAGAGAACTCTTTCCAGCTTTTGAGCCGCCCGTCCTCCTGCAACTCCGATGCCATAAACATACAGGTAGGTAGTTCGTTGGCATAGGAAGTCATATCGACCCATTCAATTTTTAGAGGACACGCTCCTTCGGGGTAATCTTGTACCAATACCGCTCCTGCACCATCAGAAAGCATGAACCGCATAAAATCCTTTTCAAAAGCCATATAAGGGTCTTTGTCAGGATTGTCGTGTGTAGCTTCATACTCCGGGTCATAAAATTTGGATACCAATGCAGGTGAAGTTAATTCTGATGCCACGCATACAGCTTTTTGATGCAGTCCTGCAAGAATATTGCTATAGCATATTTTCAATGCCTGCAATGAGGTAAGGCATACACCTGCAGAGGAAAATATTTCCATAGGATAGTTGGCTAATTCTCCATGAACCATAGACGCATGGGAAGGAAGCAATTGATCGGGTGTGCTTGTCCCACAAGCCAAAAGGGTCAAGTCGTCAGGAATATTTCCATTTTCAAACAGCCCACATACGGCTTCTTTTGCCAATTCTGCATTCGAGTGTGTTAGGCTTTGGTTTTTGTCCAACCCGTAATATCGTGTTTTAATCCCATTCTGCCTCAGTACAATTGAGCGAACCCTTGAAGGATTTCCACCAATTTTTCCGATATAGTCTTCCATATCCTCATTGGCGATGGGAGAATTAGGAAGATATGCCGATACGCTATTGATATATGCTGCTTTTTCCATAGGAATATTATTTGGTTATTAAATAGTATATTGTGTATATTTGCTCTTTCAATTCGGAAATAGAAAGTTGGCTGCTCAATGCACTTCTGTATGACAATCCAAGATATATATTTCTAATGGAAGATATAATCTTTTCTGTTTCCACAGTTTGAGTAATCTCTCCTTTCTGTTTGGCAAGCTCTATCACCTCTTTCCACTCAAGGCTCTTTCTTTTCTCGTATTCTTGAAACTTCTCTTTCCAATCCGGATAGTTGTCTTTCAGATACAGGATAAATGACATGAAATTGGCAGAAGTAACGGTGCCTTTTGTCATCATAAAAAATGATTTCATACGGCGACCGATATTTTCTATACGATTGTCGATGAAGTCCTTTAATGGCATTGAACTTGTAAACGCAAGAAGGTCGGGAGCATCATTGGTCAAGAATTGAAATACAAACCTATCAACAGCATGATGGAAAATATCTTCTTTATTCTTGAAGTGATGAAACATATTGCCACGAGAAACGTTGGTTGCTTCGACCAAGTCTGAGAATGATACAGCTGCATAGCCTTTTTTCAGAAATAATCTGAACGATTCGTTAAGGATAATGTCCCTTTTGCTTATACTTTCTTTATCTATTTGTTTTTCCATTATTTCATAGTTACTAAATTCAAAACAGAACGTTTGTTCTGTGTTTGTAAGTGCAATTTTATGCAAATTATTTCAATCCGCCAAATTTTTCCGATGATTTTTCCCGAAAAAGTTTCATTTTTCTCTCTTTATCTTACTTTACAGTGTAAAATAATTGATTATGAGCCTTTTTGATAGCATAATAACAACACTAAAACTTGAATAAATAAGTGCCAATAGAATTAGATGTGAATATTTTAAGGTGTATCTACAATTTATTTCTCTAAAAATACACTGTTTTCATCAGAAAATATTATCTTTGCATTATCAATTTAAGTGCTCTTTGAAGTAATGCAGAATAAAGAAAGAGTAAGAAACTTGCTCGTTTCCAACTCGTAACCCTTTTATCCTTTACACTTCCTTATTCTATTGATTATCTGAAAGATACAAATATCTTGAATCTTTTCCTCGCGTAGTCAGTTGCAATGAGCATCTTTGCCTTTTCCTCACTCTCACTTAGTGGTGCACGTCCCAAGAGTGTGGCATTACCCGTCTTGGCGAACTCCATCAGTTTGCCGATAAATTCTTCCTGCTCTGGCGTGGGCGGTATGTTGTGCAGTATCTCGTTTTTCTCGGGACGGTCAATACCGATGTCCTTTGCCGTGCGGAAATCGCAAATCTCCGCATAAAAGGCAGCCAGCTCTGGCACCTTGATAAATGTTCTGAACCGTTCCTTCTGAATGATGTCGTTTGTAATGGAGAACTCGTAGTCAGTTGATTTCTTGGCAAAGACGGCTGCCCATGCATCAAAACTGTTGATACCTTGCTTCTCCAAAGCCTGCGGACGGAGGTATTTGAAGAGCAAATACAATTCTGTCAGACTGTTGGAAATGGTCGTTCCTGAAAGGAAAGTGGCTCCCAAATCCTTGCCAGACCTCTCCTGTATGGTACGAATGGCAAAGAGCATGTTTAAGGCACGCTGTGAGCCATCAGGATTACCCAAACCCGACACTCTGTCGTGGCGTGTGTTGAACATCAGGTTCTTAAATTGGTGGCTCTCATCCACGAACAAATGGTCAATACCCATCATCTTGAAATCTACGGCATCGTCCTTACGCTCTGCAATGCTGTCCTGTATGTTCTGTAGCTTGGCTTCAAGGGTCTGCTTGCGCTTCTCCAGTCCTTTGAGCATCCCACGGGAAATCTCCGTTCCCTGCATACGCAGGACTTCAAGGTTTTCTTCCACTGAGTCCTTCTCCTTCTGCAGGATAGCCTCTTGTACTTCCAAAGCTTGCGGTATCATGCCGAACTGTTCATGCGTCAAGATAATACAGTCCCAGTCGTTGTTCTTGATGTCGTTGAAGATACGTTGGCGGTTCTGCTTATTAAAATCGTTCTTACCAGGATAGAGTATCTTAGCATTGGGATAAGCCTTGCGGAACGTGTCGGCAATGTCGAATACATTTGCCTTCAGTCCGATAATCATCGGCTTGTTTGCCAGTCCTAATCGCTTCATTTCATAGGCAGCCGTACACATAATGAGCGTTTTACCCGCTCCCACCTCATGGTCGCAGATACCGCCGCCATTAGTCTTGAGCATCCATACGGCATCCTTCTGACTCTTGTACAGGTCGGTTATGCCCAACCGTTTGAGGTCAAGGTCGGGGAAAGTCTGGTGCGTGCCGTCGAAATTAGGGCGTACAAAACAGTTGAACAGACGATTATAACGGTCAGAGAGCTGCTGTTTGAACGTATCAGGTGTACGTCCGAGCCAATCGACAAAGCCCTGCCTGATTTCCTCAATTTTGACATTTGCCATCTGGATGGCATGTCCGTCCCTTATTTTGATGGTTTTGGTCTCTCCCGTAACCTTATCCGTCACCTCCTTGCTCTTGTTGATGTCGGGAATGGTATTGTGCAGGGCGTGCTTCAGAAGATTGATGCCGTCATAGCGGCGGAACTCACCCTGTACGGCATACTTGTGCCAGATATTGGCATTCTTTCGGTCGCAGACAATGCTATACTCATCCATATTGGAGTGATAGGATACGTTAATGTCTGTCTCGAAGAACTCTGAGGCAAACCTGCCATAGACTTTAGCTGGTATCCAACGTTCACCGAGATTGAAGTCAAGGTCCGCAAAAGGAATGGGTGTTGGCGTGGCTGCACGCAGGGCAGCAAGGCTCTGCTTTGCTTCTTCGTGTTCGGGATGGTCCAAGAGCCACGACTCGATACGCTCCGCCTTTTCTATTACATTGCCCGAAATGAACTTGTCCGCCACCTCGTATGCGTTTTCTTCGGGATTGAAATAGATGCGACCTTCCAAGGAAGAAATGATGTCGCTTTCCTCCATATCAGGTAAAAGCGAACTCATGTAGTCAAGTTCCACCGTACCGTACTTGTTGAGCGATGCACCCAGTGCCTCCATCGGGTCTGCGGCAACGGTCAGTTCCGTGGTGGAAAATGCCGTTGGATGGTCAAAGATGTCCGCCTTGATGTACTTGCCGTTTTCGGACCGTTCCAAGAAAAGCATTTCCACGCCTGTGGCATCCATCTTGATGATTTCGGTGTTCGCCTTCTGGTTAAAGTAGCCCCAGCGTGCAACATAGTCATCATACAGATGATTGAGCCTGTTTCTATCTTCCCTGGCTTCTGCATGGTTCTCTGCCTCGTAGTCATAGAGACGGTGATAGCACTCCCGTATCTCGATATAGCTTTTTAGTTGGGAAAGCTGGGCATACGGCAAGTCCATCGGATTAAAGGTTGGATGTCGCTTTAAGTCAGAAAGAAAGCCGACCTGCCCTTTCTGCACGACAATGGAGCCGTCTCTCAGGTGAGAGTCCGGCGAAGAGAGAAAAGGGCGCGGGGAAGCATCAAACTCTTTTTTCACCTCCGCTATCGGCTGTGGCTTACGCTCTTCGGCTTCATTCATAAAATCAAAGAGAGACGGTTCACTATATGACTGAGAGGAAGTTTTCTTGCTGCTTCTGCCCTTGGTTCTGTGCTGCGTTGCAGTTGTTAGCTGTTTCTCCTTATTCTCGTTGCTTCCTTTATTTCCCGTCAGCCTCTGTTCTTTGGAAGCCTGTATCTGTGTTTTAGGGGCTTCCTTAATCTCGCCGTTCACGCGCTTTACTTCCTGCGTCCAAAGACTGTATTCTTCTGGTGCAAACAGTGAGGGCTGCTCCGTTTCCTGTCGCTCATCAATACTGTCCATAATGGGGTGATGATCCTCATCGAAATAAACAGTCTGCCCGTTCATCTCCCGTGGGGCTTCCACATCGGTGCGGATTTCTTTCACTTCCTGCTCATATTGGCGGTGAAGGTTAAGCACAGGTACTCCCTCTGGGGCTGATTCTTCAATAGTAGAGTCTGCCTCTTGTATCTGTACTGTCTGCTCACCGCCCGTTTTATCAACTTGCTCACTGATTTTTTCAACTTGAACTTCCTCTTTGGGTTCTTCCGTGGAAAGGTTATCTTCCATTGTCGAAGTCTGAACTTCGGGTGCAGCCTTTTCCTTGATTTCCTCTGTCACCACTTCTTCTTTGGTATATTGTCCCCTGACGATTTCTTCCAGTTCGGCTATCTCGTGCAATTTCTTAGGAGAGAAGTACAGGTCGCGCTCGATGCCCAGCCCATGAATCTTCACTTCCTCCATCTCGTCAAGCGACATATTGCCCAACTCCCAGCCGTAGCCCATCGTGACAGCACCGAAACCAATGCGGCTCTTAGGGTCGTACTCCAAAAGATAAGCCGTGTAAGCTCCCATCGGGAAGAAATAGCGTGCGTAGGCGACCTTATCACCAATAAGTTCCTTTTCCGTGCTGTACAGTTTAGGTAGTCGCTTTCTGATGCTGTCGGGCATCAGATTATAGGCGTTATCTGCCTCCTTGTGCACTTTGGGATCCTCTTTGGGTAAATTTACCGTTATACCTAACTTTCTCAGTTGTTTTTCGGCTTCTTTCTGCCGTTCCTCCTCCGTCATAGGTATGCCTGTTTCATAGAGTTTTCGATCAAAGCGTTGCTCAACTTCCAAGGAGAGCTGTGTCCTGATACTCTTCGCCATATCATCAATGCTGCCATCGAAGCGATACTCCCATGCAGGCTTGCCGTAGGGGTCTGTACCCATCGTGCGCTCCGTGGCGATGATACGGTGAGCAATGTCTTTCCAATCTCCTGCGAAAAGTGAGTTGTGCTTGAAGACGACAGAAGAGCCTTCTTCTTTGGGAACGGAAAGAGTTTCTACAAACTGCTGTTCAATCCCCTCGCTGATTTCTTTACCTGTCTGCTTCTGCAGGACGATGAGGTCACTGCCTACGTCTGTTCCTGCATTGTCTGAAAACATACCTGATGGCAGTCGGAGAGCGGAGATAAGGCGGCTGTTCTGCATCAGATAACGACGTATGGCTTCATTGCGGGGACTGTCCAATACACCCTGCGAGGTGATGAATGCCAGTAAGCCACCTTCCTTGATGCAGTCCAGACCTTTCACGAAGAAGTAATTGTGGATGGCACGTGTGGACTCACGTTTAAGAATGTCCTTGCCCTTGCTGTACTCACGGTCATAGACCATAAAATCCCCGAAAGGAATGTTACTTGTAATAAGGTCGTATTTTTCCTTATCTTCCAACTCTCCGATGGCTTCAAAGGGTTCTTGGCGGACAATGATGTTGCCTTGCCCATAAGGATGAATGGATTGTGAGATACGGGCAGTGAGCAAATCTTTTTCCATTGCATCGACCATTCCAGCCCTTTTAGCAAAAGTCTCGGTAAAGGCTCCCATGCCTGCCGAAGGGTCCAAGCAGCGACGTATGGGTACATCTACAGAAGTAAGCGCATCGGAAATGGCGGCAACGATACGGGTATCGGTATAGAAAGAGGTCAGTACGCTTGCCTTGATGCTCTCCCAGTACCGCTTGGCGGTATTGGCATCGACGGCATCACGGTAAATCATCTGTTTGAGCCTTTGCGTAGGCTCGAAGAGCTGTTGCTCCGACTTGCTCCAATAACGGAGGTCGTCGGGGCTGTCACATCGGTTCAGTACGCATTTCAAGCCACCGAAGCCCTGATAGTTCCGTAAGATACTTTTCTCTGCTTCGGTGGCTTCGCGGCGTTCTTTTTCCAAGCGAAGCACAACACGGATGGCTTCCGTGTTGGCTTCAAGGACGTTTTTCTTATTATATGCCATAGTGTTTCTTTTTTAATTAGTGTTTACTGAATAATTTATAACTCTCTGATATTTAAGTTTATATAACTTTATTTCTTTGTTTGTTTAACTAGAAAATCGTACCTTTATATAGTTAAATCCATAGCAAGATGAAGTTTTACGCTCCAAAATACAAGCAACTTGACCTCGGTTTGCTCCGCTCATCCCTTGATGAGTTGGACAAGACAAACCGATGGGTGGCTCTCGGAAACCTTCTTCCATGGACAGAACTTGAGAAGGAATACAACTCAAGGTTGGACAATCAGAAGAAAGGTGCAGGGAACAAGCCGGCACGCATGATTCTCGGCGCAATGATTATCAAGCACAAACTAAACCTGAGTGATGCCGAGACCATCGAGATTATCAGAGAGAGTCCCTACATGCAGTACTTTTGTGGATTGCATGAGTTCACCGACAAGCCTATATTCGACCCGAGCCTATTCGTCACGATACGCAAGCGAATCTCAGAGGAAGAACTCAACAAGATGACAGTCAAGCTTCTCGACAAGCAGAGGCGTCTTCTTGAAGAGAAACGCAAGCGTGAAGAAGAAGAGGCGAAGAGGAATGATGAGGACCCGCCGGCTCCGAAACCAGAGGATCCGAATGCCGCTTCCTTCACCGACTCAAAAGGTCGCGAGCACAAGGGAGTGCTGAAGATTGATGCTACCTGTGCCGATGCAGAGATGCGTTATCCTGTTGACGTTGATATAATACATGATGGTTGCCGCAAGGTTACCGACTATATTATAAAGGTGTGCGAGATGTTTGAGCTGCACAAGCCACGCACGAACTACAAGCATGCACGTCAGGCATACCTTCAGCTTGTCAAGAAAGCCAAGAAGAAAGGCAAGATGGTGCGTGATACTATCGGGGTGATGCTCAACTACTTGCGCAAGGACATCCGCATCTTAATGGACTTGCTTGCAAAGAACAAGACGTACTACGAGAGCCTATTCCTATATGAGAAACGCACCTTGACTGCAATCCTCACGATGTACCATCAGCAGGAGGAGATGTACAGGTCAAAGACTCATACTTGTGCAGACCGCATACTGAGCATCTTTCAGCCACACGTCCGTGCCATTGTCCGTGGAAAGGCTAAGGCAAGGACTGAGTTCGGGGCCAAGATAGGTGCAAGCATAGTCGAGGGCTATACGTTCATCGACCACCACAGCTGGGATGCCTACAACGAGAGCCAGGATCTCTTGCTACAGATTCAACTTTTCAAAGAACGCTTCGGCTATCTTCCGGCCACCATCCTTGCGGATAAGATTTACCTAAACAGGTCAAACCGAGATATACTTGAGGATTTTGAAATCCATTCATACTGCAAACCGTTAGGGCGACCACCGAAGGATCCTCCTTCAGATGAGATGAAATCCAGAATGGCCAAAGCCATCGGGGAGCGCAATGAAATCGAATGCTCATTCGGTACTGGCAAGAGAATCTATCGAGCCAATGACATAAGAGCCAAGCTTCCAGATACAGCACGATGCTGGACAGGAATGTGCTACTTCGTTAAAAACGTGATGAAGTTCCTCAGGGAACTTTGTCTTGCCCTGACCGAAATCTGGTGGTTTTTCATCATTATCGTCACTATGAGGGGCTACGTCTGCTACCCTCTGTCTGTGAAGAGATAATAATTCAGCAGACCCTAATTAAGGAGGAGGAAAAAAGTCGGAAGATATAAAGTATATTACCTCCCGACCAATTCCGTTCCTCTTTATTTCTGTCGGGATTATCTCCCTCTTGATTTTCCTTTCCGGCTTTCAAATTCAAAGGATGTGGTATAGTCTTCATTCAGTACCAGACGGGCGTTGAACTTCTTGCCTGCCTTGCTGGTTAATCCTTTGAGAATGGGTGTACGTCCTATGGTTAGCAAATCCCGGATGTAGTCCTCGGTGAGAAGCGTTCCACAAACCTCACGGAAGATATGAAAGTCACAGTCCTCATGCCTACACTTGGCGACCTTGGCATAGATGCCCACGCTCTCATTGCTACATTTGGGGCAGCGATAGGTGGAATAAGACTTCTGTTTGGGAGCCAGCGAGAGGAGTTCCTCGCAGATGGTACCAACGTAGGAGTTGATGCCTTGCGCGAACTTTTCGGGCGGCATTTGTCCTGCTTCAATGGCGGCAAGTGTCAGTTCCCAGCTCCCTGTCATCTCCGCATTGGCGATTCGCTTGTCCTTGACAATCTCATAGACAGCCAAGCCTTTTTCGGTCGGTATAATTGCTTTCTTGTCCCTTCGGATATAGTCACGCAGGATAAGTGTTTCGATGATGTTGGCACGGGTAGCTGGTGTTCCTATACCGCATTCTGCCATAGCTTTTTTGCTTTCTGCATCCTCGACCTCTTTCCCAGCATTCTCCATTGCTGAAAGTAAAGTAGCTTCCGTATAGAGTGGTTTTGGCTTGGTCTTATCCTCGGTGATTTCTGCATCAAGTACAGGCAAGTTTTCTCCCTCTATCAGGTTTGGCAATGAAGACAAAACCTGTTCTTCACCCCCTTCTTTCTTTTCAGCTTCCGCTTCTTTACCTTTCTGCACGGCTTTCCAACCCAAGGAGATTTGTCGGCACGCTTTCCAAGCAAAAGTGCTGTTGCCGTCCGTGAAACGAACCAGCATACGCTCTTCCTCTGAATCGGGAGAAAATGCTTCGATGAAACGATTGACCACCATTTGATAGATAGTTGTTTCATCTGCCGACATTCCTGAAGGCGTTTCCCCAGTAGGAATAATGGCGTGGTGGTCAGTTATCTTTGCATTGTCTACCGAATGGCGATTAAGTGGATTTGATAGTGAGATGCCTATCTTGTGCAGCAGGGCGGGTACTTCCTCGAAAACATCCTCACTGATGTATCGGCTGCCTGTGCGGGGATAGTTTATAGAATAATGACAATGAAAGAAGAATGGGTAAGTACAAACGGAAACACTTGAACAATAACAACTTATACACTTTTCTGCATTTTGAGATATGGCAAGATTGAGCGAAAAACGGCAATAGTTCCGTTACCAACTCGTAACCCATAGGGCACAAAGCAAAAAGGGGTTACGAATTGAATATAAACAACTGTGGCATAGGTTTTTATTCCTCATCTTTCATTTTTCTGCATAGCTCAAGAACTCTTGTTCGTATGTACCTTTGCAAGCAAAGGAAATTAGAAAAAAAACGACAGAAAAATGAAAGAAAACAAACTGAAAGTCTCGTTTTTCACACAGGCTAAACGAGCGGACAAAAAAGGCATGGTGCCGCTTATCGGACGGATAGAACTGGGCAGGAAGCATTCCGCCTTTTCCGCCAAAAAGAAAGTCCCATTATCTCTTTGGGATAGCAGAAAGCAACGTCTTCTCGGCAAGAGTGCCATCGCAAATTCTATCAACCAGTATTTGAATGAATGCACTGCACTCATTCATGCACGCTATCGGGAACTTTGCGAAAGTGGAGAGTCATTCACGGCTACGGATGTGCGCAATGCCTATCAGGGACAGCTTTGTCAAAACGCAATGCTTTTAGAGTGCTATGCTGAGTACCTCACACAGATTCATGAAAGAGTGGGCATAGACCGGGCAATGAAAACACTGGAGCTGCGTACCTATCAGCAAACTCTTCTTCGGGAGTATGTGCGTAGGAAATACAAGTTAAGTGATATTCCGCTCATGGAACTGGATATTTCCTTTATAGAAGGCTATGAATACTTTCTGACAATAGACCGAAAATTGAAACGTGGCAGTATATGCAGTGCCTTGGCTGCATTGAAGGCGGTTGTGAACAAGGCTGTCAAAAATGGCATGATAGACATGTATCCGTTCATTGGTTACAGTTACGAAAAGACGAAAGGAACGCCGAGAAACATCACGCAGGACGACCTGCAAAAGATTATCGACCTGCCCATCAAATGGGAGAAATATCGTGTCGTCCGTGATTTGTTCGTGTTCTCCTGCTTCAGCGGTCTTGCCATTTCGGATATACGCAATCTCAAAGAGGAAAACATCATCATTGAGGAAGGAAAGCTATGTATTAAAAGCAAGCGTGTCAAGACGAAGACCCCTTTTCGCGTAGTAGTTCTCTCCCCAGCCAAGACCATTATGGAAAGATATAGGGGCAGACGTGCGGGATATGTATTTGACGTTCCCCCAAGAGACGTGGTTTACAATGCGATGCACCACATACAGAGAAGTATCGGTATGAAAACCCCTCTGACCTTTCACATGGCTCGCCATACTTTTGCTTCGGTCATTACCCTGTCGGCTGGTGTTCCAATAGAAACCGTAAGCGGTATGTTGGGACATACCAATTTGAGAACGACACAAGTGTATGCAGCGGTCAATTCAGAAAGAATAAGACAGGATATGCAGAAGATTCAACAACGGATAGAACACACTTTCACCTTAAAATTATAGCTTATGGCACGCAGTACATTCAAGACATTGTTTTACATCAACCGTTCCAAACTGAAGAAGAACGGCAAATGCCCGATAATGGGGCGAATCACCATAAACGGGCAACAAGTACAATACAGTATGGGTTGGATATCAATCCAAACAATTGGGACGCAAAGCATGGCAGATGCAAAGGCGACATTGACGAATGAAGAACATCAACCGCATACTGACAGAAAAGGAAGGACAGATACAAACCAAATACAATGAGCTGGTTTGGCAAAAGGGGTATGTAAGTGCAGAACTGCTCAAAAATTGTCTGACGGAGGATTCACAAAGCAATGGAATGCTCATGGAAGAGGCAGACCGTTTTATAGAGGAAAAACGCCCTTGTGTGGGAATTTCCATCGCCCAATCCACTTTCCGCAACTACATCTATGACAAGCAGCTCATAGTATCCTTCCTGCTGGAAAAATACGGAATGTCCGATATTGGTTATTCACGGTTGGACTATGGCTTTGTCGAAGAATTGGATTTCTATCTTAAAAGCAAGCGCAGATTATCACCTGCCACCATTCAAATGACGGTTATTTTCTTGAGAAAGCTCATCAGCATCGGACAACAGAAAAAATACATCCGCCGAGACCCGTTTGTGGATTTTAAGGCGGAAAAACCACGTGGCACGAGAAGGTATCTCACAACGGAAGAACTCAAGCGCATTTTGCAAACGCCCATCTTAAACAAGCAGTTCGAGCGAGCAAGGCAACTCTTCATTTTCTGTGCCTTTACGGGACTGGCTCGTGTGGATATGTTGCGACTGACACCTAAACATATCCACCATTATGATGACGGAACTTGTGAGATACGTATCAAGCGACAGAAAACGGACGTGGAAGCCATCATTCCACTTCTGCCCATCGCAAAGGAGATACTTGACATTCATATAAAAGGGAAACAACACGATGATTTGATATTTCCAACATTGAACGTTAGCAAGGCATCTTTCGCCTGTATAAACATTGGTCAGATATGCCAAATTGAGAAGGGCTTGACCTTTCACATGGCTCGCCATACTTTCGCCACGACCATCTGCCTTTCCAATGGTATAGCAATGGAAACGCTCTGCAAGATGCTCGGACACAGCGACATTGGAACGACACAGATTTATGGAAAAATTACCGACCTGAAAATCAGAGAGGACATGAACCGTTTGCAAGAACATAAAAGTAAGGCTTTTTCTGACTATACGGAAGCTATCGAAAAGCAAAACGCAACAATATTTTAGAAATCAGCAAAAATTTATGTATGAAAACAGATAATAGCAAAAAGGAACTTTCCTATTTTCGATTGAAGTTGGAAAGCTATATGAGTGAACATCACCCCGAGCGATTGGGAGACAAGGAGTTTATCACGGCAAGAGCCGACATAGCACTGACCGCCTACTGCGATGCCGTGGCGCAAGGTTTTAATCATTTAGAAGCAGAAAGAATAGCAAGTGAAGTGCTTTTCAGTGGACTGCATTTCTCAAAGTACGATACCCTTGTTTCTGTCTTGGAGGACGAGTTTGAGAGGAAACTCCCTGCACCGCTCCCCGAGAGGCTTTCGTTTTTATTGTTGGCGAACAAGGCTGTTCAAGCCACATTCGCTGGGTACGAACTGACGGACGAATTTGCCGCAAGCGAACAATACGACCGTCTTTACACCGAACTGACAGGCACGATAGTACTGCTCATCGAGAGCAACAACCTGCCAACGGTCAAACAGACGGAGGAAGCAAGCCCGAAGGCGTTGTAGGCAAAGGCGCACGCAAAGTTCCTGATGCCGTTTCTTATCGTGCAAAGGTACAACGGCAGCCTGTCTGCCCTGAAAGGTCAAGTCCTGCGGATGGAGAGTAGAATCTCCACCGCAGGATTTTTCTTTTTCAAGGCGGTACTACAATCCTCAATATCCGTGCGGTCGTATTCATCTCTCCCAACCTTGCAGGGCAGGGCTGCCGTAGAGAGTATAGGCACTACAAGAATACGGCATACTCAGGCTCTTTGGACGCAAAAGCGAATGATAGAAACAATAGTTAGAACTAACGATTGTCTTGACAATCTTATTATATGACAAGCCATTTTTTATACAACTTATTGTCTGTACAATTTGTTGTCATAACAATTTATTGTCAAGACTATCTATTGTCAAGACAAACTATCGTCATAACAAACTATCATCAAAACAAACTATCGTCAAAACAAAACTATCGTCAAAACAAACTATCGTCAAAACAAACTATTGATAGTTCGACATCTCGATTTGTCGAACTATCGAACTGTTGATAGACCAACAAATATGCAATAAAAGGAAAGAACCGGCACCTCATCTCATTACCGCAATAACGCTGAGGGATTTTCTCGTGGTCTTTTCTCTTGTCTTCCTGACATTTCCCTGCTTTTCCTCATCCCTTGTAGCGATGCTCTTGACCACTTACTTTTGCACCCGATAAGTACGGCAACGGGCAGCATAACAGCTCCATTGCCGAGTAACAATATAGTAATCAAAACAATATCAAAGCAATGAAACTCATTATCATCGACCGCAAAGCGTGGGAGCGGCATCGCTCCGAATTTGCAGACTTTATCCACCGTGTGGAAAAACTCATTGGTAATCCTCCTAAGAACGAGCAATGGCTCGACAACGAAGCCGTGTGCAAGCGTTTGGGCATAAGCAAGCGTACCCTGCAATCATACCGAGATACGGGAAAAATCCCTTTCTCCATGATTGGGCACAAGTGTTATTACAAACAGACCGACATCAGCGAAATGCTGAATGAAGTCAAAAAATGAATGAATTATGGCAGAGAATGAAATCATTACGCAGGAAGACCCTCAGATGCAGTTATTTTCACAACTGATGGAAGGTACTTTGAAGAAGTTGGAGCGGTATTGTGCCACAGCTCGTCCGATGTTAGATGGCGAGGTTTACCTTTCGAGCGAGGAAGTGTGCAGCCACTTACGGCTCAGCACACGCACGCTCCAAGAGTATAAAAATGCAAGAATACTTCCATTCTACAAAATCGGAGGGAAGATACTTTACAAACAGAGCGACATACAAACAATGCTTGAAAAGTATTATAATCCAATACCGCAAACAGGTAAGTTATGAGTTAAGTTAAGAAATCAGTCGCGACTTAAGTAAAATGGTCAGTTATGACTTTGGTCAAAAAAATAGTTTCGACCTAAGTCAAAATTAACTTTAGTCAAAAATATGTCAGCTCATAAAGTCAGTAAGTCAAGAAATTAGTCAAAACTTATCTCTTGACTTACTTTTTGAACTTTGAACTCTCGTCTATCAAAAGCACCCCAGAAAGGTTGCTTTATGGAACATAACAAACTATCTCTTTCTTTATACTGGCAAGGTGTGTCTTTGTACCACAAATTGCCATTTGTACCACAAAGACACTTGCCCCGAAAGGGGATTAAATCACTCCAAAGTCGTGATTAGATAACATAGAAACGATGAAAAGAAAGAAAACTAACAAACCTGACGGCAGATGTGCCACCTGCCAAAAATGGGACAGATGGCACATCAGGTTACCTAACTACGAAGACCAACAAAAGGTCATCAATCTTTATCGAAAGTCGGGAGCAAAAACCAAGAGCGATTATCTAAGGGCAAGATTACTTGGAGAGTCATTCAAGGTTATCACAGAAGACAAGTCAGATGAGAAATACTTGCGTGATCTCTCTAACATAATATCCCAAATTTACAAGATAAGTATTTTCTATAATGAAGCTGTCAAGACGCTCAACTGTTATCACTCAACAGCTACTGCCCAAAGAATGCTCCACAAACTTGAGAGCTATTCTGAAGCCATCATCAAGCTGCAAGTGCAAGCGATAAAATTAACGGAGGAGTATTCCGATACAAAGTAGTTATGTGTGTGCTGTAAAAATACCGTGAATTATCGCAAACTCACAGAATTAATAGCTGAAGTTCATCAAGTAGGAGTAAACTATAATCAGGTGGTTAAACTTCTACACTGTAATACGGCAGACAAAAGCGTTCAGGCTTTATTGAAGGAACTTATCAGATTGACAAAAGAACTCATCGCCCTGCAAGAGAAGACGGTGAGTTTAACCATTGACTATCGAGAGAGATAATGTAAGAGAGGGGATAATATTCCTACAAAATGTCCATTACGCCGTGTTTCCTTGGATTGCACAGCCTTTTTTGTTACCTTTACAACTGTAAAACAAGGTTCTTTGAAACATTGCAAAATAAGGAAAAAGAAAGAAACTCGTTCGTTTCTTATTCACCTTTTATATGTTGTATATTCTATTTTTACCTAGTAATCAGTCGATTATATTCACGCCCATTACCTTTGCATATGACAGCCTATTTTTATTAGCACAAACAAAACTGTGATAATCTTTATTATATTCCTATTCTATTTTTCTTAAACTGCTATAAATTTGAAATTATTAGAGATTTGATATGCCTTTGAGTCTGAATAACACACCGCCCTCTTTCTATATCAGAGCTTTACTCTTTCATACAAAACTATCAATTACGCAATTTTTACCTCATCATTTATGGGTATTTTAATGCAAAATGAGGAAAAAGATAGAATAAAATTTGGAGGGTACATTATTTTTACCTAAATTGCGCAATATGAATTCTTATCTATAATGTCAAACTAAAACAGATGGTTATGAAGAACTATTATCTAAAATTATTACCCGTAGCACTCTTTTTTTTGAGTGGGTGTAGTGACAAAGCAAATGAAGTTGATACCATTATAGATAATGGGTATAGATCTTATATTTCTTTGTCAGAACAAGAGTACAATAGTATTGCCTATCCAGATAATAAGGAATTAACAAATTCCGAAATTGAGGATATTGCAAAATCATACATCGAAAGTATTAAGGGGACAAGCACAAGAGCGACCTTTAATTCTTTCTCAGATGTACAAAAAGAAAAAATCACTTTACCTTTGACGACAAACAAGCACGAGAAAGATGAAAACATAAGTTTCACAAAAATAAAGTGGACTGCCCAACAAACAAAGAAACCGATAAGTATGATTGTAAGTTCTGATTGTCGTTTCCCTTATGTTATTGCTTTTTCTGAGGAAGGAGATTTCTTTTCACCAAACGAAACAGCAGATTTGATGATAAAAAATGCAATGAACATAGCCTTGCAAGAGATTTCCGTAATTAAGCAATGCGAAGATTCTCTTCGTGAAAAGACAAAGGCTTATGTCAATACGCAAATTAGGGAAAAGGGGATGAAACATGTAGAATACCTTGTAAACAATACTCCTGTAACACGCAGTTCTGCCACAGGCAATCCTTCTGGGCAATTATATAAAATAGTTGAGCCTATGCTAAAAACAAAATGGGATCAGACAAGTCCTTATAATCTTTATATGCCTAAATGTCCCCCAGAATATGATTTTGGCTATGGTTATGACGGACGCCATCCTGCAGGGTGTGCAATTATTGCTTGGGCACAAGTCTTGGCGTATTTACAACCGAATATTAATGATATTACAACTCCTGAAGGACAGAAGTTTTATTGGGGTAATTTAGGAAGTTATTCTCCGAATTTTTGGGGAAACCATGAGCCTACTGAGGAAGATAAAAGATTAGCCTCTTTGATAAAGAATCTTGCAGATGGAAGTGGCACAAAATTTACACGCAAAGGAGGTTCTGTTTCTGTAGATGAAGTTGCAAATTATGTAAAAAAATGGAATATCCATATTGATGGAAAAAACTCTTGTACTTTCCAAAATATGGCAAACTCTTTAAATTCAAGAAGACCTGTTATATGTAGAGGAACTGCAAGAGCCATCAGAGGAACAAGAGCTACAGGAGTATTTACCAATGGTTCACATGCATGGGTTGTTGATGGTTATCAAATTCGCGTTCGTCCCTCTAATGTGGCTCTTTCACCAAAACAACCTCGCAGAATTTTAAAGAGGTACAATGTTTATTGCCATGCAAATATGGGATGGGGAGGAAGTTTTGATGGTTGGTATTTATATCGTTATGACGGAAGTATTGACTTCGATTGTGGAGGAGATTTATACGATATAGATTTAGCCTGTTATCCAAATGCTCGTTTAAACTAATATCTTTTGGCAATCTCTCTTCAAACGAGATTGCCTTTTCTTTAAATACTATAGAATATGCGTTTAAAATTGAACAATACAATATATATAGTTTGTGCTATCTTTTTGTTTTTTCATAACTCATGCATGAAAAATGAGATAGAGTTAAAAGAAAAAGATGAAAAAAAAATAGTAACTTCCTATGAGAGAAATATCAATGATGCGGAAACAGAACTCAATGATATTCTTTTAGGCAAAACAACTCGTGTAAACTCTATTGTTCCAAAACACCTCATTCTGAAAAATAAATTTACTCTCAAAGTAGACGGAACTTCTATAGGTACAAGAGTTGGGGAACAGACAAGGTCAGATGTTGATAATTCAACAAATGTACATATTTTCAATTTTCAAGGTGGTGGATATGCTATAATGAGCGGAGATACAAGGGTTACTCCAATGTTAGTGCTTACAGATAAAGGAGAAATCCCTCAAGATGGTGTCGTAGACAATCCTAATCTTGTACCATTTTTGGCAAATATGGAAGTCCAAATCATTAAAGAGATTAATGAGTTTAACGAAAATAATAGAATCAATAAAAACAATGAAATTTCTGTTGTATATGGAAAATGGGAAAAAACTTTTTCCGAAATGAAAGAAGGATATTGTCCTGTTGAGTGGGGGCAAGGAAGTCCTTACAATCAATTTTGTCCATTAACGGATGGAAAATTATCCTGCACAGGCTGCGTACCAACTGCTGTTGCACAATTATTATCCGTTTATAAATTTCCTAAACAATACAACGGCTATGATTTTGATTGGGAGATTATGAATCGTTATGTAACGAATTGGTATCCATATCCTCCTGCAATCCCTTATATAGCAAGGATTATGCAACAATTAGGTTTACGACAAAATTTAGATGTTACTTATGCCAAATATCCAGAAAGTGAAACTGACGAAAATAAAGGAAGCTCCGCTTCTACTGATAATATCCCGAGGACTCTTAAGAATTTAGGGTTTTCATCTGGAGGAGTAAAAAAAGATTATAATGAAACAGATATTGTCAATGAATTAAGGAAAGGATACTATGTATTAGTAAGTGGTTATGCAAAGGAAACGAAACACAAAAAGAAATTTTTAGGCATTACTATAAAGACTTGGTATTCATACTCAGATGGGCATTGTTGGCTGGTTCATGGGTTATTGGAAATGAGCCGTTCTGTCTTTCGCAAAAAAAATGGGCAAACCATAGGTTTTTATACACAACGAAAGTATTATTTGTTGTGTAATATGGGATGGAATGGCTCGGATAGTGGCTATTATTATAGCGGTGCTTTTAATACAGATAAAGGTCCTGAAACAGATTTTGAAAAAACAAGAAGCAAGAGTAAGGAAGAGGGTAATTTTCGATATAAACTATCTGCTATCACAGGAATACGGAAATAAATAATGACAGCGAAAGGGTTTCACAGCAAAGCCCTTTCGTTGTATTTTCTTAATATTCTTTCGAGATGCAACTTCTTTTGAAAGATAGAAAAACATTTCGAGTACTCTCCTATAAGATTTGATTTTAGCCTATATGGGTAATATGGTGTTCTTAAGAATGTAAACGATAATCTTATATCATTGCTACTATCCCGAAAGTTATATTTTGAATATGTCTTTTCCTTTCAATATCGTAAGATTTATAATTGCGATATTATTAAGAAGTGTAATAATATTAAATTTACCTAATTATGATGTCGTTTCACAACTATTGATTATCTTTGCACTATACAATAATATGGTCTTTGAGGCATTGCAGAATAAAGAAAGGGGAAGAAACTCGCTCGTTATCAAGCCGTAACCCTTTTCTTCTTTATTCATTGTTATCTTCTTGATTATCTGAAAGATACAAAATTCTAAAATCTTTTGCGGGGATAGGTCGTGATTTTCTTCTCATAGAGGCTCTGGGCTATTGAGAGGGTTTTGTCTGCTGAAAAGCCGTGGCGTCTGTTGGCTTCCTTCTGCAAGGCAGTAAGGTCGTACAAGAGTGGTGGCGCGGTATGCGTTACCTTTCTTGCGACCGATTCTACCGTAAGCTGGCTCTGACTGCGAAGCTGGGCGAGAGCAGTCTGTGCCGATGCTTCACTCTCATAGTCAGTACTGCCAATGGCTTTCAGCGACAAGCCCTCTTTTTCCATGAGTGCAGAGTGTTTCCAATAAGGTACGGAAGAAAAATCACGATTTTCTATGTACCGATGGCAGACCATAGCAAGGGTTGGAGTCTGTACCCGTCCTAAAGAATAGCCTCCCTTGCGGGCAATGGACAGCGCACGACTTGCATTGATACCCATGAGCCAGTCGGCTTCGCTTCTTGCCTTGGCGGAATAATAGAGATTGTCGTAATGGCTTCCCGGCTTAAGATTGGAAAGTCCTTCACGGATAGCTTTGTCCGTCAATGATGAAATCCAAAGACGGTCGAAAGGTTTCCTACAACCAAGATGTTGATAAATGTAGCGAAATATCAACTCTCCTTCACGTCCTGCATCGGTGGCTACAACGATGCGGTCTGCTTTGTCAAAACAGGAACGTATCACTTTGAGCTGTTTGAGTGCCGTAGGATCGGATATATATTCCTTGTCCTTACGCACTTGGCGGACAATAAGTTGGAAAGGATTGGGACGAATGGGCAGGTCTTCGGCTTTGTAGGCAGAAAAGCCGTAGGCTTCAGGCATAGCAAGGGTGATGAGGTGTCCCATCGCCCATGTAACAAAATAGCTGTTACCTTCCAATTGAAAATCGGCGGACGGAGTGGAAGCCAAATATCCGTCCTGCTTGTTCGTTGCCCCAACGATACGGGCTATATCTCTGGCTACCGAGGGTTTCTCGGCGATAATACAAGTTGTCATAGTCGATAATAGAATTAAGGGTTACATCTTACGTCCACGAGACTTCTTCTGTTTGTTTTCGTCCGGTTTCTGCTTTTGGGCGGCAGTGGGCTGTGTTTGCCCAGTCTTCAATGGCTCTTTCACATTCTTCGTGGCTTCGTTGGTCTTGCCGTCATTATTGACCGCTACCTGCGTCTTGTGTTCTTCGGCTACGGCAACCACCTTTTCCTTGCCAGTTTCCTGCTTCTTGTCAGGATTCCACTTGTAAAAACGTGGGCGGTTCTGTTCCTTGTCCATGCGAACATAGGCGTTGAATGATTGTCCCTGTTTGTCCACCATATTCTTTAGATATAGTGTACGACCGCTATCCAAGGCTTCACGCTGTTTATCAGATAACTCTAAGCCGCAAAGCTTATGTGGGACGCCTTGCTGCTGTGTCTGTTTGTGTTCCTGTCGTTCTCTTAAACTCTTGTTGTCGCCAAAGATGAACTCAATGCCTTTCTTCTCGGCATTGACCTGCAAGGTGGCGTTGAAAGACTTGCCGCTCTTGGCGGTCATATCCTCCACCTTCACGGCTTTGCCTTCCACAAGGTCTTTATACTGAGCGTCAGAAAGGGTAACGCCCTTGATTTCCTTGGGAATGTTCACACGGTCGGCACGCAGGGCTACAATTTCGTTGGTCTGTGGGTCGATGGAGACATAGGCTGAAAAAGGATTGCCGTTCTTTGGCGTTACTTCGATTGTCTTGCCAAGGTTGCCCGTAGTGAGTAGTTGTTCTTTCTCTTCGGGAGAGAACTTGTAGCCCATATAGGGGAAGTCAAGCTGTGGCTCCTTGCGTAAAGGATGAATAGCCAAGCCGATATTGCCGCTATCGTCCGTACGGAAAGCAAGGCGGGCTTCGGTGTAGATAGTTGTATCACCAATAGGTACGGCAATAGTAACAAGGTTACTCTTCTGCCAAGAAAGCATCTTTTCTAACTCTCCACTTTGTTTCAGTCGTTCACGGGTAAGACCGAGGTTGTCGAGTTGCTTCCAATCAATCTTTGATTCATCAATGACTGTGGTGTTCTTCTTTTTCGGCAGATAATCGTCAAAGGATACTCCAATCTCTGTCAGTTTCTGTTTGCTTTCTGGCTTTTCGCGGCTTTGCAACATGGTGCGAAGATTGTCCACACCTTGTTCTACATTGTTTGCCAAAACTTTGTACAGTCCGAAACGAGATGGGTCGTTGAACTGACGGAGAAAATTGCTCATGAAGTTTTTTAGAAGTCCGTCCTTGTTGTTAAACTTCAAGAACGCTGCCTGATTCGCAGCGATTGCTTCGGTGGTTTTAAGGTTACCCTTGTCGTCAATACCTGAAACTACGGAGAGTTTTCCCGCTTCTTTCTCATTCTTCACTTCCGTGCGGTCTTCCAAGACCAGCACATAGTTGTCATTGTTGTTTGGTTCCATATTTTTTTGTTTTTAAGATGAATAAATAACTGTAACACAGCGAAGTTATAAGTATATAATAGAAAAGGCAGAAATCGAGGATTAGGTAGGATAAATCGGGAAATATTGGGAAAAATGACGGATTTTCAAAAATTTCTGTCATTTTCTTCGTCAATCCAATAGACAATGAGTAACTTTGTAGGATATTTAATGGATGAAGAAATAAATAAAATCATCGTATGACGATAATAAATAGAATTAAAGTTGTGCTTGTGGAGAAGCAGCGTACAAGCAAATGGCTGGCAGAGCAACTTGGAAAATCCGAGAATACAGTTTCAAAATGGAGCTCCAATAAGACCCAGCCTTCTTTGGATACTCTTTTAGAAATAGCGTTGGTACTTGATATTGATATTAGAGAACTTCTTGTATCGACAAAATGCACATAACTGTTTGTCTCTTTATCTTTACAATCTTTGCCATTATGAAAATACAGACAGTTTTCATAGCCCTCTTAAAGAAAAATATTGCTTGTTATCGAATAAGCATATTACTCTGTACTTTACTATTGAGTACAAATGTATCCTTTTCACAGACAAAAAGCAATTCCATACAACAGATAGGTGATCTGAACAATATGTTTGCACGTATTGCGGAAACCAATGCATATGTAGAGGATCTGAATTATAACGAAGAGGAGGTAATAAACCTTCCAATCGCCATGAAACGTACGATTGGAGGTATGGAGATAACTATCGCCATAAGTCGCTTTGCATTGCGGACTTCTTCCACAGAAATTGGCGTTTATGCAAAAGCTGTTATTCCACAGGGGGCAGATGGCAAACGTACGGTTCTTTTTTTTGGGGCAGAAGGAATAAAAGGAACGCATACCGGTGGATTGACAGGAGAACTAAAACTTTCGCTTCTGCATGATGTCGAAATACCCTTTAATGGAGGTAACACGAAAATTGTCCTAAAGGGAAAAGGACTTAATAAAGAGCGAGGATTTTCTCAAAGTAACACCTATATGACAATTGGGTGTGATGGCTTCCATAATCTTGCAATGGATGCAGAAGTCCATTTCCCAACCTCACTGATAGTAAAGGCTGGGGGACAAAATATAGAGAGAAACGAAACAAAGAACGGACTATCAGCAGATGATTTTGATAAAGAAAGTAATTCCTTAAATCAGGTTATCGGGCATTTCAGCACAGTCATAGAAAGTTGGGATGATTTACTTGTTTCTTTAAATCTGCCAAGTTTTGAGATAAAAGGGTTGAAAGACTATATATTCTCACTTGATAATGTCATTTTGGATTTCAGTAGCAGGCGAAATTCCAACATAACACGTTTTCCACAAGAATACCAGCAAGGTTATCTTCCTGATGAACAAGCTTTGTGGAGGGGTGTGTATGCAGAGAATGTGTCAATAACCTTACCGAAGGCCTTTTCAAGAGCAAGTTTTTCTGCCAAGGGATTACTAATAGACGATTATGGCATTACAGGATTATTCGCTGCCGACAGCATTCTTTCACTAGATAGAGGTAGTGCAGACGGATGGCGTTTCTCTGTTGATCATTTCGGTTTAAACCTTATTGCCAATGAACTTGTTTCCGCAGAGTTCTCCGGTAAGCTTGGCTTACCTTTTAAAGGCAAGAATACAACTTTGGGCTATGAAGGCTATCTGCAGCCCAACAACGCGTATACATTGCGGGTTAAAAATCAAGAGTCTCTTGATTTCTCTATTTTTAATGCAAAGGCATATCTTGAGAAGAACTCAAATATAACTCTTCGTTTAGTAGAAGACCATTTTGTCCCGGAAGCTGTACTTCATGGATATATGACTCTTGGAAAAGAGGGAAACAGCGACTCCACATCACAAACAAAATTTGATAAGATTAGTTTCCGCAGTCTTAAACTAACAACCGTAGCACCTTATATTTCCGCAGAATATTTCGGTTATGAAGGAGAAGCAAAACTAGGAAACTTTCCATTATCTATAAATAAAATAGCACTTAACAATTCTGATACTAAACACGTCCGATTGACCATTGGTGCGGGGCTAAATCTTGGACAAAACTTATTCTCCGGCGCTACGGAACTATCTCTACTTGCCAAATATGAGCAAAACACTTGGATGTTTGATAAGTTGGAAGTAGGGACTGTTGCCGTAAATTCTGTCATAGCAGGAGTTATACAGATGAAAGGAGAACTCAATTGGCATAGAGGAGATGCAATATATGGTTATGGCTTTGCTGGAGACGTAACTTTGGGATTCTCCTTTAATGGCAAAATAGACAAAAACACAAAAGAACGGGCTAAATATGATGCATCCATTACTGCACGTGCAGCCTTCGGGTGCAAAGAGGATTTTCACTATTGGTATGCAGATGGAATGGCGACTTTCCAGCCCGGTGTGCCCATTGTTGGCGCAATGACATTGAATGGTATTGGAGGCGCATTAACCTCAGGCGTACGTGCGGAAGGTCGCAATCCTAATGGTGGCCGTTTCACGAATGCCAATTATATTCCGGATGCTTCTATGGGATTTGGCTTCAAGGCTTCTACGGTTATTGAAATAGGCAAGGCGGCTTATGGAGAGGCTGCTTTTGAAATGGTTTTCTCAAAAGCAGGTGGCTTGGAATCAGCAGGTTTTTATGGTTATGGAGAGTTTCCTAACAGAGGAGGTGGTAGTGCCTCTACCAGCGAAAAGTTAGAGAAACAGCAACGTACTTTCCCTGCCAAGTTATCAGAACAGTTCAAACAGAATGACTGGACGCAACTGGCTGAAGCCATCAAATCCATGCCTGATGCCATTAAAGATATGGGATTATCAGGTACTTTATGTTTCCAAATGGACTTCCAGAACAATGTACTGTATGCACGTTCAGATGTTTACCTCAACACCCCTTCGGAATTTATCCGTGGCGTAGGAGAACGTGGGAAGGCTGGTTGGAGTGTTTTACATATAGATCCAAAAGAATGGTATCTACATCTTGGTACACCAACTAACAGGTTGGGAGTACAGCTAGCTGTTGGAAATATTCTTGCCGTAAAAACAGGGTCATACTTTATGGCAGGAAATCGTATCCCCGATATGCCCGCTCCTCCGCAGGCCGTTGCAGACCTCTTGGGACAAGACATAGGAAGACTTAGCCTTGGGAGAAATCTTGATGCACTAAGCACTGGTAAGGGGTTTGCCTTTGGCTCTGAACTTGCAGTGAAAACCGGAGACCTTCAGTTCCTAATGATGTATGCTAATTTCAATGCTGGGATTGGATTTGACATCATGTTAAAAGACTATGCACAGGCGCAGTGCAAGGGACGCTCCGGTACCATTGGTATGGATGGATGGTATGCTCAAGGACAGACCTATGCCTATCTACAAGGAGAATTAGGCGTAAAAGTAAAACTATGGTTCATCCGTATCCGCGTACCTGTAATTAAAGGAGGCGCGGCTGCGCTTTTGCAAGCGGGATTACCAGACCCAACATATTTTAAGGGATATTTAGGAGTGAGTCTCAATGTTCTTGGGCTAATCAAGGGCAGGGCACGGTTTAAACTGACAATTGGTGAGAAATGCGATGTCATCATCCCTGGCAGCTCTCCTATAGATGAACCTATGATCAATGACCTGGCCCCTGCTGATGGCGAGCAGGATGTCAGTGTTTTCTCTGTACCACAGGCAACATTCAATATTGCAATGGATAAGAGTTTTGAGGCGACTGGTGAAGAAGAGCAGACTGTTTACTATCGCATCAGTCTCAAGGAGTTTGTCGTTAAAGATAAGGAAAATCATAGCATTGCAGGAAAACTCATTTGGGGAAAAGATAAGACTGATGTCCGCTTCCAGTCTAAAGAGATCCTTCCACCTAACACAGAATTAACGGCTGAGGTCCGCATCGTTTTTGAAGAACTGAAGAATGGCGAATGGAAACCAGTGATGACTTCCGGTAAGCCTGCCTATGAAGAGAAGGTATGCCATTTTACTACAGGAGGTGCTCCATCGGATATACCTGTACAGAACATTGTATATTCTTACCCTGTGCTTGGCCAGAAATACCTTCTGACCAAGGAGTATGGCAAGGGATATGTACAATTGCAGTTTGGACAAAAATACCTGTTTGAGAAAGGGTTTGACTACAAGCTGGCTTTCGTTACGAAGCAGAATGAAAGCATAGTTACTGACTTTAGCTATAATGAAGCTGAAAATCGTCTGGAGTTCACCCTTCCTGTCTTAAAAAGGCAAACTGAATATACATTGGATTTATCATATTCTGCCACACAGAAAGACAATGCAGACACAAGTGATAAATCTTCCGAAGGCTTAGAAACAAATGGCGACGAAGACTTTTCCGGGCATATTGGCGGAAATAAGGCCAGTGCAATGATTTCCAGTAACCTTGAACAGTCTATCCTGGCATACCACTTCGCAACCAGCCTTTATGAGACGTTTAGGGATAAGATGAGAGGTGTGAAAGTCCGTGACGATGTTGCCATAGATGCAGGTGTTGGCCTTACATTGGGTGCGGAAGTGCAAAGTAAGGAATCCTTTGACGAAGCAGAAGTCATAGGCGTGGAGAAGACACAATACATACCTTTGCTCTCTTTTCATTCCGACCTCAATGAGGAGTATTTTACAAACACAGTTATTCCACTTGTCTATGAAGGATATCCTTATGGTAATATACACCTTGTAAGAAGGGAAGAACTGCCAACAGGTATTCCTCCATATAAGGCATTCTCGCCAAGTCAGAATTATCTTTCCTTGTTGCAGTCTGGATCAATAAACCTGTCCCTGTTCCGGTTCCCATTCACATTCGATGCATCTCTAGTGTCATTCAACGACTACCGAGATTTGCAGAATTCCATCATTAATAATCGGGAATCCGTTACTCCACAGATCTATACCAGATTTGTCATCGGCTCGTTGCCCATATTGAAGAAGGGCAGATACAAGTCAATTATAAGTTATACCCTGCCAGATGGGACTGTGACAAGTGATTATGAGTTCATCTATACGAATCAACTCAATTTAAATAAATAAGCATGCGCCATATAAAAGTAATAAGCCTTTTTGCTTTTCTTTGCATATACCCCCTTATGAGCATGGCCCAGTTGGGTCAAACACCAGCTATTAGGATGCGTGCAGAAGCACAATCTGACCGTATCTTGCTACGCTGGATTTCAACCGATGCAGAAAGTTGGGAACTGCTTAATAAGTATGGGGTGCGTTTGGAACGTCTAACGGTAGCCCGTTCTGGTGTTGTTCTGGAACATCCGGAAATCAAGATACTCCACGAAAATCTCAAGCCGGAAGAAACGGAAACGCTAAAAAAACTTGCTGCTGAATATCCTATGGGAGCTGTCATTGCGCAAGCAATCTTTGGAGAGGATTTTGAAGTCAGTCTTGGTGATAATTCTATATCTAAAGCCATCTCTCTTGATGAAATGCGTCAGCAGCGTTATTTATTCTCACTTTATGCAGCAGATCTGTGTTTCCCTGTAGCTAAGGAAGTTGGATGGGGATGGGAAGATAAGGATGTTAAGAAAAGCGAGCGTTATCTTTATCGTGCAATATCTCTTGTTCCAAAGGAAAAAAGAAATATCGAGCAAGGGGCAGTATTTGCTATTGCAGATGAGACTGTCAAACTAGTAAAGCCCATAGACCTATCTGCCCAGTTCAGCGAGTCTGGTGCGCTTTTATCATGGGATTATAATACGTTGTCATACCTTTATTCCTCCTATTTCATTGAACGGAGTGAGGATGGTAGGAACTTTAAGCAGATTTCGGATTTACCGGTTACCCGCATGGCGGATACAGACAAAAATCCTCATGCTCCTATTACTTATTTGGATAGCATACCGTTAGGTAAGACCATATATTATCGTGTGGTTGGCGTTACGCCCTTTGGTAGCAAAGGAGAATATAGTGCTGTTGTCTCTGGAATTGCTTATCCTGCATTGAAAGAAGCTCCTATGATTACTGATTCAAAGTTTGATAAGGTTGGTGGAGCAGACATTGCTTGGCAATTTGATAGTGCACATCAAGACCTTATCAGTGGATTTAACATACTCCACTCTACGGATGATAAGACCTATAGTACCCTAGCCAATAATATCGGAGCAAACGAAAGAAATTACCATATAGAAAAAATTGGGAAAAACATATATTATAAGGTAGAAGCTAAAGCTAAGCACGGAGCATCTACCCATTCGCTTCCTGTACTTATCCAACCTGTTGACAGTGTTCCACCTGCAATTCCACAAGGTCTGAAAGCTCATATAGACAGTCTTGGTGCAGTACATCTCTCTTGGGATGCCAATCATGATGCCGACATTTACGGTTATCGCCTTTATCGTGGGCAGACCAGGGGAGAAGAGCTGATACCCATTACTGACTTGGCTATTCGCGAAACATACTACACGGATAGTGTAAACATCAATAATCTTAACGATAAGGTTTACTATGCTTTGACATCCCTTGATGAGAGATACAACCAATCTGGACAATGCGAAACTATTGAAGTATCCAAACCACAGACTATTCCACCTGCTGCACCGATCATCACTGGAGGGATTGCAGAGATAGGCAAGAATATTATAGAATGGGTCAGTGGAGATGAAATATCCATAGATGGTTTTATTGTGCTTCGTAAAGATGCTGAAAATGAGGAAAAACAGAAAGTTTTGCGTATTGAGAATCCTACAGCTATCAGACACGAAGATAATGATATTGAATCAGGAAAAACGTATCAATATCAAGTGATGGCTTATTCCGCCAATCAGCAGCGCTCCCCTTTATCTTCTCCCATTAAGATAAAATCGTTAAAAGAAGAGGACGAAAATGAAGCTATTAAATTTGATTTGGAAGTCTTGCCAGAAGGCATCGCTATTAAATGGAATATACCCAACAAGGATGTTATCTCTATTTCTTTATATAAGATAGACAACACAAATACACGAGTTCTTTACAGAGAGAACTTGCCTGTATCAGGAGAATTAGTAGATGCTGACATATTACAAGGGGGGAAAAATGAATATATGATAGTTGTTAAAACAAGAGCACATAAACCAATAACCATCAAAAAAGGTGTAGCATTATGAAAATGACATATATCCGCAAATTTTTATTTACTACATTTTTGACTTTATTACCACTGTGGGTATACGGACAAACAGATGGAAAATATAGGCTTAGTTTGTCTTTTGACCGAATTGTAAATCATGGCAACTCGATGAAATTTGTCGAACTTGAATTTTATGGAAGTAGCTATGGGCATGAAGAGGAGTTATTTCGTTGGCGACATGGTGGCATAGATAAGCATAGTATAGGAGATGCCCCTCCTACATTCACAAGGGACTATTTGACAACTGCAAAAAATATACCTAGTCAAATTAGAATATGGAGCAAAAAACAAACACCAGCTTGGATAAAACCTGGAAAATATTATGCAGAGGATATAAAAAGATGGAATAATAATCTGCCTTATATTAAAATGGATTTTGACAAAGGAGATGCTGAGAAGTCCTTTATTGATAAGATGACTTTAATGGTTCATCTAGAAATTATTCCTATCTCCATCAACCTCCACTATTTTACAGATAGAGGACAAGGAGCAGAAAGTTCATTGAAACTGTTACCAGACAATGATGTTATTACGCTGAAAGCAACCAAGGGATTTGTCGAATCTACTTATAAGTGGCAATACCAAGTATCGGGGGAAAGTACTTGGCATGACATGCCTAATACAGTATCTTACAGCGAAGGAAAATCTGTTGTTACATTCAAGGGAACAGACCTATATGACCAAAATATATTTAACAGCCTGATACAGCAAGGTAAGAATATTCTTTTCCGCATCAATGCCATAACCAATGAGACAAGAAATGAGGTAGATTATAAAAAGATTATATTGACACCGACCTACTCGGCCCCTCATATTCTATCCCATGATATAACATTGGAACAGTGCCATCTATCGGGAGATGCCTCCATACGCATTTTTCTGGACAGACCCCTTTGGCCAGGTGAGGTTTTGGCATTCTTTCAAGTAGGAGGTGCAGGTTTTAATGTGAATGCTCTTGATGCTGAAAACAGTTTTAGGATCAACAATCTGGTCGCAGGTACATATACATATCAGCTAAGGGGAACACACAGCAACGGCTTAGCCACATACACTGAAACACCCTATCACATCTTAAATACTACAATCAGTAATCGTCCAGCCATCACTCATTCTTTCACCCAAAAGAATGTTAGTTGTTTCTCCGGCCATGATGGGGAGATAACACTGACAGCATCAGGAGGAACAGGAAATTTTACTGCAGAATTGATGGATGCTGGAGGCTCTGTTGTACAAAGAGAATCCTTCAATACCGGAAGTACTACGTTTAAACAATTATCGGCAGGTAACTATACACTTCGCCTACAGGACAGTAATGGTTGTGTTGCGAAATCAACTTCAGGCGAAGAACTTGTCCACCAAATAACATTGACAGAGCCTGACGAGGCAGTCAGTATAAAGGAAATAGCAAAAACAAGTCCATTGGCCTATCAATCATCAGATGGTTCCATACAGATTGCAGTTTCCGGAGGTTCGCCATCTGCATCGGGATATACCGTTCACTTTATCCGAACAAGTGATGGACAATCATTTACACCAACGGAATCACGGTCTGACGGTACCCAATACATCTATACACTTCGAAACATTTCCCGTGGGGAATATACGGCTATTGCAGAAGATATGCGATACTCCTCACTTGAAAACGGAGACAAGCAAGAACCTTGTGGTTGTCATGCACAATTAGCGATAACCCTTTCAGCTCCTCCCTTGTTGACTGTAGAGGTTGAAGAAACTCATTTCGTCAGCTGTCATGGCGATAGTAACGGTGAACTGACGGCTCATGGGAAAGGTGGCAAACCTATCGTTTCTGCCCGCCTCCCATATACCTACACTTGGTACAAAGTATCAGATGGTGCCAAAGAAGAACTTCCCTTGCAGGTGGATAGTATAGCGCACAACCTTGTGGCAGGCCAATATCAAGTCAAAATTACTGATGCGAATGGTATTTCCGCAGAATCGGCTGTTTTTGAACTCAAACAGCCCGACTTGCTTGCTCTATCATTTACCACACGACCTCCATCGTGTAACAGTGGAAGTGGGCTTATTTCTACAACTGTAACAGGTGGCACGCCTCCTTATACTTATGAGTGGAATAAGGAAGGAGCGACAGAGGCTAATCTGGCCATTGAGGAAGCGGGAAGTTTCTTTGTCAGAGTTGTTGACAGTCGTGGTTGTTTTATTACCGGCAATGTAGAAGTTACAGCACCGGATGCAATATCCATCAAACCCACTATCACCAATCCAACTTGCCATGATGCAAATAATGGTGCCATATCTTTGGAATTGTCAGGAGGAACTGCACCCTATACCATACGTTGGGAAGATGATAATAATGTCACAACAGCTAATCGAGAAAATCTGAAAGCAGGTGAATATGTTGCTGTCATCACAGACAAAGCCGGTTGTTCCCTACACTATAGAGTTGTGCTTGAACAACCGGAGGCCTTAATTGTGAAACTTGGTGCGGGCTTTACACTCTGCCATGAGCAGTCTCGCAAGATAACGGCTCTGCCTAATGTGGAAAATGTAACTTATCAATGGTTTCACAATGGACAACAATTAGAGGAAACGAGCAAGGAACTAATTGTATCAAAAGCGGGTAAATACCGTGTTGTCATCACCAATGAAAATGGATGTACCGCTATGGCTGAAATTGAAATCAAAACAAGTAGTACAGCACTTCCTTTGGATATGACAGCTCCTACGTCTGTTACTGTAGGAGCTCCTATTCATGCAGTCAACATCAGTCGAATCCGTGCGGATAAACTGGAGTGGATGTTGCCTGCAAATGCAATTGTAACAAGCAAATCTGATGAAAGGGTAACCTTTACAATCCCCGAAGCTGGTGTTTACGAAATAACCCTCGTTGGCTATTTGGGAGACTGTTCTACCGTTGTAACCCAACGGCTTGAGGTACTCGCTGAAGGAAGTGTTGTACTACCCGACGGTAAGGACGGATTTATCAGACAGTTCTTAGTTACTCCAAATCCGACAACTGGTGATTTTAAGGTATATGTTGAACTGAAAGAACCGCATGACTTTACCCTACGCCTTCTCTCTCCGACTGGTACAGAAATGGATAGAAAAGCTGTACAAAATGTCTCTAAGCATACATTTGAATATGAATTGCGTGGTGATATTGACGGAATATTTGGAGTGGAGCTTTCCGTAGGTAATGAGAAATCGACACTCAAGATTACAAAGAAAAAGAAATAACTCTACATAAACAGGAAGTATGAGCACAAAATCGACGAACTTTTGTAAACTATTCAAAACACTGTTAGTAGCCATCCTCCTTACCGTGGTGGGAGGTGGGCGACTCTATGCCCAATACTATCCTGTTCATGCTACTGTCCAATGGCCATCACCCCAAAGTCCATACTTGTCTGATTACTATAGCGGAAGCCGTGACAGGCTGATAGTCAATCTGCTCAACCGCGACCTACAGCAACCCCTGCTCTTTGCCAGACTGCGCATCAAGATTAAGAGTACAGGTTTTCTTGCCACTAGCCGTGAGGAAATCAACTACCCGATGCTGGAGCTCAGTGCAAATGTCCCGACCCGCCTGACCAATATAGATCTCGCCCCTTATCTACAACCTCAAAACCTCCAAACCAGCGGGAATCTGAGGAACGGACAACTTCCTGTGGGATATACAGAGATTTCTGTTCAGGTTGTGGATTATTATACCGGTCGCGTTTTGTCTGACTGGCATACAGGCCGCTCTTATCTTGATGTAAAGAAACCTCCTTTGCTTAATTTCCCGGAGAAAGATGCCCAAATAGGTATCACAGAGCCTCTCTATATCCGTTTCCAATGGATGCCCCGCCATCAGGGACTTGCCGGAACAGAGTATGAGTTTGTATTGAAGGAACTGCCGGACAATGGCGCAGCTCCTCAGTCTGCGTTTGCTTATGGCAATGAGATATATCGTATCCGTACCCGTAATACAACGTTGAACTATACCCATCTTGAACCTATCCTTTTTCCAAATCGATGCTACGCTTGGCAAGTACAGGCAATTGCCCGTGACGGGGTTGATGAAGTCGGCATGTTTGAGAATGGCGGTTTCAGTGAAATCAACTGGTTCTATCTTAATGACAATTGTCAAGCACCGACTGGGTTGAAAGCTCTTCCCCGCTTTGCCAAAGTGGAACTTTCATGGAACAAGGTCATTGGCACAACGGGGTATGTCGTGGAATGTCGTCCTAAGACGAAGCTAAATGTTTACGAATGGAGCAGTACACGTGTTGCCGGCGAATACCTTACACTTGCCCAATTGAAACCGGGATGGACATACGAATGGCGTGTAGGTACGCTCTGCACGGATGATCGTCCTGTCTTTTCGGACGTACATGAGTTTACGCTCAGTAGCCGGAATGACGAGCTGCTGGCTGACTGTGGCAAGGAACCTGTGAGAGAAGACCTTTCGCAGGAGCCTAACTTGCGGATTAAAGCCGGAGACATTGTTACCATTGGTGGCGACTATCCGATGACCATAACAGAGGCTGTCTCATTAGGAGACGGTTGGTATTCCGGCCGTGGGAAAACACGACTAAAGACAATTATCGATGCTCCCGTATCTTTACGTTTTGATCGTCTCCGTATCAATGTGGATAACTTCCAAATAGACGGAACGGTGGAAGCGTCCTACGATGAGAAAAAAGCAAAGATAGCCAATCTTGACTATGTGGATGACGGCGGCAAGGACATCAAACCGGCTACGATCCGTATGCGTGAGCATAAAATGGACTTTACCCTTCCCGACATACCGCAGTTTACATATAATCCTGAGAGTGGAGCGTTAGAAACGATCGATGCCGACGGTAACCCACAGACCATCAAAATAGATGTGCCGGAAAACGCCTCGTATGAGAGTATTTTCCCCATGTTGGTTACGGACAATAAAGGAAATACCTATCAGATCAGTCCGGCAGAACAGGATGCCGGAGGGACAAATGATGATGCCGAAAATGGAAATCAAGATAAAAACATAAAACTCACCTGTGAGCCTGTAACTCGTATTGGAGATTTCAATACGGAATCCCTATCAAGCAAGTATGGCTATATACACTTTGAACGCGGAGACGGGAAATATGCCTTTGATGCCGGTCGGGAGAAATGGTATAAGAAGAGTGTCAAGGTGGATCGTTTCTACAAGCCGTTTGCAAAGGGGTATATTGCGCCTTGGAAACTTGTCCCGACAGGAGAGAATGATATTGTTACGGCAAGGTATGACGGTCAGAAGAAAATAGACCTGAAGAAAGTTCATTTTGTTTCCGATCCGAATTCTGCTGCATTACCTGCACAACTCAACGAAGCGGAGCAGACATGGACGATTAGTCTCCGTTCTGTATCGGCCGGTTCCGGTTACGATGTTTTTGCAGTTTACGAGGGAGTGGTCATTGGCAAACTCCGCGTGGTAAGCTATGCCAATCAGCAGCACAAGGTAACCCTTGTTCCAATCAACGAGGCAAAATTGGATAAAGCTGACATTGAGCAGGAACTCAATGCCATCTATAATCCTGTTGGCGTGCAGTTTACCGTGAATGTGGATGAGCGCATGCGTGGCAATTACAGTAGGGAAAGAAAAACAGAAAAAGACAGTCTGTTGGGTGTCGTTAGTAAGTCTTTTTGGGGCTATGACAAGGAAGTCAAAGAGACTCCAGAGATGCTCAATCTGCAAAAGACTTACCAACAAGCAGCAGGAACATTGGATGGTGTCTATTTATTTGTGCTGAATGGTGCTACGGGGCTTGAGGGGCAAAAAGGCGATTTACTGGGTGAAATGCCTCGCAAGAGCAGATTCGGGTATATCTTCGCAGGTAACAGCCCTAATACAGAAGAAATCGTTCATACCATTGCCCATGAAGTAGGGCATGGCATTTTCACACTTCAGCATACTTTTGATGCAGAGTATGGCAAAGGCACGCAGGGCACAACTAACAATTTGCTTGACTACACAGAAAAAGGAAAAGAACTTGCCGCCTTCCAATGGAATGTTATGGCCAATCCTGCCGTGTTTACAGCGATGGATAAGACTGATGAAGGGGACATCCATTTAGTTAAAGGACAATATCTTGGGTTTACGCCTGATGGTCGGATTATACAAGCACGTCCCAAGGAATATGCTGGAATATTTGACAATGATTCAACATACTTCATCTATGCTTTTAAAGATAACAAAGGCACATTCTACAAATGGAATAGGGATAAAAGAATCTATATAAACGATAACGGAGATATTTTTAAAGTTCCGGATGTAAAGGTGACCGGGAAAGTTGCTATTTGGAGAAACAGCAGCAATCCCCAATGCTATGTCTGGTATAAATTTTTGGACGTATATAAATATACTTCTGCTCAGTTTGAACTGATCAAACAACGTATTGCCAAAGATGATGGATCACAATGGGAGCTTGATTTGGTCGAAGGTGCAAATGCTTCACCTGCTTGTAAAGATGCTGCAAACGCCGAGAATGAGAAATTGACTTCTCTCCAGTCTTTTATCCATTTTACTGATCACGCCAATATTTCTCGTTTTCAAATATTGTCCAAACTGGCCAAGGTTTTCCAGACAAATCGAAAGAACACACTGACAGATAATAAAGAATTTGATAAGGACCGTGTTATCATTATTAGCATAGAAGGGTATGATGATAATGAAATAAAAGAACTAAAAAGTAAATATAAAAAATATTTACATTTCATTTTTTCCAATGAGAATGGAACTATCAAATTCTCACGAATAGAAAGTCCGGATGAATTTATAGATAAGCTATCACATATCAGTGAGCTAATCAAAGATAAACCTTGGGCAGCACAAGCTATTATTCTCTATGAGGTAGCAGACTTGTTGGACAAGGGTATTGAAAATTTTAAAATTCCAGATTCCGTATGGGGTTGCAATACAGAATCGAATATTTATAAAGATGTCATCATCTTTTTATTGAATACTCAAGACTATTGGATTGTAGTAGATAAACTTTCTGATGGCAGATTTAGTGACGAAAGTAAATTTGCATTTGTCTGCGGTTTATGGAATGGTACTGTTGACATTATTCAGTCGGTACCGAAACTTGCTAAACTTTTGACTTGCGCTTTTCATGAAGATTGTGCGGAATCAGTATCTTCACAATGGGAAAGTTTTAAGAGTGCAGTGATTAAAGATGAGAATGGTAATATTCTATGTCAGCAAGACGAATACCTCTGCAAGGCAAAGCATATGATTGGTGCTGCTCTTGAGGAACTCGTGGAGGACGACTGCAAACTCGCTCACACTGTGGGTTCTGTCGTTGGACCCGTTGTAGCTTTGACTTTGGGAGATTATGCCGCAGCACCAGGGCTATTGGAAACGTTGAGCACAGTCGGTAGTGGGCTAAGATATGCCATTAAGGGATTACAGCTCTGCGACAAAGTAACAGATATAACAAGACCATTAGCCAAGGGGCTGAAAGCTACGACAGTACTTATAAAGAAAGCAGGAAAGCTTGTACCTGAAATACATATAGGAAATAATATCACCTTACATTTTGATGGGGATAAACTGTATCTTCGTAACCCTAAGGTTGATGCAGGTCGCGGTGTTGCTATAGAAGAGTCGAAACTTTCACAGAAAATAGAAGATGCTCTGTCTACTGAGGTGAAGGAAATAGCATCCGCTAAGTTTACAAAGTCATTATCTTCTAATAAAAGTTTCATGGACGTACTCAAAGGGGTACGAATAAAGGGGAAGCCCATAGAACTGGAGGACTTAGCAAAAATATTTGAGGATTTGCACAAAGCAGTTCCGGCAAACTCTGTAAAACCATTAAAGGATGTAATGGACGACTTCGTTTACTTGGTAGATCATCACTTGTCAGACATGCTGAAAAGACCCAATGGAAAGAAACAAATAACAGCCTTCATCAATGAGTTATTGCAATCAAAAGACAAGTTCAAGGCGGGAACCACCACTTTGGAGGTAATACGTAATCCCCAAAAGTACATTTCCAATACGTACCACAATACCCTCAGCAATCTTGAATTGGAAGATCTTATTGCTTATGCAGATGATACAGGTGATTTTCGATTTGACATTAAATGGGAAGCAAAAACCAACCAAAATGTAGCAGGGAGGCGAGAAGTGAATATTTTTGTGGACACAAAAAACTACTCGTCTGCTCGCAACATGTTTAAAGATTTGAGGCAATTTAAGGCATATCTTGAAGCAATAGACAATTTTGATCAACTCTATATTATCCAGCAAGGAGGCCGTGATGTAACAAAGAAAGATATTATCAAGAAGCTGGAAAAAGCCATAGCAAACGATGCAAAAACTGTGTTTGAGACTAACCCAAAATTATGGGGGAAAATAGGAATAAATCGTTCTGAATTGTTAGAACAATTATGTCACAATCACACATTATCCAAAGGCCCCCAATACGAACCATTTAGAAATATGATATTAACAACAAAATAGTTTCAAGTATGAGATATATTGAGTCACAAAAAATAGAAAATGTCAAAAGCTTCTGTCCCAGTAATGGGGACTATGCCTATACCAAAGAGCAGAAAGGTTATTTGTATATCGATGGCGTGCTTTTAGAAAAAGATGATGCACCTTTAGAGCTTTCTCTTAGAGGTAAGTATATGTATGTATGGTATAGTCATTTGGGGAGTCTTGAACTATACGAGGGGCACACACTTTTGAACAGTATAGAACGTAATGTTATTCTGCTAAATGAGCAAACTCAATATATAGGTAAGACCTATGAGGAATTTAATCCTTTTCGACAGGGTTATAACTTCGCATCTCCAATTGATGGACAACTGATATTGCCTGAGTTTATTCCGTACATGCTGTATGTGGAAGATGATATAATTATCGCCTATGATAATTTTAGCGGAGAGTTCAAGCGAATAAATACTCAAATCGAAACTCTCTGGCAATTTCCTCTTTCTTTATTGGGAGGGACGGAATATGAACCTGACGGAACCGACAAAATAGACAAGATATTGGGAGTTATTCACGGGAACATCTGGTTTTATACAGATTTTTATAGATTGGTAGCTTTGGACTTGGAAACGGGAAACAAAGTATATTCATTTGATTGCTTTGGTGTCTATTTAGACAAAAGAACAAACAACATATTTGCAATTTCATCAAATGTGATTACGATAATCGACACGGAAAAGTTAGCAGTTATAGAACGGTATGATTTCCTTGAAACTGATCCCACGGGTATAGGAACATACCGAAGAGTATTCAGTCCGATGCTTCAAGGAGACTATTTTACCTTTTTGGGTGAGAAAGAGGAGGACTTCGGTAGCAACATGCGTCGGATCGGCATTTTCGATTATAAAGCTCGCAAGCTGGTTTGGGAATATGAACTCATCAGCATAGATGAATACGAACAAACACGTAACCACTTAGTGCCTTCCAAGCCTTTGTATATGATAGGCAATAAATTATACATAAAGGACTTTAAAAATACTTTACACATCTTTGAACGAGAAGATATTTGATGACAAGCTATGAATACAATACATAGGCCATATCGGGCTGTACTACTCTTTATGTTGACGTGCTTGGTCTCTTCCTGCCTCAAAGAAACTGCTGTCCCTATCGAATCGGCATTCACCATTGAGACATCAGAAGATAAGACCTCACCTGTAACTATCCAATTGAAAAACGAAAGTTATGGGGCAGACGAATATGAATGGACATTTGAAGGAGGACAACCTAGTAGTTCTACAGACAAAAGCCCAGGAAAGGTTGTATTCACGCAGGCAGGTGAGCACAAAATAACCTTGCGAGTTTGGAATAGTGTAGAGGAAAGAGCAAGTCAGCAGACCATAAGGGTTGATTCCACCATGACTATAGACTTTGATTTTTCAATCGCCCTCAATGACATCGCCCCAGGCGTGGTATCTATTACCAATAAGAGTAAAGGTGGAAGCCAATACGAGTGGGCATTTGAAGGAGGTGTTCCCTCTACATCCAACCGACAGCATCCGGGCACGATAACCTTTGCGGACGGTGGTGAGCATAAGATCCACCTAAGAGTATTCAATGGCAGTAAATACGAGGAACGTACTAAGGCGCTAACCCTACAACCTCCTATGCAAGCCGATTTTTCGTATGCACCTCTGCCTGTTGATCAAGACTGGGAAGCCCCACTCACGTTGAAGACAACCAATCTCACCACAGGAGGGTTGTCTTATCATTGGGTATGTGCAGGAGCCAATGTGCTGTCTCCTACAAGTGAAACGACGACCATTCGCTTCGAGGACGCTGGTACTTACAAACTACAGATGATTGCTGGCAATGGCAAAGAAAAAAAAGTTGTGGAGAAAAACATTGTTATCAAACCAAACAGTGGCATTATTAAGCAGAATGATCTAAAATTTGGCATCAATGAGGCAAAGAATAGTGTAGGTTGTTTTTATTCAGCCAAGGAAGGTGGTGTGGTAACATCAAGTAAGATTGTGGAGAAACAGTGTGGAGCATGGGTTGACTTCGGTTTCTTTGCCCTTAACTCCTCTTTCAACTACTGCTACTTCTTTGCACCCAATCAGGCTAAAGCCAATTCATTCCCAAAGATAGACAATGCTCAAGATGCTACTTTTATTAATAATCCCAGTTCAATGGGAATCAATATCACAAATGCCATTTTTGACAACATCAAAAGATCTTCTGACATGAATCAATTTACAAAGTGGTCGGAAACTAATCAAACAAACTTCAACAAAACCAGTACACCACATTTCGTGCTGGTACGTACTGCTGATGGTAGAAGGGGAATCATCAGAATCAAGGAGTTCGTCAAAGATGGCTCGCAATCTTATATTGTTGCGGATGTCAAACTTGAAAAGAGAGCAGGGGAATAACAATATACGCATATAAGACATATGAACAGACCTCATATCATACGAATAGTCTTGGGTCTCTTCATGTTTATGACATGGAGCAGCGCCGTATCAGCCCAAAATGTGGAGGAGATATTAGAGTTTCGCAAGAAGAAGCCGCTAAAAATCAGTGGTAGCATTTCAGCAAACGCAACTCAATTCAATAGTACGCCCAAGCAGTCTCGTCAGTCTTTTACCTATCAGCTGTCAGGCTCTATAAACATGTCGCTGTATGAGTTGTTTCATATCCCTATCTCTTTCAATCTGAATAACTATGGAACAAAATTCTCCTATCCATCTCTTCCTAATCGGCTGAGCCTTCATCCTTCCTACAAATGGATTCGGGCACATATAGGAGATGTATCGATGAGCTTTAGCCCCTATACGCTCAACGGTCACCAGTTCACCGGTGCCGGTATTGAGCTGACTCCAGGCAGATGGCAAATCGCCGCAATGGGCGGTAGATTATTAAAACGCGTGGATACTGACTCTTTGAATCCATCTATCCGTCCCAACTATGAACGATGGGGATATGGTGCAAAGGTCAGATATGAGGCCGATAAGTTTGCGTTAGGAGGAACAGTTTTTACGGCAAAGGATAAAAGGAGTAATATTTCTTTTGATGCTGATGCCTTGGGAATATATCCTAAAGGAAACATCGCTATTGGACTGGAAGGAAGTCTTAGCATAATCAAGGATTTGAAACTATCCTTAGAATATGGTCTAAGCATCATGCAGCGAGATTTAAGAGTAAAGGAGAAAAGCTATTATCATGCTATCAAAGCGGATTTAGCATATAGCTTCTTGGGGAATACCATCGGTATAGGCTATGAACGAATCAGCCCGGATTATGAAACACTCGGTGCCTACTATTTCAATAATGACTATGAGAACCTTACAGTCAATTACAGCCGTAGCCTTTTTGACAACAAGATGAGTATTGCACTTAGCGGAGGTGTGCAGCGAGATGATCTTTCGGGACAAAAGCAGGAGAAAAACAAACGGTTTGTTGGTTCTGCCAATATCAATTTTACTCCCAGTGAGAAGTTTTCAGCCTCTGTTTCTTTGTCAAGCTATCAGGCACATCGCAATATAAAGTCCTCATTTGATTATATAAATGAGCGTACACCGTATGAAAATCTTGACACCCTGAGGTTTACCCAATTGAATAACAGTATGGATATAAATATGAACTGGCGATTACTGAATAATGAGAAACAGACACACAACCTTTCTGCCACAGCGAGTTATCAGGAAGCTGCCGACAAACAAGGGCAATATATCATGCCCGGTAATCTGACACACTTTATGAATCTCGGTGCCAATTATGGTATTGATTTTATCCCATTGGATCTCACTATAACAGCAGGAGTAAATGTCAGCAACAATTATGCATCACGCAAGAATGTTCTGACATTAGGTCCTACACTCACCGGTACAAAACGGTTACTAAAAAAAGCCTTAACCACAGGACTGACTTTTTCGATGAATCAAACTCAGGAAGAGGATAAGAAATTGGCAACCATCTATAATATTCGATGGCATGCCAGTTATCGTTTCCTTAAACGACATGGATTAAATGCCAGCGTAGCTTATCAACACCGCTCCTTGTCAGAAGCATCTTTGAGTAACTCTTCATCCCTAACCAGCCAGGTAAGTTATAGTTATTCATTCTAAAACAACCAGAACATGCAATATTGTACAAAAACAAAAATTCTCATTTTTATCATAGGCGTAGTTTGCTTATTCTCTTGCCAAAATGAGACTACCGACTTTGTTGAAAATCCAGTAAAAGCATATAGTGACACGATTGCAGCCAACACTGCCGTAGATGCTCTTTATGCAACGGGGCTTCCACAGCTTTATCTTTCGGCAGACCAAGAATATGGTATTCCCTTGGCATGGGGAAGCTATTTGTCCGGACTGTTTGAAAGTGAAGCTACGCAAGGGTATTTCCCGGCATTGGAAAAACAAAATTTGGAAGACCCTTCTGTCCGGGATTTGGCCAAACAAATATATACGTCATGTTTTGATGGAATTGAGGCCGCCGATACTGTCATCTTACAGATTCCCAACACGTCGGGATTCACCCCGGCAGAGCAGGCAAAACTTGTTGGTGAAGCTAAATTCTTCCGTGCATTCAATCGGTTTTATCTTATCCGTACATTCGGTTCTTTCCCGGATGAAAGGCATGCCTCCGCGTGGCTGAGTATGGAAAAGGCATATTTGAAAGTGGAAAAAGACTTGCTTGATGCCATTGCCACCTTACCGGAAAAGAATTTCCAAGAAAACAATTCACATGTAACGGCATTTACCGCCCGTGCCCTATTGGGTGATGTGTACCTGCATATGAGTGGGAAACCATTACAGAAGAATAAATATGAACAGGCCGCCGCTATTCTTCGCCCCATCATACGGTCGGAGAAGCACCATCTCGCAGCTAATGGTGCTAACGAAACAGTGTCTGCTATCAATACGCTTCGAACTACTCCAACCAATGACGAGTACCTTTATGTTGTTTATGGGGAAACATCATTGACACGGGCATCATTCGCTTTTCCCAAAATGGCCAAAAACTGGGAAAATGTCAAGGAGCATGTAGCTTTCAATGCCTTCAAGCCCATTCAGGCGTTTATGAGATGCTATGCCGATGGAGATATAAGAGGAAAGGACCGACAGTATTTCCATACTTTCTTTAAAGTTAAAGATGAGGGAAAGACAATCTTTGAAATATTTGATCCGGCTCCCTATTTTTGGCTTGCTTCTGGGACAGATATAGCTGCTTCTAACAAACAGTACTGGGGGATTTATCGTTATGCGGAAGTCCTGCTTATGGCAGCAGAAGCCATAGCCCATAGCGAAGGAGTTACTCCGGAGACTGTAAATTATCTTGCCCAAGTTCGGGCTCGCTCTACCTCTGATTCTCAGATTGAATTAAGCAAACAACTTTCAGTATTATCCGTAAATAAGTTTATCGAGGAAGTTTGGTTGGAGCGATTAAGAGAATTACCCTATGAGATGAAACAACTTTCAGATATTTTGCGCACAGACCACTACCCAGTATATAAAGATAGCACACTGCAGTTTGTTCCACTTCAAGAAGCTGGCACTTCACAAGATAAATTATTTAATAAACAATCTTTCTTTCTGCCTAAACCTACTCCTTGATTAAGTGAGCAAGGGCTGGGTTGCTTTTTATCCGTTCTATTTCTGAATCCACAAGAGATAATACATCTTGTTTGACACATTTATAATTGGCTTCGATAGTCTCTTTGAGGTTGTCGGAGCCATTTTCGTTTATGAAGTTTGCTATTACAGGGATTGATTGGTAGGCTTTCATCTCAGCAGAGACTTTGGCACTATCCACCACGATCTCCGCATGGAAAATCTTTTGGTCAATACGCTCATCGAAGTTGTCGGACACTGCTCCAACGAACATTCCCTGTGTGAGGTTACTGATTTTGGATGCAGGGATAAGGCTGTCCATTTGTGTGGAAATAGAGGTGGATTTGTCATTGCGGTTGATGGTCATAGACTGCCGTTGTTGAAGCACCTTGCCGAAACGTTCTGAAAGCGTTTTAGCAGTTTCGCCCACCACCTGTCCACTGAACACGTTGCCCACGGTATTTTGTATCACCTTACTTTCTTTGTCCCCATAATCACGGGTGAGCTGTGAGAAGTCTTGAAAGCCCAAACACACCGCCACCTTGTTGCTTCGTGCTGTCGCTATGAGGTTATCCAAACCACGGAAGTAAATCGTTGGCAACTCGTCGATGATCACGGAGGATTTGAGTTGCTTCTTCTTGTTAATGAGTTTTACGATACGGCTGTTGTACAGTCCGAGTGCTGCCGAATAGATATTCTGACGGTCGGGATTGTTACCTACAACCAGTACTTTCGGCTCATTAGGATTGTTGATGTCAAGTGAGAAGTCGTCGCCCGTCATCACCCAATAAAGGGCAGGGCTTATCATACGGGAAAGCGGTATCTTGGCACTGGCAATCTGCCCTTGCAGCTGGTCTTGTGCTCCGCCCTCCCAAGCGTCCATAAAGGGTGAAAGGTAATTGGCAAGTTCATCGTAGGAAGTGAGTATCGGGAATATCTGCGCATAGGGTCGGTTCAGGAACTCTATGGCGTGCGGAAAGGTACAATATTTCCCGTTCTCATAGATTTTCAGAAACCAGATGATGGCTGCCAGCAAGATAATCGGCGACTCCACAAAGAAATCACCCTGCTTCTGAATCCAAGAACGGTTCAAGTTGAGCATGATGGTGTAGGCACTTTCGTAAGCGTCCGATATATCCGTCATAAAGGCAGGATTGATAGGATTGCACCGATGCGATTTCCTCGGATCGTCAAAGTTAATTACATAGAACTGTGGTTTTACCTTGTAGGCATCTAAATGATGAAGCAGGTGATTGTAAGCAATCTCTGAAAGGTCGGGAAACTTGTAATCATAGATATACATGGCAAAGCCTTTCTCAATCTGCTGTTTGATGTAGTTGTTCACAATGGCATAGGACTTGCCCGAACCGGGTGTACCGAGCACCATTGAGGCACGAAAGGGATTGACCACGTTAATCCAGCCCTTGTTCCACCTTTTCTTATAATAGAAGCGTGTAGGAAGATTGACGGAGTATTCATTTTGCATCAACCTTGTTTCTTGCATGAAACTCTCATTCTCCGTATTGAACACATCGTCCATGAGATTGTTTTTGAGCAATCGGCTCATCCATACACCACCCATCAACAGGCAGATATAGCCCACGGATAGCGTGAAAATATAAAGCGAAGCTGCCCCGACCTTTCCAATGGGCAATGCCAGCAGCCACCAGTTGAGGAAAAAGAATACAAAACCGACGAAAAGCACCGTCCAAATCTTTGGCCACGTGATTTTCTCTTCTTTCACACCTTTTGTCCCAAAACAGGATAAGGCAAGGAACACCACACAAAAGAGTTTCGTCCAAAGGATGGACGAAAACAATCCTGTGGTTCGCTGAAAGTTCATCAGTATCTTGTTGATGATACCGAGCGTGAAATGCCACTCGTGAAACGCCTCGTAACAGAACCAATAACAGTTAATAAGGAGGAATATCACTGATATGCCCCGCATAAAGTCCATAACTTTACCCAATGCTCTTAAATCATCTTCTTGTGCCATAATCGTATTGTTTTTGGGAAGCCTCCCCCAACCCCTCCTAAGGAGGGGAGTTGGAAATGCTCATTTATTTAACGTTTTCTTCGTTTAATATTCGTCTTACTTAGTTTTCGGAGTTTACGCTGCCATGCGGCTTCCTTCCAATCATCGTTGCCCGTAGATAGGAAAGAACCATCTGCCATACTTTCGATAAGTTCATCGACAACGATGTCATAGTCCTCCGTGTCACGCTGTAATACCTGAACCCTGTTCGTCTGCTCTACACTGACAGTCGGCTTACCATAAAGTTCCTCGTCCAAGAAAGGGTTATTTGTTGGATTAAAGAAATAGGCATTGAATACATTGGCGGCATATCCCTTGCCCAATCTGGATCCATTAAGGGCAATGCCCATTTCATCATCAATGAAAGTAATACCATAGATGCGTCCGCTTTCGTTCTTGCGGATTACTGTACGTAAGCCTTGTTCCTCCAATCGTTGTAGCAGGTCTTCCTCTGTCTTTGGAGAGGTACGCATAGTTTGTAACACTTTGTTCCTGACGGTTGGTATCAGCGGCTTGATGGCTTGTTTTGATTTCTGCATCCTGTTATGTACGGCAGTATAACCTACGCCACGCCCGATGTCCGAAGCATGAATGGGTGTGCCTGCCTTATTGCCCTTATCATCTGTTGGAACATAGACTAAGCCGTCATACTTCTTTCCCCGAAACTCCGTCTTCACTTCTTCCACAGTAAGATTGTAAGCGGAAAGAATGGCATTCAATTCACCCAAGGAACAGAAGCGATAATGCTTCAGAACCGTGCGGAGGGCACTTGCGACCTGCTCTTTGATATTTCCTTTTGTGGTATCCACCTTGGGCGTTTCTGTTACGGTTTTCTCGCTAACCTTTGAACTCGCAATGAGGTTATATTTCTTTTCTAAGGCATCGGTAATCTGCTTACTTCTCCGCTTTTCAAATTTATCGTTGATTTTCTTTCCACGACTGTCCACCCGAAGCGACACGATGTGTATATGCTCACGAGCGATGTCGCTGTGCTTGAACACGATATAGGGCTGCTTGCCATAGCCAAGTGCTTCCATATACTCTTTGGCAATCTGCGTGAGCGTTTCATCAGATAGTTTCTCGTCCGGATGTGGATTGAGCGAGCAATGGAATACCATCTTCTTTGTTCGGCATTTCTCAGGGATAAGTACTTGCATATCGGCAAACACCTCTGCCATCGTATATCGTTCCTCTTTGTTTTGATACAAGCCTTGAGTAAGAAGAATGCTTGCTTCCTCTTTCTCTACCTTTTTGAAGTTATAGCCGAGTGCTCCTCCAAGGTTCTCCGTTGCTGAAATCTTGGCTATCATCTCTTGCGGTAGTCAATGGTTAAACGGATAGCCTGTTCTTGCAAAGCTATGATTTGAGCCGACAGTTTCTCCAACTTTTCAAGCAGAATCTGTGCGGTCTTGACCGAATGATAGCTGTTGATGGCACGCACGGATTGGTTATACAGCACGCCAATTTTATGGATTTGTGCCGTCAGTTCGGAGAGTTTACGGTAGTATTCCACGGCGGATTTATCCACCGTTATCACCTTGAAACTCTCCCCAAGAATGCGACCACGCACGAAATCCGACTTGGTTTCTGCGCCCGAACGTTGAAACAAATCAATCGCCCTTTGCTGGTCTTTCGGGTTAGGAAGACGGGTGTCCCATCTGTCCCATCGTTCAATCTTGTCATTCATTATCTTTCCTTTTTGTAATTACGACTTTGGAGTAATTCTCTCCCCTTCGGGGCAAGGGTCTTTGTCGGCAAAAACGGAGTTTGTCGGACAAAGACACACCTTGCCAATATCAAGAGATGATGCAATAGAAGCATCCACCTTTCAGGGTGTCCGCTTCGGGGAGATTAGCTCCATGTTCTCTATCTGCCTGCAAAGTTACGGCAGATTTTCAAATATCTCATTATCAATGATATTCACTCTTTTTCCTTGCATATCCCTGTACTTCATAGGTGTCATAAAATCAGCCGAAATATCATTTATTTTGCAGTCAGAACGAGCGAACAATGGTATGATGTCACAAGCAAAAGACATATCATATTACCGCCTGCTTGCACCAAAGATGATAAGAAGGAACAATGCATATTCATAACAATTTATTGTCATGACAAACTATTGTCAGTACAACAGATTGTAAGAACTCGAAATCGTTCTTTAGGACTATCGTATGAACCAAATGTAGTCAAAACAAACTGTCTGCTGATAACTCTTAAGAATAAAAGAACATCCAAACATCAAATAGACAAATAATATAAACTAAGAAATTATCATTATGGAGAACAAACAACAACACCCCCTCTTCCTGGGGTTCTCTTCCCAAAAGGGAGGAGTGGGAAAAAGTACTCTTGCCGAAATCATAAGTAGCATCCTTTTCTATGAGAAGGATGTCAATCTTTTCGTGGTGGACTGCGACTTGTCACAGGATTCCTTTTACAAGCTCAGGGAGCGAGAGAAGAGTGTCATTCAGAAAAGCGAGGAACTGTCAAGGTCGATGGAAGCGTTTTTTCAGACATTCGGTAAACAAGCATACCGAATTTACAAGTCCGCCCCCCGTGATGCGGTCAAAACAGCCAGTAACCATATTGAGAGACTCCATGACGAGGAGTTTCAGGTGGTCGTGTTCGACTTCCCTGGTCATGCAGGAACCTCTGAGCTGATGGAGCTGTCCCTTCAGATGGACTATATCCTTTCTCCGCTTGAAGCCGACATCCAGTCCTTGGTCTCATGTCTGGCATACGCCAAGACTATCACGGACATTGGAGTTTCTATGTCCGATTCCCGGATAAAGGACATCATACTGTTTTGGAACAAGGTGGACAGAAGGGTAAGGAACGTCATCATCGACGAATATACTAAGTTCATCAACGAGCAGCAAATCACGCTCCTTCCCGGCTATGTATATGCCATGCACCGCTTCTCCCACGAACTTTCCACATACGGGCTACGAGGAGTGTTTCGCTCCACCTATCAGCCTCCCGCAAAGGGGTTGAGAATAGGCACAGGAGTGGATGAGCTCATATCAGATTTGATACAACGTCTCAAACTAAAAACGAAATCAGAAAATGGCAACGATTGAGGAGAGAAAGCAACAACTGGAAAACAAGCTGAAGAGAATGGCAGAGGACAACGTCGTTGTGGAACCAACAACGACTCCCAACTCCTTCGACCCGCCCGATGAAGCTGCGCCTTTGTCTGAAACATCACGAGAGGAGGAAAGAACCCCGAAAGAGGCAAAGACGCTAAAAGAGAAATTTGCAGAAAAAACCGAGGAGGAAACTGGGGAGAGAAGGGATAAGGAAACAAGAAGAGAAAGTAATCCGAGAATGGAAAAGCCCGGCGTGTCCTCCCTTTCCATAGAGGACTACCGCTCCCTGTACTTTCATCCCGTCCGCTCCCAAATGCGGACAGCCTTCTCTATAAATCTGGAAACGCTGCAGAATCTGCGCAACGTATTGCAGGACTTGGGGGAGCGTGTCTCCATAGCCGCATATATTGACAACATCCTTCGGGAACACCTGCGTGAACATTTGGAATTGCTCAACAGTGCGGCAGCAAAGCAAAGACGCAAGACAACAATAACACTATGATGGAAACAATACTTTTCAGTTTTATACTGATACTCATCATCATTTGGATAATGCTGGGTATCCTGTACTTCTATATGCGGTATGTATCTCCGTATGGCGTCCTTATCAAGAAAAATAAAAAGGGCAATGAGCAGACTAAGGAGAATGAAGCGACGAAGGAAAAAGACGGACAAAAAGGAGAAGGAAAAGAAGATCAAGCCGAGTTTGTACTGATTGGCAAAAGCCGTTCCATTTCCCCTATTATCCCACAAGTTCCCTCTGCTTCTTCATCTGAAAATTCAAAGCAGAATAGTAATAATTTTGCACCGCAAAACTCCGAAAATAAAGATGACTTAAAGGAAGAGGATAACGAGATGGAGGTTAACTACGATATGGAAAGAGAGGACGAAAACGAGGTTGCTCGCGAGGAGCTGAGTCTGCCCATTGAGTCCGCATCTGAAGATGGTGAGGTATCCAGTCAATCTATCCTCGCACGTGACTTAGGTCGCATGAGAAAGTGGCGTAAGAACAGTGATGAGGTAGATGATGCCGAAGTCGAGGAAATTGTCGGTCAACTTAAAGGCACTGACTTTATGGAGAAATACAAGGAGTATGTCGCCAAAATGCAAGGTGAGCAGTCCATATTGCTGGATAAAATCCGAAGCGCAGAGGAAGGAGAAGAGCAGACAGATGAATTATCCACTTTCGATGCCTCCAGAAAGAACACTTCTGACAATATGATGACGGAAACTGACGATATGGGCGAGCGTCCACTGTCATACTATCTGTAAAACCAATGTTCATATTGTAAAATTGTAAAGTGATGCGGGGGTGGCTCAAAAGTAAAACAATCTGCCAATATCTGTCATACGATAAAACCGAGCTACCCCTTGCCACTTTCACCCTAAAAAGAAAATAATTTGTTTAACAACTTAAAATAAAAACAGCAATGAACAACAAAAAGAAAATCACAATGCTGCTCCTGATGGCTGCCGCCACCGTAGGAGCTTATGCGCAGGGCAATGGAATGGCGGGCATCAACGAAGCCACGAAGATGGTGACCAGTTATTTTGACCCCGGTACCAAATTGATTTATGCCATCGGTGCCGTGGTGGGCTTGATAGGAGGAATCAAGGTCTATAATAAGTTCAGTTCGGGTGACCCCGATACGAGCAAGACCGCTGCCTCTTGGTTCGGTGCGTGTATCTTCCTCATCGTGGCTGCCACCATCCTACGTTCTTTCTTCTTGTAACAATGGCTGAGTGGGAAATCAACAAAGGTGTAGGTCGGACGGTGGAGTTCAAGGGCTTGAAGGCGCAATACCTATTCCTCTTTGCAGGAGGCTTGCTGGCTGTCTTCATCCTCGTGGTCATTCTTTATCTCTGTGGAGTGAGCCAGATAGCCTGTCTGGGCATAGGCGTAGTGGGTGCCACCCTCGTGGTGTGGCAAACGTTCGCCATGAACCGCAAGTATGGCAATACGGACTCATGAAAAAGGGAGCCGTGAGAATGCACCCACGCTACCTTTTGAACCGCCGGACGGTCTATCACCTTATCCGTAACCTTCAACCCAAAAGAACGAAGCAATGAGAAACAACAGTAAGATAACTACCTTGGAGTCGAAGTTTCCACTGCTTTCCGTCGAGCAGGGCTGCATGGTGAGCAAGGACGCCGACATCACGGTCGCCTTCCGTTTGGAATTGCCCGAACTCTTTACCGTCACCTCCGCCGAATACGAGGCGATGCACTCTGCCTGGCATAAGGCAATCAAGGTGCTACCCAATTACAGCATCGTACACAAGCAGGACTGGTTTATTAAGGAGGACTATCAAGGAAAGCTCTCCGATGGCGGACTGAGTTTCCTTGCCCGTGCATCAGAACGGCACTTCAACGAGCGTCCGTATCTCCACCACTCTGTCTATCTCTTCCTTACCAAGACCAACAAGCAGCGTATGGCACAGCAGAGTAATTTCTCTTCACTCTGCCGTGGACACCTGCTGCCCAAGGAAATCACCAACAAAGATGAAGTGATGAAGTTTATGGAAGCAGTGGACCAGTTCGAGCGTATCATCAACGATACCGAACAGCTAAGGATGTCCGCATGACTGAAGATGAGTTAGTTGGCACAAATGAAAAGGGTGGCCTCCTTGACAGGTATTTCTCTCTTTCAGAAGAGGGACATGCCTCCTTGGAGGACATCCGTCTGGGCGCAGACCTTGTGCGTGTCGGCGACAATATGCTTTGTCTACACACACTCTCCGACACGGATGACCTACCGACAACGGTCAGCACGGACAGCCGATACGAACGGCTATCCACTGACCGATCGGATTGCAGGTTGTCCTTCGCCGCTCCCGTAGGGCTGATGTTACCCTGTAACCATATCTATAACCAGTATATCTTCATCGAGGACAGCGATGCCAACTTGGAACGCTTCGAGAAGCAGGCAAGAAACATGCACTCGCTGGCACGCTACAGCCGTAGCAACCAGATCAACGAGGAATGGATACAGGAGTATCTCAATATTGCTCATTCACAGGGACTGACCTCCATCCGTGCCCACTTCAACGTGCTGGCATGGAGCAGCGATAAGGAAGGACTTCGCCAGATCAAGAATGACGTAGGTTCGGCACTTGCTCTTATGGAATGCCACCCACGTCACAATACCATTGATGCGGCAACGCTCTACTGGGGCATTCCCGGCAATGCGGCAGACTTTCCCGCAGAAGAGTCATTCTATACTTTTATCGAGCCTGCCCTCTGTTTCTTTACGGCAGAGACAAACTATAAGGATTCGTTCTCTCCCTTCGGTATCAAGATGGCAGACCGCCTTTCAGGAAAGCCCGTCCACTTGGATATATCGGATTTGCCGGAAAAAGGGAGTCATCACCAACCGTAACAAGTTCATCTTGGGTCCTTCGGGTAGTGGTAAGTCTTTCTTTACCAACCACATGGTACGTCAGTATTACGAACAGGGGGCGCATGTCCTCTTAGTTGATACGGGTAACTCATATCAAGGCTTGTGTGAACTTATCCATCGCAAGACCAGGGTGAGGACGCGTGTATTTCACCTATACCAATGAAAGTCCTATATCCTTCAACCCTTTTTATACGGATGATTACTTCTTCGACGTGGAGAAGCGGGAAAGTATCTGTACGCTTGCTGCTTACACTTTGGAAGAGTGCAGATGAGCATATTACTAAGACCGAGGCAGGTGAACTTGGTTCAGCCGTAAACTCCTATATCGAGCTGATATGTGCTGACCATAGCGTTACGCCCTGTTTTAATACTTTCTATGAGTATCTGCGAGATGTGTACCGCAAGGATATGGAAAAGCGTGACATCAAGGTAACGCTCTCGGACTTCAATATCAACAACCTCCTTACAACACTCAAGCAATATTATCGTGGCGGTCGTTACGACTTCCTTTTGAACTCGGACAAGAACATCGACCTGCTCTCTAAACGCTTCATCGTCTTTGGAAATTGACCAAGTGAAGGACAACAAAGACCTTTTCCCAGTGTAACGATTATCATCATGGAAGCCTTCATCAACAAGATGCGCCGATTAAAGGGTATCCGCAAGATGATACTTATTGAGGAAGCGTGGAAGGCGATTGCTTCGGCAAACATGGCAGACTACATCAAGTATCTCTACAAGACGGTGAGAAAGTATTTCGGGGAAGCCATTGTCGTAACGCAGGAGGTGGACGATATCATCCAGTCGCCCATTGTCAAGGAGAGCATCATCAACAACTCTGACTGCAAGATACTGCTTGACCAGCGCAAGTATATGACCAAGTTCGATGGTATACAGGCGATGCTCGGCTTATCTGAAAAGGAAAAGAGCCAGATACTCTCCATCAACCAGAACAATGACCCGAACCGACTCTACAAAGAGGTATGGATAGGCTTGGGCGGTATGCAGAGTGCTGTCTATGCTACGGAGGTGAGCATGGAGGAATACCTGACCTACACCACGGAGGAAACAGAAAAGGTAGAGGTCATGCAGCGTGCGGAACAACTCGGTGGCGATATAGAGACCGCTATCCGACAGCTTGCCAATGAGAAAAGAAATAATAAGAAGAAATAAGTACGAACAATCAAAATAGCAGTAACAATGAAAAAGTTTTTATTTATGGCTCTCTTAGGATTGAGCCTTTCAGTTTCCAAAGCACACGCACAGTGGACGGTCTATGACCCGGGTAACTTTGCCGGCAACATTGCCAATACGGTCAAGGAGATAGCCACCGCCTCGAAGACAGTAAAAAATACCTTGGACGGATTCAAGGAGGTGGAAAAACTCTACAACGACACCAAGAAGTATTACGATGCCCTAAAGAAGGTGAATAACCTTATAGGCGATGCCTATAAGGTCAAGGAGTGTATTCTCATGGTAGGCGACATCTCTGAGGTCTATGTCACTTCCTACAAGAAGATGCTCTCTGACAAGAACTTCCGCCCGACAGAACTCGCTGCGATGGCTTCGGGCTACACCAAGCTTCTCGAGCAAAGTGGTGAGAGCCTGAAGGAACTCAAGTCCATTGTCAAGAGTAATGTCTTCTCCATGAACGACCACGAGCGTATGCAGCAGATAGACCGTATCTATACCACACTACGCGAGTACCGCTCCTTGGTGTCGTACTATACAAGGAAGAATATCTCCGTGAGTTATGTCCGTGCTCGTGAAAAGAACGACCTTGCCTCTGTTAAGGCGCTCTACGGCAACACGGCAAGGTACTGGTAAATACACAGACTAAAAAAAACTTGAAAAAACTTTCATAAACACTTTTGCTTATGGATTTTGCCAGTTTACACGAGCTGCTTTCGCTCGACCTACGATGAGATGATGCCGCTCTGTGCCCAGATGACGGGCATTGCCAAGGGCATTGCAGGCTTGGTGCACTCTTTTATATTGCCCTTCGGGTATGGGCTTCCATAGCCCGTGCCGAGGCGATAGACGTTTTCCCTTTGCTCCGTCCCTTTGTCTTGGGCTTCTGCATCATGTTCTTCCCGACAGTCGTACTGGGTACGATGAATGCCGTCCTCTCGCCCGTAGTGCAGGGAACGGAGATGATGGTACACCAGCAGGAGGGGAACCTTGCCGAGCTTACTGCCAAGCGAGACAAGCTGCAGGAGGAAGCCTACCTCAGGAATCCCGAGACGGCTTATTTGGTTTCCAACGAAAAGTTCGACCAGAAGATAGAGGAAATGGGCATTATCGGACCTGAAGATGCCGTGACAATTGCGGGGATGTATGCCGAGCGTGCCGCCTATCAGACCAAGCAATGGGTCATGAAATTGGTACACGACTTTTTGGAATTGCTGTTCCACGCTTCGGGGCTTATCATTGACACGCTTCGCACCTTTATTCTGATTGTCCTTTCGATACTCGGACCTATCGTGTTCGGCATAGCCGTATGGGATGGTCTTGCAGGCTCACTTACGGCATGGTT